>NZ_JAKWJS010000002.1 GCF_022761115.1 Dyella sp. RRB7 | reverse complement strand
ACTCGCTCGGCCAGATCAGCCACGCCTTGTACGACGTGGGCGGCGAGTACCGCCGAAACATGTAAATCTTCGACAAAACAGTCGTGATGGGATGGGCTTAGTGTTATCGAATCTTTGTGTCGGCTATCCGCTTGGGGCCGCGATTACGGGGGCATGAGCAACCTGAGTCAGATAAGAAGTGCTCATTCCAGCAGAGCCGACGACTGTCTGGCATTTTGAAAGGGCGGAAGGATCGGGTTCCTGGTCTGGGCCGCCCTTGTCCCAAGGGACGAAAGATTCGTCCCGGTGGCCTGTAGGCTGCAACCAGAGCATCGACGATGGCTTGTCAATGGTGCGATGCCATCTTCACTGCTATGGCGCTACGCGAGGCATGCCGCTATGTACGCCCGATGCGGCGAGAGAAAAGGTAGATATTTAGGCCAGGTGGATCAACGGTTTAGCGGCCATCCTGGTTGGGGATTACGTTTGGGGCGCCGGCTCCGAGCAATGGCTGTTTACGCCTGTTCCCAGTGATTCTGGGCAAGTTGCGGGCCGGAAAAGAAGAAGGCCCTGAAAGCACGCTGTTAAGCGGATTTCAGAGCCTTGACTACTTCGAATTTTGGTCGGGGTGACATGATTCGAACATGCGACTTCTACGTCCCGAACGTAGCGCTCTACCAGGCTGAGCTACACCCCGTGGGAGCCGCGTATCTTAATGGCCTCTCGTGGGCTTGGCAACAGGTTGGTCGCGAATTTTTTGTCGTCGGTTTCCTGCCGTGCCTCGGCGCCGCTACGGCAAGGGGCGGGGCGCCATTCTGCTAACCTATGCGGCTCCGTCCAGCGGCATGCCGCGCGGGCGGTGAACCGACGTTTTCCTACCGCTAAGCAGAGGATTTCATGGCGCTTACCCCGGCCCGCACCATGCCCGGCGTGCTCGAGCTGCTGCCGCTCGACCAGATCGCGTTCCAGCGCATGCTCGACGTGATCCGCCGCAACTACGAGCGCTTTGGCTTTCTGCCGATCGAAACGCCGGTGATCGAATATGCCGACGTGCTGTTGACCAAGACCGGCGGCGAGACCGAGCGCCAGGTGTATTTCGTGCAGTCCACCGGCGCGCTGGAGCAGGGCGAGAAGCCGGAGCTGGCGTTGCGCTTCGACCTCACCGTGCCGCTGGCGCGCTATGTGGCCGAGCACGAGCACGATCTGTCGTTCCCGTTCCGCCGTTACCAGATGCAGCGCGTGTACCGCGGCGAGCGTGCCCAGCGTGGCCGTTTCCGCGAGTTCTACCAGTGCGACATCGACGTGATCGGCAAGGACAGCCTGTCGGTGCGCTACGACGCCGAAGTGCCGGCCGTCATCTATAGCGTGTTCCGCGAACTGAACATCGGCGCGTTCACCATCCAGCTCAACAACCGCAAGCTGATGCGCGGCTTCTTCGAAAGCCTGGGCGTCACCGACAGCGAGCAGCAGACGCTGGTGCTGCGCGAGGTGGACAAGCTGGACAAGCGCGGCGCCGACTACGTGCGCGACACGCTGACCGGCGAGCAGTTCGGGTTGAGCGCCGAGACGGCGCAGAAGATCCTCGATTTCGTGCAGGTACGCTCCAGTTCGCTGCAGGACGCGTTCGACCAGCTCGACGCGCTGGGCGCCGGCCCGGAGATCATGGAGCAGGGCCGTGCCGAGCTGAAGGAAGTGCTGGGCCTGATCCGCGACTTCGGCGTGCCCGAGTCGCACTACATGCTCAACCTCTCCATTGCGCGTGGCCTGGACTACTACACCGGCACCGTCTACGAGACCACGCTCAACGATCATCCGCAGATCGGCTCGATCTGCTCGGGCGGCCGCTACGAGAACCTGGCCGGCCAGTACACCAAGTCGCACCTGCCGGGCGTGGGCATTTCCATTGGCCTGACGCGTCTTTACTGGCAGCTGCGCGAGGCCGGCCTGGTCGGCACGGCGCGCAGCACGGTCGATGTGCTGGTGACGCAGATGGATGCGGCGCAGCTGCCGGCTTACCTGGCGCTGGCCGGCGAGTTGCGCGGCGCGGGCATCGCCACCGAGGTGGTGCTGGAAGGCGGCAAGCTGGGCAAGCAGTTCAAGTATGCCGATCGCGCGGGCGTCCGCTTCGTGATCGTGCTGGGCGAGGACGAGCTGGCCAAGGGCGTGGTCACCGTGAAGGACCTGCGTCGCGAAGACCAGTTCGAAGTGCCGCGCAGCGAGCTGATCAAGACCTTGCGCGTCGAGCTGGCGCAGGCGGAAATCGGCGCCTGATCGCATCGCATGAAGCACGGCCACCGCGTTTCCCCAGCGCAGTGGTCGTGACCTAAAACGCAAACGAAAGCCCGTCCGGGCTGGAGCCAAGCATGACTGCAAAGACCATTCTCCTGGACGGCAACAGCCTGACCCGCGAACAGCTGGTGGCCGTCGCTCGCCAGGGCCTGCGCGTGGAGCTGGACGAAGCGCAGCTGCTGCGCGTGCAGCGCGCGGCCGACTTCCTGGCCGACAAGGTGAGCTGCGGCGAACCCACCTACGGCGTCACCACCGGCTTCGGCAGCAACGCGGACAAGCTGTTGGGCGCGCATCGCCTGCGCGACGAGCTGCCGGGCGGCAATCCCGGCAAGCCCGAAGGCACGCTGCTGGAAGAGCTGCAGCACAACCTGATCACCACTCACGCGGTTTGCGTGGGCAAGCCATTCGCGCCCGAGGTGGTGCGCGCCATGCTGGTGATCCGCATCAACACGCTGATGCGCGGCCATTCGGGCATTCGCGTGGAAACGCTCAAGGCGCTTACCGCGATGCTCAATGCCGACGTGGTGCCGGTGGTGCCGGAGAAGGGTTCGGTGGGCGCCAGTGGCGACCTCGCGCCGCTTTCGCACCTGGCCATCGTGCTGCTGGGCGGCGGCGAGGCGTTCTATCAGGGCGAGCGCGTGACGGGCGCCGAAGCGCTCAGGCGCGCGGGTCTTTCGCCGATTCGCCTGTCCTTCAAGGAAGGCCTGGCATTGAACAACGGTACCGCGCAGATGCTGGCCACGGCAGCGCTGGCGCTGGACGAGCTGGAACACCTGCTCGATCTGGCCGACCTGGCGGCGGCGATGACGCTCGATGCGTTTGCCGGCCGCAGCGGTGCATTGCGGCCCGAGGTGCATGCCTTGCGTCCGCATCCGGGGCAGGTCGAGGTGGCCGCGCATGTGCGCCAGTTGCTGGAAGGCAGCACGCTGGTCGACATTCCTTACCACCTGGTGCCGCGCTTCAGGCCGTGGTCGGCGGACGCCTGGGCCGACCCGGCGGATCAGGCGCTCACTTTCGACATCGGCTGGGACTGGGTGCCGGCCAACCAGCGCCACGGTCGCGAGGCGTTCTATGCGCGCTTCCTGCCGTTCAAGGGTGGCAAGAAGCACCAGCCGCAGGACGCCTATTGCCTGCGCTGCATGCCGCAGGTGCATGGCGCCGTGCGCGACGCGTGGGCACAGGCCTGCCGCGTGATCGATATCGAGCTTAACTCGGTCACCGACAATCCGCTGATCTTCCCCGATGCCGAGGATGCGCGGTTCATCGAGGAACAGGTGATCTCCGCCGGCCATTTTCACGGCATGCCGCTGGCGCTGGCGATGAGCTACGTGAAGGCCGCGATTCCGGTGCTGGCCTCCATTGCCGAGCGTCGCCTCAACAAGCTGGTCGACCCGGCCACCAACGATGGCCTGCCGGCTTTCCTCACCGGCAACGAGGACGGCACCGATTCCGGCTTCATGATCGTGCAGTACACCGCTGCGGCGCTGGTCAATGACCTGGCGACCCGCGCGCATCCGGCCAGCGTGTATTCCGTGCCGACCAGTGCGAACGCCGAAGACCATGTCTCGATGGGCGCCAACGAGGCGCGCCATGTGCTGGAGATGATGGAAGACCTTGGCCATGTGATCGCGCTGGAGCTGTACACCGCCGCCCAGGCGCTGGACTTCCGCCAGGCCATGCTCAATGCGGCGTGCCGCCTCGCCGCGCGTGGCGACTGGCAGACGCTGGCCGGCAAGGTGGCCAACGCGCCGCGCGAGGGGCATCCGCATTACGCGCAGTTCGTCGATGAAGTGAAGCAGCTCACCACGGCGCTGGCCAGTGTGGGTGATTTCCATGCCGGCGCCGCGGTACGCAAGGCGCACGAAGCGGTGCGCCGGCACATCGGCTTCATGGCGCGCGATCGTGCGATGGACGGCGACGTGCGCAAGGTGTGCGAACTGGTGCGGCAGCGGGCATTTGCGCCGGCGTAAGGCGAAAGCCTTCACCGTCATCCCCGCGAAAGCGGGGTCCAGCGCCTCAGCGAGAGACACGGGATCCCCGCTTTCGCGAGGATCGCGAAAACGCGCAGCGTGCGCAGCCCATGAACTAGTCGGCCGCCGGTGCCGGTGCGTGATGGTGATCGCGCAGCGGTAGCTCCGGCAACAGCAGGATCACCAGGAACGCGCAGGCGACGATGCAGGTGCCGAGCAGGAAGGTGGAGGAAATGGCGTGTCGATACAGCGCCATGGTGGCGTCCTGGACATGCAGCGGCAGCGCGCCGGCCGGCTTCATCCCGCCTTCGGTGAGCATCACGGGCAACTGGCCAGCGTTCTGCCGGCGCAGTTGCCAGGACAGGATCGCGCCCGATCCGGCCACGCCGATCAGCCCGCCCAGAGAGCGGAAGAACGCCAGCGTCGCCGTGCCCACGCCGCGATGCGCGGGCGATAGCGCGTTCTGCACGGCGATGGTCATGTTCGGCATCACCAGTCCAAGGCCCAGCCCCAGCGTCAGCATGCACGGCTCGATGATGCCAAATCCCTGCGCCGTCGATGCGCTCCAGGCCAATACCGCAAACGCCAGCGTGGCGATGCCAAGCCCCGCGACCTGCGCGGGCTTGTAGCGGCCCGAGCGCAGCAGCACGCGGCCGTTGAACAGCGAAGCGGTAGCGATGCCCGCCATCAGCGGCGCGGTCAGCAGGCCGGAGCGTGCCGGACTGACCCCCATCACCAGCTGGAAGAACAGCGGGAAGAACAGGCTGGCGCCGAGCAGGCCCATGAAGGTCAGCGCCAGCACGATGCAGGCGATGACGAACAGGCGGTTGTGGAACAGGTCGAGCGGCAGTACCGGTTCCGGTTCGTGCTTCACGTGGCGCACGAACAACACGCCGGTCAGCGCGGCGCACAGGGCGAGGCCCGCGATGGGCGTCGAGTTCCATGGCCATTCGGAACCACCCAGGGTCAGCACCAGCAACAGCGCCACGGTGCAGGTGGTCATCAGCACCGAACCGAGGTAATCGATGCGTCGCGCGTGCAGCGGCGTGTATTGGCGCAGCGTCCTGCCGATCATCACCAGCGCCACCGCGCCGATCGGCAGGTTGACGTAGAAGATCCAGTGCCATGACAACAGGTCGGTGATGACGCCGCCGATCACCGGGCCCACCACGCTGCAGATGGCGAAGATCGCGGCGATCACGCCCTGGCGACGGCCACGCTGCGTGGGCGGCACCATGTCGCCGATGATGATCTGGGCCAGTGGCAACAGGCCACCCGCACCCACGCCCTGGATCGCGCGGAAAATGATCAGCTCCAGCAAGTTCTGCGCGGCGCCGCTCAACACCGAGCCGAGCAGGAAGGTGAGGATGGCGACGAAGATCATCGGCTTGCGGCCGTACTGGTCGCTCAGCTTGCCGTACAGCGGCATGGTGGCGGTGGAGGCGAGCACATAGGCCGTCACCACCCAGGACAGGTGATTGAAGCCGCCGAGGTCGCTGACGATGCGGGGCAGGGCGGTCGCCACGATGCTCTGGTCGATGGCGCCGAGCGCCAGCACGATCACCAGTCCGATGAAAACCCGGCTGATTTCCTGGGCGGAAGGGTGGCTTGCCGTGGCCGTGGCACCGTGGGGTGCGGCCGGGGTGGCGTAAGTCGGTTTGGTCATGCGCCGATCTCGTTCAAGGCGGTGATGGCGTGGCGGATCGCCTCGCGTGATTCGGGCGACAACCTGGCCAGGGCCTGGGCCAGGCTGTCGGTGCGTTGTTTGCGCATGGCTTCGACCATCGCATGGCCCGCCGGGGTGATCTCCAGGCCCACGCGTCGTTTGTCGCCGGACGCCGCCGCAGTGCGCTTCACCAGCCCGGCGGCGGCCATCGATTTGATGTGGCCGCTGATGGTGGGGCTGCGCAGCCGTTCCATCTGCGCGAGCTCGCCCACGCCGATGCCGGGATGGTCGAGGATGGCCACCAGCAGCAGCTTCTGCAGCGTCGAGATACCCATGTCCTCGCTGTCGCGCCGCAACTGGCGATAGAGGCGATGCAGCGCCGGGCGCAGTTGCTCGGCGAGCATCAGGGCGTCGCCCTGGGGTAAGGGGAGCGTGGTCATGCCTTCACTGGGTGAGATAAATAGATAGGTTACCTATCTAATATAGCCTGGCCCGGGGCGCTTGGCGAGACGGCGAGGGGCTTACAGGCCGTGCCAGTCCATGATGGGCGATTGGCGCAGTTCCTCGGCGGGTGCCGAGAAGGTGGCCGCCGCCGCGTCGAGCAGGCGCAGGTCCACGGCGCGGAACGGATAGCTGGCCGCATGCCGGGCGATCTCATCGAGGATCATGCCCAGGGCAAGGAAGTACACGCCCTGCAGCGTCTCGTTCTGCCGCTGGGCCTGGTGCCGCACGGCCAGGGCCAGCGCCATGGCGGCGATCGCAACTTCGTGGGGTGCGGGCTCCGTGGCGCCATCGAGCAGGTCGGCATGCCCGGTCCACGCCCGGGCCAGCAGCTGCCCGGCGAGGGTGGCCGGCTCGCCTTCCAGGATGCCGGCATGGGCCAGTTCGGCGAGCAGCCGGGAAAGGATGGCGGCGGCTTGCGCCTTGCCGGTGTCGTTCCGGGTGGCTTCGAAAGGATGCATCGGTGAGTCCTTCGTGGCTGGGATCTTGCGACCGGCAGCATCGATGGTCGCAAGAAATTGCCATCAGGCGAATACCCCGAAGGGTGGGCCTGGCCACGGGACGACTAGTGCGGATGGCTTAACCGATCCCGTGGCGGTTTTCGCGGCGGCTTGCTGCGGCGCGGCACGTTGCGTATCATGCGCTCCACTGTATTAATGCGTTAGTACATTATGAAGCGTCGATCGATCGATCCCGAAACCCCCGCGGAGTCCGCCGAGCTCAGTCTTTGCGAGGCGCTGCTGTCGCTGAAGAACGCCGAGGAAATGTCGGCCTTCCTGCACGACCTGTGCACGCCGGCCGAGCTGGAGGTGATGGTCGACCGCTGGCGCGTGGTGCCGTACCTGCTCGATGGCGTGGCCTATCGCGAAATCCATGAGCGCACCGCCGTAAGCATCACCACCATCGGCCGTGTGGCCCGCTACATCAACCAGGGCAGTGGCGGCTATCTCGCCGCAGCCGCCCGCGCCGCCCGTCGCCGGTCGGCCAGCAAGAAGGCAAAGGCATGAAACCGCGTGACCGACTGCGTATCGCGATGCAGAAATCCGGCCGGCTCACCGAGCCCGCGCTTGAGCTGCTCAATCGTTGCGGACTCACCTTCCGCCAGAGTCGCGACAAGCTGTTCTGCTTCGGCGAGGGCGAGCCGGTCGACCTGCTGCTGGTGCGCGACGACGATATCCCGGGGCTGATCGCCCAGGGCGTGTGCGATCTGGGCATCGTCGGTCGCAACGTGCTCAGCGAATACCAGCTCACCGCCGGTCGCGAAGGCCCCGAACTGGCCCAATGGCGTCCGCTGGGCTTCGGGCGTTGCCGGCTCTCCATCGCCGTGCCGCAGGAGCTGGACTACCGCAGCCCCGCGCAATTGCAGGGGCAGCGCATCGCCACGTCCTATCCGGGCCTGCTTGGCGAGTGGCTGCGCACGCATGGCGTCGACGCGGGCGTGGTCGTGCTGGCCGGCTCGGTGGAGATCGCGCCGCGCCTGGGCACCGCCGACGCCATCTGCGACCTGGTGCAGAGCGGCGGCACGCTGGTGGCGAACCAGCTGCGCGAGGCGGAAGTGCTGCTGGAAAGCGAGGCGGTGCTGGCCGGTCCACAGGTACTGCCCGCCGATGAGCGTGGCGACATGATCGAGCTGCTGCTCAAGCGGCTCGATGGCGTGATCCAGGTACGCGAGTCGCGCCTGCTGCTGTTGCAGACCTCGCGTGGCGCACTCGATGCGGTGATCCGCCTGTTGCCCGGCGGCCCGCAACCGACCCTGTTGCCGGTGGCCGGCCAGCCGGACCAGCTGATGCTGCAGGCGCTATGCGCCGGTGAAGTGAGCTGGCGGCAGCTGGAAGAGATCAAGAAGGCCGGCGCACGCGAGATGTTCGTGCTGCCGGTCGAAAAGATGCTTGCGTGATGCAGGCAGCAACAAGGGAAAGATCCGCATGAACCGTCTTGACTGGAATGCACTGGATACCGCGGGACAGCGCGCTGCGCTGGCGCGTCCGGCGCAGTCGCGCGCCGAAAGCCTGCGCAGCGGCGTGGAGCAGATCGTCGCGCGCGTGCGCGCCGATGGTGATCTGGCGCTGCGCGAGCTCAGCGCGCGTTTCGATCGCTGCACGCTCGATGTCGTCGAGGTCACCGAACAGGAGTTTCGCGACGCCGAGGCGGCCCTGGCGCCCGCGCTGAAGGCCGCCATCGCGGAAGCCGCGGCGCGCATCGAAGCCTTCCACCGCGCGGCGGCTCCGCAAGCCGTTGCGCTGGACACCGCCGAGGGCGTGCGCGTGGAGCGCGTGCTGCGCGCGGTCCACCGGGTGGGCCTGTACGTGCCTGCGGGCACGGCGCCGCTGCCTTCCACCGCGTTGATGCTCGGCGTGCCCGCGCGCATCGCCGGTTGCGCCGAGGTGGTGCTATGTTCGCCCGCGCGTGCCGATGGCCGCTGCGACGAAGCCGTGCTGTACGCGGCGCGCATCACCGGCGTGCACAAGGTATTCAAGCTGGGCGGCGCGCAGGCGATCGCCGCGATGGCCTACGGCACGGAATCGGTACCCAAGTGCGACAAGCTGTTTGGCCCGGGCAATGCCTGGGTGACCGAGGCGAAGTTGCAGGTGTCGTCCGATCCGGAGGGCGCCGCGATCGACATGCCGGCCGGTCCGTCCGAAGTGCTGGTGATCGCCGATGCCGCTGCCAACCCGGTGTTCGTGGCCGCCGACCTGCTGTCGCAGGCGGAACATGGTGCGGATTCGCAGGTCATCCTGCTCAGCCCGTCGGCGACGCTGCTCGATGCCGTCGAAGCCGAGGTGGCGCGTCAATGCGCGGCGCTGCCGCGCGCGGAAATCGCCGAAAAGGCACTGTCGCAGAGTCGCCTTATCGCCGTGTCGTCGCTGGCCCAGGCCATCGAGGTGAGCAATCGCTACGCGCCGGAACACTTGATCCTGCAGGTGGACAGTCCGCGCAATTTGCTCGCCGACATCGAGAGTGCGGGTTCGGTATTTCTTGGCGCGTGGACGCCCGAGTCCGTCGGCGACTATTGCAGCGGCAGCAATCACGTGTTGCCCACCTATGGCTATGCGCGCAGCTACAGCGGCGTTTCGGTGGCCAGTTTCCAGAAGCAGATCACCGTGCAGGAACTCACGCCCGACGGCCTGCGCGGCATTGGCCCATGCACCGCGACGCTGGCCGCCGCCGAGCAGTTGGAAGCCCATCGCCGCGCCGTGACGTTGCGGCTGGCGGCGCTGGAGGACGCGGCATGAGCGTGCTCGACCTTGCGCGCCCCGAGATTCGCGCCATGCAGCCGTACTCGTCGGCGCGCATGGAAGCCAGTGGCGGCACGATCATGCTCAACGCCAACGAATCGGCCTGGGCGCCTCCTGGCGATCACGGGCTGGCTTGCAACCGCTATCCCGATCCGCAGCCGCAGGCGCTGCTCGATGCGCTGGCCGCGCTCTACGGCGTGCGTACGGAGCAGGTGCTGGTGGGGCGTGGCAGCGACGAGGCGATCGATCTGCTGGTGCGTGCGTTCTGCCGTGCCGGCGAGGACGCCATCGCCATCCAGCCTCCCACCTTCGGCATGTACGCCGTGAGTGCGCGTATCCAGAACGCGGGCATCGTGGAGGTTCCCCTGGGCGCCGACTTCTCGCTCGATGTGGACGCGGTGCTCGCCGCGCTGACGCCGGCGGTGAAACTCGTGTTCGTATGCACACCCAACAATCCGACCGGGCAACTGGTGAGCCTCGCGGCGGTGGAGCGCCTGGCCACGGCACTCGCTGGACGCGCCTTGCTGGTGGTGGACGAGGCTTATATCGAATTTGCCGATGCGGTGAGCACGGTTTCGCTGATCGATCGCTACGACAACCTTGCGGTGCTGCGCACGTTGTCCAAGGCATGGGCGTTGGCGGGGGCGCGCATCGGCACATTGCTGGCGAACGAGCAGGTCATCGCGCTGCTTCGCCGCATCATGGCGCCTTATCCGCTGCCCCGGCCTTGCGTGGCATTGGCGCTGGAAGCGCTGTCCGCCGAAGGGCAGGCGGTGGCTCGCGAGCACATGGCGGTGGTGCGCGAGCAGCGTCGGCGCATGGCAAGTGCCATCGCCGCGCTCCCGGGCGTGCGCCAGGTGTTGCCATCGCAAGCCAATTTTCTCGCCGTGCGTTTCGATGATGCGGCGGCGGTCCATCAACGCCTGCTCGGCGCCGGCATTGTGGTGCGCGATGTACGCCGCTATCCCCAGCTGGGCGATGCGCTGCGCATCACCATCGGCACGCCGCAAGAGAACGATCGGGTACTGGAACTACTAAACAACTTGGACCTGGATGGCCGGGGTTTGGCCGATGGATCGGCAGCAGGTAGACAACCTTGAGTCGCAAGATACTTTTCATCGATCGTGACGGCTGCCTGATCGAGGAGCCGGACGATTTCCAGATCGACAGCTACGAGAAGTTCGCGTTGCTGCCCGGGGTCATTGCGGCCTTGCAGCGGTTCGTCGCGGCTGGCTACGAGCTGGTGATGGTGACCAACCAGGACGGCCTGGGCACGCCCAGTTTCCCCGAGGCGGATTTCATCGGCCCGCACGAACTGCTTATGCGCATTCTGGAGTCGCAGGGCATCCGCGTGCGCGAAGTGCTGATCGATCGCAGTTTTCTGCACGAGCGCAAGGACACCCGCAAGCCCGGCATCGGCATGCTGCGTCACTACCTGGCCGACGATGGCTGGAGCCGCGCGGCATCCGCGATGGTGGGCGACCGCGAGACCGACCTGAAGTTCGCCGCCAACATGGGCGTGCGCGGCTTCCGTGTCGGCCCGCATGGCCTGGGTTGGGAGGAGATCGCGCACCAACTGCTCGATGCGCCGCGCATGGCCACGGTGGAACGCAACACGCGCGAAACCCGCATCACCGTCAGCGTGAACCTGGACAAGACGGCGGAGCCGCAGATCCACACCGGGCTGGGCTTCTTCGACCACATGCTGGAACAGATCGGCAAGCACGGCGGCTTCGCGCTGGCGTTGCGCTGCGACGGCGATACCCACATCGACGAGCACCACACCATCGAGGACTGCGCGCTGGCCCTGGGGCAGGCGCTGCGCCAGGCATTGGGCGACAAGCGCGGCATCGGCCGCTATGGCTTCACCCTGCCGATGGACGAGTCGCAGGCGAGCGCCGCGCTCGACCTGTCCGGCCGGCCTTATTTCGTGTTCGAGGGTCATTTTCCCCGCGAGCGCGTGGGTGACATTCCCACCGAGCTGGTGCCGCACTTCTTCCGCTCGCTGTGCGAGACGCTGGGCGCGAACCTGCACCTGAGCGTGCATGGCGAGAACGCGCACCACATGGTCGAGGCCTGCTTCAAGGTGGTGGCGCGTACCTTGCGCCAGGCGATCCGGCGCGAGGGCAGCGAGCTGCCCAGCACCAAGGGAGCGCTGTGATGAGCGTGGTGCTGGTCGACGCGGGCGGCACCAATATCGGTTCGGTGCGCTATGCCTTGCAGCGCCTGGGCGTGGATGCGGCGCTCACCGCGGACGCCGCGACCATTCGTGCGGCGGACAAGGTGATCCTGCCCGGGGTCGGTGCTGCCGGCCCAGGCATGGCGCGGCTGCGGGAGCTGGGACTGGTGGAGCTGATGCGTTCGCTCACCCAGCCGGTGCTGGGCGTCTGCCTGGGCATGCAGCTGCTGTGCGAACGTTCGGAAGAGGGCGACGTGAGCTGCCTCGGTGTCGTGCCTGCGGCGGTTCGCCGTTTCCGCGAGCAGCCCGGGTTGCGCGTACCGCACATGGGCTGGAACCGGTTGAACCGGCGTCGGCAGCACCCGCTGCTGGCTGGCCTGGGCGAACAGGACTGGGCCTACTTCGTGCACAGCTACGCCGTGCCCGTGGGTGATTACGCGCTGGCCACCGCCGATTACGGCGGCGAGTTCGCCACGGTGATCGCCAGCGGCAATTTCCATGGCATGCAATTTCATCCGGAGCGTTCGGCCAGCGTCGGCGCCCGTCTGCTGAAGAATTTTCTCGAGCTATGACTGCGTTCACCGTGCTTCCCGCCATCGATCTGCGCGCCGGCCGCGTGGTGCGCCTCAAGCAGGGCGACTACGCGCAGCAGACCACTTACGACGTCGACCCGCG
Organism: Dyella sp. RRB7; assembly: GCF_022761115.1. GTDB lineage: Bacteria > Pseudomonadota > Gammaproteobacteria > Xanthomonadales > Rhodanobacteraceae > Dyella. Next base: position 597,019 of record NZ_JAKWJS010000002.1, on the reverse strand, counting down.
AGCACAGGCGCGCAGCTATGCGCAGGCCGGCGCCTCATGGCTGCACCTGGTGGATCTGGATGGCGCGCGTGGTGGCAGCCTGGAAAATCTCGCGGTGATCGAGGCGATCGCCCGCGACGGCATGCACGTCCAGGCCGGTGGTGGCGTACGCAGCGAGGCGGACGTGCAGCGCCTGTTCGATGCCGGCGTGTCGCGCGTGGTGCTGGGCAGCCTGGCCATTCGCGAGCCGGAAACGGTAGCGGGCTGGCTGAGCAGCCACGGCGCCGCGCGCTTTACGCTGGCGCTGGATACGCGCTGGCTGCACGGGGCATGGGCATTGCCCAGCGAGGGCTGGACGGCGATGGAGGCCCGCACGCTCGATGAGCTGGCGCCCTGGTATGCCGAGCGCGGCGCCAGGCATCTGCTATGCACCGACATCGATCGCGACGGCATGCTGGCCGGTTTCAATCTCGAGCTGTACCGGCACCTGGCGCACCGCGTTCCCTCGCTGGCGGTGCAGGCCTCGGGCGGGGTGCGCTCGCTGGACGATATCCGTGCCGCGCGCGCCGCCGGCGCCGCCGGCGTGATCCTGGGACGCGCGCTGCTGGAAGGGCGCTTTACCGTGGCGGAGGCCCTCGCGGCATGCTGAGTCGTCGCATCATTCCCTGCCTGGACGTGCGCGACGGCAAAGTCGTCAAGGGCGTGCGCTTTCGCGATCACGTGGTGATGGGCGAAATCGTCGAGCTGGCCTTGCGCTACCGAGACGAAGGCGCCGACGAACTGGTGTTCTACGACATCACCGCCAGTCCCGAGGGCCGCAGTGTCGATCGCGGCTGGGTGGAGCGGGTGGCGCGTGTCATCGATATTCCGTTTTGCGTGGCCGGCGGTATCCGCAGCGTGGAAGAGGCGCGCGCGGTGCTGTATGCGGGGGCCGACAAGATCTCGGTGAACTCGCCCGCGCTGGAACGGCCCGCGCTGATCAGCGAACTGGCTTCGGCCTTCGGCGTGCAATGCGTGGTGGTGGGCGTCGACAGCCTGCGCGACGCCGACGGCGAATGGCGCGTGCGCCAATACACCGGCGACCCGTCGAGGACACAGGCGTTGCCCCGGCGCACGCTGGACTGGATGGTCGAGGCGCAGCAACTGGGCGCAGGCGAGATCGTGCTCAATTGCATGGGCAGCGACGGCGTGCGCCAGGGTTACGATCTGCAACAATTGCAGGCGGCGCGTGCGATTTGCCAGGTGCCGCTGATCGCTTCCGGCGGCGCCGGCGCTCCGGAGCATTTCCGCGATGCCTTCGTGCAGGCCGATGTCGACGGCGCGCTGGCGGCCAGCGTGTTCCACTCGGGCGCCATCGCCATTCCCATGCTCAAGCAATGGCTGGGCGGGCAGGGCGTGCTGGTGCGCCCCGCAGCGAAAACGGATGACAGCCATGACTGAGGTAACCATGGATCTTGCCGCCCTCGACTGGGCCAAGGGCGACGGCCTGCTCCCCGTCATCGTGCAGCACTGGCTGAGCGGCGAAGTGCTGATGCTGGGCTATATGAATGCCGAGGCGTTGGCGAAGACACAGGCCACGGGCCAAGTGACCTTCTTCAGTCGCAGCAAGCAGCGCCTGTGGACCAAGGGTGAAACCTCGGGCCACGTGCTGGCGTTGAAATCCCTGCGCGTGGACTGCGATGCCGACACCTTGCTGGTACTCGCCGATCCGCACGGACCGACCTGTCACAAAGGCACCCGCAGCTGCTTCGGCAACGAGGTGCAACCGCCGCTGGGCTTCCTTGCCGAGCTGGATGCCCTGGTGGCGCAGCGATACGTCGATCGTCCCGCAGATAGTTACACCACGCGTCTGTTCGAAGGCGGCATTCGCCGCATGGCGCAAAAAGTCGGTGAAGAAGGCGTGGAAACCGCGCTCGCTGCCGTGGCGCAGGACGACGACGCGCTGCTCGGTGAGGCTGCCGATCTTGTCTATCACCTGGTGGTGACACTGCGCGCACGCGGGCTTGGGCTGTCCGATGTAGCCGCCTTGCTGGCCAAGCGGCATGCCGGACACGCCAGTCACCGACCTTGATGCCCCTGCCGGGCTGCGCCACCGCTGCGTCATAACCAGCCGGGCATGACGCTCCATCGTACGGTGACGGATGGCTAGCGCCGCCTTAACGGAAACTGTGATTGATTCTGTACCGGGCAACGTGACATACCGGGGAGCACATCATGCTCATCGCATCCAGCGGCGTTTCGCGGGTTCATGCGAATCGAGCTTGATGGGTGCAGGATCGTGCATGGGTTTGCCGGCCATGCCGCTGCGATGTGGTCGTCTGGTGTGAACGTCGTTTTGAGCTGAATTTTCCGGTAGGGGCTATGGATGGGTGATCTGCCTGGGGCAGCTCGCTCGGGTTCCGTGCCCTCGATTCGAGGAGCGTGTAATGGCTGATATCGCAGTGATCGGTGGTGGTGCGGCGGGTGCGGCTGCCTTCGGCGAGCTGTTGGCGCGCTTCGATGCGGGCACGATCCATTGGATCGTCGGCCGGCAGGCGCCGGGACGCGGCGTGGCCTACGCCACGCGCGACGACCGGCACCTGCTCAACGTGCGCGCGTCCGGCATGGGCGTGTTCCAGGAACAGGGCGAGGATTTCATCCAGCATGCCTCGCGGCAGCTGGGCCTGGTCAAGGGCACCGATTTCCTGCCGCGTCGGGTCTTTGGCGATTTCATCCAGGCCCAGGTCGGCGCGCGCATCGATGCCGCGCGCCGCGCCGGGCGCAGCTTCCGGATCTATCCGGAAAACGCGCTGGAGGTGATGCGTCGTGGCGAAGGCGGCTATGCCGTGCGCACGGGCGATCGTTGGCTGGATGTCGAGCACGTGGTGCTCGCGGTGGGCGCGCTGGCGCAGCGGCCCCTGCGCACGGTATCGGCCAGCGCGCTGGCCAGTGGCGCCTATGAGCTGGACCCGTGGCGGCTGGATCGGCATGTGAAGGCGCCGCGCCGCGTACTGGTCATCGGCACCGGGTTAACGGCCGTCGATACGTTGTTGTCCGCGTCGGTGCAGTGGCCGCACGCCGAGCTGGTCGCGGTATCTCGGCACGGCTTGTGGCCGTTCACGCACTCGGCGCTGCCGTTGTCGCCGTATCCACACCAGGAGACGCTCAACCAGTCGTTGCTGGCCTGTGGCGGCGTGGCATCCATGCTGCGCAAGGTGCGCAAGGCCCTGGACGAGGCCCCCGGGATCGACTGGCGCAGCATCATCGACGGCATGCGGCCGATCAACGCGCTGTTGTGGCAGGAGCTGACCCACCGGCAGCGACGCCAGTTCCTGCGTCATGCGCGCTGGATCTGGGAATCGTCGCGGCATCGCATGGCACCGGCATCGTGCCAGGCCATTCATCAGCTGCAGGAAGAGGGGCGTTTGCAAGTGCAGGCGGCCCGCGTGCTCGAGGTCGATGGTTCGTCGCCCTTGCAGGTGACCTTGCGCGAGCGGGCCACCCAATTGGTCAGCACGCTGGAGGCCGATCTGGTGGTGCAGGCGACCGGGCTGGATACGGCAGTCGCCTATGGCGAGCATGACCTGTTGTCGCAATTGTTGCGTGATGGGCTGGCGGTAGCCGACCCCCTGCAGCTCGGCGTACTGGCGCAGCCCAATGGCCGGCTGCTGGATGCAACGGGTACACCGCAGCGCGGTCTTTACGCGATCGGGTCGCTGTTGCGTGGCAATCTTTGGGAATGTACCGCCATGCCGGAGATACGCATCGCTGCCCATCGCCTGGCCGTGCAGCTGGCGGAGGCGAGCAGCATCCGGCGCCCGCACGACGTTGCCAGCGAGGTCCGCGAAGCGGATCCGCACGGATAATGCGCCGATGGTGCGCATGGCCCGCGTATGAGGCTATGCCATGGGGCGATTTCGCTGCCCATGGCACGCCAACCAGTCTGCTCATTCGTTTGCCCGCAGGAGGCGCCATGAAGAAGTTCATCGCTGTGTTGCTGGTGGTCGCGGGCATGCTGCTGGCTGTTGCGGTGGCGGCCAAGGACATCACGCTGCTCAACGTGTCCTATGACCCCACGCGCGAGCTCTATCGCCAGCTGAACAGCGCCTTCGTGGAGCAGTGGAAAGCCCAGCACGGCGACAGCGTCACGGTGCAGATGTCGCACGGCGGTTCTGGCAAGCAGGCGCGTTCCGTGGTGGATGGCTTGCCGGCGGACGTGGTGACATTGGCGCTGGCCTATGACATCGACGCCATCGCCGATCACGGGCTCATTGCCAAGGACTGGCAGCAGCGGCTGCCGCACAACGCTTCGCCGTACACCTCCACCATCGTGTTCCTGGTGCGCAAGGGCAATCCGAAGGGCATCCGTGACTGGGCCGACCTGATCAAGCCGGGCGTGCAGGTGATCACGCCCAACCCGAAATCTTCGGGGGGCGCCCGCTGGAATTTTCTCGCCGCCTGGGGTTACGCGCTGAAGCAGCCGGGCGGCAGCGACGCCACCGCCAGGCGCTTCGTGCATGAGCTCTACAAGCACGTGCCGGTGCTCGACACCGGCGCGCGCGGCGCCACCAACACCTTCGTGCAGCGCGGCATCGGCGACGTGCTGATCGCCTGGGAAGACGAAGCCCTGCTGGCTCGCCAGCAACTGGGCAATGACACGTTCCAGATCGTGGTGCCGTCCATCACCATCCTGGCCGAGCCGCCGGTGGCCGTGGTCGACAGCAACGTGGACAAGCACGGCACGCGCGCCGTGGCGGAAGCCTATGTGCAGTTTCTCTACTCGCCGCAGGGGCAGGAGATCGCGGCCAAGCATTTCTATCGCCCGCGCTCGCCGGATATCGAAAAACGCTTTGCCGGCCAGTTCCCCGTCACGCACACCTTTACCATCAACGAGCTGTTCGGTGACTGGCGTCAGGCACAGGCGAAGTTCTTCAACGACGGCGCCATCTTCGACCAGATCGGCACGGGAAACTGAGTCACATGCGGCGCCGGGTGCTTCCAGGTTTTGGCCTAAGCCTTGGCTATGCATTGGTGTACCTGGGGCTGATCGTCCTGTTGCCGCTGGCCGCCTTGGCCTGGAAGGCCTCGGGCATCGGCGTGGAAGGGCTGATCCGGTTGCTGAGTGCGCCGCGCACCTTGGCGGCGCTTCGCTTGAGCCTGGGGGGCGCGCTGCTGGCGGCGCTGATCAATGCGGCGATCGGCCTGTTGGTGGGTTGGGTGCTGGTGCGCTACCGCTTTCCGGGGCGGCGCCTGCTCGATGCGCTGGTGGATCTTCCGTTCGCCTTGCCGACGGCGGTGGCCGGCATTGCGCTCACGACCTTGTATGCACCCCATGGCTGGCTTGGCGCGTGGCTCGAGCCGCTGGGCATCAAGGTGGCCTATACGCCGCTGGGCGTGCTCGTGGCGATGGTGTTCGTGGGCTTTCCTTTCGTGGTGCGCACGCTGCAGCCGGTGCTGGCCTCGCTTGAGCGCGATGTGGAAGAGGCTGCCGAAAGCCTGGGTGCGCGCCGCTGGCAGACCTTCTTCCGGGTGATCCTGCCGGTGCTGGCCCCGACCCTGCTGACCGGCTTCGCGCTGGCCTTGGCGAGGGCGGTGGGCGAGTATGGCTCGGTCATCTTCATCGCCGGCAATATCCCGATGCATTCGGAAATCGCGCCACTGCTGATCGTGCAGAAGCTGGAGCAGTTCGACTATGCCGGTGCGGCGGCCCTCGGCGCGGTGATGCTGCTGCTCTCGTTCGCCTTGCTGGTGATCGTGGCGTTGCTGCAGCGCTGGAGCGGTCGCTGGGCGGAGCGCACGACATGAGTAGGCGCCTGCGCTCGCGTCCGCCGGGGTGGCCACGGCGCCTGGGCCATGTCGCGCTTATCCTGGTCGCGGTGGCTTTTCTGGTGCTGTTCCTGGTGTTGCCGCTGGCGACCGTTTTCGTCGAGGCCTTGCGCCAGGGCTTTGCCGCTTATGTCGCCACCATCCGGCAGCCTGAAGCGGTGGCCGCCATTCGCCTCACCATCATCGTCGCCGCCATCGCGGTGCCGTTGAACCTGCTGTTCGGCGTCGCCGCCGCCTGGGCCATGACCCGCTTCGAATTTCCCGGCAAGGCCGCGCTCGGTGCGTTCATCGACCTGCCGTTCTCGGTGTCGCCGGTCGTCTCCGGCCTGGTCTATGTGCTGTTGTTTGGTGCGCAGGGGTGGTTTGGCCCATGGCTGGATGCGCATGGCGTGAAGATCATCTTCGCCGTGCCGGGCCTGGTGCTGGCAACCATCTTCGTCACCCTGCCGTTCGTCGCCCGCGAGTTGATACCGCTGATGCAAGCGCAGGGCAGCGAGGAGGAGGAAGCCGCGCGCATCCTGGGCGCCAGTGGCTGGCAGATGTTCTTCCGTGTCACCCTGCCCAATATCCGCTGGGCGCTGCTGTACGGCGTGTTGCTGTGCAATGCGCGCGCCATGGGTGAGTTTGGCGCGGTGTCGGTGGTTTCCGGACATATCCGTGGCCTCACCACCACCATGCCGCTGGAAGTGGAAATGCGCTACAACGAATACGACTACATGGGCGCCTTTGCCGTGGCGTCGCTGCTGGCCTTGCTGGCGCTGGTGACGCTGGCGGTGAAAACCCTGCTGGAGTGGCGCTACGGCGATGAAATCGCCGCGCATGCGCCGGGCGGTCGCTAGAGGGCATGGCATGAGGTTGGAACTATCCCGTCTGAATCGTCGTTTCGGCGGGTTCCATGCGCTGGACGATGTCAGCCTGAGCATCGCCCCGGGCGAGTTTCTCGCGCTGCTCGGGCCTTCGGGCTCGGGCAAGACCACTTTGCTGCGCATCCTTGCCGGCCTGGATTATCCCGATAGCGGCAGCGTGTCCAGGGATGGCGCGGACTTCCTGTCCATCCCGGCGCGCGAACGCCGGATCGGCCTGGTGTTCCAGCATTACGCGCTGTTCCGCCACCTCACGGTGATCGAGAACATCGCGTTCGGCCTGCGCGTGCGCAAGTGGCGGCTGCGGCCATCGCGGGTGGAAATCCGCGCCCGGGTCGATCGCCTGCTGCGTCGCGTGCAGCTGGAGGGGCTGGGCAGCCGCTATCCCTCGCAGCTGTCCGGTGGCCAGCGCCAGCGCGTGGCGCTGGCGCGCGCGCTGGCGGTGGAGCCCGACCTGCTGTTGCTGGACGAACCCTTCGGCGCGCTCGATGCGCTGGTGCGCGTCACGCTGCGGCGCTGGTTGCGCGAGCTGCACGAGGAGCTGGCGCTCACCACAGTGTTCGTCACCCACGACCAGGAAGAAGCCCTGGAGCTGGCCGATCGCGTGGCGGTGATGAACAACGGCCGGATCGAGCAGGTGGGCTCGCCGGAAGTGATCTATCAGCAACCGGCCACGCCGTTCGTGTGCGAGTTCATCGGCAAGGTCAACCGGTTCACGGTCAGGCGCAGCGGCGCGGGGTTCGGCGCCGGCGGCTGGCTACCCGATGGCGATCCCTGGCAGGGCCGCTTCGATGCGGCCGCGGCGTATGTGCGGCCCGAGCAGTTGAAGCTGGGGGTACCGCTGGCGCTACCGGCGTGGGAGGCGCGGCTGCGGCATATCTACCTGGCGGGCAGCGTGGCCCATCTCGATCTTTACGTGGCGTCCATCGACCAGACACTGGAGGCCGACATCGCCAGCGAGGATCTATCGCGCCTGGGCTTGCAGGCCGGCATGGAACTGCGCGTGGCACCACGCAGCGCGGTGCTGTTTCCACAGGATGGCGCCGGCGCCACGGTCAACCAGGAGCGCTGGATCTGGCACGCGAGAAGCCCCGTGCCCGCTTAGGGCGACGAGGCCGGGTGGTCGGCATCCGATGACGGCGGTGCTGGCTTGAAGGGGATGGCCGGGCCGGGCACCACATGCTGTCGCCACAGCGAGAGCTGGTCGGCGATGCCGGCGCCCACGTCCATCTGCGGCTCGGAAGGCGTCAGCTTGTCTTTCTGCTCCCATTGCGCGATTTCGCCGGAGGCCTGCTTGAACGCCGCCATGAAGTCGGGCGTGCGATTGAGCGCATCGACCAGCCATGCGCGCCCGAAGTAGGTGATATCGGAATCGCTGCCGCAGCCGAACGAACTGCGGTCGGCACGCGCCGCCGTGAGTACCAGCGTGCCCGGTCCATGCAGCGCCGGCACGAAGCCGCCGGAATAGCAGGCGTTCACCACCACCACTTTCCACTTGAACGGACGCTTGGCCAGGATGTCGGCGAGGTCCGGCGCACCGATCTGGTCCAGCGGCAGCGGGTCCATGTCGACCAGCAGGTTGTGGTCCTCGTCGCCGTGGGTGGTCAGGTACACCAGCAGGATGTCCTCGTCCGGCTTCATCACATGGGCAAGGCCGTCCAGGGCGTCTTCCAGGTTGCTCCAGGTCGCCAGCGGGTGCTGTTCCAGCGTGCCCGGATTGTTCTCCAGCAACAGCGCGTGGGTGCCCGCACCGAAGCGGGTGGGAAACAGCCTGGCGGCGTATTCGGCTTCATTGCGGAAAACGTCCTCGCCACCGTCCGCGCCGAAGGCCAGCACGTAGAGGTTGGGGCGCCCGGCCACGCGCGGTGCCAACTCGGCCAGCGCCTTGCGCACCATGCTGTGCTGCGCATACATCACCTGTTCGGGCGAAGGCCCCTGGTCAGGCCAGTTGTCCGACGTGGTGTTGTCATCGGTGGTGCCGGCGCTGGTTTCGGCTGGCGCCGGTGCCGTGGAAGGCGTGCCCGCATGCGTGGCCACCGGCGTTGCGGCGGGCGCCGTCGGCACGCGATGCGAAAGGGCAAGCATGAGCAAGGCGCCGGCCGCGAAGGCAAGCAGGGCGGTCAGTGCGGTGCGCATGACGAAGGCTCGCGGGGTCAGAGAACGATGGCGTCGAAATCGCGATACGCGGGATGGCGCGGCGTGTCCGGCATCTCCAGCGGCGCGCGCAGCAGCCAGCCGGTACGCAGTCCGGCGGCGCGGGCGGCATCCAGCTCCTGCACGATGTCGGAGAGGAACAGGATATGCCCCGGCTGCTCGCCGATCGCCCCGGCGATTTTCTCGTACGAAGCCTGCTCGCGTTTCGGGCCCGTCTCGGTATCGAAATAACCGGAGAACAGCGGCGTCAGGTCGCCGGCCTCGCTGTAACGGAAGAACAGCCGCTGCGCCGGCACCGAGCCGGAGGAGTAGACGTAGAGATGCAGGCCTTCCGCCCGCCACGCGTGCAGCCTGGCGGACACTTCCGGATACAGGTGCGCCTGGAAGTCGCCGTTCTCGTAGCCTTCCTTCCAGATCATGCCTTGCAGCGCCTTGAGCGCGGTGGACTTGCGATCCTCGTCGATCCAGCGCAACAGCAGCTCGATCACCTCCTGCCGCGAGGCTTCGACGATGCCGGCTTCCTTGGCCGCCTCATGCAGCCAATGCTGAATCTCGGGCTTGTCGCCGTGCGTTTCGATAAAGGCGGGCAGGCGCTTGTAGGCGTACGGAAAGAGCACGTCCTTGACGAAGCTGATCGAGCTGGTGGTGCCCTCGATATCGGTGACGATGGCGCGGATGACGGTCATGCGGGAAAGCCGGGATGCAGGGGCCACAAGCTTACCCGCCGCGGGGGTTTAGGGGCGAGTAGCGGCAATGGATTTGTGGCGGCCGGATCAGGCCGGGCGCCTGATCCGTGCCGTCATCCCGGCTTTCGCCGGGACGACGAGAAAGGCGTGCCTTCGAGGTTGACGTCAGGCAACGGCCGAATCGTGCGGCGTCATGCGGGGGAAGCGCTGGGCGATGTCCTCGCCGGTGAACTGGGCCACCCAGCCTTCCTTGTTGGTGAACAGGCGGATCGCGACGAAATAGGGCGATTCGCTCATGTCGAACCAGTGGCGCGTGCCATCGGGAACGCCGATCAGGTCGCCCTGTTCGCACAGCACGTCGTAGACCTTGTCGCCCAGGTGCAGGGTGAACTGGCCGGCGCCGGCGACGAAGAAGCGCACCTCGTCCTCGCTGTGGGTGTGCTCGCTCAGGAATTTCTGGCGCAGCGTGGCGCGGTCCGGGTGATCGGGCTTGAGGCTGATCACGTCGACCGCCTGGTAGCCTTCTTCCGCCATCAGCCGGTCGATGTCCGCGCGATAGGCCGCGATCACTTCGTCCTGGCTCGCGCCCGGCGCGATCGGCTGGCTGGCTTCCCATTGCTCGAAACGCACGCCGACCTTCGCCAGTTCGTGGGCGATGTCGGCATGGTCGTGATGTACCGAGACCGGCGCTTGCGGCTGGGTCTCTGAAAAGATGCGCAGTCGGCTCATGCGGAAAGCTTCCTAAGGTCCAGTTCGCAGCCGAGCAGGAATTCCAGCGCCTCCAGGTGGCGGCGCGTCTCGGCCATGTCGCGGCCCCAGGTATAGATACCGTGGCCGTTGATGAGATAAGCGTGCAGCGGGCGCCCGCTGTCGAGCCAGGCATCCACCTGCGCGACCAGCTCGGGCATATGCTGGGTATTGGGAAACACCGGAATAGCGAGCTCGCTGTCGTGCGTGGTCTGGCCGGCGATGGCCTTCTGCAGTTCCCAGCCTTCCAGCTTCACCACGCCGTTGCGGGCGAACAGGCGCGAGGCCACGCTCTGCGTGCGCGAATGCGTGTGCAGCACGACGTTCATTTCGGGAAAGCGGCGATAGATCTGCGTGTGCAGGTCGGTTTCCGCGCTGGGGCGCGCCGACGTGCCGACGGCCTGGCCCTGCATGTCGATCAGCATGATGTCGTCACGGCCCAGCTTGCCCTTGTCGCGGCCCGAGATGGTGATGGCCGCGTGATCGTGATCCAGGCGCATGGAGAAATTACTGCTGGTGGCCGGCGTCCAGCCGGCCGCGGCGAGCTCGCGCGCCGCATCGGCGATGGCGTCGGCGCGCTGCGCGAATAGTTCGGCGGGAATGGTGGCTGGCAGTAATTGGCTCATGAGGTATGGACGTCCAAATCAAATCACACTATATCACGGCTGTTTGCTGCCAGTCGGCGAAAATGCGATCCATTCTCACGACGTATCCGCCGGGCGAGTAGCATTCTCGGAAGGTCCGCTACGGGCGTAGCGGACGAGGATGCTTCAAAGACGGAGGTTGGACCAATGTCGCACGAAAAAGATATCGAATCGCGTCGTCGCTTTCTCAAGGCCGCAGCCGGCACGGCTGCCGCTGCGGTGATCGTCGGTAGCCTGCCGCGCCTGGCGCGCGCTGCCGACTTGCCGCACCTGGCTGAGACGGATCCCACCGCCAAGGCGCTGGGTTATGTCGAGGACGCCAGCAAGACGACCGATGCGAAGCACAAGGCTGGCGACGATTGCGCCAACTGTCAGTTCTACTCCGGTGGCGCGACGGGCTACGGTCCGTGCCAGCTGTTCCCGGGCAAGTCCGTCAGTGCCAAGGGCTGGTGCGTCTCGCACTCGACCAAGAAAGCCTGATCGCTCGCCGCGATGTGGTTTGCAAGGCCGGCCATGGTGCCGGCCTTTGTTTTTTCCGCGACAGTGATCGACATGCACATCGCATCCCGCGCAGTGCGCGAGACGAATGTCGTGATCACGGAGAGAACACTCGAACCGAAGAACTCGGTGAGTAGAAGATGCTGCCCAGACGCGTCAGGCCGAGGAGCTGACCCGCCTGACGCGCCGGGCGGCAATCCGGGGCCCACTGCCAAGTGATCTACCCACGGAGCACAGATGATACTCCGGGCAGGGTGTTTTGGGGCCGGCCAGCCCCAAAATTTTATCGAAAAAGTCTCGTTAAAATGTTTAAAAACAATAACTTAAGGCGAAATTCAAGACTGGCCCTCATGAATAGGTGCCAAGCTGCACCCATTCAGCATCCCTGGTCTGGACTGCTCGATTTCTGACGTTCGCGGGAGTTGCCGGCCATTGGCGGGCAATCTCCGGGGGTTACCGGTTGCCGCGGGTCCGCAGCTGGCTATGGCGCATGCCGTAGCCGAAGTAGATGACCAGCCCGATCACCGTCCAGAGGATCATCAGCAGCCAGTTGAACCAGGCCATGGCGCCCAGCAGGGCCAGGCAGCTGAGCACGCCGGCGGGGCAGATCACCCAGACCCACGGCACCCGGAAGCCGCGATGCAGCCCCGGCGCGGTGTAACGCAGGATCAGCACGCCCGCGCAGACCGCCACGAAGGCGATCAGCGTGCCCATCGAGGTGAGGTCGGCCAGCAGGTCCAGCGGGAACACCGCCGCGAGCACCGCAATACCCACGCCGGTGATCACCGTATTGATGTGCGGCGTGCGGTATTTGGGATGGATGCGGTTGAACACCCGCGGCAGCAGACCATCGCGCGACATGATCATGAAGATGCGCGGCTGCGCGATGATCATCACCAGGATCACCGAGGAGAGGCCGATCAGCGCGCCGATCTCCACCACCAGGCGCAGCCAGCCCAGCTCGGGGTGATTGCGCACCGCGGTGACCACCGGTTCGCTCGTGCCCAGCTCGGTGTAGGAGATCAGGCCGGTCAGCACCGCCGCCATCGCCAGGTAGAGGATGGTGCAGATCACCAGCGACACCAGCGTGCCGAATGGCAGGTCGCGTTGCGGGTTCTTGCACTCCTGCGCGGCGGTGGAGGTCGCCTCGAAGCCGATATAGGCAAAGAACACCATCGCCGCGCCGCGCATGATGCCGGACCAGCCGTACTTGCCCGGCCCTTCGCTGGCCGGAATGAACGGGTGCCAGTTGGCCGGATCGACATAGCGGTAGCCGGCGACCACCACGATGATGATCAGGCCGACCTTGAGCGCCACCATCAGCACGTTGAGGCCCGCCGATTCGCGGATGCCGACATAGCACAGCCAGGTGAGCGCCAGCACGATCGCCACGGCGGGCAGGTTCATGATGTGCCCGGTGGTGACCAGGTGCCCATCGGTGAAGGCCAGCGGCGCCTCGGTCAGCGCCTTGGGCAGGTGGATGCCCACGTGGTCGAGCAGGCTGGTGAAATATCCCGTCCAGCTCGCCGCCACGGCGGACGCCGAGATGCCGTACTCCAGCACCATGTTCCAGCCGATGAACCAGGCGACCAGTTCGCCCAAGGTGGCATAGGCATAGGAATAGGAGCTGCCCGAGATCGGTATCAGCGTGGCGAATTCGGCGTAGCACAGCGCGGTGAAGCCGCTGCAGATCGCCGCGAGCATGAATGAGATCAGCACCGCTGGTCCCGCGTGTTCGGCGGCGGCCTGGCCGGTGACCACGAAGATGCCGGTACCGATCACGGCGCCGATGCCTAGCGCGGTGATACCCCAAGGGCCCAGCGTGCGGCGCAGGGTCGGGCCGTGCGAGGCGTCGTCGGCATCGGAGAAGTCGATCTTGCGGGCAAAGAGCTGTTTGAGCATGCGTCAACCTGGTGGAGCGTTGGGCGGTATCGCCGCCGCTGGTCAAAACGAGAGGGCCGGCGCTTGGCCGGCCCTTCGTGTCGGATCAGGAGTTTTGCTTGCGGAGCTTGCTGTGGGAATAGCCGTAGACGGCGTAGATCAGCATGCCGATGGTGGTCCAGCCCAGCATCAGCGGCCAGTTGGCGCTGAACGACTGCCAGAACAGGTACAGGCAGATCACCGAGCCCAGGACGCTCACCACCCAGATGCCGGGCACGCGGAAGGTGCGCGGCAGTTCCGGGCGGGTGTAACGCAGGATCAGCACGCCGATGCACACCGTGGTGAACGCCAGCAGGGTACCCATCGAGACCAGCTCGCCCAGGATGCTCACCGGGAACAGGCCGGCGAGCACCAGCGCGGCCACGCCAGCGATGACGGTGGCGATGTGTGGCGTGCGGTGCCTGGCATGCACGCGTGAAATGGTCGGCGGCAGCAGGCCGTCCTTCGCCATGCTGAAGAAGATGCGCGAGGTGCCCAGCAGCATCACCAGGATCACCGAGCTCAGCCCGGCCAGCGCGCCGAACGAGACGATGGCCTTCAGCCAGTTCAGTTCGGGATGGATGCTCAGCGCCGTGGCCACCGGTTCGGGCGTGCCCAGCATCTGGTACGGCGCGATGCCGGTGAGAGTCAGCGCCATGGCGATGTACAGCAGGGTGCAGATCAGCAGCGAGCCCAGGATGCCAATGGGCATGTCGCGCTGCGGGTTCTTCGCTTCACCGGCCGCGGTGGATACCGCGTCGAAGCCCACGTAGGAGAAGAACACCAGCACCGCCGCGCGGAAGATGCCGCTGGTGCCGAAGCGGCCCGGGCCTTCGGCCGGCGGAACGAACGGATGCCAATTGGCCGGGTTGATGAAGCGGAAGGCGAAGACCAGGAACAGCAGGATCACGACCACCTTGATCGCCACGATGATCGAATTGACGAACGTCGATTGGGTGATGCCGCGATAACACAGCATGGTCAGCGCGGTCACGATCAGGATGGCCGGCAGGTTGACGATGGTGTTGGTGGTGACCAGGAAGAAGTGCTCGGAGAACCTGGCGATGACGTGCTGGCCGGCTTTGAGGTGTTCGACCTGGCTGCCGTCCATGAAGGCCAGTGGCGCCGACGCCAGGTTGTCGGGCAGCGACAGCGACAGGCCGGTCCAGTGGCTGAGAATGGACAGGCATTCGTTGAAGTAGCCCGACCAGCCCGCCGCCACGGTGGCGACCGCGAACAGGTATTCGAGCACGAGATTCCAGCCGATGAACCAGGCGACGATCTCGCCGAGGGTGGCGTAGGAGTAGGCGTAGGCGCTGCCCGAGACCGGGATCATCGCCGCGAATTCGGCGTAGCACAGGCCGGCAAAGGCACAGGCGATGCCGGCCACGATAAAGCTGATGACCAGGGCGGGGCCGGCATGCTCGGCCGCTGCCTGGCCGGTGATGACGAAGATGCCGGCGCCGATGACCGCGCCAATGCCCAGCATGATCAGGTGACGTGCCGTCAGCACGCGCTTGAGGCTGGCTTCGCCTTGCAGGCCGTCGTGCGGCAACTCGCCCGCATCGACGTGTGGCGACGCTTGAATCGGATGCGTCGCAAACAGGTTTTTCAGCATGTCTCTCCCCTACAGCCTTGTTTTCATTCTTTACCGCTTATGACTGTGACGTTTGGCACGGTCGGCTCGTCGCTACCCCGGCAACGACAGGGAACCATAGCCCAGCGGAGCACGGGCGTACAAGTTGCACTGCGGCTGGGGCACGGGGCCGGGGTAGTCTGAAATAATGCGGGGTTGCCGCATCGACGGATGCCGCATGAAACCGATGGTCAGGATGGTCCCATGCACAACTTGCTCGAGCAGTTCCAGCACTACGCCCGGCGATGGCCGCAGGAAGAGGGAACGCCCCATTTCATCGAACTGCTCGCCACCGGCGAGCACAGTTTCAGGCGGGAGGCGCGCGATGCGCACTTCACCGGTTCGGCCTGGCTGGCCAGCGCCGATGGCGAACGCGTGCTGCTGACCCACCACCGCAAGCTGGGGCGCTGGTTGCAGCTGGGCGGCCATGCCGACGGCGACAGCGATCTTGCCCGCGTGGCCCTGCGCGAGGCGGAGGAGGAATCGGGGCTCGAGGGCCTCGGCGTGCTACCCGAACCGTTCGATCTGGATCGACACCGCATCCCGGCACGTGCCGACGAGCCGGAGCACTGGCATTACGACGTGCGCTACGTGGTGCGCGCCGGCGCCAGCGAGCGGTTCGTGGTCAGCGAAGAATCCCACGCACTGGCATGGCGCTCCATTCGCGAGATAGCCGACGATCCCGCCAGCGATACCTCGCTGCGGCGGATGGCGTGGAAGTGGCTGGCGCGATGATGCGGCGTGTTCGTCGTTCCAGCCTTCGCCGGCCCCGCATGATGGGGGAATCCGCTCGCCTTCAGGCGTAGCGTTCCGGCGCGGGATTGAGGTGCCCGCACTTCTCGCAGGTGCGCGCGTCGATGGAGCGATAGAACCGCTCGAACACGGGCGGAAAATCCCGCTCGATGCTGTCGAGCGTGAAGTACTGCTCGTACAGCTTGTGGTTGCAACGCTCGCAGAACCACAGCAGGCCGTCCTTCTCGCCGGCCAGGCGTCGGCGTTCGATCACCAGCCCGATCGAATCGGGCATGCGTTGCGGCGAGTGCGGCACGCACGGTGGCAGATAGAACACTTCGCCGGCGCGGATCGGGATGTCGCGGGCGACGCCTTCGTCCTGCACCTTCAGCACCATCTCGCCCTCGAGCTGGTAGAAGAATTCCGGCCCTTCGTCGTAGTGGTAGTCGGTGCGCGCGTTGGGACCGCCGACAATCATCACGATGAAATCGCCATCGACGATGCACTTGTTGCCCACCGGCGGCTTGAGCAGGTGCCGGTGTTCGTCGATCCAGCGTTGCAGGTCGATGGGGGATAGCAGTGACATGGGGCGTTCGTCCTGTGGGTCACATCAAGATAGCGTTGCGGCAGGGCTGGGGGAATGCCGGTTCAGTCGATCCAGCGGCCGTCGCGGACGATGGCTTCCAGGCGGGCCTGGTGGGTGGCCACGTCCAGGCCTTCGGCAGCGATCCACGGGGCGCTGTAGCAGGTGCCACTGTAACGCTCGCCGCCGTCGCAGATCAGGGTGACTACCGGGCCGCGCTCGCCGCTGGCGCTCAGCTCCGCCATCAATTGCAGCGATCCCACCAGGTTAGTGCCGGTGGAGCCGCCGCAGCGGCGGCCAAGCAGTTGTTCCAGCAGGCGCAGCGCGGCGATGGATGCCGCATCCGGCACGCGCAGCATGCGGTCGATCACGCCGGGCAGGAAGGAGGGCTCCACCCGCGGGCGGCCGATGCCCTCGATGCGCGATCCGCGCGTCAGCTGCAGGCGGCTGTCACCGCTGTTGTAGTAGTCGTAGAACACCGAGTTTTCCGGGTCGACCACGGCCAGCCGGGCCGGCGCGTGCTGCGCCGAGCGGTAACGGATGTAGCGGCCGATGGTGGCCGAGGTGCCGCCGGTGCCGGCGGGCACCACGATCCAGCGCGGCTCCGGATCGGGCTCGCGCTGCATCTGGCGAAAGATCGATTCGGCGATGTTGTTGTTGCCGCGCCAGTCGGTGGCGCGCTCGGCATAGGTGAACTGGTCCATGTAATGGCCGTCCAGCTCGGCGGCCAGGCGTTGCGCCGCGCCGTAGACATCGGTGTCGTCGATGAAGTGGCAGTGGCCACCGAAGAATTCGATCTGCGCCACCTTGTCGCGCGATGTCGTGCGGGGCATCACGGCGAAAAACGGCAAGCCCAGCAGGCGAGCGAAATACGCCTCGGAAATGGCCGTGCTGCCGCTGGAAGCCTCGATCACGGGGCGACCTTCGTCCAGCCAGCCGTTGCAGATGGCATACAGGAACAGCGAGCGCGCCAGCCGGTGCTTGAGGCTGCCGGTGGGGTGGACGGATTCGTCCTTGAGATAGAGCGGAATGCCGGGAAAGGCAGGCAGATCCAGCCGGATCAGGTGCGTATCGGCCGAGCGGTGGGCCTCGGACTCAAGGGTTTCGATGGCGCGGCGGATCCAGGCAGCGTGCATCCGGTCAGCCTAGCGCCGGCTTGCGCGCAGTCCATTGACCTGTGTCAGTGCAGGGGTTTCTTCCTCTCCACGCAGGGGAGAGGAAGGGTAGAGGCTCAGACTTCGAGCGTGGCCAGATCGCCCTTTTCTTCCAGCCACGCCTTGCGGTCACCCGCGCGCTTCTTGGCCAGCAGCATGTCCATCAGCTTGATGGTGCCGTCGTCGTTGGCGGCGTCGACGGTGAGCTGCACCAGGCGGCGGGTATCGGGGTGGATGGTCGACTCGCGCAGCTGGGCCGGATTCATCTCGCCCAGGCCCTTGAAGCGGGTGGTGCTGACCGCGCCCTTCATCTTCTCGCGCTGGATGCGTTCGAGCATGGCGTTCTTCTCGTTCTCGTCCAGGCAGTAGAACACCTGCTTGCCCACGTCCACGCGGAACAGCGGCGGCATCGCCACGAACACGTGGCCCTCGCGCACCAGCGCCGGGAAGTGGCGCAGGAACAGGGCGCTGAGCAGGGTGGCGATGTGCAGGCCGTCGGAGTCGGCATCGGCCAGGATGACGATCTTGCCGTAGCGCAGGCCGGACAGATCGTCCTTGCCCGGATCGCAGCCGATCGCCACGGCCAGGTTGTGCACTTCTTCCGACGCGAGCACCGAGCCCGATTCCACCTCCCAGGTGTTGAGGATCTTGCCGCGCAGCGGCAGGATGGCCTGGAATTCCTTGTCGCGCGCCTGCTTGGCGCTGCCGCCGGCCGAATCGCCCTCGACCAGGAACAGCTCGGTGCGGGTGAGGTCGGTGGCGGTGCAGTCGGCCAGCTTGCCGGGCAGGGCGGGGCCTTGGGTGATCTTCTTGCGCACCACCTGCTTGGCCGCCTTCAGGCGCGCACTGGCGCGCTCGATGGCGAGCTGGGCGATGCGCTCACCCAGCTCCACGTGCTGGTTGAGCCACAGGCTGAAGGCGTCATGGATGACGCTTTCCACCATGCCGGCGGCCTGGCGCGAGGACAGGCGCTCCTTGGTCTGGCCGGCGAACTGCGGGTCCTGCAGCTTGGCCGACAGCACGAAGGCGAGGCGTTCCCACACGTCTTCCGGCGCCAGCTTCACGCCGCGCGGCAGCAGGTTGCGGATATCGCAGAACTCGCGGATGGCGTTGGTGAGGCCCGAGCGCAGGCCGTTGACGTGGGTGCCGCCCTGCGCGGTGGGAATCAGGTTGACGTAGCTTTCCTGCACCAGCTCGCCTTCGGGCAGCCAGGCGAGCGCGACATCGAGGCCATCGGCCTCGCGCTGCATGTGGTGCACGAACAGCTCGGCCGGCAGCGCCTCGGCGCCGTCCAGTTCGTCGCGCAGGTAATCGCGCAGGCCGTCCTCGTAATACCACTCGTTGACTTCGCCGGTGGCTTCGTCGGTGAGCTTGACGCTGAGGCCCGCGCACAGCACGGCCTTGGCGCGCAGCAGGTGACGCAGCCGGGGCAGCGAGATCTTCGGCGAGTCGAAATACTTCGGATCGGACCAGAAGCGCACCGTGGTGCCGGTTTTCTTCTTCGGCACGTTGCCGATGATTTCGAGATCGCTGGCGCGGTCGCCGTGCTCGAAGGCCATGCGGTATTCGTTGCCGTCGCGGCGGATGGTCACTTCCACCCGGCTGGACAGCGCATTGACCACCGACACGCCCACGCCGTGCAGGCCGCCGGAGAAGTTGTAGTTCTTGCCGCTGAACTTGCCGCCCGCGTGCAGGCGGGTAAGGATCAGCTCGACGCCCGGGATGCCCTCGTCCGGATGGATGTCCACCGGCATGCCGCGGCCGTCGTCGCTCACCTCGACCGAGCCGTCGGTGTGCACGATCACTTCCAGCGTCTTGGCGTGGCCGGCGAGCGCCTCGTCAACCGAGTTGTCGATCACCTCCTGCGCCAGATGGTTTGGTCGGGTGGTGTCCGTATACATGCCGGGGCGGCGCTTGACCGGGTCAA
Source organism: Dyella sp. RRB7 (assembly GCF_022761115.1). Lineage (GTDB taxonomy): Bacteria > Pseudomonadota > Gammaproteobacteria > Xanthomonadales > Rhodanobacteraceae > Dyella. Next base: position 577,691 of record NZ_JAKWJS010000002.1, on the reverse strand, counting down.
GGCCGGAGAGGACTTCGATGTCGGCGGCGTTGTAGCGACTGCTCATGCGTGTGGATCGGGTCTCGGGAAGCGCAGCAGCATGGCTGGGCGTGGGGGAGGGGTCAAGACGGTTTTGAGACGGCGGTGAAAGGCGGCACGCCGTCATCCCGGCGAAAGCCGGGATCGAGTGCCTCTAGCAGCCGGGACGCCGGGTCCCCGCTTGCGCGGGACGACGATGGGGCGACCCGTCACAGCGGCGCGCAATGCCGCTCCAGCCAGGCCAGGTCCGCCTCTTCGAGCAACGGAGTCAGGGCGGCGCGCACGGTGGCGTGGTAGTCGTCCAGCCAGGCGCGTTCCTCGGGGTTGAGCAGGCCCGGTTCCAGCGCGCGGCGGTCGAACGGACACAGGGTGAGGGTTTCGAACGCGTAGAACTCGCCGAACTCGGTGCGATCAGCCTCGATCACCACCGCCAGGTTCTCGTGGCGGATGCCGTGGCGGCCGGGCTTGTACAGGCCCGGCTCGATCGAGCTGATCATGCCCGGCTCCAGCGCCACCAGCGCGGCGCCCGATACCGGCGGGCGAATGCCCTGCGGACCTTCGTGCACGTTGAGGAAGTAGCCCACGCCATGGCCGGTGCCATGGCCGTAGTCCATGCCGCTGGCCCATAGCGGGGCGCGGGCCAGCGCGTCGAGCTGCGGACCGCTGGCGCCCTTGGGGAAGCGGGCGCGGCTGAGCGCGATCATGCCCTTCATCACCAGGGTGGCGTCGCGGCGCTGCTCGGCGGTGGTTTCGCCCAGGGCCAGCACGCGGGTGATGTCGGTGGTGCCGCCCAGGTACTGTCCGCCCGAGTCGACCAGCAGCAGGCCGTGCGGCTTGAGCGTGCTGTGCGCTTCGGGCGTGGCGCGGTAGTGCGGCAGCGCGCCGTTGGCCTGGTAGCCGGCGATGGTGGCGAAACTTTCGCCCACGAAATCGGCCTGGGCCGAACGCTCTTCGCGCAGCAGCGCGTCCACGTCCAGCTCGGTCTGGGTCATGCCGACGGTGACGCGTTCTTCCAGTCGACGGAACGCCCGCACCAGCGCGGCACCGTCGCGACGCATCACTTCGCGGATGTGATCCAGTTCGGCCTCATTCTTGCGGGCCTTGAACCAAGTGCTGGGGTTGGCCGCCTCGATGGTCTGCGTGGCGGGGCCGATGGCCGCCGCCACGGCCACCACGACACGGCCGCTGTCGAGCAGCAGGCGGTCCTTCGGGCCCAGTTCGGCCAGCGCATCGGTCACCGTCGCGTAGTCGGCGATGCGCACATCGTCGGCCGCCAGGCTGGCCACCAGGGTGTCGCTCAGCTTGCCGCGTCCCACGAACAGCGTGGCGTAGCCGTCCGCCTGCACCAGCAGGTGGGCGAGGAACACCGGATTGCACTCCACGTCACTGCCGCGCAGGTTGGTCAGCCAGGCGATGTCGTCGAGGCTGGAGATCAGGTGATGCGTGGCTTCCAGCTTGCGCATGGCCGTGCGCAAACGACCGAGCTTGTCGGCGCGAGGGGTAACGGCGTAGCGCGGCGGGTGTTCGACCACCGGATGGGCCGGCAGGGCGGGGCGGTCGGGCCAGATCAGGCCGGGCAGGTCCAGGTCGGTGCGCAACGCGGCGCCGACGCTTTCAAGGCGGTGTTCCAACTGGCGTGCGGTGGCGAGCGACACGCTGTCACCGGCGACGGCGAGGGTCTGGCCCGGCTGCAGCTGCTGTTGCAGCCATTCCAGATGCTCGGGTGCGTGCGCGATGCGCTGCTTCATCAGTTCGATGCCGGTGCCGGCCAGTTGCTGCGTGCCCTGGGCGAAGTAGCGCGAGTCGGTCCATAGCCCCGCATGGTCGGCGGTGACCACCAGCGTGCCGGCCGAGCCCGTGAAGCCGCTGAGCCAGGCACGTGCCTGCCAGTGCGCGGGCAGGTATTCGGACAGATGCGGGTCGGCGCTGGGAATCAGGCAGGCGGCGATGCCGTGTTGCTGCATGGTCTGCCGCAGGGCGGCGAGCTTGGCGGGCGTGGCTTGGTCCATCGCGGCATGTTAGCAGGGCGCGCCACGGTCGATTTCTTCGCCGTCGAGTGCGCTTTTTTTGTTGAAAAGGCGGGCGCGTGCTCTTGCATTGTGTTGTCAAGTCGCCGCAGCGCGGTGCGCAAGAATTTACCACTGCGGCATTGTGTCTCAAGCACGAACAAATTCGTTTCCAGATCGTTAGGATGCCGCCCGTCCCCACGCCGTACCTTCAGGTTGTCCGTGAAAATGCATGCTCTTTTCTCCCGCCTGCGTTATGCAGGCGTAGGCGCGGCCGTGTTCCTCAGCGGCTGCAACATGGAAGTTCTCAATCCCAAGGGCGATATCGGCGCCGATGAGAAGTCCCTCATCCTGATTGCGCTGGGCCTGATGGCCGTGGTGGCGATTCCGGTGATTGCGATGACGCTGTGGTTCGCCTGGCGCTACCGCTCGACCAACAAGCAGGCCACCTATGCGCCGACCTGGTCGCACTCGACCAAGATCGAGGTGGTGGTGTGGACCATCCCCGCGATCATCGTGGCCATCCTGGCCGTGATTACCTGGCGCACGTCGCACACGCTCGACCCTTACAAGCCGCTGGCGTCCGACGCCAAGCCGGTCACCATCCAGGTCGTGGCGCTCGACTGGAAGTGGCTGTTCGTCTACCCGGACTACGGCGTGGCCACGGTGAACGAGGTCGCCTTCCCGACCGACGTGCCGGTGAATTTCCAGATCACCTCCGATTCGGTGATGAACGCCTTCTTCATTCCGCAGCTGGGCAGCCAGATCTACGCCATGGCCGGCATGGAGACCAAGCTGCACCTGATCGCGCGCGAGCCGGGCACGTATGCGGGCCTGTCGTCCAACTACAGCGGCGAAGGCTTCTCGGATATGCATTTCCAGGCCATCGCCACCTCCGCGGATGGCTTCAAGGACTGGATCGCCAAGGCCAAGGCCACCCAGGCCGCGCTGAACGACGATACCTACAAGGCGCTGTCGGCGCCGAGCATGAAGGTGCCGGTGGCCTACTACGGCAGCGTCGCGCCGGACCTGTTCACCCATGTCATCAACAAATACATGAACGACATGTCGCATGGCGACATGCCCATGCCTGCACATGAAAGCGCGGACGCCAAGGCCGCCGGCGACATGCCCATGCAGATGGACTCCCATGAGGGCGGGGAAGCCATGTCCTCCCCCGTCACCCCGGTCAAGGCAGAGAAGTAAACCATGTTTGGAAAGCTCACCCTCGACGCGATCCCGTACCACGAGCCGATCGTGATGGGCACCCTCGCCGCCGTGCTGCTCGGCGGCCTGGCGACGCTGATCATCGTTACCCGCATGCGTGCGTGGGGTTACCTGTGGTCGGAGTGGTTCACCTCGGTGGACCACAAGAAGATCGGCGTCATGTACATCATCGTGGCCCTGGTCATGCTGCTGCGCGGCTTTGCCGACGCCATCATGATGCGCCTGCAGCAGGCCATGGCCTCGGCCGATTCGGCCGGCTACCTGCCGCCGCACCACTACGACCAGGTGTTCACCGCGCACGGTGTCATCATGATCTTCTTCGTGGCGATGCCGCTGATCACCGGCCTGATGAACCTGGTGGTGCCGCTGCAGATCGGCGCGCGCGACGTGGCCTATCCGTTCCTGAACTCGCTGAGCTTCTGGCTGTTCGTGTCGGGCATCGTGCTGGTGATGGTGTCGCTGTTCATCGGCGACTTCGCGGCGACCGGCTGGCTGGCGTATCCGCCGTTGTCGGGGCTTGAATACAGTCCCACCGTGGGCGTGGACTACTACATCTGGGCGCTGCAGCTATCGGGCCTGGGCACCACGCTGAGCGGCATCAACTTCATCGTCACCATCATGAAGATGCGCACGCCCGGCATGACCCTGATGAAGATGCCGGTGTTCAGCTGGACCGCGCTGATCACCAACATCCTGATCGTGGCGGCGTTCCCGGTGCTGACGGTGACGCTGGCGCTGCTGACCGCCGACCGCTATCTGGACATGCACTTCTTCACCAACACCCTGGGCGGCAACCCCATGATGTACGTGAACCTGATCTGGATCTGGGGCCATCCCGAGGTCTACATCCTGGTGCTGCCGTGCTTCGGCGCGTACTCGGAAATCGTGGCCACGTTCTCGAAGAAGCCGCTGTTCGGCTACACCTCGATGGTCTATGCCACCGCGGCGATCGGCGTGCTGTCGTTCCTGGTGTGGCTGCACCACTTCTTCACCATGGGTTCGGGCGCGAACGTCAATGCCTTCTTCGGCATCATGACGATGATCATCTCGGTGCCCACCGGCGTGAAGCTGTTCAACTGGTTGTTCACCATGTATCGCGGCCGCGTGGAAATGAGCGTGCCGATGCTGTGGACGATCGGCTTCATGATCACCTTCGTGGTCGGCGGCGTCACCGGCGTGCTGATGGCGGTGCCGGCGGCGGACTTCGTGCTGCACAACAGCCTGTTCCTGATCGCGCACTTCCACAACGTCATCATCGGCGGCGTGGTGTTCGGCTGCATGGCGGCGATCAACTACTGGTTCCCCAAGGCGTTCGGCTTCCGCCTCAACGAGCGCTGGGGCAAGGCCTCGTTCTGGTGCTGGCTGGTCGGTTTCTACCTGGCCTTCATTCCGCTGTACATCCTTGGCCTCAAGGGCATGACGCGCCGCATGAACCACTACGCCAATCCGGAGTGGCAGCCGTACCTGGTGGTGGCCCTGGTGGGTGCGGTGGTCATTGCCATGGGCATCTTCTTCACCGTGCTGCAGTTCTACGTCAGCGTGCGTGACCGCAAGAAGCTCACCGATCCCAGCGGCGACCCATGGGGTGGCCGCACCCTGGAATGGTCCATCAGTTCCCCGGCACCGTTCTACAACTTCGCCCTGCTGCCGCAGGTGCGAGAACTCGATCAGTTCTGGGAAGACAAACAAAACGGAGTCGCCTACGTGCAGCCTGCCAAGTACGAAGACATTCACATGCCCCGCAACACCGGCGTCGGTGTGGTCATGGGCGCGTTCGGTGCGGCCCTGGGCTTCGCCCTGGTGTGGCATATCTGGTGGCTGGCGGGCGTTGGCCTGCTGGGCATGATCGGTGCGTTCATCGCCCGCGCCTACGACCGTGACGTCGATTACTGGGTGCCGGCGGCCGAGGTCGAGCGGATCGAGCGTTCGCGCCACGCGCAGTTGCAGCAGTTCCAGACCACGCAGGTGGCCCCGGTGGCGGCTCCCTCGCGCCAGAAGGTGGCTTAACCCATGAGCAGTACCGCACTAAGCGCCCATCACGGCGCGCTCGACGGCGTCTCCCACGGCGGGGACGCCCACCATCACGACGACGGATCCAAGACCCTGCTGGGGTTCTGGATCTACCTGATGAGCGACTGCCTGATCTTCTCGGGCCTGTTCGCCACCTTCGCCGTGCTGGCCAACGCCACCGCGGGCGGCCCGACCGGCAAAGAGCTGTTCGAGCTGCCCTACGTGCTGGGCGAGACCATGCTGCTGCTGGTCTCCTCGGTCACCTTCGGCATGGCCATGCTGAACATGCATGCCGGCCACAGGGGCAAAGTGATTGCCTGGCTGGCGGTGACGTTCCTGTTCGGCGCCGGCTTCATCGGCATGGAGGTCTACGAGTTCGCCCACCTGGTCCATGAGGGGGCGGGCCCCAGCCACAGCGCGTTCCTGTCGTCGTACTTCACCCTGGTCGGCACCCACGGCCTGCACGTGACCTGCGGCCTGATCTGGCTGGTGGTGATGATGGACCAGATGCGCCGCTTCGGGCTGACCGACGCCACCCGTCGCCGCCTGTCGTGCCTGAGCCTGTTCTGGCACTTCCTGGATATCGTCTGGATCTGCGTGTTCACCTTTGTCTACCTGCGGGGGGCCATCTGATGGCAGGCAGCAACCATTCCCATGACGTGGCCCATCACGAGGCCGCCCACGCCGACCACGGCAGCACCAAGTCCTACCTGATCGGCTTTGCCCTGTCGGTGGTGCTTACCCTGGCCTCGTTCGGCGTGGTCATGAGCGGCGCCGTGCCGCATGACCTGATGATGCCGGGCATCGTGGTGTTCGGCGTGGCCCAGCTGGTGGTGCAACTGGTGTGCTTCCTGCACATGGGCACCTCGCCGGCCCAGCGCGGCAACCTCGCCATCATGCTGTTCACCGTGCTGATCCTGGCCATCGTGGTGGTCGGCTCGCTGTGGGTATTGCACAACATGAACGAGAACATGATGCATCCGCTGCCGCGCATGATGCCGGTGGAGTAAGCCGGTTCTCGGGCTCTACGGCAAAGGCGCCTTCGGGCGCCTTTGTTTTGCGCGTGGTCTGCGAGGTTCGAGCTGTAGCCCCTGTCCCCCTATGGCCGTCATTCCGGCGAGGGAGAGGGATTGGGCGTGGCGGGGAGGCGCAGGCTCAATCTTGAACGAGTCAGTCATCTGGGCCACTCCAGCCCTCGCGGCCGGACCGTTCTTCCTCTAAAATGCCGATTTCCAGCACGGCTGCATCCCATGACCCCCCTGATTTTCGTCACCGGCGGTGTGGTGTCCTCGCTTGGCAAGGGCATCGCCGCGGCGTCGCTGGCTTCCATCCTGGAAGCGCGTGGCCTCTCGGTCACCATGATGAAGCTGGATCCCTATATCAACGTGGATCCCGGCACCATGAGTCCCTTCCAGCACGGCGAGGTCTATGTGACCGACGACGGCGCCGAGACCGATCTCGACCTCGGCCACTATGAGCGCTTCGTCAATACCCGCCTCACCGGCAAGAACTCCATCACCACCGGCAAGATCTACGAGTCGGTGATCCGCAAGGAGCGCCGCGGCGATTACCTCGGTGCCACCGTGCAGGTGATTCCGCACATCACCGACGAGATCAAGCACTGCATCCACGAGGCCACCCGCGGCTTCGACGTGGCGCTGGTGGAAATCGGCGGCACGGTGGGCGACATCGAGTCGCTGCCGTTCCTGGAGGCCATCCGCCAGCTGCGCATCGAGCATGGCCCGGAGAAGGTGCTGTTCATGCACCTGACCCTGGTGCCGTATATCAAGGCCGCCGGCGAGATCAAGACCAAGCCCACCCAGCATTCGGTGAAGGAGCTGCGCTCCATCGGTATCCAGCCGGACGTGCTGCTGTGCCGCTGCGAGCAGCCGCTGCCGGAAGGCGAGCGCCGCAAGATCGCGCTGTTCACCAACGTGCCCGAGAACGCGGTGATCAGCGCCGCCGACGTGGACATCATTTACAAGCAGCCGCTGTGGCTGCACAAGCAGGGCCTCGATGACATCGTGGTCCGCAAGCTGGGCCTGGACGCCGGCCCGGCCGACCTGTCCGGCTGGCAGCGCACCGTGGACGCGGTGGAGCATCCGAAGGACGAGATCACCGTCGCCATCGTCGGCAAGTACGTCGAGCACAAGGACGCCTACAAGTCCCTGGGCGAAGCGCTGCGCCATGGCGGCATCAAGCAGCTGACCCGGGTCAATCTCAACTGGGTCGATTCCGAGCAGGTGGAAGCCGAGGGCGCCGCCAAGGTGCTGGGCGGCGCCGACGCCATCCTGGTGCCGGGCGGCTTCGGCAAGCGCGGCTTCGAGGGCAAGGTGCTGGCCGCCAGGTACGCCCGCGAGCATGGCGTGCCGTACTTCGGCATCTGCTACGGCATGCACGCGGCGGTGGTGGATTTCGCCCGCAACGTGGCTGGTCTCACTGAGGCTGATTCCAGCGAGAACGACCGCAACACGCCCGATCCGGTGATCGCCCTGATCACCGAGTGGACCACCGCCACGGGCGAAGTGGAGCAGCGCAGCGAACGCTCGGACCTGGGCGGCACCATGCGCCTGGGTTCGCAGGAGTGCCGCCTCAAGGCTGGCACCCTGGCGCGCGAGATGTACGGCCAGGACGTGGTGCGCGAGCGCCATCGTCACCGCTACGAGTTCAACAACCGCTACCGTCAGCCGTTCGAGGACCTGGGCCTGGTGATCTCCGGCAAGTCGATGGACGACCTGCTGGTGGAGATCGTCGAGCTGCCGCAGCAGAAGCACCCGTGGTTCCTCGCCTGCCAGGCGCATCCGGAGTTCACCTCCACCCCGCGTGACGGCCACCCGCTGTTCATCGGTTTCGTCCGTGCCGCCCGCGAGTTCAAGGCGGTGCGCGAGGGTGAGCGCCTGGCCAAGGAGTCCGTGGCATGAACGTTTTCCACGTCCCTGTGACTGGGGCCCGGCCGATCCATGGCCGGGATCGCACCGCCTCGTCATTCCCGCGCAAGCGGGAATCCAGTGACTTTATCGTTCCGATGGTGCGCTCATGAGGCTGTGCGGTTTCGAGGTTGGCCTGGACCAGCCGCTGTTCCTGATCGCCGGCCCCTGCGTGGTCGAATCCGAACAGCTGCAGATGGATACCGCCGGCAAGCTCAAGGAAATCACCGGCAAGCTCGGCATCCACTTCATCTTCAAGTCCAGCTTCGACAAGGCCAACCGCTCCTCCGGCAACAGCTTCCGCGGTCCCGGCCTGGAAGCGGGGCTGAAGATCCTGGCCGAAGTGAAGCGCCAGCTCGGCGTGCCGGTGCTCACCGATGTGCACGAATACACGCCGATGAACGAAGTGGCTGCCGTGGTGGACGTGCTGCAGACGCCGGCGTTCCTGTGCCGCCAGACCGACTTCATCCAGAACGTGGCGCGCGCCGGCAAGCCGGTGAACATCAAGAAGGGCCAGTTCCTCGCGCCGTGGGACATGAAGAACGTGGTCGACAAGGCCAAGGCCGTCGGCAACGACGACATCCTGGTGTGCGAGCGCGGCGCCAGCTTCGGCTACAACAACCTCGTCTCGGACATGCGCTCGCTCAGCGTGATGCGCGACACCGGTTGCCCGGTGGTGTTCGACGCCACCCATTCGGTGCAGCTGCCGGGCGGGCAGGGCACCAGCTCGGGCGGCCAGCGCGAATTCGTGCCGGTGCTGGCGCGCGCGGCGGTGGCCGTGGGCGTGTCCGGCCTGTTCGCCGAGACGCATCCCGATCCGGCCAAGGCGCTCAGCGACGGCCCCAACGCCTGGCCGCTGGACAAGATGGAGGCGCTGCTGGAAACCTTGCTCGAACTGGACCAGGTCACCAAGCGTCATACTTTCCTGGAACACACGCTCTGAGCCGCCGTGGGGGAGGCGATTGAAGCGAATCCCCCGCGCGTCAGGCAGGATGTTCTTCCCCGCTTCAGTCACCTCATCAAGCTACGGAAACCATGAGCACCGACATCACCCGCATCCACGCCCGTGAAATCCTCGATTCCCGCGGTAACCCCACGCTCGAAGCAGAAGTGACCCTGGCCGGCGGCGGCTTCGGCCGCGCGGCGGTGCCGAGCGGCGCGTCCACCGGTTCGCGCGAGGCGGTGGAGCTGCGCGACGGCGACAAGTCGCGCTACCTGGGCAAGGGCGTGAAGAACGCGGTGGGCAACGTCAACGGTGCCATCGCTTCCGCGCTCAAGGGCTTCGATGCCGCCAACCAGGGCGGCCTGGACGCCAAGCTGATCAACCTCGACGGCACCCCTAACAAGGGCAAGCTGGGCGCCAACGCCATCCTCGGCGTGTCGCTGGCCGCCGCGCACGCGGTGGCCGCGCAGAACCGCCAGCCGCTGTGGCGGTACCTGGCTTCCATCAACGGCACCACCGGCAAGCCGGGCGCGCTGCCGGTGCCGATGATGAACATCATCAACGGCGGCGCCCATGCCGACAACAACGTCGACGTGCAGGAGTTCATGGTGCTGCCGGTCGGCCTGCCGACCTTCGCCGAAGCGCTGCGCGCCGGCACCGAGATCTTCCACGCGCTCAAGAGCGTGCTCAAGGGCAAGGGCCTCAACACCGCCGTGGGCGATGAAGGCGGCTTCGCGCCCGACCTGCGCTCCAACATCGAAGCGCTGGACACCATCCTGGAAGCGATCAATAAGACCGGCTACAAGGTCGGCGGCGAGATCCTGCTGGGCCTGGACGTGGCCAGTTCGGAGTTCTTCAAGGACGGCAAGTACGATTTGGAAGGCGAGGGCAAGGTCTATACCCCCGCCCAGTTCGTCGACCTGCTGGCCAGCTGGTCCAGGCAGTACCCCATCGTCACCATCGAAGACGGCATGGCCGAAGGCGACTGGGACGGCTGGAAGCTGCTCACCGACGCCATCGGCAAGAACGTGCAGCTGGTGGGCGACGACCTGTTCGTCACCAACCCGAGCATCTTCAAGGAAGGCATCGACAAGCACATCGCCAATGCCATCCTGATCAAGGTGAATCAGATTGGCACGCTGTCCGAGACGCTGGAAGCCATCGCCATGGCCGATGCGGCCAAGTACGCGGCGATCGTGTCGCATCGCTCGGGCGAAACGGAAGACACCACCATCGCCGATATCGCCGTGGCCACCACCGCCACCCAGATCAAGACCGGTTCGCTGTGCCGCACCGATCGCGTGGCCAAGTACAACCAGCTGCTGCGCATCGAAGAGGCGCTGGGCGCCGAGGCGCGCTACGCCGGTCGCCATGCGTTCCCCAACCTGGCCAGCCTGCCGGGCTGAGACGGAGCCGGTCGCGCATGTTGCGTTGGGTCGCCCTGATTCTGGTGCTGGTCTTGATCGCTCTGCAGATGAAACTGTGGAACGGCAATGGTGGCGTGCATGAGGTGGAAACCCTGCGCGCCGCTGTGAAGAAGCAGGGTGAGGACAACGACAAGCTGCTCCAGCGCAACCAGGCGCTGGGCGCCGACGTGGACGACCTCAAGCACGGTGAGCAGGCCGTGGAAGCGCGTGCGCGCGCCGAACTCGGCCTGATCAAGCCGGGCGAAACGTTCTACCAGGTGGTCGAAAAGCCGGGTGCCAGCCAGGCACCCGCGTCGGCCGCATCCACGGGCAGCCAATAACCATGGCGGCCTTGTGGTGTGTGGTGCCGGCGGCGGGGCGCGGCACCCGGGTCGGTGGTGATCTTCCCAAGCAATACCTGCCCCTGGCGGGGCGCCCGCTGATCCTGCATACGCTGGAGCGGCTGGCCGCGCATCCGCTGATCGCCGGCCTGATGGTCGTGCTGGGCGGCAAGGACGAGCACTGGCCCGGCATCGGGCAGCTCGCGGACAAGCCGGTGCTTACCACCCTTGGTGGCGCCGAGCGTTGCGATTCGGTGCTGGCGGGCCTGCGTGCCTTGCCGGCCGAGGTGGCGGACGAGGCTTTCGTGCTGGTGCATGACGCGGCGCGTCCCTGCGTGCGTCAGGCCGATATTGCCCGGCTGATCGAACGGGCCGTGCCAGCCGGTGGCGGTTTGCTCGGTGCGCCGTTGCGCGACACGCTCAAGCGCGCCGGCAGCGATGGCCGCAGCCACACTACCGAACCGCGCGACCATCGCTGGCGTGCCTTCACGCCGCAGATGTTCCGGCGCGGTGAGCTTTCCGCGGCCCTGCTGGCGGCTGCTGTCGCCGGCGTCACGGTAAGCGACGAAGCGATGGCGATGGAACATGCCGGATTTGCGCCATTGCTGGTCGAGGGCGCGGAAGACAATATCAAGGTGACCACGGCGGCCGATTTCGCGTTGGCCGAATTCCTGTTGCCAAGAACGACATAAGGAAAACCCCATGATGCGGATTGGCCAGGGCTTCGACGTCCACACCTTCGGTGAAGGCGACCACGTGATGCTCGGTGGCGTACGCGTGCCGCACAGCCGCGGCCTGGTGGCCCATTCCGATGGCGACGTGGTGATCCACGCCCTGTGCGATGCGATTTTCGGCGCGCTGGCGCTGGGCGATATCGGCCGGCATTTTCCGCCCACGCAAGAGCAGTGGCGCAATGCCAATAGCCGCATCTTCCTGCAGCATGCCGCCAAACTGATGCGCGAGCAGGGTTACGCGCTGGGCAACGCCGATGTCACGGTGATCTGCGAGGCGCCCAAGGTGGGGCCGCATGCGCAGGCCATGCGCGAGGCGGTCGCCGACGCACTGGGCTGTGAGATCGGCTGCATCAGCATCAAGGCCACCACCACCGAAAAGCTGGGTTTCACCGGCCGTGGCGAGGGCATTGCCGCGCAAGCCTGTGTCCTGCTCGTGCTTACCTGATCGAGGTCATCTTCGTTTTCTCGGCATCGCCACGGTGCCGCTGATGTAATGCATCGGGCAGGGCAAAACGCACTGCCGCTTTTCCGTTTTCTTCAAGCCGGTCGCGCCGGTGGAGTCCCATGTCCGATCTCGAACTGCCTTACGCCTATGGCAACCCGCCCCTCGCCGCCGTGCTGCGCAGCGCGCCGGAGGACTTCCAGGTAGAGGAAATCCTCGGTTACGACGCCGATGGCGAAGGCGAGCATGCGTTGCTGTGGGTGGAGAAGCGCGGCTCCAATACCGACTGGGTGGCCAAGGAGCTGGCGCGTTTCGCCGAAGTACCGCCGTTGAACGTGGGCTACGCGGGCCTGAAGGATCGCCACGCCGTGACCCGGCAGACCTTCTCCGTGCAGCTGGCCGGCAAGCCCGATCCGGATTGGTCGGCGTTTCCGCATGCCGAGGTGAAGGTGCTGGCGGCCACGCGGCACAAGCGCAAGCTCAAGCGCGGCGCGCTGCGTGGCAACCGCTTCGTGCTGGTGCTGCGCCAGGTGCAAGGCGATCGCGTGGTCGCCGAACAGGTGTTGCAGCAGATCGCCCAGCGCGGCGTGCCCAACTACTTCGGCGAGCAGCGCTTCGGCCGCGAGGGCGGCAACGTGGCGCAGGCGCGGGCGATGTTCGCGGGTCGCCGGGTGGATCGCGACAAGCGCCATTTCCTGCTCTCCGCCGCGCGCTCGCATATCTTCAACGCGGTGCTGGCCGCGCGCGTGGAGCAGGGCGTGTGGGACAGCCCGATGGAGGGCGAGATCTGGTCGCTGGCCGGTTCGCGTTCGTGGTTCGGCCCCGAGCCGTTCGACGCCACTTTGTCCGAACGCCTGGCGCGCGGCGACATCCATCCTTCCGGTCCGCTGTGGGGGCGCGGCGAAACGCCCGCCCAGGCCGATGCACGCGCTTTGGAAGATGCCATCGCCGCCGCCAATGCCGATCTGGCCGAGGGCCTGGTGGCGGCCAAGATGGATCAGGAGCGCCGCCCGCTGCGCATGATTCCGCAAAACCTCGCCTGGCGTTGGCTGGGCGACGATGCGCTGGAGTTGAGCTTCGAGCTGCAGGCGGGCGCGTACGCGACGACGGTGGTAAGGGAGCTGGCCACCACGGCCTAGCGGCCCAGCTTCCTCTCCCCTCCGGGGAGAGGATTGAGGTGAGGGGCGGGTGCTCGCGGAATGGCTTCTACAAAGCTTGTCGCAAGATTGTCCCCTCGCCCCCGCCCTCTCCCCGGAGGGGAGAGGGCGCTAAGAGCTAGGCCTTGAGCAACACCACGACCGCCCCCGTCCCACCCTGCATTGGCCGTGCCGACGCAAATGCCACCACATCATCGCGTCGACGCAGCATGCGATCGGTGAGTGCCTTGAGCACCGGCCCGGCCGCGCGCGAGCGCAGGCCCTTGCCGTGCACGATGCGTACGCAGCGAAAGCCACGTCGCCGCGCTTCGGCCAGGAAATCCACGATGGTGGCCTGCGCGGCGGCGGCATTCATCTGGTGCAGGTCGATATCGTCCTGGATGCTGAACTGGCCGCGCTTGAGCTGGCGCAGCAGCTTGGGCGGATAGCCGTCGCGCAGATAGCTCAGTTCTTCGCCCACCTCGATCAGGCCGGGGTCGAAGGCCATATCGAGCAGTTCGCCGGGCACGGCGGCCTCGTCGGCTTCGAACATGCGCGGCTCGGGTTCGGGCTTGGGCATGGCGGGTGCGGGTTCCACCGGTTCGAACGGTCGAACGTCGCCGATGGCTTCGCGAAACAGCCGGGCGTCGTCGTCGGTGATCTGGGCGGGAGGACGGTGTTTCATGGTTGCATCGTAATGCAGCCGCAGCGGGTTGGTGCCGTGCTGGCGCGAGCGTCGCACTGCTGCGTGCGCCGGCCCGGGCGGATGGGTTGGGCACTGCTCGCCGGATGTGAAACCGGTGCTCCGGTCCGGTAGACTTCAGGCTTCATACGATGCGCTTCGGCTCTTGCGGAGCCGTCGCCGCGATGGGCTTTGAACGGATCATCATGCGAGTTCTGGTAAGCAACGACGATGGCGTGGATGCACCGGGCATCCGCGTGCTCGCCGAGCGCCTTGGCGCGGTCGGCCAGGTGACAGTGGTGGCGCCCGATCGCGACCGTTCCGGCGCCAGCAATTCGCTGACCCTGGATGCGCCGATCCGCGCGTTGCGCATGGACAACGGCTATTACCGCGTCGCCGGCACGCCCACCGACTGCGTGCACCTGGCCTTGGCCGGCATGCTCGACCATGAGCCGGATATCGTGGTGTCGGGCATCAACAATTCCGCCAACCTGGGCGACGACGTGATCTATTCCGGCACGGTGTCGGCGGCGATGGAGGGGCGTTTCCTCGGCCTGCCCGCCATCGCGGTATCGCTGGTCAGCAAGGACCACAACGGCGTGCACTACCACGCGGCGGCCAATGCCGTGGTGTTGTTGATGCAGCGCCTGCTGGTCGATCCGCTGCCGGCCGATACTATTCTCAACGTCAACGTGCCCGATCTGCCATGGGAAGACATCCGCGGCTTCGAGGTCACCCGCCTGGGCAAGCGTCATCGCTCGGCGCCTTGCATCAAGCAGACCGACCCGCGCGGCAAGACCATCTGGTGGATCGGCCCCGCGGGCGACGTGGACGATGCCGGCCCGGGCACCGATTTCAACGCCGTGCGCCGTGGCTTTGTATCGGTGACGCCGATCCATGTGGACCTGACGCGCTTCCAGGCGCTGGAAAAGGTCAGCAGCTGGGTGGGCGCGCTGAACGAAGGCGTGTCGGGGCACAAGCCGGCCGACGAGGCCGCGTGAGGTGAACGTGCATCCATTGCCGCCATCCGCACTGAAAGGCGAGGGCATGACCTCGCAGCGCGCGCGCGATCGCCTGGCCACCAAGCTCAAGGAAGAGGGCATCCGCGACCAGCGCGTGATCGACGTGATCCGCAATACGCCGCGCCATCACTTCATCGACCAGGCGCTGCATTCGCGCGCCTACGAAAACACCGCGCTGCCCATCGGCCATGGCCAGACCATCTCGCAACCGTGGGTGGTGGCGCGCATGACCGAGGCGCTGCTGGAGTTCGGCGTACCGCAGAAGGTGCTGGAGATCGGCACCGGCTCGGGCTACCAGGCGGTGGTGCTGGCGCAACTGGTGCCGCAGGTCTACACGGTGGAGCGCATCGAGGAACTGCTGCGCCAGGCACGTCGCCGCTTCCGCCAGCTAGGTCTTTCCAACATCCGTTCGCGCCATGACGACGGCAAGCTGGGGTGGCCCGACGAGGCGCCGTTCGACGCCATCATTCTCACGGCGGCCGGCGATGCGATTCCGCATGCCGTGCTCGACCAGCTCAGCCCCACCGGCGTGCTGGTGGCGCCGGTCGGCTCGCCCAGCAACCAGATGCTGATCCGCATGCGTGGCGACGGGCAGGGCGACTTTATCCAGGAGGAGCTGGCCGCGGTCAGTTTCGTACCGCTGCTAGGTGGCATCGGTTGATGCCACAGGGAAACTGCTGAATGCGTCTTTTTGGATCGCTGTACGCGCGGGCACTCACGTGGGCGCGCGACCCCAGGGCGGTGTACTACCTGTGTGGGTTGAGCTTCGTCGAGGCGTTCATCTTCCCCATCATGCCGGAAGTGATGCTGGCGCCGATGATGCTCGGCAAGCGTCACAAGGCGTTCTTCTACGCCAACATCAGCCTGTTGTTCTCGCTGCTCGGCTCGCTGGTGGGCTACGCGCTGGGCCACTGGGCGTTCCATGCATTGTCGCCGCTGCTCGACACCCTGCACCTGCTGGCGCCGATCGAGACGGGCGTGGAAAACCTGCGTCAGCAGATGAACCAGCATTGGCTGGGCCTGATGGTGGTATTGGCGCTGGCGGCGTTGCAGCCGGTGGTGCCGATGAAGTTCGTCACCTGGGCGGCGGGCATCGTGGGCGTGCCGGTGATTCCGTTTCTGGTTTGCATGGCCGTGGGCCGCGGCAAGCGCGTGTGGCTGCTGGCCTTGCTGATCCGCCTGTTTGGCGAGCGCGCGGAGCGCCTACTGCACAAGCATATCGAGCGTATCGGCTGGGCGGCGCTGGTGATTCTGGCGGGGTTGCTGGTGTGGTGGATCTGGTTGCGCTGAACGCCGGCCGGCGTGCTGACGAACCGGCAGGGATGGATTGCATGAAAAACCCGCTACGCCTCGTTATGCTGGCACCCATGAATGGATATCTCCGGTCATTCGCGCTGACCTCCGCCATCCTGGTTCTGGCCGCCTGCGCCGGGAACCGTCGAACCGTTGTCGTCGAGCCGGCCAGTGGCAATGCCGGCTCGCATGGCGTGGCGCCGGCCCGGGTGCCGCCGGGCGGTACCTATAAGGTCAACAAGGGCGACACGCTGTACTCCATCGCGTTCCGCAACGGCGTGGATTTCCGCGACCTGGCCAGCTGGAACAATATCGCCGCGCCGTACACCATCTGGCCGGGCCAGGAACTGAAGCTGGCGCCCGCCAACGGCAAGGCGCCGGTCCCCGCACCCGTGCATATCACCGGCGCGGTGGTGTCGACCGCACCGAAGCCGGTCGCGCCAGCGCCGGCTCACGCAGCACCGCCCAGCCCGCTGGAGTCGGGCTTTGAGCCGGTTACCGCTACAAGTGCTACTGCTACGGCTGCGTCGACGCCTGCGCCCGCTGCCAGCACGACGCCGGTGGTGCCGGTAGCCGGTGCACCGGCGGCCACGGCCAGCAACACGCCGCCGCCGGCGCCGGTGGCTCCCGCCGCGCCGGGCGCCACCCGCAGCAACGGAGGGGTGACCTGGCGCTGGCCGGCCGATGGCAGCCTGATCAAGCGCTTCCAGTCGGGTGATGCCATCCCCGGTATCGAGATTGCCGGCAAGACCGGTGACCCGGTACGCGCGGCCGCCGATGGCGTGGTCGTTTACAGCGGCAATGGCCTGGTGGGCTATGGCGAGCTGGTCATCGTCAAGCACAACGACAGCTTCCTGTCGGCCTATGGCCACAACAGCAAGCGACTGGTGAAGGAAGGCCAGCGTGTCAGCGCTGGCCAGCAGATCGCCGAAATGGGTGCTACCGGCGCGTCGCGCGACGAGTTGCAGTTCCAGATCCGCAAGGACGGCAATCCGGTCGACCCGCTGGGCTATCTGCCGTCGCGTTGACGCTGCGTCTTTGGCAGGAGCGCACCCTGTGCGCGACAAGCCTACGGAGCGGTGACGTCGTAACGCCACGGTCGCGCACGAGGTGCGCCCCTACCGGGTTAGGCGGGGAGGATAAATGCCGCCACCACGCGTCGATTCTCGGCCGCCAGCAGGTCATAGGTACGGGCGGCGGCGGCGTTGTCCATCACCTCGATACCGATGCCCTTGCGCAGCAGGCCGGCCATGAAAGCGGGGTCGGGGAACACCTGGCGCTCGCCGGTGCCCAGGATGACCAGTTCCGGTTTCAGCTCAAGAATGGCGTCGACGTGGCTGGCATCCAGCTCGCCGGACGCGGTGACCGGCCAGTTTTCCACCGCGCGGTCCGGCGCCAGCAGGAAGCTGACGGTGAAGTCGCGATCCACCACGGTGACGCTGCGGGCACCCACGCGGCGCACGAACAGATAGTTATCCGGGCGGTCGAGCGAAAGGTCCATCAGCGTGTCCCTTAGCGGGGCAGGGCGAGCTTGGGCTCGTCCTCGTTGCGGCGGAACAGCACCACGATATGGCCGATTTCCTGCACGTTTTCCGACTGGGTGCCACCGGCGAGGAAATCGATCTGAGCCTGGCGCTCTTCCTTGTCGCCACCGGAAAGCTTCACTTTCACCAGTTCGTGGTGGGTCAGGGCGAGGTCGAGTTCCTTGAGCACGGCGTCGGTCGCACCCTTGGCGCCCAGCAGGATGACAGGGTGGAGATCGTGGGCGAGGCTGCGCAGATAACGGCGCTGCGAGGGGGAAAGAGCCATGCGTTCAGTCTCGGATTCGCGGCAATGAGACTGCTAAGGGTATCATGCAGGTCACTTCCCCCGTATCCATGGCTGTCGCCGATCATGTCCCGCAGCAAAAGTAGTTCCCGCTGGCTGCGGGAACACTTCGATGATGTTTATGTGAAGAAGGCCCAGGCCGAAGGGCTGCGGTCGCGTGCCGTGTTCAAGCTGGAGGAACTGGTGGACCGCGACCGCCTGCTCAAGCCGGGCATGCGGGTGGTCGACCTGGGCGCCGCGCCGGGCGGCTGGTCGCAGCTGGTCCGGCAGCGTTTGGGTGATACTGGCACCGTGGTGGCGCTGGATATCCTGCCCATGCAGGGTATCGGCGGGGTGGACTTCCTGCAGGGCGATTTCCGCGAGGAGTCGGTGTTACGCGAGCTGGAAGGCCGGCTGGACGGCAATAAGGTCGATCTTGTGCTGTCCGATATGGCCCCCAATATGAGTGGCGTAGCCCTGGCCGATCAGATCCGCGCGATGGATCTGGCCGATCTGGCGCTGGACTTCAGCCGCCAATGGCTTAAACCGGGCGGGTCATTCCTGATCAAGCTGTTTCAGGGGACCGGCTTTGACGAATACATTCGCAGGTTGCGCGCGGACTTCACCCGCGTGACCATGCGTAAACCTAAGGCCTCACGCGCACGTTCGCGTGAGGTGTATGCATTGGCCGTGGGTCGCAAGGCCAACGGCGGGCAATCGGGCGAGAACCGTGCATGAATGAAATGGCGAAAAACCTGCTGCTCTGGCTGATCATCGCAGTCGTACTGCTGACGGTGTTCCAGAGCTTCAATCCGCATGGCGCATCCTCCTCGGATCTGCCCTACAGCACCTTTGTGCAGAGCGTGGACAACGGCAATGTGGCCTCGGCCAACATCAGCGCCGACCAGCCCGCCAGCATCAGCGGCAAGCTGAAGGATGGCAGCACCTTCCGCACCGTCGCCCCCGTCCTGGGCTGGTCCACCAACTCGGTGGTCAAGCAGATGCAGGACAAGGGCGTGGAAGTGCGCCAGGAGCCCTCCAACAACGGCTTCTCGCTGCTGGGCCTGCTGCTCAACTGGTTGCCCATCATCCTGATCGTCGGCGTGTTCATCTGGTTCATGCGCCAGATGCAGGCCGGTGCCGGTGGCCGCGGCGCCATGAGCTTCGGCCGCTCGCGCGCCAAGCTGCAGGGCGAGGACCAGATCAAGGTCAACTTCACCGATGTCGCCGGCTGCGATGAGGCGAAGGAAGAAGTCGGCGAGCTGGTCGAGTTCCTGCGCGACCCGGGCAAGTTCCAGAAGCTGGGCGGCAAGATTCCCCGTGGCGTGCTGATGGTGGGCCCGCCGGGTACCGGCAAGACCCTGCTGGCCAAGGCCATCGCGGGCGAGGCCAAGGTGCCGTTCTTCTCGATCTCGGGCTCCGACTTCGTCGAAATGTTCGTGGGCGTCGGCGCCAGCCGCGTGCGCGACATGTTCGAACAGGCCAAGAAGCACGCGCCGTGCATCATCTTCATCGACGAAATCGACGCCGTCGGCCGCCATCGTGGCGCCGGCCTGGGCGGCGGTCATGATGAGCGCGAGCAGACCCTGAACCAGTTGCTGGTCGAGATGGACGGTTTCGAGGGCACCGAAGGTGTCATCGTCATCGCCGCGACCAACCGCCCCGACGTGCTCGATCCGGCGCTGCTGCGTCCGGGCCGCTTCGACCGCCAGGTGGTGGTGGGCCTGCCCGACGTGAAGGGCCGCGAACAGATCCTCAAGGTGCATCTGCGCAAGGTGCCGACCGCCGCTGACGTCGATCCCATGACCATTGCGCGCGGTACCCCGGGCTTCTCCGGCGCGGACCTGGCCAACCTGGTCAACGAGGCCGCGCTGTTCGCCGCGCGCGAGAACGCGCGTGACGTGCGCATGAGCCATCTCGACAAGGCGCGCGACAAGATCCTGATGGGCACCGAGCGCCGCTCGATGGCCATGAGCGAGGACGAGAAGAAGCTCACCGCATATCACGAGGCCGGTCACGCCATCGTGGGTCGCCTGGTGCCGGAACACGACCCGGTCTACAAGGTCACCATCATTCCGCGTGGTCGCGCCCTGGGCGTCACCATGTACCTGCCGGAAGGCGACAAGTACAGCATGAACCGCGTGGCCATCGAGTCGCAGCTATGCTCGTTGTACGGCGGCCGCGTGGCCGAGGCGCTGATCTTCGGCGAGGACAAGGTCACCACCGGTGCGTCCAACGACATCGAGCGCGCCACCAAGATGGCGCGCAACATGGCCACCAAGTGGGGCCTGTCCGACACGCTCGGCCCAGTGACCTACGGCGAGGAAGAGGATGAGGTATTCCTGGGCCGCGCGGTGACGCAGCACAAGAACGTCTCCAACGAGACCGCGCGCAAGATCGATGAGGAAGTGCGTGCCATCCTGGATCGCGCCTATGCGCGCACCAAGCAGCTGCTGACCGACAACATCGACAAGCTGCACGTGATGGCCGATGCGCTGCTGCAGTACGAGACCATCGACGCGCACCAGATCGACGACATCATGAACGGTCGCGTGCCGGGGCCGCCGGCAGATTGGTCCAAGACCGCCAGCACCGGCCCCACGCCACCGCCGCCGCCGCCGCGTGGCGATGCAGGCGCCAAGGTGGGCGATCCGGCGATTCAGAGTCGCATGTCCGATCGTTGATCGACCTCGATGCATGCAAGAAAGGGCGGCCACGTGCCGCCTTTTCTTTGGATACGTATGCGCGCGCTGTCGATCCACTCGCGGCGAAAAAGTTTGCGCGAAGGTATAGCCGAATGACGAACAGACGGCTAAAATGACCGGCCCAGGTGATGCGTTTTCATCGTCGAACGTGAAGATTCTTCAACGGCGATGAAAAAAAACTGAAAAAAAGAGTTGACGCATCGCTCTCGAATCTGAATAATTCCGCTTCTCGCTTCGGCGCTTTCCACTTCGGTGGTTAAGCGACAAGGCAAAAGTTAAAAACGCGCCCGTAGCTCAGTTGGATAGAGTACCAGGCTACGAACTTGGTGGTCGGGAGTTCGAATCTCTCCGGGCGCGCCATTTGAAGCAAGCTGTGATGTTCACATCATGACTTGTGCCGCAAGGCAGTGAATCGCCAAGCGGACCGGACGAAAGTTGAAGTTCGGTGTGCTTTGATACGGATTGACTAGGCTAGGCGTCACCCGTAGCATTTCTAAGCTTCAGCACGCTTCGGCGGTTGAGGGTTCGAAATCGGGGTATAGCTCAGCCTGGTAGAGCGCCAGCTTTGGGAGCTGGATGTCGGGGGTTCGAATCCCTCTGCCCCGACCATGCAGATGCTATGCACCGTGTGCACAAGCGCCTGTAGCTCAACCGGATAGAGCATCGGCCTTCTAAGCCGACGGTTGCAGGTTCGATTCCTGTCGGGCGCGCCAATTCAGGTTTTATGGTGGGCGTAGCTCAGTTGGTTAGAGTACCGGATTGTGATTCCGGTTGTCGTGGGTTCGAATCCCATCGTCCACCCCAATTTGTTGGTTGTTACAATTCGTTTTATGGGCCGTTAGCTCAGTTGGTAGAGCAGTTGACTCTTAATCAATTGGTCGAAAGTTCGAATCTTTCACGGCCCACCAATCGGAAAAGGCACTTAGGGAAACCTAGGTGCCTTTTCTTTTGGCCACTGGAAAATATTCGAAAAATTCGCCTGCTTTTCCGGCGCGAAAAAAAGCGCCCGCAGGCGCCTCTTACGTGGTATTGCGCGATTGATTTGTGCCTACTTCTTACGCCTCTGCATGGGCTGCACGATCCCTCCCTGGGCGGATGGATATCCTGAGCGGGTCATTGCATGTATCGGTAATCCCCCCATTTTTCATGGGGATCAGAAGTAGAAACTAGGCGGCCATGGCCAGCCGCTGTTTTGGCGTAAATCCGCCCAGGGCCATGTTTGGGCGGTCGTGATTGTAGGTCCACATCCAATCGGTCGCGAAACGCTGCATGTGATCCAAGTCTTCCCAGTGGTACTGCGACAGCCATTCGTATCGCACGGTCCGGTTAAATCGCTCGGCATAGGCATTTTGCTGGGGCTTGCCCGGCTGGATGTAATCGAGCCTGATCCCGTACTGCCGGGCCCACTCGGTGATGGCCGCACTCAGGTATTCAGGGCCGTTGTCGCACCGAATCGCTGTCGGCCGGCCACGCCAACCGATGATCTGCCGCAACGCACGGATCACCCGCTCCGACGGCAACGAGAAATCGATCTCGATGCCAAGCGCTTCGCGGTTGAAGTCGTCGATCACATTGAACAACCGAATGCTGCGCCCATCGGCCAGTGGGTCGTGCATGAAGTCCATTGACTAGACCTGGTTGACGCCAGACGGTACGGCCAGCGGCTCTGGAACCTGCCTGACCAACCGCTTGCGCGGCTTGATCCGCAGGTTCAACTCCAGCTCGCGATAGATTCGGTACACACGCTTGTGATTCCAGCCGAAGCCCTTCACGTTACGCAGGTACAAGAAGCACAGCCCGAATCCCCAGTTCCGGTGGTTGTCGGTCAGACGCAACAGTCAGTTCGCAACCTCATCGTTCTCGACCTTCCGTCGGCCAGCATACCGATAGCAAGCCTAGCTGATTCCGAACGCCTCGCACGCCAGCCGGATCGATGGGCACCGGCTAACCACCGCTCGCATGGCCATCTCACGTCGGCAAGATGGCCTCAGTCTTTTTTTGCGAGTGCCTCTGCAACGATCTCAGCCTTGATCTTCTCCTCGACGTACATCTTGCGCAGCCGTGCATTCTCGGCCTCCAGCTCCTTCATCCGCGCAATCAGCGACACGTCCATGCCGCCGTACTTCGAACGCCACTTGTAGAACGTCGCCGTGCTGATCCCCAGCTCTCGGCAAAGATCCGGTACCGCCAGCCCTGCCTCAACGCGCTTCAGTGCGTCCATGATCTGGCTGTCCGTGAATCTCGACTTCTTCATTCCGTAGAACTCCCTCAACGAGAAAATTCTACTTCTGATCCCACCGTTTTTTCGGGGGGATTACCGCCAGCTGCAACCGCCTCAGGTGAGGCCGCCGTTCCAGATACCAATCGTAAGGATCGCGGGATGTATTACGGCTGCGCGACATCCGGCGAAAAGCAAGGACCCCGGAGGGAGCCCTTGCTTTTTAGAACATCCAGCAGTCCTGAATCAGCCAGGCGGGTAATACCCATAAAAGACCAGCACGGTTCCGCCATCGGCAGCGAACTGTGCGACGAAATCCGAAATGCTAGGCCCGGCGGGCGGCGGGAACGCGTTGCCGCCATCGCTGTCGGTCTCTACGCCCTGGTCTACAAGATCGTTGAACGAAGTCACCGGAAGATGGGTGACCACAAAGTAATGGTCGGTGATGGACCAGGCGCCATTGGGCTTGGTATTCCGTCGTTCGATCTGGATTTCATCGCCCACGCTGACCTGATGACCGTTGCTGGCAGCCAGCGCAGAGCCGTTGTAAAGCGAAATTGCCGACTGCACGTAGCTGAGCAGCGCCGGAGTCTGTCCCGACACTGCACAGGTAGAACATTGCAGGAAGACACCAGTTGTCTGATCCGACTTCGGGGGGGGCGCAGCGTCGGCCTGGCTGAACAAGCAAGCCGCCATCATCGCCGAAAGTGCAAAAATTCCACGCTTAGCTTTCATGCTCTTTCCTTTGTCCATGAGTACGCGACAGCCTGTCGCGCTGATGTAAGTAGCGAAGGGAGTGTGAAGTGTTCGTCAACCTTCACTGCGTGGTCGCCCTGCATGATTCCCGGGGTGGCATGCTTCTATTGCAGTTGACCCTTGTCCTGGAATTTGTAGTGATTGAAGGTCATCGGGTCACCCAATGGCGCTTCCGGCTTGGATGGATTGTGCGGTCACGCTTCGGCCCCGTATTGTTCGCAGGCACCCTTCACCCTGCCATACGCGGTTACTGCCCCACAAAGCAGATCTTCGCGCGTCCTGAGATAGCGCATCACATGCGATTTGACTTTGTCGAAGTTCTGGCAGCGGTATGAGCCAAGATTCGACGGGTTGTGATAGAGCAGCACTTTCCAATAGTCACCGCAGCGCACCAGCTGACAGATATACTTCTTTTCTTAGGTGAGCCGGAAAGGTAGTAGGTTTCCGCAGGCGTTCAATCGTTGCGCCTCGTAGACGATGTCCGTGGCGGCAGGCGCACGCTGGACTTGTCTCACTCCAAGCGACAGCCCGGATTGGTTGAACCATCGACAAACAGCCGCCAATGCTTTATGCCAACAATTCGCTCAACGCGAATACCGACCCGAGTGATTTCGACCTGATGGGGCGTTATTTCTGGGCGCGTGTGACCGTCAAGTTCTAACGCCGACTGCTTGCGAAGCACGCCAGGCTGCGCAGGTTCTCGCGCAGCCTGGCTTTATCGCCGACGGATCCGGGTTTCGCCGAAGCTTCAAGTTTGATGAGGGGGCATCGGGCATTCAACCCAATCGGCAGGTGGTGCGTTGTTCCTGTGGCGTTGCTGATTTTTCGGCGTGAGCATTGCGAGGAGTCGGCAGCGGGCGCGTTGGATCCATGGCCAGGTGGCCATGGCGGGCTCCGATGTTGGCGCTGGCCGGCTCTTGTCTCGGCGAGTCTGGCGGGGCGTCGGATGGTTTTCCGCACGAGGTGCTGCGTGCATGGACAGGCATCCAACCTTGCACAGCTTGGCCGAACAGGCGTCGCATTGGCCTGTTGTTGGCAGCGTGCTGCGTGCAGGCTACGAACATCGGTTCTTCGCCCACGATTCGACGTTGCAGAACTTGTATCGCGGCGTCTTTTCCAGCTTTGCCGAAGCGCAGGCCAGCATTCCGCCGACGCTGGTGCAGGGCTATGACAATGCGGCCTCGGCCGCGTTCTATCGTGAGCGCACGCGGCGCGTCTTCCTCAACGACTATCCGATGATGTGGTGGCTCTCGCGCTTGTTCGCGGAGGGCTGCGTTTCCGTGTTCGATCTGGGCGGGCATATCGGTATCGCGTATTACGCATATCAGCGTTATTTCCATTTCCCCGATGCCATGCGTTGGCTGGTGATGGATGTGCCGGCCGTCAATGCGGCCGGTGAGGAATGGGCGGCGAGGAATGATCCCGCCAGGCATTTGCGCTTCACGCCGCGACGCGAGGATGCCAGTGGCATGGATGTGCTGTTTGCTGCCGGGGCGCTGCAGTACCTGGACTATACGTTGGCCGGGTTGCTTGCCTCGCTTGAGCGGCCGCCGGCCCATCTGCTGCTCAATTCGGTGCCGATCCATTTGAGCGCGTCGTACTTCACCGTACAGAACACCGGGGTGTCGTGCTGTCCCTATCGAGTGACTGCCGAGCGCGAATTCCTCGATGGGTTGCGGGCCTTGGGTTATACGATGCGCGATCGCTGGGAGAACACGGATCGCCAGTGCGATATCCCGTTCTATCCCTCGCACTCCCTCGATCGCTATTTCGGCTTTTACTTCAGTAGCCACGGCTGAGGTCGCATTGCCGGCCGGAGTCGGGGCGGTGGCCTATCGGCCAAATGGTCTAAAACCCTGGTAACAGCCAAGGCCGCACTTTTCACCCCGAAGCGTCGATGTGTCTTTCCATCGTCCTGGCTAGGCCCTTTGGCCGCTGGCGAGGGTTGTCCTGCATGGTGAATCGTGTGCGCCGGTTGGCGTCGACGCTGCGGATTTCACCGCGCATGTGCGGCAAGTTCTATTCCCTATGGCTTTGTCAAGCCAGTTTTTGGATTGGATATACTCAATCGTGACTTAGTTCACATTTTCAATCAGGGGAACCGCCATGAAGAACTTCCGTTTTCTTCTCGTGCTGTGCGTTGCTCTGCTGTTGGCGGCGTGCGCCACGGGGCGTGGTTCCACCGAAGCACCCAAGATTGATCCCGGCGCACAGGCGGTCACCAGCTATCGCATCGGTGTCGACGACCAGTTGCAGATTACGGTTTGGCATAACCCGGACTTGAGCGTAAGCGTGCCGGTGCGCCCGGACGGCAAGATCACGGTGCCGCTGATTGGCGACGTGATGGCCGGCGGCAAGACGCCGGAGGAAGTGGCCGGGGAGATCAAGGACAAGCTGCAGTCGTACGTGCGTGACCCGCAGGTGGCGGTGATCCTCACGGAGCTGCGCAGCCATGAGTACCTGTCGCGGGTGCGCGTGACCGGTGCGGTGCGTACACCGATATCCATTCCTTATCGCCAGGGCATGACCGTGCTGGACGCGGTGCTGGCGGCAGGCGGAACCACGGAATTTGCGGCGCCCGATCGCACCGAGCTGTATCGCAAGGGCAGCGATGGCACCACCACGCCGTACTCAGTGCGGCTGGACAAAGTGCTGCAGCAAGGGGACCTGGCGACCAACTATCCGGTGCAACCGGGCGATGTGGTCACCGTGCCACTGCGGGTTTTCTGATGTCCGGCATGGTCCAGGGAGAACGGACGAGGGGAAGGCTATGAATGGGGAACTCACACCTTTTGCCAGCCTGCTGCCCGCCTTGGTGAGCGAGGCTCGCCGTCGCCGGCTGACGATGGGGATCATCTTTGCGCTTATCGCGCTCGCCGCGCTGGTAACGGGGCTGTTGTGGCCGAAGAAGTACGAGGCATCCACCACCATCCTGGCGCAGGAGAGCAGCATCATCTCGCCCTTGATGGAGGGCGCGGCGGCGGCCACCGCCAACAAGAACCGCGCAAGCATCGCGCGCGACGTGATTTTCAGCCGCAAGGTGATGGGCGAGATCCTGGTCGCGGGCGGCTGGATGGCCACCCATCCCACGCCGGTGGAGCAGGACCGTCTCATCGAAGGCATCAAGTCACGTACCAAGGTGCTGACCGAGCACGACAACCTCATCACGATCAGCTATTTCGACACCGACCCGAAGCGCACCTATGAGGTGACGCGCCAGTTCGCCCAGCTATTCATCAGCGAGAGCCTGGCGTCCAAGCAGCGCGAGAGCCGCGAGGCCTACGAGTTCATCAACAGCCAGGTCGAGGCTTACCGGGCCAAGCTTACCGACGCGGAGGACAAGCTCAAGGCTTATCGCGATGCCAATGACGATGCGCGCCCCGGCAGCGAGGCCGATACCAACGCGCGCATCAGCCAGCTGCGCAGCCAGATCGAAACGGCGCGCATGGACCTGATGGAGCGGCGCTCGCAGGAGGGCTCACTGGCGTCGCAATTGACCGGTGAATCCGAAGTGAGCACCGTGCAGACCGCGGACGGCATCTACCAGAGCCAGCTGGCCGACCTGCAATCGCAACTGGACAAGCTGCTGCTCACCTATACCGACGAATACCCCGACGTGGTCCGCATCCGGCACCAGATGCAGGATGTGCGGCAGCAGATGGCGCAGGCGGACCAGCGCAAGGACGCGGCGCAGGCGGCCGGATCGCCGACGGCGCTCGATGGCGCGGTGCGTTTCAATCCCGCCTACGAGCAGATCAAGACCCAGCTTTCCTCGACGCGGGCGAGCACGGCGGCTGCCGCGGCGCGGCTGAGCGCGAGCGAAGCCATGCTGCAGACGGAACTGCAGCGCAGCGCCCGCATCGCCAACTCGGAAAACGTCACGGCCGAGCTGACGCGCGACTACAACGTCAATCGCGACGTCTACCAGGACCTGCTCAAGCGCCGCGAGAACGCCCGCGTTTCGATGAATCTGGACGCCGAGCAGCGCGGCCTTACCTTCCTGGTGCAAAACCCAGCAGTGATGCCGCTGGCGCCATCGGGGCTGCGTTTCATGCACTTCAGCGTGGCTGGCATCGCGCTGGCGCTGGCGGTTCCCGTGGGGCTGTTGTTCGGACTGGTGAAGCTTGATCCGCGCGTGCGTTCGGTGGAGCGGCTGGAACAGGCGACGGGCCTTGCCGTGTTGGCCGCCATACCGTTTTACCCGACGCCCGACGATCGCCGCCGTGAGCGGCTGCACAACATGTTCCTGTTGATCACGGTGGCGGGCATCGCCGCGGTCTACCTGGCCATGTTCTGGCTGAGGTTGAAGCAATGAACATGAAGGACGAGAACGACAGCGGACTGCAGGGCAGCATCGAGGACGTGCTCGAGGAGGCGGCCAAGAACCTGCAGCATCACGCCGTGACCGGCCACTCGATTGCCCGCATGAACGAAGGGGCGGGGGAGCTGGTGCCATTGCAGCTGGAGGAACGCCGGCTGATCCATCGCGAAGAGTCGGTGCGTCGGCAGTCCGATGCATTCCGCGAGATCCGCACGCGTCTGCTTGGCATTGCCGGGCAACAGAATTTCATCACGCTGGTGGTATCGGTAAGCCCGCGCTCCGGTGGCAGCTTCGTCACGCGCAATCTGGCGGCGGCGTTCGCCTTCGACGAGTCCAAGACCAGCCTACTGATCGACTGCAACCTGCGTTATCCGAGCCAGCACAAGGCATTGAGCGTCGAGCCGCTGGCGGGTGGATTGATCGACTTCCTCGAACAGCCGGCGCTCGGCATCGAACCGGTGCTTTATCGCACCGGCATACCGCGGTTGCGGCTGATTCCCGCGGGCAGGGCGCGCGAGAACAGCGGCGAGTATTTCTCCTCGTTCCGCATGAGCACGATGCTCGACTCGCTGCGCTGCCGTTACCCCGATCGCTACCTGTTCCTGGACGGCCCCGCGATCAAGGGCTCGCCGGATGCGCGCATCCTGTCCGATCTCGCTGATTTCGTGGTGGTGGTGGCGGGCTACGGGCGCGACACGCCGGCGGCGATCAACCAAGCGGTAACGAATTTCGATCCGGAGAAGATGGCCGGGGTGGTGTTCAATCATCTGCCCTGAGTGAGCGATTCCTGCTGCGACCAATCCATTGGGGGAAGGAACATGGCGGTACGCACTACACTCGCTCGCTCGATAGCCCTTGCGCTGGCCGCCGTTTCCGGGAGCGCATGGGCGGGGCAGTTCGACTACTCGCTTTACACCACGATCGAGCACAGCGACAACACGGCGCTTACCACCACCGATCCGATCAGCACGAACGTGCTGGAGCCGGGCGTGAACTTCGCCTATACCCAGCAGGGTTCCACGCTGCAGGCCAATGTCACCGGCAACATCGAATACCGGGATTACTCCGGCAGCACCTTCGACAACCAGACGCTGGCGGAGATAGCCGGCCAGATGAACTGGACGGTGATTCCGAAGCGGCTGGATTTCACCGTGCAGGACTACGCCGGCGTGGAACCGGTCAACTCCCTGGCCGCCAATGCGCCGAACAACCAGCAGCAGACCAACGTGATCGCCCTGGGGCCCACGCTGCACTTCCGGGTTGGCGACGGAATGACCGGCGAGGTGGACCTTCACTACATCAACAGCTATGCATCCAAGGTCACCGAGTTCAATTCATCGCGTGGCGATGCCGCCTTCCGGATATTCCGCGACCTTAGCCCCACCGACCAGTTGTCCGGGAACATCGACGTCGAGCATGTCGATTTCAACAACACCAGCGTGGCCGGCTCCAATTACACCAGCTATCAGGCCTACGCCCGCTACACCAGCCGGCTGGAACAGATCGATATCGATACCGCGCTGGGATGGTCGGACATCGATTTCACCCAGGGAGCGTCGCAGTCCTCTCCGCTGGCGCGGGTGACCATCGGCTGGCGCCTGTCGCCGCGCAACACTCTTACCTTGAACGGCGACTATCAATACGCGGACGCCACGCAGGACATGCTGCAGCCGACCAACGTGAACGTCGGCGGCGAGCTGGTGCCCTTGCAGCCGCTGACCGAGGCCATCGACACCACGCGTGGTGGCATCAGCGTCGGCAACGTCATCATCAGCTCGGACATCTACAAAGAGCGGCAGATGGAGCTGACCTATAGCTATCGCGACGAGCGCTTCAGTTTTTCGCTGGCGCCGTCCTACAGCAAGCTCGACTACGTCAACCAGACCACGTTCAACCAGACCGACAAGGGCGTGGGCACGACCGTCGACTACAAGCTGACCCCCACCATGACCGTGTCGGCGTTCGCGACGGGCGGGCGGCTGGATTACGAGACGATCAACCGCCACGACAAGGCCTATCGCTACGGCACCGCGTTCTCCCAGCAGCTGACGTCGCATTGGAGCTGGAGCGCGTCGTTCGTACGGCAGATCCAGGCCAGCGACGCGGTGGGACAGTCCTATCACGAGAACGAGGTCTTCCTGACCCTGGTGTACAAGCGATGACGCGGTTTGAGAGCGAACTGCCTTTCTTCTTCGGTCAAGACGGTGAGCTGTTTGGGATCTACCACGCGGCGGCCGGGGCGGCCGCCAAGGCCGTGCTGTTGTGCGCGCCGCTGGGGCAGGACCACATCCGTTGCCATCGGCTTTATCGACAGCTCGCCAGCGCCTTGGCCGCCGCAGGCATCCCGGTGTTGCGCTTCGACTACTACGGGTGCGGCGACTCGGCCGGCGCCAGTGATGAAGTGGATTGGGATCGTTGCCTGGACGACATCGCCACGGCGGCGGCCGAACTGCGCTCGCGCAGCAGCGTTGATCGCGTGTCCGCCTTCGGTGCGCGGCTGGGGGCGAACCTCGCCCTCGCTGCCGCGCCATCCGCCCAACTGACGGACCTGGTGGCGTGGGATCCGGTGATGGATGGCAGCGCCTACGTCGCCACGCTCGATGCCTTGCAGGACGCCTTGCGTCGCGACACGCATCGCTTCATCCGCCCCCGTGCGGCCTCGGCGGCGGAAGGGCAGTGGCTGGGTTTTGCCGTGAACCCCGGGTTGCGCCAGCGCATTGCCAGCCTGCGCGCGGAACGGCTGACGGCGCCTTCGTTGCTGATTGACTCGCTGGGCGAGGCGTCGCCGGACTGGCACGAGTGGGTGCCAGACCCGGCAAGGTTGCATCGCCTGCGGCCGGACACGCCTTGGGACGAACTGTCGCGGATCGAGACGGCCATTCTTTCCCACCCGCTGGTGCAGACGGTGGTCGCCCATCTGCGGGAGCGCGCATATGCGTGAGCAGGCCTTCCGTTTTGGGCGCGCGCGGCATCTGGTCGGCATTGCCGGCCTGCCGCCCACGGCGCCGGGGGCGGTCGGTGTGATCGTGCTCAACGCGGGGCTGGTGCATCGCATCGGGCCGTTTCGCCTGCATGTGGACATGACCCGCCGGCTCAATGAACTGGGCTATCCGACGCTGCGCTTCGATCAATCGACCATCGGCGACAGCGGTGCCAGTGGAGAATCGCAGACACGCGTGCAGCAGGTGTGCGCCGACGTGGACGATGCGATGGCGTTGTTGCACCAGCATGCCGCCTGTTCGCGCTTCGTGCTGGTGGGGTTGTGCTCGGGCGCGCAGAACGCGCACACCGTCGCATGCGGCGAGCATAGTCACGAAAAGCTCGATGGCGTGGTGTTCCTCGACGGCTATGCCTACCGCACCTTCGGCTTCAGGCTGCGTCATTACCTGCCGCGCCTGTTCAACGCAAAGCGTTGGTGGCGATGGTTGGTGCGCAAGTCGCGGGAGGTCGGTGGCGGAGGCAACGAACCGGTGTTCGGCGTCGCGCCGCTACCGCAGGACGTGGTTCGGGTGGACTTGAAGGGGATGCTCGATCGCGGCCTGAAGTTATGTCTTGTCTACAGCGGCGGCATCAACATGGACTTCAACCATGCGCGCCAGTTCCGCGAGTGTTTCGGCAGCCTCATGAATCGGCCCGCCGTAAGCACGCGCTATATCGAGGAAACCGACCACACCTATGTGCTTGTCGACGATCGTCGGCATCTGATCGAGCATATCGAGGCGTGGCTCCAGCGCAATTTCCCCATTGCCCACGCAGGTGCTTCGTCATGAACGGTGTCCTGGTCAGCGGCGGCGCCGGTTATATCGGCAGCCATGTCGTGCAACAGTTGGCGGCACGCGGCGAGCGCGTGGTGGTGATCGACAACCTTTCTTCCGGGTTTGCCGAGGCGGTGCATGATGCCGAGCTGGTGGTCGGCAATGTCGGTGACCGCGAGCTTGTCGCGCGTGTGATCGCCCATCATCGGGTGGATACGGTGCTGCATTTTGCGGCGCATACCGTAGTGCCCGAATCGGTGAGCGACCCGGTGAAGTACTACGGCAACAACACCTGCAACACCTGCAACCTGCTGGGGTGTTGCGCCGAGGCCGGGGTGGCGCACTTCATCTTTTCGTCCACGGCGGCGGTCTACGGCCTGACCGATAGCGGCATTGCCGACGAGGACACGCCTACGCGGCCATTCAACCCGTACGGCATGTCCAAGCTGATGTCCGAGAACATACTGCGCGATGTCAGCGCCGCCAGCGGGTTGCGGCATGTGATCCTGCGCTACTTCAACGTGGCCGGCTGCGATCCCGCCGGGCGCATCGGCCATTCGGCGCCGCATGCCACGCTGCTGATCAAGGCGGCCTGCGAGCACGCCGCGGGCAGGCGCGACAGCCTGTGCATCTACGGTACCGACTACGACACGCCGGACGGCACCGGCATTCGCGACTACATCCATGTGGAAGACCTGGCCGCGGCGCATCTGCGCGCGCTGGACCATCTGCGCCGCGGCGGCCCGTCGCTGACGCTCAATTGCGGGTACGGGCATGGTTACAGCGTGCGCGAGGTGATCGACGCGGTGACGCGCGTGAGCGGGCGGCCGCTCAACATCATCGAGCGGCCCCGGCGCGTCGGCGACCTGCCCATGCTGATCGCACGCAGCGCGAAGCTGCAGGACGTGCTCGACTGGCACCCGCGCTACGACGATCTCGACTTCATCGTGCGTACGGCCTTCCATTGGGAACAGAAGCTCGCGCGGCAGCTCGATCATGTCAGTTAGGCCCGGGCCCGTGTTGCGCGCCTGCTCGATCGGCATCCTCCTGCTGCTGGGTCTTGCGGGTGTTGCCGTCGCCGCCAGGCATCAGGCGGGGCAGGCGACCCCAGCGAGCAGCACGAGTGTCGCGGGCAAGCATGGCGCGGATATCGGGCCCATCGCATCGGACATCGTGCCGGACCAGCGCATCGTCCTGCATCGCAATGGCGGCAGCGGGTCGCCGGTGCTGGCATCGGTGGGCATCCCGTTTCCGCCGGGAATGCTGACGGATCCCCAGCGGTTGCGCATCCTCGACGCGAAGGGCAACGAAGTGGCCTCGGTGGCCAAGGTGACGTTGCGCTGGTACGCCAAGGACAACAGCATCCGCGCCGTGCGGGTGCAGTTTCACGCGCCGTTGGCGACGGATCAGGAGACGTACTACTTCGCCATCGGCAAGCCACGGCAGCAGGACATCGCCGGCTGGCCCTACGAGGCCGGCCTGGTCGACGGCCCGCAGGGCCTGCGTGTGCCGATGGTGCTGGGCACGCTGACACCGGCCTGGTTGTGCGCTTCGCTGATTGCCGGGCCGCAGCAGCCCGCGACGCCCAACGAGCCGTATGCGAAGTACGTGTCGCGCCAGTTCGAATGGGCCAGCAAGTTGCCGGTGGACGATTTCTCGGCCTGGCTGTTCGACCGCCCGAGCACGCTGTTCAAGGCGTACCTGCGTACGGGGCGTTTCGATTACCTGCAGGCGGCCGATCTCAGCTATCGCTTCTACATGAAGAACATCAAGCGCGAAGGCCTGCCGATGGATCCGTTCTGCGGTGGCGGCTGGGCCTTCAGTGGCAAGCCGTGCGACACCAAGTACGTCTATGTGGAACCGATCCTGCTTGCCGTGGCGCTTACCGGCAATGACGAAAGCCATGACCTCGCCACCGTCGGCAAGATGGTGACGCTGTGGGAGAACGGCGGCTGGAGCGGACGGCCGGGTCCGTATGCCCATCCGTCGGAGTTCTTCACCGAACGCCAGGCCGGCCTGGGCCTGCTGGAAACCGTAAGCGCGTATGAGCTCACCGGGCAGCCGCACTATCTCTCGTTGATCAACCAGCGCGTGGGCTGGCTCTACGATCACCAGCGCAAGAATCCCGATGGCCTGGGCGACGATGGCTCCTGGCGCAGCAGCTGGCAGAAGCACGAAGGGGACACCTGGGACCCCGCCACCGACGTGCGCGGCAATTCGCCGTGGATGAGCGAGAACATCGTCGATGGGCTGTGGCATGCCTGGCTGGTAACGGGCGACAAGCGCATCCCGCAGATGATCACGTCCTATGGTCGCTACCTGGAGAATTACGGCTGGATCGATCCCAAGGTGCTTGCCCAGTTTCACGATTGGCGTTTTCCGTGCTCGGGGCCCAATGGATTGATCGCCTGGTACTGGTCGTCCGCACACGTTCCCGTCAAGGCGCTTGCCGATATCGAGGATTCCGATGGCTGGTATAGCGATGCGCACAACGTGGAGCTGGGATTGCCAGTGGCCGCCGCCTATTACTTCGAGCAGGACCCGGCGCAGAGTGCCGCCCTCAAGCGTCGCATGGAGGCGCTGACTTCGTCCTACAACACCGATTGCGCCGCCGAGGGCGGAACATTGCGCCGATTCAACTGGAACAACCTGGGTAGTGGCGTGGTGCAGTGGCTGATCCGCCAGCCGCCGGGCAGCGGCGCCGCCGTGCCGGCCGACATGCAGGCCAAACAGTGACGCCCATGACACGAACGCGTCGCGCTGCCCCTCTGCCGCACGGTGTCCTGCGATGAACCAGCGGCTTGCCGTACTGCGCAGCGTCACCATCGTTTCGGTGGCCACCTATATCGAATATGCGCTGGGTCTGGTGCTCAGCGTGTGGATCGCGCGCGCGCTCGGTCCCGAGGATTTCGGCCGTTATGCCTTCACCGTGTGGCTGTGTCGCTGGCTGATCGTGTGCAGCAACCATGCCCTGACCACCTCGTCGATGAAGTTCATCGCCGAGGCCGACGGTGCGGGCAGGGAGGATATCGCCTCGCATATCTCCGCCCAGCTCAACCGGACCCAGCACATCAGCGTCGCCGTCGTGGTGGGCCTGTTCGGGCTCACGGCGCTGATCATGCAGCCCACCGAGTGGCGCCTGTTCCTCGGCCCGATCATCGTGCTGTCCATCCTGGCGGTGGCGGCCAGGGCGAACTACGCGATGCTGGTGGCCATTGCCAAGGGGCAGGAGCACTTCGAGCCCGAGGCCATCGCCACCGTGCTAACCGGTGTGCTCAGCGTCGGCCTGGTGATCGCCGCCACGCTCGCGCATGCGGACCTGCTGGCGTTCATCGGGATCTATACGATCTCCTCGCTGACGCTCAACCTGATCGGCCGCATTGCCTATCGTCGCTACTGTCGTCCTTTCGCGGTGGGTCCCATACCCGCGGACGTCAGCCAACGCCTGCGTCGTCACCTATGGCTGACGGCCGCACTCGTGCTGCTGCTCTCGCTCAAGAGCGGGACGGTGGAAATGTTCCTGCTCAACACCTTCTCCACCTCGACGGCCGTGGGTTTCTTCTCCATCGCCTCCACCCTGACGCGTGGCGCGGTCGAGCTGTTCTCGGTGGGGCTGACCGCCACGCTGCTGCCCTATATGGCCAAGGCCTATGGGCAGCGCGGCCAGGCGCACGCGGCGCGTTTTCTCGCCGAGGCCACGCGCTTCTACTGGGCGGCGGGCATCGCCATTGCCGGTATCGGCCTGGTGACCACGCCGGACATCGTCACCCTGATGTATGGTCACCGTTACACCGATGCCATTCCCGCCATCGAGGTTACCCTGGTGCTGGCCGGCCTGCTGTTGATCGGCAACGGCATCGTGGCTTTCCAGACCGTGGTCGACCGCCAGGATGACCGCATCCGCATCGGCGTCTACTCGTTGATGGCCAACGTGGTGGTGGGCATCTGCCTGATCCCGCACTACGGTTTGCTGGGTGCGGTGATCACGTATGGCTGCACGCGCATCTTCGAGTGGATGGTGGCCGTTTATTTGTTGCGCCGGGTCACCAAGGAAGGCATTCCGTGGTTGCCGATGTTGCGCTTGTTTGTCGTTGGCGTGATTGCCACGGCGGTTGCCTGGCTGGTGCTGGAGGTGGTGCCCGGGCGCTATGCGTTTATCCCGAGTGCGATTGCCTTCCTGTGTGTGTATGTGCCGGCGGGCGTGCTGGTGCGTTATTGGACGGATGATGACTTTGCGCTGTTGAACGCCATTGCGGGGAGGTTGGGGGCGCCGGGGCGGTTGTTCATCCGTTGGTTGAGGGTGTTGAGGGTGATGGCGGCGGTGTGAGTTTTCGAGTTTGGGTTGTCGTTCCGGCGGAAGCAGGATAAGCACGAAGCGCGCTTTTGCTCGTCATTCCCGCGAAAGCGGGGGGCCGGTGACTTTCGCCTTTGTTGGCGTGGTCGCCAGGGTGCCGCTTACGCAGCGGGCGTTTCGATCGTCTGCCGACGCTCGAGTCACTTTTCTTTTGCTGGCCCAAAAGAAAAGTAACCCAAAGAAAATGGCCTGAAGGGCTGGCAGCATAACGTTGGGAAAAGCCCGAGCGCTTGAGGTACTTCGCTGCGGGACAACCTCCGCCGCTACACAGCGGCTAGGCCATAACGCTGCGCAACGCGCCACCGCGCTGAGGACTTAAAGCGGCGCGCCTTATCTCCCTCTCCCCTGCGGGGAGAGGGTTGGGGTGAGGGGACAATCTAGCCTCAGTGGCGGTTATAACCATAGATACCGCCACCTTCAGGAGCTATAGCAACCCTCAACGTTGCCACACCAGCCTTAAGCCCTCTTCGCTATGGCGCGTTGCGCAGCGCTACGGTGTCACCGCTGTGTAGCGGCGAAGGCATCCCGCAACGAGGCCCCAGAGGCCGTTCCGGCTGGTATGCCTCGCAACGCTACGAGCCTTGGCCTTTCAGGCCATTTCTCCGGGTTACTTCTCTTGACTCCGGGCATCCTGCCCTTCGCATGCGCTCCTGCGCATGCGTGGGCCGGCAAAGAGAAATGACTCGGCCTCCGGCAGGAGGTCGAAACGCCCGCCGCGTAAGCGGCACCCTGGCGACCACGCCACACCCCTGAAACCAACCACCTCAATGCCGCTTCCTAACCGCCTCCCAGGCGTAGTGACACATATACCGCGAAGCCGCGATGCGTCCCAACTGCTCGATATCGCGATAGATCCGCCACTGCCAGCGCGCCGCCCGCAACTTGTCCGAAGACAGCGAGCCACTTCGCGTCAGGTACCAGGCCAGCGCGCCGTCATGGGGCACGCACGTGGCGCTGCCGGCACGGCGCAGCATCTCCAGCCAGAACACATAATCCTCGTGTCCCACGGCGCGAAAGCGGCCGTCACCCAGGCTCCGGTGGTAGATGCCGGTGAGGTTGCCGATGTGGTTGCTCTTGAGCAATTGATCGTGCGACACCCTTGCCGGAGGGCGTACGTGCGACAGCACGTGGCCTGCCTCGTCCACGCGATCGTAGGGGGCGTAGCCGATGCGGGCGCCGGTCTGCGCCATGTGGGCGAGCTGCAGTTCCAGTTTGCGCGGATGCCACCAGTCGTCGCTGTCGAGGAAGGCGATATGGCTGCCGCGGGCCGCTTCGATGCCGGTGTTGCGCGCGACGGCTACGCCGGCATTCGTCGTGAGGCGGATCACCCGCAGGCGCGCATCGACCCGCGCCAGCGAATCGAGCAGCAAGGGAGTGTCGTCGCTGGAGCCGTCGTCCACCACGATGAGTTCGAGGGTGGGATAACTCTGCGTGAGCACCGAGGCGATGGAGTGGCCCACGGTGGGCGCCGCGTTGTACGCGGGCATGATCACGCTGATCAGGGCGTCGCTCATCCTAGCGACCCCGCATCACGTTTGCGCGCAATGAAGTCGATCGAAGTGACGCACAGGCGTTCCGGCGGAATATGGGAAAACTGCGGGTGGACGCGCAAGGCGGCCAGCTGCCGCAGCCGGGTTTCGCGCGGGCATTCGGTGCTCATCACGATCTCGAAGCCGGCCGACTGGGCGCGTTCGGTGAATTCGAAGGCGCGCAGGCGGTTCTGGTAGAGGAAGGCGTTGTCCCAGCGGCGCCACTGCGTATCGGAATACTGCAGATAGTTGAGCTGGTTGATGCTGGGGTCGATGTAGGCGTAGTGATCGCCGCAGTTGACCGAGTGGAACATGATGCCGTCCGGGGCGAGGATGCGCATGGCCTCGTTGAAGATGCCGTCCACGGTGTCGGGATGCACGTGTTCAAGCACGCTGTTGGAGAACACGCAGTCGATCTGGCGCGGACCCAGCGGGGTCTGCGTGGCGTCGACCGGGGCATCGTAGGTGACCACGCCGTCGGTGGCGGCATGCACGTCGATATGTCCGACGAGGCGTTCCACCAGCTTCCGCTGCCGTTCGCGCACGTCGTCTTCGCTCACGCCGCAGGCGTTGGCGATCATGTGGATGAAACGGCCGAGGCTGGCGGCGCAGGCACGCGCCAACTCGGGCTTGAGGTGGCGATTGAGGTCCACCGTGATCACGCTGCGCGCCCCGCCCAGATAGCAGGCGAACGGAAAGGTGGGGTACCAGCCGCTGCCGATCTCGAACAGGCGCGCGCCGGCGATCGGCCGGCCGGCGTCGCGCAGATGTCCGGCCATCAGCCGCCAGTCGTCCATCTTGATGTCGAATTCGCGGTCGAACTGGCGCAGGCCGCCGAAGCGGCGCTGCAACAGGTAATGCGCGTGTTCGCCACCGGGCACCTGGCCCAGCACCTTTTGCAGCATGCCCTTGGCGCGCCAATGCATGGCCTACCCCTCCACGCCCGCGCGCTGCTCGGCGGATCGGGACGCGGATTCATGCGACGCGGAACGCCATGGTGCCCGCGCCAGTCCGGGCGGTGGCGGCAGCTCGTAGTCGCGGAAGCGCGATGGATCACCGCGGTGCCCGGCCTCGGCGGCCTTCACGATGTTGTACAGCTCGCGTGCCGTCACGTAGTGCAGGACATGGTGGGCGCCATCGTTGTAATGCTGTTCCAGGTATTCGTACATTTCATGGGCGGGAGCGCCGAGCAGGGTGTCCATGTCGCGCTCCTGCGTACCGTGGGTGTGGATCTTGATGAACACCCAATCCGGCCGGCCTTCGACATGGATGGCGGTACGCACCCAGGCATCGATGCGGTCGCGAGTGGGCGGGCAGGAGCGCCGCACGTCGGCGTTCTCGATGCGCGGGATCACGCCGTAGCGACGGCTGTGCCAGTTCAGCCCGAGCGGCCCCTGCACGATCATCAGGTCGCCACAGGCCTGGCCGCCCGCGCGAACCGGCACGCCGGTATCGTGCGACTTGGGCCGGAGCGGATCGTCGGTGGCGTAGTAGATGGCATTGATCATGCGCGTCTGCGTATCGCTGGGCGCCGAGGGCAGGGTGAAGTCGGCGTAGCAACCCAATTCGCGCAGCAGGATCAGTTCGTTGTTGAGCCCGCACCAGCGGCCATCGGCACGCGAGTTGTCCAGGCTCCAGTTGCCGTGGATGAAGCCGAAGCGGAGTTGGCCGCTGCGAGGATCGCGCGACAACGCGCCATGCCGCTCGTGCAGCAGCTCGTTGAAGCGGGTGATGGTGGCGCGGAAGTTCGCTTCGGTATCGTTGTCGTGGTGCAGGTGGATCTCGATCTCGCCGTAGCCTTCCGCACACAGCGCGGCCAGTTTTTCCAGGTGCTCCTCGAGGTATTCCTCCTCGGGGTAGAAGAAACTGTGTTGCGGCGGCCGTCCGTCCGCATCGCGATGGGCGTTGGCGAGGATGCGATAGTCGCGGCACCAGCGGTCGACGCGTCGTCGTTGCGTGTCCAGGTCCACGCGGCCCCAGGCAGGCTCGAAATGATCGACGAAGCAGAACATCACGTGCACGGGACCCGAACCCTGCACCGGGCGCTTGCGTCGCAGATAGCCGCCGATCCACGTTTGCATGTGGCGCGCGCGAATCGCCACGGCGATGGCGATGGCGGCCAGCATCACCAGCGAGGCCAGGGTCAGCAGGACAAGGGCGAGGGGGCTGGTCATGGGCGGGCTCGTGGCGTCCGTCAGTGGACGGGCAGGACGGGAAAGGTGAAGCCTTGCGCGCGCCACTCGGGCAGCAGCGCTTCGAGCATGCGGCGGGAGCAGTCGCTGTCGTCGTGCATCAGCAGCACTTCACCGGCGACCGGCGGCCGTTGGCGCAACTGCGCAGCGAGCTCGTCGGGCGTCCTGCCCTGGTAGTCCAGGCTGTCGTACGACCAGTAGGCGAGGTTGCGGTGACTCCACGCAAAACGCAGCGCCAGCGCGGGCGAGAAGACGCCGCGCGGCGGGCGGAAGCGATGGCGCGTGCGGCCATCGAACATCGCCAGCACGCGCTCGGTGCGCACGATCTCGGCCCATTGTTCGGCATGCGACAGTGCGTTGAACACCGGATGGTTGTAGGAGTGATTGCCGAGCTGGTGACCCTCCGCCACGATGCGCTCGACCAGTTGCGGATAACGCTCCGCCTGGCGGCCGATCAGGAAGAAGGTGGCGCGGGCATCCTGTTCGCGCAGGAGGTCGAGCAGCGCGGGCGTGTGCTCCGGGTGCGGGCCGTCGTCGAAGGTGAGATAGAGCGCATGGCCACGGCTCGGCCCATGAGTCAGCACGATGGTCTTCGGCAGCCATCGCAGCAGATCCATTTTCTTGGGTCGGAGAGTCATGGCGGTTCAAGTCCCGAAGAGATGGCGGCATCACCCGCACGCGATGCGCTTCGCTGTGGCTGGACGCAGCGATAGTCCCCGCTATCTGCATGCAAGTATGGGCCAAACCATCCGCGCCGACCCTTTGGCTGCAAGGCATGGGGGTAATCGCGGGCATGTCACCAATGGGCTATGACGAAAGGCTGGTGCGACGCGATAGGGTTGCTGGTGGCGATGCCATGTAGTGCACGCGGGCGACAATGGCGCGCCATGCCGTGGCGCGCATAGCCCATATGCCCCATGCAGCTAAGGCCCCTGTCTTATTCCAGGCCGTGGATCGATCGGATACCGTTTTTCCACAGCGTGCAGGGCCTTGGAAATCTGCATGCTTCCATCAGGGGAGGGTACGTGCTGGCACAGCATGGCGTGGTTTATTTCGGCAACGACTGGCATGCGGAAAACCGCACCAGCAGCCATCACGTGGCCGCGCGTCTGGCCGCGAGCCTGCCCGTGCTGTATGTCGATTCGCCCGGCATGCGTGCGCCGCAGGCCAGCGGGCGCGATATCCGGCGCGCCTGGCGCAAGCTTTGCGAAGCATGGCGCCGGCCACGCCCCATCGGTACCAACCTGTGGCATTGCACCGTGCCGCAGCTGCCGTTCCGTCGCGTGCCTGGCGTGAACGCGTTCAATTACGCGTTCAGTCGCTGGGCGGTGCGGCGCGCGATGCGCGTGTTGGGTACGTCGAGGTACATCTCGTGGTTCGTGGCACCGCACCCGGGCTTTCTTGCCCATCAACTGGGCGAGGCGTTCTGCGTGTATTACTGCATTGACGATTACGCGGCGCATCCAGGCGTGGATGCCAGCGTGATCGCGGCGCGCGACCTGGAATTGTCCCGTCGCGCCGACCTGCTGTTCGTGGCGCCGCCCGCGCTGCTCGCCGCCAAGCAGGCGATCAACGCGAACACGCGTTACTCGCCACACGGCGTCGATGCGGGCCTGTTCGCCCGCGCGATGGACCCGGCCACGGTGGTGCCAGCGCCCGCGCGTGACCTGACCGGTCCGGTGGTGGGCTATTTCGGCTCGATCCATGAGTGGATCGACGTGGAGCTGATCGAGTGGCTGGCCCGCGAGCGGCCGCAGTGGACCTTCCTGCTGGTCGGGCACGCGGCCATCAAGCTGCCCGGGCTGAGCGCATTGGCCAACGTGCGGCTGGTGGGCGCGCAGCCCTATGCCGAGTTGCCGGCCTGGGCCAAGGCGTTCGACGTGGCCATCATCCCCTACCGGCGCAACCGGCAGGTGGAGCATGCCAACCCGCTGAAGTTGCGCGAGTACCTGGCGACCGGCAAGCCGGTGGTGGCGGTGAGCAATCCGGAGATCGCCAAGTTCGCGCATTGGGTGCGCATTGCCGAAGGGCGCGAGGCTTTTCTCGCGGAAATCGAAAATGCCCTGAGCGAAGACTCGCCCGCCGCCGCAGCGGCCCGCATGGCGGCCGTGGCCGAGCAGACCTGGGATCGCCGGGTGGCCGAAGTGCTTGCCGAAGTGAGCTCGTCGATGGCTGTCGTCGACATGGAACACCTTGCCAGGGAAGCCCAGGAATGAGTGCGCAAATGCACGGCAGCTTGCGGATCGCCGTGATCGGCGCGGGTTATGTTGCGCGCTATCACCTCGCCGCGCTCAAACGCCTGGATTTCGTGGAGATCGTGGGCATCTGCGATCTGGACCTCGACGCGGCGCGACGCCTGGCGACGGATTTCGGCATCGACCTGGCCACCACGGATCTCGCCGAGCTGGGCGCGCGCAAGCCGCACGCCATCTATGTACTGACGCCGCCATCCAGCCATTGCGCACTGACGCTGCGCGCGCTGGACATGGGCTGCCATGTGTTTGTCGAAAAGCCGATGGCCGAATCGGTGGCGCAGTGCGATGCGATGATCGCGCATGCCCGCGACAAGGGGCTGGTGCTGTCGGTGGATCATTCCGACCTGTTCGACCCGGTGGTGATGCAGGCGCGGGAACTGGTGCGCTCGGGCGCCTGCGGCGAGCTGGTGGCGGTGGATGTGCTGCGCAGTTCGGACTACGCGCCCTACGCTGGCGGCCCGCTGCCTGATCAGGTCAGGCAGGGCTCTTATCCGTTCCGTGACCTTGGCGTGCATGGCCTGTACACGCTGGAAGCATTCCTCGGCCCGATCCATCAGGTCGATATCGACTACCGATCCAGCGGCCGCTCGGCGCAGCTGAAGTTCGACGAGTGGCGTGCCAGTGCCGAGTGCGAGCAAGGCAGCGGACGCTTGCTGCTGTCGTGGAATGTGCGGCCGATGCAGAGCCGCCTGATCGTGCAGGGCACGCGCGGCATCATCGAAGTGGACCGCTTCCTGCAGTTGTGCCGCGTGCGACGCCTGCTGCCGGGGCCGAAGTTCGTGGGCATGGTGCTTTCGGCGTTCTCCGGCGCGGTACGCGACAGCGTGCGTATCCCCTGGAACGTATGGCGCTTCGCCACCCGGCGGTTGCTGCCCTCGCCGGGCATCCAGGCCAG
Source organism: Dyella sp. RRB7 (assembly GCF_022761115.1). Taxonomy (GTDB): domain Bacteria; phylum Pseudomonadota; class Gammaproteobacteria; order Xanthomonadales; family Rhodanobacteraceae; genus Dyella. Next base: position 534,718 of record NZ_JAKWJS010000002.1, on the reverse strand, counting down.
CGCGCAGGCATTTGCTCGCGCGCTGCATGAAGGCACGGCGCCGCCGATAAGCGCCGAGGACGGACGGCGCCCCATCGCCTTGATGGAGGCGGTGTGCCGGCAGGCCGATGCGGAGCGCGAGCGCGAACTCGAAAGCCGGGTGGTGGCGTTGCTTCCCGCCGACGTGCTGGTAACCGGCGCCGCCGGCCTGCTTGGCCGCGCCCTGGTGACGGCGCTGCGCAGGCATGGCCTCAGCGTGCGCGTGCTGGTCAGGCGCGCCGATACCGATCTGGCCCAGCTGGCCGGCGTGCAGATGGTGGTCGGCGATCTTGGCGATCCGCGTATCGTCGAGCATGCGGTCAAGGGCGTGCGCACCGTGTATCACGTGGGTGCCACCATGAGCGGTACGCCACGCGACTTCGAGGCGGGCACGGTGTGGGGCACGCGCAACGTGGTGCAGTCGTGCCTCAAGCACGATACCCAGCGGCTGGTTCACGTCAGCTCGTTGAGCGTGCTGGATCACGCCGGGCGCGATCCGCTGGTCGCCGTGACCGAAACCTCGCCGTTCGAGCCGTATCCGGAACGTCGCGGTGCGTACACGCAATCGAAGCTGGCGGCGGAACAACTGGTCGCCGACGCGATCGTCCAGCATGGCCTGCGCGCGGTGATCGTGCGGCCCGGGCAGATCGTGGGGCCGGGCACCGAACACGTCACGCCCAATGGCGCGCTGGCCATTGCGGGGCGCTGGATTGCGGTGGGGCCCGCCAGCCAGACGCTGCCGCTGGTTTACCTGGACGACGTCGTCGACGCGCTGTTGCTGGCGGCGGACTCGCCGGCCGCGCAGTGGCGCGTGGTGCACATAGTCGATCCGCAGCCGATCACCCAGGGCGAGTATCTGGCCCGGGTCAAGCGCAAGCGCGGCGCCGGCCTGAAATTGATGCGTTGGCCCACCCCTGTGCTGATGCTGCTTGCCAGCGGCGTGGAAGTGCTGGGCAAACTGCTTGGACGCAGCGTTCCGTTGACGCGCTACCGCGTGCGTTCGCTGCGGCCGCTGGCCAACCTCGATCCCGAGATCGCCCGCACCCTGCTGGGCTGGGTACCGCGCGTGGGCTTGCGTCGTGGGCTGGACATCATGTTTGCCGACGAGCCACGGGTGACGGTGAACGGCCTCGCCGGCGTGGTCGACAAGTAGCGAGGGCTCAGGTCGTCGAACAATCCGCGGCGGCTTCGCCGAAGGTGGCGGTTTGCAGGATCCGCCCCAGCCGGTCGATGTTGTCGCTCCAGCGAAAGCGGCTGGAGTATTCCACGATGGCGTGGCTGTCCCAGTCGCGCCCGCTGGCATCGATCAGTGCGGCGGCGAGTGCGGCGCCGTCGTGCGGCGGCACCAGGATGCCCGCGTGTGGCGGCAGTACCTCGGGTATGCCGCCCACCTGGGTGGCCACCACCGGGATGCCGCAGGCCATGGCTTCCAGCACCACGTTGGGCACGCCCTCGTTATGGCTGGGCAGGCACAACAGGTCGGCGGCGTGGAACCAATCCGCCAGCGCGTGGTGCGCCACCGCGCCGGCCAGCAGGACACGATCCTCGCAGCCCAGTGCCCTGGCGCGTTCCAGCAATGTGGCACGGCAGGCGCCTTCGCCGACGTAGGCCAGGCGGGCCTGCGGATGCACGGCGAGCAGCGCAGGAAAGGCCTCCAGCAGGTCGAGGCAACCCTTGCTGGCCTTGAGGTTGCCCACGTAGAGCAACAGCGGCGTGTCGGATGTCAGTTTCAGCTGCCAGCGTGCCTTGTCGCGCGCGTCCGGCGCGAACAGGCTCGGATCGACGCCGTTGTAGATCACGTGCACATGCGCGGGATCGGCGCCCAGCGTCACCGCCTTGTCGGCCAGCGCCTGGCTCACCGCCACCACCGCGCCGGCTTCGCGCAACGCGCCGCGTACTTGCGGGCGCACCAGCGTCTGCAAGGCGTGCACGTTGAGATCGCTGCCGTGCACCTTCACCACATAGGGAAGGCCCAGGCGACGAGCCAGCCAGCGCACCGCCGCCGCATCGGGATAGGCCCAGCTCACCAGCAGGCAGTCGTAGCCGGCGGCGCGCAGCTGGCGTCCGCGTTGCCACCATAGCGAAAGCAGCCAGCACAGCGCATGCAGCGGGCGGCCCAGCCGTGGTGGATAGAAGAACACGAAATGATCCGTGTGCAGATGGTTGACCCGCACATCGCCCTTCACGCCGCCCATGCGCTCGGTAAAGCTCACCGCGGTCAGCACGTCCACGTCGTGATGCTGGCCGAGCCGCTCGAACTGCTGGCGATTGAACGCGCCGCGCAGCGGGTCCCATGGCGTGGGGAAGAGGTTGGTGAGGATCAGGATGCGCAGTCGCATATCGGTCAATCCATGGCGCCACGGTAGAGCAGGGCGTAGCGCCGGGCCATCGTTTCCAGCGAGCCGTAGGCTTCCACCCATTCGCGCGCGGCGCGGCCACAGGCGCTGGCCTGCTGCGGTTCGCGCAACAGCGCGAGCATCGCTTCCGCCAGCGCCTGCGGGTCCCCCGGTGGTACCAGCCGCCCGGTGTGCCCGTCGTGCACGATCTCGGCGTTGCCGCCGACATCGGTGGCGACGATGGGCAAGGCCACCGCGCAGGCTTCCAGCAGGGCCATGGAGTAGCCCTCGCTGAGCGAGGACAGCACGAACAGGTCCAGTCCCTGCAGCAGTTCGTGGACATCGGTGCGGTCGCCCAGGAAGTACACGCTGTCGCGCACGCCCTCCTGCGCCGCGCACTGCTGCAACGGGGCGCGCAGCTCGCCATCGCCGATCAGCACCAGTGCGGTGTCGGCGCGCTGCGCATGCAGCTGGCGGAACGCGCGGATCAGTCCCACCTGGTCCTTGGCCCAGTTGAGCCGGCCGACGTTGCCGATCAGCGTGTGGTGCGGGTCGAGCCCGAGCAGCCCGTGCAGGCGCTGGCGCATCGCCGCCGAGGCGGGCGCAAAGCTATCCACCGCGATGCCGTTGGGCACCACGGCGGCCATCGGCAGCGGCACGATGCCCTGCGATACGGCATCGCGCCGCGCCGCCTCGCAGACGGCGACCACTGTGTCGGTGCGCGCCAGCGCGCGACGGTACAGCCATTCGCGCCGTCCCGTGCGTTGGGTCATGCCCATGCCATGGCGCGTGTTGATCACGCAACGCACGCCCAGCTGGATACTGGCCAGTACCGCCAGGTAGTGCGCCACGGCGTTATGCGTATGCAGCACCTCGGTATCGTGCCGCCGGATCAGCCGGCGTGCCTGCACCAGCGCACGCAGGTCCATGCCACGCCGCTTGTGGCAGCCCGTCACCGGTATCCCCAGCGCATCCAGTTCATGCGCCTGCGAGCCGGGCTCGAACAAACAGATCACCTGGCAACGGTGGCCTTGCCGGTGCTGCAGCTTCACCAGCTCCAGCACCATGCGTTCGAGCCCGCCGCGGTTGAGGTTCTCGACGACGTGGGTGATGTTCACGAAGACAGTTCCGAAATGGTGAGGCGCGTCTTGCCGCTGCGGGTGAGCGGAATGTCATCCACCAGCTGGCAATGCAGCTCGATGCCGTCGCCGAGCGCCTTGTGTATTTCGTGGCGGATGTGCGTGAGCGAGTCGTCGCTGAAGCCCTTGCCCCGCGCCACCGTGAGATCGAGCCGGTCGAGCCGGCGTTGCACCAGTTGGAAACCGGTGACGCCTTCGACATGGCACAACAGGTAGGGAAAGAATTCGCCGGGCAGGGCGCGGCCATCCGGCGTGCGGATGATGTCGAGCACGCGGCCGTCCACGTGGCTCAGCAACGGCAGGCCACGGCCGCATGGGCAACGGGACGTCCCCGCGGTGGCCATGTCGCCGTTGGCATAGCGCAGCAGGGGCATGCCGTAGTTGGACAGGTCGGTGATGACCACCTCGCCGGTACGCTCGTTGGCCAGGTGGTAGTCGGGCTTGGCCAGTTCGATCACCAGATGATCGATGTTCATGTGCAGGCCATGGTGATGCTCGCATTCGGAGGCGATCAGCATGACTTCGCGGCAGCCGTAGGTGTTGTACGCCACGCAGCCGAAGGCGCGCTCGATGAGCTCGCGCTGGAAGTCGTGCAGCACCTCGGCGCAGCACAGCACGGCCTGCGGCCGGAACACCCGCCGGCCATGGTCGACCAGCCATTCGGCGAGCCGCACCAGCGCCCCGACATAGCCCACCAGGATGGTGGGGCGATAGTCGTCCACCGCCTGCGCGTACTCGGCCATGTTCGCTTCGCTCATGTGGAAGCTGTTGACCATGCGGCGGGCGAAGGCGGCGTTGAACAACCGGTCCTTCCATCGTTGTTTCCATGGTGGCTGGCCGAGCGCGCCCCATAGGTACATGGTGCGCCGGCCCATGCGCGAGCCGGCCCAGCCGTAGCCGCGCCACATCACGGCCTGGCGGCGGTCGTTGCTTTCGCGGGTATAGCCCAGGCGCAACGGTTCGCCGGTGGTGCCGCCGGTGACCTTGTAGAGCAAGCGGTCGCGCCAGGAGTCGGCTTTCAGGGCCTCGTAGTGCTCGCGCATGTCGGCGCGCGTCAGCAGCGGCAGCCGCGCATAGTCGTCGAGGTTGCGGATATCGTCGGGCGTCACGCCCAATGCGCGCCACTGAGTGCGGTAGTAGGGCACTTCGCGATAGCAGTGCTCCAGCAACCGCTTCAGCTGCGCCCATTGCAGCGCGGCGAGCTGCTCGGGCGCCAGCCACTGGTTGCGCTCGTAGTCGGCCAGCCACGACAGTGTGCGCCGCCGGCGCAGCCCGCTTTCGTAGGCGGGATACAACACGCGGCGAAACGCTTGTTCGTACCAGTCATGCATGGTCTTGGCCTCCGTGGGCACGACGGCGTACCCGCACGAGATGATCGGCGCTGGCGCGTGCCGGGTTCATCCGACCGTCCTCAACAGCACGGCCACCAGCACGTACAGCCCGGCGATGCTGCCCATGGCCGCCGGCACCCAGCGCCAGCCGCCGTTGCCCAGGCTGAAGCCCGGCAGCCACGGCAGGCGTTGACGCAAGCCGATGTAGTAGCCCACCACCATGGCAAGGATCAGGTAGAGCACCACCATGTAGCTGCGGCTGAGGAAGAACGCGCAGGCGAACATGCCGCACATCGACAGCAGCAGGGTGAGCGTCAACGGACGTTCGGCCTGCCACAGCGCAAACTGCTCCGGCTCGGTGGCGGCATCGGGCTTGCGGCGCAGCACGACGATCATCATCCATAGGCTGTAGCCGACGAAGGCCAGCCACAGCACATAGCCGATGAAACCGGTTTCGGCCAGCACCAGCACCAGCGAGTTGTGCGCGGTGAGGTCGTTGTAATCGGTGAAATTGCCCGCGCCCACGCCGAACACCGGATGCGACTTGAACAGATCGAGGCCGGTATACCAGGCATCGACGCGGCCATTGGCCGACTCCTCCCCTGCGTCCAGTTCCTGCATGCGCGAGGACAGCAGCTTCATGCAGCCCAGCCCGATCGCGCCGAGCACGCCGGCGGTGACGATGCCCCGGCGATGCCATACATAGATGCCCGCAACGACCAGGATGGCGAGCAGGGAGCCGCGGGAATTGGTGAGGTAGATGCCGTACAGCAGGAGCAGTGCGCAGGCAGGCCAGAACAGGCGGCCGGGCACGCCGCCGTAACGACTGAGGAACAGCGCCATCGGCACCGTGGCCACGAACAGCATGCCCAGGTCGTTGGGGTCGTTGAAGATGCCGATGTACTGGATGCGTCCGTCCTCGCCCACCCGTATGCCGGTCCAGCCCACGCCGGTCCTGGCTTGCTGGATGCCATGCAAGGCCAGCACGGTGGCGCAGATCACCATGACCCCCATGGTGACGGTGACGCGACGGCGACGGGTGCATGCCGTGGCCAGGATGAAGAAGGCGGCCACCGTGGGGCCGAATTTCTCCAACTGCGCCAGCGCACCGCCGGACCAGCCGTTGACCACCTGGGAGACCATCACCACCAGCAGGAACACCGCCAGGATGAGGAACTGCGGCGCGGCGAACGTGCGGTCGCGGGAAAACAGCCAGCAGACGAAGGCGAGGCCAAGCGTGACCGGCAGCACCGGCACGCCCAGCAGCGCCGGCATGTATTCCTGCGGCCGGACGATGGTGAGCACCACGTAGAGCAGGATCAGTGGGAACATGCGGGCGATTCACCTTGTCCGTTCAAGTGCTCGGGCGTGGGGTAGCTCATCAGGTTCGGCATGGTGAGCATGGCGTCGAACCAGCCCTTGCCCATGTTGCGTTCCACCGCCAGGCGATACAGCGCGTAGCGATTCGATGCCGGTTGCGGGTTGGTGCCGCTGATGTAGCTGCATGCCAGTGCATAGCCCGCATCGCGGGTGACATCGATCACGCGCTGGTCGAATGCGCGACCGCTGCCGACCGGGTAGGACATCAGCAGCGGCGCCACGCCCAGTTCGCGCTCCAGCGCTTCCTTCGACTGGCGAATCTCGGCCTCCAGCTCGGCCTGCGGCAGCTTGGACAGCATCCAGTGATGCACGCCGTGCGAGCCGATCTCCAGGCCGGCCGCGTGCATCTCGCGCAACTGGTCCCAGGTCATCGGCCGGCAGTCGGGCGGCGCGACGTCCGAGGGCATGTCCCATTCGTGTTCCAGCCGCTCGATCATCGCGGCCTGGTCGAGCGCGCCCAGTTCCTTCATGCGGTACAGCACGTCCACCGCGATCGCGCGGCGGCCGTTGCGGTCGGCGGGCAGCGCCACGTCCAGGCCCAGCTCCGGCAGCGACAGGCGCGTGGCCGGGGACAGCAGGACCATGTGCACCAGCCAGTCATAGGCATACGGGCGGCCGCTGTCGATGTGCCCGGTGGACACGAAGAACGTGGCCGGCACGCCCAGTTCGCGCAGGATCGGAAACACCACGTGATAGTTGTCGTCGTAGCCGTCGTCGAAAGTCACCACCACCGCGTCGGCCGGTAGTTCGCGGCCTTCGTCGATCGCGGCGGCCACGTCGCTCAGGCGCATCGGGTGAAAGCGCTGCTTGAGCAGCAGCATCTGCTCGCGGAACTGCTCCGGCGGCGTGCTGATCAGTCCGAGGTCGAACTCGTAGCTGGCCGGATCGGGCAATGGCAGCACGCGGTGGTACGCCAGCACGCGCAGGTCCCGGCGCCACCACGAGCGCACGCGCTGCAGCGAATGCAGCAGGCCGCTGCTGTAGCACAGCTGGCCGAGTTGTCCACGCAGGCCGACGGCCCTGCCGCTGTCTTCCAGGTGCGTCACCATGGCGGCGTTCCCTGTTTACGGGCGTAGGCCACCAGGGCCTGCGCGGAAAAGAGGTTGAGGTAGTAGAACGTGAGCGCCAGGCGCACCGGCAGCCAGCGGGAGAACACCGGTTGCACCGAACCCACCGCGGCCAATGCCAGCACGCCCACCAGCAGCGCAAAGGTCAGCAGGCAATCCAGGTGGTGCCGCGCCAGCACCGAGGCGGTGAGCGCCAGCACCAGCAACAGCCAGGGCGCCGCCAGGCGCAGCAGCTTGTGGCTCACGAAGCGCAGCCACAGTGGATTGCCGCGCGGCGACAACAGCCACGGCGCCAGCTGGATCAGCTGGCAATGGCCGAGCAGGCTCTGCATGCGGCGTTCGCGATCCTGCTCGGGATGCTGCACCAGGCGATCCCACGCCAGCGCCCGCGGCTCGAAGACCACGCGCCGCCCGGCGGCGGCCACGCGCATGGGAATCAGCACATCCTCCAGCACCGTATCGGACGGCAGCGGCTCGAACAGTTCGCGGCGCATGGCGTACAGCGCGCTGCTCACGCTGACGGTCGAGCCCGACTGGCTCTCGGCCAGGCGCAGCGCCTTCTCGTAGCGCCAATAGGTATCGATGCCCTGGGCGAAACTCGTATGGTTGTCGGTGAACAACAGCTCGCCGCTGGCGATGCCGACGTGGGGGTCGGCCAGGTTGGCCACCAGTTCGCGCAGCGCGATGGGAGCCAGCGTCTGGCGCGCATCGGTGAACAGCAGCACGTCGCCACGCGCATCGGCCACGGCGCCATTGAGGCAGGCCGACTTGCCCCGCGGCACGGGGTATTCCAGCACGCGCACGCGCCGGTCATGAAAGCGGCGGGCCAGCCGGGGCGTGCCGTCGCGACAGCCATCGCAGGCAACGATGATCTCCATGCGCTCGCGCGGATAGTTGAGCGTGCTCAGGTTGGCCAGCTTGGCCTGGATATGCAGTGCGTTGTCGCGCGCCACCATGATCACGCTGACCGTCGGCACCGTGTTCTGCTTGTGGATGGCCTGCGGGCGCCAGCGCGCCAGCAGCCATACCCCGGCGGGGTAGCCTGCGAAGGTGTAGAGCAGCAGCCACCCCGACGCTAGGAACACGGCGTAGACCAGTGAAGTCATATCGGCTTCCCCCAAACCGATGCGTTCATGTCAGCGTCGTCCGAACAGATGGCGCAGGCGTTGCCCCAGCGGCGTCGGTCGCTCGGTCTGCGCGGGCGCTGCGCCGGGCAGCTCCGCCGCCAGCGTGCCGAGCGTGCCGTTGGCGATATCCAGCAGGTTCAGCCGCACGCCGGTATCGCGCTGCACGCGCGCCGCCATTTCCACGGCCAGCAGCGAATGGCCGCCGATGTCGAAGAAATTGTCGCTGGTGCGCACCTGGGTGAGATGCAGCAGCTCACACCACAGCGCGGCGAGCCGCTGCTCGCCCGGTGTCCTGGGTTGTACGGCAAGCGCGGCCAGATCGTCGGTGTGCGCACCCGGCAGCGGCAGCGCGGCAACATCCACATGGCCATCGGCCAGCAGGGGCAGCGATTCCAGCAGGACCAGATGCCGCGGCATTTCATGCGCGGCCAGGGTGCGCCCCAGTGCCGTGCGCAGTGCATCGCGATCGAGCGCGGCGCCTGGCGCCGCCACCACATAGGCATCCACCTGCATGTCGCCGGCGGCATCCGCGCGCGACATCGTAATGGCCTGGGCAACGCCGGGCTGGTTGCGCAGTAGCGCTTCCACCGAAGCGGGCGTGACCTCGTGGCCGTTCACGCGCACGCGGCGGTCGAGGCGGCCCAGCGCCTGCACCTGGCCATCGGCAAGCCAGCGGCCACGGTAGCCCGTGGCGCGAAGGGCCGGCGCACCGGTGACGGACACGCTGCGGACCGGCGTCGCCGTCGCGCGCTGGCCGAAAGGCGTGCTCAGCGTTTGGCCATCCAGATGGATCTCGCCGATGGCACCGATCGGGCACGGGCGCTGCTGGGCATCGAGTATCCACGCCGTGGTGGCGGCGAGCGGACGGCCGTGATGCAGGCCATCGGCGGGACGATCGATGCGGCCGAAGGTAGCGACGAAGGCGCTGTCGTCCGCGCCGAACAGGCTCCACAGCCCGGCGCAGCGCGATGCCAGCCGGGCCGCGAGTTCCGGCGTCGGTGCGTCGCCGGCGCAGATCGCCTTGAGCTGTGGGTCGCCGCTCCAGCTGGCGGCCAGCAGCGCGCGCCACGCGGCAGGCGGGGCGAACATCACGTTGGTACGGGTGGCCTGCATCAGGCTGGCGAGCAACTCGCCATCGCTGGCGTGATGCAGGCTGGCGAGCACGAAGGTGGCGCCCGTGCACAAGGGCAACAGGTGTTCGACGATGGCCAGGCCGGTGTCGGCCGGCGCCATGCCCAATACGCGATCGCTGGCCGTGAGGTCGAGTGCGCCGCGCAGATCATCCAGCAGCCGCGCCAGTGCGCCATGGCTGATGGCGGCGCCTTGCGGCCGGCCGTCGCCCCCGGGCACGTATACCACCAGCGCGGCGCTGTCGGGCGGGCGTGATTCCGCCGTGCCGCGCTGGCTGGAGGCGGCGATGATCTCGCTGGTATCCGCATCGAGCCACAGGGCCTTCGCGCGCGGCCAGCCCAGCGAAGCCTCCAGCGCGGCATCGCCGACCAGGAGACCGATGCCGGCGTCGGCGATCAGGTCCTGCAATCGTGCCGGCGGATCATCGGGATCGAGCAGCACCACCGTGCTACCGGTCTTGAGCGCGCCCAGCATGGCGGCGAGGCGGCCGATGCCGGGGGCGGTGCAAAGTCCCAGCACGCTGCCATGGCCTACACCGCGTTGGCGCAGGCAGGCCGCCATGCGGTTGCTGCGGGCGTCCAGGTCGGCATAGGTGGTATTCCAGCCGCCGACGGCGAGTGCCGCCTGCGTGGGTGCGCGATCGGCCTGCGCCTCGAATTGCGTCACGACATCGCCTGGCGCGGCGGCGGCCGAAGGCTCCGCGGTGTTCCAGCGGGCGATCTGCGCCAGCTCGTCGGCGCTGGCCGAGTTCAGCGTCTGGATCGATTGCGTGGGGTCGGCGCAGACGCGCGCCATCAGTGCGAGATAGCGGTCGCGCTGCAGGCGCGCGGTGTCGGCATGCAGGATGTCGGCGTTGTAGGTGACGCCGCCGAGCATGCCCTTGGTGTTCTCCAGGAACCACAGGCCCAGGTCTTCCGTGGCGCCGCTCTGGAACAGCAGGATCTGCTCGTGGCTGAGGCCACCCCAGTCGACCACGCGCTGGCGCGCATCCTGGAACGAGAACAGCGCCTGGTACAGCACCGCACCGTTGCCGTGGCCGGTGCGCAGTTCGCGCAGCAGGTATTCCAGTGGCACATCGGGATGGCCGAAGCTTTCGATGGCCGCATCTTTCACCTGGCGCACGAAGTCGATGAAGCGCAGCGAGGGATCGACCGTCACATGCAGCGGCAGCAGGTTGTTGAAATAACCCATCACCGATTCGACCTCGGTCTGGTTGCGCGCACGCACCGGCGTGCCGACTACCAGATGGCGTTGGCCCGACATGCCGCTGAGCAGGACGTAATAGAGCGCCAGCAAGGCCATGTTGAGCGTGGCGTCGGCCTGGCGCGCCACCTCGTGCATGGCGTCGGTGGTTTCCCTGGACACATGGATCCATTCGGTACGGCCCACGCCCGACATGCCCGGACGACGCGGCGCGTCGGTGGGCAGGGCATCCGTTTCCTGCGCGCGGGCCAGCCGTTCGCGCCAGTAGCCAAGCTGGGCCTGGAACGGTTCGCTCTCCAGCCATTGCGCGTGCCACGCGGCAAAATCGCCATAGCTCACCGGCAACGGTGCCAGCGGCGAGGGCTTGCCCTCGGCGAACGCCTTGTAGAGCTGCGACAGCTCGGCATACAGGATGTCGAACGACCAGCCGTCCCAGATGATGTGGTGCGGCATGAAGAAGAACACATGCTCGTCATCGGCCAGGCGGAACATGCGCGCGCTGAACAGCGGCGCGCGGGTCAGCTCGAACGGCGTGTCGGTCAGCGCCTGCAGGCGTTGCATCAACACCTGCTCGCGCTGGTCGGCCGGCAGCGCGGACAGGTCCTCGGCGGGGAACAGGGTCAGCGCGACATCCTCCACCACCTGCTCGACATCGGTGCCGTTGTGGCGGAACGCGGTGCGCAGGATCGGCTGCCGCCGCATCAGTTCCTGCATGGCCTGCTCGAACGCGGCTTCGTGCAGCGGGCCGCGCAGGCGATGCGCGGATGGCGCGTTGTAGGTGACGCGCCCGGGTTGCAGTTCGTCCAGCGCCCACAGCCGGCGCTGCATCAGCGATAGCGGCGCGCGGCCTTGTTCCGGGCGCGGCAGGATCGGGGGCGCCGCCACCGCCTTGCCGCTGGCCCGCAGCTCGTCGACGGTAGCGGCGAGGCTGGCGATGGTGGGGGCATCGAACAGCGTGCGGAACGACAAGGTGATGTCGAACTCGCGATTGAGGCGCGCGGTGAGCTGGGCCGCCAGCAGCGAATGACCGCCCAGCGCGAAGAAATTGTCGCGCACGTCCAGTTCGGGCAGCGCCAGCACGGTTTCCATCGCGGCCGCCACGCGGCGCTCGGTGTCGGTTTGCGGCGCCTGTCGTTCGCGGTTCGCCGTCACCGAATGCACCGGCGGCGGTGGCAGCGACTTGCGGTCGATCTTGCCGTTGGGCAGCAGCGGAATGGCCTCCAGCGCCATCATGTGCTGCGGCAGCATGTAGTCGGGCAAGCGCTGGCGCAGCCGCGGGCACAGTTCCGTCTCTTCGATCGCGGCGCCTTCACTGGGCACCACATAGGCCACCAGGCGCACGTCGCCGGGACGATCCTCGCGCGCCACCACCACCGCGCGCGCCACTTCGGGCAGCTCGGCCAGCGCGGTTTCTATTTCGCCCAGCTCGATGCGATAGCCGCGGATCTTCACCTGGAAATCCAGCCGGCCGCGATGTTCCAGCAGGCCATTGGCCAGCCAGCGGCCGCGATCGCCGGTGCGATACATGCGAGCCTGCGCATGGCCGGCGAAGGGATCGGCCAGGAAACGCTCGGCGTTGAGTTCGGGCCGGTTGAGGTAGCCCAGCGTGACGCCGTCGCCACCGATGTAGATCTCGCCGGGCATGCCCAGCGGGCAGGGCGCGCCGAGTTCGTCGAGGATGTGCACCGTGGTATTGGCGATGGGGCGACCGATCGAGATGCCCGCGCGCGGATGGCTCACCCGCCACAGCGTCGACCACACGGTGGTCTCGGTGGGGCCATAGGCATTCCACAGTTCGCCGCAGCGTTCGAGCAACGTCTCGGCCAGGTCCAGCGGCAGCGGCTCGCCGCCGGCGATGGCCTTGAAACCGGCGTGGCCGGGCCAGCCCGATTCCAGCAGGATGCGCCAGCCGGCCGGCGTGGCCTGCATCATGGTGGCGCCGCTGTGTTCCACCAGGCGGCGCATGGCCGCGCCGTCGCGCACATCGTCGTAGCTGGCGATGGCGATGGCGGCGCCCACGCTGAGCGGCAGCATCAGTTCCAGGAAGGCGATGTCGAAGGACAGCGTGGTCACCGCGACCAGCCGATCGTCCTCGCCGATGCCCGGCTCGCGCTGCATGCTGCTGAGGAAATTGGCGGTGGCGCGATGCGGCACGCGCACGCCCTTGGGCTTGCCGGTCGAGCCGGAGGTATAGATAAGGTAGGCCACGGATTCCGGCGTGGCCGCCTTCTCGTCGCGTGGCAGTCGCGCGGGGCTGGCCGCTTCAATGGCCTGGGCGTCGCGCGCAAGCGACAGGATCTGCGCAGCGGGAAACGCGAAGGCGGTGGATGCCGCATCGTCCACGATCAACGCGGCGAGCGAGGCATCCTCCGCCATGAAGGCGAGCCGTTCGGACGGGAAACCGGGATCGAGCGGGACATAGCCGGCGCCGGTCTTCAGCACCGCCAGCAGCGCGGCCACCATGTCTGCGCTACGCGCGAGCGATAGTCCCACCAGGCTGCCACGTGCCACGCCGCGCTCACGCAATACGTGCGCGATGCGATTGGCGCGCGCCTCCAGCTGGGCGTAGCTCCATGGCGTGGGGCCGGTGCTGATGGCGGTGCGCGAAGGCGCGCGATCCACCTGCTGCTCGAAATATTCGTGCGCGAGTTGCTGCGCCGGATAGCCCGTGCGTGGCGGCTGCAGGGCCTGCAGGGCTTGCAGCGCGGCATCGGAAACCAGGCCCAGCGCGCCACCGGCCAGCTCGGGCGTGGCCGCGGCGTGGCGCAGCAGCGTGGCATAGGCATCGAGCCACGCGGCGATGGTGGCCTGATCGAACAGGTCGCTGTTGTACTGGCATTCCAGGCGCACGCCGCCGTTGACCTGCACGGCATTGACGAACAGCTCGAAATTCTCGAACGCGCGCGGGTTGCCCGCGAATTCGAAGGCGAGCCCGGGGAAACTCACGCTGCGCTCGTCCAGTGCCTGATCCAGATTGAACAGCACGCTGACCAGCGGCAGCCGGCCCGGATCGCGCGGCAACGCGAGGCGCGCCAGCAGGCTGCCCAAGGTGTACTGCTGGTAGTCGAAGGCATCGAGCAGGTCGGCGCGCACCTGCTTGAGGCTGTCCGAGAACGTTGCGGCAGGATCGATCGCCACGCGCAGCGGCAATACGTTGACGCAATGACCCACCAGGGTGTCGAGCCCGCCGGCGGCCTGTCCCGCGGAAGGGATGCCGATCACCACGTCGTCCTGTCCGCTGAGCCGTTGCAGCAGCAGGCCGAACGCGCTGAGCAAGGTGGCGTACAGGCTGGCGCCTCGCTGGGCGCCCATGCGCTTGATGTCGGCGATCAGCGCGGCGTCGAGCGCAAGGTCCTCGCGGCGCGAGGTGAAAGTGCGCTGGCGCGGGCGCGGGTGATCCGTGGGCAGGTCGAGCGATGGCGTGGCGTCGCTGAAGCGCTTGAGCCAATAGGCTTCCGCCTCGCGACCCTCGCCGCTCTGCGCATGCGCGGCCTCGGCCAGCGCATAGTCGCCAAACAGGCTGGCGGGTGCCGGTTCACTGCCGATGCCGAGCTGGCTGGCATAAAGCGCGGCCAGGTCGCGCACGATCACGCCGAACGACCAGCCATCGCACACGATGTGGTGCGCGGTGAACACCAGCAGGTGATCCTGCGCGCCCAGGCGCAACAGCTCGGCGCGCACCAGCGGGCCGTTTTCCAGGTCGAACGGGATGGTGACGGCGCGCTGCAGCGTGGCGGCGATCCCGGCGTCCCGCGTCGCCGCGTCGAGCGCCGAAAGATCGCGCAGCGGGCAGGGCAGTTCCTGCTGCGCGGCGATGTATAGCTCTTCGCCCTCGTTGCCCAGCGTGGCGCGCAACGCTTCATGGCGCTCCAGCAGCTGTTGCAGGGCAGCCTGCAGCGCCGGCACGTCCAGCGTGCCCTTGAGGCGCAACGAGACCGACTCGTTGTAGGCGAGCGAGGCGGCAGGCTCCAGCGTGGAGGCCAGCCACACTTCCCGCTGGGGCGCGGTGGCGGGCACCACGCGCGCCAGTGCCGCACCGGCGAATGGATCGTAGTCGACCGCGACCGGGGCGATGTTCGGTGCGGGCGTGGTGTTGTTGGGGCTCATGCGTTGACCCTCATGAACTTGCCGGGCGCGTCGGGATTGGGCACGAACCACGCCGGGTTGCCGTCCTGGTCCTTGCCCAGGCGCGCGCCCATCACCGGCGGTCGGCTGGCGTCGAGCACCAGTGCCTCGACATTCTTGTGGCGCGGCAGGAATTCGGCCTCCTGCATTTCCAGCACGGATTCCTTGAAGGCCTTGGCGATGGCCACGAAATCCTGCTCGCTATGCGCGGTGGTGAAGAAGCAGGGGAAGTTGTCCAGCACATGGATGCCGCGGCTGCGCATCATGGCGAACAGCAGATCCTGCAACGGGTGATCCTCGGTGAAGTTGGTCTTCCACACCGAGGCGAAGTGCACCAGCTTGATCGGCGCGCCCACGCCGGCGCAGAACGCATTGAGTTCGTCCATCAGCAGGCCGGTGCGCGCGTTGAGGCGTTCCTGCAGCGCGGCGCCGTTGCTCTTGAGGTGGTCGAGCACCGCGTGCGCCGCCGCCAGGGCCAGCGGATGGCGTACGAAGGTGCCGGCGAAATAGGTGACGCCCACGGTCGGTATCGAGGCATCGCCGTACTGCCAGCCGCCACCGTCGAGCGCATCCATGTAGCGGCGCTTGCCGGCGATCACGCCGATCGGGAAGCCGCCGCCGACCACCTTGCCGTAGGAGGCGAGGTCCGCATCGATGCCGAGCACGGCCTGCGCGCCACGCGGATGCGAGCGGAAGCCGGTCACCACTTCATCGAAGATCAATAAGGCACCGGCATCGGCGGTGATGGCGCGCAGCTCCTTGAGGAAGTCGCGTGGCTGGAAGTCCGGCCGGCGGCTCTGCACCGGCTCCACCAGCACTGCCGCGATGCTGGACGCGCGCTCGCGGATGATCGCCAGCGACTCGGGCGTGCCGTAGTCCAGCACCAGCACGTTCTCGGCGGTATTGCGCAGGATGCCCGGCGCGGCGGGCACCGAGCGCAGCTTCTTGGTGCCGCGCACGATCACCTCGTCGAAGATGCCGTGGTACGAGCCGGTGAAGATCACCAGCGTGTCGCGCCCGGTGACCGTGCGCGCGATGCGCACCGTTCCCATCACCGCCTCGGAGCCGGTGTTGCACAGCGCCGCGCGGTCGAAGCCGGTGAGCTCGCAGATCTGCTCGGCCACTTCGCCGGCCAGCGGATGCTGGGGGCCGATCTCGTAACCGGCGTCGAGCTGGCGGCGCACCGCGTCGAGCACGAAGTCCGGCTGCCAGCCGAACAGGTTCATGCCGAAGCCATTGAGCGCATCGACGTATTCGTTGCCGTCCAGGTCCCACACCTTGGAGCCCTTGGAGCGGTTCACCACGATCTGGTAGATCATTTCCTTCAGCAGCGGGCGGAAGCCGTTGACCACGCGCGGATCGGCCAGGTGGTCGCGATGGCGCTGCGTGTACTCCTTGGAGGCACGCGTGCGATCGATGTAGCGGCGCATGAATGCTTCCAGGCGCGCGCGCTGGCGCTCGGTCAGCTCGGTCTGGGTGGAGTGGATGCGGGCGATCGCGCCAAAGGCTTTCTTGACGTCGTAGGTGGTGTGCGCCAGCGAGGACTCTTCATCCTGGGCGGGCGGCTGGCTGGCGGCGACCGGTGCCGCAGGTAACGGGGCAGCGACGGTGGCCGCGGGCTGGATGGTCGCGGCGGCCGCCACCGGCGCGGCGCTCGCGGCACCGGCCAGCAAGGCCAGTTGCTGCTGCATGATCAACATCTGCTGTTGGATGACGTCCTGCACCAGGTTGCCGCTGGCGCTGGCCTGGATGCCGGAGGCAACCGGCGCGGCGATGGCGGGAGCGGCCGCGACGGCGGACGCCGTGGCGGGCGTGGCCGGTGCCGTGGCATCCGGCGGCAGAAGCTGGTCGATGTGCATGGCGAGGCGCTCGAACGAGGAAAACGACTCCATCAGTTCGCGGAAAGTGATCTTCAGCGCGAAGGTTTTCTGCAGTTGCAGCGCGACCTGGGTCAGGGCGAGCGAGTCGAGGCCGAGCTCGACGAAACCCGCAGTCGGGTCGGCGCCTTGCAGCTCGGTGCCGGCCACGTCCTCGAACAGCTCGGTGAGCTGGGCCAGCAGGCGGGGGTAGCGCGCCGAGCCGGCATTCGCGCCGGGGAGATTGGCATCCATGGAACTCTCCACAAGAGGGGCAGACGGTGGGGTGAAAGGCGGGACGACAAGGGTCGGCGCGGGCGCCGCGACGGGCGATGCAACGGCCGCGGCCTGGGGCAGGGCGGCGTCGATCCAGTGGCGCTTGCGTTCGAACGGATAGGTCGGCAGCCGCACGCGCTGGCGGCGCTGGCGATGATCAAGCGCGTCGACGGCAATGGCGACGCCGGCACACCACAGCTGGCCTGCCGCATCCAGCCACGCCGCGCGCTCGTTGTGCGGGGCATCGGCGAGCGAGGGCACCACGATCCGGCCACGGCACTGCGGGTGCTGGCGCGCAAGCGTGGTGAGCGCGCTGCGCGGCCCCACTTCCAGCAGCACGGAGGATGCGTTTTCCAGCTGGCTCAACAAGGCCGTGGAGAAGCGCACCGTGCCACGCAGATGGCGTGTCCAGTAATCCACCGACCTGGCCTGGTCATGGGCAAGCAGCGCGCCGGTGAGCGTCGATACGATGGGGATGACCGGGGTCGACAGCGTGATGCGCGCGACCTCTGCGCGGAACGGTTCCAACGCGGGATCCATCATGGCCGAGTGGAAGGCGTGCGAGGTCTGCAGCAGGCGACAGGCTACGCCATCGCGTTCAAGCGCAACGCGGAACGCTTCGACATCGGCGCTGGCTCCGCTCACCACGCTGGCGTTGGGCGAGTTCTCGGCAGCCAGTTGCAGCGTCTCGGGCAGGCGCGCGGCGAGCGAAGCGGCATCCAGGCGAACCGACAGCATCGCGCCCGGCGGCAAGGCCTGCATCAGGCGGCCACGACGCGCCACCAGCCGTGCGCCATCGGCAAGGCTCATGACGCCGGCCAGCACCGCCGCGACGAACTCGCCCACGCTGTGGCCGATCATCGCCTGCGGCTGGAGGCCCATGGCCATCCACAGTTTCGCCAAGGCGTACTCGATGGCGAAGGTGGCGGGCTGGGTCAGCGAGGTTTCGCGCAGCGCATCCGCATCATCGGCAAACAGGCGTTCGCGCAGGTCGAAGCCGAGTTCGCTATGCAATAGCTTGGCGCATTCGTCGATGGCGTGGCGGAACGCCGGCTCGCCGGCATGCAACTCGCGTCCCATGCCGGCGTATTGCGAGCCCTGGCCCGGAAACAGGAACACCACGCCCGGCGCCGGGTTCGCGGCACTGCGTGCGTTGGCCGCACCGACGGCGCGCAACCGTTCGACGGCGTCCTCGGTATTGGCCGCCACCACGCACAGGCGTTGGGCGAACGCCTTGCGTCCGATTGCCAGCGTGTGCGCCACGTCGGCCAGGTTCTGCTGCGGATGCGCGGCGAGGTGCGCAGCCAGTCGCGAGGCGGCCTCACCGACGGCGTTCGCCGAGCGCGCGGAGAGCAGCAGCAGCTGCGGGCCGCTGGCCTGCCCGGAAGGCTCGCACGCCGGGGCTTCTTCCAGGATCACGTGCGCATTGGTGCCGCCCACGCCGAACGAGCTGACGCCAGCGCGCAGCGGGCCGCCCTGCGCCTGCCAGCTGCGCAGGCTGTCGTTGACCACGAACGGTGAGTTGGCGAAATCGATCTTGGGGTTGGTGGCGCGCAGGTGCAGCGAGGGCGGCAAGGTGCGCTCGCGGAGGGAAAGCGCCGTCTTGATCACGCTGGTGGCACCGGCGGCCATCACCAGGTGGCCCACGTTGCTCTTGACCGAGCCGATGGCGCAGAACGCGCGCTCGTCGGTGCTCTGGCGGAAGGCGGCCGTGAGCCCTTCGATCTCGATGGGGTCGCCCAGCGGCGTGGCGGTGCCGTGCGTTTCCACATAGGAGATCGAGCGTGCTTCCACGCCGGCGTCGGCCAGGGCCATGGCGATCACCGCCGCCTGGCCCGCGCTGCTGGGCGCGGTGAAACTGGCCTTGATGCCGCCGTCGTTGTTCACCGCGATGCCGCGAATGACGGCATGGATGGTGTCACCATCGCGTTGCGCATCGGAGAGCCGCTTGAGCAGCACCACGGCGGCGCCATCGCTGAACACGGTGCCCTGCGCGTCCGCATCGAAGCTGCGCGTGTGGCCGTCCGGCGACAGCATGGAGCCTTCCTGCGAAAGATAACCGCTGCGTGGCGGGCAGGTGATCGAGGAACCACCGGCCAGCGCCATGTCGCACTGGCCCGCGCGCAACGCGGCGACGGCCTGGCAGATCGCCACCAGCGAGGTGGAGCAGGCGGTGTTCATGCTGATCGCCGGCCCGGTGAGGTTGAGCTTGTGGGCGACGCGGGTGGTCAGGTAGTCCTTCTCGTTGGCCAGCATCACCTGGAACGCACCGAGCTTGTCGATGAGGTCGGGGCGGGTGCTGAGCTGGCGCTGGAAGTAGGTGGCGTTGTGCATGCCGCCGAACACACCGACAGGCCCCGCGTGCGCATCCGGCACATAGCCGCCGCGCTCCATGCACTCCCAGCACAGCTCCAGGAAGATGCGTTGCTGCGGATCGGTCAGCTCCGCCTCGCGCGGCGACATGCCGAAGAAGGCGGCATCGAAATCTTCCACGCCATCGATCACGCCGCGTGCGGCGACATAGGCAGGGTCGTTGCGATCGGCTGCCGGTACCGCGGGGTCGAGCTGGTCGGCGCTGAAATAGGTGATCGACTCGCGGCCTGCACGGAGATTGTCCCAGAACGTCTCCACGTCGCCGGCGCCGGGAAAACGCCCGGCCATGGCGATGATGGCGATGGACTCGCCCTGGTCGCCCTGCCGCCCGTGCGCCATGCGCGAGGCGAGTGCCGAGCGGGTGCTGCGTCCCTCGATCAGCGCTGCCAGCGCGGCCGGCGTCGGGTCGCCGAAGAAGGCGGGAATGGTGGGCGTGCTCGACAACTCGGCATGGATGCGCGCCACCGTGCGTACCGCCAGCAGCGAATGGCCGCCGAGGTCGAAGAAGTTGTCCAGGCGCCCGACCTGGTCCAGGCCAAGCATGCCGGCGAACAAGTCGCACAGTTTCTGTTCCAGCGGACCCGCCGCGGGCGCATAGGCATCGGCCAGCTCGGGACGGCGCCCATCGGGGGCGGGCAGGGCGCGGCGGTCGAGCTTGCCGTTCGGCGTGACCGGCAACGCTTCGAGGCGCAGGTAGATCGCTGGCACCATGAACTCGGGCAGCGCCTTGGCCAGCTGTTCGCGCAACTGGCGGGCCGTGAGCGCCGCATCGTCGGCCACGTAGTATGCCACCAGGCGTTTCTGCCCCGGCTGGTCCTCGCGCGCCAGCACCGCGCCGGCGCGCACGCCGGGCTGGCGCTGCAGCGCCGCTTCGATCTCGCCCAGCTCGATGCGGAAACCGCGAATCTTCACCTGATGATCGGTACGGCCGATAAACTCCACCACGCCTTCGGGCAGCCAGCGCACCAGGTCGCCGGTGCGATACAGGCGATCGCCGGGCGCGCCGAACGGATCGGGCACGAAGCGCTCGGCGGTCAGCACCGGTTGGCCGAGATAGCCGCGTGCCAGGCCCGCGCCACCGATATACAGCTCACCCGCCACGCCCACCGGCACATGTTCGCCATGCGCGTTGAGCACGTGCAGCGTGGTGTTGGGAATGGGACGGCCGATCGGCACCGAGTGCGCCTGCGCATCGAGCGTGCGCGGGATCGCGTAGGTGGCGGAAAAGGTGGTGCATTCGGTGGGGCCGTAGCCGTTGATGATGGTGACATCGGGCAGGGCGGCATAGGCCTTGCGCACATGCGCCACCGACAGCGCCTCGCCGCCGATCAGCAACTGGCGCAAGCCTTCCAGCCGGCTGGCGTCGTCATCGACGATGGCGTTGAACAGCGCCGCGGTGAGCCAGGCGATGCGCGCTTCGTAGCGCTGGATGGTGCGTGCCAATCCGCAACCGGTGGGAATGTGCTCGCCGTGGATGATGCAGGTGCCGCCATTGAGCAGCGCGCCCCAGATCTCCAGCGTCGAAGCGTCGAAGCCGAGCGGCGCGGCATGCAGCACGCGCGGCGCGTCGCCAAACGCCACGTAGTCCACCTCGCGCACTAGCCGGATGATCGCGCGATGCATGATCTGCGCGCCCTTGGGCGTGCCGGTGGAGCCGGAGGTGTACATCACATAGGCCAGCGCGCTGCCATCCAGCGAAGGCAGCGAGGACGGCGGCGTGGCGGCCTGCAGCTGCTCAAGCGGCAGCATGGGCATGCTGATGCCCGCCAGCGCAGGTGCCTGTGCGGGAGCGATCACCAGCGCCGCGCGCGCATCGTTGAGGGTAAAGGCGAGCCGTTCCGCGGGATGGCTGGCATCGAGCGGCAGATAGGCCGCGCCGGCCTTGAGGATGCCCAGCATGGCGATGATCGCCGTCGCCGAGCGATCCAGCAGCAGGCCGACGGTATCGCCGGCCTTGACCCCGGCGGCGGCGAGTCCGGCCGCTACGCGATCGGCCTGCGCGTCGAGTTCGTCATAGCGCAGCGAGGCTTCGCTCGATGCCACGGCGATGCGCGCGGCATAGCGCCTGGCGGTGCTGGCAAACAGGCCGTGCACGGTGTCGCCCGGATGGCGCGGCACGGCCGTGTCATTCCAGCTGTGCAGCAGCTGCTGGCGTTCGGCGGGATCGATGAGGTCGATCTTCCCCAGCGACACCTCCTCCGACGAGGAAAGCGCGGCCAGCGCGTGCTGCACGCAGCGGGCAAACAGCGTCGCACTCTCGCCATGGAACGGCGACTGCAGCGCTCCGTGCAGGCGCGATGTCGCAAGATCCAGGCGCCACCGGCTGGCGGCACTTGCATCGAAGGCGGGAAGACTGCCGGCGTCGATGGCATGCCAGGCGGCATGGACCGTCGGCGCCTCCGCACAGGCCAGGGCAAGCGCCACGGTATCCAGCCATGCATGCTGGCCGAGCTCGCGAGGCACATCGATGGTTGCCTGGTGCGCCACGCCGTGCATCGTCACCGTCGCGATGACGCTATCGGCGCCAGTCAGGCGGGATTCGGCCAGCGCCAGCGCGCCGCACAGCAACACCACCGGGGCCACGGTCGTCGCATTCACCGCGACCGCGATGTCACACGCTTCCCTGCTACTTGCGGCCGTGGCGCCGGGCCGGCGCGGCAATACGTCGAACAGGCCCGTGGCGGTCGCTCCGGCATTCCCGATTTCGCTGCTGTTCGCATTCATGGCGTTCACTGCATGGGGTTCGGCCGCATCCACGAGCCGGGAAACTCGCGGCATCAATCGGCCACGGCATAGGTGCTGCGATGTGCCAGCGACGGGCAGGCGGGCGGGCGACTGCCCACTCCGCGCAGCGCGATCATGGTGGCGGCGCTTGCGTAGCTCAGGCGATCGAGCAACGGATGGCTGCCCACGGCGGGCGGTGTAATGCCCTTGCGGCGCAGCAGGTCGTGCACCACATGCTCCATGGCATTGCGGCGCGTGGCCTCCGTGCTGTAGGTGAGGCTGATGGTGATGGAAGGCTCGTCGCCGGTCTCGACCATGTGCGGGCTGGTGATCGGCATGTACACGCCCATGCCGGGCCCGACTTCGAACACATGGGCGCGCTCGCGGAACGCTTCGTTCCACTTCACCTGGTCCAGCTCATGGCGGGAGTGGAAGCACTCGCGCGCCTGTTTGCTGCATACCTCGGCATCGTCGGCGTCCCACACGTAGACTTTCTTGGTGCCGTGTACCTGCAGCAGGATGCCGTGGTTGCGGTCGATGTGGAACGGCGTGATGGTGTGCGGCGAGGCGATGAAGATCCATCCGGCGCGGTAATACATGCCCGGGTCCTTTCGCTCGATATGCGGCTTGATCGGATCGAGCGCGAGGTCGATCAGCGCCCGGTAGGTCGGGTCGGCCTGCACATGGCGCAGCAGCATCCATGCATTGGCATCGGTGATGCCCTGCACGGTGTCGGTGACCGAGCGGCGATTGGGATACAGCCGCGCGACGTCATCGAAATTCGCGTCCGCGCCGGCGTTGTTGTTGAAGGTGAAGAGATGGCTGCTGCCCTGGAAGCGTTTGCCCAGGGCGACCAGCTGATCGGGCTGCAACAAGGGATGGTCAGCCAGCGAATGACGCACAGCCTGGATGCGCTGTGGGTCGAAGGCTTCCCAGTCCATGTCGATCAAAGCGGCCGTGCCAGCATGCATGGCTTACACCCTCCCCCGCATGGTGCGGTACTGACCCGTCGAAAGAGACCCCTTAGTGTTCGATACGACCCGCTTGCGGCTCGTATCGCCGGGCAAGGCTTGCGGGCCGGTGTTGCTAGGATGCAAAGGATTGTCGGCCGTTCCTGCCGTTTTTTCCCTAGACCATCCCGGCTATTCCTGACCCTATCCCTTACTGCCTATGCCCGTTTTTCGTGGGTCATGAAGGGCGGGGCGCAGCATCATTCCTTGCGGCAAGCGCAACTCATCGAGTGACGAAAGGCGTTGCGGGGTTTACTTCGCCTGGAACGCGAACAGCCACAGAATGGCGCCCTGGATGGGCGCGCCTACCCAGCTCACGTCGTAGGTTCCCGCTTGCG
This sequence comes from Dyella sp. RRB7, assembly GCF_022761115.1. Classification (GTDB taxonomy): domain Bacteria; phylum Pseudomonadota; class Gammaproteobacteria; order Xanthomonadales; family Rhodanobacteraceae; genus Dyella. Next base: position 511,284 of record NZ_JAKWJS010000002.1, on the reverse strand, counting down.
TGACCTGCTTGAAGGCCACGGCGCATTGCACGCCGCTGTTCTCCGGCAGCAACAAATAGCTGTCGATGACAGTAAAGCCGTTGTTGGGGCGTGCGCTCATGTTCTTGACGCCGGCATCGCCCCACCACACCGCGATCAAGGTAGCCGGGCCGGTGGTGGTGACGCTGCCGCTGGTGAGCACCAGCCCGGGCGACGGATAGTTTTGCGCCATGTCCTTGAGCACGCCGGCATGGGTGACCTCGACAAAGGGCACGGTGATCTCGCCCTCGGGATAGCCCGACTTGTCGATGCGTACCGTGTGCTTCGCGCCTCCCTGGCCGGCGAGCGCGACATAGGCCGTCACATTGAAGGCGCCGTCATAGCCATGGAAGACCACGCTGTCGCCCACGCGCTTCCAGTGATTGGCATAGCTGTCCGTGGGCGCGACCGCATTCCTGACGTAGCCGCCGTTGAGCACGAGGAACGAGCTGCCGCTCGGCTGGGTGTCGATCGGCGTCGACAGGGCCGGGGTGACCCCCATGCCTTCGGAGTGGGTCAGCAGGGTATGGGCACCGAGGGCGGGGATGCTCTGTGACGACATGGCAGCGGCTCCGGGGGACGCGTCCGCGAATGCATGGTGGAGTGGTGCGATGCTCATGCCTGCCATCAGCCATGCCATGCACGCGCCCCGTCGGGGGCGGAAAGCGCAGCCTTCGCGACGGCTCAGCATGAGGTCACTCCCGCGCTCGGAAAGAGGGATATTGCGAAGCACACCGCACTATGCCAAGAATGAAGTGCGCCTGGCGCGGCGGCCCGAGGGCGTCGCGCGACAGGCTTCGTGGAAATGCCGAGTGGGGGTCCGGCTTGGCCAGCGAAACCGATTTTCTCGACATGTACCGGACGCTGGGCCTGCGTCCCGGCTGTGCGTTGCCGGATCTGAAGCAGGCCTATCGGCGTCATGTGGCCCGGTTTCATCCCGATCGCAAAGGCGGCGTCACCGCCGATCCGGCAGCGACGGCGCGCCTGCAGCGGCTTATCGCGCAGTACGACGCGGCCATGGTTTTTCAACGTGAGCATGGCCGTCTCCCCGGCGTGACGCCGCGCGTGCGTTTCAGTGTGCCCGAGGCGCGCGTTCCGCCCGCGCGGGTGCGCGTGGCAAGGCGTCCGGCATGGCGGCATCCGGCGCTGGCGCTGCTGCTGCCGGCCGTGGCGATGGCCGTGCTGGGTTGGGATATTGCCAGCCGTCCGCAGGCGCCCGCCGAATCATCCACACCGCCAGTGGTCGCCAGCGAACCGAATGCCGAGCTGGCATCGTCGGACCAGGCATCGCCGCTCACGCTGGGCATGTCGCCCAGCGAGGTGCGGGCCATCGAAGGCTTGCCGGTCAGCATCCACGGTGACCGCTGGGAATACGGGCCGTCATGGGTGCTGTTCGAGGATGGCCGCGTCATCGATTGGTACAACTCGCCGCTGCGCTCGCTTGGCGAGGTGCCACGCACGGCGGACACGCCGCCGAACCTGCCATCCACGTCCGGCAACTAGCGCGCGCCACGGCCAAAGAGCACCACTTCCACTGTCTGGATCAGGATCAGCAGATCCAGCAGCAGGTTATGGTTCTTTACGTAGAACAGATCGTACTTGAGCTTCTCCGCCGCCTCCTCGACGGTGGCGCCGTAGGGATAGCTCAGTTGCGCCCAACCGGCGAGGCCGGGCTTCAGGCAATGGCGCAGGCTGTAGTAGCGGATCTGCGAGGCCAGGTCGGCCACGAACTGCGGCCGTTCGGGGCGGGGCCCGACGATGCTCATGTCGCCCTTCAGTACGTTCCACAGTTGCGGCAATTCATCGATGCGCAGCTTGCGGCTGATGCGTCCCACGCGCGTGACGCGATCGTCGTTCTTGCTGGCCCAGCGGGCTATGCCGTCGCGTTCGGCATCGGTGCGCATGCTGCGGAATTTCAGCAGCAGGAAAGTGCAGCCGTGTGCGCCGACGCGTTCCTGCCGGTACAGGATCGGTTGGCCCGGGCCCGACTCCAGGCGTATCGCCAGCGCTTCCAGCAGCATCAGCGGCCAGCACAGCAGCAGCAGCAGCGTGGCAGCGGCCAGGTCGAAGCAGCGCTTGCTCAACTGGCGCAGCGGCGTGGCGTTGAAGCCGCCGGAGAACACCAGCCATGACGGATCGAGCACGGTCAGTTGCAGGCGGCCCGATTCGCGCTCGAAGAACGAGGTGAGGTCGGTAATGGTGACGCCCATCTGGCGGCATTCGAGCAACTCGTCCATGGGCAGGTGGCCACGGCGGTCATCGACGCCCACCACCACTTCGTCGATCTGCTCGCGCAGCACGATCGCGTGCAACGGCTGGTTCCGCAGTACCAGCTGCTCGGTGGGAACCGCGACGGTTTCATCGGCATGCGGCACATAGCCCATCACGCAAAAGCCGCGGCGATCGGTGCGGCGGCGCATCTGGTTGTGGATCTGCGCTGCGCGCACGCCGGCGCCGAGAATCAGCACGCGACGCTTGAGCGCTTCCACCTCCACCAGTTGCAGGAACAACATCCGGCATCCCAGCACCAGCGCGAAGCCGAGCGACAGCGCGATGGCCAGCACGCCGCGGCCCACATAGGCCTGCGGCACGACGTAGTAGCCCACCACCAGCAGCACGCCGCCCAGCACGAAAGCCACCGCTTGGCGTGCGAGCAGGCCAAAGCGGGTAGTGCGCATATGCGACTGGTACTGGCCCATGGCCACCATGCCGATGACGATGACGGTGGCGAACACCATCGAGCGTTCCGGCAGGTGCACGCTGAACTCGGCCAGCTCATCGGCATTGCTGAAATAGCGCAGGTAAGTGGCCAGGCATAACGACGCAGCAAGCAGCAGCAGCTCGCAAAACCCGAGCAGCATCAGCCAGCGTACCGATTGCCGACGTAGGAAACGAAGCATCCGATCCCCCTATCCCCCATGGTTGCGGCCATGTCCCTTTAGCAGGCCACGAGACTAGCGCCGGGGTGTCGAGAGTGTCGATGTAACTTACGTGGGAGCGCACATGTCATGAAGGCATACACCGGCCTGTTTCACGCCTGAAACAGTGCGTGCGTTGGCCATCATGCGATGGCGTTGGAGTTGCGTTCGCCGCAGCCGGACAGGTCAAGCCAGTGCAGCGAATGCCGCGTGATGGCGAGCGGTGTCGCAAGCGCACCCACCCATGGCGCTGGGAGATCGAGCTGATACACGCGGCAGGCCGGTGCGTCCGGCGCGGATGCCGGTGGCTCTATGCGGCGCTCGACATCCGCCACGATGGATGCCGGCGTTTCACGCAGGCCTATGCCGAATGCCTTGAGCAACGCTTCCTTGCGCGTCCACAGCGCCAGCAGTGCGGGTGTGCGTGCCGCGATGGGCAGGGTTTCGAGCGCCGCCGCTTCGACGGGGGCACAAAGCACATCGATGAGGTCGTGCAAAGCATTGCGCGGCGGAGATCGCTCGATATCCACGCCCACGGTGTTCGCCTTGGCGATGGCGATAGCCACATGGCTGTCGCTATGGCTCAGGCTGGTGGCATAGCCCGTATCCGGTAATTGTGGCTGTCCGCTCTCGCTGCTCACCAGGGGCACGTTCGCGGCATCCGTGGCCAAGGTCAGGCCGAGCGCGACACGCCAACATGCGTGGGCCAGCACATAGGTGTCGCGGTCACGCGCATGGCGGAAGCGACGGGCCCGCTCGCGTTCGCGCGAGTCGAGCAAGTTCTCGGCGTCGGCGCAGAGCGCTGCCCACGGTGCGCTGTCGAACAGCACCACGCGCGCTTCGCCTGCCTCCGCTGGCGCAAAGCCGCTGCGGGCCAACGCCAGCCTCGCCTGCTGAAGGAACGGTCGCGCCCCGGCTTGATGATTCATGACGGCTGCGCAAGGTGGCCTAGGGCACGCCCGACGAGGCACGGGTGATCAGCAAGCCGCGCAATTCATCGGCCAGCCGCAGGCTCAGCGCCACGATGGTGAACGTGGGAAAAGCCCAGCCTCCGGTGGGGAACACCGAACTGCCGGCGACATGCAGATTGTCGACGCCGTGCACCTTGCAATCGCGATCGACCACGCCCTGGCGTGGATCGTCGGACATGCGCGTCGTGCCCAGGTGGTGGGCGGTGCCATGCACTTGCGGCACCGCCGTGCTGTCCTCGGCCAGCCATGGCTCCAATTGGAAATGGGCATCGCTGGCGCGGGCGATTTCGCTGCCGAACAATTTGGCGGCGGCGCGGTAGGTATGCCGGTCCAGCGGCGTGAGTCGCCAGTCCACGCTGACCTTGCGTTGTCCGAGCGCATCGGTTTCCCGGCCCAGCACGACGCGGCTGTCGGGGTTGGGCGCCTGCTCGAAGTATCCGATCAGGTCGACGTGATTGCTCATCACCGCGGGGCGATCGGCCAGCTTGTGCACGAAGGCCCTGGCAATGTCGCCTATGCCCAAGCCAAGCCGCAGCGCCGTCAGGCCCAGGCTATCGGGCATGGCCACGGCCTCGGTGGCCGGAGCGTTGCGCAGCGCTTCGCTCAGGCGCGCCTCCAGTCGTGCGTTTTCGTCCTGCGCCGAGCGTCGCAGCGCCAGCCGCAACTCACGCAACGCACGGATGCCCTTGGGCAGCGGGCCTTCCACGCTGAACGGATGCACCCGGCCATTGAGCATGCGATGCCGGCGCTGGGCATGACGGGACAACCCGATCTCCGGAAACGAGGGCACCACACCTTTGATGCGACGGCGTTCATACGGACGGGTGATCCGATGGGGTGCATCGGTGGTAAGCGTGCCCAGCTTGCCGCTGGGGTGATCCATGAAGTAGCGACCCACCACGTCGTGCTGGTTGCCCAGGCCCTGTGGCAGGACCGAATCGGACAACAGCAGCAGGCGCGCGTTCTCGATGCCACCGCAGGCCAGCACGTAGTGCCGCGCCCGCACGGTGCCACGACGCCCGTCCAGCGAGCCGATGCGTGCTTCACGCACATGGGCTCCATCGGGCGAGGCAAGCAACTCCAGCAGGTTGGCATGCAACATCACGGTGATGTTGGGCGCGTTCTCCAGTTCATCGCGGTAGGCCTCGCCAAACAGGATCGGGCTATGCGCGAAGACCTGGTTGACCAGCATGTCGTCGTCAAAACGGAGTGGCGGACGCGGCGTAGGCGCGGCAAACGTGCCGTCGCCCAGTTCGAGTGGCTCGAGGCGACAGTAAGAGCGCGCCCGGGCGTAGTAGGGCTCCAGTTCGGCGTAGGTGATGGGCCAGCCGCTATGCGGCACCCAGTCGCGGGCGTCCATGTCCTGCCGGCTCAGCGGAATGCAGCCGCCGCCCCACAGGTTGCAGCTGCCACCGAACACGCGCACGCGCGAGGTGCCGGGGTCGAACGGGACTTCGCCCAGCGAACCACCTTCGTACAGCGCCTGGCTGTGTTGCTCGGCGGCGGTACCACCACCCTCAAGCAGGCAGACGCGGACCGCCGTGCCGATGAACGCATGGGCGATGGCAATGCCGGCGGCGCCGGCACCGATGACGCATAAGTCCGCTTCCACATCTCCGGGATGCGATCCGCTCAGATAGTCGACGATCACACCAACCCCCTAAAGGACTCACGCCAAGCAACATGGTTGTCGTTTCGCGGAGATGATCCATGGTGTTGCGGTCAGCCATTCCGGGCTGATGGCGGCATCACACGTGATAGTACTCCCGGTACCAGCGTACAAAGTTGGCGACCCCGGTTTCTACCGACACCTGCGGCCTATAGCCAACGGCCTGTATCAGGTCTGTTACATCGGCCTCGGTGTCGGGCACATCGCCCGCTTGCAGTGGAAGCATCTCCATGGTGGCCTTGCGACCCAGGCAGTGTTCGAGCACTTCGATGTAGTGCAGCAGCTCCACCGGTCGTTCGTTGCCGATATTGAACAGGCGATAGGGCGCCACGCCGCTGCTGGCAGGGTCCGGTGCGTTGCTGTCCCAATGCGTATCGATGCCGGGAGCCTGATCGAGGGTGCGGATCACGCCTTCGACGATGTCGTCCACATAGGTGAAGCTGCGCTTGTGCCGGCCATGGTTGAACACGCGGATCGGCTCGCCGGCAAGAATGGCGCGGGTGAACAGGAACAGCGCCATGTCGGGGCGCCCCCACGGGCCATAGACGGTAAAGAAGCGCAGGCCGGTGCAGGGAATGCCATAGAGGTGCGCATAGCTGTGCGCCATCTGCTCGTTGGCTTTCTTGGTCGCGGCGTACAGCGTGAGCGGATGTTCGGCCGACTTGTGCTCGGAGAACGGCATCGCGGTATTTGCGCCGTATACCGAGCTGGTCGAGGCGAACACCAGATGCTCCACGCCGTGCTGGCGACAGCCTTCGAGCACATGCAGGAAGCCGATGACATTGCTGCTGGCATACACGTGCGGATTCTCCGCCGCATAGCGCACGCCAGCCTGCGCCGCCAGGTGCACCACGCGCTGCGGACGCTGCCCGGCGAACGTGCGCTCCATCGCGGCGCGGTCCGCCAGGTCGGCATGCACGTGCGTGTAGCGGGGATGATCCTTGAAGCGTGCGAGGCGCGCCTTCTTCAGCGCGACGTCGTAATAGTCGTTGAGGTTGTCGAAGCCGACCACGTCGTCGCCGCGCGCGAGCAGCCGTTCGGCCACGTAGGAACCAATGAATCCGGCGGTGCCGGTAACCAACACTTTCATGATGCCATTCCCAAGGCTAGAGGCGGCCGTCCACATCGGCGCGCGGCAACACATACTTCACGTCGTACACCACCGACTCCGGCTTGCAGAAGGCGCGGATGCCCGCAGCGCCAAGCGCGACGAACTGGCGATGTCCCACCGCGATGATCACGGCGTCGTAATTGCCAGCCTGCGGATCGGCCAGGGGCGTGAGCGCGTATTCGTGCTCGGCTTCGGCCGGGTTGATCCACGGGTCGTGCACGTCCACCTGGGCGTTGTAACCGCGCAGGGCCTGCACGATGTCCACCACGCGCGTGTTGCGCAGGTCCGGGCAGTTCTCCTTGAAGGCCAGGCCCAGCACCAGCACGCGTGCGCGCACCGGATTGATGCCCTTGCGCACCATCAGGCGGATCACTTCGCTGGCGACGTACGGCCCCATGCTGTCGTTGGTGCGACGCCCGGCCAGGATCACGTCGGGGTGATGGCCCACTTCCTGCGCCTTGTGCGTGAGGTAGTACGGATCCACGCTGATGCAGTGGCCACCCACCAGGCCCGGCCGGAACGGCAGGAAATTCCACTTGGTACCCGCCGCCTGCAGCACCTCCAGCGTATCGATGCCCAGCTTGTTGAACAGGATGGAAAGGTCGTTGACCAGGGCGATGTTGAGATCGCGCTGGGTGTTCTCGATGACCTTGGCCGCCTCGGCCACCTTCAGCGAGCTGGCCTTGTGCGTGCCGGCCGTGATGATGGAGCCGTACAGGCGATCCACGAAATCGGCCGTCTCGGGCGTGGAGCCGGAGGTGACCTTGAGAATGCTGGTGACGCGGTGCTGCTTGTCGCCCGGGTTGATGCGCTCGGGACTGTAGCCGGCAAAGAAATCCTGGTTGAACACCAGGCCCGAGCCCTTGGCCAGGATCGGCACGCACACTTCCTCGGTGCAGCCGGGATAGACGGTGGATTCATACACCACCACGTCGCCGCGCTTGAGCACCTTGGCCAGCGTTTCGCTGGCGCGGATCAGCGGCGTGAGGTCGGGACGCTTGGCCGAGTCGATCGGCGTGGGCACGGTCACGATATAGACGTTGCGGTCGGCAAGGTCGGCCAGCTCGGCGCTGAAGCGCAGATGCTGCGATGCAGCCAGTTCCTCGGCGTTGACCTCCAGCGTGCTGTCGCGACCGCCGCGCAGCTCTTCGATGCGGCCCTGGTTGATGTCGAAACCGACCGTGTCGTAACGCTTGCCAAATTCCACCGCCAACGGAAGGCCGACGTAGCCGAGTCCGATGATGGCGAGCTTGGTGTTTTCCAGATTCTGCATGCCGGGCTTCCGCTGTCTGGTTGTATAGGGACACGGGTTGGGCCAGCAGGTTATCCGATGGATGACCTGGCTGGCTCTGCACGGCGCGGTGCCCCTGTTGTTTCGCCGGCGACAGGCCTGGCGAGGACGCCAGCGCGACGTGCGCTGGCGGCGCAAGGCTAGCAGGGTCCGCCGTCTTTTCCGCTAGGCCAGAGGATGCTTGCCGGATGGTGGATGCGGCAGGTGTGACGTCCATACCTCTGGCGCCTCGCACACACCTGCGATCACCCATCGCAGCGTGGGCTGTGGCGGATGAGGGGAGGTGTGACAATGCGCCATCCGCAAGATATTGCGAATCATTCTCAATCCAGTTATCGTGCATCCGGTGCCGCTGGCTGGAGACCGACGTCTCGCCTGGCGCGCCCGCTTTCCTAACCCCGTAAACCCGCGGCATAGCGGCTCCCCTGACCGGAGAGGCCGGCGTTCGCCCGCGCGAAGGATCGATCATGACCTCCAAAGCGTTTGTGTCTTCTGCGGCCAACCCGCCCATCCGGCTGGCCGTCAGTGCATTGGGCCTGGCCCTCGCGTCCACCTCGGCCATGGCCGGTGGCGATGCGGTCAGCGACGTGACCGCCGATCCCCAGGAGGCGCAGAACCTCGATGGCGTGAAGGTTCGCTCCACCGTCGTCAACACCACCTCGCCCAAGTTCACCGCGCCGCTGCTCGACACGCCGCGCTCGGTGACGGTGATTCCCCAGCAGATCATCCAGCAGACCGCGGCGACCTCGTTGCTCGACGTGCTGCGCCAGGTGCCGGGCATTACGTTCGGTGCGGGCGAGGGCGGCAATCCCAATGGCGACCGTCCGATCATCCGTGGCTTCGATTCGGAAAGTTCGGTATTCATCGATGGCGTGCGCAGCTCCGGCTCGCAGTCGCGCGAAATCTTCGACATCGACCAGGTCGAGGTGTTGAAGGGCCCCAGCTCGGCCTATACCGGTCGCGGTGGCGTGGGCGGCAGCATCAACCTGTTGACCAAGGCGCCCAAGGCCGAGAATGCCGTCAACGGCACCGCGGGCGTGGGCACCGACAACTACTATCGCGGCACTGTCGACTGGAACCAGCTGGTGGGCGCCGACTCGGCGTTTCGCCTCAACGTGATGGGGCACGGCAATGACGTGGCCGGGCGCAACGGCCCGGACATGTCGCGCTGGGGCATCGCGCCATCCATCACCTTCGGCCTGCATTCGGCCACCAATGTCACGCTGAGCTACTACCACCTGCAGAGCGACGACACGCCCGACAGCGGCATTCCGTACAACAACCCGTTTGCCGCCACCAGCCCGTACGCCAGGCTCAATGGCGACGGTCGTCCCTATTCGGTGCCGCGCGGCACCTACTATGGCTGGCTTGATCGCGACTACCAGAAGCAGAGCAACGATATCGGCACGATCCTGGTCAAGCACGATTTCGGCGATGGCTGGCTGCTGCGCAACACCACCGTGTACGCGCGCTCCACCAACGACTACATCTGGACCCAACCCGACGACAGCCAGGGCAATTTCCTGGTCAACGGTGGCGTGTGGCGTCGCAATAACAACCGTGACAGCAACACCACGAATATCACCAACCAGACCGACCTCACCGGCGAGTTCGACACCGGCGCGCTGAAGCACAGCATCGCCGCCGGCCTGGAGATCAGCAGCGAGAAGACCCAGCGCACCAGCTATCTGGTCGATCCGGCCAAGAATGCCGCCGATACCCACAACACCGGCTCGATCACCAACGGCGCGTGCAGCAGCAAGTACGGCATCGGTGCGCCATCGGGCTACTGGTGCACCGACGCGCGGCATCCGACGCCGCATGATCCTTTCCTGGGCGCCATCATCGGCGGGCAGAATCCCACCCGCATCGTGACCGACACACGTTCGGCCTGGGCCTTCGATACGGTCACCTTCAACCCGCAGTGGTCGGTGAATGGCGGCGTGCGCTTCGACAGCTTCAACACGAAGTCCACCGCCACCACCACGACCACCGGTGCGGTGAGTCGCGTCAGCAACGATTCCACTTTCTGGAACTACCAGCTGGGCGTGGTCTACAAGCCCGCGCAGAACGGCAGCGTGTATCTGTCCTGGGGCACATCGTCCAACCCGCCGGGCGTGGATGCGGGCGATGGCGCCGATGGCATCGCCGTGACCAACGCCGACCTCAAGCCGGAAAGCAGCCGCAATCTGGAGCTGGGTACCAAGTGGGATGTACTGGAGCAGCGCCTATCGCTGACCGCCGCGGTGTTCCGTAGCGAAAAGACCAATGCTCGCGTAGCCACCGGCGGACGCGGCAGTCCGCAGATCAATGCCGGCAAGCAGCGCGTGGATGGCGTGGAGCTGGGCTTCAACGGACAGATCAACGAGCGCTGGAGCGTGTTCGGCGGCTATACCTACCTCGACAGCGAACTGGTGAAGACTGGCCCCGCCGATGCGGCAAGCAAGGGCAACGAGTTTCCCAATACGCCCAGGAACAGCTTCACGCTATGGACCAGCGTGGCCATTACGTCGCGCTGGACCGTGGGTGGTGGCGCCTACTACCAGGACAAGGTGTACGGCAATACCGCGAACACGAAGTGGGTGCCGTCCTACACGCGCTTCGACGCGATGGCGTCCTACGAGGTCAACAAGCACCTGACGTTGCAGCTGAACGTGCAGAACCTCACCAACAAGTACTACTTCGACAAGGCCTATGCCGCGCACTACGCTTCGGTGGCTCCGGGACGGGCTGGCATCCTGACCGCCAACTTCCATTTCTGACAGGTACGACGTCCTATCGGTGACGCCTCCGGGTGGAGGCGCCGCCGCGTTGATGATGAGGAAACACCATGCTGCTCCATGTGCCCGAGGTTCTTTCTGCCGCCGAGCTGGCGCACAGCCGCCAGCGCCTGCAGGACGCCCCCTGGGCCGATGGCCGGATAACCGCGGGGCATCAGTCGGCGCAGGCCAAGCACAACCTGCAGCTGCCGGAAGACTCGGCGCAGGCGAAGGAGTTGGGCGCACTGGTGCTCGATGCGCTGGCACGCAACACCACGTTCTTTGCCGGCGCCTTGCCGCGCCATATTTTCCCGCCGCTGTTCAATTGCTATCGCGGCGGCGGTTCGTTCGGTTTCCATGTCGACAATGCCATCCGCTATGACCGGCGCTCCGTGCCGGCCGTACCTGTCCGTACGGATCTTTCGGCCACGCTGTTTCTCAACGAGCCCGACGAATACGACGGCGGCGATCTTGTCATCGAGGATACCTACGGCACGCACGCGGTGAAGCTCGCCGCCGGCGACATGATCCTGTATCCGGCCAGCAGCCTGCATCGCGTGGAGCCGGTGACCCGCGGCGAACGATTGGCATCGTTCTTCTGGATCCAGAGCCTGGTGCGTGACGAGCAACAGCGGCGTATGCTGCTGGAACTCGACGTTTCCATCCAGGGCCTGACCCAGGCCGATGCTCCCCATGCCGACGTGTTGCGATTGACCGGTATCTATCACAACCTGCTGCGTGCGTGGTCCGAGACATGAGTGCCACGCCGGCCGCGACGCCCGATGAGTTTTCCGTGCTGCTGAGGGCGACGCCAGCGAAGGCGCACGCGTTGCTGCTGACCCAGGCGCTGGCCGGTGATGGCGCGTCGCAGCTGGCCGTGGCGCAAACCTACCTGGAAGGCATTGGCTGCCCGCGTGATCCGGCAGAGGCGCTGTACTGGTTCCAGCTTGCCGCGCACCAGGGCGAGCCGATGGCGATGAACATGCTTGGCCGCTGCTATGAAAATGGCTGGGGCATGACGGCCAACTACGAGCTGGCCGCGGTGTGGTATCGCGAGGCGGCCGAGCACGGTTCGGACTGGGGCATGTACAACTATGCCCACGTGCTGGCCAACGGGCGCGGGCTCGCACAGAACCGCGCCCTGGCATTCCACTGGTTTGGCCGGGCTGCCGAGGCGGGGCATGGCCGAGCCATGCATTTCCTGGGGCAGTATTACGAACACGGCTGGGAAACCGCGCCGGATGCCGGGAAGGCACGCGAGCTTTATCGCCGCTCGGCAGAGAAGGGCGATTATCGCGGCAAATGCAGTTGGGCTTCGGTGCTCACCGAGCAAGGTCGCATCGAGGAAGCGTGTGCGCTGCTGCGCTCCGCGATCAATGTCGCGCCCGCATATTTTGTGGAAGCCCTGCGCAGCGATCTGGCAAGGTCGCGGCATCCCGAGCTGCGCATGCTGGCGGCCGCCAGTTCTGTATAGGTGCGGCCCAGCGGCTTGGCCCGCGCACGCGACGCGTGCGCGGGCCGTGCATCACGACCAGCTGCTGTCGTCAAAGCCGCCATCATTGCTGTCATCGAAATCCGATGAGGCAAAGTCCTGGTCGCTGATGCCCCGCGAACGATCACTGTCGTCGTAGTAATTGTTCTCGGTGACGTTCTCGATCACCGACGGCTGGCCGCCGCCGAAGAAGCCGCCACCGTGATGGCCGCCGAGCAGGTTTTCGATGCCATCGAACAGGAACATGCCACCGGCCACGCCGGCCGCCGTGGTGGCCGCCTGTGAAAGGAAGCTCGGCGCGCTCGGCTGTGGCGTCGGTGCGCCGCCAAACAGGCGTTCACGCCAACCCGGCGCCGCGGCCTGTGCTGGCTGCGCCTGTGGCGGGAACGGCGGCGGTGCCGCACCCCAGGCTGGCTGCTGCTGCCCACCCAGGAAACTGCCGCCACCTTGCTGCGAGGCGAGCTGTGCCTGCAGCTGCGCGATCTGCGCCTTGGCGCCTTCCAGCGCCTGCTGCTGCAACAGGCTGCGCTGCACCAGCAGATACAACGCATCCGGCTGACCGGCCAGGCGCTGGCGGATCAATGCATCGGCCTGCGGATCTTTCGCCACGCTGCCTGCGGCAGCCAGGCGCTGGAGGAAATCATCGAGTAGCTGTTGTTCCTGCGGTGTCATGACGAACGCATCTCCGTGGACTTCCCATGAGCGAACACTTGTGTCGGGCAACATACCGGACCGTGAGCGCTGGAAATGTGCCCGATGCGCGCGACATCAAGGGCCATGTGCCATTCGTTTGCCTGGCAGTCATGCTTTTCGCAGGGTCTTGCGCCGAAGGCGGAGGTGATGCGTCCTCGTCCCGTTGCCGCCTCTCCGCCGATGACCTCTGACTTACGCCAATTTGACATTCATGCAACCGATTTGTTTCAAATGGTTGACGCACTGCAGCATGTGTCATAGCCTGAATTTCGTCGCATTTATGGATAGATGTTGTTGCGACGCACGACAGACATGGAAGGCGCAATCGTTTTGGGGAAAACGTCCTTGCTTTAATTGTCTGATTGGGGAGAAACAATGAAAGATCGACTCTTGCGACGGCCGCTCGCGGTCGCATTGCTGCCTTTGTGCGGCCTGAATCTGGCCCTTGCCACCACCATCGCCTGGGCAGATGACACCACCGACTCATCCACGCCCAACACCGCCAAGCAGCTCCAGCAAGTCGTCGTCACCGGTACCCGCGCCACGGACCGCACCGCCGCCGAATCGCTTTCTCCGATCGATGTGCTGACACCCGCCGATCTCACTTCAAGCGGCAGTACCGATCTGGCCAGTGCACTCAACACGCTGCTTCCCTCGCTCGACTTTCCGCGCCCTGCCATCAACGACGGCAACGACGCGATCAGGCCCGCCACGCTGCGTGGGCTATCGCCCGATCAGGTGCTGGTGCTGGTGGACGGCAAGCGCTACCACACCACCGCCCTGGTCAACTACAACTCGTCGGTGGGGCGTGGCTCGGCCCCAGTGGATCTCAACTCGATTCCCATCTCGGCCATCGACCACATCGAGGTCCTGCGTGATGGTGCCGCCGCGCAATACGGCTCCGATGCCATCGCCGGCGTCATCAACATCGTGCTCAAGCATGGCGCTGCGGCCGGGAGCAACAGCATCACCGCCAACGGCGGCATCATGGACAAGGGGGATGGCGCACAGAACGGCGTGCAGGGGTCGATGGGCATTCCGCTGGGCGGGCCGGAAGGGAGCGCGCCGGGCTGGGCGCGAATAGCGTGGAACTACCAGGATGCGATGAATACCAATCGCGCCGAAAACACCGATAAATCCACGACGCTTGCCGGCGCGCCCAATCCAACCGGCATTCCCTACGAGCGCTATGGCGACCCGGCCGTCAAGACCTATCAGGTGCTGCTCAACTTCGGCTACGACTTCACACCGGGCATTGAACTCTATGGCTATATCAACGGCAGCAAGCGCGATGTGACCTCCAACGGCTACTACCGCCCGTTCGATTCCACCCGCAACGTGCCGGAGATCTATCCCAACGGCTTCCTGCCGCAGATCGTCAACCATAGCAACGACGTCGCCGCCGTACTTGGCGTCAGGGGCAAGACGGACGGCGGCTGGCACTGGGATTTCTCGCTCGATTACGGCGAGAACAACCTCAACTTCGATATCCAGAACAGCGTCAATGTCAACGAGTATTACACGCTGGGCTACTCGCCCACGTACTTCAATGCAGGCACGTTCCGCAACAAGCAAGGCGTCGCCAACCTGGACTTGAGCAAGGAATACAGCTGGGGTTTCCTGCCCAACCCGGTGACGGTGGCCTTCGGCGGCGAATACCGCAAGGAAACCTACGTGATCGATGCGGGCGATCCGGATTCGTACTTCTTCGATCCCGATACGCTCATACCCGGCACCACCACGCCGTATGCCGGCGGCTCGCAGGTGTACCCGGGCCTTACGCCGAGCGTGGCGGGCAGCTTCAGCCGTCACAGCGAGGCTGCCTACGTGGATCTGGAGACCGATCTCACCAGCAAGCTGTCCACCGGCGTGGCGGCACGTTACGAGGACTACAGCGATGCCGGTTCCACGACATCGGGCAAGGTATCGGCCCGCTATCAGTTCACCGACACCTTCGCGTTGCGCGGTACCGTGTCCAACGGCTTCCGCGCGCCGTCGCTGGCGCAGCAGAACTACGAGTCGGTGGTGACGCTGATCCAGGACGGGCAGCTGGCCCAGATTGGCACGTTCCGAACTTCCAATCCGGCGGCCATCGCGCTGGGCGCCAAGCCATTAACGCCGGAGAAGTCCACCAACTACAGCCTCGGCGCGGTATGGCAGCCGACGAACGACCTTAGCGCAACGCTGGACCTTTACCAGATCCGCATCGGCAACGAGATCCTCTATTCCGACCAGATCGCCGTTACGCCCACGCCCACCAATGAGGTCACCGGCGCGCAGTTCTTCGTCAATGGCGCCACCACGCGCACCCGCGGCGTGGACCTGATCACCAACTATCGGGTGGATTTCGACGAGTTTGGCAAGCTCAACCTGAGCCTGAGCGGCAACTACAACGAGACGACGATTCTCAGCGTGTCGACGCCCGCGTTCGGCCGCGCCAGCCAGGGCCTGCTTACCGATGCCACGCCGCGCACGAAATATGTGCTCGGTGGCGACTGGTTGATCCAGAACTTCGACCTGCACGCCAACCTGACGCGCTACGGCTCGGTGACGCGCCTGGGCGATCTCAGCGACGGCAGCGAGGACCAGACCTTCTCGGCACGCTGGCTGCTGGATCTTGCGGCGAGCTACAACCTGCAGGCATGGACCTTCACCCTGGGCGTGGACAATCTCACCAACCAGTACCCGACCAAGGCGTCGCTCGACAACGTCTATGAAGATCGTGCGGATGGCCTGCAATACTCCGCGTTGTCCCCGTTCGGCTTCAACGGCCGCTACTGGTACGGCAGGGTGACTTACCACTTCTGATCGACTGCAGGCGAGGGCTGTCGTTCCGGTGTAGGCCGGGGCGACAGCCCATCCGGAAGCATCGGCCCGCTTTGATATTCGACGGAGTGTTCGATGGGAGACGACGGCTGTAAGTTCTCGATGAAACGACGCGATCTGCTGCGCATGATCGGCGTCACTGCTGGCAGCGCGGCGATGTACCAGGCGATGAGCAGCCTGGGCCTGGCCGCCGAATCCACGTTCAAGCCACCTTCGCCGTTGCAGGGCGCGCCCAAGGGCACCACGGTTTTGATCCTGGGCGCAGGCATTGCCGGCATGGTGGCCGCGTACGAATTGCGCCAGGCGGGTTATCAGGTACAGGTGCTGGAATACAACCATCGGCCGGGCGGGCGTAACTGGTCGCTGCGGGGCGGCGACCGCTTCACCGAACTGGGCGGTTTCACCCAGCACTGCCAATTCGCACCCGGTCTTTACCTCAACCCGGGGCCATGGCGGTTGCCGCATCACCATCGCGGCATACTCAGTTACTGCAAGAAACTGGGCGTACCGCTGGAAGCCTTTGTGCAGGTCAACCACAACGCCTATGTGCATAGCGCCAAGGCCTTCGGGGGCAAGCCGCAGCGCTATCGCGCCATCAATGCCGACTATCGCGGCCACGTGGCCGAGCTGCTGGCCAAGACGACCCAGCAAGGCAAGCTCGAAGGGCAGGTGACCAAGGAGGACCAGGAGCGGCTGCTGGAGTCGTTGCGCGACTGGGGCGCGCTCGACAAGAACCTCGCCTACGCGCGGGGCATCACCAGCAGCAACCGTCGTGGCTTCGATAAGGACCCGGGCGGCGGCGTAAGCGCGAGACCCCTGCCATCCCAGCCGCTGGGCTTGCACGACGTGCTTGGCTCGGGTCTGTGGCAGGCGTTGTCCATGGGCGAAATCTACGAGTTCCAGACCACGCTGTTGCAGCCGGTGGGCGGCATGGGCCGCATCGGCGAGGCCTTTGGTCGCGAACTGCAGGGGCTGATCCGCTACGACGCCAAGGTGACCGCCATCCAGCAGGACGCCACCGGCGTCACCGTCGGCTACGAGGATACGGCCACGCCCGGCCAAACCTTGCATGCACGCGCCGATTGGTGCCTGTGCACCATTCCGCTGTCGATACTCGGCCAGCTGCCGCTGAACGTCGGCCAGCCGATGGCCGATGCCATCGCCGCGGTGCCCTATGCCGCTTCGGTCAAGGTGGGGCTGCAATTCAAGCGGCGCTTCTGGGAGGAGGACGAACACATCTACGGCGGCATTACCTATACCGACCTGCCCATCAGCAACATCAGCTATCCAAGCACGGACTTCCATGCGGCTGGCAAGGGCGTGCTGCTGGGCGCGTACATGTGGGGCCTCGACGCCTATGAGTTCACCGCCATGACGCCGGATCAGCGCGTGCGCAAGGCGGTGGAGTACGGCAGTCAGATACACCCGCAGTACACCAGGGAGTTCGAGCATGGCGTCACGGTGGGCTGGCACCGTTCACCGTTCACCATGGGCTGTTTCGGCGTGTGGTCCGAAGAGGCGCGCGCCAGGCATTACGACAACCTTTGTCAGATCGATGGCCGGATCGCGCTCGCCGGGGAACACGCCTCCTACCTGCCGGCATGGCAGGAAGGCGCCGTTACGTCCGCGCTTGACGCCATCGGTCGTATCCACCAGCGAGTGGTGGCGGGAGCGTCCGCATGAACATCAACAGGCCGCGGTGGCTCGCAGGGATGCCGTATGGCGTTTTTCTCTCGCTGTGTTGCGCGATGCCGGTCCATGCCCAATCGTCGGACAACGCCGCCCACCCCGGGGGAAGCCTCGGTTCGGCGACCGGCGAGACGATATTCCGGAGCATCTGCCAGGGCTGCCACATGCCCGATGCCAGGGGCGCCAAAGGCGCGGGCACGTACCCGGCGCTTGCCGGCAATCCCCGTCTCGTCTCACCGCAGTACATGGCCGCGGTGATCCTCAACGGCCGCCGTGACATGCCCGCGTTCGCGTCAGGCGTCGTCGTCGAAGACCGGTTTCTCGACGACGCCAGGCTCACCGATGCGCAGATTGCGGACGTGATCAATTACATCCGCATGCACTTCGGCAACCAGTACGGCGATCGCATCAGCGCCAGCGACGTGGCGGCGCTGCATCGCTGAAGTTCCACCGACACGGCCATGTCCATCAGCAAAGGGGAGTCCATCCATGCGTCATCTTGCCCGCTACGTGCTGTCCTTGGGGTTGCTCGTCATCCACGGCGCAGCGTCCGCGCAGGACGTGATTCGATACCCGATTCCCGGGAGCAGCTTTCCCATTTCCGCGGCGGTTGAAGTGGCCGCCGGCAAGTCGACGATCTATATCAGCGGCAATGTACCGCCTGTCGTCGATCCGGTGGCGCCCAAGGATTCGATGGCCGCTTATGGCGACACCAAGACTCAAACCATCGGTGTGCTCACCGCCATCGACAAGCAACTCAAGGCCATGCACTTGACCATGGGCAATGTGGTCAAGATGCAAGCCTTCCTGGTTGGCGACGACAGTCACAGCGGCCATATGGATTTCGCCGGTTTCATGGCCGGCTATACGCAGTTCTTCGGCACCAAGGAGCAGCCGAACTTGCCCGCGCGCTCGGCCTTCCAGGTGGCCGCGCTGGGCAACCCCGGCTTTCGCGTGGAGATCGAAGTCATTGCCGTACGGCCATAGTCGCCAGGTGATGGCCAGGCCGTAAAAGCAGAACAGCGCTTGCTGCCGGTGGGCGTCAAGCGCTGTTCTGTCTGGAAAACGTGGTGGTGTGGTTCCCCGCTAGAGGAAACCTTCCTGCCACGTGGGCATTGCCACCGTAGGCGCGATTATACGTGACGGGTGTTCCCGAGGGAAAACGCAACACCCCCGCGCATTTCCTCGCTGCCGTAGCTCGCAATCGGTCCGCGGTTCGATCTCCCAACGAGGCCGGTCACTTCAGCCCGTACCACACGCCGCGCCCGCTGCCGTGCTGCTCCAGATGCTTGCGCTCAATCAGAGCGCGGAAGTGCTGCTTCAGGGTATTGCGGCTCGCGCCGGTGAGCTTGATCGCCTCGGCCATCGTGATGCGCCCGTGCTCGCGGGCGAACTCGACGATCTGCAGGGACAGCGCGGGTAGTGCCGCCAGCACGATCTTCTCGCGCTCGACCTTCTTCTCCAGCCGTCGTACTTGCTCGGCCAGCGAACGCAGGAAGAACAGCAGCCACGGCTGCCAGTTCGATGTGTCCGTGCGGATCGTCCCTTGCGTCTGCCGCAGGGCGAGGTAGTAGCCTTCCTTGTTGGCCTCGACCACGCTTTCCAGCGAACTGTATGGAACATAGGCGTAGCCTGCCTGAAGCAGCAGCAAGGTCGTCAGCACGCGGCTCAAGCGTCCGTTGCCATCTTGGAATGGATGGATTTCGAGGAACACGACAACGAAGATGGCAATGATCAACAGCGGGTGCAGTGCGGCCGGGTTCTGATGGGATTTGCTGCGCTCGTCGTCGACCCACGCCGCCAATTCGGTCATCAGGCGCGGCGTGTCGAAGGGTGTGGCCGTCTCGAACACGATGCCGATCTGCGCGCCGTTTTCGTCGAAGGCCGTGACGCTGTTCGAACGGGTCTTGTAGTTGCCCCGATGCCATTCGTCCTTCTGGCTGTGTTGCAGCAGGATCTGGTGGAACTGCTTCAGGTGGCTCTCGTTGAATGGGATGTCCTCCCATGCCCGGAACACCAGATCCATCAGCTCGGCATAGCCCGCCACCTCCTGCTCGTCGCGGGTCTCGAACTTCTGGATGGCAAGGTTGGACAGCAGGCGCTCGACCTCCCGGTCGGTGAGCTTGCTGCCCTCGATGCGGGTGGACGAGCCGATGCTCTCGATGGTGGCAACGCGCCGCAAGGCCGAGAGCCGGTCGGGCGCGAGCGTGCCCAAGGCACGCCACGCGCCCTTGAACTCGTCGATCCGGGCGATCAGGCCCAAGACCTCGGGTGTGATCTGGAGGGCGTCGGTGCGGAACATCAACCAATACTACGCCCAATTACACCCATTTATCCATCGGGCTGAAATTGGGTTGAAATGGGCGTCAAAATGGAGCGTCACCCTTGATGGCCGCTTTGCGGCCAACCATTCCAGCCCCACCGACAAGTCCCTCAACCCAGGGTCGTCCGCCGAATGCCAACGCGCCCACTGATTCATGCACAGCACAATCCCCTGGCTGGCGAACACCGAATGAGCGATATCAGCCGCGCCAATCCTCAAACGCGCTGTAGTTCGGCTGCCCCCTTGCTCGGTTCAGCTTGCCGAGAATCGTGGCATCAATCCGCTGCCACCTGCCGTCGGGCTTTTACCGGATCGAGCATTTCCCCGTGGCTGCGCAGGCTCCGAAAGATTCCTGGCCGGTCGAAATCAGGCTCGTGTGCCTGACGTGTCCGCGCAAGATGGACGAGTGCAAAGAGAGGACTGGATCGACGCTCCGGCGAGCGGTCTTTACCGTCCTTCCCAAATAGGTTCTCGATCGCCCTGCATGGCAACGATCCCGAACGTGCGCAACGCCGCCGGATTCTTTCGGCTGCACCGCGTCACTTGAAACAGGGGCGAACCGGGCGGGTCATGCCGCCCGTGCCTGCGACGGCTGGCACACGTAGAACGGCGCGGAAGCCCGCGTGGTGTGTGGAAGCCACAAAAGAAAGCGCCCAACCGAGAACGATTGGGCGCTGAATAGTGGTGGAGCCAGGGAGGATCGAACTCCCGACCTCGTCATTGCGAACGACGCGCTCTCCCAGCTGAGCTATGGCCCCACAGGAGCGCGAGATATTACCAGCGTGATTCGGCCTTCGCCAAGCCCCTGGGATTAGCCGCTGCTAGGGCAGCAACCGGGCCAGTTCGTCGTGCAGCACATCGCGGCGCCATCCTTCGAGGAATTCGGGCCATTGCGCGGTGACCACGTATTCCTCCAGCGCCTTGCGGGGGCACAGCAGGCCCGGCGGAAGGTCCAGCGCGACGGCGCGCGCGTCGACGCAGTCTTTCATGGCGGCCAGCGCCTTCTTGGCGTCGCCTTGCGGCGATTCGGGGATGGCCGCGGTGGCCGCCACTTCGTCGGCATCGACGGGGCGACGCAGGAGGTCCAGCAGCTCGCTACGCTGCGGCGAGCGCAGCGCGCGCTGGCCACGCGTGCGCTGTTCCAGTTCGCTGGCGGAGGCTGGCGGCTGTTGCGCCAGGCTCATCACGGCGGCGTCTTCGAGTAGCCAGGGGCGTGGCCGGTCGAGCGTACGCGCCGCGTGATCGCGCCACAGCAGCACGCGGCGCAGCAGTGCACGCTGTTCCGGTCGCCAATCGGCGGCGCTGCGAAAGGCGCGTTGCGGCTGCGGGTCGCCCTCGCGGTAGCAGGCGCGTTGCTTGAGGCGCTCGCAGTCCTCGGCATGCCAGGCGGTGCGGTCACGCTGTGCCAGGCGTTCGGCCAGTTGCTCGTGCACTGGCTTGAGATAGACCACGTCGAGCGTGGCATAGGCGAGCTGCGATGCGGTGAGCGGACGCTGCAACCAGTCCGAGCGCGTCTCGCCCTTGTCCAGTTCGGCGCCCGCCAGCTCCGCCACCAGGGCGCGATAGCTCAGGCCCAGTCCCATGCCGACGAAGGCGGCGGCGATCTGGGTGTCGAACAGATGGTGCGGCCCATGCGGCAGCAGTGGCGAGAGCGCCTCGAGGTCTTCGCTGGCGCTGTGCATGACGGTCACCGCATCGCCGGCGCCGATCAATGGCTGCAGGCTGTCGCCAATGTCGAAGGCCACCGGGTCGACCAGGGCGTAGCGACCGTTCCATCCCAGCTGGATCAGTGCCAGCTGCGGATAGAACGTGTTCCGGCGCATGAATTCGGTATCGAAGCCGAGCGCCGCGTCAGCGGGTAGCGCCGCCAGCCATTCCTGCAAGGCGTCGCGGTGGTCGATCCATGCGGCGTCGGGGGCAAGGGCGGAGTTTGGTTGCATGCGTATTCCTGATGACGCAGGTTGCGCGATCGCGCATTGTCCTGACATCGGTTTGTGCCTATGGTTATCCGCGCACCATAACAGGCCGCCCAAGGACGCCCAACATGCCGAGCAAGGAAACCGTGAGTCGCCAGCGCGCCATGGGTGGAGCTGTCGGCGTGGCCGTGCTGGGGCTGGCGCTGGTTTATCACTTCTTTCCGCGGGTGTTTCATGTCGAGCCGTCGGCGGTGACCTCCCGTCCTGCGATGAATCTCGGCCCGATCACCGCGCTCTCGCCAGGGACTGGCGCAGCCACGCCGGTCGGACTCACCGAGATCGATGCCGGCCCACCGCTGACGCTGGCGCCCACGGACGTCATCGTGTCCCGGCTGGGCAAGAAGAACACCAGCCTGCCGGAGCAGTTGAGTGCCGATACGCCGGAAGTCGAGGCCTTGCTCGCGCGCGCCGGCAAGGCGTTGCACGCCGGTCAGTTGGCTGGCGATGAAAACAGCGCCGCGGCGCTCTACCAGCAGGCGCTGAAGGACAAGCCCGATAGCCGTCGTGCCGCCCAGGGCCTGTACGAAGTGCGCGCGCGGCTGGTGGCCGAGATCAACCAGGATATCGCCGTAGGCGATGCCGATTCCGCCGACGGCCTGCTGGAGGCACTCAAGACCATCCCTGATTCCAATGATGACGTGGCCCAGCTCCAGGCGAAGCTGAAGACGCTCGCGCAGGTGCGGCCGTTGCTGGCCAAGGCGGCCGGGTTGTTGCAGCAGGGCAATGTGGACCAGCCCGCGGGCAACAACGCGCTGGAGCTCTACCGTCAGGTGCAGAAGCTGGATCCAGACAACGCGGTGGCGGAGCAGGGCGTGTTGCAGGTGCAGCGCGCCGTGCTCGATCGGGCGCTGGCTGCGGTGGCGCAGAACGATTTCAAGGGCGCCGACCAGGCCGTGGCCGAGGCGGCAACCGTGCTCGCCGATTCGCAGGCGCTGCGCGATGTGCGCACGCGCGTCGATGGCATGCGACAGGCCCGTGCGGCAGGCGTGCTGGCGCAGGCGCGCTCGGCGCTCGATGCCGGCAACCTCGCGCTGGCGCAGCAACTGGCGGAGCAGGCCAAGGGCATCAGCCCCGACCTGGCCGGCCTGGCGGATTTCGGCGAGCGCCTGACCAACGCCCGCCTGTATGCGAGCTACAAGCCAGGGCAGGTGTTCACCGACCGCTTCGTGGACATGCCGGGGCAAACCCCGGCGATGGTGGTGGTGCCCACCGGCAGCTTCCAGATGGGCGCGCCCGATGGCGAGCGCGGGCGGCAGGACGCCGAGACGCCGCAGCATGAAGTAACGATCACCAAGGGCTTCGCGCTGGCGCGCACCTCGATCACGGTGGGACAGTTCCGCGAGTTTGTCCGGGCCAGTGGGTACCAGCCCGACTCGGTGAAGCTGGGGGGCGCCAGCATCTACGACGAAGGCACGGGGGCCATGCGCGACGATCCCAGCGCGAGCTGGCAGACCGACTATGCCGGCCGGCCAGCGGACGAACGCCTGCCGGTGGTCAATATCTCGTGGAACGACGCCAAGGCCTACGCGGAGTGGCTCAGCCAGCGCACCGGCAAGACCTATCGGTTGCCCAGCGAGGCCGAATTCGAATACGCCCTGCGCGGCGGCACCACCACGCGTTACTGGTGGGGCGACGGCACCCCGCCGTCCAAGCTGGAAAACCTCACCGGCAGCGGCGACCGCTCGCCCAGCGGTCGCCGCTGGAGCAACGCCTTCGCGGGATACCGCGATGGCTATTGGGGGCCGGCCCCGGCGATGAGCTTCGCGCCCAACCCGTTCGGCCTGTACGACATCGATGGCAATGTCTCCGAATGGGTGCAGGACTGCTGGCACGACAGCTACCTGCGCGCCCCGCGTGACGGCAGCGCCTGGGTCAACCCCGGTTGCGGCGTGCGCGTGGTGCGTGGCGGTTCCTGGGGCAGTTCGCCCGAACAGGTGCGTTCCGCCTATCGCCAGGGGGCGGACGCCAGCGTGCGCAGTGGCCGGGTCGGCTTCCGTATCCTGCGTGAACTGTAAAAACCACTGACCCGGGACGCACCCTCCGTCGCGGAAGGCTGGAGACGCTTCGGAGCCCGGCCTCGCCCCGCTTGTGTTGTCACTGCTGCGAACCGTAAAATGACCCGCTTTCGTGTAAGGGAATCATCGACTTAGGGTGGAGTGCCCGGAAGCTGGCGGGGAGGGTCATGATGGTGCGTATCGCCCATCTATTCCCTTGCAAATCCGGTGCTTGCGGAAACCCCTCACAAGTTGTTCTGATGCGAAAGTGGCGGAATTGGTAGACGCACTGGATTTAGGTTCCAGCGGGTAAAACCGTGCGGGTTCGAGTCCCGCCTTTCGCACCATCCCTTTGTTATTGCTGGCGGCCGGGGGCCGCCATGCGCCTTGACGGGCGCACTTTCAGGTACTCCAGGAGACGTCATGCAGGTTTCGGTTGAAAACGTCGGCAAGCTCGAGCGCAAGCTCACGGTGAAGTTTCCCGCGGAGCGCTTCGAGACGCAGGTAAGCGCACGCATCGCCGAGATGGGGCGCACGGTGCGCCTGAAGGGCTTCCGTCCGGGCAAGGTGCCGACTGCGGTGATCCAGCAGCGTTTCGGTGATCAGGTGCGCGGCGAAGTGCTTTCCGACCTGATCGGCAGCACGCTGCGCGAGGCGGTGGAGCAGGAAAAGCTGCGTCCTATCGCCAACCCGTCGATCAACACCACCGGTCGCCCGGAAGACGGCGAAATCGCCTATACCGCCACCTTCGAGATCATGCCGGAGTTCCCGGAAATCGATGTCGCCAAGCTTGAGGTCACCCGTCCGGTGGCCGAAGTGACCGACGCCGACATCGAAAAGATGATCGAAACCCTGCGCGCCCAGCGCCGTAGCTTCGACCCGGTCGAGCGCGCCTCGGCCGAGGGTGATTTCGTGATGTTCGAGTACTCGGCGCAGGCCGGCGACTATCGTTTCCCGGCCGAAGGCCTGGAGCGTGCCGGCAGCGTGCTGGGCTCGGGCAACCTGTTCAAGGCGCTGGACGACGTCCTCACCGGCCGCAAGGCGGACGAGGAATTCGACGCAGACGTCGAATTCCCGGCCGACTTCCGCAATGAAAATCTAGCCGGCAAGACCGCCCAGAGCCACTTCAAGATCATCAAGGTGCAGGAGCCGAAGCTGCCGGAAGTGAACAGCGAGTTCGCCCAGCTGTTCGGCATCGTCGACGGCGACCTGGAGAAGTTCCGCAAGGAAGTGCGCGCCAACCTCGAGCGCGAACTGAAGGCCACCCTGATGGCCCGCCTGAAGTCCGAAGTGGCCGAGAAGCTCGCCAACGCCCACCCGGAGCTGGATGTGCCGAACGTGATGGTGCAGTCCGAGGCCCACAACCTGGCCCAGGGCAGCGTGCCGCGTGGCCAGCAGGTGCCGCCGCAGCTGGTCGAGGCCGCCACCCCGATCGCGCGCAAGCGCGTCATCGCCGGTCTGCTGATGGGGGAGATCGCCCGCAAGCAGGCGCTGGTGATCGACCGCAGCCGCGTGGCCGAGCAGCTGGCCGCCATCGCCTCGACCTACGAGGAGCCGGAGAAGGTCATTGAACTGTACAACCGCGACCCCCAGTTGATGTCTGGGCTGCAGAACCGCGTGATGGAAGACCAGGTAGCCGAGTGGGTGGCGGATCACGCCAGCACCACCGTGCAGAACCTGGGCTTCGACGAAGTGATGCGCCCGGTCAGCGCCTGAGGCATCCTTCAGGCCAATCAACCGGAGAGCGACAAGCATGGCTATGGACCCGATCCAGAACCTCAACCTGGTACCGATCGTCGTCGAGCAGACCGCCCGCGGCGAGCGCTCGTACGACATCTACTCGCGCCTCCTGAAGGAGCGCGTGATCTTCCTCGTGGGCGAGGTGAACGATCAGGTGGCGAACCTGCTGGTCGCGCAGATGCTGTTCCTTGAATCGGAGAACCCGGACAAGGACATTCATCTGTACATCAACAGCCCGGGCGGCGCCGTTACCGCCGGGCTGGCGATTTACGACACCATGCAGTTCATCAAGCCCGACGTCAGCACCATGTGCATCGGCCAGGCCTGCAGCGCCGCGTCGCTGCTGCTGATGGCCGGCGCCAAGGGCAAGCGCTACTCGTTGCCCAACTCGCGCGTGATGATCCACCAGCCCTCGGGCGGCGCCCGCGGCCAGGCCACCGACATCGAAATCCAGGCCCAGGAAATCCTGTACCTGCGTCGCCGCCTGAACGACATCTACGTGCAGCACACCGGCCAGCCCCTCGAAAAGATCGAGCGGGACATGGAGCGTGACCGCTTCATGAGCGCCGAGGCCGCAAAAGAATACGGCCTGATCGACCAGGTGCTCGATCGTCGTGCCGTCGAAACGGTGAAATCTGCCTGATTTCAGGCATTTGGCCCGAGCTTTGCCAGCGTTCCGCGTCTCGCTGCAGACGCGGAACGCTGTGCTATTCTCAAACCGCAATCGATTTATCAGCAGGATGAAAGCATGAGCGACGAGCGGCAGGGCCGTTCCAACGACGGCGGCAAGATTCTCTACTGCTCCTTCTGCGGCAAGAGCCAGCATGAAGTGCGCAAGCTGATCGCGGGTCCTTCCGTGTTCATCTGCGATGAATGCGTAGAGCTTTGCAACGACATCATCCGCGAGGAGCTGGAGGAAAAGGCCGCCTCCGGGCGCAGCCAGCTGCCCAAGCCCCGCGAGATCATGGAGACGCTCGACCAGTACGTGGTCGGCCAGACCCGCGCCAAGAAGGCGCTGGCGGTGGCCGTGTACAACCACTACAAGCGCATGGAATCGCGTTCCAAGAGCGACGACGTCGAGCTGGGCAAGTCCAACATCCTGCTGATCGGTCCCACCGGTTCGGGCAAGACGCTGCTGGCCGAAACGCTGGCGCGCCTGCTCAACGTGCCGTTCACCATCGCCGATGCCACCACCCTCACCGAGGCTGGCTACGTGGGCGAGGATGTGGAAAACATCATCCAGAAGCTGCTGCAGAAGTGCGACTACGACGTCGACAAGGCGCAGTCGGGCATCGTCTACATCGACGAAATCGACAAGATCTCGCGCAAGAGCGAGAACCCGTCGATCACCCGCGACGTGTCCGGCGAAGGCGTGCAGCAGGCGCTGCTCAAGCTCATCGAAGGCACGCTGGCTTCGGTGCCGCCGCAGGGCGGCCGCAAGCATCCGCAGCAGGAATTCCTGCAGGTCGACACCAAGAACATCCTGTTCATCTGCGGTGGCGCGTTCGCTGGCCTGGAAAAGGTCATCCAGCAGCGTTCCGAGACCACCGGCATCGGCTTCTCGGCCGAGGTGCGCAGCAAGGAGCGCAGGGAAAACCTGGGCAAGGTGCTGGCCGACGTGGAGCCGGCAGATCTGGTGCGTTATGGCCTGATTCCCGAGTTCGTCGGCCGCCTGCCGGTGGTCGCCACGCTCGACGAGCTGGACGAGCCCGCGCTGGTGAAGATCCTTACCGAGCCGCGCAATGCCGTGACCAAGCAGTTCAAGAAGTTGTTCGAGATGGAAGGCGTGGAGCTGGAATTCCGCCCGGAGGCGTTGCAGGCCATCGCCCGCAAGGCGCTCAAGCGCAAGACCGGCGCCCGCGGCCTGCGCACCATCCTCGAGCAGGTGCTGCTGGAAACCATGTACGAACTGCCGTCGCTGGAGCACGTCAGCAAGGTCGTGGTCGATGACGCCGTCATCGAGGGCCAGGCTGAGCCGTACCTGATCTACCGCGGCAATCTCAAGCAGCCGCGCGCGGCGGGCGAGGGCGGCGACGCCGCCTGATCGCAACCACGGCGCAACAAGCGTTGGTCGAATGGCCTCGGCGAATTGCCGGGGCCATTTCGTTTGCGTGGTTTGTCATGCACTTGTGAGTGCGCCCGCGTGCCACCACTTGACGTACAGATGGCCCCGGCGCAGTGTCGAGGCCGACACGACATTCATCCTGAGAGATTCTCTTCGATGGCAAAGAACGCCCCCAATCCCCAGGCTACCGGAGCCGTGCTGGACGCCTTGCCGGTGCTGCCGCTGCGTGACGTGGTGGTCTACCCGCACATGGTCATCCCGTTGTTCGTCGGGCGTGACAAGTCCATGCGTGCGCTGGAGCGCGCGATGGAAGGCGAGCGCCAGATCCTGCTGGTGGCGCAGAAGAGCCCGGACATCGACGATCCGGCGATCAGCGACCTGCACCAGATCGGCACCGTCGCCGGCGTGCTGCAGCTGCTCAAGCTTCCCGATGGCACCGTCAAGGTGCTGGTCGAGGGCCAGTCGCGCGTGGCGATCGAAAACTACACCGAAGACGGCGGCATGCTGATGGCGACGTCCCGCGTGATCGAGCCCGTCTACAGCAACAAGGAGCGCGAGCTCGACGTGGTGTCGCGCACGCTGGTCTCGCTGTTCGAGCAGTTGGTCAAGCAGAGCCGCAAGCTGCCGCCGGAAGTGCTGGCGACGCTGTCGGGCATCGACGATCCGTCGCGCGTGGCCGATTCCATCGCGGCGCATCTTTCCGTGCGCATGGCCGACAAGCAGAAGGTGCTGGAAACCGCTGACGTCGGCGAACGCCTGGAGCTGCTGATCGGGCTGGTCGATGGCGAAATGGATCTGCAGCAGGTGGAAAAGCGCATCCGCGGCCGCGTCAAGTCGCAGATGGAAAAGAGCCAGCGCGAGTACTACCTCAACGAGCAGATGAAGGCCATCCAGAAGGAGCTCGGCGAGAGCGAGGAAGGCCCGAACGAAATCGAAGAGCTGCAGAAGAAGATCGAAGCGGCCGGCATGCCCAAGGCCGTGCTGGCCAAGGCGCGCCAGGAATTCGGCAAGCTGCGCCAGATGTCGCCGATGTCGGCCGAGGCCACGGTGGTGCGCAACTACCTGGACTGGCTGGTGGGCGTGCCGTGGAAGAAGCGCAGCAAGGTCCGCAAGGATCTCCAGCTGGCGCAGGAAGTGCTCGATGCCGACCACTTCGGCCTGGAGAAGGTCAAGGAGCGCATCCTTGAATACCTCGCCGTGCAGCAGCGCGTGAATACCATGCGCGGCCCTATCCTGTGCCTGGTCGGTCCGCCGGGCGTGGGCAAGACCTCGCTGGGTCAGTCCATCGCCAAGGCGACCAACCGCAAATTTGTCCGCATGAGCCTGGGTGGCGTGCGCGACGAGGCCGAGATTCGCGGCCATCGCCGCACCTACATCGGTTCCATGCCGGGCCGCATCGTGCAGAACCTCAACAAGGTCGGCACCAAGAACCCGCTGTTCGTGCTGGACGAAATCGACAAGATGTCGATGGACTTCCGCGGCGACCCGTCGTCGGCGCTGCTGGAAGTGCTCGATCCGGAACAGAACCACACCTTCAACGACCATTACCTCGAGGTCGACCTGGACCTCTCCGAGGTGATGTGGATCGCCACCGCCAACTCGCTCAATATTCCCGGCCCGCTGCTGGACCGCATGGAAGTGATCCGCATCCCGGGTTACACCGAGGACGAGAAGCTGGGCATTGCGCTGAAGTACCTGTTGCCCAAGCAGCTCAAGGCCAATGGCCTGAAGCCGGAGGAGCTGAGCGTCGACGGTGAGGCCATCCGTGACATCGTGCGCTACTACACGCGCGAATCGGGTGTGCGCAACCTCGAGCGTGAAATCTCGAAGATCTGCCGCAAGGTGGTGAAGGAGCTGACGCTGGCCCAGGTAAGCAAGAAGAAGGTCGATCCCAAGAAGGCTGCTACGGCCGTAAAGACGGCCAAGGCGAAAAAGGCCGTCAAGGTGACCTCGGAGAACCTGGAGCACTATCTGGGCGTTCGCCGCTTCGATTTCGGCCGCAAGGAACTGCAGAACGAAGTGGGCCTTGTCACCGGCCTGGCGTGGACGCAAGTGGGCGGCGACCTGCTGAGCATCGAGGCCTCCGTGGTGCCGGGCAAGGGACGACTGGTCAATACCGGACAGCTCGGCGACGTGATGAAGGAATCGATCCAGGCGGCGTTGTCGGTGGTGCGCGCGCGGGCCGATCGCCTGGGCATCGATCCGGAGTTCCACCAGAAGTTCGACATCCATATCCACGTGCCGGAAGGCGCCACGCCCAAGGATGGCCCCAGTGCGGGCATCGCCATGGGCACCGCGCTGGTGTCGGCGCTGACCAAGGTGCCGGTGCGTTCCGAGGTGGCGATGACCGGCGAGATCACCCTGCGTGGTCGCGTGCTGCCGATCGGTGGCCTCAAGGAGAAGCTGCTGGCGGCCCATCGCGGCGGCATCACCACCGTGATCATTCCGGAAGAGAACAAGAAGGATCTTGCGGACATCCCGGACAACATCACCGGTTCGCTCGACATCCACCCGGTACGCTGGATCGACGAAGTGCTGGACATCGCGCTGGAGCGTCCGCTGCAGCCGCTGCAGGCGACCGATGGCAACAGCAAGCCCAAGGTCGATGCGCCACTGGACGACGCACAGGACGACTCGCAGGAGTCGTACACGCGACCTCACTGATTCGTGACGGGCGTCACCGAAAAACGGGCGGACATCCGCCCGTTTTTCATGGGCGTGTCGCATTGTTTGGCACGTGTCCGCTTAGCGTTTCAGCACACACTTTGCAAGCGTTCGCGAACCATGCTGAACCGCGCGAACCCTTGGTATTGCTTGTCATTGCGGACCCTGGGGGGCACTGGTATAAAGGCGGCACCGCAGCCTGACGCCGAGCACGATGCGCAGTGATGCGGGGTTGCTTGGCGGCGCCTCGATGGCCAGTCATCAAAGGGCGTCGTCCAGTCCCAGACTGACCACGCGGGCTGCATAACCGTTTAAGGGAGTGTCTCAATGAATAAAACCGATCTGATCAATGCCATTGCCGAAAAGGCCGAACTCACCAAGGCTGACGCCGGCCGTGCTCTCGAAGCTTTCTTCGAGACCGTGCAGAAGGCGCTGAAGAAGGGTGACGATGTGTCGGTGGTGGGCTTTGGCACCTTCACCGTGCGCAAGCGCGCTGCCCGTACCGGCCGCAACCCGCGCACCAATGAGACGATCAAGATCAAGGCCTCGAAGGTTCCGGCATTCAAGGCTGGCAAGACCCTCAAGGATGCCCTAAACTAAGCGGCTACTTGCTTAGTTTTGGGTGCTTAGCTCAGCGGTAGAGCGTCGCCCTTACAAGGCGAGGGTCGTAGGTTCGATCCCTACAGCACCCACCAAAAACATGCGGAGCGGTAGTTCAGTCGGTTAGAATGCTGGCCTGTCACGCCGGAGGTCGCGGGTTCGAGTCCCGTCCGCTCCGCCACAGTTCGCAAGGGCGCCCGCGTGGCGCCCTTGCCATTTAAGCGCTGCGCACATGGTGCGCTGAACAACGAGAGCCGGGATATTTCCATGCTGCAGGCATTGCGTAACAAGCTTCACGGATGGCCGTCCATTGTCATTCTGGGCATTTGCGTTTTCGCTATCTCGTTCTTCGGCATCGAGTCCTATTTCAGCTCGCGGACCGACACCTACGTGGCGATGGTCGGCAAGCACGAGATCAGCCAGCGCGATTTCCAGGACCGCATGAATCAGGCACGTCGGGATGCCATGCAGCGCCTGGGCGACCGCTTCGACCCCACGCTTTTCGAACAGCCGGAAACCAAGCGCCAGGTGCTTGACCAGCTGATCAACGAACAGCTGCTGCGCCAGGCCAACGAGGACCTGGGCATGCGCGTATCCGACCTGGCCTTGCGCGACATGATCGCCAACGTGCCGGCGTTCCAGGTGAATGGCCAGTTCGATCCGGCCACCTATCGGGCCACCCTGGGGGCACAGGGCATGACTCCGGCGATGTTCGAGGCCAGCCAGCGCGCATCGCAGGAGCCGAGCCTGCTGCCGCAGGCGATCATCGCCAGCACCATCGTTACCGACGCGGACATGGACCGCTACTTGAGCCTGTTCTATCAGCGCCGCGACCTGCGCTGGTTCGCGCTGCCGCGTCCGGCCCTGGCCGATACCGAGGTGACCGATGCCCAACTGGAGGCCTATTACAAGGACCACCAGGCTGACTTCATGAACCCCGAACAGGTGTCGCTGAAGTACATCGAGGTCAATGGTGCCGACCTGAAGATCGACGCCCAGCCGAGCGACGAAGAGCTCAAGAAGCGCTACGAGGACGAAAAGCAGCGCTTCGTGCAGCCGGAGCAGCGCCTGGTCTCGCACATCCTGGTCAACGTGCCGAAGAACGCCACGCCGGACCAGCAGAAGGCGGCGCTCGCCAAGGCCGAGAAGATCGCCAGCGAAGCCACCGCGGACAACTTTGCCAAGCTGGCCGAGCAGGATTCGGACGACTTGGGTTCCAAGCGTTCGGGCGGCGACCTGGGCTGGCTGGAAAAGGGTGTGACCACTCCGGCCTTCGATTCGGCGCTGTTCGCCCTGCAGAAGGGCCAGATCTCCAAGCCCGTACTGTCGGACGAGGGTTACCACGTGCTGTGGCTGCGCGATGTGCGCAGCGGCGACGCCAAGCCCTTTGCCGAGGTTCGCGACCAGATCGCCAAGGACTACCTGAGCACCGAGCGCGATCGCCAGTACAGCGAACTGGCCGGCAAGCTCACCGACCAGACCTACCAGAATCCTTCGTCGCTCGAGCCGGCTGCGCAGGCGCTGAGCCTGCCCATCCAGACCACGGGCCTGTTCTCGCGCAAGGGTGGTGAAGGCCTGGCCGCCAATCCGAAGCTGGTCGCTGCGGCGTTCTCCGACGACGTGCTGGTCCAGGGCAACAATTCCGGCCTGATCGACCTGGGTTCGGACCATGCCGTGGTGGTGCGCGTGGACAAGCATCTGCCCGCAGCGGCTCGTCCGCTCGCCGAGGTGCGTGACCAGGTGCGCCAGAAGATTCTCGACGAGCGTATCGCCGCCGAATCGCAGAAGCGTGCCGATGCGTTGCTGGCACGCCTGCAGAAGGGCGAGGACGTGCAGACGGTGGCGGCATCCGTGGGCGCCACCGTGCAGGCGGCTCCCGAGGCGGTGCGCACGCAGCAGACGCTGCCGCCGGAAGTGCTGCAGCAGGCCTTCCTGCTGCCACGTCCCGCCGATGGCAAGCCGCAGTTCGCCCGGGTCGACATGCACGATGGCAGCTACGCGCTGGTGGCGCTCGACAAAGTGCAGGATGGCGATCTGTCCAAGGTGTCCAAGGAACAGCGCGATGCGCTGCGCGGTGAGATGACGCAGGCCTACGGCATCATGGCCACGCATGATTTCATCGATGCGCTCAAGGCGAAGACCCAGATCAAGATCGCCGCCGACCGCATGTAATGCTTCATGGCTTCGGCCAATAGAAAAGGGGCGGCCACATGGCCGCCCCTTTTTGTTGGGACGAGGGAATGGCGTCAGATGCAGGTCATGCCGAGGATGTTGTATCCCGCATCCACATGGGTGATCTCGCCAGTGATGCCAGAGGCCAGGTCCGAGCACAGGAAGGCGCCGACATTGCCTACTTCATCGATCGTGACGCTGCGGCGGAGCGGCGCGTTTTCATCCACGTGATCGAGCATCTTGCGGAAGTTGGCGATGCCTGCGGCGGCGAGCGTCTTGATGGGACCGGCAGAGATGGCGTTGACCCGCGTACCCTCGGGACCGAGATTGAAGGCGAGGTAGCGCACGTTCGCCTCGAGACTGGCCTTGGCCAGTCCCATCACGTTGTAGTTGTTCATCGCGCGCTCGGCGCCGAGATAACTTAGCGTGAGAATGCCGCCGCCGCGACCGCTCATCATCGGGCGTGCGGCCTTGGCCAGTGCCGCCAGGCTATAGCTGGAGATGTCGTGCGCGATGGCGAAACTCTCGCGCGAGAGGTGGTCGAGAAATTCGCCTTGCAAGGCTTCGCGTGGGGCGTAGCCCACGGAATGCACCAGGATGTCGAAGCCATCCCAGTGCTTGACCAGCGCGGCGAACAACTGCTCGATCTGCGCATCCTCGGCCACATCGCAAGGCAGCACGATGTTGGAACCGAAAGCGTTGGCGGCTTCGTCGACGCGGTCTTTCAGGCGCTCGTTCTGATAGGTGAAGGCGAGCTGCGCGCCTTCGCGATGCATGGCATTGGCAATGCCCCAGGCGATCGATCGCTGGCTGGCGATGCCGACGATCAGTGCCCGTTTGCCGTGCAGGAATCCCATGAACCCTCCCAGGAACCGGATGGCGCACCCGGCTGGTGTGATGAGTCTAGCGCAGCGAATTTAGCCCGGGGCGCTGATCTTCAGCACCTGGCCTGGCTTCACGCCCGCTCCCTGCAAATGGTTCCACTGTTGCAGCTGCTTGATGTCGACCGCGTAGCGCTTGGCAATGGTCCATAGGCTTTCGCCGGACTTGACCGTATGCGTCTTGCCACCTGTGGCCTTGGAGCGCCCGGCGGATGTCGTGTCGCCATCATCGTCCGTCGCCGCACCAAGCGCCGCGGACAGGGGCGGCAGGGTGGTGGTGCCCGGTACGCTTTGCCCACCGCTGTTGTTATCGGCAAGCAGGGCACTCTGGAACTGCTGCACGCGATTGCTGGGCATCAGCAGGTAGGGCGAAGCGTTGGAATCGACCATGCCGTTGCGGAAGCCGGCATTGAGATCCTTGAGTTCGTCGGGCGACATGCCGGCGTGATTGGCCGCATGCGCGATCGGCATGGAGTTGCCGATGTTCACCGCCACCAGGCGCTGCTCGGAGGGCAGCGTGGGCAGACTGACATTGAAGCGTGCGGGATCGCGGATGACGCAGGCGATGGCCAGCAGCTTGACCAGGTGTTCGCGCGTCACCGGCTTCACCGGCATGCGGGGAATGACGGGCTCGGCCGGCGGGACGCCGTGCTGGTCGATCATGCGGCGCATGCCGAACTCGCCCGCGTTGAAGGCGTAGTCGACCAGCCGCCAGTCACCGAGATCGTCGTGGTAACGGCTCAGCAAGGACATGATGGCGTCCGTGGCCGCCGGCACGTCCAGGCGGCCGTCAAAGTTCTGGTTGACGCGGATGCCCATGGCGTTGGCGGTGGCCGGCATGATCTGCCACATGCCCGCGGGCAGATTCTTGCCGCCAAATAGGGGGCGGTATTGGCTTTCGATCCACGGCAGCAGGGCAAATTCGCCGGGAACGTTGTGCTTGGCGGCAATCTGCTGCACGTAGGCCAGGCGTGGCGCTGCCGCAGCGATCTGGTCTTCGAAGCGTTGCGGATTCTGCGTGTAGCGCCGGGCCCACAGCTTGATGCCGGGATCGGCATCGCAATCGGCCATGGCGAAGCTGCCGCGCAGCTGATCCCAGATGTTGGCGTCGTCGTCGACCGGCAAGGCAACGCCGGTCACCGGATGGGCGATGTTGCGTACAGGCTCCGGGGTAGGCGCCTGCACGGTAGGCGACGGCAGCTTGGTGGCCGGCGTCGTGGCGCAGGCGGCCAGCAGCATCGACAGGGCCATGGGCAGGGGGCGTAGGCGTCGTGTATTCATCCGCGGAAAACGTCCTTGTCGGCGCGCAATGCGGCAAATCGTGCGACGCGGTCACCGGTCACGCCATGACGTAGTCCCCAGGCGATCACCGCGTCGCTATCGGTGCGCAGGAACGGGTTGGTGGCCTGTTCGATGGCCAGCGGAACGGGCAGCGTCGGGCGAGCGTGCTCGCGCAGCGCCGCCACTTCGCGCTGGCGGGCTGCGAGCGCGGCGTTGTCCGGTTCGATGGTGTGGGCAAAGCGTCCGTTGGCGGCGGTGTACTCGTGCGCACAGCACACCAGCAGGTTGGCGGGCAGGGCGGCCAGGCGATCGAGCGATGCGAGCATCTGCGCTGGCGTGCCTTCGAACAGCCGGCCACAGCCCATGCTGAAAAGCGTGTCGCCGCAAAGCAATACACCTTCACCGACGTAGGCGATATGGCTGGTGGTGTGTCCGGGTACCGCCAGCACATCAAAGCGTGCAGATGGTTGTGCCAGCGTCACCACATCGCCGTCGCCGACCCGATGGGTGGCCGGGCCTATGCGTTCGTCGTGCGGGGCATAGACCGGTACCGTGTGCCGCGCCAGCAGCGCGTCGACGCCGCCGATGTGGTCGTGGTGGTGATGGGTCAGCAGGATGGCGCGAAGCGTCAGCCCGCGTTGCTTAAGCGCTGCCTCGACCGGAGCCGCTTCGCCCGGGTCGACCACGATGGCCTGGCCGGCCTCATCGTGCAGCAGCCAAATGTAGTTGTCGGCAAGCGCCGGTAACGGTACGACGTGCAAGGAGATCGCCTCCGCGGTTTCGTATCGACTGACGCAGCCATCCTGGCTTGCGCGAAGTGGCCGACTATAAAGCGGGTTGCCGCCGCACTCGTTAGTGAGACGTTAACACCCGGCATGCCTGTTCAGACTCGTGGGCCGGTCGTGGCTTTGACTGCAAACCAGGACACGTTCGGCTGGGCTGCCGGTACACTTGTCGCACTGATTCACCGTGGGCCGGCCAGGCATGTCGCAGCGCGACCAAGACATCTACACCAGCGCACCGCTGCGCGGCCTGCTCGCCGAAGAGACGGTGGCCCTGGTGCCGGAGTTGCAGCGCTGCAGCGGCACTCATGCGCTGCTGGTGAGCGCCGCGCAGCAGGATGCCCCGCCGGTGCTGCCCCTGCTCGGCAACTGGACACGCCTGAGCATCCATGCCGGCCGTTACGTGGGCGACCTGCGCGGTCGCAGCGACGAGCCGCTGCCGTTCCTGAACGATGCATTCGATCTGGTGCTGCTACGGCATGCGCTGGAAGTATCGACTGCGCCACAGGCCTTGCTGGAGGAAGCCTCGCGCGTGCTGGCGCCCGGTGGCGTGTTGGCGCTGACCGGCTTGCATCCGTTCAGTGCATGGCTGCCGTGGATGATGTGGCATACGCGTGGCCATGCGCCATCGATGCGTTCGCCCTTGCTGCTGGAGCGCTGGGTACGCCGGATCGAGCTCGATATCGAACGCGTCGAGCGGGTCGGTCGACTGTGGCCCAGCAGCAACGTCGGCCTGGATGCCGCGCATGCGTTTGGTGGCGGCTATCTGATGATCGCGCGCAAGCGGCGACGCATGGCCACGCCCATCCGCCTCAAGCCCAAGGCCGTGCCCGCGGCGGTGAATGTGGGCCTCGCACCAGGCGCGCGTCGCAACGTCGCGTCCTGACGACACTAATGATTTCTGATGGGTAACCATGACTGAAGTGCAAGCTTTTACGGATGGCGCCTGCCTGGGCAATCCCGGGCCGGGTGGCTGGGCCGCCCTGCTGCGCGCCAAGGGAACCGAACGGATGCTCGCCGGCGGCGAGCCCGACACCACCAACAACCGCATGGAGCTGATGGCCGCCATCGCCGCGCTGGAGGCGTTGACGCGGCCATGTACCGTCGCGCTCACCACCGACTCGCGCTATGTCATGCAAGGCATCGAGGAATGGGTGCCCAAGTGGCGCGCCAATGGTTGGCGCACGGCGGACAAGAAGCCAGTGAAAAACCAGGATCTGTGGCAACGCCTGTCGGCCGCCGTCGAGCCGCATCAGGTGCGCTGGCATTGGGTGAAGGGCCACAACGGTCATGCAGAGAACGAGCGCGTCGATGTAGCCGCGCGCGAACAGGCCGAGCAGTTCAGGAGCAAGGCATGAGGCAGATCGTGCTGGATACCGAGACCACCGGTCTCGAAGTGCGGCAGGGGCATCGGTTGATCGAAATCGCCTGCGTGGAAATGATCGGGCGTCGTCCGACCGGTCGCCACTACCAGACCTATCTCAATCCCGATCGCGCCATCGACGAAGGCGCCAAGCAAGTCACCGGCATCGAGGACGAGTTCCTGCTCGACAAGCCGCATTTCATCGATGTGGTGGACGAGTTTCTCGCCTTTATCGATGGCGCCGAGCTGATCATCCACAACGCCACCTTCGACGTCGGCTTCCTCGATGCGGAACTGGCGCGTGCCGGCGAACACTACGGCCGCATCGCCGACCGTTGCAGCGTGCTCGATACGCTGATGATGGCGCGCGAGCGCTATCCCGGCCAGCGCAACAGCCTGGATGCGTTGTGCAAGCGCCTGGGCGTGGACAACTCCGCGCGCGATCTCCACGGCGGCCTGATCGACGCCCAGCTGTTGGCCGAGGTCTACCTGGCCATGACGTCGGGCCAGGTCGGCCTGGACCTGGGCTTCGAGGGAGACCCGGAGCAGGGCGCGACGGTGACCTTGGCGCCGATGGTGCTCGATCGCCGTCCCCGCGTGCTGCGTGCGAACGACGAGGAAATCGCCGCGCACGAGAAGCGTCTCGACGGGCTGGACAAGAGCGCCGGTGGCATCAGCGTGTGGCGCCGCGAACAGGCGCCGCCGGTCAACTGACGTTGCTGCGCCGGAGCGATGCCTCGCTCAATTGGCGCGTGCGAGTATCGCCGTGATGTTGTCGCTGCCGCCGCCGTCCAGTGCGGCGAGCAGCAGATGTTCCACGCATTCCTGCGCCGACAGGTCGTTGCGCGACACGATGCTTGCGATGGCCGCGTCATTCACTTCTTCGGTAAGGCCATCGCTGCACAGCAGGAAGCACATGCCCGGTTCGAGGCGGCCGCGCGCCATGCCGATGTGCAGTTGCGCCGCCGCCGTAATGCCCAGCGCCTGGGTGATCACGTTGCGTTGCGGATGGCGTGCCGCCTGGGCCGGATCGAGCGTGCCAGACGCCACCAGTTCCTGTACCAGCGAGTGATCATGGCTGACCTGGCGCAGGGTTTTCTGCCACAGGTAGACGCGGCTGTCGCCCACCCACACCACCTCGTAGCTGTCCGCATGCAGGCGCAGCGCGGCAATGGTGGTGCCCATCGGACGCGGGTCGTGGAAGCCGCGGCTGTACTGGATCAGCCGCTCATCGGCGGCGCGCACGGCTTCGACCAGGCTGTGGCCGCGCGTGACCAGATCCGCCACGGCGTCGCGGACCAGGGCGGAGGCCACCTCGCCATGCTGGTGACCACCCATGCCATCGGCCACGAGAAACAGGCCGAGCGAGGCATCGGCATAGTAGGTGTCTTCGTTGCGCGTGCGGCGCAGGCCGACGTGCGTTCCGTGTCCGAACTCGATCATGGGCTGCCTGGTTTGGCGGGTCGTTGGGAGCATGACGGATGTGGGGTGGATGCGCAAAAGGTGGTGCTGGAGAATCGAGACGGAGAACTGCTAGGTGCTCGGGCGGTGGGGGCGGGGCCAGCCTGCGGCTGTGCAAAATTGTTCCTGACAATGTTGTCGAACCCGGGTGGGTTCTCACCCAGCCGTCACCATCAGAAAAGCAAAACGCCCCACGAGGGGGCGTTTTGCTTTTCTGGCGGAGAGGGTGGGATTCGAACCCACGGTACGCTTACACGTACGCCTGATTTCGAGTCAGGTACATTCGACCACTCTGCCACCTCTCCAAAACGGTGCGTGTGGTCCACGCGAGCCGGCAATCTTACGCGGAGTGGGGCGCGGTGACAACTGGTTGGGTGAATTTCCCGCCATGGATTATGGCAGGGCCACGCCCCAGCGATCGCCGCGGGGCAGGTAATGGTTGGCGGGGTCCAGCGAGACGGCGACGCGAGTGGCGCGGCCGGTGATTTCGTTGCGGGGGAAGAAGCCGAAATAGCGTGAATCGGCGCTGTTGTCGCGGTTGTCGCCGAGCAGCAGGTATTTGCCCGCTGGGACGGTGACCGGGCCGAAATCCTGGGTGTGGCCTTGCTGGGCGATCGACCAGCGCACCGCGTGATGCATCGTGCCCACGCTTTCGACGGCATAGCGGGCGGGGTCTTCGCGATCGTCGCGGATGCCCTGGACGGCGATGGGCTGGTAGCTGGCGGGCTGGCCGTTGATGTAGAGACGGTTCTGGCGGAGCGCGACCTGGTCGCCGGGCACGCCGATCACGCGCTTGACCAGCCGCTCGCCGGCGGCGTCGGAATCCAGCACCACGATATCGCCGCGCTGGGGATCGGCGCGATGCAGCAGCGAGAGATGGGTAAGCGGCACGCGCAGGTCGTAGGCGGCCTTGTCGACCACGATGCGATCGCCGATCTGGATGGTCGGTTGCATCGAGCCCGTGGGAACGACGTTCCAATCGGCGATGGCACTGCGGAACATCACCATGCACAACATGAAGGTGATGAAGCCCTTGTTGCGGGAGATCAGGCCCAGTACGGCGCGCATGGTGTTCCCCTCGAAAACCCGGAATGATGGGTGAATGACCGAGGCGAGCGGGCAAAGGTTCCGAGGGCAGTTCTTCGCGTTCGTTCCTGCAGGGCAAAAAAGGGGCGGTGTCGCCACCGCCCCCATGACCGTCATGCCGTTGGCGTCAGGCCTTCTTGTGCTTGGCCAGGCGCAGCCAAGTGTCGACCACGGTGTCGGGGTTGAGCGACACCGACTCGATGCCCTGGTCCATCAGCCATTCGGCCAGGTCCGGATGATCGGACGGGCCCTGGCCGCAGATGCCCACGTACTTGCCCTTTTCGCGGGCGGTATGGATGGCCATGGCCAGCAGCTTCTTCACCGCCGGGTCGCGCTCGTCGAACAGGTTGGCGACGATGGACGAGTCGCGGTCCAGGCCCAGGGTAAGTTGGGTCAGGTCGTTGGAGCCGATCGAGAAGCCGTCGAAAATCTCCAGGAACTCGGCGGCCAGCAGCGCGTTGGACGGCACCTCGCACATCATGATGATCTTGAGGTCATGCTCGCCCTGCTTGAGGCCGTTCTTGGCCAGCACCTCGATGACCTTGCGGCCTTCGCCCAGCGTGCGCACGAACGGGATCATCACCCAGATGTTGTCCAGGCCCATCACCTCGCGCACGCGCTTGACCGCCTTGCACTCCAGCCCGAACGACTCGGCGAAGCCCGGGTCGACGTAACGGCTGGCGCCGCGGTAGCCGATCATCGGGTTCTCTTCGTGCGGCTCGTAGCGCGCGCCGCCGATGAGGCCGGCGTACTCGTTCGACTTGAAGTCGGACAGGCGCACGATCACCGGCTTGGGGTACACCGAGGCAGCGATGGTGGCGATGCCTTCGGCCAGGCGATCGACGTAGAACGACACCGGGTCGGCATAGCCGGCCATGCGCTCGTCGATCTTCTTCCTGGTCTCGGCGTCCTGCTTGGCGTACTCGAGCAGGGCCTTGGGATGCACGCCGATATGGCTGGCGATGATCATCTCCAGGCGGGCCAGGCCGATACCGGCATTCGGCAGCATGCCGAAGTCGAAGGCGCGCTCGGGGTTGGCCACGTTCATCATGATCTTCAGCGGCGCCTCGGGCATGTCGCCCAGGTCGGCGGTCACGCGGTCGAACTTCAGGATGCCCTGGTAGATGGTGCCGGTGTCACCCTCGGCGCAGGACACGGTGACATCCGCGCCGTCCGGGATCACCTCCAGGCCATTGCCCGTGCCGACCACGGCCGGCACGCCCAGCTCGCGGGCGATGATGGCCGCGTGGCAGGTGCGGCCGCCGCGATTGGTGACGATGGCGGCCGCGCGCTTCATCACCGGCTCCCAATCGGGGTCGGTCATGTCGGCGATCAGCACGTCGCCCGGCTGCACCTTGTTCATGTCGGCCAGCGAGCGGATCACGCGCGCCTTGCCGGCGCCGATCTTCTGGCCGATGGCGCGGCCTTCGGCCAGTACGGTGCCCTTCTCGTTGAGGTGGAAGCGCTCCAGCTGGGTGGCCTGCGTGCGCGACTTCACCGTCTCCGGGCGGGCCTGCACGATGTACAGCTTGCCGGTGTTGCCGTCCTTCGCCCACTCGATGTCCATCGGGCGGCCGTAGTGCTGCTCGATCACCAGCGCCTGCTTGGACAGTTCCTGCACGTCCTCGTCGTTGATGCAGAAGCGGTTGCGCAGCTCGGTCGGGGTGTCCTCGATGCGCACGCGCTCGCCGGGCTGGTTCGAATACACCATGCGCAGCTGCTTGGCGCCGAGGCTGCGACGCAGCACCGCCGGCTTGCCGGCCTTCAGCGTGGGCTTGAACACGTAGAACTCGTCCGGATTGACCGCACCCTGCACGACCATCTCGCCCAGGCCGTACGAACCGGTGACGAACACCACGTCGCGGAAGCCCGACTCGGTATCCAGCGTAAACAGCACGCCGGAGGCGCCCACGTCCGAGCGCACCATCAGCTGCACGCCGGCGGAGAGGAACACGTCTTCGTGCTTGAAGCCCTGGTGCACGCGATAGGCGATGGCGCGGTCGTTGTACAGCGAGGCGAAGACTTCCTTCACCTTGTGCAGCACGTCCTCGATGCCGACCACGTTGAGGAAGGTTTCCTGCTGGCCGGCGAACGAGGCGTCCGGCAGGTCCTCGGCGGTGGCGGAGGAGCGCACGGCCACGGCGATATCGTCGGCGCCAGCGTCCTTGCAGAGCTTGGCATAGGCGTCGCGGATGGCCTGGTCCAGCTCGGCCGGCAGCGGGGTCTCGGTGACCCACTCGCGGATCTCCTTGCCGGCGGCGGTCAAGGCCTCCACGTCGTCGACGTCGAGCGTCGCCAGGCGCGCCTGGATGCGCTTGGCGACGCCGCTCTTGTCGAGGTACTGCTGGAACGCATCGGCGGTGGTGGCGAAGCCACCAGGCACGGACACGCCGAGTTTGGCGAGGTTGCCGATCATCTCGCCGAGCGACGCATTCTTGCCGCCAACCTTGCCCAGGTCAGTCATGCGCAGCGTGTCGAGCCAAAGCACCAGGTCGTTCAAGGGAGTCTCCTCAAGAGCTCGTGTGTCGATAAAAGGAAGCGGCACGTCGGGGCAAATCCCGAAAACCGGGCTACAAAGAACTGGTATTGTCCGCTGTCGTTGGTGCGAAGCACAAGAAGACCATTACGGGCAAAACCCGCGCCAGCTGCATACCAGTCAGGCGGGAGTCAAGCAAAGACAGGCTTTCCGCGTTGCGCTAAGGTGGTGCCCGGGAACAGTCAGGGACTTCGGGTTAGCTATGCAACGAACGGTTTTTTTCATCTCCGATTCCACTGGTATTACCGCCGAGACGATCGGCAACAGTATCCTGGCCCAATTCGAGGGGGTCCAGTTCGATAAGCATCGCCTGCCGTTCGTCGACGACGCGCATAAGGCCGAGGCGGCGGCGCTGCGCATCAAGACCCGTTATGCCCAGACGGGCGAGCGTCCGATCGTGGTCAACACCATGGCCTCGCGCGACCTGTGCGACATCGTGGCCGAGAGCGGCGCGCTGATGCTGGACGTGTTCGCGCCGTTCATCGGGCCGCTGGAAGAGGAACTGGGGGCCAAGCGCTCCGGCATGGTGAACCGGTCCCACGGCCTGGTCGACTTCGACAAGTACGAGGCGCGCATCAACGCCACCAACTATGCGTTGTCGCATGACGACGGCATCGACGTGGACTATGCGCAGGCGGACCTGATCCTGGTGGGCGTGTCGCGGTCGGGCAAAACGCCCACCTGCCTCTACATGGCCTTGCATTACGGCGTCAGCGCCGCCAATTACCCGCTGACCGACGACGATCTGGACAAGCTCGAGCTGCCCGCGCGACTGCGTCCCTACAAGAATCGCCTGTTCGGCCTCACCATCGATCCACAGCGCCTGGCGCAGATCCGCGAGCAGCGGCGCGCCAACAGCCGCTATGCGACGCTGGAGCAATGCCGCTGGGAGCTGTCGCAGGCCGACAAGCTGATGCGTCGCGAGGGCATTCCCAGCCTCAACACCACGCATGTCTCCATCGAGGAGATTGCCAGCAAGATCTTCGACCGCTTCGGTATCGAGCGGACCATGTTCTAGAGGTAGAGGAGTAGCCACCGCCCATGAGTGCCGTACTGGACAGCCGCCAAGCCTTGCTGCCGGGACGCTTCGGCTTCCTGATGGGGCTGTACGCGGAGAACTACCACCGGCTGGCCAAGCTCTTTGCGCCGCAGGAGCTGCCAGCAGGGTTCTATGTGTCCAGCGTGGACGATGGGCTCGACGTGCGGCTGCAGGTGCAGGAGCGCCATCCGTACACGCTGGAGCTGGAGCTCACCTACAACTTCATGGATGCGCACACCGGGCAGCCTTCGCCCTCGGCGCAGCTGCGCATGTACACGGACGCGCACGTGGCCGAAGCGCTGCACTGCCATCCCGGGCGACATCTGTGGCAAGTGCTTGGCCCGTTTCCGCCGGCGCACACGGTACTGCAGCACCGGCTGCGCATGAACGGGTTCCTGTCGCGCTGGCTGGAATACCTGGCCGAGCAGGGGCATTCGAAGGGAACGCTGGAGCGGCGGGAGGATCATCGTGCTCCGGACGAGCTTCCCTTGTAGGCAAGGCGCGCCTAGTGCAAAAGCGTCGGCGTCGAGCATGGGGCCTGCCGGTCAGCAGGGGATGTTGACGCCACCATGGAATGCCTTGGCGGCCCCTGCCTCTTGTAGACTTTCGAGTACCGCCTCAAAAAAA
Organism: Dyella sp. RRB7; assembly: GCF_022761115.1. Lineage (GTDB taxonomy): Bacteria > Pseudomonadota > Gammaproteobacteria > Xanthomonadales > Rhodanobacteraceae > Dyella. Next base: position 467,257 of record NZ_JAKWJS010000002.1, on the reverse strand, counting down.
GCCACGGATATGAGCAAGATCGTCGTCAGGATTGCCCTGCTGGCCTCGGCCACCGTGGCGGGATTTGCCTATGGCCAAACGTTGAACCTCAACAAGTACGCGGGAACGTGGTTAACCACGGATAAGTCCATCAAGATCATCCTTACCCCCGATAGGGATGCGAAACATCTTGACCTGGCTTACTTCAACAGCCCGGATTCGGCGACCCCTTACACAAAGGCCATTTGCTCACCACGTGGACAGGCGGATGGCATAGCTTGCGATGGAGGGCTATGGTTTGCTTTGCGCAGTGATGGGAAGCTCGCGACAAACGAGGAAGCTCATCCCCCGGAAGGAAAAACCATTTTCTTTCTTTTCGAGAAGGTCGCCCCGGACAAGTGAGTCAGACCCCTTGTTCGATCTCAGGTACAGGATGGCGAGGGCGGTGGCTGACTGACGTAACGCGCCCTTGGCGGCCCGCGGCCCATCAACATTTCAGCTGGTTGAAGCTAGCTGGTTGAAGCTCCTGCAAGGGAGGGTCTCGCCATGCTGAGCTGCGTTGGAATGAGCTTGGACGGCAGGCAACAAAAAACCCGCCAATGGCGGGCTCTTCGTAAAAGTGGCGGAGCGGACGGGACTCGAACCCGCGACCTCCGGCGTGACAGGCCAGCATTCTAACCGACTGAACTACCGCTCCACATTTTTCTTCCAGCTACACTACCAAGTACCAACTTGGCGTCCCCACGGGGATTCGAACCCCGGTCGCCACCGTGAAAGGGTGATGTCCTAGGCCTCTAGACGATGGGGACGTGTCTAAGTTGGTGGAGCCAGGCGGGATCGAACCGCCGACCTCCTGCATGCCATGCAGGCGCTCTCCCAGCTGAGCTATGGCCCCGTGCCTCTGGAAGCCCGAAAGAATAGGTCCGGATCACGATTTCGTCAAGCATTGGCGACAAAAAATTTTCAATTAATTTGCATGAGCGAAGCGCAACAAGCAGTTACGTGATGGACGCGTAACGTACGACACCGCGTCGCCACGTTGCCATCGCAAAAAGCTGCTGATTGCGTGTTCGGTTGCTAGTCTTGACCTTGTGTCCCCACAGGCTTCATCGATGCACGATCTGCAATTCATCCAGGACCTCGCGACCGTCATGTTGATCGCGGGGCTGACGACGGTGATCTTCCAGCGGCTGCGTCAGCCCGTGGTGCTTGGATACATCATCGCCGGCGTACTGGTGGGGCCTTATACCTTCCCCATCGTTTTCATCCACGACGAGCAGACCATCCGCACGCTGTCCGAGCTGGGCATGATCCTGCTGCTGTTCGCGCTCGGGCTGGAATTCAGCCTGAAAAAGCTGCGCGAGGTGGGCGGCGCGGCGCTGGTGGCGGCGTTGTGCGAGATCGTGCTGATGTTGTGGCTGGGCTACGAGATGGGGCGCTTCTTCGGTTGGAGCCCGATGGATGCGCTGTTCCTCGGCGCCATGCTGTCGATGTCCTCGACCACCATCATCATGAAGGCGCTCGACGACCTGGGGCTCAAGCGCGAGCGCTTCGCGCAGCTGATGTTCGGCATCCTGATCATCGAGGACGTGCTGGCCATCGTGCTGATGGCGCTGCTGACCGGCATTGCCAGTACTGGCGGCCTGGAGGCGGGCGAGGCGATGAGCGCGATCGGCCGGCTCACCTTGTTCATGGCGGTGTCGCTGGTGGTGGGGCTGTTGCTGGTGCCGCGGGTGGTCGACTACATCGCGCGGGTCAGTCGCGACGACGTGCTGCTGGTGGCGGTGCTGGGCCTGTGTTTCGGCTTCTGCCTGCTGGTCACCGAGATGGGCTACAGCATGGCGCTGGGCGCTTTCATGATCGGCGCGATCGTGGGCGAATCGGCCAGCGTGGAGCGCATCGAGCGCATCATCGGGCCCGTGCGCGACATGTTCAGTGCGGTGTTCTTCGTGGCGATCGGCATGCTGATCGACCCGGCGATGCTCTCGCAATACTGGCTGCCCATACTCGTCGTCACCGCGGTGGTGGTGGTGGGCAAGGTACTCACATGCAGTTTCGGCACCTTCGTTGCCGGCAACGATGGGCGTACCTCATTGCGTGTCGGCATGGGGCTGGCGCAGATCGGTGAATTCTCGTTCGTGATCGCCTCGCTGGGCGTCAGCCTCAAGGTCACCAGTGGCTTCCTCTATCCGGTGGCGGTGGCGGTATCGGCCATTACCACCTTCCTGACGCCGTACCTGATCCGCGCCTCCGATCCGCTGGCCAGCCAGCTGGGGCGACGCCTGCCGCGCTGGCTGACCGGCGCTTTCGGCGCCTACACCGACTGGATGGGCAGCCTGAGCCTGCACGGGCAGGGCGCGATGGTGGCGAAGATGATCCGGCGGCTGGTGTGGCACGTGATCATCAACATGATGCTGGTGGTGGCGGCGTTCCTGATCATGGCCTACCTGTATCGCCGCGGCATTTTCCACTGGGACATCCTTGCCGACCGTCCGCAGGTCAAGCGCAGCCTGGCCTGGTCGATCGCGGCGCTGGTGTCGTTGCCGATGATCGTGGCGGCCTACCGCAAGGCCTCGGCGTTGGGCATGTTGCTGGCGGAGCTGAGCATTCCGCAGCGGATTGGCGGGGCCTACAACATGCGTATCCGCGCCGTGCTGGCGCGGTTCATCCCGTTGGCCACGATGGTGGTGCTGGGCCTGTTGGTGGCGGCACTGGCTTCCACCATCCTGCCGACACGCGAAGTTGCGGTGGTGCTGGTGCTGGTCCTGCTATTGCTGGCCTGGCTGCTTTGGCGAGGGTTGGTGCAGGTGCACGCGCGCCTTCAGGCTGCGCTGCGCGATACGCTGGACAAGCCTGGACGTTCCGGTGACGGCCATCCTTGAGACAAGCTTCACATATGCCGTCTGGCACTCGGGTGAGACCCAGTGCACGATTCGCAAAAAACCGCGTTGTTGAGCCATGTCGTGAACTTTTAATCACGACTGACGGTCATACGCCCCGCATCGTTGCCAAGACTCGACAAGCGCCGCACAATGCGGGGCCTGCCTCCATCGGGGGGGCCAGTCCGGTAGCGCCGGCATATCCAAATACGAGGGAGTTCCACATGAAGCATTTTCTGCGTCCCACGCTGACGGCGGCCGCGCTGGCTGTTGCACTGGGCTTGACCGCTGGCGTGCACGCGCAGGCTGCGAAGACCGCCGCCCCCGCCGCTGCTCCTGCTGCTCCGGCGGCAGGCGCGGTCGACAAGACCAAGGCCAGCTACGTGGTCGGTTGGGACCTGGCCAGCTCGCTGCCGCCGCTGGTCCGTGAAGAAGTGGATCCGGCAACCGTGGCGCGCGCCCTGCAGTCGGCGCTGTCGGGCCAGAAGCCGACCATGAGCGAAGCCGAAGCCAAGCAGGTGCGTGACGCTTTCGTGGCCAACCTGCAGGCCAAGGCCAAGGCCGAGTACACCCAGGTCGCCACCAAGAACAAGACCGAAGGCGATGCCTTCCTCGCCAAGAACAAGACCGCTCCTGGCGTGAAGACCACCGCTTCGGGTCTGCAGTACCAGGTGATCAGCCAGGGTACGGGCGCGCGTCCGGGTCCGAGCGACACCGTGCAGGTCAACTACGTCGGCAGCTTCGTCAATGGCGAAGTGTTTGACGACTCGTCCAAGCATGAAGGCGGTGGCGCCGCATCGATCCCGCTCGCTGGCGTGATCCCGGGCTTCCGCGAAGGCATGCAGCTGATGCAGGTCGGTGGTCACTACAAGTTCTTCATCCCGTCGAACATCGCCTACGGTGCGCAGCCGCAGAACGGCTTCCCGCCGAACGCGACGATCATCTTCGACGTCACCCTGGTCAAGACCGGTCCGACGGCCGCTGGCGATCAGCAGGCCGGCGGCGCGAAGTAATCGCCGACGGTTTTTTTTAGGGTCACCGATGCGGGGCGCGAAGCAATTCGCGCCCCGCATTTTTTATGGCCTGGGTTCCGGGCACTGGCGCTATTGCCGCGGGGCCGATCTGCCACGACGCACAGCCTGCTAGAATCGCGACCTTGGCTCTGGGAGTTCTCGCGGCAATGAAGGTCACCATTTTTGGCACCGGTTACGTAGGTCTGGTCACCGGCGCCTGCCTGGCGGAGATGGGCAATCATGTGGTCTGCGTCGATATCGATGCGGGCAAGGTGGCGCGCCTTAAGCAAGGCGAGATTCCCATCTACGAGCCGGGCCTGGAGCCGATCGTCAAGCGCAACCACGCCAGTGGCCAGCTCGATTTCACCACCGATCCGGCGCCGGCGATCGAGCATGGCCAGGTGGTTTTCATTGCCGTGGGAACGCCGCCGGATGAAGACGGCAGTGCCGACCTCAAGTACGTGCTGGGCGTGGCGCGCACCATCGGCCAGCATATGGACCGCTATACGGTGGTGGTGAACAAGTCGACCGTGCCGGTGGGTACCGCCGACCGCGTGCGTCAGGCGATCGCCGGCGAGCTGGCCGCGCGCGGCGTATCGGTGGAGTTCGACGTCGTTTCCAATCCCGAATTCCTCAAGGAAGGCGACGCGGTCGAAGACTGCCTGCGTCCCGACCGCATCATCATCGGCAGCTCCAGCGAGCGTGCGGTGAACGTGTTGCGCAAGCTCTATGCGCCGTTCAACCGCAACCATGAGCGCACCGTGGTGATGGACGAGCGTTCGGCCGAGCTGACCAAGTACGCGGCCAACGCCATGCTGGCGACCAAGATCAGTTTCATGAACGAGATCGCCAATATCGCCGAACTTGTCGGTGCCGACGTGGAGCTGGTGCGCCAGGGCATCGGCTCGGACCCGCGTATCGGTTACCACTTCATCTATCCCGGCGCAGGCTACGGCGGTTCGTGTTTTCCCAAGGACGTCCAGGCGCTGGAGCGCACCGCGCGCAGCGTCGGTTACGACGCCCGCCTGCTCGGCGCGGTGGAAGCGGTCAACCACGACCAGAAGACCAAGCTGTTCGATCTCATCGCACATCATTTCGACGGCCAACTGGCCGGCAAGACCATCGCGCTGTGGGGCCTGGCGTTCAAGCCGAACACCGACGACATGCGCGAGGCCTCCAGCCGAAACCTGATGGAAGCCCTGTGGGCTGCTGGCGCGAAGGTGCGCGCGTTCGATCCCGAAGCGCGCGAGGAAACCCATCGCATCTATGGCGACCGCGCTGACCTCGCGCTTTGCGAAGGCGCCTACCAGGCGCTGGAAGGGGCCGACGTGCTGGCCATCGTCACCGAATGGAAGGCGTTCCGCAGCCCGGACTTTGCGCGCATCCGCGCCATGCTGGGCAACCCGGCGATCTTCGACGGCCGTAATCTCTATGACCCGCTGCTGGTCGAGGAAGCGGGCCTGGCCTACTACGGCATTGGCCGTGGCCGCAGCCTGAGGCGTTGACGATGGCGGATGATTCGCTGCAGCAGCGATTGACCGAGCTGGAGGTGCGGCTCACCTTCATCGACGACACGGTGAATGCGCTGGCCTCGGCCGATGCGGAGCAATCGGTGCGGATCGCGGCGCTGGAACGCATCATCCGCGACCTGCGCAACGAGCTGTCCACGATGCGCACGTCGCAGGGACACGATCCGCACAGCGAGCCACCGCCGCCGCATTATTGACCGTCTCATCCTCCATATCAGCACCACGCAAGCGAGTTCCGATCATGGCCGAATCCCTGCGCGATCAGCTGCTCAAGAGCGGCATCGTCAAACAGGTCCGCGAAGAAAAGCGACCGGCGACGCCACCGGGTGGCAAGCCGTCTTTTCCCAAGCGTCACGGGTCCGCCCCCGCCGGTGGCAAGCCTCCGCAGCACAAGCAGGGCGGCAAGCCGCCGTCATCGCACAAGCCCAAGAGCCAGGAAGAGATCGACCTGGCCAAGGCCTACGCGATTCGTGCGCAGACCGAGGCCAATGAACGCAAGCGTGCGGAACAGGCCGCTGCCGAAGAGGCGCGGCAGCGTCGCGAGCGCAAGCTGAAGATCCAGCAATTGCTGGAGGGCAAGACGCTCAACAAGGCCGATGTCGAACATGTGCGGCATTTCGAGTATGGCGGCAAGATTCGCCGTGTACACCTCGATGCCGAGCAGTTGGCCGCACTCAATGGCGGCGAGCTTGGCGTGGTGCAGCAGCAGGGGCGTTATCTGCTGGTGACGCGCGAGATCGCCGAGCAGGTACGCGCCATCGATGCCCATCAGCTCGCCTTGCTGGTCGAGCCCGGCAGTACGGGGGGCGTGGGTGAGGATGGCGTGCCGGACGATCTGATGTGGTGACCGCGCCGGCTCGATGACACGGCATGAAAAAGCCCGGCCTAGGCCGGGCTTTTTGTTTCCGCCTCGAACAACCCGTCAGGCATCCGCGTCTTCGGTTTGCGTTGCCGTGGCCGGCAGCTCGAAGCCGGTCTGGGCGAGGGCGGGGAGATCCCAGCCGTGCTTCGGTGTGAAGCGTTCGCCATAGCGCTGCGCCAGCCGTTCCAGCTTGCCCTTGATCACCGCGGCGCCTTCGCTGCGCACGTACTGGATCGGGCCACCGCGGAACGGCGCAAAGCCGGTGCCGAAGATCACGCCGGCATCGAGCAGTTCGGCGTCGTCCACCACGCCGTCGGCGAGGCAGGCCACCGCTTCGTTGACCATGGGCAGGATCATGCGGTCCTGCAGGTCGGCGGGCGCCGCATAGTCCGGATCCACTTCCGGCTTCTGCGGCTTGCCGTCCTGCCATACGTAGAGACCCTGGCCGTCCTTCTTGCCACGCTTGCCGGCCTCCAGCTTGTCTTCCAGCCCCGGCGGCAGCTCCAGCCCGAGGAACGGCGCCAGTTCCTTGCCGACCGAGGCGCATACGTCCAGGCCTACCGTGTCGGCCAGTTCGATCGGCCCCATCGGCATGCCGAACTTCTTCGCTTCTTTGTCCAGCACCGGGCCGGGCACGCCCTCGCTGTACAGGCGCATCGCTTCCAGCAGGTACGGCATCAGGATGCGATTGACCAGGAAGCCCGGCGTGCCCTTCACCGCCACCGGCAGCTTGCCGATGGCCTTGCAGAAGGCGAGCGCGCGCTTTTCGGCGGCAGGGTCGAGCTGGTCGTGGCGCACCACTTCCACTAGCGGCATCTGCGCCACCGGGTTGAAGAAGTGCAGGCCGAGGAAACGCTGCGGCGCTTTCAGGCCCACGCGCAATTCGTCCAGCGGGATGCTGGAGGTGTTGGTGGCCAGCAATTCGTTGGACTGGAACTGCGGCTCGATGATGGCGTACAGGGCCTTCTTGGCCTCGGCGTTCTCGTAGATCGCCTCGATCGCCAGGTCCGCATCCGCCACGCCCTTGCCTTCGACGTCGGCGCGCAGCCGGCGCACGGCGGCTTCGACCTTGTCCGCCGTCTTGAGCTTCTTCTCATACAGCTGGCGGGCGCGGTCCAATGCGGGCTGGATGAACTTCATCTCGCGGTCCTGCAGGGTGACCTCGAAACCCTTGAAGGCCGCCCACGCGGCGATATCGCCCCCCATCACGCCGGCACCCACGACATGCACATGCTTGATGCCGTGCTCGACGCCGCTGCCCTGGCCCTTGAGGCGTTCCTGCAGGAAGAAGATGCGGATCAGGTTCTGCGCCGTGGACGTTTCGGCGAGCCTGGCCACCGAGCGCGCCTCCAGCTTCAGGCGTTGCTGGATGCTGGCGCCGCCACGCTTCCATACATCGATCAGGGCGAACGGCGCCGGATAGTGCTCCTTGCGCACCTTGGCGGCGGTCTGCTTGATCACCATCGGGGCAAGGATCTGCCGCGCCACCCAGGTGTTGGTCGCCCAGGCCTTGGCGCGCAGGGCGAATGGGCGCGCATGGGGGCGACGCAGCAGTGCACGGGCCTCGGCGAGCAGCTCGGCAGGTGGCGCGAGGCGGTCGACTACGCCCAGGGCCAGCGCGCGCTTGGCCGATAGCGCCTTGCCGGTGAGCATCACCGGCAGCGCGTCGGTGGCGCCGATCAGGCGGGGCAGGCGGGCGGTGCCGCCCCAGCCCGGGTGGATGCCCAGCATCACTTCCGGCAGGCCGATGCGGGTTTTCTCGTCATCGGCGGCGATGCGCTGGCGGCAGGCCAGGATCAGCTCGGTGCCGCCGCCCATGCAGGCGCCATGGATGGCGGCCACGGTCGGGCAGGGCAGGCGGGCCAGCGACTCATACACGCGCTGGCCGTTCTCGATGTTTTCCAGCACGGTGCCGTGCTGGGCGTAGGTGACGAATTCCTTGATGTCGGCACCGACGGCGAAGCCGAACGGCTTGGCCGAATGGATCAGCACGCCGGCCGGCTTCTCGATGGCCAGCCGCTCGACGATCTGGCCGAGCTCGTCCAGCACGTCGCGGGAAATGGCGTTGACGCTGCTGCCGGCGCGGTCAAGGGATAGGGTGACAATACCGCTGTCATCCAGGCTCGTCTTCCAGTGATTGAAGCGCAGTCCTTCGAACATGGGGATACAAGGGTGACCGGGAAGCCTCGCACCATACCTGCCCGTAGCGAGGATTGCGAGACGGCCCCGGGGCAGCCGGGCAATCATGAAAATCCTGTAAAACCGCGACCTGTGCGCTGCCGCATGAAATGGAACACCGAATCCGGCGAGGCTTGCTTCCCACCTTTGCGAAAGCGCCCAGACCCCGTAAGTTACGCCCGCATGAACATGCCCATCGCCACCCCAACCCGCCACGCGAGCGCCGAGATCCTCGAGCGCATCCTGGCCGCGCGCGGCAACCTGATTGCCCTCGAAGGGGGCGAGGATGCGGGGCTGATCGAGCAACTGCGGTTGCTGGTGCGGCGTACCGGCCAGGCCATCTATCTGTGGAATCCTGAAAAAGGCCTGGGCAACCTGCGGGAGGAGCACGCGGGCCTGCCAGGTTCCCAACGGCTGAGCATCACGCTGCGTTACATACAGCAGAGCAATCATTTCGGCGTGTACCTGCTGCAGCGCCCGCCGGTGCCCATGGCCATGGGCGATGCGACCGTGCTTCGCCAGCTCGCACGCGCCACCACCGGTCACGTGCGGCGCATCGTCCTGCTGGATCCGCCGGCACCGCTGGTGACCAGCTTCAGCGATGTGCTGGTGCGACTCAGTTGCCAGCCCGAGCTGTCCCAGCGTCCGCGCTTGCGTGACGGTCGTTGGGTGCTGGCATGAGCAGTCCCGCCGGCATCCTGGTGGTGGCAGCGCAGCGTGAGCTGCGCCGCGCCCTGTTTGACACGTTCGATCACGACGGACATTTCGTCGTGCATTCGGCCCGCGACGCGACCCATGCCGGCATCCTGCTGGAAGGGCGGCCTGCGCTGGCGTTGATGGTGGTGGTGTTCGATGGCGATGGCCGCGACGCCATGGCCGGCATCGAGATCCTGCGCAGCCAGCCCGCTTGCGCCACCGCGCCCTTGATCGCCGTGCTCGACGATGGCGCCGTGCTGAAGCCGGCAGTGCTGCCTGCGGGTGTCGCCGACTGGCTTTATGCATCGCAGATCGAGCACGAACTGCTGGCACGCTGGCAGCGGCTGCAGCGGGCGTCGGTGCCGTCGGCTGCCGCGCCGGGCAACGGGGCGGGCGATGGCGACTTCCGCTTTGCCTTCGACGAGTTCGATACCGAGTGGCTGATCGTCGACCTCGCGCGCGGCCGCGTTCTCGATTTCAGTCCCGCCCTGGCAAGGCATAGTGGATTGGCCGATCACGAACTGCGTGGCCGCCCGTTGCGCGAGATCCTCGGCTTCCTCGGCAACACCGCCGAGCATGTGATCGCCGAAGGTTCGCGCGCCTGGTATCCCGCCCAGCGTCGTTCGGTGCGCGGGGCCGATGGTGGCGAAGCGAGCGCACGTCCGGTCCGATATGGCGGCCGCGATGCCGTGGCGCTGGTGTTTCGCAGCAACAGCGCCGGTGCGCGCGCCGAAGTGGCCCTCGCCCTGTTGTCGAAGATGTTCGGCTGCAGCGGCGGTGATGAGGGCATCGCCGAGGCGGCCCGCCTGCTCTACGAGGAAATGGGGCTGGACTATGTCGCGGTCTGGTCGGCCCGCCAGGACGATGGCGGCGCGCCGATTCAACTGGTGCAGTACTGGCGCGGCGAGGAACAGTTGTGGCCCGGTCCCCACCTGCAAAGCTCGCTGCGCCTGGTGCTGGCGGGACAGGCCATGCTGCATCCGGCCGATGCCGCCCGCCTGGCGGCGGTAGATCCCTTGCTGGAACAACTGGGCCTGGTGGGCTTTGCCGGCTTGCCGCTGCAGGACGAGCGCCACACGGTGCTCGGCGCTTTGCTGGTGGGCTCGCGGCAGCCCTTGCCGGCACCCGCGATCGTGCAGCCGGTGTTGCGTTGCGCAGCATCCCGTTTCGGGCACGCGCTGGAATTGCGCCAGACCCGCGAGCAGGGGCGCGCCGAAGGCTTGCTCGACGCCCTGACCGGCTTGCCCAATCGACTGCTGTTCAACGATCGCCTGGATACGGTGATCCGCGAGGCCAACCGCACCGGCGAATCGTTCGCCTTGCTGTTTGTCGACCTGGATCGCTTCAAGACCATCAACGACACCCTTGGGCACGCGGTCGGTGACCAGGTGCTGCTCACCACCACGCAGCGGTTGCGTGCCAGCGTGCGTGCCTCCGACACCGTGGCGCGCTATGCGGGCGACGAGTTCGTGGTCATCCTGCGGCATATCCTGAAGAACGAGGACGTGCTGCGCATCGCCGAGAAGATCGTGCAGGTGATGGGCGCGCCGCTGCGCATCGACGACGGCACCGAGCTGCAGGTCACCGCATCCATCGGCGTGAGCTTCTTCCCCGACGATGCGCCGGATGCGGAGACCTTGCTCAAGCACGCCGACGAAGCGATGTATGCGGCCAAGAGCCTGGGCCGCAACAACTACCAGATCTTCGAAGGCAGCGCGGAACAGTCGCAGCAGCAGAACCTGGCCTTGAAGTCCGGGTTGCGCCATGCCGAGCACAAGGGCGAGCTGCGGGTGTTCTACCAGCCCCAGGTCGACTCGGTGACCGAGGACATCGTGGGCATGGAGGCGCTGGTGCGCTGGGAGCATCCCGAACTGGGCTTCATCGGGCCGGGCTTCTTTATCCCGCTGGCCGAGGAGACCGGCCTGATCGTCTCGATCGGCGAATGGGTGCTGCGCACCGCCTGCCGGCACGCGCAGGAGTGGGAGCGGCGCTTTGGCCTGCGCCTGCGCCTGGGCGTGAATCTCTCGGCGGTGCAGTTGATGCAGTCGAACCTGCTGGAGATCGTGGCCTCCGCGCTCGATGAAAGCGGCCTGGATGCCAACCTGCTGGAGATGGAGGTGACCGAGAGCATCAGCATCAAGGCGGCCCCCAACCTGGTGGAGAACCTGCAGGGGTTGCATCGCCTGGGATGCCGCATCGCCATCGATGACTTCGGCACCGGCGCGGCCTCGCTGGACTACCTGCGCAAGCTGCCGGCCGACCGCATCAAGATCGACCAGAGTTTCGTGCGCAATATCGGTGTCGATCCGGACGACGAGGCCATCGTGCGCGCCACCATCGAAATGGCCCACCGGCTCAAGCGTGGCGTCGTGGCCGAGGGCGTGGAAACCGAGCAGCACCTGGAATTCCTGCGCAACAACCATTGCGACGAGCTGCAGGGCTTCCTGTTCTGCCGGCCCTTGCCGCAGCCGGCGTTCGAGAAGCTGCTGCTGGAACGCCAGCGCCTGCTGGCCGGAGTCAGCGGCACCGCCGCCTGACTTGCAGGGGGCTTCGTGCTCCCCCATATATTGCTGGATGGGGCATGGGATGTCCTGTTGCCGTACCCGCGGGGTGAGGCCCGCAGGCGGTGCTCCCTTGGCGTGCCCGCGCGTTTCTCCTTAGGTGGCGTCACCTGGCGTCCTCCCCGTACCTGGGGGTTGGTAAACATGCGCCGGCATGCTGAACTAGGCTGCGAAGTTCTTGTCTGAGCAGCTCGCTCACATCCTTAGGCATCCCGAGGCGCGTGGCAGCATCGACGAAGGAGACAGCCCGGATGGGCGAAAATGAACTGGACAGCGCGCTGGTCGAGCGCGTCCAACAAGGGGACAAGCGGGCGTTTGACCTGCTGGTGCGCAAGTACCAGCACAAGGTCATCGGGTTGGTGTCGCGCTATGTGAAGAACTACAGCGAATGCGAGGACATCGCCCAGGAGGCGTTTATCCGCGCATGGCGGGCCATTGGCTCCTTCCGCGGCGAGAGTGCTTTCTATACCTGGCTGTACAAGATTGCCGTCAACACGGCCAAGAACCATCTGGTCGCCATGGGGCGTCGCCCGCCGGCGGACGATATCGCCATCGACGACGCGGCCTTCGTGCCCGGCGCCGACCGCATGCAGGAGAGCGCCACGCCTGAGCGCGAGCTGATGCGGCAGGAAATTGAACAAACCGTGTTTTCCACTGTCCAATCGCTGCCTGAAGAATTGCGGACCGCCATTACCTTGCGTGAGGTTGACGGTTTGAGTTACGAGGAAATCGCCGAGGCGATGGGTTGTCCGATCGGTACGGTACGTTCACGTATTTTTCGGGCCCGTGAAGCTATCGATGAGAAACTGCGGCCGCTCCTGTCCGACCGCGAGGACAAAAAACCATGACTGACACTCAACGCGAAAACCTGTCTGCCGGCCTGGATGGCGAGCTGTCGAAGGAGGAACTACGCTTCCTGCTGCGCCGACTCGACCACGACAGCACCTTGCAGCAGGCCTGGTCGCGCTATCACGTGGCCCGTGACGGTCTGCGTCGCCAGCTTCCCCCGCTGGCCTCCGCGGACTTTGCCTCGCGGGTCATGCAGGCGATCGAGCGCGAGAGCATCGTGGTGCACGGCAAGCGCCGGCATTGGCTGCACTGGTCGGCCGGTGGCGCCATCGCGGCGAGCGTGGCCGCGGCGGCCCTGATGGTGGCCCAGCCGGCCGGGCAGGGCGCCGATCACCCCTCGCCGCAGGTGGCCTCGGCGCCGTCGTCCGCGGCAGGCTTCGATGAGCATGCGCAAGTGGCGCGCGCCGAGGCTCCTCCGGTGGTGGCTCCGCGCTGGGTCAACGCCTATGCCGACTCCCCGTACCAGTTGAGCCAGCAGGCCTCGGCCACGCTGGACGGCGGTGACGACAGCACGCTGCTGTATTCGCGCGACAGCCTCACGCCGTATCGCGTGGCGCGCTATCCCGGTCAGAACGGCGACGGTAGTTACCTGCTGCTGATCCATCCCGATCAGTCGATGCAGCGGCTGTCGACGCAGGCGCCCGCCACGTCACAGTGATGCACCGCCGTGTGTCCGTTTCCGCGGCCTGATTGCTTTCCCCATATCGCTCGCCCACACCAGTCCGCTTGTCGGGCTGGCATGGGCGCGCGCGTGACATGTCGAAGGAGGACTTCATGAATCGACTCGCCCTGCGCACGTTCTCGTGCGGTGTCCTGATCAGCCTTGCCCTGGCTGCCGGCGTGCAGGCACAAGACGCGCCTGCCGTATCGAGCCTGCCGGACTTTACCGGCATCGTGCAGAAGAATGCCGCCACGGTGGTGCATGTCGAGGCCAAATACAGCGGCAAGAAGACCGACAAGGCGCGTGCGGGTCGCGCCGCGCCAGGCATGCCGGACGACGATGATGATCCGCAGATGGAGATGTTCCGCCGTTTCTTCGGCATGCCCGCCATGCCGTCGCCGGAAGAGCAGCAGCGCACCTCGCTGGGCTCGGGCTTCATCATCTCCAGCGACGGCTACATCCTCACCAATAATCATGTGGTGGACGGCGCCGATAGCGTGACGGTTCGCCTGCAGGATCGCCGCACGCTCACCGCCAAGGTGGTCGGCAGCGACCCGCAATACGACATCGCCTTGCTCAAGGTGGATGCCAAAGGCAACCTGCCGGCGGTGAGCATCGGCGATTCGCGCGCGCTCAAGCCGGGGCAGTGGGTGTTGGCCATCGGCTCGCCCTTCGGCTTCGACTACACGGTGACGCAGGGCATCGTCAGCGCCGTGGGCCGCAACCTGGGCAGCCAGGACCAGCCGTACACCTCCTTCATCCAGACCGACGTGCCGATCAATCGCGGCAATTCGGGTGGTCCGCTGTTCGACCTGCAGGGCCGGGTGGTCGGCGTCAATTCGCAGATCTATTCCAATACCGGTGGATATCTGGGCGTGGCGTTCTCCATCCCGATCGACGTGGCCATGAACGTGGTCAAGCAGATCAAGGAGAAGGGCTATGTCTCGCGGGGCATGCTTGGCGTGACCGTGCAGGCGGTGACGGATGACGTGGCCAAGGCGTTCAAGCTGGAAAGCGGCACGGGTGCCGCGGTGACCCAGGTGACCCCGGGCAGTGGCGCTGACAAGGCGGGCTTGCATCCGGGCGATGTGATCCTTGCCTTCAACGGCCAGAGCATCAACCAGAGCGCCGACCTGCCGCCACTGGTGGGGCAGACCCCGCCGGGCAGCAAGGCCACGGTGACGATCCTGCGCGATGGCAAGAAGCAGGACGTGAATGTCACCGTCAGCGAGATGCCCCGCGACAAGCATGCCATGCTCGCTTCAGCGGACATGGACACCCCGGCCACCCATGGCGGCAGCGCCAGCGCGCTGGGGCTGGGAGTTCAGGACCTGGACAGCGATACCCGCCAGCAGCTGGGTCTCAAGGCCGGTGAGGGCGTGGCGATCAGCAATATCACCGGTTCGGTGGCCGCCCGGGCGGGCCTGCAGCCGGGCGATGTGATCCTGATGGTCAACCAGAAGAAGGTCGGCAGCGTTGCTGCATTCCGTGAGGCGACCAGGGATGCCAAGCCGGGCGACACTGTGCTGTTGCTTGTCCGGCATGGCGACCAGAGTGGCTTCATCGGCCTGACCGTACCCGGTGGCAAGGACGACTAAGGGTGTTCGCAGCAGCGTATGGCAGCGCTGCTGGGTGACGTGCCCGGTCGTGATGTGACCAGCCCCCGGGCTGTCAGAAGCCGTCGGGACGATGGGAGCTTGGGGCTACCGTCGTCCCGGCGCACTGCCTGGCCGTTTGCCAGTGGCTTCGGCGCCCGCCCGACATGGCTTGGGTGTCATGTCCGGTAGCCCTCCGTTCCATGCGATAATGCCGGGTTCGTATCCCCACCCCGGTGATACGCTGCCTGCGCGCCGCGCACGGCGGTGAACGCAGCTAGCGTGCTCCATGGAACTGATCCGAAATTTCTCCATCATCGCCCATATCGATCACGGCAAATCCACGCTGGCCGATCGCATCATCCAGATCTGTGGCGGCTTGACCGAGCGCGAGATGGAGGCGCAGGTGCTCGACAACAATCCGATCGAGCGCGAGCGCGGCATCACCATCAAGGCGCAGTCGGTGTCGCTGCCGTACAAGGCGCGCGACGGCAAGACCTACCAGCTCAACTTCATCGATACCCCGGGCCACGTCGACTTCTCCTATGAGGTCAGCCGTTCGCTGGCCGCCTGCGAGGGCGCGCTGCTGGTGGTGGACGCAGCCCAGGGCGTGGAAGCGCAG
The DNA here is from genome assembly GCF_022761115.1 of Dyella sp. RRB7. Taxonomy (GTDB): domain Bacteria; phylum Pseudomonadota; class Gammaproteobacteria; order Xanthomonadales; family Rhodanobacteraceae; genus Dyella. Next base: position 451,833 of record NZ_JAKWJS010000002.1, on the reverse strand, counting down.
TCGGTGGCCAACTGCTATACCGCAGTGGAGATGGGCCTGGAAGTGGTGCCAGTGCTCAACAAGATCGACCTGCCCACCGCCGATCCGGAAAAGGTGAAGGGCGAGATCGAGGCGGTGATCGGCATCGATGCCGACGACGCCGTGGCGGTCAGCGCCAAGACCGGCCAGAACGTGGTCGAGGTGCTGGAAGCCATCGTGGCGCGCATCCCGCCGCCGAAGCCGGGCGATACCGATCGCTTGCAGGCGCTGATCATCGATTCGTGGTTCGACAACTACCTGGGCGTGGTGTCGCTGGTGCGCGTGATGCAGGGCGAGATCAAGCCCGGCGACAAGCTGCTGGTGATGTCCACCGGCCGCGCGCACGAGGTTGGCGAAGTGGGTGTGTTCACGCCCAAGCGCAAGAAGCTCGACAAGCTTTCGTCCGGCGAGGTGGGTTGGATCACCGCCTCGATCAAGGACGTGCACGGCGCCCCCGTGGGCGACACCCTGACGCTCGCCGGCAAGCCGGCCGAGAAGCCGTTGCCCGGCTTCCAGACCATGCAGCCGCGCGTGTTCGCCGGCCTGTTCCCGGTCTCGGCCGACGATTACCCGGCCTTGCGCGAGGCGCTGGAAAAGCTGCGCCTCAACGATGCGGCGCTGTTCTTCGAGCCGGAAAGCTCCGAGGCCATGGGGTTTGGTTTCCGCTGCGGCTTCCTGGGCATGCTGCACATGGAGATCGTGCAGGAGCGCCTGGAACGCGAGTACGACCTGGATCTGGTCACTACCGCGCCTACCGTGGTCTACGAAGTGCTCAAGAGCGACGGCTCGGTGATGCTGCTGGACAACCCGGCCAAGTTGCCGGCGGCGCATCTGATGGAGGAGATCCGCGAGCCGATCATCGTGGCCAACATCCTCACCCCGCCGGACTACATCGGCAACATCATCACGCTGTGCGAAGAGAAGCGTGGCGTGCAGCGTTCCATCCAGTACCTCGCCACCCAGGTGCAGATCAGCTACGAAATGCCGCTGGCCGAAGTAGTGCTGGATTTCTTCGATCGCCTCAAGTCGGTGTCGCGCGGCTACGCCTCGATGGATTACCACTTCGAGCGCTTCGAAGCCGGCCCGTTCGTGCGCGTGGATGTGCTGATCAATGGCGATCGCGTGGACGCGCTGAGCCTGATCGTGCACCGCGTGCATGCCGAGCGTCGCGGCCGCGACCTGGTCGAGCGCATGAAGGACCTGATTCCCCGCCAGCAGTTCGACGTGGCCATCCAGGCCGCGATCGGCGCCCAGGTGATCGCCCGTTCCACGGTGAAAGCCCTGCGCAAGAACGTTCTGGCCAAGTGCTATGGCGGTGACGTCAGCCGCAAGAAGAAGCTTCTCGAGAAGCAGAAGGAAGGCAAGAAGCGCATGAAGATGGTGGGCCGTGTGGAGATTCCGCAAGAGGCCTTCCTTGCCGTGTTGAAGGTGGACAAATAACAAGTTGCGGATTCGGCGCCCCTTGCGCCGGCCAACCTTTGGAGTAAGGCATGGATTTCGATTTTTCGGCGATTCTGCTTGGCCTCACCGTAGTGTTCGGTGTGATTTGGGGCCTGGACCGTCTGTTCTTCTACAAACAGCGCAAGGCCAAGGCCGAGGCGGCGGGTGGGGAAGTGCGCGAGCCGGTGCTGGTGGACTGGTCGCGCTCGCTGTTCCCGGTGGTGCTGGTGGTGCTGCTGCTGCGTTCGTTCGTGGCCGAACCGTTCCGCATTCCTTCCGGCTCGATGATGCCGACGCTGGACGTGGGCGACTTCATCCTGGTGAACAAGTTCGCCTATGGCCTGCGCATGCCGGCCTTCAACAACAAGTTCGTGAGCCTGGGCGAGCCCAAGCGCGGCGACGTGGTGGTGTTCCGTTTCCCGGGCTACCTGTGCGAGGACGGCGGCAAACTGGTGCGCAGCGGCGACCAGAGCTGCGCCGATCCGCATGCGCCGGTGCCCAACCAGAACTGGATCAAGCGCGTGATTGGCCTGCCGGGTGACCGGGTGGAAATGCGCGGCGACCAGCTGATCGTCAACGGCGAGCCGGTGGCGGCCGACCTGGTGGGTCCTTACGAGGGCGACCCAAAGCGTCCGGAATCGCGGCTGATGCTGGAAATGGGCGCCACGGTGTGGAACGAGCACCTGCCTGACGGCCAGGGCGGGGTGGTCAACCATCTCACCGCCCGCATGCCCAACTACGCCGTGCCGCCGCCGCTGCCCAACCCCCATGTGCCGCTGGTGGTGCCGCAGGGCTGCTACCTGGCCATGGGCGACAACCGCTACAACAGTACGGACAGCCGCTGGTGGGGTTGCCTGCCGGAGCAGAACCTGGCCGGCAAGGCGTTCCTGATCTGGCTGAGCTGGACCGGCTCGGGCGTGGCCTTCCATCGCATGGGCACCGTCATTCATTGAAAAAGCGTGACGGGCGTTGACCGGATCACAGTGACGGCCACCGTCGCTTGCGGCGACAATGGACACGCTGCCGGCCATGCATCGGCGGCGGATAGTCAATAACCAGGTTGCGCCGCATGACGGCATAGTGAGGGGACTATGAAATCGAAACAGTCGGGCATCACCCTGATCGGGTTTCTCATTGCGCTGATCATCGCGGGCTTCTTCGGCTTCATGGCGATGAAGCTGATACCGGCGTATACGGAGTACATGGGCGTCAACAAGGCCATGACCCAGATCGCCAGTGAAGGTGTGGAAGGCAAGTCGCTGAACGACGTCCGCAACGACCTGATGCGCAAGATGGATTTCCAGTACGTGGACGATGCCACCATCAAGCCCAAGGACATCACCATCAAGCGTGACGGCAATGCCGCGCAGTTGAGTGTCTCGTACGATAAGCGCATTCCCTTCATGTACAACATCGACTTCCTGCTGCATTTCGAAAAGAGCGTGACGCTGCAGGGCAATGTCGGTGAATAAGCACAGGCCCATGATTTGACCAAGCTGGCATACCGCTTTCTTGACCCGGCCCTCGCGCAGCTGGCGCTGACCCATCGCAGCGCGGGCAAGCCGAACAACGAGCGGCTGGAATTCCTCGGCGATGCCCTGCTGGGCGTGATGGTCGCCGAGCTGCTTTACGAAGCCCACCCCAACGCCAGCGAAGGCGAGCTTTCGCGCCTGCGTGCGCAGCTGGTCAACGGGCAGGCACTGGCTGTCATCGCGCGCGAGCTCGAGCTGGGCGACGAGCTGAAGCTCGGTTCGGGCGAGCTCAAGAGTGGCGGGTTCCGTCGCGAGTCCATTCTTGCCGATGCGTTCGAGGCGCTGGTGGCGGCGGTTTACCTGGACTCGGGGTTTACCGAATGCCGCGCGGTGGTGCGAGCCCTGTTCGAACCCCTGGTGGCGGCCATCCCGCGCTCCTCCAAGGATGCCAAGACGCGCTTGCAGGAACTGCTGCAGGCGCGCGGCTGGCCGCTGCCGCAGTACGATCTGATCGACAGCCATGGCGAGGACCACGCCAAAACCTTCGACGTCTCCTGCGAGATCGCCGAACCCGCGCCGATCCGCGCCGAAGGCCGCGGCAGCAGTCGCCGGGCCGCCGAACAGGACGCAGCCGAAACCGTGCTGCGTCGATTGCAGGAATTGAACTCATGAACAACGACGATATCGAGCTGGGCGCACCTGCCGAGCTTCCCCACGACGATTTTCGCTGCGGTACGGTGGCCCTCGCTGGCCGGCCCAATGTCGGCAAGTCCACCTTGCTCAACGCCTTGATCGGCTTTCGCCTGTCCATTGTCAGCCCGCGTCCGCAGACCACGCGACACCGTATCCTCGGCATCGCCACCAGCGAGGCCGGGCAGATCATGTACGTGGACACGCCGGGCCTGCATCGCGGCGCCAAGCGCGCCATGAACCGCAGTCTCAACCGCGCGGCGCGTTCGGCGATCAGCGAGGTCGACGTGGTCGTGCAGGTGATCGAGGCGGGACGCTGGACCGACGAAGACGAGACGCTCTACGACGCCCTGGTCGAGCAGAAGGTGCCGCGCCTGCTGGTGATCAACAAGGTCGACCTGGCCAAGGACAAGACCACCATGCTGCCGTTCGTGGCGGAGCTGATGGGGCGCCACAGCTTCGACGACGTCTACTACGTCAGCGCGCTCAAGCAGAAAGGCCTCAAGGAGCTGGAGCAGGGCATCCTGAAGCGCTTGCCGGTGCAGCCGCCGGTGTACGGCGAAGACGAAGTCACCGATCGCAGCGAGCGCTTCCTTGCCGCCGAAATGGTCCGCGAGCAGCTGATGCTGCGCCTGGACCAGGAGCTGCCGTACGCCACCACGGTGGAGATCGAGCAGTTCCAGGATCGTCCGGATGGCGTGGCCGAGATCCACGCCATCATTTGGGTGGAGCGTGACGGCCAGAAGGCCATCGTGATCGGCAACGGCGGTGCCCAGCTCAAGGCGATTGGCAGCGCCGCCCGCCGCCACATGGAAAGCACCTTCGAGCGCAAAGTGTTCCTGCGCCTGTGGGTGAAGGTGCGCGAAGGCTGGGTCGACGACGAGACGATGCTCAAGAAGTTCGGCTACGAGTAAGCCGCAAAGGGCGCGACTTCTTCACCTCACATGCGTATTGAGCAGCAGCCGGTCTATGTCCTGCATTCGCGGCCTTACCGCGAGACCTCGCTGTTGCTCGAATGCCTGACCCGTGACCACGGCCGCATGGGCGTGGTGGCCCGTGGCGTGCGGCGCGAAAAGGCGCGCTTGCAACGGGCGCAGCTGGAGCCGTTCCAGCCGCTGGCGATGGACCTGTTGTTGCGCGGTGAGCTGGCGACCCTGCAAGGCGCGGAAGGCATCGGCGCGCCCTTGCGTCTGGTCGGCGATGCCGGTCTGGCGGGGCTTTATCTCAACGAACTGGTGGTGCGCCTTACCGGTCGCCAGGACCCACAGCCTGAGTTGTTCGCCGCCTACGCGCGAACGCTGCCGCGACTGACAATGACCGAATCTTTGGCGTGGAGCCTGCGGCGCTTCGAGCGCGACCTGCTGGACGCCATCGGCTATGGCCTGCAGCTGGTCTTCGAGGCCGAATCGGGTGAGCCGGTGGAGCCGGACCAGTGGTACCGCTACGCCGTGGAGCAGGGGCCGTCGCCCTGTCGGCCGGGCACTCCGCACGCGCTGCGTGGTGGCGATCTGCTGGCGCTGGCCGAGGACCGCATGCCCGATGCGACCGGCCTGCCTGCATTAAGAGTGATGATGCGTGACGTGATCCGCTTTCACCTGGGCGGCAGCGAGCTGCGCGCCTGGCAGGTGCTGGGCATGGCCATGTCGCGACGTTGATCGCCTAGGCGTGGTCGTGCGATTCCAGCGCCTCGATGGTCGCCAGCAGCACCTTGCGAAAGCGCGATAGCGGCGCCAGCGAGCCGGAGTGGCCGAGCTTGAGATGGCGTTGCAGCACGATGGCGTGGGTGGCCAGTGCCGACGCGCCGCAGAAGCCGCAGGAGGAACGCAGGCGATGCAGTCGCCCGGTAAAGGCCTCGGTGTCGTCACGCAACACATCCAGGTCCTGATAGAGGCCAGCCAGCTCGGTCCGCAGCAGGGTGCGCATGGCGCCCACCAGGTCGGCGTCGCCCATGGTGGCGACGGCTTGCGCATCGTCGAGCAGGGGCGAGCTGGCCGCGCCCGCCTGCACCAGGTTGAGGATGCGTCGCAGGTCCGCCACGTTGCAGGGCTTGAGCAGCACTTCGCTGAACTCGGCGGCCAGCAGGCGCTGTCGCTCTGCCGCGTCCATCTCGGCGCTGGTGGCCACAGCGGTGCAATCGCCCGAGCGGGCCTGCGGATCCTGGCGCAGGGCGGTCAATACCTCCTCCGCGCCGCCTCCCGGCATGCGGCAGTCCAGCAGCAGCAGGTCGAAGGTCTCGTCGTGGGCCAGGGCGATGGCGGCCGGGCCGTCGTCGCAGCCCTGGGCGTCCAGACCGAGGCTGCGCAAGGCTTCCACCAGGAAAAGACGGCTGGTGGGGTCGTCGTCCGCGACCAGGGCACGCATGGTTTCGGGGGTGCCGGGAGCGCGAGAAAGGTCGCTTGTGAGCGTGTTGAACATGACTAGTCCGTGTCGTTCAGCTGGTTTTGGCAGAATGGCGCCTCATGCGTTTCACATCAAGCCATCTTTTACTCAGTTTCGCCATCCTGCTTTGGGTCGGCCTGGTGCTGCCCGCGCGGGCGGATATCGCCTTGGGCGCGAAGGCGATGAGCGTGCCCGGCCTCAAGCTGCAGGATGTGCAGGCACGGGTCGGCGAGGACGGCCAAGGTGGTCTGCGGCTTACCCTGCGCGCCGCCAAGGCCGACGTTCCGAGCATGGGCTGGAAGCGCGTGGCCATCGACCTGCAGGGCGTCCTGCAACGCGATGTGCATATGCGCTGGCTGTTCGACGGCACCATGCAGATGGCGGGCGCTCCCGGCGCCGCGTTGAGCAACGCCAAGGTGTCCATGGTGGTGGACGAGGCGGCCAATACGCTGGAGATCGATATCAGCCAGGGCGCTGCACAGGCCAGCACGGCACTTCCACTGGACCAGCCCACGCATGCGCAGATCAGCCTGAAGGGCGTGCCCGTGGTGTGGCTGCAGGGCATCCTGGGCACGGTCTGGTCGGGCCGCGCCACCGCCGGCAAGCTGGATGCCGATATGGCGCTGGACATGGCGGACAAGGGCTTCCAGGCCTCGGGCCAGTTCGCCCTCAGCACGGGGGGATTCGATACGCCCAGCGGCACGATCGCCGGCCAGGGTGTCAGCGGCAATGGCCGGCTGAACATCGACACCACGGCCAGCCCGTCGCGCATCGATCTCGATGCCAGCCTGCGCGGCGGCGAGCTGTTGCTCGGGCCGATCTATGCGCATCTGCCGGATCATCCCGTACAGCTGAGCCTTTCGGCGGCGACCCATGGTGGCGCCGTGGACTTCACGCGCCTGCGCGTGGCGGATGCCGATGCGCTGCAGTTCGACGGCGCCTTGGCCTTCAACGCCAAGGGTGAGTTGCAGCACCTGAAGCTCGAACGGCTGCAGTCGCGGTTTCCGGCGGCCTACCAGCGTTATGGCCAGGCCTGGCTGGCTACCCTGGGCATGCGTGACATGCGTGTCGATGGTCAGCTCAATGGCAGTCTCGATATGGATGCCTCCGGCCTGCGCAGCTTCGCCTTCGACACCGAGGGCCTGGACCTGGCCGACGCCGAGGGCCGGCTGGCGCTGAAGGGGCTGCGTGGCAGCCTGGACTGGGCAGCACAGGGCGAGCGCCCCGTCACTACCTTGGGGTGGCAGGGCCTGCAGGTGTACCGGATGGCCAATGGCGCCGCGCAGGCGCGCTGGCAGAGCCGCGATGGTGCGCTGAGCCTGCAGCATGCACTGGAGTTGCCCTTGCTCAACGGCCGCGTGCGCGTAGGTGACCTGGAATGGCGTCCCGCCGCGGCGAAGGGGCGCCGGCTGGCGACCTCGCTGGCCTTTACCGGCATCGACATGGCAGCGTTCTCGCGCGCCATGGGCTGGCCCGAGTTCCCGGGGACGCTGGGTGGCGCCATTCCCGGGTTGCGTTGGATCGACGACCGCATCGAGCTGGACGGCGGCCTGTCGGTGAATGTGTTCGATGGCTTCGTCGACATCACCAAGCTGTCAGTGCAGGGGCCATTCAGTGCCAGCCCGGTGCTGTCGGGTGACGTGCAGTTGCGGCAGCTCGACCTGGCCGCCATGACCAGCGTGTTCGACTTCGGCAATATCACCGGCCGCATGGATGGCTCCGTCGACGAGTTGCGCCTGGTCAACTGGAACCCGGTGGCGTTCAAGGCCAGCTTGCTGGCCAGCGGTGGTGGCCGTATCAGCCAGCGCGCCGTGAACAACCTGACCGCGATGGGCGGCGGTGGCGTGGCCGCGGGCCTGCAAGGCGCGGTGCTGAAACTGTTCAAGACCTTCGGCTATAAGCGGATCGGCCTGAACTGCACGCTGCAGGCCTCGGTATGCCATATGGGCGGTCTGGATAACGACGCGGATGGCTACACTATCGTCGAGGGTAGCGGTCTGCCCCACTTGCAGGTGATCGGGCACCAGACCCAGGTCGATTGGCCCACCCTGGTGCGGCGCTTGAAGGCTGCCATTGCCGGCAACGGACCGGAAGTCCACTGAGCAAGCTCGCTTCGATGCGAGCATTCCACCCCGAAGGAGTCGATCATGCGCAAGCTTGTCTATGGATTGTTGACCATGGTGTTGGTCGCCCTGGTGGGGTGCGTCACCATCAATGTCTATTTTCCCGAGGCAGCAGCGCAGAAGGCGGCCGATCAGTTCATCGGTACCGTGCTCGACAACAACGCGCCGGCGCCCGCCACCAGGCGTGACCCGCCGCCCGCATCGCCCAGCAAGGGCGTCCAGCCGTCGGCCATGCTGCTCGACCTGCTGATTCCTTCGGCGCATGCGGCCGATGCGCCGAACATCCGCATCCAGACGGCGACCACCGAAGCCATCCGTGACCGCATGCAGGCACGCTTCCGCGACACCCTGGCACCGCTGTTCGACCGTGGCGCCGTCGGCTTCACCCAGGACGGCCTGGTGGCCGTGCGCGACGCGGCCAAGGTACCGCTGGACCAGCGCGCCGCCGTGAACGCTGCCGTGGCTGACGAAAACCGCGATCGCAACGCGCTCTATCGCGAAGTGGCCAACGCCAACAACCATCCGGAGTGGGAGGCGCAGATCCGCGCCACCTTCGCCAAGGGCTGGATCGAGCGCTCGCGCGCAGGCTGGTATTATCAGGACGCCTCGGGCGCCTGGAAGCAGAAGTAAGCCGTTCGCCCAACCCATTACCCGATTGCCGCGCCCGGGTCTTCGATCCGGGCGCGCGTGTTTTGAGAGCCATGAAAGAATTCGAAGCCACCATCACCGACCTCAGCCACGACGGCAAAGGCGTTACCCGCATCGACGGCAAGGCCGTCTTCGTCAGCGGCGCCCTGCTGGGCGAGCAGGTCAAGCTGCACATCCGCAAGCGCCATCGCCATTACGACGAGGCCGAGGTGGTGGAACTGGTCACCCGCTCGCCGCATCGCGTGGAGCCGCTGTGCCGCCACTTCGGCCAGTGCGGCGGTTGCTCGCTGCAGCACCTGGATGCGGAATCGCAGATCGAGGTGAAGCAGCGCGTGCTGAAGGACAACTTCGAGCGCATCGGCAAGGTGGCGCCGGAGCGCTGGCTGCCGCCGCTGACCGACGTCCCCTGGGGCTATCGCCGCAAGGGTCGCCTGTCGGTGCGCCAGGTGGCCAAGAAGGGCCGCGTGCTGGTGGGCTTTCGCGAGGAGAGCAACCCGCGCTTCGTCGCCGATATCACCCAGTGCGAAGTAGTACATCCGGCGCTGGGTCCGAAGATCGGCCTGCTTGCCGAACTGGTGGGCGGCATGGACGCGGCCACCGAGATCCCGCAGATCGAATTTGCCGCCGGTGACGATACGGTGGCGCTGGTCTTCCGCCACATGTCGCCGCTGGGCGAGCGCGATCTCGCCGCGCTCACCGCGTTCGGCCAGCAGCACGGCCTTGCCATCTATCTGCAACCGGGTGGCGTGACCAGCGTGCATCCGCTGTGGCCGGAGCACCCGCGCCTGGCGTTTCGCATTCCCAGCGACGATGCTGCCGTTGCGGATGTCGAGCTGGAATTCCGTCCGCTCGACTTCGTGCAGGTCAACGCGGGCATGAATCGCCGCATGATGGCGCGGGCGATGGAACTGCTCGATCCGCAGCCCAGCGACCGCGTGCTCGACCTGTTCTGCGGCCTGGGCAACTTCACCTTGCCGATCGCGCGCCGCGTGGCCGAGGTGATGGGCGTGGAAGGCGAGCACGGGTTGGTCGAGCGCGCGGCGGAAAATGCCGCGCGCAACGGCATCGCCAACGCGCGCTTTGAAGTAGCCAACCTGTTCGAGGACCAGCGCCACGCGCACTGGGCCAAACAGCCGTGGGACAAGCTGCTGCTCGATCCGCCGCGCGCCGGCGCCGACAAGGTGCTGGAGTACCTGCCGCACAAGGAAACCCGTCGGATTGTGTACGTTTCATGTCATCCCGGTTCGCTGGCGCGCGACGCCGGTATCCTGGTGCAGAAGCACGGTTTCCGCTTGAGCGCGGCCGGTGTGATGGATATGTTCCCGCATACCGCCCACGTGGAGTCGATCGCGTTGTTCGAACGCTAGGGATGTTCTGAAAGCGTCTATGTTCCTCATCCCGGCAAAAGCCGGAATGACGATGGACTTCCAGTGAGTGTCGGGGAAGGGGCACGGTCCAGCGCGTCTCCTCTTCGCCACCTCACTCAACTTTCCGCACGGGTTGCACCATGGGCATCGAGATCGAACGCAAATTCCTCCTGAATGATGACCGCTGGCGCGAGCTTCCCTCGCGCAGCGAGCGCATCGCGCAGGGCTACCTGGTCGGTGCGCAAGCGCTGCGCGACGGTGCGGCGCGCGCGTCCGTGCGGGTGCGCCGCGCCGGCGAGCGCGCCTGGCTCAATATCAAGTCAGCCCAGCTCGGCATCGAACGGGCGGAGTTCGAGTACCCCATGCCGTTGGCCGATGCCGAGCAGATGCTCGCCGAGCTGTGCGATGGCGTGCTGGAAAAGATCCGCCATCACGTCATGGTGGACGGCACGCTGTTCGAGATCGACGAGTTCTTCGGCGACAACGCCGGCCTGGTGGTGGCCGAGGTCGAGCTCACCGCGCCGGATGCGCCGTTTCCCCGGCCGTCCTGGCTGGGGCGCGAAGTCAGTCACCTGGCCCGCTACTACAACGTCAACCTGATCGCCCATCCCTACGGGCAATGGACGCGAGACGAACGCCTGGCGGTCGAGGAACCCACGTCATGCTGATGATCGGCCTGGCCGGCACCACGCTGGCGACTTCCGAACATGCCTGGCTGACCGCACCGGGCGTGTCGGGCGTGGTGTTGTTCTCGCGCAACTTCAGCTCGCGTGAGCAGTTGATGGCGCTGGTCGATGCGATTCGCGAGGTGGGCGGCGACGACATGCTCATCGCCGTCGACCAGGAAGGTGGCCCGGTGCAGCGTTTCCGCGAAGGGTTCACGCGGTTGCCGCCGCTGTCCGCCATCGGCGCGGTGTACGACCGCGATCCGCACGATGCCATCCGGCTCGCCGAAGAGCACGCCTGGGTGATGTCCAGCGAGCTGCGCGCCAGCGGCGTGGATTTCAGTTTCGCGCCGGTGGTCGATCTTGCGCGCGGCAATGCCGCCATCGGCACGCGCGCCTTCCATGCCGATCCCGTCGTGGCCGCCGAGTTGGCGCAGGCCTATGTGCGCGGCATGCACCTGGGCGGCATGGCGGCGGTGCTCAAGCATTTCCCGGGGCATGGCTCGGTGGCGGTGGACACGCACAAGGCGACGGCGGTCGATCCGCGTCCGCTCGACGAGATCCGCCGCGACGACCTGGTTCCCTTCGTGGAAGGCATGGCGGCGCATGCCGAGGCGGTGATGGTGGCGCACGTCATCTATCCCGCGGTGGACGCGCAGCCGGCCGGTTTTTCCAGGCGCTGGATCGAAGGCATCCTGCGCGGCGAGCTGGGCTTCAATGGCGCCGTGATCAGCGACGACATCAGCATGGCCGCCGCCGGTGCGGCCGGTGGCGCGGCGGCACGCGTCGCCGCGCACCTGGAGGCCGGCTGCGATCTCGTGCTGGCCTGCTTCCCCGACGTGGTCGACGAGGCGATCGCCGCCGTGCAGGGTCGCGCCGCGACCGCGCCGGAACGCCTGGCCGCCTTGCGCGGCGCCGTGGCGTCCACCTGGGAAGGACTTACCGACAACCCCCAGCGCGACCGTTTCATCGCGCGCATCACGGCGTTGCTCGCCGTGGAAGGACACACACCGGCATGACGACAACTACTCCCTCCTTGACGGCGGCATTGGCCGACGCCGACCTGCTGTTCGATCGCGCCGCGCTGGAATCGGTGATCGCCGACATCGGGCGCCGCATCGATGCCGCGCTCGACGGCGAGCGGGCCGTGTTCCTCACCGTGATGAACGGTGCGCTGATCTTTGCCGGCCACCTGGCGCTGGCGATCCGCACCGACCTGGAATTCGACTACGTGCACGCCACCCGCTATCGCGGCGCCACCTCGGGCAGCGAGCTGCACTGGTTGCGCGAGCCGGCGGTCGACCTGACCGATCGCACCGTGCTGCTGGTCGATGACATCCTCGACGAAGGCCATACGCTGAAGGCCGTGCGCGACGACTGCCTGCGCCGTGGCGCGCGCCGCGTGCTGATCGTGAGCCTGTGCACCAAGCAGCACGACCGCCTGGTCGAAGGCGTCGCCTCGGACTTCAACGGCGTCGAGCTGCCCGATCGCTATGTATTCGGCTTCGGCATGGACTACCACGAGCAGGGGCGCAACCTGCCGGGCATCTACGCGCTGAAGTGAGCCGCCATCGTGCCGGCGCGGCCGGCTGAGCAGGGATTCGCCGGGCGGTTGGCCGCCATGGCGAAAGACATTGGATTCAAACGCAGGAACAACCCGTGACTATCGATCTCGCCATCATCGGCGGCAGCGGCTTGTACAACTTCCCCGGCCTGGAGAACGCCACGCGCCACCGCGTGGATACGCCGTTCGGCGCGGCCTCGGGCGACGTGGTCATCGGCGACTTCGCCGGGCGGCGCGTGGCCTTCCTGGCCCGCCATGGTGAAAGCCACACCGTGCCGCCCCACCGCGTGAACTACCGCGCCAACCTGTGGGCGCTGCATTCGCTGGGCGCGCGTCGCGTGGTCGGCGTGAACGCGGTCGGCGGCATTCGCGCCGACATGGGGCCGCGAGTGATCGTGGTGCCCGACCAGGTCATCGACTACACCTACGGTCGCTATACAAGTTTTTGCGACGTCGAGGGTGCCGAGGTCCGGCATATCGATTTCAGCGAGCCCTACACCGAAGCGCTGCGCCGTGAACTGATCGAGGCGGCAGGGAAGGCTGGCGTCGCGGTGATCGATGGCGGTTGCTATGGCGCCACCCAGGGGCCGCGGCTGGAGACGCGTGCGGAAATTGCCCGCATGAAGCGTGACGGCTGCGACCTGGTGGGCATGACCGGCATGCCCGAGGCGGTGCTGGCCCGCGAACTGGACCTGGCTTACGCCTGCCTGGCGCTGGTGGCCAACTTTGCCGCCGGCTGTGGCGACGAGGCGGAGATCAGCATCGAGGAAATCTTCGCCCATCTGGCGGCAGCCACCGCCGAAGTGCCCCGCATCCTTGGCCAATTGCTCAAAAGCTGAGCAGCAGGTTCGGTTTTGATCGTGCAAAAACGAACACCATATTGCGCTTTGCCATCAAACATGTTGATACTTCCGCTGTGCCAGGGGCGGCGGACCAAGGGGTCAAGGTGGTTCAGCGCTATACCGTGGTGCATCCAGTCCATGATTCAGAGGTTCACGCAATGCGTTTCGGTACGGTCAAGTGGTTCAACGATGCCAAGGGTTTCGGCTTCATCGCGCCCGAGGACGGTGGGGAGGACGTGTTCGTCCACTTTTCGGCGATCAACTCCAAGGGCTTTCGTAGCCTGCAGGAAGGTCAGCGCGTGAAGTTCGAAGTCACCACGGGCCCGAAGGGTGCCCAGGCTTCGGGCGTCGAGATCGCTGGTTGATCTCGGCGAGCCGGCGCGCGCGCCGGTCATCGAGGTAATGGAGAAGCCCCGCGTCGCAAGACGCGGGGCTTCTGTTTTCTTGAACAGGGGATGTTTGGAGCAAGCCATGGCGGACCGTAGAGATTTCCTGAAGGCCTCCCTGTTGGGGGCATCGGCATGGGCGCTGGCGGGCCAGGTGGGCGCCACCGCGGCGGCGACCGGCAAGGGCGCCTCCGGCGCGCGCGTCGTCTCCACCTGGGATTTCGGCGTGGCCGCCAACCAGGCCGCCTGGCCGGTGCTGGCCCAGGGCGGGCATGCACTGGACGCGGTGGAGGCCGGCGTGATGGTGCCCGAGGCCGACCTGAAGAATCACAGCGTGGGGCGCGCGGGCTATCCCGATCGCGACGGCCACGTGTCGCTCGACGCCAGCATCATGGATGCGGACGGCAGCTGCGGCGCGGTGGCGGCGCTGGAACACATCGCCCATCCAATCCAGGTGGCGCGCCGGGTGATGGAGCGCACGCCGCACGTGCTGCTGGCGGGCGACGGCGCCTTGCAGTTCGCGCTGGAGCAGGGCTTCAAGAAAGAGGAGCTGTTGACGCCCGAATCCGAGCTGGCGTGGAAGGAATGGCTGAAGACCGCCCACTACCAGCCCTCGATCAACAGCGAAGTGCGCGACTACGGCAAGACCGGCCTGCCCGGAGGCAAGGACAACCACGACACCATCGGCATGCTGGCGATCGACGCGCAGGGGCGCCTGGCCGGCGCCTGCACCACCAGCGGCATGGCGTGGAAGCTGCGCGGCCGCGTGGGTGACAGCCCGATCATCGGCGCCGGCCTGTACGTGGACGGCGAGGTCGGCGCGGCCACCTCCACCGGCGTCGGCGAGGAAGTGATCCGCAATGCCGGCAGCTTCCTGGTGGTGGAGCTGATGCGCCACGGCCGCACGCCGCAGGAGGCCTGCCACGAGGCGGTCATGCGCATCGTGAAGAAGCGCCCCAACGCATCGAAGGATCTGCAGGTCGGCTTCCTGGCGATGAACCGCGACGGCGACGTCGGCGCATTCGCGATCCAGCCCGGCTTCTCCTACGCGGTATGCGACGCCGGGCGCCAGGACGGCCTGCTGCCGGCCAAGAGCGTGTTCTGAGATGGCCACACGCTTGCTGGAAGTAGCCGCCAACTCGCTGGCCTCCGCGCTGGCCGCACAGGCGGGCGGGGCGGGGCGCATCGAGCTTTGTAGCGGACTGGAGCTGGGCGGGCTGACGCCCTCCCATGGCCAGATCGCCCTGGTGCGCGAACAGGTGGCGTTGCCGCTGTATGTACTGATTCGTCCGCGTGCGGGCGATTTCCTGTACAGCGATGCCGAGATGGAAACCATGCGTCGCGATATCGAAGGTTGTGCCGCGCTGGGCTGCGATGGCGTGGTGCTGGGCGTGCTCGATGCCGATGGCCACGTCGACACCGCGCGTTGCCGCGAACTGATCCGCGCGGCGGGCGCGATGGGCGTGACCTTCCATCGCGCCTTTGACATGACGCGTGATTTGTCGCGCTCGCTTGAGGATGTCATGGTGCTGGGCGTGGAACGGGTGCTCACTTCCGGCGCGGCGCGTTCTGCCGTGGCGGGCGCCGACACCCTTCGCATGCTGGTGGAGCAGGCAGCGGACCGCATCATCGTCATGCCGGGCGCGGGCATTCGCGCGGACAACATCGGCGAGCTGGCACGGTTCACCGGCGCGCGCGAATTCCATGCCTCGGCCAAGCGCGATCTGGTGTCGCACATGCATGACACGAATACGGTGTTGCCGGACATGACGGCCGGCGAGATTCGCAGCGACGCGGGCGAAGTGCGGGTGCTGGTGGAGGCGCTGCGAAGCCTCGGCTGACCGAGGCCTTCGGGCGGGGACGATGGCTACGTGCCGCCTCAGGCGGTGAACTGCAGCCGCGCCAGCTCCGCGTACAGGCCGCCTTCGGCCAGCAGGCTCTGGTGCGTGCCCTGGGCCACGATGCGTCCGCCATCCATCACCACGATGCGATCGGCGCGCTGCACGGTGGCGAGGCGATGGGCGATGACCAGGGTGGTGCGCCCCTTTTCCAGCCGCTCCAGCGCCTGCTGGATGGCCGCTTCCGATTGCGCGTCCAGCGCCGAGGTGGCCTCGTCGAGCAGCAGCAGCGGCGCGTCGCGCAGGATCGCGCGGGCGATCGCGATGCGCTGGCGCTGGCCACCGGAGAGACGCACGCCGCGCTCGCCCAGTTCCTCGTCGTAGCCCTTGCCGAGGGCGCTGATGAAGTCGTTGGCCTCGGCGGCACGAGCGGCCTCGCGCACTTCATCGTCGCCGGCATCCTGG
Organism: Dyella sp. RRB7; assembly: GCF_022761115.1. Taxonomy (GTDB): domain Bacteria; phylum Pseudomonadota; class Gammaproteobacteria; order Xanthomonadales; family Rhodanobacteraceae; genus Dyella. The sequence goes on along the minus strand of NZ_JAKWJS010000002.1, from coordinate 435,936 downwards.
CGGCCGAAGCGGATATTGTCGGCGGCGCTGCCACCGAAGATCACCGTCTCCTGCGGCACCAGCGCAATGGCGCCACGCAGCTCGGACAGGCTGAGCGCACGCAGGTCGACACCGTCGAGCGTGATGCGTCCCGTTTGTGGGTCGTAGAAGCGCAGCAGCAGCGCGAACACCGTGCTCTTGCCCGCGCCCGAGGGACCTACTAGCGCCACCGTTTCGCCGGGCTGGATGGCCAGGTCGAAATCGTGGAGCGCGGGAGCATCGGGGCGCGTCGGGTAGTGAAAGGTGACGTTGTCAAAGTGCAGCGCGCCACGCATGGGGCGAGGCAGCGGCGTGGGTTGCGCGGGGCTGGTGATCTCGGCGCGCTCCTCGAACAGCTCGCCGATGCGCTCCATCGCGCCCGCGGCGCGCAATACGTCACCCCATACTTCCGACAGGCCGGCCAGCGAGCCGGCAGCAAAGAAGGCGTAAATCACGAACTGGCCCAGCACGCCCACGTCCAGCGTGCCCGCCAGCACGTCGCGCGCACCGGCCCACAGCACCAGGGTGATGGCGCCGAAGAACAGCACGATCACCGCGGCCGTCAGCATGGAACGCATGCCGATGCGCTTGCGCGCGGTGGCCAGGGCGCGGGTGATGGCACCGCCGTAGCGGGTGCTCTCGATGTCCTCGCGTGCGTACGCCTTCACCGCCGGCGCGGCGTTGAGCGTTTCGTTGGCGATGGCGGCGGCGTCGGCTAGGCGATCCTGGCTGGCGCGCGACAGCTTCTGCACGCGGCGACCAAATACCAGGATGGGCAGCATCACTGCCGGGATCACCAGCGCGGTGAGACCAGCCAGGCGCGGGCTGGTCCACACCATCATGGCGGTGGCGCCCAGCAGCATCACCGCGCTGCGCAGTGCCACCGAGATGCCCGAACCGATCAACGCCTGGATCACTTCGGTATCGGTGCCCAGGCGCGAGATCAGCTCACCCACGCGGCTGCGTTCGAAGAAACCCACATCGAGCCGGATCACATGCGCGTACAACTTGGCGCGCAGCGATGCCAGCGCGCGTTCACCCAGCAGGGTGATGCAGTAGTAGCGGGCGGCGGTGGCGAAGGCGAGCACCAGCGCCACGCCGAACAGGCCCAGGAAGGTGGTGTTGATCGCCGCCGCGTTGGAGTGGCCAAAACCCTGGTCGATCATGTGGCGCACTGCAATCGGCAACACCAGGGTGGCACCCGAGGAGATGCCCAGGAACACCAGCCAGCCGATGCCAAGCGCCCGGTGCGGCCGCAGGAACGGCCACAGCTGCAGCAGGGCGCCAAGGCGGCGTGATGGGCGTGGCGTAGCAGCGGGTTCGCTCATGGGGGCTCGCGGGCGGTGGTGTTGGAGGGGATCGGCAAGAGGCGGCGCGCCCTGGGCGCGACCAACGCTTGGCAACGCAGTCAACGTGGGGCAGCCTGCCGCCGATATCAATCCAGCCGCCGTCCGCCATGGCGTCCGCGGCTGATATCGGTGATGCGGGACAGCGCCTCGTCCACGCGTCCCTCGGGCAGCTGAATCTCCAGCGCCACACCGTCCGCATCGAAACGCTCCTGCTGGACTTCGGCGTCCAGTTCACGCAGGCGCGCCTTGAGCAAGGCCAGTTCGGCAAAGTCGCAACGCAACCCTAGCCGCGCCATCGCCACGATGGGCACGCGCTCGGCGCGGCGCAGGCACTCGGCCGCCGTGCCGCCGTAGGCGCGCACCAATCCTCCGGCGCCGAGCTTGATGCCGCCGTACCAGCGCGTCACCACCACCACGGCGCGATCGATGCCCTGGCCCTCGATGGCTTGCAGGATCGGGCGACCCGCGGTGCCGCCCGGTTCGCCATCGTCGTTGAAGCGATAGTCCTGGCCGATCCGGTAGGCCCAGCAGTTGTGCGTGGCGGCGGCATCGCTCACCTGGCGCACGAAAGCCAGCGCCTGCTCGGGCGTCTGCACCGGTGCGGCCTGGGCGAGAAAGCGGCTTTTCTTGATGTCCTCGCTGTGCTGGCAGGCGACGGCGAGGGTGTGCAGCATGTCAGTCATGGTCGGGAAGCTGGGCGCGCAAGTCGTCCGGTAGTGTCACGTCCGGATGCGCGCGTTGAAAGGCGGCCAGGCGCCGCAGTGCTTCGTCGCGGCGCTGCTGGGTCAGCAGCTGGCGGATCTTGTCCAGCTCCTGCGCGGGGGTATCGGTGGAGCGGGCTGCGGTGGGGTCCATCGCGGGCACCGGTGCGGGCGCGATCGGCAGGGGCGGCGAGGCAGCCATGGCCTTCATGGTGGCCATGCGGTTGCCAGCGCCGGTCGGTGTTTCGGCAGGGGCTGGCGCTGCCACTGCCACGGTCGGCGCAGGTGGCACTGGCGCCATCACGCGCTCCGGCGCGGCGGTCATCTCCGGGGCAGATGGCGGTGCCGCCAACGGGATGGATGGAGCGGACGACACCACCCGTGGCCTTGTCGCCGAACGGATGGCTTCATGGAAGCGCTGGGCCGGGATCGTGGCGGAGGCCGGCTTGCCGGCATTCTCATCCACGGCCTGGATCGCTGGCGCAGCGGTGGCCGCTGGTGCTGGCGTGCTGGCGGAGACCGCGGCAGGCGCCGGCGTCTGCCGCATGCCTGGCACGCGGTCGCGCATCTGCCAGCCCAGTCCGGCGGCAAGCACCAGCACGGCAGCACTCGCCGCAGTCACCGGCCAGCGTGCCGTGCGGCGCGTGCGCAGCGGGGCCGCCGCCGCGCGCCGCACGGCATCGTCAAGGGCCGGCGTCGGCTCGTTGCGCGGCAGGCTGCGGTAGAGCGCCTTCAGCTCGTCCTCGCCCGGCAGCGGTTCGTCGTGGTGGTGGTGCGTAGTCATTCGGCCAGCTGTTCGCGCAATCGGTTCATGGCATAGCGCAGGCGCGACTTGGCGGTCTCGCGTCCCACGCCGGTCACTTGGGCAATGTCCTCCACGCTCAGGTCGTTCTCCAGGCGCAGCAGCACGGCGGTGCGTTGCTCGTCGGGCAGGGCCTCGATCGCACGCTGCAAGCGGCGGCGGCGCTCGAACTCGGACAGTACATGCTCGGGCTGTTCGTGATCGGGGCCGGCCAGGTTGGCCAGCGCATGTTCCGCATCCTCGCCGGTGGCCATGGGCCGCTTGCGTCGATGGCTGTCGATCAGCAGGTTGTGCGCGATCTGCAGCAGCCAGGTGCTGAACCTGGCCTGCGGCGTGTAGCGTGTGCGTGCGGCGATGACGCGGCTCCAGGTGTCCTGGAACAGCTCCTCGGCCAGCCGCGAATCGCGGGTGGTGCGCAGCAGAAAGCGATACAGCGTGCCCCGGTGCCGCGCATACAACGCATCGAACGCCGACAGCTCGCCATGCGCATAGGCCAGCATCAGCTTCGCATCGTCGTCCACGGGGGCATCCATGGGCGGCGAGGTTAAGCCAAACCGGCGAGCGTGGTAAGCATCAATGGCGGCGCAGGTCGCCGCTGGGGAACTGGGCATGGGGGCAGGGCGACTTTGAAGAGGTCATATCCATGCAACGCGGGTCGATGGCCCACGGGGTTACGGCGACGCGCCTGGGCCGGAGCGGAAGTCGCCCGTGGCAAGTTCGCCCGAGGTCAAGGAACGACATCCCCGGCTACCAGCCACCGGAAATCCTCCGGCTCCCGTTTTCTGGTCAGGCGGAAAACCCCCTCATGCACCTTGCGTGGCAGCACCACGTCCAGCACGGTGGTCTGGTGGGGGCCGATGACCTGAAACAGGTCGTCATCTGCCGACGTGCTGGCGATGGCATGGTGGACCAGTCCGCCGAGGTCGGCCGGTTGCACGGTGGCGCCATACGGGCGGTGCGCGGCGATGGCATGGCGCAGCGTCTTGCGGCGGTTGGCCGGATCGGCCACGCGCGCGGTGCCGGCAAGCAGCGCGTGATTGAGGAAGAACGACACCACGTTCGCATGCTGGCTGTTGGCCTGGCGATCCAGCATGAAGCCTTGCGGCATCCAGTCCGGGTTGGGCGGCGTGCCCGCCTTCAGCAGCAGGCGGCTGCCCAGCAGCGGCTCGCCGCTTTCGTCGCTGAGGCGCACGATCAGCAGGCTGCGCGGATCATGGATGTGCACGCGCGACGGAAACGGCCCAACTGCTTCCAGCTCCACCCTGTCGGCGTCACGTGCGGCGTTCTCGGCAGCGAAGTCGTCGCACAGCTGCGTGTAGCCGGCGGCATCGTCCACGCGCAGGCAGCGCAGCAAGGCGTCCACGGTGGCATCGGGTGCGGCGGCCATGATGCCTTGCTGGTTACCGGAATGGGATGCGCCGGGAATGAGCTTGAAGGCAGTGCGCGGTGCGCTGGCGAGATGCAGTGCCAGCGTATCGGCCGACGCGCCGCTTTTGCGCGCAAGCACGGCGTGATGGGCGTTGAGATTGGCGGCGGCGATGCGCACCACGCCATCGGAGCCGTCCTCGCCGGTGTAGCTGTTGACGTGGTCATACAACGAGCGATCGGGGCGATCGCCGGTCAGCACGAACAGGTACTGCCCCTGTGACGCCGGATCGCCGCCGTAGATATGGTCCAGGTTGAGCGCCAACGATTCGGCGCTGCCAAGCTCCAGCCAATCGAGTATGCGTTGCCCCGGCTCGACGCTGTCCGTCCATGCGCGCAGCTCGCCCAATACACCTTTGCCCAACTGGGCCAGCGCCGAACCGAAATTGGCCGGCGCCAGCATCATCAGGTGAGTGAGTCGCATCGAGCCGAAAGCACCCGGGCGCTCGCGCTGCGCACGCAACCATTCGCGCACCACCGGCCCGCCGGTGGAGTGGGTGATGCAGGCAAAGCGGCCGTCGTGCAAAGGCAGGTCGCGCAGCGCGTGGTCGAAGGCGCGCACCACGTCGGCCATGGTTACGGCATCGTCGAAGCTCACGTATTCGGACAGCCAGATGTCGGCGATGTCGAGCGCGATGCCCGCGGCAACGGCCTGCTGCTGCAGGCGCTGGGGCAGGGCACCGTAGGTCGAGGTGTTGGTGACGCTCCAGCCGTGCACGAAAACGAGAGTGGTCATGCGCAGGTTCCATGCCTAGCCAGGGTTGCCGCTTTCCTCACGGCGGGCGTGTCCATGGGGGTTTGCCGACCCATGCTGCACGCGCTCGCCTCGCGTTGCGGTCAGGCTCTAAGATGCCATGAGTTTCCAACCTCGGGGGAGCCCATGCTCACCGTGCTGTTCGTCACGCTGCTGGTGGCCGTGTTGCTGTACCGGATGCGCCGGCGCTGGCCAGGTCATGTCCTGCTGGCACTGGTGGTGCTGTTTTTCATCGGTATCGGTTGCGGCATGGTGCCGCGCGTGATGGTGCGCGACCTGCAGGCTGACTATCGTCCGGACCCACCCGTTGCCTGGGCCCAGCGCAATGCGATCGTGCTGCTGGGTGCCGGCACGGTGCATCCGGAACATGATTCGCTGATTCCATCGTTCTTCGCCGACGGCCGCATCCTGAAGGCGGCCCAGCTCTATGCCGCGTGCAAGGCGACGGGGGGCGATTGCCACCTGGTGGTCTGTGGCGGGGACTCGCAGGATCACGGCGAGCCCGAATCCGTGGTGTACGGGCGCGCGCTGCGCAAGCTGGGTATTCCGGCGGCTGACCTGACGCTGGAAACGCGCAGCATGACCACCTGGCAGAACGCCCAGTTCAGCCGTCCGCTGCTGCGGGACTATGCACCGCAACACCTGGTGCTGGTGACCTCGGGCATTCACCTGCGGCGCAGCCTGCTGTACTTCGCGCATTTCGGCGTGAGCTTGCAGCCGGTGGCCGGTGACTGGTTGCGGGCCGATCGCCAACTGCTGCCCGATGCCTGGAACTTCCTGCTGGCTGACGTGACGCTGCACGAGTACCTGGGCATCCTGCGTTATCACGTCTACAACGTGATGGGCTGGAACGCGCCTAAGGCGCCGCCGCTGGGCGCCTGATGCCGCATGAAAACGCCGGGCCGCCTTCGTGGGGCGGCCCGGCAGTTTGCTCAGGCGGCGGACTTGAGCGAGGCGATGTCGATCACGAAGCGGTACTTCACGTCGCTCTTCAGCATGCGATCGTAAGCATGGTTGATGTCCTTGATATCGATCATCTCGATGTCGCTGACAATGCCGTGCTCGGCGCAGAAATCCAGCATCTCCTGCGTTTCGGCGATGCCGCCGATGGCCGAGCCCGAGATCGAGCGGCGCCCCATCACCACCATGCCTGCCTGTACCGGCGGCTCGATCGGTTCGAGCAGGCCGACCAGGCACAGCACGCCGTTGAGGGTCAGCGTGTTGAGGTAGGGGTTGAGGTCGTGCGGCGAGGGCACGGTGTCGAGAATGAAGTCGAACTGGCGCGCCACGGCGGCCATCTGCGCCGCATCGGTGGACAGCACCACGTGGTCGGCACCGAGGCGACGCGCCTCGATTTCCTTGCCTGGCGTGCGGGTGAACAGCGTCACCTCCGCGCCCATCGCCTTGGCGAATTTCAGGCCCATGTGGCCCAGGCCGCCCAGGCCGACCACTGCCACCTTGCTGCCCTTGCCGATCTTCCAGTGGCGCAGCGGCGACCAGGTGGTGATGCCGGCGCACAGCAGCGGCGCGGCGGCCTTCGGGTCGAGCTTGTCGGAGATGCGCACCACGAACTTGTCCGATACCACGATTCGCTCGGAGTAGCCGCCGAAGGTCGGCAGCCCGTCACGGCGATCCACGCCGTTATAGGTCCAGGTGGGGCCTTCCTGGCAATACTGCTCGAGTCCGGCGTTGCACGAGGCGCAGTGCTGGCAGGAGTCGACCATGCAGCCGACGCCGACCATGTCGCCGGCCTTGAAGCCGGTCACCTTGTCGCCCACCGAGCTGATGCGGCCGATGATTTCGTGGCCGGGCACCATCGGATAGATGCTGTTGTGCCATTCGTTGCGGGCCTGGTGGATGTCGCTGTGGCAGACGCCGCAATAAAGGATGTCGATCACCACGTCGTCCGGGCGCGGGTCGCGGCGCTGGAAGTCGTGGGCGGCCAGTGGCGTGGTGGCGGACTGGGCGGCGTAGCCGCGAATGGAGAGGGCCATGCTTTACTCCTGGGTGGCGGTATTCAGCGAGGGCGCCAGTATGCGAGCCACGTGCCGGCGGCGGGTAGCCGGATCCTGCGAGATCCTTGCCTGATCCTGCGGCGCCCAGTGCGCCGCCCTCGCCAACGGGCGGAGGAACAGGCAAGCTTGCCAGGGTCGCTCTTCCGGCAATGCCATGAACCATAAGACTTCTTCCCCATTGCTCGATTCACGCCTGGGGCAGGATCGCGAGGAATTGACAGCGATCGTTGCACGATTGGCGTCTCACCAAGGCGTGCATGCCACGCACTGGCCGGCCCTGACCCTGTTTCGCGCGGACACCCCGGGCGCGCCGACGTGCGCCATGTACGAACCCGGTCTCGGGCTGGCCCTGCAGGGGGCCAAGCAGATCCTGCTGGGGCAGCATCCATTCGTGCATGAGCCGGCCTCGTACCTGGTGACATCGGTCGACGTGCCGGTGTCCTCGCAGGTGCTGCGTGCCTCGCCGGAGCAGCCCTGTCTATGCCTGACCTTCCGGCTCGACCTGCAGCGCATCCGCGAGCTGCTGCCGGAAGTGGAGCCCGTGCGGGTGGCTCCTGCCTCGTCGCCGGGGCTTTCGCTCAGCCCGCTGGATGCCGGCCTGCTCGACCCGCTGCTGCGATTGGCGCGCCTGCTGGATGCGCCGCGCGACCTCGCCGTGCTGGGGCCGCTGATCGAGCGCGAGCTGCTCTATCGCCTGTTGACCGGCGAGCAGGGCGCACGTTTGGCCCAGATCGCCACCTCCGGTAGCCAGGGGCACCAGGTGTCGCGTGCCATCGACTGGTTGCGTCGCCACTATCACCAGCCGTTGCGCATCGAGGAGCTGGCGGGGCGCGTCAATATGAGCGCGTCGTCGCTGCACCATCACTTCCGTGCCATCACCGCGATGAGTCCGCTGCAGTACCAGAAGCAGCTGCGATTGCACGAGGCGCGCCGGCTGCTGCTGGCCGGGCAGTGCGACGTGGCCACCGCCGCGCACCGGGTGGGTTATGAAAGCCCCTCGCAATTCAGTCGCGAATACAGCCGGCAGTTCGGCGCGCCGCCGCTGCGCGATGTGGCGCGCCTGCGCATGGCCGATGCGGGCACGGCGGCGTAAGCACGCGGTCAGCACTTGACGCTGCCTGCCGTTGCCCCGGAGCATGCCGCTCCGCTGGCGTGCGGGCGCGGTCGGTCGTCGCGCATGGCCAGCGTTTTATCGGCAACGGGATGCGCCATGAATCTTGCCTTGTTCGACTTCGATGGAACGATCACGCACCGCGCCATGTTCCAGCCCTTTCTGGAGTTCGCCGTGCCGCCGAAGCGGCGCCTGCTGGGAAGCCTCGTGCTGGCGCCGATCCTTATCGGCTACAAGTTGAGGTTGGTGCCGGGCAATGTGATACGCGCCTGCGCCGTGCGCGTGGGACTCGCCGGCATGGACGCGTCGCAGGCCAGCGAACAGGGCCGGCGTTTTGCGCGCGACGTGCTGCCGGGCGTGTTGCGCGACGTTGCACTGGAACGCATCCGCTGGCACAAGCAGCAAGGCGACAAGGTGGTGGTGGTCTCGGGCGCGTTGGACGTCTATCTGGCCCACTGGTGCGAGCAGCACGAGCTTGAGTTGATCTGTTCCGAACTCGAGGTGAAGAACGGTGTGCTCACCGGCCGCTACCGGGGCGCGCAATGCGTCAACGAGGAAAAGCCCCGGCGCGTGCATGAAAGCTATGACCTCGGCGCTTTCCCGGTGGTCTATGCCTATGGTGATACCCGGGAAGACCTCGATCTGCTGCAGATCGCCCATCGGCGCTATTTCCGGTGGCAGGAAGTGCCCGCCTAGCGACGGGCAGGGCGGTGGCGCCAGTCCACACCTTGACTGCGGCGCGTGCGCCCCCCATCCATGCAAGTCCAACCGTGATCGGCAGAGCATCATGCAAATCCAGGCAGTGACCGCGCTGAATTTGTCCCGGGTTGAAACGATGGTCTTTGCCGGCGGCGGCAATCGCTGCTGGTGGCAGGCGGGCGCGCTTACGCATTGGCTGAGTCTCGGCTGGCAGTTGCCCAATACGTTGGTGGGCACCAGTGCCGGTGCAGCGATCGCAACCGCCGCTGTGGCGAACGATGGATTGCGGCGCGCGTTCGACTCCTGTCAGCAACTGTTCGGCGGCAACATTCGAATTTTTCAGTGGCGCAATGCTGCCCCGGCTGAAGGGCGTTTTGCCCATCAGCGGATCTATCCCGTCTGGCTTGCCTCGTTTCTCAATGAGGAGACGTTCGACACGGTGCGCCAGGCTCCGCAACAGCTGCAGATTGCCTTGACCCGGCCGGCACGCGCGTTGGGTCTCAGGGGATCGATCGTTGCCGGTACGCTGTCGTATTTCGTGGACAAGTGGCTGTGGGGTCGCCTGCACCCTCAGTTGCCCCGCATGCTCGGGCTGCGACAGGATTTCGTGACCTTGCAGCAATGCACCACCCTGGAGGAAGCACAGACGTTGCTGGCCGCCGCCGCGGCGGCGCCGCCGCTGATGCGGGCGCGACAAATCAATGGCGACGTGGCGATCGACGGCGGCTATCTCGACAGCGTGCCGGTGCCCGAGCAGACCCTGGCCGAGCGACGCCACACCCTGGTGCTGCTTACCCGGCATTACCCGAAACTGCCGCCGCTGTTCCTTCATCGCGATCGTTACTACCTTCAGGCCAGCCAACGCATTCCCGTGTCGACCTGGGATTGCCGGCCGCGCGCCGATATCCACGCGGCGCTGGCGCTCGGCAAACATGATGCGGCCAGGTTCTTGGCTGACGGACTGTTGACGCTGAAACCGGTCGAGCCTTGAGTGCGGAACGGGTCAGCGCTGCCAGGGCGTGAGCGCCGCGAACGTGGCCTGAAAGTGTTCGGTCGTTGCATCCAAGTGTTCCAGCCCGACATCGAATACCCACTGGCGAAGCGCGTGCGGCGCAGCCAGGTCCATCGCCGCCAGATGCGCCTGCGTCGAAATGGCGTCGGCCACTGCTTTCAGCATCGCGTCGGCGACGCCGCTCGTTGCGTTCGGCATCAATCCCGTATCGAGCAGGCTGGGTGCGAAGGCGGCGCTTCTTGCATCCTGCTGGATGGCGGCGCGCAGCGCGGTTGCCGCCGCTTCTGCGGTAAGTGCGGGTGACCAGGTGGATGGATCGCCCAGGCCCACCAGCATGATGGCCTTGGCGACGATGGTCGCCGGCGGGCGGTTGATCAAGAGCGTTTCCATGGGCTTTGCCTGGAAATATCCCGCGCGTCGAAGTTCGGTGAGCGCGCCGCCGAGCGCGTCATCCAGGTGACGCAGGCCACCCGTCGGGCCGTTGCCGGTGAGTTCGCGCTCAAACATGCAGGCGAAAGACAGGTCGACGGCCGCCTTCGCGCCATCCCAGGCGGCAACGTCAATGGATACGCCATGCAAGACGCCGATCGTTCGCTGCTCGGTCATGATTCCAGCCTCCCAGGCCCAGGCGTAGAGCATAGCGCTGCCGTCAACTCGACTTGCCCGCCCACCCATGCCTTACGGCACTGGTGACGTGGTGGTGGCTTGCCGCATCTATGGGGTTCGCACATGGCGCGTGCCGGGTCGTCCCAGCAGGGACGGGCGGCAAGGCGTGTCCTGGGTGAGCCGGTCGCATCCCTTTGAAATCTTTCCTGTGAGACACCTGATGATTCGTGAGCTTCCTGTCCGTGGTCGCGTTGCCCGTGTGGCGCGCGGTGCCGCGTGGTGCGCTGCCGTGTTCGTGGCGGGCCTGGCATTTGCGCCGTGGAGCACCATGGCGGCCGACGCCAAGCCGGCCGCCGACGCCGGTGCTGAAAAGAAACCCGACCTGGAGCTGCCGCCACTGCCGGCGGACAAGACCATCAAGCAAAGCGTTCGCGTGGGTGGCCGTACGCTTTCCTACGAAGCCACGGTGGGCACGATTCCCGTGCGTGACGCCAAGGGCAAGAAGATCGCCGATGTGGTCTATACCGCGTACACGGTGCCGGGCAACGATCCGCATCGGCCGGTGACGTTCGCCTTCAACGGCGGTCCGGGGGCGTCGTCGGTATACCTCAATATGGGCGCGATCGGTCCCAAGCGTATCCAGTTCGGCGTGGATGGCGACGCACCGTCGGATGCGGCGATCACGCAGGACAATGCCAACACCTGGCTCGACATGAGCGACCTGGTGTTCATCGACCCGGTCGGCACCGGCTTCTCGCGTTCGCTGGAGGACGAGGAGCACACCAAGAAGGATTTCTACTCCACCGAGGCTGACATCAAGTATCTCTCGCGCGTGGTCTACGACTGGCTGGTCAAGCATGGCCGCCTGCGTGCGCCCAAGTACGTGATGGGCGAGAGCTACGGCGGCTATCGCGCGCCACGCATTGCCTACGCCCTGCAGACGCAGATGGGCGTTGGCGTCAATGGCCTGGTGATGGTGTCGCCGTATCTCGACCCGGCCGCCATCGGCGATGGCGATGCGCTGTCGCCGCTGCCATGGATGATCAACCTGCCGTCGATGACCGCCGGCCACCTGGAAAGCCAGGGCAAGCTGACACCCGCCGCGATGGCCGACGTTGAAACCTATGTGCGTACCCAGTTCGTCACCGATTTCCTGGCGGGCCGCTCCGACCCCGGCGCGATCAATCGCATGGTGCAGAAGGTGTCGGCGTATACCGGCCTGGACCCGGCGCTGGTGGCCAAGCTCGACGGTCGCGTCGATATCGGCACCTTCCTGCGCGAGACGCATCGCAGCGAAAAGAAGATCGGCAGCGTGTACGACTCCAACGTGACCGCGTTCGATCCGTTCCCCGGTTCGGCCGAGCGCCAGTCGGGCGATCCGATTCTCGATGCGCTGCTCGCGCCGACCACCAGCGCCATGGTCGACTTCATCACCCGCGAGGTGGGCTGGAAGACCGACGCGCATTACGAGGCGCTGTCGTACGCCGTGAACAAGGCATGGGACCGTGGCGATGCGGACGACAAGCCGGTGGCCGACCTGCGCAAGGCGATCGCCAACGATCCGAACATGAAGGTGCTGATCGTGCATGGCTACAACGACCTGTCGTGCCCGTTCTACACCTCGCGCCTGATCATCGACCAACTGCCCAGCTTCGGCCAGGCGCAACGCGTGAAGCTGTCGATTTATCCGGGCGGCCACATGTTCTATAGCCGCTCCACCAGTGCGGCCGCTTTCAAGGCGGATGCCGCGACGCTGTTCGGCGCAAAGTAAGAACCCACGTCGCCCGGTTCGTTGCACGTAGGTGTGCGCGCTTGCGCGTTGCGCCTACGGCAGCGAGCCGGGCGATGCCGTTTATTGGGGCCGTCTCTTAGAACGGAGCCTGCATTCCACCTGGGATGCGCTGGATCGGCTCGCCGGCTTCTAGAACGCCGGTGCCCTCTCGAACGGCATACGCCCATGGCAAGACCAGCGATCGTCTCAGCAACGCGGCCAGCGGCCTCGACATCCGGCCAGTCAGCCGAACCTATGGGGTCTGAACACTTTCCGACATGCCGTCATAGTGTCCTGACCCCTTGGGTATGGGTACGCGATCGGTCTTCCTTCCGGGTGGCAATGAAGCGTCCTCGTACTTTCGAGTCATCCGGAAGTAGGTGGATGATGATGCCATGGCATAGCGGATCGGCGACAGAACACCGAGAGAGCGATGCGGTCGGTCATGGTTGTAACGGTGTTGCCAGTCCTCGCTCATGTGTCGGACTCCGGTCAGCGTGGTAAAGACGTAGCGATCGAGCACTTCGGTGCGGAAGGTGCGGTTGAAGCGCTCGATGTACGCGTTCTGGGTGGATTTACCCGGCTGGTTATGCAGCAGTTCGATGCCATGGCGCTGCGCCCACTGTTTGAGCGCCGCGCCGATGAGCTCTGGGCCGTAGTACCTAGTGGGCAGCCACCGTCGACGAGAGGATCCTGAAGGTTCTCACGCACGAGAGGAGCTGCGACACCTCCATGCCGGCGTACTTCGTTCTTCCAGACGTAGTTACGTCGGCATCGCTGATGCCCTGCTTGCGGCAGGTCTCGGTCACCTTTGCAACGAGGGCGCTTCAGGCGCTTCAAGGCTTGTCCGCTAAATCCCGATAACTCCACACCTCGATCCGTGATATGTCGCGATGACTCAGCGTGTGCCGCGTGAGTTTGCCTCGCGCATGAAGCGCTAATTTTCGCCTCATTTTAGGGGGGCATGCTTCGATACGCTCACTGGAAACGCACCCAACGGATCGGGCCATAACCGCAGCGACGCTTGCTGACCGAACGGCTTCCCGCCCCTGACTCGTCCTGGAATCACACAGATGAAGACTTACCGTACCGTAGCCTGGATCGGATTATCGCTGCTGATCTCGTACGCTCAGCAAGCGGCCGCCTCCACCATCATTACTCCCTCGCGATCGAGCCAGGCACCCACCGGCGGCTATTGGGTGCTGGCCCCCGACCGCGTGCTCGCCTATGGTGGCGCACCACTCCTGCAGGAACGACCCACCGACCTCCCGGGCCAGGGCAAACGCGTGATCACGTCCATGTATGCCGCGGACGGCTATTGGATCGTGAACACGAAATCCGGCGAGTTATGGGCCTATGGCGCCGCCGTGGACAAGAAAGTATGCAAAGACGCCAACGGCGAGGCGACCAGCAATTTAGAGCGCTGCAGCGGATGGCGCGCCAACCGCGACAATGACATCGTCGCGCTGACCGCCAAGCCCGATGGTACCGGCCTATGGGTGCTTACCAGCAAAGGGCAGCTTTTCACCGTCGGAACCGCACAACCCTATGGCGATGTCACGGGCAAGCTCGGCAACATCTTCAATCGCCGTTCTCCGGTGGATATCGCGGCCACGCCCAGCGGTGAGGGCTACTACATTCTTATGAACTTTGGGCAGCTGTATACGTTTGGAGACGCCAAATCCTATGGCGACAATACTCCCGTATCGGGATCGGGCGAACAATTATCCATGGGCATCGCCCTCGGAAATGTCTGCAACGCGCAGGGAGCCCAGGCTGCCGGGTATTGGATCGTGGGATTCCGTGGGGATGTCTCCAACCTTGGGAGCGTGCCCTTCTATGGTTCCTCGGCGGGAAGGTCCAGGGATATCCGTGGCATCGCCTCCCGTTGGGATGGACGCGGCTATGCGTGGGCGCGCGATACAGACGGACAGATTTTCTATTCGTTGATAGGCCACCCGACCTGCTGGTTGAACTGACGCAGCCGGCAGGGACCGGCCAGCGCTTCTTCAAGCTGCGCGAGGCGCATGCGCGCCGCTTGCCCGGTTTCCGCTGGACCGCCTTCTGCGCGGTGGAGCGAGAGGAGCACGACCCGCGTCGCCCGCAAGGCTATCGTCCCAAGGACGAGTTCTGGCGCAAGCACGGCTACCAACGCCAGGACGACATGTTCTGCACGCTGGACTGGAAGGAGGTCGGCGCGGACACCGCCACCGCCCATCGCCTGCGTTTCTGGACGCGTCCGCTGGACGCCTGAACTGACCTCATCGGTGCCCTCCGCATGACCCGTAGTCTCGACGAATGGCTGGCCTACCAGGACCGCGTCAACGTGCGCAGCATCGAGCTGGGCCTCGATCGTGTGAGCGCGGTATGGCAACGCATGGGCGCACCGGCGCCGGCACGGCGGGTGATCACCGTCGGCGGCACCAATGGCAAGGGCTCCACCGTCGCCATGCTGGCCGCCACTGGCCGGCGTGTGGGCAGCTATACCTCGCCGCCGTGGAAAAGGCCGGCATTGCCCGCGAAGGGCGGCCGGTCATCGTCGGTGAGCTCGATCCGCCGGCAGGGCTGCTCGAGGCCTTGCAGCGCATCGGGGCGAAGGTGCAGCGGGCCGGCGTGGATTTCACCGTCGAGCGGTTGACCGAAGGCGGCTGGCGCTGGCGTCACCGCGACGGCACCACGCTGACCCTGCCCGACCCGGCGCTGGCCGCGCCGGTGCAATACGCCAATGCCGCCTCGGCCATCGCGGCCTTGCATGCGCTGGAGCCCGGCAGGGATCTCCATGCCGCGGCCTCGGCCAGCCTGCGCAGCGCGCGTGTCAGGGGAGCAGTTGCTGAGCTACGCCACTGACAAGGCCGAAATGGCGAGTGCTCGCGAGATCCTGTCAAGGATGGTGACGGAGATTCGGCAAGAGGACGCTCGCAGCCAACCGGGTGCGCGACGCCTGGCTGACTCCTAGGGAGTCGTCTTTAGAGATGCACATCAGCCACAGCGATGACGCTAAGGCTCCAGATCTTCCGGCGGACGTATGACGTAACCCAGCGACTTGAGCTTGGCGAGATAGCCATCGGGCGCCATCACCTGTTCCATCGACAGGATCGCCACGGTGCGCTTGTTGCGCGTCAGTGCCTCTTGCGCAGCGGTGATCCAGGTGTCTTCGATGCGCTGGGGCAGGTCCGGAATATTGAGCTGGTGCTCGAAGTCGCCGTTGATGGCGGCCACCACGCAGGGCTCGTAGTGGGTGTCCTGCATCAGCTGCTGCAGCGATTTCATGTCGCCGGTGGCCCAGGCATTGGCCCGCTGGGTGAGCTTGGGAAGGTCGTGCTCCACCATGCCCATCGTTTCGTCGAGGCAGGCGATGCCCTGCTGCTGGCTTTGATCCATGGTCTTTGCCGTGCTTGGTGCGTGCGAGATCAGCAGTTCGTAGCGCACGCCAATGACCCGCGTACCATGCCGGTGGGCGAGCTTTTCCACCATGCCGGGCACGTCGATGTCGTCGCTCAGGCCGCTGGCGTCCAGCGCCTTGTCATACAGCTGCTCGGCCACCACGATGGGACGCATGAACTCCAGGGCATCGTCGTTGCCCAGGTATTGACGCTTGAGCACCTGCCAGCGCGCATACATGTCCGGGGCAAGCAGGCTTTGCAGCGTGGCCCCGCCGGGGTTGAGGCGGGCCGCGGGTTGCAGGGTCAGGCGCGAGTACAGGCTGGGTGGCATTTTCAGGTGAGCCGATGGCGCCTCCAGCAGTTCCGTGGAGCGTGCGAGGGCCTGCTCAAGCTGGGTCCATTGCCATTGCGCATGCTTGGGCAGTGGCCACAGCGTTCCGATCACCCACATCACGTGATCGCCCTTGCGCACTTCCCACAGGGCCGGTCCGGGTTGTTCACCACGGACGGTAACGGTCTGCAGCTGGATCGCGGCGGCGGGGGCGGGGGCGGGCGAGCTCTGCGTGCTTGCGGGCTGGGCCGGCAGGGTGCCGGATTGCGCCCACGCGGTTGCCGTCACCAGCAGGGCGGCGAGGCCAACGGCTATCTTCGCGTGCATCCAGTAGCTCCATAAGGGGACGCGACGGCTCAGGCCCGCCGGAGCGGGCCCGATGATTGAACAACACCCATGCCCGCAGCGCCATACATGGCGGGTGAAGAGCGGGCCGTCCCGAACTCAGTTCATCGTCCGCTGGAAGCTATCAACGCTCAGAACAGATGGCGGAGGACAATATAGAGGCCGCCAGCCAGCAGGATAGAGGCGGGCAGGGTCAGGACCCATGCCATCAGCAGGTTGCGCACGGTGGCCCATTGCAGGCCCGAACCGTTGGCCGCCATGGTGCCGGCGACGCCCGAGGTCAGCACGTGGGTGGTGCTCACCGGCAGGTGGTACATGTCGGCGGCCTGGATCAGGCT
The DNA here is from genome assembly GCF_022761115.1 of Dyella sp. RRB7. Classification (GTDB taxonomy): domain Bacteria; phylum Pseudomonadota; class Gammaproteobacteria; order Xanthomonadales; family Rhodanobacteraceae; genus Dyella. Next base: position 419,276 of record NZ_JAKWJS010000002.1, on the reverse strand, counting down.
CATCGCCACCAGTTCGGCCGAGGCGCCCTGGGCATAGGTCAGGTGCTCCTTGCCGATCTTCTCGCCCACCGTCACCACGATGCGTTTCCAGCCCACCATGGTGCCCAGGCCCAGCGCGAGCGCCACGGCTACCTTTACCCAGGGCGGAATGAACTGGATGGCCTGGGTGCCCAGGCCGCGCCAGGCGGTGAGCGAAGCGGTCTGCTCCTTGCTGAGCCCCGGCTGCGCGAGCACCAGCGGAATCGCCGCATTGGCCAGGTAGATGTCATTGCGCACGTTGCCCATCTGCTCGGGCGGCACCGAACGCAGCGAGGTGCGGTTGCCGACCTGATGATCGATCTCGGCAATGAGCTGGTCGAGCGCCGCCGCCGTGGTCGGCAACAACGTTCGCTGCTGCACGGCCGCGGTGAGCGGCTCGCGCGGATTGCCGCTCACCACCGCGTTACCGGCGATGCCGGCCAGCACCTGCTGGGTATCCACCGACACTTGATGGAAGGTCTTCACCTCACCACCGGTCACGGCGCCGTTCAGCGCATAGGCGGTGGGCACCGTGCCGATCAGGATCAGCATGATCAGGCCCATGCCTTTCTGGCCGTCGTTGGAGCCGTGGCTGAAGCTCACGCCGGTGCAGGTAAGCACCAGCAGCGCGCGGATCGGCCACGGCGGCGGCTTGTTGCCCTCCGGCGCGCGGTACAGCGCGGGAATCTTCACCACGGCCTTGAGTATCAGCATCAGCAGGCCGGCGAGAATGAAGCCGGCGATGGGCGAGAACACCAAACCCTTGAACACGCCGATGGCGGCGTTCCAGTCCACGCCGCTGGTGCCGGTTTTCACCGAGATCAGCTGGTTGGCCAGGCCCACGCCGATGATCGAGCCGATCAGCGTATGCGACGAAGAGTTGGGCAGGCCGAAGTACCAGGTGCCGAGGTTCCACAGAATGGCGGCGAACAGCAGCGCGAACACCATCGCGAAACCGGCCTGGCTGCCCACCTGCAGGATCAGCTCCACCGGCAGCAGCGACACCACCGTGAAGGCCACTGCGCCGGACGAGGTCAGCACGCCGAGGAAGTTGAACGCACCGGACCAGATCACCGCCATGTTGGCCGGCATCGAGTTGGTGTAGATCACCGTGGCCACCGCGTTGGCGGTGTCGTGGAAGCCGTTGACGAATTCGAAGCCCAGCGCGATCAGCAGCGCGATGCCGAGCAGGATGAAAGGCCCGGTGGCGTGGGTGCGCACGATCGACAGGTCCTGCACCAGATGCAGGGCGGCGTAGCCGCCGCCGATCAGCAGGATCAGTCCGAAGATGATGCCGAAGATACGGCCGGTGCCCTGGCTTGCGGGTGTGACGGCGACAGCGGCTTCGGTCTGCATAGGCAATGCTCTCGTGGTCGGCCTCCCGAGAGCTAATCACCCACGCAAGACAGTCGCGTGACAGCCGGCGGGCGTATCACCGCCACTGGGATGGCGGTTATTCCAAGTGCAGGCTGCACCAGCATCCGAGTTCGTGGCTGGGAGCGGGCGCCATGTACGCATACGGTTCAAAGCAAGCCGACGATGATGTAGTCGGGGGCGAATACATGGAAGTTTCGCGTAGGCCGAAACGATGTCAAGCGGCAGCGCGCTTCTTTGTACTAGGCCCTGCCGCGGCAGCCTTCCGCTTTTTCAGCAGCGCAGATCCCGCCGTGCTTTTGGCTGGCGTCTCCCGCTTGCCGGGTTTCTGTGGCCTGGATGGCTTCAACGGCGCGACCTGGAAGCGAACGCCAAGCGCGCCTAGCAGTTTGTCCATCGTGGCAAAGCCCGGCTTTGCTCCGGGGCGCAGTGCCTTGTACAGGCTTTCGCGACCCAGGCCGCTGGCCTCGGCCACGCGCGTCATGCTCCGCGCCTTCACCACATCGGCGACGGCCAGCAGGAACACGTCCGGGTCTTCGTCTTCAAGCGCGTCTTGCAGGTAGGCCGCGATCACCTCGTCATTGTCGAGGAACTCGGCAGCGTCGAACATTTTGAATGTTTGGTTCATGGTTGCCGCCTTGTCTATGTCTTTCTTGCCTGTCTTGTGTTGCCCGGTTCCGCTGGCAGCTAATTCGCCGCCAGTATTTCCTTTGCCTTTTTGATGTCTTTGCTCTGGCTTGACTTGTCCCCACCGCATAGCAGCAGATAAACCGTGTTTCCTTCCTTGACGAAGTACACCCGGTATCCCGGCCCAACGTCTACACGCATTTCGCCGATACCATCGAAATACTTCACATCGCCAAAGTTACCGACCCTTGCGCGGTTAATGCGGCCAAGGATCTTGGCGCGGGCCATCTGATCCTTGAGGCTGGCAAGCCATGCATCAAAAACGTCCGTGCTCTTGATCGTGTTCATCATTGTGATTGTATCCATATGGATACATTTGTCAATGTGTCAAAACTGACAATCCTTGATATTTTTTCATCAGTGATGCCACCGGCGCATAAAGAAAAGTCGCGTGAAGTCGGCTTTGCGACTCTCATCATCGTGGAGTCGTAGATCACATGGTGATGCGACGCCTCCCTTTTTTAGTAGCACATCGCTCGGGGCTGCCTGAGGAATGGTTATGGATGAATCCGACCGTTGATGTGTTTCCTGGGGACAGGCGCGCGACACTTCGCATGAGCGTACGATGTGCCTAGAACTCCCGCATCACCATCAACCGCAGCTCGGTCATGTCCTCGATGGCGCAGCGCACGCCCTCGCGGCCGATGCCGGAGAGTTTCACGCCGCCGTAGGGCATGTTGTCCACGCGGAAGCTGGGCACGTCGTTGACGATCACGCCGCCTTGTTCCAGTTCGTTCCAGGCGCGCATGGCGTGGGCCAGGCTGTCGGTGAAGATGCCGGCCTGCAGGCCGTAGTCCGAGTCGTTGACCTTGTCGATCACCTCATCGAAGGTACGGAACGGCGCCAGCAGGGCGAACGGACCGAACGCTTCCTGCCGGTGTGCCTTGGCACCGGTGGGCACGTTCTCCATCAGGGTGGCTTCCAGCATGGCGCCGCTGCGCTTGCCGCCGCACAGCACCTTGCCGCCGGCCTTGCGTGCCTCCTCGATCCAGCCATGCAGGCGCTCGGCGGCAGCCTCGTCGATCATGGGGCCGAGGAAGGTGTCCTTCTTCTTGGGATCGCCGGCCTTGAGTTTCTTGACGGCGCTTACCAGGCGCTTCTTCAGTTCGTCGTACAGCGATTCGTGCACGTAGATGCGCTGCACGCTGATGCAGCTCTGGCCCGACTGGTAGAACGCGCCGAACACCAGGCGGTCGATCACGCGATCCAGGTGAGGCCCCTGGTCCGCGTCGACGATGCAGGCGGCATTGCCGCCCAGCTCCAGCGTCACCTTCTTGTGGCCCGCGCGTGTTTTCAGGTCCCAGCCGATCTGGCTGCCGGTGAACGAGAGCAGCTTGAAGCGCGGGTCCTCCACCAGCGGGTTGGCATGCTTGCCGTCCAGCGTGAGTACCGAGAATGCGCCCTTGGGCAGGTCGGTTTCCGCCAGCACTTCGCCGATGATCAACGCGCCGATCGGCGTGCGCTCGGCCGGCTTGAGCACGAACGGGCAACCCGCTGCGATGGCCGGCGCCACCTTGTGCGCCACCAGGTTGAGCGGGAAATTGAACGGCGTGATGAAGGACACCGGCCCCAGCGGTACGCGCCTGGTGTAGCCGTGATAGCCGTCCAGCCGCTTGGCCAGTTCCAGGTTGAGAGTCTCGCCGTTCACGCGCACGGCTTCTTCGGCGGCGATGCGGAAGGTTTCGATCAGTCGCGTCACTTCGCCATCGGCGTCCTTGATCGGCTTGCCGGCTTCCACGCATAGCGCATAGGCCAGTTCCTGGCGGCGTTCGGCGAAGCGGTCGGCGCAGTGCTGCAGCACCTGCTGGCGTGCCCATGGTTTGAAATCCCGCATCGGACCGGTGGCTTTCACCGCGGCGGCGATGGCTTTCTCGGTGGCTTTGGCATCGGGCACGGCCACGCGCGTGGCGACCTTGCCGCTGTACTTGTCCAGCACATCCATCGTCTCCTTCGAGGTCTGCGGCTGGTTGGCGAGATAGTAGGGATAGCTTTTGGCGAGCATGCGTTACTCCAGTGAATCAGACCGCGGCGCTGAGCCGGCGGATCTCTTCGTTGAGGATGCGGTGATTGTCCGAATAGTCGATGACCAGGTCGATCAGGTGCACGCCGCCGGCATCGAAGGCGTGCTTGAGCGTGGGCAGGAAGGCATCGGCGCTTTCGGGACGATGGCCGTGCGCCCCATGCGCCTCGGCGAACATCACGAAATCCGGATTGCCGAACACCATGCCGTAGTCGGCAAAGCCCATCTCGGCCTGCTTCCAGCGGATCATGCCGTAGGCGTCGTCGCGCAGCAGCAGGATCACCAGGTCCAGCTTCAGGCGCACGGCCGTTTCCAGCTCCTGCGCATTCATCATGAAGCCGCCGTCGCCGCAGATGGCCAGCACCTTGCGCTCGGGGTAGACCATCTTGGCCGCCATCGCCGAGGGCAGGCCGGCGCCCATGGTGGCCAGCGCGTTGTCGAGCAGGATGGTGTTGGGTTGGCGCGCGCGGTAATAGCGCGCGTACCAGATCTTGTACATGCCGTTGTCCAGGCACAGCACGCCGTCGTCGGGCATGTACCGGCGGGTATCGTCCACCACGCGCACGGGGTGCATGGGAAAGCGGTCGTCGCGGGCGTGCTCGAGCAGCTGGGCGTGGAAGGCGTCGCGCACGCGGTCGAAGAAGCTGAAATTCCAGTGCGGTTGCGGCTGCAGCGCATCGGTAAGGCGTTCCACCGTATGGGCGATGTCGCCTACCACTTCGATCTGCGGGAAATAGACCGCATCCACCTCGGCGCTGGAGAAGTTGATGTGGATGACGGTGCGGCGCCCCTTGCGCATCAGGAACGGCGGCTTTTCCACCACATCGTGGCCGACGTTGACGATGACGTCGGCCGCGTCGATGGCGCGGTGCACGAAGTCGCCATCGGACAGCGCGGCATTGCCCAGCCATAGCGGATGGTCCTCGTCGATCACGCCCTTGCCCATCTGGGTGGTGAAGAACGGTATGCCCAGCTTGTCGACGAAGGCGCGCAGCGCCACGGTAGTGCGTTGGCGGTTGGCGGCGGCGCCGATCATCAGGATCGGATGCTTGGCCTTGCTGATGGCTTCGGCCGCCTGCACCAGCGCGGCATCGTCCGGCGATGGTCGCCGCGCGTATTCGGTGGGCAGCAGGATCGCATCGTCCACCATGTCGCGGGCGATGTCCTCGGGCAGTTCCAGGTGCACGGCCCCGGGGCGTTCTTCCTCGGCGCGGCGGAACGCCTCGCGCACGCGGGCGGGAATGGTGGAGGCCGATACCAGCTGGCGCGTGTACTTGGTCAGCGGTTGCATCATGTCGACCACGTCGACCAGCTGGAACATACCTTGCTTGTGTTCGCGGATGGGCTTTTGCCCGGTGATCATCAGCATCGGCATGGCGCCGAGCTGGGCATAGGCCGCAGCGGTGACCAGATTGGTGGCGCCTGGCCCCAACGTGGAGAGCGCCACGCCGGCCTCGCCGGTGAGCCGCCCCCAGGTTGCCGCCATGAAGCCGGCCGCCTGTTCATGGCGGGTCACGATCAGGCGTATCGACGATTCACGCAACGCCTCGACCAGGTCCAGGTTTTCTTCGCCGGGTACGCCAAAGATGCTGTGCACGCCCTCGGCTTCCAGCGCCTTCACGAACAGTGCCGCTGCCTTCATGCCGCGCTCCTCGAGTCGAAGCTCGAAGGATGCGGCAGGCATCGTTCACGCCGCGTGAGGTGTCGCGCGTCACTGCTCCGTGGGCTTGTCACGCACTACGGAGAGCGGCAATTCGCCATCGGCCAGGCGGGCGCGCAGCGGCGTGCCTTCGGCCACGTGTTTTGCCGAACGCAGCACCTTGCCTTCGGCGTCGAACAGAATGGCGTAGCCGCGGTCCAGCGTGGCCAGCGGACTGACGGCATGCAGCGCGCGTGCGGTTTGCTGCAGGGTGAGCCGTTCGCGTTCCAGGCGTCGTTCCATCGATTCGCGCAACTGCCGGGCCAGTTCGGCCAACCGCCGGCGCAACAGCAGCAGGCGCAGTCGTGGATGCTGGGCCAGCAGCCGGGCCTGCACGCGTTCCAGCCTTGCCTGCAGCCGTTGCGACTGTTCGCGCTGGATGCCCAGCAGGCGGCGCTGAAGATGCAGCAGGCGCTCGCGATCGCGCGCCAGCCGGGCCTGCGGACGCTGCGCCTGCAGGCGCGCCAGCAGATGATCGACACGCTGGATGCGCGCTTGCAGCCGACGCTGCTCCAGCATCACCAGGCGCTGTTGCAGCTGCTGCAGATGGCGGCGCAAGGCCGACGCGTCGGGCACCAGCAATTCGGCCGCTGCGGAGGGTGTCGGCGCACGCAGGTCGGCCACGAAGTCGGCGATGCTGACATCGATCTCATGCCCCACGGCCGATACCACCGGCACCGCGCTGGCATGGATGGCGCGCGCCACCTGCTCGTCGTTGAAAGCCCACAGGTCTTCCAGCGAGCCGCCGCCACGGGTCAGCAGCAGCACGTCGTAGCGACCGCTGGCCGAGGCCTTGCGCAGCATGTTGGCGATGGCCGGCGGCGCCTCGCGCCCTTGCACGGGCACCGGCAGCACGTCCACGTCGGCCAGTGGCCAGCGGCGCGACAGCACGCTCAGCACGTCGCGGATGGCCGCGCCGGTGGCGGAGGTGATCACGCCGATGCGTCGCGCGTAACGGGGCAGGGCGCGCTTGCGGGCCGCGTCGAACAGGCCTTCCGCATCCAGCCGCGCCTTGAGCTGCTCGAACTCGCGCTGCAGCGCGCCTTCGCCGGCCGGCTCCATGTGTTCGGCCACCAACTGGAATTCGCCGCGCGGCTCGTACAGCCCCACCCGCGCGCGTACCAGCACGTGCATGCCATCCACCGGCTTGAACTTCAGCCAGCCGCTCTTGGGGCGGAACATCGCGCAGCGCACCTGGGCGCCGGCGTCCTTGAGCGTGAAATACAGATGCCCCGAGGCGGGGCGGGCGACGTTGGACAGCTCGCCCTCGATCCACACCAGCGGCAGCGCGTCTTCCAGCAGATCGCGCACCAGCCGGTTAAGCGAACTGGGCGTGAGAATGTGGCGCGGCGGAGAGCCGCCGCGATCGCTGAGGTGATCGTCGGACGCGTGCATGAAGGCGCGAGCCTAGCACGACCCACCCGCGGTGATCGCAGGGATTACATCCGCTTGGCGGATATGCGTAGTGTGGCTGTGAGGCAGGTTGTATAAGTTATTGAAATAAAATGTAGTGACTGCGAGAGGTATTCAGTCGAGCTCGGTGGCCTGACGACGGAAGCGCCGGCGCAGGTGCCACGCGCGGATGGCGAAGTTGAGGGCGAACCAGGCGGCCACTACCCCCAGCGGCCAGCCGATCATGGCCGGCCAGACGATCGCTACCACGGCCAGCACGGCCAGGGCGAGCGCGCCGACCAGCAGCGGGCCGGTGGCGGTATCGCCCAGCACGCGGCGATCCGTCAGCGCCGCGCCCACGGTATTGGCAATGCGCAGCGCGCCGGCGGCCGCGCGGCCGGAACTGCCGCCCATCAGGTGCGGCCGCGGCGGACGCGTCGCCCGGCTTTTCACCTGTTCGGCATGGCGGCGCCAGCGACGCGGGGCGAGCACGATCTCGGTGGCGTTGCCCAGGTCGCGTTCGTACTGCTCGGCCAGCTGCTGGGCGAAGCCGGCGTCTTCCACCGCCACGTCGATTTCGCGGTTGCTCAGCCAGCTGGCGACATTGAGGTTGGACGAGCCCACGCGGGCCCATTGGCCATCGGCCACGGCCGTCTTGGCGTGCAGCATCGAGCCGTTCCATTCGAACACACGGATGCCCGCCTTGAGCAAGGGCCGGTAGCCCGAGCGCGACATGCCCGCCACGATGGGGATGTCGCTGCTGCCGGGCACCAGCAGGCGCACGTCCACGCCGTCGCGCGCGGCGGCGGCCAGTGCCTGTACGTAGGGGGCGATGCCAATGAAATACGCATCGGTGAGCCACAGCGTCTTGCGTGCCATGGCGGCAATCAGTTGATCGAGACGATACATGCCGGCCGTCGCCGGTTGCGTGGCGATGACACGCAAGGCCACCGTGCCGGCAGAGGCCAGCTCTTGGGGCGCGGGTGCGAGCGTGGGCAGCGGCGTGCCGATGCTGGCCCAGCTTTCGGCAAACGCCTGCGCCAGCTCGGCGACGGCGGGGCCTTGCAGGGCCACGCCGGTATCGCGCCAGGGGGCTACATGCCGGCCAGGATCGCCCAGCCACTTCTGGCTGATGCAAACGCCCGACAGGAAACCGTGCACGCCATCGACCACCAGCAGCTTGCGGTGGTCGCGGCTGATCCAGCCGAACGGCTGGCCGAGCTGCGGCGGGTTGAACCCGCGCACCTGGCCGCCGGCAGCGCGCAGCGGAGCCCAGAAGCTGGCGCGCGACTGCCCCTTGCAGCCCAGCCAGTCGTAGATCACCGCCACCAACACGCCGCGCCGCGCACACTCCACCAGCGCATCGCGAAACGCCCGGCCCACCTCGTCGTCGCGAACGATGTAGTTTTCCAGCAGCACGCTTTGCCGTGCGCCGCGGATGGCGGCCAGCCATGCATCGAAATGCGCGGCGGCATCGATCAGCAGGCTTGCCGCGTTGCCTCCCAGCAGGGGCGCGCCGGCGGCGCGGCTCAAGGCCTGTTCGGCGAGTAGTCGGATGGGCGCTGGCGCAAGCGGCGGCGTCGAAGTCATGGTGACGAGTGTAGGGCATGCATGGCCGACGCCTTCAAGCCGCGTTCACCCCCTGCGTGCGACCAATACGCACCGTTCTGGATCGTGCTGTCTCCATGACCTTCTGCCATGATCGCCCTATGTCGCCCGAGCAATGCCACACCGACACCGAGGCCTGTGCGCAACACATCGCCGAACGCCTCGGTCCCGATCTGCGTATTGCCGCCCCGCTGGGGCTGGGCAAGCCGCATGGCTTGCTCAATGCGCTGTACCGGTTGACCACGGCGGATACGTCGCGCTCGCTTACCCTCTACACCGCGCTTTCGTTGACACGGCCGCAGCCGGCGCCGGGTCTGGAGGCGCGTTTCCTGACCCCTTTTCTGGCCCGGCACTTTGGCGAGGATGCGGAAGATCCCGCCTATGCCGTCGACCAGGCGCGCAACGCGTTGCCATCGAACGTGGCCGTGCACGAGTTCTACATGCAGTCGGGTGCGCTGCTGCGCTCGCCCAGCGCACAGCGCAACTACATCAGCCAGAACTACACACATGTCGCCCGCGACCTGGCCGTGCAGGACATCAACGCATTGGTGCAACTGGTGGCCCGGCGCGAAACCCCCGAGGGCGTGCGCTACAGCCTCTCGTGCAACCCGGACCTGACCCTCGATTTCATCGACCGGGTGGTGCAGTCCGGCAAGCCGCGGCCGTTGTGCGTGGCGGTGGTGCATCCGGATCTGCCCTATATCAGCGGGCACGCGGAAGTCACCCAGGACTATTTCGACCTGGAGTTGCGTCCCGACGCGTCACCGCCATTGTTTGCCTTGCCGCGCCAGCCCATCGATATCGTCGAGTACGCGCTGGGCATGCATGCCAGTGCCCTGGTGCGCGATGCCGGTTGCCTGCAGATCGGCATTGGCGCGCTGTCCGACGCGCTGGTCTACGGGTTGCGCTGGCGCCAGCAGGACAACATGCAGTGGCGTCGCGCGCTGGTGGCGCTCGACCCGCGTGGCGGCACGCATGCGCTGGCGGCGCGCATGGGCGGCCTGGCGCCATTCCGCACCGGGCTGTACGGCGCCAGCGAAATGGTGATGGACGGCTTCATGCACTTGCAGCGTGCCGGCATTCTCAAGCGACGCGCCTGGGATGACCTCGACCTGGAGCGCGCCGCCGCCAGCGGCCGGCTGTCCCCGGAGACGCCGGGCGGGCATTACCTGCGCGGCGCGTTCTTCCTCGGTTCGCATGAGCTGTACGCATGGCTTGCGGCGCTGGAGGACGAGGACCCCGATGCGCTGGACATGTGCCGCGTATCCAACGTCAACCAGCTCTATGGCGATCACCAGGCGCTGGCGTCGTTGCAGCGGCGCGGCGCGCGCTTCTTCAACACGTGCATGATGGCGACGCTGGTGGGGGAGGCGGTGTCCGATACCCTCGAAAATGGCGAAGTGGTCAGTGGCGTGGGCGGCCAGTACAACTTCGTGGCGATGGCCCACGAGTTGCCGGAAGGGCGCTCCGTGTTGCTGTTGCGTTCGACCCGGCGCGGTCGCAGCGGCGTGGAAACCAATATCCGCTGGAACTACGGGCACGCCACCATTCCGCGCCATCTGCGCGACATGTTCGTGACCGAGTATGGCGTGGCGGACCTGCGCGGCAAGACCGACAGCGAATGCATCGAGGCCATGCTGGCCATCAGCGATGCACGCTTTATCGATGCGCTATGTGCCGAGGCCAAATCGCACGGCAAGCTCGCGGCGGATTTCCAGGTGCCCGAGCGCTGGCGCAACAACCGTCCCGAGCACCTGCGTGCCGCCTTGGCGCCGTGGCAGAACAAGGGCCTGCTGCCCGCCTTTCCGTTCGGCAGCGATTTCACCGAGATCGAGCAGCGCCTGCTGCCGGCGCTCAACTGGCTGAAGGACAGCAGTGCTACCTGGCGGGGCAAGCTTGCCCTGTTGCGGGCGGTGCTGGGGCCCGGCGCTCCGGTCGAGGGCGAGGACGAAGCCCTCGCGCGCATGGAGCTGGACCAGCCCGCCGGCATCGGTGAGCGCTTGCAGGGCCGCCTGTTGAGGGCCGCTTTGCGCAGGGGCTAGAACCCCTGCGCAGGCTCTTGCAAGGCAGGCCCGGTGAGGTCAGTGCGTCAGCAGCGGTTGCCCGAGTTCGCGCAGCGCGGGCAGGTCCACGATGGACAGGCCCTGGCGGTCGAGCGTTATGAAATTCCGCTGGCGAAAGCGGCCCAGCAGGCGGCTCACCGTTTCGGTGGTCAGTCGCAGATGGTTGCCGATATCCGAACGCGACATCGGCAGCGGCAGGTAATCGGCGGACAGGCCCAGCATCGCGCGACGGTCGCGCATGTCGACCAGGAAGGCCGCGAAGCGCTCTTCGGCCAGGTAGTTGCCGCCGCTTAGCTGCAGGCGCGAGATGCGCTGACTGGCGGCATGCATCAGATGCCAGGGCACTTCGGGTTGCTCGGACGCGACCTGTCGCAGCGCGCTGAACGGAAAGCGGCAGAACTGCGTTTTGCCGAGGGCGACGACGGCGTTGTCGTGCAGCTCGCGATCGAGCGCGTCCAGGCCAATCATTTCGCCCGGCAGATGAAACGCCAGCACCTGCTCACGGCCGGAGATGTCCACGGCGACCGTCTTGGCCATGCCGGACTGGACGGCATAGACGGCGCGGAAGGGGGACAGCGGCCGGTACAGGTATTCCCCGGTGCGCAGCGGCCCGATGCGCTCGGCGATATGACGCAGCCCGGAGAGTTCCGGGCGGTCGTAGCCGCTGGCCTGGCAAACCGAGGCATGGCCGCAGCCGGCGCAACTGGCCGATGGTGTCATGCGCGTGACGTCGTCCTGGCGATATTGTCTTTGAAGCATAAGCTTGACCCTCCTGATCCATGCCCGTTTTCCGGATGTCCATGATCTACCCACGCGGCCAGGAATGGCCGTGCTGCGCGGTTTTGCCGCATAAGTCCGGACTCTCTAGGGGGTACGCAGCGGTTCGGTTATCCTTTCCCCGTTGCCGCGCCTGCCTGCGGCGTTCAATGTCCGGCCGATGCCACTCATGAGCGACCAGTCTTCCTCCCCGCGTCTCGCCCAGCCTGCCCAGCGCCGCCCCAGCGTGGGCGTCAGGATCGGAAAAATCACGGTGGGTGGCGGTGCCCCCGTGGTGGTGCAGTCGATGACCAATACCGACACCGAGGACCCGGCCAGCACCGCCAAGCAGATCGCCGAGCTGGCGCGCGCCGGCTCGGAGCTGGTGCGCATCACGGTGAACACGCCGGCGGCGGCGGCGGCCGTGCCGCGCATCCGCGAACGGCTGGCCATGATGGGCGTGGACGTGCCGATCATCGGCGACTTCCACTACAACGGCCACCAGCTGCTGGAGGCCGAGCCGGCCTGCGCCGAAGCACTGGCCAAGTACCGCATCAATCCCGGCAATGTTGGCTTCGGCAAGAAGAAGGACAGCCAGTTCGCTTCCATCATCGAGATGGCGCTGCGCTACGACAAGCCGGTGCGCATCGGCGCCAACTGGGGCTCGCTGGACCAGAGCATGGTCGCCACGCTGATGGACGAGAACCACAAGCGCGCCGAGCCGTGGGATGCCTCGCACGTCGCCCGCGAGGCGCTGATCCGGTCGGCGCTGGATTCGGCCTTGCGCGCCGAGGAGATCGGCCTGCCGCGCGATCGCATCATCCTCTCGTGCAAGGTGTCCGGCGTGCAGGAGCTGATCGCGGTGTATCGCGACATCGCCGGCCGCTGCGACTACGCGCTGCACCTGGGCCTGACCGAAGCGGGCATGGGTTCCAAGGGCATCACCGCATCGTCCGCCGCCCTGGCCGTGCTGTTGCAGGAAGGCATTGGCGACACCATCCGCATTTCGCTGACGCCGGAACCGGGCGCCTCGCGTACCGGCGAGGTGATCGTGGCGCAGGAGTTGCTGCAGACCATGGGCCTGCGCGCGTTCACGCCGCTGGTCACCGCCTGCCCGGGCTGTGGACGCACCACCAGCGAGTTTTTCCAAGTGCTGGCGCGCACGGTGCAATCGCATGTGCGCGAGCAGATGCCGCTGTGGCGGGTGAAGTACGACGGCGTGGAGAACCTCACGCTGGCGGTGATGGGCTGCGTGGTCAACGGGCCGGGCGAATCCAAGCACGCCAATATCGGCATTTCGCTGCCGGGTAATGGCGAGGCGCCGTCGGCGCCGGTGTTCATCGATGGCGAGAAGGCGATGACCTTGCGTGGCGACAATATCGCCAACGAGTTCATCGGCATCCTCGACCAGTACGTCGCCACCAAGTACGTCAGTCGCGCCGGGTGAAGCGTCGACATGACGAGCTCGTCGAGTGAGTCGCTGATTCTCGACGCCTGGCAGGCCAGCGCGGACGCATGGGAGCGTGCCGTCCGCGAGGGTCGCATCGAAAGCCGCAAGCTGGTTACCGACCGCGCCATCGTGGCGGCGGTGCTGTCGCATGCGCCGCGCTGGGTGATCGACGTGGGCTGCGGCGAGGGCTTCAGCCAACCGGCCCGCTGGTACTTCCGCACCCTTGGCCGTTGGCTGGATGCGTTCCATGCGGCTTATCCGATGGGTCGAACCCCTGCATCCTCACACGGGACGGCCCACGTCCGTTATCTTCGTGGCGGGGGCAAGCTAGGGGGCAGGGGATGAACAGGCATCGCGCCGTGGCTTTTCGCGCCGCCGTACAGAGCGGCAACAAGCAATGGGCCGTGGCGCTGCCATTCGATCCGGTCAGCCAATGGTCCACGCCGGCCAGGCCCTTGTGGAAATGCGGCCATGGCCATCGCGTGCGCGGCAGCCTTAATGGACAGGATTTCCGTGGCGCGGTGGTGGAGCGGGCGGGTGCCTTCTGGCTGCTGCTGGAAGAGTCGCTGATGGCCGCTGCCGGGTTGGACGTCGGGCAATGGGTCGACGTACTGATCGAACCCGAAGACGCCTGAGGGCGATCCAACGTTCACAGTTCCCAGCATCCTGCTCCCGCTATGCTTTGCCCGCTTGGGTGAGCCTGGATGGCGGGAAGCATGGTGAGGATCAAGCCACAACTGCGGATCGTCCTGATCTACGTGATCCTGGCCTGGACGTGGGTGTTCTTTTCCGACCGCCTGCTGTTTTCGCTGGGCTACGACGAGCACACCCTGAGCATGTTGCACAGCGCCAAGGCCGGCTTTTACGTGCTGTGCACGGGCATCCTGCTGTACTGGTTGATCGGGCGCGACATGAAGCGCCTGGATCGCCTCAACCACCTGCTGTTGACCGGCAATGAGCAGTCGCTGCGCGCGCTGGTGTCGGCGATGGATATCCGCCACAAGGAAACGCGCGATCACTCCGAGCGCGTGATGCGCATGACCGTGGCCTTGGCTCGCCTGGCCGGACTGGACGGCGATGCGCTGCGCCATGTGCGATTCGGCGCACTGCTGCATGACATCGGCAAGCTGGCATTGCCCGATGCCATCCTGATCAAGCCGGGCCCGCTGGATGCGGAGGAAATGGCCATCATGCGCACCCACCCGACCCTGGGGCGAAACCTGCTGATGCGCACCGCCTTCCTGCGCCCGGCCATCGATATTCCGTATGCGCACCACGAGCGCTGGGACGGCGCCGGTTATCCCCGCGGCTTGCGCGGCGAGGAAATTCCGCTTGCCGCGCGCATCTTCAGCGTAGTCGACGTATGGGACGCGCTCAGCTTTCCGCGCGTGTACAAGCCGGCATGGCCCGAATCCGACGTGCTCGACTATCTGCGCCGGGCCGCCGGCAGCCAGCTCGACCCGCAGGTCGTGGCACTGTTTCTGCAGCACTACGACGAGCTCAAAGCCATCGCGTTGGACGAGCGCACGGCGGACTGAACCAACCCGTGTGGACGGCGTGCATTCGCTCTGCGCTACACTGCCACGGCGCCCGGGAGGGGCGCATCGACAGGGGAGCCTACCGTGTTGCCGGATCTTTCGACGCTGCCGGCGTTTGCCGCGTATTTCGGGCTTGGCGTCCTTCTGCTCGCGATGTTCTGCACGGTACACATCTGGCTTACGCCACAGCGTGAGCTGGCCCTTATCCGGCACGGCAACCAGGCGGCGGCGATCAGCCTGGCGGGTGCCTTGCTGGGCTTCGTCGCGCCACTGGCCAGTGCCATGTCACACAGCGTCAGCCTGATGGACCTGGCGCTATGGGGCGTGGTCGCGATGATCGTGCAGTGGTTGGCCCATGTGGTCATGCGTGTGCTCATTCACGACTTGGCCGCGCAGGTGGAAAGCGACAACCGCGCAGTAGCCGTGTTCGCGGCTGCGGTCGCCATCGGCGTGGGCCTGATCAACGCCGCGGCCATGACCTGGTAGCGCGCCATGGGCTATCCGCAGAAACCCCATGAGATGACGGATCGCCATCCATCCGGCGTGGCCTCGCCGCGCCGCGATGCACAGTTTCATCCCTTGGCCGAACGCACGCAGAAGCGATCGATGGCGGTGCCGCTGATCGCGCTGGGCGGTGCCGCCATTGTCGGGTTGTCCATGCTCGGTCGCGGCCAGGATGTGCAGCGCAACCGGTACGACAGCCTCGAAGACTGCGTGCACGACTACACCACCGGACAGTGCGAGCTGGACAATTCGGTAGGCACGAGTGGCGGCGGTCTGCATTACTACGGGCCCTGGTACCGCGGCGACGGTCGTGGCGGCGCGACGGATCCCGGGCCGGGCCGTACCTTGGGCAGGCCGACGGGGACATTTCCGGCGGGTGGTTTCGCCGGTGGGCCGCGTGCGGTGGAACTTGGCACGCGCGGTGGCTTCGGTTCCACCGGCCGTGTCTTCGCGCGGGCCAGTTGATGCGCCGCGAAACCTGCACGCCGAGGACGGATTGGCGGGACAAGCTGGAGTCGCTCGGCTTCGCTTTCCACACGATCGACGGGCAGCCCTATTGGCGCGAAGACGCACGCTATGTGTTCGATGCCCGCGAGATCGACGTTGTCGAGGCTGCCACCAACGAATTGCATGCGCTATGCCTGGAGGCGGTGGATCGCATCGTGCGCAGCGGGCGTTATGCCGACCTCGGCCTCGATGCGCGCGCCGCCACCCTAGTCGAGCGCAGCTGGTGGGATCGCGAGCCGGCGCTCTACGGCCGCATGGATCTGGTCTATGACGGCAGCGCGCCGCCACGCCTGCTGGAGTACAACGCGGACACCCCTACGGCCCTGTTCGAGGCTTCGGTGGCGCAGTGGTATTGGCTACAGGATGCAGCGCCCCAGGCGGACCAGTTCAATGCGATCCATGAAGCACTGGTGGAACGTTGGGGCGTATTGCCCAAGGCGTCGCAGGTGCATTTCGCGGCCTGCTATGAAAGTGCCGAGGATGCGTTGACCGCAGACTATCTGCTCGATACCTGCATGCAGGCCGGCCATCGCACGACGGCGCTGGATATGGAGCAGGTCGGCTGGTCCGGGCGCGATTTCATCGACATGGACAACGTGCCGATCGAGCGCATGTTCAAGTTGTATCCCTGGGAATGGATGCTGGCCGAACCCTTTGCGGCCCACCTGGCGGAGGTCCGCCTGCGCTGGATCGAGCCGGCGTGGAAGATGCTGTTGTCGAACAAGGCGATCCTGCCCTTGCTGTGGGAGTTTTTTCCCGGGCACCCGAACCTGCTTCCGGCCAGTCGCCGGCGTGGCGCCATCGATGGTCCTGTCGTGCGCAAACCTTGCTGGGGGCGCGAGGGGGCCGGCGTCATCGTGCTTGAGCATGGCGAGGCGGAACGCGCCACCGCCGAGCCATGCATTTATCAGGCACTGGCTCCACTGCCGGTGTATGAGGGCCGACACGCATTGGTCGGTTCCTGGGTGGTTGGGCACACCGCGGTGGGCATCGGCATGCGCGAGGACGCCGATCGCATCACCCGCAACACCAGCTGCTTCGTACCGCACCTCTTCGAAGGCTGAGCAGGCAGCGCGAAGCCTGCATCACGCGTCGGGCTTCGTCGTAGCCTGCGACGGCAGTTGCGCCAGCGGCGTGAATTCGGCCCAGTTGCCGGGTTGCCCCGGCAGGTGAGTGAGTTGCGCCACCAGACGCAGGAACTCGGCGCGCGGGTATTCCACCGCGCCCAGCTGCAGCAGGTGGGCATTGGTCACCTGCGCATCGATCAGCGGGAAATCCCAGCGCCGCAGCAATTGGGCCAGGGCCACCAGCGCCGTATGCGAACCGCCGCTCTGGCGGCTGAACATGGATTCGCCGCAAAACAGCCGGCCCACGGCGATGCCGTAGATGCCGCCCACCAGCCGGTCGCCGTCCCACACCTCGACGCTATGCGCGTGACCCAGGGTGTGCAGGTTGACGTAGGCATCGACCATGGCGGGCACGATCCAGGTGCCGGCCTGGCCTGGCCGAGGGGCGGCGCAGGCCTCCACCACGTCGCGGAACGCATGGTCGACGGTGATGCGCCAGGACACCTGGGCGAGCCGCCGGCGCAGGCTGCGATTGGGCTTCAAGGTCGCTGTGTGGAATACGCAACGCGGGTCGGGCGACCACCACAGCAGCGGTTCGTCCTCATTGAACCAGGGGAAGATGCCCTGCGCATAGGCCGCCAGCAGCCGCCGCGGCGAAAGGTCGCCGCCGAAGGCCAGCAGGCCGTTGGGCTCGCTCAGCGCCTTGCGCGGATCGGGGAAGTGTTCCGGCTTGGCCGAGTCGAGCAGTGGCAGTCGGATCATCGTGGGCGCCGTCGGATACGGGATGGGGCTTGAGTCTTCCGGCAGATGCTAACCGCTTGCCGCTGTGATTAGCATGCTCCGATTCCCGTCATAGGCTGGATGGCCATGCGCCCCACTGCTTTGGTGCTGTCTTTGTTGTCGATGACTTGAGTGGCATCGGCGGCTGACTCGATCGATCCATCTCGCCAAGGTGACCTGGCCAGGCGAGCACACGCTCAACTTCGCGCGTAGGGGCTGTGGGCCTGCAGTTCTTCCGCATAGTCATGGATGGCGTCCGCTTCGCGCGAAAGCGCCTCGCGCACGGCATGCCGGAAGCTTTCGTTGACCAGGTAGTGACGCGAATGAGTGCGCACCGGCAGGAAGCCACGTGCCAGCTTGTGTTCGCCCTGCGCGCCCGGTTCAAAGCGTTGCAGGCCGTGGCGGATGGCGTGCTCGATGCCCTGGTAGTAGCACAGCTCGAAATGCAGGCCGGGTATGTCCACCTCGGCGCCCCAGTAACGCCCGTACAAGGTGTCGTGGCTTTGCAGGAACAGCGCCATGGCGATGATCGCGCCATGCTGCCGCGCCAGGGCCAGTTGCACGGAGTCGCCAAGCGTCTCGCCTAGCGCCAGGAACATCGCCTCAGTCAACGCGGCATGGTTCCCTTTGGCGTCGAAGGTGGATTCGTAGAGTGCGTGGACGCGGCGCCATTCGTGTGGACTGAGCTCGTTGCCCCGACGCATCTCGATCAGCAGGCCCGCGCCGGCTACGTGCGCGCGTTCCTGCCGGATGTTTTTCCGCTTCTTGTGATTGAGCGCATCGAGAAAGCCGGCGAAATCCGCATAGCCCTGGTTGCGCCAGTGGAATTGCACGTCGGAGCGGGCCAGCCAGCTGTCGTCGAAGGCGGCCAGTTCCTCGTCGCGCAGGAAATTGGCGTGCACCGAGGATAGCTTCATGCGCCTGGCGAACGTCTGCATTGCCGAAACCAGCGCTTGTCGCAGGCTCGCCGCCTCAGGCCCGGTGCCGGCCAGCAGGCGCGGGCCGGGTACGGGCGAGTAGGGCACCGCATTGAGCAGCTTGGGATAGTAGTCGCCACCGGCGCGTTCCCACGCGCTGGCCCAGCTCCAGTCGAACACGAACTCGCCGTGCGAATTGCCCTTGAGGTACAGCGGCGCGGCGGCGACCAGGTGGTCAGCCTCGTACAGGCCCAGGTGATGGGCCTGCCAGCCCCAGTCGGGGCGGATGCAGCCGGTGCGTTCCAGCGCGGCCAGGAACGCGTGCGACACGAACGGGTTGTCGTCCGGGCGCAGCGCGTCCCACGCCGTGGCGGGCATGCTGGTGATGCTGTCGTGGAAACGCGCTTCGATCACGTCGGTGCCGGAGGATCAATCCGGCTTGCGCCGGAATGATGGGGCAGGGGTGTCAGCTGGCCGGCCCCTGCTGGTCGAGCCAGCGCTCGGCGTCCAGTGCGGCCATGCAGCCGAAGCCGGCCGAGGTCACTGCCTGGCGGTATACATGGTCGGCCACGTCCCCGGCGGCGAATACGCCAGGCACCGAGGTCATCGTTGCCATGCCATTGAGGCCGCTGCGGATCTTGATATAGCCGTCGTGCATGTCCAGCTGGCCGTCGAAGATGCCGGTATTGGGCGTGTGGCCGATGGCGACGAAGAAGCCGGTGGCCGCGATGTCGCGCGTCTCGCCGCTGTTGACGTCCTTCACGCGCACGCCGGTGACGCCGGACTGGTCGCCCAGCACTTCATCCACGGAGTGGTTCCACACCAGCTCGATCTTGCCGGCCGCGGCCTTGTCGAACAGCTTGTCCTGCATGATCTTCTCGGCGCGCAGCTTGTCGCGGCGGTGCACGAGATAGACCTTGCTGCAGATGTTGGACAGGTACAGCGCTTCCTCGACGGCGGTATTGCCGCCGCCGATCACCACCACTTCCTGCTCGCGGAAGAAGAAGCCATCGCAAGTGGCGCAGGCGGACACGCCGCGGCCCTTGAAATGTTCTTCGCTGGCGATGCCGAGGTACTTGGCGGTGGCGCCCGTGGCGATGATCAGCGCATCGCAGGTGTACTCGCCCGAATCACCCTTGAGGCGG
Organism: Dyella sp. RRB7; assembly: GCF_022761115.1. GTDB lineage: Bacteria > Pseudomonadota > Gammaproteobacteria > Xanthomonadales > Rhodanobacteraceae > Dyella. The sequence continues at coordinate 399,751 of NZ_JAKWJS010000002.1, read as the reverse complement.
AACGGGCGCTGCTTGAGGTCCACGCTGTGGATGTGGTCGAACACCATGTGGGTCTCGAAGCGCTCCGCATGCTGCGCCATGCGCTGCATCAGCTCCGGTCCCTGCACGCCCTTGTCGTCGCCCGGCCAGTTGTCCACCTCGGTGGTGGTCATCAGCTGGCCACCCTGCTGCAGACCGGTGACCAGCGTCGGCTTCAGGTTGGCGCGGGCCGCGTAGACGGCGGCGGTGTAGCCAGCGGGACCGCTGCCCAGGATCAGCAGGCGGCTGTGCTTGGTAGCTGTGTTCATGCGTTCCTTCTATCCGCGTCAGTGGCGGTGGTGTTCGTGGATGGGCTTGCCGACGTCCGGCCGCTCGGGCGGCCAGGCATGGGCGAATGGGGCGATCGTAGAGGCTTCATATGGGGGCTGCAGGGCGGCTTTTCAGTCAGCCCCGCGTATCCCACTGAGTTTACTGGCCATAGGCGACGCGGTTGGCGCGGGCCAGGGGGGCGGATGGTGAAAAGAGCCTCTGCGTCATGGGTATAATCCTTCGCTTTGCGGGCGACTTGAACCGTCATTCGTTCCAGCCCTGGCCGCGGTTTCTTAACACTCCGTCGCAGGACCGGGACGAGGCGTCCGAATCCGCAAGGATGGGGAAGACACCGGGCCGATTCAAGCGGCTGGCGCGGCGGTGGCCTGCTGGAAGCGTCGGACCCATGGCATAACCTGTCTCCCCGTCACGAATAGGCCCCAAGCCGCGTCGCAGACCTCGTCGGTGGCGATGGCAGCGGCTATTCTCCCCGTGGTGCAGCGTCTGGCCGCCGGCAACGACTGGCGCCGGTTTCGACCGTTGCGCAGGGGCATCCACGGGGACGGCGGCCAGCTGGTTCATCCGGCGGTCAAGGGCATGGTTTAAGTTTTGCCCGCTATCCAGCGGATGTGGCAAACCGGGCGTTTCGGCGGCCGGACTTTCTAAAGCATGGGAAAAGGATCACGGTGGCGCGTAGCGCGAACGTCAAGAAGGAAAAGCCGCAGCGTGAGGGGCTCAGCGAGGAGCTGAAGCGCCGCCTGCGGGAAGCCGGTGCGCTGCTGCTGTTGCCGCTGGCCCTGTACCTGTTGGTATGCCTGTTCAGCTACAACGACCAGGACCCGAGCTGGGGCCACGTGGGCAGCGCCGATCACGCCAGGAATTTCGGCGGCTCGGTGGGCGCGAACATCGCCAACGTGCTGCGCTACATCTTCGGGCTGGTGTCGTATTGCTTCCCGCTGTTGTTGCTGGTGCTCGGCGTGCAGGTGCTGCGCCACCGTGGCGAGCGCAGCGTGCAGCCGTGGGAGCCTTCGCTGCGGCTGATCGGCTCGGTGTTCTTCTTCATCACCGCGCCGGCGCTGCTGTATCTCAATTTCCACGACGAGCCGATCCTGCCCCAGGGCGTGGGCGGCATCATCGGCATGTGGGTGGGCCGTGGCCTGCTGCATGCGCTGGGCGACAAGGGCGCGCCGCTGTTGCTGCTGGCGCTGTTCCTGGTGGCGGTGACGCTGGCCACCGGCTTGTCCTGGTTCCGCGTGATGGACGTGATCGGGCAGGGCGTGCTGAGGCTCGCCAGCTGGTTTGGCGGCAAACTGCGCGAGGCGCCGGAAGTGATGGCCGCGCGCCAGGCCCGCGCCGAGCGCGAGGTGGTCAAGAAGGTCGAGGCGGTCAAGCAGGCCAAGCGCGAACCCGTGCGCATCGAGACGGCGCCCGCGCCGGTGGTGAAGAGCGAGCGCGCCAAGCTGGAGACGCAGATTCCGTTGTTCACGGGCGCCTCCGCGCCAGGCGAGCTGCCGCCGCTATCGCTGCTGGACGAGGCGCCGGAGCAGGGCCCGGGTTATTCCGAGGAAACCCTCGAGGTGCTGTCGCGCCAGGTGGAGCTGAAGCTCAAGGATTTCCGCATCGAGGCCAAGGTGGTTGGCGTCTACCCCGGCCCGGTGATCACCCGCTTCGAGCTGGAGCCCGCCGCCGGCGTGCGCGGCTCGCAGGTGTCGAGCCTGGACAAGGACATCGCGCGCGGCCTGTCGGTGGTCAGCGTGCGCGTGGTCGATGTGATTCCCGGCAAGAACGTGATCGGCCTGGAAATTCCCAATACCCGCAAGCAGATCGTCTACCTCTCCGAAATCCTGCGCTCGGACAAGTACGATGCCATGAAGTCGCCGCTGGCGCTGGCGCTGGGCAAGGATATCGCCGGTCGCCCGGTGGTGGCCGACCTGGCCAAGATGCCGCATCTGCTGGTGGCCGGCACCACTGGCTCGGGCAAGTCGGTGGCGGTGAACGCCATGGTGTTGAGCCTGCTGTACAAGGCCAGCGCCAAGGACGTGCGCATGATCATGATCGACCCGAAGATGCTGGAACTCTCGGTGTATGAGGGCATCCCGCATCTGCTGGCGCCGGTGGTCACCGACATGAAGGAAGCCGCCAACGCGCTGCGCTGGTGCGTGGCCGAGATGGAGCGCCGCTACAAGCTGATGGCCGCGGTGGGCGTGCGCAACCTGGCCGGCTTCAACAAGAAGGTGAAGGACGCCGAGAACGCCGGCCAGCCGCTGCTGGACCCGCTGTTCCGCCCCAACCCCGAGATGCCGAACCTGGCGGCCGAACCGCTGGAGCCGCTGCCGTACATCGTGATCATCATCGACGAGTTCGCCGACATGATGATGATCGTCGGCAAGAAGGTCGAGGAACTGATCGCCCGCCTGGCGCAGAAGGCGCGCGCCGCCGGCGTGCACCTGGTGCTGGCCACGCAGCGTCCGTCGGTGGACGTGATCACCGGCCTGATCAAGGCCAACATCCCCACCCGCATCGCGTTCCAGGTATCGAGCAAGATCGACTCGCGCACCATCCTCGATCAATCCGGCGCCGAAGCGCTGCTGGGCCACGGCGACATGCTGTACCTGCCGCCCGGCACGGCCACGCCCGAGCGCGTGCACGGCGCCTTCGTGGACGACCACGAGGTGCATGGCGTGGTGAGCTGGCTGAAATCGCAGGGCGCGCCGCAGTACATCGAAGGCGTGCTGGAAGAAGTGCAGGCCACCAGCGACGGCAAGTTCATCAACGATTCGGGCCTGCCGCAGGACGGCGAGGAAGGCGGCGACGCCGACGCACAGCTGTATGACAAGGCCGTGCGCATCGTCACCGAGACGCGCCGCGCCTCCATCTCCGGCGTGCAACGTCACCTGCGCATCGGCTACAACCGCGCCGCACGCCTGATCGAGCAGATGGAACAGGACGGCGTGGTGAGCGCACCCCAGCACAACGGCAACCGCGAGGTGCTGGCACCGCCACCGCCGAAGCATTGAATGCATGGCTCCCTCCCCTGCATGCAGGGGAGGGTTGGGGCGGGGTAAACTTTGCGTGCCAAGGCCTTACCCCCTCCCAGCCTCCCCCTGCGAGCGGGGGGAGGGGCAAAAAACCTTCGCCCCATCTCGCCGCTTACGAGGCGGGGCTTTTCATTAAGCGATCGCGTCGCACACTGCGCCCCGACGCTGACACGAAACAGGGAACCCATGAAACGCCTCGTCTCTTTTGCCGCCGCGATGGCATTCACCGTTTGCGGCATCGCCCAGGCCGCCACCGGTCCCGCCCGCGCCAGGCTGGATGCCTTCGCCAACGGCCTGCATTCGCTCACCGGCAATTTTTCCCAGACCGTCAAGGACCCCAACGGCCATCTGGGCAAGCCCAGCTCCGGCACGCTGGCGCTGGAGGCGCCGCGCCAGTTCCGCTGGGAGACGCTGGCGCCTTCGAAGCAGACCATCGTGGCCGATGGCAGTCGCGTGTGGCTGTACGACCCCGATCTGCAGCAGGTGACGGTGCGCGTGCAGAGCGCCGAGGAGTCGCACAGCCCGCTGACCGTGCTCACCGACGTCAAGCAGATGGACAAGGACTTCAAGGTCACCGAGCAGGGCGAGCACGATGGCCTGAGCTGGCTGCGCCTCACCTCGACCGCGAAAGACCCGCAGTTCGACTACGCCGACCTGGGCTTTGACGCCAATGGCCTGGCCCGCATGGAGTTCCGCGACCAGTTGGGCACCACCACCGACATCCGTTTCTCGGGCTGGCAGCGCAACGTGCCGATTGCGCCGGAAACCTTCAATTTCGTGCCGCCGCCGGGCGCCGACGTGATCGGTGATGCGCCGGTCATCCAGACCCAGCCGATCAAGAACTGATCCCAGCCATGCTGCGTCAACTGCCACGCTGGGCCTGGATCGGCGGTGGACTGCTGGCATTCGTCGCCGGCAGCATCAACGCGGTCGGTTATCTGTGCTTTCGCCATCAGCCGATCACCCACCTGACCGGCACCAGCACCGAGCTTGGCCTGGCGCTGGCCAAGCTGGACGCGGGCGAAATCCTGCACTGGGCACTGGTCATCGTGTCGTTCCTGGTGGGCGCGGTGCTCAGTGGCTACATCGTGCAGCAGCGTACGCTGCAACTGGGCCGTCGCTATGGCGTCGTGCTGATGATCGAATCGGTGCTGCTGTTCATCGCCACGCCGCTGATCCATGGTCGGCAAGACCTCGGGCTGTACCTGGCATCGGCGGCCTGCGGCCTGCAGAACGCGATGGTCAGCACCTATAGCGGCGCGACGTTCCGCACCACGCATCTCTCCGGCATGTTCACCGATCTTGGCATCTACCTGGGCCAGCGCTTGCGTGGGCTGGAAGTAGACATGCTGCGCATCCACGTCTGCCTGCTGGTGATCTGCAGCTTCATCGTAGGCGGGATCGCCGGTGCGCTGGGTTTCATGGTGGTGCAGGAGCGCGTGCTGCTGGCGCCCGCCACGCTTACCGGCGTGGTGGGGCTGGGTTATGCGATCTACCGTCACCGGATGTTGGTGCGCCCATAGCGCCAGGCGGTTCCTGGGAGGCTGCGGCGCAGCGATTGCGGCCGGCGCGCTTGGCTTCGTAAAGCGCGCTGTCCGCGCGGGACAGCCACTGCGACAGGGTTTCGCCAGTGCGGTAGGCCGCCACGCCGATGCTGACCGTCACCGCGATGGCCTGTCCCTCGTAGATCATGGGGTTATCGGCCAGCGCCTGGCGGATGCGTTCGGCCGCCGCCATGCCCTGTTCGAGCGTGCCTGCGGGCAGGCAGACCACCAGCTCCTCGCCACCGTAGCGGCCCACCAGGTCGCCTTCGCGGCACTGGCCCAGGATCGCCTTGCTCGCGCTGCGTAGCACCGCGTCGCCGGCCAGGTGTCCATAGGTGTCGTTGACCTGCTTGAAGCGGTCCAGATCGAGCAGGGCGATGCAGGCGCTCCCATCCTGTGCGCGAAGGCGAACGCCTTCGGCCAGTTGCAGGAAGCGTCGACGGCTGCATACGCCGGTCAGCTCGTCGGTATTGGCCAGTTCGTCCAGCCGCTGGTTGGCGGCAAGCAAATCGCGCGTATGCATGGTGATCTGTTGTTGCAGCTGCCGCGCCTGGCGCTGCAGGTAGAGCGTGCGCAGCTGGATCACGCCGACAATCAGGGCGAGCAGCAGCAAGCCGGCAACGATCACCGCCGTGACGGTTTCATACCAGCGCGGCTGTGCTCGCACGCTCACCGCCGCCTCGATCAAGCGTGGCTGCATGCCGCGTGTCCGCGCGCGCAACCGCAGCGTGTAATCGCCGTGCGGGAGGTTGGTGTAGATCGCCGTAGGCAGGCTGCCGCGGGGAACGTCGATCCAGCCCTCGTCCAGGCCATCCATGCGGTAGCTGTAGGTGGTTTCCGTGGGCGTCTGATAGTCGAGCAGCGCGAAATCCACCCGCAGGCTGCGGTTGCGCGGACCGACCCGTAGCGTTTCATCCGCCCGCGGCAGCGTGCCGAAGGGCAGGGGAACGCCATTGACCACGGCATAGGTGATGGCCAGCGGTACCTCGGGCGCGTCCGGGGCCTTCCATTCGGGCCGGATCACCGTCAGTCCACCCAGGCCGCCGAACAGCAGTTCGCCGGTCGGGGCCTGGGCTGCGGCAGCGTAGATGTAGCTGGAGATGCGCAGGCCATCGCGGATGCCGAGGTTGCGCACGGTATGCGTATTGCTGTCGATCATCGACACGCCATTGGGCAGGCTTACCCAGGGGTTGCCCTCTTCGTCGGTCTGCACGGCGTTGATGTTGTTGCTGCTGAGGCCGTCAGTGGTGCTGATATTGCGGAAGCGATAGGGCTCGCCGGCGCTGTGCGGTTCCAGCCGGGCCAGCCCGCCGTAAGTGCCGAGCCACAGCCCGCCTTGCGGATCGCTGGCGATCGAGCTGACCAGATTGTTGGGCAGGCTGGTGGCATCGCCTGGGCGGTTCAGCAGGTTCTCAAAGCCGCGGTTTTGCGCGGCGTTGGTCGCGATGCTGATGCCATGGCCGGTGAGGTACCAGATGTCGGACCCGATCCGCGCTATCCGCCGCACCGTATCGCTGGCGAGGCTGCCAGGGTCGTTCGGGGCGTGCTGGAAATGGGTCAGCGCATGGGTGTGCGTGTCGTAGCGATAGACGCCGTCGTAGGTGGCGATCAGCAGTTGCGGGCCGTCGGTGAGCAGGTGCAGCACGGGCTTTTCATCCAGCGCGGGCACCACGGAGTCTTCGATGGCGAACGTATTCGGGTTGATGCGGGCCAAGCCCTGTGTGCCGACCCAGATAGTGCCGTCAGGGGTTTCGGTGAAGGCCTGTGTGTCGCGCCGGGTCTGGTTGCCGCCCAGGCGCAGATGCGTGATGAGGGCCTTGTCCAGATCGATGACGTCGATGAGCCCCGCGCTCATGCCGAGCCAGATGCGGCGTCGCGTATCGACATAGATGCCGCGCACATTGGTGTTGGCCAGCGTATGGTCGGCGCGCGTCGATGGCAGCAGGGCAAAGGCCGTGCGGGCATACGGGTTGTTGCGGGCCACGCCCAGGTCGGTCGCGATCCAGATAGCGCCGGAACGATCCTGCATCAGCGCGCGCACGGAATCGCCGGGCAGGGAGGACGGCATGGCGGTGTCATGGGTGATCTGGCGTACATCGCCGGTGCCCAGGGAATAGGCGAGCACGCCGTTGCCATCGGTGCCTATCCAGAGGGTGTTCGGATCGACCTCCAGGAAGTCGCGGGCCGTCGCGCGGCGCTCGTGGTTGGGCTGATAGCCGCTGTATCCCGCGACCGCCTGCCAGCGCCCATCGGCATGGCGATACACCGCACCGGCCTGCGTGCTGCCCACCCACAGACGGCCCTCGCGGTCTTCATGCAGCGCCCAGATGCCGTCGTTCAGCACGGTGTCGATGGCGCCCTCGGGACGGGGCGGGCGCACGAAGGTCTTGCTGTTGGCGCGGCGGACGAACAGGCCGTTGTTGTTGCCCAGCCAGAGGTTGCCGGCGTGGTCCTGCAGCACGCTGAAGTTGCGTGGTGAAGGGGTGCTGCCGGTGTCTACATGGGTGATGCGGTTGCTGCGCAGATCCAGATGATCGAGCCCATGCTCGGTGGCGATCCACACGCCGTCGTTGTTGTCGAGGGCGAGTGCATAGATCTTGCGGTCGCTAGTGCCATCGGCGCCGACCGGGTAATGGCGGAAGCTGTTGTCGCCCGGGTTGAAACGGCTGAGGCCGCCGGCGCTGGTGCCCACCAGCAGGCCGCCATCGGGCAGGGCCAGCAGGCAGCGGATATAGGGGTCGGGGATATCAAATTTCGGGTTGCCCGAACCCGTGAATACCTGCATGCGGTAGCCGTCATAGCGCACCAGTCCGCCCATGCTGCCGATCCACACCAGGCCACGCTGGTCCTGTGCCAGGGCGGTGATAATGGAGTGCGGCAGGCCGTCGACGACGCCCAGCCGCTCGAACCACGGGTTATCGAATGGCGCCCAGGGATCGGCGGCATGGGCTGTCCCGAAGGGAAGCAGCAGAATCAGTAGAAACGCCAGCCACGCCCGATGGCGTAGGCCCTGGCGCCATCGATCAATCATGGGTTGGGCACCGAACGTCGACACGGGGCAACGCGCAGGCAACGAACTGACCGGAGGGAACTCGCCTTGTCATCATGACATTCGTCTCGTTGCAGCCCCATACCATAGGCGCCGTCCCATGGTATCCGAGCTGTGCTCATGCGTTGATCGACCGACGTGGCACACTCGTCGTGTGACGCCGGCAAGCGGGCAAGGATAAAAGGCCATGATAGTTCTATGGATGGTGATCGGGGCGGTGCTTGGCGGCATTGCCTGGTCAAGCAGTATGGGGGGCGTGCTCGTGGGGGCGGCGCTCGGTTTGCTGTGGGGCAGGCAACAGCAGCTGGCGCGACAGCTTCGCGAACTGCGCGCGAAGCTCGGAGCCGCGCCGGCGGAGCGGCAGGGCCCGGCGCCGGTGGCCGCGGAGCCCAAGCCACAGACTTCCGATGAGCCCTGGTGGGTCACTGAGGCGCAGGTACGCCAGCGCGATCTGCCGACCCGCGTGGAGCCGCCGCAGCAGCCAGCCAAGGCCGTGGAGCGGCCCGCGCCCCAAGCCCGGGCCGAGGCGGCGCCTTCCGCCATCCCGCGTTCCATGCCTCGGGCGGTCGTGCCCCGCGAACCGTCGCTGATCGATCGCACTTTTCAGCGTATCTGGCGCTGGTTCACCGAGGGCAATGTGCCAGTGAAGATCGGCATGCTGGTGCTGTTTGCCGGCGTGGCGGCGTTGCTCAAGTACGCTTCCGACAGCGGCATGCTGCGTGTGCCCGTCGGTTTGCGGGTGGCCCTGGTGGCGTTGGCCGCCATCGCCGCGCTGGCCTTTGGCTGGCGCAAGCGCCAGGCGCAGCGCGTGTTCGCGTTGTCGTTGCAGGGGGGCGCCATCGGTGTGCTGTTGATCACCGTGTTCGCCGCGTTTCGCCTCTACGACCTGCTGCCGGCCGGTGCCGCGTTCGCGTTGCTGATCGTGCTGGTGGCGGGCGTCGGCGTGCTGGCGGTGATGCAGGACGCCTTGGCGTTGGCCGTGCTCGGCCTGGTTGCGGGCTTTGCCGCGCCGATTCTGGTATCCACCGGCAGTGGCAGTCACGTCGCGCTGTTCAGCTATTACACGGTGCTGAACCTCGCCATCCTCGGCATCGCCTGGCGGCGCTCGTGGCGCGTGCTGAACCTGCTGGGTTTCGTGGCGACGTACGCGGTAGGCACGGCCTGGGGCGTGCTGCGCTACGAGCCGGCGCTGTTTGCCAGTACCGAACCGTTCCTGGTGCTGAATTTCCTGTTCTACCTGGCCATTCCCTGGCTGCATGTGCTGCGCGCGCCAGCGGATCGCCGCGTGGTGATCGACGGCTGCCTGATGTTCGGCAATCCGCTCATAAGCCTGTTGCTGCAGGGCGCGCTGTTGCGCTGGGATGGCACCGGGCTGGCGATCTCCGCGCTGGTCGCCGCGGCGGTCTATCTGCTGGCGGCCTACGTTGGGCGACGCCAGCCCGCCATGCGACTGCTTTACGAAACCTGGGCAGTGCTGGCGGTGGCCTTTGCCACGCTGGCGGTGCCGCTGGCGTTGAGCGCCGATGTCACCGGCAGCATTTTCGCGCTGGAAGGCGCCGGGCTGATCTGGCTGGGCCTGCGCCAGCCGCATGCGCTGGCGCGCTGGAGCGGCCTGTCGCTGCAGCTGTTTGCGGCACTGGCGCTGCTGATGGGGCGCTGGGGGCATGGCTACGATGCGATGCTGCCCTTGTTGAACCGCGAGTTCGTCAGCGCCCTGTTGTTGGTGGCGGCGGCGTTCATCAGCAGCTATCTGTATGCCCGCCACGGCGAAGACGGCACGACGCATCGCCTGCTGGCCGTGCTGTTTTATGGCTGGGGCCTGGCCTGGTGGGTGTTGGCCAGCGGCATGGAAATCCAGCGCTTCGTGCCTACCTCGTGGCTGTTCGCCGCGTGGCTGGGCTGGCTGGCCTTCACCGCCTGGGGCACGGCCGAAGTGGCGCATCGACGTCCCCCGCACGAGTTGGGTACGGCGCTGACCTACAGTCCCGTGCTCGGCATGGCGATCATGCTGCCGTTGCTGCTGTGGGCCGGTATGTTCGAACAGCAGCCGCTGCACGGCTGGAATCTGCTCGCGGTGCTGGTGGCGGGCGTGTTGGGCTGGCGCAGCCTGATCTGCCTGCGCGAGGTCGAGCTGGCCGCGTCGCTGGCGCAGTTGGCCTGGTTGTGGCGCTGGATACTGCTGGGGGTGATTGCCATCGCGTTGGCGCTGGATCGCCTGCGCTGGTTGTCGCATAGCTGGCTGGTGCTGCTCGGCGCCGCGCCGTTGCTGCTGGCCTTTGCGTTGATCCAGTGGCGCCCGCGGTGGATCGCGCCGCCCCTGGCCGTGTGGCTGCCGCGTTGGCGACCACCGTTGCAGTACTCGTTGCTGGCCGTGCTCGGCCTGCTTGGCGTCTGGGCCTTGTTCCAGCCCGGCGACGCCGCACCGCTGCGCTATCTGCCGCTGCTCAATCCGCTGGAACTGCTGATGCTGGGCATCGTGGTCAGCATGACGGGCTGGCTGACCGCCGCGGATACGCCGGGCGCGCTGAAGCGCCTGCGTGCGCCGGTGCTCGGTGGCGTGGCGTTTGCGTTGGTCACCAGCGCCACGCTGCGTGCCGTGCATCAGCTGGCGGGCGTACCGTGGGACGACGCGCTGGCCGATTCCAGCCTGGCGCAGATGTCGCTCACCGTGGTGTGGAGCGTGCTCGGCCTGCTGGCCTGGGTGTGGGGTTCGCGGCATGGCCAGCGGCTGTTGTGGCTGGCCGGCGCCGTCATCATGGGCGTGGTGTTGACCAAGCTGATCCTGGTCGATCGCAGTCACCTGGGCAATCTGTTCGGCATCGGCTCGTTCATCGCCTACGGCCTGCTGTGCAGTGTCATCGGATACCTGGCGCCGGCCCCGCCGCGCCGTTCATCGTCTACGGAGGAGCCCAGGCATGCGCCGTGATCTTCGTTGGGCAGTGCTGGCACTGCTGTTTCCCTTCGCGCTGGCCCGGGCCGGTACGGCCGCGGACTATGCCTATGCATTTCCGCTCGATACCAAGGCCTCGGCGGAGGCTTATCGTGTGGTGCTCGACCCGGTGGTCTATGCCTCGGTGAACCCTTCCGCCGAGCTGCATGATCTTGTCGTGGTCAACGTGCTGGGCCAGCCGGTGCCGTTCGGGCCACTGCCGCCCACGCCGCCGAAGCGATACCACTTCGAGCAGATGACGCGCCTGATACCGGTGCCGGGCCATGTCGCCACGCAGGAAGGCGTGCGCGTCGAGCGCAATGCGAATGGCGGCATCGTGATCAGCCAGCCTGCCGCAGGCAATGCGTCCGAGCGAGCGCAGCAGTGGCTGCTGGATGCCGGACGTGAGCTGACACTGGATCACCTCGAACTGCAGGCCGCCACCTTGCAGCAGGATTTCCAGCTGCACCTCGCGGTGGATGCCAGCAACGATCTGCGCCAATGGCGCACGCTGGCCGACGATGTCAGCGTCACGCGGGTACACAACGGCGACGACAACGTCGAGCAATTGTCGATGGATCTGGCCGGCGCCGAGCCGGCCCGTTACTACCGTCTGCGACTGGTCGATGGCGAGGTCGACTGGAGCGGCGAGCATGTGCCCGCCGTCGCGCTGGTCGGCGGCTATAGCGACGCCGCCGCCGAGCGCAGCTCGCAACTGCAGTGGCTGCCGATCACGGCCAGCAGCACGGGGAACGACTACGACTACACCTTGCCCGCTGCGCTGCCGGTGGAGGCCGTGAAGGTGCTGCTACCGACCACCAACGCTGCCGCCCGCGTGCAGCTGATGCTGCCGCAGGGGCAGGGCGCGTCGAACTGGGTCGCGGTGTCGACCCTGGATCTGGTGCGCACGACGGGCAGCGGTGGCGAGGCCACGGCCCGCTTTGCGCCGCGTCCGGTGCAGCATTTGCGTTTGCACAGCGATACGCCGCTGGCGCAGGCACCTGTGGTGAGTGTCGGGTGGTTGCCGCCGCAGTATGTCTTCATGGCGGAGGGCAGCGGTCCTTATCGCCTGCTGGCCGGTAGCCATGCCGCGCGGCGTGGCGATTACCCGGTCGACATGGCGCTAGAGCGCATGCGCGCCAGCAACGGCACCGACTGGCTGCCGCCGGTGGCAGCCCTGGGGCCGCGGGTCGATGCCGCGGGCCCCACCGCGCTGGACGCGCCCAAGGTGCCCTACGACTGGACGCGCCCCTTGCTGTGGGTGGTGTTGATTGCCGGCGCGTTGCTGGTGACGGGCATGGCATTGAGCCTTCTACGTAACGCCGGACGCAACGGAAATCCCGGTTGATCACCATGGCTGGACCTCATAGCCTGCGTTGCCGTGGTGGCGATTTGACGCATGGGGCTGACTGAAGGCGCGCACTAAGCCAAGCCAAAGCCGATATTCCTAGGCTCGACTTTGGTTCAAGCAAAAGGAATTTGTGATGTCTACCCACCGTTGCTACTCGCCCTGGCTGCGCCATTTGCATTGGCTGATCGCGCTGTTTGTCACGGGTGCATTGGTGCTTATCGAAATCAAGGGTTGGTTTCCGCGTGGCTCGGCGTCACGCACGGCGGTCAAATGGGGGCATATGCAGTTCGGTGTGGCCGTGTTGTTGTTGATGCTGCCGCGCCTGTTCGTGCGCTTGCGCACCGAGGTGCCGCCGATCACGCCGCCGCTACCGCGCTGGCAGGCGGCGATGAGCAAGCTGGTGCACCTGGTGCTCTACGTGTTGGCCTTCGCATTGCCGTTGCTTGGCGTGGCCATGATGTTCGTAGCTGGCAAGCCATGGAACCTGCTTGGCATTCCGTTGCCCGTGGCCGCCGTACCGGATGGCGCGCTGGCGCGCCAGCTTCATGACCTCCACGAAACGGCGGGCAACGTTTTTCTCTGGGTAGCCATCGCCCACGCTTTGGCGGCGGTGTTCCATCGCTACGTGCAGCGCGACGATACCCTGCAGCGGATGTTGCCCCCGGAGCGCGGCGCGGCTCGCTAGCCGGTTGCTGGGGGCCAGGCGGGCGTAACCCGCGCCGCTGTCCTATGATGGGCTGACCTGTCTGGCTGCCGCGCTCCGGCGCGGTGGTCCGGATGCCCGTAGAGTTTCCTGCTCCGATGCCCACCCTGTCTCCATCCCCCGGACTGTTCGGCGAACCCGACGACCTCAAACCCCTGGCCGAGCGCATGCGCCCCCGCACGCTCGACGAAATCGTCGGCCAGCAACGGGTGATGGCGCCCGGCAAGGCGCTGCGGCGCGCGCTGGAGGCGGGGCGCGTGCATTCGATGGTGCTGTGGGGGCCGCCCGGCTGCGGCAAGACCACCCTGGCCCTGCTGGTGGCGCGCTATGCCGATGCGGATTTCCGCGCGATCTCCGCCGTGCTGTCGGGCTTGCCCGAAGTGCGCAAGGCGCTGGCCGAGGCCGAAGCGAACTTCGCCCAGGGCCGCCGCACCGTGCTGTTCGTGGACGAGGTGCACCGTTTCAACAAGGCGCAGCAGGATGCGTTCCTGCCGCATATCGAGCGCGGCGTGATCATCTTCGTGGGCGCCACCACGGAAAATCCCTCGTTCGAGCTCAACTCCGCCTTGCTGTCGCGTTGTCGCGTGCATGTGCTGGAGGCGGTCACCGTCGATGACATCGTCATTGCCCTCAAGCGCGCGCTGGCCGATCGCGAGCGCGGCCTGGGCGGGATGGAACTGCAGATCGCCGATGAGTCGCTGCGGCTGATCGCCCAGGCAGCCGATGGCGACGTGCGCCGCGGCCTGACCCTGCTGGAGATCGCCGCTGAACTGGCCGACGACCACCGCATCGACGAAACCACGCTCACCCAGGTGCTGGCCGACCGCACGCGCCGCTTCGACAAGGGCGGCGAGCAGTTCTACGACCAGATCTCGGCGCTGCACAAATCCGTGCGCTCGTCCGATCCCGACGCCGCCGTGTACTGGCTGTGTCGCATGCTCGATGGCGGCGTCGACCCGTTGTACCTGGCCCGGCGCATGACCCGCATGGCGGTGGAAGACGTAGGCCTGGCCGAGCCGCGCGCCTGGCGCATGGCGCTGGACGCGTGGGATACCTATGAGCGCCTGGGCAGTCCCGAGGGCGAGCTGGGCCTGGCGCAGCTGGCCATCTGGCTGGCCATCGCGCCCAAGAGCAATGCCGCCTACAAGGCCTATAACCAGGCCCGCGCGGTGATCCGCGACTCGGGCACGCTGGACGTGCCGATGCACCTGCGCAACGCGCCGACCAAGTTGATGAAGGGCCTCGGTTACGGCCAGGGCTACCAGTACGACCACGATGCCGAAGGTGGTATCGCGCTCGACCAGCAATGCCTGCCCGACGAACTCGACGGCACCGTGTTCTACGAACCGGTAGAGCGCGGGCTGGAATTGAAATTGCGCGAGAAGCTGTTGAGCCTGCGCGAGGCCCGGCGCCTCGCGCGTCAAAAATGATCTCGTGATATCCGAGGTTCGTCGCCTGCCGACGAGCCTGCCCATTCATGCGGAGGTATGCCATGCCGATCGTGTGGTACTTCGACTTCATTTCGCCGTTCGCCTGGTTGCAGTGGCCCAAGGTGAAGGCGCTGGCCGCGATGCACCCGGTGGCATTGCGTCCGATCGTGCTGGCCGGTGTGCTGGAGAAATGCGGGCAAAAGGGGCCGGCGGAAATCCCCGCCAAGCGCGAATTCACTTACCGCTACGTGCTGTGGCGTGCCCAGCAGGCCCATCAGCCGCTGCGCTTTCCTCCGGCACATCCGTTCAATCCGCTGGCTGCCTTGCGGCTGTGCATTGCGGCAGACACCAGCGTCGAGGCCACGGAGGCGATCTTCGACTGGATCTGGGGGCAGGGTCATGCCGGCGACAGCATCAACGCCTTGGCCCCGGTCGCCGCACGCCTGGGTATCGCCGACCCGGCAGCGGCTATCGCTGACCCGGCGGTCAAGGCGCAGCTGCGGGCCAATTTCGACGCGGCCATCGCCGAAGGCGTGTTTGGCGTGCCGACGCTCTCGCTGGATGGCCGCCTGTTCTGGGGCGATGACGCGCACGACTTCGCGCTGGCCTGCCTGCGCGATCCCTCGCTGTGGGATGCGCCCGAAATGCAGCGCGTGGCCTCGCTGCCGTTGGCGGCGGCGCGCGCCGTCTGAGCAGGTCGCCCCGGCAGCGCTTGCTGCAGCACGGCTTGCGACTTTTCGCGCAAGAGGCATAGATTCGCCGCACCGATGGTCATGTGGGGAGCGTGCCATGCGAGTACTGGTAGCTGCACTGATGGGCGGTATCGTGATGTTCCTGTGGGGGGCGGTGGCCCATATGGCCTTGGGCCTGGGCAATCCCGGCATCCACCAGCCCGCCAACGAGGATGTGGTGCTCGGCACCCTGCACCAGGGGCTGGGGAGTGAGCCGGGCGTGTACATCCTGCCCTCGATCGATCCCGCCAAGATGCGCGACAAGGCCAACATGGAGGCCTATTCGGCCAAGTCCAAAGTCTCGCCGTACGCGTGGGTGGTTTACCTGCCACAGGGTGAAGACCTGTCCAACATGACCCAGCAGCTGCCACGCCAATGGGCCTCGGACACGCTGGCCTCGCTCGCGCTGGCCTTCGTGATGGGGCTGGCCGCTTTGAGCTTCGTCAAGCGGTTGGGCATCGCGCTGGCGGCCGCCCTGTTTGCCTGGCTGAGCACCTTGGTGCCGTACTGGAACTGGTATCGCTTTCCCACTGAGCTGACCGTGGCGGCGCTGATCGAGCAGGTCATCGGCTGGCTGCTGGCCGGGGCGGTGATGGCCTGGTGGCTGGGGCGCAGGCGCAGCCGCAATTCGCTATAGCGGCAGCCACATAGGAGGCATTTGTCATCCCCGCGAAAGCGGGGATCCAGTGCCTTTGCGACGCGCCAACGACGCTGGATCCCCGCTTTCGCGAGGATGACGGCATAAGGCTTGGCCCCCCAACATTGCGGCCATCGCAGCCACCCAGCGATAATCCAGAGCTCTGAGTCAATCCCTGGATCGATCATGCTGGACCCCGCACTGCTGCGCTCGCGCTTGGCTGAAACCGCCGAGCGTCTCAAGGAGACCCGTGGCTACACGCTCGACGTGGCCGCCATCGAGACGCTGGAAGCCCAGCGCAAGCAGTTGTCCACCGAGACCCAGGAGCTGCAGAACCTGCGCAACACGCGCTCCAAGGCCATCGGCCAGGCCAAGGCCAAGGGCGAGGACGTGGCGCCGCTGATGGCCGAGGTCGCCGGCATCGGCGACAAGCTCAAGGCCAACGAGGCCGCGCTGGCCGAGGTGCAGGCCAGGCTCGCCGAGGTCGCGCTGGGCATCCCCAATATTCCGCATGAGTCCGTGCCGTTGGGCAAGGACGAAACCGAGAACGCCGAGCAGCTGCGCTGGGGCACCCCGCGCGCGTTCGACTTCGAGGTGAAGGACCACGTCGACCTCGGTGCCCGCCACGGCTGGCTCGATGCCGACGCCGGCGCCAAGCTTTCCGGCGCGCGCTTCACCGTGCTGCGCGGCCAACTGGCCCATCTGCATCGCGCGCTCGCGCAGTTCATGCTCAACCTGCAGACCGGCGAGCATGGCTACCTGGAATGCAACGTGCCGCTGATCGTCAATGCCGACACCATGCAGGGCACCGGCCAGCTGCCGAAGTTCGAGGAAGACCTGTTCTCCACCCACGTGGGCGACAGCAAGCGCTACCTGATTCCCACCGCCGAAGTGGCGCTGACCAATCTCGTCGCCGACAGCATCGTCGAAGCCGACGCACTGCCGATGCGCCTCACCGCGCACTCCATGTGCTTCCGCGCCGAAGCCGGCAGCTACGGCCGCGACACCCGCGGCATGATCCGCCAGCACCAGTTCGAGAAGGTGGAAATGGTGCAGATCGCCACGCCGGAGCAGTCGCACGCGCAGCTGGAAGAAATGGTCGGCCACGCCGAAAAAGTGCTGCAGCTGCTTGGCCTGCCGTATCGCAAGGTGCTGTTGTGCACTGGTGACATGGGCTTCGCCGCCATCAAGACCTACGACCTGGAAGTGTGGCTGCCCAGCCAGAACACCTATCGTGAAATCTCCTCGTGCTCCAACTGCGGCGACTTCCAGGCCCGTCGCATGCAGGCGCGCTGGCGCAACCCTGCCACCGGCAAGCCGGAGCTGGTGCACACCCTCAACGGCTCGGGCCTTGCCGTCGGCCGCACCCTGGTCGCCGTGATGGAGAACTACCAGAACGCGGATGGTTCCATCACCGTGCCCGGCGTGCTGCGCCCGTACATGCGTAACCTCGACCAGATCGCCTGAGGCCATCATCGCCATGAGCGCCCAGCGCTGGGACAAGGTTGAAATCACCGCCAGCTACACGCTGCTGACGATCCTGGCCACCGAACTGCTGACCCGGCTCGGGCTGTTCACCATGTTCCCGCTGCCCCCGGTGGACATGGTGCTGTCCCTCATCGCCACCGTGCTGGTGATCGGCGCCTTCTGGTTCGCCCGCCACAGCCGCAAGCTGCGCTTCTGGATCATCGGCTTCGCCGCCGCCACCCAACTGGTACCCATGGTGATCCGGCAGCCGGTGCTGCTGCTGCCGCTGATCGGCGCCGCGATTCCGGTAGCCATCATGCTGTGGGCGATGTTCGCGCTGGCCAAGAAAGGGCAGGGAACGGCGCCGCATTCCTGATAAGATCACGACCCTGCATGGCGAGTCCGGAGCCCTATAGGCCCCGCTCAGACTCGTCACTCCCGCGAAAGCGGGAATCCAGTGCCCTTGCCGTACAGGATGCCCAGAGTCAAGCTGTCGAGGCGACGTCCACAAGACGCCAGCCCGCAGCAACAAATCGGAGAGATGGCCGAGTGGTTTAAGGCAGCAGTCTTGAAAACTGCCGTAGGTGTAAGCCTACCGTGGGTTCGAATCCCACTCTCTCCGCCAGATTTACAAAAATGCCCATTTTTATGGGCTTTTTTGTGGACTGAGAGAAACGGCGCTTGGTCAAGTCGGTTGGTCAACAACCATGCGGCTTGCACACCATCTTTTGCGCCACACGTCGGGCATGTGGCACCTCCGCCTGATCATTCCGAGAGACCTTCAAACATTCTTTGGCTTCCTGGGGAACATTGCACTGTGTCCAATCAGCATGAGGCATGGGGATATGCCCATCGAAACGCGGCCATGGGCTTTCGTCAACGACGAGCAAAGCGCTGGCCCTTCGCCAAACTGGATGTCTGATCCACAACACGAGCGGTTGAAAAACTAGCTCGAATGAGAGGATATGGTTATGGCAACGCGTGTTGTATCGAAAATGGCCGGCGTTGTGCTTGTTGCTGCAACCCTTGGGATGGCGTGGAGTGTGAGTGATGCCGCGACGACGCCTCAGCTTCAAGCGCCGGCACTCTTGCATGGCGTGGATGGCTCTTTCAAAGAGCTTCCAAAGACCATCAATACGTTGGATTTGGTTGCGAAGGCCGATCTCGAATCGGGCGTCGATATCAAGGTTTGGCGTTATGCCACGAAGTATGGCGAGGGTGGTTGTGATCAAGCTGGTCAGGTCGGTTTGGACGCAACGACTTGTCCGCGATTTGGCCTGATGATTTCGACTCGTTGGGAAATGGAAGACAACTCCAAGTTCGCCTTGTGGGTGGTCGATCCACGGCGGTGGTGGCGTCTTCCAGATTCCACCGCTCAGAGTTCTCCCGATGCTTTTCAGGAGTCGGGCGGCGTAGGCAGCCTCACGCTGTATGCATGCGAAGCATCCACGGCGGTCGATACTGGGAAAGTGGATCCTTCTTCAGCGGACAACTGGCACGTGGTGCCTTATCGCCTGACGATCGGCCCGTACAACAAAGCTCGATTGGAGCGATTGCCTGACATAGGTCCCCAAAAGAATTGCTGGCGGGACGACAAGGCTCCTGTGTTGAGCGCAGGCGCTGGGCACCAGGGCTGAGCCTTTGGCAATGGTCAGGCACCAAGTGTTTCATAGGATGCGCGGGCCGAACGTGGCATTGTCGACAGCGCTATAACTGACGCGGAAGTTGAGCAATTTGCTGTGAAACATTTTGGCGAAAGCGGGCGTCTCGGGCATTGTCAGCTTGCTCATATGCATGAGCCGCCCGGAGGCGGCTCAACAGTTCGTTCGGCCCCTCTTAGTTGTTGAGCGCGATCGTGACCAGTTTTAGCCGTAGAACGCGCGGATACCTGCCGGAAAAGGACCAGGCATGGTCGCGAAAGATGCATTTTTTCAATTTCGTAGTCTTGCTCCTTTCGGCGCCGGCGCGGCCGTTTTTTCAGTTGCGCTAGGCGCAAGAAATGGAACGGCGCAAGGATCGTGGCATTCGGTATTTGCGGATGTTCAGTATTTGGCGGCTTCGTCCGCGCTCTTGCGCGCGGCGATCGCGTCGAGAACAGCCGCGCTGGCATCCTCGACGCAGACAATGGCATAGTCCACGGCATAGACCGCCTCGTCTTCCAGACGGTCGGCGTAGTGTTCCTTGTGCGCGGCGTCGATCTTGTGCTTTTGCTGCTCCAATTTGCTTTTAAAGGTTTCTGCATCTGCCTTGAGTTTGGCCTTCAAGCCATCCATTGCGGTAGCCGTTTCGGCCTTCGCGCTTGAGAGCTTTGCATTGATGTCCGCGACACGGCGCTGAGCGTCGGCGTGTGCTTCATCGCGCAGGGCTTTGATCTTTTCGATGGTGTCCTGACGCGTCTTTTCGATCGCGTCTTTCGCTTTTTGTGTACTGGTGGAAAGTTCAGCAAGTTTGTCGGCGAGCTTGGTGGACATTTTGAGCACCTTGATTTTCAACGGTTGAAGCGGAGCGGAAGTCCGATCGACGCCCGCGATGTACCGCAGCCCGTTTTTTTGACAACCGGCTACGTTTATTCATTACGTCAGAGGTTAGCCAGGCTTGGCCTGAACAAACTGATCCGGATCAATTGTTCATAAGCTATGACCAAGGAGATTTAAGACAACGGGAACAGGGGCAGCGTATTGATTCGCCGGTGATGAGAGTGCTGTCAATGTCGCGATCGTCATTCGCGTATCAGGCGAAAGCACGCGATTGCAGTGCAATCCGTATGCGCATGAGGGAGATCGCGCTGAGTCGAGTCCATTACGGATGCGAGCGGGTCTTTGTGATGCTGCGGCGCGAAGGCTGGAAAGATAATCACAAACGCGTGCACCGGCTTTACAAGCTGGAAGGCCTGTCGCTTCGGCATTGCCGTCCGCGTCGCAGTCGCAGCGCGCGCCGGCGGCAACCCAAGATGGTCGCCACGACTCCGAACGAACTGTGGGGCATGGACTTTGTCAGTGACGCGTTATTCGATGGGCTCCGGTTCCGCTCGTTGAGGGTGGTGGATCATTTTACCCATGAGTGCCTGGACATCGTGGTGGATCAGTCACTGTGCGGCGAGCACGTGGCGGAGGCCATGGCCAGGCTGGTGGCACAACGCGGCAAGCCTGCAGCGATCAAGGTAGACAACGGAAGCGAGTTCGCCGGGAAGGTGATGGATCGCTGGGCCTACGAAAATGGCGTGGAGCTGGACTTCTCTCGACGCGGCACGCCGACTGACAACGCGTTGGTGGAAAGCTTCAATGGCCGGCTTCGGCAGGAGTGCTTGAACGAGCACTGGTTCTTGTCGCTGGAGGATGCACGGAGCAAAATCGCAGCGTGGCGGCGCTTCTATAACGAGGATCGTCCCCACTCTGCACTGGCATGGAAAACACCTGCTGAATTCGCCCGAGAATACGGGTCCCAAGCGAATTCACAGGCGCCGTAAACGGTCGGATTCTCTACCGACTGTTGGCCTAGAAAACGGAGGGCAGGGGGCAAGCGACACTGTGCCTGCCACAAACAACGTTGGTTTCGATACTTTAAATCTTCAAAGCAAATTAAGTGGTTATCTACTGGACCCGGCGCATCCGCAGAACCAAACTAAAGCCAACTGGTTCAGTCAGGCGCTAGGCTTCGATCAGAGCAACTGGCAAGATCTGGCAAGCCAGTTATATTTCGATCCGGCCACTGCGGTTCCGACGAAGACCACTCAGTACGGGCAGACTTACGAGCAGGTCATTCCAATCACTGGAGCGAACGGAAAGACTATCGACACGACGTTTGTCTTCATGCAGGACAATTCCGGCACGGTCCGGTTGGTAACAGGTATCGACCAAGAAATGAATGCGATGAGAGAAAACGACACCTTCGTATTGTCGAAACCCGTTGAAGGAACGGTAATCGGAGAGCAAAGGACTTTGGTGCTGTCAGTTGGAACTGTTGTCACCGTGGTATTGGTGTTCGGTGATCCGACCGCTCCGACCGCGTATGAAGTGGAGGCATTCTTGCCGGAGGGCGATGTGTACGCTCTAGCAACCGTTGAGGCTCATGACGTTGGCTATACTACGAGAAGGCTTCAAGCGTTGCGTAAGCGGGTGGCCATAGGCGCCTTCGTTGTGGGTACGAATCGCCCTGAGCGGATTCAGCTCGAGGCAACGAATTTTTTGGCTGAGCTTCGGCACTAATCAGGAAAGGGAATATGTATATGCGTAAATTGGGGATGCTCGTAGCAGTAACTTTCTTGCTGTCGTCATGTGCCTCTGACCCCGCGCCGCAATCGCGCGAAGAGTGGCGCAATCTACACACCACGTTCTACCCAGGAGTAAGCCCAGATCAAGCCCTTGCTGCTGCCGAGAAGGTGTTGCGTCTGGCCGATCACGATTTCAAGTTCGACTATCCGGATGGGCAGTTGCAGGGAGTGAGGGGGTGGCATGTTTATAAGTTCCTAGGCAATTCGGTGGGCACCGACTGGTGGCGAGTGACTGCTGTTGCGAAGGACGGAGGTTCAGAGGTACAGGTCCAGATATCCCGATACTCAGGGCTACAAATAGGTATGTACGGAATTGCTGAGCCGCCGATATCGAGCGCGTCCAATAAGAAGGCCGATCCCAATGACGCGCAGGTTGGTGGTGCGGGAATGCCTGCGGGGAGTGTCCGAGGCGCCTTTCCATATGAATTGTTTCGTACTCGCATGATGTACATGCTGGGCATGAGTCAAACATGGCAAACCTGTAGGGAAGCGCAGGCTGAAAAGACGTATGCGCAACTCCAAGATAGCGGGATACTTTGCAACATGTCCGCCAATGACGATAAGCCGCCCGAGATTGCGCATCCGCAGCGCGGGTGAGTGGAGAGCAGATCAACCTGCTCGCCGACGCCAACACCCAGCAATCGAGCGACGCCAGCAAAGATGGCCACAAGAGAATCGCCGATTAAGTGGACATAAGCACCGCCCAAGGCACCCAGGTGAATGCCGGCGGCCAGGCCACCTTGGGTGGTGGCATTGCCCTCATCAGTGGCGGTGATCAGACGTATCATGCCGCTACGCTATCGAGTAAGAACGGCACCGCCATCGTCAGCGGTGGCACGGTGAACTTCGACAGCTATCGACGGGGCGTGCTCGACATGCATGTGTTCCGCATGCTCCATGAGGTCCGCGAACATACCGAGCGATGGCTAGCCGACTACAACCGCGAGATACCCCATGACAGCCTTGGCGGGCTGACGCCCGCCGAGTTTCGTATCCAGAACGACCCGGCCGCCTCTAATTATTCGTGGCATTGATCTGAGGGGAGTCGACACAAGCCTTGAACGGGCTTGGCCTCGCCATCGGATCACCGCCAAAGCATGGCGGGGGGAGCATGCCAGAGTCCCTGTCGATGACCGATTGATTCGCCTAAGTGTCCATGTTTGCTTTAGCAGTCAGTGTGAGGCCGCGTTCAGGACATAGGACACATCAAACAAACCCTGCTTCAGCTACTGCGTAGGCGAGTGAGCGGTTTCATGCAGGCTTGCAAGTGCCTCATGCAAGGTGCTGTAAATGCTGTTCGTCCCGATCACGGACGTGACGCCGTGGCGATCCATGTCGGCGCGCAAATACTGGCTCACGCGGGAAAATACGACCTTGATACCGCGCGCTGCCAGTTCCTTGCACAAGGTGTTGACCGAGCGACCTGCCGAATAGTCCAGATCGGTGATGGCAGAGGCGTCGACGATAAACCAGCGCACCGGCGTGGGTGCGGTGTCGATCAGTCGGCGCACCTCATCGGTGAACAAATGCTCGTTCGCATAGAAAAGGTCGGAACCGAAGCGATAAACGATCAATCCAGGGCCCGTCTCCAGCCCGGCATGTGACGGCACGGGTTCCCACCGGCTTTCACGGTTTGGCGCGAATATCATCGTGTGAGGGCGGTAGCTGTGGCGCACGTGACGCAATAGCGAAAGTACGATCGCGAGGAAGATCCCGGTCTCCACGCCTGCGATCACGACGGCTAGGGCCGTGGTCAAGGCCAGCGCAAATTCGCCGGGGCTCTCCCGACGGATGGCGTTCATTTGTTTGACCGCGATGAGCCCCACCGCAATCGTGAACACCAGTGACGCCAACACGCACTGTGGCAGGTACTGCAGCCAGCGTCCCAGGAACAGCAGAACGGCCACCACGCAGGCGGCCAGCGTGAGCTGTGCGATCTGGCTGCGTGCGCCGGCCTGTTCAGCCATGGCGGTCTGGGTCGGACTGCCATTGACCACGAATGCGCCGCTCAACGCCGCGGCTGCATTGGCCGCCGCCAGGCCAAGCAGGTCGGCATTCTCATCGACGTTGTCGCCGTAACGTTCGGCGAATGCCCGGCTGGTTGCCGCACTCTGCGCAATGATGACGACAAAGCAGGAGCCGGCCACCTGCAGAAGGCTCAGTGTCTGAAACCATCCGATATCGAATAGGCGAAGGTGCGGCACACCGATGTCCAAGGGGCCGATCACGCCGATGCCGCGACTCGATAAATTCAGGGCAATGCTCGACCAGATCCCGATGACCACCACGGCCAGCGCAGCAGGCCAGCGAGGCCTGTAATGTTTGAACAGCAGGATGATCGCGACCACCAGTGCGGAGATGGTGAGCGACAGCCCGTGGATGGCGGATAGATGGGTGGCGATCAGGCTGATCTGCCCCAGCGTCGAGCGCGAGGCAATCGGGATACCGAGCATGTCTCCCATCATCGCCACGCCGACCTGTACGCCAACGCCGGCAAGAAAACCCACCAGCACGGTGCGGGACAAGAAGTCGGCGAGAAAGCCGAGGCGGAAGATGCGGGCGATCAACAACATCAGCGCGGTAAGCAGCGCCGTCATGCCCGCCAGTGCGATGTACTGGGCACTCGATGGCTCCGCCAATGTCGAGAGCTTGCTCGCGAAAATGGTCGCGGTGGCGGAGTCCGCGGCAACGACAAGACTCCGCGACGCGCCGAACAGCGCGAAAGCAATGATCGGCAACAGGCCTGTATAGAGCCCCGTGACTGTCGGCATGCCGGCAATTCGTGCATAGCCAAGCAACTGGGGGATATCCATCGACGCAAGGATGACGCCTGCCCCGGCGTCGCGCACGGCGGAAATGCGACTTGCGGGAAACAATCCTTTGAACGGCCTAAAGGGCATGACGCCTTCCTGGATGACTCGCGACCCCGGTTAGTATGCTGGATACCAAGGCCGCGCCGAAATAGTCATCTCATAGCCCTTGATGTCTGGTGCCCACAATCCGCATCGTCCCGTTGTTCTTGGAGAGCGATGCCTGATTCGGTCGATGGTTTATTTCTTGGAACTACTGGGCGCACCATCGGCTGCGGCATCGGGCGTGGCAGCTACAGAGGCGGCGCCGTCGATCCAGTCCTGGCGTTGTGGGGCAAAGAAGTCGATGTCGATGGTGTCCTCGGTGCAGCGAAATTCGTGAGGCACGTTTGGCGGAATCACGAGCACGGTTCCGGCGGTCAACACAAAGCGCTTGCCCTGCGAGTTCACCTCGCAACGGCCTTGCGTTATCCAGGTAATCTGTTCGTTAGCATGATGATGCAACGGAAATACGCCGCCTTTCTTGACGATCCATTTCACGAAGGTCGATTGGACGCCATGAAGAACCTGCCGTTGAATCAGTGGCGATATCTGCTCGATGGGTTGCTGGTCGAGCTGATAGAGCACGGGTAACACCGCGGAGTGTGCGCTGATGCTTGGTTGAACGCCGCTGCCCGGTGCTTCCGATGGGGACAGTGATCGGGCCATCTGACCGTTTTCGGTAGTCTGCGCCCCTGCGCCGCAGGGGACCGTCAAAAGGAGCCATGCACTTGAGCAGAGGCAGGCAACCAGAGGTTTCATTTTCATGGGACTGTCCGTCCGTCTTTAATGGCATGCAAGCATCAAAAAGCGTCCGTGCCGCGGTACATCGTCATATGCCAATCCGTGTCCACGGGTACTTCTTAGGCGCTGGTCGTCGCACCGTAGTCGGATTCGCCAGGCGCATTTGGCGGGATGTCGCGCGTCTTCGGGTATTTCGATCGCACTGGAAGATCATCGCGATTCACCGGCACGCGAATCGCACTTTCATGAGTTGCCAGGCGATTATTGCCTGTCGCCCACCTGTCAGATGCCCCCCAAATGGGGGTGTTCATTCAAGGTGGCTGGTCACCGTGGTGCGCTGCTTCCGACTGCGAAGGCCGCTGTTTGAACGGACCCCATTTCGGTATCAGTTGATGCTGGACCCCGAATCCAGTTCAAATTTTCACAAGATCGTTCAAGCCCTGGGAGACGTGAGGCATTAGGGTGGGCTCGCGTATCCGTTAAAGCCGTGCCACCAAGGCAATTCGCCAGTGTGGCGTTTGACTTGGCCAGTCACCAGGAGGCAAGCGATGAGTTTTGGCGCAAAGAAACTTCTTCTTGGGCTCGCATGTGCTGCGTGGATGTCATTGGCTGCAAGCGTCTCGTTTGCGGGCGCACAACCTGATCTCCAGGTGGGCGCTCAGGCCGAAGGCGCGGTGTGGAATGCGGTAGTGGTTTCTGGAGATCGCATCTTTCTCTCAGGTCCACGCTGGACGGGCACGAAGCTGCCTTCCTTGGTGGTGATAGGGAAAGATGGCATGCCCGCGCCATATCCCGACGCTGCCTGGAATGCATGGAAAGCAAGCACCGATCCGAGCAACGCATTTGTGAACATCAATGCGCTGCACATGGACAACCAGGGTGATCTTTGGGTCGTGGATACGGGCTCTCCGGATTTTGGCGGAGACCCTTTGCCGCATGGTGCCAAGTTGATTCATATCGGCCTGAAGACGAACAAGGTCGTGCGTGTCTACGCCTTCGAACCGGGCGTGGTTAAGCCCGGAAGCTATGTCGACGACGTGCGTTTTCACGGGACACACGCTTATCTGACCGACGCTGGACAGGGTGGGTTGATTGTCCTGGATTTGAAGACAGGTCACGCTCGACGCGTATTGGATGCCGCGCCGTCGGTGGTGGCGAACGGCGAACGCCCCATCGTCGTGGCTGGAAATACCGATCTGGGTCCCGATGACAAGCCGCTACAGGTGAATTCGGACCCGCTTGAACTGAGTCCCGATGGTCGATGGTTCTACTTTGGAACCCTTGAGGGTCCCTGGCATCGCGTGCCGACAACGTTGCTGGACGATCCCGCCGTATCCCCGGAAAAGCTGGCCGCAGCGGTTGAGCCGTGGATCGACCTGCCACCTGTCGGCGGTACGACCATGGACAAGAACGGCACGCTTTATTTTTCGGACCTTGCGACGAACTCGGTGCGCAAGCGTACGGCAGATGGCGTCATCACGACGCTGCTCCAGGATGATCGGCTCCATTGGGTTGATGCGTCCTTTCTCGACGCCAATGGCACGCTGTGGATGCCAGCTGCGCAAATCGATCGCACGGCACTCTTCCATCACGGGACGGACGAAGTGAAGCAGCCCATGACGCTCTACATGCTTGTCGGCGTTGCTTCGCCAGGATCACAGATTCACTCGCCGTAGCACGTTCGTTAACGCACCCCGGTGCATGAGGATCGCGCAGCATGAAAGCTCTCGTACTGACGGAGTTTGGTGGGCCGGAGAATTTCCAGCTGCAGGATATTCCCAGGCCCGAGGTCAAGCCGGGGTACGTCCTGGTTAGGCAGGCGGCCACGTCGATCAACGCGATCGATATCAAAATCCGTGGCGGTCTTCCGATCGGTCCCGCCATGCCCGCCGTGCTCGGCGCCGACGTTGCCGGCCGCGTCGAAGCGGTCGGGGCCGGGGTATTGGATTTCGCACCGGGCGACGCCGTCTATGGCTGCGCGGGTGGTGTAAGGGGTCAGGGCGGATCGCTTGCCGAATACATGCTCGCAGATGCCAGGCTGCTCGCGCCAAAACCAGAAAAGCTCAGCTTTCGCGAGGCAGCGGCGCTGCCGTTGGTCACCATTACCGCGTGGGAAGCTTGGGAGCGATCGCAACTGTCATCGGGCCAACATGTCCTGGTACATGGGGGAATCGGCGGTGTGGGCCATATCGCCATACAGTTGGCCAGGGCTATGGGTGCGCGCGTGGCGACCACGATAGCCGGGGATGCAGCGTCGAACATTGCCATGTCGCTTGGCGCCGACGAAACCATCGATTTCCAGAAGGAGTCCGTAGCAGCCTACGTCGAACGACTGACCGGCGGACAGGGATTCGATGTCGTGTTCGACACCATCGGTGGAGGCAATCTCCCCAATAGCTTTGAAGCGGCTCAAACCCATGGCCAGGTCGTGACGACCAATGCAAGGACCACCCAGGATCTATCGGTGCTGCACGCCAAGGCGCTATCGTTCCACGCGGTTTTCATGCTTTTGCCGCTGTTGACCGGAGTTGGGCGCGATCGTCATGGGCGCATCCTGCGATCAGCTGCGCGATTGGTCGATGAAGGAAAACTCAGGCCGCTGATCGATGCGCACTCGTTCACGCTGGCCACAGCCGCCGATGCGCATCGGCTGTTGGAGTCAGGAAAGGCTCAAGGAAAGATCGTGATTGATATCGATCCATCCCTGTAGCCGCGCCGCTTACACCCCGGCACCAGAACCCCATGCGCAGCTCTCCACGTCGCTTTGCAGGTGCTGCCGGCCGTCGATAAGTTGCAGGCCTATTTCCGATAGACGTAGAAACCCTCGCCCGTTTCCACGCCCAGCTTGCCCTTGTCGATGTAGTTTTCCTTGAGGTACTGCGCGAACCTCTGCTGTGCGGGGCTGCCCACCAGCGAAATGTGATATGCCGTATTCAGGCCGACGATATCGAATATCTCGAACGGCCCCTTGGGCGCGCCGGTGCCGATCCGCCAGGTCTTGTCGATGGCAGCGGGTTCGGCGATGCCTTCGATCAGCAAGCCCGAGGCTGCTGCCAGGAACGGCACCAGCAGCGAGTTGAGCACGTAACCGGCTTTCTCCTTGTGGATCTCGATCGGCACCATGCCGATGTCCCGGGCGAACTGGACCACGGTGGCGAATACCACTGGATCGGTACCCGGGTGTCCCATGATTTCGGCGATGTTGTGCAGCCAGATTTCATTGGCGAAATGCAGGGCGAGGAACCTGTCCGGACGCCCCGTGGCATCTGCCAGGGCGCTGGGCAGCAAGGTCGAGGCATTGCTGGCGAAGATGGTCTTGGGCGGCGCGACCCGGCCCAGCTCGCCGTAGACCTTGCGCTTGAGTTCGATCTGTTCGGGAACCGCCTCGATGACCAGGTCGGCATCCTTCACGGCAGCGGCCAGGCTGGTGCTCCATGTGATGCGCCCAGCCGCCGCGTCGAGCGAGGCGGGGGGTATGTCCTTGAGGTCTTCGAGATAACGGTGGGCGAGGCCGGCGATGGTTTGGCGGGCCTTGTCCAGGCTGGCATCGTCGATGTCGTACGCAGTGACGTTGAAGCCCTTGAAGGCTGTCTGGAAGATGATCTGCGAGCCCAGTACGCCGGTGCCCAGTACGGTGACGTTCTTGATGGTCATGAGGTGCTATTCCATGGATAACCGGGCATGGCCGCCGCATCACGTCGTGCGGGCGGCGGCCGGCATGCGGGTTGTCCTGGCGCCATGGTGACCCAGCGCCAAGCGCGCAGGTTCAGCCTGACTTCTTGCGCAGGTTGTCGCGGATGCGTTCCAGCCAGCCCGAGGCATCTTTCAGCACCTGGCTGCCCTTGCCGAACAAACCGGCAAGCTCGTCTTCGAGCAGTTCGCGCTTGGACTTGTCCGAGGTGGGCAAGGGCGGTAGCACATGCGCGAAATAGGATTTGCCAAGCAGCCGGTGCAGCAGCCGCTCGCCGATGAAGGGCTGGTTGTTGTTGAGCGTGCGCGCCGCCTTGATCAGGTTGCGTATGTCGTACTGGGTGGGGCTGATATCGGGCACCTGCTTGCGCAGATTCAGCAGCGTGTAGACCGCCACCCGCGCGGTGCGCACCGAGCTTTCCATGGTGAAGATGACATCGTTGCGGGTTTCGACGAACTGCCCCAGCAGGCCGAGGTTGGTGCATCCGGCCGGAACCACTTCCGGTCGGTCGCCAGCCGCGCGCGGCATGAATTGCGCGGTGATGTAGGGCATCAGCGCGATGCGCACCTTGGTATGGGCCACCACGGCATCGAGCTGGTCGACAATGCCAAGGTGGTAGCAAAGCTCGGCCAGCACCTCGCGCCCCGTGCATGCGGGCATGGGCTTCTTGATGTAGTTGCCATCCTTGTCCATCAGCAGCGCATAGACCCAGGCCACCAGCACATCCTTGGGCTGGTCGGGAAAATGCGGCTGACGATTGACGGTGAAACTGAGCACCCAGTTCGAATCGGTGAAGGTAATGACGCCGCCGGTCACGGTCTTGCCCGAGTACGGGTCGTTGACCGAGAGCTCTTTGATCTTGTCGACCAGTGGCGAGGGCTTGAGGGTCAGCGTCACCGACTCCCACATCGAGCGATCGATGTCGCCACAGAATTTGAGGGGCTTGCCGAACACCGGCGACTGCTTGGCCAGGTTGAGCCACAAGGCCCAGTCGCTGTCGTCGCCCGGGTGGTGGACGCCGCGCTCAAGCACGGGTGCGGTATCCATGTCGCCATAGGCGGTGCCTTCGGTCATGGAGCCGGTGAGGGCAAATACCAGGTCACCTTCGGCGACGGGAAGGGTGGTGTCCTTGCCGTCGATCTTGCAGCGGATGCCGGTGACGGTGCGCTGCTCGCCATCGACCTTCATGTCGAGATCGTAGACGCGTGTCTTGAATTGCAGCTTGACACCCTTGTCGCGCAGCATCGTCACCAGCGGGCGAACGAAACTGTCGAACTGGTTGTACTTGGGGAACACCAGTGCCGACATGTCATTGAGGCCGTCGATGGCGTCCAGGAAGCGGTGCATGTACAGCTTCAATTCCAGCAGGCTCTGCCAGTTCTCGAAGGCGAACATGGATCGCCAGAAGAACCAGAAGTTGCTCTGCAGGAAGCCTTCGCTGAAATACTCCTCGATGGTGATGTCATCGAGGTCCTCCTTGCGCTTGAGCAGCAGCCGGATCAACTCCCATTGCTGCGAGCGGTTCAGGCCGAAGGTGGAGAAATCCTTGATCTGGCCCTGCTTGTGCATCAAGCGGGCCTTGGAGTAGTTCGGGTCGTTGTCGTTCACCAGCCGGTATTCATCCAGCACGCTGAACCCCGCGGGCAATTCCAGCGCGGGAACATCCTGGAACATGTCCCACAGGTTGTCGTAGTTCCAGTTCATCTCGCGGCCGCCGCGCACGATATAGCCATCCTGCGCATTGCCCGCGCCATCCAGCGAGCCGCCTTCGATGTCCATGCTCTCGATGATGGTGATGTTGCCGGCCGGCATGTGGCCGTCCCGGATCAGATAGAACGCGGCGGCGAGTCCGGCGATACCGCTGCCGATGATGTAGGCCTTGCGCTGCTCGATGCCCTCGCCGGCAACGGGACGGTTGCGCATATAGGCGCCCATCATGTCCGGCGGCGGCAAGGTGTTTTCGGGCCGGTTGCACCAATAGTCGCGCGAAGCATCGGGCTGATGCTCAAAGGCCGATGGCTTGCCGGTGGTCGGGGAGTTCTTGACGGTCACAACGCGACTCCTTGTTGTTGTGGCGACGGGGCGTCGCAAGATAGCGCAGCATCGCGGAGACGCGGGAAACATGCCGTGAAAATGGCCTGGACGGATTGCCGCAGGGCGCGCGACGGACAAGCGCTGCGTACGTCAGTGATTGGCCCGCGCTGCTTGCCTGCCTAGCGCTGCACTTGTTCCGTTTCGATCACCGTGTCCAATACATAGGCGGTGGACGGTGCGTCGGCGGGCGGGTTCTTGATGGTATAGCGCTTCACCCGCAGCACGTTGCGGATGCCGTCTTCGTGGGTATAGCCCTCGATGTCCTGGTCCAGCGGCTGCCAGTCACCAGGTGCGCCGTTCTGCAGGCCGTGTTCGTCGTAATGGCGTTCGCGCACTTGCAGGCATGACTTGTTGGGAATCAGCGGGTGGTTGCATGGCGCGGTCTGCGCGGCCACTTCCAGGAACACGGTTTCGCCCGAACCGCCATAGCGCGTTTCCGCGGTGGGCCTGCCGGTGAAGCTGAGCGTTTCGCCAGTGCCGGTGACCAGTTGCAGATGCGGCGTGTCGCCATCGGCCTGCAGGCTCATGCGCAGGTCGCCCTGCAGGCGCTGGCCGATGGCGCTGTCCAGCGCGGACAGTGACGGGTCCGCGCAGGCCATCATGGTGTGCGCCATCGGACCAATGCGGAGTTGTTCGCCATGGGTGCTGTAACCGCCGCCGATGGCGTTGCAGCTGTTGGTCACGCTGATGCGGTCGGCGTGGAACATCAGCTCCACCGGCTTGTCGGCGCGGATGAACAGCGCGTCGATGCGTTTGCCTGCGCTGTCGGTCGCCCCGGTGAGTTGCCAGATGTATTGGATAAGCAGGTTCTCGTCCGTTGCCGCTGGCGTGGTGGCAGTGGTGCCGGCAGCAAGGGGTGCTTTCGCCGCGCTGCTGGCAGGCGAAGGGGCAGGACCCGTGCCTTGCGGTGTTTGCGAGCAGGCAGCGAGGGCGAGCGGCAGCCAGAGCAGGCGGTATTTCATAGGGCCCTCCTTGGGGACAGCGGGTTATGGGTGGTGGTCCCGCATGGTTGTACCCGCATGGTGAGTGCGAGGGCGTCAAATTCCCATATAGACAGTTTAACTTGCAAGTTTTACTGTCCATGTCTAGGATGCCTCCATGCGCACGAACCAGACGCACCCGCTGGAAGCCACCGTCACCGATCTTTCGTTGGCGATGGGCCAGTTGCTGCGTCGATTGCGCCAGGAAGTGAATACGGCCGGCCTGAGTTGGTCGCAGATGTCCGCGCTGGCCCGGCTGGAACGGGCCGGCCCGATGACAACCGCGGAGCTTGCGCGCGCCGAGGCGGTGAAACCGCAGTCGATGGGCGCCACGCTCGCCGATCTGGAACAGGAAGGGTTGATCGAGCGTCAGCCGCATCCCACGGATGGACGGCAGATGCTGGTGTCATTGACGGCCAAAGGCATCGAGATGCGGCGTAAGCGCAGCCTCGCCAAGCAGGCGTGGCTGATGGCCGCCGTGGCGAAACTCGATCCGGCGGAACAACAAACCCTGCTGTCGGCCGTTGCCTTGCTCAAGCGCTTGAGCGACGCATAGTCGGCGCGATCCACTGCTGCACCCACGTGGCGGCGCGCCACATCACCGAAGGATTTGCCATGGTTCTGACCACGCTCGTTGTTGTCGATGATGCATTGGCCGGGGCATTCCGCCAAACCGCCGCGAGGCCGCAGATCCACGAGCTGCCGGCGGGGAGGGCGTGAACATGCTGCTCCACGAAGTGGCTTACTTCTTCGGTGGCGCGTTTCTCGCCAATGCCATTCCGCACTTCGTCAGCGGCATGATGGGCCGCGCTTTCCAGAGCCCGTTCGCCAAGCCGCACGGCGTGGGGCTTTCGTCTTCCACGGTGAACGTGCTGTGGGGTTTCGCCAATCTCGTGTTCGCCTATCTGCTGCTGGTGCGCGTGGGCAGCTTTGATATCCACGCCATCGACCAGGCGGCCTCGGCGGGGCTGGGCATGCTGTGGATGGCGGTGATGGCGGCGCGCATGTTCGGGCGCTTTCACGGCGGCCGTTCGCCCGGTTCGTAAGCGATGGTCAGGGGCACTTCCGCGCTACCGTCATCGGGCGACGGGCTGGGCGCGTCGGCCTGAGGCGGCCGGCTGCCAGCCACCCTACGGCAGCGCATGTCCCGCGCACGGGTTAAAATGGTGGTTTACGGCGTGTGGCCAGGAGTCATCGAGTGATCATCAACCCCAAGGTGCGTGGCTTTATCTGCATTACGGCTCATCCGGTCGGGTGCGAGCAGAACGTGCTCGAACAGATCCGCATCACCAAGGCACAAGGCAACCTGGGCGAAGGCCCCAAGCGCGTGCTGGTGATTGGTGCCTCCACCGGCTACGGCCTGGCGTCGCGCATCACGGCGGCGTTCGGCTACGGCGCGGCCACGCTGGGCGTGTTTTTCGAGAAGCCCAGCAGCGAGACCAAGACCGGCACGGCCGGCTGGTACAACTCCGCCGCGTTCGACAAGTTCGCCAAGCAGGCGGGCCTGTACAGCCGCTCGATCAACGGCGACGCGTTCTCCAACGAGACCCGCGCCCGCGCCATCGAGATGATCAAGAACGAGATGGGCGGTCCGATCGACCTGGTGGTCTACTCGCTGGCCTCGCCGGTGCGCAAGTTGCCGGACACGGGCGAGCTGGTGCGCTCCTCGCTCAAGACCATCGGCGAGACGTTCACCGCCACCTCGATCGACACCAACAAGGACACCGTGGTGCAGGTGTCGGTGGAGCCGGCGACCGAGCAGGAGATCAAGGACACCGTCACCGTGATGGGCGGCGAGGACTGGCAGCTGTGGATCGACGCGCTGAGCGACGCCGGCGTGCTGGCCGACCATGCCAAGACCATCGCCTATAGCTATGTCGGCACCGAGATCACCTGGCCGATCTACTGGCACGGCACGCTGGGCCAGGCCAAGCAGCACCTGGACAACACCGCGCGCCAGCTCACCGAGCGTCACCAGGCCGAACACCTGGAAGCCTACGTGGGCGTGATGAAGTCAGTGGTGACCCAGGCCAGCGCGGCGATCCCGGTGATCCCGCTGTACGTCTCCATGGTGTTCCGCATCATGAAGGAAAAGGGCATCCACGAAGGCACCATCGAGCAGATCAACCGCCTGTTCCGCGAGCGGATGTACCGGACGGACCACCAGGCCCCGACCACCGACAACGAAGGCCGCCTGCGCCTGGACGACTGGGAGCTGCGCGACGACGTGCAGCAGGCCTGCAAGGCGCTGTGGCCCACGGTGAACACCGAGAACCTTTCGCAGCTCACCGACTATGCAGGCTACAAGCACGACTTCCTGCAACTGTTCGGCTTTGGCCGCGAAGACGTGAACTACGAGGAAGACGTCAGCGCCGATCGTCGCTTCGACGTGGTCGAACTCTGATCGACACCCAGCGGATACCGCCGCTGCCCGGCGGTATCCGATAGGGCCCTAAGGCCGGGCATACAGGGTGGCTCGCACGGACTAAGCTGTGGCGATGAGCACTGCCCTTGTCTGGTTTCGCCGTGACCTTCGCCTTGCCGACAACCCGGCGCTGAGCGCCGCGTGTGCCGCGCACGAGCGCATTCTGCCGCTGTATATCCATGCCCCGCATGAAGACGCGGATTGGGCGCCGGGCGGCGCGAGCCAATGGTGGTTGCACCATTCGTTGAAAGCCTTGCAAGCCGGCCTGGATAAACATCGCGCGCCGCTACATATCAGGCAGGGCGACAGCCTCTCTGTGCTGCGGCAGATGCTGGCGCAAACCGGTGCTACGGCGGTTTACTGGAACCGGCTCTACGAGCCCGCCGCCATCGCGCGCGATGGCGGCATCAAGGCGGCCCTGCGCGGGCAGGGTGTCCAGGTGCAGAGCTTCAACGCCGCGCTATGGTGCGAGCCTTGGCAAGTCACCACCAGGCAGCAGGGACCCTATCGGGTATTCACTCCGTTCTGGCGCAACCTGCGCACGGCGCTAGGCCCCCCGCAGTCATTACCTGTCCCTGCGGCACTGCATGGCGTTGCCGCCGACGGCGGCCTGCCACTGGATGCCCTGGGTTTGCTGCCATCGATACGTTGGGATGGCGGCCTGCATGACACCTGGACGCCCGGCGAGCGAGGCGCTCATGAACTGCTGGAGATCTTTGCCGATGATGCGGTGGCCGACTATGCCCGCGCGCGTGACCTGCCGTCGCGGCACGGCACCTCGCGGTTATCTCCGCATCTGCATTTTGGCGAGATCTCGCCACGGCAGATCCATCGTTACCTTGCTGATCGCGTGGCGGCGGTCGATGCGCGTCGCCGTCCCGACATCGAGCCGTATCTGCGCGAACTGGGCTGGCGTGAGTTTGCCCATCACCTGTTGTTCCATTTTCCGCAGACGCCCACGGCCAACTTCAACCCACAATTCGACGGACTGGCATGGGCGCCGGCGAGTGAAGCCTCGCTGGCGCGCTGGCGGCATGGCCGCACGGGCATACCGCTGGTGGATGCCGGCATGCGCGAGCTGTGGCACACCGGCTGGATGCACAATAGGGTGCGCATGATCGTGGCCAGTTTTCTCACCAAGAACCTTCGCCAGCGCTGGCATCACGGTGCGCGCTGGTTCTGGGACACCCTGGTGGATGCGGATTTGGCCAACAACACCTTGGGCTGGCAATGGGTGGCGGGAACGGGCGCCGATGCGGCGCCTTACTTTCGCGTGTTCAACCCGGTCACGCAGGCGATGAAGTTCGATGCCCTGGGAGACTACCTGCGCCGGTGGCTGCCGGAGCTGGCCACGGTGCCGCTGCCACTGCTGCATGAACCGTGGAAGGACCCGATGTTGTTGAAACGCAGCGGTTATCCGGCGCCAATGGTTGATCTGGCCATGACGCGCCAGCAGGCACTCGACGCTTACCGCACGATGCGCGGCGCTTAGGGATCAGCGCACTTCCGGCGCGTCGACGGTTTGCCCCACCGCGCCGCTTCGGCGCAGCAGCCAGGCCAGCACGGGCGGCGTCACCATGGCGGTGAGCAACGACATCGCCACGATGATGGCGTAGATCCGGTCGCTAAACACACCGGCGGTCAAACCCAGGCTGGCGATCACCACGCCGACCTCGCCACGCGGCACCATGCCGAAACCCACGATGGTGGCGCTGCGCGCGCCGAGCGGCAGTGCGCCAAGAAAGCCGCCGATCAACTTGGAGGCGATGGCGATCAGGGTCACCACCAGCAACATGATGCCGGCCTCCACACTGGCCAGCTGATGCAGGTCGATCTTGCTGCCGGTGATGACGAAGAAGAACGGCGTGAGCAGCGCCAGCAGGGGCTGGGTCTGTTTTTCCAGCGTGTGCTGCTGGCGCGTTTCGGAGGCGATCATGCCGGCCAGGAACGCACCGATGATGGCAGCCAGACCAAACAGCGTGGAGATATAGGCAAGGCCCAGGCATAGCGCCAGCACGATGGCCAGCGCGGACTGGGGATTCTGCGGCTTGTCCAGCCAACTGGAATTCCAGCGCATCACCCGCGCACCGCCCACACCGATCACCGCGATAAAGCCGATCGCGCCGGCAAGCACGGCCAGCAGGTGGATCACATCGATGCCTTCGCCGCCTTGTAGCGACACCACCACGCCGAGCAGCAGCATGGCGAGAATGTCATCGATGACGGCAGCGCCGAGGATCACCTTGCTTTCCATGCGCTGCAGCGCACCCAGCTCCTGCAGCACACGGGCGGTGATGCCGGCCGAGGTGGCCACGAAGGCGGCAGCGATGAACAGCGAGCGGCTCCAGTCGAAGCCGCTGCCATGCGCCCACAGGCCGCCCAGCCCGAAGGGCACCAGCACGCCGAGCACGCCGACCAGGAAGGCCACCTTGCCGACCTTCTTGAGGTCTTCCAGGCGTGTTTCCAGGCCCACCGAAAACAGCAGCAGCACCACGCCGATTTCCGAAAGCACATCCAGCGGTGTGCCCGTGGCGATCTGGTCGGGCATGATCCAGCCCAGTGCGGAGGGGCCGATCACGCAGCCGGCGGCGATCTCGCCTACCACGCCGGGGAGTTTCAACCGTTGCGCGATCTCGCTACCGATCTGGGCGGCAAGAAAGACGATGAACAGCGTGAACAGGATGTCGCTGGCGTGGTGCATGCAGAAGGGACGTGGCAGCGGGCAGTGCTCCGCATGCTACATGCTTGCGCAGGTCGATGCCGCTTAATCGGTCGTCCGCGTCGCGCGCGAGGGACGATCGTCTTTCTGCAATCGGCTGAACACCCAGCTGGCGGTGGCGGTCACCACGCCAAGCAATAGCACGGTCCAGCGGAACGCAGGGATATAGGCCTCATGGGCGTGGCCCTGCAACAGCGCCTCCATCAGCAGCGAGGCCAGTGCGATGCCGAAGCTCATGGAGAGGTATTGCGCGGTGGATGCCATGGACGACGCCTGCGAGGCGTACTTCACATCCAGGTCGTTGTAGATGAGCGTGTTCATGGCGGTGTACTGCATGCCCATGAAGCCGCCGTAGACGTACACCATCAGCGCGATCAGCCACATCGGCGAGCCTTGGCCGAGCAGGGCGAACGAGGCGAGCAGCACGGCCACGATCAGTGTGTTGTTGAACAGCAGCCGGCGGTAGCCGAGGCGGTTGATCAGGCGGTTGATGCCCCACTTGGCGGTGATCGAGCCCAGTGCCTGCGGCACCATCATCAGGCCGGCCATCAGCGGCGACCAGCCGCAGCCCACCTGCAGAAACAGCACCAATAACAGGAACATGCCCGACACGCCCAGGCGCGTGAACAGGTTGCCCGCGAGCGACACCCACACGCTGCGTACGCGCAGCAGGTTGAGATCGGCCACCGGATGATCGGTGTGCCGGCTATGCCATACGTAGATGCAGCCGAACACAACGGCCAGCACGCCATAGATGGCGATCCACAGCCACTGGCCGCCGCCACCGCTGGCGACTTCGGAGGCAGTCAGCAACATCGCTGACGCCGCCGCAAACAGCAGGAAGCCGACAAAGTCGAAGGCATGGACGTCGTCGAGCCGATAGTCGGGCATGCTCCGGCGGTTCATCCACAGGCCCACCAGGCCCACTGGCACGTTGATAAGGAAGATCAGTCGCCAACTGGTGAACTGCGCGAGCGCGCCGCCAAGCAACGGACCGAGCACCGAGCCAAGCAGGCCGACCGTGGCCACCGTGCTCATGGCGCGCACGAAGTCGCGCTTGTCGATGCTGCGCACCAGCACGTAGCGGCCTACCGGCATCAGCGCTGCGCCGCCAAGGCCTTGCAGTACGCGGGAGGCCACCAGCTGGGGCAGGCTCTGCGCAATACCGCAGAGCAGCGAGCCGACAGTGAAGGTGGCAATGGCGGCGGCGAAAATGCGTCGCGTGCCGAAGCGGTCGCACAGCCAGGGGCTGGCCGGAATGAAGATGGCCAGCGTCAACACATAACTGGTGAGCGCGGTGCGCATGCCCAGCGGCGTCACGTTGAGCGCATCGGCCATGGCAGGCACGGCGGTGTTGACGATGGTGGAGTCCAGCGCCTGCATGAAGAACGCGGCAGCCACCAGCCAGATCAGCCCGCGAAAGCGCTCGCGCGACGATGCCGCCGGCGGTGTGACCACCACCGCAGCCTCGCCCGGGGGCGGGACAGGCAGGTTTGCCTCCGTGGCGGGGATGTTCTCTGGCATGGACGCCGATGATACCTGCTATGGCAACTTGCTTTTGGACGACACCACGTCCAAAGTCAGTCGCGTTTCATCTTAGAGCCTGGGCGTGCTCGTCACGTCAACAGCCGCGCAAGCAGTGGCCCTGGGACGATCATTCATCGGCCACGCGCGCCGGGACGGTTTTGTCCCGGCGCGTCGTCTTTTGTGGCCGTGGGCAAGCGGGCATTCGATCGCCCCATGGACAAGGAGTCAGCATGAGCATCAAGCCACCCATCGTTATTTCCCGCCTCGACCTGGAGCGCATCGAAGCGCTGCTTGAGCGCATGCCGCCCGTGCAGGCGACACAGTACGAGGCCTTGCGTGCCGAGCTGGACCGCGCCGAGGTGGTGGAGCCCGCGGCGGTGCCGGCGAACGTGGTGACCATGAACTCCGTCGTCACCTTCAAGGACGAAGGCAGCAGCGACGAGCTGACCGTGAGCCTGGTCTATCCCTCCGGCGCGGGCGTGCCGGGCTCGGTGTCGATCCTCGCGCCGGTCGGCAGTGCCTTGCTTGGGCTCACGGTGGGGCAGCAGATCGACTGGCCCACGCCGGACGGTCGCCAGCGTCGCCTGCGGGTGCTCGATATCGATTACCAGCCCGAGGCGGCCGGCGATCTGCACCGCTAAGTCCCTGGCAGATGTGACGGCAATGTGTTTTTAGGTCCGGCACCGGCCGGGAATTGGCTTGGGGATGGGCCGAAGCGGGCCATGACTCGGTAAACTTTGGCTCATGAGGAGATCCGCATGAGCCAGAGCCACGTCCATGACTGGCAAACCCGCGCCGCCGAACTGCGCGAGAAGATCGAGCGCGCCAACTATCGCTACCACGTGCTCGATGATCCGGAGATCACCGATGCCGAATACGACCGCGCCATGCGCGAGCTGGAAGCGTTGGAAGACGCGCACCCCGAACTGGCCACGCCCGACTCGCCCACGCGTCGCGTGGGCGCGCGGGCGCAGGGCGGCTTTGCCGAGGTGCGCCACGCCATTCCCATGCTGTCGCTCAACAATGCCTTCGAACAGGAAGGCGAAGGCGATCGCGAGCGCTTCCGCGAAGTGGCCGAGTTCGAGCGGCGCATCGAGAAGACGCTGCATCGCCGCAGCCCGGTGTTCTCCGTGGAGCCCAAGCTCGATGGTCTGGCCATCAGCCTGCGCTACGAAAACGGCGTGTTCGTGCAGGGCGCCACGCGCGGCGATGGCGAAACCGGCGAGGACGTCACCGCCAACCTGCGCACGGTGCGCGCCATTCCGCTGCGCCTGCGTGGCGAGGGCTGGCCGCGCGTGCTGGAAGTGCGCGGCGAAGTGATCATGCTGCGCAAGGATTTCGAGGCGTTCAACGAGCGCGCCCGCGTTGCCGGCGAGAAGACGCTGGCCAACCCGCGCAACGGCGCGGCCGGTTCGCTGCGCCAGCTCGACCCGGCGATCACGGCCAAGCGCAAGCTCAGCTTCTTCGCCTACGCCGTGGGCGAAGTGCAGGGCGGCGAGTTGCCGCCGACGCATTCGAAGACACTGGCCCGGCTGCGTGACTGGGGCTTCCCGGTGTCGCCCGAGGTGGGCACGGCCCATGGTTTCGACGGCCTGATCGCGTACTACCGCCGCATCGGCGAGAAGCGCGACAGCTTGCCTTACGACATCGACGGCGTGGTCTACAAGCTGGACGATTACGAGGGCCAGCGCGTGATGGGCTTCGTGTCGCGCGCGCCGCGCTGGGCGCTGGCGCACAAGTTCCCGGCGCAGGAACAGACCACCACGGTCGAGGCCATCGAGATCCAGATTGGCCGCACCGGCGCCGCCACGCCGGTGGCGCGCCTGGCGCCGGTGCAGGTGGCCGGCGTCACCGTTACCAACGCCACGCTGCACAATGCCGACCAGGTGGCGCGTCTCGACGTGCGCGTGGGCGACACGGTGATCGTGCGCCGCGCCGGCGATGTGATTCCCGAGGTGGTGCGCGTGATGGCGGAGCTGCGACCGCCGCATACGCATCCCTGGCATATGCCCACGCACTGCCCGGTGTGCGGTTCCGCGCTGTTGCGTGAAGAGGGCGAGGCAGCCTGGCGTTGTTCGGGTGGGCTGATCTGTCCGGCGCAGCGCAAGGAGGCCCTTATCCACTTCGCCGCGCGTCGCGCGATGGATATCGAAGGCATTGGCGAGCGCTTCGTCGATGCGCTGGTGGACTTCGGCTATGTGCACACGCCGGCCGACCTGTACAAGCTCACGCTCGAGGATTTCCTCGAGATGAAGCGCCGTGCGGATGAGCGCGACGGCACCACGCCGGAAACGGTCAAGCAGGGCAAGGTCGCCACCAAGTGGGCGGAAAACCTGATCGAGGCGATCGAGGCGAGCAAGCACACCACGCTGCCGCGCTTCCTGTTCGGCCTGGGCATCATGCATATCGGCGAGAGCACCGCCAAGACGCTGGCCGCATGGCTGGGCAGCCTGGCGGTGATCCGCCGCATGCCGGCGATGATCCTGCGCGTGCTGCCGGATGTCGGCAACGAGGTGGCCGCTTCCATCGCCGGCTTCTTTGCGCAAAAGGGCAACCAGAAAGTGGTGGATGCATTGCTCGCCTCGGGCATCGTGTTTTCCGACGAGACGCATCCTTCGCCCAAGCTGCGCGGCCAGCTCGATCTTGCCGTGCTGCTCGACATGGCCGGCATCAACAAGCTTGGTCCCAAGAGCACCAAGCTGCTGGCCGAGCACTTCGTCACGCTGGACAAGCTGATCGCCGCCGGCCAGTCCCACTGGCTGACGGCCGGCCTGCCATCGGCAGCGGCCACCAATCTGGCGGCCTTCCTGTCGCACGAGAAGCTGGTGCGACCGTTGCGCGAGGCCGACGAAGCCATGCGTGAATTGCTCGACGCCATCCCGAAGACGGCGGCAGGCGCCTCGGCGCCGCTCGAAGGCCAGACCGTGGTGCTCACCGGCACGCTGTCCTCGCTCAGCCGCGACGAAGCCAAGGAGCGGCTGGAGGCGCTCGGCGCCAAGGTTGCCGGTTCCGTATCGAAGAAGACCAGCTTCGTGGTGGCCGGCGAAGCGGCTGGTTCCAAGCTAGACAAGGCCCAGGAGCTGGGCGTGGAAGTGTGGGACGAGGCCCAGCTGCTTGCCCTGCTGGCCAAGCATGAGGGCGCCGCATGACGCTGCATCTCGCCGGTCGCCTGCACTTGCGCGCGCGCCTGTATGGATTGATCCGCGTATTTTTCGCCGAGCGCGACGTGCTGGAAGTGGAAACGCCGATCCTGTCGGCGGCCGGCAATACCGACCCGAACATCCAGAGCTTCAGCACGACATTCAGCGGCCATGTGGATGCAGGCTCGCGGGCGCGCTGGCTGCGCACTTCGCCGGAGTATCCGCTCAAGCGCCTGCTCGCCGCTGGCGTGGGCGACTGCTACGAGCTGGGCCGCGTGTTCCGCAACGGCGAGGCCGGAGGACGGCACAACCCCGAGTTCACCATGCTGGAGTGGTATCGCGTCGGCTGGGATCACCATCGGCTGATGGAAGAAACCATCGGCCTGGTCGAGGCCGCCCTCGCCATGGTGGGGCGGCGTGCCGAGGTATGGGTCGAAGGTTATCGCCAGCTGTTTATCGATGAGCTGGGCATCGATCCCATGCATGCCCCCATCGACGATCTGCGCGCCTTGCTGGATGACTTCCATATCGAGCCGGATGGATTGACCCGCGACGACTGGCTCGACCTGCTGATCACCCATCGCCTGCAGCCGACCTTCCCAACCAACCGCATCACGGTGATTCACGACTACCCGGCCTCGCAGTGCGCGCTGGCCAAGGTGCGGCCGGGCGATCCGCCGATGGCGGAGCGTTTCGAGCTTTACCTGGGGCGTTACGAAGTGGCCAACGGCTACCACGAGCTCAACGACGCCGCCGAACAACGTCGCCGGTTCGAGCGCGACAACGCGGTGCGACGCTCGCGCGGGCAGCCGGAGCTGCCCATCGACGAGCGCTTGCTCGACGTGCTCGATGCGATGCCCGATTGCGCTGGCGTGGCCTTGGGCATCGAGCGCCTGCTGATGTGCCTGGTCGGCACCGACGCCATCGCCGACGTGCTCGCCTTTCCGTTTTCCGAGGCGTGACGCATGACCTCACCGTTGTTGCCGGCGATCCATCACGTCGCCTTGATCTGTTCGGACTATGCGCGCTCCAAGGCGTTCTACAGCGAGACGCTGGGCTTTCGCATCCTCCGCGAGGCGTACCGCGCCGAGCGCGATTCGTGGAAGCTCGATCTGGAAGTGTCGCCTGGCGTCAGCCTGGAGCTGTTCTCGTTCCCCGCGCCGCCGCCGCGTCCCTCCCGGCCCGAGGCACAAGGCTTGCGGCATCTCGCCTTTGCGGTGCCCGACGTGGACAGCGTGATCGCTACGCTGCACGAACGCGGCGTGACCTGCGAGCCCGTGCGCGTGGATGAATTCACGCAGCGTCGCTTCACCTTCTTCGCCGATCCGGATGGTTTGCCCATCGAGTTGTACGAGGCATAAGAATCC
Organism: Dyella sp. RRB7; assembly: GCF_022761115.1. GTDB lineage: Bacteria > Pseudomonadota > Gammaproteobacteria > Xanthomonadales > Rhodanobacteraceae > Dyella. The sequence goes on along the minus strand of NZ_JAKWJS010000002.1, from coordinate 356,778 downwards.
AGCGGCTTTCTCAAGCCGCTGGATGCCGGGTTGGGCGAATGCCTAGTCGTGCCAATCCAGCAGATGGCGGTAGATCAGGCCACCCACCACGCCGCCGATCAGCGGCACCAGCCAGAACATCCACAACTCCTGCACCGCCCAGCTGCCCTGGAACACGGCGACGCCGGTGCTGCGGGCCGGATTCACCGAGGTGTTGGTGATCGGGATGCTGATCAGGTGGATGAGCGTCAAGGTGAGGCCGATGGCCAGCGGCGCAAAGCCGGCCGGCGCCAGCCGGTGGGTGGCGCCATTGATCACGATCAGGAAGAACGCGGTCAACACGAACTCGGCCACCATGCAAGCCGCCAGCGAATAGCCGCCCGGCGAGTGTTCGCCGTAGCCGTTGGAGGCAAAGCCAGCGCTGGCGTCGAAGCCCGCCTTGCCGCTGGCGATCAGGTAAAGCACCCCGCCGGCGGCAAGACCGCCCACGACCTGGGCGATCCAGTAGGGAACCACATCCTTGGCCGGAAAGCGGCCGCTGGCCCACATGCCTGCGGTCACGGCCGGATTGAAGTGCGCGCCGGAAATATGCCCCACGGCGTAGGCCATGGTTACCACGGTAAGACCGAAGGCGAGGGCGACGCCGGCGAAGCCGATGCCCAGCCCGGGAAAGGCCGCGGCGAAGATCGCACTGCCGCAACCGCCAAAGACCAACCAGAACGTACCGAAAAACTCTGCTCCCAAACGCTTGCCCATATTCATGGGGACACTCCTTGCCGAGGTTTCAGGGGAAAGCTCGTACGCATCCGTGCATGACTTCCACTACGGTCCTGATGCTTGGTACTGGCCCTGGGGCTGGCCCCCGGGCGGGTCTAGGCTAGCAAAACCCTGCATATTGTTTGAATGAAGGCCTACGCAGCACGTCAACGAAGCCTTTGTGTATGCTGCCGCGTCGCCTATACCAAGACTGCAGGAATGCTGATGTCGCAAGCTTTCACGCCCACGCCTCTGACCACCACCCCGGCGCCAACGATGACTGGGCGCGACATCCAGACCCTGTTGCTTGCCTCGCTCGGCGGTGCGCTGGAGTTCTACGACTTCGTGGTGTTCGTGTTCTTCGCGTTGCCGTTGAGCCACCAGTTTTTCCCGCCGGGCATGCCGCCCTGGCTGGCCCAGTTGCAGACCTACGCCATTTTCGCGGCAGGTTACCTGGCACGGCCGCTGGGCGGCATCGTGATGGCGCACTTCGGCGACCGCCAGGGGCGCAAGCGCATGTTCACGCTCAGCGTGTTCCTGATGGCGCTGCCCACGCTGGCCATTGGCCTGTTGCCGGTCTACGCGAGCATCGGCGTGATGGCGCCGCTGTTGCTGTTGCTGATGCGCGTGATCCAGGGCGTGGCCATCGGTGGCGAAGTGCCCGGTGCCTGGGTTTTCGTCGCCGAGCACGCGCGCCAGGGCCGCGTGGGTTTCGCCTGTGCCTGCCTGACCTCGGGCCTCACCGTGGGCATCCTGATCGGCTCGCTGACGGCGGCGTGGATCAGCCACCACCTGTCGCCCGACGACGTGGTGCACTGGGGCTGGCGCCTGCCGTTCCTGCTGGGCGGCGTGTTCGGGTTCATTGCGGTGTGGCTGCGCCGCTGGCTGAGCGAAACGCCGGTGTTCGCCGAGCTGCGCGCCCGCAAGGCCTTGAGCGAGGAATTGCCGCTGCGCACGGTGCTGGCCGGTCACGGCGGCAGCGTGGTGCTGTCCATGGCGGTGACCTGGATGCTGACCGCAGCCATCGTGGTGCTCATCCTGATGCTGCCCACGCTGATCCAGAAGTCGTTCGGTATCGCGCCTGACGTGGCATTCCTCGGCAACAGCATCGCCGCTTTCTGCCTGAGCGTGGGCTGCCTGGCATTCGGCTGGCTGGTGGACCGCATCGGCGCACCGCTGTCGTTGCTGCTGGGCTCGCTGGCGCTGGTGGCTTCCACCTATGCGCTGTTCGGCGATCTGGCGGCAGGCGGTGCGCATTTCCTGCCGCTGTATGCGCTGACCGGTTTCCTGGTGGGCACCGTCGGCGTGGTGCCCACGATCATGGTCGCGGCGTTTCCCGCGTCGATCCGCTATTCCGGCGTGTCCTTTGCCTACAACGTGGCATATGCGGTATTCGGCGCGAGCACGGCGCCGTTGATCCAGTATCTGGGTTCGCGCGTCGGGCATGTCATGCCCGCGCACTACGTGGCGCTCACCGCCGTGGTCAGTGTGGTGGCGGCGTTGTGGCTGCTGGTCACGGGGAAGGGCAGGGCCCAACCGACGGGCTGACCGGTCACGGCTTCAACGTGTGCCCGTGGGCACGTGCCTCAGGCGTTGTTGATCGTCGAGCCGGTCAACAACCCACGCGCCAGCATGCTGCACTGCTTGCGATAAAGCAGCATCTGCCACTGGCGTCCGCCCACCTGGCGCCACAGCACCGCGGCGCGCACGGCGGCCAGCAGATTGGTACGCACCTTTTCCACCACGTTCGGTTGCTGCAGCTGCTGGGGGTTGCCGGTCACCATCACCCGCGGCTTGAGCGTGGAAAGCGTGCTGGCATAAAGCTCGGCAAGGCGGCTGATCACCTGCGGCGAGTCGGCACCAAAGTGCTCCACCTGGCGTTGCGCGGCCACGATGCCTTGCTGCAGGCGATCCAAGAGATCGGCGCGGCGCGACAGGCTGCGCTCCAGCCGCATGACGGTGAAGGCCATGCGGGTGACCGCCACATCGCGGTTGTTTTCGTCCAACAAGGTGATCAGTTGGCGCAGCCCCAGGCGCAGGGCGGAGACATCGCCAAAGACCCCGACCACCGACGGCGCATTGATGCGGAACACGCTGGCCATGCTGGCGGCCATGGCGACGTCGTCGCAGCGGCCGTCGTTGGCCAGTTGCTGGGCCAGCGTGGTGGCCTGGAACAAGCCGGCCAGGGCCAGCACGCGCTCTTCATTCATCGCAAAAGCTTCAAACACCGGAAAGGGACTCGCTGGAAACGGGGGAGGGCAGGCCGGCGGCATCATTCCAGCCGCCGAAGGGCGCATCAGTGCGGTCGATCACGGCGCCGCCAAGGCAGGCGTCGCCGTCGTAGAACACCACCGATTGGCCTGGCGTGACGGCCCGCTGGGGCTCGTCGAAGATCACTTCCAGGCCATCGTCGCGCACGATCACCTCGCAGGCCTGGTCGTGCTGGCGATAGCGCGTCTTGGCGGTGCAGCGGAAACGGGCGCCCGGTGCCTCGCCGGCCACCCAGCTGGGCGCCTCGGTATGCAGGCGGCGCGAGTACAGCCAGTGGTTCTCGCCGCCCTGGGCCACGTACAGCACGTTGGCGGCGACGTCCTTGCCCACCACGTACCAGGCCTCGCCGCTGGCGCCGTGACGGCCACCAATGCCCAGCCCGTTGCGCTGGCCCAGGGTGTAGTACATCACGCCCTGGTGCTCGCCGACCCTCTCGCCCTCGGGCGTGCGCATCGGGCCGGGCTGGGCCGGGATGTACTGGGCCAGGAAGCTGCGGAAATCCCGTTCGCCGATAAAGCAGATACCGGTGGAATCCTTCTTGGCGTGGGTGGGCAGGGCGGCTTCCTGGGCCAGCTGGCGCACCCGGGGTTTCTCGATCTCGCCCACCGGGAACAGCGTGGCAGCCAGTTGCTGCTGGCCCAGCGCGTGCAGGAAATAGGTCTGGTCCTTGCCGGCGTCCACCGCGCGCAGCAGGCGGTACTTGCCCTGGTGGAAATCCACCCGGGCGTAGTGGCCGGTGGCGATCTTGTCGGCGCCCAGCGCCCGCGCCTCGTCCAGGAAGGTCTTGAACTTGATCTCGCGGTTGCACAGCACGTCCGGGTTGGGCGTGCGGCCGGCGCGGTATTCGGCCAGGAAATGTTCGAACACGCCGTCCCAGTACTCGGCGGCGAAATTGCGAGCATGGAACGGGATGCCCAGCCGGCCGCATACCGCCACGGCGTCCTTGCGGTCGGCATCGGTGGTGCAGGGGCCGTCGCGATCGTCCTCTTCCCAGTTCTGCATGAACAGGCCTTCCACCTCGTGGCCGGCCTGTTGCAGCAGCAGGCCGGCGACCGAGGAATCGACGCCGCCGGAAATGCCGAGCATCACTTTCACGGGTGACGATCCTCGGCCAGCAGGCTGCGCAGCATGCCCAGCGGGTAGCGCTGGCCGGCCAGCCAGGCATCGATGCTCATCAATACCAGCGGGCTGCGCAGGCGCTCGCCCAGGGCCGCGATCTCGTCGCGGGTCAGCCACAGGGCGCGGCGGATGCCCTTGTCCAGCGGTCGGCCCGGGTCGTGGTCCAGGGCGCGGGCGGCAAAGCTGAAGCGGACCACGCCGTCGCCGTGCTCGGTGCTACGCCATTGATGCACGCCGATCAGGTGCTCCAGCGCGACCGTCCAGCCGGTTTCCTCCAGCGTTTCACGCACGGCGGCGGTAAGCAGGCTTTCCTTGTCATCCAAATGGCCTGCTGGCTGGTTATAGGCAAGGCGGCCGTTAACTTCCTCTTCGACCATGAGGTAGCGGTCGCCGTCGGCCACGACGCACGCCACGGTGACGTGCGGGCACCAGACAGGCTGGGAGGTGACAAGGGCGGAATCGGCCATCGGGGATAGGTGGGGCCGGCAGCGGCACTGGAAAAGCCGTCATTGTGCCATTACCTGAAGACAACCTGCCGCTGGGTTGCCGATATGGCGGCTTACACGGCCCGTCGAACAGGCACTTGGGCTGCGGCGGTATACTTTTCCCCAGGAACCGTCACATAGAACCCATGGCTCACGAACCCGAACACGAACAAGGCAGCGGTCACGGCCTGGCGCTGGAAACCTCAAGGCCGGAGGTGGCTCGCCCCCCGCTCTTTCAGGTGGTGCTGCTGAACGACGATTTCACCCCGATGGATTTCGTGGTCGAAGTGCTGCGCAGCTTCTTCAACCTGGACCAGGAGCGGGCCGTGCAGGTCATGCTTCACGTCCATACCCGCGGCAAGGGTGTCTGCGGGGTATTCACCCGAGAGGTTGCCGAAACCAAGGTAACTCAGGTAAACGAATATTCACGTGCCCATCAACACCCTTTGTTGTGCACTATGGAAAAGCTTTAGAGATTGAACAGGCTCTCAGCGACCCCATTTTGTAGCCATCGCGGCATAGCGCCGCCTGCCACACAAGCGGAGTAGGTCCGGATGTTCAGCAAGGATCTCGAAGTCACCATCGGCCAGTGCTACAAGCAGGCCCGCGAGCAGCGTCATGAGTTCATGACGGTGGAACACCTGCTGCTCGCTCTTACCGATAACCAGTCGGCGCTGGGCGCTTTGCGCGCCTGCGGCGTCGACCTGCCGCGCCTGACGCGCGAGCTGGAAAAGATCATCGCCGAGACCGTGCCGGTACTGCCGCATGGCGACGAGCGTGATACCCAGCCCACCCTGGGCTTCCAGCGCGTGCTGCAGCGTGCGGTCTATCACGTGCAGTCCTCCGGCCGTAAGGAAGTCACCGGCGCCAATGTGCTGGTGGCCATCTTCGGCGAGAAGGATTCCCACGCCGTGTACTTCCTGCATCAGCAGGAGATCACCCGGCTGGACGTGGTCAATTACATCTCCCACGGCATCGCCAAGATCGGCGACGAGCCGACCTCCAGCATGCCCGGCGCCGAGCGCGAGAGCGAAGACGGCGAGCCCCGCGGCAATCCGTTGAACGAATTCGCCAGCAACCTCAACGAGCTGGCGCTGGAAGGCAAGATCGATCCGCTGATCGGCCGCCAGGACGAGATCGAGCGCACCATCCAGGTGCTGTGCCGCCGCCGCAAGAACAACCCGCTCTACGTGGGTGAGGCCGGCGTAGGCAAGACGGCGCTGGCCGAGGGCCTGGCCAAGCGCATCGTCGACGGCGACGTGCCCGAGGTGCTGGAAAGCGCCACCATCTGGTCGCTGGACCTGGGCGCCCTGGTCGCCGGCACCAAGTACCGCGGCGATTTCGAGAAGCGCCTGAAGGCGGTGATCGGCCAGCTCAAGAAGCAGCCGGGCGCGATCCTGTTCATCGATGAGATCCACACCATCATCGGCGCCGGTTCCGCGTCGGGCGGCACCATGGATGCCAGCAACCTGATCAAGCCGATGCTGGCCTCGGGTGAGCTGCGCTGCATCGGTTCCACCACGTTCCAGGAATTCCGCGGCATCTTCGAGAAAGACCGCGCGCTGGCCCGTCGCTTCCAGAAGATCGACGTGGTCGAGCCGACCGTGGCCGACAGCCTGGAAATCCTCAAGGGCCTGCGCTCGCGCTTCGAGGAGCACCACAACGTCGCCTACACCAACGAGGCCCTGAAGGCCGCGGTGGACCTGTCGGTGAAGCACATTCCCGACCGCCTGCTGCCGGACAAGGCCATCGACGTGATCGACGAGGCCGGCGCCCGCCAGCGCCTGCTGCCGATCGACCAGCGCACCGGCAAGGTCGACGTGCCCGAGGTGGAATACATCGTCGCCAAGATGGCGCGCATCCCGGCCAAGCAGGTGTCGGCGTCGGACCGCGACGTGCTGAAGAACCTGGAGCGCAACCTCAAGATGGTGGTGTTCGGCCAGGACCCGGCCATCGAGGCGCTGGCCGCTTCGATCAAGATGGCCCGCTCGGGCCTGGCCGATCCGTCCAAGCCGATCGGCTGCTTCCTGCTGGCCGGCCCTACCGGCGTGGGCAAGACGGAAGTGACCAAGCAGCTGGCGATGCAGCTGGGCATCGAGATGATCCGCTTCGACATGTCCGAGTACATGGAAGCGCATTCGGTCTCGCGCCTGGTCGGCGCACCTCCGGGCTACGTCGGCTTCGACCAGGGCGGCCTGCTCACCGAGGCGGTGACCAAGCATCCGCATGCGGTGCTGCTGCTGGACGAAATCGAGAAGGCGCATCCGGATGTGTTCAACATCCTGCTGCAGGTGATGGATCGCGGCGTGCTCACCGATACCAACGGTCGCGAGGCGAACTTCAAGAACGTGGTGGTGGTGATGACCACCAACGCGGGCGCGCAGCAGGCCTCGCGCCGCGGCATCGGCTTCGTCAAGCAGAACCACTCGATGGACGCGATGGAAGTGATCCGCCGCACCTTCACGCCGGAGTTCCGCAACCGCCTGGACGCGATCATCCAGTTCAATGCGCTGGACTTCGACCACATCCTGCGCGTGGTGGACAAGTTCCTGATCGAACTGGAGTCCCAGCTGTCGGAGAAGCACGTGAGCCTGGATGTCGACGCCGATGCCCGCCGCTGGCTGGCTGAGCATGGTTTCGACCCGCAGATGGGCGCCCGCCCGATGGCCCGCGTGATCCAGGAGAAGGTGAAGCGCGCACTGGCCGACGAGCTGCTGTTCGGCAAGCTGGCCGAGGGTGGCAAGGTGAACCTGGGCGTGAAGGATGGCGAACTGGTGGTGAGCACCGAGGCGGCCGAGGCCGTGCCGGCAGCGGTGAGCTGACGCCTGGGCTTTCAGGCACAGCAAAAGGCCGCGCAACTGCGCGGCCTTTTCTTTATAGCTCTTCCGCAGTAGCGCACCCTGTGCGCGACAACCCTGCGGAGCGGCAACGCCATGGCTCTGCGGTCGCGCACAGGGTGCGCTACTGCAGGAGCCCGCCGTGGCGACTTATTTCATGCGGTAGGTGATGCGACCCTTGGTCAGGTCGTACGGGGTCATCTCGACCTTCACCTTGTCGCCGGTGAGGATGCGGATGTAATGCTTGCGCATGCGGCCGGAGATATGGGCCGTGATGACGTGGCCGTTCTCCAGCTGCACGCGGAACATGGTGTTGGGCAGGGTCTCCTGGACCGTACCTTCCATTTCAATGACGTCGTCTTTGGCCATGCGTTCCGGTGGGGGCGAGTGTGGCCGTCATGGCCGCGTAAGCGCTCGATTATGCCACGGAAATCCCGATGGTTAAAGAAACATCAGCCAAAGTGCTCATCCAGCTTGCGGCAGATCTCCTGTTCCACCATGCCCTTGAGCGGCGCCAGCATCATTCCCAGCTCGGCGGTGACCTGGATGGCGTCGGTCCCCACGGCGATGCTGCCGTTCACCCCCGGGCGGGAAAAACGCAGGGTGTCGCCTTGCCATTGCCCCTCCATGCCGAATTTTTCGCGCATGCGTGCCGCGACCTGATCGACCACGGCGCGGGCGTCGGCCAGCGGCAATTGATGAGGGCGGCGGATGTCGATCTTGGGCATGGGGAGGGTTCCGAAGCGGCAAACGCCCATGGTAAGCCAGATACGCTCGGAGAGCGCGCACGCATCTGCTAGAGTCCCGGCCGTCTAAGGACTGGTTCACTGATGCGCATCGAGTTTCCCAATTCGGCCCGAGAGGATTTTCACTGGGATGCCCCTGCGCTGCGGATCGGCAGTGCGCCGGACAACGATCTGATTCTCGCCAGCCACCAGGCCGGTGGACACCATCTGCGCATCCAGCTTGATCGTCGTGGCTGGGTGCTGCAGGTACTGCCGGAAGGCGGCCGCGTCTACGTGAATGCACGCCCCGTGCGTGAAAAGGCCTTGCTTCGCCCCGGCGACATTCTCAGCGTGGGCGATTGCCGCATGCTGTTGCGGACGGATGAGGAGCCCGCCCATAGCCCGCCGGTGACGGTGCCGGCCGAGGGGCGTTGCACGGTGGCATTGCGCGCGGTGGCGGGGCCGCTGTCCGGTCGCGTGCTGTCGCTGCAGGACAGGCTGGAACTGGGCGCGCACGGCCGCGTCCCGCTGGAGCTGCCGCAGGGCGAGACGGCGTCGCTGGCTGTGTTCTGGCGTGATGGCCAGTTGCTGCTCGAAGCGGGCCAGCATTCCGAGCGCTATCCGCTGCGCGTCAATGGCGTCGCCGTTCGGCAGGCTGCCTTGAGGCCGGGCGACCAGGTTGGACTGGGCATGCACCGGTTCGTGGTCGATGCGCCCGGCCTGGAGCCAGAGCCTGAAATCGTCAAGGCCGAGCCGGAGAAAGCGCACCTGCCCGAGGAAGATGCCGGTCCGCGCGGCGAGGTATGGTGGCTGATCGCCACGGCGGCGGTGCTGGCGCTGGGCATCGCGGTGGTGCTGCTGGTGCGTTTCTAGCGTTGTTGCCTCCTCTGCAAGCAGGGGAGGGCTGGGGAGGGGCCTGCGCGTTGGCGGAAGAGCTCACCCCCTTCCGGCCTCCCCCTGCAGGCAGGGGGAGGAGTAGCAATTGACGACGCGTTGCTGCGACGCGGCATAATGCGGTGATTCCTCCCGCGAAGGCATTGTCAGTGAGCAGACTCTGGAATTTCAGCGCAGGTCCGGCTGCATTGCCGCAGGCGGTACTCGAACGCGCCCAGCGCGAATTGCTGGATTGGCAGGGCTGCGGCGCTTCCGTGATGGAACTGTCCCATCGTGGCAAGCTGTTCATGAGCCTGGCCCAGCAGGCCGAGGCCGATCTGCGCGAGCTGCTCGCCATCCCTGACGACTACGCCGTGCTGTTCCTGCAAGGTGGCGCCACCCAGCATTTCGCGCAGATTCCGATGAACCTGGCGGGCGAGGGCGACAGTGCCGACTACATCGTCACCGGCCACTGGGGCGAGAAGGCCGCCAGCGAGGCGGCGCCGTATGTGCAGGTGAATATCGCCGGCAGCAGCAAGGCACAGCACTACCGCGGCCTGCCGCCGCGCGAGTCATGGCAGCTCGATCCCCGCGCGGCCTATGTGCACTACACGCCCAACGAGACCATCCATGGCGTGGAGTTCCACGACATCCCGCAGGTGGGCGAGGTGCCGCTGGTGGCGGACATGTCCTCCGACATCCTGTCGGCTCCGATCGACGTATCCCGCTTCGGTTTGATCTACGCCGGCGCGCAGAAAAACATCGGCCCGTCGGGTCTGGTGGTGCTGATCATTCGCCGTGACCTGCTGCAGCGGGCGGGCCGGCCGATGGCGCGCATTTTCCGTTATGCCGAGCATGCCGCGAACGACTCCATGCTCAACACGCCCAACACCTGGGGCTGGTATCTGGCGGGGCTGACCTTCCAGTGGCTGAAGGAGCAGGGTGGCCTGGCCGCGATGCGCGAACGCAACCGGGCCAAGGCCGAGCTTCTCTATCGCACCATCGATGGCTCGGACGGCTACTACCGCAATCCGGTCGAGCCGGCCGCGCGTTCGCGCATGAATGTGCCGTTTACCTTGCACGACAGCGCGCTGGATGCCGATTTCCTCAAGGAGTCGGAAGCGGCCGGCCTGTTGGCGCTGAAGGGACACAAGGCCGTGGGCGGCATGCGCGCCTCGATCTACAACGCGGTGCCGTTGGAGGCGGTGCAGGCGCTGGCCGGCTTCATGGGCGACTTCGCCAAACGTCACGGATGAAACGGTTGCGCGTGGGTCCGCATATCAGGGACTATCCTTGATTCCCCGTTTGGACTTCTTTCCCTCCCGACCACCACGATGACCGACAAGAAATCCTCGCTTTCCAGCGTGCGCGAGCGCATCGACAGTATCGATCAGCAGATCCAGCAGCTGATTTCCGAACGTGCGGAATGGGCGCAGGAAGTGGCGCGCGTCAAGGGCGAGGGGCTTTCGGCGATCGACTATTACCGCCCGGAACGCGAGGCGCACGTGTTGCGCATGGTGGTGGATCGCAACCACGGCCCGTTGTCGGACACGGAGATGGTGCGGCTGTTCCGCGAGATCATGTCCTCCTGCCTCGCGCAGGAAGATCCGCTCAAGGTGGGTTTTCTCGGCCCCGAGGGCACCTTCAGCGAGCAGGCGGTGCGCAAGCACTTCGGCCACGCCGCCTATGGGCTGCCGTTGGGCAGCATCGAGGAGGTGTTCCAGGAAGTGGCCGCCGGGCACGCCGACTTTGGCGTGGTGCCGGTGGAGAACTCCGGGCAGGGCATGATCCAGGTCACCCTGGATATGTTCCTCACCTCCGACGCCACCATCTGCGGCGAGGTGGAGCTGCGCGTGCACCAGTGCCTGCACTCCCTGCATGGCCGGCTGGAGGACATCAAGCGCGTCTATGCGCATGCGCAGTCGCTGCAGCAGTGCAAGACCTGGCTGCGCATCAACCTGCCGGGCGTGGAGAGCATCGCGGTAAGCAGCAATGCCGAAGCGGCGCGCCTGGCGCGTCATGCCGATGATGCCGGTGCCATTGCCGGCGAAACCGCTGGGCGTGTCTACGGCCTCAAGACGGTGGCGCAGGCGATCGAGGATCGCGCCGACAACACCACGCGCTTCCTGGTGATCGGTCGCTCGCTGTTTCCGCCCTCGGGCAACGATCGCACCTCGCTGCTCATCACGGTGAACGACAAGCCAGGCGCGTTGTACGACGTGCTCAAGCCGTTCGCCCAGCACGGCATCAGCCTCAACCGCATCGAGTCGCGCCCGGCGCATTCGGGCAAGTGGCAGTACGCGTTCTTCATCGACGTGTCCGGCCATATCAACGACGGCCCCTTGCAGGCGGCCATGCAGGAAATGGGTTCCGCGGCCGCCCAGGTGCGCGTGCTCGGTTCCTACCCGGTGGCGCTGCCCTGACTTGTAAGCGGCTGTCCGCCGGGTGGCCGCCGGAGAAAAGATCGTGAGTCGACTCGACTGGACCAGCCATACCGGCCGCGCGCTGCAGGGCCGCGTGCGCGTGCCTGGCGACAAATCCGTTTCGCACCGCGCACTGATGCTGGGTGCGCTGGCCGATGGCGTATCGCATATCCGCGGCTTTCTCGAAGGCGAGGACACCCGCGCCACGGCCGCCGTGCTGCAGCAGCTTGGCGTGCTCATCGAGACGCCTGCCGACGGTGAGCGGCGCGTGCATGGCGTTGGCCTGCATGGCTTGCGCGGCACCACCCAGCCACTGGACTGCGGCAATGCGGGCACCGGCATGCGCCTGCTGGCCGGCCTGCTGGCCGGCCAGGCCTTCGACAGCACGTTGATTGGCGACGAATCGCTGTCCAGGCGGCCGATGCGCCGCGTCACCGACCCGCTGGCACTGATGGGTGCACGGATCGACAGCCAGGACGGCCTGCCGCCCCTGCAGGTGCATGGCGGGCAACCCCTGCATGGCATCCAGTACACGCTGCCGGTGGCCAGTGCCCAGGTGAAATCGGCGCTGCTGTTGGCGGGCCTGTATGCGCAAGGCGACACCGAGGTGATCGAGCCGCATCCGACGCGCGACTACACCGAGCGCATGCTGGCGGCCTTCGGCTGGCCGATCGACTTCGCCCCCGGGCGTGCGCGCCTCAGCGGCGGTCATACGCTGCATGCCACGGACGTGGAGGTGCCGGCGGATTTTTCCTCGGCCGCGTTCTTCCTGGTGGCCGCGAGCATCGTGCCGGGGTCGGAGCTGCGCCTGCCATCGGTGGGTTTGAACCCGCGCCGCACCGGCCTGCTGCAGGCATTGCGCCTGATGGGGGCGGATATCCGCATCGACAACCAGCGCGAGAGCGGCGGTGAGCCGGTGGGTGACCTGGTGGTGCGCCACGCGCCGTTGCATGGCATCGAACTGCCCGAGGCGCTGGTGCCTGACATGATCGACGAATTCCCGGTGTTGTTCGTGGCGGCTGCCGCTGCGAAAGGGCGCACGGTGGTGCGCGGCGCCGCCGAATTGCGCGTGAAGGAGTCGGACCGTCTGGCGGCCATGGCGACCGGCTTGCGCACGCTGGGCGTGGCGGTCGACGAGGCGCCCGATGGTGCGGCCATCGATGGCGGTGCCATGAGTGGCGGCATCATCGACAGTCATGGTGATCACCGCATCGCGATGAGCTTTGCGGTGGCCGGGTTGATCGCTGGCGGCCCCGTTCGCGTCAACGACTGCAACAATGTGGCCACCTCGTTTCCTGGTTTTCTTGAACTGGCCAATGGTTGCGGGTTCGCGCTGGCGACTGTTTGATGCGGGACGCGCTTCTGCCTGGCCTCGCTAGCGGTTAGGCTTCGCGCTTCGCACCGAGGTCGCCATGTCCACCGATACCCTGCCATTCATCGTCGCCATTCCTGCCCGCTACGGCTCCACGCGCCTGCCGGCCAAGCCGTTGCGCGAAATTGCGGGCGTGCCGATGGTGGTGCGGGTGGCGCAGCGGGCCTTGCTGGCAGGTGCCACGCAGGTAGTGGTGGCGGTGGACGATCCACGCATCGTCGAGGCGCTGGCCGGGCGGGGCGTGGACATATGCATGACGCGCAGTGACCACGCCTCGGGCAGCGATCGCCTGGCCGAATGCGCCGACCATTATGGCTGGGCCGATGACGCCATCGTGGTAAACCTGCAGGGCGACGAGCCTTTCGCACCCGCAGCAGGTATTCGCGAGGTGGCCCGCGCGCTGGCAGATGACGATGCCCCGATGGCCACGCTGGCGACGCCGATTACCGAAGCCCATGAGGTGTTCGATCCGAATGTGGTGAAGCTGGTGCGCAGCGCCAACGGCCGTGCCTTGTACTTCAGTCGCGCGCCGCTGCCCTGGGCGCGTGATGCGTTCGCGGTGCATCGCCATGCGTTGCCGGCCGATGTGCCGTTCCTGCGCCATATCGGCATCTATGCCTATCGCGCGGGCTTTCTCAAGCGCTATACGCAGCTGGCGCGCACGCCGCTGGAGCAGGCCGAGTCGCTGGAACAATTGCGCGTGCTCGAACATGGCTACCCGATCGCCGTGCGCCTGACGCCGGAGCCGTTTCCGCCGGGCATCGATACCCAGGCCGACCTGGAGCGTGCCGAGCAGTGGCTGGCCCAGCAGTGATCATCTAGCTCATCCCGCCCCGGCAAGACTTGCGCGTCACTTGGCTCAGCGCCGGCGCCGAACCAGTGCAACGAAAATACCCGCCAGCACCAGCCCTGTCGCCAACCCGATGCCTGCACCCCACAGTGCGCCATCGGTGCCGCCCACGGCGCGGCCGATCAGAAAGCCCAGCACGAAAAGTATAGGTAGCGGCAGACAGCCCATGGTCGATCCTCCGCCGCTATCGTCGCAGTGTCGAGTTGGACGCCGCAATGCTGCGCTTGCATCGTCGTACCGGCGCCCTTACTCATCATCGGTCGCGTCACTCGGGTTTATCGGCCATGCCAGCGAAAGATCGCCCCACCTCCATCTTGTTCGTGTGCTTGGGCAACATTTGCCGTTCTCCCCTGGTGGAGGCCGTCGCGCGTCAGCGGTGCGCGAAAGCCGGGCTCGCCGTGTCGCTGGCCTCCTGTGGTACCGGCAACTGGCATGTGGGCAAGGGCGCCGATCCCCGGATGGTGAAAGCCGCCGCAGATGCCGGATACGACCTCTCGCTGCACCGGGCACGACAGGCGCGAGCAACCGATTTCGAGGATTTCGATTGGGTGCTGGCGATGGACCAGGACAACCTGGAGACGCTGGAAGGTCTGCGACGTGGCCGCGGGGTGGAGCCCGTGCTCTTCCTGCCGTGGACAGGCATGGTCACGCCCGATGAGTTTCCCGACCCGTACTTTGGCGACGCGGGCGGCTTTCGCGAGGCCGTGGCCTTGGCGGAGCAGGGCGTGGATGGCCTGATTGCCCGTCTGCGCGCGGGCCGAAACGGCTAGAATCCACCGATGCAGCCATCATCGCCGCAAGCCTTCGACGGCAAGGCTTTCGTCAAGAACCTCACCACCTCGCCCGGCGTCTATCGTTATTTCGACGCAGACGGTGACCTGTTGTATGTCGGCAAGGCCGGCAACCTGAAGAAGCGCGTCGGCAGCTACTTCCTGAAGCCCAGGATGGAGCCGCGCATTGCCGCCATGGTGTCGCAGATCGCGCGGGTCGAGATTACCCTGACGCGTACCGAGGGCGAGGCGCTGCTGCTGGAATCGCAGCTGATCAAATCGCTCAAGCCGCGCTACAACATCCTGCTGCGCGACGACAAAAGCTACCCCTATATCTATCTGTCTGGCGGGGAGGATTACCCGCGGCTCGCTTTCCATCGCGGTGCGCGCAACATGCCGGGGCGCTATTTCGGGCCATACCCCAGCACGTTCGCGGTGCGCGAGAGCCTCAACCTGATGCAGAAGCTGTTCAAGGTGCGCCAGTGCGAGGACAGTTATTTCAAGAACCGCTCGCGTCCCTGCCTGCAGCATCAGATCGGTCGCTGCACGGCGCCCTGCGTCAAGCTGATCACGGTCGGCGACTATCGCAACGACGTGCGCCATGCCGAGATGTTTCTGGAGGGCCGCAGCAGCGCGGTGATCGACGAACTGGCCAGTTCGATGGAGCAGGCCAGCAAGGCGCTGGAGTTCGAGCGCGCCGCCGCCATGCGCGACCAGGTGGCCGCGCTGCGCAAGCTGCAGGCACAGCATCATGTGCAGGGCGCCAGTGCGGATATGGACGTGCTGGCCTGCCGCATCGAGGCGGGCATGGCCTGCGTCAGCGTGCTGTTCTTCCGCGACGGCATCAGCCTGGGCACGCGCGATTTCTTCCCGCGCCTGCCGCTGGATGCCGAGCCGTCGGATGTGCTGGAGCAGTTCATCGCGCAGTACTACCTGGACCGCCCGGTGCCGCGCGAACTGATCCTGGGCGAAACGCTGCCCGACCAGCAGATTCTCGGTGAGATGCTGAGCGGGCAATCCGGCCATGCGGTGGAGTTGAAATCCAGCGTGCGCGGCGAGCGCGCCCGTTTCCTGCAGATGGCCGAGCGCAATGCACAGGCCTCGCTCACCGCGCGGCTGGCCAGCCGGCAGACGCTGGGCGCGCGTTTCGACGACCTGCAGAAGTTGCTGGAGCTGGACGAACCCCCGCGTCGCATCGAGTGTTTCGATATCAGCCATACCCTGGGCGAGTTGACCGTCGCCTCATGCGTGGTATTCGGGCCGGAAGGTCCGGAAAAATCCCATTACCGTCGCTTCAATATCAGCGGCATCACCCCGGGCGACGACTACGCCGCGATGCATCAGGCGCTGGTGCGGCGCTTCCGCAAGGTGGCCGAGGGCGAAGGGGCCAAGCCGGACGTGTTGCTGATCGATGGCGGCAGTGGTCAGGTGGCCCAGGCGCTGGATGTGCTAAAGGAGCTGGGCGTCGCCGGCATCCATGTGGTGGGCGTGGCCAAGGGGCCGGGGCGGCGGGCCGGCGAGGAAACCCTGGTGCTGGCCGATTCCGGTCGCAGCTTGCATCCGGGGCCGGCCTCGCCTGCGCTGCATCTGGTCGCGGCGGTGCGTGACGAAGCGCACCGTTTCGCCATCAGCGGGCATCGCAAACGCCGCGAGAAGGCCAGGGAGCGCAGCGTGCTGGAGGATGTGCCCGGAATCGGCGCGCGACGTCGTACCGCCTTGCTCAAGGCGTTCGGCGGCCTGGCCGGGGTGGAGGCCGCCGGCGTGGAAGAACTGATGCAGGTGAAGGGCATTGATCGCGGCTTGGCCGAACGCATTTATGCTGTGCTACACGGTTAACCGGCGTTGATGCGGTTGCGCCACTGAATATCGACTCGGAAAGGATTTATGCGCATCAACCTGCCTACCTGGCTCACCCTGTTTCGCGTGCTGCTATTGCCGGTCATGGTGGTGGTGTTCTATTGGCAGTTTCCGGGTCACAACATCACCGCTGCCATCGTGTTCGTGCTGGCGGCGCTCACCGACTGGCTGGACGGTTACCTGGCGCGCCGCATGAACCTCACCTCGGCATTCGGCGCCTTTCTCGACCCCGTCGCCGACAAGCTGATGGTGGCCGTGACGCTGTTCCTGCTGGTGGAAACGCATCGCGGTGGCTGGCCGGGCATCCTGATGGCGGTGACGGCGGCGATTATCGTCGGTCGTGAGATCAGCGTTTCCGCGCTGCGCGAGTGGATGGCCGAGATCGGCATGCGCTCCACCGTCAGGGTGGCCTTCATCGGCAAGCTCAAGACGGTGATGCAGATGGTGGCGCTGGTGGTGCTGATCGTGCAGCACGAGAAAAGCGCCGAAGCCCTGCGTCTTTACCACATCGGCGAGGCGCTGCTGGTGATCGCCGGCATCCTCACCATCTGGTCGGGCCTTTACTATCTGCGCGCCGCATGGCCCAGCCTGCGCGGCGACGGGCCGATTCCGGCGCCTCGCGACGATGAATGATTTTTTTTACGAAGGCTTGACGGCGGTCCTTTAATCGCTAAAATGCGCGACTCCGATGCGGGAATAGCTCAGTTGGTAGAGCACGACCTTGCCAAGGTCGGGGTCGCGAGTTCGAGTCTCGTTTCCCGCTCCAAGATTTGGATAGACGAACCATCGGTTCGCGCATCGATAAAAAAAGAGGCTTCGGCCTCTTTTTTGTGCCTGGCATAGACGTCGTCCCTGGCGACGCGTAACGCCGACGGTGCTCGCTATCCCGCCATCGTCGAGCGCCATCGCGTTGGCGTCTCGCCTTCCCATTGCCGGAAGGCGCGGTTGAACGAGTTGAGCTCCTCGAAACCGAGCAGGAAGGCGATTTCGCCCGTATCCAGGTCGGTGGCATCGAGCAATCGGCGCGCAAGGTGGCGCCGTACCTGGTCCAGCAACTCCTGATAGCTGGTGCCTGCCTCGCCCAGCTTGCGCTGCAGCGTGCGCGGACTCAGGTGCAGGGCATCGGCTACCTGGGCCATGCGCAGATGACCGCCGCGCATGCCTCGCGCCAACACATTCCACACCTTGTCGCGCAACGAGGTGGTAGCCGTCAGTTCTTGCAGTGATGCTTCCAGCGTCGGCAGCAGGATCGCCAGGTGATCCTGGTCATGCGTGACGAAGGGCAGGTCGAGGTCGGCCCGGTCGTACACGATGCGATCCTGCGCGGCGTTGAAGCGCAGCTCGCAGCGGAAGTGCGCAGACAACACCTCGGGAGCGAAGGGGCGGCGCGTCAATTCCAGCCGGCGCAACCGGATGCCGCGGCCGGTGCCGCGCTCGGCCAGCGCCAGATGCGACGCGAACATCGCATCGATCAGGAAATGCGGCGTGTGACCTTCCGCCAGCATCCAGCGCATGCTCACGGCCGCCTCGTCGCGACTCAATTCGATGTTGATGTCCTCCGGGCAGGTAAGACGCTTGTAACGGGCCAGCTTCTGCATGGCCTCGCCCAGATTGGCCGAATGCAGTGCTGCCAGCGAGACGACGTCATAGACTTCCGTTCGCGTGTCGTCGCCCAGGCGCAAGCCCAGGGTCGGATCGCCATGCAGCGCTTCGACGGATCGCCACAGCGCGAAAAACTGTGCCGTGGTGAGCGTCGGGCGGGCTTGCCCGAACAGATCGTCGGGCAAACCCGCATGCGTCAGCACCGCGGACACATCCAGTCCAAGTGCCGTCATCCGTTCGAACGCGTCACGGCTTAGCGGGATCTGGTCGGCTCTCACGCGTATACGCTCACTTTCCGATGCTTCAGCCCAGCGATCGCAGCATGCGGAAGCGTTCCTCGATGGCCTCCGGCGTGCTGTCGAAGTCGGTCGACAGGCTGAGCGTACGCCACTTCGCATCTTCGTCCGCCATGCGCGCGGCTTGCTGCTCGGCGAGGAACACGGCGTCGGACCCCAGCAGCAGGCGCAGCGGGGGCTCGGGCGTGTTGGCGAGGGTGAGAATGGCCTGCGCGGCCTTGGCCGGATCGCCGGTCTCGTGTCCGGCGATGGCCTGCATCATGCCGATCATCGGGCCGAGGATCGGTGCATATTCCGAATCGGCGGCGGGTGCATGGATGGTCATGGACGGCCCAGCCCAATCGGTGCGAAAACCGCCTGGCTCGATCAGCGTCACATGGATGCCGAACGGTGCTACCTCCTTGGCCAGCACTTCGGAGAAACCTTCCACCGCCCACTTGGCGCCTTGATAGGCGGCCAGGCCCGGCACGCCGATGCGTCCGCCGATGGAGGAGAACTGGATGACGTGGCCGCTTCGCTGCTTGCGCAGCACGGGCAGGGCGGCGCGGGTGACATTCACCACGCCGAAGAAGTTGGTTTCAAGTTGCGCGCGGAAGTCGGCGCCGTCGCCTTCCTCGATGGTGGCCAGGTTGCCGTAGCCGGCGTTGTTGACCACCACGTCCAGCCGGCCGAACGCATCCACCGCTGCCTGCACGGCGGCATGGGCCGCGCTTGCGTCGGTGACGTCCAGCGCCACCGTGCGCACGCGGTCGCCGTAACGCTCCGCCAGCGAGGCGAGTTGGGCGGGGTTGCGCGCGGTGGCGATCAACGAATGGCCGGCGGCAAGTACCGCTTCTGCCAGCGCCTTGCCGAAGCCTCGCGAGCTGCCGGTAATAAGCCAAACCTGGGACATGGAAGTCTCCTAACGTAGGTCATGCGGGCGGGAGGGTAGCCCGGGATGTGCAGACCTTAGGAGGCTGGCGGCTGGAGCGAATAATCCGATGGCGCCAAAAACGCTGGAACAGAAAAATGGCGCCGTATCGCTACGGCGCCATTTTCACTTGCAGCCTGGCTGGGCCGATCAGAGCGCTTCGAACACGCCCGCCGCGCCCATGCCGGTGCCGATGCACATGGTCACCATGCCGTACTTCTGCTTGCGGCGACGCAGGCCGTGGATCAGCGTGGCGGCGCGGATGGCACCGGTGGCGCCCAGCGGGTGGCCCAGGGCGATGGCGCCGCCCAGCGGGTTGACCTTGCTCGGGTCGAGGCCGAGGTCGCCGATCACCGCCAGCGCCTGCGCGGCGAAGGCTTCGTTGAGCTCGATCCAGTCCAGCTGGTCCTGCTTGATGCCGGTCTGCTTGAGCGCCTTGGGAATCGCTTCCTTCGGGCCGATGCCCATGATCTCCGGCTTCACGCCGGCGACGGAGAAGCCGACGTAGCGGGCGATCGGGGTGAGGTTGAAGTCCTTGATGGCCTTCTCGCTGGCCAGCAGCAGGGCGCCGGCGCCGTCGGACATCTGCGAGGAGTTGCCGGCCGTCACGCTGCCGCCGAACTTGTCGTTGCGGAACACCGTGCGCAGCTTGCCCAGCACTTCCAGCGTGGTGCCGGCGCGCGGGCCCTCGTCGGTGTCGATCAGGCGGCTGTCGGTGACGATGCCGCGGGTGGCGAGGTTGGGATAGTGGTCGTCGAGCTGGAACGGGGTGATTTCTTCCTTGAACTCGCCGGCCGCGATGGCGGCGAGGGCGCGACGATGGCTTTCCACCGCGAAGGCGTCCTGCTGCTCGCGCGTGACCTTCCACTGCTCGGCCACCTTCTCGGCGGTGATGCCCATGCCGTAGGCGATGGCGCGGTCTTCGTCGTGGGCGAAGATGGCGGGGTTCATCGCCACCTTGTGGCCCATCATCGGCACCATGCTCATGCTCTCGGTGCCGCCGGCGATCATCAGATCGGCGACGCCCAGCTGGATGCGGTCGGCGGCCATGGCAATGGCCTGCACGCCCGACGAGCAGAAGCGGTTGATGGTGACGCCCGGCACGGTGTACGGCAGGCCGGCGAGCAGGGCGCCGATGCGGGCGACGTTCATGCCCTGCTCGGCTTCCGGCATGGCGCAGCCGACGATGACGTCTTCGATGCGATGCGGATCGATGCCCGGCGCCTGCGCCATCACGGCGCGGATCACGTGGGCGAGCATGTCGTCCGGACGGGTGTTGCGGAACACGCCGCGCGGCGCCTTGCCGACCGGCGTGCGGGTGGCGGCGACGATGTAGGCGTCTTGCACTTGCTTGGTCATGGTTTTGCTCCGTTACGTCGCGCGGTTCGCAGCGACGCTAGTGGTTTTTGATCGTCACTCGAATTGCAGTGAGTGACGAGCCATAGCGAGCTTCAGCTGTTTGCCCGTCATTCCCGCGAAAGCGGGAATCCAGTGCCGTTGAGTCGCTGGATCCCCGCTTTCGCGGGGATGACGGGCCTTGAAGCGATCAGTTCCTCAGCGGCTTGCCGGTGGTCATGGTGTGGGCGATGCGGGCCTGGGTCTTCTCGGTCTTGGCCAGCTCCACGAAGTGCTTGCGCTCCAGCGTCAGCAGCCATTCCTCATCGACCTGCGAACCGCGCTCGATCTTGCCGCCGCACAGCGTGTCGGCGATGCGGGTGGCGATCTGCACATCGTGCGGGGACGCGAAGTAGCCTTCCTGCAGGTTGGCCAGCGAGGCCTGGAACGTGGCGGTGCCCACGTCGCCGGCCACCGGGATGGTGCGTGCCGGCAGCGGCGGGCGATAGCCGCTCTCGGCCAGCGCCAGCGCCACCTTCTTGGCCACGTACAGCAGTTCGTAGGCGTTGAACACCACCACGTCGCTGTCGCGCAGCAGGCCCAGCTGCTTGGCTTCCATCGCGCTGCCGGAGACCTTGGCCATGGCGATCGTCTCGAACACCTTCTTCAGTGCCTCGAACGGATCTTCCGGGTTGGCCTTGGCGGCCCGCACAGCCAGTTCCTTCAGGCCGCCACCGGCCGGCAGCAGGCCCACGCCGGCCTCGACCAGGCCGATGTAGCTTTCCAGCGCGGCCACGGTGCGGGCCGAGTGCATCTGGAATTCGCAGCCGCCGCCCAGGGCGAGGCCGCGCACGGCCGACACCACCGGCACCAGCGAGTACTTGATGGTCATGCTGGTGCGCTGGAAGTTGGCGACCATCTTGTCGAAGTCGTCGAACTTGCCGGCCTGCAACAGGCCCAGCGCGCCCTTCAGGTCGGCGCCCGCCGAGAACGGCTCGCCGGTCTGCCAGATCACCACGGCCTTGAGCTTTTCCTCGGCCACACGGATGGCGTGCTGCACACCGTCGAGCACCTGGTCGTTGACCGTGTTCATCTTGGTCTTGAACGAGATGATGCCCACGCCGTCGTCGCCCAGCGTCCACAGGCGGATGCCGTCGTTTTCCCAGACGGTGGTGCCCTGGTCGAACTTCTCGCCCAGGATCGGATCGGGGAACAGCTGGCGCTGGTACACCGAGTGCTGCGAACGCGGCTTGTAGCTGCCCGACGCGGCGGACCAGGAGCCTTCCTTGCCGTGCACGCCGTTGCGGCCGTCGGTGACCCACGCCGGCAGCGGCGCCTTGCTCATGGCCTTGCCGGCGGCGATGTCCTCGGCGATCCAACCGGCCACCTGCTGCCAACCGGCGGCCTGCCAGGTCTCGAACGGGCCGAGCTTCCAGCCGTAGCCCCAGCGGATGGCGAAATCTACGTCGCGCGCGGTGTCGGCGATGTCGGCCAGGTGGTAGGCGGCGTAGTGGAACAGGTCGCGGTAGGTAGCCCACAGGAACTGCGCCTGCGGATCGGTCGAGGCGCGCAGCTTGCCGAACTTCTCGGCTGGGTCCTTGATGGCGAGGATGGCGGACACTTCGTCCGACGTCTTCTGCTCGGACGGGCGGTAGTCCTGCTTGGCCACGTCGAGCACGACGATGTCCTTGCCGGCCTTGCGGTAGAAGCCCGCGCCGTTCTTCTGGCCCAGCGCGCCCTTGGCGATCAGGCCCTGCAACCACACCGGCGCCTGGAAGTACGGGTGCCACGGGTCATCGGCCAGCGTGTCGGCCATGGTCTTGATCACGTGCGCCATGGTGTCCAGGCCGACCACGTCGGCGGTGCGGTAGGTCGCACTCTTGGGGCGGCCCACGGCCGGGCCGGTCAGCGCATCGACGGTGTCGAAGCCCAGCTTGAACTGCTCGGTGTGGTACATGGTGGCCAGCATCGAAAACACGCCGATGCGGTTGCCGATGAAGTTCGGCGTGTCCTTGGCGATCACCACGCCCTTGCCCAGCGTGGTGGTGAGGAAGGCTTCGAGGCCATCCACCACGGTCTGGTTGGTGAGCCGGGTCGGGATCACTTCGACCAGGTGCATGTAGCGCGGCGGGTTGAAGAAATGCACGCCGCTGAAGCGATGGCGCATTTCTTCCGGCAGCGCCTCGGCCAGGCCGTTGATCGACAGGCCCGAGGTGTTGGAGGCAAGGACGGCGGTGGGTGACAGGTGCGAGGCGATCTTCTTGTACAGGTCGAGCTTCCAGTCCATCCGTTCGGCGATGGCCTCGATCACCAGGTCGACGTCCTTGAGATGATCCAGGTCCTCGTCGTAGTTGGCGGGGATGATCGCCGCGGCGACGTTCTTGTCCGCCAGCGGGGCAGGCGACAGCTTCTGCAGGTTGGCGATGGCCTTCAGCGCGATGCCGCTCTTGGGACCTTCCTTGGCGGCAAGGTCGAACAGCACGGTTTCGACGCCGGCATTGGTCAGGTGCGCAGCAATCTGCGCGCCCATGACACCGGCGCCGAGTACCGCGGCCTTGCGGATACGTAGTGGTGTTGCAGTCATTGGCTTCTCCGTAGTGCGAGACACTTCAGGGTGAGACTGGCGGCCGTTACCGGCCGGGGGATGTTCAAGGACAACGAATTCAGGGTGACTTGAGGCCTGCGGCAGCGAAGCGGATCAGGTGCTGGGCGGTCTGCTCCCGGTGCTGTTGCTCGGGCACGTCGCTTTTGCGCTGGATCATGCCGAAGCCGGACATGGCGTGGGTCAGCGCGCCGGTTACCAGGTCCACCCGCCAGTACAGCTCCTCCTTGCTCAGGTGGGGCAGCAGGCGGGCGAATTCGGCGGTGAACTGGCGCATCACGTGGCCGTAGTTTTCCGATAGGAACCTGCGCAGGGTGTCGTCGTGTTCGGCGAAGGCCCGGGCCAGCACGCGCATGAACAGCGAAC
Source organism: Dyella sp. RRB7 (assembly GCF_022761115.1). Lineage (GTDB taxonomy): Bacteria > Pseudomonadota > Gammaproteobacteria > Xanthomonadales > Rhodanobacteraceae > Dyella. Next base: position 333,350 of record NZ_JAKWJS010000002.1, on the reverse strand, counting down.
CGCTGCCATCGTGGGAAAGCTCCAGTGCAGGCACGATGAAGGCCGCCAGCACGCCCTCGATGGTGGTGTCCGGCTGGCCGGACACTTCCTGCAGGGCGGCCATGCGGCGACCGTTCAGCTGGTCAAGGCGGCGGCGGAACACCTCTTCGATGAGCCGGTCCTTGGAGCCGAAGTGGTAGTTCACGGCGGCCAGGTTGACCCCGGCGGCGGCTGTCAGTTGCCGTAGGGAGGCACCTTCGAAGCCATGCCGGGCAAACAACTCCTCCGCGGCGCCCAGGATGCGCTCCTTGGTCGGCAGGACGGCTTGGGATGCTGGCATGGTCCGTGGGCCTCGGCGAGGAATCAAACGATCGTTTGAGCATACGCGGGTCGATTTGCGCCCGTCAAACGAACGTTGGGTTTTCCCCTGCGTCCGGTTTGCGTATGGGTTAGAATCTGTCAAACTTTCGTGAGCTAAATCCGCATATCTCGGCGGGATTTGGCTTAACTTCGCCGGCATAGACCGGACCGCCCATTCAGATACCCGTTTTCCCGGAGCAGACCCTCATGGCGCTGGAGCGCACCCTTTCCATTATCAAGCCCGACGCAGTTGCCAAGAACGTGATCGGCGAAATCTATGCACGCTTCGAAAAGGCCGGCCTGAAGGTCGTCGCCGCCAAGATGAAGCATCTGTCGCGCCAGGAAGCCGAGGGCTTCTACGCCGTGCATCGCGAACGCCCGTTCTTCAAGGCGCTGGTCGAGTTCATGATCTCTGGTCCGGTGATGATCCAGGTGCTCGAGGGCGAGAACGCCATCCTCAAGCATCGTGACCTGATGGGCGCCACCAACCCGAAGGACGCCGCGCCGGGCACCATCCGCGCCGACTTCGCCGACTCCATCGACGCCAATGCGGTGCACGGTTCGGACGCCGCCGACACGGCGCAGGTCGAGATCGCGTACTTCTTCGCGACGACCGAAATCTTTACCAGGTAAGCGCGCTCATCCGTGAGCGCGAGAGTCAAGAAGCGGCCGTCCATGGCCGCACTCTTCACCAAAACCGCGTTCCATCGGATGGCGAAAGGAAAACGAGGGCGGCATTGAGCCGCAATATTTCAAGATGACTGATCAGGCAAATCCCACCATCACCGACAAGGTCAACCTGCTCGATTTCGATCGGCAGGGGCTGCGTGATTTCTTTGCGCAGCTCGGCGAGAAGCCGTATCGCGCCGAGCAGGTGATGAAGTGGATCTACCACCGCCTGGAAGACAACTTCGAAAACATGACCGACGTCGGCAAGGCGCTTCGAGCCAAGCTCGAAGCGTCCTGCTATGTCGGGCCGCCGAAGACCCTGTTCGACAAGGGCGCGGCCGACGGCACCCACAAGTGGCTGCTCGGCATGGATGGCGGCAACGCCATCGAGGCGGTGTACATCCCGGAGCCGACCCGCGGCACGCTGTGCGTGTCCTCGCAGGTCGGCTGCGGCCTCAACTGCCAGTTCTGCTCCACCGCGACGCAGGGCTTCAACCGCAACCTGTCCACCGCCGAAGTCATCGGCCAGATGTGGGTGGCGGCCAAACACCTCGGCAACGTCACGCACCAGAACCGTCGCATCACCAACGTGGTGATGATGGGCATGGGCGAGCCGCTGCTGAACTTCGACAACGTCACCAAGGCAATGAGCCTGATGCGCGATGACCTGGGCTTCGGCCTGGCCTCCAAGCGCGTCACGCTGTCCACGGCCGGGCTGGTGCCGATGATCGACAAGCTGTCGGAAACCATCGATGTGTCGCTGGCCGTGTCGCTGCACGCGGCCAACGACGAGCTGCGCACCGAGCTGGTGCCGCTCAACAAGCGCTACCCGATCGCCGAGCTGATGGCTTCATGCCAACGCTGGCTGGATCGCAAGCCGCGCACCTCGATCACCTTCGAGTACACCCTGATGAAGGGTGTCAACGACCAGCCCGAGCATGCTCGCCAGTTGATCAAGCTGATGCGCCGCATGCCTACCTGCAAGGTCAACCTGATTCCGTTCAATCCTTTTCCTGGCACGCGTTTCGAGCGCTCCGACGCCGAGACCATTCGCGCCTTCCAGACCCAGTTGCTCAACGCCAACGTGCTGACCATGCTGCGCCGTACCCGCGGCGACGACATCGACGCGGCATGTGGCCAGCTCAAGGGGCAGGTATTGGATCGCACCCGTCGCCAGGCCGAATTTCGCAAGCGTCTGGACGAAGGGGCGAGTCATGCGGCTTGATCGAATCCTGCTGAGCGCGGGCCTGGCCATGCTGATGGCCGGTTGCGTCACCACCACGACCACCGACGCCGGCGGCGTGTCCACCAAGATCCCGCGCACGACCAAGGCCGAGCAGGCGCAGGACGGCGCCCGCATCCATACCGAGCTGGCCCAGCAGTACATGGCCAACGGTGACCTGCAGGATGCGCTGGTGAAGCTCAACAAGGCGTTGCAGTTCGATCCCAACTACGTGCCCGCGCACACCGTGATGGCCGTGCTGTACGAGCGCATCAACGACATGCCCAATGCCGAGCTGCACTACCGCAAGGCCGTGGAGCTGGCGCCGGGCAAGGGCGACACCAACAACAATCTCGGCTGGTTCCTGTGCCGGGAAGGCAAGGCCGCCGAGGCCATGCCGTACTTCCAGAAGGCCGTGGCCGACCCGTTCTACCAGACGCCGGCGATGGCCTGGACCAATGCCGGCACCTGCCTGTCGACCACGCGGGACTATGCCGGCGCCGAAGTGGACTTCCGCAAGGCCATCCAGATCGACCCGCAGAACGGCGAGGCGTTGTATCAGCTGGCCAATGTGCTTTATCTTCAGAACGATGCGTTCCGCGCGCGTGCTTTCATCCAGCGTTTCGATGCGCTGGGCAAGCCCACGGCGCCGGCGCTCAAGCTAGGCCACGACATTGAATCCCGGTTGGGCAACAGGGATGCTGCTCTCAACTACAGCAGGCGACTGCAAAGCCAGTTCCCGGATTCGGAGCAGGCGCGCGCCCTCGACGCAACTGCAAGCCAATGACCTCTCAGCAGTCAAATTCGGCCGACAGCGGCAACCGAGCACTCACCTTTACTGAAACACCCGACGTCACCATGGATACGGAACACTCCTCGTTGGAAGCGATCACTGGCAGTCTGGGCGGGCGCTTGCGGGCTGCGCGCGAAAAGCGCGGTATCGATATCGAAACGTGCGCCAACGCCCTGCGCCTGCCTACGCGGGTGGTTCGCCAGCTTGAAGGCAACGAATACAACGGCATCGACTACCAGGTGTACCTGGGCGGCTATCTCACCAAGTACGCACGCTATCTGGGCATCGACGAAGCCGAGGTGAAGGCCGAGCTGGAGCGCATCAAGCCCAGCCAGCCCACCCTGGTGGCTACGGGCGGCATCTCGCATTCGCGTTACCTGCTGGAAAACTACGCACGCGCCGCGACCTATGTCGTGCTGACCGCCGCCATCGTGGTGCCCACCATCTGGCTTGGCGTGCGTGGCACGCTGGATCGTGACGTAAGCCATCTCGCGCCGCTCGATGCGACCCCGGTCGCCCAGGTGGATGCTCCGGCTGGTGCAGGCAGCGCGGCGGCGCCCGCGACGGCGTCGGTCGGCACGGATGGCACCCCTGCGGTGGCCGCCGCCGCTCCGGCTGCTGCGCAGTCCGTGGCCACGCCGCCGAGTCCGGCGCAGGATCAGCAGCCGCTGATGGCGTCCATGGCGCCGTTTCCCAGTCTTGGCAACGATGCCGCGCATGCGGCGCCGGCGGCCACGGATGCCGGCACCGGCGCCCATAGCCTGGTGTTGAGCCTGGAGAGTGCCAGCTGGGTGGAAGTCACCACCAAGGATGGCGCGCGCCTCGAATACGGCTTGCTGCCCGCCGGCAGCTCCAAGACCTACCACAGCGACCAACCGCTGGAAGTGCGCATTGGCAATGCCAATGGCGCCCAGGTCACGCTGGATGGCCAGCCGATGGCGCTGGACAGCTTCCGCCGCTCCAACGTCGCCCATTTCCGCATCGAAGTGCGCGACGGCAAGGCCGCCCCGACCGGCGCCTGATCCTCACGCCGGTCCTGTGCGGTCCGGCGCAATCGGTTATGCTTGCCCATTGTCCGCTCGCCAGCGAGCGGGCAGGTCGGGCTGATTTCTTTTTCCGCATGGCAGGCACGTTCGAAAGTGCTTTCGATGTGCGGTTCCCCAAGGGTGATTGCATGGCATTTGAAGCGTACGACGATTACGAACAGAGCGAACGCGTACAGCAGTGGCTGCGGCAGAACGGCCTGTCCATCATCGTCGGCATTGCGATCGGCCTGGTCGGTATCTTCGGCTGGCAGCAGTGGAACAAGCACAAGGCCGGCCATCAGGCCGACGCCGCCAACATCTACCAGCAGATCCAGTCCGCGGTGGCCTCGGGCAAGAACGACAGCGCCGACACGCTGACCGAGCAACTGGTCAAGGATTACACCGACACGCCGTACGCGATGTTCGCCATGAGCGATCGCGCCCAGCGCCAGGCGCAGGCCAAGCAGCTGGACAAGGCGATTGAATCGCTCAGCTGGGCCGAGGCCCATGCCAGCGACGCCTCGCTGAAGTCTTTGGCCCAGCTGCGCACCGCGCAGGTGTTGCTGGCGCAGGGCAAGGCTGCCGACGCGCTCGCTGCGCTCGATCGCATGCCGCCCAATAGCTATCCGAGCGTGGCGCAGGAACTACGCGGCGATGTTCTGGTCAAGCTTGGGCGTCCAGACGATGCCCGCAAGGCGTACATAGCCGCCAAGGCGGCGCTGGGTGAGAACGCGCCTCAGAGCGTGCAGATGAAAATTGACGATCTGGCCGTGGCCGGGAAGCAGGGTGCATGAAAGCGGAAGTGATGAAACGCGGCGCGATGAAGCGCGTCTTGCTGGTTGCGCTGACCTCCCTGGTGGCCCTTGCCGGCTGCCATTCGTTCAAGAAGGAAAACGTCCAGCCGCCGACGCCGCTGGCCAAGGACTTCAAGCCGACCGTTCAGGTGACCCGCATCTGGACGAACCGGGTGGGCGAGGGCGCTGGTGACAGCGGCGTGCGCCTGCGTCCGGCCTTTGCCGATGGCGTGCTGTATGCCGCCAGCACCGATGGCAAGCTGGCGGCGTTCGATGCGGCCAGCGGCAAAACCGTCTGGACCAAGAGTTCGCGTACCCATGGCTGGTTTGGCTGGGGCGACAAGAAGCGCGCCGACGCCCTCTATGCCGGTGGCCCGATGGTGGCGGGCGACCTGCTGGTGGTGGGCACGCTCGACGGCCACATCTACGGCATCAACGCGAAGGACGGCAGCCCGCGCTGGGAGTCGGTGGTCAATTCCGAGGTGATCTCCTCGCCGGTGGTCGCCGGCAACCTGGTCATCGCCCGCACCCAGGACGGCCGCCTCTACGGTTTCGATAGCTCCAACGGCGAACGTCGCTGGGTCTACGACCAGGACGTCGTGCCGCTGCTGAGCCTGCGCGGCAATGGTCCGCTGCTGGTGGCCAACGGCGTGGTGTTCTACGGCAGCGATGCCGGCAAGCTGGTGGCCCTGCGCCTGGACAACGGCGAGAAGCTGTGGGAACAGACGCTCGCCAGCGGCGATGGCCGTACCGAAATCGACCGCCTCGCCGATGCCGATGGCGCCATCCTGCTCGATGGCACCACGCTCTACAGCGCGGCTTACCACGGCAACCTGGCTGCCATCGACGGTCCCAGCGGTCGTCCGCTGTGGGGGCGTCCGTTCTCCACCTTCACCTCGCTCGACATCAGCAACAACGCCATTTACGGCGTCAACGATGATTCGCAGGTGTGGGCGTTCGACAAGAGCGGCGGCGCCGACATGTGGAAGAACGACGCACTGAAGTACCGCTGGCTCACCGGGCCGGCGGTGCAGGGTGACTACGTCGTGGTCGGTGATGTCGAGGGCTACGTACACTGGCTGCAGACCGGCGACGGCGCGCTGGCCGGGCGCGAGCGCCTCTCCAAGAAGCCCATTCGCGCCCAGCCGCTGGTCGTGGGTGACACCGTGTACGTCGAAGACGTGAAGGGCCGCATCGGCGCTTATCGTCTCGGCGCGCGCTGATCGCGCAAAGGTTGTATTCGCTCATGCTGCCCGTCGTTGCCCTGGTCGGTCGTCCCAATGTCGGTAAATCGACCCTCTTCAACGCACTGACGCGCAGCCGTGACGCCCTGGTGGCCGATATGCCGGGCGTCACGCGAGATCGTCACTACGGCGTGTGCCGCACCGGTGCGCGCCCGTTCGTGGTGGTGGATACCGGTGGCCTGTCCGGTGTCGAGGACGGCCTGGATGCGCTGACCGCGCAGCAGGTACGCCTCGCCATCGAAGAGGCGAACGTGCTGGTGTTCGTGGTGGATGCGCGCGACGGCCTGCTGCCGCAGGATCGCACCATCCTCGACGAGCTGCGCCGCAGCGGCAAACCCATCATCACCGCCGTCAACAAGACCGACGGCCTCGATATCCAGAACGCGCTGGCCGAGTTCTCGGTGTTCGGCATCGCCGCGACGCTGCCGCTGTCGGCTGCGCACAATCGCGGTACCGAAGAGCTGGTCGGGACGATCCTGCCGCTGCTGCCCGAGGAGGTCGAGGAAGTCCTCGATGAGGGCGAGGCGGGCAGTATCCGCGTCGCCATCGTGGGCCGCCCCAACGCGGGCAAGTCCACCCTGATCAATCGCCTGCTGGGCGAGGATCGCCTGATCGTCTCCAGTGTCGCCGGCACCACGCGCGATCCCATCCGCGTGCCGCTGGAGCGTGACGGCAAGCGCTACACCCTGATCGACACCGCCGGCGTGCGCCGCAAGGCGCGCGTGGAGGAGGCGGTGGAGAAGTTCAGCGTCATCAAGACGCTGCAGTCGATGGCTGCCGCCCAGGTGGTGGTGGTGCTGATCGACGCGCGCGAGAACCTGGCCGACCAGGATCTCACCCTGATCGGCCACGCCGTGGACGAAGGCAGGGCGCTGGTGATCGCCGTCAACAAGTGGGACGGCATGGACCAGTACCAGCGCGAGCAGTGCCAGCGCGCACTCGAGCGCCGGCTGGCCTTCGTCGACTGGGCCAAGACCGTCTTTATTTCGGCGTTGCATGGCTCGGGCCTGCGCGAGCTGATGAAGGCCATCGTGCGCGCGCACCATGCCGCGACGAAGGAGCTGGGTTCCTCCGAGCTCACCAAGACGCTCGAGCGCGCCTACGAAAGCTACCAGCCGCCGCTGGTGCGTGGCCACGCGCCCAAGCTGCGTTTCGCGCATCCGGGGGGCAGCAACCCGCCGACGATCGTGATCCACGGCAGTCGCACCAAGCATATTGCCCCGGCCTATCGACGCTATCTGGAGGGCTTCTTCCGCAAGCGCTTCAAGCTGGAAGGCACGCCGGTGCGCATCGACTTCCGCGACGGCGAGAACCCGTTTGCCGGGAAGAAGAACGTGCTGACCGAGGCCCAGGTGCGCAAGCGCCAGCGCATGATCCGTGAGATGAAGAAGCGCAAGTGACGTTTGGACGGCCCGCGCACGGTGGGCCGTCGGCCGGCATAGGTTCTATGCTAGCGGTATGAGTACGCGCAACGATCGTGACACCTGGCTGGCCGAACTGGGTCGGCGCATTCCTGGCGTGACCCCGGCCGAGGCGCTGGCGCGCCAGGCGCAAGGCGCCTTGCTGATAGACGTCCGTGAAGATAACGAGCGAGCCGCGGGTACGCCGGCCGGATCGCTCGGCTTGTCGCGCGGTTTCCTTGAACTGCGCATCGAACAGGTGGAGCCCGATCGCGCGCGTCCGCTGATCGCGCTATGCGGCAGCGGCCAGCGTTCGCTGCTGGCCGCCGAGGCGTTGCTTCGGCTCGGATACCGCGACGTCAGTTCGGTGGACGGTGGCTTCAATCGCTGGAAGGTCGAAGGGTTGCCGGTCGTGGCCGGGGCGTTGGATGCGGATGCGGCGGAACGTTACGCCCGCCAGCTGCGCCTGCCCCAGGTCGGCGAGGAAGGGCAGGCCCGCTTGTCCCGCGCCAGCATCGCGTTGCTGGGTGCGGGCGGCCTGGGTGCACCCGCGGCGCTCTATCTCGCCGCGGCTGGCGTGGGCCAGCTCACCCTGATCGATGACGACAGGGTCGAACGTTCCAACCTGCATCGGCAGGTGATCCATGCCGATGCGCGGGTCGGCATGCCGAAGACCGAATCGGCGCGCATCGCGCTGGCGGCGCTCAATCCGCGCGTGCGCGTCGAGACGCGCAACGAGCGTCTGCAGGCGGACAACGTCGAACGTCTGCTCGCCGGCCACGACCTGGTGATCGACGGCGCTGATAATTTCCCGGCGCGCTATCTGGTGGCGGCGGCATCGCAGCGCCTGCGGTTGCCGATGGTCTACGGTGCGGTCGAGCGCTTTAGCGGACAGGTCAGCGTGTTCGATCCCCGGCGCGCGGATTCGCCGTGCTACCGCTGCCTGTTTCCCGAACCGCCAGCGGCGGCCGAGGCGCCCAATTGCAGCGAGGCGGGCGTGCTGGGCGTGCTGCCGGGCATCGTCGGCCTGCTGCAGGCCACCGAGGCACTCAAGCTGTTGCTGGATATTGGCGAGCCACTGGTGGGGCGCTTGCTGAGCTTCGATGCGCTCGCCATGCATTTCCGTGAGACACGGCTGCCGCGCGACCCCGCTTGTCCGGGGTGCGGTGCGGGCGCCGCATTCCACGGTTATCACGATATCCAGCAACTGTGCGCCGCCGCGGGTTGAGCGCGCTCAACCCAGATCGGCAGCGATCAGCGAGTACATGGCCGCGTCCTGCGGCTGCCCATGCAAGGTAAGGCGACTGCGCGCGATGCCCTCGAAGCGCGCGCCGGCTTTCTCGGCCACCCGGCGGCTGGGCTGGTTGTCCGCGGCGGCGACGATCTCCAGCCGTTGCAGTTCGGTCGATTGCAGTGCGTGCCGCGCCAACATGCGTACGGCCAACGGCGCCGCGCCCTGGCCTTGGCGCGATTGGCGGATCCAGTAACCGATGTTGGCCATGCGATAGGCCGGCTGCCAATGGTTGATGGAGATGCTGCCGATCAGCTCGTCATCATGCCGGTCGGCGATGACCAGGGCGCATTCGTCGCCCACGCCGCGCCAGGAGAGACGCGCCTTGGCCATCCAGCGGCGGCCGTCCTCGTGGCTGTAGTCCGGCGTGCACCAGTCCTGCCAGCGGCCGATGCTGTCCATGGATTCGTGCAGCGATGCGACCAGCGCATCCAGGTCCCGGTTGTGGAAAGGACGCAACCGCAACGGGCCTTCCTCGAGAATGGGGCCGAAGGGGGGCGCGTCGTCATCCGGAGGCAGCAGCGAATAGACCGCCGCGGCGACCACCTCCCCCTGGTGCCAGAGACGATTGGGCGAGATGCCATCCAGATGGGCGCCGGCACGCTCGGCGGTGCGTCGGCTGGCCTGGTTGTCGACGTCCGCGACGATTTCGATGCGCTGCAGCCCCAGGGTCTGGAAGCCGAACTTGGCAATGGCGGCGACAGCGGCCGAGGCCACGCCTTGGCCTTGTGCCAGCTCGCGCACCCAGTAGCCGAGGTTGGCGCTGCGATGATCCCGGTCCAGCCGGCTCAACCCGATGCCGCCCAGCAGCCGGTCCTGGGTGTCGAGGATGGCAAAGGCATACGGTTCGCCGCGTATCCAGCCTGACTGGCAGCGCTCGATCCAGGCCACGCTGTCCTCCCAGCAGTAGCCCTCGTGGCACCAGGGCAGCCACCTGCCCACCGTCGCCATCGATTCGCGAGCCGCCTCGTAAAGCGCTTCGGCATGGCCGGGCTGCCAGGGGCGCAACCGCAGGGTGGGCGCCACGAGTTCCAGTGAAGCGGGCAGGCTTTTGATGGCGACCATGCGATCCCAAGTTTGTGTGCGTGCGGGTGAGCCGGGATAATACGTCTCTTTGCAGGCAGGGCCGCTCATGACCGCACGTATCCTCGACGGTAAACGTATTGCGCAGGAACTGATGGGGCGGATCGAGCAGCGCGTCGCCGATCGCAAGGCCAGGGGGCTTGCCGAGCCCGGTCTGGCCGTGGTCCTGGTGGGCGACGACGCCGCATCTTCGGTGTACGTGCGCAACAAGCGCAAGGCCTGTCACCAGGTGGGCTTCCGCTCGTTCGATTTCGACCTGCCGTCGAGCACCACGCAGGAAGAGCTGATCGCACTGATCGATCGCCTCAATGCCGATCCGGCCGTGCATGGCATCCTGGTGCAGTCGCCGCTGCCGGATCATATCGACGAAGACGCGCTGGTCGATCGCATCGATCCCAACAAGGACGTCGATGGTTTCCAGGCGGTCAACGTGGGTCGCCTGGCATTGCGTCGCTTTGGCCTGCGCCCGTGCACGCCGCGCGGCGTGATGACCCTGCTTGGGCACACCGATCGTCCGGTTCGCGGGCAGCATGCGGTGGTGGTGGGCGTGTCCAATCATGTCGGTCGGCCGCTTGCGCTCGAGCTGTTGATCGCCGGCTGCACCACCACCTGCTGCCATCGCTTCACGCGTGACCTGGAGCAGTTCGTGCGGCAGGCCGATATCGTGATCGTGGCGGTGGGCAAGCCCGGCCTGGTCAAGGGCGAATGGATCAAGCCCGGCGCGGTGGTGGTGGATGTCGGCATCAACCGCCTGGAAGACGGCCGGCTGGTGGGCGACGTGGATTTCGACGCGGCCGCCGAGCGCGCCAGCTGGATCACGCCGGTGCCCGGCGGCGTCGGCCCGATGACGGTGGCGACGCTGCTGGAAAACACGCTGGAAGCCGCCGAGGCACGCGCACTCCCGCATCGCGGCGGCTGATGCGGCGAGGCGATCGTCGCGCCTGCGGCAACCCACCGTTCATGCAACGTGTGGCGAGCGGGTCGGCTTCCGCGTATAATTTCCTCTTTGCAGCGGGACTTTCGCATGCGCATCCTCGCCGAGGCTCTCACCTACGACGACGTTTACCTCGTTCCGGCCCATTCGGCCGTTCTGCCCCGTGACGTAGACACTTCCACGCGGCTGACCCGAAACCTGCGCCTGAACATCCCCATCGTGTCCGCCGCCATGGACACGGTCACCGAAGCCCGCCTCGCCATCACCATGGCCCAGCAGGGCGGCATCGGCATCATCCACAAGAACATGACCGCCGAGCAGCAGGCCGCCGAAGTGCGCCTGGTGAAGAAATTCGAGGCGGGCGTCATCCGCAGCCCCATCACGGTCGGCCCCAACACCTCCATCCGCGAAGTGCTGCAGCTCACCCGCGCGCACAACATCTCCGGCGTGCCGGTGGTGGATGGCGAGAAGCTGGTCGGCATCGTGACCAGCCGCGACCTGCGCTTCGAGCGCAAGCACGAGGACCCGGTGCGCAACATCATGACGCGCCAGGACAAGCTGGTGACGGTGGGCGAGGGCGCCAGCCAGGACGAAGTGCTGCAGCTGTTGCACAAGCACCGCATCGAGAAGGTGCTGGTGGTCAACAGCGATTACCAGCTGCGTGGCCTGATCACCGTCAAGGACATCCAGAAAGCCCGTGACAACCCGAACGCCGCCAAGGATCGCCACGAGCGCCTGGTGGTCGGCGCCGCGGTGGGCGTGGGCGGCGATACCGAGCAGCGCGTGGAAGCGCTGGTCGATGCCGGCGTGGACGTGCTGGTGGTGGACACCGCGCACGGCCATTCGCAGGGCGTGATCGAACGCGCCGCGTGGGTGAAGAAGCACTACCCGCAGGTGCAGGTGATCGCCGGCAACATCGTCACCGGCGAGGCGGCGCGCGCGCTGCTCGATGCCGGCGTGGACGCGGTGAAGGTGGGCGTGGGCCCGGGCTCGATCTGCACCACGCGCGTGGTCGCGGGCGTGGGCGTGCCGCAGATCACCGCCATCGACCTGGTGGCCACCGCGCTGAAGGACGAGATTCCCCTGATCGCCGATGGCGGCATCCGTTATTCGGGCGACATCCCCAAGGCGCTGGCCGCCGGTGCCTCCACCGTGATGCTCGGCTCGATGTTCGCTGGCACTGAGGAATCGCCGGGCGAGGTGGAGCTGTTCCAGGGCCGCTCGTACAAGAGCTATCGCGGCATGGGCTCGCTGGGCGCGATGGCGCTGGGTTCCAAGGACCGCTATTTCCAGGACGAGGCGGATGCCGACAAGCTGGTGCCGGAAGGTATCGAGGGTCGTGTGCCGTATCGTGGTCCGCTGAGCAACATCATCCATCAGCTGATCGGCGGCCTGCGTGCCTCGATGGGTTACCTGGGGGCGGCCACCGTCGACGACGTGCGCCACAAGGCGCAGTTCGTGAAGGTGACCAGCGCAGGTGTCACCGAAGCGCATCCGCACGACATCCAGATCACGAAGGAAGCGCCGAACTATCGGCTCAATTCGTGAGTGATACGCGCCGGCCTCAAGGCCGGCGCATCGTTTCAACGGAAGGCGACGCTCCCCGGCGTCGCCTTTGCATTCCAAGATTCACGCGCAGGGCAGGCTAGTCCCGCCGCGCATCGGAGCCGGACCGTGACCGACATCCATAGCGACAAAATCCTCATCCTCGATTTCGGCGCGCAGTACACCCAGCTGATCGCCCGCCGCGTGCGCGAGATCGGCGTGTACTGCGAAATCTGGGCATGGGACCACGACCCGGCCGAGATCGCCGCGTTTGGCGCCAAGGGCATCATCCTTTCCGGCGGTCCGGAATCGACCACGCTGCCGGGGGCGCCCGCAGCGCCGCAGCAGGTGTTCGACTCGGGCCTGCCGATTCTCGGCATCTGCTACGGCATGCAGACGCTGGCGGCCCAGCTGGGCGGCGCCACCGAAGCGGCCGATGCACGCGAGTTCGGCCATGCGGAAGTGGATATCACCGCGACGAGCCGCCTGTTCGCCGGTTTGAGCGATCACGCCGGCTCGCATCGCCTGGACGTGTGGATGAGCCATGGCGACCATGTTTCCAAGGCGCCGCCGGGCTTCGTCATCACCGGCACCACCGACCGCATCCCGGTCGCGGTGATGGAGAACGAGGACAAGCGCTGGTACGGCGTGCAATTCCATCCGGAAGTGACGCATACCAAGCAGGGCACCGCGCTGCTCAAGCGTTTCGTCACGGAAATCTGCGGCTGCCGGACGCTGTGGACCGCCGCGCACATCATCGAAGACCAGATCGAGCGCGTGCGTACCCAGGTGGGTGGCGATCACGTGCTGCTGGGCCTGTCCGGTGGCGTGGATTCGTCCGTCGTCGCCGCGCTGCTGCACCGGGCCATCGGCAAGCAGCTGACCTGCGTGTTCGTCGACACCGGCCTGCTGCGCTGGAAGGAAGGCGACCAGGTGATGGCCACCATGGCCGAGCACATGGGCGTCAAGGTGATCCGCGTGAACGCCGCCGAGCGCTACTTCAAGGCGCTGGAAGGCGTGGCCGACCCGGAGGCCAAGCGCAAGATCATCGGCCGCCTGTTCGTGGAGATCTTCGACGAAGAGTCGGCCAAGGTCACCGCGGCGGGCGACGGCCATGTGAAGTGGCTGGCGCAAGGCACCATCTATCCCGACGTGATCGAGTCGGCCGGCAGCAAGACCGGCAAGGCCCACGTCATCAAGAGCCACCACAACGTGGGCGGCCTGCCTGAGCACATGAAGCTCAAGCTGATCGAGCCGTTGCGCGAGCTGTTCAAGGACGAGGTACGCCGCATCGGCGTGGAGCTGGGCCTGCCGCGCGAGATGGTCTATCGCCATCCGTTCCCGGGCCCCGGCCTGGGCGTGCGCATCCTGGGCGAGGTGAAGCCGGAGTACGCCGAACTGCTGGCCCGCGCCGACGCCATCTTCATCGAAGAGCTGCGCGCCTGGGACCTTTACGACAAGACCAGCCAGGCCTTCGCGGTGTTCCTGCCGGTGAAGTCGGTGGGCGTGGTGGGCGATGCCCGCGCCTATGAATGGGTGATCGCGCTGCGCGCGGTAGAGACCATCGACTTCATGACCGCCCACTGGGCGCACTTGCCGTATGACTTCCTTGGCAAGGTTTCCAATCGAATTATCAATGAGTTGCGTGGTGTTTCTCGTGTCGTTTATGACATCAGTGGCAAGCCACCCGCAACCATTGAGTGGGAGTGATCCCGGCTAACTGGCGTCTGCGCCGGCTTTCCCGGGAAAGCCGGTTATGGCGTTGATTAATCGGTAACTTTTTCTCGGCCCAACTCACCTGATGAGCGACGATACGCCCCCTTCGGCCACGGCCTTTTCCGCGGACGACGAATGCTACATGCGGCGCGCGCTGCAGCTGGCCGCGCATGCGCGCGATGCCGAGAATGAAGTGCCGGTGGGCGCGGTGCTGGTGCAGGGCGATGACATCATCGGCCTGGGCTGGAACCGCAACATCACGCTCAATGATCCCAGCGCGCACGCCGAGATCATGGCCTTGCGCGCGGCTGGCGAGAAGCTCTCAAACTACCGCATGCCCGGCGCCACCTTGTATGTGACGCTGGAGCCGTGCGCGATGTGTGCGATGGCGCTGGTGCATGCGCGCATCGGCCGGGTGGTTTACGCCGCGACCGATCCCAAGACCGGCGCAGCGGGCAGTGTGTTCGATACGCTGGTGTCCGATCGCCACAATCACCGCGTGGCAGTGGAAGGTGGGCTGCTGGCCGAGGCGTCGTCGACCATGTTGCGCGACTTTTTCCGCTCGCGCCGGTGAGCAGGCTTGTCGCCTGACTTGCGCCAGTAATGGCTGAGGTGGTCGAGTCGGGCCAGCGAATGCGTGGCTTTCTCCGAGGCTTCGTAAGCCGTGCGCTTGCCCCAGCGGCGGAAGGGCTTGGCCAGTGGCGCATCGTCTTCCGCGTTGGCGACCATCGCCCATAGCTGGCGTCCCATCATGCGGTCGTGGGCCAGGCCCAGGTGGCCCTGCAGGTCGGCCAACTGTTTCAGCCACGCATTCGATACCTGCTTGGGAAAAGCGTGCCGGTACAGGTCGATGCTGTAGCGCAGCTTCTTGATGGCGCTGCGCAGGCGGTGCAGCCGCTTCTGGCTGCCATCGAGCTTGGCGACGCGCTTCTTTACCGTGCCGTAGCGCTGCTCGATGGCGGCGGCAGCGGTCTTGCGCACGCGGTTGTCGGTGGGGGGCTCAAGCGTGGCCACCCAGTGTCGCCAGGATCGCAGTGGCATGGCGAGGCTGTTCTTCTTCAGTGCGGCGACGGCCAGCTGGTGGGCTTCTTCCTGTCGGCCGGCGAGTGACTTTTGCGCGGCGCTGGCCATGGTGGCCTGGTCACCGTTTTCATCGATGAATGCAGGAAGCGTTTCCTGCGCCAGGATGTCGATATCGCGGCACTGGCCGGTGGCTTCGCGGCAGTGGCGCAGGTAATCCCGGACGTCGCGCAGGTCATCGTCATCGGAGAGTCTTGCCACATCCTTGAGCGTGGCGGTGACGCGACGCAGGTTCACGCGCCAGGCGTGCAGCAGCTTGGTGTCGTAGGGCTCTTCCAGCAATCGCTTGCGGGCGTCGGCCGCCTTGGCGAGATAGCCCTCCAGCGCTTGGCGGACGTAGTCGAACTGGGAGTGCGGGCCGCTTGAGGCTGGGGCGCGGGCTCGTGAAACACGTGACGGCATGGCTCGATGCTGCAGCCTGGCATTCATGAAGTGACACCCAGATGACCGGGATACCTACTCTGCATCAATTTATGACAATGCGCGAGCGGCTCGCCACGGGGGCTCAGGCGATAAAGGCAAGTGCCTCGGCGCAGGGCTGTTCGATCTTCAGGCTGAGCAGGGGGTCGGCCCGCGTGCGGCCCAGGTTGACTGCCGCTATCGGCTTGCCTTCGCGCGCCGCGGCGGCCACGAAGCGATAGCCCGAGAAGACCATCAGCGACGAGCCCACCACGAGTACGGCGTCCGACTCATTCAGCGATGTGACGGCAGCGTCAACCCGTTCGCGGGGTACGCTCTCGCCGAAAAACACCACGTCGGGCTTGATGATGCCGCCGCAGTGCGGGCAGGGCGGAATGTCGAAGCGGGAAAAATCCTGCCCTTCCAGATCGGCGTCGCCATCGGGTGCGTCATGCGCATCCAGCGTGGCCCAGGCGGGGTTGCGTTGCTCCAGCAGGCGCTGGAAGGTTTCGCGTGGCATGCGCTGCGCGCAGCTCATGCAGCGCACTTCGTCCAGCCGGCCGTGCAGGTCGATGACCGCCTGCTGGCCGGCCGCCTGGTGCAGGCCGTCGACGTTCTGGGTGAGCAGGGTGGCCACGCGCCCCTGCCGTTCCAGGCGAGCCAGTGCGAGATGGGTGGCATTGGGCCTGGCCCTGCCGAAGCGACGCCAGCCCACCAGGCTGCGTGCCCAGTAGCGCTGGCGCGTGCCGCGCTCGCCCATGAAGGCCTGATAGGTCACCGGCTGGGGGCGCTTCCAGCCACCTTCGGCATCCCGATAGTCGGGGATGCCGGAATCGGTGCTGCAGCCTGCGCCGGTGAGCACGAACAAACGCGGATGCGCTTCGATGAAATCGCGAAGCCGCGTCCGATCATGCTCAAGGCTTGCCAGCCGAGGCGGCAGCGGCGCGGCGTCGACGGCGGTGACGGATTCAGGCGGCAGCACGGGCCTGCAGCTCCTCGACGGCGCGGGCGATGCCGCGCGGTTCTTCCACTTGCACCACGCGCGAGGCGCTGTCGACGAAATCCGTATCCTTTTCGTGCGCCCAGGTCACGTGGTACGGCATGTACACGCCCCAACCTCCCAGCTGCACCACCGGGGCGATATCCGAACGCAGCGAATTGCCCACCATGGCGAAGTGCTGCGGGCTCACTTCGCATTCGCCGAGCACGCGGCGATAGGCGCGATCGTCTTTTTCCGAGACGATTTCGATGCGATGGAACAGGTCGGCCAGGCCGCTGCTTGCTACCTTCTGCTCCTGGTGGAACAGGTCGCCCTTGGTGATCAGCACCACGCGCTGTCGTGCCGCCACAGCCTCCACCGCGGCGCGGATGCCGGGCAGCAGCTCCACCGGGTGGGCCAGCACCTGCTTGCCGATCTCGATGATGCGATGCAGGTCGGTGGCGCTGATGCGCGATTCGGTCATCTCGATGGCCGACTCCAGCATCGACAGGGTCATGCCCTTGGCGCCATAGCCAAACAAGCGGATGTTGCGTCGCTCGGTTTCCAGCAGGCGGTCATGCAGGCGGACATTGGCGAGGTCGATATAGTTGCCGACGATCCGCTCGAATTCGCCATGCGCCGACTGGTAATAACCCTCGCTGTGCCACAGCGTGTCGTCGCCATCAAAACCCACCAGCTCAATCACGTGCCTTACCTGCATGCATGGGGGCGGCACGACGATCCGGCCGCCTGGACGGGGCATTTTCCCAGAAAAGGCGTTAAGGCGTGCGAAGCCGCGCGCTCTACAGGATCAGCTGGGCACGGACGCCCCCGCATGCGTCCAGCCGCGGCCGGCGAAATTCAGCGGTGACCAGTCAGGCCGGTGCCGTCGGTGCCGGCCCCATAGCGTTCAACGAAATACTCCATGCGGTGTTGCACGGCGATGCCGCCACCCAGCGGTGCGATGCGTTCGAGGTGAAGACGTCGAGCGCACGGCTGATGGCTTGTAGAAGTGCGCGCCTGGCATCAGCCCGCTTCCAGCAGCGCCACCGTACCCTGTCCCCCATCGGCGCAGATGCTGACGATGGCGCGCGTACCGGGCGGACGGGCAGCCAGTTCCTTTACCGTCTGGCTGAGAATGCGCGCGCCGGTGGCGCCGAACGGATGGCCGAGGGCCAGGCTGCCGCCGTTGGGGTTCATCCGGTCACGCGGGAACGTGCCCAGGTCGCGATCCACGCCGGCCTTGTGGGTGAGGAAATCGCGGCTCTGCAAGGCCGCGATATGGAACAGCACCTGCGCAGCGAATGCCTCGTGGATTTCCCACAGGCCGATATCCTGGTAGCTCAGGCCGTGACGGGCGAGCAGGCGGGGAATCGCATAGGCCGGGGCCATCAACAGGCCTTCGGTGCGGAAGTCCACCGCGGCAATTTCCCAGTCCACCAATTTCACCCGGGGCACATGGTCGGGCAGGCGTTCCAGGCCGCGCTGGGTGGCCACCCATAGGCTGGCGGCGCCATCGGTCAAGGGCGATGAGTTGCCGGCGGTCAAGGTGCCCTGGCCGCTGGTGCGGTCGAAGCTGGGTGGCAGCTTGGCCAGTTTTTCCAGCGA
The DNA here is from genome assembly GCF_022761115.1 of Dyella sp. RRB7. Lineage (GTDB taxonomy): Bacteria > Pseudomonadota > Gammaproteobacteria > Xanthomonadales > Rhodanobacteraceae > Dyella. The sequence continues at coordinate 315,229 of NZ_JAKWJS010000002.1, read as the reverse complement.
CGTATCCGCGCGCGGGATGCTGTCGCGGCGGAAGTCGCCGACCGGAATCACCAGGTCATCGAAGAAGCCCCTGTTCCAGGCCTCCACCGCATGGCGATGGCTGTCGTAGGCGAGCAGGTCCTGATCCTCGCGCCGCAGGTGCCATTCCTTGGCCGTGATCTCGGTGTGCTCGCCCATGCTCAGCCCGGTGGTGCGATTGACGATGCCGGGGATGTACAGGCTGATGTCGCCGAGTTTCAGGCTGAGCGCATGCGACACTTTTTCGCCGACCGAGCGCGCCTTCTGGAAGCGACGGATCCAGTCGGACAGCCGCTGATTGAGGCCCAGCTGGATGCGGCTGAGGCTGTCCACACCGCCGACCAGGGCGAGCTGCGAGCTCTCATCGTCGAGCATGCCGGCCGCTTCGATCATGCCGATCATGCTGGTCGAGCACGCCATGACGGTGGAGAACGCGGGGATGGTGGCCGGCGCGCCGGCATCCATCAGCACCTCGCGGGCAAGATTGCTCCAGGTCAGGTTGGGTACCACGGTGCCCCACACCGCGAAGTCGGGCGTCTTGCCGTTGGGCAGGCTGTCGAGCATATGCCGCACCACCGGTACCGACAGCGCAATGGCGTCGTGCGAAGCCAGTGCGCCGTCCACCTTGGAGAACGGCGTACGTACGCCGGCCGCAAGCCACACCGGATGTCGATAGCGCGAATGAAGACTCATGGCAGGTTCCCGGGAAGGTGGGTGGGGCGGTTTTACTCAGGTCGTAGGCAACGTCCATGCGGCGCCTTCGGGGGCGCCGCGGCCCAGCTTGTCCGGCAGCGGATCGGTGGCGGCGACGAACTCGAGCGAGACCGAGTTGATGCAGTAGCGCTGGTGCGTCGGCGGCGGGCCGTCGTCGAAGACATGGCCCTGGTGGCTGCCGCAGCGTGCGCAGCGGATCTCGGTGCGCACCATGCCGTAGCTGGTATCGCGCACATAGGTGAGATGACGCTCGTCGAATGGCTCGGTGAAGCTGGGCCAGCCGGTGCGGCTGTCGAACTTGCTGCCGGCCAGGAACAGCGGCAGCCCGCACAGCCGGCAGGCATACACGCCGGCACGCTTTTCGGTCAGCAGCACGCCGCAGAACGGCGACTCGGTGCCGTGCTCAAGCAGCACCGCACGCTCGTCCGGCGTAAGCGCCGAGCTCAACTGGTCGAACTGCAACGGCGAGGGTGGCGAAAGATCGAACGGGGCAGAAGTGCTCACGAGCTTTCCTCATCGACAATCACGGAAGATGCGCTGGCCGGTCGAGCATGGCGGTCGCGGGCCTGGCCCGCGCGTGCCCCTTGTCGCGGTACGGAACCCACCGCATGGCTGCCGGCATCACGGACCCTTAAGGTCGTGGCGGCTTGGGCCGATTCAAGGGCGAGCCTTCTCGATGGCCGCTTCTTCCTCGATGGTGAGGATGGCCTCGGGCGTGGCTTCCAGGCGAGCCTTGGGAATGGGCTCGTCGCTTGCGTCGGAGAGGCCGTAGGTGCCTTCCTCGATTTTCTGCAGTGCGCGTTCGATATTGCCCAGGCGCCCGCTGTCCACATCGTGCTGGGCCTGGCGCACTTCCTCCAGGGCCGCATCCTGCGCCTTGTCTTCGAATTCTTCCGCCTCGTCGCCGTGCTGCTCGGTAAAAGAGCGCTGGCGGGCGTTGCTGGCCAGCTCGCCGCCCAACACTTGGCGCCGCAAGGCTTCCAGCCGCTTGCGCTGTTGTTCGATGAACTGCGGGCTCAAGGGGGCTTGCTCAGCGGGCATGGATGCTTCTCCGGCGACAGATAGAGTCCCTTAGCTATCGCACAGGGCTCGTTCTGTCGCGGTGAAGGGCAAGGCATGCGGCGCTTACCCAAACGGGTAGGCGCCGCGCGCCCCGGGTGGGTTACCAGCGATAGGCCACCTTGCCGTACACATAGGCGCCGTTGAAGCCGAACGGCGAGAACACCGAATAGGGCAGCGTGCCGCTGTTGCTGTTGGCGGCGATGACCTTGTCCGGGTAGGTATTGAGCACGTTGTCGCCACCCACGGTGAAGGTCCAGCGGTCGAGGTGGTAGCTCACCGCCAGGTCGAGGATCCACTTGGCGCCGAAAGTCTGGTCCAGCGTCGCCGTGGTGGAGTTGTAGGACACGAAGCTGCCGTAGCGGGTCAGCGTGCCGTTGAAGCTCCAGTGGTCCAGGTTGTACAGCTCGTTGAGGATCAACTTGCTGCGCGGCGTGGTGTCGGCCAGCAGGCCGTACTGGTCGCGGCGGTCGATGCGCTTGAGGTTGACGCCCAGCTCATCGAGGATCGCCGGGTTGGGCTTGATGTCGATGACCTTGTTCTTGTTGTAGTTGTAGCTCAGCGTGCTCTGCAGCGTGCCGTCGTTGCCGAAGCTGGACAGGTAGCTGGCGACCAGGTCGATGCCTTGCGTGCGAGTGTCCACCGCGTTGGTGAAGTAGTCGATGCCGCTGTAGTTGGTGTTGGTGACACCGTTGGCGGCAAGGTAGGCCTGCACCGCCGGCGAACTGGTGGCCAGGTTGCTCGACAGCGTGATGCGGTTGTCGATGGTGATCTGGTACACGTCCACGCTGAGGTTCAGCGCGTCGAGCGGGTTCCATACCGCGCCCAGCGTGTAGTTGTGCGACTTCTCCGGCTGCAGCGGCTGTGCGCCCAGCAGCTGGCCGACCTGGCTGTTCACTGGCACCAGGCCAGTGTTGTAGATGCCGGCCGGCAGGCCCAGCGAATTGCCCGCGCCGTAGTACAGCGACGAGGTATACGAATAATGCTGCTGGGCCAGCGACGGCGCGCGGAAGCCGGTGGACGCGCTGCCGCGCAGGGCGAAGCGGTCGGTGAAGTCGAAGCGACCCGCCAGCGAACCCGAGGTGGTGTTGCCGAAGTCGCTGTAGTCCTCGTGGCGCAGCGCCAGCGAGGTGGCGAAGCGGTCGGTGAGGTTGGTTTCCAGGCTCACGTATTCGGCCACGTCGTGGCGGCTGTACGAGCCGGCGTCGGTCGGCTGGAAGCCGCCGAAGCCCTGGGCGCCACCGGCCACGCCGGAGGTGCCGGTGTACCACGAGCTGGGGTCGCCGGCCGTAATGCTGTAGGTCTGGCGCAGGTATTCCGCGCCGAACGCCAGCGTCACCGGGTTCGGTAGCCAGCTGGTGCTCAGCTCCTTGGCGATGTCCACGTCGAACGACTGCTGCGCCGCGCCAAGGATGCCGTCGTGGAACTCGGTGGGGCTGTAGCCGAAGTCGTGCAGGAACGCGCGATTGACGCTGTCCTCGGTGGCGTAGGAGACGCGATTGCCGCCGTAGTTGCCGCTCACATCCCAGCGCCAGCCGCCATCGGTCTTGCCGCGCAGGCCGATCACCAGCGACTGGTCGGTGGAGTCGGCGTGCTCCAGCGGCAGATAGCCGTTGGGATAGATCGACGGCACCGAGTTGCTGTTGGCCAGGTTGCGGAAGAACGCGGGCGAGGTGGTGTCGCGGTTGCCGTAGTGGCCGAACGCATACAGCTGCACGTTCGGCGTGATGTCGAACTGCGCGTTGACGAACAGGTTGTGGTCTTTCACCGCCGGGTCGCCGAAGCGCTGGGTGACGCCTTCCCACGGGCGCGTGGTATTGGGTTCGGCCCGGTTGGTGTAGTCCTGGTTGCCGTCCTGCAGGGTGAAGCGAATCCAGCCCCTGTCGTCGCTGAGCGGAATGCCGAAGTTGGCCGAGCCCAGCCACTGGCGGCCGTCGCCGGCGGAGTACTGGCCGCCGGTCACGTCGACTTCGCCGCCCGCGGCGCCTTTCTTCAGCACGATATTGATCACGCCGGCGATGGCGTCCGAACCGTATTGCGCCGAGGCGCCGTCGCGCAGCACCTCGATGTGATCGATGGCGCCGATCGGGATGGTGTTGAGATCCACCGCCTGCGAGCCGCGGCCGAGCACCCCATTGGTCAGCAGGATCGCGCCCGGATGCCAGCGCTTGCCGTCCACCAGCACCAGCACCTGGTCCGGCGACAGGCCGCGCAATTGCGCGGGGCGTTGCGAGTCGGCGGTGTCCGAGGCGGAGGGACGCGCGAAGGTGAGCGAGGGAATGATGCGGGCGAGCGCGGTGGACAGCTCGGTGGTACCGGTCTGCTGCAGCGTCTGCGCCGAGACCACGTCGATGGGCGTCAGCGAGCTGCTTTCGGTGCGGTTGTCGGCGCGGGTGCCGGTCACGATCACCGCATCGAGTTTCTTGGCATTGTCCGTCGCGGCAGGGGGCGCGTCTTGAGCGGAGGCATCGGTAAAAACGGCCAGGACAGCAAGGGCAAGCAAGGTCGGCGCGGCTTTGAAGCCGAGGTGGTTCTTAAGCATGTTTTGTGTGTTCCCCAGAGAAGTGTCGCAGTGCAGCAAATTCAGGCTAACCGTGGGCAAGTCATGGAGTCAACGGATGTATGGACGTCCAAATTTGTCCAATGAGGATTGGTTTTAGGCTCATAACCGTGCGTCATGAGCCTTGCTCCGGCCGGCCCGCGCCGGGACTGCGGTGGCTGCGTGGTCACCGCTCCCGTCAAGGCAGCCAAGTGCCGGAAAACACGGCATTTCACATAGCCTTGACAACCGGGCGGACGACTCTATGAGCCGAGTCATCGGGCAGTGCGCGGCAGGTCGCTATCGATCCCGCATGTTCGCCTGCTACGGAAGCGCATCACTGGGACAGGACCACATGGCACGTCAGAAGTCACTGCAGCTGTACCGCAACATCGGGATCATTGCGCACATCGATGCGGGCAAGACCACTACGACCGAACGGGTGCTCTATTACACCGGCAAGAAGCACCAGATCGTCGACGTGCACGACACCAAGGAAGGCAAGGGCTCGACCACCACCGACTACCTCGAACAGGAACGCAAGCGCGGCATCACCATCCAGTCCGCGGCGGTGTCCACCGAGTGGAAGGGCTATCGCATCAACCTGATCGATACGCCCGGGCACGTCGACTTCACCATCGAGGTGAACCGCAGCCTGCGCGTGCTCGACGGCGCCGTGGTGGTGTTCGACGGCGTGGCCGGGGTGGAGCCGCAAACCGAAACCAACTGGCGCCTGGCCGACCAGTACAACGTGCCGCGGCTTTGCTACATCAACAAGATGGACCGCATCGGCGCCAACTTTGCGCATTGCGTGCAAGGCATCCGCGAGCGGCTTGGTGCGAACGTATTGCTGTGCCAGGTGCCGCTGGGCAGTCACGATGAATTTGTCGGCATGGCGGACCTGGTGGCCGGCGTGGGCTATATCTGGAAGGGCGACGACAAGGACAGCCCCTGGGATACCGTGCCGTTCGATGAGCTTGCCGGCCGCGTGAATGTTTCCGAGGCGGCGGACAAGCAATGGCTGGCCAACCTGGCGACCTTGCGCGCGGAGACCATCGAGCGCGCGCTGGCGATGGACGATGCCGCCTTCGAAAAGCTGATCGAGTCGGGCGAATTCGACCAGGACACGCTCAAGCAGTGCATTCGCAAGGGCTGCGTGTCCGGCAAGCTGGTGCCGGTGTTCTGCGGTTCGTCCTATCGCAACAAGGGCGTGCAGCAATTGCTCGATGGCGTGGTGGATTACCTGCCGTATCCGGGCGAGAACGGCGGCATCGCACTGGTGGATGAGGACGGCCATGTCATCGGCGAGCAGGGCGTGGTCGACGACGCGCCGGCCCGGGCGCTGGCCTTCAAGGTCATCAACGACCCGTTCGGCACGCTCACCTTTTGTCGCGTCTACTCCGGCGTGATCAAGAAGGGCGACACCCTGCTCAACGTCACGCGCGGCAAGAAGGAGCGCGTGGGTCGCATCGTGGAAGTACAGGCCAATGCCACCAGGGAGATCGACGAAGTGCGCGCGGGCGACATCTGCGCCTTCGTCTCCATGAAGGAAACCGAGACAGGCGATTCGCTGTGCGATCCGGCGCACCCGGCGCTACTGGAGCGCATGCGTTTCCCCGACCCGGTCATCAGCGTGTCGGTGGAGCCCAAGCACCGCAACGACGTCGACAAGCTTTCCGCCGCGCTCTACAAGATGGTGAAGGCCGACCCGTCGCTGCGGCTGGAGGTGGACAAGGAAACCGGCGAGACCGTGCTCAAGGGCATGGGCGAGCTGCACCTGGAAGTCACCATCGACCGCATGCGCACCGAGCTGGGCGTGGACGCCAACATGGGCAAGCCGCGGGTGAGCTTCCGCGAGGCGTTTGGCAAGACGGTCGAGCACACCTATACCCACAAGAAGCAATCGGGCGGCTCGGGCCAGTTCGCCGAAGTGACCATGGTGTTCGAGCCGCAGGCTTCGGGCAGTGGCGTGGTGTTCGCCGACGAAGTCGTCGGCGGCCGGGTGCCGCGCGAATACATCCCGGCGGTAGAGCATGCCGTCATGGTGGAGTCGCGCGAAGGCCAGATCGCCGGCTATGAAGTGGTGGACTTCAAGGCGCGGCTGATCGACGGCAAATACCACGACGTGGATTCATCGGCGCTGGCCTTCGAGATCGCCACGCGCCAATGCTTCCGCGAGGCGCAGAAGCTGAGCAAGCCCAAGCTGCTGGAGCCGGTGATGCGGCTGGAGGTGGTGACCGAGGCGGATTATCTGGGCGACGTGATCGGCGACATCAACCGCCGCCGCGGCACCGTCAGCGACCAGGGCCAGAAGGGGGCGCAGGCGTTCGTGCAGGGTTTCGTGCCGCTGGCGGAAATGTTTGGCTACATCAACTTCCTGCGTTCGGCCACGCGTGGACGCGGCACCTTCACCATGGAGTTCGACCACTACGAGGAAGTGCCGCCCGGGCTGGTCGACAAGCTGATGGAGGGTGAGGCGAAGTAGGCGGCCGGCATGCCATCGTCACTGGGTGACCGGTGGCGTGCGGCGATCGGCGGGTTGCTTGTCCGTCTTGTAGGCGGCGCGACAGGGCACGGAGAGCTGCAGCTCCGTGCCGTGCGGTTGGCGACGATGCAGCACGAGCTGGGCGCTCAGTCGCTCGGCGCGCTCGCGCATGCCAATCACCCCCCAGTGGCCAAGCTCGGTGGCGGCCCGCAGCGTGGCATCGTCGATGCCGCCGCCGTCGTCGGAAACCACGATGCGCAGCACTCGCGTTTCGTAGGCGACATGCACGTCCACCCGGGTGGCCTGGGCATGGATGAAGGCGTTGCGGATGCCCTCGCGGACGATGTCCACGATTTCGTCGAACGCGCTGGGCAGCAGCGCGCGTGGCTTGCCTTCCGTGGTGATATGGAACGTGGTGGGATACAGCGACGCCAGGTTTTCGCCCACCGCCAGCAGCGACTGCACCAGCTCGGTGTATTGCGGGCCGTCGCCGCGCAACGAAATGATCTTGCCGCGCCCCTCGATCACCATCTGCCGGGCCTGTTCCACCGCGGCCCTGAGCACATGGGTGCGTTTGTCGTCCGGCGCCATGCCGGCCAGCATGGCTTGCAGGCGCAGCAGCAGTCCTTGCACGCCCTGCAGCAGCGTATCGTGGATATCGCGCGCGATGCGCTCGCGCTCGTTCATGCGCTCGGTAAGCTGCAAGTGCACGCGCTCGGCGGCCAGGCGCATGCGCCAGGCAAAGAAGATCGCTACCAGTGCGAGCAACGCCAGCGCGCACAAGGCGTAGAACCATGGGGTCTGGTAGAACCAGGGCTGGATGGTGAAGCGAAGCTCGGCCCCTTGGTTGTTCCAGACGCCGTCGTCGTTCGCGGCGATCACATGAAAACGATAAAGGCCGGGCGCGAGGTTGGAGTAGAACGCTTCGCGACGATTGCCGGCGTCCTGCCAGGCCGTGTCGACCCCATCGAGGCGATAGCGGAAGGTCACGCGTCCGGGCACGGCCAGGCTGGTGGCGGTGTATTGCAACTGCAGGTTGTTGGTGCCCTTGGGCAGTTGCAACACTTTTGCGGGCGCATAGTGCGTGCCGTTGGCATTGAGCCCCAGGATCAACACCGGCGGCGGCAGCCGGTTGCTGTGCAGATGACCCGGCGCCATCCAGGCCGGTCCCTGGCTGGTCAGAAACCAGATGCGCTGGCTGGGGTCGATCAATGCTGTGGGCACCTTGGCTGCTTGTACCGCGATGCCTGGCAGGCCGTCGCGATAATCAAACAGGCGATAGGCCGGCCGATAGCCGGGTTGCTGAAACGCCGCGTCCACTTCCTGGGCCGCCACGCGGACGACACCCTTGCCGGCGTTGAGCCACACGTCGCCGTTGGCGGTTTCGGCAATGCCCGTGATGCCGCTGAATGCTTCGCTGCCGTCGATCACCATCGATTGGATGTGGCCGGCGCGCAGTCGGGCCAGGCCAAGCTCGCCGCCGATCAGGACGTCCTTGCCGCTGACATTGAGGGTGGTGACATTGCCCACGCGCAAGCCATCCGCGGCGGTATAGATGCGCACGGTGTGGCCGTCGACATCGGCGATGCAGTTGTCGGGATAGCCGGCCCACAGGTGGCCGGCGGCGTCGGTCGCCAGCGCGGTGGGTGTCAAGCGATCCAGCGACGCATCCGGGCGAACGGGGAGCCATTGGTTGCCCTGCCAGCGGTAGAGCCCGTGATCGGCGAGCGCCACCCATGGATGACTCGCAGGATCCAGGGCCAGTGCGTTGACCTTGGACATCCCCTGCAGCGGCAGCGGAATGCTTTCGATAGCGTTGCCGCGCAAGGCAAAGATCAGGTTTCGCCCCACCATCCATAGCGTGCCGTCGCTGCCGAACAGCGCATCGCTCACGTCGTGCAGGTCGTGCCGTATGGGCTCGGCGCCTGCGTCGGTCATGCGAAACAGGGTGCCGTCGTTGATCACCCATACGGTGCCGCTGGCATCCATCGCCATGGCATAAGTGGCGGCCGTGCCCAGTGGCACGCCCGAGGGCACCACTACATTGTTCCGGTGGAAACTCACCAGCCCCATGTTGGTGCCAGCCCAGACGGTGCCTTCGGCATCCTGCAGCAGCGGTACCGTGCGGTTGCTCGCCAGGCCGCCGGCACGATCGATCTTTTCGGCGAAGTCGCCTGGCGTCAGTGCCCGGCCGTCATTGAAGCGTTCGGGCGATGCAACACGAAAGACGCCGCCCTTGTCGACGCTGGTGCCCCACAGGTTGCGGTAGCGGTCGAACAGCAGGCGATGGGCCCAGCTGGCATCGCTGTCCGGCAATACGGGCGTTGGGCCCAGCTGAGGATGATCGGCGCTGAGGCCGGGCAGGGCGCGGGTGCCGTGCTGGTGTTCGGACAGCCATAGCGTGCCATCGGGCGCCTGCGTGACGACGCCGTACTTGTATACGGGCAGTCCGGTGGCTTCGAAGCGATGCCCGCCCCGAGGCAGGAACACCAAGGTTTCGCCGGTGGTCACCCAGAGGGTGCCGTCGCGGCTGACGGTGAGCCAGTCGGCGCGGTGGGACGGGTAGTTCCAGTCGGTGCCGACGGTATGCCATTGCTGTCCGTCGAAGCGGGCCAGGCCGCCCTCGGTGGCGGCCCATACGGTGCCGTTGCCGGTTTGTGCAAAAGTGAGCACGGTGCCACTGGGGAAGGATTCGCCCGCCATGTAGTGACGCAGGTGCCCGGCACGCATCACGCTGGCGCCACCGTAGTAGAAACCTATCCACAGCGAGCCGTCGGGCAGCATGCTCAAGGCAGTGATGTCGTTGGAACGGAATTGTTCGCCGGCCAGCGGTTCGAACCGCTCGAAGCGCACGCCATCGAAGCGATACAGCCCATTGCCGGTGCCCAGCCACAGATAGCCGTTTGTTCCTTGCGCGAGCGCCCAGATGTCTGCGGGCGCGCCCGAGTCGATCGTCCACATGGTCCGGCGAAACCCGGCGGGGTCGTCAGGCAGGGCATTGGCACGCAGGCATGTCAGCACGCCAAGCAGCAAGACCGCGGCGGTACGGACCGGCTGCAGGAGCGCCCACACGCCGGCGTCGCGTGGCCGCCAGGCGCGCGCACGGATACCGGAAATCCATCTGCTCATTGCCGACATCATCACCGCTGCTGAACTGCCGTGTCCGTCGCCAGCATATCGCCCGCAGCGACGCTTCATAAGGTGTACGTCGCGAACGCATAATCACCCGATCGGGCATTGAACACGCCAGTACCGAGCAAGATAGTGTGGCGGGTGGCTCGTCTGGGGCGGGAGAAAAGATTGTGACAGGTCGGGCGGATGGCATCCGGGTACTCATCGCCGACGATCACCCCGTCATGCGCGACGGTATTGCGGCTGCCGTCGAGAGTGGCCATGACATGGTGGTGATCGGCCAGGCCGCCGACGGCGCCGAGGCCATCGTGAGGTTCCGGGAATTGCGGCCCGACGTCGCCCTGGTCGACCTGCAGATGCCCGGCGTGGATGGCCTGCAGGCCATTGCGGCCATTGGCGGCGAATTCCCCGACGCGCGGATCATCGTGTTGACCTCGTACCCCGGCGATGCCCGGGTCAAGCGCGCGCTGACCTTCGGCGCCAGCGCTTATCTGCTCAAGACGGCGACGCGCGATGAAATCCTGGCGGCGATTCGCTCGGTGATGAACGGAAGGCGTGTCGTGGCATCGGAAGTGGCGGGCGAGATCGCCTCGCATGCCTGGTCCGAGATGCTCAGCGACCGCGAACTGAGCGTGTTGCGCCTGGTGGCCACCGGGCATACCAACAAGCGCATCGCCGACATCCTGTGCATTTCCGAAGACACCGTGAAGGCGCGGCTGAAAAACATCATGACCAAGCTGGGCGCGCTGGATCGCACGCATGCCGTCACGCTGGCCAGGAATCGTGGCTTCTTCGATACCTGATCGGCATCGTTGCGGGAACATGGCGTGTGCATTTGTAACGGCGCTGAAACAAGTGCCTTGTCGTTTCCTGCATTGCTTTTTTTTGCCTGTCTCGCGTCGGTCGCCGCACTACCTGATCGGGTAGTGCAGATGTGCCGCGATAGGGCTACGCATCGTGCGCCATTTCGGAAAAATAGGCGGGGATTCACCGCTGTTTCGCACCTTCCATTCACGCAGCTCTTACGGACGCGAATGCATCGTCCCGCACGCACTCCGCGGGTAGTGGGGCTTCCGGAGAAGTCCGTTCGGTTTCGACTTACGTCAACCATCGGCTGCGTCATGCGCAGTCGACACATGCACTCATCAACAACGTTAGGAGAAAGCCCATGGCGATTACCGCAACCCCAACCCCGAGCAAGCAGCTGATCACGCCCAAGGATCATGCACTGATCATGATCGATTTCCAGTCGCAGATGTCGTTCGCGACGCATTCCATCGACGCCATCACCTTGCGCAACAACGCCGCGCTGGTGGCGCATGCGGCGGCCAGCTTCAAGGTGCCGACCATTCTTACCACGGTGGCGGAAAAGAGCTTTTCCGGGCCCATGTTCAGCGAGGTGACCGATCCGTTCCCCGGTCAGGCGTTGCTCGATCGCACCTCGATGAATACCTGGGAGGATGCGGCCGTCATCAAGCGGGTCAATGAAATCGGCAAGGGGCGGCTGGTGCTGGCCGGCCTGTGGACCTCGGTCTGCATCGTCGGGCCCACGCTGTCCGCGCTGGACCAGGGCTTCGAGGTGTATGTGGTGGCCGATGCCTGCGGTGATGTTTCGGCCGAAGCCCACAATCGCGCCATGGATCGCATGGTGCAGGCCGGCGCCCGGCCGATGACGTCGCTGCAGTATCTGCTGGAATTGCAGCGCGACTGGGCCCGCACCGAAAGCTATGACAGCACCACCGGCATCGCCAGGCGCTTCGGTGGCTCCTATGGCCTGGGCATCATCTACGCCAGGAGCATGTTCGGGGCGCACGAGGGTTGAGCATTGAGTGGCGGTCGCCCGGGCGCGCCACGAGGTATAGCCATGAAACTCTATTTGATCTCTCTCGCTGTCGGGGTGCTGGTAGGCGTGATCTACGGCGTGCTGAATGTCCGCTCGCCCGCGCCGCCAGTGGTGGCCCTGGTGGGTTTGCTTGGCATCCTGGCCGGGGAGCAACTGCCGCCGTTGGTGAAGAACCTCTGGCACCGCCAATCCATTTCGACCAGCTGGGTGGGGGAACAGGTCAAGCCGCATGTGTTTGGCGAATTGCCCAAGGCCCGCTGTGCGCCGCTTGAGCGCGATGACAAGGAGGCTAGTTCATGAGCAGCACGACGAGTACGCCTGACCTGATCCTGCACGGCGGTCGCTTCACCACGCTCGATCGCTCCCGTCCGGAGGCGGACGCCGTGGCCATCGCCGACGGCAAGTTCGTGGCCGTCGGCCAGGTAGCGGAGATCCTGCCGCTGGCCGGTCCGCGCACGCGCGTGGTCGACCTCAAGGGGCGGCGGGTGTTGCCGGGCTTGATCGACAACCACCTGCACATCATTCGCGGCGGGCTGAACTTCAATATGGAATTGCGCTGGGACGGCGTGCGTTCGCTGGCCGATGCCATGGCCATGCTCAAGCGCCAGGTCGCTATCACGCCGTCGCCGCAATGGGTGCGCGTGGTGGGCGGCTTCACCGAGCACCAGTTTGTCGAGAAACGCTTGCCGACCATCGATGAACTCAATGCCGTGGCGCCCGACACGCCGGTGTTCCTGCTGCACCTGTATGACCGCGCCATACTCAATGCGGCGGCCTTGCGCGTGGTCGGCTACACCAAGGACACCCCCGAGCCGCCGGGCGGCCAGATCGTGCGTGATGCTTCCGGCAACCCGACCGGGCTGCTGTTGGCCAAGCCCAACGCGAACATCCTGTATGCCACGCTGGCGAAGGGCCCCAAGCTTCCCTTCGACTACCAGCTCAACTCCACGCGGCACTTCATGCGCGAGTTGAATCGGCTGGGCGTTACCGGCGCCATCGATGCCGGTGGCGGTTTTCAGAACTATCCCGAGGACTACGCCGTCATCGAGAAGCTGTCCGCCGATGGCCAGCTCACCATTCGGCTTGCCTACAACCTGTTCACGCAGAAGCCGAAGCAGGAGAAGGACGACTTCCTCAACTGGACGCGCACCTCCAAGTACAAGCAGGGCGACGATTATTTCCGTCATAACGGCGCGGGCGAGATGCTGGTGTTCTCGGCTGCGGACTTCGAGGATTTCCGCCAGCCGCGCCCCGATATGCCGCCGCAGATGGAGGGCGAGCTGGAAGAGGTGGTGCGCATCCTGGCCGAAAACCGCTGGCCCTGGCGCATGCACGCCACCTACGACGAAACCATCAGCCGCTCGCTGGACGTGTTCGAGAAGGTCAACAAGGACATTCCACTGCAGGGTCTTAACTGGTTCTTCGATCATGCGGAGACGATCTCGGAACGCTCGATCGATCGCATCGCGGCGTTGGGCGGCGGCATTGCCGTGCAGCACCGCATGGCCTACCAGGGCGAATATTTCGTCGAGCGCTATGGCGCGGCCGCGGCGCAGGCAACCCCGCCGGTGGCGCGCATGCTGGAGAAGGGCGTCAAGGTGTCCGCCGGTACCGATGCCACCCGCGTGGCGTCCTACAACCCATGGGTGTCACTAGCCTGGTTGATCACCGGCAAGACGGTGGGTGGCTTGGGGCTTTACCCGCGTCGCAACTGCCTGGACCGCGAAACGGCCTTGCGCATGTGGACCGAGTACGTCACCTGGTTTTCCAACGAAGAAGGCAAGAAGGGGCGTATCGCGGTGGGGCAGCTGGCGGACCTGGTGGTGCCCGATCGCGATTTCTTCGGTTGTCCCGAGGACGACATCGCCGACACCACTTCGCTGCTGACCATCGTCGGCGGACGCGTGGTGTACGGCAGCGGCGAGTTTTCCTCCCTGGACGAAGTGGAGGTGCCCGCGGCGATGCCGGAATGGTCGCCGGTGCGTGTCTATGGCGGCTACGGCGCATGGGCGCAGCCGCGCGTTGCCACCGCGGCGCCGGCCGCCTGTGGATGCGCGCATGCCTGTGGCCTGCATGGGCATGACCACGCCGGAGCCTGGGCCAGCAAGCTGCCCGTCGCGGACCTGAAGTCGTTCTGGGGTGCGCTGGGCTGCGCCTGCTGGGCCCTGTGAGGGAGCACGTGGTGAACAGTGAACAGCAAGCGCGAGGAAGTGCTTTGACGGCGCGATGGGCATCGCTCTATGCGACGCCTGTGGTGCATTGGCTGGCCTTGCTGGGCTTGTGTGCGGCCTATCTGCAGGGCGGCCTGCAGAAAGCGCTGGACTTCAGTTCGGCCACGGCCGAAACGGCGCACTTTGGCTTGTCGCCAGCGGCGCCGATCACCCTGGCGACCATCGTGCTTGAGCTGGGCGCTTCGCTGCTGATCCTGCTGGGTTTCCAGCGCTGGCTTGGCGCCTTGCTGCTGGCGGTCTTCACGCTGGCGGCGACCTTCCTGGCCAACCGCTTCTGGACCATGGCGATGCCGGAGCGCTTCGCCACCGCCAATGCGTTTTTCGAACATCTGGGACTGGTGGGCGGGTTCATGCTGGTGGCGTGGCATGACTTGCGCCGCCGTGTGAACCAAGCACGGTAACCCACGCGGCCGCGCGGCGATGGTTTTCCATGGCCGCGCATTCTTCTAATCCGGGGTACGTTTTCAAGGAGTCATCCATGCGCATTTCTTCAAGGTTTCTAAGCGTCATCCTCGGCCTGGGGCTGGTCGGTACGGTGTCGTTGACGGCGCTGGCGCCGGTTCACGCCAAGGAGGCCGCGACGTCACCGGTGGTGGCGGTGGGTTCGCAGTACGACACCACGCATGTCTATGTGGCGCCGGAGGATGTCGATCGTTTCGTCGGCAGCTTCCTGGCTACGTTCGGCGGGCAAAGCACCAAGCAGGGCATCGCCACCGTTACCCCGACGCCCAGCAGCACCAGCACGCAGTTGCTGCAGACGCCGGTGGGCACGGTGTCGCTGTTCGGCTTCCGCACGCCGATTCCTTATCCGTTCGGGCTGGAGCGCACGGGTTATCTGGTCACCGACCTGGACGAGGCGATTCGCGCCGCCCGCGCGGCCGGTGCGGACGTGATCGTGCAGGCCTTTCCCGATCCGATCGGCCGCGATGCGGTGATCCAGTGGCCTGGTGGCGTGAACATGCAGCTGTACTGGCACACCACGCCGCCGTCCTACACGCCTTTCCAGACCATTCCCGAGAACCGCGTGTATGTGTCGCCCGATCGGGCCGATGCGTTCGTGCGCAGCTTCGCGAAGTTCTCGCATGGCAAGGTAGTGTCCGATGAGGCCAGGGCGCCGGGTGTGGAAATCGGTCGGCCCAATGATACGTATCGCCGCATCCGCCTCGAGTCGACCTTCGGCAAGATCATCGTGCACGTCACCGATGGCCACCTGCCGTATCCCTATGGCCATGAGCTGACCGGCTACGAAGTGGCCAATCTCGGCGAGACGTTGGACAAGGCAAAGGCGCACGGCGCGAACGTGCTGGTGGCGCCCTTCACCAGCGAGGGGCGCGAGTCGGCCATCGTGCAATTCCCTGGCGGCTATGTCGCCGAGATCCACGCCAGCGCCGGCAAGTAGGTTCATGAGGGCAGCGGGGTCGTCATCCCGTCGTGAGCAACGACGCGCCGGCGGCTCCGTTCGCCATGCCGGATCGGGCGTGGCATGCCTCGCACTCGCGGTGACCCTGTTGCTGTGGTCGTGCCGGGCCATGGCGCAGGAGGCCGATGATGAGCCGGCGCCCGATGCGACCATGCGTCCCAAGCTCAGCAGCAATCGCTGGCAGGAAGACTGGTCGGTGCTGGCCGATCCCGCGTTGCGTACGGAGCCGGGCGACTCGCTCAAGTACATTCCGTTGAATGCGGCCGATCCCAAGAGCTACCTGTCGCTGGGCATCAATCTGCGCGAGCGGATGGAGTCGGTGGATGACCCCAACTTCGGGGTGAATGGTTACGCCGCCAACACCTATCTGTTGCAGCGCCTGCAGATCCATGCCGATCTTCATCTGGACGAGCACTGGCAGGGTTTCGTGCAGTTCGAGGACGCGCGCACCGTCAACAAGCGCGTGATCACCGGGGCCGATCGCAACCCGTGGGATCTGCGCCTGGCGTTTGTCGCCTATACGCGACGCTTCGATGCCGGCACGTTCAAGGCACGCGTGGGACGACAGGATTTCGCTTTCGACCTGCAGCGTTTCGTGTCGCTGCGCGACGGGCCGAACGTGCGCCAGTCGTTCGACGCCATCTGGGCCGACTGGGAGACGGCCAAGTGGCGCTTCATCGGTTTTGTCAGCCAGCCGGTGCAATACAACGACGAGCATCCCTTCGACGACACCTCCAATCGCCACTTCCGTTTCAGCACGTTGCGTGTGGAGCGGCTGGTGTTCGGGCGCAACGAGCTGTCCGCCTACTACTCGGTCTACAGCAAGGACAACGCCAGATACCTCGATGCCGCGGGCAATGAGCGGCGCGATGTCTACGACATGCGCTTTGCCGGCTCCGCCTTCGGCCTGGACTGGGATCTGGAGGGCATGGCCCAGCGCGGCAATGTCGGCCCCAAGCGCATCAGCGCCTGGGGTTCCGGCGCGCGCCTGGGATACACCTGGGAAGGGTGGGCCTGGCATCCACGGCTGGGTATCCAGCTCGATGCAGCCTCGGGCGACCGGCGGCCGAACGACCAGACGCTGGGTACCTTCAATCCCCTGTTTCCCAATGGCTATTACTTCACCCTGGCGGGGTTTACCGGCTACACCAACCTGCTGCACGTCAAGCCCACCGTGACCGTCAAGCCGGTTGCCAGGCTGTCGGTGACGGGCGGGGTGGGTTTTCTGTGGCGCGAAGCCACCAGCGACGCGATCTATGTGCAGCCCAATATCCCGCTGCCAGGCACGGCCGGGCAGGGTGGGCACTGGACGGGCGTCTACGGGCAGCTGCGCGCCGACTATGCCTTCAACGCAAACTTCACCGGCGCAGTGGAAGCTGTGCGCTATGACGTGGGGCGGGCCATCCGCACGGCGGGCGGTCACGACAGCGACTACCTGGGGCTGGAACTGAAATTCATGTGGTAGCCGATGCCGATCTGCACGGCTGGATTCATTCTGCAAAAGGACACCGTTTCATGGCCGACAAGCCCATCCTGCCGACGATACTCAGCGTCAACGCGGGGTATGTCGACACCGCGGGCTTCCTGGCCCTGCATGGCCTTTTCACGGCGCATGTCACCGGCAACTTCGTCACGCTGGGCGCCGCCCTGGTGCTGGGTACGTCCGGCATCGTCGCCAAGCTGCTGGCGCTGCCGGTGTTCTGCGTGGTGGTGATGCTGGCCCGCTTGTTGCGCTATCGCCTTATCGAGCGAGGGCGGCCGGTGGTGAGGAGCCTGCTGCTGCTCAAGCTGGCGTTGCTGGTGCTGGCATCCGCGATGGCCTTGAGCTATGGCCCCTTTGGTACCGGCGACAGCATGGCGGCCATCGTGACAGGCATGACCCTGGTGGCTGCGATGGCGATCCAGAACGCGGTGCATCGCGTCCACCTTGCCGGTGCGCCGCCTTCCACGCTGATGACGGGCACCACCACCCAGATCATGCTGGATGTCGCCGACTGCATTCATGGCGTTGCGCCCGACCAAAAAGACGCCATCAACACACGGCTCACGCGCATGATTCGTGCGGTGCTTGCCTTTGCGGTGGGTTGCGCGGCCGGCGCGGTGCTTTATGCGTTTGCCGGCATGTGGTGTTTTGCCGTGCCGCCCGTGCTGGCGCTGGGCGCTTATTTCCGCAACGAAGATGCCGCGGTGGCCGAGGCGCCGAAATGATGAGCCCCGATCCTCAAGCCCTCCACCCACGATGACCGGAGAACCACGATGAGCGATACCAGCAAGACCAAGACCCGCCGCAAGGCCAACCTGGCCACGCCATCGCCGCTCGGCGAGGCGGCGACCCGCGACATTTCCGGCGAGCTCAATGCGCTGCTGGCCGACGTGCTGGCGCTGTACCTGAAGACCAAGAACTTCCACTGGCACATGTCGGGTCCGTATTTCCGCGACTACCACCTGCTGCTGGACGAGCAGTCGGACCAGATCTACAACACCGTCGACCCCATCGCAGAACGCGTGCGCAAGCTGGGCGGCACCACGTTGCGCTCCGTGGGGCAGGCCTCGCGGATGCAGCGATTGCTGGATAACGACGCCGATTTCGTCACGCCCGACGACATGCTGGCCGAGTTGCGCGAGGACAATCTGCAACTGGCCGCCTACATGCGCGCAACCCACGAACTGTGCGACGAACATGGCGACGTCGCCACCGCCAGCCTGCTGGAGAACTGGATCGACGAGGCCGAACGCCGCGTGTGGTTCCTGTTCGAAACCGGGCGTCGCGCGTAACGCTGCGGCCGTGATGGCGCAGGGTGGTCATCGCCACCCTGCGCTATGGTTTCTGCCGGTCCGCTTCAGGCGAACCCGCGCCAGCGCGCCACCATGCCCACCCCCGCCGTGACGGCGCGCGACAGCAGTCGCAGGTCCAGCGGCATTTCCGGGCGGCGCACATCGAGCAGCAATGCGATGCGCGTCTGGTCGCTGTGGTTCCACACCTCGTGCGGATAGGTGTCGTCCCACAGCAGGCATTCACCATTGGCCAGGCGGTGCTCCTGGTGGTCCAGCCACAGCACCGCGCCGGGGCGGCCATCGGCATCCACGGGGGCCTCGAGGTTCAACTGGAAGCGCAGGATGCCGCGGAAGGGGCCGCTGTGGCGGGGAATGTGCTTGTGCGGCGCCAGGAACGATAACGTGGCCGACAGCACCTCCGGCGTGGATGCCACCAGTTCCGTCAGCACCGGGCATGCGGCCTGGTTGGCCCGCACGTCCTGGCCGTAAACCTTGAGCAGGAACATGCGCCAGTCCTTGCCGTCGCTGGCGGAGATCTCGGCCTGGGCCGGCATGATCTCGTGGAACCGCGGTATGTCCTGGGCGTCTTTCATCACCGCCAGGGCTTCCTGGCGGATCTGCCTCCACGCCGACTGGAAGCGTTGCGCGCCGGGGAAATAGGTGTCGGTGTCCAGTACCGATGGCGTCTTGATACGTGCGTCGTAGATGCGGCGAATCGCCCGCGATGACAGCTCATAGAGCGAATCCATCTTCGGCTTTCCCTCAGTGCGTGTTGGGCATGGGCGCTCCGGAGCCGCACGGGTCACCTGATCCGGGTGGCCCGTGCCATTCACGGTAACGGCTGGAATCTCCTCGGCACGTGAACGCGCGGCAAGGCGGATGGAGGACATCCCGCGTGTGCTGCCGTTCATCAAGAAAACCGCGTGAGTGCTTGTGTTTACAGAAAATTTCGCTTGCCTATTTTTCGTTACGTCACGTAAAATAGGCCTCAGCTAACGGAGGATGAGCCATGGTTGACCCACTCGATCCAGGAACCATTGCGTTGCCCTTGATCTTCAAGCGTTCACGCGGCCGCCCCAGAAAGGCGAATGCGCTGAGCCCGGCCGAGCGCGCGCGCCGCTACCGCGAGCGGCAGAAGGTGCTGTCCATGCATGTCGTCCCTGCGGGGCTGCATGGCCAGGTGGTGCGTGAGCGGGATGAGGCGCGGGCGCAAGTGGCGCTGCTGCGCGCCGAGCTGGAGCACTTGCTTCGACAGCTCGGTCGTTGATGGGCGTTGGCGGTCACCGTGCGGTGGCTGCCCATGTGTCGGCGGCGAGTGCGCTCGCCGCCGTTATGCCCTGGGTGCGTTCGCGCGGACCCAGGCGACGATCTGGGCGCTGTTCATCGCTCCCGATTGCCGTGCGATTTCACGACCGTCACGAAAAAGCAGCATCGTGGGGATGCTGCGGATACCAAAGCGCGCTCCCAGCGCCGGCTCCGCATCCGTATCAACCTTGGCAAGCCGTACGTGCGGTTCGAGCGTCTTCGCCGCTGCCTCGAATTGCGGCGCCATCGCCAGGCAGGGGCCGCACCAGGGCGCCCAGAAATCGACCACCAGTGGCAGTTCGCTGCGCGCGGCGTGCAGGTCGAAATGAGCCGTGGACAAAGCGATCGGCTTGCCGGCAAACAGCGGCTGGTGGCAATGGCCGCAGTTGGGTGCCTGATCGAGGCGCTCGCGGGCCACGCGGTTCAGCGCGTGGCAGTGGGGACAGGCTACCAGCATCGGTGTGCCGCTCATGCCGTCTCTCCTTTCGCTTCCATCGTGTCGTCGCGATGGGTGGATGGGGGGGGGCTCAGCCCTGGCCGCCGCCTCGCACGCGCAGCGTCAATCCCTTGAGGAAGTTGCGCAACAGTTGGTCGCCGCAGAGGCGGAAATTCTTATGGCCGGGCTGGCGGAACAGGGCGGTGAGCTCCGGCTTGGAAATCGGAAAGCCGGCATCCTCGAATGCCTGGTGCATGTCCACATCCTTCAGCTGGAAGGCGACACGAAGCTTCTTCAGCACCACGTTGTTGGTGATGCGCTTTTCCACCGGGCGGGGCGGAACGCTTTCGTCCCTGCCGCGATAGTGGACGATCAGTCCATCGAGGAAATGCGCGAGCATGCGATTGCTGCACTCGGCATAGCCCTCTTCCTCGTCCTTCTTCAGGAAGGCCTGTACATCCGCCTTCTCGATCGGGAAGTCCGCATCGGCCAGCTTGGTGATCTCGACCACCTTGTTGTCGCTCAGGTCGAGCATGTAGCGGACACTGCGTAGTACGTCGTTGTTTATCACTGCTTATCCCGTCATGCCTTGCCTGGTGGGGTCCAGGCATGACGCATTCTAGTTCATGCGGCTCGGCGGATTACGCCGAGCCGCTGAGCCGGGCGCTTGGGCGGCCTACGAATTCAACGTCGCCTTCAACGCCGCTACCTGCTTGGGGAACCACGGGCCATTGGTGTCCAGTACGTCGGCGACCAGCTTCTTGGCGTCGTCGTCGCGATGCAGGGCCTTGAGCGCCTTCACCTGCAGCGATGCCACCGCCAGGCGATTGGCGCCATAGGCCTTGCCGGCGGCCTGGGTCAGATAGGGCAGCGCTTCGGACGGCTTGCCGGCTTCCAGCAGGCTGCGGCCGTAGCGGTAGGGATAGACGTAGTCGTTGGGATAGGCGGCGATCAACTTGCGCTGATAGTCGTCCAGTTCGGTGGTGCGCTTGGCGCGGATCAGATAGACGCGCAGGTTGTCGGCCAGATTGCGATCGCTGGCGAGGTTGTTGCCCAGGCGTTGCCGCGTGAGCGTGATCGCGCGGTCGAGAATGGCCGCTTCGGCGGCCTGGTCGCCGAGCGCCTCGTCCAGGTCGGCACTGGCCAGGATGGCGCTGCGCTGGTCGGCGCAGGCCGGCGTGGCGATCAGCACCTGCGTGTCGATATAGCCGTCCAGTGGCTTGCGCTGGGTCGCCAGCAATGCCTGGCGTTGCGGGCCTGGCAGCTTCTCGCTGGCCTCCAGCAGATTGTCCAGCACATAGGGGCGCTGGCAGCCGATGTCCTGCGCCAGCACCTTGCGGGCGTTGGCGATGATGGCGGCCTGGTCGTTGGCTGTCCTGGCCTTGGCCAGGGCGAGCTGGTCGAGGGCCAATGCAATGCGTGGCAGCTTGCGCCCGGCCTCTTGCTGCGACGTGGGCAGCGTGGCGAACCAGGCCAGGCCAGTGTCCCCATCGGATCGGGCCTGGTAGGCCTCCAGCACACCGGCCACGGCATCGGTCGAGCCCTTGGCCGCCTTTGCCTTGAGTTCGTCCAGGGTGTTGCCATGGGCAAGGATCGCGTTGACCTGCGGATAGAACTTTTCGCGCGGCTGCTCCGCGGCGATGCGGCCCAGTTCGTTGCCGTGCTCATCCAGCACGACGTAGCTGGGCAGGAAACTTACGTTGAGCTTCTTCATCCACTCCTGGCCTTCCGGGGAGTCCGCGTCGGCCTCCACCACGATGGCTTTTTGCTCCACCGCCGCCCAGTCTTTTCCGGTCAGCACGTGGCTGGCCATGTAGTAGCAGGAATAGCACCACACGGCATGGAAATCGACCAGCACGGGACGATGCTGCCGGGCCGCTGCCTGCAAGGCGTCGGCGATGCCGGGCTCTTTCACTTCCGTGGCATGCAATGGGGCGATCAGCAGCGCCGTGGCGGCCGCCAGTGACTTGATTCGTGAAGACAGGCGCATGAGGGTGTCCGGGCGATGGGGTCTGTCGAGGATAGGCTGCGGACGGATGGACGTCCATCCATCCGTCCGTGACGATGTTAATCCACCGTGGTCAGTAGTCGTACGTGGCGCTCAGGCGGACGTAGCGCGGCTGCTGGCGTACTACCGCTGATCCGAAGAGAGGGTCGGGCGTGCCCGGCGAGATCTGGAAGTACGGGTACGCATTGAGAATGGTCTGCGAATTGAACAGGTTGAAGACATTGAGCGAGAAGCCCAGCTTGCCGGCGGCGAATGCCGGTCGATAGGTGGCGCCCACGTCCAGCTGCTTGTTCCACGGCAGGCGATAGGTGCCCGGAGGCGAGGGCTGGCCGCCGCACCAGTGGTAGTAGCTGCCGTAGCCGTCCGGGTCGGTCTGGCTGGGGCCGTAGAAGCCCAGGCAGTTGCGCGGATTGCCGGAGACGAGCGACAGGTTGCCCGACACCTGCCATTCCGGGGTGATCTGGTAGTAGCCGAACAGCTTGATCTGGTGCGTGTGGTCGTTGCTCTGCGCGCCGTTGCTGGAGGACATCAGTTCCGGGAAATCCCAGTCGATGCTGGTGGAGGCAGCGGTCTGCCGGATGTCCGAGCGAAGCTGGCCCTCCGTGTCGCCATAGCTGCGCGAGAACACATAGTCGATCTTGCCGTACCAGCGGCCGTCGAACGGATGCTCCAGGAAGGTTTCCAGTGCGTAGTACTGGCGCTTGAGCGGCGGGAAGCCCATTTCCGCATTGCTCAACGTCACGCTTTGGTAGGCGCCGCTGGTGTCGACCACGGTAAACGTGTTGGCGCGGCCCGGGTTGATCAGGTAGCAGCTGTTGGTGGCGCTGACGTCATAGCCCAGCGAGGCGGCTTTGTTCTCGATGGCGGGAACATCGCAGTAGTCATCGATACCGTTGCGCAGGATGCGCTGGGTGAGCTTGGCGCCGTACACCCAGTGGTCGTCGATGGCCTTGGTGAGGCCCAGGATGAACTCGTCCTGGTATTCCGGCTTGATGTTCTGCGCCGTCACCGTCTTCGGGTCGGGCAGCACGCCATAGGTATTGTTGGGCGACACCGCGCTGGAGAACGGCACCAGCCCGGTCGGGGTGCCGTCGGGGGCGATGCCGCTATAGGTGAAATACTGCTGGGTGGCCACATAAGCACCCGCCGCATTCAGCGCGGGGTTCAGCGGCAGGCCCAGGTAGTAGCGGCCCGCATTGCCGTATACCTTGAAGCTGGCATCGCCATTGACGTCCCAGCTGAAGCCCAGGCGCGGCGCCCATTGCGCGCTGCGCTGGCGGATATAGGCCTGGCCGTCGGCGTTGTAGTCGGTGAACTGGTCGTTGCGCAGGCCCAGCGAGAGCAGCCAGCGATCGGTGAGCTGCCACTTGTCCTCGATGTATTGGGCGCGCTGGGCCGAGCGCACGCTGGCGATGGAGCTGTCGATGGTCTGGATGGCGTAGTAGCCCGTCGCACCACCGGGATAGTTCGCCGGCGCACCGACGCCGAGGTTCGGTATCAGCGCGACATTCGGCGTGGTCGTGCGGCCGTAGTCCCAGTAGTAGCCCGGCCCGGAGGTTTCGCTGCCCTGGTCGATGGCGCGCGAGTTCTGGTTGTCGACACCCAGCGAGATGGTGTGCGGCCCGAGCTGGTAGGACAGGTCGATGCGCAGGTTGTTGCTGGTGTCGTGGCGGTTCGGGTTGTACAGCGACTCGGTGACCTGGTTGTTGCCGATCGGGCTGCCGCCATTGAGCGCCGGGTTCTGGTTCTGCGTATGGGCCAGATAGGTGAGGCTGCCGTCGTAGTTGCCCGGCACGTCGTAGTTGACCGACTTCATCTTGCCGTAGAGGGCCGTCAGGGTCAGGCTGTCGGTGATATAGCTGGTGAACTTGGCGCTGTAGACATCGCCGCCGGTCTTGGTGTTGTCGTCGTAGTTGATGAAATTGCCGCGCGACAGCGTGGTGTAGTCGTAGCTGTAGACCGAGCCGGAGGTTTCCTGCTTGTTGGAAGCGCCAGTCAGCTCGAGGATATTGCTGTCGGTGATGTTCCAGTCGAGCTTGGCGTACCACTTGGGCAAGGTGTAGTGGTAACTCACGTACGGCTTGGCATCGGCCACGTTGTTGACCGTCGTGCCGTTCTGCGTGGAAGCCTCAGCGGCGAGGAACAGGAACAGCTTGTCCTTGATCAGCGGGCCGCCCAGGTAGGCGTCGTAGGTCGTGGTCCACTGGCGGTTCCTGCTGTTGGGGTCGTACAGGTTGCCGGCGACGGGCGAGGCGGGCAGGCCGTTGGTGTAATACGTATTGGTGCCATCGGCCTGGGCGAATGCCGGCTCCCACAGCACCTGCGCGCCGAAGTGCCAGTCATTGGTGCCGCGCTTGCCCACCATGTTGATCACGCCGCCGTCCGAGCGGCCGTATTGCGCGCTGTAGCCGCCGGTATAGATCTCCTGCTGCTCGATGGCGCCATAAGGCAGCGTGATGCCGCCCAGGCCGCGCTGCGGATCGGTGGTGTTGAAGCCGTTGAGATAATACGCATTCTCGCTGGCTGCCGAACCGCCGAAACTCACCAGGGATTGCCCGGTGGGCCCCACATAGCCGCCGCTGTTGCCGACCACGCCCGGCGCAAGCTGCGCGATGGCCTCGGCCGAGCGGCCCAGCGGCAATTGCGCGAGCTCTGCGGCGGTGATCACGGTACGCGAGTCCACGCTGGTGACGTCGATGGGTGGCGTGGTGTTGGCCGACACGTTCACCGCGCCAAGGTTCCTGGCGCCAGCGGCTTCGAAGGATACTTCGGTACCCGAGCCCACGCGCAGGCTGACGTCGTTGCGCGAGTCGACCACCTGGCCGCCGCGCAGCAGCGACACGGTATAGGTGCCCAGCGGCAGCTCGGCGGCGACGTAGCGGCCGCTCTTGTCGATCGCCACGGTTCGGGCGATGCCCGTATTGCTCTTGATCTGCACGGTGTCGCCGGTGCTGGCCGTGACCTGGCCGAAGATGCTGCCGGTGGTGGACTGGGCGAAGGCGGGCGTGGCGGCAACGCTCAGCGAAGCGGCGATCGCCAGGGCGATGGCCTGGGCGGGCAATGCAATGGGCTTGTTCAAATCTCGGTTCTCGACATGCGCGGGTAGCAGGGGGAGTTGCGCATCCATGCGCGCCGCGGGAGGGGTCCGCGGTGATACTTCATCCCATTCGGTGGTGAACCCCTGGGCCTGGGCCGGACACTCCGGTACCCAGTTCCCTGTCATGGCAGGGTTGGCGCTAGTCTTTGCGGAAAGTTCGGTTTCGCGAAATGAAGGTTTCGCATATCGCTAGAACGTGCGGTTATGAGCGCGCCGGGCCAGCCGGCGCGGGCAAGTGCGCCAAGTCGTGGACGTCTAGAAGCCCAAATCGGACAGCGATGGATGGTCGTCGGGGCGACGGCCCGCGGGCCAGTGATACCGGCGCTCGGATGTTGCGATGGGGGCGTCGTTGATGCTGGCGATGCGCCGGCTCATCAGCCCGGATGCATCGAATTCCCAGTTCTCATTGCCATAGCTGCGGAACCACTGGCCGCTGTCGTCATGCCACTCGTAGGCGAAGCGCACGGCGATCCGGGCATCGCGGAAAGCCCACAGTTCCTTGATCAGGCGATAGTCCAGCTCGCGCTGCCATTTCAGCGTGAGGAATGCCTCGATCGCTTCACGTCCCTGCAGGAACTGGGCGCGATTGCGCCAATGGCTGTCGGCGGTATAGGCCTGGGCGACCAGCGCGGGATTGCGCGTGTTCCAGGCGTCTTCCGCCAGTCGCACTTTTTGCGTGGCGGTTTCCAGCGTGAAGGGTGGCAGTGGCGGGCGTGGCATGGCGCGATCTCTCAGCATCCGCCCCCAAGGGCGCGCGAGCGCAGCTTAGCCTTCATCCCATGCAGAGGAAGTGAGGGTGCGGCTTGCGCCTCGCTTTGCCCGCACCCTCACTCGGTGGCCTGATGCGATCAGGCCACCGCCTCTTCGTGCGCTTCGGACACCACCGGCAGGCGGATCAGGTAGTCGAAGGCGCTGAGCGAGGCCTTGGAACCTTCGCCCATGGCAATCACGATCTGCTTGTACGGCACGGTGGTGACGTCGCCGGCTGCGAACACGCCGGGAATCGAGGTCTCGCCGCGCACATCCACTTCGATCTCGCCACGCGGCGACAGCTTCAGCGTGCCCTTGAGCCAGTCGGTGTTCGGCAGCAGGCCGATCTGCACGAACACGCCTTCCAGCGGCACCTGGCGGCTTTCGCCGCTGCTGCGGTCGGTGTAGTGCAACCCAGTCACCTTCTGGCCGTCGCCGGCCACTTCGGTGGTCTGCGCACTGACGATCACCTCGACGTTCGGCAGGCTGCGCAGCTTGCGCTGCAGTACTTCGTCGGCGCGCAGCTTGCCGTCGAATTCGAGCAGGGTGACGTGGCCCACGATGCCGGCCAGATCAATGGCCGCTTCCACGCCGGAGTTGCCGCCGCCGATCACCGCCACGCGCTTGCCCTTGAACAGCGGGCCATCGCAGTGCGGACAGTAGGTCACGCCCTTGTTGCGGTATTCCTGTTCGCCCGGCACGTTCATGTTGCGCCAGCGGGCGCCGGTGGAAAGGATCACCGTTTTCGCCTTGAGCGATGCACCGTTGGCCAGGCGTACCTCGTGCAGGCCGCCTTCGCGATCGGCGGGGATCAGCTGCTCGGCGCGCTGCAGGTTCATCACGTCCACGTCGTATTCGTGCACGTGCTGCTCCAGCGCCGCGGCCAGCTTCGGGCCCTCGGTGTACGGCACCGAGATGAAGTTCTCGATGGCCATGGTGTCGAGCACCTGGCCGCCGAAACGCTCGGCCGCCACGCCGGTGCGGATGCCCTTGCGGGCGGCATAGATGGCGGCCGCGGCGCCCGCCGGGCCACCACCCACCACCAACACGTCGAATGGCGCCTTGCCGCGGATCTGCTCGGCGGCACGCCCGGCGGCGTTGTTGTCCAGGCGCGCGGCGATCTGCTCGATGGTCATGCGGCCGGTGTCGAACAGCTCGCCGTTGAGGAATACGGTGGGCACCGACATGATCTGGCGCGCGTTCACTTCGTCCTGGAACAGCGCGCCGTCGATCGCCACGTGCTTGATGTTGGGATTGAGCACGCTCATCAGGTTCAGCGCCTGCACGGTGTCCGGGCAGCTGTGGCAGGAGAGCGACATGAAGGTCTCGAAGCGGAAGTCGCCATCGAGGCTGCGCACCTGCTCGATCACTTCCTGCGTGACCTTGGGCGGGTGGCCGCCCACCTGCAGCAGGGCCAGCACCAGCGAGGTGAACTCGTGGCCCATGGGGATGCCGGCGAAGCGCACGCCGATGTCCGTGCCCAGGCGGTTGATCGCGAAGGAGGGCTTGCGCGCATCCTGGCCGTCGAGGTTCAGCGAAATCTTGTCGGACAGCGCAACGATGTCTTGCAGCAGGCTCTTTAGCTCCTGCGACTTCTCGCCCTGGTCGAGGGACGCCACCAGTTCGATCGGGTGGACGACCTTTTCGAGGTAGGCCTGCAACTGGGTTTTCAGATCGGCATCCAACATGAGCGGCTCCATCAGTTTCTTCGGGGTGAGCGTCACCGGCGCGCAGCCAGGCCGCACGGGGATGACCCTCGGGATTCGGGGAGCGGACCCGGCGGCGCGCCGGGTCCGGGGCGGCTCGATGCAGCGAGCCGCGGCGTTGCTTGGACAGCGAGCGGGCGGGTCGTCACCGGGATGACGACCCGGGCCACGCTTAGATCTTGCCGACCAGGTGCAGCGACGGCTTCAGGGTCTGGTCGCCTTCCTTCCACTTGGCCGGGCACACTTCACCCGGGTGGGAGGCAACGTACTGGGCGGCCTTGACCTTGCGCAGCAGTTCCGACGCGTCGCGGCCGATGCCGTTGTCGTGGATTTCGCACAGCTTGATCTGGCCTTCCGGGTTGATCAGGAAGGTGCCGCGCAGGGCCAGGCCTTCTTCCTCGATCATCACGTCGAAGTTGCGGGTGATGGCGCCGGTCGGGTCGCCGATCATGGTGTAGTTCACCTTCTTGATCGCGTCCGAGGTGTCGTGCCACGCCTTGTGGGCGAAATGGGTGTCGGTCGAGACCGAGTAGATCTCCACGCCCAGCTTCTGGAATTCGGCGTAATGGTCAGCCAGGTCTTCCAGTTCGGTCGGGCACACGAAGGTGAAGTCGGCGGGGTAGAACACCACCACGGACCACTTGCCCTTCAGCGTGGCGTCGGTCACTTCGACAAACTGGCCTTCCTTGAAGGCCTGCGCCTTGAACGGCTTGATTTGGGTATTGATCAGCGACATCGATAGGTTTCCGTCTGTTGTGGTTGGTGGAGAGCAAAGAGTAAAGCTTCCATCGCGATAGGGCCAATTGATTGTTAGCATGAACATCATTGGCTTTGACTATCAATAGGTGGCCAGCGGCGCCCGGGGCCGGCCTTCCTGAAGCGTAAACCGCCCACACGACCATTGCTTGACGGCGGTCACCGTGGAGCGGCAAACTCGTGCCGCCGACGGTATCCATCTCTTTATCTCGATAAAGGGATGGATTTAAAAGGGAAGCCGGTGCGGCCCTCTGGGCCTATTCCGGCGCTGCCCCGCAGCGGTGTGTGGAAACGACCTTCGTCATCAGCACTGGCCCGAACGGCCGGGAAGCGGCGAACAGTAGGCGAGGTGCCAGTGGCATCTCATGTCCACGAGCCCGAAGACCTGCCCCGGCCAGGGCGATCCATGCCCTGCCTGACCTGGCGCTTCCGCGGGGAAGCGGCTGGAACTCGCGTCGCGCATCGGCCGTGACGCGCGGCTCCGTGCGCGTCCCCGTGGCAGTTCCGGTTCGCCCGCGGGGGCGAAGGTCGCTGGCGTGGCGGCAGGTGGCAGGCATGCCCCGGCCGTGCGCGGTTCCTTCGTTCCTCATTCATCACGAATCGAGGAATTGCATTCATGACTACCGTTACCAACCTGGGCTTCCCCCGCATGGGGGCCAAGCGCGAACTCAAGCAGGCCCTGGAAGCCTTCTGGCGTGGCGAGGTTTCGCCACAGCAACTGCAGGACACCGCGCGGCACCTGCGTGAGCGTCACTGGCGCCTGCAGCGCGAGGCCGGCGCCGAGGTGGTGCCGTGCAACGACTTCTCGCTGTACGACCATGTGCTCGACACCGCTTTCCTGTTCGACGCCATTCCGGATCGCTATCGCGTCCTGGCCGATGCCGACGCGCTGGCCGGTTATTTCGCGCTTGCGCGCGGCACCCAGCGCGATGGCTTCGACCTGCAGGCGCTGGAGATGACCAAGTGGTTCGACACCAACTATCACTACCTCGTGCCGGAGCTGACGCAGGGGCAGGTGTTCCGCCTGCGTGGCGACAAGCCGGTCGCGGAATTCCTTGAAGCGAAGGCGCTGGGGTTGCAGGCCCGGCCGGTACTGCTGGGGCCGGTGAGCTTCCTGCTGCTGTCCAAGACCGTGGATGGCAGCGATCGGCTCGCGCTGCTCGATCGCCTGCTTCCCGTCTATGTCGAGCTGCTCGGCAAGCTGAAGCAGGCCGGCGCCGAGTGGGTGCAGATCGACGAACCGTGCCTGGTGCTCGACCAGGATGGCGATGACCACGATGCCTATCGCAAGGCCTATGCCGCCTTCGCCGCCGCCGGGCGGCCCAGGCTGTTGCTCACCACGTACTTCGGTGCGACGGGTGACAACCTGGCCCTGGTGAACACGCTTCCCGTCGATGGTTTGCACATCGACCTGGTGCGTGCGCCCGGCCAGCTCGACGCCGTGCTCGACGCGCTGCCGCCCGAGCGGGTGCTGTCGCTGGGCCTGGTGGACGGGCGCAATATCTGGCGCACCGATCTCGACCGCGCCATGGCCCTGGCGCGCCGCGTGCAGGACCGCATCGGCAACCGGCGCATGCAACTGGCGCCATCCTGTTCATTGCTGCACGTGCCCGTCGATGCTGCGCTGGAAACGGCATTGCCGTCGGATCTGCGCAGCTGGCTGGCGTTTGCGCGGCAGAAGCTGGAAGAGCTGCGCCTATTGTCCCACGCGTTGAAGGGATTGATGCCGGCCTATACCGAACTGGACCGGGCACGCGAAGTCATCGAGGCGCGGCGTGCCTCGGGCAAGGTGCATCGCGCCGAGGTCGCCGCACGTGTCGCGGCCATCGACGGCAGCGCGGTGCGGCGCCACTCCGGGTACCCGGCACGACAGCGGGCGCAGCAGGCGCGCTTGAAGCTGCCTTTGTTTCCCACCACCACCATCGGCTCGTTCCCGCAGACCCGCGACGTGCGCGAGGCGCGTGCGCGCCACAAGTCGGGCAAGCTTCCCGTCGAGGGCTACGACGCCTTCATCGCCGCCGAAACCGAACGCTGCGTGCGCTTCCAGGAAGCGCTGGGCATCGATGTGCTGGTGCACGGCGAATTCGAGCGCAACGACATGGTGGAGTACTTCGGCGAGCAGCTCGACGGCTTCGCCTTCACCCGGCACGGCTGGGTGCAAAGCTACGGCTCGCGTTGCGTCAAGCCGCCCATCATCTATGGCGATGTCCAGCGCCCGGCGCCGATGACGGTGCGCTGGTCGCAGTACGCCCAGTCGCTTACCGAGCGTCCCATGAAGGGCATGCTGACCGGGCCGGTGACGGTGTTGCAGTGGTCGTTCGTCCGCGATGACCAGCCGCGCTCGGTGACGTGCCGCCAGATCGCCTTGGCCTTGCGCGACGAAGTGCTGGATCTGGAGGCCGCCGGTATCGGCGTGATCCAGATCGACGAGCCGGCGCTGCGCGAGGGCTTGCCGCTGCGGCGCCAGGACTGGCGCGCCTATCTCGACTGGGCGGTGGAGTGCTTCCGCATCACCTCCGCGGGCGTGGCGGACGATACCCAGATCCACACCCATATGTGCTATTCGGAATTCAACGACATCATCGATGCGGTGGTGGCGATGGACGCCGACGTGATCTCCATCGAAACCTCGCGCTCGCGCATGGAACTGCTCGATGCGTTCGTAAAGTTCCATTACCCGAACCAGATCGGCCCGGGCGTCTACGATATCCATTCGCCGCGCGTGCCTGACGTCGGCGAAATGGTGGCGTTGCTGCGCAAGGCGAGGGCAGTGCTCAAGCCCGAGCAGCTGTGGGTGAATCCGGATTGCGGCTTGAAGACGCGCGGCTGGCCGGAGACGCACGCGGCCTTGCAGGCGATGGTGGAGGCCGCACGCATCCTGCGCTACGAGGCGACTGTCACCGCATGATGCGTGGCGTGACGCGCGCCGGCCGTCGGTGGAGCGATGGCTGGCGCGCGACATGTCCGCTCGGACGCGCACCGCGCCGCAGGTTTTCGGCGGCACGGCTATGGACTTCGCAAAAACAAATGAGATACATTCGCATTTAGTTGACGGCCGGGGAGGTATGCGGCCGCCATCATCTCCACATCGGCCGCCAGCTCGGGCATGCAGTAACGCCCCCCTTTGCCAGCCAGCCGCGTGATCCCACGCTTGGCAAAGGAATGGTTTCCCATGTTGCGCATGTTGCGATTGACCCCGTTGGCCGCCGTGATCGGCGCGCTGCTGACCCTGCCTGTCCTGGCCGCCGAAGCGGCCGCCCCGCTTGCCGCCGATAACGCGACCGACCTGCCGCGCGTGCAGGTCACCGCCCTGGTGCCCACCGTACAGCTGAACACGCCCGGCACCGTGTCGGTGATCGATCGGGTGCAGATGGATCGTCATCTGGTGCTCAATATCCGCGACCTGGTGCAGTACGAGCCGGGCGTGTCGGTGATCGGCACCGCCGGCCGCTTCGGGCTGGACAGCTTCAATATCCGCGGCCTGTCCGGCAACCGTACGCGCATCGAGATCGATGGCGTGTCGATGCCCGCCTCGTTCGGCGCCGATGTCGCCGGCGGCAGTTTCCGCGCGGGGCGCAATTTCATCGACCTGGACGACATCAAGCAGGTGGAGATCCAGCGCGGCCCGGCCTCGGTGCTGTATCCCTCCGACGCGCTGGGCGGCGTGGTGAGCCTGACCACCAAGGATCCCACGGACTACCTGCGCGACGGCCGCGACCGCTACGTGTCGTTCAAGCAGCAATACGACGGCAGCGATCGCAGCCTTTCATCCACCGCCACCATGGCCGGCGGCGATGCGCGCAACGGCGTGCTGTTCGTGTTCAATCATCGCGAAGGGCATGAAACCGGCAACGAAGGCGATGTCGGCGGCACCGGCGCCACGCGCACGCGGCCCGACCCGCTCACCTATGGGCTGGACAGCTTCCTCGGCAAGTACGTGCATACCGCCGACAGCGGCCGCGTCGATCGCGTGACGGTGGACGGTTCGCAGACGCGCACGCGCACCGACTCGCTTTCCAATCTCTCGCCCAGCGTCCATTACTACGAGTCGCAGGACGAGGACATGCGCGTGCGGGCCAGCGTGGGCCAGTGGTTCCCGCAGCTCAACGGCGTGCTGGCCGATACGCTGGACTGGAACGCGTACTGGCAGAAGAGCCGCACGCGCACCAACACGCAGACCGAAACCGCCACGGTGGCGCGCTTTTTCGAAAGCCTGCCGCTGCAGGAGAAGGTCGCCGGCGGCAAGCTGGTCGCGGTGAAGCAGCTGGGCGAGGGCAGCGACGTCACCCAGGCCATCAGCTACGGCGTGGAGCTGTCGCGCACCGATGCGCAGTCCTATGCCGGCGGCTATGGCATCAGCAAGCGTACGGGCGCCACCGGCAGCAACAAGGCGTTCCTGCCCGGCAACTACCCGTTGCACCTGATTCCCGACAGCACCACCGACCGCTATTCGGCCTTCGGCCAGGACGAGATCGGCCTGCTGGATGGACGTCTCGCCATCACGCCCGGCGTGCGCGTGGATCGCTACGAGTACAAACCGCAGCAGGACGCGCTCTATGCCGCCTACAACCCGGGCTATGTGCGCGAGAACTACGAGAAGACCCACGCCTCGCCCAAGCTCGGCGTGCTGTGGCATTTCAACCAGACCCTGAGCGCGTACATCGATTACACGCAGGGTTTCCGGCCGCCGCTGTACAGCGAGATTGCCGGCGCCTGGAACGAGCAGCCGATCCCCGGTTTCAACATCGCCTTCCTGCCCAACGACAAGCTGAAGGCGGAAACCAGTCGCGGCATCGAGCTGGGCCTGCGCGGCAAGGGCGACGCGGGTTGGTTCAATGTGGCCACCTACTACAACCGTTATCGCGATTTCATCTGGTCGGGTTATGCGCTGAGTCCCTCGCAGGTGCCCAGTTGGGTGCAGGTGATGCCGGGCATGAACCTGTTCTACCAGGCGGTGAATGCGCCCAAGGCCTATATCAAGGGCGCCGAAGCCAGCGGTGCGCTGCGGCTGGGGCGTTTCAGCGACGCGCTGGATGGTTGGTCGTTGAAGGGCAGTGCGGCGGTGACCACCGGGCGGCTGATCCAGCCGGGCGATAGCGGCTACAGCCCGCTCAACACGGTGGACCCGGCCAAGCTGGTGCTCGGCGTGGGCTACGACGCCACGAACTGGGGCGCCGAGTTGATCGGTACCGCCGTGCGTCGGCACACCCAGTTGAGCGATCCCACCGCATTCCGCCCGGCCGGCTACGGCACGCTGGATCTCTACGCGCACTACACGCCCATCGACAACCTCGAACTGTATGCGGGGGTGAGCAACCTCACCGATCGCAAGTACTGGGACTGGGGCAACTTGAACGGTGGCGCGCTGGGCAACCTGGTCACTGGCAATGGCCTCAACGATGCCGGCACCGGCGGCATTCCCGCCGATCGCCTCACCATGCCCGGCCGCACCTTCAGTGTCGCCGCCAAGATCGCCTTCTGAAGGGAGCGCCCTCATGTTGAACGACAACCCGACCGTATCCGCACCTGCCCAGTCCTTGCCCGAATTGCTGGAAGCCTGGCGACGCCTGCGCGAGGACGAGCCCGCCTTGCGCGCGCGTGACCTGGCCGAGCGGCTTGGCGTAAGCGAAGGCGAACTGGTGGCCAGCCGCTGCGGCGATGGCGTGACCCGGCTCGACGGCCCCTGGCCCGCGCTGATCCAGGCGCTGCCCGAGCTGGGACATGTCATGGTGCTCACGCGCAACGACAGTTGCGTGCACGAAAAGAAAGGCAGCTTCGCGCACATCGAGATCGCTGGCGCGATGGGCCTGGTGCTCAACGATGCGATCGACCTGCGCCTGTTCCTCAAGCATTGGGTGTTCGGCTTTGCGGTGCGCGAGGAATCGCGCGGGCGCTGGCTGCAGAGCCTGCAGTTCTTCGACGGTGACGGTTGCGCCGTGCACAAGGTCTATCTCACCGAGCGCAGCCACCACGATGCCTGGTCGGGGCTGGTGGGGCGCTTCGCTGCGGCGGTGCAGTCGCCGCTGCTGGCCATCCAGGCGGTGGCCGATCCATTGCCGTTGCAGCTGGGCGACGAGGCCGTGGATGTGGCCGCGCTGCGCGATCGATGGCGCCATCTGCGCGACCCCCACGATTTCTTCGCCATGCTGAAAAAACACCAGGTCACCCGCACGCAGGCTTTGCGTCTGGCGGGCCGCGAGTTCGCTCGACCGGTGCCGAACAGCGCCATGCGCACGGTGCTGGAATCGGCGGCGCAGAGCGGCTTGCCGATCATGGTCTTCGTGGGTTCGGCGGGCGTGGTGCAGATCCACACCGGCCCGGTCCGGCACATCAAGGTGATGGGGCCGTGGCTCAACGTGCTCGACGAGGATTTCAACCTGCATCTGCGCGAGGACCACGTCGCCACCAGCTGGGTCGTGCGCAAGCCATCGCCCGAGGGTCATGTCACCTCGCTGGAGCTGTATGACGCGGGCGGACGACAGATCGCCCAGGTGTTCGGCAAGCGCAAGCCCGGCATCCCCGAACTGGAGGCCTGGCGCGCGCTCGCCGATGGCCTGCCGGATGCGGAGGTGCATCATGCATAGGCCGGCACGACGTTGGCTGGCCGGCGCGATGGTCGCGCTGGCTTCCATCAGTGTTGCCGCGGAGGCGCCGCCACCGCGCGTGGTGGCGCTCGGTGGCGACATCACCGAAATCGTCTATGCGCTGGATGCGCAACAGGACCTGGTCGGCGTGGACAGCACCAGCCTGTGGCCGGCGGCGGCCCGGCAACTGCCGGATGTCGGCTATGTGCGCCAGCTCGCGGCCGAAGGCGTGCTGGCCTTGCGGCCGCAGTTGATCCTGGCCACCCGCGATGCGGGGCCGCCGTCGGTGATCGCGCAACTGCGCGCGGCCGGCGTGCGCGTCGAAACCATGCCCACCACGCATACGCCGGCCGCGGTGGTGGCCAAGGTGCGGCAGGTCGGCCAGCTGTTGGGTCGCGAGACGGCCGCGAATGCGCTGGCGCGCCATCTCGACGATGACTACGCGGCCCTGGCCAAGACGGTGGCGGCGATGCCGCGTCATCCGCGCGTGGTGTTCCTGCTGTCGGCCGGTTCCGGCAGCCCCATGGCGGCCGGGCGGGATACCGCCGCCGACAGCGCCATCGCCTTGGCGGGTGGTGCGAATGCGGCGGCGGACTTCAGCGGCTACAAGGCGGTGTCGCCCGAATCGCTGGCGGCGTTGGCGCCGGAGGTGATCGTGCTGATGCGCGAGCGTTCCGAGGCACTCGGTGGCGTCGATGGCGTGCTCAAGTTGCCCGGCGTGGCGCTGACCCCGGCGGGACGTGCGCGGCGCATCGAGTTTGTCGACGGCCAGGCCTTGCTCGGTTTTGGCCCGCGCAACGCCGAGCACGAGCGCGAGTTGCAGCGCACGCTGGCCGCCGCGCAGCCATGAGCAGCGTGGCGTTGCCGCAACCTCGCGTGATGGCCGGTCGCTCCCTGGCCCTGGGCGGTTTGACCCTGTTGCTGCTGGCGATGGCCGTTATCGGCATGGCCAGCGGCGCCATGCACCTGGGTGCGGGGGACGTAGTAGGTGCCTTGCTGCGCTGGCTGGCGGGCCGGCCAGCGCAAGGCGATGACGCGGTGGTGTTGATGTTGCGCCTGCCGCGCGTGCTGATGGCCACCCTGGTGGGCGCGTCGCTCGCCTGCAGTGGCGCCACCATGCAGGGGCTGTTTCGCAACCCGCTGGTGGAGCCGGGGCTGGTGGGCGTTTCGGCGGGCGCGGCGCTGGGGGCAATCGGCATGATCGTGCTCGGCAGCGGCCTGTTGGCCAGCGTGCCCGGAATATGGGGTTCGTTCGGCATTGCCGGGGCGTCGTTTGCGGGCGGCTTGCTGGCCACTTTGCTGGTGTACCTGTGCGGTCATCGGCGCCCCGGCGTGGCCACCTTGCTGCTGGCCGGCGTCGCCATCAATGCGGTCGCCATGGCGGGCGTGGGCCTGCTCACCTGCGTGGCCAACGAGCACCAGCTGCGTGACCTCAGCTTCTGGACGCTGGGCAGCCTCGGTGGCAGCGACTGGACCCGGCTCGCCGCCGTCGCCCCGTTGATGCTGGCGCCGCTATTGCTGTTGCCGCGTCACGCGCGGGCGTTGAATGCGCTGCTGCTCGGTGAGCGCGAAGCGGCGCTGCTGGGCTTTGATCCCATCCGGCTGCGACGACAACTGATTGCGCTGGTGGCGCTGGCGACCAGCGCCGCGGTGGCGATGTGCGGCGTGATCGGTTTCGTCGGCCTGCTGGTGCCGCATGTGCTGCGCATGATCTGGGGCCCCGACCATCGACTGTTGCTGCCGGCATCCGCCTTGGCGGGTGCCTCGCTGTTGATCGGCGCCGACGCCGTGGCGCGCGTGGTGGTGGCGCCCACCGAACTGCCGATCGGCATCATCACCGCCTTGCTCGGCGGCCCGTTCTTCCTGTGGCTGCTGTTGCGGCTGCGACTTGCGGAGGTGTCACCATGAATCTGGCCTTGGATTGGCTGTCGCCGCCGAGCGCCCACGCGTTTGCGCTCGAAGCGCGGGACGTGCACCTCAGCTATGGCGGCAGGCGTGTGTTGCAGGCGGTGAACCTGGCCGCCCGCCCGGGACGCCTGCTGGCCTTGATCGGCCCCAACGGCGCCGGCAAGAGCAGCCTGCTCAGCGTGATGGCGGGCCTGTGCCGCCCTTCGCTGGGCGAGGTGAGGCTGGATGGCAAGCCGCTGGCCGACTGGCCCGCGCACGAGCTGGCACGCCGGCGCGCGATGCTGTCGCAAAAGGTCCGGTTGGGCTTTGCGTTCCGCGTGGAAGAAGTGGTGATGCTGGGGCGAAGCCCGCACGGCGGGACGCCACGGGACCCGGATCGGCGCATCGTGGAGGCCGCCCTGCATGCGGCCCACGTCCATCACCTGGCTGGCCGCAATTACCTGGAGTTGTCGGGCGGCGAGCAGCAGCGCGTGCAACTGGCCCGCGTGCTGGCGCAGGTGTGGGAATGCGGCCCCGGGCCGGGCTGGCTGTTGCTGGACGAACCGGAGGCCGGCCTGGATGTCGCTCATCAGCACGAGATGTTGCGTCACGCGAAGGGCATGGCCGGGCAGGGTTATGGGGTCATCGTGGTGCTGCACGACCTGAATCTCGCCGCCCGCTATGCCGATGACGTGGCCTTGCTCGCACAGGGGCGCCTGGTTTGTCATGGCCAGCCCACCCATGCACTCGATACCAGCGTGCTCTCGCGCGTCTACGGCATGGCGCTGTGCCGCACGGCGACGGTGGATGGCCGCTGGCTGATCCATCCGGGTTGAATGCGCAACGCCTCGGGCGTTGTTAAGGGCGCGGGCTGTCACCATAATCCCGGGCGAAGCCACCCGCCGGCAGGCCCATGACCGAATTGATCAGCGTCGCTGAAGCCCAAGCCCGGATTGCCGCGCACATGCCGTCATTCGGCAGTGAAACGGTACCGCTGGCCGAGGCCGCTGGCCGCATCCTCCGCCAACCCCTGCATGCCGAGCACGATCATCCGCCGTTCGATCGCGTGATGATGGACGGCATTGCCGTGCGCTGGCAGGCGCCGCTACCGCGTGCGTTTGCGCTGGCCGGCACCCAGCTGGCGGGCATGGCGGTGCAGTCGCTGCAACCCGGCGATGTCTGCCTGGAAGTCACCACCGGCGCCATGGTTCCGCTGGGCTGCGATTGCGTGATCCCGGTGGAGCAGACCCGGCGCGACGGCAACCGCTACCTGCTCGCGGACGACTACCAGCCCCTGCAAGGCCAGTTCATCCATGCCCGTGGTTCGGATTGCGTGGCCGGTGCGCTGCTGCTCGAATCCGGCACCCGCATCGGCGCGCCGGAAATGGCGTTGCTGGCGGCCAATGGCGTGGCGCGGGTGACGGTGGGCGCCATGCCTTCCATCGCCATCGTTTCCACCGGCGATGAGCTGGTGGCGGTGGATGCGCCGCTGGGCGAGGGGCAGATTCGCCGCTCCAACGACGTTGCCATGGCGGCCGCGCTGCGCCTGCACGGTTTCGACCGGGTGGTGTTGAAGCATGTCGCCGACGATGCGGCGATGACGCGGGACATGCTGGCCGATCTGCTGGAAAGCCACGACGTATTGATCCTTTCCGGCGGCGTCTCGATGGGGCAGCGCGACTACGTGCCCGCCGCGCTGGATGCGCTGGGGGTGCAGCGGGTGTTCCATCGCATCGCCCAGAAGCCCGGCAAGCCCATGTGGTTCGGCGTGGGGGCGCGGCGGCAGGCGGTGTTTGCGCTGCCGGGCAACCCGGTATCGGCCCTGGTTTGCGCCGTCCGTTATGTCCGGCCGGCGCTGCTGGCGTCGATGGGCAAGGCCGTCGAACCAGGGGAAGTCGTCTGCCTGGATGCCCCTGCCGACACCCATCCCACGCTGACCTGTTTCGTGCCCGTCCATGTTCAGACCGACCCCTCGGGCCGCCTGCTGGCCCATCCGGTGCCGTCGCGTACCTCGGGCGATTTCTCGTCCCTGCCGTGCACGCACGGGGTGGTGGAGCTGTCGCCCGATGCCAGCCAGGCGCACGCCGGTACCGTGGCATCGTTGTATCGTTGGTGACATGACCGCCTTGCACGCTCTTGCCGATTCGACCGCCGTGTCGCTGCCGCCGCTCGATCAGCGTGGCCGGCCGCTGCACGACCTGCGCATCTCGGTGATGGATCGCTGCAATTTCCGCTGCCCTTATTGCATGCCCGAGGCGAAGTACGGCGAACACTTCACCTTTTTGCGCAACGATGAGCGCCTCAGTTTCGACGAGATCGAGCGGCTATGCCGGCTGGCCGCGACGCTGGGCGTGAGCAAGCTGCGCCTGACCGGCGGCGAGCCGCTGCTGCGCCCGCATCTGGCCGGGCTGGTGGCCCGGCTGCGGCGGCTCGATGGCATCACCGACCTGGCCATGACCACCAATGGCGTGTTGCTGGCGCGCCATGCGCAGGAGTTGCGCGACGCCGGGCTCGACCGCATCACGGTAAGTCTGGATACGCTCGATCCGGCGCTGTTCCACCGCATGAGCGGCGGGCGCGGCGCGCTGGACGACGTGATGGCCGGCATCGAGGCCGCGCAGGCGGTCGGCTTTCCGCAAGGCGTCAAGCTCAATACCGTGGTGCAGCGTGGCGTGAACGAGCACACCGTAACCGACCTGGTCGAGCGCTTTCGTGGCACCGGCATCGTGGTGCGTTTCATCGAATACATGGATGTCGGCAACCGCAACGACTGGAGCCCCGACGCCGTGGTGTCGTCGCGCGAGCTGGTCGAGCAGATCGATGCGCGCTGGCCGTTGCATGCGGTGCCGCCGCAGTATCCGGGCGAGGTGGCGTCGCGCTACCGGTTCCTCGATGGCGCCGGCGAGATCGGCATGATCTCCTCCGTCAGCCAGCCGTTCTGTGGGGGCTGTTCGCGGGCGCGTCTGTCCTCCGAAGGCGTGCTGTACACCTGCCTGTTTGCCACCGACGGCACGGATTTCCGTACGCCGCTGCGCAGCGGCGTGAGTGACGATGCCCTGGCGGCGCAACTGCGCGAGGTCTGGCTGCGTCGCGGCGACCGTTACAGCGAGGAGCGTGCGGAGCGGCGCAGCAGGCACCCGCACAAGATCGAAATGCACTACATCGGCGGCTAGAGGGTGTCCCCGTCCGTCATCCCCGTGGACGGTTTCTTAATGCTACTCGCGGCCATCCGGCCGATAATCGGCATGACAACATCACCACCCTGGAGTCTTTTGTGACCGCCCCCCAAGCCACGCTCTCGCACGTCGACGATACGCAGCAGCCGCGCATGGTCGATGTGGGCGCCAAGCCCGCGACCCATCGCACGGCGCAGGCGCAGGCGCGGGTGACGTTTCCCGCCGAGGTGGCGCAGGCGCTGCATGCAGCCGGTTACGTCACGCCCAAGGGCGCGGTGCTCACCGTGGCGCATATCGCCGGCGTGATGGGAGCCAAGGCGACGTCGCAACTGATTCCGCTTTGTCATCCGTTGAGCATCGATCGCTGCGACATCGCCATCCGCATGGAGCACAACGACGCGCTGATCGATTGCACGGTGTCGTGTCGCGGCAGCACAGGCGTGGAGATGGAAGCGCTTACCGGCGCCAGCATCGCCGCGTTGACCATTTACGACATGTGCAAGGCGCTTTCGCACGACATTGTCATCGGCGAGATACGTCTGGTGAAGAAGACCGGTGGCAAGCACGACATCGGCGCTGCCGCACGGGAGTCGGCATGAGCGTTGCTCCGCTTTACGGCTTGTTGTTGAGCGGCGGCGCCAGTCAGCGCATGCGCCAGGACAAGGCCGCGCTGGCCTATCGCGGCGAGCCGCAACTGCTGCGCGCCTGGCGCCTGCTGGGGGCGGTGACCGGGCAGGCCTTCGTCTCGGTGCGCGACGGCCAGCGCGACGATCCGCTGCGCGGTGCCCTGCCGCAGATCGTGGACAGCTACGATGCGATCGGCCCCGCGGCCGGCATCCTTTCCGCGCAGGATCGATATCCGGAGGTGGCGTGGCTGGTGCTTGCCTGCGATCTCCCGCTGCTCGATGCCGCTACCTTGCAGCAGTTGATCGCCGCCCGTGACGCAAGCGCCGACGCCACCGCGTTCACCAGCCGTCACGATGGCTTGCCGGAACCGTTGTGCGCGATCTGGGAGCCTTCGAGCCACGCACTATTGAAGCAGCGCTACGAGGCCGGCAGCTATTGCCCGCGCAAGGCGCTGATCCAGTCGCGTACCGTGCTGCTGCCAGCGCCTGGCGCCGCGCTGGACAACGTCAACACGCCAGAGGAACGTGAAGCGATGCAACAGCGCCTGGAGTCCCTGGCATGACGGTGGTGAACCTTCAGTATTACGCCCAATTGCGCGAGCAGGCCGGTGTCGGCAGCGAACAGGTGAGCACGGCGGCGACATCCTTGCGCGAGCTGTACGACGAACTGCGCGTGCGCCGTGGTTTCTCGCTGGCTGCCGATGCCCTCAAGGTGGCCGTCAACGCCCAGTTCAGTGCCTGGGATCGCCCGTTGCGCGACGGCGATACCATCGTCTTCATTCCGCCGGTGGCGGGTGGATGATGCGCTTCAGTCTCTCCAGCGATGCCGTCGATACGGCCGGTTTGCACGCGGCGCTACAGCATCCCGGCAGTGGCGGTTTCTGCGCCTTCGAGGGCTGGGTGCGCAACAGCAACGATGGCCGCGAAGTCGATGGGCTCGAATACGAGGCCTATGCCGAGCTGGCCCTGGCCGAGGGCGAGCGCATCCTCGATGAGGCCATCGCGCGCTACGGCGTCACCGATGCGCGCTGCGTGCATCGCAGCGGGCACCTGAAGGTGGGCGAGCTGGCGGTGTGGGTGGGGGTGTCCGCGGCCCATCGCGACGAGGCGTTCCGCGCCTGTCGCTACATCATCGACGAGATCAAGCACCGGCTGCCGATCTGGAAGAAAGAGCATTACCTCACCGGCGAATCGAACTGGGTGGCCTGTACCCATGTGTATCGCGAGCACGAACACGAGCACCATCATCACCACCAGCACGCCGTCCCCTTCACGCCGGACTATTCGCGACAGCTGCGCCTGCGCGAAGTAGGCGAGGCGGGGCAGGTCAGGCTGGCTGCGGCACGCGTACTGGTGATTGGCGCCGGTGGGCTGGGGTGTCCGGTATTGAGCTATCTGGCGGGTGCCGGCGTAGGCACGCTGGGCATCGTGGATGGCGACCGTCTCGATGCCAGCAACCTGCATCGACAGACACTGTACGACGCCCGCGACATCGGCGAGCGCAAGGTGGATCTGGCCGCGCGCCGCATCGCCGCGCTCAACCCGGCCGTCACGGTGCGGACGTGGACCGAGCCTCTGCACGCGAGCAATGCGGTGGAAGTATTCGGCCAGTTCGACCTGGTGGTCGAATGCACCGACGACATGCGCAGCCGCTATCTGAGCAGCGATGCGGCCGTGCTCAGCGGCACGCCGCTGATCCTTGCCAGCGTGTACCAGTACGAGGGTCAGTTGCAGGTGGTGGCGGCACAACCCGATGCGCCATGCCTGCGCTGCCTGTGGCCGCAGGAGCCGGCGCCGGAGGCGGTGAGCAGCTGTGTCCAGTCCGGCGTGCTCGGTCCGGTGCCAGGCGTGCTTGGCACCATGCAGGCCATGGAGGCGCTGAAGCTGTTGCTCGGCCTGCCGCATCCGGCGGGCCATGCGCTGCTGCTGGTCAATCTGTTGGATTTCACGATCCAGCATCTGCCGATCGATCCGGCCGAAGGCTGCGCGCTGCACGGCGGTTGCGTCGCGGTGGCGCGCGACGCGCTGGCCCGGTCGCTGGGCGATGACGATATCGAGCTTTCGTTCGAGCGTCTGGAGGACGCCATCGCGGCAGGTTTCCGCCTGATCGACCTGCGTGAGCCGGACGAGGTCGCGGCCGAACCGCTGCACGAGCTGCCAGCGCAACACATACCCTCGGCCCAGGTGGTCGCGCGCGCCGGCGAATTGCCCGGTGGCCGCATCCTGCTGATATGCGCCAGCGGGCGGCGCAGCGGCCATGCCGCACGCTTGCTGCGCGCGCAAGGGTTGCATCAGGTCCACTCGCTGGCGGGTGGGCTGCGCGCATCGCTGCGCGAACGGGAAAGCGGCTAGCCGCC
Organism: Dyella sp. RRB7; assembly: GCF_022761115.1. Lineage (GTDB taxonomy): Bacteria > Pseudomonadota > Gammaproteobacteria > Xanthomonadales > Rhodanobacteraceae > Dyella. The sequence goes on along the minus strand of NZ_JAKWJS010000002.1, from coordinate 272,325 downwards.
ACTAGCGGGGCGGATACCTCATTTGCTCGCGCACCTGCAGTAGATCGGCCGGCGTATCGACGTCGGTGAGGTCGCCGAAGGCGAAGGTTTCCACGCGGGTGGCTTCGCGTTCCAGCAGCGCCTGCGCGCCACGCGTGCCGGACCACGCGATCAGCGTGTCGAAGCAGTCGCTGGGAAACAGCGCGGGCGGCCCCATGGAAGCGCCATGACCGGTCGCGAGGATGCGCTCCGGCGCATCGTGGTGTCGCTGCAGCAGGCGGCCGAGCATGGCGGCGCCGACGGTGGGCTGGTCGGCCAGGCAGATCAGTACGCCCGTAGCCGACGGCAGCACGTCAAGCAGGGCGCGGATGCCGGCGGCCAGCGAGCTGCCCATGCCTTGCTGCCAGTGGTGATGATGCACGAGGTGCAGCGGCAGATCCTCCAGTACGGCCCGCACCGGCGCTGCATGCGCGCCAACCACCACCACCACGGTCGCGCCTGTCGCCAGCGCCGTGCGGGCGGCACGCCGGACCATCGGTTCGCCTTCGATGGAGGCCAGTTGCTTGATGTCGCCGTAGCGTTGACCTTCGCCTGCCGCGAGCAGCACGATGCCGGCGGATGACGCGTTCATCCGTGCAGGCTGCCGCTGCTGGTATGCAGCGGCCCGCCGCCACGACGGTGCAGCACGGCGAGAATCTCGGCGACCACCGCCAGCGCGATTTCCGTGGGCGTTTCCGAACCGATGTCGAGCCCGGCCGGCGCACGCAGGCGCAGCTCGCCGAAGCCGGCTTCCTCGCGCATGCGCAGGGCGCGTTCGCGCGAGGCGAGCGCGCCGATATAGGCCACCGGCGAATCGCGCAGCGCGGCGAGATAGGCGATGTCCTGTTCCACATTGTGTGTCATCACGATCACCGAGCTGTGCGCATCCAACGCCAGTGCGTCCCGGATGGTGGCAGGCCCGGCGCAAACGGTGGGCAGGTCCGGCGGGAGGTCCGCCGGCCGGAGGCGCTGCGGGTCCTGGTCGACCAGGGTGATGCGCCAGCCGAGCAGGTTGACCACCGGCAGCAGGGCGCGTGCGGCCGTGTTGCTGCCGATCACCACCAGTGCATGGATAGGCTCGACCGGTTCGATCAGCACATCGGCCAGGCCGCCGCGCGAAGGCAGGAGCTGCATGGTGGCGGGAGTGAAGTCGCCCGTGCCGATGGCGGCCGCGATCGCGTCGGCAAGCATGGGATCGCCGAGGCCATCGTAAAGCGTGGCCTGTCCGCAGCGCACCATGTGTGTGGGTGATACGACGGCACCATCGATGGCGAATACGGTCGCCAGCCATGCGTTGCGGCGCTGGTCCAGGCATTGGGCCAGCGCGTCGGCAAACGCCGTGGACTGCGGCGTGCTCAGCGGTTCGATCAGCACGTCCAGCTCGCCGCCGCAGCCCATTTCCATCAATACGTCCAGGCTCGATTCGGCGTTGTAGCCCACCAGTACGGGTTGGCCGGTATCGATGGCCTCCAGCGAGCGCAGCACGATGTCGCGCTGGGGGCAGCCGCCGGACAGCTCGCACACCACCTGGCCGTCGTCGTACACCAGCATGCGCGTGCCGGCGCGACGGAAGGTGGAGCCATGTGTACGCACGATGGTGGCCAGCGCGGCCGCGCGTTGTTCTTTGCCGTGCAGCTGGCGCAGCGCCTCGATCAGGATGTGCCATTCGGAAGCTGAATTCATCGATATCTCGGAAGCGGGCCTCGCACGACCTGGAAAACTAGGCTGGCTTCTTCAGCGCTTCAAGCACCGCCTCCGGTCGAATCGGAATATGCCGCACGCGTGCGCCGACGGCCGCGAAGACCGCATTGCCTATGGCCGGCGCCACTACCGTGGTGGCCGGTTCGCCCAGACCCACCGAGGCTTCGGTGCTGGGCATGAACTCCACCTGCAGCTCGGGAACGTCGGCCATGCGCAGCGGCGTATAGCTGTCCAGGTTGGTGTCGCGCACCTGGCCCTTTTGGAACTCGGTACCCTCGTGCAGCGCCATGCTCACGCCCCACAACGCCGCGCCTTCCATTTGTGCCAGGGCGCCATCGGGATGCACGATGGTGCCGGCGTCCACCACCAGCACCAGCTTTTCCACCTGGACAAGACCCTTGCCGCGATCCACCCGGACCCGCGCCACGCAGGCGACCCAGGTGGGCATGTCGCGTTCCTGGCCAAAGGTGGTGGCGATGCCCAGTCCGGTATCGGCGGGCAGGGTGCCGCCCCAGCCGCCCAGTTCGGCGGCGCGCTTGAGCACGGCCGCCTGGCGATGCGCGCCGCCCACTGCATTGGGCGAACTGCCCGCATTGGCGCCGCTGCCGTCGAGCAGGCTGAGGCGAAATTGCAACGGATCGACGCCGAGCTTGTGCGCGGCTTCGTCCATGAAACTCTCCAGCGCCCAGTTGGTCCAGCCGGGGCCGACCGAACGCAGCCAGCCGGGGCGAAACGCGCGGTTGGCCAGGTCGTTGGGGATCGCGCGCACGCGATGCGCGCCCACGTTGTACCAGTGGTCCGCGCCGGAAATGGCGAAGGGATCATAAGGCTGGCCGTTCTTGCCCTTGGGCATCAACGCCGCCGCCATCACCAGCGTGGGCCAGCCGGCGGTAGCGTCGTGCTGCATGGCAATGACCTTGCCATTGCCATCGAAGGCCATGCTTACGCGCTGCACGGACGGTGAACGGAACGAGTCGAAGCGCACGTCGTCGGCGCGGGTGAACATCAGCTTCACCGGCTTGCCCAGCGCCTTGGCGGCCAGCGCCGCCGGCACCGTGTAGTCGCCATTGAGGCGGCGCCCGAAGCCGCCGCCGAGCAGGTAGGTGCGCATCACCACCTTGTCTTCGCTCACGCCCAGCGCCTTGACCAGCGTGGGCAGGATCAGCGACTGCCACTGGTTGCCGGTGTGGATTTCCCACACGCCGTCTTTCTCGAACGCCAGCGCGTTGAGCGGCTCCAGCTGGAAATGCAGCACGCTGGCGGTGGTGTAGCTCTGTTGCAGCATGGACGCGGGCTTGGCGAAGGCCTCATCCACGCCTGCATCATCGACCACCAGCGAGCCGGCCTTGGGGTCCTTGATCAGCTTCAGCCCGTGGTCGAGCACGTCCTGTTCGGAGACGCTGGCGGTGTCGTCGTTTTGCCAGGTCACCTTGACCCGTTCAGCGGCGCGGAAGGCGGCGACGGTGGAGTCCGCCAGCACCACGACCCAGCCCGGCACGGTGTTGGAAGGATCGTCCAGCACGATGCTGCGCAGGTAGCCCTTGACCGCTTTCGCCGCCGAGTCGTCCACCGACACCACCCTGGAGCCGTTGCGGGTGGGCGGAATCTTTGGACGGCCAAACAGCATGCCTTCCACCTGGGCATCGATGCCGTAGATGGCCTTGCCGTCGGTCTTGTCGGGAATGTCGATGGCCTGCGTGTCCACGCCGACCAGGCGACGCTCCGCCGGGGGCTTGATCGGCAGCTTGGCCAGCTCGTCGGCCGAATAGCTGCGCGTGAGGTTGCCGCGCTGCACGATTTGCGCGTAGGTGATCGAGCGAGCGCCCGCACTGACCACGCTGTTGCGCGCGATGCATGCGGAGGCCGGCACGCCCAGCAGGCGGGCGCCTTCCTCGATCAAGGCGATGCGTCCTGCGGCGCCGGCCTGGCTGAGCACGGGGAAGCTCTGCCACACCGACCAGCTGCCGCCGGTGACCATGGTGCCCCACTTGGGATCGGTATCGACGTGCCGGATGCGCACCGCCGACCAGTCCGCCTCCAGCTCGTCCGCCAGGATGCGGGCCAGCGACGTACCCACGTGCTGGCCCATCTCGGCGCGGATGATGTTGACGGTGATGCTGCCGTCGACGTCGATATGCACCCATAGGTTGGGTTCATAGCGTTGCCCTGCGATCACCGATGACGGCGAGGTGGAAGGCAGCAACACCGAGGCGCGTGCAAAGGCCATCATGAAGCCGGAGCTGGCCGCACCGATGATGAAGGCGCGCCGCGAAGGCGATGCCGGGGCCAGATCCTGGTCGCGAAGCTTGCTGAACTTATTCATGGACGGTCGCGCCTTGTAGGTCCGCAGCGGCCAACTTGATCGCCTTGCGTATGCGCACATACGCCATGCAGCGGCACAGGCTGCCGCCCATCACCGCATTGATGTCGGCATCGCTGGGATTGGGAAAGTCCTTGAGCAGCGAGGCCGCCTGCATGATCTGGCCGGATTGGCAGTAACCGCACTGCGGCGCCTGTGCGGCGATCCAGGCCTTCTGCAGCGGATGCCGGCCATTCGGGTCCAGCCCCTCGATGGTGGTGATCGACTGGCCGGCAATGGCGCCCACCGGCGTGATGCACGAACGGATCGCCCGGCCGTTCAAGTGGACCGTGCAGGCGCCACACATGCCGATGCCGCAGCCGAACTTGGTGCCGGTGAGCTTGAGCGTGTCGCGAATCACCCACAGCAGCGGCGTGTCGTCATCGAGGTCGACCGTGACCGGACGTCCATTCAGTTGAAACTGGCTCATGGATCGTGACTCCGCGGATGGCGTTGACGAAAACCGGATCACTTCGACGTGTCGGGCGGGGATGGCTTGCGCAGTTCGGCCACCTTTTTCTCCAGGTCGGGCCACGGTGCCTGGTCGGTGCGGTTCTGCCGCAGCCAGTTGGCCAGCTCGGCCACCTGGGCATCGCTGAAGGAGTGCGCGAAGCCGGGCATCATCAGGCCGGGTAGGCCTTCGTCCGCATTGATGCCGTGCAGGATCACCTGGATCAACGTGGAAGGGTCCGTGCCGGTCAGTGCGCTGTTGAGGCCCAGCTCCGGGCGCACCAATAACGGCGTCGGTCCACGGTTGTAGTGGCACGAGGCACAGGCCGCGGCATAGATGGCGGCGCCTGGGGCCGTCTGTGGCAGGCTGCTTTGCGTGGCCGCCGTCATCACCTTGGCGAGTGCCGCGTCCGGGGCGGCGCCCTGGTCGCCGTGGCCCATGCGATCGGCCATGTAGACGGCGATGGCATGCACGTCCGCATCCGGCAGCTTGGACAGTCCTTGATGGATCACCTGCGACATCGATCCCGCGGCCACGCCATGCAGGGCAGTGCCACCGTTATGTAGATAGCTATATAGCTCGTCCACGTTCCAGGCGATCGGGGCCGGGTTGCTGGCGTTGAGCGGCGGCGCATACCAGCTGTCCACCACGGCGCCGCCGTAGCGGCTGCTGCCGGTGTCCTCCGCGCCCAGGGCGTTGCGCGGACTGTGGCAGGCGGAACAATGCGCGATGCCCTCGGCCAGGTAAGCGCCGCGGTCCCATTCGGGGCTCTTGCCGCTGATCGGTCCATACGCGTTGTCGCGGAAGAACAGCAGTTTCCAGCCCGCCTGCAGGGCACGCAGGTTGAGCGGGAAGGGGATGTCCGGCTGGCGCGCGGGCGCGTTCACCGGCGCACGCGTCATGAAGAACGCATACAGCGCCTTGATGTCGTCGTCGGTCACCTGGTTGAAGTGCTGATACGGAAAGGCCGGGAACAGGTGCGAGCCGTCGCGTGACACGCCATCGTGCATGGCGCGCCGGAATGCTTCTTCCGACCAGTTGCCGATGCCGGTGGCCGGATCGGGCGTGATGTTGGTGGAATAGATCGTGCCGAACGGCGTCACCATGGCATAGCCGCCGGCGTACGGCTGGCCGCCCTTGGCGGTATGGCACGTGGCGCAGTAGCCGGCGCCCGCCAATATCTCGCCCCGGGCCACCAGGTCCGGCGCGAACGCGCTGGCGACCGGCGGCGTCACGGGCGGAATGGCGCGGCGGTAGGCGAGGGCAAACAACCCCGCCACGGCCAGCACGATCAGCGTTAGCACGACCAGCACGATACGCTTGAACATGGTTCTTGAGCCCGCTCGACGTGGATACGTACGCGTGGGCCGCCGGGCCTTGCATGCCCCTGTCGCCTGCGGTTGGCGGCGGCTGCCGCAGGCAAGGCCTGGACTCTACGCCATTCAACGGCCAATTTCATGGGCGGTTGCCGGCGAAGCATGTCATGCCGGGAATAAGCAAGCCGTGATTGACCCGTGCAACGGCCGTGGGCTGCTACAGGCCCACCATTTCACGAAGTTCGCGCACATGCGTGCGACTCACCGGCACCCGCGTCAGCTCCGGACGGTCGTACACGATGTACATCAGTTCGCCATCGCGTTCGATCTCGCGCACATGGCGCAGGTTGACGATATGGCTGCGATGGCAGCGGAAGAACATGGCCGGGTCGAGGCGTTCTTCCAGGTCGCTCAGCGAGAGGTTGCTGAGGTAGCGATCGGTGGCGGTGACGATCCAGGTGTAGTGGTCGTTCGATTCCAGTCGCAGGGCGTCGTCCACCTCGATCAGCACCAGCCGGTTGGCGCGATAGACCGGAATCTTGTTCAGCCGGCGTGGCGGCTGGTGGAGGCGCGCATCGGCGAGGCTGCTTTCCTCGTGCGGCGTGGTGGTGAGTTCGGTAAGGTCGTAATAGACCATGCAGGCGCCGATGACGCCGTGGGCGTCGAACATCTTCGATACCTTGAGCAGCAGCACCCGGTCGGGAATATTGATCATCATGGTCATCGGCGGCGGCGAGCGCGCCGGGCAGCGGTCGATGTCCGCCGGGCCGTCGCCACCCAGCAGCAAGGCAATCTTGTCGCGGCTCTTGGCGGGATGCAGCCGCAGCAGGTCGATGCCGACCAGTTCTTCGCGCGATACGCCGAGCGTCTGCTCGCCGGCGGGCGCAAGCAATTGCCAGGCGACGTCGTTGAAGCCGATGACGCGGTTTTGACGGTCCACCCAGACCATGCCGAGATCGAGGCGTTGCAGTCGGTGCTGGAGTGTTTCGTTGTCCATCGCGTCCGCCTGAAGTGACGAGCCACGCGCCGTCCGCCATTGGCGCGCCGATTTCTTCCAATCGCGCTATAGGGACTCCATTGGCGAAGGCGGCATTGAATCCTGGCGGCAATTCCGCGCAGGGTTTCCTGGCATCGCCGTCCACTGGCGCAAAGCGGGATCACCAAGCGATGCCGGCTTCGCATCAGGAGATCTTACTCATGATACGGCAACGTTTCTTGTGCGTCGCATCAATGCTGGCGGTCCTCCTGCCAGCCACCGCAAGAGCCCAGGACGCAGGAACCAACGACTACCCCTGGCTGGTCAAGCTGGGTGTGCACGACGTTGATCCGAAGTCCAACAACGGCAGCCTGGCAGGCGGTGCGATTGCGGCGGACGTCGACAGTTCGGTGCGTCCCACCGTCTCGATCGAATACCTGTTTACGCCCCATATCGGTATCGAGGCGTTGGCGGCGTGGCCGTTCGAGCACGAGATCAAGCTCAACGGGGTGCGTTCCGCCAACACCAAACAGCTGCCTCCCACGTTTTCGTTGCAGTACCACTTCCTGCCGGGCAGCGTGCTGTCGCCGTATATCGGCGTTGGCGTCAATTACACGCGTTTCTTCCATATTCACGAGACCGGCCTGTTGAGCGGCGACCACCTCGACCTAGGCAGTTCCTGGGGCGTGGCCGCGCATGCCGGATTGGACTACCGCCTCAACGACCGCTGGCTGGTGGGCGTCGATGTGCGCTGGATCGACCTCGATACCCGGGTCAAGGTCAATGGCGCCCGCCTCGGCATGGTGACGATCAGCCCCTGGGTCTATGGCGCCTACGTCGGCTTTCGGTTCTGACGCCAGCATCTCGGCTACGCCATCGCCTGCGATGTGGCGAGTTGGGTCGCGCGCGGTGCTCGCGAGGCATCCATGGCCGTCGGCGCATGGTTCGCGTGCATTCGCGAAGCAGGCATTGCGGTCGTTGGGACGCTGTCGCCCCCTATCTGCAAGCCCGTGGCGTCACGGGCGGGCCATGTTGTGCGAGGAGAGGCATCGATGATCCCGCGTCTGTTCGATTACCACGCGCCAACCTCCATCGACGATGCGCTCAAGCTGCTCGGCGAGCTGGGCGAGGATGCCAAGCTGCTTGCCGGCGGTCACAGCTTGCTGCCGATGATGAAGCTGCGCTTTGCCGAACCGGGCCACCTGATCGATCTTGGCCATATCGCCAACCTCAAGGGCATACGCCTTGAAGGCAACGAACTGCGCATCGGCGCCATGACCACCGAGAATGAATTGATCTGGTCGCCGCTGCTGCAGGAACGCTGCCCGCTGCTGGTCGAGGCGGCGCGCCAGATCTCCGACCCGCAGGTGCGCTACATGGGCACCATTGGCGGCGATATCTCTCACGGTGATCCCGGCAACGACCACCCGGCGCTGATGCTGTGCCTGGGGGCGTCGTTCGTGTTGCGCAGCCCCGCCGCCGAGCGCGTGGTGCATGCCGACGATAATTTCTTTCTCGGCACCTACGCTACCGCGCTGCAGCCGGATGAGATCCTCACCGAGATCCGCATCCCGCTGCCTGCGGCGGGCAGCGGCTGGTGTTACGCCAAGCTCAAGCGCAAGACCGGCGATTTCGCCACGGCGGCGGCCGCCGTGCTGCTGCGCATGAAGGGCGACACCGTCGAGGATGTATCGATCGCCCTGACCAATGTCGCCGACACGGCGTTGAAAGCGCGCGATGCCGAGGCCTTCCTGCGCGGGAAACCACTGGACGAGCCGGCCATCGCCGAAGCGGCCCGCCTGGCCATGGCCATCTGCCAGCCGGCGGAGGACCTGCGCGGCGACGCGGACTACAAGACCGCCATGGCCGGCGAGATGACCCGACGCGCCTTGCGTACCGCCGCCATGCGCGCCGCGCATTGACCGTCTCGGGAGCCCGGACATGAGCAAGAAGATCATGGTGAGTTTCAAGCTCAACGGCCTCGACACCGATGTGGTGGTCGAGCCGCGCGAGTTGCTGATCCACACGTTGCGCGAGCGTTGCGTGCATACCGGTCCGCATATCGGTTGCGACACCTCGCACTGCGGCGCCTGCACGGTCGACATGAACGGCAAGTCGGTGAAGTCGTGCACGGTGCTCACCGTGCAGGCCGAGGGTGCCGAGCTGCTCACCATCGAAGGCATGGCACAAGGCGGCGAACTGCATGCGCTGCAGGAAGCTTTCATGCAGGAGCATGCGCTGCAATGCGGCTTCTGCACGCCGGGCATGATCACGCGCGCCTACCGGCTGCTGAAGGAAAACCCCAACCCCACCGACGAGGAAGTGCGCTACTGGATGGCGGGCAACCTGTGCCGCTGCACGGGGTACCAGAACATCGTCAAGGCCGTGCAGTACGCGGCGCGCAAGCTGCGCGGCGAGGCGGTGGAAACCTCGCACCCGCTGCTAGGCGCGGAGCAATCCACCGAGCCGGTGACGGCCTGAGCCACGACGAGGACACCGACCATGGGTCTCGAACCGAACATCGAACGACTCACCCAGCTCGAAGGCATCGGTTGCGCGCGCAAGCGCCGCGAGGACCCGCGCTTCATCCAGGGCAAGGGCACCTACGTCGATGACGTGAAGATGCCGGGCATGTGCTTCGGCGCGATGGTGCGCAGCCCGTATGCGAGCGCACGCATCAAGCGTATCGATGCTAGCCGCGCGCTGGCCTTGCCGGGCGTGATCGCGGTGATCACCGCCGAAGAACTCAAGCCGTTCAAGCTGCACTGGATGCCGACCCTGGCCGGCGACGTGCAGGCCGTGCTGGCCGACGGCAAGGTGTCGTTCCAGAACCAGGAAGTGGCCTTCGTCATCGCCGAGGATCGTTATCTCGCCGCCGACGGCGCCGACCTGGTGGAAGTGGAATACGAAGAACTGCCCGCCGTCGTCGATCCGAAAAAAGCGCTGGAACCCGACGCGCCCGCAGTGCGCGAGGATCTCGCCGGCAAGACCGATGGCGCCCATGGCGCCCGTCGCCACCACAACCACATCTTCAACTGGGAAGTGGGCGACAAGGACAAGACCGCGCGCGCGTTCGAGCAGGCCGAGGTGACGGTGAAGCAGGACATGCTGTATCCGCGCGTGCATCCGTGTCCGCTGGAAACCTGCGGCTGCGTCGCCTCCTACGACAAGGTGAAGGGTGACCTCACCGTGTACATCACCTCGCAGGCGCCGCATGTGGTGCGCACCGTGGTGGGCCTGCTGTCGAGCATTCCCGAGTCGAAGATCCGTATTATCTCGCCGGATATCGGCGGCGGTTTCGGCAACAAGGTGGGGGTGTATCCGGGCTATGTCTGCGCCATTGCCTCATCGATCGTGCTGGGCCGGCCGGTGAAATGGATCGAGTCGCGCAGCGAAAACCTCACCACCACCGCGTTCGCCCGCGATTACTGGATGACGGGCGAACTGGCCGCAACGAAAGAGGGCGTGATCAAGGCGCTGCGCGTGCATGTGTACGCCGACCACGGCGCGTTTGATGCCTGTGCCGATCCCACCAAGTGGCCGGCCGGCATGTTCCACGTCTGCACCGGCTCGTACGCCATTCCCCATGCGTTCGTGTCGGTCGATGGCGTCTACACCAACAAGTTCCCGGGTGGCGTGGCATATCGCTGTTCGTTTCGGGTCACCGAGGCGGTGTACCTGATCGAGCGCATGATCGACGTGCTGGCCCAGCGGCTGGGCATCGACAAGGCCGAAATCCGCCTGCGCAATTTCATCAGGAAGGAACAGTTTCCCTATCAGACGCCGCTTGGCCTGGAATACGACTCGGGCAACTACGAGCCGGCCCTGCGCAAGGTGATGGATGCGGTGGACTACCAGGCGCTGCGCCAGGAGCAGGCTGAGCGCCGCGCCGATCCGAATGCCGAATGGCTGATGGGCATCGGCGTCACCACCTTCACCGAGATCGTCGGGGCAGGGCCGTCCAAGATGTGCGACATCCTGGGCGTGGGCATGTTCGACTCGTGCGAGATCCGCGTGCACCCGGATGGCTCGGCCATCGCGCGCATGGGCACCATCACGCAGGGGCAGGGGCACCAGACCACCTATGCCCAGATCATCGCCACCGAGGCGGGCATTCCGGCCTCGGTGATCCAGGTGGAAGAGGGCGACACCTCCACCGCGCCCTATGGCCTGGGTACCTACGGTTCGCGTTCGACGCCGGTGGGCGGCGCGGCCACGGCGCGCTGCGCGCGGAAGATCCGCGAGAAGGCGCGCCTGATCGCGGCGCATCTGCTGGAGGTAAGCCCGGACGACCTGGCCTTCGATCTCGACCGCTTCGTCGTCAAGGGCTCGCCCGAACAGCTCAAGACCATGAAGGAAGTGGCCTGGGCCGCGTACAACAACGTACCGCCGGGCCTGGAAATGGGGCTGGAAGCGGTGGAGTACTACGACCCGCCCAACTTCACCTTCCCCTTCGGTTCCTATGTCTGCGTACTCGACATCAATCGCTACACCGGCGAAACCCGGGTGAGGCGTTTCTACGCGCTGGATGATTGCGGCACGCGCATCAACCCGATGATCATCGAGGGACAGGTGCACGGCGGCCTTACCGAAGGTTTTGCCGTGGCCATGGGCCAGCAGCTGCCTTACGACGAACAGGGCAACGTGCTTGGCGGCACCTTGATGGATTATTTCGTGCCCACCGCCGTAGAGACGCCGGTGTGGGAAACCGACTTCACCGTCACGCCCAGCCCGCATCATCCGATTGGCGCCAAGGGCGTGGCCGAGTCGCCGCACGTGGGCTCCATACCCTGCTTCTCATCCGCCGTCACGGACGCCTTCGCCCACCTGGGCGTTACCCATATGGACATGCCGCACAACGCCTACCGCATCTGGCAGCAATCGCATGCGCTTGGCCTGGACAGGCATTGAGCGATGAAGCTTGAACTGGAAAAGACCTTTCCCATGCCCGGTGGCAGCGACACCACCTGGACCTTCCTGCAGAACATCGAAGGCGTGGCGGGCTGCATGCCGGGCGCCAGGATCACCGAGCGCATCGATGAGCGCCACTACAAGGGCACCGTGTCACTGAAGGTGGGCCCGGCCAGCCTCACGTTCAAAGGCGATATCGAAGTAGTCGATATCGACACGCCCAACCGCACCGTGCACCTGGTGGGCAAAGGATCGGATTCGTCGGGAACCTCGGGTGCTTCGATGGATCTGGTGGCGCGGGTGGAAGCGGGCGACGCTCCCGGTGCCAGCCAGCTGGCAGGCAAGAGCGAGGTGTCCGTGAGCGGCAAGGCGGCGGCCTTCGGCGGGCGCATGATGGGCAGCGTCACCGAGCAGATCCTGCAGCAATTCGCGGCCAACTTCGCCGACGAAGTGCGGCGCCTGGCTGTCGCCGCCGGCCAGCCCGATGCGGCGGCTCCTTCCGGCGCACCGACTGCGCAAAGCCCCGCCGCCACGCCAAGGCCAAGCAAGGAGCTGAGCGCCTTGCGGCTGTTCTGGGGCGTGATCCGTGACTGGTTCCGTGGCCTGTTCGGCCGCAGCCGGTCGGCCTGATCGCGGACGCCCAGGCCATGGACCGCATGAGCGACGTCATCGCCCTGCAGCAACGCCTGCTGGCGCTGGGCTACGTCGCCGAGCGACCATTGGCCACCGTCCTGTTGCTGATGAACGAATTGCGCCGCCCCTTGCTGCTGGAAGGCGCCGCCGGCGTGGGCAAGACCGAAGTGGCCAAGGTACTCGCGCGCCTGCAAGCGACCGATTGCGTGCGCCTGCAATGCTACGAGGGGCTCGATGCGCATGCCGCCATGTACGAGTGGAACTACCAGCGCCAGTTGCTGGCGATACGCCTGCTGGAGCAGGACGACCGGCCGATGGCGAACAAGGAGCAGGACATCTTTTCCGAGCGCTACCTGCTCAAGCGGCCGCTGCTGGAGTCGATCACGCGCGAGCAGCCGGTGGTGCTGCTGATCGACGAGATCGACCGCGCCGACGAGGCTTTCGAAGCCTACCTGCTGGAGCTGCTTTCCGACTTCCAGCTGTCGATTCCTGAACTGGGCACCATCGCGGCGCGCTCGCGCCCGTGGGTGGTGCTCACCAGCAACGGCACGCGTGAACTGTCCGACGCGCTGCGGCGGCGCTGCCTATATCACTACCTTGAATACCCGTCGTTCGAAAAAGAACTGCTGATCGTCGAGACGCGCGTGCCGGCCGCGCCGGCCGCATTGGCACGCCAACTGGTGGAGTTCGTGCAATCGCTGCGACGGCTCGATCTGCAGCGTCGGCCGGGCATTGCCGAAACCCTGGACTGGGCCGCCGCGCTGCTGCGCCTCCACGTGGAACGGCTCGACACCGCCAGTCCCGAGGCGTTGCTGGACAGCCTTGCCGCGCTGCTGAAAACCCGCGCCGATTGTGCCGAGGTCAGTCCCGACGTGATGCGACGGCTGGTGGCGTCATGCTGACCCGTCGCGCCGATGCCAACCCTGCGGCACCGGTAACCCTGCAACGGGCGCTGTGCGTGCGCTTGACCGGCTTCGTTTCCTTCCTGCGCGCCAACGGTTTCGCGGTGGGGCTGGACGACGCTGCGTTGCTGGTCGAGGCGGCCAGTCGCATCGACCTGCTTGAACCGCAGCTGCTGCGCTGGTCGTCCCGGGCGCTGCTGTGCCGCCGTGCCGGCGATCGTTCGCGCTTTGACGAACTGTTCGATGCCTGGTTCCTGCCGCCGAACCGGCAGCGCCTGGTGGCGAGTCAGTCATCCAGCGCGGGCGTGCTGGACACGTCGCCTGCGCCGCTAGCCGGAGCCGGCGATGGCAGCGAGGGCATGCCGCAGGCCGCGGCCAATGATGCCTCCATCGGCAGCACCGATGGCGCCGCGTCGCAGCGTGGTGCCAGCAGCGAGGAGGCGCTGGAGCAGGCCGACTTCCGGCATCTGCATCAGCCCGACAGCATGCGCGCACTGGACACGCTGATGCGTCGCCTGGCCCGGCGTCTGCGCCGGTTGGCGATGCGGCGCGAACGGTCGGGTGGCATGCGCCGTATCGACTTGCGCGGAACGGCGCGACGCAGCGTTGCGCATGGCGGCGAGCCGATCGAACTGGCGTTCCGCGAGCGCCACCGTGAACGTCCGCGACTGGTACTGCTGCTTGACGTGAGCCGCTCGATGAACCTGTACAGCTTCTTCTTCCTGCGCCTGGCGCGCGCCCTGCTGGGTGCGCACTGGGACACTCACGTGTTCATCTGGCATACGCAGTTGAGCGACGTGGGCGAAGCGCTGCGCGACCCCGATCCGTGGCGCGCGCAGGAGCGCCTGCAATGGCTGTCGGCGGGCTGGGCGGGCGGCACCCGCATCGGCGATTGCCTGCGCCAGTTCGAACGCGAACACGCCTCGCTGCTGCATGCGCGTACCGCGCTGATCGTGGTCAGCGATGGCTACGACACCGGCGATGCCTCGCTGCTGGCCGGCACGCTGCGTCGCCTGCGCGGGCGCGCACGGCGGCTGGTGTGGCTCAACCCGCTGGCCGGTCGCGACGATTACCAGCCGCTGGCCCAAGGCATCGTGGCGGCCATGCCTTACCTGGATCTGCACGCACCGGCGCACGACCTGGCCAGCGTCGAGCGCGTGCTTGAGCCGTTGATCCGGGCCTTGCGATAGGAGACGGCCATGAGCACTCCTGAACTGCTCGATCTCGCGCGCGAATACCTGCGCCAGTCACGCCCGCACGCCTGGGTCACGGTGATTGCGGTGCAGCCACCCAGCTCGGCCTATGTCGGTGCGCAGGCCATCGTCGAGGCCGACGGCACCCTGCATGGCTGGGTGGGTGGCGGCTGTGTGCAGAGCGTGGTCAAGGCCACCGCCATGCGCGTCATCGCCACCGGGCATGCGCAACGGCTGCGCCTGAGCAACAGCGGCGACCCGATGGGCGATGTCGATGTGCAGCCCATGCAGTGCGCCAGCAACGGCGACGTGGAGCTGTTCATCCAGCCGGCGGCCGTTACGCCGCACCTGCGCGTGTACGGCAGTACGCCCGTGGCCCGGGCTGCCGCCTGGTTTGCGCGCGAGGTCGGCTTCGAGACGCTGATGGATTCGGCCGTGGCCGACACCGCCGAGTTTGCCGCGGCCCATGGCGTGCCTGCGGAGGCCGTGCACGTCTCCATGCTTGATCGTCCGGAATCCTATGCGCTGGTGGCCACCCAAGGGGATGGCGATGAAGCGGCGCTGGAAGACGCCCTGCAATCGTCGGCCCGTGCCGTGCTGGTGATTGCCAGCCGCCGCAAGGCCGAGCGCCTGCGCGCGGCCATGGCGTTGCGCGGCATCGGGGAAGAGCGGCTTGCCGACATGCACGCACCCGCCGGGCCGGATGTGGGCGCGATGACGCCGCATGAGATCGCGCTGGCCGCAGTGACCGGGCTGGTGGCCTTGCGGCATGGCCGGCGCGAGGCCGCCACCGGAGGCGCCTCGGCGATGGAGAAGGAAGGTTCGCCCGGTGCCGGCAAGGCGGTCGCCACCGGCTATGTGAATCCGGTATGCGGTGCCGTGGTCGATCCCGCCACGGCGCTCAGCAGCCTGACCATGGAAGGGCAGACCCACTATTTCTGCTGCACCGGGTGCCGTGCGGAGTTCGAGCGCAACCCGCGCAAGTACCTGGATATCGGCGCGCGCATGCGTCAACCCGAGCCGCAGGGCGCCGGCACATGAGTGCGGCGCCGTTCTCCGTGGTGCTGCTGGCCGCCGGGGCTTCGTCGCGGATGGCGGGGGCATTCAAGCAACTGCTGCCGCTGCCCCATGGCGATGGCGAGATGGCCGCAGTCCGTATCACCGCCAGCGCCTTGCTCGATGCCGGTCCCGAGGAAGTGGTGGTGGTGACCGGCCACCGCGGGCGCGAGGTGATGGCCGCGCTGATCGGCTTGCCGCTGAGCTTCCGCCACAACCCGCGCCATGCGGAAGGCCAGATGACATCGGTGGTCGCCGGCCTCGCGGCGCTCGCTCGCCCTTGCATGGCGGTGATGATCTGCCTCGCCGATATGGTGCTGCTCCGGGCCGATGACTACCGGGAACTGGCGCAGGCGTTCCTGGCGTTGCCGCGCGATGCCATCCTGGTGCCGTACCATGACGGCCAGCGCGGCAACCCGGTGGTGTTCGCCGCCAGCCGCGTGCCCGAGGTTCTCAGTGGACAGGTCAATCCGGGCTGCCGCCACCTGATCGAGGATCACCCGCAAGACGTCGTTCGCTACGAAGTGGGGCACGACCGCTGCACCACCGACATGGATACGCCGGACGACTACGCACGGATTCGCCGGCGCCTGGCCGGCCTTGCCTTGGCCTCGCAGGCTCCGTGAACAGGGCCGCCGTCGTGCGGCGGCTGTCGGCCCGGTCGCCTATTTCATCGACCGATGCCGCTAGACTCGGCATCAACATGATGACGTGCCGGGGAAGGGGGCGATCCATGTTCCAACTGACGGGCATGCTTTCATTGCAGGCGGGCGATCGCACGCTGGGCGGCCATGACCGCATCGAGCTGCTGGCCAAGATCGGTGAAACCGGATCGATCTCCGCTGCTGCGCGTGCCGTCGGCATGAGCTACAAAGGCGCCTGGGACGCCATCGACGCCATGAACAACCTGGCCGACGAGCCGCTGGTGGTCCGCGCCACCGGCGGGAGGTACGGCGGCGGCACCCGCTTGACGGCGTATGGCGAGCAGTTGATCAAGGCTTTCAAGCTGCTGGAGGCCGAACATCGGCGCTTCGTCGAGCAGTTCCGCACGCTGGATGAGGCATCCCTCCGCAACCTGTCACTCATGAGGCGCTTGATGATCAGGACCAGTGCACGTAACCAGTTTTCCGGCAAGGTGGTGGTCGTACGCAAAGGCACCGTCAACGATGTGGTGGAGCTGGAAATCGCCGGCGGCCAGCGCATCGTGGCCACCGTCACCTGCGAGAGCACGCAGCACCTGGGCCTGGTGCCGGGCAGGGAGGCGATGGCGCTGATCAAGGCGTCTTCCGTGCTGATCGGGCTGCCCAGTGAATCGATGCGACTGTCTGCCCGCAATCAACTGGCCGGCCGGGTAACCCGGATCACGCGTGGCGCAGTCAACGCCGAGGTGACGATCCAGCTGGATGGCGGCAGCGTCATCGTCGCCATCGTCACCAACGAAAGCATCGAGACGCTGGATCTTGAGGAAGGCGCGGCGGTGGTCGCCATCATCAAGGCATCGAGCATCATCCTGGGCACTACGGACTAACCGGACGTTGCCGGCCAGGCCTTGGCTGTTTCGCAAGTTCATGCGGGCTCGTGCGCCACCCATGTGGCAAAGTCGTATGGACGCCATTATGTAGTGACATATATAACGCCCACGGGGCCAGCCTTTTACATCACTAGGGGAGACGTCAGACATGTCAGTAAAACTTCTTGCCGCCGCCTTGGCAACGCTGCTCTGCACCTACTGCATGCAAGCCAGTGCCGACGACAACAGCTTCGATGACATCTTCACGCAGGGGCATGTCGATGGCGAGTTGCGCGCCTATGACTTCGCCCGCATCTACGACACCAACAAAACGCCTGACGCACACGCTTTCTCCCTGGCGGCATTGATCAATGCGCAGACGGGCGCATTCGCCGGTGGTTTCAGCTTCGGCGGTTCCTTCGTTACCGCCAACTCGCTGGGCACGCAGTCCGACACGGTGGCCAAGATCGACGTATCGCTGATGGGGCCGCACCAGTCGATCGGTGCCTTCAGCCAGTTGTTCGCGCAGTTCCAGCGTGACTGGGTCTTGGTGCGCGGTGGCTTCCAGTACCTCAATACGCCCTGGATGGGCGGTAATGATTCCCGTGTGATTCCCTCGTCCTACAACGCCATCCTGACCAAGTTCACGCCGGTGGATGGCTGGGATATCTATGGCATCCGCAGCTTCGACTGGAAGAGCCGTACGTCCAACGGCATGTATGCGGACAACCTCTACTACCCGAGCACCTATGACGGTGACTCGATGTATGGCAACAACGGCTCGCTACCGGCGGATGCACGTTCGGCCACGGGCACCTGGACCGGCGGCACCACGTATAGCGGCAATGGCATCAAGGCCCAGGCCTGGTACTACGACTTCATGCATTTCGCCCGCATGGGCTACGTGGAAGGCAGCTATACGCTCAAGACCGGCACGCCGTTCAATCCCTTCATTGCCGCGCAGTACGTGACCGAGAACACCGGCACCGACAACGTGTTGGTGAATACGCAGACCAAGTTGTTCGGCCTGCCGGGCACGCGCGTAAGCAACGATACCTGGGGCGCCGACCTGGGCACGTCGGTGTTCGATGGCCGTGTCGATGTGGCCTATAACAAGATGGCCTACAAGGCCGGGGCCGTGGGCGGCGGCGCGCTGATCTCGCCGTATACCACCAACTACGCTACCGACCCGCTCTACACCACCTCGATGATTCGCGGCCTGGTGGAAGAGGGCCCGGGACACGCGTGGAAAGCCAAGGCCCTGTACAACTTCTTCGACAAGAAGCTGCAGCTGGTGGCGGCCTACGCCAAGTACGATACCGACCTGCGTGGCAACAGCCACGACATCTACGCGGACATCATCTACAACTTCGATGGCTACCTGAAAGGCTTGACGCTGCGCGATCGCTGGGAGCGCTCCACCGGCGGCATCGACAACCTCAACCCGGGCAATGAGTCGTTTACCTATAACCGCTTGATGATCAGCTACAAGTTCTGACGCGCTGCGGCGTTCTTCTGGTCAGGCCCGGCGGCTGGACGGTCGCCGGGCTTGAAGCGCGGGCGTTACCCCTTGAACGTCACCACCAGCACATCACGAAACGCCGGCGCATCGGCCACGAGCGGCGTCACCGGCGTCACGCCGTGAAAGACGCTGGGGTCGTGAATCAGCGCCGCATCCAGTGGATGGGTCAGGGTGAAATCGCCCAGCAGTCGACCATCGGGGGCATGGATGGTGGTGGTGCCACTGGCTATGTTCTGGCGATTCACCAGCAGCACCAGCACGTAATCCACGCCATCGCGGTGACTGCCTTCCGGCGTCGGCTCGCCCGCCGCACCGGTGGTCGCTTCGATGCGAAACTGATGCACCTCGATATGCCAGCGTGGCACCGCAGGTGCCAGCGCGCCAAAGAACGCGTTGCAGAACTGCAGGATGGTGCGCAGGGTGGCGCCCGTCGCCACCGATGGACTGATGGGCTCGAACCATCGCTGGATATCGCCCTGCAACGCGTTGTACTGCAACGCCTGGAAATGCGCCTGATGCGGTTCGGCAACGACCGGGCCTTGCGCGACGGCAGAGAACGTCGCATGGCGTCTGCGCCGAAAACGACCCTTGGTCGCCAGGTACGGGTCGGGGCCCAGATGGTTCCAGCTATCCGCAAAGTCCGTCCAGTCGGACAACGGCCCCAGCGACGACAGCAGCGGCCGCATCGTGGCGGCTTCCACAAAGGCAAAACCATCGCGCCTTACTTCATGGAGAAGCGTCGAAGCCGCCGATTCAAGTTGATTGAGCATCGCGGAATTATGGGCGATGCGCATGGCCTTTGATACCCGCGGCGCGCGGATCGCGGCGCCGCGGGGCAATCATGGCATTCGATGGGGCTCCAGCATCACTCGCCGGGCAGCCACCATGGCTCCGGTTTCGTCGGGCCATGCACGTCGAACAGATGCTTGAATCGCGACGGTTGGCTGCGCAGGTACTGCTTGGGCGCGCGCACCTGCGCACCCAGTTCCGCCGCGGCATGCCAGGGCCAGCGCGGGTCATAGAGAATGGTGCGGGCCAGCGCGATCATGTCGGCATCACCGGTGGCGACGATGGCTTCGGCTTGTTCCGCTTCGGTGATCAGGCCCACGGCGACCACGGGCATATCCACGGCGGCCTTGACCGCGCGGGCCAGTGGCACCTGATAACCGGGCCCGACAGGAATCTTCTGCGCCGGATCGAGGCCGCCGCTGGAAACGTGGATGGCATCGCATCCGCGCGCCTCAAGCGCCTTGGCAAACGCGACGATCTGCGTGACATCCAGGCCGCCAGCCACCCAGTCGGTGGCCGATACGCGCACCGTCACGACCTTTTCCGCAGGAAACGCCGCGCGTACCGCGTCGAACACCTCCAGCGGGAAGCGCATGCGGTTTTCCACCGAGCCGCCATAAGCGTCGGTGCGCTGATTGGACAGTGGCGAGAGAAACTGGTGCAGCAGATAACCATGCGCCGCGTGCAGCTGCACCACATCGATGCCAAGTCGCGCGGCGCGCCTGGCCGCGGCGGCAAAGGCCTCGCGCACGCGGGCCAGGCCTGCGTCATCCAGCGCCACCGGTGTTTGATAACCCTCGGCGAACGGAATGGCAGAGGGCGCTTCGACCTGCCATCCATGCGGATCGCCCGCCGGCAGCGGGCCGCCTCCCGCCCAGGGCACCTCGGTCGAGGCCTTGCGGCCGGCATGATTGAGCTGGATCGCGATGGGCATGTTCGACCAATGCCGCACGCCATCCAGCACCCGGCGCATGGCGGCCTCGGTTTCGTCGTTGTACAGGCCCACGTCCCCATAGGTGATGCGGCCCTCCGGCGACACGCCGGTGGCCTCGATGGTCAGCAGCGCCGCGCCGGACAGGGCCAGCTGGCCCAGATGGATCAGGTGCCAATCGTTCATGCAGCCGTGCTGGGCCGAGTACTGGCACATGGGCGCAATGATGATGCGGTTGGACAGTTCGAGGTTGCGAATGCGGATGGGCTTGAACAGGGCGGGGTGGGCCATGTCGATCTCCTGGGCTCCGACCAACAGAGTAACGATCCATGCCGGACGGGTAAGCGCCAACGGCACGGCCGAAAGCCGCATGCTATCAGTGCCGATGGTTGCGTCGCGTTGACGCCTCTGGGGTCGCGCAATTTCTCACGAGCAACTCCGGGCCGCAGCCTCTGATGGGTGGCAGTGGCGTTCTCTTCGCCATCACCATGGCACTGGGATTATCCGGGCCTTCCTTTTTACAGAGAGGCGATCATGACGACCGTAGCCGAGAGACTGGTTGAAACCCTGGAGGCCGCTGGCGTGGAGCGCATTTATGGACTGGTTGGCGATTCCTTGAATGGCATCACCGACTCGCTGCGGGAACGCAAGCGTACGCAGTGGATACCCGTCCGGCATGAAGAGGTCGCCGCGTTTGCCGCCGGCGCCGATGCGCAGCTGACCGGAAAACTGGCGGTATGCGCCGGCAGCTGCGGCCCGGGAAACCTGCATCTCATCAATGGCTTGTTTGATTGCCATCGCAATCGCGTGCCGGTGCTGGCCATCGCCGCGCAAATCCCCAGTACGGAAATCGGTTCGGGCTATTTCCAGGAAACCCATCCGCAAGTCCTGTTCAAGGAATGCAGCCATTACGCGGAACTCATCAGCGACGCCGACCACGTCCCGCGCATCGTCGAAACGGCCATCCGCGAGGCTGTCAGCAAGCAGGGCGTCGCCGTCATCGTGATCCCGGGTGACGTGGCATTGCGTGAGGCCGGCACGCGCAAGCCATCGCCGCAACTGATTCCCAAGCTGCCCAAGATCGTCGCGGAAGACGCGGACATCGATGAGCTGGCGGCGCTGCTCAATGGCGGCAAGCGCGTCACGCTGCTGTGTGGCGCGGGCTGCGCGGGCGCGCATGATGACGTGGTGGCGCTGGCTTCCCGGTTGAATGCGCCGGTCGTGCATGCCTTGCGCGGCAAGGAGCACGTCGAGTGGGACAACCCGTTCGACGTCGGCATGACGGGGTTGATCGGCTTCTCCTCGGGTTACTACGCCATGCTGGCATGCGATACCTTGCTCATGCTGGGCACGGATTTTCCCTATCGCCAGTTCTATCCCGAGCAGGCGCGCATCGCCCAGGTCGACAACCGCGGCGAGAACCTGGGCAAACGATGCCGGCTTGACCTGGGCGTCATCGGCGACGTATCCGACGTGCTCAAGCGCCTGCTCGATCGCGTGTCGCAAAAATCGGACGACTCGCACCTCAAGACGGCCGTGGAGCACTACAGGAAAGCACGCGCCGACCTGGATGCCCTGGCCGTGGGCCACGCATCCCAGCGCGCCATCCATCCGCAACTGGTGGCGAAAGTGGTCAGTGACCTGGCGGCGGAAGATGCCATCGTCACCTGCGACGTCGGCGAACCCACGGTGTGGGCCGCGCGCTATTTACGGGTCAATGGCAAGCGCCGCCTGCTGGGTTCCTTCCTGCATGGCTCGATGGCCAATGCCGTGCCCCAGGCCATTGGCGCGCAGACCGCTTACCCGGGCCGGCAAGTCGTTTCCATGTCGGGCGATGGCGGCTTCAGCATGCTGATGGGCGACCTGCTTACCGTGCGGGCGTCCAAGTTGCCGATAAAGATCGTGATATTCAACAACGGCCTGCTGGGTTTCGTGGATATCGAAATGAAGGCCGCTGGCTTTCTGCCCATGGGCACGCACCTGGACAACCCGAACTTCGCCAAGATGGCGGAGGCGGCGGGCATCTATGGCGTTCGGGTGGAAGACGCCGCGCAGCTTGCCGACGCCGTCAGGCAGGCGTTCGCGCATGATGGTCCGGCGGTCATCGACGTGGTCACCGACCCCCTGGAGCTGATCTTGCCGCCCAAGATAACGCTGGAGCAGGCCAAGGGCTTCAGCATCTGGATGATGAAGGCCGTGCTCAACGGCAAGGCCAACGAGATCGTCGAGCTGGCGCGTACCGCTTTCGGACGCTGACGGGCGGGGCGAGGGAGGGTCAATCGATACCGTATCGTCGCAAGAAAGCTGCCGCTTTCGGCTCTTGCTGCTTTTAAGCCTGGTCTTAAATCCGTAGCGGCTGCTTTCCGAAATCCTGACTGGCGCTGGACGTGGAGTGCGTCATCGACGCACCCGACACCTCGCAGCCCAACCACTTGTGTCCCGGGTACGCGTCAGTCCGCATGATGCCGCGTTTCCCAGGGTCTCTCTGGAGGATTTCATGCCATCGGTGCCGTATATCCGTCATCTTTCCGCTTGCGTGATGGTTGTGGCCACGCTGGCATGCGCAACAATGGCGAAGGCCGCCATCTCGTTGAGCAGCACGCGCATGGTCCTCGATGATGCGCACAGAAGTGCCTCGATCCTGGTGCACAACGGCAAGTCGAGGGTGTTGATCCGATCATGGATAGAGCGCAACGCACCGGGCGATACGCGCGATCTCCCGCTGGTGGTCAGTCCGCCCCTGGCGAAGATGCAGCCCAATGCGCAGCAGCGTTTGCGCGTTCAGTACGCGGAGAGCGGGGACGCCCTGCCCAAGGACAGGGAGTCCGTCCTTTGGTTGAACGTGCAGGAGATTCCCGAGGCCGCCAAAGGAGGCAAGGCGCCGCAAGTGGCGGTTCGCCAGCGCATCAAGCTGTTCTTCCGTCCCGCCGGCTTGAAGGGTTCGGCAGCCAACGCGCCGACCGAACTTGAATGGACCATCGGCCGGGAGGGTGGCGTACCTGTGCTCAAGGTGGTCAATGCCAGCGCATATAACGTGTCCATCAACCGCATCGCCCTGGGCGGCGCCAGCATCGCCAAGCCGACCATGCTGGCGCCGGGAGAATCCACCCGTTTTCCGTTGAAAGACGCTTCGCCCGCCACCGATGCGCCGTTGACGTTCCAGAGCATCAACGACTACGGCGGCGTCAATACCTATCGGGCGAAGCTATCCGGAGCAATGGCAGTCAGGGCGAAAGTGGTTCATTAGCCATCGCACCTGCTTTCGGGGCAGGGCATTGCGCATGGCCGGGGCGGAACAATGAAACATCCGCCCCGGCAGGTTCCTTGCCGCATCAGAAGTAAGACAGGGTGATGAGATGGTCACCCGAGTCGGCATGTTCCATCTCATGCAGCGTGATGCCTTGCTCGCCGTGCTCGGGTTGGCTCCAGACGGTAAGGTGGCTATCCACCTGGGTCGTGACGCGGGACGCGAGCTGATCGCGCCCGCATACGACGGCGAGGGAGGGCTGGGCGTTGCGCGACGGCGTGGCGGGCAGGCATTGGGCTGCTTCGACAATGGCGCCGCGGAAGTGAATGGTGTTGTGGGAGGCAGAAGCCTGCTCGACCAGGGACGTGCTGATAAGCAACGCCAGTAACGCCGTGAGTTTGCGCTTGGAGATGTTCATCGCTTTTTCCTTTCGGTTTGTACGGTCCATCAATGGGACCACGGTGCCGCAACTGCATATCCGGCAAAGCGCTCTTTCCAAGAGTCTGGGAACGTGTCGACCCCACGGCGTCGACGGCTGCCTTGCAGTTGTTGCCATGCCACTTTCTCGAAGCGGTTGTAGCGATGATGTGTAATGAGAATTAATGCTTTGTATCCCGATATCGATTCAGCTTACGCCTACAAGAAGAAGCGATTAACTCGGTATCGGCGGCGCATCATTGGCCCCGGCATGGGGCGTTCGCTACCATCGTTCCGCAAGATGGCATGGGCGATTGACCATCGCCCCGACGCGCGCCGCGGGCTCGCCTTCGACGCTTCGACTACACGGGGTGGCTAACGTTGGATACTTTCACCGTCATCATCGCGATGCTGGTAGCCGTCTTGCTCAGTGGCATGCTGGTTCGCCTGCTTCCCGTGGCCATTCCACTGCCGTTCGTACAGATGGCGCTCGGTTTCGTCATCGCCGCCGTGTTGCAACGTGGCGTGGTGCTCGAACCGGACATCTTCTTCCTGCTGTTTCTGCCGCCACTGCTTTTTCTGGATGGCTGGCGAGTATCCAAGGTCGCCGTGCTGCGGGATTCATCGGCCATCCTGCAATTGGCCTTCGGCCTGGTCTTTTTTACGGTGATCGGCGTGGGCTACCTGATTCACTGGAGCATTCCCGCGGTGCCGCTTCCGGTGGCATTCGCGCTGGCCGCCATCGTGTCGCCCACCGATCCGGTGGCGGTCGCCGCCATTGCCCGCAAGGTCGCCATACCCAAGCGGATGATGGCGATACTGGAGGGCGAGTCGCTGTTCAATGACGCCAGCGGGCTGGTGGCATTTCGTTTTGCCGTGGCGGCGGTCATGACCGGCACGTTCTCGCTGCGGCAGGCAGCGCTGTCGTTCTTGTGGGTTGCCGTGGCGGGCATGGTGGTGGGTGCCGGTCTTACCTATCTGGTGGCGAAGGCGCGCAAGTTCATCACCCGTCGCCTGGGCGAGGATCAGGGCACCGAAGTGCTGTTGAGCCTGTTGACCCCATTCTTTGTCTACTACGTCGCCGAGCGCGTGGGCGCCTCGGGCATTCTCGCCGTGGTGGCGGCGGGCATCGTGATGAGTTATGCCGAGATGTCCGGCGGCGTCCTGGCGGAAACGCGCATGGCGCGCCACGCGGCGTGGAGCATGGTGCGGTTTCTGCTCAACGGCGTGATATTCGTGCTGCTCGGCGAACAAGTGCCCACCATTCTCGCCGGCCTATCCGAGGCCGCCCATGAAAGCGGCGCTCACTCGCCGCCCTGGTTGCTTGCCTACGGCGTGTTGATTTGTGTTGGCCTGGTGTTCCTCCGATTTTTGTGGGTATCGGCGTCGCTGTGGATCAACGTGAAGCGCGCCAGGCACAGGGGAGACGATGTGCCGCCTATCGGGCTACGACTTGTGCTTGCCATGTCGCTGGCGGGCGTGCGCGGCGCCGTTACGCTGGCCGGTGTCTTGACGCTGCCGTTGGCCTTGCCGGACGGTTCGCCGTTTCCGGCGCGCAACCTGGCGATTCTGCTGGCTGCCCTGGTCATCATGCTGTCGCTGCTGCTGGCCAGCATCGCTTTGCCGCGCCTGTTGCATGGCCTGCAATTCCCGGATAGCGGGCGAGCGGAGCAGGAGCGCGCGCTTACCCAGGACGCCATGCTCGAAGCGGCGCTGCAAAGCATTGCGCGTCAACAAGCCGAAAGCCCGGTGAGTGATGCGGGCTTGTATGCCAGGGTGGCGGATAGTCTGGCCCAGGTCTTGCGCCAGCGCGCTGGCGAGCCCGACGAAGGTGTCTCGGTGGACGAACTGGCGCGACAAGCCGAGATCGAGCGTCGCATGCGACTTGGCGCCATCGTGGCATCACGCGAAGCCGTTTTTCATCTCGCGCGTACTCACCGTATTTCCGATACGTTGGCTCGTGAGCAAGTTCGATTGCTGGATATGCAGGAAGCTCGCATCCGCTCGACGGCGGGTTGAGCGTTACCGCTGTCGAAGCGGCTTGCCCCGGTTGCTGATGGCATCCGGTAGCGCGCCATGAACTGCCGTTCTTGCGCGCGAGCGTTTTGCTCAAACACTTCTTGTCCATGATCTGGCCACGATCCTTCTTGCTGATTCGGGAGGGTTTTTGCGGCAATGCCTGGATTTTTAGGCATCGTCCGATCTTCTTGGGGCTCACCGATCTTTAACCTTCTCGTTGGGTAAGTCGAACGTTTCACACGTCGATCCATCTGGCAACCCTCGCTGCGGTGCGGGTCTGCGATATGGCCTCCTTGGGGGAGCGCTTATCCGATATCCCGCCTAGGGAATGGCGTCCTGGAGTGCAGTGAATTCCACGCTGGTTGGGTGGTGTGGCTGTGCTGCGGCCCATTTCATGGGGATAACCCGTCCAACCATCAACTTTATAAAGTGAGTACATCCATGAAGAAGCTTCTCCTCTCCGCCATGATTGCCGCTGCAGGTGTTGTCGCCCTGGCGCCAGCCGCTTATGCGGCTGACGGCACCATCACCTTCAACGGCTCGGTCACCGCCAATACCTGCACGATCAACGGCAGCGTGTCACCGGCCTCGCAGAGCGTCCAACTTCCGGTGGTGTCGGCCACTACGCTCAACGGCGGCGCTGGCAAGACCGCTGGCCAGACCGCATTCCAGATCGCCCTGGCCAACTGCGGGGGCAGCGGCAGTGTCCGCGCGCATTTCGAAGGCCCGAACGTCGACACGTCCAATGGTTACCTGTTGCTCTCGGGTACTACCGGCGTGGCCTCCAATGTGGAAATCCAGCTGCTCAACAGTTTGTCCCAGCCTATCCTGGCCAACGCAGTTGACGGCAGCCAGAACACCGACCTCGTCCCGATCTCCGGCAACAGTGCCACGCTGCATTTCTATGCCCAGTACATCTCCACCGCCGGCACGGTTTCGGCGGGCTCGGCAAATTCCAGCGTGCTTTACACCCTGTCGTACCAGTAAGCCTCAGGCAGGCGTCTCCCCGGCAACGGGGAGGCTCCTGCGGCCCGGACTGGCCTTTGGCTACCTCACCGCATCGGTGACTCCACCTGGCAGGTCTCTATGCCGCTGATGCCTTTGATTGGAACTCTTAAAGATGAAACACGTATTTCGAAAGCTATGTCTGGTGGGTGCCCTGGCAGCGGTTTCTGTCGCTGGCGTCGCCCAGGCGAGTGTCGTGATTGAGGCGACGCGCGTGATCTTCCCCGCTCAGGAACGCGAGGTCACCATCAAGCTCACCAACGATGGCAAGACACCCGCACTGGTGCAGACATGGCTGGACAAGGGTGAGGCGAATGCGTCGCCCGACAGCATCGACGTGCCCTTCGTGCTGGCGCCTTCTGTATTCCGGCTCGATCCGGGCAGGGGCCAGACCTTGCGCCTGATCTATTCGAAAGAGCCGTTGGCGCAGGACAAGGAAACCATGTTCTGGCTCAACGTGCTTGAAGTGCCGCCGAAGGCGCAGACCTCTGCCGACAGCAACAAGCTGCAGCTGGCGTTCCGCTCGCGCATCAAGGTGATGTTTCGCCCCCAAGGGCTGGAAGGCAAGCCGGACGAGGCGCCGGGCAAGGTCAGCTGGGCCGTGGTGCCTGGCGAAAGCGGCAAGGGCTACGCCTTGAAGGCAAGCAACCCCACGCCTTACGTCGTCAGCTTTGGGCAAGTGAATTTGAAGGCGGGCGGCAAGACGTACGACGCCGGCAGCAATTACGTATCACCCGGTGACACCCGGTTGTTCCCGATCGCAGACCTGCAAGCATCGCCAGGTTCGGGTGCCCAGGTCGAGTACACCAGCATCAATGACTACGGTTCCGGCGTAACCGCTACCCGTGCACTGGGGGTGCCGTAGTCGAATGCGTTAGCGATGGGTCATCCTCATCGGCTTTGTTACCCATTGCTCGACGGCATGTCGCCCCGAGCGACCCCGTAAACCAGCAGAAACACCGCGTTGATCGCAACACGAATCCTGCGTCGAAACAGGGTCGTCAGGGTTCGTTTGCTTCCAACTTTTGTTCGCATCCAAAACGAGGGCACGTAGGTGCTTGAGGCCATGCAGAATACGTTTCGTACCAACAACACGTACAACTTGCCGCGCCGCAAGACGCTGTATGTTCTTCTGCTATCGGCCTTGTCCGGAATGCCGTTCATGGCGCACGCCGCCGCTGCCGTCGCTGTTCCCAGCACGGGCGCGGACGCTTCTGCGCCGGGTGGCGAAGTGGAGTTCGAAAGCGGGTTCATGCTTCAAGGCAGCAGCAAGGCCGTCGATCTTTCCCGCTTCGAGAAGGGCAACGTGGTGTTGCCCGGCACCTATAGCGTGGATCTCTACGTCAACAGCTTGTGGATTGGTCGTGCCGACATGCCGTTCAAGCTGGCGGAGCATGCGCCGGCCAACGCCAACGCACTGGCTTGCTTCGATCGCCAGGCGCTGACGCTTGCCGGCGTGGACGTGGCCAAGCTGTCGCCCGAGGTGCAGTCGAAGCTCGACGAGTCGGACGCTTGCCTGACCATCGACCAGGCGGTGGATGGGTCTAGCGGCACGTTCGACTTCGGCGAACAGCGCCTGGACCTTAGCATTCCCCAGGTCTCGCTCAAGCGGGCACCACGTGGCTATGTGAGCCCGGAGCACTGGGAACAGGGCGTGGATGCGAGCTTCCTCAACTACAACGCCAACGTATTCCGCTACAAGACCAACGGTTCGTCGGGCAGCACCACCACGTCCGGCTATCTGGGCCTCACTGGCGGCCTCAACGTG
Source organism: Dyella sp. RRB7 (assembly GCF_022761115.1). GTDB lineage: Bacteria > Pseudomonadota > Gammaproteobacteria > Xanthomonadales > Rhodanobacteraceae > Dyella. The sequence continues at coordinate 243,601 of NZ_JAKWJS010000002.1, read as the reverse complement.
GACGTCTGGCATCTGCGCCACAACGGCGCCTACACCTGGTCTTCGAAGGGTCATCAGAAATACCAGAGCATCGCCAGCTATGTGCAGCGCGATATTCCCTCATGGACGTCGCAGCTGATCATCGGCGAGTCGTCCACCTCGGGCGAACTGTTCGACTCGGTCAATTTTCGCGGCGTGCGCATCGCCACCGACGATCGCATGCTGCCCGACTCCATGCGCGGCTATGCGCCGACGGTGCGTGGCGTGGCCAACAGCAATGCCAAGGTCACCATCACGCAGAACGGCATGACCATCTACGAGACCACGGTGGCCCCGGGCTCGTTCGAGATCAACGATCTCTATGCCACCGGCTATGGCGGCGACCTCACCGTGACGGTGACCGAGGCTGACGGCAGCATCCATACCTACAACGTGCCCTATGCCGCCGTGCCGCTGTCGCTGCGTCCCGGCGTGAACCGCTACAGCGTCACGGCCGGCACGTTGCGCATGGCCAACTCCAATGATCCGGTCTTTGCGCAGGCCACCTGGCAGCATGGTTTTTCCAATCTGGTGACGGGCTATGCAGGTGCCAATGCCGCGGAAGGCTATGGCGCGGTCATGGGCGGCGCCGTGCTCAACACCAAGCTGGGTGCGTTTGGCCTCGACTACACGCAGGCCGCCACGCGCATACCCGGCCAGGGCCGCATGGATGGCGGCAGCACGCGCGTCAGCTACTCCAAGGACGTGGTGGAAACCGGCTCCAACATCGCCGTTGCCGCCTATCGCTATTCCACCGGCGGTTTCTATGACCTGGTGACCGCAGCGCAGGCGCGCGACATGGATCGCCGGCTGCCCGGCAGCGACAGCACCAGCGTATGGCGGATGCGCAACCGGGCCTCGGTAACGTTCTCGCAGCAGCTGGGCAGTGGCTCGGGCGGACAGCTGGCCCTATCCGCGTCCACCGTGGACTACTGGAACCGCAGTGGTTCGGACGTCGATTTCAGCCTGGGCTACAACAACAACTTCCGCAGCATTGGCTACAGCGTACAGGCCACGCGCCAGCGCAATGCCAACGGCAGGATGGATACGCAGTACTACGCCAGCGCCACCATTCCGCTAGGCGAAACCAGGCCCATGTCGCTGTCCACGGGCATCACCCATGCCGGCGGCCAGAACGCGCTGCAGTCCAGCCTGTCGGGCACCACGGGTCAGAACAACAGCCTGTCTTACGGCATTTCCGCTAATCATTCGTCAGGCGGCGGCAATTCCAATACGGGCGGCAGCGCCAACGTGACCTATCGCGACTCCCATGCGGAATTCAACGGCAGCATCGGGGCGGGCAACGGCTATTCGCAAGGCTCCCTGGGTATCAGTGGTGCCATCGTTGCGCACCCCGGCGGCATCTCGCTGTCGCAGCCGGTGTCGGAGACCTTCGGCATCGTGCAGGCGCCAGGTGCGGAAGGCGCCCAGGTGCTCAATCAGCCGGGCCTGAAGATTGACGGCAACGGCTATGCGGTGGTGCCCTACCTGACCCCGTATAGCGCCAATACGGTAATGATCGACCCCAAGGGCATTTCGACCGACGTCGAGCTGCAGTCCACCAGCCAGCAGGTGGCGCCGCACGCGGGCTCGGTGGTGATGATTCCGTTCGCCACGGAAGTGGGGCGCTCGGCGGTGATCAAGGCGCTGCAGGCGGACGGCTCGGCCCTGCCGTTCGGTGCGGATGTGCTGGACGAAAGCGGCAAGGTCATCGGCGTGGTCGGCCAGGCCAGCAAGATCCTGGCGCGCGGCCTGAACGACAAGGGCCAGCTGACGGTGAAGTGGTCGGACGCCGCGCCGACGGAGTGCCGCATCGACTACGAATTGCCTGTCCGCGAAAAGGGTCGCAAGGCCGACTCGTACCAGCAGATCAAGGCGACCTGCGTGGCAGGTCAATGGCACAGCCCCGTGGCCGTCAAGGCAGCGGGGCAGGGCAGCCAGTCCGCCGCATTGGCATCCGAAGGCTAAGCGGTGCTCGCCATGAACACGCTTACGTCAACTTATTCCCGTGACCTGGTATCGGACCGCCGATACCGCATGCGTCCGGCCCACATTCGGCACGGCCAACAGCACAGGCAAGGCTTGCGTCGAACGCCGGTGGAATCCATGAGGTTTTATTCGCTATGAACAGGTATTTTTCCGCATTGCGCTGCGCATGGACGGTGATCGCGCGTCAATCACGCACGAGGCGAACCGGTTTCGGTGTCGCAGCGGTACTGCTGATGTCTACGCTGTCGTCGCCGGCATTTGCCGCCTATGTATTCGGCCAAGGAACGATCAATGTGCCGTCGACTGTTGCTCCTGGCACAGTGGTCGCGCGCGACTACGTTACGACGCAAACCATATGCGGCTCGACGCAATGCCCGTCACAGCGTCTGGAGTTGTGGGACTACGGCGGAAACGATCGAGTTACTAGCGGGTCGGATGTCAAGACTAACGTCAAAGGCCTCACGACTCGAATGCTCATTAATGGGCAACCGGCGGTTACGGGTTATACAGCTGTCATCACTCGTCCCGTTGAGATTCAATTGGTGGCCACCGGCGAGACTATTACCGGAGGCTCCTTGAAGGGGCTGTCCGGCACATCAAGCAGTTCTCCCGCTTACTTCACTTTTAATTTGGGCAATATTACTGGAGGAGGCCCTTTCTACCAGTTCTTTCTGGCCGCAACAGTCCAGGCCATCGCTGGAACCTGTACGGTTCCAGGTCAGTCCGTCACGCTGCCGGGGGTCAGTTCCACAAAATTTGCCGGCCCAGGCACCCCCGCAGGCGGCCAGAGTTTCAGCATCCAGTTCACCGGCTGCCCCGCGGGTTTCAATCGGGTGGGCTATACCTTGCAACCGCTCGGCAGTGCGGCGACCCAATATGCCGGCGAGCTGCCACTCAGCGCAGGTTCGACGGCGACGGGTGTGGGTATCCAGGTCATGAGCGGCGGCTCGGCGGCAACCTTCAATACGTCGCTGCCGCTGAGCGCCTATTCGAAGACGGCGCCCAGTAATTTGTACAGCCTTCCCTTCAGCGCGCGCTATATCCAGACCGGCAGCACGATTACGCCCGGCACGGTGAACGGCCAGATGCAGGTGTTGATGGATTACCAGTAAGTGGTCGATGGCATCGCGCGGCCGTGTCGATGATGCGGCGTGCGATGGGCATGGCTTCCAGGACCAACCATCCTCGCCTTCATAAGGTAAATCGCGATGGGGCATCGACTGGCCGATGTGCTTCGCATCAACCCAGGCTTGGGTGAGATATCAGTAAGACGCTTGATGCCAACAGGCATGAGGAGTGACTTGATATGAACAAGTGTTCTTTCGTGGCGACATGGCGGCTGTCTCGACCACGCTTACGCGGGCGGCGATGGTGGGCCTTGGCGGGCCTCCTGGCGGCCTTGTCGGCGCCATTGCATGCCGACCAAAACAGTTTGAAAGGTGGTTGGCATTTTTTCACGAATCAAACTGGCAACCTCAATATTCCGCAGGCGTCGGCGGGCACGGTGCTGACGCGCGACTACCTTACGCCGCAAAACCTGTGCGGTGCCGCGCAATGTAGCGTGGCGTCTTTCTGGCAGGTTCAAGCCGGTTCCTCCAGCCCCAACACCACTGGACCGACCTGCACGCCAACCACCAACCCCGGTCTCTGTACGCAAGTGGTCATCAACGGGCAGCTGTCGGCGGGTTTCGCCTGGTCCGGCCAACCCGTGATCATCAATCAACCCGTGGAATTTCAGGTTGTTTCCAATGGAAAACCGCTCACCAGCCAAAACATGGGTCTTTGCTGCTCCGAGGGCGGTAGAAACTATCAATACTGGTTCGTCGACGCGAGTGCGACAAACGCCCTGCCGACCCAGAGGAATGGTTTCAGGGTGGGGATATGGAACTCCGTTCTTGTCATCCAGGGCACATGTACGGTGCCAGACCAGACCATTACCCTGCCTCCGGTAACGTCGAACCAGTTTAACGGCGTGGGCAGCACCACGGGCACGCAGCCCTTCACCTTGTTTCTCAACAACTGTCCCGCCGGCTGGGGCCGGCTAGGCTATAGCCTCATCCCCGTGGGCGCGGCGGTTTGCCCCACGACATCGATACCCAATCCTTGCGCCATTACCAGCACCAGCGCCAATGGCGTGCTGCCTCTGAGTGCAAGCTCCACCGCTTCTGGCATCGGTATCCAGGTGACCGATACGAGTGGATCACCCTTGCCGTTTCGTTACTCGATCACCGCCGTGGGGATAACCTCGTCGCTTAAGCCGGCCGGTTCGTGGACCGTTCCCCTTATCGCCCGATATATCCAGACCGGAAGTGCCATCACGCCTGGATCGGTAAGCAGTCAGATGCAAGTGCTGCTGGATTACCAGTAATGCAGTGATAAGGCTGGCCGCCTTGCATCCAAGACCGCTGGCACCGGACTAAGGCGGCCGCGTTAGGGCGTATTCCAGTCAGGTTGAACACCTGTTCCAGTGAGCGCTAAACACCTCGCCGGTGCTGACCAGCGGGTGTCGGCGGTCTCTTACGGCTATATTCTGTAAGAGACCGCTTTCGACCTGGAGCAGACTCTTACTGCTATCGACTATCGGTCGTTTAATGACCTATGGGGAGCCACTGATGAGATTGGTCCCGTGCGTGTTGGCCATCGTTGTGCTCATGGCAGGTGCATTACTTCTAGCCGTCTACTTCGATGACTTTGTACTCCGGTCCTTGGGAGTCCTTCTGTGCATAGTCGGCGCCTACCTAGTCCGAGCTTCTAAGGTCCGTGGACTGAAAGTGCCATCTAGTACGGATAGCCAAGCTTCAAGCCTTGAGATGCCCAGCCGCCCTGGGCGTTTGGCATGGGCCTTGGGTGTGGGCTCGGCCGTGATGGTTGGAGTTGCATATTTCTATTTATATAAGGATGCACTTGGCGGCTACCATCAAGTCTGGCCCGTTCGAATATTTGCAGCCAGTGCGATGTTTGGCGCCTTGGTTTGGAGCTATCTGGGTGCCAGGCTGATGTGAGGAGGCGACCCCATGAAAAGTCCGCTTCCGACCCATAACGGACATTGTCGGGGTTGGCTTCAAAGGGGGGGGCACTCTTCGGCACCTATGGCGCGTTGGCCTGTTTGTGACTGGGCTGGCATTCCTGAGCGGTGGTTCATGGGCTTCGACGCCCGAGTCGAAAGCGACCGACACCGTGAAAAGGCTTTACCGGGACTATTCATGGGAGGCAACCATGATTGACGGGCCAGGGCCTTGGATCGGGGACGCGCCAAAAGCAGTACTCGAGCAATATCTGGACAGCGATTTGTCCGCCATTTGGGTCAAGTCCAGGGCATGCAAGGGGAGTGATTGCGCTGTTGACTGGGTGGGTTACGACCCGCTTTGGGACAACATGGATCCCTCCGGGTTCTATAACGTCAACATCGAAGCCACGGGTGACCCGTACGTTGTGAGGGTCGAAATGGATGCTGCGTGCGTGCCGGCGCAGCCGTGCAAGCCAGTGGCTGAGACACGGGTTCGCCTCACCTATTTTCTAGAGCGGACAGCAATGGGATGGCGCATTTCGGATATACAGAGCGAAGTGCACGGCTCACTAAAGGCGGATCTTCTGAGGGCGCTAAGCGAACATTGACGTGTCCGCTTTCGACCCGGAACGGACATCGGCCTAAGGGATGCCAGGGGGGGCAAATGGATACGCGGGAACTCGTAGTACTTCTGGAATCACCGCTGGAAAGGACCGCCTAGATGTACAACCTCGGGCGCGCTCGCATCTATCAGGTAGCTAGGCTCAATTGGGGGAAGGTATGAGGAGCATCGAGGAATATTCCGAGGTAATCACTCGGCTGGTCACTGAGGTCATCTACTGTGTTCCGGCAGAATGGGCGCATGGGACTCTCACGATAGAGTCGGACGGTATGCAGATAAATTACCGTCTAAAGGCTGAGGATCAGCCCGGAACGGCAACGATCTCAGAGAAGCTCCGCGACCTGATCGATGAGCTATACGTCCGCATGGCGCACCAAGGTAATGCTTGGTCCGAGGCGACCGTGAGCTTTACCCATAAAGACGGCAATGTGTCTTTCAAGACATCGTTTAAGCACAACGACCCTCCTGCATCACCGGTGCCCACTAAGAGGCCATGGTGGAAGTTCGGTGCGAATCGAGATTAGTTCTTATTTAAGGCGACCAGATTTGTCGCGCTTAACGGAGGCGTTGCATGTCCGCTTCCGACCCGGAGCGGACGCTACACTGGCCGGAGAGGCAGGGGGTCCTTGATGACCGAAAAGACAGTTCAAACCGCGCTTGTCGAGGACGAAGGTCCATCCTTTCCGACCGGACGCACCTTGCTATGCGCCGCGCTGGCAGTCGGTGGCATCTACCTGAGCGGTAAGAAGGCCGATGTGGCCTCGCAGGAGTGGGGTTGGTTGCTTATTGGCCTCGCGATTCTTCTGTTCACAATCATGGATGCCAGAACAGGGTGGACGTTCCTTTGCCATCGCCCAGTGAGCCGCTCGAGGCAGCCAGGGCTTTTTTGGGCGTGCATCGCCACTGGGAGTGTTCTCGGTGCAGGTCTTATAGGCTTTTCTATCGGGGCGGTGCTGGGCTACTGGAGCCCGTGAGCACAGCTCAGTGCATTGCGTTCGATCTCGCAAGACCGTGCTCCTGAGGGTCCGCTAGCGACCCAAAACGGACATTGCAGAGCATCACCTATAGGTGGCATATCCCGTCAAAGTCGCCTATCTATAGCTACTTCGCCTAGGGTTGTCCGAACTCCACAATCATTCCCCGAACGGGCAGTTCTCTGTTCCGCTCGTCCCAGCCGTGTTCCGTCTTTACCTTGTAGTGGTCGATGACATAAGGCACACCCTCCGAATTGAGGATGTCGGTGCTAGTTTCCAATTGGAAATGCAGATGGGGTTCCCGCGCGTCGCCGGAGTTTCCGATGTTTGCGAGCAACTGCCCGCGCCTCACGTGATCGCCCACCTTGACGCGGAGACTGCCGGCCTTCAGGTGGGCGTAGTAGCCAAACTGCCCGTTGCCAAGGTCGAGAACTACGGAGTTCCCGGCCACCGTTTCCATGGTGATGGGCACGGCTGTATTGAATCCCGCCGGCGTGCGCGGAACGTTGTCCGGAAGGCCATCCTTGATTCCAACGACTACCGCATCGGCAACGGCCAACACGTCTTGGCCATAGGCATGGTAAGCATGCACATCACGGGGATCACCGGAGAACGATGAGCCGTTCTTGATCTGCTTCCAGTCGATGGCGTAGCGCCTCGAAACCTGAGCGGCGCCGCCGGCAACGAACAGACCAAGGCGATGATGGGATTCATTGCTAGGGCCATCGGCAGCCGTCCAGTCGGTGCCGGCAACGGGTGCGGATAGGACCGGCAACGGGCCTGGTGCAACGTGGATGTCCGGGCCGCTGGCTATGGCGTTGTGCAGGAAAACGCGATGGCTGATCCTGGATGGCAACGCCGTTTTTCCATCGAACGCCAGGCAAAGGAAGGCAACGACTGTCCGGCCTTCATCAAGACTGTATCCGTGTGTCGTGTCCTTGGGGCGCGGTGCAGCACCCACCGGCTGCAATACGGAGCGCAGCTCATGCGGTTGGATGCTGGTTACTTGTTCATGGGACGCCGTGCTCGCATCGATCACGTCGATACCCATGATGTCCATCGACGTGTCCGAGAAGTTCTGGATATGCAGTTCGTAGATCAAGTATTGCCGCCCACCACTGGGGAAGTAGGTCGGTGCGTATGGAGTGAGTATCTGTAGCTGCGGAGGTGGAAACGCGGGACCGGCTTCGACGGGTGGTGGATTCGTTCCCTGGCCTTGTCCGGCCACGATGCAGCCATCCGCGGGTTTACCGATAAGGGTGTCTGCATGGCTATCCATGGCCATGAAAGTAGAGGCGGTCGACATGACCAGCAGCGCGATATGGTTGCGAATCCACAGGGGCATTGACACTTCCTTGTGATGTTTTGCGGCGCAGACTTGGTGCGCCGCAATCAATTCATGCGGCCCGCCCTTGATTTGGGCTGGCAAGCCGTATAACGAGTGTTAGTTGCTTCTGACGATACCAGTGACCCTGCCCAATCCAGCATAGGTCTCTTGGCACTCTTCTGCGTCCGGTCGGTGCGGAATCGTCACGTGCTATAAGTTGAAAAGGTCTGCTTGCGACCCGGAGCGGACCTGGCCTGAGCTCCCTCTTTGGGCGCGAGACGGACGTCCGGCGCTGAATGACGTCCGGCAGGTACTAACGATTCGGGGAGGCACCTATGATGGGTTCTCCATCATTGATCAGGGAGGAGTCATGAAGGATTTCACACACCGGCTAATTGCGTGGGCGGCACTGCCTTGCACCAACACCCTGCTTGCCACCACTTTGTTAGGCCTTCTCGCTGCTTCGTCCGCGATTGCCGCACCGCTATCGCCTGTACACGACGGCGCGCTCAAGCAACTCCTCGACCGTGGCGCTCCCACAAAAAGCGACGCCATTGTCATCTGGCAGGCCGATCGCGAGCTCGGCCACTATTACGCCAACGGGAAGGTGCCAGGGCCCATTGAGCTGATGTCGGTGACCAAGTCAATCGTGGGGTTGGCCATCGGCCCTCTGCTCGCCGATGGACGGATCAAGTCGTTGGACCAGCCAGTCGCCGATTTCTACCCAGAGTGGCGTCAAGGGCAAAAGGCCAAGGTGACGATCCGGATGATCATGAACCACACCTCGGGCATGCAGAATGTTCCCCGGACCGACGTGGAAATCTATCCCGCGCCGGATGCCATTCAATTGGCTCTGGCGGCGGAGCTTTCCAGCAAGCCGGGTGATGTGCCCAGTTACAACAACAAGGCCGTCAACCTGCTTAGCGGCATCATCGAGAAAGCTGCTGGCAAACCGATGGATGCATTTCTGCGCGATGGCCTCTTCAAAGACATGGATATTCACCCAGGCCCCTGGGAAAAGGATAAGGCTGGACATCCGTACGCCATGGCCGGACTGTCTCTGACGGCTGCCGACCTCGGCAAGCTCGGCGAGCTCGTGTTGAATAAAGGCAGCTGGCATGGCAAGCAGCTACTCTCCACGACGTACATTGATGCGCTCATGCAACCGCAGTCAGAGGACAGCATGGGCTTGCTCTGGTGGATTGCGCCGCAGTATCGGCATTTCACCACCGATCCGGCAGCCTTTGCGATGTTGAGAAAACGGGGCGTGCCTGAGCCGACCGTCGCCGCCCTGGAAAAGGGCCTGCAAGGCGCACACTTCGACGACAACGGATCAATGATGGAGGGCATCAAGCAGGCACTCGGTCCGAATTGGCGATCAATGTATGAAGGCGACCTTATCGGCCGCGGCATCGGCCCTTATCGCCTTTTCAAGGTCACTACCGGTCCCGCCGCGGCGTATTTCGGCAATGGTGATGGCGGCCAATACCTCGTGGTGGTGCCATCTGCCAAGATCGTTGCCGTTCGGCAAATCAATGCTGATGGCGACAGCGAGCAGGAGGGCCAAGGCTTCGACGATTTCTTGGACAGGGTGCTTGCAGTTGCCAAGGATTTTTCAGCCCAAGCACCGGATGCAACGCACTGACCAAGGGGGCGCATCCATTAATCCGACCATCGTCAGTCCTCATCGGCCGGCGCTGCGAGGACCGGGTACCCCAAGGCAACAGGTGTTCCGTAAGATGATCTAAGGTCTGCTTCCGACCCGGAGCGGACGGAATAGTTGAGGATGTGAATAATGGACGTCGTTTCCTTTACGGAGCAAACATGCATGCAGTTCGTTTAGTAGCGCTAGCTGTGATCGCGATCACCGGTGCATATAGCAACATAGTCGTATTTCGCTTCAGGAAGCTTTGGGGTGCCGAGATGGGGGCCGTTGCGATCAATAGGCGCCTTTGCAGGGAGCAACCTGCCATTGGCTGGAGCTTGGTTGCCTCTCAGGGCATCACGATCCTCTCCGCTCTGGTGCTCTTGGTGATGATCTTCGGGGTCATCCGTTAGGTCAGCTTCCGACCCAAAGCGGACTTTCTTAACGGAAAACGAGACAATCCAGTAAATCGCATCGACTCTTAGGGGAGGGTGGACGTGGATACCGTATGCCAGGCCTGTGGTTATCAAAGAAAACCCACCGACCAAGCGCCTGATTGGGAGTGTCCTTCGTGCGGCAAGGCGTATGCGAAGACCTCGCACGCATCGCCCAGTCCCTTGGTGATCTACACCGATAGCCTTCCCGCCAAGGAAGGGAGCGGCGCGCAAGGCGGCGCTTCGTACCAGTTCACACCGAGTCGCTCGATTTTCAATGACGACGAAGCCGGCATGAACAAGGTCACCATGGTGTTGGGCCTGCTGTGGGGACTCTTCTTTATCGTTGGTATCCCAGTACTTACCGATCCGTCGTCGGCGTACGCGATCATTTTTCACGGCGACGTCGGATTTGTGCTGCTGCTCTTTTTGGCACTGATGGCGGTGGTGGCGGTTTTCAAGCGCACGGGCGCAGACGTCGACGCCAATGACCCCAAGGCGTCATTTGCATTTGGCGCCAAATTCTTCGGGGTTGTTTCGGCCGTGCTGTTTATTGCCTTCGCGATGTGGTCACGCAATCAGGACCATATCGACACCAAGATCCAGCAACACGGCGTGCGGGAAATGGCGGACGTCGTGCGCATCTATAACGGTGGCTGCGGAAAGCGATCCTGCAGCATCGACGTGGAGTATGCGTTTGCGCCTTCGTCCGGAGCAGAGGGCACATGGCAACTCGTGCACGGCTATGCGCATCTTGGATCGACCGATCGATCCAATGATCCCGAAGTCGTTTATGCCCGCACCCATAGGCAGGTGCCCATCGCCTACGAAGTTGGCCACCCCGACATTTCCGCGCTGAACTTCAACGACGACATTTTTCGCGTAGATCATGGCGAGCGATCGCGCAGTACGACCGTTTTGTTGGGTGAACTCTTCTTTGGCGTCTTTGCGCTGGTACTTGCGATATCGGCTGCCATCTTCTGGTCGAAGTCACGCAGAAAGTCACAGGACGGGTGAGCTGAATGCCCGGGACGGGTTGTCATGTCCATTGGACGGGAAGGCGAGCAGGCCATCACGACAGCCTGACCGCAGGCAGGAGAAACCATCGGCTCACGTTTTCGGCACGGGAGGGTGCGGTGAAAAAGATGTCATCAATGACGCGCATGATGGCGCTGCTACAAGGAGCAGTGATACTGCTTGCCAGTCCGGTCATTGGCCATGCGCAGGCCATCTACAAGTGCCAGGGTAAGAGTGGTGTGGTGGTTTATACGGACACGCCTTGCGACAACTCAGCGCTGGCGGTCAAGGGGACGCCAGGACAGGTAGTCGAGATACCCACCGAACAGAAAATCGCCACACTCAAGAACTTGTTGATCGACCATCGTGGCGTCGATGCCAAACGCTATGCCGCTGAGAACGGGCTCTCGGACATGCTTCCGGCAGTGTCGAAGGCTGCCGCGCAGGAAGGCCAGCACCGAGAGATGCAAAAGGCCCTCGATCAGCAGCGTCAACTACAGTTGCGCAACCAGGTTGCCCCAAGGGGTTGGCCGCCCCAGGTTCGCCTCAGTAACGAAGAAAATGTACGGCTAATGCAGCAGAACGCTGTCCTCCAGCATCAGATTGTGAATGCGCAAATGCGCGTGGCGCTGGCCGAGCAGCAGGCACAAGCTGCGCAGAACGCGCAGCGCAAGCAGAACGCCCAGAACGCCCAAAAAGCTCAGGACACTCAGAAAGCCCGGGACGCGGCGCGGACGAATGCAAAAGCAGAGGCGGCGAAACCCCAGGTAAAGACTCCACCGGCCAACCCGTCAACACAGGAACGGTGCGAGGCCAGAGACGGAACCGTGTTCTGCCACTGATCATCCAATGGCTTTCGACGGCGTATCGTGGACCGCTGGGCAAACGCAGCATTGATCAAGGATGCAGGGTCGGCGGTCGAGCCAGTAAGGGGACCTTCCAAAGTTCAAAAGCGTCCGCTTTCGACCCAGAGCGGACATCGGTGGATAAGAGATGAGCGCATTTCAGACGAACACGCCCGGATGCCGAAAATTTGAGGCTGCGCTCTCGCCGCAAATGGCTGGGCACCTTGCTCGGTATTCGATGAGGCAGCTCGGGGATGTGCGCTGCTACGGTGCAGATCCGAAGGGAGGGTATCTGTACCTCGTGTTCTTTGAGGGCCCAAGCTGTTTGATGCAGGTGCGAACGGTTGACGGGGCGGCCGAGGTTCTCGTTGGCCCATTGTGTGCTCGGTGCGAATGGACGGACGAAGGTTGGTATTGGCCAAATTCGATCTGCCAGATGCCCAACTATGGCGGGCCAGGCACAGGTGAGCTGAAATTACTGCAAGGTCAGATCACCGAGTTGATGTGGTTGTAAGGTCCGCTTCCGACCCATACCGGACCTCTTGGGACGGCCAGATTGGGCAACAGCAGTACGAGGATCAACACCAGCGCGTTGTTCAGTCCGTGCCGGAACGCTGTTCAGCGGTCACCGTAACTCGCACGTCAGTTCCGGGCGCTCATCCGAACCCTCAATGTTGGTGCCAGGCAAACGGATTAAGCCGGGTCCTATAGGTCGAGGGCGATGCCTAGACTTAACCTATGCGCGTGGGCTTTGTAAGGGTCTGACCATTTATTGGGACAGCTTGGGTAGATACCGTAATCAGGTAATGCCGGCAGTGGATGCCATTCAGGGCACGGCTTACGGAAGCGAGCGCCTTGCTTCCCACGTGTCTTGCCGCTTCCTGCTGAAAAGGTGACCGGATATGAGCAAGTGTTGTTTCGCGGTGGCATGGATGGTCGCCGCGATCGCCCGATTCGCGCACCGTCGATGGTGGATGAATGCGCTGGCGGCAATGGGCTTTCTGGTCGCCTTGTCGGCGCCCTTGCATGCCGCGCCCAACAGCTTGATCGGTGGCTCGTACACGTCGGTGAGTCAAGGCGTCCTTTACATGCCGCAGGCGACATCGGCGGGCACGGTGCTGGCGCGCAATTACCTTACGCCGCAAGCCCTGTGCGGTGCCGCGCAATGTAGTGTGGCGTCTTTCTGGCAGTGCGGTTTTGTGACGAGTGCAAGCACCTGTGCCACCAGCGGCCCAACCTGCAACCCCACCCAAGATCCCGGTGTCTGCATACAGGTGGTTATCAACGGGCAGGTGACAGCAGGTTTTGCCTGGCCCGGCGCACCCGTCACCATCAATCAGCCGGTGGAATTTCAGTTTGTGTCCACAGGAGCGGCCATCGCTGGCAACACCATCGGTTATGGCTCCACGCCGCCCTTCAACAGAGCCACTATCTATTGGTTCACCGATGCCAGCGCGGCCGGCAGCCAGCCGAGCGCGGCGAACGGTTTTCAGATTTACATGAAGGATTTCCTTACCCCTGTCGCGGGTACGTGCACGGCGCCAAGCCAGACCATTACCCTGCCTCCGGTCATGTCAATCGTGTTCGGTGGCGCGGGCAGCACCGCGGGCGCACAGAGTTTCAACTTGTCGCTCAACAACTGTCCCGCTGGCTATAGCCGGATAGGCTATAGCCTTATCCCCGTGGGCGCGGCGGTTTGCCCGACCACGCCGGTGCCGATGCCTTGCGCCATTACCAGCACCAGTGCCAATGGCGTGCTGCCACTGAGTGCAAGTTCCACCGCCAGCGGCGTGGGCATCCAGGTAACCGATACGAGCGGATCACCTGTGCCGTTCCGTTACTCGATCGCCGCTGCTCCGCTGGGTTCGGTTAAACCGGCCGCTTCGTATACCGTTCCCCTGGTCGCCAAATATATCCAGACCGGAAGTGCCATCACGCCTGGATCGGTGAACGCCCAGATGCAGGTGCTGCTGGATTACCAGTAGCGGCACAAGCGGGATGTGGAAGCAGGATAGGGCTGTAGGGCAGGGCACTTCGACACCGCTTCGTACTGGCACTCAATCATTATCGTGAATGTCCAGTTGGTCGGGTCGCTCACGGTACAGGGCCTCGATCAAATCGCGGGCTTTCTTCAACCAGGAGTCGGTGCCGCCCCCTGCCGCCTCGATAGTCTTGGGGCCGAGTGGAAGATGCACGACGCCGGTCCGATGGTCACCCACGATGTCGTACCTGTGTGCGTAGCGAATGCCCTTGTATTCGCCGTAGTGCACGTCGTGCGGGGCGCGGCGATAAGCCGCGAGCGCCTCGGCAGGTACTTCTCCGGTATCGGATGCCAAGCCGGCATCGTCGCAAAACTTCAGGAAGTGAGCGCTGCAGGCTTCACAGCCACACTCGCCGGCGCAACGTGGCCAGCATGTTGGTTGGCAGGTGCACGCGATGGGGTGTGGCAGCTCGGCGTTGTACCCATTCGTTTGCGGGTAGCGCTTATGGCCTTCGGCTGTCGGCTCGGTGGGCGTAACCATGGCTCAACGATAGTCCTGTGACTCCGTGTCCGCTCCTGTTCGGAAGCGGCTTTCGCTCCCTTGCCGCATGCTTGGCAGGAGGCGGTGAGCGAGTCGCCTGCTTGCCTGTATCACCTGCGACAATCGCCCTGTGGGGCGCTGACGCCTTAGATACAGCTCTTCAATGGACGGCGCGTGGCAATAAGCGCCCTTGCGGAAGGGGCGGAAGAAGAACACGAGTCGATTGAAGGCATTGACTATCATCGCGGTCGCGCTCGCCTGGCTGCGTCCACCACGGCGGCAAGCTGCTGCCTTCGCGACAGGATGGGAAGCGGCTGCATAGGGGGTGTCCCCATAAGGGGATGCAACATCCCACGCATGGATGCGACGAACTTGCCAAGTATCGAGATGGGTGGTGAGGCGAAGGGACGGTGGTTAGCCATGATGATTGCCTCAATGCTCGACCCTATGTGCGCATGGATGGCGGTCTGGATCTTGCGGCAGCCAGCAAGTAGTTCGGGCAAGCTACCTGCGGCTATTACCGTGCGCCCTTGGCGGTTATCCGTGAGTTAAGGCACCTTGGCGGCAACTAATGCGCCACCGGATCACCGTACCGGCCTGTGTCGCCAGGTGTGCTGCGATGGATGGCGTTCCATCCCACCCATTGCGGGCAGGCGGGGTTCGGGTGACGCATCAGTGCTCGTTCACCCAGGCATTCTCGATATCGCTCTGGACCGCCAATGCCAGCTCCATGTTTGTCAGTTTGGAAACGGCGAACACCCTTCCGTGGCGCACGCCTCGGTAGATTCCTGCCAGGCGATAGGTTGCGGCCCAGCAAACACTGTCACTGACGGCGCTGACGTATTCCCCCGTGTAATCGAAGCCATTGCTCGTTTTACCTGCGACATCAGCCATGGCCGAGCCCTTCACAGACGAGGCAATGACCCCAGGAAGGGCACGATGCGCCATGGATCGATTGACATCTGTACGATGCGCAACATAGCTGGCCTGTTTGTTGTTGCTGCCGGCTGCAAGGCTGCGACGGCACAATCACCTCGCCGAAGAAAACCCGGTTGCCTCATCAGCATGTGACCGAAGCCGAAGCGCCAGCTCGGCATGCAGAAAATCGACGAACTTACGTACACGCGGCGGCTGAAAGGCGTTAGGGTGGTACATCGCGTGGATTGGACTGGGTGCGGACCACGCTGGTGCGTTGACGAGCATCAACCGGCCTTCGCGCACGTCCGTTGCCACCGCCCAAAGCTGTCGATAGGCGAACCCGCGACCGAGAACAGCCCAGTTGCGTATGACTTCGCTGTCGGTGCATTCGTGATATCGCCGAACCCGCACGACGACTTCTCCCAGGCGCCACTCATTTCGTGGGCCGGCATTCGTGGTTAGCACCAGTGTCGGCAATTCGGCGAGATCCTCGGGATGCTTTGGCATCCCATGGGTCTTGATGCATGTGGGCGAAGCGCAGACCACGCGCCAGCTATCGGCAAGGTGACGCGCGACCAGGTCGCTGTTCTCCAAGGGTCCGACGCGGATGGCCACGTCGATATCGTCCGGTACGAAACGAGAGAGCGAATCCGATAGCGTCAGGACAATGCGCACGTCCGGATGGAGGGTCATGAAACTGTCGAGGATGTGGACCAGTACGTTGCGCCCTAGATCGGAAGGCGCCGAGACACGTAGCGTTCCGCTCACCCCATCGGTGCCGCTGCGAACCGCGCGCTCGGCTTCCTTCATGGTCTCGATCGCGGCCCGACAGGAGGCGATGTAGATGCGCCCCTCATCGGTCAGACGCAACTGACGCGTCGTACGTTCGAAGAGTCGCGCGCCGAGCATGGTTTCGACCCGCTGCAAACAGGCGCTGGCGGCGGCAGGCGAGAGCCCCAATCGACGCCCGGCAGCCGACAGGCTGCTCAGGTCGGCCGCATCGACCAGTAGTTGCATGTCGCTGAGGCGATTCATGAGGTCCGGTCCTGGGGCGAAAGGTGCCGGTGAGATCATCTTCAAATGCCATTTGAAGGTCAATAAAGACCGCGGCCCATTATCAAAATGATCGGCCGGGGTGACGATGCCTTCCACCCCACACTCCCAAGGTGTCGCCATGTCACGCGCAAAACGCTTAGTGCTCGCTGCTTGCCTCGCCTCGACGATCGCATCGCCGATCCTGGCCGCCGCGCCCGCCCAGGATGCGGCGATGAAACCCAGTGAAAGCACCCATGGCGGCGCCATGGTTCCGAAGGAGCTGATTGGCGCCTGGGCTCTCGTCCGCTGCGACAATGTCTACCCCGATGGTCACCGCGTGGAGCTGTATGGCCCAAACCCGGAGGGCATGTGGCTTATCGATGCCCAGGGCGACTACATGATGCAGATTGTGCGAGCCAAGCGAATGCCATTCGCGGTGAACGACAAATCCAAGGGAACGGCCGAGGAGTACCGCGCCGC
This sequence comes from Dyella sp. RRB7, assembly GCF_022761115.1. Classification (GTDB taxonomy): domain Bacteria; phylum Pseudomonadota; class Gammaproteobacteria; order Xanthomonadales; family Rhodanobacteraceae; genus Dyella. The sequence goes on along the minus strand of NZ_JAKWJS010000002.1, from coordinate 226,768 downwards.
CTCGATGGATAGCAATGCTCACTACGGCCACGTCAGCGCCGACGCCAACCTCATGCACAGCCAGATCTTGCACGCATCGTTCCCGAACTGGGACGGCAAGAGCGGCGATTCGAGTTACACCATTAATGGCGACGAATTGACCTATCGCGTCGCCAAGCCGTCGAGCGGTGCTGCCGAGGGCGCCCATGGCGAAGTCGTGTGGCGGCGCGTTCACTCATAGGGACATGTGGGGAGAGCTTGAGAAGAAATGCCGGGAAGGTCGGCTTTGGGTTGCGGATTCAGCCGGTGGAGGCAACACTTCCGCCGCTCGCGCAGTCTTCTAGTGTGCCGCATCTACCGACTGAATCCGCAGGCGGAGCAGGCATGTTTCCTATGAAGAAGTCGCCACATCCCGCGCCATGACTTTTCGACTAACGCGAACCAAATCGTTTCTTGGCTGCTTCGGTTATCGGTGTGTACAAGCCGACGATGGTGCCCTCGGGGTCCCGAAACTGCGCCGCAAGGTTGCCCCAGGGCATCATCTTCGGCCCAAGGACCACCTCCAGCTCATCCTTGAGTCGTGCAAACTGCGCCTCTACATCGTCCACCTGAAACTCAATAATGGCCGTGCGGTTGGCTGCTGGCTCAACCGTGCCTTCTTTGAATAGCGCAACTGTTTCAGCGCTGCCTATCGCAAGCGTGGCGCCCGTCGTTACGATCTCGGCAAATACAGGCGCAAGCCACTCCGCCTTTCGGTCGGTCAACTTCTCATAGAAACCGACGACGGCCTGAATGTCCCGGGCGATTAGCCGGGTGGATGCGAACTTCATGGAACTTCTCCTTTTCGATCTCGGTAGGAATCGCAAGGAGGTTTTGTACAAGAGGACTACTGCCAACGTCCTGTCAGGAGTCGCCATTCAGATATCGCCAACTAGCGGGCATGGCGTTTAGCGGGTTCGCAAGGTCCGCTCATCGTTCTCAAGCGTGCTTATGCGCCGCGTGGACATTTCATCGGCAGGACAGCGATAGGTATCGGTGTCGGCGTGATAGCGGAAGTCCTGCTTGCTGAAGCGTCCCGCGGAGGCGCTGGAGGAGGTTTGCGTCATAGCGTCGCGCGCGCACGGCCATGGCGGCAAGTTGGTGGCGGTCGTGCCCCTCGTTGATGACCGCGTGGGGTACGATCAGATGGTGTTGCGCATCGATGGCGGCCTGCACGCTGTAGCCAACGACGCCCGAGCCGCGACCGTGCGTAGCCATGGATCGCGCATCGGGATCGGTCAGCAAGAGCTGTTGGTCCTAAGAAATCGAATCAACCAACTGATGGAAGTTCGGGACGGTCATCTGCTTTGGCGATCGCCGAATAGGTTTCCTGGCGTCTCACGTCACCCGCGATGCCGGCGCAGCGGGCTGTTGCAGGCCGCCAAGCACCATGCGCAGCATCCGGTCGATCATGTCCTCGACCGTCAGGTGAGCGCGTGGAATGTTGTCGAGCACCAGCATGGTCAAGCCGTGGGTGGCGGACCAGACCGAAAGCGTGGCCAGCTCTCGCTCCTGCGAGTTATCAGGCGAGACGGCGAAAGCGCCAGAACGGGCTCCTTGCAGGATGACGTCGTCCAGCACCGCCCTGGCGCGGTCGCCGGCCGATCGGGCCACCTTGGGGCGATCGTTGGCTCCGGTATTGGAAAGTACCGGTCCGAACATCAGTCGGTAGAGGGCGGGATTTTCGAGCCCGAGATGCACATAGGTTCGGCCGATCGCCACGAGCGACGCTTGCGGGTCGTCCACGCCGGCAACCGCACGCTGCAGGCCATCCCACAGTCGGTCGAAGCCTATCGCGGCGACTGCGGCAAGCAGATCCAGCTTCTCGGGGAAATGATTGTAGGGCGCACGATGGCTTACGCCGGCGCGGCGCGCCACTTCTCTGAGCGAGAACGTCCAGTCCTGTTCTTCGGTGACCAATTGCAGCGCCGTTTCGATCAGCGCGCGGCGAAGGTCGCCGTGGTGGTAAGGCTGCGGTTTAGCTTGCTGAATTTTGGCTGGCACGGCGGCGGCTCATCTATTGACTGTGATTATATCTGGATGTAGTCAGTGACTACATGATGTGCGCGTAGATGTCGATACACCGTGTGGTGACCCATCCAGGCTGTTCGAAAACCGAGGACAAAGCCATGCTTGCTCAAGAAAGTACGCGAGATCAAAGCAGCGTTCATGATCTTGTAACGGCGGAAGAATGGGAGCAGCGGGTCGCCCTGGCGGCAGCTTTCCGTTTGGTCGCTCACTTCGGCTGGGACGATCTGATTTTCACGCATCTGTCGGCGCGCGTTCCGGGCCCGGAGCATCACTTCCTGATCAATCCCTATGGCATGACCTTCGATGAAATTACCGCCTCCAGCCTAGTCAAGGTGGATCTGGACGGGAACAAGGTCATGGCGTCGGCGTACGAGATCAATCCAGCCGGGTTCACGATTCACAGTGCGATTCATGCCGCCAGAGAAAACGCCAAGTGCGTGCTGCATGTGCACAGTGTCAACGGCACCGCCGTGTCGGCGCAGAAAGAGGGATTGCTGCCCATATCGCAGCAATCCATTTTCGTGCTGTCGTCGCTGGCGTATCACGATTATGAAGGCGTGGCGCTGCGCGAAGACGAGCGGCCGCGGCTGGTGCGAGATATTGGCGAGAAGCATTTCTTCATGCTGCGCAACCACGGCCTGATCACCGTGGCCGACAACGTACCTGATGCCTTCCTGCTCTTGTACACGTTCGAAGCCGCCTGCGCGGTTCAGCTGCGGGCGCAAGCCGGCGGTGGGGAACTTATCCCGATCGATCCGCAGATCCTCGCCACGGCGCAGCAACAAATTGAAACGTTAACCCATGCGATGGGGGGTGCATTGGCCTGGCCGGCGCTGCTGCGCAAGCTGGATCGGGTCGATGCTTCCTATCGTCACTAGACCAGCGCCGCATGCCACATGGTGGAGGAGACAAAACTTATGGCCACGGAACACATTGGGCACAAGTACGCCGGGTTCCGCGCGATGACCGAAGGCACCGACGATGACTGGCGACTGATCGGCGGCGAACTGCAGCGTTTCGCGAACGAGCTTCCCCATCGCCTGATTGCGAGCCTCCAACTGCTCCGTGGCGATCATTGCGGATTTCCAATCGATCGCCTAGAGCACTGCCTGCAAACTGCGACACGCGCCTGTCAGGCGGGACGGGACGAGGAATATGTCGTCTGTGCCTTGCTGCACGATATCGGCGATACGCTGGGCCCTTACAACCATGCCGATGTCGCGGCCATCATCGTGCGGCCCTTCGTATCGGCAGAGAACTATTGGATGGTCAAACATCACGCGATCTTTCAAGGGTATTACTTCTTCCACCACCTCGGCCTCGATCGGGACATGCGCGAGAAATTCCGCAGTCATTCGTGTTTCGAGCGGACGGAGGAATTCTGTCGCGTATTTGATCAAGTTGCTTTCGATCCGGATTTCAAGTCGATGTCGCTCGAAGCTTTCGAGCCGATGCTCCGCAGGGTATTCCGCCGGCCGCGCAAGTCGATCTATGTTAGTGAGGCGGCAACGTAGGAATGCTCTGATCCATTGTTTAGGCGGCAATTGGCCCAATCGAAGGAACGGGGAGACTGTGAGGCTGATTCAATAATCTGGGCCATTCAGAAGTCGAAACTTCCGCATGAAATCCATCGTCAAGGCCCACGTCAACAGGTTCTTTCGGTAGGTCGTCATTGCATTACCTGCCCCTCCGACTGCCCGCTTTGGGTCGGAAACAGACGCCCGCCATTCTCGTCCGGCTTGTATGGCGTTGGAAGCCCGAACGGCCAGTGCGCAACTGGATCGAAAGAACATGCGCATACACGGCGGCTAAATCCTATGCATTGACAAGACCCGCAGCCTCCGGCGATCGTCATTCGCCCAAGGCGGGCGAGCTAGGCAGTGCTTAGCGTGGAAGTCTGTTCGATCGGCCCTTGTCATCACTTAGCCACGACCAACGCGATTTGCTTGGGGGACGTCCGCTCATGAAGCAGGTAGCCGGGGCAGGATTCGTGATGGCGTGGATGCTTGGGGCAACCGTGACCGCAAGCGCCCAATCATCATGGGCGACCAACGATCTCGCCCAAAGAGCAGCTTACTGCCGGGAAGCGACCGGTAAGCAACTCGGCACCATGTTGGCTATTGAAGTTGCTCTGCCGCCGAATACTCCGCCGAATGAACGAGCCGCACTCAAAGGGGCGATTCAGACGCTCTCCCGAGACCTCAAGTATTTTCAGTCGTATCTGGATCAGAGAGCGGAGCGGATCGACTCCACAACTCTCGCGAAAACGAATGCGCAGGCCGACGCCGATGTCGATGCCGGAATGAAGGCAGTGCGAGATTGCAGGGCTGCAAACCCCGCCAATCCAGATGCTGCGGGTGCTTGCTTGATCGGATCGCCCGCCAGGGCCAGGGTCCAATACTGCAAGGGCGCGGGGTTCCTGCCATTGACGATTGAACAGGTCAAATAGTGCTACTACGGCGTCCGCACGTTACATGTGGTCGACAATGGTCAGTGTGTGCCTGGGCTCGGGGCATCCGCTTGCGTCGACGACTCAGCCGCCGCGCGCTTGGGCGTATCGAGAGGGCACCATGTCTTGAGGCGCTTGCCCGCACGAAACAGATCTATGCATTCACGCATCTCGGCCTTGAAGGCCAGGTCAGGCGTTTCCACCGGGCAGCCGTACGACAGAGGCTTGCCTGCCCTGTACTCGTCAATGCAGCTCGAAAGTGGCGGCGCCTTGGGCGGATTCGGATTGTTGGCCAGGGATGGCGGCGGCAGGTTGAGGCGCTCGTCGCTGTCCATGGGCGAAGCGGGTGGGGGCGGTGCGCCGCATAGCAAGTTGGAAGCCGTGCTGCTCTTGGTGGGATCGCAGACGCTTTTGGCAATTTCCTTGATCGCATCGCCTATATGGCGTCCCACTGCGCCACCGGCGGTCTCGTTCGGTGGCGGGAAATATTTTTCGAAACGGGTGGCCTTGTAGTGCATCCGGTTGCTGTCGTGCTGCATGATCTGACGATCATCCACAGGCTTGGACGGTTCGGCGTTGGCGCTTGCTGTTGCCGAGGTAGCCTCTGTCGTGGACGGTAGTCGCACCGAACCGTCTTTCGCGAACAAACTTATGGCAGATGGCGTGGCCACGGAGGCTGCCAGGGCAGGGGGCGCTGCATGGTCCTGCACGACCATGGCGTCGCGACGGGACTGCTCGTGCGTGACTGGGCTGGTGTGGGTAGCCGGTACTTGCCGTGAAGGCGGCAGCTTTTCGGGCAGCGAGGGTGGCTCAGGTGGCTGTGCGGCGTGCGGCTTGCTGGAATGATCGATCAGACGCACTATCAACGCCTTATCGATATTCACCGCCGCCAGATGCAGTGGCTTGGGTCGCATCTCGTACCATAGTGCCAGCGCGAACAGTACGTGCAGCACCGCTACCAAAGTCAGAGCCAACGCCAGCGTCGGGCGCGTTAGCGGCGGCTGCCGCCAGCGCCTGCGACCCAACGTCTCGCGCGTTTCGCGGTCGAGCAATGCCAGGCCGCGCGTACTATCCCCCTCCTGTCGAGGTCGAACCTGCCTGGAACGCTCCATCACACCCCTAATTTAAGCCCATTACCCACACTAAACATGCTTATGCCGTCAGTGCGTGTCGCTGCAGGCCCGTGGTAGACAGCTTCTTTCGTCCAGGGTTCCCCTGATCCGAGGCAGTCAGAAGCCGATAGGGGTATCGGGATATCTGAATTGACCCGTCGGGCAGAACGTGGCGGCGGGAATGGCTAACCAGGTAAAGGAAAGTATGGAGGTGGTCGGTGCGGATGGTGTATCCATTGGCACGGTTGATCGCGCCGAAGGTCAAAGAGTCCATCTTTCTGTAAGGGCCGCAACTGTCGAACGCTTTATGGCTACCATTTAAAATCCCAAGAAATGACAAGTTTAAGTGTCCGCCATGGACTGCGGACACTTAAAAGATGGCATCGATTTAGTCGCTGCGGAACCTTCTATTGTGTGCTCAGTTCGCCAGATACGTATTCGACTAACTCTCTGGTGTTTCTGACAAACTCCGCCTCCAAATCAATGCCGCACTTGTTTGCAAGAACAATAATCGACCATAGACAATCCGACAGTTCATGACCAAGTTTGGCCTTGCAGTCATCAATATCTCGGACACCAGCGTTTGCCTGGATCAGTTTTGCTAGATCTCCTACATCGCCCACGAAACCAAGCGCAAGCTCCCCCGTGGTCCAGATGCGCCCATACCTTTTGATCTCAAGCTGTTCGTAGAGATCGTTCAGCTGTAGAGCTGACTTTTCAAGATCACTGAGTTTCATGTTGATGGCACCTGACACAGGTTATGGGGCGCGATGATGACGGTGCTCACCAGCGCCCGCTTCGGATCGAAAGCAGCCATCGCTGCCCACTGAATTGAAAACCGCGTTGCCGGTCTATCGCCCGCCGACGAAGCGTCTTCAGAGGAGCGAAGGCGAAAATTGCCTCGCTCATCCGTTTCCTGCTTCAAATCAGTTGTCATCGTTGCTCAGCAGGGAGCCCACGATCCCTCCGAGTAGCGCGCCGCCGACGGTCGCTCGTCCGCCGCCGCCCTCGTTGCTGGGCAGGTATTCGGCAACCTGGTGCGCCAGGCGCGAGATGGGCAACGTCTGCAGCCACACCGTGCCTGGACCGGTAAGCGCCGCCAGGAAAATGCCGTCGCCGCCGAAGATCGCGTTTTTGATGCCGGGAACTGTGGTGATCTGAAAGCTCACCGAAGCCTGGAATGCACCGACGTGTCCTGGATGAACCCGCAGGGTTTCGCCGGGCGCCAGATCCTTCCGGATAAGTTCGCCAGAGAGTTCGAGCCACGCTGTGCCCGTGCCGCCCAGTTTTTGCAACACGAAACCATTGCCGCCGAAAATGCCGGCGCCCAGTGACTGTTGAAAGCCTACGCCGATGGTGACTTGCGGCGTGGCACAAAGAAAACCATGCCGATGTACAAGGTATTCATTGCCCGGGCTCACCGGTACCGGCACGATGTGGCCAGGCACTTTGGTGGCGAAAGCCACTTCTCCCGGTGCCTGTACGGCTCGGTACTCGGTCATGAACAGGCTGCCGCCGCTGACCACGCGCTTGAACATGCCCAGCAGGCCGCCACCGCCGCCCATCTGAGTGTGTGTGGTCATCTGGATCGAGCTGGTCATCCATGAAAGCTCTCCGCTCTCGGCGAAGACGCTGTCGTTGGGTTCAAGCCGTACTTCCAGCACGGGCATCACCGTGCCCTGGATGCGTGTCTGCATTTGGTGTTCTCTTGATGGTGGATGGTCGCTAGAGAGTTTTCGAAAGAACGTGCCTGTTTTGGGGCGGAAGTGGACACCCGCTCCAACTGGCAAGTTTCACTACGAGTGGCCGCACGCTCACATCGCCAGGGTCGATGTCTGCTGAGCACCGCCAGCTTGGCAGTGGGCCAGTCCCGCTCAGCTATTTGTCTTCTTCCAGCTTGACTGTATGCGTTGGACGGCATCGACCAGTGTCGCAGTCGATATAAACGCCGTAGGAGCCGCAAGCTGCGACATAGCCTCCTGTGCCGCTAGCTTTCACCGAGCCGCATCCCAGTTGGTTGGCTACGCCTTGTGCTTGCGATGTCGTTGGCGAATCCACCATGGCCACGGTGGCTACCGGCGATATGGCTGCTGCCGGCGCAGCGACCGTCGCGCCATGCGCCGGTCCGGTCGCGGTGTGAACCTCTTCATCCACATCGGCTCGCATTGTCGCCATCTGCGTGGTGGAAGCGGTGGGCGTGGCGGCCGCGACATTCGGGCTCGCCGCTTGCCCTCGCTCTGTCATGGCCACCTTGTCGGTGGCCAGCGCCCTGATCTTCTCACCGGCCTGGCTTTCCAGCTCCGGGCCCGGCACGATCTCGCCGGCCTTGCTGTTCTCGATCGCACCGACGATCAATCCACCGATCAAGCCGCCAATCAGTCCCACGCCGGCAGCCTGCCCATAGCTGGCATGCATTTGCGGGTGAATGGAGCGGCTCACGGCCATGCCCGTCGCGGCTCCGATACCGGTGGCCGCTCCCACAGCCCACACATTGACCTTCTGGGTGTTGGGGTCACGCGTATAGGTGAGCGTTGAGCAGTCCGTATTGTCCGGCGCGGATCGCGTTGCCACGGTGTCCGTCGCATAGTATTTGTAGAGCGTCGGTGCGCTGGCAGGGTCGTTGGGGACATAAATGCCGCCCTCGAAGGTCATGCGGCGTCCCGCCCTCGACGTTTCCTTCTCGTCCGCACGTCGCTCGGTAATCGTTCCGGCCGGCGCCCGGTAGTAGACCCCATGGGCGTCTTCGTGTTCGGAAACATACGCCCCGCGCCCAAGCTCGATGTCCCAGGGAATATGCACAAGGCCTCTGGTAACCGTATAAGGAATGGCCTGCTTGATTTGCAGGCAGGCCATGTTCTTCGGTGCTGGCAACTTGTCCGCACGTACAGTGGCGGCGTGCGATAGCGGAGCAGCGGCTGCCAGCAGGCATGCCATCGGCAACATCCATTTCATGTTCGAATTCCCCTGAAGACGTCTTCTCCGCGAAACCTCTCGGTTGCCGGAGCCATGCCTATCTCGCGGCTAATCCTGCAGGGTCGAAAAGGCGAGGGTCAAGATGCCGACGTGAGGGAATGTCCGCATGAGTAACCAAGTGCTTCGTCGTGCGCGCGGGGCGAAAGAAATTACGCCGGGCGGACGCCGGGCAACATGGCCTGAGGATGGATGTTGCAGATCGGTTTGGGGCTGGAAGCCGGCGTCATTCTTAGGGGCTAGAGATTGCGGGCCTTGGCCACATGCCATGCAAAGCAGGCAGCCAAGTCAGGCGGTATCCCCGGTGCATTTTGATAGCCCATGCTCGGATGCTTGCTTCCTCATCAGGGCGTGCGTCACTGCTCCAATAGCGATGAACGCATGGTTCTCCCTGCTTGGGTGCCCGGGCAAGGTCCGCCTCGGCTTGAACCCGTCGAAGTGACGCCATCCCAGCAAACGGCATCGGCGCGAGTGGAGCAATGACATTTGATGGTCAGGCCATCATCCATTGGCACCTTTGTGGTTCGCGACAGGTTTCGCGGCTTCTTCTTTCACGCGCCGCTCAAGGTTGGCTTGCGCTTGATCGGCATAAGCTCTGCAGGCGTTGGTGTCCAGCCAGGGATTGGGTTTGTCAGGCTGCAGCTGTGGAAGCTTGCCCAGAAAATCGATGGCATCGGGGTGCGGCACCATCAGGATATCGCAGGGCAATTGGCGCAACGTGGCGATGGTCGTGCGATATCCCGCCAGGCGTTCGGGCTGAGTCGGGTCGGTGTAGCGGTAGGTTTTATTGCTCAACAGGGAAATGCTGTCGGCATAAACCATGTTCAGGCATCGACCCTGCTCACAGGAACGCCAGGTCCAGCCGGTACCACCCGGGGTATGGCCCGGCATCGCATGCATGTATAGGGTTTGCGATCCCAATGTCACCGTGCCGCCATCTTGGACCACGGTTACCTTGGTGAGTTTGGGGTAGGGCGCGTTCATGCCGTATTGAGGGTCATTGGGATTATCGCCGCCATGTTCCAAGGCCCACGCTGCCTTGGCACTGGCCATGACCTTGGCGCCACTGTCACCAGCCAGCGCGGCAATGCCCCCGGCATGATCGCCGTGAGGGTGCGTGTTGAGAATGACCTTGATGTCCTCCACCCGAAAGCCCAGGGCGCGGATATTCGTTTCGATCAGCGGCACGTTCTGGGGCAGGGTGCCGTCGATCAACACCAGACCATCGGAAGTGCTGATCAAGATGGCGCTCAAGCCCATAGTGCCAACGTAATAAGTATTGCCGTAAATGCGAAAGGGTTTTTGGGCTTGAGTCCAGGCGGCCGGGTCGGCGTGTACAGTCGCGGTGAACGAGGCGGTGAGGGCAATGGCGACCCATGCTTTCATGGACACTCCTGATCGAAGCAGCAACGTGCACTATGCTGGGACGAAAAGGCTGTGAACGGCGCATGGCATGTCAATTTCCTGCAGAAAATGTCCATGCACGGAAGGATCTTCGGTTGGCGCAGTGGGTGACAAGATTTATAGATTGTTGCAATTGCGTAAGAGTGCAGCGGACCGAGAGTTGCACGCGGCATTTCGATTCCGCTCCCGGCGTCCCATGCGGTAACAAAAAAAAGCGCCTTGGTTGCATTGATCGGTTGATCCTGCAATCGGGAGCGGACATTTTCAGCATGCAGGCAACACCTGTTTGCTGATAACCCTGGTTCTCCCGGCAGCATGGGTCAATCCTGGCCGGAATCGGTGTTCAGTCCGACCGGAATCCGCACCCGTGGATTCACGTAGAGCCCATCGGCACCCACGCGGCCGGTGGGCTTTGTCGCATCTGGCCTACGGCGCCCGTCGTGTTGTCGTTTCGGTTCACCCTGAGGCGCACAGCAGAAAATAGGCCGTGTCCGATATTTCGATGCACGGCCTCGACCTAGCCTTCGCCCTACGCTCGCGGGCTTTGTCCGGGTCTATCCATCCACAGGGACGGCCTGGGCAGATGCCATAGATCAGGGAATGCCGGCAATGGACGCCATCTAAGGCAGAGATCGTGGAAGCGAGCGCCTTGCTTTTCATATGCCTTGCCGCTTCATACCGGACAACGATCCATGACGGGGTGAGCTCGCCAACAGTCAGGCGGCTCAATACACCGACAGGTCATGGTCCATCCATAGCGCAGTCACCGCGGCAGCACATCGATGCGGTGGGGCTGGCGTGCGCTTTTATGCGACGTGCAAGGCCGGCTGAAGCCCATTGGGTCTGTCATGTTTAACCTATTGCACAAGCTGCATCACCTTGTCTGTGCCCATGCCTCCCGGGGCGGCGAGCTTATTGGCGATCGCGATCTGGCGGCGCTGCGTCGCCACCAGCGCCGGCTGCTGTTTGGCGGCGGCGGTCTGCTGAGCGCGGTGATCCTTGGCGCGCTGTTGGCGGTGGCGGCTTTGCGTGTGCAGGATTTCCAGGCCGGCAGCGTCGATGAGTTCGATAGTGGCCGGCTGGCGCTCGATGCGCTGCTGGCCCATCGCGCTGCCGATTACGAGCGTTCGCTCAATATGACGGAATACACCTGGCGCCATCGGCGTGAGGGTGATCGCGAGGCATCCCGTGCCCAGCGGATGCGCTTCCTGACCCAGCAGGAGCGCGCCCTGATCAGTGCCGACGGCAACAGCACGCCGCAGTTGGCTCTGGGGTTGCATACGGATCGCTGGACCGAATCCAGGCTGGAGTACTACCTGGACCTGACCGATTCGTTGTCGGCCATCGCCCCCGTGTCCAGCAGGGAAGGGGAGCCGGGCTTGGGCGATGCCTCCTATTTCTATGATCCCAGTGGTCAGTTTTTCGTGCTCAGCCGCGGCTTCGATGAGCAGTCGCTGCGGCAGGGCGTGGGCGCAAACGATCGCGCCGGGCTGTTCGCCAAGCTCAAGGCGATGGGCGACAAGTCGGTCACGGGCGACAGGGGTGCTTCCGATATCAGGACGTTTCATGGCCAGCGCCCCGATACCGGCGAGCCGGCTATCGTGTCGGCGTTCGAGGGTTATGACGACGGCAAGCTGTTTGGCACATTCGTGACCTTCGATTCGACCGAGCGTCTGGTGCGGATCTTGCGCGAGGCAAGCGACGACACCTTCATGCTGATCTCGCGGGATGGCCAGCTCATCCTCAGCACCCAGCCCATTACCGATAGCACGATGGACATCACGGCCCTGGCGACGGCGGGCGCACGCACGTCACGGCGCAGCGGGCTCGGCGATCATTGGCTGCGGGGGCGCTTCTTCATTACGCAGACGGTCGGCGGCACCGACTGGCTGCTGGTGCTCACCTACACCTGGCGGGACATTCTTCGCGAGATCTGGCGGGGCATGGTGTGGGATAGCCTGATTGCGGCCATGACGCTGATCGGTTTGTGGTCGCTGCTGGTACGCATGGACCGGCACGTCTTCGCGCCGGCCATCGCCAAGGCGAGCCGTGTCTACCAGAGCGAAGAAGTCAGCCGGACGCTGGTTGAAATGGCGCCGGTAGGGCTATGCCTGATCGATGCGGATGATGGCAGCGTGGTGCTGGAAAATGACCTGGCGGGCCGCTACGCCGCCGACGTCGAGCGCGAGGGCGGTTGTCTCCACCGCTATCTGCTGGACGATTTCGCCACGGCGCTCAGCATGCCGCCGGGCTTGCCCCAGGCACGGGAGTTCGAACTGGTCATCCCAGGCGCGGAGGAAGGCGTGGAGCGCGAGCTGAGCGTGGTCATGGCACGCGCGATCTACCAGAACCGGCCGGTGTTCCTCTGCGCCATGCGCGACCGCACCGCCCGTGCCGAACTGGAGCGCCAGCAGCAGCGTGCGCGCCAGGAAGCGGAGGCGGTTGCTCGCGCCAAGTCGACCTTCGTGGCCGCGATGAGCCATGAGATTCGCACGCCGTTCCAGGGCATCATCGGGCATCTGGAGTTGCTTGGGCTCTCTCGCCTGGACGATGGGCAGCGCGAGCGGCTACGGCATGTGAAGCAGTCGGCCGATTCGCTGCTGTCGATCATCAACGACATCCTGGATTTCTCCAAGATCGAATCGGGCCAACTGGATATCGAACGCGTGCCGTTCGAGCCGCGTGCGCTGGTCGAGCGTGTGGCACTGCTGTTTGCGCCGCTGGCGCAGGCGCGGGGACTCGATCTCGATTTCCGACTCGATGCGTCGGTGGGCCCGTGCTACGAGGGGGATATGACGCGGATCGAGCAGGTGCTGCGCAACCTGGTCAGCAACGCGCTCAAGTTCACCCCCTCGGGCCGCATCGCCGTTCGCGTGGCGCCCGAGCGCCTGGATGCCGGCGAAGCACTGCGTTTCGAGGTGGTCGATTCAGGGGTTGGCCTGCTGGAGGAGCAGCGGCAGCGGCTGTTTGAGCCTTTCGTGCAGGCGGACGGCACGGTCAGTCGTCGTTTCGGCGGCACCGGGCTTGGCCTGTACCTGTGCCGCCGTTTGTGCGAATTGATGGGCGGCAGCATCGAGGTGTCCAGCACCATGGGCGTGGGCAGCGCGTTTTCGTTCGAGGTGCCGGTGACGCGGCTGGAAGCCTCGCCGCGACAGGCGCCGCTGCTGGGCTTGCGGGCCGTGGTGGTGTCGAGCGCCACCAAGTGGCGCGATGAGCTTGGGCAGCGCCTTGCCGGCTGGGGATGCGAGGTGCGGTTGGCCGCCGATACCAGTGAGCTGGAACCGCAGGATGTCGAGCATGCGGCCGTGCTCGTCGCTTTCGAACGCTCAGGGCAGGATTGGGACCCCGACGGTGCGTGGCGGCCACTGGTGCGTCAGCTGATCCGGGTGCGCGGCGACGGCCCGTTGAGCCCGGTATGGATGGGCAATGCGACCGTGGTCTCCTGCTACAGCGGCGAGGCGCTGCTGCAGGCCTTGCAGCAGTGCATGGCAAGGCAGGCCTCGTGGTGCATGATGAACGAACAGCCGATCGGCTAGATTCTTACTGGGCCATCCCGATGGCCCGTCAAAAACTGACGGAGGGAGAGCCCATGGATCACCGTGACGCCCCGTTGACTCGCGCAGCTTCCCCGGCCGATCAGCTGGCGGCCTTGCGCCGTCATCAACGCAGGCTTCTGTTTGGCGGCGGCGGCCTGATCACGTTGCTGGTTCTGCTTGCGGCGTTGTTCAGCGCGTTTTCGGAGATCAACGATTTCCACGTGGAGCAGGCGGAGATCTTCAGGGATCAACGGGCCACGGTCGACGCCTTTCTTTCCTATCGCGATCGTCTCTACGCCAATAGCAGCGCAAGCAACGACAGGCTCTGGGCGACGCGGCAAGCAATGTTGATCCAGAACGGCACGCCGTTGGCGCAGGCATTCCGGGCCCAGGGCGAGCAATTGCTGATCCGCGCCGAGGGCAAGGTTTCCGTGCCCTGGCTGGTGTTGGGACGTGAGACGGCGAGCCTGGCACCGGACCAGCTGGCGGCTTATCTCGGTATGGTCCAGGAGTATTCCGCCTATGCCGCCACCATCATCACGTCCAGCGAATTCAAGGGCTCGGTGACGATCTACGGCTACGAACCTAAGGGCAGCTTGTTCGCGTTTACCGGCGTGCGCGATGAGGGCGAGCTGCTTCGCGCGCTCAAGGTGAGCACTCGAGACGAGGCGTTTGCGTTACTTCGTTCGCAGGCGGATCGCTGGGATGGCGCCCACCCCATGCAAGGATCGGCCGGCGACGGCTGGACCCGCTTTGCCTACGGCGTCAATCCGCTGGACCTGCAGCCGTCGCTGGTAGGCGCGTCATTGCTGGCAGTGGACGGCAAGCCCTATTTCCGGCGGGTAACGTTCGAGCCCATCGCCAACCTCAAGGCGCGCCTTGCCGCCACCTCGTCCGGTGCATTCGCCATCGTCACCACCAAGGGTGACCGCGTGGCGGAGAGTGGTTCGTGGCCGGTGGCCCCGGAAGCCCTGCTGGCCCATCTGCGTCTACCGGCGGACGCCGGTGCGTCAGTGCGCTTTCGCGAGGGGGGAAGTTACCTGTTGATAGCGCCACTTCCACAGGTGGACTGGAACCTGGTCTATCGCTATGGCTGGCGTGACTTGCTGGCCCAGACCGGTGGCCGGCTGGCCATCAGCGCGGGCATCACGCTGATCACCCTGGCCCTGCTGTGGGTGGTGTTGTGGCGGCTGGACCGCCGTGTCTTCGAGCCCGCCCTTGCCGATGCCTCGCGCGTGTATGAAAGCGAGGAATTGAGCCGGATCATCATCGAAACATCCCCGGCGGGGCTGTGCCTGCTCGATCCGGACACCGGCACGCCGATACTGGAAAACGAGGTGGCGCGGGACATGGCCGGCGATGGTGGCGCCGCGGCCATGGCTGAGCTGTATGCGCAGCTGGCCGTGCACGCCAAGGCAAAATGGCCGAAGACACAGCAGGAGTTCCAGTGGGTGGAAAAGGGCGAAGGCAAGCGCCCGCGAAGCCTGCAGGTGTCCATGGCGCTTGCCGCCTATCGAAAACATCCCGCCTGGGTCTGCGTATTGCGCGACGTGACGATACAGGCCGAGCTGGAGGAGAAGCTGCGGCGCGCGCGACAGGATTCGGAGCGCGCGCGTCTTGCCGCCGAATCCGCCAGTCGGGCCAAGACAGCCTTCGTGGCCACCATGAGCCACGAGATTCGTACGCCACTCAACGGCGTGCTGGGCCATCTGGAGCTGCTGTCGCGATCGAAGCTGGATCTGCCCCAGCGCGAACGTCTGGATCGTATCCGTTTGTCGGCCGATGCCTTGCTGGCGACCATCAGCGACGTCCTGGATTTCTCCAAGATCGAGGCAGGCCAGCTCGATATCGATCTGGTGCCGTTCATGCTGCGGCCCCTGGTGGAACAGGCCGCGTTGCTCTATGCCCCGGAAACGCAGCGCAAGGGGGTTCAGCTCTATTACGCGATCGATCCGGCGCTGGAAGAGAGCTACGTCTCGGACGTTCACCGCATCCGCCAGATCATCCACAACCTGTTGAGCAACGCGGTGAAGTTCACCGATTCGGGGCGTATCGTGTTGTCCGTGGCTGCGGGTGAGGCGAGTGCCGAGCATGCCTTGCAACTGCGCTTCCAGGTCGTGGACTCGGGCATCGGCATGAGTGAAACGCAGCTTAGCCAGTTGTTCGAACCCTTTTCGCAGGCCGATGCCAGCATTTCCCGCCGCTATGGCGGCAGCGGGCTTGGCCTGGCTCTGTGCCGTCAACTGGCGCAGCTTTTGGGTGGACAGATCCATGCCCAGAGCACCCAGGGCGTGGGCAGCGTCTTTACCCTGGATATCCCGGTGACGCCTGCCGAGGGCGAGCATCCGCGCACCAGGCCGCTCGCCGGATGGCAAATCACCCTGCTGTCGGCGGCAGCGGAATGGCGTTCCGAGATCGGTGCTCTGCTGAAAACATGGGGCGCATCGGTCACCGTCATTTCCCAGCCTGCCGACCTGCAGGGCGAGGCGAAGCGCCGCCTGCTGCTGATCATCGGTGAGGCGCGATCCTGGCCGCTGGAAGACGAGGGCCGATTGCTTGCGCTGCATGAGCGAGTCATCCGCGCGCAAGGCAACGGGCCGCTGATCCCGGTGATGCGGGAGGGCCAGATGGTGGTGTCCTGCTATGCCAGCAAGGCGCTGCTGGCGGCGATCCAGGAGATGCCGCTGGCCCCTGCGTTGGCGGAACTGCCGCCGCAGGTCACGCCCGGCAGCAGGGGAGCGGTGCTGTTGGTGGAGGACAATCCGGTCAATCGCGAGTTGATCCAGCAACAGTTGGAAGCACTGGGCTTTCGCGTGGATGCCGCCGAAGATGGCGCCGTGGCCCTGCGCAAGTGGCGGCCGGATACCTATGCGGCGGTGCTCACCGACATCAACATGCCGGCGATGAATGGTTACGAGCTGGCCATGGCCTTGCGCGAGCGCGGAGTGGCGTTGCCCATTCTTGCTATCACGGCCACGGCGCTGGCTAGTGAAAAAGTGCGATGCAACGAAGCAGGCATCGATGACCTGCTGCTCAAGCCGCTGACGCTGGAGCGTCTGGACGAAGTACTTGGTCGCTACGCCCACGATACGGTCAAGGTCGCTCCGCCACCCGCGTCAACGCCAAGGGGGAATGAGCAGGCCGCCGCGCCGGAGCGCCGCTTGTTTTCCGAAAAGGTCAGGCGGGTATTCGTGGAAAACGGGCGGCATGACCTGGCGATTCTTATCCAGGCCATGGAGCAAGGCGACCGGAAAGTGCTCATCGACAAGGTGCACGCTTTCAAGGGCGTGCTGTTGATGCTGAAGGAAACCCAGGAGGCCGAGGAATGTTCCACCTTAGAAATCCTCCTGATGGAGCACGCTGTCGACGAGCTTCAGGACGACCTGCGCCATCTCGTGTCGGTGCTGGATGCGGTGCTTGGCCGCTACGAGCGCGAATTGGGTCCGTGACCGGATCTTGCCGCGCTACGGTTCGGCGCCGAGCGGCTAGCCGGTGGTATCCGTATCGTCCGGGTCAGCCATGAGCCCCAGTTCCGTCGCATGCCTGAAAAGGTCGGCGTCCTTTTCGATGCCAAGCTTGGCCATGCCGCTGATTTTCTGGGTGCTGACGGTCTGCTTGCTGCGTTGCAGGCGCTCGGCGATTTCCGTGATGGTGGCGCCTCGCACGCACAGCGATAGCACTTCCCGTTCGCGAGGTGACAGCCTGGGCAACGCCCGTGTCCGCTTGGCCGGCGCGGCCCATGAGGCGAGGGCAGGGGACAAGTAGCGCCGCCGCACATAGGCCGCATGCACCGCCGTGGCCAAGTGCGTCATATCGTCAGCCTTGCTCACGATGTTCACGACGCCTTGAGATAACAAGGCCTGTACGACGGCGGGGCGATCGATACCCGTCAGCACCACAATCGCCATGGCCGGATAGCGATGCTGCAAAAAGGTAATAAGCTCGAGTCCATCGCCATGCTCGCCGCCGGGCATGGCATAGTCGGTGACCAGGACGTCGCAAGCTTTCGTGTCCAGCAGCGCTATCAGGTCGGTCGAGTTGCTGCAGGCACCCACCAGGTGCAGCATGGGTATGTCGGCCAGCGCCCCTTCGATACCGAGCCGAATTACCGGATGGTCATCGGCAATGGCGACCCGGATATGTGAACTTTCCACAAGCCCTCCCGAAGGCTGCTGGTCACGACGTGCTGCTGGTCGATGGCTGTCGTGGACGTATTATAGATACTAGCGTGTCGCGCATGGCACCATCGTCTTGGTGTCTTCCTTTGCCAGCAGTCTGCGGAGCAGCTCCCTTGAGCATTCGAGTAGCGATCGCCGATGACCATCCCGCCTTGTTGGCCGGCGCAGAACAGGTGCTTGCCAAGGTGCCGGACGTCACCATCATGGGGCTGGCCAGCGATTCCACTCAGCTGGTGGAACTGCTTGGCCACCAGGTGGTCGACGTTGTGGTTGCGGACTTCTCGATGCCCCAGGGGCGCTATGGAGATGGCATCACGTTGTTGCGCTTCCTGCGCCGTCGCTTTCCGCAAGTGCGTTTGGCGCTGCTGACCAGCGCCGAGAACCCCCAGTTGCTTCGTGGTGCAATGGACGTGGGCGTATCGGCCATTGTAAGCAAGGCCGATCACTACGATTGCCTTGAAGAGGCGATTCGTGCCGCCTACGCCAATCGCACTTACCTTTCTCCGCATGCGCGGCAATTGGTGGATCAGGCCGAGGTGGAAGACGCAAAATCTGGCGCGGCCCACTTGAGCAAGCGCGAGAGTGAAGTGCTGCGCATGTTTGCCGAGGGGCTGTCGCTGACGGAGATCGGTGAGCGCGTTGGTCGCAGCCCCAAGACCATCAGTACGCAAAAGTTGTCCGCCATGAAGAAGCTTGGTCTGCGTGGCGACCGGGATATTTTTCAGTACGCCATTACGAACGGCTTGATCCAGGCATCGCAAGCTTCTCGCAAGGACGCGACCAGCGCCGATGAAGACGAATGAGGTGGGCTGGATAGGCCTGATGCCAACATTGTTGCCGGCGATGTGCACTGCATCACATTTAGCGTGATGCGATATGCCGCGCCGCATTCCATCAGCCTTGTCCTATGATGTTTCGCCCTGCTTGTCCTTACGCTCACGTGCAGATTGTGGTTGGCGTCTGACCACACGGTGAATTTAGGGAAGTGCAGGGATATGGAAAGGTCGATTGGTAACAGGGTCAGCAAGATGCTTCTTGACTTCAGCGCACTGAACAAGGAGCAACAAAGCAGATTCCTCGATGCGCTCAATCACTACATCTTCTCCTCTCCTCGGCGTCGCCAGGAACTCCGCCTGAAATGGAGGATGTCTCATCAGGCCGAAGGGAAAGCGACGGAGACGTCATCCATCTGAATCTTGTTCGACGGATTGGCGATGGTGATGCAGCGTTTTTTGCACGCAGGACGAGGCCATCTTGTCGTCACAAATGCGTCGCGTCCGATATGTGTGCTGTGCGGCGATTCCTATGCTTCGCTAGTCAGCTGCGTCCACGGTGGGCCACGGCGGCAACGCTTGTTTGCAAGGTCGACCTATCGTCATGCCAAGATCGACACTCACTCCCGCGCCTTCTCTCGGATGGGTTGGAGCGTTCCTCGCTTATCTTGGCGTTGTGCCACTGCTGATCTTTCTTGGTCGATTGCTGATCTACCAGAGTAATCGGTACAAGGATGTCGACTATGTCTATTCCGTCCTGCTGATTGGACCCATCGTGGCCGGAGCGGTCATCATCGGCTGCGTGATCATCAGCTCGCGGACCAGGACGTTCACCACTTGCCTTGCCGGGCTCGGCACTGGGTCGTTGATCACGCTGCTGCTGATGCTTGTCCAAGGGTAGATTGAGGTCATTGAAGGCATGCCCGGCGGTCAAGGCACGGGCTGCTTCCTCGACGGTTGATGCCTGGGTTGATGGATGCCCATGGATACGCCGCATCGGTCGGCGCAGACATGTGACCGCCCTCGCAGCAGATATTGGCTATCTTCAACTTGGTCGCCCGCGGCGCCAATTGAACCAGGGGCGCCGTGGGCGACGCGGGTGACGTCCGCAGGTAGGAGCCGGAGTGGATTGCCTCAGGGGACCTGGGCGGCGATGAGTTGATCGGTTGCATCAAGAACGGAAAGCTGTCCGACGTCCGCCAGCGGTATCAACCTCACCTCCTTAAGTGCCGCCAGTCGCGTCAAGTCAAACTTGACGTAGTTGGTACCGTCGTAGGTGCGAATGAGAAGTAGCCGACTGTTGAGATCAGTCAGCGATGTCCACGACGTATATTCGGTCGTGTAGTTGGCGGCTGACTGTGGCGACGCGCCCTCGACCTCAAGACCGCCGGAGCCACGCGCATCGATGGTGATGTTCTTGGGGCGATCGAAGTTGTTCATGATGTGGGCGAGGGTGCTCATGGCGGCTGGCGGCGCCACTTTCTCCGCGTACTCGGCATAGTAGGCGGCGCGAACAAATCGGCCGACGGAAGTATTGGATGAGGGCAGGCCTGCGGTGGCAATGCCGGAGTCCGGCTGTCGCACCGAGAGGCTACCGAATTTTCCGGTCGACTTGTCGACATTCGTCAGGAATGAATAATTGTCCATGTTGGTCAGGTGCCACGAGAACTCGGGGCCGTTGGTCATCACGCCAAGCGGATTGTCGTAAATGGTCTGCTTGCCGTCGGCGAACTCGATGACGATCGACGCGCCAGTGCGGTCGTGCACCACGAAATGAAATGGCGTTCTTGCACCGCCCAATGCCCGCAGGGCGGACAGAACGACGGTTTGCTTGGTCAGGGAGGACTTTACATCCGCAGCGGTCTCGAACTGACCCAGGGTCCAGGCGCCAAGATCAATCGCCGCGAGCGCGGCCTTGGTCTTGGCGGCATTGTCGGCGGGGCCTGCCGCACCAGCGAAGGCCAGCAAGCTGAAGGTGAGGCCCTTCTCGTTGACGCCCTCGACGATCTTCAGGTCTTTCACTGAGCCATTGGGAACCGTGATGGCGAGAATGCCGAACTTCGTTCGAAATCGAAGCGGATCACGTCCGGCCACGTGGGACGCTATCTCCATGCCAGGCGGAAGATAAGACACGAGGTAGGGCAGCTCCATCGGTAATTCCAGCGTTCGACCGGCATAGGTGCCACCGGCCGTGTCACGGTAGACCAGCGACGTGCATGCCTTTGCTGTTTCCATGCCGCCGAAAGTCGTCAGCAATGCAAGCACCGCAGCCGCCAAGGCATGCCTTGTGATGATACGGGACGTTGTTTTAAGCATGTTCTGAGGTCCTTCCCTGGTAGGTAAGCTCGATCTGACGAGCGGCTTGGGTCACCCAGTGCGAACCGTCTTCGCGCGCGTCGAGGTGGCTTGGTGCGCGGATTTCAGCAAGGGGGCGTTGACTATGCGCCTCATCGGCTAAGTCTGCTTTCGGACACGTCCTATATTTTCACTGCCGCGCTGGATGGAGGATTCATGCTGACCATCACGGGTTTCCATGGAGTGCCTCAATGACATGCCAGCGGCGTTTTCTCCCCAAGCGAATGAGGGCGGTATGCACGATGGTGGCCGCATGCCTCTCCCTTCTTATGGTTTGTGGCACTGCCGCCGCGGAAGAAGCCAGTACCCATCTCAATGAGTCCTTGACGGCGACCGCCGAGGCAAATAAATGGGAATGGACGATTGCCCCATACTTCTGGGCGCCATCCGTATCCAGTGACGTCGGAGCAGGGCCGGGCCTCAAGCTTCACGTGAAGGCTGGATTTTCGAGAATCTGGGATGTCATCGACTTTGCCGGCATGGGTGTCGTTGAGGCACGCAATGGCAGGGTTGTTCTGTTTTCCGATCTGGATTACGTCAAGTTCTCGGACAAAGTGACGGTGCAGCCCGGCTTGAGCGCAAACGCCGGCGCAAAAGTCTGGCAATGGACGCCGGCCGTTGGCTATTCGGTGTATTGGAGCGACGCATCGAATATCGATCTTATGGCCGGTGCCCGGCTCTGGTCGGTAAGCACGTCCGCCGACGTTTTCCTCGGCGCACAGGAGTTGCTTGGCTTCCACGGCTCCAAGACTTGGGTGGATGCGATAGCTGGCGCCAAGGCGCAGCACGCGTTCACTCCGGAATTTTTCGTGAGCGGATGGGTGCTCGCTGGGGCTGGCGGCTCCGACTACACATGGGACCTGATGGCAGCGGCGGGCTACAAGTTCAATCCGCGTTTTTCGGTGATGGCTGGATACAGAGCTGAGAAGGTCAAGTATTCAAATGGCGGTTTCATCGCCAATCCCAGCTTCCATGGCCCCATCTTGGGCGGACTGTTCAAGTTCTGACGTGAAATTATGGGTCGCTTGACGTTTTTCTGGCCGCCCGGTCCCTGGCGGCTTTAGCCGCAGCCATCGCCCACATCTCTGGGCCGATATGGACTGCGGATGGCACGAATTGGGTTGCCTCGTCGCATTGGCAACTGGAAATCGCCATCTTCGATATGTTTGCCGCGGCGGTATTTACCTGAGCTGCGGCGCAGGGGCGGATCGAGTTGAAGATCAGGGTGACCACTGCGCTATGCGGCCTTTCTTTTTCTCGGCCTGAATCATATGGCTGAGCATCCCAGATTCCGGTGTCTTGACCGAGCGAGCGTGACTTCTTGCCAGGCTCGAATGTTATGCGCCTTGTCTCGTACGAATGAGCTCCAGGTTGGCTTGCATGGCTCTTAGGCTTTCCGGGCGCACGTGGATGAAGCCGGATACCGGGGAGCTAAGATCGGCCATCAGGCACAACGCCGTGGCGATCATCAGGGCCGGTATCAGCCCGGAAATCAGCATGCGACGTTGTTCGCCGTAACCTGAAACGATGGAAATCATGATCGATAACAGGCTCAGGAGTATCCAGATGTCGAGGGGTACCCTGTTGTGGGAGAGCGCATTCTGGGCCGCTTCGTGGCCGAACATCTGCTTCAGCGCCTCGGCATAGCCGGCGACAATGGGCGATGGATGAAGGGGTGCCTGCTGCATGAGGCCCTTCCACATCAGGCGCTGGATGCGCATGGACTGGCTGATTGACTCTGTTCGATCGGCCAGGGGCGTATCTTCGTCAAGAGCCGCGATGCGCGTTTTCAGGTATTGGTCGAACAGCGATGCCGACTGAAGCCGGACGGCATCGTCCTGCAGCGTGGAACTCAAGTAGGCCGACTGAATCGCACCGGCTTCCTCGACGATGAGCTGCTCTCGTTGATTGTAGATGGTCAAGGCCATCGACATCGCGAAGCCGATGAGCAGGCTGAGAAGAAGCCCGATGAAATTGCGGATTTCGCGGATCTGGTCCATCCATACGGCGTCGCGCCCCTGGATGCCTGGCCGTGCCCGATAGCCCGCTTCGTGCGCGATGAGAAGCACAAGTATCGTGGTGATGAATACCGCGACGGGATAGTCGAAGAGCGGCATTGTTACCCCCGGTAGGCCATCGTTCCAGCGTAACGGGAACGAGTCGGCAGCCATGGCTTGGTCGTACGAAACGACGATGTGGTTTCAAGTGTACGGCAATGATTGGGGGCTTGTGGTGCTTTAACTGCCTCGGCGTTGCGGGCGAAAACAGGCTTCTTGAGGGTGGCGATCGTTTCGGTAGGCCTCTTCTTTTCACGCCGCTTGCTGGCTACCGAGCAGCAAATCGTGTGATGACATCGGGCGCGCCAGGATGAAACCTTGAAGGTGCACGCGCGGCGACTTGATATGGGAAGTCCATGCAAGATCACTGCGCTCCTCAAGCCCTTCCAGGACCGTGTCCATGCCGAGTTGCTCAGCCATCGCGATGATGTTTTGGATAAGAGTTGCCTTTCGTGCATCCTTGCCCACGCCCTTGACGAAGTAGCTGGCGATCTTGACCTCGTGCGCCTCAAAGTCGACCAGGCGACGCAAGCCCGCCGTGCCCGTGCCGAAGTCATCGATGGAAATGCGGAAACCTTCCTGGCGAAATGCTTCCAGCGCCGCGAGAAACGTGTCCGTGGGCTGCTCCAGCGCATCCTCCAGGATCTCTATGATGATCTGCTGATGGCTGACACCGTGTTGCCGCAACGTCTGTCGCAGATAGTCCAGGACAATGGCATTGACACAGTGCGGCGGAAGATTGATGGCCACGCTCAGCGGCGCTCCTTGCCGGGCTTGCCAGCAGGCTGCCGTGTGAATGGCCTGAAATGCCATGGCCTGGGTCAGCGCCATGGTCTGCCCTAGATCGATACATGCCGGAAGGAATTCACCGGGAGTCAACAGGCGACCATCCTTGCGATGCCACCGCGCAAGCGTCTCAACGCCTGCCAGCCGATAGTCCCGCGTGAATTTGGGTTGAAAGTAGGCTTCGAAGTGGCCTTGGCCCAGGATGGCGGAAAGCGGCTTCGACAGGTGGGGCGGGTACGTATGCATGCTGGTCCTCCGGCGCACCCGCCGATACGTCTCGCAACCTACGGGTGATGGGCTATCAGGTTTCCTTGTCCATGGTGTTGGGTGGCAGTGCCCGCCGGTGATCGTCAGTCATTGACAACACTGTGGTTGGCATGACGACAGTGTCTTTTAATCGCTGATTTCAGGACATAGGACGCGGCCTAAATGCGTATTGCCTTTTGCCTGGCCGGCTGATGCATCAAGGTGTTGCGGAAGGGGCACGGCAGCCGCATTGCACGGCTGCCGGTTCCTGGAGCGATCAGCGCGCCTGTTCGGCGGCCTGAATGATCGCATCCGCCACTACGCGTGGCTGGCTGACCATGGCGACGTGGCTGGCGTTGGTGCGCACGACATGCGCGCCGATGGCGGTTGCCATTTTTTCCTGAAGTGCAGGTGCGATCATGTGGTCCTTCTCGGTGACGACAAACCAGGATGGACGGGTCTTCCACGCAGCCTCTGAAACCTTGTCGGTCTGGCAGCGTGCAGCCCACGGGCCTTGCGTGACGGCAATCAGGTCGGCCTCCTGGGGCGTCACGTCCTGCGCAAAATCGGAGTGGACGAGCGCCGCGGGAAGCGTCAGGAAGTTGCCGGAGTCCTTCTGAAGCTGCGATGCCCATGCGGGGGCGGGAAGGCCCTGAAGCATATCGCTGATCGATTGTCCTGAAGCAGGGGCAAAGGCTGCGACATAGACCAGTGCCGATACCTTCTTGTCGTTGCCTGCCTGCGTGATGACCACGCCGCCCCACGAGTGGCCGACCAATACGACCTGACCGGGCGCCTGCTCAATGGCATGTTTGGTCGCCGCCGCATCGTCTTCAAGCGACGAGAGAGGGTTTTGTACCGCGACGACATGAAGCCCTCGGGCTTCGAGCAAGGGGATGACTTTCGACCAACTGGAGCCATCGGCAAAGGCACCATGGACCAGTACGACGGTCTTGTCGTGAAGATCGTTGCTTTGGGTTTCCGATGCCGAGGTGGCCAGGGGGGAAAGCAAGGATGCTGCGCCAAGGATCGTGACTCCGAGGGCCATGAGTACATGTTTCATGTAAATGTCCTGTTGCATGAAGTGGTGGATGTTTCGAGCTACCGGGTGTTTTCTGGTAGCCGGGATCATTCGCTTCACCTGCGCGCAGGGTTACCCAGTCGCTTGCCCCGTACTTCGGCGATGCCGGGCATGCCAATGGGCCGGTGGTCGACTATCTGCTGCTCGCCTTGCGCGGCCATCTGGCGTTGACTTACGGCGGTGTGTCCAGCGTAACCAGGATCAGGCGTTGCGGCCTGGCGCCATGGCAGCAGCGCATCGCCAAGGAGCTTATGCGCGAACATCTCGCCGGAGGTATTTCGCTGCAGCAGGTATCAGCCGCCTGTCGCCTGTCGCCCAGTGCTTTCGTCCGCGCATTCAAGAAGAGCCTTGGAATCACTCCGCACCAGTGGCTGCTTTCACGCCGCATCGAGTATGCGGACGACTTGTTGAGCGACGGAAGCCTGTCCCTGGTGGAGGTTGCGCTGGCCGCGGGCTTCGGCGACCAAAGCCATTTCACGCGTATCTTCACCCGCAGGGTCGGTGTCAGCCCAGGCGCTTATCGGCGCGCGCACTGCACGCAAGCGGCCTAGGCGTTGCCGCTGGACTCGGCCGGGGCGCCTGCTTCAGCCCTGCTGAGCCATGTCATCAGGGCCAGGGCGGCCAGCTCGAATGCCGCGGCACCCCAGCCGAGATTGGCGGCGTGGCTGTACAGCATGATCAGCGAGCCCATGCCGGCGCCGAGCGAGAAACCCAGGTACATGAAGGACGCATTGAGCGACAGCGCGATCGGGGCCAGATGCAGGCCGGCGATACCCATGAGGCGCGCCTGCTGGCCAGGGTAGAAGCCCCAGTGAGTGAGGCCCCACACCACCACGGCAAGCACGACCGGCGCCAGGGCATAGGCCGTCGGTACGAAGTGCGCGGTGGCCGACAGCACTACAAACGAAAGCCCGCCCAGCAGCAGGCACGGCAAGATCACGACGCGTGCGCCAAGGCGATCCACCAGCTTGCCGCCGTACAGCACGCCCACGCCAGCCGATACGCCCCAGGTGAACAGGATGTAGCCCACCTGTGCGCCGTGGATGCCGGTGACTTCGCGCAGAAAGATCGCCAGGTACGTGTACATGGTGTAGGCACCCGTCGCCCATAGCGTGGTGACCAGCAAGGTAGCCAGCACCGCGGGACGACGCGCGACGTTGAAGCGCTCGCGCAGGCTCGCTACCGGCAGGTGCGCACCGATGTCCTTGGGCAAGCCGATCCATAGGCCGGTTAGCGCGATGGCCGAGAGCACCGCCACGCCGACGAAAGTCATGCGCCAACTCAACACGGTGGCAACCAGCGTCCCCAGGGGCACGCCCAGGGCAATCGCCACCGTGAGCCCCGCGTTGATGATGGCGATGGCAAAACCCCGGCGATTGGGTGGTACCAGCGCGCCGGCCAGGGCGTTGGCACCCGGTACATACAGGCCGGCGGAAAAGGCCAGCAGCACGCGTGCCGCCATCAGCCAGGGGTATCCCGGCGCGATGGCCGCGAAAAGGTTGGCGGCCACGAACATGCCCATGGCGCCCACCAGCACGGTGCTGCGCTTCATGTGGCCGCTCAGCGCCGTGAGGATGGGCGAGCTGAGCGCATAGGCAAAGGCGAACACGGTGACCAGCTGGCCGACCGCCGTCGCGGTGACCGCCAGGTCGCTGGCGATCCTGGGCAGGATGCCGGCGATCATGAAACCCTCCGTGCCTACCGCGAAGGTACCCAGGGCAAGGAGGTAAAGTGATCCGCGATGCATGGCCGCCGAAGCAGCCGGAGACGTCGAGCCGTCCATAGGGGATGACCTGCGTAGTGGATTGAAGGAAGGGATGCCCGGCGACGCCGGGTGGCGCATCCGGTGCAAGGCCATGTTGCGGGTGCGCAAGCTACGCCGGCCTGGCGATCAACGAAAAGACTTTGTAGGCAAGCCACCATGCCTGACAGGCATCGCCATGCTGGTGCGCGTGCTACATGCCAACGCGCAGGCGGGTGGCGCCACGTCAACCCTTGGGCACCCTGCCGGCGATTTCGCGCGGGCAGGGTGCATGCATGGCGTCATGCGGCAGCCAGCTCCTTGGTCATGAAGGTGTTGAGCTCGGTGACGAAGGCGTGTTCCTTGGGGCCCGGGTTGTTGCGGTAGACCAGCGCTTCGTCCACCAGTACTTCTTCCGCATCGGTCTCCAGCGCGGCGAGCGTGCCTTCGACAAAATGGTCAAGGCGCATCGCACGCGGGTCATTCGCGTCGCCCACCAGGCCGGTGGCCACCCACGGTGGCGCGATCTCCTGCACCTTGACCGAGGTGTCGCGCAGCAGGAATCGCTGCGACATCACGAATGAATGCAGCGCCGCCTTGGTGGCGGAATACACCGCGAACGGCGCCAGCGGCGTGAAGGCCAGCGTGGAGGTGTTGTACAGCAGGGTGGCCTGCTTCTGCTGCTTGAGATGTTCGATCAAGGCCGAGGTGAGGCGAATGGGGCCCAGCAGGTTGATGGCGATATGCGTCTGCAGCGTCTTTTCGTCCATCACGCCAGCGGCGTTGTCCATCAGCATCACGCCCGCGTTGTTGAACAGCACATTGAGGGTGGGATACCTGGCGATCAGGTCGGCGGCCACGGCCTCGATGCTGGCCGGGTTGGCCACGTCCAGTTCCACGGCATCGATCCCGGGGTTGGCCGCCACCACCTCGTCAAGCTGGGCGCGGCGGCGGCCGGCGATGATGATCTTGTTGCCGCGTTGGTGCAGTGCCTCGGCCAGGGCGCGACCGATGCCCGAGCCGCCGCCAGTGATGAAAACAGTGTTGCCAGTGAGCTTCATGACAGGTTCTCCGGATTCAGGAAGGAAAGTGCGTGCCGAACATCGGCAGGCCACTCTTGGATTCGGCTTGAGTGGCTTCGTCTTGCAGTACGTCCCAGTGCTCGGCCAGTACGCCGTTTTCAATGCGCACGACGTCGGCCGCAATCCACGCCGCCGGTCGGCCGTTGCCCGAGAAGCGGCCGTGCACGATCACGTAGTCGCCTTCGGCAAGGATCAGGCCGGGCTCGTAGCGCAGGCTGGCCGGCGCGCTGCGAATCAGGTTGAACAGGCCTTCGCGACCCGGCTCGATATGCGCGCTGTGCTGGATGTAGCGATCGGACCAGAACCGGGCCGCCGCTTCGTAGTCGCGCTGGTTGAACAGCGTGTCGAAAGCCTTGAGCACGAGCGCCTTGTTTTGTTCGGGAGTGGTCTTGGACATGGGAAACCTCGGAGGGGAAGGGTCAGGCCGCCGCGCGTGCAAGCACGGGGTAATCGGTGTAACCGGCAGGGCCGGAGGCGTATACGGTGGGCCAGTCGATGTCGTTCAGCGGCGCACCGGACTGCAGGCGCTCCACCAGGTCGGGGTTGGCGATGTATGGACGTCCAAACGCGATCATGTCCGCGAGGTCATCGGCAATCAGCCGCTCGGCGCGCCTGGCGTCCATCTCGACATTGGCGATCAGCGTGCCCTGATAGAGCTTGCGGAAATGCGCGAACATGCCGTCGCCCGCCAGGTGCTCCAGGGGGCTGCCGGTGACATCGGTATTGGTACCCATCAGCAGCAGGTGCGACAGGTCGTAGTCGTTCAGGCGGTTGATGACGTATTCGGCGGTTGGCAGGGTTTCCTCGTCGCGCACCGAGTCGGGTATGCGCACCAGTGAGCGCGCGGGCGCCAATGACTGCTCGCCATACAAGGCGTATCGCGCGGCGTTGAAGGCCGGGATCACCGCCACGCGCTCGCCCACCGCAAAGCCCGTGACGCCGGTGCCCAGCGCATCGATCTCGCCCGCCGCCTCGAACCCGATCTTGGAGGGCAGCGGCGGCCGGGCCGGCAGGCGGCCGGAGCGCAGGGTGGCCTCGGTGCGGTTGAGGCCGATGGCGCGGATGCGCAGGCGCACTTCGCCTGGGCCGGGGACTTCCGGTGGCCGTTCTTCCAGGCGCAGCACCTCCGGCCCGCCCCACGAGTGAATTCGAACTGTGCGCATAGTCATGGGTCCTCAGGCGGCTAGCGCTGGACCTGGGCCGGTCTTGCGCTAGAATGGAAACACGATGGTGATCACCATCGACGGCATCAGCATGGCGTTGCGCTGATGCAATGTCAATGGTGATCGACATTGTGATGATGCGGTGCCCGCCGGGCGCCGCCATGAAGGGAGCCGTGCCATGGGTGTTTCCAAGCAGCAAGCCATTGAAAACAAAAAGGCTATTGTCGCCGCTGCGGAAAAACTGTTCCGTGCCCGGGGCGTGGAGGCGGTGGGTCTGGCAGAGCTGACCAAGGCCGCCGGGTTTACCCAGGGCGGCTTCTACAACCACTTCAAGTCCAAGGACGCCCTGGTCGCGGCCGTGCTGGAAAAGGCGATGGAGCAGGGCGGGCAGGAGCGGGACGCGGCCATTGCGGCATCCCGTGAGAAGGCGCTGGACCCGATGGCGCGCCAGATCGAGTGGTATCTATCGGCCGATCATCGCGCCGATATCGAAGCCGGCTGCCCCTTGACGGTTTTCGCGGGCGATGTGCGCCGGCTGGGCAGGGATGCCCGCGAAAGCTACGCCCGAGGACTGGCGCATAACTTCGAACAGCTCGCCGACATCGTCGAAGGTGCCGATGCGGCGGACAAGCGCAAGAAAGCCATTGCGCTGTTCAGCCAGATGGTGGGGTCGCTGCTCCTGTCACGCGCGGTGGTGGACGTCGACGCCGCATTGGCCGATGAAATTCTTCGCGACGGGCGCGAGGATCTGCTCGCCGCCATCGGCAAGGCATAGCGCGATTACGCCTTGCCGGCGACGCGTGCCATAAGTTCGTCCAGGTGCGTCAAGAACATCTTCAGGATGGGCGAGGGGTTGGCCTTGCTGTAACCCACCGCAAGATCGATGGTCGGCACCTGGCCGGCGAGCGGGCGGCTCACCACCGACCACGGCATGAGGTTTTGCGCATAAGCGGGAATCAAGGTAACGCCTCGCGTGGACGCCACCAGCGACATCACCATGGCCGGGTTGTCCACCACTTGCCCGGGCGTGATCGCTACGCCGGCCTGCTCCAGGTAGGCGTCGATCACCGCGCGCAACACCGTGGCCTTGTTGCCCATGCCGATGAACGGTTCGCCGACCAGGTCCTGCGGACGAATCGTCTGGTGCGATGCCAGGCGATGGTCGCTCGGCATCAGTACGACCAGGGGTTCTTGCATCACCGGTTGGTAGGTCAGGTCGTAGTCCGGCTCGGCGCGCAGGAACGCCAGGTCCAATTGCCCACGTGCCACGGCATCGGCCAGATCCGGCGAATAGTCGCTCGACACGGTGACGTCGATGTTGGGCAACTCGGCGCGAAGAATATGCATGGCTTCTGGCAGCCATGACATTTCCTGCCCGGTAAGAAAACCCATCGCAAAGCGCTGCTTGCCCGGTTGTGCCGCCTTGCGGGCCGCGGCCACCGCCGCATCCACCTGGCTCAGTGCCAGTCGCGCGTGATCGAAAAACACCTTGCCCGCTTCGGTGAGCGTGACGCCGCGTGCACTGCGCACCAGCAGATCGGCGCCAACTTGGTCCTCCAGGTCCTTGATCTGCCGGCTGAGTGAAGGCTGGGAGGTATGCAGGCGGCGCTCGGCGGCCACCGTGAGGCTGCCGGTCTCGGCGACGGCGACGAAATACCGCAAATGGCGCAATTCCATGGCTGGCTCCGTGGGGCATGCCTGGCAGGCATGCCATCCAGCTTACAAAGTCTTTTTCAAGCGCGCCACGTGAGCCTAGATTTCGCTCCGAAGCAACACATGGCCCTGGCGACCGATGCCTTGCAGGACTATCCAGGCGAAGGGCCCCATCCTGGTTCGCATCCACCCGGAGTTACCCTCATGACCACGTATACCCACCAAACCGCGCCGACCCAGTACGTCCAGGCCAACGGCATCCGCTTCGCCTATCGCCGCTTCGGCAAGGCTGGCGGCGTACCGCTGGTGCTCAACATGCACTTCACCGGCACCATGGATCACTGGGATCCGCTCATCACCGATGGCCTGGCCAAGGACCGCGAGGTGATCCTGTTCAACAACGCCGGCATCGCCAGTTCCTCCGGCGAGGTGCCCACCACCATCGAGGGCATGGCGGCGAATGCGGCGGCCTTCATCAAGGCGCTGGGCTTGACCCAGGTCGATGTGCTGGGTTTCTCGCTCGGCGGCCTGGTGGCGCAGACGTTGGCCATCGACGAACCGCGGCTGGTGCGCAAGCTCGTCCTGGTCGGCACCGGGCCGCGCAGCGGCGAGGGCATGGCCTCGCTCACGCCCGAAGCGCAGCGGATCTTCGGCGCCACCTACGACGAACCCGATCACCTGTGGCTGAAGGTGTTCTTCACCGACTCCGCGGCCAGCCAGGCGGCCGGCCGCGCCTTCCTCCAGCGCTTCCGCCTGCGCACGCAGGACCGCGATCCGGAGGTGAACGAGAAGGTGGCGCCGGCGCAGATCGAAGCGCTGGGCAAGTGGGGCGCGCCGCGCGAGAACCCTTATGACTACCTCAAGCAGCTGCACCAGCCCACCCTGGTGATCAACGGCGGAACGGACGTGATCATCTACACCATCAACTCCTACCTCCTGCAGCAGCACATTCCCAACGCGCAGCTGATCCTCTATCCGGACGCCAACCACGGCTCGCAGTACCAGTATCCGGAGCTGTTCGTGCAGCACGTCAGCACGTTCCTTGGGCAGTAACGCACAGATCCGCCTTTTTTTCACAAGGCAGCCCGCGTCACCCTGGCCACACTTGCGAAAGGAGATACCGTCATGACTTCCACCCAAACGTCATCCACCCGCACCGTCAAGCAGCCGGGTCCCGATCACCCCATCACGATCACGCCCAATCCGCGTCGCGTGGTGGTGAAGGTGGCCGGACGCATCGTGGCCGACACGCGCCGCGCGCTGACCCTGCAAGAAGCCAGCTATCCCGCCGTGCAGTACATCCCCCGCGAAGACGTGGACGTGTCGCTGCTGCAGCGTACCGATCACGCTACCTACTGCCCGTACAAGGGCGAGTGCGCGTACTACAGCATTCCCGTCGGCGGCGAACGCACGGTCAATGCCGTGTGGACCTACGAGAACCCGTATGAAGCCGTCGCCGCCATCAAGGCGCACCTGGCCTTCTATCCGGATCGCGTGGATGCCATCGAGCAGCTCGACGCCTGAACCCCTATCTCTCCCTCTTTACGATTTGGAGCACGATCATGAGCCACCTTACTGGTAAAACCGCGCTGGTCACCGGCGCATCCCGCGGCATCGGCCGCGCTGCCGCCCTGGCGCTGGCCAAGGCCGGTGCGCAGGTACTGGTCCATTACGGCAATTCGCAGCAGGAGGCGGATGCCGTGGTGGAGGAAATCCGCAAGGCCGGCGGCCGCGCGGAAAAAGTCGGCGCCGACCTTGGCGCGTCGAACGGGCCGCATGAACTGGCGCGCAAGGTTCGCGCCATCATCGGCGATCGACTGGACATCCTGGTCGCCAACGCCGGCATTTCCCGGGCCGCCACCATCGAAGACACCACCGTTGCCGATTTTGATGAGCAGTTTGCGGTGAATGTGCGCGCGCCGTTCTTCCTGGTGCAGCAGTTGCTGGGTGCCATGTGCGAGGGAAGCAGCATCATCTTCACCTCCTCGCTGGCTGCGCGCACGGCGGTGGGCAATCTTTCCGCCTACGCCTCCACCAAGGGTGCCATCGACACCTTGGTGAAGCACTTCGCCGCCGCCCTGGGCTCGCGCGGTATCCGCGTCAACGCCGTGGCGCCGGGCGTGGTGGAAACCGACATGTCCAACTTCACCAAGACCGACGAGGGCCGCAACGTCACCCTGGCCATGCAGTCGATCAAGCGCATCGCCCAGCCCGACGACATTGCCGGCGCCGTCACCTTCCTGGCTTCCGACGATGCCCGCTGGATCACCGGCGACACCCTGCGGGTGGATGGCGGTTCCAGGGTGTAACCGATCGCTGCGCGCCTTCGCCAGCAGGCGGGCGCGCCGCTCGGGCCATGACTCGTACTTTTCAAGGATTAGAACCATGTCTTCCTCCCAAGCCATGAAACTCTTTTCGCCTTTTCGCCTGGGCCGTTACGACCTGGACCATCGCGTGGTGCTGGCGCCGATGACGCGCCTGCGCTCGGAGCCGGATGACAGCCCCAGCGCGATGATGGTGGAGTACTACCGCCAGCGCGCGTCGCAGGGCGGCTTGCTGATGACCGAAAGCGCCCATCCGTCCTACGACAGCCGCGGCTACATCGGCGCGCCCGGCATCTATACGGATGCCCACGTCGAGGCGTGGCGCAAGGTCACCGATGCCGTGCATGCCAAAGGGGCGCGCATCTTCATGCAGATTGCGCATGACGGTCGCCAGTCACACGTGGACCTTTCGTGGGGCCATCCGCCCATCGCGCCGTCGGTGGTGCCATTTGAAACCCAGGTGTTCACGCAGGACGGCTGGGTGCCCAATTCCATGCATCGCGCGCTGGAGATCGGCGAGATTCCCGCCATCGTGCGCTCGTTCAAGCAGGCCGCCGAGCGCGCGAAGCAGGCTGGCTTCGACGGCGTGGAATTGCACAACGCCAACGGCTATCTGGCTGACACCTTCCTGCAGGACGGCACCAACAAGCGCACCGACGCCTACGGCGGCTCACTGGAAAACCGTGCCCGTTTCTCGCTGGAAGTGGTCGAGGCCTTTGCCGACGTATGGGGTGCCGATCGCGTGGGCGTGCGCGTGTCGCCCAGCGGGCAGTGGGGCGCCATTTCCGACAGCAACCCGGAGGCCACGTTCGGTTACTTTGCCGATCGCCTCAATGCCTATGGCCTGGCCTACCTGCATGTGATCGAGCCGCGCGTGAAGGGCACCGAGACGCTGGTGGAAGGACAGCCGCCGGTCGCGTCGTCGTTCCTGCGCAAGGTATTCAAGGGGCCGATCATCGCCGCCGGTGGGTTCAGGCGCGACGACGCCGAAGCCATCCTGCAGCGTGGCGATGCGGACCTGGTGGCGTTCGGCCGCTGGTTTGCGTCCAACCCCGATTTGCCCGAGCGCTTTCGCCGCAACCTGCCGCTGACGCCTTATCACCGCGAGGCCTTCTGGGGCGGGGACGAGCGCTACTACATCGACTACCCCGCCTACGACGAACAGTCCGCCACGGAAGTGGCCTGATTTACCCAGGGAATAACGCCATGTCCACGTCCAGCCAAAGCCTGAGTATTGCGCGTCCGCATGGAGTGGCCTCGCCAGCCAGCGACGCCAGCGACCTGCCGGGCGACGACGCGCGTCGCCGCCTGCTGGAGGCATACCGTTCGGTGCGCACGCGCACGCAGGCGTTGATCGCCACGCTAAGCGCCGAGGACATGACCGTGCAGTCCATGCCCGACGCCAGTCCGGTGAAATGGCATCTCGCGCACACGACGTGGTTTTTCGAAACCTTCGTGCTCAGGCAGGCCAGGGCCGACTATGTGCCATTCCATGCGGACTTCGGCTTCCTGTTCAACTCCTACTACAACGCTGTGGGCGCCCGGCACCCGCGCCCGCAGCGCGGCCTGCTGACGCGCCCTGGCATCGACGAAGTGCTGGCCTACCGCAAGCACGTGGACCAGCACATGCGCGCGCTGATGATTGCCGATGCCGCCCTGCGTTGGCACGACCTGATCGTACTGGGCTTGGCGCACGAAGAGCAGCATCAGGAGCTGATCCAGATGGACGTGCTCCATCTCTTCGCGCAGTCGCCGCTGCGGCCGGCCTACCTCGATGCGTCGCCGTGGCCGGCGCGGTCATTGGCGCATCGTTTCAAGTCCTACGAGGGCGGGTTGGTACGCATAGGGCATGACGGCGACGGCTTTGCCTTCGACAATGAAGGGCCGTCCCACCCGGTCTGGCTGGAGCCCTTCCAGATTGCCGAGACCCTGGTCACCAATGGCGACTGGCTGGCCTTCATGGCCGATCTCGGCTACCAGCGCCCGGAGCTGTGGTTGTCCGACGGCTGGGACCAGTTGCAATCCCATGGCTGGGAAGCACCGCTGTACTGGCAGCGCACGCACGACGGCTGGGAGTACATGACCCTGTATGGCATGCGGCAGGTCGATCGCCGCGCGCCGGTGCAGCACGTGAGCTATTACGAAGCCCAGGCGTATGCGCAGTGGGCCCATGCGCGACTGCCCACCGAGGCGGAATGGGAGCATGCCGCGCGCCAGGGCGGCATGGCGCAGCTGTTCGACAGCGCCTGGCAGTGGACGCAGAGCAGCTACATGCCGTATCCCGGTTACCAGCCCGCGCGCGGTGCCCTGGGTGAATACAACGGCAAGTTCATGGCCGGTCAAATGGTGTTGCGCGGTGGCGCCCAGGTGACGCCTCCCGGACATACACGGCCCAGCTACCGCAACTTCTACCGGCCCGAGCAACGCTGGATGTTTGCCGGCGTGCGGCTGGCGCGTGATGTCGCCGCCACGGCGCCGCACGAGACGCGCGATGCGCCTTCGGACTTCGCCCGCGATGTCATTGCCGGCTTGAGTGCGCAACCCAAATTCCTGTCGCCCAAGTATTTCTACGACGCGGCAGGCTCGGCGATATTCGAAGCCATCTGCCAGACCCCGGAGTATTATCCAACGCGCACGGAAACCGCCTTGTTGGCCGATATTGCCAAGGACATCGCGGCGGATATTCCCGGGCAAGCCGTCTTGCTGGAGCTGGGCAGCGGAGCGAGCACCAAGACGCGCCTGCTGCTCGATGCCGCGCCGCAGCTGGGGGCCTATGTGCCGGTGGATATTAGCCAGAGCGCGCTGGACCAGGCCGTGGACCGATTGGCGCGCGATTATCCCGCGCTGCCGGTGTTGCCCATCACCGCCGATTTCACCCAGCCCTTCGATCTGCCGCCGGCCTTGCTCGAGCGGCCGCTGGTGGGCTTCTTCCCCGGTTCCACCATCGGCAACTTCACCCACGATGAAGCCATTGGCTTCCTGCGTTTGCTGCTCGATCGGCTCGGCCATCGCGCCCGCCTGATCGTTGGCGTGGACATGGTGAAGGACGAGCGTACGCTTATCGATGCCTACGACGATGCCGGCGGCGTCACCGCGCGCTTCAACAAGAACCTGCTTGCGCGCATCAACCGCGAATTGCATGGAAATTTCGACCTGGACACGTTTTTCCATAACGTGCGCTGGAACGCGGCCCGCCAGCGCATCGAGATGCACCTGGTCAGCCGCATCGACCAGACCGTTTCGGTGGCCGGCCGCTGGATATCGTTTGAGGCGGGCGAATCCATCCATACCGAAAACTCGCACAAGTTCACCGAAAGCGCGTTCAGCCGCCTGGCCGGCATGGCCGGCTGGCTGGTGCGGCGCACATGGGTGAGCCCGGCGCCATCGTTTGCGGTATTCGAACTGGAGCCGGCCATGACCACCGACGCGGAGAATCCCTCTTTCGAGTAATACAGCCGGCACGCGGCGGCCGCCATGCTGCGAGCCCCACCAACCTGGCACCGGCGACTGACACCACAGCCGCGGCGCTGCTTGCTCCCCGACATGCATCTTCAATCTATGAAACGTACTGTTTACACCAAGGCGGTGACTGGCGTGCTCGCGCTGCTGGTCTGCGCCACCGCCGCAGCGACGGCTGCCATGGCCACGCAAGGTTCAGGCATTGACCGTTCCGGCATGGATGCGCACGTGCGCCCCGGCGACGATTTCTACCGGTATGCCAATGGCGCTTGGCTGGACCAGGCCCGCATACCGCCGGACGACATCGACGTGGGCGTGTTCTCGCAGTTGAGCACGCTGGTCTTGCAGCGCCAGCGCGACATCCTGGAACAGCAGATGCGCGACCCCGCGTCCAGGCTTGGCATGTTCTACGCGAGCTTCATGGACAAAAGCACCATCGATGCCAAGGGCGCGACCCCGATCATGCCGGCGCTGGATGCCATCATGCACGCACCGGACGATCAGGCTTTGATGCGCGTGATGGCTGGCCTGCAGCAGCGCGGCATCGATGGCCTGGTCGATGTGGACGTAAGCGTCGACGACGGCAACCCGACGGCCTATACGGTCATGCTTCGGCAGG
Organism: Dyella sp. RRB7; assembly: GCF_022761115.1. GTDB lineage: Bacteria > Pseudomonadota > Gammaproteobacteria > Xanthomonadales > Rhodanobacteraceae > Dyella. Next base: position 189,731 of record NZ_JAKWJS010000002.1, on the reverse strand, counting down.
CCCCGCTGAGCCTGCCAAGCCCGAATTACTATCTTTCCGGCGACGCGCACCTGGCCGCCGTACGGGTTGGCTACCGAGATTACCTGGAACGCTTGCTGGGACTGGCCGGCCAGGGCAATACCCGCGCGCGTGCACAGGCCGTGCTGGCCCTGGATGCGGATTTTGCCGCGGTGGAGCTGGATCGCGGCGCCGCCTTCGATGCCACCACTACCTACCACCCCATGACGGCCACCGCGCTGGCCCGGCAGGCGCCAGGCATCGATTGGCCCGGTTACCTGCAAGCGCTGAAGTTGGACGCGGCGGGGACGCTGGTGGTGCGCCATCCGGCGCCGATTGCCGCCATCGTCAAGCGTTGGTCGCAAGCGACGCTATCGGTACACAAGGACTGGTTGTTGCTGCGGACGCTGGATCATTACGCGCGCTATCTCTCGGCGCCTTTTGACGACGCCCAGTTTGCCTTCTACGGCCGGGCGCTGCAGGGCACCAGTCAGCCTTCACCGCGCTGGCGGCGTGGCGTATCGCTGACTGCCTGGCGCATGAAAGACGCGCTGGGCAAGGCTTATGTGGAGCGTTACTTCCCACCGGCCTCCAAGACGGCGGCCGAACGCCTGGCCCAGTCCATCCTGGCGGCCTATCGCGTGCGCATCACGCAAAACAGCTGGATGGCGCAGGCCACCAAGGCGCAGGCGCTGCAGAAGCTTGCCTCGATCAAGCCACTGGTCGGTTATCCGGATCATTGGCAGGACGATGGCGACCTGGTGGTCGCGCGGGACGACCTGATCGGCAATATCGACCGCGCCGAACAGCTCGACTACGAGCGCAGCCTGGCCAAGCTCGGCAAACCGGTGGACCGTGGCGAATGGTTGCTGTCGCCCACGGTGACGGTGGGCTGGTCCAACCCTGTCACGCGTATCGTGGCATTTCCCGCCGCCTTGTTGCAGCCGCCGCTGTTCGACCCGCAGGCGGACGCGGCCGTCAACTATGGCGCCATCGGCGTGTTGATGGCGCACGAGTTTACCCATCAGTTCGACAACAACGGCCGCCATTACGATGCGCAGGGCCGGGTCAGCGACTGGTGGACCAAGGACGATTCCGCCCGCTACGACGCGCAGGCCGACAAGCTGGTCAAGCAATACGACAGCTACGAACCACTGCCGGGCCTGCACGCCAACGGCAAGCTCACGCTATCGGAAAACATCGCGGACCTCGGCGGGGTGGTGATCAGCCACGATGCCTACCGGCAATCGCTGGGCGGCCGGGCGGCGACGGTGATCGATGGCCTGAGCGGCGAACAGCGGTTCTTCCTGGGCTATGCGCAAATGTCGCGCGAGGTCATGCGCCGACAAGTGCTAAGCAATGAACATTCCCTCAGCGCCCTGCGGGTGGACACCGTACGGAACCTCGATGCGTGGTATCGCGCCTTCAACGTCGCGCCAGGGGAAAAGTTGTACCTGTCGCCGCCGCAGCGCGTGACCATCTGGTAAGGGCAGGGGACTTTGTGTCTGGCGGCGCGCCTTGATCTTCCATCGACGTCCACTGACAGGTGAATACGATGACTACTCCCCGTTTCGAGACACTGCCTGCCGCGCTCAAGAGCGTGCATACCCGCCCGTTGTTTGTCATGCACCTGGACGTCAAGCCGATCGTGACGCTCGGCGCGACGCCCGGCCTGTTCCGCCGCCTTGGCATCGTGCCGTCGGGCGAATTTGCCGGCGAGCGGCTGTCGGGCAAGGTGCTTGACGGTGGCAGCGACTGGCAGGCGGTGCGCAACGACGGCAGCGTCGCGCTGGATGTGCGCCTCACGCTGCAAACCGACGACGGCACGCCGGTTTTCATGTCTTACCGCGGTCTTCGCCATGGCGAACCCGACGTCATCCGTCGGCTGGAGCAGGGCGAAGAGGTGGATCCGGCCGACTACTACTTTCGCATCAATCCGATCTTCGAAGCACCCGCCGGTCGCTATGCATGGTTGAACGACGTGCTGGCCATCGGCGTGGGCCATCGCTTTGCCTACGGCCCGGTGTACAGCGTGTTCGAAGTGCTCTGACGTTGCCACGCTGCCTTGTCGAGGTATAACGGAGTTTCCATGTCATCCTTGTCCAGCCCCCGCCATGTCGTGTCGCTCGCCGCCTTGCAATTCCTCCTGGCGGCGGCCTGCGGCATGATCGTGGCCAACCTGTACTATGCCCAGCCGCTTACCGGCTTGATAAGCGCGGCGTTCGGCATGCCACGTTCCGCCAGTGGCCTGCTGGTCACCTTGCCGTTGACCGGCTACGGCGTCGGCCTGTTGATGATCGTGCCCCTGGGTGACCTGTTCGAGAACAAGCGCTTGGTGCTGGCGCTCGCCACGATCGAATTGCTGTGCACGCTCGCGTTGAGCCTCACCACCCTGGCCGGCGCGTATTTGGTGATCGCTTTCCTGATTGGCCTGGTCGCCTCCGTGGTGCAGGTGCTGGTGCCGTACATCACGTATTTCGTCGCGGAAGAAGTGCGTGGCCGCGCGGTCGGGCGAGTGGTCAGCGGCGTGATGTTGGGCATCATGCTGGCGCGACCGGTGTCGAGCATCATCGCCAATGCCTGGTCGTGGCGCGAAGTATTCCGCTTGTCGGCGGCCCTGATGGCCGCGGTCATCGTGGTGCTTGCCTTTGCGCTGCCGCGGCGCACGCCCACGCAGCCACTGACTTACGGCAGCCTGCTCGGTTCGCTCGGGCGCATTTTCCTGGACACGGCATTGCTGCGTCGGCGCGGTTTCTACCAGGCCGCCATGTTCGGCAGCTTTAGTGTGTTCTGGACCGCCGTGCCGCTATGGCTCAGTGGCGAGCCGTTCGGCATGAGCCAGCAAGGTATTGCCTTCGTGGCACTGGCTGGCGTGGCCGGCGCGATTGCGCCACCGTTTGCCGGACGCCTGGCGGATCGTGGTTTCAGCCGGCAGGGTACCGCGGGCGCCATGCTGCTGGCGTCGCTGGCGTTTTTGCTTACCAACGCCGTGCCGCATAACTCGCGCTTTGCGCTTGGCATGATTGTCGCGGCGGCGGTTCTGCTCGATTTCGCCGTGTCCGCCAACCTGGTCTTCAGCCAGCGTGCCATCTATTCGCTGGGCGCCGAGCAACGTAGCCGCATCAACGGGCTCTTCATGGCGACGTTCTTTGCTGGCGGCGCGATCAGCTCGGCGTTGAGCGGCTGGGCGTTCGCGCGGCTCGGCTGGGCCGGCGTTTCCGCGCTGGGAGCATTGCTTCCATTGCTGGCGCTTGGGTATTTCGCGACCGAGAAGCGGCGCGGTGGCGTCATCGTTCCTAACTCGCCCTAGGCGATGTTTTCACCTGGGCCGACCAGGCTGTTCCCTGTTGCCCGCGAAGCGGCTAACCGGGATATCTGCCGTGCTGAGGCTGCATCACTCAAGGATCACCCGTAAAAGCCTGTTCACGCTCTTGGGCGCGCTGACAATTTTGTGAAAAGAGAGCGCAGTCGTTCTATCGCCGGCGAGGCGCGTTGCCGATCATCCAGCGGCGAGCCTTTGAAAGGTAAGCCATGGGCCGCGAAGCCGGCGCAAAGCAATAGAGGTGATCATGCCGAGCAATATAGTGTCCATGGGCGTAGCGCCCAGTCGGCGACCACTCCTCGCGAAAACCGGAGGCAGGGTCGCCAACAGCTATGAATTGCGCAAATCCCTCATCATGCTTGTCGCCTCCCGCATCGAGCCCGACCATGGGGTGCTGGAGCACTGGTTTAGCCGCGAGCCGATTGTGACCCTGGACAATCGAACCGCCAAGGAAATGCTCATCCTTGGCCTGGACGATCTGGTGGTGCATTTTCTGCTGGGGATCATCCACGGTGAGCGGCGTAGCCATGGACGCTAGCCGCGTCCCGCATGCCTTCCCGCCGCCTCAAGGCGTATCTGCCATGCCTTCGCGCGAATACCACCCGGAAGGGTTATTGCCTGGCGTGCTGATGCGTATACGATGACCAGACCTCATCGTCACCGCCCGTCACCCTAGGCGGGCGCGTTCGCCACGCCCAGCAGCCAGAGTAGTTCACCTTGGGGACCGAACAGAAGAAGCCGATCCGCGTCCTTATCGCCGATGACCATCCCATGATGAGGGACGGCTTACGCGCCGCCATTCAGTTGGAGGAGGGCATGGAGGTCGTGGGCGAGGCCGTCGATGGCGCCCAGGCGATAACCCTGTTCGAATCCTTGCAGCCCGACGTGACGCTGATGGACCTGCAGATGCCCCATGTCGACGGCTTGCAGGCCATTACCGCGATACAAAAGCTGTCGCCCGGTGCAGGCATCGTGGTGTTTACGATCTATCCCGGCGATGCGCGGGTGACCCAGGCCCTGACCCTTGGCGCTACCTCCTATTTACTGAAATCGGCCAGTCGCGAAGAGATTGTCGAGGCGGTGCGGGCCACCGCTGAGGGGCGACAGGTGATGGCCGCAGAGATCAGTCACGACCTGTCGGCCCATCGGGGAACCGCCGGACTCACCGTGCGCGAGTTGAGCGTATTGAGGCTGGTCAAATCCGGCCTTAGCAACCGGGCCATCGCCGACTCGCTGTTCGTGACCGAGGATACGGTCAAATCCCACATGAAGAACATTCTGTTCAAGCTGGGGGCATCGGATCGAACCCATGCGGTGATCATCGCCGTGCGCCGAGGATTTATCGACCCCTAGCGAGGGCATGGCGCACCTGTTGCCGCATCATGGAAGGTGCGGACCAGCCCAGGCGCTGCATAAATTGGCCAAAACCTGCAAGAAAGTTCAAGGCTTCGGCGGCGCGAATTTCTATCATCCGGCATGCTCGATACTGTCTTCATCGACAGACGCGATGGAGGTTCCACATCATGCCGTTGATACGAATCGATATACGTAAAGGCCGCACGGCTGGCGAGATCAAGGCGCTGTGCGATGCCGTGCATGCCGGCATGCTGGCGGCCTTTCATGTTCCCGAGCGGGACCGCTATCAAATCGTCCATGAGCACGATCCTCACACGATGTTCATTGAGGATACCGGCCTTGGCCTTCGACGCACCGACAAGCTGGTCGTGATAAGCGTGGTCAGTCGTCCGCGGCCGGTGGAAGCGAAGTTGGCGTTCTATCGCCAGGTATGCGAACACCTCGGCAGCAAGTGCGGCATCGAACCATCCGACGTCATGGTCAGCATCAGCACGAACTCCGATGCCGACTGGAGTTTTGGTTTGGGAAAGGCCCAGTTCCTGACTGGTGAGTTGTAGCCGCCGCCAAGCTCGCCAAGCCGGCCAGCACTCTGTTTTCATCGTTGGCGTGCGTGGCGCCTGGCCATGCAAGAAAACCAAGGACATCTCGATGACGCTTCATACCCATCAAACCGCGCCGACCCAGTACGTCCAGGCCAACGGCATCCGCTTCGCCTATCGCCGCTTCGGCAAGGCTGGCGGCGTACCGCTGGTGCTCAACATGCACTTCACCGGCACCATGGATCACTGGGATCCGCTCATCACCGATGGCCTGGCCAAGGACCGCGAGGTGATCCTGTTCAACAACGCCGGCATCGCCAGTTCCTCCGGCGAGGTGCCCACCACCATCGAGGGCATGGCGGCGAATGCGGCGGCCTTCATCAAGGCGCTGGGCTTGACCCAGGTCGATGTGCTGGGTTTCTCGCTCGGCGGCCTGGTGGCGCAGACGTTGGCCATCGACGAACCGCGGCTGGTGCGCAAGCTCGTCCTGGTCGGCACCGGGCCGCGCAGCGGCGAGGGCATGGCCTCGCTCACGCCCGAAGCGCAGCGGATCTTCGGCGCCACCTACGACGAACCCGATCACCTGTGGCTGAAGGTGTTCTTCACCGACTCCGCGGCCAGCCAGGCGGCCGGCCGCGCCTTCCTCCAGCGCTTCCGCCTGCGCACGCAGGACCGCGATCCGGAGGTGAACGAGAAGGTGGCGCCGGCGCAGATCGAAGCGCTGGGCAAGTGGGGCGCGCCGCGCGAGAACCCTTATGACTACCTCAAGCAGCTGCACCAGCCCACCCTGGTGATCAACGGCGGAACGGACGTGATCATCTACACCATCAACTCCTACCTCCTGCAGCAGCACATTCCCAACGCGCAGCTGATCCTCTATCCGGACGCCAACCACGGCTCGCAGTACCAGTATCCGGACCGCTTCGTGAAACACGTCAGTGACTTTATTGCCGAGGCCAACTAGGCGCAGAAACTGGCGCCCGCCATCTTGGCACGCCATCGCCATCGAGCCAGGCAGCTGGCCGAGCCTTTCTGGCGCGCTATAGGCAACGCCAGGTCAACCGTGACCCAAAGGTCAGCGCCAAGGTGGGCCCTGCGCAAATCGCCGCGCTGTCGGCTTCCGGTGCGCCAAGGAAAGATCCTTACGCCTATCTGGGTGCGATAAAGCAACCCACGCTGGTCGTCAACAGGGGCAAGGACGTGATCATCTACCCGATCAATTCGTTCCTGCTCCAGCAGAATCTGCCAGACGCCAAACTCATTCTCTATCCCGACGCGGGCCACGGGTCGCTGTTTCAGTATCCGCGGGAATTCGTACGGGATGTTTCGCAGTTCCTGGAATCGGGCGGGTCATCGCACGGGGCGACGTCATAATCCGTGGCCAGTGCAAGGCCTGGAGAATCCAGCCTTGCAGTTGTCGCATTCCATTCAATGGGCGGCCTGCCTCGCCAGCGCCACTGACTATTAGTTAGTTAGCTCTCATCTCGGCCACACCGACGCGTCGAGCACGCAAAGTTGCCAGGATGAGGGCATGTCTTGCACGGTCGAGTTTGTACGGAGCCAGCACGAGCAAGCCCGCCGCCGACAGGAGCGCGGCCGCGGGGCCGTGGAAAAAAGCCAATATGTTGGCCGTGTGCGGGGTGACCGCGAGCGGCGTCACGTCCCGAGCCAGCGGATCCTTGACAGCGAACCCGCTCAGCGCGAGTGCAAGCCCCGCCAGGAGAGCGCCGCCGCCACTGGCGGACTTGACGGCGAATGCCCAGCCGGCGAAGTACAAACCCTCCCGGCGTTCCCCGAATAGATATTCGTGCTCGTCAGCGGCATCGGCGAGCATCGAATTCGCGGCAATGGCGGCAGTGGAAAGCGCAAGCCCGATCAGGAAATTGTCGCAGACCAGCGTGGCGGCCAGCACCTGGCCTTGCAGCGGGAACAGGCCTGCGAGCCGAAGGCCGCCAGGCGCCGCCTGCGCCAGGGTGAGTATGCCTATGCTGGCCAGCACGAGGCTCTTTTTCTCCAGCCTCCGCGCGATCGTGCCGATGATCGGCGCACCGATGACAAGGCCGAGAAAAAATGCTCCCGTGACAAACTTGATATCCCGGGCCGACAGTTTCCAGAAGTACGTATTGACATGCAGGCCCAGGGAAAGCGTGGCGCCTTCCGCCACGAAGAAAAGCATGGTCGATAAGAACAGCACCCGAAATGACCGGTTCCTGATGATCTCAGCCGTGCCTTTGAGCAGGGTTCGTAATATGCCCCGTGATGGCACGGAAGTGGCGTGCGCACGATGACGCAGGCGAAAGGTGGCCCAGAGCGAGGCCAGGGCGCCCACGGTTGCTATGGCGCCACAGCAGGTGGCGAAATGGGCATAGGCGGAAGCGTGCAGAAGGCTGTCGGTATCCTTGAAGAAGACGCCGAAGCCCACGGCAACGACGATGATCCCGCCGAACATGCCTGCGCCCCAGCGCCAGGCGGCTATGCTTGATCGTTCCGAGTAATCGTCGGTGAGTTCGGCGCCGAAGGCGAGGAACGGCAGGTTGAACAGCGACACGGAGCTTCGCAGCATGATGGAAAGCGCAAGGATGTTCCAAAACGCTTGCCTGCCGGTTGGAGCGGCCGATGCGGAAAAGAACAGTTGGAAGGCGATGACGGCAAGCGGCAAGCCGAGCAGCATGAAGGGAAGCCGCCGCCCCAGGCCTGACGTCCATGAGTCGGATATCGATCCGATCAGCGGGTCAAAGACGGCATCGATAAAAAGCCCCGCCGATAGCGCAAAACCGGCAAGCGCACCGGGCACGCCCAGGACCGTTGTTATATAAAACAACCCGAACGTGTGGACGGCGTTGCTGGCGATGCCGTCCACCCACGCCCCTGCGCTATAGGCGATCTTCGAAAGCGGCCGAATGGGGCTGAGCCGTGAATATTCTGGATCAAGCGCCAGCGGCTCCGGATATGCGTCGGTCATGTTGGCTCGTTGCGGGGTTGACGATGGCGTGAAGGCGACTACTGGCGTGGGGACGCATGGTCCACCGGCTGCAGCCTTCGGGCCGCGGCCAGGCTGGACCGAATGGCTGCCAGGGCGAGCGGGCGCATGACCTCGTAGCCGGCGGCATTGGGGTGAAGTCCGTCGTTGGAATACTTCGGTGGCAACGACCCGTCGATGTCCGTCAGGGCCGAAAAGTAATCGACGTATGTCGCTCCCCGCTTGCCGGCGATTTCCCGCAGCCATGTGTTGAGTTCGGCAATTCTTGCCGCCGGGTGCATCTCGGGACGGTGATTGAATTGATTGGACGGGGGGATGCTTCCGATCACGACGGCCATGCCGTTGGCAAAGGCCAGGTCCATCATCGCCATGATGTTGTTCTTGTAGTCCTGAGGCGTGCAAGGCCCCGTGTTCCCTGCGATATCGTTACTACCGCAAAGGATATGAACTACCTTGGGGCGCAGTGCGACGACATCGGGATAGAAGCGGAGGAGCAACTGCTGCGATGTTTGCCCACTGATCCCGCGCCCTACGATTCCATTGGAAAAGAGCGACGCATCGCCGTGCTGCCAAATTTCGGTGATGGAGCATCCGATGAAGACGACGTCCGGACGGACATGCAGCGAAGCATTTTCACCGCGATACATGCCAAGGTGCGGCCAGTCCGTTGCGCGGCGTTGGAGCTCAGCCGCCTCGTAGGCCGTTCGGGTCTGCGGATCGGTGATTCGCGCGTACATTTCCATGTCGCGAGGTCCGGTCTTGAGAATGTAGTCGAGGACGGCCCGTTCGAAAGGCGTATTCGTGCGCGGAGTGGGTTCGAGTTCGTCCACCATGCCCTGGGGAATCGTTTTCTGTGACATTGTGCTGGTTCCTCGTAAAGATCAAAACGCAGTGGCCCGCTGGGTTCCAGGCGAATGCCCGTCCTTCCTGGTCATTGCTGGCAGGCACCCACAGGTGGCGAGGGCAGGGAATCCTGCCCGGTTCATAGGCGGCCTTCGCGCGCCATCGAGCCAAGGTGGAATATGCTTGGCTTGGGCGTGCGCTCGAATGATTCAAAATCCACCTCGACCAGGCCGAAGCGTTGCGTATAGCCGGCCGTCCATTCGAAGTTATCCAGCAGCGACCAGTGAATGTAGCTGCGCACATCGATGCCTTCGTCGAGGCAGCTGCGGACTTCACGGAGCGCGGCATTGATGTACGCGATGCGAAGCTGGTCATTTCCGGTGGCGATACCGCTCTCGGTGACATAGACCGGGCGCCCGGTACGAGCGGCGGCGAGGCGAATGGTTCCACCTAGTGCTTGCGGGTAGAACTCGTAGCCTGCATCGGTCATGTCCGCGTACTTGGGCGGGGGGAGCGGTCCGCGCAAGCCGATTCTTGCGCGGGTATAAGTCTGCACGCCGATGAAGTCCGCTTTGGCCGCCTCGTCAAGCCATGGGCCATAGAGCTTGGCCATGACTAGCCTGGCGGCGTTGACCCAGCCAACGCCCTGGATGTCCTGCATGGTAAGGGTAAGGCCGACCGGAAACTTCCCGGGCCCGGCCTTCATGGCCGCCATGGCCTTGCGGTGCGCATCGAGCAACACGGGTTCCGTCTTGCGGTAATCGGTGAACAGCAAGGACGAGAAGTTCTTTGCCCCGGTCTGCCTGGCGCATTCGGCCATCATGCGGCGACTCATCAACTGGTCCCTGGGCGAGCGAATGAGCGACAACAGGCGTTGAATGTTGGCCTCGTTGAAGGTTGTTGCCGCGGCCAGGCGATCGCCCAGGCGCCGGGTGACCTTTTCGGCAAAGCGCGCAAACAAGTCGGCGCCATCCGCCTTCTCGAACCCCCCGCGCTCGGCGAACCATCTCGGTACCGTGAAATGGCTATAGGTCACCATGGGGGCCAGGCCACGCTCCAGGCAAAGGTCCACCATGCGCGAATAGCGGTCCAGCTCCGTTTCGGAAAACGTGCCCGGCTGCGGTTCGATGCGTGACCATTCGATGCCGAATCGATAGCAGTTGAATCCTGCGCCGGCCGCGATGGCGATGTCTTCGGCGTAGCGATGGTAGCTGTCGCAGGCAAGGCCGGATGGCTGGCGAAATAGCGTAGGCGTCACGTTCTCCGCCAGCCATACGTCCGAGTTCTGATTGCCTCCCTCGCTTTGGTGCGCAGAGATTGCCACGCCCCAGAGGAATCCCTCCGGGACGGCGCGTCGCGTCGTGATGTTGATCATGGTTTTTTGCGTGACTTCGGAAGTTTTGTCTTCAAGGCGGGGTACAGCAGGTGCAGGATTTCCCCAAGCACGGCCACCGATTTTTGGACGCCGGCCGGATCGCGACGAAACAGGCCCTCCAGCGACAGCCCGCGCATGGCCGAGACGAACAGGCGATGGATGGCTTCGCCATCGGGGCGATCGCGCAGGCCCGCGCTGGCGATGCGATCGACGATCCATTGGTGCGCGCGCGTGTCGATGGCGGTTTGCATGGTCCGCAGCTTGTCGGCGAGCTCCGGATCGGAGCGCGACGCGAGCATGATTTCCATCACCGCGGTGCCGGAGGGCTGGCTGATGACGTCCCACATGGTGGACGGCAGGTCGGCCAGCCACTGCGCGGGAGGCGCCGCGGCCATGGTCCGGTTGTAGTGCTCGGCATCCTGCTCGTACACCGCCTGGACGACCGCAAGCATCAAGTCCGTTTTGGTCGGGTACTGGTGCGACATCGCGCCACGACTTACTCCGGCCTCATCCGCGACCATGGTCACCGTGGTCGCGGCGTATCCAGCGCGATGCAGGCACGCAATGGCTGCCTCAATGAGCTTGGCCTGGGTTTCGGCGCTGCGCTGCGCATGAGAGCGACGAGCGGCCAGCGGCTTGACCTGCGGCGCCTTGCTCTTGCTTGGGCGGTTCGATGCTTTGGGTGGCTGGCGTTTAGTAGTCAATGTCGGGTGTCCATGTCCTGTGATAGGGAGGCGCGTCTTCCCGATTGGCGGGTATTCGCCCTGAGCGGTTGGCCATCATCAGAAATTCAAGTCGAACGACACGCCAACGGTCCGGAACGAATCGGCACCGACGGTCTGGGTGTAGGTATTCCTGTCCCCCAGGACAATTCCCGATGGCGTGACAAAACGATACTGCGGCAGGAACTCGTTGGTCAGGTTCCTTACGTACAGATAGGCGCCCCAGCGACCGTCGTGGGCGCGCACGCCCACCTTGGTGCCCAGGGTCACATGGCTGCCAGTGGAGTCGGCCGGATCGTACGCCGGGTCGAAATAAATCCGGGAGGTGTAAAGGGCATCGCCCGAGATAAAACCGTCCAGCCTGGCGTTCAATGCATGGGTATAAGTGGCATTGAGCGTTACCTTGACCTTGGGGGCGCCGATCAATGGATGGCCGGCTGCATCCGTGGTGGTTGCGGTCACGCCCATGGCGTTGGTGAACGGCTTGCATCCTTCCGCAAGGGTTTGGTTCGGGGCACAGGAGACGTAGTAACCCGGGCCGTAGCGTCCATCGTTGTAAAGCAACCCCATGTTGAGGGTGAGGTTGGGATTCAAATGCCCAAAGGCGCTGACTTCAAACCCTTTGATGGTGACGGAAGGTGCGTTGCCGTAGACATAGGTCGCCGAGCCGGGATCGAACAGCAGCGACTGATAGTTTTCGTAACGCGTGTGATAGATCGAGCCATTGAGGCCAAGCCGGCCCTCCAGCCAGGTGGTCTTGAGGCCCGCCTCCCATGAAATCGGAATCTCCGGCTTGATGATCACCGGTACGTCGTTGGTCGTCGCCTGATCGTTGACGGCCGGGCCTTTATAGCCTTTGGTAAAGGTGACGTACGACATCAGGTTGTCGGCCAGGTCCTTCTGCAAGCCAAGCCGCAGAGAGTGATAGTCGTGATCGACGTGCCCGTTGATGGCGACGAGGCCGGTAAAGGGAGCGATCGCGCCCGGCGCCAGGGCACGATCCGTGTCTGCGGCGATGTCGTCGTTGCCGTAGCGCAGACCGATCACGCCACGGAACGTGGGCGTGAACTTGAGCGTGGCCTCACCGAATCCGGCGTAGCTCCTCTCGCGCGCATTGGTCAGCGACGATTGGCCAAGGACATACGGCAACGGCAATAGCGGCTGCCCTACCTGAAGGGTTTGATAGAGCTGCTTGCTGTGGAAGTAATACAAGCCGGCCACGTAGTCGACGAAGTCGTTGTCCGATGACGTCAGTCGAAACTCCTGGCTCTCATTGCGAAGGTCAGCGTTCCCCAGATTGATGTTGAGCAGGTTGATGGGTGTGCTGTCGGCATCGCCACCCGGTCCCCAGGTTCGCAGGCGTCGCAGTGAGCTGATGGACGTAAGCGTTGCGTTGCCAAGATCGTAATTGACCTCCGCCGAAACTCCGTCCGATTTGGCATGGTTATCGTTCGGACCGTCCTGGCACACGTGATTGTTGTCCTGGCTCGGCACGATGCCGCAGACAGCAAGCAGCTGGCTCAAGCGGCTTCCGGGCGTGGACTGGTAGACAGGCCAGTCGCCGCCGCCTGTCTCGCTGTATCGAGTGAAATCGCCGATCAGGTTGAACGTCAGTTTGTCCGTGGGCTGCCAAAGGTAACGCGCACGGAAACTGTCGTAGAACGAGTCGTTCCAGGAGTGTTGATAGTCGTTGTAGACCGTCTGCGGCTCCTTCGTGTTGGCGAATGAAAGCCGGAGGGCCGAGTAGGTGGAAGTTGGCAGGTTCAGGACCGCCGTGCGTGTGCCGCTGTCGCGACTGCCCTGATCGGCATGCAGGATCACCTGGGTCTTGCTGGGATCAGGCGCATTGGTGGTGATGTTGAGAAGGCCTGCCGATGTGCTGCGGCCAAACAGTGTCCCTTGCGGCCCTTCCAGCACTTCGATGCGCGCCACATCGAAAAGCTGGGGTGGCCCGGCCGATGCATTGCTGTCGAGCGCGACACCGTCCAGCACGATGCCCACGCTCGACTCGGCCGTGCGTGCATTGTCCGGCGTGCCAATGCCCCGGATCTGCAGCGTCTCCGATGAGCCTCCTTGCGCCGTGAGGCCGGGTACCGCATGGGTGAGGTCCTGCACGTCATTCAAACCCTGGTTTTGAAGCTGGTTGAGCGTGACGACGGTGACGGGAATCGGCACGCTTTGGATGGATTCGGTGCGCTTCGCGGCGGTGACGACGACTTGGGAAAGATTGATTGCCTTGTCGGGCGTGGGCGCTGGTGCCGCGGCCTGGCGAACGCCCGTGCTGGAGCGCGGTGCGTCCGGCGGCGAATGCAGCGGAGGTACCGCTGGTGTGGCGCCTCCGGGCGGTGTGTCCTGTGCGTACGATGCCGCCATGGTGGCCAGGCCGCTGCCGCATGCGAGCATGATGAGATAGGGATTGAGCCGAGATACGTGTAATTTTGATAAGTAGAACGCCAATTCATTACATGGATCAATGACTTGCTGGCCTTTTGGTGGGGTCCACTGCCCCTCCCGTTAGGCGGCCAAAGCTAAGTCGCTCTCGTACGGGTCCGGGATGGCATCCATGTCGATGAGATAGTCACCGAAGCGCTTGATGTGCGCCGTTACGTAGGGGCTCAAGGCTGCAACATCCTCTGCCGTGATTTTCCAGCCATCCCGCATCAAGGATTTAATGATGCGGGTCTGCTCCACGACGTTATGGAAGATCACCGCGTTGGCGACCAGGTCGTTATATTTGACGGCCTTTTCTTGCTCGACGGGATCATTGTCGGCAATAACCCCCTCCCCGCCGAAGAAGAAGTGCTTCGAGAAGCCATTGTAGGCCTCGACCTTGTTGGTCGACGCGGTGATCTGCTCGCGCAGGTCCTGATCGGAGATGTACTGGAGCAAGAACAATGTCCGCACTGCGGACCCCAGCGCGCGAAAAGCGTGATACAGCCGGTTCTTGCGACTGTTGTTGCCCAGCCGTCGCAGCAAAGTTGATGCGGCGATCTTGCCTGCCTTGATCGACAGAACGACCCGCATGAGATCCTTCCAATGGGTTTCGATGAGGTCCCAGTCGACGCTATCGCGGAACAACGCGTCGATATGCTCATAGGTCACATCGGCTTCTGGTCGGAAGAACCGATAGTCCTGCCAGTTGCGAATACGCGGCATGAGCTGGATGCCCAGCAAGTGGGACAAGCCAAACACGGGCAATGACTGGCCCTGCGTGTCGGCATGCACGATGTCTGGCTGGATATCGGACGTGTTCTTCAGTAGTCCGTCGATGATATAGACCGCCTCCCAGACGCCACACGGGATGAAGTGACTGAAGAGCGCCACATAGGTGTCAGAGACGTGGTGGTAGGCAATGCCGCCATAGCCGCCGTAGCGAATGTGATACGACGCCAGCGTGTTCTGGTCGTACATCTCGTACTTGGTACCATCCGCCGCCGCACGCTTGCCATCGCCCCAATGCTTGGGGAGCTGCAGGTTTGCGTAGCTATTGATGATGTCCCGGCAGGCAGCTGACAACTTGTTGGCATCAATGTGCCGGCGATTGACGAACGAGAGCATGTGCGCCGACACCGCACCCCGGAAATGCCGGGCGGCCTGGTTCGGGCCCAGGTTGCATCCGTAGGTAAAGGCCGTCAGTACATAGCGTTCGGCCGGCTGGTCGATCTTAGGATCGGAGCCCGACAAGGGGCCGAAGTGACGGTGCCAGTTGGTCCAGTGCCCGACGTCGCACAACACATCAATGACACTGCGTTCTTTCAGGCGCTCATGGATGGCTGTTTCAAGGGCGCGTGCGCTGCCCGTCATTTCCTTGGCCTTGTTGCGCTTCAGGACGGGCATACCTTGATCGTCGATCACGACCTGGCCGTTGTCGACATATTCCTGATCGGTCTGCTCAGCCATCGCCATCAGGCGCGATTGCAGTGCATTGACGAACGCAACCGGGTTCGACGGCAGATCTAGTGTGCGGCAGTAGTCCTCCACTTGTGGCTCGCATTCTTCCCAAGTCAGCAGTTGCTCGCCCTGATCTGCATAGGCTTCCGAGCCGCGAACGGCCACGTCGCCTGACTTCAGCTCGTTGGCCAGCGATGAAAACACGCAGACCTCAAAATGGCGTCGATGGATCCGTTCCTCCCCCGACTCCATGCGGTGAATCAGTGTTTTCCGCCAAAGGTGTGTGGTGAACGAAAGGTCCACGGGCTCATCCAGCCATTCGCTGCGACTGCGCTCTTGGGCAAGCACGAGCTCCATCGCATCAATCAGCGATTGATCCTCTGTGGTCGACTTCATATCCAGCAGCCGCACCATGCGAAGAATGGTGGCGCGATGAGACTTGTAGTACGGCCACAGCAGCGGCAGATAGTTGTCGCCGCTGTGGGCTGCGATCGCGTTGCAGTCCTGCTGAAAGGTCTCGATGCTCCCGCGCGCCGTCACCAGGCGCCGTATCTCGCGCCCGGCTGTGGTGTCGCTGTGATGTTCGCTCAGTACACGGATGACATCGGACATGGTGGCCACTAACGTCTCTGCCTTTTCACGGTAGCGGCTACGCAGACGCTCCAGTTCTTCCTTGCCGTGGTTGTGGATCTTGCCGATCCGCTTGATGAACATGTCGGCGAGATCATCGCGCGCTTGGACGCGAGCACGATGGATTAGGCACAGCAGCAACGCGCGGCGTTTGGCGGGTCGAAAGTCCTTTAGCTCCGCCGCATCCAAGACTCGTGCTTCTGCGGCGAAATGCTTGCGTTTGAGTTCAGGAATGCCGGCCAGCGGCTGCTCCGTGGCAACGAGCTCGTCGAGCTTCGCCATGTGGTCGAGCAACTCTTGGAAGTGCTTGAGGGAGGATCGCTTGGGTAGCCGCTTCACCTCGTGGAGCGGGCTTTTGGCCGCCGATCCTTTCGACTGAACAAGCGCATCCAGGCGCTCTTTCTCTTCCGTGGTCAGGCGCCGTTCCATCTCGGCAAAGAAGCGACCGTTGACCAGGGTGCGAATGCGACGGCTAAGGCGGTCGAGTGTGCTGAACGCGGGAAGCTCGAAACGATCCTTGACCAGTTGTTCGATGCCGACGTTGATCAGGTCGGGCGGATTGTCCATGACCGCTGCGGCGTCTTGGATGGCGCGGGCGGCGACATCTAACCCGCCATGCTCGAACGCCTGAAACTGCAGATTTTTACGAACGAGCTGGTGATAGCGGTAGAGCGTGACGGTGCTGGGAGTCGCCGGCTTGATCTGCATCCTGAATTTCAAGGATGCCCGGATGTGGCGAATCACGGCGAGGGGTACATCATCCAACGCAGGAAAATATTTCAGGCGTTGAAAGCTTTTGAGCAAGATGGCCAGCGTTAGGCGGCTGGGCGCTTGTCGGGCATGTTGCGTGACGAACGCGAGCTCGGTATCAGAGAGCGTATAGAACGCGACGAGCTCGCGAACTACAGGATTGCGTTTGAATTGCGGGTACGCCGTCCGGTCAATCGAAGCCATGCCATTCCTCGATGTTGACTGCTAGGTTGTAGTGCGGCAGAACGGCAAGCGCGCGTGGCCAATGTTCTTGCGACCGTGCACCGCCGCCCACGGGGCCGACGATCGCGTCGAGCCCCACCGCCTTAAAGCGTCGGATCTTAAAACAGGAAGCGGCGCATGGTGGTGACAGAACGACCATCCGCCGGCGCCTCGCTATCGGACGCGCTGCCCCTGGGCATCGATCACCACTTCGCCATCCTCTTTGGTGAAGGGACGCGTGACCGGCGGCAAGATGTCCAGCACCACCTCGGACGGGCGGCATAGCCGCGTCCCCATCGGCGTCACCACGAAGGGCCGATTGATGAGGATGGGATGCGCAAGCATGGCGTCGATAATCATCTCATCGGTGACGCCAGGCTCGCCCAGGCCAAGCGCCGCGAACGGGGTCCCCTTTTCACGCACCGCCTCGCGCGGTCGCAACATGGCTTCGTCGATCAGCTGGATCAACCGTTCGCGCGTGGGCGGGTGCTGCAGGTACTCAATAACGGTGGGCTCGATGCCTGCATGGCGGATCAATGCCAGTGTGTTGCGCGAGGTACCACAGTCAGGGTTGTGGTAGATGGTGACCGGCATAGGCGTGGGCGTCATGAACAGGCCTCCGTGGTACTGCTGCAGCAGGCCGGACGCGTGGAAGGCTTGCGCGCTGTTGCGGAATCCGTCGCCGGCAACGGTGCGGGCGCGGAAGCAGCGATCACCTCCGTGACTCCCGCGGCGGCGGAAAGCGCGAGGGCCTCGGCCGCACCCTTGCGTTCACTGTAGCGGTCCACGAGATAGTCGCTGCGATCGCGCACCATCAGCGTGAACTTGAACAGCTCTTCCATCACGTCCACGACGCGATCGTAAAACGCCGACGGCTTCATGCGACCTTGGTCATCGAACTCCTGCCAGGCCTTTGCCACCGACGACTGGTTCGGGATGGTTACCATGCGCATCCAGCGACCGAGCACGCGCAGCGCATTGACCACGTTGAAGGACTGCGAGCCACCACTGACTTGCATCACGGCCAAGGTCCGTCCCTGGGTGGGACGCACGCTGCCATCTTCCAGCGGTAGCCAGTCGATCTGATTCTTGAATACCCCGGTCACCGAGCCATGACGTTCCGGGCTCACCCAGACCTGGCCTTCCGACCACAGGGACAGTGCGCGCAGCTCCTGCACCTTGGGGTGGCTCGCGGGCACGCTGTCGAGCATCGGTAACTCATGAGGATCGAACACCCGGGTTTCGGCGCCAAACTGCTGAAGAATCCGCTCGGCCTCCAGAGCCAACTTTCGGCTGAACGACTGCGGGCGCAACGAACCGTACAGGATCAAGATCCTCGGCGGATGACTGGAACCCGCTGGCAGGGCCAGCTTGTCCAGGCTGGGTTTGTCGAGCACATCAGCGGTGATGTGGGGTAAGTCATGCAGCGTCATGGCAAGGGTCCGGACCAGTTGCGTTGATGTAACGATTCTATCATTATGGAAATATAGAATTACAACCATCGCAGCCACCCCTGGATCCACGGCGCCATGCATCCTTGTCGCGTTCTCTTCATCTGTACGGGCAATTCGGCCCGTAGCATCCTGTCCGAAGCCACCCTCAACCACCTGGGTCAAGGCCGATTCGAGGCCTACAGCGCCGGCAGCAAACCGACCGGCCAAGTTAACCCCTATGCCCTGGAAGAGCTCGCGACGGCAGGTATTCCCATCGATGGGCTGAGCAGCAAGTCGTGGGACCGCTTTGTCGGCGAAGGCGCGCCGCCGCTGGACATCGTGGTGACGGTTTGCGACAGCGCCGCCAATGAACCGTGTCCGGTGCTTTTTGGCGACTTCGTACGCACCCACTGGGGCCTGCCGGATCCGGCGGCGGTCAAGGGCAGTCCCGTTGCCATCAACGAAGCCTTCCGCAAGGCGCACATGCTGATCACTTACCGACTCATGGCGTTGTTAAACCTGCCTGTCGAGACGATGAGTCAGGACGACCTCAAGTGGGCGCTCGATGGTATCGGCGCGATGACCGGCGAAGACGACAACGAGGATGCCGCATGAACCAGGCCACGACCACCATCGACGCGACGCCACCATCCAAGGTAGCCCGCATCGGATTCTTCGAACGCTATCTCACCGTGTGGGTGCTGCTCTGCATCGTGGCCGGCACCTTGCTCGGCCATCTGCTGCCCGGATCGTTCGAAGCCTTGGGAAATATGCAGGTCGCACAGGTCAATCTACCGGTGGCGGTGCTGATCTGGTTGATGATCATTCCCATGCTGCTGAAGATCGACTTCGGGGCGATGGCGGGTGTGCGCCATCAGTGGAAAGGCATCGGTGTCACGCTCTTCATCAACTGGGCGGTCAAACCCTTCTCGATGGCGTTGCTGGGGTGGATCTTCATCCGCCATGTGTTCGCGGCCTGCTTGCCGGCCGATCAGCTCGATTCCTATGTGGCCGGCCTGATCCTGCTTGCCGCGGCCCCGTGCACGGCCATGGTCTTCGTCTGGAGCAACCTGTGCGGCGGCGAGCCCAATTTCACCCTGAGTCAGGTCGCCGTGAACGACGCGATCATGGTGGTTGCCTTTGCGCCGATCGTCGGGTTGTTGCTGGGCATCTCGGCCATCACCGTCCCGTGGAACACGCTGATTCTCTCAGTCGTGCTTTATATCGTCGTCCCGGTGCTCATCAGCGTCGTCCTGCGCCGTGTCGTGCTGGCCCATGGTGGTCACGATGCACTCCAACGCCTGCTGACGCGACTGGGACCGATCTCGCTGAGTGCCTTGCTGCTGACCTTGGTGCTGCTGTTCGGCTTCCAGGGACAGCAGATCCTTGCGCAGCCCCTGATCATCGCGATGCTCGCGGTACCCATCTTGATCCAGGTCTACTTCAACTCCGGCCTGGCCTACCTCCTCAATCGGAAGCTCGGTGTGCCGCATTGTGTTGCGGCGCCGTCGGCACTGATCGGAGCGAGCAACTTCTTCGAGTTGGCGGTGGCCACGGCCGTGGGACTGTTCGGCGTGCACTCGGGGGCCGCCCTGGCCACCGTGGTAGGCGTCCTGATCGAGGTGCCGGTGATGCTGTCAGTGGTTCGCATCGTCACGGTGAGTAAGCACTGGTACGAAGCACGCACAGCCTAAGCGGAGACTGCCATGCAGGGGCATTACAACGTCTTGTTCGTTTGCACCGGAAACTCGGCACGTAGCATCCTGGCCGAGGCAATCACCAATCACTTTGGTAAGGGCCAGTTTCACGGCTTCAGTGCGGGCAGTCAGCCCAAGGGGTTCATCTACCCGCAAACCTTGGAGGTATTGCGAGCGGTGGATCTACCGACGGCGACACTGCGAAGCAAAAGCTGGGAAGAATTTACCCGTCCTGGTGCGCCAGTGATGGATTTCGTGATCACCGTGTGCGATCAGGTCGCGGGCGAAGTCTGTCCCGCGTGGCCGGGCGCGCCCATCACGGCGCACTGGAGCATTCCTGATCCAGCCAAAGCGGCGGGCGACGACGAAGTCATCTACAAGGCTTTTCTGCTGGCACGAAGTCTGCTCCAGCAACGCATTAGCTTATTGATGAACTTGCGTATCGAAGCACTGGACCGCCTGGCACTCACTAGCCGGCTTGCTTCCATCGGGCAGAGCTCAGCAGCACCTGGTCAGTCGTAACCGTCACGACCACGGCATTTCTCCTACACTGAGTGTGTTTTCTACGAAGTCTCCGATTCCTCCTATGCCAATGCAGACCAAACAAGCCATCACCGTCCTATCCGCTCTCGCCCAAGAGTCGCGATTGGCCGTATATCGCCTGCTTGTGGAGCACGCTCCCGATGGCTTAGCGGCTAGCGTGATCGCCGAACGGCTCGGGCTAGCCAATGCCACTCTCTCCTTCCACCTGAAGGAACTCGTTCATGCTGGGCTGATCACCAGCCGACAAGAAAGCCGATTCATCTATTACTCGCCCATCCTTGAGGTCATGAATGAATTGGTGGGCTACCTAACTGAGAATTGCTGCTGCGCGACCGGTCAGTCCTGCACACCGGCTTCCGCGCCCAAGTCCGTAGCAAATACCGCGCGTCCTCGGAAGCGCACAGCCTAGGGCGCAACACGGCTGGACCTCGACGCACGAAGGCGGAAGCCAAACATCTGCCGGTCTAGCAAATCATGATGATTTGCCCGTTCGGTCGCCATTGCTGATTGGCGCTCAGGACGGCGCGGTTTCATTTCCCGGCGCGGGCAAAGGTGACCCCGTGAAAGGTGCCCCAATAACGATCCTCGGGAAAAACCACAAGATTCTTCCCGCCAGGGTGCACGGCACTCGGATAGATCAGGCCGCCGAGCTTGGTGCCCGGTGCCGGTTCGAAGACCTGGGCCAAGTATTCGCAAACGACTTGGGAGGGCACATAGTCGATGTGCTCATGACCGTCCTTCATCACCGGCTTGCTGAGGGCGTCGACAAACGCCCGAATGAATAAGGCCTGCTCGCGCGCCTCTTTGTTGGCCACGTCAAAGAGCGACGGCATAGGCGGCAACTGGGTCAGGTCGATGACTTCTAGCGGCTTCGACAACGTGAAGGTGGCCGTGAATACGGTGTGGCTCGTCCGACCGGTGATTCCGATTTCGCGACGAGCCGTTGGTTTGTCGAAAGCGGTATAGAGGTAAGGAATGCCCGCCGGGTTCATCCGGCCCGCCGACGTTTTCTCTTTCGGAGGCGGTCCCAACTCCTTTGCACCGGGCAACCAGGCCTGACCACGGGAACGCAACCGTGAGCGATAGACGTCAGTCCCCGCCGGGAGGGTGCGAATCAACGGGCGAAGGCGCTGCGCGATGGCGGGCAAGACGTCGGCCACGTCGATTTCGTAAGGCGACGTGGATTCGGATCGTGGTGCGTCCGCAAAATGGAAGCGCGTCTCGTGCTTCACCGTATGCGTGAACAAGCTCCATGCTGATGAAAGCACTTCGTGCGGATGGCTACCTGCCCAATGCCCGTTAGCAGCGGGGACGAAGGCGTCCCCATTGACTTCGGCATCGACGACCGCCTCGACAAAATCTGCATGCCCATCGAAGCCCAGATTGTCCAGGACCTCTTGCACATCGATCGGCGGCACGACAAAGCCGCCGTCATAGGGCACGCCGCCTGCTGCTGGTTCACAGTAGTAAGTATGGATCGTGTCGTAGACAGCCTCCATCACGACATGGGATTCGGCCGCAATGTCCACCACGTCGCTTCGGCCACAGTAATCGCAGGTGTCAGCACAGGCAGCGCGCTTGATCAGATCTTTGAGATGCTGGTCGTCGACACAGTCGGCGCACACGAATGTTTCCGGTGCCGACCAACCTCGCTCCTGGGCTTCCATCCATTCGCTCTTGACCAGTCCCATCATGCCTCCGATCGTTGTTGCCGCTCCGTTGTCGTTGCATGCCTGGCATCGTCTTCCGCATGCAGATAGATCGACGTGGTAGCAATGGAGCTGTGGCGTAGGTTTTGTTGGATGTGGTGAATGGGATTGCCGTCATCCGCCTGGTGCGAGGCAGCGGTGTGGCGAAGCCAGTGGGTCGACACGCGTCGGAGCCGTGCGGCGCGTGCCGGGTCTTTAGCTTCCCAGTCGTCAGCGATCCGGGCGAAGGTGTCTTTGACGATGAGGTAGACCGCCGTCGGCGTGAGTGCGTCCTCGCGCCCTGCAATACCCAGAATGAGTGGGCGCCGACTGCCGACCTCTGGCGTGGGCGATAGCTCAAGAAAGGAGCGGTAGCGCGCGAACTCTCGCATCAAGGTGTCGCTCAACGGAACCCGGCCTTCGACACCGCCTTTGCCAATGACGCGAAGCCACCACCGGCCGCGGACCAGCTGCAGATCCGCTTCCTGCGCCTGCGCGGCTTCCGACACGCGCAGCGCAGTTTCGTACAACAAGCGAAGTACCCAGCGTGAGCGTTCATAGCGCTGATGCTCGCGCGACGTCAGACAGGGCCAGCGGTCCAGCTGAGCCAAGGCATCGGCCCAGAGGGGGCGATCCAGAAAGCGCTCGACCTGGGGGGATGCCTTACGCCCACGGCGGCGACGCGGTTGCAGTGCGAATGGCGATCCCGCCAGGTAGCCCGCACGTACCAAGTAATTGAACAGGCCAGCCAGGATGCCGAGGGCTTGGCGCCGGCTTCGATTAGATAGCGGCCCGGCAAACAGGCGACGGTGGTCGCCGCGACGGGCCAATGCGTCATCGCACCAATCAGCGGGCGGATTGGCCAGGAAAGCCTCATAAGCCAGCACGTCTTCACGGGTCAGGCTAGAGATCGCCTTGCCACGCACCTGAGTCGCCCAAGCCAGCAGCCGTTCGGCTTCCTTGCGGTAGCTGCGGAACGTGTGGGGCGAGTCCATGTATTCGGCCAACCACACGCCTATGGCAGCGACGTCGGTGTCTGCGGCGATCTGGCGAGGCACGCCGGATGGGGCGCGATTGGCTCCATGGGCGCCCGATAACGTCGGCGGCAACGTCACGCCGGCAGCGATTGTCACGGTCATGTCGGCCATCGAGCTTTCCTCACTGCCAGGCGGTCACCTCGCACAGCGTACAGGGCAAAGACTTCTGATTATAGCGATTATCGTAAATTTCCTGGTCATATCGTTATACGTATAACGTAATACTGTGATATACGGCTACCTTGACCATCGAAATCTGCCTTGTGAGCGACTGGAGCCGTTATGAGCCGCGTCAGCGATACCCGTCAACGCACCCGCGAAGCCGCCGCCAACCTGGTGGCCAGCGGCAAACACCCGCACGAACTCACCGTCGACCTGATCTATGCCGCCATCCAGCAAGGCAGCCGCACCACAATCAACGACGAACTGAAACTGTGGAAGGATGAAAGGGCGAAGGCCGATGCGCTCGGCGCCGATCTGCCGCCGGCGATCGCTGACGCGATGCGTTCGCTATGGGTGGCCGCCGTCGAACAAGGCGAGAAGGTCTTTAGCGAGCACCGCCAAGCACTGGAGTCGGACCTGGCGGCATTGCAGCAAGCCCATGATGAGCTCATCAGCGAGCGGGACGCGGCGTTGACCGCGGCCGATCAGCTAAGGCACGAGGTGAGCGGACTGCACGAGCAACGCGCCGAACTTCAACAGCAGCTCGCTAGCGAAACCGAAGCCAAGCACGATGCGCTCGGACAAGTCCAGGCCCTGCAACAGGAAGTGACGACTGTCCGTGCCGACATGGCTCAGCAACTGGAAGCCGCGCGGCAAAACCACGACCGATTGACGACTGAATTCCAGGCCACCGTCGCGGCCCGTGATGCCGCTTTTCAAGTGGAGCGGGACAAGGCGAACGACCGCGTGGAGGCCGCTCAGGCCCGCATGCTGCAGGAAACGGACGCAGCACGCGAAGGGCTCCGGCAAGCCGAGCAACAGCTGGCCAAGCTGCGGCAGCGAAGCGAAGAGCAGCAGTCAAGCCTTACCGAGATGCGCCTGGAAATTGCCCGTCATCGCCGCGAGTTGGCTGACAACGAGACACGCCTGGCGACGCTCGCCAGCATGACTGTCGAGCGCGATCAATTGGCCCTCGAGTTGGCCACCGCACGAGGCCAGACGGCCGGACTGACTGCCGCGCTTCAATCGGCGGAAGCGCGGGCAGTGACAGCGGAAACCCAAATGGCCGCAGGACGTAAACGTAAGCGATCTGAGTGAGGGGCGCCCCAGTCATATGGTCGGGGGTGGTGATTCCGCGTGGCCCGCAGCAGGGGCAGCGAAGCGACTCACATGTCGAGACCGAGGCTGGCTATGCTTCAACGGAGGAAACGCAGCTATCACCGGAGGGGCCGTGAAGCACGCAGATTTTCATATTGGCCTGGAATTCGTGGGGAGCGCAGGTTTTCGGTGGCGCTGCACGGACGTCGGCACGCGAACCATTCTGGCTATCCCGCTCGATTGCAAGGACCCGCTTTGGTATCAAGGGCCGCCGTACATCGCCAAGGAAAAGGTATTCGATGAGCATGAGATCAAGCGCTGCCACTTGACCGAGACGGATGCGATCACCGCCGCGGTGCGCGAGCATAAAACCTCAGGTCATCCAGGCTATCCCAGTGAGGTCGTCGCGCATATGCTGAAGGCGCGTCACCAGGACAAGGGAGGCCGCTATCCGCATGAAGGCGTGCTGCGTTTCGATCGGTGTCGGCCGGATGGCGAAATCCTCCACCCCTACGCGGGTCGGAAGGAAGGAGATGCCTGGGTGGTTGAGTTGTACCTGCCGTTCCTCAACACCTATGACGAGATGGCAGAGCTAGATTTTATTGCTCTCCCGATCGCCTCGGCGAGCGATATCCGTGCTCGAGCAGACTTGCGATAGATAAGGTCGAATCGTGAAGATAAGAAGAATCAGTATTCAGAACTTTAGGGGCATCAAAGATCTGGAATGGAATCTTCCCGATCAGCGGGTATTTTGCCTAATTGGCAAGGGCGATTCCGCCAAAACGACGATCCTTGAGGCAATCCGCTGCGCTTTCAATCCACAGTGGAATCTCGCATTTAATGACTCTGATTTTCATCTTTGCAAGACCGACGTCCCGATAAAAATTGAGATCGTGATCGGTGATCTGCCCGACGAGTTCTGCGCCGAGCAAAAATACGGTGCGCATCTGCGTGGATGGGACAAGGCCGCATTCAACCTTCATGACGAGCCCGAAGACGGTGATGAGATCGTACTGAGCGTCCGCCTCACCGTGGGAAAAGAGCTGGAACCAAAATGGCGGGTTATCACCGCTCGAAATGCCGATGGTGTCGACTTTCGGTCAGCTGATCGTGCACGAGTAAACGTTGGCCTGATTGGCTCCTATAGCGAAAAGCAGCTGACTTGGGCGTCCGGAACCGCGCTCGCGAGGATCACGGAAGCTGAAAATCTGAGCGAATCGCTTGTGGACGCGACGCGAGCAGCGCGAAGCTCACTCGATGGGCAGCGCGCAACCGCTTTAAAGAGTTTCGACACGGCCGCGGCGAAGTCAGAAGCGGTGGCAAAGAAGCTTGGCGTTCCGGTCGACGATTCGTTCAAAGCTCATCTTGACCTCGCATCCATAAGCATCAGGCTGGGCGGGCTGACGTTGCACGACGGGGAAATACCGTTGCGACAGCTCGGGCTGGGGTCGCGAAGAATGCTTTTGTGTGGCATCCAGAAGGAAGGTCTCGACGAGCAGCACATCACGCTGTTCGATGAGGTAGAGCTTGGCTTGGAGCCTCATCGGATCGCGCGCCTGATGCGACATATCAAAGAGGATCCAACGGGGCAGTATTTCCTGACGACTCACTCGCCCTCCGTCTTGCGTGAGCTGACGGTTGATGAACTTCATGTCGTGCACAAATTGGAAGGCGGCGTAGAGGTGGTCGCAACCACTGGAAAAGACTTGGACGGACTCAATGTTCAAGGTCACATCCGGTCCAGCGCGGAAGCGTTTCTATCGATGAAAGTCATCGTCTGCGAGGGCGCGACCGAGGTTGGTTTTCTACGTGGCCTGGATAATTTCTGGGTGGCGGAAGGCCTCAATCCGTTGTCCTATGCGGGTGCCGTTCTGCTGGATGCACGCGGTGCGAGCAAGATCAAACCCCTCGCTGCGGGATTTAAAGCCCTTCACTATGACGTCTTTGCGGTGGCCGATGGGGATGCCCCGCAACAGTTCTCGCCTAACGATGCCGAAGATCTAACAAAACAAGCGATCGAAGTGCTTATTTGGTCCGATCAGCTTGCTCTTGAACAGCGGGCCATGCTCGATTTGCCGTGGAGTAGCGTTCTTGCATCTGTCAAGTTAGGGCAGGATCTTGGGCATCCAGTCCACGACAACGTCCGCTCAAAATTGGACATAGCCCTGGATGCCGACGTCATGCAATGGCCTGAGTCTCCAGAGCTTCGAAAAGCGATCGGTGATGCAGCAAAGTCCAAGTCATCCCCGTGGTTCAAATCCATTTCCGATGCGCAGGCGTGGTTTGAAGTGATTGCTCCCGCCTTCGCAGATCCGGATTTCAAACAGCGTGAGCTGGCCAGCAAACTGAGTCGGCTCCGCACATGGGTGGACCATGGATGAGGACCTGGCTCGCACGCTCGCCCAGTTCGACGGCAAAGGCTATGTCATCGCGCCCGCGGGCTATGGTAAGACGCACCTGATCGCATCGGCTGTCAAGGCCGCATCGAAACGGCAATTGGTCCTGACACATACCTATGCCGGCGTCCACGCGATCAAGAAAAAAATGCAGTCCCTGGCAGTTCCTAGTTCGAACTACCAAATAGACACGATAGCGAGCTGGGCGCTTAGGTTGTGCCTGTATTTCCCGAAGACGTCGAAGTGGACGAAGGAGTACCCAGAAGCCAAAGATTGGGCAAGGCTCTACGAAGCGTGTGCCGGCTTGCTTGAAAGGCCGTTTGTCGAACGACTCGTCCGATGTTCCTATGCCGGCATCTATGTCGACGAGTACCAAGACTGCTCCACACAGCAGCATCTGCTGATCAGTGCGTTGGCGAATCTACTTCCTTGTCGTCTATTGGGCGACCCTATGCAAGCCATCTTCGACTTTGATGACCAACCAATAAATTGGGAACAGCAGATATACCCGCACTACAAGCTGCTGGGTGAGCTCACGAAACCATGGCGCTGGCATATAGCGGGAGCCACGGAGCTGGGGGACTGGCTTGATGATGTCGGCAAACGTCTTCGTGCGGGCCAACAAATTTCCCTCGCCGCTCCATTACCCAAAGGCATCAAGCGGGTTTCTGTCGATTTGACAGACTTCACGAACATGAAACGCCTGAACTTCTTCTATCCCTTTTTGGATCATGACGAAGCAGTAATCGCCATTCACGCCGGCGATCAAAAGTCCAAGAACAAGACCCACAAGCTCGCGCAGTCCCTTGGTGGTAAGTTTTCCAGTATTGAAGAGGTCGAAGGCAAGGACCTCTTCAATTTCATCAAGAAGCTCGAAGCGGCAAAAGAGGCAGGCCAAAGACTCTGCCTTGTGATCGAGTTCTGTAAGAAGTGTTGTAACGGTGTCGGTGAAATTCTGAGCGCGGCGACAAAGCGGGGCGAGTTGGCGAAAGCCACTCGGGCGACTAAATATCCAGATGTCTTGCATGCTGCGAACCAATACCTGGCATGCGACTCAACGACGAATTTGGTGCGTTTGATTAATGCCATTCAAGGCAACCCTCAGACGTCGATCTACAGGCGCGACCTTCTGTATCGGCTTCTGAGCGTCCTTCGCGTGCATCAAGTTAACGAAGGGCTGAGCCTGTCCGAAAGCGCTCATCGGTATCAACGCGATTTTCGGCACTCTGGGCGACCAATTCGACATAACAAGCTCATCGGAACTACTTTGCTCGTGAAGGGGCTTGAATACCCACACGCGATCGTCCTGGAAGCGGATGCGATGTCTCCAAAGGACTTGTACGTCGCGCTGACGCGTGGCGCGAAGACGGTCACGATCGTGAGCCTAAAAACGGTATTGCCTGGCTGATATCGCCGGGTGACGGCACGATCTCCGCCGCCGAGAAGGGAGGGGGCGGTGCGGGGACCGCTCATCCGCGCCCGGGCAGGTCGGAGAGCCCCGGCACCTTGATTTCCTTGTAACGCATTGAAAGTAGGAGTGAATCGGCTTCCTACTTATCAAAATTACACGTATCTCGGCTCAACCCCTTCTAGGCTGTCATCGCAAGTCGCCAGCATGGCTTCGAGCTCGGCGAGGGTGATCGCGGTCTTCTTGCGCGGCCGCTCCCCGCGCTTGACCGCCGCCCGGGCAGCCCGGCTCAGCACCGTGCGGATCGCCGGCTGTTCGCACGGATTGGTCACGTGTTTGAGCCGATGCGCGGTCGACAGCACCGCCACCCGATGGCGGACCGTCGCCAGTATCCACGGGCCCAGCTTGGCCTTGAGACCCGCGGCCACCAGCGCCTGATCGACAGCCTGCGGCAATTCCCACGCGAGTTCGCCATCGGCCGAACGACGCACCACGTGGTCGACCACAAACTGCAGCACGGTGACTTCGGGCACCGGCAACGTCATGTCGATGCCGTAGCGCGCCGCATGCCAGCCCGCCCAGTAGCGCAGGGCGCTGGCGTAGCTGCGCGTGGTGTTCGCGGCCGCCGCTTCGGCTAATAGTTCGCGCACCGCATTGGCCGCTTGCTGGGCCAATTGTTCCGGCAGCACCAGGCTGGAAGCGGGTTCGGCAAGCACCGGAATCGTGGAAATACCTTTCATAATATGTAATGTATACTACGAAATAGGGCGTCTACCCACGATAATCATCACTTATCGCGAGTACGAAACCAAGCGGGCAGGGCGCGGATCGAGGAGACCCATCCATGGCACGCGGCATCACTCAAGAGCAGGTCAATGCGGCGGCGGACGCCATTCTGGCGGCCGGTGAAAATCCCACCGTGGAGAAAGTGCGCGCCGAGCTTGGTACGGGTTCGCCCAACACCATCACGCGCATGCTCGACGCTTGGCGTGGCCAACTTGGGGAGCGCTTGCGACAACTCAGTACCCTGCCAGAGGTGCCGAGTTCGGTGGGGCAGGCGATGATCGAGTTGTGGCGCCTCGCCTCCGACCATGCCGAGCGCTCGCTGGACAGTCGCTTTGCCAACGAACGCGGCGTCCTGGCGGCAGCTCGGAATCAATTGGCACAGGAGCGTGAAACTTGGGAAGCAAAGCTACAGACGGCGGAAATCACCGTAGCCCAAGCCCAGACAGCCCGGGACCTCGCCGAACACGCCTGTCGCACCCTGGATGGCCAACTACAGGACAGTCATGCGCTGCGTGCGGACCTGGTGCAACAACGGGATCGCTTGCAAGCCCAGTGCGACCAACAAGCGAAGCTGATCCAGGCGCTTCGGGCTCAGCTGGACGACAGCCAAGTCGCTCTGCGAACCGAGCGTGAGCGTCAGGAAGTACATATTCGCGCCGTGGAAGATCGCGCTCACCAAGAGGTCGATCGGGCTCGACAAGATGCCAAGCAATGGCAGCAGCGGCATGAGGCAGCCGAACGAGTGCATCGAGATGTTGTCACCGCGATACAAACCCGATACGACTCGACTAGAGATGAGGTGCGCCATCTCGAACAGGAAGTTGCGCGCCAAACAGGCCAAGTCAACGCCCTGGAGAAAGCGCTCTCGGAAGCTTACGCAGCAATTCCAGCCAAGCAGAAGAATTCACCGCCTGCACCCAAGGCCGGTGCGAAGCGTGGCCAGCGAAAGACGAAATCAGCTAGCACACGAACGCCGAAATAGATCTCTTGGCTCCGCAGATCGATGACATGGTTAATTGGATGACTCAAACAATTGATCCACTCTGACGGTACGTCGACCTGTGGTTGTTCCTGATGTCAGCCAATAGGCGTCCCTTGTAGGTCGTTTTGAACCGTAGGCGCCACCAATCCAATCAGAAGATGACATGGTTACGTGGGATGACACGGTTAGCCGGATGGGTGACACGGTTAAGTGGGGGACGACACGATCACCACCAAATTGCAACGCAATCAGAACTTCCAGCTTTTGACATAATATACATTATGCGAAATATTGGGCTGGCCATAATTCCCGCCCTAGCGGTATGTGCCGTTTTGAAAATCATTGGCTTAAAGCGCTATGCCCGGGTTCTGAAGCTAGCGTCAAATGGGCATCTATAGACTCGAACTCAGCTGCCGGAATCACTGTGCCGGCAACACAACGCTCATCCATCTGTCAGCCGCAAAGCCTCACGACACTGTTCATCCTGCAACCCAAGCTGCTGATCCCTGCACCGTTGAACCAACAGTGCTTGCTGCTGCGCTTCAAGCCAAACCAGCGAGCAGAAGCGCAAGCACATAGATTGCGCCCTGAAGAACCTTGGACATGCTCCCTGCCCACTGTCACCTCGTGACAGGGTACCAAAAGCGTGTACGGCGCTCTTAGCCTCGGCTCGGCCATCCACGCCTCGCGCGGTGTACCTCCCGAACCTATCGAGCGGGCCGTGAACGATCACCGCCCCGTTAGGACGGTCTTGTCCCCTCCCCGCGCGCAGGCCTGGATGGCGCCACGCGCAATGACCGAAGCATCCCGCAACACCGCCAATCGGCATCGCGGCATGTGGCGGATATTTTTCTTTCCCCGCAAAAAAATGGCGACCGCGCCCATCAGGCAGCTACCAAAAGCTCAAGGCATGCTTCCAGAGGGCATAACGGCGAGGCGATTGCATGCCGCGGCATTTTGGTCCAAATTCGAATGGGGGCGCCGGGTAAAGCGGCATGAGGTCATAGATGGAGAGCAAGGGGGAGAGTGTGCCAATCGTTCCGTTGCCGGAAGCCTCGGCCGTCGACGAGCGCGCTCATGCGCATAGCTTTGACGCCTTTATTCGCGGCCAGTTTCGTGGCTTGCTGCAGTTTCTGCGCGCAAGGACGGCTTCTGAGCAGGATGCCGAAGATGCGGCGCAAGAGAGCATGACCAAACTGCTTCGCTACCGCGAATCGGAACCGCCTTCGGCATGGCGGCAGTTGCTGTATCGGATTGCGGTTAATGTTGCGAACGACCAGTTTCGCGTGGCACTGACGCATCACGCCAAGGAGCACGTCCCCCTTGATGGGCTGGATATTGCGGCAACCGAGCAATCGCCGGAGCAACGCGCTGTTTATGAGCAGCAAGTGACGCAGCTTACCCGGGCCATCCTTGAGCTGCCGCCCAAATGCCAGCGGGTCTATCTGCTGAAGCGGGTTCACGACCTGAGCCACGCACAGATCGCCAAGCGCTGCGACATTTCAGTGAAAATGGTCGAAAAGCATCTTGCTACCGCACTCGCTCAATTGCGCCGCAAGGTAGGTGAATCGTCGGCGGACACGTTTTAATGAACATGGACAAGTGGAACGCAAACACGGGCGCCGGGCCGGACTCATGCGACGAGGCTGAGCACTGGTTCGTCCGCCTGCTTGAAGCTGACTGTCCGGCCGACGAACGCGCCGCGTTTGAGCGCTGGCGTGCGGCGGACCCAGCTCACGCCGCCGCTTATCGCGAGGTCGAATCGGTGTGGAAACGGAGCGCGGCGACCGTCAAGGATCCAGCCATCATGGCTGCGGCGCAGCGTGCCCTGCGCCAGGAACCTAAAACACGCACGCCCCAGCGCTGGCTTTTACCGGCCCTGGCGGCCGCTGTGGTCGCTTTATTGGTGGTGCTTCCGTATTGGCGGGCAAATCATGCCGACCCGATCGGCATCGCCTACACCACCGCCGCGGGCCAGCAGCAAACCGTGCAGCTGTCGGATGGCTCGTCCATCATGCTGGATACAGATACGGAAGTTGTCGTTCGCTACAGCGCACGGACGCGCCAGGTGGATTTGCTGCATGGACAAGCGCAGTTCACGGTACAGGGTAATCACGCCTGGCCGTTTGTGGTGCACGCGCAACGCGGCACGGTTACTGCGGTCGGCACGCAATTCCAGGTACGTATCAACGACGGCTGTACCGATGTGTCATTGCTTAAGGGCAAATTGGCCATTGCCACCGAACCTTCGGGTGGCACGCCGCAAAACGCGCTACTGAATAACGGGCAAAACCTGGCCTACGATGACATGGGGCACATCTCGCCCGTGCATTCCATTGACCTGCAAAAGGCGCAAGGCTGGACCCAGGGCAAGCTGTTCATCCACGACTGGCGCCTGCCTGACCTTGTCGCCGAGATGAACCGCTATAGTGCCACCAAGGTCCAGATCGGCGATCCGTCCTTGCAGGACATCCGCATCAGCGGCATCTTCCGTACCAACGACCAGCAAACGTTCCTGAAACTGCTGCAGGAAGGCTGGCCGGTTCGCGCCAAGCGCATCAGCGACACGCAGATCGTGTTGCTTCACGATCGCTGACTTACGCCCCCTCGCCGCTCCGGCCTTCGCCGCGACGCGGCGCGAATCGGGCATTTCGCCAACCACGACACAAAGATGAAACTTTCTTCCGCAAGGGAGGTAGGTTTTTCCCTTTTGCGCGCGTCTTATCCATGGCGACACTGCAGCATGATCGACGTACATGGACCGTTGAGGGGCGTCGTCTTCTGAGTGGTAGGGGGTCGCTGGCCACTTCCTGGTGAATCGAGATACCGCACTTGAGTGCGGTCATGACTATTGCATGGGGCTCATGTAGCCGCATTGGGCTCGTTCGTCCTAAATTTAAGGGAGTTCATAAATGTCGAGCAGTATTCGTCTTTCGGGGAATCGCAAACTGCTGTTGCCGGCCGCGTTGTCGCTGGCGTTGCTGTCGCTATCGGCGCATGCCGACAATACCTGGGCACCCACGCGCACGCACGCGGGCATCCAGAACAGTGGCAACCAGGTTTCCACGCTGGTGATGACCGGCCATCCGTCGGTCGACGCCTCGCAGATCGCGCCGCTGGAACAGAGCAAATCGCTGCATGTGGAAGTCAGCCTTAACCTGCGCAATGTCGACCAGCTGCAGAGCTTCCTGCAGGCGGTGAACAAGCCGGGAAGCGCCAGCTATCACCACTTTCTGACGCCGGCCCAGTTCAAGGCCCAATACGCACCGAGCGATGCCGATGTGCAGGCCGTGGTGGCGCATTTGGAAGCCTACGGCTTCACTAACATCAAAGTTGCGCCGAACAATCTGCTGGTATCCGCCGACGGCAGCGCGGCCAATGCCAACGCGGCGTTCAACGCCAACATGAAGACCTTCAGCTTCAAGGGCAAGCAGCATTTCGCCAATGCCTCCGATGTCACTGTGCCGCAGTCGCTGGGTGGCATCGTGGATGTCGTGCTGGGTCTGCAGGATTACGTGAAACCTCACGTCATGTCACATCGCGTCAGCACGGATGCGAAGACCCAGGCCTCCAGCGGCCAGGTCGGACACCAGCCGACGGATTTCCCCAAGATTTATGACGTCGGCAGCACGCCGAGCGCCTCCAACACCACCGTCGGCATCATCACCTGGGGCGATATGACCCAGACGATCGCCGACCTGAAGACCTTCACCAAGAACGCCGGCCTGGCCACGGTCAATACGCTAACGGTTGCCGGCGGCAGCGGTACGCTGGCCAATGACGGTGACGACGGCGAGTGGGCACTGGACAGCCAGGACATCACCGCCGTCTCCGGCGGCGTGAAACAGCTGATCTTCTACGCCGCCATCAATGGCGACAGCAACGACAGCCAGCTAACCGACGCTACCATTACAGCGGCCTACAACAAGGCCGTTACCGACAATGTGGCCAAGGTCATCAATGTGTCGCTGGGCGAGGACGAAACGGCGGCCAACAACTCCGGCACCCAGGCAGCGGACGACAAGGTGTTCGCGCAGGCCGTTGCACAGGGTCAGATCTTTTCGGTGGCGGCAGGCGATGCGGGCGTCTACCAGTGGTCCAGCGACCCCACCGAGGGCGCGCCGGGTTATGTCGCCAACTCCAGCGGCAAGGTCGAGATCAGCCTGAGCCATTACGGCGTGAGCGAACCGGCCTCGTCGCCGAATGTCGTCGCCGTGGGCGGCACCACGCTGAGCACCTCGGGCACCACCACCTGGTCCGGTGAAACGGTGTGGAACGAAGGCTTGGCGGCCGTCGATCCAAGCAATAACGACAACAACAAGCGCCTGTGGGCCACGGGTGGCGGCGTCAGCCTGTTCGAAACCGCTCCGGCATGGCAGACCACCGCACTGGGCTCGTCGGTAACCAAGCGCGAATTGCCGGACGTGGCGTTTGACGCGGCCTCGGCGACGGGCGCCATCATTGTCGCCAACGGCCAGACCGGGCAGCAATACGGTGGCACCAGCCTTGCCTCGCCGATTTTCGTCGGCATCTGGGCACGCATCGAATCGGCCAACAACAACTCGCTGGGCCTGCCGACGCAGAACATGTACACCTACTTCCCGAAAGACGCCACGCCGCTGCATGACGTGACCTCGGGCAACAACGGTTACAACGGCTATGGCTACAGCGCCGCCACGGGCTACGACAACACCACCGGCTGGGGCAGCCTGGACATCGCCAAGTTCAATGCCTATGTCACCCAGTACTGGGGAAGCTCGAGCGGTGGCGGCACGCCTCCGCCGGCGGGCAATCCGGTGGCCAACTTCACCGATACCGTGAGCGGCCTGGCGGTGAGCTTCACCAACAGCTCGACGGATACCGGTGGCACGATCACTTCGTACGCCTGGAATTTCGGCGACAACGGCACCTCGACCTCGGCCAGCCCCAGCCACACCTATGCGGCAGCCGGCACCTACACCGTCACCTTGACGGTGACCGACAGCACCGGCGCGACCAATACCAAGACCGCCTCGGTGACGGTGACCAGCGGTAGTGGCGGCGGCAGCGGCAACGGTGCCGTGTTCAGCAACACCAAGGCCGTGACGATCGGTGACAACGCCACCATCACCAGCAGCATCGCGGTAACCGGCGAGTCCGGCAACGCGCCGTCCAACCTCCAGGTGCATGCCAACATCAAGCACAACTGGTCGGGCGACCTGACGATCGAGCTCATTGCGCCCAATGGCTCCACTACCGTGCTGCAGCAACCCGATTATGACGATGACGGCAACATCAACACCACCTGGACGGTGAATGCGTCCTCGGTGCCCGCCAACGGCACCTGGAAGCTGAAGATCATCGACAACGATCCCGAGTACTACGGCGACTCCGGCAAGCTCAATAGCTGGAGCCTGACGTTCTAAGATCGGGACTTTGCCGTTTATCGATGCGCATGGACGCGCATCCATGCTGTGAAGCCCGGCCTTGATGGCCGGGCTTTTTGTCACTTCAAAAACTGGGCGCCGATGCCCTCCTTCGTCTCGTTATTGAGTTTTCGGGAGGGCGTCAGTAGGTTAGGGAAAAGGCCGGGAGTGCTCACTGAGCTCCATTTGGCTCGCAGCCCCGGCAGGCATCACAAGCGGGTTGGATAATTGGCGATCCAGGTGGGAGGGGCGAGATAGGAATGCAGGGCAGCTTTAAGGAAAGACGGTCGTGGGCCTCTTTCCGACTCGCTGTGCGCGGCACCGGACTGTCAGCTTTCTTGTTTCGCCGTGCCGCGACAGGCAGACATCGGCTCGCCATCGCCCTTTGCGGGGTGTACTTGCTGCTGGCCGCCCCCATGGCACTGGCCGATGAGGGGGCCGTGCAAGCCCGTCACTACGCCATCGGCGCAGGTGATCTTCGCAACGCGCTCGACGCGCTGGCCGCGCAAGGCGATATCCAGCTTATTTATTCGCCAGAGCTGTCCGCCGGTAAAACCACGCATGGCATTTCCGGGCGATTCACGCCGACAGAAGCGCTGAGACAGTTGCTTGTCGATACGGACCTGACATGGAAGGCGGTGAACGACTCCACCTTTGTGCTGACGTTGTCCCCACCCTTTCGTCCATCCGCGGCCAAATCCGTCGCGAAAGCCGTACCCGAAGCACCAGGCACGCTGGATACGGTCAGCGTCAGCGGATCGCTGATCGGTCACGCCTCGATCCAGACCGCCACGCCCACCTACAGCATCACCGCCGCCGATATCAAGGCACGCGGCTTCAACAGCGTCGCCGAGGTGCTGCAGAACTCCGTCCTTGCGACCGGCTCGGTGCAAGGCCCGCAAGCGGCCGGATCCTTTACGCAGGGCGCGCAGCCGGTCAGCCTGTTCGGATTGAATCCGCAGTTCACGTTGATTTTGGTCGATGGCAAGCCGGTCGCTAATTTTGGACGGCTTTATAACGGCACGATCAACTTCACCAGCGTCTCCAACCTCCCGCTCGCCATGGTTGACCATATCGACGTGATGCCGGGCGGTGCTTCATCCATTTACGGCTCGCAAGCCATCGGCGGAGTCATCAACGTCGTCACGAAGTCGAACATGAATGTCGAAGAGTTATCCGTGGGCACGGGAAACTTTTCGGATGGCGGCGGGGCCAGCCAGCGCCTGAGTTACGCCTACGGCCGCAGTTTCGAGAAACTCAGGTTCCTGGGCGCCGTCGAATTCGACAACGCATCGCCGATCTGGGGTTACCAGCGCCCGTTGACGGCAGGCATCAACTCCGGCCCGGGGGGCGGGACTGCGACGAGCACTCAGGCCGCCATCGTCGATTACGGCACAAGCAACACCAATACGGGCTATCCCCTGGGTTATCTCGACCCACCGGCCGGTTGCGCGGGCAGCCTGTTTGGCGGCAGTACGGCATTGGTCACGGGCGGCGCCGCAAGCCCGCCGGGACAGTATTGCGGTTCGCGCAGATTGGACGGCTATGCGACTTATAGCAATCAGTCCCGCAGCTACGATGGCATGCTGAAACTTGACTATCGGCTCAGCGACTACACCCGCCTTTATGGCGGCGCCATGTTGAACTGGCAACAACAGCGCTGGTTCCCCGGCGTTCCCGCGTGGTTTTCCGACGACTTGCCGCAGGGAGTCATCGAAGACGCCGCCACCGGCCACTTCCTTTATCTGGAAAAGTACTTTGCCCCCGAAGAAATGCCCGGTGGCGCGGCTGGCCAGATGTATCGGCAGGACGACCTGCTGTATCAGACCCATGTCGGCGCCAACGGCCGATGGGGCGATTCGGGGTGGGATTGGGACATCTACTACCTGCGCACGGGCGATCGCACAGATGTCGTTGAGCCGCTGACGATCAAGGCCGGGGTCGACGATTTTTTCAACGGCATGCTGGGACCTGTTGTCGGTGTCGACCCTGTTGCGGGCGTCAACATGTACAACCCGAACTACAGGGCATTCTTCCAGCCGATAACGCCCGCGCAATATGCAAGCTTCACGCGAAACGTCGGCGAATTCAGCAACACCTGGATTAACGACACGCGTGCCACGATCAGCAACGCCACGCTGTTCGGTCTTCCCGGCGGTGATGCGGGGCTTGCCATTTTGGCCGAAGGCGGCAATGAGGCTTGGTATGAGCCAGTCAATCCGCTGTTTATGCAAGGCGCCATCTTCGAACATGCGGAAACCGGCGGCGGCGGACAGCGTTCACACGCCGCCTCGGCGTTCGAACTGAATCTTCCGTTGTTCAAAACCCTGACCGTCGATCTCTCCGGCCGTTACGACTATTACGCGCTGGACCAAGGCAGCAACAATCATAAATTCACGCATAAGGCCGGCATCGAATACAGGCCGGTCGATGCCCTGCTGTTCCGTGGAAATATCACCACCGCATTCAAGGCCCCGGATCTGTCATCCATATTTCTTGGGCCTACCGACTACTACACGACCATCACCGATTACTATCAATGCACCCTGGCCCGCAGCGCCGACTGCGGAACAGCCTACCAATATGGCATTCAGGGTACTTCGCTGGCCAACCCCAAGCTGCAACCGACCGTGGCGCAAAGCTGGACGCTCGGCACGGTGTGGACGCCAACCGACAATCTAAGCTTGAGCGTCGATTATCTGCATCTGGCGATCCAGAACGAAGTCGTGCAGCAGAGCCTGGACTTGCTGATGCAAACGGATGCGCAGTGCCTGCTGGGCCAGCTCAATCCCGCTTCGGCGCAATGCATGGCGATAACCAACCCCGTCAACGGCCAGGTGCAGCGTGCTTACGGCAACGGCCCGGTCACCAGTGTCACCACGTATTACGCAAACCTCGCCAACGAGGTGACCAAGTCAATCATCGGGAGCGCGCGTTATCGCTTCTCTCCTTCGAACATCGGCAGCTTCAGCGTGCAATTCGACAGCAACGACATGCTTAAGCACGACTACCAGCTGGCATCCGGCCAGACGCCAACCGATCGCCTGGCCAATCCGCTGTACAGCACCGAATTCAAAAGCATCATCAGCGGCAGCCTGACCTGGACAAGCCCGAACGGGCAATGGACAAGCACGCTGTATGGGCACCGCTACGGACCTTCGCCGAATTTCGCCGCAACGAACGATGGCGCCGAATTTCCAGGTTCCGGCCGCGTATCGCCATGGACCACCTTCAACGGCGGCGTGAGCTACCGGCCCATTCGAAGCCTTGAATTGTCGTTGCTTGTAAACAACGTGACGAACAAGATGCCGCCTGCCGATTCGACCTATCTCTCCTATCCCTATTTCAATAATGAAAATTACAACATCTATGGGCGGGAGGTGATGTTTCAGCTGAATTGGAAGGCCAGGCAACCATCCCTATGAGAAGCGCCATGCCATCGCAAGGCGAACGCGCATTTAGCCTGCATCTGGATCAATGCCAGCCCCGTGTTCGCCGGAACAAGGATCTCCTGCCCTACTCGGCCGGCACATCCATTGCCTTCATAACATATGTCAATTATTATTGACGTATGACCAAAAAGAGTGCCGAACTCGACCAGCTCGCCACCCAATTAGCGGCGCTCGCGAGCACGCAACGCTTGAAGATCATTGGCGCTCTGGCGGGAAGCGAGCTTCACATAAGTGAGCTCGCGCGCCGGCTTGGCATGTCCAGGCCTTTGCTTTACGCCCACTTGGGCAAGCTTGAGGCCGCGGGGTTTCTTGTGGGGCGGCTCGAAGTTTCCAAAGAGGGAAAGGCGCACAAGTATTTCAAGGTGGCGCCCTTCCAACTGAAGGTGGATGCAAAGGTCATCCACAGACTCGCAATCGACGACTGATCAGGAGAGAACATGGACGGACAAGCATTCGGTATCCTTATTCCTGTAGCGGCCATCGTGGGCTGGTATGTGCACAGCATCTTTTCTGAAAAATTCCAGACCCAGCGAGAGATGGCTCAAGAAGGCTCCACGGCGATAAAGGAGCTTCTGGCCAATAATGTGGCCTTCCAGGAAAAAATTCAGTCCAGCCTCGACCAGATCGAGAAGAGGCTTGAGCAGGTAGAGAAGGTTCTAA
The DNA here is from genome assembly GCF_022761115.1 of Dyella sp. RRB7. Classification (GTDB taxonomy): domain Bacteria; phylum Pseudomonadota; class Gammaproteobacteria; order Xanthomonadales; family Rhodanobacteraceae; genus Dyella. The sequence goes on along the minus strand of NZ_JAKWJS010000002.1, from coordinate 150,357 downwards.
GCGAAATCCCCTCCTGACCACGTCCACGCACCCCTATCACCCGCAACAATTTCACGCTAGTTGGAGCGGGGTCGCCACGTGACGATTGGGCTGTGATCTTCAAGCCAAGCCACGCAAGAGCGTGACGCGAACGTGGTGCTCGCGCCCATCGTCGACGAGTGGGATCTGATCCGTATCGAGCGCCTTGCCATCGAGCTCAACCAGGACTGCGCCGCTGCTGATGCCCGCAGGATTCTCCACCGCAATCACGTAGCGCGTGGCTCCATGCCGGCTGCCGCGATGGCGGTAGACAAGGTCGAAGCGTGGCCAGGATGGGGGAATGCATGGATTGATGCGCAGATGGTCGCCAATCCGATGAAAGCCCAGGATGGCCTCCAGTCCGGCCCGATAGAGCCAGCCGGCCGAACCGGTGTACCAGGTCCAGCCGCCGCGACCGATATGTGGAGCCACTGAATAGACATCGGCGCAGGCCACATAGGGTTCAACCTGGTAACGGGCGACTGCCTCCGCCGTCTCGCTGTGGCGAATGGGATTGAGCATGTCGAACAATTCGGCTGCCTTGTCGCCCTGCCCAAGCATCGCGTACGCAAAGATCGACCAGGTGGCGCCGTGGGTGTACTGGCCACCGTTTTCACGTATGCCGGGCGGGTAACCTTTGATGTAGCCGGGGTTCAACGGCGTGTGGTCAAACGGCGGGGTGAAAAGCAGCGCGATCTTCTCATCGTGCCTTATCAGATATTTCTCGACAGCGTTCATCGCCTGCAACGCATGGGCGGGATCCGCCACGCCGGAGATCAGGCTCCACGATTGTGCAATGACGTCAATCTTGCATTCCTCGCTTTCGCTCGAACCCAGGGGCGTACCATCGTCGTAATAGCCGCGCCGGTACCACCCGCCATCCCAGCCTGCGTTGCCCTCCAGTACTCCTTGCAGGCCACTCGCATAGGCCTGCCAGCGGTCTAGCCGCGCCCGCTCACCGCGAGCGCGGGCGTAGGGCAGAAAATCGCGGACAGTCGATAGCAGGAACCAGGCCAGCCAGACACTTTCGCCGCGTCCTTCCGCACCGACATTATTCATGCCGTCATTCCAGTCGCCCGTGCCTATCAACGGCAACCCGTGCGCACCCAGCGTCAAACTGGAATCGATCGCACGCGCTGCGTGTTCGTACACGCTCGCGTGTTCGCTGGCGATGCCCGGTTGGAAGAACGCGTCGGTGTCTCCGTCCTTGATGGGCGGTCCATCGAGAAACGGGATGATTTCATCGAGGACGGCGTGGTCGGCGGTCGTTTTGACGTAATGGGCAGCGACATAGGCAAGCCAGAGACGGTCGTCGCTGATCCGGGTGCGGATGCCCTGCCCCGATGGCGGCAGCCACCAGTGCTGCACATCGCCCTGCATGAACTGCCGCGACGCAGCCCTCAGCAGATGCTCGCGGGCGAGAGCGGGTCGGGCCACGCATAGCGCCATCGCATCCTGCAGCTGGTCACGAAAGCCATAGGCACCGCTGGCCTGGTAATACGCCGTGCGCGCCCACATGCGGCACCCCAGCGCCTGATAGAGCAGCCAGTCGTTGAGCAGGATATCCATCGCGCGATCCGGCGTACTTACCTGCACGGTGTCGAGCAGATCGCTCCATTGCGACTGAACATCACGCAAAACGGCATCGAGGTCGATCGCGCGGTACTTCCCGACCAACGACTGTGCTTCACCGACCATGCTGGCTTCGCCGAGCATGAATCGCAGGTCGACCTGCTCGCCGGGCGCCAGTTCGATGGATGCCTGCAGTGCGCCGCAAGGGGCCAGCCCGGCCCCCACGCGCCCCGATAACGGCAAGTTGCCGACCAGTGCGTGGGGGCGGTCCACAGAGCCAAGGCGGCCCAGGAATTCCAGCCGATCCCCCGTCATGCTGCGCTGCAGGCCGCCGAGGTCCATGAACGCAACGCGCTCGTGAAACTCGGCACGCCACATATTGCGCGCGAACAGCGCACCTGTAAGAGCATCACGCGAGGTTGTCACGAAGGGGGCTGGCACGGTGCCGTTCGCACCCAATGCCCATGCCACGTAGGCCGTGATGGACAGGCGCCGCCTGTGGCTTGAGCGATTGCGGAGGCGAAGTCGCGACAACTTGATGGGGTCATGCGTAGGCGCAAATTGCAGAAGATCGATTTCAATATCGTGCGCATCGTGGGTAAAACGGCTATAGCCCTTGCCGTGCTCAATGGCATAGGTCGCGCCGGCAACGCGAATGGGTGCCGCCGTGGCGCTCCACAAGGCACCACTGTCTTCGTCGCGCAGATACAGCACTTCCTGCGGAACATCGCTGACCGGATCGTTCGGCCAGGGCGTCAGCGGATTCTGCTGGCTGTTGGACGACCAGGTATAACCACCACCCTCCGCCGAGACGAGGAATCCGAATTCGGGATTGGCAATGACGTTGACCCAGGGGACTGGCGTGCACTGGCCATCCCGAAGCTTGATCGCGTAGCTTCGCCCGCTGTTGCCAAAGCTGCCCAGGCCATTGTCGAATTCGCCCCTGGGCGCCTCGGCAGGTGGCCAAGGCATTGATGAGTCGCCGGGTGATTTTTCCTTGGCCAGGAATGCACCGTCACCGGCAATGGCGGATTGGTGAACAGGTAGTTCCCGATTCCGCATGGCCGAAATGGAAAAGCCCTTGGAAGCATCCAGCACGATGCGGGATGCAGTCGCCAGGCCGTTGCGTACCGCGTCGGAAATATCACTGTCGCGCAGCGCGAATGCTTGTGCCGCGACAGCCTGCGCATCGCTCTTTAGCTGCTCGTTCTGGGTCCCGGCCAGTTGCCCCAACGCCGCGTGCAAGGCATCGCCATCGGCGGTATCCAGCAGGACGATGTCGACACCCAGTTGCCTGGCCTGCCAATAGCGCTGAGCGAGAAACAGCTCGTGCACGCAGGTCATACCAGAACTGCTGGCGATACGCAGCAGAACGATCGGCCGATCGCCTGAAATGCCGCAGCTCCAAAGCACCGGCGCTCCACCGACACCTCGCTCAAGCACCTCCGAAGGAGGTCTGAACGCCGGGTCCGCCACCAGCAAAGCCGCCGTCACGCCATCAAAACGGGCGACCTGGTCGGCCTGGATGCCCAGGCGCGCCTGCTCCTCTTTCGCATACGCCGCCGATCCCGCAAGGATGTCTTCCGCCGCAGCGTGCTCGCCCCATGACCGTATCAGCGCGAGCACGTCGGCGCGTGAGCTGGCCAGCGCAGTCAGGAACGCCACCTGCACACTGGCACCAGCTGCGATCGTTACCCGGCGCCGAAGACTGAAGACGGGATCAAGCACGCAACCATCGGTATTCGACAGCGCCGTGCCTACCTGCATGGCCTGGGCACGCCGCAGCGTGCGACCACGCCCCAGAAATCGCATGCGATCCGTTTCGTACTCGCCGCCATCGTCGGCAAGGCTACCAGCGACGACCCGATGCGCGGCCCACACCTCGGGCTCGCTGGGCGAACGCCGCCGGCGCGTGGCCAGCAGTATCCCGCCCTGTCCCACCCACTCGGTTTGCACGAACATCTTGGAGAAGGCAGGATGCGCCGCATCTGCACCGGCCGGCCCAAGCACGAGCTCCGCATACGAGGTCAGCGAGATCCTGCGTTCGCGTGCCCCCTGGTTGATAAGCGTGACGCCTCGCCATTCCATGTCCCGATCGGCGGCAACCGCGATATCCAGCCTGGTCATCAACAAGTTGCGCCGGCACGTCATGCTGACGCGATCGCCGCACAGCTCGGCCGCATGGCTGTCATCATCCGCACCGTAGGGCTGGATGGTCGGCGACCAGGTTTCGCCGCTCTCCTCATCCCGCAACAACAGGTAGCTTCCCCAGCCATCGCCAACGGGATCTTCACGCCAGCGCGTAACAGCCAACCCGCGCCACTGGCTATAGCCGGAACCTGCGGCATCCAGCATCACCGTATAGCGGCCATTGGACAGCAGCTGCACCTGCGCTGGTGCGTCACCAGGTAATGAAGGGCGGCATGGCATGTGGCGTCATAACTCCCATGTGCACGATGGCGCGGTGGATTCGCATCGCGCTGCACTTGAGCATAAGGCCGCACAGGTGTAATACCGTGTGAAGTTCCTGGACCTCGGTGACTGGGACAACGTGCTGCCCCGCCGTATCCCTACACGCGGCACATGCACCGCTCTGCGACATCATCGGAAGACCTTATTCCGAATGACATGGCAACGTTCAATCGGGTCCGGCGCCCCTGTCTGGAACTCATTCGATGGTACAGCTGACTCCGCTCACGAATGAAGCCATGCTCGACCGGCTGCAGCACGCAGCGTTCGACTACTTCCTGCTGAACACCAACCCCTCCAACGGATTGGTCGCCGATACCTCGCGCCCCGGCTCACCGGCCAGCATTGCCGTGGTGGGCTTCGCACTTTCCTCGTATCCCGTCGCCGTTGAGCGCGGTTGGCTGGATCGCCACGATGCGGTTCAACGCTGCCTGGCCGCGTTACGCTTCTTTCGCGACAGCGACCAGAGTGGCAGCCCCACGGCAACCGGTTACAAGGGCTTCTATTTTCACTTTCTCGACATGCACAGTGGTGAGCGCGTGTGGCGCTCGGAACTGTCGATGATCGATACGGCGCTGCTCATCGCCGGCGTACTTGCCGCAGGCATGTACTTCACGGCAGCGACGGATGATGAGGACGAGTTGCGCGAACTGGCCGACTTTCTCTATCGGCGCATCGACTGGCACTGGGCCCAAGGTGGCGGCGACACGATCCGGCAAGGCTGGAAACCCGAATGCAGCTTCCTGCATTACGGATGGGAGGGCTACAGCGAGGCCATCGTGCTGTACGTGCTGGCCATGGGGTCGCCAACCCACCCCATTACCGGGAGCTGCTACAAATCATGGACGTCCACCTATCAGTGGGAAAACCTGTACAACCACGATTACCTCTATGCCGGCCCGTTGTTCGTGCACCAGTTCTCGCATGCCTGGATCGATTTTCGTGGCATCCGCGACCGCTTCATGCGCGAGGCGCGTTCGGACTACTTCCAGAATTCGAGCCGGGCCGTCTTTATCCAGCGCGAGTACGCGCAACGCAATCCGCACGAGTTCACCGGCTACGGCGAACACTGCTGGGGCCTGTCGGCCTGCGACGGCCCCACCGACGAGCAGCCCGATGTGCACAACGAACCACGGCGTCTGTTTGGCTACGCCGCCCGTGGCGTGCCCTATGGACCGGACGACGGCACGCTGTCCGCCCCCGCGGTACTGGCATCGCTACCGTTCGCGCCCGATGTCGTGCTGGGTTCGATACGCCACATGATCTGTCGCTACCCGGAAATATTGACGGAGGGTCGCCTGGCAAGCAGCTTCAACCCTTCCCTGCCCGATAGCCACGGCCATCCGTGGGTCTCAGCGGGGCATTACGGGCTGGACCAGGGCATCGTGTTCATGATGATCGAGAACCACCGCACGGGATCGATCTGGCAGTTGATGCGCGACTGCCCTTACATCGGCAGCGGCCTGCATCGCGCCGGTTTTCGCGGCGGCTGGCTGCAGCAACGCGCCAACCATGATGGGGAATCACACTGATGCCGCAGCCGCGCGACCCATCGATCAGCACGCCCCAGGATGCGTACGAGCGCGAGCGCATGGCCAATGTGCGCCCGCATACATGGAGCAACCCCGCCCCTTCCATCCCCTATCACCTGGCGGTCATTGGCGCCGGGCCGGCCGGGCTCGCCGCCGCCAAGGTGGCCAGGGCCTTGGGCGCCAGGGTGGCATTGATCGAGCGGGACATGCTGGGGGGCGACTCGCTCAATGGCGGCTGCATCCCTTCGAAGACCATCATCCGCACGTCCCAGCTGTACGCCGAAATGCGCGACGCGCGGCGCTATGGGGCGCAGGTGCCCTGTGACATCACGGTCGATTTTCCTGCCGTGATGGAGCGCGTCAGGCGTATTCGCACCCACCTCAGCGGTGAAGACTCGGCTCACCGGCTGGCCAATGACGGCATCGACCTGTTCTTCGGGGACGCCCGTTTCTCCGGGCCGGACACCTTGATGGTCAAGGACGAGGTGCTGCGTTTCGAAAAGGCTTTGATAGCGACGGGTGCCTACCCCATGGTTCCGCCCATCCCTGGCCTGGCGGAAGCGGGCTACCTCACCAGCGAAAACGTATTCGACCTGACCGAGCTGCCACGCCGCCTGCTGGTCATCGGTGGCGGACCGCTGGGCTGCGAGCTGGCCCAGGCCTTCTGCCGACTCGGCTCGAAAACCACCATCGTGCAGGACATGCCCTTGTTCCTCGGCAAGGAGGAGCGCGATGCCGCCCAGATTCTTTCGGATGCGTTTGCCCGCGATGGCATCGAGGTCCGGCTCAATACCATGGCGGTCGCGGTGCGCGTGGAAAATGGCGAGAAGCAGGTCGACCTGGTCAGCGACGACTATCGGAACACGATCGTGGTCGACGCCATCCTGACCGGCATCGGCCATGTGCCGAATGTCCAGCAACTGGGTCTTGAGGCGGCAGGCGTGGACTACGACCTCATCAATGGCGTTCATGTCGATGATTTCCTGCGCACCAGCAACCCCAACATCTATGCCGCCGGTGACGTGTGCCTGGAACACAAGTACACGCATACAGCCGAGGCCTCGGCCCACATCGTGGTGCAGAACGCACTGTTTGGCGGACGGGAGCGGCAAAGCGAACTGGTCGTTCCGTGGTGCACCTTTACCGATCCGGAAATCGCACATGTCGGCCTGTACGTTCGCGAAGCCAATCGACTGGAGATACCGATAAAGACTTTCACTGTTCCCATGCACGAAATCGATCGCGCCATAACGGACAGCGAGGAAGACGGCTTCGTGAAGATCCACGTCAAGGGCCACACCGACAAGATTCTTGGCGCCACCATCGTTGCCCGCCACGCCGGGGACATGATCAATGAGATCACCCTCGCCATGGTCGCGGGTATTGGCCTACGCACGCTGGCGCGGATCATTCACGCCTATCCGACCCAGGCGGCGGCGATCCAGAAAGCCGCGCAGGCGTACTATCGCACGCGCTTTACGCCTGTTGTCCAGGCCAGGGTCCGGCGCTGGCTGGCGCGATAACCGCGCCACGCTAGCCGCCATGGCTGGCCTGTCACGCGCTGTTATCCGCCGCGCGCGGACAATGGTGCGCAGCGCCACTGCAGCACCCTTCACCTCGCTCAAGGAAATCGCATGAAACTCGGCATGATCGGCCTCGGCCGCATGGGCGCCAACATGGCCCAACGTCTTGTCCGTGGCGGACATCAGGTGGTGGGTTTCGACCCGAAGCCCGACGCGCGCAAGGCGCTGGAAAACCAGGGCGCCGCGTCCGCGGACTCGCTGGCCGCCCTGGTGGCGGCGCTGCCCACCCCGCACACGCTATGGCTGATGGTGCCTGCGGGCGACATAACGGATGGCACCCTCAAGGAACTCCTGCCGCTGCTGGCGGCGGGTGACACGGTCATCGATGGCGGCAATTCCAACTACAAGGACAGCATGCGCAGGGCCAAGGCCTTTGCCGACCAGCAGATTCACTACATCGACTGCGGCACCAGCGGCGGCGTCTGGGGGTTGGACGAAGGCTACAGCCTGATGATCGGCGGCGATGCGGCGGCCGTCGAACGCATGCGTCCGTTGTTCGAAACGCTGGCGCCGTCCAGCGAACGGGGCTGGGGACGGGTGGGCCCCGTGGGTTCGGGCCACTTCACCAAGATGATCCATAACGGCATCGAATACGGGATGATGCAGGCCTATGCCGAAGGCCTCTCCATTCTCCAGCACAAGAGCGAATTCGCCCTGGACCTGCACCAGGTGGCGGAGATATGGCGCTACGGCAGCGTGGTGCGCTCCTGGCTGCTGGACCTGACCGCCGCCGCGCTCGAAAAGAACCCGCGCATGACCGGCATCGCGCCTTATGTCGCCGATTCGGGTGAGGGGCGATGGACGGTGGACGAGGCCATCGATCTCAACGTACCCGCGCCGGTGATCACCCAGTCGTTGATCGAACGGCTGCGCTCGCGCGACACGGACTCGTTCTCCGACAAGCTGCTGTCGGCCATGCGCAACGAGTTCGGCGGACATCCGATCAAAAGCGAGTGAGCGGATCGCTACCGCAGCGCCTGTTCAATGTGAAACCGGCCTACGATGACCGAAGCCGTCGAAAAGAAATCATGGAGATCCGCAAATCATGGACAACGGTCTTCGTCGCATCGTCGCCATCATGGGCCTCGCCTGCGCCAGTTTCGCCGCCACCGCCGGCGTACTCGAAAGCAGCCAACAGAACATTTCTGACCGATCGCGCATCGAGCGGCAGTGGCGGGAGCGCTGCGTTGAAAGCGCGGGTGACGATCCTCGGCATCGTCCGACGATCTTTGAAGGGTACAGGGCCAGTGGCTACAGGGGAGCATTGGAGCCCGATTCGATCTGGTCCAGGTCGGTTCGTGAGCATCACCTTCCGGACAAGACGCTCTATTCCATGCGTTACGCGCCGTCTCCCTATGGCGACGAACTGTACGAATCCATCGAACCTGTTTCGGATACCACCACATTTGTTGCCATGCGCAAGGGCTGCGCTGCCTTGCTCGACGCCCAGGGACGGGTGCTCATCGATCAGTTCAACAAATACGAAAGCGTCTACCTCCACGATGCCAAGAAGGGCCAGGGCATGGTCTTGCGGTTGACTCGGGGCGCTCCCGACGAATGGGGCTTCGCTTTTTATACGTATGTACGCATCCGCGCCGGGCGAATCGCGGCCCGTGCGCCGCAATGGTACGCAAGCGGCATTTGCTCACAGGCCGGCAAGGCGGTTGAACTGAACGAAAAGTGGCCGGTAACCCTTCGGGCATTCACCGAAGTCTGTGACGGAGACAACCACTGGGGTTTGCTGCGGCTGGCCGATCTAAAGGAAATCATCCCGACGGCCTACGAGGGCGTAGGCCAACTGACCGTCGGCATGGTGGACTCCCCAGCATCCGCCCTATTCGCGGTTCGCCGGGGAGCCCTGAAATTCTTCAACCTGGACGGCAGGCCTCTCGATGTTCCGGACGCACAGCGTTTTGATACCTATTGGGTCAACTTTCATGAGGCCACGGATTACGTCGTACTGTTTAACGATACCGAGAAAACTTGTCGCATCTATGTGCGCCCTTTACTGACGGCACTGATTGATGAAGCCATTCCGATCGTTCGCGGCGACCATTGCCCCGAGGTAAAGGATCCCTTGTACGTGGGCGCCCCCGGCCTGCTGGAGTTCTCCGATAAGCAAGGGAAACGGCGCAGATATCAAGTCGATCCCAATGGTCTTCGAGCCCACTTGTTGCCCGATTGAGGCATGAGCGGCTGGTGCGGCTAACCACACGGCCAAGGTCCTATCGTCCCAGCAACGCCAGCGCGCGTGCGCAGACGTTGTCCACGGTAAACCCATATTCGCGCAACATCACCTCCGCTGGCGCGGAGGCACCGAAGCGCTCGACGCCCAGCATGTCGCCGTGCGCGCCGACGTAGCGGTTCCAGCCTTGCGATACGCCCAGCTCGATGGCGAGTCGCGCCTTGATCGAGGGCGGCAACACCCGGTCCCGCTCGGCCTGCGGTAGCGCCTCGAACAACTCCCAGCTCGGCATCGAAACGCAGCGCACCGCGATGCCCTGCCCTTGCAGGCGTTCCGCCGCCTGCAGCATCAGGCTCACTTCGGAGCCGCTGGCGATAAGCATCAGCTCGGGCTCGCCGGCCGGCGGGTTGCTAAGGACATAGGCGCCCTGGCGCAAACCTTCGGCGCTGGCATAGCGCTGGCGATCGAGCGTGGGAAGGTTCTGCCGGGTCAGTACCAGCGCTACCGGGGCAGCGCGCGTTTCCACCGCCACCCGCCAGGCGACCGCCGTTTCATTGGCGTCCGCCGGGCGGATCACCACCAGGTTGGGCAGCGCGCGCAAACTCGCCAGCTGCTCCACCGGTTGATGCGTGGGGCCATCCTCGCCCAGTGCAATGCTGTCATGGGTGAATACGTGAATGACATGCAGCCCCATCAGCGCGGCCAGCCGGATGGGCGGGCGCATATAGTCCGAGAAGATCAGGAAGGTGGAGCCGAAGGGAATAAAGCCGCCGTGTGCCGCAAGGCCGTTCACGATGGCGCCCATGGCATGTTCGCGCACACCGAAATGGATATTGCGTCCCTGCCAGCTCCAGCCGGCCGGATCGGAGCCCTGCACATCCTCGCCCGTCGATGCGGGCGGATTGAAATCGCCCAGGTCCTTCAGTGCGGTCTTGGTGGATGGGTTGAGGTCGGCGGAGCCTCCCGTCAGGGGCGGCAGCCTGGGGGCTATCGCGTTCATCACCTTGCTCGACGCGTCTCGCGTGGCAAGCCCCTTGGCATCGGCGGGAAACACGGGGATATCGGTGTCCCAGCCCGCGGGAAGCTCGGCGGACAGGCTCCGCTGCAGCTCCGCGCTGAGCTGCGGAAAAGCCTCGCCATAAGCCCGCAGGCGTTGCTTGAACGCCGCTTCGTGATCCGCGCCGCGCCCGACCGCTTCGCGAAAATGGGCCAGCGCTTCGTCCGGTATCAGGAAATCCGGTTCGGCAGGCCAGCCCAGCGTCTGCTTGGTCTTGCGCACATCCTCCACGCCAAGCGGAGAGCCGTGCGCCTTGAAGCTGTCCTGCTCGGGAGAACCGTAGCCAAGATGCGTGCGCACCAGGATCAGCGACGGCCTGCCGGTCTGCTGATGCGCCGACAGCAAGGCGGCCTGGATGGCATCGAGATCGTTGCCATCGTGCACGCGCACCGTGTGCCAGCCATAAGCCTCGAACCGCTGTGCGCGATCTTCGGAAAACGTGATGTCGGTGCCCGCCGAAAGGGTGACGTAGTTGTCGTCGTACAGGCATATCAGCTTGCCGAGCCGCAGATGCCCAGCCAACGAGGCAGCTTCGGATGCCACGCCTTCCATCAGGTCGCCGTCGCTGACGATGGCATAGGTGCGGTGATCGATCACCGTATGACCCGGCCGGTTGTAGCGCGCCGCCAGCTGGGCTTCGCCGATGGCCATGCCCACCGCGTTGGCCATGCCCTGGCCCAGCGGCCCGGTGGTGGTTTCCACGCCGGGCGTGTGGCCGCGCTCGGGATGCCCCGGCGCCTTGCTGCCCCATTGGCGAAACTGCTTGAGATCATCCAGCGAAAGGTCGTAGCCGGTCAGGTGCAGCAGGCTGTACAGCAACGCCGAACCGTGCCCGGCCGACAGCACGAAGCGGTCGCGATCCGCCCACGCCGGATTGCGCGGGTTGTACCTGAGCCAGCGGGTCCATAGTACGTAGGCCATCGGCGCGGCGCCCAGCGGCATGCCGGGATGCCCGCTATTGGCCTTTTGCACCATGTCGATCGACAGGAAGCGGATGGTGTTGACGCACAACGAGTCGAGCTTGGCGGACATATCGGCTACCTGTGAGGCAAGAGGAAGTAACTACCGCGGGCGTTCAGGCCGCACTGCCTTTGAGTGCGGCGTCGACGATCTGCTGGGCTTCCTGCAGGATCGATTGCAAATGCGCGCCATCCCTGAAGCTCTCGGCGTAGATCTTGTAGATGTCTTCGGTGCCCGACGGCCGGGCGGCGAACCAGCCATTGGCGGTGGAGACCTTGATGCCGCCGATGGGCGCGTTGTTGCCCGGCGCGCGATCGATCACGCTTTCGATCTTCTCGCCGGCCAGCGCGGTGCTTTGCACCTGCTTCGGCGAGAGTCTGGACAGCCGTGCTTTCTGCTCGGCCGTCGCCGGCGCTTCGACGCGGTCCGCCACCGGCTCGCCCAGAGCCTGGACCAATGCCCGGTATCGCTCACCGGGATCGCCCTCGTGGCGAGCGGTGATTTCCGCCGACAACAGCGCCGGCACGATGCCGTCCTTGTCCGTGGTCCACACCTCGCCGTTGCGGCGCAGGCACGAGGCGCCGGCGCTTTCCTCGCCGCCAAAACCCAGCGATCCATCCAGCAGCCCATCCACAAACCACTTGAAGCCGACCGGTACCTCGTAGAGCCGGCGGCCCAGCCGCCTGGCGACGCGATCGATCAAGGCCGTGCTCACCAGGGTCTTGCCGACCGCCGCCTTGGCGTTCCACTGCGGGCGGTGGTGAAACAGATAGTCGATCAGCACCGAAAGATAATGGTTCGGCACCATCAGGCCGCTGCTGCGCGTCACGATGCCATGGCGGTCATGATCGGTATCGCAGGCAAACGCCACGTCGTACTGGGACTTCAGCCCGATCAAGCGCTGCATGGCGTAGGACGACGAGGGGTCCATGCGAATCTTGCCGTCCCAGTCCACGCTCATGAAGCCGAACTGCGGGTCGACCTCCTCGCTGACGACGGTGAGGTCGATCCGGTAACGCTCCGCGATCGGCGCCCAGTAGTGCACGCCGGCACCGCCAAGCGGATCCACGCCCATGTGGATGCCGGCGCCGCGAATCGCATCGAAGTCGATCATGCTGCCGAGATCGCCGACATAGGTATCGAGGAAATCGAATTCATGCGTGGTCGAAGCGTGGCGTGCCTGGGTGAACGGCACCCGCCGCACCTCCTTCAGGCCACCGCGCATCAAGGCGTTCGCGCGATCCTGGATCCAGTCGGTAATGTTCACGTCGGCCGGTCCGCCGTTGGGCGGGTTGTACTTGAAGCCGCCGTTGTCGGGTGGGTTGTGCGACGGCGTGACGACAATGCCATCGGCCAGGCCCGAGTTTCGCCGGTGGTTGTGGCCCAGGATGGCGTGGGAGACTGCCGGTGTCGGGGTGAACTCTCCGCCGCGGGCGATCATCGTTTCGACGCCGTTCGCCGCCAGTACTTCCAGCGCGCTCTCGAACGCCGGCTGTGACAGCGCGTGGGTATCGAAGCCGATATACAGCGGGCCATTGATCTGCTTGCCCTTGCGGTACTCGCAGATCGCCTGGCTGATCGCCAGCACATGCCATTCGTTGAAGCTTCGCTCGAACGAACTGCCGCGGTGGCCGGAGGTGCCGAAGGCCACCTGTTGGGCCGGCAGCGACGGATCGGGACGAAGGTCGGCATACGCCGCCAGCAGCTTGGACACGTCGACCAGCAAGGATGCCGGCGCCGGCTTTCCTGCGAGCGGGCTGATGGTGGTACTCATGGCCGCGCCTCCCGCAACCGGCGGTACCGGCGAATCAGCGCGTTGGTGGAACTGTCGTGGTTGAGCCCGGTAGCGTCCTTGCCGGCGATCTCAGCCTCGACGCGCTTGGCCAGTGCCTTGCCCAGCTCCACGCCCCACTGATCGAACGAGTCGATATTCCAGATCACGCCCTGCACGAACACGCTGTGCTCGTACAACGCCACCAGCGTGCCCAGCGTATATGGGTCAAGCCGTTCGGCAAGAATCGTCGTGCTGGGTCGATTGCCCTCGAAGGTACGCTGCGGCACCAGCTCGGTGGCGGTGCCTTCGGCTCTCACTTCGTCGGCCGTCTTGCCGAACGCCAGCGCCTCGCTCTGCGCGATCAGGTTGGCGATGAGCAGGTCATGCTGGTCGCCGCCGTGTCCATCCGGCAGCGGGTTCAGCGGCTGGCAGAAGCCGATGAAGTCACATGGAATCAGGCGGGTGCCCTGGTGGATCAGCTGATAGAACGAATGCTGCCCATTGGTGCCCGGCTCGCCCCAGTAGACCGGGCCGGTTTCATAGTCCACCGTAGCGCCTTCCAGCGTCACGTGCTTGCCGTTGCTCTCCATGGTCAGCTGTTGCAGGTAGGCGGGAAACCGTTTCAGGTATTGCTCGTAGGGCAGCACCGCCACCGTTGATGCGCCCAGGAAGTTGTTGTTCCAGATGCCGAGCAAGCCCATCAGCACCGGCAGGTTGCTTTCCAGCGGCGTGTGGCGGAAATGCTCGTCCATGGCGTGGAAGCCGGCCAGCATCTCGCGGAAATGCTCCGCGCCGATGGCCAGCATGGTCGACAGCCCAATCGCGGAATCCATCGAGTAGCGGCCACCGACCCAATCCCAGAAGCCGTACATATGCTCGGTGTCGATACCGAACCTGGCCACGCCCTCGGCATTCGTGGATACCGCCACGAAGTGCCTGGCGATGGCCCCGCCCTTTTCGGCCTCGGCGCCGCCCAGCCCACGCAGGCACCAGTCGCGGGCCGCGTGCGCATTGGTCAACGTTTCCTGTGTGGTAAACGTCTTGGAGCAGATGATGAAAAGCGTCTCGGCCGCATCCAGGCCGCGCGTCGCCTCGACAAAATCCGTGCCGTCCACGTTGGAGACGAAACCGAAGCTGATGTCGCGCTGGCTGTAGTGGCGCAGCGCCTCATACGCCATGACCGGTCCAAGGTCGGAGCCGCCGATGCCGATGCTGATGACGTGGCGAATGGGCTTGCCGGTGTAGCCCGTCCAGCGGCCATCGCGCACGCGCCCGGCCAGGTCGGCCATGCGGTCGAGTACCTCATGCACCTTCGGCACGACATTCTCGCCATCGACGTCGATGCGTGCCCCGGCCGGCGCGCGCAAGGCAATATGCAGGACGGCGCGCCCTTCGGTGGCATTGATCTTGTCGCCACGAAACATCGCCTCCATGCGCTGCTTCAGGCTGCAGGCGTCGGCCAGCTCGCGCAGCAGGCGCATCGTTTCGTCGACGACCCGCTGCTTGGAGTAGTCGAAATACATGCCCACCGCCTCGACATGCAGGCGCTCGCCACGGCCCGGATCGAATGCAAACAATTCACGCAGATGGTTGCGGTCCATCTGCCTGGCATGCTGCAGCAACGCCTGCCAGGCCGGCAGCCAGGTCAGGCTGGCTGCATGTGAGGTGGTGGGAGAAGGCATCATGACGAAGCCCTCTGCGAGACCTGGGGAAGCCCGGCGCCCTTGTCCGAAATGCGCTGCAGCAATTGTTGCCAGGATGTAACGAACGATTGCGCGCCTTCGCGCTGCAGCCGGCTGGCCAGCGCATCGACGTCGACGCCTGCCTGCCCGAAGCGTGCCAGCACCTCCTCGGCATCGCCGCCATCCGTGGCCATCACGCCGTCGAGCGCGCCATGCTCGGCAAACGCCAGCAGGGTTTTCTCCGGCATGGTGTCGATGGTGTCCGGGGCCGCCAGGGCCTGGATATACAGCGTGTCGGACGCCTGGGGATCCTTGGTGCCGGTGCTGGCCCACAGCAGTCGCTGGGGCTGGGCGCCCGCAGTATTGAGCTTGCGCCAACGTGGCGTGGCGAGCAGCTCGCGATAGGCGCGGTAAGTGCGCCGGGCGACCGCAATGCCGAGTTTATTGTGCAGCTCGGGTGGCACCTTGCCGTTGGCCGCCACATCCCATCGGCTCACGAACAGCGAGGCCACCGAGCCGACTCGAGGCTCCAGCCCCGCCTCGATGCGCCGTTCGATGCCACGCATATAGGCCTCCGCGGCGGCGAGATACTGCTCGCGGGAAAACAGCAGCGTGACGTTGATCGGTATGCCGGCGTAGATCGACGCCTCGATCGCCGGAAGGCCCTCGGGCAGCCCGGGAATCTTCACGAACAGATTGGGCCGTTCCGCTTGCGCGTGAATCTGTTGTGCGGCCTCGATGGTGCCGGCGGCATCGCTGGCGAGCAATGGCGACACTTCCATGGAAACCCAGCCGTCGACGTGATGACTGGCCTCGAACACCGGCTGGAACATATCGGCAGCGCGGCGTAGATCTTCGAGCGCCAATTCGATGAACAGGCTTTCGCCGGACTTCCCGGCCTTCGCTTTCTCGCGGATGGCGGCGTCGTAGGCGCGACCGCCGCCGATGGCCCCGTCGAAGATGGTCGGATTGGAGGTAAGGCCGGTGACCGAGAGATCGTCGATATAACGACGCAACGTGCCGTTATCGAGCATCTCGCGGGTGATATTGTCCAGCCACAGGCTCTGGCCGAGATCGTGTAATCGACGGGTGGGTTTCATGGCTACTCCGGAGGTGCGGCTTTGACGGTACCGTCGCGACTGACGCGGGCGGCCTGGAGGGTGGCGATGGCAGGGAAATCCGCTGGCGACAATCCCCGCAGGTCGCTGATGTGGTCGATGGTGTAGTCGGGTGCGGGATCGATCGCGGCGTGCTCCGCTTCGGCGGCGTAATGCCCCTGCCGCACGAAGACGGTACTGACCCGGCCGGCGAGTGCCCGTTTCACCGCAGCCAGCAACATCGGTTTGTCGTCGACCATGACGTAATGTGCGGCGGGATGACGCTGCAGCACCGCGTCGATCGTGCGTTCCTTGTGCACATAGATCAGCACGCGGCCGTCCACGGCGTGCCAGAGGCCGGCGCGCTGGATCTTGCGCGGCTGGAACACGATGTCGCCATCGGAAAGAATCACCGGGGCGCCCATGGTTTCCAGGTAATGGATCGCCTCCAGCGCATGCGGATAGAGCCGCTCGTGGAAGGGATAGTCCAGCAGGAAGAACGACAGCTGCAGCAACGCCGCTTCGTCGCTGTTGTCCAGGCGGAACTGCTGCAGGGTACCCAGGTAATCGGCATAGCCAAGCGTATCCCGCAGCCCGGCATAGATGGACCAATAACGTTCACGCTCGTCCTTGCCGAATGCCTGGTCGAGTTGCGCCGTAAGGTCGGCGGCAAAGCGGTCGTTGTCGAGCAAGGTGTTGTCGACATCGAGCAGGAATACGAGTGGCTGGGGCGTCGTCATGACGGCGTCGCCTCCGGCTTGGGATCGTGCCAGCCTTCACTGTCCGCCATCAGCTCCGTGGCCAATGCCGGGCCCCAGCTGCCAGGGGCGTACTCGTGGACCGGCTCGGCATCGCCCAGCGCGGGATCGACCACGGCCCAGGCCCTTTCGACACAGGCGTCACTGGTGAACTGCGAGGCATCGCCACGGATCGCGTCGCCAAGCAGTCGCCGGTACGGCTGTTCTTCCTGCGGTGGTTGATGCCGCGCTATCAGCTCCACCGCTTCGCCACGCATCGCCTCGCCGGCCTGCTTGACGCGCGCGCCGGCCGATATCACCACCTCGGGACTGAGGCGAAAGCGAAAGTAGTTCGACTGCGCTGGCGTGATCTCGTCGAATACGGGCAGCGGCGGGCACTTCAGGTCCACCATCACCTCGGTGGCCGTCAGCGGCAGGCGCTTGCCGGCGCGAATGTAGAACGGCACGCCGGCCCAGCGCCAGGTATCGATATGCAAGCGCAATGCCGCGAAGGTTTCGACCTGGGAGTCGGGTGCAACGCCCTTTTCCTCCCGATAGCCCTTGAACTGGCCGCGCACCACCTCCCGGGGGTCGAGGGGACGCATGGCCTGGAACACCCGCAGCTTTTCGGCGCGCATGGCGACAGCGTCATGCCCGATCGGCGTATCCATCGCCAGCAGCGCGGTGACCTGCAACAAATGGTTTTGCACCACGTCACGAAGGGCGCCGGCCTCCTCGTAGAAGCTGCCGCGCCCTTCGACGCCGAAACTTTCGGCCATGGTGATCTGCACGCTGTCGATATAAGTGCGATTCCAGATCGGCTCCAGGAAGGTGTTGGCAAAGCGGAAGTACAGCAGGTTCTGCACGGCTTCCTTGCCGAGGTAATGATCGATGCGGAAGATCGACGATTCGGGGAACACCTCATGCAGCGTGCGGTTCAGGGCGATGGCCGAGGCCAGATCGCGACCGAACGGCTTCTCCACCACGATGCGCGCGTCCCTGGCGCAACCGGCCTTGGCCAGCCCCTGTACCACCGTCTCGAACATGCTGGGCGGAATGGCCATGTAATGCAGTGGCCGTTGCGCATCGCCCAGTGTCTGCTTCAGTCGAGTGTAGGTTGACGCATCGTTGTAGTCGCCGTCGATGTACTGCAACTGGGTGGAGAGCTTGGCGAATGCCTCGGCGTCGACCCCGCCATGCTCTTTCAGGCTGGCCTTCGCACGTTCTTGCAATTGCTCCCGCGTCCAGCCGGCATAAGCGACGCCGATGATCGGCATATCCAGCTCACCCGCTTGAATCATCGCCTGCAGCGCCGGGAAGATCTTCTTGTACGCCAGGTCACCGGTCGCACCAAAGAACACGAATGCATCGGAGGAAGTACTCGTCATGACGGATTGCGGGTTCCTTGGGTGGCGGGACATGCAGCCGCGATAACCAGGCGGCCAGGGCGATCCTGAGCATGACCCATGCCGCGTTAAGATCGGGCATGGATGGGCTTGCCACGGCGTGACGCTTGCCGGTGCCCGCAGCTAGGTGGACACCCGGCACTGCACGTCGATGTAATGGTCCCGGCCGTCGTCGGTCAGCAAGATGCATTCGCCGGCCTGGATCTCGCCGTCCAGGCTGACCTGATCGCCGCCCTCACCCGCGTCGGCCCGCGTGACGGTGATGTGGTAGTCCGTCTCGGCGTGGCGATAGTCCAGCTTGAACGATGGCCAATCCGCCGGCAGCACCGGCGCAATGCACAGGTGCTCGCCTTCCATGCGCAGGCCAAGCAGCGATTCCACCATCAGCCGGTACATCCAGCCCGCCGAGCCGGTGTACCAGCTCCAGCCGCCGCGTCCCACGTGCGTGGGCGCCGCGTAGACATCGGCCGCGACGACGTACGGTTCGACCTTGTAGATATCCATCGCCTCGGCGGTCCGGCTGTGGTTGACCGGATTGATCATGCGCAGCAATTCCCACGCGCGCTCGCCGTCTCCCAGCTTGGCGAAGGCCATGGCGGCCCATATCGCGGCGTGGGTGTACTGGCCGCCGTTCTCGCGCACGCCCGGCACATAACCCTTGATGTAACCGGGATCGAGCGCGGAACGATCGAACGGCGGATCCAGCAACTGGATCAACCCCATGTCGCGACGTACCAGCCGCTGGTCCAGCGACGCCATCGCCTGACGTCGACGATCGTCACGGGCCGCGCCGGACAGGACCGACCAGCTCTGCGCGATCGAGTCGATCTGGCACTCGTCGTTGCCCGCCGAGCCCAGCGGCGTGCCATCATCGAAATAAGCGCGCCGATACCAGGCACCATCCCAGCCATGTTGCTCAAGGCTTTCCTTCAGCGTCGCCGCCTCGGCTTCGCAACGCGCGGCGAATGCCGCGTCATTGTGCAGGCGCGCGATCGGCGCGAACTGAAGCAGCACGTCGTAGAGGAAGAAACCGAGCCAGACGCTCTCGCCCCGGCCATGCTCGCCCACCCGGTTCATGCCGTCGTTCCAATCGCCGCAGGCGATGAGCGGCAATCCATGCGATCCGCGTGGCGCGGCGTGCTCGATGGCCCTCACGCAATGCTGGTAGAGCGTTTCGCGCAGTTCCGAGTGCGCCGGCAGGTCGTAATAGGATTCCTCGTCCAGGCTGACCCGCCGCCCTTCGATATAGCCGGCGACTTCGTCGAGCACGCCGCTGTCCCCGGTGGTGACCACATAGCGGCTGGTGGCGAGGGGCAACCAGAGATAGTCGTCGGAGCAACGGGTGCGTACGCCCCGGTCCAGTGGCGGATGCCACCAGTGCTGCACGTCACCCTCGGGAAACTGGTGGGCGGCACAGAGCAGCAGATGCTGGCGCGCGCGATACGGCGCGGCGTGCACCATCGCCATCGAATCCTGCAGCTGGTCGCGGAAGCCGATGGCGCCTCCGGATTGGTAATAACCGCTGCGCGCGAGGAAGCGGCAGGCGATGGTCTGGTACATCAACCAACCGTTGACGAGCACGTTGACCGCCGGGTCCGGCGTCTGCACCTGGACCTTGCCAAGCGTCCAATGCCAATGAAGCCGCACTGCATCCAGCGCGGCCGCCGCGCTGCCGAGTCCGCGGCAGCGTTGCACCAGCGCAATCGCCGCCTTGGTGTCGCCGGCCAGGCCGAGCCGGAAGATGACCTCGTACTCGTCGCCATCATCCAGCTCAAAGGGAATCTGGATGGCCCCGCAAGGGTCCAGCCCTGCCCCCACCTGCCCCGACAGGGAGGCGTTGCCCATCGCCGCGGGGGCGCGCGTACTGCCGTTGCGGCCCAGAAATTCGCTGCGATTGCCGCTGATGCTGCGCGCCGGGTTGTCGACATCGAAAAACGCCACACGCTCGGGAAACTCCGTGTTGTAGGCATTGCGCGCAAACAGGGCGCCGGTCACCGGGTCGGACTCCGTGACCACATGCATGGCCGTACGCGAGTGCAAGTCGCCGAGCACCCACTCGACATAGCCAGTGGCGGACAGTCGCCGCATGCGGCCCGAACCATTGCGCACCTTCAGCACCATGAATTTCACCGGCAGATCCAGCGCCACATAGACCCATAGCTCCGTGTGGATGCCGTCTTCCTGGTGCTCGAACACGCTGTAGCCGAACCCGTGCCGGGTCAGGTAGGCGCCCTCGCCGCGTCGCGGCAACGGCGTGGGCGACCAATAGCGCCCGGTCTGTTCGTCGCGCAGGTAGAGGGCCTCGCCGCTGGCGTCGGTGACGGGGTCATTGCCCCATGGCGTCAGGCGGAATTCGTGGGCGTTTTCCGCCCAGGTATAGGCGCCGCCGCTTTCGGACACGATGGTGCCGAACTGCGGATTGGCCAGCACGTTGGCCCACGGGGCCGGCGTGGTCTGCCCCGCCGCCAGTGCGATGACATATTCGGTGCCGTCCGCACTGAATCCGCCGTAGGGGCTGCGCAACTGCAAATCGGCCGGCACCCTATCGGGCGTGGGGCGAGTGGCGCTGAACTCGGGAATCCAGCTCTCGGTCATTTGCAGGCGCGCCGGCTTGATCCGCAGCTGGCGGCGCCCGATCTGCTCGGCCAGACTGCCCCGGTTGTCGGCCAGCACCAGGCGCGCGACGGCCTGCACCAGGATGCGATCCTCGTTGGACAGTTGCTGGGCCGAACGCACGAAGATGCCGCCGGGCCGATCGATCAGGCTCGCCTCCACCCCGGAGGCGATCAGGCCCATGATCTGGTCCTGCAGTTGCTGCCGGTAGCCCGCGTGATCCTCATTCCAGATCACCAGGTCCACGGCCAGGCCCTTGAGTCGCCAATACGCATGCGCCTGCACCAGTTGGCGTACCAGCTCGATATGCGAGAGATTGGAAACATGCAGCAGCACGATGGGCAGGTCGCCGGAAATGGCCTGCCCCCACAAGCCGGATTGGCCACGCCGGTTGATCCGCAAGATGCTCGCTTCCGCGCGCAACGACGCGCTGGCGTAAATGATGGATGCCGCCATCTGTTCGTAGAGCTGCGCATCGGCCAGGCTGGCATTGAGCTGGCGCAGCAGCACCTGGCTATGCGTCCAGGCCAGGTCGAATACGCGATCGGCCAGATGCCGGTCACGATACTTCTCGATCAGGTGCAGGCAGGCATCCCGGCTGTCGCCCACCCCGGTCACCATGTCCACCAGCGCCGACTGCTCGGGCTCCAGCGTGATCCGGCAGCGAATGGCGATGATCGGGTCGAGCACCGATCCCTCGCTGTCCGACAGGCGGCCACCGCCATCGGCGAATGAATCCATCGCCGCGGGATCATCCAGGCTGCGCCCACGGCCGATGAAGCGGGCGCGATCGGTCTCATACGAGATCACGTCGATATCCGCATCATGCACGGCCATCAGATGGCACATCCACGGCACGTGGTCGCCGCTGGAGCGTGGCCGGCGCGTGCAGATGATGGCCTGCAGCGCGCGTACCAGCTCGGTCTGCACGAACAGGTTGCTGAATGCCGGGTGCAGCGCATCGGCGATCGCCGGCGCCAGCACCACCTCGGCATAACTGGTGATCTCGATGGTGCGTCGCGTCCGCCCACGGTTGGTCAGCCGGATGCGGCGAAGCTCGATATCGTCCTCGGGCGACACCACGATTTCGGTATGCGCATCGAAATCGCGCTGGCGCACGCGAAATTCGGCGCGTGCATCCGAGAAAATCGCCTCGTAGTGGTCCGGCTTCTTCAGCATCGGCTGATAGGCGGCGGACCAGCATTCGCCGCTGGCCACGTCGCGCAGATAACAGAACATGCCCCAGTTGTCGCGGCTGATGTCCTCCTGCCAGCGCGTGACGGCCATGTCCCGGCAACGGCTGTAGCCGCCGCCGGCGCTGCTGACCATGACGTGATAACGGCCGTTGGAGAGCAATTGCAGCGCCGGCCTCATCCGGTCCGGGTCGGTGAACACGCGCAAGGTGGCTTCCGGGGCCGGCGCCGTGCCCTGCGCGGCGGAAAATTCGGCGGTATGCAGATATTCCATCGCGGTCTTTGGCATGCGTTCCTGCAGCAGCAGCAGCGTTGCCTGGAGACTGGGATCGGCTTCAAAACGCTTCTGCATCGGCTGTTGCCGAAGCACGTAATCCAGCGCCAACAGGCTCATGCCCTGATGATGGGCCATGAACGAGAAAATCACCGCCGACGTTTGCCCACGCGGCAAGCGCGCCGGGGTGTAATCAATCGCTTCATGCAGCCCGAAGCGCCCCTCCAGCCCTTCGCCGGCAAGCCGCTGCAGGTTGGCGCAGGCCGCCTCGGGCGCCACCATCAGCGCCAGCGCCGTGGCATACGGCGCCACCACCAGCTCTTCGCCCAGGCCACGCTTGAGACCCAGGCCAGGGACGCCGAATGCCCGGTATTGATAGTTCAGATGAGCATCCACCGTGTTGTAGCCGGACTCGGAAATGCCCCAGGGCGTGCCGCGCTGGTTGCCATATTCGATCTGCCGGGCCACGGCGGCGCGGCAGGTCTGGTCGAGCAGGCTTCCCTCGTAGCTGGGCATCACCAGCATGGGCATCAGGTATTCGAACATCGAGCCCGTCCACGACAGCAGTACCGGCTCGCCGCCCGCCGTGGTCAACAGCCGGCCCAGCGTGAACCAGCTTTCCTGTGGCAGCTGTTCCTGCGCGATGGCGACAAAGCTGGTCAGCCTGGCCTCGGAGGCAAGCAGGTCGTAGAAGCCCGCATCGAGCCGGCGCTCGTCCAGGTTGTAGCCAATGGCGAGCAGATCGCGATGCGTATCGTAGAGAAAGCCATATTCCATGACGGCGAGCTCGCCCAGCTGCCGCGCCAACTGCCCGATCGTCTCGATGAACGCTGCGGCAGCCTGCTGCGCCTTGGCCGAATCCGGCGTCGCCACACCGGTTCGAAGTCCTCCATCAAGCGCCGCCAGTTGGCGCAAGGAGGGAATGCTGGTCTGCCAGGCACCCTCATCGACGGCTGATGCGGATACGAAGCGGCCAAGATAGGCGCTGGCATCGCGGCATTGCAGCAGCATCGCCGAGAGCCAGAAGCCCACCTCATCCTCGGGATCGACCTGCAGCACGGCCGCGACGGCCTCGCCCTCTGCGAGCAGCCGGCTCATGCAGGCTTCCGCCTCGGTAAGCGATACCGGCGGCGCCGTGCGAGCGGCATCGAGCTGATGCTGGAAATCGCCGAGCGGAGCCATGTCGATGCCACGCGCCGTGAGCGCTTCGCGCAAGATCTCCAGCGTGTCGACCAGGCCATCCAATAGCCGTGCATCGAACGGCGGGTCGTCCACCAGCGCCAACAGGCCGGCACGAAGCGTCAGCAAATGACCGACAAGATTGCCGCTGTCGACAGCGGAGATGTAGTGCGGCGGCAGCGGCCGCAGGGACAGCGTGTCGTACCAGTTATAGAAATGCCCCCGGTGTCGCTCCATGCGTTGCATGGTTTCAAGGGTAAGACGGGTGCGCTCCAGCAGCCGCTCCATGGTCAGATAACCGAAATCGTATGCCGCCAGATTCGCCAGCAGGGCCAGCCCCATGTTGGTGGGCGAGGTGCGATGCGCGATGACCAGCGAGGGCTTCTCCTGGATGTTGTCCGGTGGCAGCCAGTTTTCCTGCGGCCCGACATGCGCCTCAAAGAACGCCCAGGTCTTACGCGCCAGTTTCCGCAAGAAGCGCAATTGACCCGCGCTCGGCGCAAACGCGACGCGCGCGGGCGGCTTGCTCAGCCACCATGCGATAGCCGGCGCCACCAGCCACGACAGCAGGCTCGGCCACGCCACGGCCAGCGCCACCGGCCGTCGCAGCGCCAGGGCCAGGATGACGATCACCGCGAGACACGGCGCGATCCACATCAACCGATAGAGCCCCGCCAGCGACGCCGCGCTGGTGCGCTCGATCTCCCTCGATGCGTTCCATTGCAACAGGTGTCGCCGGCTGATCGCCACGCGCCACAGCGTTCGCACCACTGCGTCCAGGCTGTAAAGCGCTTCGTGCGGCAACCACACCAGCACGAGCAAGGCGCGCAGGAAATGCTGGCCGGCGGCGTGGAATGCGACGCGCAGGTGCTGGTCCAGCGGCAGGTCGCGCGATTTCTGCAGCAAGCCGAGCAACGACGTCAGCAGCGGCGGCAACAACAGCACGGCCAGCACGCCGAGCGTCCACCAGGCTACCGGCGCCACGGCGAACCAGCCCAACAGCAGCAACGCAAGCAACGAGGACGGGACCAGGCTGCGACGCAGGTTGTCCAACAGCTTCCAGCGCGACAGCGCCGACAACGAACTCCGCTCGATCGCCCCGCTTCGTATTGGGGTGCGTGGCAACAGCCAGGGCAGCAACTGCCAGTCGCCACGGATCCAGCGATGCCGGCGATTGGCGTCCGCGCTGTAGCGGGAGGGATATTCCTCGTACAGCTGCACGTCGGAGATCAGGCCCGACCGCGCATAGCAGCCCTCTATCAGGTCATGGCTGAGGATGCTGTTGTCGGGAAACCGTCCTTCCATCGCGCGCTCGAAGGCATCCAGGTCATAGATGCCCTTGCCGATGAAGGAGCCTTCCCCGAAGAGATCCTGATAAACATCCGACACAGCCCGCGTATAGGGGTCGATACCCGCGTCGCTGCCAAACAAGCGCGCGTAGATGGAACGCACGGCGCTGGGCAGGCTGATGCCGACCCGTGGCTGCAGAATGGCGTAGCCGGCCACGATCCGTCGCTTGCCGGCATCATAGACCGGGCGATTGAGCGGATGCGCCATGGCGCCGATGAACTGGCGCGCCGCGCCGCGTGGAAGCTGCGTGTCGACGTCCAGGGTGATCACATACTTCACGTCCTTCAGCGCGGCAGTGTGACCGACGATCAAGGAAAACCGGCTGGCATCGCCGTCGCGAAGCAGCGCGTTGAGGTCGGCCAGCTTTCCGCGCTTGCGCTCGGCCCCCATCCAGACCTTGTCGATGGCATTCCAGCGGCGCGGCCGATGAAACAGGAAGAAGCGATCGGCACCCGCGTCGGCGTAGGTTTCATTGAGCTGGCTGATTCGCCGTTGCGCAAGCTCGAGCAGGGCGGCGTCCTGTTCCAGTACTTCCGCGTCGGCATCGGTGAAATCGGTCAGCAAGGCGAAATGAAGATACCGGTCACGGTTGGCCAGAAAGCGAACCTCCAGGCCCTCGACGAGTTCGTTGACGTCCTCAACGCAGGAGAACATCGAGGGCACCACCACCAAGCTGCGCACCTGGCTCGGCAAACCCTCGGAATAGTCCATGCGTGGCAACATCTGCGGCTTCATCACGATGGACACCAGCCAGTTCACCAGGCTGATCGACAGCTGGCTGGTGACCACGACAATGGGCAGGGCGATCAGCAGGCGCCATAGGCCGTGTATGCCGCTGCCCCCGAGGCTGGACAACAGTGGCCAGGCGAACAACCCCGTGAGCAGTGCGATCGAACCGAGATAGAACGTCAGCGGCGACCGCTTGATGCGTTGCTGCCAGACCTCCGCCAAGGGATGCCGCACGGCGATGTGCTGTTCCAGCGCGGGCAATCCGCGGTCGACCAGATAGAAGCCGACATGGGCCTCGACATCCGTGTCTTTGCCAGCTTGCGCGTGCTGCCTGGCAAGCTCGACGGCGGCCTGCGCCACCTCGGCCTCGGACAGCGCGCTATGGCGGGCCAGCCACTCCACCACGTGGCGATAGTGATCGCGCGTGGCGAAATCCATCGCTGTGTAGATGGCCGCCGGATCGTCTCGCAAGATGCGCTCGACGACACTGGTGCTTTCCACGAACTCCTGCCAGTCCAACGCGGACAGCATGCGCAGGCTGCCGATGCTGTTGCCGATGGAAACCTGGTCGGCTGCCTGTTGCTGCGCCTCCATCTGCACCAAGCGTTCGATGCTCAAGCCCGATTCGGCCAGGTGCTGCTCGATCCAGTTCAGGGGCAACGCCAGCGCGGGCCCCTGCCCTTGCAGCCGCCGCGTCAGCTCCGCCACGAAAGAGCTGGCCATCGGCGGGTGTGATCGCGCCATGTCCGCGACGGCAAGCACGACGCTCTTGGGGTCGCGCTCGGCGATCTCCGTCATTCGATCGGCCCACTGGTCGGCCAGGTTGCGATCGTTCCAATCCACCATCACGCGGGATGCGACGCGACGAAGGTTCTCGATCAAGGCCAACCGCAGCATGATCGGGATGGCCCACAACTCACCGAGCGTCAGTGGCGTGACGGTCTGGTAGGAGGCGACGAAACGGCTCAGGCTTTCGTTGTCGACGCGGCCATCGCCATGGGAAATGGTTTCCAGCGCAATATCGTAGACGCGCGGCAGGCGGGCGGATGGCCCGCTGAGCAGGCGTGGCAGCTCGCGGCTGTAGCTCTTGGGCAGATGTCGCTGCGCCGTGCGGATCTGCTCTTCGATCAGGTAATAGTTGTCGAGCAGCCATTCGGCGGCGGGGGTGATGCGGCGATCCGCGCGATGCGCCCGCGTGAGCATGTCGCAGGAATGCGCAAGCACGGCCTCGTTGTCGGCCAGGCGAGCCAATAGCGAATTGTCACGCGAGTTCGCACTGGACCGATGCGTGCTGGCCAGCGCGGCGCCATACAGATCCATCTGGTCGGCGCTGAACAACTCCGAGCGCAGGGTCGGCTCCGGGGTGTGTTCGATGTGTCGCCGCCACGACGGTTGGCGGCGGAAAGTGGCCCTGAGGCGATGAAGCCGTACCGAAGAGAGCGGATTGCTGATCTTCAAAAGTCACCTTTTCCTTAAGCGATCATGCAGAGCGGCAAACCCATGGAAACTCGCACGCAGACCATCGCGGCGGCGTCACCCTGAGTTATCTCTTCTACCTTGTCGGCGGGAAGAACCATGTGAAGACGTGCTGCACCGCCCCGTGCCCTACCCACGGGCACCATGAAGGCCGGCATGCACGGGCCGACTTCCGCGCGGGTCAACGCCCGCGCGAGCCACCGGGAATCGCGGGGCCGCCAGCGAGGTCCATTGGAGCGAAGACCTCACCGCCGGAATCGCCATGGTCGCAGGCGTGCTCATGCACACTCAGTGCTGGCTCTTGTCATTGCCGCCCTCTTCCTTCGGGGCTGACCTTTCGGGCGATGCCGGCCGGGATGCCCTTGCAGCGGGAGCGGCATGCGATGCAGTTGCGTGCGGTGCAGTCACTCGCGCCTGTGCCACATGGCGTTCAGCCGGGGCGGCGTGATGCTGGGAGGCCACGGTAGACGACGTTGCAGCCTGTCGCACAGGTCGGGCAGCCGTTGCGGACGGCTCGGCATGTTGCGCCGGTCGCGCGGCAGCCAGGTCTGATGATCTTGGCTCGTTGGCTGCCGGAACATGGGCGGCACGTGATGGCTCCGCGTCGTTCGCCGAAGCGCCATGTCCATGGTCGGGCGAACCGGCGCCCGCGTCACGGCGATGGTCATCGCTTGCCGCGACAGGACGATAGTTGGGCGTTACCTGGCTCCAATGTTCTCGCTGGCTGTACCAAGGACGATTACGGTAATAGTCGTCCCAGTAGGTGCCAAACACGAAGGTGATGATGGGAATGCCGATCTGCACGCCATAGGCCGGGACGAGAACCCGCTGCCCCTGGTAATTTTCCTGCAGGTAACTGCCGGCGACCCAGCCGCGATTGCCTCCCGTGATGACATCGCACCACGACCAGCCATCGACACAACCCTGGATGGAAACCTCGGTGCCCGTACCCAGCACGATGACGCTGGGATAGCTGGTGTCCGGCCCGGCGCGCATATTCACTTGCCCCGTGACATAGCCATCGGCCGCCATGGCCGATGCGAATGCAACCATGGAGAAGCTCAGTGCAGTGATGGAAAGAATGCGTTTCATCGGCTTGCCCTCGTGATCTTGAGTAGCAGCTATACGCGGTTGACGCATTCATCACGGTGCGCTGGCGCGCACAGCCGCAGTGTCGCGGGTGGCTTGCCGATTTCAGCCGGAAGCGGCCCCATTGTGGCGGCCACGACTCATGACGTGGCGACGACACAACCCTCGCCGCCCTTGCGGGCAGCGAAGACTGTTTTCCCCGTGCCAATGGTCGTGACGGCTCTCCTTCAGATCTACGAAGCAGACGCCGCATCTCCCTCCCCCTCGTTGCCAACGAGGCATCTGGATCGCAGATGCTTCGATCCGCCATGCGTGCTTTGCTGAATGGAAGATACCGCTGTCACTCGCCCTGTACTGTTCGGCAACGAACGCTGGGCGATGATGCCGCGATTCGGGAAAGCTGAAAAACCTATGTGTGGTCGAGAACAGACGCCCATCCGGGCTTTTCGCACCATGACACGGGCTTCATTGCGCGCCGAGAAACGGATGTCTCAAGGCCCAATAGACTAAAGGAACAAGCTATTTCCCGCGTCCGACGCAACGTCGGCGCATCGTGTTATCCATGACGTGTGGCAATGCAACGGTAGATGTCCCCCTCATGCCAGGCAACCCCTATGTTCGACCGCTTGCTAGATCTGGCATCGCACGGCCTGCTCCATGCTGGGCTGGGCGTGATGCTTGTGTATCTGCTGGTGATGACCCAGCTCACCATACTCACCGTGACGCTGTACCTGCATCGTAGCCAGACCCATCGATCCGTCGATTTCCATCCCGCGCTCGCGCATGCGTTTCGGTTCTGGAGCTGGCTGACGACCGCGATGGTGACCCGGGATTGGGTCGCGGTGCATCGCAAGCACCATGCGTACGCGGATACCGGGCAAGACCCGCACAGTCCGTACATTGTCGGTATCCATTCGTTGCTCTGGCGGGGCACGGAGCTGTACACCGCGGCGCGCCAAGACCGCCAGCTGCTGGCGACCTATGGCCGCGGCACGCCGGATGACTGGATCGAGCGCCATCTCTATACACCGCACTGCAACTGGGGCCCCACCCTGCTGGCCGTCATCAGCCTTGCCCTGTTCGGTGTTGGCGGCATGGCGATATGGGCGGTGCAGATGATGTGGATTCCGTTTTGGGGCGCCGGCGTGGTCAATGGCATTGGCCACTGGTGGGGTTATCGCAACTTCGAAACACCAGACAAGTCGGCCAACATGATGCCTCTGGCGATCTGGGTGGGAGGCGAGGAGCTGCACAACAACCATCACGCCTTTCCGAGTTCGGCCAAGTTTTCGGTACGTCGCTTCGAGTTCGACGCCGGTTGGCTGGTGATCCAGACTCTCTCCTTGCTCGGGCTCGCACGCGTCAGGCGTATCGCCGTCGCCGAGCAGGCGCATATGGCCGCCGGAACGGCGCGCGCCGTGGCACTGTCCCCACGGGTGAAAGTGATGACGGAATTCTTCCGCAAGGTCACCTTGCCGGTCGTGCGCGATGAGGCCAGGCGCCAGGGCAGCCGCCACCCTAAGCTGGCGATACGCCTGCGTCGCGCACTGGCCGATGGCGGGCGCTGGCTTTCGGCGGACGAGCGCGAGCGTCTCAATGCCTGGATCGAGACTCAGCCATGCCTGCGCACCATTTGCCAGCTACGGGGCCAGCTTGCGGCGTTGATGGAGATGCGCAATGCGGAACGTGCGGCGGAGGCCCTTTCCCAATGGGTGCGCGCGGCCCAGGCCAGCGGCATTGGCGCGCTCCAACGGTTCGCCCTGTCCCTCAGCGAAAGCAGGGCCGTGCCGCGCGCTCCTCTTCGCCGCCTGGGCGAATGAACATCCCGCGCGTAGCAAGCATCCGTGGCGACCTCCATTCTTGTGCACGGTGCGGCGCGGCGCTGCGGCCGCTGCTTCGCTGGTACGTACGGCACATCGCCACGACGGCATGAAAACCAGGCGCAGTACGCCTGGAATTTGCCGTACCGACCACACACGAAAGCCCCCGGCGTCCCTGCCGGAGGCTTCGTGGTCTTGCCGCGCTTGGGATGGAGAGATGGGTGAAATCTCATCTGTCCTTCACACTAATCAGTGCTTTTTGTACTCGTCACGCGCCTTGCCTACGTCCTTCTGCAGCTTTCCCGCATCCTTTTCGAAACGACCAGCCGCCTCTTTGGCGGGATTGCCGGTCACCTTGCCTGCAGCTTCTTTCAGTGCGCCCTTGACCTCGTGCTTGGTGCCTTCGATTCGGTTCTTGTCCATGATGAACTCCTGTCGCCGGATTGCGACATCAATGACATCAACCAACCTACACCTTGACCGGCTGCGGCTCTGTACGTCGGCACACACATTGGAGTGACAGTCGCGCCGCGTGTTCCGCAAGGCGCCGGCGGGAATGGCCCCCGCAAGATCCCATCTCCGGCGAAACCGGGCATTCCAATGCTAAAATCCGCGAAAGAGCGCGATGAGGACAAGTATGGCCGCAGCTTCCGACCCGCGACAGAACCGGCTGCTTGCGGCCCTGCCCGATGCCGAATGGGTCCGTTGGGCACCGCATCTTGAGCCGGTCGACATGCCGCTCGGCAAAGTGCTCTACGAGTCCGGCAGCCGACTGAGCCATGTGTACTTTCCAACGACCTCGATCGTCTCGTTGCTCTACGTGATGGAAGACGGCGCCTCGGCCGAGATCGCCGTGGTCGGCAACGATGGCATCGTCGGCATCTCGCTGTTCATGGGCGGCCAGTCCACCACGAGCCGGGCACTGGTGCAAAGCGCCGGCCTGGGATTCCGGCTGAAGGCGGACCTGATGCTGCAGGAGTTCAACCGCGCCGGCCCGGCGCTTCACTTGTTGCTGCGCTACACCCAGGCGCTGATCACCCAGATGTCGCAGACGGCGGTATGCAATCGCCATCACTCGCTGGACCAACAATTGTGCCGCTGGCTGTTGCTGAGCCTCGACCGCCTGCATTCCAGGGAGCTGGTGATGACGCAGGAACTTATCGCCAACATGCTGGGCGTGCGTCGTGAAGGCGTTACCGAGGCGGCCGGCAACCTGCAGCAGGCCGGGCTGATCCGCTACCAGCGCGGGCACATCACCGTGCTGGATCGCGCCGGCCTCGAAAAACGCACCTGCGAATGCTATGCCGTGGTCAAGAAGGAATACGATCGCCTGCTGCCCGCGGAGACGGACTGAATACCGGCTGCATCGGAATGACCACGACACTTCAGAGCAGGTTCTCAAGCGGAAGCATGCGCAGGAAAAACACTTCGATGCGTCGCCCCTCGGTCGCACCAGGCTCGCGGCTGGCGTTGATATCCACCCCCTTGTCGCGATAGAGCCACCGCATCTGCCAGGGATACCCTGCCCCTACCGGCACCTGCTGCAACACGACGTGAAACGCGTTCTCCGGCAGGGTGGCCGTATTGAAGAATTGCTCGACAGCCTGCGCCAGGGGAGCCGAGTCGACGATAAGCCCCATCTCGGTATTGAGCAGCTTGGAGCGCTGATCCATGTTGAGCGAACCGATGAACACGTGCTCGCTGTCCACCACCATGGCCTTTGCATGAAGGCTGATGCCCGATGATCGCCCACGCGCCGTCATCGGCTGGGCCGCGCCTTGATCCGGCCGCAATTCGTAGAGGGCCACCCCACCCTCCAGCAACTGAACCCGATACCGCGCATAACCCGAATATGCTGCAGGCTCATCGTTCGACGCGAGCGAATTGGTAAGCACCTTCACCGGCACCCCGCGCCGGACAATGCCGGCAAGAAACTGCGAGCCGTCGTTGCCGGGCAAAAAATACGGCGATATCAACAGCACCTGGCGCTGTGCGCCCCCGATCATCGCCTTGAGCTTCGGACCAATGCGCAGGGACGGCACATCGCCTTCCATGTTGATTTTCTCCGGACTATCGGAAACCAGCTCGGCGCTGCCCCAGAACCACTCACCGCTCCGATCGGACGTGGCGCCATCAGGAAACGCCTCCAGGGCGGCTGCCGCATAATCGGACTGCGCGAACGATCTTGCATCCTTGGCCAGGGCGATCCTCAGCTTGGCCAGATCATCCTGTGTATCGCGGGCATCGCGAAAGGCCTCCACGGGATAGGCGGCATCGCAGTTCCAGTAGGCGTCGAACGCATGCGATGCCTGCGGCACTACCGGCCCGATCGCGATCAGGTCGACATCGCGGAAGTTGGTGTCATTGCTCGCGTCGAAGTAGTCATCGCCGATGTTTCGCCCGCCGATGATCGCCACCGTGCCGTCGACGATGAGGGACTTGTTGTGCATCCGGCGATTGAGTCGACGGCCTTCCACGATGAATTGGCTCATCTTCGAAAGCATCGACGGCGAGCGGGTACCGAAGGGGTTGAACAGCCGCACCTCGATGCCCGGGTGCGCGTCCAGCGCGCCCAGCATCCGGTCCTCGTTGGTCAGGTCCATCGCATCCAGCAGCATGCGCACGCGAACGCCGCGATCCGCCGCCGCCAGCAGATGTTGTGCCACCAGCCGCCCGGTCGCATCGTTCTTGAAGATGTA
Source organism: Dyella sp. RRB7 (assembly GCF_022761115.1). GTDB lineage: Bacteria > Pseudomonadota > Gammaproteobacteria > Xanthomonadales > Rhodanobacteraceae > Dyella. Next base: position 117,863 of record NZ_JAKWJS010000002.1, on the reverse strand, counting down.
GTACTGCAGGTCGATCGAATGCCTGGCCTGGTCGATGATCGCAATACGGCTCATCAAGGCGTTGGAGCTACGGGTGAGAAGTCGAAAACCCGATACGCCGGAAGCATGCTGGCTCAGCTGGGCCCCGATATAACGTGCCGAAGCAGTGTCGGACACTTGGGGCAATCCGCTGCTGGGCTGCTTGACGAAGCCCTTTCGCAAGGACGAGCAACCTGCCAGCGCAAGCCCCACGGCCAGCACCGCTGGCAAGCAGGCAATGAATCTCGTGCGCAACATGCCGGCAACGAATCGGGGCCCCGGGGTCACGTACATGCGCCATAGGTCAGACGCCTGGAACGTTCCATCGAGGTGGCCCAAGCCATTCTTCAGGTTCGGTTCCGCCGTCCCATGAAGAAGGAAACCACGCACAGGATGAGGAATACGAAGAACAGGATCTTGGCAATGCCGTACGTGGCACCCGCGATGCCCGCAAAACCAAGGAAACCCGCAATCAGTGCGATGACCAGAAATACCAACGCGTAATACAACATGACGTCACTCCCAACGGTGATCAAGCGGCATCATCACATCGGCTCACGCCGGGAGCTGCCCTTGGGTGGATGGAAGTGCGCCATGCACACACACCCATCAGGCCATCGTGGATGACATTCACGATGGAATACACCCCGGAAGCCGTGTTTCGCAGGTACTGCCGTGGTGTTCAGCAGTCAATGTACCCGCTTGGCCTCGCCCGCTCGGTGCGCCATCGCACATCAGTCCCGGCATGGGCAAGGTCGCTGTGTGTCGCATCGTACATACAGCCGGCACGGGATACCCGATCATGCCTGCACGTACTCGCCGTCCCGGGCGCCGACCCTGGCGCCAAGCTCCAACAACGGGCGTTCGTACGGGACAGTACATCCACTGACCGGCGCTGCCACGCAAGTGGAACGGTCTGCATACTCCCAGCACGTCCCTGTCACCACTTGTGTGCGCTGTGGTTGTGGCAAGGCGAACACAGGACAAACATCATGAAACGCCATCTATTCGCACTGAGTTCGATCTTGATCGTCACGGCCCTGGCCGTTCATCCGGGCCAGGCTCGCGCCGAGCAGCCCGCCGACCTGGGCTGCAAGATGCAGTTCTCCCTTTCAACCTGGTCGCTGATCTACAAGCAGTCCGAGGGACACGGCGTGGTTACCTGCGCCAATGGCCAGTCCATGCACGTCAAGATCGTCGCCAAGGGCGGCGGCCTGACGGTTGGCAAGTCGCACATCGACAACGGAACGGGTCGCTTCACCGACGTGCATTCGATGTCGGAGATTCTCGGCGACTACGGTGATGCCGAGGCCCATGCCGGCGCCGGCAAGGCCAGCGAGGCGCAGGTGCTCACCAAGGGCGAGGTCTCCCTGGCCTTGTCCGGCACCGGCGAAGGCATCGATCTTGGTGTCGACGTCGGCGAGGTTACCCTCTCGCCGATAAAGTGACGGGGCGGCGGTTGGCGCCAGCAGCGGCGTCCGCCGACAACCCATCACGATAGTCCGAAGACCAAGGCGGCAACGGGCGGTCACGGCGACCCTCCGTTGCCGCTGTCGTTGGGTTCACGTGTGCCGCAGTGCCCATGCACATGGCACTCATCTTGATCAACGCGATGAACGCCCTGCCGCCGGTCGAGCCATGATCACGGCGCAAGCGCCGCTGGCAGACCCATCGTCTGGCCGGCGCCTGCATTCGCCCGGTTTCACCAAAAGTTGATCTCCATCAATTCGGATCCACGGATCGAGGACAACCTATCCTGTATTGAGTGATGCTCAAGCCATGGCGAGACGCTTGCCATCACGTCCAACAGTGGTGCCTTATCCGGAGGCTACGATGAAGGGCCCGTTGTCCAATCAGCTGCTGGAGCGCATGCATGCCTATTGGCGTGCGGCGAATTACCTTTCCGTCGGGCAAATCTACCTTCGCGACAATCCATTGCTTGAGGTGCCACTCAAGCTCGAACACATAAAGCCACGCCTGCTTGGCCACTGGGGGACGACTCCTGGCCTGAACCTGCTTTACGTTCATTTCAATCGTCTTATCAAGCAGCGCGACCTGGACATGATCTTTGTCACCGGCCCCGGCCATGGCGGCCCCGGCCTGGTGGCGCAAACCTATCTGGAAGGCTCGTATACCGAGCGTTACCCGGCCATCGAACGCAGCCGTAACGGGCTTTCGCGGCTGTTCCGGCAGTTTTCCTGGCCGTATGGCGTACCCAGCCATGTGTCGCCGGACACGCCGGGGTCCATCCATGAGGGCGGCGAACTCGGCTATTCACTGGCGCATGCGTATGGCGCCGCGTTCGACAACCCCGAGCTGATCGTCGCCTGCGTTATCGGCGATGGCGAAGCCGAGACCGGCGCGCTGGCCACCAGCTGGCATTCCAACAAATTCCTCAATCCGGCGCGGGATGGGGTGGTGCTGCCCATTCTTCACCTCAATGGCTTCAAGATCGCCAACCCGACGGTACTGGCACGCATCGGTGACCGCGAACTGTTCGAGCTGATGCGCGGCTATGGATACGACCCGCACCTCGTCGAGGGCAGCGATCCGGCCGTGGTGCATCAGTTGCTTGCCGGAACGCTCGACGTGGTGATGGACAAGATCGACCGCATCAAGCGCCAGGCACGCGCGCATGCCGATGCGGACGACATCGAGCGGCCCAGCTGGCCCATGATCATCCTGCGCACGCCCAAGGGATGGACCGGTCCAAAAATCGTGGACGGCAAGCCTGTCGAAGGCACCTGGCGCGCGCACCAGGTGCCGATCGCCAACTTTGAAAATCCGGAGCACCTGAAGCAGCTTGAGGATTGGCTGAAAAGCTACCGACCGGAGGAATTGTTCGACGCCACCGGACAGCTGCACGAAGACATCGCCGCACTCGCGCCCACCGGCCATCGCCGCATGGGCTCAAACCCGCATGCCAATGGAGGCGAGCTGCTGCGGCCGCTGGTGATGCCGCACGTATTCCAGCACGCGGTTGCGGTGCCGTCGCCGGGCAGCGTCAGCGCGGAGTCGACGCGGGTGCTTGGCCAGTTTCTGCGCGAGGTGATGCGATTCAATCTGGATACGGCGAACTTCCGGCTGTTTGGTCCCGACGAAACGGCATCGAACCGGCTGGAGGCGGTCTACGAGGTATCCGGCAAGGAGTGGATGGCGAGAACGGAGGCCGTCGATATCGATCTCAGCCCGAATGGCCGGGTCATGGAGGTGTTGAGCGAGCACCTGTGCGAGGGCTGGCTCGAAGGCTATCTGCTCACCGGACGCCATGGCCTGTTCTCATGTTATGAGGCCTTCATCCATATCATCGATTCGATGTTCAACCAGCACGCCAAATGGCTCAAGGTGAGTCGAGCGATCCCCTGGCGCAAGCCCATCGCATCGTTGAACTACCTGCTCACCTCCCACGTGTGGCGCCAGGATCACAACGGGTTCTCGCACCAGGACCCCGGCTTCATCGACCATGTGGCCAACAAGAAGGCCGATGTCGTCCGCATCTATCTCCCGCCCGACGCCAACTGTCTTCTCTCCGTCGCCGATCATTGCCTGCGCAGCCGCAACTACATCAACCTGATCGTCGCGGGCAAACAGCCCGAATGGCAGTGGCTCGACATGGATGCGGCCGTGCGCCACTGCGCCGCGGGCGCCGGCATATGGGACTGGGCCAGCAACGACGAGGGGAATCCCGACGTGGTCATGGCCTGCGCCGGGGACGTACCGACCCTGGAGACGCTGGCCGCGGTGACGTTGCTGAGAAGCTACATCCCGGACATCCGCATTCGCGTCGTCAACGTGGTCGACCTGATGGTGTTGCAGCCACCCTCCGAGCACCCGCATGGGCTGCAGGACCAGGATTTCGATGAATTGTTCACCACGGACAGGCCCGTCATCTTCGCCTTCCATGGCTATCCCACGCTCATACACAAGCTGACCTACCGCCGCCGGAATCACCACCAGTTCCATGTGCGGGGCTACAAAGACGAAGGCACCACGACCACGCCGTTCGACATGGTGGTGCTGAATAACCTCGATCGCTATCAACTGGCACTCGATGTCATCCAGCGTACCCCGCGGCTGCAGGCCCATGCCAAGGATGCCGCGGAGCGCTATTGGTCGATCATGGAACGGCACAAGCTCTATATCAGCGAACACGGCGAAGACATGCCGGAAGTTCGTGATTGGCGGTGGACGTTGTGATAACGGTGCGGATTTCCTGCTCAGGCCGCGTCGGTGGGAGATCGCACCACCAGGCCGCTGATCGGTTCAACCGTCGTGATGTCATCGCGAATACGGATGACCCCTGGCGTATTTTCGACGAGAACGCGTAGCGCATCGCGCATGGCCTCGCTGGTGACGATGCCACTCAGGTCAACCACTCCCCGATCCACCTTGATGCCCACCGTGGCTCGCGGATTCCAGGGCTGCCGGTCGATCTCCCTGTCGATGCGCTGCCGGATGACGTCATCCGATACCCCTTGGGCGATATCTGGTTCGAGGGACGTAGCCAGGAACGTTCGCAGCAGATCGGCCCGGCTGATGATGCCCACGAGCCGGCCATGATCCAATACCGGCAGGCGCTTGATATGCCTGCCCTCCATCAGGGTCACGGCCTCCTTCAGCGGCATCGACTTGTCGATCGACACCACGTCGGCGGTCATGACTTCCTCGACCCGTCGCCCATGGGTGTCGACATATTCCTGGGCCAGACGCCCCGGGCCGAGAATGAACTCGAGCCAATGCGGGTGCTTGCGCTCCGTGCCAAGCTCGGCCCGCCGCATGAGGTCGCCCTCGGTGAGCATGCCGACCAGGTGGCCTTGCCGGTCGACGACGGGGAGCCCGCTCAGGTGGTTATCCAGCATCAGCCGCATGGCAAAGGTGACCGAATCGTCGACGAAGACGGTTTTTACGCCACCTGACATTGCATCGCTTACTTTCATGGTCCGTCCCTCCGGAAAGATTTGAGTATCTGCCCGGGCGGCCTCTGCGGATTGATTTTCGTCAATGCCATCCACCATCGGCTGCCTGTTGGAAGCCCACCGCATGGCTTACTCCTTGTTGACGCATATCAGCATGGCGCCCCTATGAGGGGTTAGCGTGTTTTGCGGCCGCGCGCGGCCGGCGAGCGCTGCATTTCCCAGCCCCTGCGGAGACGGACGATGTGCGACATCCTGGTTAACTGTGAGAGCTTCAAGCACTGGTCGCCCGCGGTTGACTACGCCGCGCGGCTCGCCGCCACCGTGGAGGCGGCGTTGACCGGGATCTTCGTCTGCCCATCGCCAAGCTCGTTGGTCACGCCTTATGAGGCGCCAGAGCTGATCACGGAACTGATGGAGGCATCACGCGAACTTGAAGAGCATGCCAGTCGCGCGGAAGCCTCGTTCCTGGCCTTTGCGCATGAGCGTGGCGTCACCAGGGCCGCTTGGCAGATGGCGGAAGAGAACGTGCCAAGGGCGCTGGAGCTGGCGGGAAACTGGCACGACCTGCTGGTGCTCGGGCGCGGCACGCAGGGCTCCTGGGGCCTGCCGTCGGCCGTGGGCAGTCTCGTACTGGGCACCCACATGCCATGCATCGTGGTACCGCCCGAGGGTGCCACGTCGACGCTGGATCGTGTCGCCGTGGCGTGGAATGGATCATCCGAAGCCATCGGGGCCATCCACGCCGCCCTGCCCCTGCTGGCCAGGGCGCGCCAGGTCGTCGTACTTCATGGACAACAGAGGCCATCGGCCAGCATGTCCGCCTGGAAGCCGCCGTTTGATCTATCGAACTATCTGGCCAGGCACGCCATCCGGCACGAGTTCCTCATGCTGTCGGAGCCGGACGAGCTGATCGGCGGCGCATTGCTGAACGCCGCCGCCGACGTCGAGGCCAACCTGTTGGTGATGGGCGCCTACGGGCACACCCGTTTCAGCGAATGGATACTCGGCGGCGCCACGCGCACGGCGCTGGAAAAGGCGGCGATCCCGGTACTCATGCGGCACTGACCTGTCAGCCGCGGAAGATATCGAACGGCTCGATCTTGATGACCCTGCGGATGCCGATGTAGCTGGAGATGGCGGCAATCAACAGCACCATGGCAAAGGCCATCCCCAGGTTGGCGAACGTGATGATCGCGGCGTAATCCGGCAGGCGCAGGCGCGCCACGGCGATCAGCAGCGTGCACAAGCCCACGCCCAGTCCATAGCCCGCCAAGCTGGTGAAGGTCACCTGGAACAGGATCATGTACACCAGCTCGCGCCCCTTGGCGCCGATCGCCTTGAGCGCACCGAACTTGTCGAGATTCTCGAGGATGAACGTGTAGAAGGTCTGCGCCGAGATCGATAGACCCACGATGAAGCTGATGATGGTCATCAGCATGATGTTGGTGCCGATGCCGGTCTGGTACTTGTAGAAATCGGCGATGCGATCGTCGAACTCCTCGTTGGTCAGCGCCAGGTAACCGAGCTTTGCCACGGCCGCCTTGATCAAGGCGACATCGCTGGCCTTCTTGGGCTCGACCAGTATGTACGACAGGGTGAAGCGGCTGTTGGGTATGTACTGGATCGCGCGGCTGTAGGTGGTGTAGAGCGTGGGGACGCCGAACAAGCCGAACGAGTTGACCTTGGCCACGCCCACGATCACGCCGCGGAAATCGTTGAGCTCGAACTCCGTGCCGATCTGCGGATTGTCGAGCTTCGGGTATTCGGCATCGTCGACGACGATAAACGCATTGTCCGCGTAGATATTGTCGATATCGCCCTTCTCCAGCGCCGGCCGGCCGACCAGGCTGGTGTCGTCCAGGCCGAGCACGCTGACCGACTGGTACACGCCATTGTTGAGCTTGACCAGCGCCCCGCCCGAATAGAGCGGCGCCGCATAGCGGACGCCATCGATGCTGCGGATGGCGTCGAGCAGGTAATCGGGCATGGGGATGGTATTGGCAACCGTCTGGACGGCGGGATCCATGACCCAGATGCTCGCTCCGATATTGGCCACCGTGGAAGACGATCGCGACAGGATGCCGGCGAACATCGAGGTCATCTGCACCATCAGGAAGGCGGCGAACGTCACGCCGATCAACAAGGCGGCGAACTTCCCCTTGTCGTTGACCAGCAGCTTGTAGGCAAGACGAAGTATGCCGGGCAGCTTCATGGGGAACTCCCCGCCGCTTTCGCCATGTCGCTCGCCGGCGGCGCATTCCACCAGCCACCGCCCAGGGCGACGTACAACCCCACCGTGTCCTGGTAGCGCTGCGCCATCGCCTGCACGTAAGCCATGCGCGACTGCTGGTATTGCTGGTCGGCGCTGAGTACGTCGAGATATCCGGCGAGGCCGGCGGCATAGTTGGCCTGCGTGAGCTTCAACGCCTCCTGGGCGGCCTGCATGGCCTCGTTCTGGGCGCTGAGTTCAAGGGCATCGTGCTCCAGGGCCTTCAAGGTATCGGCAACTTGCTCGAATGCGCCAAGCACCGTCTGGCGGTAATCGCTGAGCGACTTGCTGTAGCCCTCCATGGCGGCCTTGCGGTTGAACCAGGCGGTGCCGCCCTGGAATGCCGGCCAATCGCCCGACACGCCCGCGCTCCAGAATTTGCTTTGCGCCTGGGACAGGGAACTGACCGTATTGCCATTCGTGCCATAGCTGCCACTGAGGCTGAAGCTGGGAAACAGCGCTGCGGTGGCCACGCCGACATTGGCGTTGGCGACATGCAGCTGCGCTTCGGCCGCAAGAATGTCGGGGCGCTGCCGCACCAGCGCCGAGGGCAGGCTGAGCGGCAAGTCGCCGGGAAGATGCAGGTCGTCCAGGCGAAATCCAGGCGCGCTCTCCTGCGCTGTCGTATGACCCAGCAACGCGGAAAGCATATGGTCCGCCTGGTCGCGATGCTGTTCCAGCGCCGGCAGCGCGGCCTCGGTCGTTGCCAGCGCGCTGCGCACCGACTCCACCGCCGAGTACGGCACCGTGCCCGCATCGGCGCGCGTTCGCGTGATGCCCAGTTGATCGCGCTGCAGGGCGATCAGGTCCTGCGTAATCTCCATCTGCTCGGCATAAGCTTCCCGCGCAACGGCGGTGTTGACCACGTTGCCCGTCAGCGTGATGTCGGCGGCCAATAGCGTATAGCGCTGATAATCCATGCTGGCCCGCAGCCCTTCCACAGTGCGCCGCTGGGCCCCGAACAGATCCAGCGCATAGCTGATCGTCGGCCCCAGCGTAAACAAGTTGAAGATGCTGCCTGCCCCGCTGAGCCCCAGCCGCGACAACGTTTCACGCTGGCGCGTCGCGCTGACGCCCAGGCCAACCTGGGGAAAGAAAACCCCGTAGCCGGCGCGCAGGTTGTCCTGGCTTTCGCGCAAGGTCGCCTCGGCACCTTGAATGCCAGGGTTGTTCGCCAGCGCCGTGTCGACCATCGTATCGATCGAGGGCGATCCGAACAAACGCCACCAGTCGGCTGACAGCGTCGCGTGTACGTCGAGCTGCTGGGCCTGCCCCAGCGCATCGAGCTTGCCTGGCTGGCTGGATGCCGGCACATAGGTCGTATCGCCGGGCGCCGCCGGCCGCACGAAGTCAGGCCCCGCGGCGCAGGCGCTCAACAGCGCGGTTGCCAGCCACAGCCAGCGGCTACTTCTCGCCCACATACACATCCACCAGTTCCCCGGGATAGATCCGCGAGTTGGAGGGATTCTTGAAACGGAAAATGACCGGCAATACGCGAAGGTCCACGCGCTCCTGGCGCTGGTCGGCCAGCTCGATCTTGGGCGTGACGTACGGCTGCGTGCGCACGAACTCCAGGGGAATCTTCAGGTCGGTGCCGCGGACGGACATCTGCGCGCGCATGTGCTCGGGTGCGGGCAGCCGGCTGACCAGGATCTCGTCGATATAGCAGCGAACGGCGAAGTAATCCTGCGAGGCTCCCATGACCACCACGGGATTGAACGCCTGGGTATAGCTGTCATAGACGCCCTGCGTCGAAACGAAGCTGCCCACCGCCGTGTTGACGGCCAGCACCACGCCATCGGTGGTGGCGGCGACGGCATATTTGTCGAGCAGCGCGCTCGATGCCTTGTACGATTCCACCAGCGCGTTGTATTGCATCTGCTGGTTGTTGATGTCGTATACCCAGGCGCCGGCCCGGGTCAGGTCATATTGCCGGGTCGCCACCTGCAGGTTGGCGTCGGCCGCCAACAACGCGTTATGCGCACTGTCCAGGGCATCGCGGCTTACCGAGCGCGGGTCGGTATCGAATGAGCGCTTCTGCTTGTCAAACTCATCGGCCGCCGTTTTTCGATTGGCCTGGGCAAGCAGCACCTGTGCCTTGGCCACATCGAGCGTCTCCTTGCGCGGCATCGACTGGAGTTCCTGCAGCGTGGCAAGGGCCGCCGCGGCCTGCTGTTGCTGCTGCGCCACGGTGGCGCGCTGCACGGAGTCGTCGATCTGCAGCAGGGGCGTTCCGGCTTTGACCGAGGCGCCTTCGTGCACCAGCACGCGCGCCACCTTGCCGGCCACCTCGGGATAGATGTTGATGTTCTCGCCGCTGGCGAGGTAGCTCTCCACGATGCCGTTGGCATAGATGCCATGCTCGTAGGGATTGGTGGCCGGCGTGAACTCCGGCGGCATGGCCTTCTTCGGAAGGCTGGAAACCACTGCGCTGGCTACCGCTAGCAGCGCTCCCAGGGCGGCCAGCCCAAACACATAGCGGGTCTTCATGCGTGACCCTCCTCGAAGCCGGTGACCTTGCCATCTTCCATGTGCATGATGCGGTCGGCGAACTCGAAGATGCGCGCATCGTGGGTAACGATAAGGATGCATCGCTCGGGGCTCAGGACTTTTTCCCGAATGAACTGAAGAATCTTCCTGCCCGTATCGCCGTCGAGCGATGCCGTGGGCTCATCCAGGATCAGAATGTCCGGCCGGCTGACCAGCGCCCTGGCAATGGCAACCCTTTGCTGCTCGCCGCCGCTGAGCTTTACCGGTGGCAGGTCGGCACGATCTCCCAGCCCCACCACTTCAAGATCACTCCGGCCTTCGACAACCGCCTTGTCCCAGTTCTGGTGCTTGAGAATGAGCGGAATGGCGACGTTCTCCGCCGTGGTCAGGCGCGGAAACAGGTGGAAGTCCTGGAACACGAAGCCAATGGTGTTGAGCCTGAAATCCGCCAGCGCATCGGCGCTGAGGGTCCACAGATCGGTGTCCTTGACCAGCACGCTTCCCGAGTTGGGACGCAGGATGCCGGAGATCATGCTCAGCAGCGTGGTCTTTCCGCTTCCCGAAGGGCCTACGATCATCAGCATCTTGCCGAACTCGACCTCGAAGCTCGCCCCATTCACTGCCATGGTCATGGCAGACCCTTCCCCGAAAGACTTGGTCAAGTCCTTGGCACTGATGGCTGTTCGGCTCATGTGTCGAGGCTATCGAGGGGTTTCCGGGCGATGTTGACGCCCGTCAATCAATGCGCCGTTCGTTTGCCACTAATGCCGCAAGAATTCACGACCGGCGCAATTAAGTCCCCTCCCCCGATGTTCACCGGCCCGGGCTGGATGTATCTTGCATCGGTGCTCGCGCGATGCCCCTGGAGCCAGCCGAGCGGGACAAGTCATTTCACTTCGGACCTTCTCTAGGCGGTTGCTGCCTATGCCTGTTGCCGATCTCGAAACGCCCGCATCGTCCCGACCTCCGCATCTGCTCGTGGTGGATGACGACACGGAAATCTCCGGACTGGTCAAACGCTATCTGGGGCCGCAGGGCTTTTCGGTAAGCACGGCCGAAAGCGGCGCGCAGCTGAAGGAAGTCCTCAAGTCGACCCACGTGGACCTGGTACTGCTGGACCTTGGCCTTCCGGGCGAGGACGGACTGGAACTGACGCGATACCTGCACGGGCACTGGCGAGGTCCCGTCATCATCGTGTCAGGCAGGGGCGAATCGGTGGATCGCATCGTTGGCCTGGAGCTTGGCGCGGACGACTACATCACCAAGCCGTTCGAGCTGCGCGAACTGCTTGCCCGCGTGCGCAGCGTGCTGCGGCGGTCGGACCGCCAGGCCATGATGGAAGCACCCACCGAGCCCCGCTCCACGCTGGCCTTCAACGGGTATCGCATGGATACGGTGGCGCATGCGCTGTTCGATGCGCAGGGCATCGCGGTGCCACTGACCACCGGCGAGTACGAGCTGCTGAAGCTGTTTCTCGAACATCCCAACCGCGTGCTCTCGCGCAACGACATCATGACGCGCCTGCACGGTCACGACGCCGGCCCTTATGACCGCGCCATCGATGTCCAGATCGGTCGTCTGCGCCGGAAGATCGAAGGGGACCCGACGCGACCTGCCCTGCTCAAGGCGATTCGCGGCACGGGGTACATCTTCACCGAGCGGGTGCGGCGGGAATGAGCACAACACCGGACCAGGCCACCGAGGCCGATCTGTTCAAGGCGCTTTTCGACACCGCTCCCGACGCCATGATCGTGGTGGATCACGACGGCCGCATCGTGCTCGCCAATCCGCAAGCGGAGCGCCTGTTTGGCTATGGGGCGCACGAGCTGCATGACCGGCAGGTCGAGGAGCTGCTGCCCGAACGCGTGCGCGCGGCGCATCAGTCGCATCGGGCAAACTACATGGCCACCCCGCGCGTTCGTCCGATGGGCGCGGGTTACGAATTGACCGGCGTGCGCAGAAATGGGCAGGTTTTCCCGGTGGAAATCGGGCTGAGCCCCATACGTGCGAACGGGCGGGTGCTTTTTGCCGCATCCATCCGTGACATTTCCGAAACGCAACGCGCGCGACAGACGCTGGTGCGGGCGCGCTACGACGCTTTCGTAGGCCAGGTCAGCCGGCTATTGCTGGAGTCGCCCAGTTACGAGACGGCGGTCGACAGCATGCCGTCGCTGATGGCCGCGGCCTTGAATACGGAGGCGGCTGCCATCCTGTTTCGGGACAGTCACGGACGAGGATGGCATAGCCGTGCCGCCACCGGCATGGGACGAACCCTGCAGAAAATCGTATGCCGTGAACTCTCCGGCAGGGAGGAAAGCATCCTTCCAGCGAAGCGTGAGCCTGGCGTCACTGGTTTCGAACAGATGCGCGATACATTCGCGAACACGCATGGCGCACTTGTCGATGCGGGCTTCGTCGACGCGATCATGGTGCCCCTGCTTGATCGTTACGAACCGATGGGCCTGTTGCTGGTCATGGCCAAGGAGCCTGGCAGCTTCGACCACGACAAGGCGCACTTCCTGCAGACCGTAGCCAATATTCTGGCAGCGGCCGTCCAGCGCAGCCGCAGCGAGGAAAAACTGTCCCATGCGCAACGCCTGGATGCCATTGGCCAGCTCACCGGTGGCATCGCCCATGACTTCAATAATCTATTGACCGTCATATCCGGAAACCTGCAGCTGCTGTCCGCCGGGCTGCCTGACGAACCCGAGGCCAAGGAGGCCATCGATAGCGCCATGCGCGCAACCGACCGTTGCGCCGCCCTTACCAGCAAGCTGCTTTCCTTTGCGAGCCGCCGCCGCCTTTCACCCCAGGCCATCCGGCCGGCGCAGCTGCTCGCCGAGCTCAAGGAAATGCTCGGCCGCACGCTGGGCGAACGCATCGTGGTCGGAACGGACTGCGCGGATGACCTGCCCTTCATCCACGTCGATCCAGCGGAGTTCGATGCCGCCCTGGTCAACCTGGCCGTCAATGCACGCGACGCCATGCCGCGCGGCGGAAGGCTGGATATCACGGCGCGGCTGGTGCGGGATACCGTCCCGGGCGCCAAGGCGGGGCCGCTCGCTCGCGAACAGATCGTCTTTCGGATCCAGGATGCGGGGCTGGGCATGACTCCGGAGACGCTGGCGCACGCGCTGGAGCCCTTCTACACCACCAAGGATATCGGCAAGGGCAGTGGCCTGGGCCTCAGCATGGTCTATGGCTTTGTAAAGCAGTCCGGTGGCAGCATGACCATCGAGAGCCGGCTGGGCTACGGCACCAGCGTTGAGCTGTACTTTCCCGTAGCCCCCACGGAAGCTGCGGCGTCCTCTGCCCGAATGGCCACGGCTTCCTGCCAGACCGGCCATGAAGCCATTCTCGTCGTCGAGGACGAATCCGAGGTACGCGGCGTGGCCCTCGCCTTCCTACGCTCGCTCGGCTACACCGCCCATGAGGCGGGCAACGCGGACGAGGCGCTTCGTATCCTGCGCGAACACCCGGAGATCGATCTGCTCTTTTCCGATGTCGTGCTCGGCACCGGCATCACCGGCGCCGAGTTGGCCGAATCGGCCCGGCAGCTTCGCCCAGGGATTCCCGTATTGCTCACTTCGGGCTACGCGGCGCTTGCGCCGGGCGTCAACGAAGCGACCCTGAAGCGATTCGAATTGCTGCCCAAGCCATATCGCAAAGAGGATCTGGCCGACGCCGTGCATCGAGCGCTCAAGGCCGCCCGTACTTCTTGACGGATGCCCCGTTGCATTCAGGCGTACTGGTTGGCCAGCGCGTGCAGTGCACCCGCGTCCAGCACCTGGATCTCGCGCCGGGCGACGTCGATCATGCGCATATCGTGCAGCTTGGTCATGACGCGGCACACGGTTTCGTTCGTCAGCGCCAGGAAGCTCGCGATATCGGCGCGACGCATGCGCAGCACGAAATGCCTGGCGCTGAATCCCAGCCGGGCATAGCGCCTGGCGACATCCAGCAGGAATGTCGCCACGCGCTGCTCCGCGTTCAAGGTTCCAATGGCCAGCATCCAGGCGTGATCGGCGCGAATCTCCCGCGCCAACGCAGCCGTAAGGCGGGCCTGCAGTTCGGGAATGTCGCGGCAGGCGCCGAGCATGGCCGGGTACGGCAGCTCCCAGGCTTCGCCACTTTCCAGCGATATGGCACCGCAGGCATGGCTCGCCAGCCCGATGGACTCGATGCCCAGGAAATCCCCGCGCATCCGGAAGCCCGTGATCTGCTCGCGTCCATCATCAGCCAGTTCAATCGTCTTTAGAAAGCCCGCATGGACGAGAAACAGCGACTTGAACGGCTGGCCCGCGTGGTAAAGCGACTGCCCCGCGGCAAGCTTGTGGCGAAACACGGGGACATACCGGCGAAGAAGATCGACATCCAGGCTGTCGGCTGCCTCTTCGACATCCTCGGCGAGAAAGCCTGCTGGCCGCAATTCGGAAGGATTGGGTTCAAAGCGCACGTTCATGGCGACACCCCTATGTGATCACGACACTTGGCTTGTGGAGTGGACGGTAATGCGCGCCTGTTACCGGGCGAGTTCGCGTCAGCAACGATTTGTAACAGTAGGTAACGGAGGGCGCATCGCAAGGAACATTGACCCAACGCAATCCCCGGAGCGCCGTACCCGGCGACACTCCGGCCAACGTCAGGGATGTCTTCTTGCCATGAGTGAAACATCAGCATTCATCGACCTGGCCGCCGTGGAGGCCTGGGATGCCTGGTTCCGCTGGCGCCTGCGCGATGAACTGCGCGACATCTCCATCCATGACACCTGGTCACGCGTGGCGCGCACGCTGGCCTGCGCAGAAAGGCCGGGGCGCACCGGGGCTTTTGGGCGGCGCCTTTGCGATGCGCTCGGCGAATGGCAGGTGTTGCTTGACGAACGCATACTGGTCGCGGCCGGCACGGGCGATGCCGGCTGGCCGGACGATGAACTTGTCGCCGTACTGAATGTGGTCAGCTTTGTGCGCGCCCCCGGCACCAGCCAGGCGAGCCTGAATCTCGAAGCCTTTGAATCCGTCGCCGAGCTTGCCGTCAACGCCCTGGACAATGCTGCGGCGCTGTCCGCGGGTGCCTCCGGTCATTCAGGCATGCATCTTCGCATCGGACTGATAGGACTGGCCGATGCGCTGGCGCTATTGGGGTTGCGCTACGACAGCGACACGGGTCGCAAAGTCGCCCGTGACGTCGCGCGCCATCTCACCAGCGGCTGCCTGTACGGCAACCTGCGCCTCGCACGTGAGCGAGGGGCCCGGCGCGATGTTTCCGAGTGCCTCACGCTGGGCTACAAGCTGAGGGAACTTTCCACCGAGTTGGCGGCGGATGCGGAACGCTTCGGCCTGCGACAGGCCAGGCTCACCGCGATCACCTCGCAGCCACGACTCGCCCTGCTCGCCAACAACGTAAGCAATGCGGTCGATCCGCTGCCCACCGAAAGGCGGCAGCAGATCGTCTCCAGCGAGACGCCGCCGCGCTCCATCCACTCGTCCGGCTATACCATGGAGATGATGCGTCGAATGGTGTTGCCGCCGCCGGTCCAGGCCATGCTCATGGAAGCCGCCGCGGCATCCTTGGAGGCGCAGATCGAGCTGCGTGCAGCCATGCAAATGTGGATCGACCAGCCTATCCTCTACCCACTAAGCGGTAATGCCACGCACGGCGAAGCACTTGACCCGCTAGTCATGTAGAGGGCACGCCACCATGCATGTGCAGCGCTGGCGCAACGAACACCTCGCGACATCCGCAAGCACGCGATGATCCAGCTGATCTGCGCCAAGCCAAAGACGAGCGAAGTTGACATGCGTCAATCCGACCCGGAGGCCGCTCACTAACCTGCCCATCCATGGTCACGCCTGCGGAGTCGATCTCATGGCATCTGGACTGTCACCGGACAAGCGGAAGACGCCGACGCGCTTCGCCTTTTCCACGCTCACGTCGGTGCTCGCCGTCGTGGCGGTGGTCAGCTCCCTGGCCTTGGTGCATGACTGGGGAAAACAGGCTATTCCCATCATCGAGTGGATCTGCGGCACCAGTGCCGTCCTGCTGCTGATCAGCATCATCGCCGATTGGCGCCGCCCCTAACCGTCATGTGAGATCGCCCCTATGTTCAAGCGCATCCTCTTGCCGATCGATGGCAGTGATCAATCCCTGCGTGCCGCCGCCGTGGGCATCGACATGGCCACCCACAGCGGTGCCTCGGCCGTGGGCCTGGAAATCCTTTCGCCCCTGGCGGCGGTGTCGCTGGCAAGTGATTTCATCGTGCACGCGAACGGCGGCTACGCCGGCAAGGCCGTTGAGCATGCAAAGGAACACCTGGCCAGTCTCGCGACCATCGCGCGCGAGGCCAGGGTGGATTTCAAGGATGGCTATGTGTTCGATCATCGCCCGTATACCGCCATTGTCGCCGCGGCGAACCTGTCAGGCTGCGATCTGATCGTGGTGGGCGCCAGTGAATACGCTCACGGCCATCGCGTCCAGTTGAGTCATGAGGTGGTAAAGCTACTAGGCGACGCTGGCGTTCCCGTGCTGGTATGCCATTAAGCGAATCCATGAGGTTTCCCATGTTTCAACATATCCTGCTTCCTACCGATGGATCTTCAAGCTCGGAAAAATCCGCCGCCGTGGGTATCGAGCTGGCCAAGACCCTGGGTGCGCGCGTGCTGGGTTTTCATGCGGTACCGCCGTTCTTCACGCTCTCCTACCTGATCGAAGTGGTCGAGTCGAAACAGCTGGCATATGAGACCGAAGCCGCTGAACGCGCAAAGCGCTACCTCCAATACATTGAACAGACGGCACAGGCGAGTGGCGTGGCATGCGAGTGCGAATACCGCTTTGCCGAGCATCCCTATCAGGCGATCATCGACGTGGCCAAGGAGCGCGGCTGCGACCTGATTGTGATGGGGTCGCACGGCCGGCACGGCGTCGGCCGCCTGCTGCTTGGCAGCGTGACGCATCGGGTACTGCTGCGCTCGGACCTCCCCGTCATGGTCTGTCCCTGAGGCGACCGGCGCGGCGACCCTGCCCGTCCCGGGGGCATTGCTACAGGAAGGAGAAGCCGCTTATGCAAGCCATGGTTGCCAGGGGCGTCGGCATGGCGCTGGTTCCGGAGCACCGTGAGGACCCGTTGCCCGGACCGGACGAGGTTCGTATCCGGGTCGAAGCCTGCGGTGTGTGCCGCACGGATCTTCATCTCATCGACGGCGAGCTGCCACAGGCTCGTTACCCGGTGATTCCCGGCCACGAGGTCATCGGCGTCATCGACACGGTGGGGCGTGACGTCAACGCCCCGGGCATCGGTGACCGCGTCGGCGTGCCCTGGTTGGGAGGTACGTGCGGCCGATGCGCCTATTGCCTTGGCGGACGCGAGAATCTATGCGACACGCCGGTCTTCACCGGATGCAATCGCGACGGCGGCTATGCGACGCACATGACCGCGCGGGCCGCTTTCTGCCTGCCCTTGCCCATCAGTGACTATCCGGACGCAGCCGCGGCCGCCCCGCTGCTCTGTGCCGGGTTGATCGGTTCCCGCGCGCTTCGGCTTGCTGGCGATGTCGCCAGTGTCGGCTTGTATGGCTTTGGCGCCGCCGCGCATATCCTGGCCCAACTGCTGCGCCATCAAGGGCGCCCGTTCTATGCGTTCACCCGGCCTGGCGATGCGGCGTCCCAGGCGTTCGCGCGCGAGCTTGGCGCCGAATGGGCCGGCAGCTCGGACGAATCCCCCCCGGAGCCACTGGATGCGGCCATCATTTTTGCCGCGGCGGGCGAACTCGTTCCCAGCGCCTTGCGCGCTGTCCGCAAGGGCGGCAGCGTGGTCTGCGGCGGCATCCATATGTCCGACATTCCGCGCTTCCCCTATCGCCTGCTATGGGAAGAACGCCGGTTGCTTTCCGTCGCCAATCTTACCCGCGCGGACGGCCATGATTTCCTTGAGGTCGCCGGACGCGCGCGCATCATCCCGCACGTGACGCCGTATCCACTGAGCGATGCGAATCGGGCCTTGCAGGATTTGCGCCTCGGCCGCCTGCAAGGTGCCGCCGTGTTGCTGCCCTGAGTTTCGCCGGCTGCTCGCGAACCGGCGCATCCAGTTTGATGCCTGAATGGGTTTGTTGATGTTCGTCAATGGCGCCTGCCATCACCCATCTAGGCTGGGTGCAGTCGTTGCAGCAGGAGCAAAGCCGTGCGAGCCATCGATATCGGCACCTCCAGGGTCATTGTCGCCACCCCGCTTCAGTCCATTCATGAGGCAGCCCGTCTCATGCAACAGCATTTGACCGGTTGCCTCGTGGTAGTCCATGCCAACGAGTCCGGCCAAACTCCGGTGGGCATCGTGACCGACCGTGATCTCAGCAGGTCCTGGCTGAGCGAGGGCTGCGATGTCCAAGCCACGCCGATGGCCTCGGTCATGTCGCAACCCGTCGTCGTATGCCGCCACGACGCCACGCTCGCGCAACTCATTGCCATCATGCACGGCAGCGGCGTGCGTCGACTGCCGGTGATCGACGAGGAAGGTTTGCTGGCCGGCATCGTGACCGCCGATGACGCCCTGGTGGCAGTGACCGCGCTGCTGCAGCAACTGACCGAGGTGATGCTGATCGAGCCGCCGCTGGAAAAGCACACCGCCCTCGCGTCAAACCACCACGGAACTCGCGACGGCAACGGCGAGTGACGTCGCTGGCATCGCGCAGGCAAACGCCCTTACCCACCGCTCATCAGAGAATGCAGATGCCGCTTGAACAGCCGGACGACTCCCGAGGCCATATCGAACAAGAAAACAGCCGCCTGCGGCGCCTGGGCATCGATACCGGTGACGAGCACGTGGTGTTCCTTCAAAGCGATTCGCCCATCTGCAGCAGCGAGGGCTTTATTGCGCGCAGCCGCGTCGAACTGCACGTGGCCGACCGGCGCTTGGTCGCCACGCTCGAGGTCGTGCACGGCGACCTGCTCGCCGTCGACGAGGCAGGGCTATCCGAATCGGCTTGGCGGGCACTGGCGCCGAAACCCAACGAACGGGCCTATTTTTCCCACGCGCCCACGGTCGAATCGCTGGCCTTCGTTCGCCGGAAAATTTATGGCCATGAACTGGACAGCGCACAGTTCCAGGCCGTCGTGAGCGACATCGCCGGGCGCCGCTACTCCGGCATCGAACTGGCTGCATTTATTGCGGCGTGCGCCAACGGTCGCCTGAGCGAGCCGGAGGTGGGCTACCTGACCCAGGCCATGGTCGCCAGCGGGAGCCGGCTTCACTGGCCCGGCGCCGTGATCGTGGACAAACACTGTGTCGGCGGCCTGCCCGGCAATCGCACCACGCCCATCGTGGTGTCCATCGCCACCGCGCTTGGCCTGGTCATGCCCAAGACATCTTCCCGCGCCATCACTTCGCCGGCGGGAACGGCCGACACCATGGAGATGCTCGCCCCCGTGGATATTGGCATTGAGGCGATGCGACGCGTGGTGGAGCGCACCGGCGGATGCATCATCTGGGGCGGTAGCGTGAACTTCAGTCCGGCGGACGATGTGCTTATTCGCATCGAGCGCGCCCTGGGCGTGGATGGCGAAGGGCAGCTCGTCGCGTCGGTACTGTCCAAGAAAATTGCGGCGGGCTCGACCCACGTAGTGATCGATATTCCCGTGGGCCCTACGGCCAAGGTGCGCAGCCAGCAGGAGGCCGACTCGCTCTCGGCGCTGATCCAGCGCGTGGGATCGCGTCTTGGCCTGCAGGTAAGGACGGTTCTTTCGGATGGCCGCGCGCCCGTCGGCCGCGGGATTGGCCCAGCCCTGGAAGCCCACGATGTCATGGCGGTGCTCGCGCGGGACAAGACCGCCCCAGCCGATCTGCGGGAACGCTCATTGCTGCTGGCTGCCCAGGTGATCGAGCTGGCCGGGCTCGCCACCTTGCCCATCGACGCGATGGCGATGGCCCGCAACACGCTGGACAGCGGCAAGGCACTGACCCAGTTCCTGGCCATCTGCGAGGCACAGGGCGGGTTGCGCACGCCGGGAGTCGCGGCTTTTCAGCATCCCGTGACGACGTCCCTCGAAGGGCGTGTCACCTGCATCGACAATCGCCGCCTGGCCCAGGCCGCGAAGCTGGCCGGCGCGCCGCACTCTCCACTGGCCGGGTTGACGCTGGACGCCTCATTGGGAAGCCGGGTGAGCAAGGACCAACCGCTCTTCACCCTGCACGCGCAAACCCAGGGTGAACTGGCCTATGCACTGGAGTTTGTCTCGCGCCATCCGAACATCGTCGAGGTGGGTACGCCATGAGCTATGCCGTTTACGCGATGCCAGGCAATGAAGCCTTTGCCGACCAGATCGCCATCCATGGAAGCTGGCCAAGGCGGGCACTTTCCCTGCACCGCTTTCCCGATGACGAGGCGCTCATTACGTTGGCCGAGCCGGAAGACAAGGGTGAAGCCTTGCTGGTGTGCACGCTCGATCGCCCGGACCCCAAGATCTTTCCGTTGCTTCAGGCGGCGGACACGCTACGGGAACTTGGCGCATCGCGCGTCGGCCTGGTAGCGCCTTACCTCGCCTATATGAGGCAAGACGCGCGCTTTCATCCGGGAGAGGCGGTGTCTTCGCGCATCCTGGGCAAACTGCTTACCCCCTATTTCGACTGGGTGCTTGCTGCCGACCCGCACCTTCACCGCCATGCGACCTTGGCCGAAGCGGGGCTGGCCCATGGCCACACGCTGCATGTGGCCCCAACCATCGCCGACTGGATCCTAACCAACGTCGTGCGGCCGCTCATTATTGGCCCTGACGAAGAAAGTGCGCAGTGGGCGGGCGAGATAGCAACATTGGTGGACGCCCCGCTCATCGTCGCCAGCAAGGTCCGCAAGGACGATAGGCATGTATCGGTCAACCTGCCCATTCCACATGCCGCGCAGTTCGCCAATCACACCCCGGTACTGGTCGACGACATCATATCGAGCGGTCACACCATGGCCGAAAACGCAGCGCAACTGAGGCTATTGAATCTTCCACCATCGATCTGCATCGCCGTCCATGGCATCTTCGAGGCGGGGGCAAGGCAGCTCATCTTGAATGCCGGCGCATCGCGGATCGTCACGACCAACAGCATCGTCCAGGAAAATGGAGTCATCGATATCACTCACCTGGTAGCCCAGGCCATCGCCGGCTTCTGATGCCGCCCAGACGGATGAAATCGCCCAGCACGAGCCCAGTGCTCACGCTGAAGATCAAGCAGACATTGACATCCATCAATACGGCCTGATGTCCCGGGCGCACGATGGCACGCGAATGGTTCCACCACTGCATTCGCCCTGACAGGCCGACCTGGACGCCCGCGGCGAAAAAGCAAACCGGCGTCTCCGGCGATTAGGCCCACCGGCGCCGGCAAGGCATCCGAGCTGGCAAGAGGCTATATGTTCAAGCGCATTCTTCTTCCTGTGGACGGATCTGACATCTCCACGCGGGCTACCGAAAAGGCGATCGAACTGGCCAGGCTCTGCGGCGCGCGGCTGTTCGCGCTTTACGTGATATTGCCCGAGCTGGCCGAGCCGTATGTTTCCGGCCAAAGCCGGCCCTTTTCCGTCCAGGACGGCACGGATCGCGCCGAGCACTGCCTATCGGCCGTACAGGCGGAAACCGACAGGGCCGGCGTGCCCTGCGACTGCCTGGCCATGCATGGCGGCGAGCCATGGGACGTTATCGTCCAGGTGGCCCGCGAAAAGTCCTGCGACTTGATCGTCATGGGTGCGCATGGACGAAGAGGCTTGACGCGCTTGCTGCTGGGCAGCGAGACCCAGAGCGTTCTGCTTCATAGCAATATCCCCGTACTGATCTGCCGCTAATGGCGACAACCGGCCCGCCGCGGCGGCAGGTCATTGATGCGGATCAATCCGCGCGCCGCCGCGGACGATAGAACTAGACATACCGGTAAGCCGTCCCGTCATCCGATCAAACCGAGAGCGTGCCATGTCCAGCCCCAGCGATAGCAACCAGCACCAGGCCAGCCCCTTTTCCAACTTTCCGGAAGCCATCGCGGGTGATCACTGGACCGATACGCTCCGCGATGGCACGCCTGTGCTGATCCGCCCGCTGCGAGAAGCCGACAGGGAACGCGAATTGGCTTTCGTCAATGGCCTGTCGCATCACGCGCGGCGCCTGCGCTTCCTTGGCGACTTCAAGCAGGTGAGCGTGGCGCAGATCGATCAGCTGATGGACCTGGACTACCCAAAGCGAACGGCATTCATCGCACTTGTTCACGACAACGGCGTGCTGAAAGAGATCGGGGTCAGTCGCTACAGCGCCACCGATGACGACAAGTGCTGCGAGTGCGCGGTCACCGTGGCGGACGACTGGCAGCAAAAGGGCCTTGGCGTGCTGCTGATGCGTCATCTCATCGATGTCGCCCGCCGAAACGGATTCAAGCGCATGCTTTCGCTGGACGCCGCCAGCAATCAGCGCATGCGTGACCTGGCCGACTATCTTGGCTTCCATCGTGAGATGGATCCATCGGATGCCACCCAGGTGGTTCATACGCTCGATCTATGACCTCCACGTCATTTCTCACATCGGGGGTAGCTGCATGAGCGATGCCGCCCCGGAGGCAATGCACACCATGGACAATCGCAGCAGTGGCCCCATGGAAGATATCGTCGCCCTGGTCACCTCGACAGGGCCCTGGAGTTCGGCCGCCCTGACCGCGCTGGCGCTATCGGCCAGATTCGGCGGCCATGTCACCGGCTGCTACGTCGATATCTCGCTTCGCGGTATCCATGGCAGCGACATCGACCCGAGCGCGCTGGCCATGCTGATGGACGTGCCCCAGGAAAACCATGCCGACCGCGACGCATTTCGGGCAACCGCGAGGAGCATGGGGGTGCGCTCCGCCTCCTGGTCGGTGACTCGCGCCAGCATCGCCAGCACCATGCGCCAGGTGGGCGCCTGGCATGATCTCATCGTGCTCGAACGGGATATTCTGCAGGAACCTTCGCTGTTTGATGCCCTGGGCGAAGCCCTGGTGGCCTGCCGGTCGCCGTGCCTCGTATTGCCGCCCTTCTGGGATGGCAACGCTGACTTCAAGCGCGTCGTCATCGCCTGGAACGGCAGCATTGAATCCGTTCGCGCCATTCACGCCGCCCTGCCCTTCGCCAAGGCCGCCCGGGAAGTCATCCTGATCGATGGCGAGACTCCGCATTACGATGATGACCCGGGGCAGGATCCACCCTTCTTTCCCCTGAACTACCTGCTTACGCACGATGTGCCGGCAAAGACACATCGAATCCATGTGACGCCGCGCGAGGCGGGCAGTGCCATCTGGCGGCTGGCGGTACAGGAGCGTGCCGACTTGCTGGTGACCGGCGCCTACGGACGATCACGCCTGCGCGAGCGAGCGCTGGGCGGGGCCACCCGCTATCTGTTGCATCACGCTTCCATTCCCATGCTGGTGCAGCATTGAGGCGAAAGCCTCGGCGCACCCACCGCTTGAGCCGCCAGCTTCAGGCATTCCATAGAAGGCCATCACCGATGCCGTCGAAGATCGTGTACAGCTGCCATGGTGCCGCCAGAGAGGTCACCGGATCATGCCATCGCATCCAGTGCGGCGATCACCAGGTACTGGTCGACTGCGGCCTGTTCCAGGGGCGGCGCGACGAGGAGGCGGCCAACGCCGAAGCTTTCGGTTTCGATCCCCACGGCATCGACGCGTTGCTGTTGACCCACGCGCATCTCGATCATTGCGGACGCATCCCCCGCCTGGTCAAGCAGGGCTTCAAGGGCCCCATCTACGCGACTGCGGCAACCCGTGAGCTGGCGCGCGTCGTGCTGATGGACGCGGCCCGGCTGCAGGAGGAAGACGCCGCACGCGCGTCGCGCTTGCGCCATCGACGCGGCGAGGCCGAGCGCGATCCACTCTTCACCCTCGAAGATGTCCTGCGAACCCTCGACCTGTTCGCTGAAGCAGTGCCCTATAACCAAGCCATCCAGATCACCGGCGGCATCCATGCGGAATTCATCGATGCAGGGCATATCCTTGGCTCGGCCTGCATCCTGCTCAGCCTGGAGGACGGCGACGCGACGCGACGCATCGTCTTTTCCGGCGACGTTGGCTGCAGTGGGCGCGACATTCTGCGCGACCCCAACCCGGCGCCCGCGGCAGACTATGTCGTGATGGAGTCCACCTACGGCGACCGAAACCATCGCTCGCTGGCCGAATCCATCGACGAATTCTACGAAGCAATCAGCCGGACGCTGGCACGCGGAGGCAATGTCGTCATACCAAGCTTTGCGCTGGAGCGGGCGCAAGAGATTCTCTATTACCTGCATCGAGGCACCAAGGACGGCCACCTTCCGCAGGGCACGCCGATCTTCCTCGACTCACCCATGGCCATCTCGGCCACGGAAATATTCCGGCGCCATCCCGAAGGTCTCAGGGAAGCCTTTGCCGAAGAACTCAGCCATGACGACCCGTTTGCCACACCCAACCTGCATTTCACCCGCGACGCGTCGGAGTCGATGGCCATCAACCGGATCGAAGGCGGCGCCATCATCATCGCCGGTTCGGGCATGTGCACGGGCGGGCGCGTGCGCCATCACCTGAAGCACAACCTGTGGCGCGACAAAAGCAGCGTGGTGTTCGTAGGCTATGCCGCGAACGGCACGCTGGGCCGCCGCATCGTCGATGGCGCCCGCCGCGTGCGCATATTCGACGAAATCATCCAGGTCAATGCCAGCATCCATACGATCAACGGCTTTTCCGCGCATGCCGATCACGATGGCCTGCTGAACTGGCTTGGCGATTCGGCTCGTCGTCTGGTGATGCTGGTGCACGGCGAGCAGGAGCGCGGCATGCGCGTGATGAACGACACCCTGACGGCCCGCGCATTCCAGGTCGCATTGCCGGAACTGAACACCCCGGTGGCGCTTGCCTGAACCAGTCAGTGGCTATACACGCGCCCCTTCCATTGCGAGCGCACGCCGCGCCAGTAGCGCATGGCCGAACTCCAGGTCATGCCCAGATACAGCAAGGCACTGAGTGGAAGCAGCAGGGACCACCAGCCCGACATGCGGTAATAGCGCAGCATCGGCAGATAGCTTACCGTCATGGCGGCCCAGGCCGTCCAGGCCAATGGCCAGACATGCGGCGACGCCAGCAAGGCCAGCGGCGCGCCATAGGCGAGCGCGAAGACGGCGGTCACCAGCAGCAGCATCCCGGTGGAATAACCCAGCTGGGTGAAGGCGGATCTCGCCACCATCTGGTGGATGGAACCCAGGCTTCCGTAAGGGCGCAGGCTGACGACATCGCGACTCAGCCCCAGCCAGGTGCGGTAGCCCGCCTGCTTGACCTGGCGGGCCAGCGTACAGTCGTCGATCAGCGCATCGCGCAGGCTGGCGAACGCACCGATGCGATGCAATACGTCGGTATCGACCAGGATGCATCCACCCGCCGCAGCCGCCACGGCGCGATGACGGGAATTGGACAGTGCGAAGGGATAAAGCAGCTTGAAGTAATACACGAACACGGGCAGCAGCAGGCGATCCCAGAAGCTGGTTCGACGCAGGTCCGCCATCAGCGATACCAGCTGGCGTTGTTCGCGCCGCTTGTGTTCGAGCAGCGTCGGCAGCAGGCCGTGCTGCAACTGGATATCGGCATCGAGCAGCAGCGTCATCGGCGTCTGCACGTGCCGGCTGCCTTGCTCCAACGCCCATAGCTTGCCGGCCCAGCCGGGCGGCAAAGGTTCACCACTGATTACGCGGGTATGCGGAAACGAGGCGGCGATGGCCGCCGTGGCATCGCCGGACTGGTCATCCACCACGATGATCTGCAGGCCCTTGCCCTGCGCCTGCAGGCCGGCCAGCACGCTGCCGATCACGTCGGCTTCGTTGCGCGCCGGGATCAACACGGTGATCCCGGCAAGGTCGACGCCTTCGGCAGCGGGATCTGCCTCAAGCCGCTCGCGCGTACTCCACGGTCGCCATGGCGCCAACAGCAGCCCGACCCACATCACGGCCGCCACCAGCGCGCATGCCAGGGTGAACATCGAACTCAGTGACCGGCATCCGCGCCCGTGGTGGCACTGCGCCGCTGGATCGCGCTGATCGGAATATGCACGGCGGTGGCATCCGCCCGATCGCCATACTGCACCGGCAATTCAGGCGCCATGGCGCCCTCCGTCCGCGGGCCGAACATGGCCACGCGCGCCGCCTTCAAGGGGTGCGCAAACGTATCGCTGACCGCGCTGCCCTCAAAGCCGCAATGCGCCATGCAGTTATCGCACTTGGGGTTGATGCCGACACCGTACTTGTCCCACTCGGTGTCTTCCATCAGCTCCTTGTAGGTCTTGGCATAGCCCTCGTCGACCAGCAGGTAGCACGGCTTCTGCCAGCCGAAGATGTTGTAGGTGGGGTTGGACCACGGCGTGCACTGGTAGCTCTGGTTGCCCGCGATGAAGTCCAGGAACATCGACGACTGGTTGAACACCCAGCGGCTCTTGCGCGCCTTGCCGATGCGGAAGACATCGCGGAAAAGCTGCTTGCTTTCGGTGCGCCCGAGAAACACGTCCTGTCGCGGCGCATGCTGGTAGCTGTAGCCCGGCGACACCGTAATGCCCTCTATCCCTAACGACATGGCGAAATCGAAGAACTCCGCGATTTCCTCCGGCCGCTCGTTGTTGAACAGCGTGCAGTTGATGGTGACGCGGAAACCACGCGACAGCGCCAGCTTGATCGCCGCGACCGCCTTGTCGAACACTCCCTCCATGCACACCGATTCGTCGTGGCGCTTCTGCAGGCCGTCCAGGTGGACCGACCAGGTGAAGTACGGCGACGGCGTGTATTCGTCGATATGCTTGACCAGCAGAATCGCATTGGTGCACAGGTAGACGAATTTCTCGCGGGCCACGATGCCCTGCACGATCTGCGGCATCTCCTTGTGGATCAACGGCTCGCCGCCCGGAATGGAAACCACCGGGGCATCGCATTCGTCCACCGCGCGCAGCGCATCCTCGACGCTCAGGCGCTTCTGCAGGATTTCCTTGGGATGATCGATCTTGCCGCAACCGGCGCAGGCCAGATTGCACTGGAACAGGGGCTCCAACATCATCGCCAGCGGGTAGCGTGCCTGTCCGCTGATCCTCTTGCCGAGGATGTAGCGCCCGATCTTGATCTGCTGAATAAGAGGAATGCCCAACGGATTCTCCTCGTCGCATATCGTTCGATCGCTTCGGCGCTGCCATAAGGCGGACGCGCACCGAAGCGGTTCAGTGGTTGAGGCCGAGTATAGCCACTTGTGGAAGTCGTGCACCTTCAGGCGGGAAGTATGGCCCTTGGCACGAGCACCTGCGGATGCTCCCGGCGCAAACGCTCCCATTCGATCCTGAACCAGGGCGTGAACGCCTGTGGCTCGCTCGCCATTTCCTGATCGAGCGCGGCCGGCGAAAGATAGCGCAGCGCGGAAATCTCGTTGACGTTGACTACCGGCGTGGCGTCGCTATGACCTGCGTAGACCCAGCATAGTTCGTGCTCGGCGCCTTCGTCATCGAACTGCGCCTGGTACTGGAACTTGAACAGGTAATCCAGCTCGCACTGCATGCCCAGCTCTTCGCCCAGGCGTCGATGGATCGCCTTGTCCATGGCCTCGCCGCGGCGGGGATGGCTGCAACAGGTATTGGACCAGAAGCCCGGCCATAGCCGCTTGTCCGCGGCACGCTGCTGCAACAACAGCTCGCCTTGCGAGTTGAACACGAACAGCGAGAACGCCCGATGCAGCACGCCCTGCCCGCTGTGCGCAGCCAGCTTGTCCAGAAAACCCGTCTCGTGATCGTGCTCGTCAACGAGCACCAAGGGCTCGTCGTGAAAGGAAACGATGTCCTTCGACCATTGCCATGCGTTGCCGTCCAACTCTCGGTTAACCAAGGTCAAACCTCTCTCGCTCGATGGCCATCCAGCTGGCTCGGGTCGTTATTTCCCTGGATCCACAGGTGGCGCCGCAAGAAAACGGCGCACCGCGCTCGCAAGGCGTAGGTTAGCAAAGGTTGCGGTGGCTAGAGTCATCGGCGCGTCAACGACCCGGCGCAACCGTCGCCGGCCGTGCCGGTCCGACAGGCGTGGTCCCTGCCGGCACCCGGCTCCATACGGTGTTGCCGCCGAGCAGGCTGATGCCGATATAACCGCGCAATTTCAGATGATTGGCATCGAGCAGGCGTACCTCGCACTGATAGACCTTGCCGTTGTCGGTGTCGTATACGTGACCGTCCAGCCAGGCGCCACTGGCGGCGTCGTAGCGCAGCCCCCAGAGCAGGCGAAGCCCGGTCAGCGGCTGTGAGCGCAGCGAGGGATCGGGATTCTTGCGATCCGTGACGGTCTTGCCATCGAGATCGGGCCCGTCCTCGGGACCATAGGTGTCGTGGAGCTGCCACACGATATGTCCCTCGTACTGGTCGCCCTGCTGCTGAATGCGGATCACCGCGTCACGGCTTTCCACCAGCCAATCCCCTTCGATGGACGGGGTTGGCTCGTCTGCAGCCCGGACGGCTACAGGCACGGCGGCCATGGCCCCAACCAACCCCGCCAGCACATACGTGAACACCCGGCACAGCATGTCACGTGCTGCCGCCGGGTGAGCTGCGACCCAAGGCCGGGCATTTGACAGGCTCATGGGTTAATTTTAGGAGGAAACGCGGATCGCGCCAGGCACCCCTGCCATGCTGACTCCTCAAGTCGTCGCCATGATTCCGACCTGGCTGGGCACTGCGCTCAACCTGGCGGCGACGGGCTATGCCGCCGTCAGCCTGTGGGCCTTGCTCAAAAGCACCCGCCAGCGCGCAGCCAAGCCTCAAGCGGCCGCCATGCATCCGGTCAGCGTACTCAAGCCCCTTCATGGCGCCGAACCCCGCCTGTACGAAAACTTGCGCGGCTTTTGCCAGCAGGCACATCCCTGCTACCAGCTTCTGTTTGGCGTGCGCGAGCCCGGCGACCCCGCCATCGCCGTGGTGGAGCGCCTGCGCGCGGAGTTTCCCCAGTTGGCCATCCAGCTCGTGGTCGACCCGCGCGTGCATGGCGCCAACCTCAAGGTCAGCAACCTGATGAACCTGTTGCCGTACGCCATCCATGACTGGCTCGTACTGGCGGACAGCGACATCAGCGTGTCGCCGGATTATCTGGCGCGCGTGACGGCGCCCTTGGCCGATGCCGGGGTGGGCATCGTCACCTGCCTGTATCACGGGGTGCCGCAGGACAGCGTATGGTCGCGCCTCGGCTGCCTGTTCATCGATGACTGGTTTGCGCCTTCGGTGAGGCTGGCCCACGCCTTTGGCTCGACCCGCTTCGCGTTCGGCTCCACCCTTGCCCTGCGTCGCGATACCCTGGCCGCCCTCGGCGGCTTCGAGGCGTTGCGCGACACGCTGGCGGATGATTTCTGGCTGGGCGAACTGAGTCGCCGCGCCGGCTTGAGCACGGTGCTGTCGGAGCTGGAAGTGGGCACCGAAGTAAGCGAGACCCGCCTGTCCAGCCTGTGGACGCACGAGCTGCGCTGGCTGCGCACGATCCGGGCGATCGCCCCGGCCGGCTTCGTGATGAGTTTCGTCTGCTTCACCTGGCCGTTGCTGGTGCTCGGGCTGGGGCTGGCCTGGTCGCCGCTGAATCTCGCGATAGCCCTGCTTGGCGGCGGCGCCCGGGTTTTGCGGTATGTTCTGCAGCGTCGCACGACGACGCCATCTTCACCTTGGCGTGACCTATGGTTAAGCCCGTGGCGCGATGTGCTGCTGCTGCTGGAATGGGCAGCCGCCCTGGTTCGCTGGCGGGTGGAGTGGCGTGGACAGGTGCTGCACGCGCGCAATCACGCGCCTACGCGGTATTCTTGAAGTGAAGTACGTTGCATAAGATGTGCTGGGCAAGTCATTGCGGACATAGGCTGAACGGCTCCAGGAGCTCATTACTCCCATGAAGACGCTTTTTCTGCAGGCTCCGTCGTTTGACGGTTTTGATGGCGGGGCCGGTTCCCGATACCAGGCCAAACGCGAGATCAAGAGTTTCTGGTACCCCACCTGGCTGGCTCAGCCAGCGGCGATGGTGCCGGACTCACGGGTATTGGATGCTCCGGTGGAAGAACTCTCGGTGCACGACACCCTGGCTATCGCCGCCGATTACGACCTGGTGATCATCCATACCAGTACCCCTTCCTTCCCCACCGACGCCAAGTTCGCCGAGCTGCTCAAGGAGCGGCGCCCGGACATCCTCATTGGCATGGTGGGCGCCAAGGTCGCCGTCGACCCGGCCGACTCGTTGCGGGCATCGCCGGCCATCGACTTCGTGGCCCGCGAGGAATTCGACTACACCTGCAAGGAAGTCGCCGAAGGCCGCCCCTTCAAGGACATCAACGGGCTCAGCTACAAGCTTGCCGATGGCGCCGTGCAGCACAACCCGCCGCGAGCCACCATCGAGCAGATGGACGACCTGCCGTTCGTGTCGCCAGTGTACAAGCGCGACCTGAAGATCGATCGCTACTTCATCGGCTATCTCCTGCACCCCTACGTGTCGATCTATACCGGGCGCGGCTGCCGTTCCAAATGCACGTTCTGCCTGTGGCCGCAGACCGTGGGCGGCCATCGCTACCGCGTCCGCTCGGCCGCCAACGTGATCGCCGAGGCGAAGTGGATCAAGGAGAACATGCCCGAGGTGCGGGAGCTGATGTTCGATGACGACACCTTTACCGACAGCTCCAACATGGAGCGCGTGCACGAGATCGCGCGCGGCCTGCACGCGCTGGGCTGGACATGGAGCTGCAACGCCAAGGCCAACGTTCCCTATGAGTCATTGAAGATCATGAAGGAGAACGGCCTGCGCCTGCTGCTGGTGGGTTACGAATCGGGCGACGACCAGATCCTGCACAACATCAAGAAGGGCCTGCGCACCGACATCGCGCGCACGTTCACCGAGAACTGCCGCAAGCTGGGCATCACCGTGCACGGCACCTTCATCCTGGGCCTGCCGGGCGAGACCAAGGAAACCATCGCCAAGACCATCCAGTACGCCAAGGAAATCAACCCGCACACCATCCAGGTGTCGCTGGCGGCGCCCTATCCCGGCACCTCGCTATACAAGCAGGCCATCGAGAATGGCTGGCTCGAACCCAACCAGGCGGTGAACCTGGTCAACGACAAGGGCGTGCAGCTGGCCTTGATCAGCTATCCGCACCTGTCGCGGGAAGACATTTTCCATGGCGTCGAGACGTTCTACCGAAGCTTCTACTTCCGCCCCTCCAAGATCTGGGAGATCGTCAAGGAGATGCTGGGAAGCTGGGAGATGACCAAGCGACGGCTGCGCGAAGGCGTGGAGTTCTTCCGCTTCCTGCATGCGCACGAGGCTTGAGTGGGCCATTCGCGGTTTCGAAGATGAGTGCCCAGCCCGTAGCGGCGCGACCGCGCCTGATCGTGACCGCTGACGACTTCGGCCTGCACGCGGCCGTCAACCAGGCGGTCGAGCGCGGTTACCGCGAGGGCGTGTTGCGCGCGGCCAGCCTGATGGTGACCGCGCCGGCGGCGGACGAAGCCGTCGCCCTGGCGCGCCGCCTGCCCGGCCTGGCGGTGGGCCTGCATCTGGTGCTCGCGGATGGCCAGTCGGCGTTGTCGCCAGCGCGCATCCCCGACCTGGTCGACGCACAGGGCCGTTTCGACAACGCCATGGTGCGCGCCGGCTTCCGCTTCTTTTTCCTGCCCTCGGTACGACGCCAGCTGGCTGCGGAAATCCGCGCCCAGTTCGAGCGCTACGCCGCCACCGGCCTGTCGCTGGATCACGTGAACGCCCACAAGCATTTTCACCTGCACCCGACCGTGCTGTCGCTGCTGCTCTCCATCGGCCGCGATTTCGGCCTGCGGGCGGTGCGACTGCCGGCCGAACCGGGCATGGGGCCATGGCTGCGACCATGGCTGGCGCTGATGCGACGACGCCTCCGGCGCGCTGGCGTGCGCTGCAACGACCACGTCTTCGGCATCCGCCATAGCGGCGGCATGGACGAGACCACCGTGTTGAACCTGCTGCGGCAACTGCCCAGTGGCCTGTCCGAGCTGTACCTGCATCCCGCCGTGCACGGCGACCTGACCGCCGGCATGACCGACTACCGCCACGCCGATGAGCTGGCCGCCCTGCTTTCGCCACGCGTGCGGCACGCCATCGACGAACGTTGCCAGCTGTGTCATGGCTTCGGCGATCCGGCGGCGGCATGAAGCGACTGGTCTATATCGCCGGCCTGCTGGGCCTGACCGCCGCCATCGTGCTGGTGCTGCGACAGGACTGGGCGGCCATTCGCCAGGCGTTCGATCATGCCGGCTGGGCGCTGCTGTGGCTGCTGCCGTTCCATGCGCTGCCGCTGCTGCTGGATGTATTGGGCTGGCGCGTCCTGCTGGCGCCCAGCGATCCGCAGCGACGGGCCGGCGTACCGTTCCTGTTCTGGGTGGCGACGATTCGCGAAGCCTGCAACCGGCTGCTGCCCGTGGCCAATATCGGCGGGGAAATCGTCGGCATCCGCCTGGTCAAATGGCGCGGCCTGGGCGGTACGCCGGTGGCTGCCAGCGTCATCATGGAAGTCTTGCTGACCCTGGTGAGCCAGTATCTGTTTGCCGCCTTGGGCATCCTGCTGCTGATCGGCCTCACCGAGCATATCGGCACGCTCAACTCGGTACTTGGCGCGCTGGCGGCAAGCCTGCCGCTGCCGATAGGCCTGTTCTACCTGCTTCATCACGGCCAGCTGTTTTCGCGGCTGGAAGCCTTTGCGGAAAAGTTGCTGGGCGGGCGTTCACGCCTGACCGAACTGCTCGACGGCGCGCGGCTGGACCAGGAGGTGCGCGCGCTCTATGCGCAGCCGCTGCGGCTCGCCACGTCCTGCATGTGGCAGTTCTTCGGCTTCGTGGTGGGCAGCTTCGAAAGCTGGCTGGCCTTGCAACTGCTGGGTTACCCCATCAGCGTATGGGACGCCATCGCGATCGAGGCAGTGACCCAATCCGTGCGCCACATTATTTTCGTGGTGCCGGCCGGATTGGGCGTGCAGGAGGGCGGCCTGGTGTTGTTCGGCAACCTGATCGGCCTGCCCGCCGATGCCGCCATTGCCTTGTCGCTGGTCAAGCGCGCACGCGAGGTGGGCTTTGGCCTGCCGGCACTGGTGTCGTGGCAATGGGCCGAAGCCCGCCGCTTGCGCGCGAGGCGATTGGTAGCCGCCGCCACGGCGCTTTCCAAAGCACCAGACAGCAAGTCTTTATGAACCCGGGAGGTGATGGATGCCCAGCGACGCCACCGTAGCAGCTGCCGATCACGCCATGCGTCACTGGCTAGGCGCCGAGCCCGGCCGCATCAAGGTCGGCTCGGACGCGCACAAGCGGCTGTTCTGCCGCATGCTGCTGGATACCCACAACCCCTACAAGCCCGCGGTCATCGAATGGCCCGAACTCAGCCCTGAGGCCCTGCATCGCATCACCTCGCTGCCGATCTGGGATATCGCCGTGCAGACCGAAGGCCGCGCCACCCTGCGCGTGGACACCTACACCAGGACGGTCAGCGATCCGCTACTGCGCGAAGCGTTGACCATGGACGGCGGCGAAGAAGCCCGCCACAAGGTGGTGTTGAGCAAGATGGTCGAGGCCTACGGCATTGCGCTTGCGCCCGAGCCGGCCTACGAAGTGCCCAAGGACCCCGAATGGGGATGGCTGGTCACCGGCTACAGCGAATGCATCGACAGCTTCTTTGCCTTCGGCCTGTTCGAATCGGCGCGACGTACCGGTTATTTCCCGGAGGAACTGGTGGAGACGTTTGAGCCGGTGATGCAGGAAGAGGCCCGGCATATCCTGTTTTTCGCCAATTGGGTGGCGTGGTATCGACGTCAGTTGCCGTGGTGGCGTCGACCGGGGTTTGAGCTGAAGGTCATGCGCGTGTGGCTGTTTCTGATCTGGGAGCGCATCGGCATCGCCAAGGGCCTGGACAGCCAGGGTGAGATGCAGGATGCCAACTTCACCCTGACCGGCCACCAACAGATCGGCCTGGACTTGAAGCTGGGCGAACTGCTGGATCTATGCCTGACCCAGGACCGCTACCGTATGGACGGCTATGACGCGCGCCTGCTGCGCCCTACGTTGGTTCCCCGGATGGCCCGGCTGGTGCGGCGCTTCGTGCGCTGAAAAGCGTCATCGATGCAGGCTGAACCAGGCCACGGCATCCTCGAGGGCGAGGCGGACCGGGCCGGCGGCATAACCAAGATCGCGCTCGGCCTTGGCGCTGGAAAAGAACATCCGCTTCTTCGACATGCGCACTTCTTCCACCGTAGCGATCGGTGGCGTTCCGCTAATCCTTGCCCAGGCCTCGGCCACATAGGCCACCGGCATCACGGCCGCATGCGGCAGGCGCCAGCGCGGGGGCGATCCCCCGACGATGTCCGCGATCTCGGTCAACAATTCGCGCAGAGTGAGGTTGCTGCCGCCGAGGATGTAGCGTTCACCCACCACACCGCGCTGAAAGGCCAGCCAATGCCCATCGGCCACATCGTCCACGTGCACGATGTTGAGGCCGGTATCGACATAGGCCGGCAGGCGCCCGGCCACCGCATCGCGCAACATGCGTCCCGTCGGCGTGGGCTTGATGTCGCGCGGCCCCACCGGCGTGGACGGATTGACGATCACCACCGGCAAGCCCTTGGCGGCATAGTCCAATACCAAGGCCTCGGCCAGGAACTTCGAACGCTTGTAGTGGCCGACCATGTCGGCCAATGACACTGGCGAATCCTCGTCGCCCGGGCGACCGTCCGCGGGAATGCCTAGCGTCGCCACGCTGCTGGTGTAGACGATGCGCGACACGCCGGCCCGGCCGGCGGCCTCAAGCAGGCTGCGCGTACCCTCGACATTCGTCTTGTAGAGCTGCTCCGGCTCGGGAGCCCACAAACGGTAATCGGCCGCCACGTGGAACAGGGCATCGCAGCCCTCGCAAAGCCGGGCCAGCGACGCGGCGTCGGTGAGGTCACCTTCCACCACCTGCACCTCAAGACCTTGCAGGTTGCGGCGGTCCGAACCGGGGCGAGCCAGTACGCGGACGTGATGATCATCACGCAACAGCCGCCGCGCGACCGCCGAGCCGACAAAACCGGTGGCACCCGTGACGACGGCCTTCATGGTGACGCCGCCTCAAGAGCGCGCCCGTGCTTCGCCAGTAGCAACCCTGAATGCATACGGCTGGAGTTCCATGACCATGGGGATGGTTGAGGTTGCATTATGGACGAACGCGACGCGAGCCGCCGCCCCCAAAGGCGGTACCGAATCGTGACATATCACGCTGGCTCTTAGACACATCCGAGACATGACGTCTGCTCAGATGGCTTGTCCATCGAGATCGGGGTGATAACATGCCGTTGTCGCGCGTTTCTCTGTATGTGCAAGCAATACATAAGGAAAGCCGAGGCATGTCAATGTTCGTATCGAAGCGAGCCGCTGCTGTTGCCCCGAGCCACGCCAGCGTCTATCAGGAAGCCATTCTTCCCAAGGTATCGCGAACGTTTGCACTGACGATACCGCAACTACCGCCCGCGCTTCGCGAGGCGGTAGCCAATGCGTATCTGCTCTGCCGCATCGCCGATACCATCGAGGACGAACCCACCCTCTCCATCGAAGAGAAGGGTTTCTACGAGAACGCGTTCGTCGATGCGGTCACCGGCCGCACCGATCCCCGGCCTTTCGCCGATGAACTGGGGCCCAAGCTTTCCGAAGCCACCTCCGCGAGCGAGCGCGAGCTGCTGCTCCAGTTGCCGCTGGTGCTGGAGATCACCCATTCGCTCAATCCGAACCAGCGCGCGGCCATCGTCGACTGCCTGCGCGTGATGTCGCATGGCATGCACGATTTTCAGCGCGTGGTCGGCCTCCAGGGGCTGGCGACACTGCGCGACATGGATCGTTACTGTTATTGCGTGGCAGGCGTGGTCGGCGAAATGCTCACCCGCATGCTCATCGATTTCGAGCCCAGCCTGGCGCCACAGTCGAAGCTGCTGATGCGGCTTGCCGTGTCGTTCGGCCAGGGGCTGCAGATGACCAACATCCTCAAGGACCAGTGGGAGGATCGCAGCCACGGCGTGTGCTGGTTGCCGCAGGACGTATTCGCGCGCCGCGGCGTGCAATTGCAGGAGCTTCGCCCCGGCGAGCAGGACGACAACTATGCCAAGGCGATGATCGAACTCATTGGCGTGGCGCACTCGCATCTTTGCCGCGCGGTCGAATACACGCTCATCGTGCCTGCCAGGCACGCCGGCTTTCGACGCTTCTGCCTGTGGAGCATCGGCCTGGCCGTGCTGACCTTGCGCAACTTGCAGGATCGGCTGGACTTCTCGTCCGGCACGCAGATCAAGGTGTCGCGCACCGCGGTGGCCCAGACCATGGGACTGACCCGGCTTACCGACCGCTACGACAACGGTGTGCGCTGGCTGTTCGCCGCGGCGGCGCGCAAGCTGCCACTGACGCCGCTCTCACCGGAATGGGACGAGCCCCGCGACCCGCCGTTCGTCCGCCCCCGGCGCGTGGCTTCGTATGTGAACGGCATCGACGCCAACGACGCGCGCACGCTATGACCGACCGCCCCGCTCCCGCCGATACCGTGGTCGACCTGGAGCAGCGCCGGCGGGAGCCTTTGACGACCCGGCTGGACCAGGCGATCGATCGCGCGCGCAAGGCATTGCTTGCACGCCAGCAGGCGGATGGCCACTGGTGCTTCGAGTTCGAGACCGACTGCACCATTTCCGCCGAATACATCCTGATGATGCACTTCCTCGACGAGATCGACGATGTGCTGCAGGAGAAGCTGGCTCGCTACATCCGGCTCAAGCAGCGGCAGGATACGCACGGCGGCTGGCCGCTG
Organism: Dyella sp. RRB7; assembly: GCF_022761115.1. Classification (GTDB taxonomy): domain Bacteria; phylum Pseudomonadota; class Gammaproteobacteria; order Xanthomonadales; family Rhodanobacteraceae; genus Dyella. The sequence continues at coordinate 81,332 of NZ_JAKWJS010000002.1, read as the reverse complement.
TACCAGGACGGCGCCATCGACCTGTCCTGCACCGTGAAGGCGTATTACGCACTCAAGGCCGCGGGCGACGATGCCGATGCGCCGCATATGCGCCGCGCGCGCGAGGCGATCCTTGCACTGGGCGGCGCGGCCAAAAGCAATGTGTTCACCCGCATCCTGCTGGCGATGTTCGAACAGGTGCCGTGGCGCGCGGCGCCGTATGTTCCCGTGGAAATCATGCTGTTCCCGCGCTGGGCACCGTTCCACCTCGACAAGGTGTCGTACTGGGCGCGCGGCACCATGGTGCCGCTGTTCATCCTGTGCTCGCTCAAGGCGCAGGCACGCAATCCGCGACAGGTCGGCGTGCGCGAACTGTTCGTGACGCCACCCGAGCAGGAGCGGCACTATTTCACCGCCTCCGGATTCACCAGCAAGCTCTTCCTGGCGCTGGACAAGCTCGGTCGCGCCTGCGATCCGCTGGTGCCTCGCGCCTTGCGGCGCAGGGCCGTAAAGAAGGCCGAACAATGGTTCCTGCCGCGCCTCAACGGCGAGGATGGCCTCGGGGCGATCTTTCCGCCCATGGTCAACGCGCTCGAAGCGATGGACCTGCTTGGCTACGCCAAGGATCACCCTGCTCGTGCCACCTGCCTCAAGGCCTTGCAGAAGCTGATCGTGTACCGCGACGACGGCACCGCCTATTGCCAACCCTGCGTGTCTCCCGTTTGGGATACCGGCTGGGCGACCATGGCGCTGTTGCGCGCATCCGACGACAGCACCACCCAGGCCGCCGTGACGCGCGCGCTGGACTGGCTGGCCCCGTTGCAGGAACTTGAACTCAAGGGCGACTGGGCCGTGCAGGCACCGCAGCTGCGCCCGGGTGGCTGGGCCTTCCAGTACGCCAATGCCTACTATCCCGATCTCGACGACACCGCACTGGTCGCCGGCCTGATGCACGTCGCCATGCCGGACATGCCACCGGACCACCCTTACCGCGCGCGCATCGAACGCGCCGCCGACTGGCTGGTGGGCATGCAGTCGGACAATGGCGGCTTCGCGGCCTTCGACCGCAACAACACCCACTACCACATCAACCAGATTCCCTTCGCCGACCACGGCGCCATGCTCGACCCGCCCACCGAAGACGTATCGGGCCGGGTACTCGCTTGCCTGGGCGTGCTCAAGCGCGAGCAGGATCGCGAAGCGATCGCACGCTGCGTCGACTACCTGCGACGCGTGCAGCAACCGGATGGCTCCTACTGGGGCCGCTGGGGCACCAACTATATCTATGGCACCTGGTCGGTGCTGGCCGGCCTGGCACTGGTGGGCGAGGACATGAGCCAGCCGTGGATACGCAAATCCATCGACTGGCTGAAATCCAGGCAACACCCTGATGGTGGCTGGGGCGAAACCAACGACAGCTACTACGACCCCGCCTTGCGCGGCAGCAACCACGGCGTCAGCACCGCGCACAGCACGGCCTGGGCCCTGCTCGGCCTGCTTGCCGCCGGCGAATACGCGTGCGGCGCGGTACGCCGCGGCATCCAGTGGCTGCTCGACGACCAGCAGGAAAGCGGCGAGCGTGAAGCCGGGCTGTGGTATCACTCCAGCTACAACGCGCCGGGCTTTCCCCGCGTGTTCTTCCTCAAGTACCACGGTTACACCGCGTATTTCCCTTTGTGGGCGCTGACCCGCTATCGACGGCTGATGCAATCGGCCCAGGCCCGGGCCACGCAGTGAATCTTCATTCGGTAGGCATCGTGACCGCCCTGGCCGCCGAAGCCAGGACACTGACCCCACAGCCACTGCGGCCACGGCAGCTGATCGCGCTCGGCGACGGCTGCGGCCTGTGGCTGAGCGGCATGGGACCCGAGGCGGCGCGCGAGGCGGCACTGGGCCTGGCGGATGCCGGCGCCACGGCGCTGGCCGTATTCGGCGTGGCTGGCGCACTGGCGCCTGGCGTGCACAGTGGCACCCTGCTCTGCCCTGCCTGCGTCATCGATGAGCGCGGCAACGATTACCACCCCGCACCGGCCTGGCGCGAACAGCTGCAGCGGTGCCTCACCGCTTCATCGGTGCCGTTCATGGCGGGCGGCAGCTTGCTCAGCCTGCCGGAACCACTGCTCAACGCCACCGCGAAGATGGCCATGCGCCAACGTCACATGGCGGTGGCCGTGGATATGGAAAGCGCCGCCGTAGCGGCGGTGGCCAGCGAACGGCGACTGCCCTTTGTGGTGTTGCGCGCCATCATCGATGAGCACGACGACGACATTCCGGCCGCCTTGCAAGCCGGCATCGATGCATGGGGACGGCCGCGTCCGCTGGACATGCTGGCGCTCTTGGGTCGACATCCCGGCCTGTTGGCGCACGTGCCCAGCCTGTCCCGCCGCATGCGCAAGGCGACGCGCGCGTTGCGCACGGCGGCGACGGCGGCGGGCATGAATCTGGGCCGTACGGCGCAGGGGGCCTGCTAGTCTTGAAACATGCGTTTCGGATGTCAGGCCAAGCCTCGACGTGCACCAGGTCGAATCGATACTTAGGAGAGACGACGGCGTGTTCAAAGCGATCCATTACGCCCTGGTACGGCTGGTCGACCAAAGTGGCCGCCACCCACTCATCGTGTTGCTGCTGGCGGCGCTGCTTACGGTGGTCAGCCTGTACGGCACCTCCACTCACCTGAGTATCGACACGGATTCCGACCACCTGTTTTCCGCGCAATTGCCGTGGCGGCAACAGAGCCTGGCCTTCGCCCGCCAGTTTCCCCAGTTCAGCGACACCCTCACCGCCGTGGTACGCGCGCCCACGGCGGAAGAGGCACGCACCACCGCGCAGGCGCTGCGCGAGAAGCTGGCGGCCGATCACGTTCATTTCCATTCGGCGACCACGCCGGGCATCAGTCCGTTCCTCAATCGCGAAGGCCTGTTGCTGCTGCCGCCCGACGAGCTGTCCGGCGTGCTGGACACCATGCTGCAAGCCCAGCCGCTGCTGGGACCATTGGCGACCGATCCATCGGCGCGGGGCCTGTTCAAGGGCATCGACCTGATGGTGGAAGGCGTGCGGCGCGGCATGGCCGACGACCTGTCCTCTTACGATGCCGCGCTGGGCAATGTGGCACAGACGCTGGAGGACGCCCGCGCCGGACACGCGTCGCCACTGTCCTGGCAGGCGCTGCTGACGCCCAGGCTGGTGGGCACCAACGGCGGCCAGGAGTTCGTGCTGATCCATCCGGTGCTGCACCACAACGTGCTTGAGCCGGGACAGGAAGCCACCCAGGCGATGCTGCGCATCGCCGCCGAATTGCCCGGCGTGAAGTCGGGACGCGTGCGCGTGAATTACACCGGGTCGGTGCCGCTGGCGGACGAGGAATTCGCCTCGCTGACCGATCGCGCCGGCCCCATCGCCCTGGGCAGCAGCGTGGTGCTGATCATCTGGCTGGTGCTGGCGCTGGGCTCGTGGCGCCTGATCGTGCCGGTGTTGCTCACGCTGATCGTGGGGCTGATCTACACCCTGGGCTTTGCGGCGTTTGCGGTGGGCCGCCTGAATCTCGTCTCGGTGGCGTTCGCGGTGTTGTTCGTGGGCCTGGCGGTGGATTTCGGCATCCAGTTCGGCGTGCGCCTGCATGCCAGGCAATACAGCGATCGCGCCTTCGCCGACTCCCTGCACGAGACGGCCAACCGCGTCGTCAGCCAGATCGGCCTGGCCGCGCTGGCGACCTCCTGCGGCTTCCTCGCCTTCGCTCCCACCGACTTCACCGGGGTGGCCGAGCTGGGCATCATCGCCGGCGTGGGCATGCTGCTGGCCTTGCTGTGCACCATGACGTTGCTGCCCGCCCTGCTGGCCCTGCTGAGCAAAGGCTCGCGGCATGCCGAGGTGGCACTGCCGGGTGGCGCCGAGGCTGATCGCTGGCTGGAGCGGCATCGCAAGGGCGTGCTGATCGTCTTTGCCCTGGCGGGCGTGGTGGGCCTGTGGGCCGCCATCACCATCCCCTTCGATGCCAATCCGCTGCATACCAAGCGAAGCGACACCGAAGCCATGCGCACGCTGACGTCGCTGATGGACGATCCCACCACCAATCCGTTCACCATGGACATGCTGGTCAGCGACCTGCCCGCGGCGCGCCGCCTCAGCGAGCAGCTGGGAAAGCTGCCCGAGGTGGCGCAGGTGGTATCCGGCGCCGATTTCATTCCCGATCAGCAGTCCGACAAGCTGGAGCAGCTGCAGCAGGCATCCGACCTGATGTATGCGGTGCTCAATCCCGGCGAGAAGGCGGCAGCGCCGAGCTACGCCGACATGCGCGAGGCGGCCCGCGACACCAGCGAGGGCATCGCCAGCGTCGCCGACAAGCTGGCCCCCAGTTCGCCGTTGCGGCGCATCGGCAAGGCACTGGGTCTTCTGGCCCAAGGCTCCGACGCCGAGATGGCGACCGCCAACCAGGCCCTGACCGAATTCCTGCCCTATACGCTCAACCAGCTGGGTGATTCGCTGTCCGCCGAACCCATCACGCTGCAGAGCCTGCCGGCCGACCTGCGGCGGGACTGGTTCACCGCCGATGGCCAGGTACGCGTGCAGGCGACGCCCACCGCGCAAGCGCAGAACACTGCCGGCCTGCGCCGGTTCGTCTCGGCCGTGCAGCGCGTGGCGCCGCAGGCGGTGGGTTCGGCAGTGGACACCATCAAGGCGGCCGACACAATCCTCGATGCCTTCCGCGCGGCGGCCATCTACGCCACGCTGGCCATCGGCGTGGTGCTGGCCCTGGTGCTACGACGCTTGCGCGACGTCAGCCTGGTGCTGGCCACGCTGCTGATGTCATCGCTGTTGACGGCGCTGCTGGCGCGACTGTTCGGCATCTCGATCAACTTCGCCAACATCATCGCGCTGCCCTTGCTGCTGGGCGTAGGCGTGTCGTTCAACATCTACTTCGTGATGAACTGGCACAACGGCATGCGGCAGTTTTTGGGATCGCCGGTGGCGCGCGCCATCCTGTTCTCGGCGCTGACCACCGGCACGGCGTTTGGCAGCCTGGCGATTGCCCGTCACCCGGGCACCGCGAGCATGGGCTCGGTGTTGATGCTGAGCCTGCTGGCGGTGCTGCTGTCGACCTTCGCCTTCCTGCCCGCCGTGCTGTACGCGATCTCGCCGCGCGATCCCGCCAAGACCAGGCATTGATCGCATTCGCCCATTCCCTCACCCGTCGGAGCTTCCCGCATGCGTCGTTACCGCCGTTTCGGAATCATCACCCTCGCCATGGCTGGCATGGTCGTCAGCATGGCCGCCAGCGCCCATGCCATCCTGGTGGACAGCTCGCCCAAGGCCAATGGCAGCGTGCCGGCCGGCCACACGGCACTGACGCTCAAGTACAACAGCAAGATTGACCAGGGCCGCTCGAAACTGGTGCTGGTGGCGCCGGATCACAGCGAAACGCCGCTGGCCATCGCCAACAACGCCGACAAGCCCAGTGAGCTGGACAGCACGGCCGACCTCAAGCCTGGCGCCTATGTGATCCACTGGCAGGCGCTTGCGCTGGACGGACACATCACCCGCGGCGACCTGGCATTCACGGTCACCCAGCCGTAGGCCGACATACCTCGCAACGCCCATCCATCCTGATCGCCACCGCTAACCATGGGGTGTTTCCGTGAGCCTGCTCGTCGATATCTTCGGATATCTCAGCATCATCCTGCATGGCCTGGTCATCGTCGCGCAATCGATGATGCTGGGCGGCCTGCTGTTCCTGGTTTTCCTGCTGCATCCGTTGCTACCTATGCTGACGCAGGGCGACGTGCTGGAACAACGCGTGCTGCGCCTCACCCGCTGGAGCGCGCTCGGCCTGGTCATCGCCGAACTGGCCAGCACGGGCCTGCAGGTATCGGTGCTGATGTCGACCGTGGAGCTGCCGTTCTCCAACGTGATGCAGGCGTCGTTCGCGCTCTCCGGCGTGGTGAAGGCGCTGAGCGCCCTGCTGATTTTCATCGGTCTTCGGCGCGGGATCCTGGCCGGGCGCGTTTCGCGCGCACTGCTGCTGTGCGTCGGCCTGGTCGAGCTGGCTTCCGCCACGCTCACCACGCATGCCTACGCGCGACTGGGTGACAACGCCCTGCTGCTGGTCGTCGAGGGGCTGCACCAGTTCGGCGCGGCCATATGGATCGGCGCCATTCCCAGCTTCGTGCTGGTGCTGCGCCAGCTGCAGGATGCCGAAGGCCTGCGCGCGGTCGGCGCGCGCTTTTCACGCATGTCGATGATCGGTGTCGCCTGCATCCTGCTTTCGGGCATCACCATGTGCGTGTTCTATATCGGCGACCTGCCCGGCTTCTACGGCACCGCCTATGGCGTGATGGTCGGCGCCAAGATCGCCATGTTCCTGGCACTGCTGGCGCTGGGCTTGGGCAACTTCATGGTGACCGAGCGGCTGCGCAAACGGCAGGACGCGCCGGTCATCCGCTTGCGCCGTTTTGCCGAGGTGGAAATCGGCATCGGCTTCACCATTTTCTTTGCGGCGGCATCACTCACCTCGGTGCCGCCCGCGATCGACCTCACCACCGATCGCGTGAGCCTGCACGAAATCGCCGTGCGCAATGCACCGTCATGGCCCAGGCTCAGCTCACCCGACCACGGCAGCCTCGCCATCTCGCAGCTGCAGGCCCAGCTGGACCAGGACGCAGCACGCAGCCACCAAGTGGCCCAATCCGCCACGGTGCCGGGCTCGGGCGTGTTGCCGCCGCGCAATGCGGAGGACATTGCGTGGTCGGAATACAACCATCACTGGGCCGGCATCTTCGTGCTGCTGATCGGCCTGCTGGCCCTGCTCAATCGCGCGGGCATGCGCTGGGCCCGGCACTGGCCGCTGCTGTTCCTGGCCATGGCCGGTTTTCTGCTGGTGCGCTCCGACCCGGAGGTGTGGCCGCTGGGCAGCGAAGGATTCTGGGCGGCATGGCGCGATGTGGAAGTGGCCCAGCATCGCTTCTTCGTGCTGCTGATCCTGCTGTTCGGCGCCTTCGAATGGTCGGTGCGCACCGGCCGCTTGCGCAACGAGAAAGCCGCGCTGGTGTTTCCGCTGTTGGTGGCGGTGGGCGGCGCGATGCTGCTCACCCACAGCCACCAGATCTCCAACGTCAAGGATCAGATGCTGATCGAGCTGACCCACACGCCCCTCGCCCTCGCCGGCGTGGCGGCGGGCTGGGCGCGCTGGCTGGAGCTGCGCCTGCCGGGGCGTGGCGGGCGCATCGCCGGCGCGGTATGGCCAGTGTGCTTCATGCTGATCGGCATGATCCTGCTGTGGTATCGCGAAGCCTGAATTCGCGCGCTTCCCGGCAAGGCGATCTCAACGAACGCGGTGGACGATCATCTCGACCAGCGCGTCCAGATGCGCCGCCTGGCGCCCAAGCGGCGCCAGCGCCGCGTGCGCGCGATCGCCCAGCTGCCGGGCCAGTTCGCGTGATGCGTCGAGGCCCAGCAGCGACACATAGGTGGGCTTGTGGTCCTGGGCATCCTTGCCTGGCGTCTTGCCCAGCGTGGCGGCGTCGGTGGTGACGTCCAGCACATCATCGACCACCTGGAAGGCCAGGCCGACGGCGCGCTGATAATCATCCAGGGCGGAGCGCACCTCGGGCGCCAGCGGCACCGTCCCGCTGTGCGCACCCATGAACACGGCGGCGCGCAGCAAGGCACCGGTCTTCATGCGATGCATGCGCTCCAGTTCATCGCGCGGCAGTACATGACCGACGCTGGCCAGGTCGATGGCCTGGCCGCCTACCAATCCCTGCGAACTGCTGGCCCGGGCAAGCTCCTGCAGCAGGGCCACCCGCTGGGTCGCCGATACCGCCAGCTCCCCGATCACCACGAAAGCCTCCGCCTGCAGTGCATCGCCCACCAGCACGGCCACCGCCTCGCCATAGCGCACGTGCACGGTGGGCTGGCCACGCCGCAGCAAGTCGTTGTCCATCGCCGGCAAGTCGTCATGCACCAGCGAATAGGCGTGGATCATTTCGATCGCGCTGGCGACGCCATCGAGCACGACAGGCTCGGCGCCCACCAGTTCGCCCGCCGCGTGGCAAAGCAAGGCGCGCAGGCGCTTGCCGCCACCCATGGTCGCGTAGCGCATCGCCTCGTGCAGCGTCGCCGGAGGAATGTCGGCAGCGGGCAGGTACCTGTCCAGCGCGCGCTCGGTGCGCTCGACGATCGCCGGCAGCCAGGTATCGAGCGGCTCTGGGGCCGAATCCAACGAGCCTGGCCACAACTGCAGGACTTCACTCACGACGATCCTCCGCTAATGAATGGCGACCTGCCTCACCCGATGGGCAGGCAAGTCATGAATGATCTGCTGCGCCATGGCGCGCGCGCGGCCATCGGCTGCCAGGATGTCGTCGAGCTGATGATGCTCGGCCAGCGCCGGCAAGCGCTCCAGTACTTCCTCGACGACCATGGCGATTTCGGTGAAGCGAATCTGCTCCTGCAGAAAGGCCTCCACGGCGATTTCGTTGGCGGCATTGAGCGTCACGCTGGCCCCGCAGCCGTCACGCAATACCTCCAGCGCAAGGCGCAGGCAAGGGAAGCGCACCAGGTCCGGCGCGGTGAAACTGAGATGGGCCAGGCGCGTCAGATCCAGCGGCGCCACGCCCGAGTCGATGCGCTCGGGGTACGCCAGCGCATGGGCGATGGGCGTGCGCATATCGGGGCGCCCCATCTGCGCCAGCACCGACTGATCCGCGTAGGCCACCATCGAATGGATCACGCTCTGCGGGTGAATGACCACTTCGATGCGCTCGGCCGGCATGTCGAACAGCCAGCGCGCCTCGATCACTTCCAGCCCCTTGTTCATCATGGTGGCCGAATCGACCGAGATCTTGCGTCCCATCACCCAGTTGGGATGGGCACAGGCCTGGTCGGGCGTGATGTCGTCGAGGCTATCCAGCGCACGCGTGAGAAACGGGCCGCCGGATGCCGTGAGAATCAGCCGCTCGACGCCGCCGCCGTCACCCAGGCACTGGAAGATCGCATTGTGCTCGCTATCCAGTGGCAGCAAGGTGGCGCCGCATTCGGCAACGGTGCGCATGAACAGCATGCCCGACATGACCAGGGCTTCCTTGTTCGCCAGCAGGATCTTCTTGCCGGCACGGGCGGCCGCCAGCGACGAAGGCAGCCCCGCCGCACCGACGATGGCCGCCACCACGGTATCGCAGTCGTCCGCGCTGGCGGCGGCGCACAACGCGGCCGGGCCATGGGCCACCTCGGTGCGCAATTGGGCGGAACGCAGCTGGGCTTCGAGACGGGCGGCATCCCCGGGGCCACTGACCACCACAAGACGGGGATGAAACGCGAGGCACTGCTCGAACAGCCGGTCGATGCGTCGATGCGCGGTAAGCGTCACCACCTCGAAGCGTTCGGGATGGCGCGCAACCACATCCAGCGTGCTGCCGCCAATCGAACCGGTGGAGCCGAGGATGGCGAGACGTTGCCGGCCATGACTTGCCTTGCGCTCGCTCATCCAACGACCTCCAGTTCGACTGGCAAGGGGAAAACCGCCTTCTCCCGGCGACCATCCATCGGCACCAGCTCGACCGGAGCCAACCGGCGCAGGGCATCGATGACGTCGTTGACCGATGCCTCCGGTGCCGAAGCCCCGGCCGTCAGTCCCACGCGGCGCGCACCGCTGACCCATTCCGGGCGCAGCTCGCTGCCGTCGGCGAGCAGGTAGCTGGGCAAGCCGGCCTCGGCGGCAATCTCCTGCAACCGTCGCGAGTTGGAACTGTTGGGAGAACCCACCACCAGCATCACGTCGACCTGCCCCATGAGTTCGCGCACGGCGCCCTGGCGATTTTGCGTGGCGTAGCAGATATCGCCGACATCCGGCCCAATCAGCCCGGGGAAGCGGCGCGTAAGCACTTCGATGATGCGGTGCGTGTCGTCCACGCTCAACGTGGTCTGCGAGATGTACGCCAGTGGCGTGTCCGCCGGCAGGTCGAGCGCCTCGGCCTCGGCAACACTCTGCACCAGCACCACGGTGCCGGGAATCTGATCCATGGTGCCGACCACCTCGGGATGACCGGCATGCCCGATCAGCAGCACCGTGCGCCCTTCCGCCGCGTAGCGACGACCCTGGCCGTGCACCTTGCTCACCAGCGGACAGGTGGCATCGAGCACCTGCAGCTGGCGCCGCCGCGCCAATGCCTCCACCGAACGCCCCACGCCATGAGCGCTGAAGATGGCATGCGCGCCTTCGGGCACGTCGACGAGATCCTCGACGAACACCGCGCCCTTGCGCCGGAGGTCATCCACCACATGCCGGTTGTGCACGATTTCGTGATGCACGTAGACCGGCGCCCCGAAACGCTGCAGTGCGCGCTCCACGATATCGATGGCGCGCACCACGCCGGCGCAGAAACCACGGGGCTGGGCGAGCAGCACCTTCATAGCGAACGCACCTCCCGTGTCGCCGGCACCGCTCCATAAGACGTCACGGCGGGCTCGCCAGCCTGGGCCTTCATGCGATCGACGAAGCGCAGGATCGACGCGCGGATACCGTCCGCATCGAGCCCGTAGTGATTGAGCAAGGCGGCCGGATCACCATGCTCGATGAATTCATCCGGCAGCCCCAGGCGCAGCACCGGGACTCCCAGGCCCGCGTCGGCCAGGCATTCCAGACAGGCCGAGCCGGCACCGCCTTGCAGGCAGCCCTCCTCCACCGTCACCAGCACATCGTGGGTCCGCGCGAGCTGGTGCACCAGGGCCTCGTCCAATGGCTTGACGAAGCGCATATTGGCGACCGTGGCGTCCAGCGCTTCCGCAGCGGCAAGGCTCGGCGCCACCATGGTGCCGAACGCCAGGATCGCCACCCGCCGGCCCGCCAGCGCACCGCCATGACGGCGCACTTCGCCCTTGCCGATGGGCAGCGCCGTCATCTCCGCCACGGTGGCGACGCCCGGGCCGTTGCCGCGCGGATAACGCACCGCGCACGGCCCTTCGTAGCCAACTGCGGTATGCAGCATCTGCCGGCATTCGTTCTCGTCGGAGGCCGCCATCACCACCATGTTGGGCACGCAGCGCAGATAGGCCAGATCGAAAGCACCCATATGGGTGGCGCCATCGGCGCCGACGATGCCGGCGCGATCGATGGCGAAGGTCACCGGCAGGTTCTGCAAGGCCACGTCATGGATAAGCTGGTCGTAGCCGCGCTGCAGGAAGGTGGAATAGATCGCCACCACCGGGCGCAAGCCTTCCGTCGCCAACCCGGCGGCAAAGGTCACCGCATGCTGCTCGGCAATGGCCACGTCGAAGTAGCGTTCTGGAAAGCGCTGCTCGAAGGCCACCAGCCCGGAGCCCTCGCGCATCGCCGGCGTAATCGCCACGATGCGCGGGTCGCGCTCCGCCTCGTCGCACAGCCACTCGGAAAAGACCTGGACATAGCTCTTGCGGGCCGGCTTGACGGCCACCAGCCCCACCGCGGGATCGAACTTGCCGGGGCCGTGATACTGGATGGGGTCGGCCTCGGCAAGCTTGTAGCCATGCCCTTTCTGGGTGACCACATGCAGGAACTGCGGCCCCTGCATATGGCGCAGGCGCTGCATGGCCGGAATCAGCTCATCAAGGTTGTGGCCATCGATGGGGCCGGTGTAGTTGAAGCCGAATTCCTCGAACAGCGTCGCCGGCACCAGCATGCCCTTCACCTGCGACTCCAGGCGGCGGGCCAGATGCCTGATCGGCGGCAACGTGCGCAGTGCGTACTGCACGCCCTGCCTTGCCTGCTGATAGAAACGGCCGGCGATCAGCCGACCGAAGTAATGGCGCAAGGCGCCCACCGGCGGCGAGATCGACATGTCGTTGTCGTTGAGCACCACCAGCAGCGGCATGTCCTCGGCGATGCCTGCGTTGTTCATGGCCTCGAACGCCATGCCCGCGCTCAGCGCGCCGTCGCCGATCACCGCAATGCTGTGCCGCTGTTCGCCGTTGATGCGCGCCGCATGGGCCATGCCCAGCGCAGCGGAAATGGAGGTGCTCGAATGCGCGGTACCGAAGCTGTCGTAGATCGACTCGCTGCGGCGGGGAAAGCCGGAGATGCCACCGAGCTGGCGGATGTGCGCCATGTCGTCACGACGACCGGTAAGAATCTTATGCGGGTAAGACTGGTGCCCGACATCCCAGACCAGGCGATCCTGGGGTGTATCGAACACGTAGTGCAGCGCAATGGCCAGTTCCACGCTGCCCAGGTTGGATGACAGGTGACCGCCGGTTTTCGACACGCTTTCAAGAATGAAGGCGCGCAACTCACTCGCCAAACGGTGCAGCGCAGGCATGTCGAGCCTGCGCAAATCGGTGGGCGAATTGATCGTTCGCAGCAAATCGTACACGACGGACTCTCCTCGGGGCTGCCGGAGTCTTCTGCAGTCGTTTTAGTTTTGCACTTGCGCCGGCCCTGGCAACCTCATCCGATCAGCATCGGCAGCGCGCATGTCCGTTCGCGCTGCCGCGGAAAAACTATAGCAGCTGCCATCGTGCCGATGTCTCGCGCCGATTCATCGTGCGGCGCTCGACCTTCCGCTATCTTTCAACAAACGCGCGTTCAATCACATAGTCACCCGGCTCGCGCGTGCGCGGCGAGGCCTGGAAGCCGCGACCGTCCAGCAACGCGCATGTATCGTCCAGCATCGACGGGCTGCCACACAGCATCACCCGGTCGGTGTCCGGGTTCAGCGGAGGCAACCCGGCAGCCTCATTCATCAGGCCGTCGGCGATGGCGTCGGTAAGCCGGCCGCGATGACGGAACGGTTCACGCGTGACGCTGGGATAGTAAACCAGCTTCTCCCGCACCAGTTCACCCAGCAATTCGTGCTGCGGCAGCCGGTGTTCCAGGTACTGGGCGTAGACGAGATCGCTGACGTGGCGCACACCATGGGCCAGCACGATCTTGTCGAACCGCTGGTAGGTTTCCGGATCGCGCACGATGCTCAGGAACGGCGCCAGGCCGGTGCCGGTGCCCAGCAGATACAGATGCTTGCCCGGTCGCAGGTCGCTGAGCACCAGCGTGCCGGTCGGCTTGCGACTGACGATGATGGGGTCGCCCGGCTTCAGGAGTTGCAGTCGCGACGTCAGCGGGCCGTTGGGCACCTTGATGCTGACGAACTCCAGGTGTTCCTCGTAGTTCGCGCTGGCAATGGAGTAGGCGCGCAACAACGGGCGTCCCTCCACCTCCAGGCCGATCATCACGAAGTGGCCGCTATCGAACCGGAAGCTCTGGTCCCGCGTCGTGCGAAAGCTGAAAAGACTGTCGTTCCAGTGGTGCACGTCGATCACGTGCTCCGTCGCCAATGCCACCATGACGGTCACCCTTCGAATAGGAGGGAAGGTTTACGGAGAAGCAGTGGAAAGTCGGCCTGTCGCCGGCATGCGCCGCCAACTGCGGTGGTCGCGCACGATCACCGGCGCCTGCCCGGACAGGGGTTGGCATGACAGATACGCGCCTGGCAAGTCCGGTCATTTCCACCTTCGAGTACGTCGCGTGGGCAGAACCTAAGGGTCGTGCGCAAATCCGGCTGCCCACCTGCAGGCAGTCATGGTCTTGGTACAAGTTATGGCAGGCAAAAGTCAATCTTGCGGCGCGGCTAGCACACGCGCTTCATGCGTGACGTGAAGAGCCCCGGATGACCAGGGCGTCATCCCTGCGGGCCACCTTGGAACCGGCGTGCCCACCCCCAATGATCATGTGTATCCACCACGCTTGAGGGGTTCTTCCATGGAATACCGGCATTTGGGTGCATCGGGCTTCAAGGTTCCGGTGCTCAGCTTTGGCACGGGCACGTTCGGCGGCAAAGGCGAATTCTTCGGTGCGTGGGGCAGCACCGATGTGGCGGAGGCCAAGCGCCTGGTCGACATCTGTCTCGATGCGGGACTGACCATGTTCGACAGCGCGGACGTCTATTCCGATGGCGCCGCCGAATCCGTGCTGGGTGGCGCCATCAAGGGGCGTCGCGACCGCGTGCTGATCTCCACCAAGGCCACCTTCCGCGCGAGCGAAAACCCAAACGACGTGGGTTCTTCGCGCTTTCACCTGCTCAAGGCCTGCGATGCCGCGCTCAAGCGCCTGGGCACGGACTATATCGACCTGTTCCAGCTGCACGGCTTCGATGCCCTCACGCCGCCGGAAGAAACGCTCTCCACGCTCGACGACCTGGTGCGCGCCGGCAAGATCCGCTACGTCGGCGTTTCCAATTTCTCCGGCTGGCACTTGATGAAGTCGCTGGCCGTCGCCGACCGCTACGGCTACCCGCGCTACATCGCCAACCAGGCGTACTACTCGCTGATCGGTCGCGACTACGAGTGGGAGCTGATGCCGCTGGGCCTGGACCAGGGCGTGGGCGCGGTGGTGTGGAGTCCGCTGGGCTGGGGCCGACTCACCGGCAAGCTGCGCCGTGGCGCGCCCCTGCCCGCGCAGAGCCGCCTGCACGCCACCGCGGACAAGGGGCCGCCGGTGGCCGACGAGTACCTCTACCGCGTGATCGATGCGCTGGACGAGGTGGCCGCCGAAACCGGCAAGAGCGTGCCGCAGATCGCCCTGAACTGGCTGCTGCAGCGCCCCACCGTAGCCACCGTGGTGATCGGTGCGCGCAACGAGGAACAACTGCGCCAGAACCTGGGCGCCGTGGGCTGGAACCTGACGCCCGCGCAGGTGGCGAAGCTGGATGCCGCCAGCGAAGTCGCGCCGGCCTATCCCTACTGGCATCAACGCGGCTCCGCCGAGATCAACCCGCCGCCGGTTTGACGGCGACGGGCGGCATGGGTCACGCCGCGTTGAGCGCGGCGTCGACCATGTGCTGCGCTTCCTGCAGCAGCGACTGCAGGTGCGCTTCGTCCTTGAAGCTTTCGGCGTAGATCTTGTAGATGTCCTCGGTGCCCGAGGGGCGCGCGGCAAACCATCCGTTGGCCGACACCACCTTGATGCCGCCGATCGGCGCGCCATTGCCCGGAGCGCGATCGAGCACGCTTTCAATCTTCTCGCCAGCCAGCTCGGTGCTACTGACCTGCTGCGGCGAAAGCTTGGAAAGCCTGGCCTTCTGCTCCACCGTGGCGGGCGCGTCGACCCGTTCCGACAACGGGCGCCCCAGTTCGTCGGTCAACTTGCGGTACAGCTCGCCCGGATCGCGACCGGTGCGCGCGGTGATTTCGGCGGACATCAGCGCCGAGGCAATGCCGTCCTTGTCGGTGCTCCACACCGAGCCGTCGCGGCGCAGGAACGACGCACCGGCGCTCTCCTCACCGCCGAAGCCCAGCGAGCCGTCGAACAGGCCATCCACAAACCATTTGAAACCCACCGGCACTTCATACAGCCGGCGACCGATGCGACGGGCCACGCGATCGATCAACGCACTGCTCACCAGCGTCTTGCCCACTGCCGCATCGGCACGCCACTGCGGGCGGTGCTGGAACAGGTAATCGACCAGTACCGACAGGTAGTGATTGGGCAGCAACAAGCCGCTGCTGCGCGTCACGATGCCATGGCGGTCATGGTCGGTGTCGCAGGCGAATGCCACGTCGTACTGGCTCCTCAGTTCGATCAGGCGCTGCATCGCATGGGAAGAGGACGGATCCATGCGGATCTTGCCGTCCCAGTCCACGCTCATGAAGCGGAAGGTGGGATCCACCTCATCGCTCACCACGGTCAGGTCGATGCCGTAGCGCTCGGCGATCGGCGCCCAGTAGTGCACCCCCGAGCCGCCCAGCGGATCGACGCCCAGGTGCACGCCGCTGCCGCGGATCGCGTCGAAGTCCACCACCTGGCCGAGGTCGCCCACGTAGGCATCGATGAAGTCGTGCTCATGCGTGGTCGATGCACGCAGCGCCTGCGCGAACGGCACGCGGCGCACGTCGCGCAGGCCGCCCTCGATCAGGGCATTGGCACGCTTCTGGATCCAGCCGGTAACGTCGGTATCAGCCGGGCCGCCGTTGGGCGGGTTGTACTTGAAGCCGCCACCATCCGGCGGGTTGTGCGACGGCGTGACCACGATGCCGTCAGCCAGGCCACCGCTGCGTCCCCGGTTGTAGGTGAGAATGGCATGCGAAATCGCCGGCGTCGGCGTGTATTCGCCCCCCTTGGCGATCAGGGTTTCCACGCCGTTGGCGGCCAGCACCTCCAGCGCGCTTTCAAAGGCCGGTTGCGACAAGGCATGCGTATCGATGCCGATATACAGCGGACCATCGATGCCCTTGTCCTTGCGGTACTCGCAGATCGCCTGGGTGATCGCCAGCACATGCCACTCGTTGAAGCTGCGCTCGAACGAACTGCCACGATGCCCCGAGGTGCCGAACGCCACGCGCTGCGCCGGCACGGCCGGGTCGGGGCGCAGATCAGCATAGGCGTCGCGCAGCCGGGATACGTCCACCCACAGCGATTCGGGGGCCGGCTTGCCGGCCAGCGGGCTGATTCGGGCGCTCATGGGTGCACCTTGCCGATCGTCGACGGGAGGCACGGGAGGAGGCGGGAAGGATTCGTCATGCGATGGCGCGCTGTGGGAGAAAACGAGCATTGACCACCGCCTCACCCGCCGGTGTCAATACCGCCAGCGTCAGCGCAGCTGGCTATCCTTGCTGCCACGCCGGTTGTAGCCGCTGAACGCGGCCTGCTGATCGCGCACTTCCTGGCAGCCCACGCACAAGCGCACGCCGGGCACCGCCTGGCGCCGTGCCGTAGGTATGGGCGCGGCGCATTCCTCGCAGTGGGTCAGGCTGGGCCCCTGGTTGAGCTGGCTGCGCGCGCGCTTCACCGCGTCCTCGACCGTGGCATCGATCTGATCCTGCACCGCGTTGTCGCCAGCCCAGCCCGTCGCCATGGTCGCCTCCGTTATTGCGCCTCGTCGGGCGCAAGCGCCGCGGCCTCGCCGGACCGCGCATTTCTACCCATATGGGGATGCCATGGGCGACTTCCATGTTTCAAGGTAGCTCGCCCATCCATGCATTCAGCCTACGGCGCGCGATCGGGAGCTGGCGCTGCGACGCCCCGTTGACAACGGGCCGGCTAGAACGCGCTGGACGAATCACGCAGACCACCCCGCCCAGCCACGGCGGGATCACTTGCCGCGAAACCACCAGGAGTGTCGTCATGTCCCTCGCCACCGCGCTGCTCACCCCCGCCGATTGCGCCCTGCTGCTGATCGACCAGCAGGCCGGGCTGGCCTTTGGGGTGGGCTCGATCGATCGACAGGTGCTGCTGAACAACACGGTGGCGCTGGCGCGCACGGCCGCGGTGTTCGGCCTGCCCGTCGTCGCGTCCACATCGGCATCGAAGGTCTACAGCGGCCCGCTGATGCCCGCGATACATGCCGCCATTCCCGACGTGCAACCCATCGAGCGACGCAACATGAATGTGTGGGAGGACGCCTCGGCGCAGGCGGCCGTGGTCGCTACCGGCCGCAAGCGGCTATTGATCTCGGGCCTGCTGAGCGAGGCCTGCGTGACTTTCTGCGCACTCTCCGCGCTGGCCGACGGCTATGACGTGCTGGTCGTGGCCGACGCCTGTGGCGGCCTGACCGCCACCAGCCACGAACTCGCCCTGCGCCGGCTGGAAGCGGCCGGCGTCAAGCTGACTTCGTGGATCCAGGTACTGCTGGAATTGCAGCGCGACTGGACCCGCCACGAAACCTATGACGGCGCACGCGCCATCGTCGAATCGTACGGCGGCGGCTACGGCATCGGGCTGGCCTATGCGCGGGACATGATCCACCCCGTATAAGGCGGACCATGGCGATGCGCCGTACCGGTCAGCGTGCCCCATCCTTGATGGCCGAAGCCTGCGGCGGCTGCGCGGAAGACACTTCCGCCACATCGGCGCTACCGTCGAAACCGCCGCCAAGCGCCTCGATCAATCGCACCGAGATATCGGTCTGCTCGCTCTGCAGCAAGGCGAGCCGCTGCTGCGCCGCCAGCAACTGCTGGCGACTGGTGAGCGGCGTCAGCGGTCCCTTCAGGCCGCCCTTGTAGGCCTTCATGGCGTCATCCCAGCTTTTCTGGGCATCGTCCACCGAGCGCTTCTCGAGCACGATCTGCTCGCGCACCGAGGACAGCGCGGATACCTCGTCGGAGACATCATTCAAGGCGCTGACCAGCAAGCCGTTGTAGCGCGCCACCAGCGCATCGTAGTCGGCATCGGCCATCGCCAGCTGGGCACGGCGGCGACCGCCGTCGAAGATCGGCAGGCTGAGCGCCGGGCCAAATGCATACGTGCGTGCGGGCAACTGCAGCACATTGGTGCTGCCACCCACCGCGATGACGCCGGCCATGGCGCTCAGGCTGATATTGGGCAGGAACTCGGTCTTGGCGGCCTTGACGTTCTTGTTGGCGGCCTCGATCTCCCAGCGCGCGGCGACCAGGTCGGCGCGACGACCCACCAGGTCCACCGGCAACTTGTCGGGCAGCACGGCCGGGCCGCGGTCGAGCATGTGCGGCCGGTCGATCGCCAGGCCACGATCAGGCCCCTGCCCCAGCAGGATCGAAAGACTGCTGCGCGCGGCGTCGATGGCACGGTCCGCGGCGACCTTCTGCTGCTCGGCGCCGGCTACCTGCGAATCGGCCAGGTGTTCCTGTTGAGGCGTGCCAAGACCGCCTGCGACCAAGCGGCGCGTAACTTCCAGCGTCTGGCTGGCGCGCTGCAGCTCGGCCTCGGCCACATCCTTCTGGGCAAACGCATAACCGAGGCGCACATAGGCACGCGCCACGTTGACCGACAGCTGGATGCGCGCTGCGTGTGCATCGATCTGCGCGGCACGGCTACGGCCAAGCGCCGCTTCCCAGGCGTCACGCTTGCCGCCCCACAGGTCGAGATCCCAGGAAAAACCGGCGGTGACCGATTTGCTCCAGGCAAACGTGCCGATGGCGTACTCGGGATAGACCGGGTCCTTGCCGGACAGTCGCGCACCGATGACCGATGCATCCAACTGCCCTTGCGGCTGGCGGCCGGCGTTGTAGCTGTCTGCCACCGCCTGCGCCTGGCGCGCGCGCGCTTGGGCCTGGTCGAGGCTGGGATTGTTCTTCAGCGCCTCATCGATCAGCGCGGTGAGCTGCGGATCGCCAAAGCCCACCCACCAATCCTGCTCGGGCCACGCAGTCGGGCTGAGCTGCGTATCGGCCAGGCTTTGCTGCGATTTGAGCGACCCCGGGTCGGTCAGCTTGCCCGTGGTATGCAGCCCTCGGCTGGTGGCGCAGCCAGCCAAAACAACACAGAACGCAATGGCGGCGGGAAGTGCGACAGGACGCATGGCGGGGATCATCCAGAAAGTGAAACAGACAGTCGGTGCGTGCCAACCTGTTTCGCTATCGATCAAACTGACAACGAGCTCTGGCTCGGATAGTCGACATCGGCACAGGCCCGGGGACGACCTGGCGTGGAGCAGGAAAGCATGCGCGTTGGCGATTATATCGCGTGCCATGCGGTGAACGCACCGCGAAGGGATGCCATGGAAGCCAATACCGCCTTCTACTTAGGTCCAATTGCACCCATGCATCGATTCCCCTGCATCGGCCCGGCTCAACCAGCGTCGCCGGACACAAGGCGGCATGCTTGCGAACATGCGTCTCTCGATGCCCCCTCGCCCCGGCGAGGTCCACACAGGAGCTTCACACCATGCCGCGCGTCTCGTTCGCCACCGTCGTATCCACCGACAGCAACTATCTTCATCGCATCCATGCCGGCCACTTCGCCATGGATGCCGATGAGCCCGCCAAGCTGGGCGGCCAAGGCGCCGGCCCGGCGCCCTTCGATTACTACCTGGCCTCGCTCGCCGCCTGCACGGCCATCACCCTGCGCATGTATGCGCAGCACAAGGGCTGGGAACTGGGCCAGTTTCGCGCCGAACTGGAGCTGATACGCGACGAGAACGATCGACTGCATGTGCGCCGCACCCTGCATTCGGACCAGCCCCTGAGCGACGATCAATGGCAACGCCTGCTGGACATCGTCGCCAACACTCCGGTGACCAAGGCCATGCGCGAAGGCGTGGACATCACCAGCACGCGGGGCGATGGCAGCCCGTTGGGCTGATCGCCCGGCATTCCGCTAGACACAACCGCGCCTCGGCGCAAGTATTCGCGATGCGCCATAATGCGACGCCCTTCACCGGAACATCACCGGACCTCGTGCGACATTTCCACGAATGGCCGGCAACGCAGCAGGTTTCTGACTGGGCAGGGCGAAAAGCGCGGTGCGACCGCCAATGCGCTCACACACCCTCCAGCCCATCGAGCCGGAGGGAAATGCAGCTAGCACGGGGAAGGACACTATGGGGGTTGGGACGGGACTGCGTGCCTGGAGTCGGCAAGTGGCTGTCAGTGGCGCCTATGCGCTCTGCTACCTGTTGCTGCGGGAGGTGTCGGTCTCGCACTGGAACCTGCCGGCAGGATTGCGCATCGCCTGCCTGCTGCTGTTTCCCTATCGCTACTGGCCTGCCCTGATCGTTGGCGAGTTCATTCCCGTCGGCTATCACGCCTGGCACAACCAGGACGAGTTCGGCTGGCGCTGGGCTGCCCTGGCGGCCATTCCGCCGATTCTCCTGCTGGCTCCGGTGATTGCCTGGTGTCGCCCCCACGCACGCCTGCTGCGAAGCGCTCACCAGATCAATGCGGCGACGTTGCTGACCATGACGCTGATCGGCGCCCTGCTCACCACCTGCGGCAATGTAGCGGCGCTCGCGGCCGTGCAACTGCCTGCCGGTGAAGCCGCACCCGACATCAATGCCCATGTGCTGCTCGGTTATTTCCTTGGCAATTACCTGGGCGCGCTCGCCATTGCCCCTACCGCCACCGCGCTGTATCTGTGGGTTGTGGAAAACCGAAACGAGTCGATCGGCGCCGCGCTCTGGCAAAGCCAGCTGGCCCGGGATTGCCTGGTGGGCGTAATACTGCCGCTGCTGGTGCTTATGTGCCTGGCCTTTTCCAGCCAGGGCGACGGCACGCAGGTATTCCGCATCGCGATGTTCCTGCCGGTGGTATGGCTGACCTCGCGCCACGGCTGGCAAGGGGCGGCGCTGGGCGGAACCCTGGCGAGCACCGCCGTCACCCTCACCTCGGCCATGGTTCGTGATCCGGCGGTGATCCAGGCGCAGGCGCTTATCGCCTTCGCCATCACTACGCTGCTCATGCTCGGCACGCGCATCGGACATCAGGCTCACTTCGACCGCGCCGACCGCATGGATACGCTGCGCGGCCTGCAGCTGGCGCAACAAGGCCTTTATCTGGAAGAATTGCGCCTGCGCCAGGCGGCCGATGCACTCGAACACATCGGGCACAACATCCGCGAAAGCCAGAATCGCCTGCTCGACAGCCTGCGTCACGTGCTGCCGGCCAGCGAGGAGCGCACTTATTCCCGGCAGGCGGCACTGGCACAACACGAAATGCATCGACTCGCCAACGCACTCTACCCTCGCGGCTGGCGCGAACGCGGCGTACCCGCCACCCTGCGCGAAGGGCCCTTCGCCCAGGCGGTGCATATGGCCGGAGCCAGTTATCGTTGCGACCTGTCGGGGCGCGGCCTCAGCCAACTGGCACCCGACGTCCACATGGCGCTTTATCGGCTGGCCTGCGAAGTGCTGGTGTACGTGCTTTCGCGCGCGCCCGCGCAGCACATCCACCTGCAGGTGCGCGGCGGCTACACCGACGGACGACGCTGGGTGGTCATGCGCATTACCAGCGAACGTCCGGCATCTGCCGATGAGCAGGCCGTACCGTCGCCGGAATCGTGGAAGCAGGCCATGACCCTGCTGGGCGCCAGCGGCCTGGGCATTGCCACCATTCGCGACCGCGCGCAGATCTATGGCGGCAACGTGCATCTGCGCGATCGCCCCCAGGGCTTGTCGGTGACGCTGCTGCTGCACGATTCGCTGCGCGCCGTGCCGCTCAACCGGGGCGCCTCCGTCTAGAAGCGCCCCGGCGATCTACCGTGGCATGAATCAGTCAGAGCGCGAGCTGCATTCGATCGGGTCCTTGCAGTCGCCATTGGCCGTGAACACCTGCGTCGTGCCGTCCGCCTGCGGCACCACCAGCACCTTCACCGAGGCATCCTGATACACGATCTCACCGGCCGCGGTGCTGGCCGGTGCTGGCAGCGGCTGCTGCGGGGTAGCGAGGCGCGAGGCGTCGATACCGATGGGAAGGCCCAGGAAACTGCCGGACGAGGTGGCGAACGCTGCGCGCACCTTGCCGCCCAGATCGTTGATCTGGATGTAACGGATACCGTCCCGCTCAAAGACATAGACATGCCAGTGCGGGCTCGCACTGACATCCGTGGCGCTGGGCCACGACTGGCCCAGTCCGGTTGACGGCGGACCGCCAGCGGCCATCGCGCTGGTCGATGCCACGATCACGGCCAACAGGCCCATCGCCGCAAGGCGGCCAGGCCAACGACTCGATGCATGCTGCATGCGTTTTCCCTCCATAGCCCACTCCTCATCATCCAGGGATGCCAGAGGCATCCGTCCCTTTTTGCAGGGTCCGGCAACCTCCTGGCTGCCGGACTACCCGAATGTGCCCTAGTTGCAGGGAGCGACGTAAGTGCCCGGCGACCTCTCACCGGAAGGCCCTACGCCAATGACCGGGCAAGCGGCCACATGCCATTTCACGGAATCGTCATGAATCGTCACTAGCGTGGCGGACGAAACAAAACCCAGCCGACGACAAGCGTCGACGGCGCTGCGAGCGCATGTGACCGCCGACTCAACGTCAAGACTGGCGCAATTGTTCGAGGAACAGCACGCCACGCTCCATCGCTACTTCCTCAAGCGCACGCCCCACACCTGGGATGCGCAGGATCTCGTACAAGAGCTTTACCTGCGCCTGCTGCGCACCGATCGCGCCGGCATGGGCGAGATCCAGAACCCCGAAGCCTATCTGTTCACCGTGGCGGCGAATCTGGTGAAAGAGCACGCGGCTCGGCGGCAACGCCATCCGCTCGGCAGCGACGAGCTGGAATTAGTGATCGAACGGCTGTCCACGCCATGTGACGCCGCCGCCGGGATTGACCGCGCGCTTCGGCGCCAGCGGCTCGCCGACATCCTCGGCCGGCTGACGCCCAAATGCCGAGCCGTACTGGTGATGCACTACCGCGACGAGCTGGGCTATCGCGAAATTGGTGAAAAACTGCAGATTTCCTCGCACATGGTGAAGAAGTACATCGTCAAGGCGCTGGCCACGTGCCGCCTCGGTATGGCTCGCTATGACTGAACTGACCCGCCATCGCCAAGCGGCCGATCACCAGCGGCGCGTTACCGAGCAGGCCGCCAGCTGGTATCTCGACCAGCGCGAAGGCATGCAGGAACCGCAGCAGGCCGAATTCATGGCCTGGCTGCGCCTGTCGCCGCTGCACGTGTCCGAATACCTGGCCATCGCACGCCTGCATGGCGACCTTGCCGCCGCTGCCGCGCTGGACCCACTCGACAGCCATCAATTATCTGCATTGGCGGCCAGCGAGCCGGCCGTGGTGCCACTGCGACCTGGCGTACGGACCACGCCACCGGGCATGTCCAAGCCCGGCCGTCGCTGGTGGCATTGGGCTTCGCAGGCCGCGGCCGCTGCCCTGGTGCTTGCCCTTGGGGCGGCGGCATCGCTGCAACCGCCGCTGCGCGCCTGGGATGCCTATGCATCGGGTGCCGATGCATTGCGCAGCGTGGACCTGCCGGATGGCACGCGGATACAGCTCGATCGCGGCAGCCTGCTGACCGTGCGCTTCGATGCGCATCGACGCCTTGTCGACGTGTGGCAGGGTGGAGCGCTGTTCGATGTCGGGCACGACGCGTCCCGTCCCCTGCTGGTGCAGGTCGATGCCAGTGTGCTGCAGGATATCGGTACGGTCTTCGACGCGCATCGATCCGGCGATGGCGCACGCGTCACCGTGGTCAGCGGCAGGGTCAAGCTGTGGCAATGCACTGACCTTGCCTGCTCCATGCCCGCTGCCTCCGCTCGCAAGCGGCCCGTTGCCGACTTGTTCGCAGGTGAACAGGCAAGCGTGCACAAGGATGGCTCGCTGGACTTGATCGACAGGCATGCCAACCTCGCGTTGAGCACCTCATGGCTACCGACGGACATCCAGTTCGAACATGCCAGCGTGGCCGAGGTGGCACGCCGCTTCAATGCCTACAGCGTCCGCCCCCTGCGCATCGACGACGCCGATATCGGCGCCCTGCGCATCTCGGGGCGCTTCCACGCCCGCGACATGGAGGCATTCATCGCCTATCTGCGAACCATGCCTGGCGTCCATGTGGTCAGGGGCGCGAACGACATCCAGGTAATCGGCACGAACCGCCTGGCATCGGGTACGCGACCACTGTAAGAAAAAATTCATCGAAATAGCGGTACCCGATGATGCCGCCGCGCACTCGTAGAGGGTCATGCCGCAGTGACAAGCCGTGCTCGTCACCGCCCCGACACCCTCCATCGAAGGCTCAACACCATCATGCGCAAACGGCTTGCCCTCCAGATCGCGCTGCTCCTCGGCAGCGCCACCTCTTCGCTCGTGCTGGCGCAAACCGGCTTGCCTGCCAGTGCGGCGCCCGCCATTGCGCCCATGCCGCTGGCCCAGGCGCTCGACCAGTTTGCGCGCAGCAGCGGCCTGCAGATCGTCTACGCGGCCGATGTGGCCGACAGCCTGCGCAGCGGTGGCGCCGCAGCAGGGCTCGATGCCAGGCAACAGCTGGCGCAGCTGCTGAAAGGCACCGGGCTGGGCTATCGCTTCCTCACCCCCACCACGGTCAACATCGTGCCGGAGCATGCCGCGGGAAACGCGACGGCCGCGGACGCAGCGACGTCGCGCGGCCTTCCGCCGGTCAATCCCAATGACGGCACGCACGATCTCGCCCCGATCAGCGTGCATGCCAACGCCGTGGATACCCTGGCGCCCAGCGCCGCACCGCTGGATGCCGTGCAACCGACCTCGGTGATCGACGAACGCTTCATCCGCGACGGCCTGCGCTTCAACGCCAATTTCGACGACATCATCAAATACGCGCCCAGCGTCACCGTCACCTCGCCGGAAGGCCCGGGCCTGGGCAAGAACGAAGGCATCAGCATCCGCGGCTTCCAGGACGGCCAGTTCAACGTGACTTTCGATGGCATTCCGTTCGGCGATGCCAGCGACCTGCACCACACCACCTCGGCCTATTTCAACAATCACGTGCTGGGCCAGGCCGAGATCGATCGCGGCCCCGGCGGCGGCTCCACCATCGGCAACGCGACGTTTGGCGGCACCGTGGCCTTGCGCTCGCGTGATCCGAACGAGGTACCGGGTGTCACGCCGTACATGACCATCGGCAGCTGGAATACGCGGGCCGGCGGCGTCAACGTCGATGAGAACCTTGGCGACCACACCAAGTTGTTCGCGGATATCTCCAAGGAAGCCAGCGATACCTATCTCAAGGGCACGGACGACCGTCGCGAGCATATTTTCATCAAGACCATCACCGAGCTGGGCGAGGCAACCACGCTCACCTTCGTCACCAGCTACAACCGCGAGCACCAGAACACCGTGCAAGGCGCCACCAAGGAAGAGATCGGCCAGTACGGCTGGCGCTACGGCCTCACCGACGATCCCGCGTTGCAGTCGTACCAGGGCTACAACAACGCGGCTTACTACTCGAGCTTCACCTACGTGGGACTCGCCAGCCGCCTGGGCGACTGGGACGTGGACAACAAGGTCTACCTCAACACGTTCGACCACTGGGCCAACAAGACCAGTGACGCGACCGACAACGACCCTGCCGACAATGGCGTCACGCTGTATGACGCCAAGGGCAAGAAGGTGGGCAAGTCGGCCACCGATGTACCTGGCAAGCTGGCGGATTCGGGCTTCCATGCCTTTGGCGACGTGCTGCGGCTGGCGCGCGAGCTCGGCCCGGGCACGCTGCAGACCGGTGTGTGGCTGGAACGCAATCTCGACGCGCGCTACCAGTTGCCGCTGGACATGACCACCGGCGAGGCCACCGGCACCAAATACGGGCCGCTCTACAACTACCAGTTCAACGATCGCACCGACACCGCGCAGCCCTTCGCGCAGTACGACTGGAACGTCACCGACACCTTCACGCTGAGCCCCGGCGTGCGCTATTCATCGGTGACGCGCCAGCTCAATGCGGCGCTCAACAAGATCTCGCCGCCGGTACCGTCCTACGCCCAGGCCACCTACGATGCCACCCTGCCATCGCTGAGCGCGCACGAGAAGCTCAGCGACGAGTGGAGTGCCTATGCCCAGGTCGCCAAGGGCTTTCTCGCGCCGCCGATCGATGTGATCGAACTCAACGGTGCGCATGGACTGGACCCGGAGCAGACCACCAACTACCAGCTCGGCACCGCCTACGCGACGCGCCAGTTCACCTTTGGCGCCGACATCTACTACATCGACTTCTCCAACTATATTGCCCAGGCCGAGGTGAAGACCTCCAACGGCAACGAGAGCACCTACGTCAATGCCGGCGGTGCGATCTACAAGGGCGCGGAAGTGGAGGCCACCTACGCGCTGACGCAAACCCTCAGCCTCTATGGCAATGCGAGCTACAACAAGGCGAACTACAAGAACTCCGATGTGCAGGTGGCGGCCACGCCCAAGACCACGGCGGCGCTGGGACTGCTCTACAGCAGCCCGCAGGGATACTTCGGCTCGCTGATGGGCAAGTTCGCCGGCAAGCAATACGGCGTGGACAACGTGACGCTCAGCAATGGCAACAGCATGTTCCAGAACAGCCAGCCCATCGCCGGCTACCTGACCACCGATGCCGCGCTGGGCTATCGCGCCGATCACGGCCCCTGGGGTACCAAGGGCTACTCGGTGAGCGTGGATATCAACAATCTGTTCAATGTCCACAAGATCACCGGCTACGCCGGCACCCAGTCGGTCAGTGGCGCACCGTTGTTCTTTGGCCTGCCGGGCCGCGGCGTATTCCTCGACCTGTCGGTGAAGCTGTGATGCCTGCCGCCTCCCGGATCTCACTCATGGGGCGCTGGTTCCTTGGCTTCTGTGCGCTCGGGCTTGCCCTGACGGCCACGGCAAGCACAGCGCCGGAAACAAGGCCGGCACCACAGCTGCTCCTGCGCATCGTGGTGATGCGCCACGGCGTGCGCTCGCCCACCAGCGCACCAGGGGAGCTGGCGCCCTACGCCCATCGTCCCTGGGCCGAATGGCCGGTCGCACCCGGCATGCTCACCAGCCATGGCGCACAAGGCATGACCGCGCTGGGGCAGCGCTATCGCCAGTCATTCGGCGATGCCGGGCTATGGTCGGGGCGTTGCGGCACGCTGGACAAGGTGGTGGTGATCGCCGACAGCACCCCACGCAATCGCGCCAGCGCGGCGGCCTTGGTGCAGGGCCTGGCGCCTTCCTGCCATGGTCATTACCTCGCCCTGGCCGCGGACCAGTCCAACCCGCTGTTCCATTTCGGCGAATCGAAGGATGCCAAGGAAGACGATGGCGCGCCGTCATCCATACCTACCCCATGGCCACCCGATGCACTCAGGCTGTTGCAGCGGGTACTGCTGGACTGCAGCGGCGACGCGTGCCTGGCGCAGGCGAAAACAGCCGGACGCAAGCTGCTGGTGGACCCGGCCCATGCTGACGATGCCGCGCGCGCCAAGTCGCTCAAGACCGCCGGCAGCCTGAGCGAGAACCTGATGCTGGAATATGCGCAGGGCTTGCCGATGGCGCAGGTTGCCTGGGGAGCGGGCGACGGCGGCACCATCGGCCAGCTCATCACGCTGCACAACCTGCAGTTTGCATTGAGCAAGAAGAGCATGCCGGCGGCCGTGCAGGCGGGCTCCAACCTGATGGCGCATATTCTGGCCACGCTGCAGCAGGGCAGTGGCGCAACGCCAGTGGTCGCCCCCTTGTCCGACCGGCATGCCAAGGTGGTGATCCTGCTCGGTCACGACACCAACCTGGCCAATCTCGCCGGCATACTTGGGCTGGACTGGCACGACGCACGGCAACCGGACGACTATCCACCGGGCGGCGCACTCGTGTTCGACCTGCTGGACGAGCATGGCCAGTACACCGTGCACGTGGCCACTGCCATGCCGACGCTCGATGCCTTGCGTCGTGCCGACTTCAGCGAGGAAGAAGCCCTCGTGCGGCATACGCTCAGCCTGCCCGCCTGCCCCGGCCAGTCCACCTGCCCGCTATCCGTGGTAAGCCATTGGCTGGGCTCCCGCCTGGACCCGCAGCGCATCGAGGAAGCCATTCCCGTCATGCCAATCAACATGCCCTGAGCGGCCCTTGAACCCCTGCTGGCCTTGCCGGCGATGCTGGCCGGCTACAACGGCATCTACGGCCGCAGCGGCAGGTTCGTGATGTACAGCCAGACCCGCATGCTGCAGTTCGAGGCGATCGCGGCGGTTCTTCTCCTGATCGTCATGATCCTCGCCATACGCTGGGCCATCCGTCGACGCAGGCGCCGCCACGCCGCCTCGGCATAGCGTGCCCGCCTCGAAGGAACCCGATGCGCCAGCTACCCGCCACCATGACCGAAATACGGATCAACGCGCCGGGCGGCCCGGAGGTGCTGCAACCGCATCTCGTCCCCGTTCCGCGGCCGGGCCCGGGGGAAGTGCTGGTGCGTGTCGAGGCAGCGGGCGTGAATCGACCCGACGTGCTTCAACGTGCGGGCCAATATCCGCTGCCGCCGGGCGCCAACCCCATTCCCGGGCTCGAGGTGGCCGGCACGGTGGTGGCGCTGGGCGAAGGCACCCACAGCTTCGCCCTGGGTGATGCCATTTGCGCACTGACCAACGGCGGCGGCTATGCCCAGTACTGCGTGGTACCCGCTGGCCAGGCCATGCCGATACCCGCAGGCATCCGGATGCTGGAAGCGGCCGCCATTCCGGAAACGTTCTTCACGGTCTGGGCCAACCTGTTCGACATGGGGCACGCCCGCAAAGGTGAGATCGTACTGATCCATGGCGGTACCAGCGGCATCGGCACCACGGCGCTGATGCTCTGCCGCGAATTCGGCATACGCACCTTCGCCACCGCGGGTGGCGCGGAGAAATGCGCGGCGATTCGCGAGTTGGGCGGCGAAGCCATCAACTATCGCCAGGAGTCCTTCGCCGAGGTCGTGCTTGCCAGGACCGATGGGCATGGCGCCGACGTGATCCTGGACATCATGGGCGGCAGCTATTTCGCCGACAACCTCGACACCCTCGCCCGCGATGGACGGCTATTGATCATCGGCGTGCTCGGCGGCCCGGTGGCCGAGCGGGTCAACCTGCACGCGATCATGGCCAAGCGCGCGGTGATAACGGGCTCGACCATGCGTCCGCGCACGACCAGAGAAAAAACGGCCATCGCCGAAGCCCTGCAGAAGCATGTCTGGCCCGCGCTTGCGCAGGGCCGCTGCGTGCCGATCATCCACGCGGTCTACCCGCTGGAACGCGCCGCCGACGCACACCGCATGATGGAAGCCAGCGAGCACATCGGAAAGATCGTGCTCGAAGTCGGCGAACGCTAGTAGACCCGCGCTTCCAGGCCCGCCATGGACGGAAACGGCGTGCGTCCGCGCGACGTCTCCACCAGCTCCTCCATCTGGCGCCGGGCCTCCCGGATCTGAAGCTCGCCAGAGGGATGCCGGCGCAACTGCGCGCGCAGCAACTCCACCTCCTGCTGCAGCAGCGAGTTCTGCTCAACCAGCTCGTCGCATGCGCGGGAAAGCAGGTCGTTTTCGCGATCCCATTCCATGACACGCTCCGCCTCGTCGCCAATGAGGGACATTGAAGCTGCCTCGACCGCCGTTAAACCAGCGTGACCCTTTGGATAAAACTTTCGCGCCGCGTTCATGGACAGCTGATATAGGCTCATGCCATGGCCAAGTCACGCGCCGAACTGGAGCAGATGCTCGATGCCCTGGACGCATTCATCCCGGGGCTGGTGCGGAGCAAGCCGGACGCCGGCGACTTCTGGGACGCATTCAACCGCCTGGCTGATGCAGTGCAAAAAAATGCCGCCCCTGGCGATAGCGGCTGGGTTTGCGA
Organism: Dyella sp. RRB7; assembly: GCF_022761115.1. Classification (GTDB taxonomy): domain Bacteria; phylum Pseudomonadota; class Gammaproteobacteria; order Xanthomonadales; family Rhodanobacteraceae; genus Dyella. The sequence goes on along the minus strand of NZ_JAKWJS010000002.1, from coordinate 51,383 downwards.
CCGGCTGGACGCCATCCAGGTAAAGCATCATCTGGTACCACCCGCCGACCAGATCTGAGCGAGGCCCTGTCGCGGCGCTCACACTCGCCCTGTCGATGCCGCCTTACAGTCAGCCATTCAACGCGTGGACAGATACGCGCCCAGGGCCTGTATGTCGTCGTCCCCAAGCGTCTGCGCCACGCCCTGCATGATTCTCGCATTGCTACTTTCCGCACGCGCGCCGCTGCGGAAATCGCCCAACGCCTTGCCGACATACAACGATGACTGGCCACGCAGGTGGGGAAAAGTGGCCCATGGCGGTGACGGCTTGCCATCCGGCTCCGGGCGCGGCCCCATCGCGTCGACGCCATGACAACCCTGGCATGGCGGAATGCCTCGCGCCGGATCGCCCGCCAGATACAACCTCGCGCCCGCCGATGACTCATCGGCTGGCCCGGCCGGCTTGGGCGCGAGCGATGCGTAATAGCTGGCCAGATCGCGCATGTCCGCATCGCTGAGCGTGGCCGCCTGCCCGCTCATGATCGGGTCGTTGCGCTGCCCTTGCTTGAACTGCTTGAGCTGCACATACAGGTACGTGGCCGACTGCCCGGCCAGATTGGGGAAGTTGGGCGCGATGGAAATACCTTGCGGCCCATGGCAGGCACCGCACACCGTTGCCTTGCCCGCGCCCGCCTTCGCGTCGCCGCTGATCGGCTGCTGCCGACGAACATCGGCAAACGCCGGCGGCTTGGGCGCGGCGCTGGATGCGGCGGCCGGCGCCTGCTGGGCAGCCGCAGCGCTGGCAAGCACGAGGGCCCCCAAGAACATGGGCAGGCACGCAACGAAACGACGGATCATGGCCGCGCCCTCCCTAGAGCTTCAAGGTAACGAAGGCGCCCAGCACCGCCGCGTGCCAGTGCGTCTGCGGGCCCAGGTCGGTATACACGCGGTTGCCGATGACCAGGTCGCCCGGCGAATCGAAGCCGGTGTAATGCCAGTCGGCAAAGCGTCCAAACTCATACTGGCTGTAGAGACGCAAACCGACGCGCGGCGTCAGCGCGATATTCATGTTGGCGCTGAGGGTCTGCAGGCGATAGATGTTGGCGGGAAAGCTGTTGCCGATATCGGCGGTCGTGAGGATGTTCCAGTAGGAAGGTGAAATCGCGCCCATGCTGCTGTAGTCGTACCCGTTCACTCCATGCGAGTAGGTGTAGTTGTAGCCAACGTCCAGCTTCACCCGCGGCGTGAACACATGACTGATGGTCAGGCCCGCATTGGCGTCGCGCTCGGTATCGGTGGCAGTCCAGAAGTTGGCATAGGGATACATGGGTCCGCCGAACTCCATGTCCGCCTGCAGCGGCGAGGTGCCGATCAATGCCTCGTTGTCGGCCACGTTGCCCTGCTTGATGCGCGACGACTCGATGCTCAGGTAACTGTTGAAAGTAGTCGTCGCCGACGGCGTCCAGTCGAAGGAGACATCCGCGCCGGTGGTGCCGACGGACTGCCGCCCGATATCGGCGCCGTAATGGTTGCGGTTGCCATAGACGGTGGTGGTCAGCGTCGCCGTATTGCCCAGCGGGGTGGTCAGGATCGCCTTGAGCTTGGTCGCCTTGAGGTTGCTCATGTCGTACTTGTACATCTGGTCGACGGTATAGGCGACCACGCCCAGCGCATCCTGCACATAGCCGGGAAGCGATGGCGAATACCAGTTCATGTACGGAAACGCGTTGTACGGCCCGCCCGTGCGCTTCTGGTACTCGTAGCTGAAACGCAGGGTGGAATCGCCGAACGACTTGGAGTCCCAGGTCAGCTTGATGTGCTGGTCGTTGAGGTAAGTGCGCTCGCGCTGCTGCGGGGTCTGGTGATCCAGCGTGTAGGTGAGCCCCAGCGAGTTCTGATTGTTGAGTTGATAGGTACCGCCAAGCTCGCCCTGGCGATCGTTGTAGCTGTAGGGAATATTGGCGAACTGGGTGAAATAGGACTCGTACAACGGGTTGCCGGCCTGGAACAGGCCCGCCTCCGCATTGCCGATGATCACTGCCTGCGAGCCGCTTTCGTGCAGGAATCCATACTGGCCGGTCAACGGGTTGTACATGGTGTAGCGCGTCATGTTGTTTTCGCCGTACCAGCGTACGTTGGCGTACCAATTGAAACTGGCCGTGGGTCGAAAGCTCAGGCGCAGGTTCACCAGGCCGGTATCGATGCGCGCATCGCCATTCTGCTGCGACAGTGCCGCCGTGGTGTTCCAGTCGGAACAGGGAATGCCAGTGGTGCCGATGAATTGCCCGCTGGGGCAGAACATGGCGTTCAACGGCGCCTGCAGCGTATCGTTCTGGCGCATGCTGCCGTACGCCGCCGAGGCGGAGAACTGGCCGTTCCACCACTTCAGCGCATGCGAACCTTCCAGCCGCACGTTGTAGTAGTTGTTGTCGGGCTCCAGCGAAAACGTGCCGCCGGTAATCGACGTGGCCGGCCCCGGCAGCACGCCGAACGGTGCGGTGAAATCCAGGTAATCCTTGTGATCGCGGAAGAACGAAGCGGTCATGGTGAAGTTGAATAGCCAGCCCGATGCGCCCGCCTTGTTGCGCAGGCCCAGGTTGATATCGGTGGTGGTGAAATCGACCGGCCGCACGGTTTCGTTCTGCCCGCCCATGACGCCCGGCACGCTGGGCGTGCCGATGCCGCCGGGCCCCGGCGACAGGAAGGGATAGCTGAAGAACATGGAGCCGCCCCAGTCACGGTCGCCGTTGCGGTTCTCGTTGGTGACGCCGCCGTAGCCGATCCAGTCCCGCCCAAGCGCGCCCTCCCAGCTGACGCCTTCGCTCTCGCGTGTCACCGACAGCGTTCTCCGTGGACGCTGGGCTTCGACCGCGGCTATCTGCGCCTGGCTGCTGACCCCCGGCGTAATCCCGGGCGGCAAGGTGAGGTTGGTCGAGCCCACGCCATTCCACAGGGGATAGGCGTCGGTACTCAGGACATGGGGAATGTCACGGAAGAACGCCTCGATGCGGTAGCTGCCGTACTGGCCGGCGCGCAGGCGGTAGTACTGGTCCTTGTCGCTGACGTGGCTGCCGCGAAACTCCACGTATTGCCCGGTTTTGCGGTTATAGGCGGAGAACGCGAGCATCCCCACGGCGCCGGCATTGCGCCAGTCCGAGTACATCTGGAAGAACTCCGCGTTGCGATCGCCGCTGGTATGGATATAGCCGAACTGCAATAGCCACGAATAGGTCCAATCGCCCTTGCCCAGCGGCGCTTCGTCCGGCGCCTGGGCGGGATACGGGTACAGCGCACCGGTGGGCGTGCGCAACTGGTCGGGATGCAGATACGACATGCCCATCGGATCGGGCGTGGTGAACGGCGCCCAGCCGGTCGGGTCCAGCGTGTTGCCAAACTGCATGTTGCCCACGCGCTGGGTATCGCTGGTGTCACTCTGCGCCCACACCACTGGCGCACACGCCAGGCCGGCCAGCACAGCGAGGCATGCGCTAAGGGGTTTCCGTGTCAACATCGTCCGCCTCCTTATGCCACGCGCATTACGGCTACTGGTGGAACATGGAACCGTTGGGATTGTTCGAGCCATGGATGTTCGTGTGACAGGTCAGGCACGAACGCCCCATCAATCGCTCGTCGGGCACCAGGCCGTTGCGCATGCTCTGGCGCGTCTGCAGGTCATTGGGATGCCGGTTCATGGTGTGGCATTGCTGGCACAGCATCGGCAGCGGCAACACCAGCAGGGTTTGCTGGTTCGACCCATGCGGGTCGTGGCAATTGAGGCAGCTTTCACGCACGGGCGCATGCTCGAACACGAAGGGTCCGCGCTTCTCCGCGTGGCACGTGTAGCAGGTCTCGTTCACCGTGTCGGTCTTCAGCAACGGCTTGGTGATGCTGCCGTGCGGATTGTGGCAATCGGTACACGCCATCTGCCCCTCCGGCAGCGGCATATGCGAACGTCGATTGAACTTCACCAGGATGTCCTGATGACAGGTCGCGCACACCTGGTTGATCGACGACTTGGCCAGCACGCCTTCCGGCGAGTTGCGCACCATCGGGTTATGGCAATCGGTGCAGGACAGGCCGCGTGCCTCGTGCACCGAACCCAGCCAGTGCTGGCGGGCGCCGCCGACGTGACAGCCCAGGCATACCGTGGTTTGTGTCTCCGCCGTGCTGGCGCTGCCATGGGTAAAGGCAATGATCGAGCCCTTCGCCGTGGGGTTCTTGGCGTGATCCGAGCCCGGTCCATGGCAGGCCTCGCAAGCCGCCTGGGGCCCGGTGTTGGCCGCACCTGCACGGAATGACGCCACATGCAGCGAATGCGAGGCCTGCAGGTTCTCCAGCGCATGGCAGGCAATGCAGGTCTTCGCACCCACGGCCTGGGCTTGGGGTGCGAGCGGATTGTCAGGCACCCTCGCGGCATCGAATGGCGTGGCCGGGTTGTCGCCAACCGGCTGCAGGTGCGGATCGGCGTTGCGCGCGGCATTGGCGCCCATGTCAGTCGAGGGCAGCATCCGCGCGATGTCGCTCTGGCTGAGCGCCGGGCTGCCAGCCGAAGTCGATGCCGACGACTGGGCCTGCGCGCCCGGCGCCATCAGCAACAGCCCGCCCAGTGCGAGCCATAGGGAAAGCACAACCGCAACCCAGAGCGGCAAGGCACGCATGGCTTCAGATCCCCTTCTGCTTTGCGTGTTCAGATCAAATCGATGCGCGAATTAGCCCCAGATTCGCGCCATCCCTGTGATGCCATGAAAACCACGGGCGCCAGTATTCATGCGGGCTTAGCGCGGAGTAAGCGCCAACTTACGGAATGAATATCCAAGATCACCGAACAATCGGGCTGAATATTGCACTGCAGCAAGGGCATGGCCTGACTGGGGTAGCCTAAAGAGGGCTTCGCAAGGACCAAGGCCATGCAGGATCTGAATGACATCCTCTATTTCGTCCAGGTGGTGGAACAGGGAACCTTTACCGCAGCCAGCAGGGCGCTGGGCGTCGCCAAGTCGCAACTGAGCTTTCGCATTGCTCGGTTGGAGGAAAACCTCGGCGTGCGGCTCATCCAGCGAACGACCCGCCGCCTGCATGTCACCGATATCGGTCGCCTGTATTACACCGAGTGCCTGCAGGTGATCTCCGCCGCCCAGCAGGCGCAGAACGTCATTGAGGAAACCCAGTCGGCGCCGCGGGGACGCCTGCTGGTAGGTTGCCCGGTGCTGTTCGGCCAGGCCTTGCTTGCGCCTGTACTCACGGACTATCTGAAACGTTTTCCCGAAGTGCAGATAGACCTCGGCATCTGCGGGCATCAGGGCGACGTGCTCGCCGAGGGTTTCGACATCGCCTTCCGCGTGCGCCAGTCCGTCAAGGATTCCAGCCTGATAATGCGCAGCTTCGGCATGGATCCACAGCTGCTCGTGGCAAGCCCGGCCCTGCTCGATGGAAGGGTTGCGCCACGACACCCCAAAGATCTGCGGCGCCTGCCGAGCGTCAGCGTGGTCGGCGAAGACGGCCGCCATTTCTGGTCGTTGACCGATCGGCAGGGGCGCAGCGAATCCATCGAGCATCATCCGCGACTGGTGACGGACGATCTGCACGTGCTGTTTCGTTCGGTATTGGGCGGCGTCGGCATGGCCCAGCTGCCGCAATGGCTTTGCCGCAAGGCACTGGCACAGGGCGAGCTGGTTCGGCTGCTGGCGCCGTACACGCTGCCGCCCGGCAACGTGCATGCGGTCTACCCCTCACGGCACGGTCACACGCCCGCCCTTCGCAGCTTCATCGAGTTCGTGGCGCGCGAACTGCCACGCATCCTGCTATCTCTACAACGCCAGTCGAATGCCTATGCATCCGACGCCCTGGTGCAGGCCATCCAGGCATGACACCCGTGATGGCCTGCCAGCAGGCCGATCAATGACAGACCAGCACCGGCACATCGCAGCTGAGCATCACCTTGTGCGTTTCACTGCCTAGCAGCATGCGTTCCAGACCTTTGGTCCCGCGCGAGGACATTACGATCAGATCGCAGTGGTGCTTGTTGGCGGCCGCCACGATGGCCACATAGGGGCGCAGATCGAATACGAACTCGGTATCGCAGGGCACGCCGGCGGCGCGTGCACGCGAGGCCACTTCATCGAGATAAGTGCGTGCGCGCTCCTTGGCCAGATCGGAATAGGAGGCGCCCGACTTCAACAGCTCCGCCACAAAGGAAACCGCCGGCAACGGCGGCAGGACGTGAATGGCATGCACCCTGGCCTGCAACCGGCTGGCCAGCGCGATGCCGGTATCCACGGCATTGAGTGCATGCTCGGAACCATCGACGGGCAGAAGAATGTTCTGGAACATTGCGGAGCCTCCCTTGGCATTGCCTGGCATCAGTGTATCCCGGCCGACGTGTCGCAACGTGCATGACGCGTCTTGTGTCGCCGGTGGCGTAAAGTGTCCATGCTTCCCCCCTGTCATGGGCTGAGGCATACCGCCGCGCGGCAGATTGACGCCCGGCCGTGGCCCGCGCCGGCGGGCACGCCTAATCTCGCCATGACGGGCAATGCACGTGTCTTGGGCAACGCTGCCGTATCCACGCTCCCTTCCTGCACATCCCACCAACCACCCAAGTGGCAACCGACGAGGCTACCCATGTTCCAGCACATCCTCATTCCCATCGACGGCTCCGAGCTGTCCATGCGCGCGGCCAAGACCGGCATCGAACTGGCCAAGCTGAGCCAGGGCCGGGTCTGCGCCCTGCACGTGATTCCACCGTTCCAGACCATTGCCTACATGGGCGCGATACTGGCCGCCACCGAGTACGCCTATAACGAGGAAGCCGAAGCCAATGGCAAGCGCTACCTCGCCGATATCCAGGCCATTGCCGAAACGGCCGGCGTACCGTTCGAGGGAAAAACCATCTACGGCGACCAGCCGTTCGAGCTGATCGTGCAAACCGTCGCAGAAAAACACTGCGACCTTGTGGTCATGGGCTCGCATGGCTGGCGAGGCATGACCCGCCTGTTGCTCGGCAGCGAAACCCAGAAGGTGTTGCTGCGCTGTGACGTGCCGGTACTGGTCTGTCACTGACCAGGCGACCTCATTGACTCAGGTCACTCCCGGATCACCGTCGCAGGCGTACAAGTTCCCTGTTCGCCACGTTGGCGGTTCCTCACCTGTTCGGAGGACGACATGACCATCTCAAGCCACACGCTCAACCCCTCGGCCGAAGCGGGCTTTTCCCCATTACCTGGCGCGTTGGAGGGCGATCACTGGATCGAGCCGCTACGCGACGGCACGCCTGTGCTGATCCGCCCACTTCGCACCTCGGATCGCGAGCTTGAAACGGATTTCATACGCAACCTGTCACTCAAGTCCCGTCGCCAGCGCTTCCTCAGCGACTTCAAGGAGCCTAGCGAGGCGCTGGTCGATCAAATGATGAATGTCGATTACGACAAGCGCATGGCCTTCATCGCGCTCATCCACGACGACGGCAAGCTGCGCGAAATCGGCGTCAGCCGCTACTGCGCCACTACCGACCAGACCCATTGCGAGTGCGCCGTCACCGTGGCCGATGACTGGCAAAAACGGGGCCTGGGTGCATTGCTGATGCGGCATCTGATCGACGAGGCGCGCAAGCACGGCTTCAAGAGCATGATTTCGGTGGATGCCGCCTCCAATCAGGCCATGCGCGAGCTGGCGAGGCATCTTGGCTTCACCCGCCGACTGGATCCGGCCGACCCGTCGCAGGCCATCCATACGCTTGACCTGTAGCCCAGCCATGAGCGCCATGCCGCCTCCTGCCGGTGCACCGGTCGACCTACTCGCCCTGGTCACCTCCACGCAGCCGTGGAGCCCGGCGGCGAACGTCGCCATGACCCTGGCGGCAAGCTTCGGCGCCAGGGTGACCGGCTGCTTCGTGGGTCCATCCTTGCGGACGTTGCGCGGGGGCGAGGCAGAGCCTTCCGTGGTCGCGCTGCTGCTCGATGAACCGCAGGAAGATCCTGCCGATCGGGATGCGTTTCTCGCACTGGCCCGGCAAGCCGGCGTGCACGGCGCTTCCTGGCTGGTGACTCGCGCGGGCATTGCAAGAACCCTGCGCCAGCTGGGCGCGTGGCACGACCTCGTGGTGATCGAGCGCGACCTGGTGCAAGACGCCAACGTGTTCGAGGTGCTTGGCGAGGCCTTGCTCACTTGCCACGCTCCCTGCCTGATACTGCCGCCGGCCTGGCATGCTCCAGCACAGTTCAACCGGATCGCCATGGCCTGGAATGGTTCCATCGAATCCACCCGGGCCATGCATTCGGCCATGCCATTCGCACTGATGGCGCGTGAGACCGTGCTTATCGACGGGGAGTCACCCGCCGATGAGGACGACCAGGACCGCGCTCCGCGCTTCGATCCGCAGCGCTATCTCACCGCCCGTGGCGTCAAGGTAAAAGCACGCCGCCTGCACATCACGCCACAGGATGCCGGCGAGGCGCTGCTGCGCGAAGTCGCGCAGACCCATGCCGACTTGCTGGTCATGGGCGCCTATGGGCATTCACGGGTGCGCGAACGGGTCTTTGGCGGCGCCACCCGACACATCCTGCAGCACGCCACGGTACCCGTACTGATGCAGCACTAGCCGTTCGCCTGCTCCGGCACGCCGGAGCAGGCATGCCGTCAAAGCGTCAACTTGAGATCGGCCACGTAGGTGCGCTGCGGAAACGGGTGATACAGGTAGTACTTCTGGTTGGTCAGGTTGTCCACGCCAAGCGAGGCCGCCAGATGTTCATTGATCTGATAGTGCGCGCGCGCATCGAACACCCGGAAACTGTCGAACGCGCCAAACACGTGCGGCGTGTTGTCGGTATTGTCCAGCGTCGAGTACTGCCGTCCGCTGTAACGCCCCGCCAGGGTGAACGCCCAGGTCGCATTGGGACGATACGTGGCCATGGCGGTGGCTCGCCAGCGCGGCACGTAGGGGGCGTGCTTGCCTTCGGAGGTGGTGCCCGCGGTGCTGACGAAACTGTCGTTGGAGAGAATGGTGGAATCGACGAAGGTTACGCTGCCCGACAGCTCCAGCCCTCGTATCAGCACGTTGTCCTTCTGCGCCACCAGTTCCACGCCGCGATTGCGCAGCTCGCCCACGTTCATCACGTAGGTGACCGGCACGGCCACATTGGGCAGGGTCGACGTCTGCGAGATCAAGGCCTGCCTGGTGTTCTCCTGGAACAGCGACAGCCGCAGCAGGCCCTGGTCGACGGCATGTTCCACCGCCAGCTCGCCGCTGCGCACGCTTTCCGGCTTCAGGTCGGGGTTGGGCACGCTGTAGGTCGAACCGGTGGAGACCAGCTGGTATAGCTCGCCCACGGTGGGAAAACGCACGGCCTTGGCCAGCGAACCGGTGATGCGCCAATCCGGCGCCGCACTCCACTGCAACGTCGCCTTGGGCGAGAACGCATCGGCCTTTTCCACTGGCTGCTGCACGGCGGTCTTGCCGCTGAAGTTGAAGCCGTCGCTGGCCTTCCACCATTCGTAGCGGCCGCCGACGGTCAGCAGCCACGCGGGCGCCAGTTGCAAGGCGTCCTGTATCCATAGCGCCTGCGTCGTGGTCTTGCCGCTGCCGGCCGAATAAAGCGTGGTGACGGTGGACGGGTCCTGCCAATTGGCGAGGTTGCTGGTGGGGTTGTCCAGCTCGTAGCGGTCGGCATGCGCGCCCAGCGACACCTCCTGTCCACCGCCGATACCCTGCGGACGCCAGATGCCCGTGGCATCGGCCGTCGACCATTGGGTGCCGCCGTAACTGGCCAGCCGGCCATTGGTGGTCACCCCGGTACCGCTGGTGGCGCCGGCGGGCGACCACTGGTTGTCCTTGATGAAATCGTAGTGAGTCACCACGAACGAAGCATCGTAGTCACCCTTGGTGTCGGACTTCACGGACAACGCCTGCATCAGGTGATGCGCACTGAGCTGATAGATGTTGCTGGCGAAGCCCGCCACCTTGCCGTAGGTCGGGTCGCCCTGCGCATCGGTGAGATAAGTGTCGGCATGCGACTGGCCGTGATTACTCCAATAGCCGGCCAGATAGCTCACCTGCCACTGCGGCGTGATGTCATAGCTGAGCTTGCCGTTGAGATCGAGCATGCGCGTGTGCAGCAGGCCACCGGCGCCATAAACGTTGGCCACCTGACCCAGCTTGTTGAGCGCCGGCACCGTGCCGCTGGTGCCCGCGGGCGTGCTGGCGCCGGTGATCATGGATAACGGCTGACTGAAACTGTTGGCCGCATTGGCGCCGAAGAACCAGCCCAGGTTCCCGCTGCGCCCGCCGGCGGTAAGCGTGGTCTGGCTGGTGCTGTAGTTGCCGTGGGTGCCGTACAGGTCAAACGACTGCACGGCCTCGGTCTGCTTGATGGTGACCTCGGTCTTGTCCGGCATGCGCGTGACGATGCGCATCACCCCGCCCATCGCATTGCCGGCATAGGCCGCCGAAAACGGCCCGTAGAGCATATCGACATGATCGATCGCCTCCGGCGAGGTCATGCCCCAGCGCGGCGCACCGATGGTGTTGTTGTTGGCGATCAGCGCCGAAATCGGAATGTCGTCGATGTACACCAGCGTGCGTGCGCTGGAGTTCAGGCCCCAGGTGCGCGTGGCCAGTACCGGCTGCGTATCGCCGTAGTTGCGCTTGCGGATGAACACGCTGGGCAGGTACTTGGCCGCGTCTTCCACATCCACCGCGTTGACGGTCGCCTCGATACGCTCGGCGGGCACGCTGGCCAGGGTGGCCGGAAAGGCTGGTGGCGTCACCGGCTGCGTCAGCGCCGTCACCTTCACCGCGCCCAGGCTGGTGATCCGCTTGTCGGAAGAGTTGGTGTTCTGTGGATCGGCATCGCCCTGTGCCAGGGCCAGCGAAGAAGCAAGCAAGGTCAGCGGCAGGCCCAGGGCCGCGCCGCGAAGAAAAGAAGAACCCATGGTAGTGAATCCATTGATCACCCACGCCAGCCGTGGCGCAGGCAGTGCCCGAGCAACCACGGAACAGCCTGGCGAGGCGGCGCGATCCCGCGCGCGACTCATCGCCCTGCAACCATGGCTGTCGTCAATAAAGGGGCGTGTATGCGCACTGCGCACGCACGGCCCATGCCGTCGTCATCCGTAGCGGAGCGACGGCGGCCCTCGCGGATTCGCACTGAGCAACGGCCGCGCATGCCAGCGCCCACCGGCTTCGACGAACGGAAGCGGCGCCGGGGCCCAAGCCGCCAATGCCATCGGGGCTGCATGACCACCCAGCAGCGGAGCATGTCCCAGCAACGCGCAATAGCCGCACTGGTCGGTATGGTCAGCCGGATCGCCGGGGGGCGACGGATGCTGGTCGCTGAGTCCGTGGCCGGTGCACCAGGCACCGAGGTCGGGCGACCACCATGCGGACGGCAGTGCGCGCGAAACGGTGGGAGCGGCCACCAGCAGCCACATGGCGGCAAGTGCCAGCCATGCAGCGAAGCGCTGTTTTGCCCTGCTCCGGATCAAATGCGTCCCCAGTCCGCCCAAGCCTTGAGTAGGCTCCAGGCATGGTCGCATAAACATGTACCGCGCGCAGCATGAGGCGCCTGCGGCATGGCGCCACGCGTCACTGGAAATCCCGTGAGCGGCTGTCGAGCGTGCCAAGCAGCTGGCTGAAATCGATCAGGCGATGCGCGATGAGATGGCTCACGCCATCCACCTGTTCCCAGCGCCCCTCCACGCCGAGCAGGCGCGCTTCCAGGTAAATGCGTCGCTGCCGCTCGGCCACCTGGCTCCAGACCACCACGTTGATCGGCCCGTATTCGTCTTCGATGGTGATGAAGGTGACGCCGCTGGCCGTTTGCGGGCGTTGCCGCTGGGTGACCAGGCCGGCGGTGCGCACGTGGCTGGCATGCGGCTGGTGGCGCAATGCGCGCCCATCGGTGCAGTGCAATGCGTGTAGCCGCGCGCGGATCTGCCGCACCGGATGCGGCCCCAGGCTCAGGCCCATGCGCGCATAGTCGGCCAGCGTGTTCTCGCCCTGCGAGGGTGGCGGCAGAGCCACTGCCGGCTCGGCCGGACTGGCATGCCCGAACAGCGGCAGCTGCGGCTCGATGCCCGCGATGGCCCAGCGCGCGCGATGGCGATGACCGGCCAGTCCACGCAGCGCATCCGCCTCGGCCAGCGCCTCCTGCTGCTGCCGGTTCATGCCGGTGCGTGCGCACAGGTCGGCCACGTCATCGAAGGGACGTCGCGCCCGTTCCGCCACCAGCCGTTCCGCCATGTCCTGGCGACAGCCGCGCACCTGGCGAAGACCCAGCCGTATCGCCAAGCCGCCGCGCGAGCTGGTGTCGTGTTCCAGTTGGTTGTCCCAGTGGCTATGGCGCACATCGACGGGGCGCACCTTGACGCCCTTGCGCTGCGCGTCCTGCACGATCTGGCTGGGCGAGTAGAAACCCATCGGCTGCGCATTGAGCAAGGCGCACAGGAACTCCGCCCGGTAGTGGCATTTGAGCCAGCTGCTGGCATAGACCAGCAGCGCAAAACTCGCGGCATGGCTTTCGGGAAAACCGTAGGACCCGAAACCCTTGATCTGCTCGAACAGGCGCGCGGCGAAGTCGGGCGTGAAACCGTTCTTGAGCATGCCGTGCATGAGCCGCTCGCGATGGCCCTCCATGTCGCCATTGCGCCGCCATGCGGCCATCGAGCGGCGCAACTGGTCCGCTTCGCCCGGCGAGTATTCCGCCGCGTCGATCGCCAGTTTCATCACCTGCTCCTGGAACAGCGGCACGCCCAGCGTACGTTCGAACACGTTCTTGAGCTTGTCCGACGGATAGCTGACCGGCTCCTCGCCGCGCTTGCGGCGCAAATAAGGGTGCACCATGTCGCCCTGGATCGGGCCGGGCCGCACGATCGCCACCTGGATCACCAGGTCGTAGAAATTCGCCGGGCGATGACGCGGCAACATCGCCATCTGCGCGCGCGATTCGATCTGGAACACGCCGATGGTGTCGGCGTTCTGGATCATCTCGTAAGTGTCGGGGTCTTCCTTGGGAATCGTCGCCAGGGTCAGCTCGCGGCCGTGATGGGACTTCAGCAAGTCCAGGCATTTGCGCAGGCAGGTCAGCATGCCCAGCGCCAGGCAATCGACCTTGAGCAGGTGCATGGTATCCAGGTCGTCCTTGTCCCACTGGATGATGGTGCGCTCGGGCATGGACGCGTTTTCCACCGGCACCAGCCGCGACAGCGGCTGGTCGGAAATGACGAAGCCGCCCACGTGCTGCGACAGATGGCGCGGAAAATCCCGCAGCTCGGCGGTGAGCGCCAGCACGCGCCGCAACACCGGGCTGTCCGGATCGAAGCCGCGCTCGCGCAGGCGCCCTTCGATGGGATCATCGCCGTCCTGCCAGGCGAACACCTTGGACAGCAGGTCGACCTGGTCCATCGGCAGGCCCAGCGCACGCGCCACGTCGCGCACGGCGCTCTTGCCGCGATAGCAGATCACCGTGGCGGCCAGCGCGGCACGCTCGCGGCCATACTTGCGGTAGATGTACTGGATGATCTCCTCGCGCCGCTCGTGCTCGAAGTCGATATCGATGTCCGGCGGCTCGCCGCGTTCGGCGGAGATGAAGCGCTCGACCAGCAGCACGGTTTCGACCGGGTCCACGGCGGTTACACCTAGCGCATAACAGACCGCCGAGTTGGCCGCCGAGCCGCGCCCCTGGCAAAGAATGCCCTCGCGTTGCGCAAAGCTCACGATGTCCTGCACGGTGAGGAAATACGATTCGTATTTCAGTTGAGCAATCAGCGCCAACTCATGATCGATCTGCTTGCGTACCTCGGGCGGCGCGCCTTGTGGCCAGCGCCAGCGGATGCCCTCTTCCGTCAGATGGCGCAACCATTCGGTGGCGGTGTATCCCTCGGGGACCAGTTCGGCCGGATAGGTGTAGTGCAGGTCGGTGAGCACGAAACGGCAGCGCTCGGCGATGCGCACGCTTTCTTCGCGCAGCGACGGGGGGTAGATTGCCGCCAGCGCCTCGCGCGTGCGCAGGTGGCGCTCGCCATTGGGAAACAACAGGTCGCCGGCCTCGGCCACGGTACGGTGATGGCGCAAGGCCGTCATCACGTCCTGCAGGGCACGGCGGCGGCGCACGTGCATATGCACATCACCGGCGGCGACCATCGGCAACCCCAGCGAGCCGGCCAGGGCTTCCAGCTGCGCCAGGCGACGCGCATCGTCGGGGCCGCGGTGCAGCTCGACGGCCAGCCACAAGCGATCGCCGAAGCATGCGCGCAGCCATTGGCCATGCTCGCGCGACGGCTCGGCCGATGGCAGCCACAAAGCCAGGGTGCCGGGCAGGCCATCGGCCAGATCCTCGCGGATGACGCGGTACGTGCCCTTGCCGGCCGCGCGCCTTCCGCGCGTGATGAGCGCGCACAAGGCGGTATAGCCGTCCTGGTTTTCGCACAGCAGCACCAGCTTGGGGCCGTCCTCCAGCTGGAACTCGGCGCCGACGATCAAGGCCATGCCGGTATCGCGTGACGCCTCGAACGCGCGCACGATGCCGGCCAGCGAGCATTCGTCGGTGATTGCCAGGGCGCGATAGCCGCATGCCTTGGCACGCTCGAACAGCTCGCGCGCGCTCGACGCCCCGCGCTGGAACGAGAAGTTCGACAGGCAATGCAGTTCGGCATAGTCGTTCATGCGAACCACCCGTGCAGCATCCATCCACCCTGCTCGCCCGGCGCGCAGAACACCCATGCGCACTGCCCCTGCGCGGTGCGCACCACGTAGTAGTCGCGACGCATGTCGCCGCCGTCCCACCAGCCGGTCTCGATACGTTCCGGGCCTGCCAGGATGGTCGGTGCCGGGCCGCGCAACGGCTGGGGCGTTTCAAGCAGCCAGGTGGGTCGTGGCAGCGCTGCCACGCCAACCGCCGCCACGCCCGTCGTCGTGGTTTGCGCAAACTCGGGGCGCGGATCAACGGTGCGGCGCAGATGCTGGATGGACGCCTCGCCCAGCCGCGCGCGCAGGCGCTCGCGCAATTGATCCAGCGGCACGGCATGGGCGGGGCGCGTGTCGAACAGGTCGCGCCCCGCCGGCACGAAGGGCGGCAGGTCACGCGCCACCAGCCGCATCGCCACCACGGCTTGCGGCAACACCAGGCGTTCCAGGCGACCGCGCGCGCAGTCGAACAGCAAGGCGGCATCGCGCCCGGCGGTGAGCATGCCTACCGTCACGTGCGTCGGCGGCCCGCTGCGATGCTCCAGCTCAAGCTCGAAACGCTGCACGCCACCATCGCGCCCGGCCAGGTAGGCGGACAGGTCGCCGGTCAGTCGACGCAGCGGAAACACCAGCGCCTCGACCTGCTCGATCTCGTGCGTCCACTCCATGCGCTGCTCGAACGTATCGGGCGGGCGATAGCTTTCCATCGGCGCCGGCTCATCGCCCAGCAGGCGATCGATCTGCATCACCAGCCCGCTGCCGAAACGCCGCTGCAGGCCGGCGCGCGGCAACGCGAACAACTGCCCCAGGGCGCGGATACCCATCGCCGACAGGCCCTGCGCCGCCTCGGCGGGAAGCCGTGCGCGGGCCACCGGGATGGGCGACAAGGCATGTCGCAAGGCATCGGGCGTCATCACCGCCATGCCGTCGTGGACGCCGGCAAGCACATAGGCCGCCTGCGCCGTCGGCGCCAATGCGATGCGATGGCGAAAGCCCAGCTCCTTCAGGTCGGCGCGCAGCAGCGCTTCAAAACGCGGCCAGGGCCCGAACAGGTTCAGGCTGCGGCTGACCTGCAGCACCACCGCATGCGCGAACAGCCCTACCTCGCCGCTGTAGCGATACGCCCAGGCGGCGAGCAGGCGATGCCAGCGCGCCTCTTCCTCGGCATCGTGCTCCACCATGGTGAACTGGCTGAGCAAGGCCTGCGCCGCGGCCAGACGCTGCCCGCGATAGAGGCCGGCGGCGCGCGCCGATGCATTGGCCGCGTGCACGATGCGCGCCTGCGCCGGCCCGCTGACCAGCACCAGCGGCTCGTCCGATGGCGGGCGGCGCCGCAGGACACCGTCCAGCGCCAGTTGCGGCAGCAGTAGGCAAGCCCATGACATGGCGCGTCCTCACGACCAGCCGGCGGCGAGCGGCACCGCGCGGGCCGGTGGATGGCCGCCACGGCATTTGCGCACCTGCACCCGCAACGAGGGCTCGCTTTCCAGCTCCAGCCGCAACGCCGCCGGCGAAGCCTGCACGGCATGCCGGTGATCGCGGAACACGAAGGCCAGCGCCTTGCCGGTATCGGCCGCCACCTGCAGGCGACGCAAGGCGCGGTCGTCCGCCTGCAGCGGCCACGCCAGCACCGCCGCGCAGCTGCCCGAGCGCAGGCATTGCTCGGCGGCCCACAGCACATCGCGTTCGTCGGCCTGCACGATATCCACCCATGCCATCACCACGCCGCGCGCTTCCCAACCCGGCGCATAGGGCAGATAGGGCGGCGCGATCACCATCACGCTGCGTGCCGCCTGCGTGAGCCGGGCCAGCGTAGGCAGCACCAGCTGCAACTCGCCGATGCCATCGGCAGGCAGCAGGATTTCCGTCAGCGCGTGTTCCGGCCAGCCGCCGATGGGCAATGCCGCATCCAGCGCGGGCCAGCCGGTCGACTGCGTGCTGCCCGGCAACGACGCACCGCGCCCCTGCCAGACCTGGCGGGCATCGAGCAGCGCATCGAGGGCAAGCAGCTGGCCCATGGTGTCAGCGCAAGGTGCGCAGGCAGCGAGTAACCACGCCCCAGACCGACAGCGTCTCGCCCTCCTTGAAAACGATGGGCTTGAAGTGCGCGTTCTCCGGCAGCAGGGCGACGTGCCCATCCACCTTGCCGAGCCGCTTGATGGTCAGCTCGCCGTTGACCATCGCCACCACGATATCGCCCTGGCGCGGCGCCAAGGCGCGATCCACCAGTACTTCGTCGCGGTCGAAAATGCCCGCGCCGATCATCGACCAGCCCGACACGCGGATGATGAAGGTGCTCGGCTCATGCCCAGGCAGCACCAGGTGTTCATTGAGGTCGACCACCTCGTCCACCGCATCGTCCGCCAGCGTCGGCACGCCGGCCGGCACGCGGCTCAGGAAAGCGGTGAGCGCCACGGTCGAGGGCGTCATGGACAGCGGGCGCGGCGCCTCCAGCGCGGCCGGGCTGCGGTAGGCCTCCAGATAGGCCTGCACCGCCGGCACCTGGCTTTCAGGCACGCGGATGCGCTGGCTGGGCTCGCCAGCCGGGCGGCCGGCGCCCGGGCGACTTCCACCGTGGTCGGAAGGAGGCATGGGTCATCTTGATTAACGGGACGATATTCAAGATACCATCATCCCGATCTCAGCGTCCGAGATAGATAGCGTCGTGCCTGCCACGCCCGGCGAGGTTGACACGCCAGCCTCACAAAATGAGAATTGTTCTCAATAATGCCAACTAGCGGCCTCGTTTCGAGGCCCGGCCAAGGACATACCACGTGATCACGCTCTGTGCGCTGCTGCTGAACCTGGCGGGCGCTGCACTGGTTTACCTCGCGAGCAGCCAGCAACGACTGCTGGCCGTGCCGCTGCCATCGCCAGGCCGGGTGGCCGGCTGGCTGTTGATCATGGCTGGCGTGGTCCTCTGGCTGCTCGCCGCCGGCATCGGCGCGGGTATCGCCGCCGCCCTGACGACCTTGATGCTGGCCTGGGTCATCCTTCCCTACCTCGCCTGGTGGCGCGGGTCGGATGGTGGGGAAACGCACACCTCATGATCGCCCGCTGTCTCGCCGGCACGTTGCTTGGCTTCCCACTCGCCGCGGCCCTGCTGGCCTTGCTGCTGCACCTTTTGCCCGGGCATGGCGAGGCCTTCCTGATACCGGTGCTGATCCTGTTCTTCCCGCTATGGATCGCCTTCATGGCGGGCGCTTATATGTTCCGTAGCGGCAGGCGCGCCTGGCTGGTCCTGGGCGTCGCCAATGCCGCCGCCTTCCTCACGCTGTGGGCCGGACGCCTGGCGGGTTTCTGAGACAAGGACGCCAGTATGAAAGCCACCACCCTTCGCACCTACCAGACGGTGCATACCTGGACCGGCCTGCTCGCCGGCTTCGCCCTGTTCGTGGCGTTCTATGCGGGTGCGCTGACCGTCTTCCACGACGACATCGCCACCTGGCAAAACCCGCCGTGGCGTAGCGCGGTGGACGCCGATGTGCCGGTCGACACGCTGATCGAGTGCCTGCTTGCCACTCATCCGGCAGCGAAGGACGATTTCGGCATCGTGCTGCCCGCCGATAGCTCGCACGCCGCCTATGCGTACTGGCAGGACAAGGACGACACCCGCTTCGCCACCGCCAGCCAGCTAAGCGCCCCGCGCGCTGACGCCGCCGAGAACGAGCTGGCCGATTTCGTCTACGCCCTGCACGACTCGCTCGGCCTGCCGGTGGTGGGCCTGTACCTGATGGGCATCGTCAGCGTGTTGTATGGCCTGGCGCTGGTGTCGGGCATCCTGATCCATCTGCCGCAACTGGTGAAGGACCTGTTCGCCATGCGGGTGGGGCGCAACCTCAAGCGCCTCTGGCAGGACGCCCACAACGCCATCGGCGTGATCAGCCTGCCGTTCCATGTGATTTTCTCGGTCACCGGCGCGCTGTTCTGCCTGTTCGCCATCACGCTGGCGGCGCTCAATACCATCGCCTTCGACGGCAAACTGTTCGACGCCTTCGCCAAGGCGACCCAGACCACGCCCGCGGTCACCGCCAGTGGCACGCCGGCGAGCATGCTTTCCACCGGGCAACTGATGGCGCGCGCACGTGCCACCGCACTCGCCAACGGCGTGACGACGTTCCGGCCGGACTATCTGCACTTCGTGCACTACGGCGATCGCAACGCCGTGGCGGAAGTGCGCGGACTCTCGCAACACACGCTGGGCACCTACGGCACGGTGGCGCTGTCCGCCCGCGATGGCAGCGTGCTTGCCACCCATGTCGGCGATGCCTATACGCTCAACGGCATCAGCTATGCCGCGCTGTTCGGCCTGCACTTCGGCAGCTTCGGCGGACGCACGGTGCAATGGCTGTACTTCGTGCTGGGCCTGGCCGGCGCGTTCCTGTTCTATTCGGGCAACCTGCTGTGGATCGAGTCGCGCCGCAAGCGCCGCCACCTCGACCAGCCGCGCCGCACGCAGGTGATGGCGCGCGCCACCATCGGCGTGTGCATCGGCAGCTGCCTGGCCATTTCCGGCGCGTTCGCGGCCACCTGGGTCGCCGTGCGACTGCACATGGATGCCGGCCTGCCGCAACGCGTGGCCTGCTACGGCCTGTTCCTGGCCGCTTGCGCCTATGCCTGCGTCCGCCCGATCGCGCGGGCGACGGTGGAGCTGCTCGTCGCCACGGCCGTGCTCACCCTGGCCGTAGCGGTGATCGACCTGATCGGCAATGCCGTCAACTTCGCCCAGGCCTGGACGCCGCTGGGCGGGCGCGTGCTGGGCGTGGACCTCACCGGCATTGCACTGGGCATCGTCTTCGCCTGCCTGGCACGCGCGAGCGCCCGACGAGCCCGCCATGGTGGCGCGCATAGCGTGTGGTCGCTTCGCGCTGGCCGAGGCCGCGGGCCAGCAGGGAATCAGTAGGCCATGCGCACCGAGTTGAGCCGGGCCGCCGCCGGACCGTCGCTCATCAGCGCTATCTCGTCCCACACGGTGTCTTCCTCGCCATCGGCAATCAGCTCATAGGCGCTGCGCCCGCCAAACGCGTGCTGGTTCCGGCACATCCAACGCACCGCGCGCTGCCGGTCGCCCAGGCTCTGCACCAACATGGTGGCCAGCGTGGCATGACGCTGTTCCAGCAAACCAAAGGCGCGCTCCATCACGTCATTCCGCAAGGCATTGATCTGAGCAAGCTCCGCGGCGACATCCTGAAACTTGAGCGTAACTTTGCGCATACGTTGGTTCCTTTGGCCCAAAACGCCTTTCATTCGCCCACAGCGACCGGGCGCCCCCGGCACCGCCGGGACATGCCGCACATTGCGCCGGCGCGGCTGGATCATGCGGAAGCGTTTGCTGAATCCGCGTGAATTCGGCGCCCCTGTTCAGGGCTGGCGAAGAATCGCCACGATCTTGGCCAGCACTTCGTCGTTGAGATACAGCTGGTGGCCATCCCTGACGATCGTGGTGGATTCCGCGCCGGCAAGGATGGCGCTCTGCAACGGCACGATGCCGTCACCCGGCGGCTGCGCCCCCGGAAGACTGCCGGCAAAGGTGTCATAGCGGACCCCTGGAATGGGCATCAGCGATTGCGAGGCGCGGCTCACGGGCTGATCCGCGCGCAGGGTGCTGATGCTGCTCAGGCCTTCCTTTTTGTAGTCCGCCGTCAACTCGGGTGAGACGTGGGCTCGATTCGCGTTGGTCACGCGCAACAGCGTATCCAGTTCCGGCGCATGCACCCGCACCAGGCGTACCGCCAGATGACCGATGAAATCGTCGGCTACCGGGCTGCCCCGGTGCGGCGTGGCCAGGAAAATCGCGCGCCCTATGCCGGGATAGGCATTGAAGTGAAAGATGCTGTCTACCGTGGCGATGTCGGCGGGGTTGCCGGTCAACGCCGTCACCGGCTCATCGAAAACCGCATTCCAGACCACCTCGCCACTATTGGCCGCAAGCAGCCGCGAGATCACGCCGCCCAGGCTGTGCCCGATCAGCACCATGTGCTGCCTCGCCGGCGCGGTGCCCGATGGATCGAGCAGGCTCCAGCCGTGATCGAGAAACTGCGCCACGCGATGACGGTCGAGCAGTATCGGCGTGCTGGTGGGATACACCACATGCCAGACCTGATAACGCGCGCGCAGGTCCGGCGAGCCGAGAATCATGTTGGTCAACCGAGCCCAGATCAGCGGGCTGCGTCCAAGCCCATGCAGCATGATGATGGGCGTCTTGTTCGGGTCGTAATCCTCCAGCAGGTACAAGCCCTCGCGAACCGTCAGCTGGCTGCCGCCCAGCAGGTTCCAGATGGCCAGCCGGCCGATGCCCGATTTATCGAATGCCGCCGCGTAGGGCGCCGTGACATCACTGGCCAGCGCGACATCATGGCCGGCCAGCTTGATGGTCGGATGCAGAAACGGATCGGTCATTACCAAATGAGGGGTGCCGAGCCTGCCCGGCTCGACCCATGCCGTCACCGGACGGAATATCCCTTCCGGAGGAAAGAGCTGGCACACCGGTCGATCAGTGCAACGCGGCTGCATCGCCACCAGGGAAATACCAAAGCCGGCTGTCGCATGACGCGCACCCATCACGGGAGGTACGGCCACCGCATCCGCGCGGACCAGTGCCACCGCCCCCGACAAGGCGCTGGATACGCCGCGAAATTCGATATCGAGCTTGGCACCGCTGATCTTGATCGTCCTGGACGTCCACTGCTGCGGCTCGCGGCTGAGCAGGATATCCAGCAGCAGGCTGGTGCAACGGTTGCCGATGGCCTCGGCCTCCTGCTGTCGCCCCGCATCGGTTGAGTCCAGCGCCAGGTAAGCCAGCGAAGCGCATTGCATGGCGATCTGGGCCGACAGCTCGGGATCGGACTGATAGGACAGATCCCGCCACAGCGTCCTGGCTTCGACCAGGGGATCCGCCGGCGAGGTCGCCGGATGCCATGCCGTGCCGCAGGAAGACAACACGTAGCAGAGTGCCAGCACGCCCAGCCGGCGCCACCCCGGCATCGCGGCATACGCCAACCATCTGCGCAGCCAATGAGGTGATGACGGATCACGCAAGGCGTACCGCGCGTCACGACCTTTGGAGTGGCGCATGCAAGCTCTCGTCACCTGCAGAAGCTTCGACCCGCGCGCATCGACTGACCGCGCGCCCCCGATCCAGCGCGATCAACTTACGCTCTTCGTCCGGTGGACGCACCTGCCCCGAAAGCCGGGTTTACCGTTACTGCAGGCGCGGCGGCGCCATGGCCGCCATGGCTGCCTGGCGTCAACGGCCGAAAGTGATTTCCCTGCCCTCGTGATCGCGATCCCAACCGCGCAATTCGTCGCGGATGTGGGCGACACGCTGGCGGCCGAGCGCGTTGCGCTCCTCGTCCAGTACCTGGCCATCGAGCAGTTCGGCCAGCCGCTGCGCCGTGGGCAGCATGGTGTCCCAGGCGTCCAGTGCGGTAATCGGCGCCGGCAAGGTCATGAAGAAACTCAAGCCCGGCGTGCGCAGCGCATCGAGCCGGGTCAGGTCGAAATTGCCGGGCTTGAGCATATTGGCCACGCTGAAGACCGGCCCAAGCTCGCGCTTGCCGTCCACCAGGCGGTGATAGATGCCCATGTCGCCGAATTCCAGGCCCGCCTTCTCGGCGGCCACGATCAGGTCGGCGCCATTGAACACGCTGCCTTCGCGCGCCACCACGAACAGCGTGACGATGCGCTCGACCGGCATGCGCTCGGGGCGGCGACCCACGTCCGAGCGCGGCGGCACTCGTGGGGTGGCCGGCGCTGTAGCCGGAGCAGGTACCGGTGCCGGTGCCACCGGCGGCTCGGCTGCCGCGACACGCGGCGGCGCGGGCTCGCTGGAGGTGGCGCCGGAGAGGCTCTGCTCGAACTGCTCCGGCGGCGCACGCAGCGCATCGACGATCGACGCGGCGATGCCCGACGGCTTGTTGACCGGCGCGGGCGTCGCCTTCTCCTTGCCGTCGCGGCCGCCGGCCAGCGTGGCGCCAAGACGCTCGAGTTCTTCGCGCAACCCCATGTCCAGCTCGCCCTGCTGCGGCGACGGGTGGTCCAGCGGATCCATGTGGAAGTCGTCGCGCGCGCTGAACGAGGGCTCGTCCGACACCTCGGCGTCGTCGCCGAAGGTGGGTTCGCGACGCTCGCCGGATGTGTTGGGTACGACGCGCCGCCTGCCCTGCTCCTTCTTCGGCTGGCCGAACAGCCAGATCAGCGCCAGCACGATCAGGCCGACGATCAGCAGCGGAATACCGACGGCGGGGTTCCAGGCGAAGGCGAGCACGGGTTGCACGGTCATAGGGAAAATCCTCAGGCTGCGCCTGCAAGTTTAGCCGCTTCGGCGAGGTCGACCTGCACCAGGCGGGACACGCCCGGTTCGCGCATGGTCACGCCGCAAAGCTGCGAGGCCGCCTCCATGGTGGCCTTGTTGTGACTGACAAAGATGAACTGCACCTTCTCGCTCATCTCCTTCACCATGCTGGAGAAGCGCCCCACATTGGCTTCATCGAGCGGCGCGTCCACCTCGTCCAGCAGGCAGAACGGCGCCGGGTTGAGGCCAAAGATGGCGAACACCAGCGACACCGCCGTCAACGCCTTCTCGCCACCGGACAGCAGGGTGATGTTGGAGACGCGCTTGCCGGGCGGACGCGCCATGATCGCCACGCCGGTATCGAGCAGGTCGTCGCCGGTGAGTTCGAGGTAGGCATGGCCGCCGCCGAACAGGCGCGGGAACAGCTCCTGCACGCCCGCATTGACGCGGTCGAAGGTTTCCTTGAAGCGCTGGCGCGTCTCGCGGTCGATCTTCTTGATCGCCGCCTCCAGCGTCTCCATCGCGCTGACCAGGTCGGCCAGCTGGTTGTCGAGATAGGTCTTGCGCTCGCTCTGCTCGGCGTGTTCCTGGATCGCCGCCAGGTTCACCGGCTCCAGGCGGGCGATCTTCTGGCCGATGTCGGCGAGCTGCGAACGCCACTGGCTGGCGTCGGCATCCTCAGCGAGTTCGGCCAGCAGCGGCTCCAGCTCCAGGCCCGAAGCGGTGATCGCCTCGGCCAGCTGCTCCGCGCGCAGGTGCAGGGCCTGGGCGGCCAGCTTCTTTTGCGACAGGTTTTCACGCAGGCCATTGAGGACCTGCTCGATGCGATGACGCTCCTGCTCCAGCCGACGGAACTCGGCATCGCAATCTTCCAGCGCGCGACGCGCTTCCACCAGTTGCTTGTCCACCAGCAGGCGCTGATCGAGATAGGCCTGGCGCTCGGCTTCCAGCTCCGCGATGGGGTCGGAGCCGGCGGCCAGCTGCTCGGTAATTTCGGTGCGGCGCGCCTCGATCTGGCGGATCTGCGAATCCATGCGCGCCAGCGCCTGCTCCAGCGAGGTCAGCGCGGAACGCTTGGACTCCATCGACAGTGCCAGCGCGTGCGCCTGGTCGGCCGCCTCGCGGGCGTTCATGCGCGCTTCCTCGCGTGCTTCCAGCAAGGCGCGGCGTTCGTTCTCCAACTCGCGGCGCTGGTCTTCCAGGTCGCCCATATGGCCGACCGATTCGTCCAGGCGCGCACGCGCATCGCGTGTCTGCGACTGCAGCTCATCGAGCTGGTTGATCAGGTCGGACAGCTCGCCGGCCACCTTTTCGGCACGGGCGCGGGCGGTTTCCATCTTGCCGCGATGGCTCTGCAACTGGCCGGCCAGCTCGGACTGGCGACGGTGCGCGTTGTACAGCTCGCGCTGGGCATCGTCGCGGGCGCGTTCGGCCTCGAACTTGCGCGTGCGCAGGTCATCGAGGGTATTGGTGGCTTCCTCGATGCGTTCTTCCAGCGCCGTGATCTGCTCGGCCAACGTGCGCATCTCACGCTCGCGCGCCAGCACACCCACCTGGTTGCCCTGCGCGCGGCGCACACGAGCCCAGCCTGGGCCCAGCCATTCGCCGGTACGCGTCATCACCGACTGGTACGGCGCCAGCGCGGACAACCCGGCCACGATCTGGTGCGCATGCTCGATCGAATCGGCGGTCAGCACATGACTGAGGATGGAAATGGCGGCAGCGGGGCCGCGCACATGCGCCGCCAGCGTGCCGGCAGTGTTGACGCCTCCCTCGGCAGCATCGACCAGGGCCACGTCGGCGTTCTCCAGCGCGCCGAACTCGCTCGCCAGCGCATGCGAGCCATCCACCAGCACGGCGTCGAGGAAGCCCGCCAGCGCGGTTTCCACTGCGGTTTCCCAGCCGGCTTCCACCTGCAGCGATTCGCCGAGGCGACGCGACTTGTCCAGGCACAGCCGAGCCAGCCAACCGCTGGCGGCGCTTTCTTCCTGGCCCAGCGCGGCATGCTGCAGGGCTTCGAGCGAGGCCTGGCGGCCGCGTGCGCTCTGCAATTGCTGGCGCGCCTCGTTGAGCGAGGACTGCACCTGGCGTTCCTCGTCCAGCACTTTCTCATAGCTGGCCTTGTGCTGATCGAGCAGGCCGCCCAGCGACTCCACCCGCTCGCGCTGGGTATCGTGTTCGATATGCAGTTGTTCGGAGGCGGCATCCAGCGCGGCCACGTCGGTGGCTTTCTGCTCGGCTTCCAGCGCTTCGCGACGGCGCGACAGGTCGATGGCCTGGCGGTCCAGATAATTGAGCTTGGTGCGCTCCACCTCGGCGGCGCGGCTGGATTCGCCAGCCGTGCGGGTGTGCGCGTCCCAGCGCTGCTGCCAGTCGGCCAGCTTGGCCTCGGTTTCCCGCACCGACTCGGCGGTGTCGTCCTGCATCTGCTGCAGGGCCTCGAGCTTGGGCTCGCCCTCGGCCAGCGCCAGGCGCAGGGCTTCCAACTGCGTGCGGTCGTTGGCGATGTGCTCGGCCAGCTCGGCATGCTCGCGCTCGGCATCGGCCTGGGCGCGCTGCAGGCGGTCGGCCGTCTCGCGGTTGTAGCGCACCTGCTGTTCGACGCGGGCGATCTCGGCGCCAACCTTGTAGACCTCGGCCTGCACCGCGTTCAAATGCTCGCTGGCGCCAGTGTGGCGCTCGCGCACGCTTTCCAGCTGCGCTTCGATATGGCGCTGGCCGGCCAGCTGCTTCTCGATCTCGATCTCGGCGGCGGACAGGCCGGCGCCTTCGCCATCGTGCTGGCTCTTCAGCCCGCGGTATTCGAGCGCGCGCAGCTCGGCTTCCTTGCGCGTCTGCTCTTCCTTCAGCGCCTTCCAGCGCTCGGCCGCGCGGGCCTGGCGGTTGAGGTGTTCGAGCTGCTTGTCCACCTCGTCGCGCACGTCGCGCACGCGGTCGAGGTTTTCGCGGGTGGACTTGATGCGGCTCTCGGTTTCCTTGCGGCGCTCCTTGTACTTGGAGATGCCGGCGGCCTCTTCCAGGTGCGTGCGCAGCTCGTCGGGCGCGGCCTCGACGATCTGGCTGATCATGCCCTGCTCGATGATCGAGTAGCTGCGCGGACCCAGGCCGGTGCCCAGGAACAAATCCGTGATGTCACGGCGACGACAGCGCGCGCCGTTGAGGAAATAGGCGGACTGGCCATCGCGGGTGACCTGGCGCTTCACCGAGATCTCGGCGTACTGGCCGTATTCGCCCTGGATGGTGCCGTCGGCGTTGTCGAAGATCAGCTCCACCGTGGCCTGGCCCACCGGCTTGCGCGCGTTGGAGCCGGAGAAGATCACGTCGGTGAGCGAGTCGCCGCGCAGGCGGCTGGCCGCGCTCTCGCCCATTACCCAGCGAATGGCGTCGATGATGTTGGACTTGCCGCAGCCGTTGGGCCCCACCACGCCGGTCATATTGGTCGGCAGATGCAGGGTGGTCGGGTCCACGAAGGACTTGAAACCGGCGAGTTTGATGGTGGTCAGGCGCATGCGGGCATCAACATCTAATGAGGGATGCCCGAGGCACTCGGGCGATGGGTCACTGTGCCAAACGCGGGCCGCTGCCGCAACGCGCTTCGGCAGGATATTTCACTTTAATAATGACACTTAGGTCAATGTTATTAAAGGTTTTATTAGGATAACTACCAGTCATCCCTGACGTCACCCCAGCGAAAGCCGGGATCCAGCGACTTTCCGGGGCGCCGGAGCGCCAAAGGCGCTGGTCCAGCTTTCGCCGGAATGACGGGAGGACGATTACTCGCCCGGCGCCTTCGCCTCGATCGACAGCGCATGGATGCCGTTGTCCATCAGCCCCTGCAAGGCGGCATAGACCAGCCGATGGCGCTTGATCGACAACTGCCCGGCGAACGCCGCGCTGACGATGCGCACGTGGAAATGTCCCTTGCCCGCGTTGGCGTGGCCGGCGTGCTTGTGCCCCTCGTCCACCACGTCCAACACCACCGGGTCGAGCGCCTGCTGCAGGCGCTCGCGGATCTGCTCGACCATCGGCGCGCTCATGCCGGCGGCAGCGCCTTGCGGAACGGCTTGACGCTGACGCTGGCATAGACGCCCGCGTCCACGTACGGATCGACCTTGGCCCAGGCCTCCGCCTCGGCCTGCGAGGGGAACTGGGCCAGGATCAGGCTGCCGGTGAAGCCGGCCGGGCCCGGGTCTTCGGACTCGATGGCCGGGAAGGCGCCCGCCACCAGCAGGCGGCCCTCGTCCAGCAGCTTTTGCAGGCGCTCGATATGGGCGGGGCGAGCGGACTTACGTTTCTCAAGCGAATCAGGCACATCCGTACCCATGATGGCAAACCACATGAATCAGGCCTCCGGGCGCATATAGGGGAACAGCAGCACGTCGCGGATGGACGACGCGTTGGTCAGCAGCATCACCAGGCGGTCGATGCCGATGCCCAGGCCGCCGGTGGGCGGCAGGCCTACTTCCAGCGCGCGGATGTAGTCGGCGTCGAAGTGCATGGCCTCGTCGTCGCCGGAGGCCTTGGCCTCTACCTGGGCCTGGAAGCGCGCGGCCTGGTCTTCCGGGTCGTTCAATTCGGAGAAGCCGTTGGCGATCTCCTTGCCGTTGACGAACAGCTCGAAGCGGTCGGTGATGCCCGGGTCGGTATCGCTTTCGCGGGCCAGCGGCGAGACTTCCACCGGATGCTGGGTAATGAAGGTCGGCTGGATCAGGGTGTGTTCCACCGTCTTCTCGAAGATCTCCAGCAGCAGGCGGCCCCAGCCGAAATCGGCCTTCACCTGGCAGCCCAGACGCTTGGCATGAGCCGCCATCGCCTCGCGGTCGCGCAGGTCCTCGCGGCGGATTTCCGGGTTCAGTTCAAGCACGGCGTCCTCCATGCTCCAGCGGCGGAACGCCGGGCCGACGTCGATCTCTGTGCCTTCCCAGGTGAGCCTGGTGGTGCCGATCACCGCCTTGGCCGCCTCGCGGATCACGGCCTCGGTGAGGTCCATGATCTCGGTGTAGGTGGCGTAGGCCTGGTACAGCTCCAGCATGGTGAATTCGGGGTTGTGCCGGGTGGACACGCCCTCGTTGCGGAAGTTGCGGTTGATCTCGTACACGCGGTCGAAGCCGCCCACCACCAGGCGCTTGAGGTACAGCTCCGGCGCCACGCGCAGGTACAGGTCCATGTCCAGCGCGTTGTGGTGCGTGATGAACGGGCGCGCGGTGGCGCCGCCCGGGATCACGTGCATCATCGGCGTTTCCACTTCCATGAAGCGGCGCGGCTCGGCCTCCAGCCACTTGCGGATGAAGCCGATGATCTTCGAGCGCTGCGCAAAGGTGCGGCGGGCTTCCTCGGTGACGATCAGGTCGACGTAGCGCTGGCGATAGCGCTGCTCCACGTCGGCCAGGCCATGACGCTTGTCCGGCAGCGGACGCAGGCTCTTGGTGAGCAGGCGCAGCCCATCCACCTTGACCGACAGTTCGCCGGTCTTGGTGCGCATCAGCACGCCCTCGGCGCCCACGATGTCGCCCAGGTCCCAGCCCTTGAAGGCCTTGAAGGTGTCTTCGCCCACCGTGCCCTGGTGGATGAACAGCTGGATGCGGCCGCTGAAATCCTGCATCTGCACGAACGCCACCTTGCCCTGGTCGCGCTTGAGCAGGATGCGACCGGCCACCTTCACGCGGCGGGCGGCGCCTTCGATGGCCTCGGCCGTCCAGCGCTCCCCGTCGGCGAACTCGGCCTGCAGGTCGCCGGCGAACGCATCGACCTTGAAGTCATTCGGGAAGGCCACGCCCTGCCCGCGCAACGCCTTGAGTTTCTCGCGACGCTCGGCGATGAGTTTGTTCTCGTCCTGGGGGACGGACTCGGCGGGTGCCTGGGCGGGAGAAACGTTGTCGCTGGTCATGCGTGGGTTCCAGTCTGGGTGTTGTTTTGTTGCCGTTTGAAGCCGTGCCCGCGTGAAGCCAGTACGGCAATATGTTCAAGGCGCCATCCCTGCGAAGGCAGGAATGACGAGCCCCGTAAGTCGATCTAGCCCGAAAGCGCGTGAGCTTTACGCATCCACGCGCTTGGCGCCCGCATCCAGGCCGGATTTCAAGCTGGCCTCGATGAATTCGTCGAGGTCGCCGTCGAGCACCTTCTGCGTGTCCGAGCGCTCGACGCCGGTGCGCAGGTCCTTGATGCGGCTCTGGTCCAGCACGTAGTTGCGGATCTGGCTGCCCCAGCCGATATCCGACTTGGTGGCTTCCAGCGCGTCCTTCTCGGCATTGCGCTTCTGCACTTCCAGCTCGTACAGCTTGGCGGCCAGCATTTTCATGGCGCGGTCGCGGTTGGCGTGCTGGCTGCGCTCGGTCTGGCAGGCCACCACCACGCCGGTCGGCACGTGGGTGATGCGCACCGCCGATTCGGTCTTGTTCACGTGCTGGCCGCCGGCGCCGGACGAGCGATACACGTCGGTCTTGAGGTCGGCCGGGTTGATGTCGATGTCGATGTCGTCATCCACTTCCGGCGACACGAACACCGAGGTGAAGCTGGTGTGGCGGCGGTTGTCCGAGTCGAACGGGCTCTTGCGCACCAGGCGGTGCACGCCGATCTCGGTCTTCAGCCAGCCATAGGCGTAGTCGCCCTCCACGCGGAAGGTGGCGGACTTGATACCGGCCACTTCGCCGCCGGACACTTCCAGCAGCTCGGTCTTCCAGCCGCGCGACTCGGCCCAGCGCAGGTACATGCGCAGCAGGATTTCGGCCCAGTCCTGCGCCTCGGTGCCGCCGGCGCCGGCCTGGATGTCCACGAAGGCGTTGTTGGCGTCCATCTTGCCGGAGAACATGCGCTGGAATTCCAGCTTGGCCACCTTGGCCTCCAGCCCGGCAAGATCGGCGATCACCGACTGGATGGTGTCCTCGTCGCCATCGGCGGCGGCCATCTCCAGCAACTCGCTGGCGTCGGTCAGGCCAGCCGTGAGGCTGTCGATGCCGCTGACGATGGTGTCCAGGCGGGCGCGCTCGCGGCCCAGTTCCTGCGCGCGCGGCGGATCGTCCCACACGGTGGGGCTTTCCAGTTCGCGGCTTACTTCTTCGAGACGCTCACGCTTGGTGGCGTAGTCAAAGATACCCCCTAAGCGACTCGACGCGGCCCTTGAGGTCCGCAATCTGCGCGAGGATCGGATTGGTTTCGATCATGGATGGGAAGTCTTGGGAAAACGGCCCCCCATGGTAGCAGAGCCCCAGGGCGGTCGGGGTCGACGCCCGTCGCAGCCGTACGTGAAACCGACATGTGAGACTGCCTATACTCCGCGCTCCTCGACCGGCAAGGACGCATCGGATGAAGTCTTGGTTCATGGTGGGCCTGGCCGCGCTGGCCACGGTGACGACAGGCTCGTCATGGGCGCAAAGCGCCCCGGCGTCGGCATCGTCCAGCCCGAGCGCGCCTGCCCCGGCGTCGATGAGCGCACCGCAGGCCGCGCAAGCCGTCAACGTCGCGCTCGCCAAGGCCGACGTGCCCGCCATGGCGGCGCTTTACCAGGAGAACCCGGATCCGGCCGTGCATGTGCTCGCCGCCATGGCGCTGGAGCGCATCCACTACAACCTGGACAAGGCGACGGAGGATGCCCGCCTGTGCGAGAAGGAACTGCTCGCCACGCGCCCCATGGTGGCGTTCTATTGCGCGCGCTTCGCCACCGGCAATATCCGCCTTGCCCAGGGCGACACCGCGGCCAACGATGAAGAGCTGGACATCGTCAAGCGCTTCGCCGGCCATGTTCCCCAGGACGAGCTCGACCGGATGACTCGCTACGTGGCCGAACGCCACGATATCCCGCCTTTCCGCCTGAGCAAACCGGAAGGCGACTTCACGATTCCCCTGCTCAAGGCTGCCTACGACCAACGCGGTGCCGTGATGCTGGTCGCCGCCAACGGCGAATCCGTCCGCATGACGCTGGACACCGGCGCCGGGGACATCATCATGGACATGGACACCGCCATGAAGCTCGGCGTGCGCGCCATCGGCATCGACAGCAAGACGCGCGGCATCCTGTCGAAGAACGTGCCTGTCACGCGCGGCACGCTGGAAGAGGCGCATTTCGGTCCGGTCACGCTGAGCCATGCACCCGTGGAAATCGTGCCGAACGATCGCCGACTGATCGGCCTGCACATCCTTCGCCAGCTGGGTGCCTTCCGATTCACCGAGCGCGAGCTCAACGTCTACGGCAAGAACGGCACGCGCCCTGCCTGCAAGGAGCCGATGCTCGTCTCCACCGACATGTGGGGCAACTACGTGCGCCCCGTCGTTGCGCTTTCCATCAACGGCATGCTGCGCACCACGCTGCTCGACACCGGCAGCGGCTTCTACTTCACCGGAAACCAGGCGGCGATGGATGAAGTGCAGTCCCGTGCGCACCAGAGCATGCGCCTTCGCGACATCGGCGATCAGCACCTGGCACGGGTAAAGCAGGCCACGGCCGATGTGCTCATTTCCGGCCAACCGATCCAGATGACCTTCGGTGTGTTCCCCGACGCGGATATCGCGTGGAACTACATCCTCGGCAGCCGCGCCCTCGGCGACATGGACTTCTATTTCGATTTCGAACAGCAGCACACCTGCGTGCTGGTGCACGACCACCTGCACTGACAGCGCCAAGGGCCATGTGGACGGCCTTGCTGCCCCGTGCGTCGTAGGGAATGTCGGATTCGCTGGACCACAATAAATTCTTTACAACCGCCCCGGGGCTTCTCGGCATGATGCCGCCGTCGCCCCTTCGTGGATCGGAATGACCAAGTCAAGGAAGACTGCCTCCAGTGCGACCGGAGCGTCGCTGCCGTGGCGTTATCGCCTCGTCGCCTGCTTGCTGCGTACAGCGTATTTCGGCCGTATCGGTGTTCGCGGCACGCCGCCGCCCGCCAAGGGCGCGCGCCTCGTGGTCAGCAGCCATCGCAACGGCGCCATCGACGGCTATACGGTGCTCAAAGCCTTTCCGCGTGCGCAGTTCCTGGTCTCGATCCAGTTGCTGCGCAGCCGAATGCTGCGCTGGATGTTCACCGGCATTGCCGTGGTGCGCGAGAAGGATCGCAAACGCTACGGCATCCAGCGTGCCGCGTTCGCTGATCCGGTCGACGCGGGTTGCGCGCATCTGCGTGCCGGTGGCGACCTGGTGGTGTTTCCGGAAGGCAGCAGCGAGTGGGGCTGCCGCCCTCTGCCTTATCAACGCGGCGCCGCCCGCATGGCCCGCCGCCTGCTGGAGGAAGGCGTTCCCGTAAGCGTGCTGCCCGTAGGCCTGCATTACGCGCGGCCGGATGGTTTCCGCTCGCATGTCGAGATCATGCTCGGGTCAACCATCACCCTGCCTGCACGCGAAGCGGAAGAGCCAACGCGCCAGTGGGAAAAACGAGTGCACGAAGCCATCGGCAAAGCATTGGACGCCGTATCCGTGCATTGTCGCGACGAGACCCACTTCAACGCCGTACAGGCGCGTGCGCGACACGCGCTTGCTGCTGGCGACTCATATGCCGAAGCCTTGCTCGCCGCACAGGGGCAACCCGAACTTGCGCCACCACCGACACAGCCGCATCGCAGTGGCCTTCACTGGATCTGGGACGGCCCGCTGCTCGCCTGCCTGACCCTGGCCTGCCTGCCGATCGCGCTCGCTGGCTGGTATGCGGGAAGCAAGGCCGATGGCCGCAACACGGTGACGTTCTTGCGCATGGCGGGCGGTTTCTTCGCGAGCTTCGTCTGGTTGCCGATAGCCGTGGCGTTAGCTGTCTGGCAACCGTGGATTGCCCTGCTGCTGGGCGTGTTGGCAGCGATGGGCTGGTGGCGTTACCCGCGCATGTGTCCGCAGGAATGACAACGAGTGACGATGGAACGTTGGGGCCGGCTCACCGGCATGCTGTTTCAGATCGAACTGCTGCTGATCCTGGTGGCCGGAAGCCTCGCCGCCTTTCGGCTCGACGATCGCATGCTGCTCGCCACCGAAGCCGTGGGTGCGATCGCGTGGCTCGCCATGGCATGGGCACAGCAACGACCGGACGGTTCGCGCTTCGCCGAGTGGCGCGGCACCCTGCAGTTCGCCGCATGCTGGCTGATCTTTCCGGCGTTCAAGGCCATCCGCGCCGTGTACATCCATCATCCAGCCGACGGTGCGCTGCTCGCGCTGGATCGTCGCTTCTGGGGCGGTGCCAGCCTGCCTGAGCACCTGCTGGGCTGGGAGCACGCATGGCTGTCGGAGATCCTCAGCGCCGGCTACTTCCTGTTCTATTTCGTGGTGCTGATCCCGGTCATCGTCTTCAGCATCCGTCGCCGCAGCAGTGAAGCCAGGGCATTCTTCACCGGACTCACGCTGATGTATCTCGTGGGCTTCATAGGCTACGTGCTGGTGCCGGCGGGCGGGCCGTACATGGCCTTTCCGGAGACCTTCCCGTATCCGCCCCAAGGCGGGCCCATCACCACGTTCCTGGTGTCCGTGGTGAAGAACGGCATCACCGGCATGGATGTATTCCCCAGCCTGCATGCCGGCATCGGCACCTATGTGCTCGGCTTCTCCGCGCTGGGCGGTTACCGGCGCATCGCGGTGCTGCTCGCACCCGTCGTCATGGCGCTAGTCGTCGCCACCCTCTATCTGCGTTACCACTACGGCATCGACGTGCTGTGCGGCCTGGCGCTGGCCGCCGCCGTACTCACCTTCGTCCAACGTTATCGCAAGGAATGCTCCCCATGACTTATCTGTTCGCGCTCACCGATCCCCTGGCCAGCGACGTCGCACGCAGCGGGGGCAAGGGTGCCAGCCTCGCTCAGGCGGCGCAGCACCTGCCGGTGCCTCCGGGCATCGTGGTGGCCAGCGATGCCTACCGCGACTTTGTCGCGCCCTTGCGCGAGCAGCTCGCCGGCATCCTCGCCGACCGGCATCTGGACCACGACGCCCGCAGCGGGCGGATCCGCGCCCTGATGCTCGCGCAGCCCTTGCCGACCGGACTGGAACAAGCGCTGGCAACCGCCATCGACAACGCGGGGCTCGATGGCCCCGTGGCTGTCCGCTCGTCCGGCACCATGGAAGATCTGCCGGGCGCGGCCTTTGCGGGGCAGCACGATACCTTCCTCGGCGTGCGCGGCGCGGCGAACATCGCCGACGCCATCCGCGCCTGCTACGCCTCGCTATGGAATGCCCACGTGCTGCCCTATCGCGAGCGCATGGGGTTGAACCACCTGGATGCGGCGATGGCCGTCGTCGTGCAGCGGTTGGTGCGCGTCGGCGCCAGCGAGGCGGCCGGCGTGGCGTTCTCCATCGATCCGGTACGGGGCGAGCTTGACCATGTCTTGATCAATGCTTCGTTCGGCCTCGGCGAAACCGTGGTGGCCGGCGAATCTCCCGTGGATGAATTCCGCCTGCAACGCGGGGATTTCGCCGACACCGATATCGCCATTGCCGAGAAGGCCCGCGCCCTGGTGGCCGATGAGGCTGGTGGAACCCGCCACATCATGCTGCCCGCGGAACAGCGCTCGCACGCCTCGCTGGACGAAGCCCAGCGGCAGGCCGTAGCACGCCTTGCCGTCGCCGCCGAACTCCACTTCGGCTTTCCGCAGGACATCGAGTGGGCCTGGCAGGACGGTACGCTGTACCTGCTGCAATCGCGTGCCATCACCCGCGTTCCCGCCCGCTGGACGCGCGACGAATCGGCGGAGCGCTTTCCCAACCCGATGACGCCGCTCACCTGGGACCTGTGCGAAGAGGGCTTCCACGCTTCGCTCAACCACAGCTTTCGCCTGATGGGCTTGCCGCCCTTCGGCGACAAGTGGTTCGTGATGCGCGATTACCATATCTACGGCAACCAGAACGCCGTGCGGCTCTACAGCGGACGCACGCCCACGCGCATGCTCAAGGACGTGGAAAGCGTTCGCGCGGCCCTGCCCCAGATAGCCAGGCAGTTCGCTTGGGTGCAGGAGCTACCGGTGACATGGATGCGCGATCTGGACACCTACCTGATCGAGATCGGCTCGCTGATGCGCGAACCGCTGGATGGGTTGTCGCTGCCGGAACTGTGGGACTACGTGCTGCGCATCAACGCGCTGGGCACGCGTTACTTCCTGCCCAATATCGCCATCTCGCTGACCCAGCGCACCTTGTACGCCGGTCTGTTGCAGATGCTGCGACTGGCGCTGCCGCCCGAACAAGCGCAGACCGTGTTCGACCAGCTGCTTGCCGTCACCGATACCAAGACCGGACAGGTCAACGCCGAGTTGTGGTCGCTGTCACGGCTGGCTCGTGCCGATGCGGTACTGGTACAGGCCTTTGAGACCCTGCCGGGGCGCGATCTGCTGGAACGCCTGCCGTCGCATCCGGCCTTTGCGCAGGAGTTCCAGGCATTCCTGCAACGCCACGGCCATCGCGAACTGGACTTCGACGCCTATCACCCGACATGGATCGAAGCGCCGCACACCGTGCTGGACCAGCTCAAGATCCTGTGCCAGCGGCCCGACGAGGATCGCGCCAGCACCGAACGCCACCAGAAAGCCGCGCAAACCGCCATGGAACATCGCGTGCTCAGCGAGGCGCCGGAAGAGTTGCGCTACCTGGTGCACGAAGTCATCCGCCTGGCGCGTGCCTACACCGCACTGGACGACCTGGAGCATTACCAGACCACGCGCCTCACCCTGCCGCTGCGCCGCGGCCTGCGCGCCATCGGCGAACGCCTGGTGCAGGCTGGTGCGCTTGCCGATCCATCGGACGTCTATTTCGTGCCGCTTCGCACCCTGGATGCCGCCATGCGCGAACAGCGCCTGGATGCCATCCCGGCGGTCGTCGCCGAACACAAGCGCGGCTATGAAGCGGCCACGCAACGAGTGCCCGATTGGGTTTATGGCGAACAGGAAGCCGACGATGTCGTCGGCGAGGTGCTGAAGGGTCTGGGTGGCAGCCCCGGCGTGGTCGAAGGCGTCGTGTTCGTGGTGAGGGGCCCGGAGGATTTCTCCCGCTTTCCCAAGGACGCCATCCTGGTGGCCCGCACCACCAACCCGGCGTGGACGCCGCTGTTCTACCAGGCCACCGGCGTCATCACGGAAAGCGGCGGACCGCTGTCGCATGGCGCCGTCACCGCCCGCGAACTAGGCCTGCCCGCGGTCATGAGCGTACGCAACGTCACTCGCCTGTTGCGCGATGGCGAGCGCGTGCGCGTGGACGGGCGCAACGGCCAGGTGCGGCGTCTGGACGTCTGATGGATGGCTCGCCGCGCGGCTCGACAAGCCGCACGGCGAAACCTCTTCCTTTACGCCAGCGCTTGCGCATGCACGCCACGTACCGCCCGCCCGGAGGGATCGGCCTGCTGCGCGAACGCAGGGTCCCACGCCAAGGCAGCCGGTGATGAGCAGGCGATCGACTTGCCGCCCGGCACCGTCTCGGCACACGCCTGTCCCGGATAGAAACGCTCGAAGATGCGCCGGTACAGATAGGCCTCCTTGGTGGCCGGCGGATTGTGCGGGAAGCGCGTGGCCGCTGCTGCGAATTCGCGGTCGCTTACGGCCTGTTCCGCATGAGCCTTGAGCCCGTCGATCCAGCCATAGCCCACGCCATCGCTGAACTGTTCTTTCTGCCGCCAGAGAATCTCGTCCGGTAACGCACCCTGGAACGCCTCGCGCAACACGGCTTTTTCGATGCGCCCCTGCCCCGCCATCTTGTGCCGCGCATCCATGCCCATGGCCACGTCGAGGAATTCGAGGTCCAGGAACGGCACGCGCGCCTCCACACCCCAGGCCATCATCGACTTGTTGGCGCGCAGGCAGTCGTAGCTGTGCAGCGCATCGAGCTTGCGCACGGTTTCCTCATGAAATGCCTCGGCCGATGGCGCCTTGTGGAAGTAAAGGTAGCCGCCGAAGATCTCGTCCGAACCCTCGCCCGACAGCACCATCTTCACGCCCATCGCCTTGATACGGCGCGCGAGCAAATACATCGGCGTGGAAGCGCGAATGGTGGTGACGTCGTAAGTCTCGATATGCCGAATCACCTCGGGCAGCGCATCGAGCCCTTCCCAGAAGGTGTAGACGAAGCCGTGATGAACCGTGCCCAGCGCATCGGCGGCCACCTGGGCGGCGGCGAGATCCGGCGAACCCTCCAGCCCGATGGCGAAGGAGTGCAGACGCGGCCACCATGCCTCGGCACGGTCGTCGTCTTCCACGCGATGAGGCGCGAAACGCGCCGCGCACGCGGCCACCAGCGACGAATCCAGGCCGCCGGAAAGCAGCACGCCGTAAGGCACGTCGGTCATCAGCTGGCGATGCACGGCCTGCTCGAAGGCCTCGCGCAAATGCTGCGGCGACACCTCGTGGCCCTTGGTCTGCGCATAGTCGCGCCAGGGCTTGTGGTAATAGCGGCGCAGCTCGCCGTCAGCGCTGTCGTAGACGTGCCCGGGCGGGAACGGCGCCACATCGGCGCAGACACCGACCAGTGCCTTCATCTCCGAAGCCACGCACAGCCGCCCTTCGCTGTCATGCCCCCAGTACAGCGGGCAGACGCCGATGGGGTCGCGGGCGATCACATAACGCGATGCCTCGCTGTCCCACAACGCGAAGGCGAAGATGCCATTGAGCTTGGCCACCCATTCGGCCGGCACGCCGCCCTCGCGATACAGTGCGTTGATGACCTCGCAATCCGACCCGGTGGTGAAGTCGTAATGGCTGGCGGCGCGCAGTTCGCGATGGTTGTAGATCTCGCCGTTCACCGCCAGGGCCAGCGCGCCATCGCGCGAGTGCAGGGGCTGCGCGCCGCTGGCGGGGTCGACGATGGCCAGGCGCTCATGCACCAGGATCACTCCCGCATCGACAAACACGCCGCTCCAGTCCGGGCCGCGATGACGCTGGCGCTGGGACAATTCCAGCGCCTGCTGGCGCAACGCCGCCAGGTCATCGCCCGGTTGCAGGTCGAACATGCCGAAGATCGAACACATGACACGGTTTCCTTAGGTGGGTTTTCGCGGAGCGGAAAAACAAAAAGGCCCGCGATGAGCGGGCCTTTTTGCGTGAATGTTTGCGTTGTTCTGCCTACACGCCGGCCCACCCGTCGATGCGGGTATTATTGTTGGCGTTGTTATTCAGCGCGCACGCATGGCCGCCGGCCGTCGCCGAAGCGGCGGTGGCAACCATGGAAACGAAGGGGGCGCGGATGCAGGACATGGCGCCGAGTTCACCACAAGGCCCGGTCACTGGCAAGCGCCTCGTGAATCGTTTCATGTGTTTCCATCTTCGGGCTCTGTCCGCGGCTCGCGAATCCAGTCGATGGCCTTGACCAGTTCCGCATTGCGGAACAGCCGAAACTCGGCCGGCACGGCAAAACCCATCGCCGTCGCCGCAATGCGCAGCCACTGCACGTCGGTCACCAGCGCCACCCGGTCCCAGCCACTGAAGTGCCGAAAGCCCAGCATGGCGTCGTCCCACATGGCGCCCGGATCGAACCCGGTGAAGTCGGGCCCCAGGTGATAGAGCAGGCGCAGCTTGCGATACACCACGAATGCCGCCTCGATATCCGGCACCAGCACGCGCTCATAGTCGGCCGCCGTTACCTGCCCGCTGGCGCGAAACCCCAGCGTGCCCGCCGGCAACCCTTCGATTTGCTCGATCATCGGACGTCTCCCTTGAGATGTCTTTTTGTATCGCAGAACCGGTGTTATGGATGCGTCATGAGCGTCCGGCAAGGCAATGCGTCACTCAGTGCAACATGCTGGAAGCAGGCGCTGTCGCGCAACCGTCGATGGCCTGGGCGGCACGCCCCCTGGCATCGCCATCGCCGCCAGCCATCACCCCGTCGGGTCAGTTTCTGCCGCGTGGCGTCAATCTGCGGCGCGAATGCCCCGGATCATCACTTCCGCCTGAACCTGCCCCGCGATGGCCGACTCATCAAAGGCATGGCCCTCAATGCTGTCCTTCAACGAAGCGAAGCCATAGACCCAGGCACGCCAGTACACATGCCCACCCCGCGGATGCACCTCGCAAAAGATATCGAGAGGCTCGCCTTGCTCGTCGACAACGCTGAAATTGAGTTCCATACGGCACGACCTCTTGGAGCCTCATCGCGCGTAGCCCTACCCCGCAGCGCACGACACATGCGCCGCTAACCGGAATGCGAAGGCCTGGGGACCTGGGCGATGTCAATGCTCAGTGATGGGGAATCAAGTAACGTGCCAGCGCCACTCGCGCTATCGCCCCAGGGCACGCCCGCGGGGATAAGTGCGCCCGACAGGCAGCTCGACCCCGCTATGCGTCCACCGGGCGTGCCCTAACCCCAAAAACTGCCCTACTATCACGCGATGAACGCCACCCCCTTACCGTCATCGAACGATACGCCCCGCGGCAGCCTGGCCTGCGTCGGCATGGGCATGACCCTGGGCTCCCACCTCACGCCGTTGGCGCGCAGCCATATCGAGCAGGCCGACGTGGTATTCGCGGCCCTTTCCGATGCCGCGGTGGAGATGTGGTTGCAACGCATGCACCCGGACGTGCGCAGCCTTCAGCCCTACTACCAGGAGGGCAAATCGCGCATGCAGACCTATCGTCAGTGGGTCGGGCTGATGATGGCCGAGGTGCGTGCCGGCAAGCGCGTGTGCGGTGTGTTCTATGGGCATCCCGGCATCTTTGCGTGGTCCCCGCACAAGGCCATCGAGGTTGCCCGCGCGGAAGGTTTCAAGGCGCATATGGAGCCGGGCATTTCCGCCGAGGATTGTCTCTACGCCGACCTGGGCATCGACCCCGGTCGCTTCGGCTGCCAGCACTTCGAGGCCAGCCAGTTGCTTTTCTTTGAACGGCGCATCGACCCCACGGGCTACCTGGTGCTGTGGCAGGTCGGGTTGGTGGGCGATCGGTCACTGGGGCGATTCAAGACCGGTCCGGCCTACCGCCAGTTGCTGGTGGACCTGCTGAGCCACGACTATCCGCTCGACCACGAGGTGATCATTTACCGCGGGGCGACGTTACCGATCCAGAAGCCGCGCATGCAACGCCTCGCCCTGCGCGACCTGCCTCATGCACAAATGACGGCCGAGGAAACGGTAGTCTTGCCTCCGGCGCAAGCCTTGAAGCGGAACCTCGCCATTCAAGAGCGCCTGGATGCACTGGATAAGGCCAGTGCCCTCGCGTGAGGTACAAGGGGCGCCCCATAAGCACCGATAAGGATTGCCATGAAGTCATCGGGTTGATGACTTCATGGCACCAAGCTTGCTAGACCCGTCACGCCATTGCATCGCACCGCAAAAACAGGGGAAACATATGTCGGATACGATTGAACTGCTGGAAGCCATTGGCCAGAACGCAACACTACGCTACGCATCGGGCGAAGAACTGGCCGCCACCCTCGAACAGGCGCAGACCTCCACGGCCCTGATGGCCGCGGTGGTATCCGGCGATAGCTCAAGGCTATTCGAGGAACTCGGTCACAAGCTCATGCAGCACCCGCAAAGCTCCCAGACGGGTCACGAAGACGAAGAGTCGGACGAAGGCGACGAGCCGCCGCTTCCCCCGTCGCCCGAACACGGCAAGCCCTCGCCCCAGTCCTAGGCAAAGTCGACATGCCGCAGCGGTGGCATCGTCATTGGTCATGGCCTGCCTTGGCGGCCATGGCCTTTTGCGCGCTCGTGCAAGCGGGCCATGCCGTCGAAGCGGATATCGATGCAACGACGTTCCTTGACCAAACCGAACGGGTACGCACCAGCGATCACTCGCGCTTTGTCCGCATGCTGGGGCAAATTCACAGCGAGGCACCCTCGCTGACCTCCGGCCAGCAATGGCATCTGCGCTATCTTGATGCGTGGCAAGCGGCTTTTCAGGGTGACTACGGCAAAGCCAATGGCATGCTGCGGGACGTCATCGATCATTCCGGTGACATGACGCTGATCGCCAAGGCATCCGCCCTGCTGATGAGCAACCTTGGGCTCGATAGCCGCTATGAGGATGCCTACACGCTGGCCAACCGGCTGGCATCCGACCTGCCAAAGATCACCGACAAGCTGGCACGCTTCACCGTACTGGCCAACTTGTCGCAACTGCACGCTTTCGCCGGCCAATACGACCTGGCCATTCGCTATGCCCGCATGATGGAGGACACGCTTCCACCTGGGGAAACGCTGTGCAACCCGCTATCCATGCAGGTCAGCGCGCTCTACGCGAGCAAAAAACTGACGCCATCCCATCCGGAACTGCAGCGCGCCATCGACACCTGCCTGGCCGCCGGACAACCGGTGTTCACCAACACCATGTGGCTGGTCAAGGGCAACCTCTATCTGGACGGCAATCAGCCAGGCCAGGCTCTGGATCTGCTTAAGCGGATCATGCCCAGCATCAACGCCAACCATTACTACTCTCACATGCTGGCCGCCCAGACCGAGCTGGCGCAGGCCCATGAGAAGCTGGGCAACGATGAGGGCGCCCGAAAAGCAGCGCTGGCCGCCATCGCCATGAGTGCACCGGACGATATCAGCGAACTGTTGAAAGACGCCTACGAGGTGCTCTACCGGATCGAGAAAAAGCGAGGCAATGCCAGCGCCGCCCTGACGTACTACGAACACTATGTCGCCCAGGACAAGAGCTATCTCAATGACATCAGTGCCAGGGCGCTGGCCTACGAAGTGGCCCGGCAGCACATGCTGGTCCAAAAGCTCGAAACGGAAGGACTAAGCAAGAAGAACAACATCCTTCGCCTGCAACAGGCACTGGACACCAAGGCGGTCGAAACAAGCCGGCTTTATATCCTGCTTCTGCTTGTGGTCCTGGCATCCATCGTGCTGTGGTTGCTCCGGCTCAAGCGCTCGCAGCTCCGCTTCAAAAAGCTCTCACGCCACGATGGGCTCACCGGCATCCTCAACCACCAGCACTTCGTCAGCGAGGCCGATCGCGCCCTGCACCAACTGGAAAAAAAGTTGGGCACCGCCTGCCTGATTTCCATCGACCTGGACCACTTCAAGCAGATCAACGACACCCACGGTCATGCCGTGGGAGACGCCGTACTGAGGCAAGCCGCCGCCACCTGCCAACAGCAACTTCGCCCCACCGACTTGTTCGGGCGCCTGGGCGGCGAGGAATTCGGCATCCTGCTGATCGACTGCTCCCGCGACCAGGGCAAGGCGATCGCGGATCGCATCCGGGTAGCCATTGAAACCACCCCGGCCAACGAAGACGGATGCGTCGTGTCGTTCTCCGCCAGCGTCGGCCTGGCCTCCACCGATACCTCCGGCTACGGCCTGCAGCGCTTGCGTAGAGAGGCGGATGCCGCGCTTTATCGAGCCAAGCGTACCGGGCGCAATCGCGTCATCGCCGATACCGAGAACGATGGCGTGGTCGAAGCCTGAAGCACCTGGCACGCAACGGAAGGCCGCGCGAGCGGGGGTGGTCATCGCGCGGGAAAAAGATGGCGGCACATGGCCGCCATCAAGGAAGGTATCTCGAAACCGATCCTTAGCAGACTGCCTGCTTAGGCAGCGACCTGGCTTTCGATCTGGCGGACCTGCGCGGTTGTTGCCGCTTCGCCGCCAATCCTGATCTGGCGTGGCTTGAGCGCCTCAGGGATATCTCGCTTGAGGTCGATGATCAACAGACCATTCCGTAGGTCCGCGCTGGTCACCTGCATGTGTTCGGCAAGCTCGAAGCGACGGGTGAAGGGGCGATTAGCGATGCCGCGATGCAAAACCTCGCCGACATGATCGCCTTTGCGTTCCCCGGAGACCGTCAAGAGGTTGCCTTGTACCGAGATGTCGAGTTCGTCCTGGCTGAAACCGGCAACCGCCATCGTGATGCGATAGCGATCGTCGCTCAGCTTCACCGAATCGAAGGGTGGCCAATTGTCACCCTGCGGGGTGCGAGACGCGGCCTCGAGCAAGTCGAACACGTGGTCGAAGCCAATACTGGAGCGATGAAGCGGGGAGAAGTCGAGAACAGTTCGCATGGCCATATCCTCTGTGAGCAACATGGAAGGGACTGATCGCCGTGCGACTTGGCACGGTATCGCCAACCCCGAAGCGGCTGGCGTAGGGAAAAATAATCAGATATCCGCGTAGTTCAAGCCCCCCCAAAAGTGGCCATTAATGCATGGTTTTGCTTCATGCACAGGGCTTTGGCGGTGTGCCCGGATTCGCCCCCCTGCGCCCGCACCGATGGATCGAGCGCGAAAGGAAGGCCAGTCGCGTGGCCTTCCCAAAGCTGTCCGT
This sequence comes from Dyella sp. RRB7, assembly GCF_022761115.1. Classification (GTDB taxonomy): domain Bacteria; phylum Pseudomonadota; class Gammaproteobacteria; order Xanthomonadales; family Rhodanobacteraceae; genus Dyella. The sequence goes on along the minus strand of NZ_JAKWJS010000002.1, from coordinate 8,287 downwards.
CAATTTTTGGGCTTGGACGCCGCCTTGGGCGCCACCGTCACCGCCACGGCCTCCATGTAGGTAATGCGGACCAGTTCCCCCACCTTGAGCTTGGCCAGCATGGCCCGACGCTCCGGGTCCTTCACTTCGACCGTACGCTGCTTGCCGTCGGAGCCGGTCAAGGTCACCGTGTGGTGCTCTATATCGATGTCGGTAAGTTCGGTGGTCACCGTCACCGCGTGATTGGCCTCCATGGCCGGCTTCTCGCCCTTGTCGGCGGAACTCGAACCGCCTTCGTACTCCACACCGGTCTCAGCGCTATCGGCAGGCAGCAACTGAAGCGCCACGGCGCGCAGATAGTGGGTAGTCACCACATCACCCGGCTTGAGCTGATCGAGATTGTGTATGCCAGGGCCTGCCTCAATGGTGGTTTCCTTGCCATTGGGGTCGCGCAACGTCACGAAATGGGCCTTGGGATCCACGCTGACCACCGTGGCGGTCAACGTGGTCTCTTCTCTTGCCATCTCATGCGCGGTAGTCGATACGGTCGACGAATGCGCCACTTCTTGTGGCTGAGCGAATACGCACAACGGCGCCGTCACGGCCATTGCCATGCCGAACAAATACCACGACGAAAAATGCGGCTTGTTCATGGTGACGCTCTCCTCTGGGTTCGATTGACCTGAAGAAACCTCCTTAATCGCCGACGCATCATGCTGTCGACGCCCCCGACCGTCGGCGTGGCGTGACTCGGCCACTGCCGCTTCAATGATTCGAGCGAACGCGAGGGAATTCAGACTCGTGAGCACTGGCCCATACGCGCGCCGGTTCCATGGGCGGCGAAAGTACAGCCATATGATCCGGCTGGAACCGGTTGAACGCATCGCTGGCGGGCCCCACCGCGCTCGCGCCATTGCCTACAACTCTTCCCCAAGCAGAAGCACCGCCTCAACCGATGGCAGCCAGCCCCAAGGCGCCTAAGTAACGCGTTGCTCGTTACGGCAACGTGAGCGCAACACCAGCCGTGCGCTTCCAAAGTGGGGTGTCTTTCACATCTTATGCACAAAGTGGCGGAACTTATTTGGAACCTGGCGTAGTAACGTAATGGCTCATCGCAAATGAGGAATGGTCCCTTCACGAGCCGTGGGCGTTGCCGACTCCCCTCCACCATGCAACTCGACTCTGTGCATTCATTAAAGTGCTTACACTCCAGGATGTTGCCCATAAGCTGCGCCAGATGCGCACGACCGCGAAACTATCCCAGCAGCAACTTGCTGAGCTGGCGGGTGTAACGCGCTCGACGGTTTCGCGCATGGAAACCGTTGCCAAGGAAGATATGAGCCTGAAGGTTGTGCTGCGTCTTTTCGATGCAGCTGGTTACGAACTACATGTAGTAAAGCGCGGGAACGAGAGCGGCATGGATGCGGAATCCCCCTAGCACCATCGTCCAGCGGCACCTCCTATTGTCCGAGCCCACACAGAATGGATCATGGAAATCCCAGCAGCGAAACTCACCGACATTACGTTCCACCTGATTGTCGAGTCATCGCCCAGCGCCGTGCTTCTGGTCAACAACGACGGCCGCATCGCCTATGTCAATCGCCAGTGCGAGGTGCTGTTTGGCTACACCAATTCGGAATTGATCGGCCAACGCGTCGAGATACTGATACCAGAGCGTTACCGCGAGGGACATCCGGCGCTGCGCGCAGGGTATGGCGACAACCCTACCCTGCGCGCCATGGGCACGGGACGTGATCTCTATGCGCTGCGCAAGGATGGCACCGAGTTCCAGATCGAAATTGGCCTGAATCCGCTGGTGCTCGTCGACGGCATCTGGGTACTCGCGACCGTGGTGGATATCACCGAGCGCAAGCGCAGCGAGGAGCGGTTCCGTCAGGTGGTCGAATCGGCGCCCAATGCCATGTTGCTCGTCGACCGCAATGGCTCCATTACGCTGGCCAATCAACAGGCCTCCGTACTTTTTGGGTATTCGCAGGAGGAACTGCTGCACGCGCAGGTGGAAATGCTGATCCCGGAACGGTTTCGGCCGCATCACGGTGCCCTGCGCGATGGCTTCTTCGCGCATGCCCAAACGCGCTACATGGGCTCCGGACGCGACCTGGTGGGCTTGCGCAAGGATGGTACCGAGATGCCGATCGAGGTGGGCCTCAATCCCATTCAGACCGAGGACCATCTCATGGTCCTCGCTTCCATCGTGGACGTATCGGAACGCCGTGCGCAGGAAGAGCTGAGGGCCAAGAAAGAGGCTGCGGAGGCGGCCTACAAGGCCAAGGGCGAGTTGCTGGCCATCGCGAGCCACGATCTCAAGAATCCGCTTTCATCCATTGCCGGACTGGCCGAGATCATGCTCGACATGAAGAAGGCCGAGCCGGGGGCTTCCGAGCAGGACATCGAATTCCTCAAGAGCATCCACGAGGCTTCCAGCCATATGTTCGAGGTGGTCAAGGGCATCCTGGCCAACGAAGGGCTGGAACAGCAAGGCTTGGCGATCAGCGAGGCCGACATCGATCTGAGCGCGCTGGCGACGGACCTCACGCAGTTCGCCGTCCCTTCCGCGGGGCGCAAGCATATTCAAGTAACCACCGCCATCACCCCGAACATCCACTTCCTGGGCGACAAGACCCGCTTGCGCGAAGCGTTCGACAATTACATCAGCAACGCCATCAAGTATTCACCGCCGGGCAAGGCGGTAACGGTGTCGCTGGCCCCTACCGCCGATGGCCGCTGGATCGAGTTCGGCGTGCGCGACCAGGGGCCAGGTTTGACCGACGAGGACAAGTCCAAGCTGTTCGGCAAGTTCAAGAAGCTGAGCGCGCGCCCGACCGCCGGGGAATCCTCGACGGGCCTGGGGCTGTCGATCGTCAAGGCCATCATCGAACTGCATGGCGGCCAGGTCGGTTGCGACAGCGTGCCGGGACAAGGTGCCTATTTCTGGGCCCAGCTACCCTTCCGCGCCCCGGGCAACCCCTTCACCCCTGCCGCTTGACGGCCGCCGTCACGCGCTCCACTTCATCAACCGTAGTCAGGCCTTGCAAGGCTTTCAGGATGCCGTCGTACCGCATCGATGTAAATCCATGGCGCACGGCTTCACGTTCGATTTCGGTAATCGAGGCATGCTTGGTGATCATGTCGCGAATGCCATCAGTCACCACGAATATCTCGTGGACCGCTATCCGGCCGGCATAACCGGAGTTACCGCAGGCCTCGCATCCACGCCCGCGATAGAAATACACCTCTTCGTTGGTCCAGTCCTTGAACAAGACATTGAGGACATCCGCCGTGGCGGCGTACTTCTCCTTGCAGTGCAGGCAGATTCTGCGCACCAGCCGCTGCGCCACCACGCCAATCACGGACGGCGCCACCAGGTACGGGTCCAGCCCGATGTCCACCAATCGGGTGATCGCCTGAAACGAATTGTTCGTATGCAGCGTGGTCATCACCAGATGACCCGTCAGCGCCGCCTGGGAAGCGATGCGGGCGGTTTCCAGATCGCGAATTTCGCCCACGAGCACCACTTCCGGATCCTGCCGGAGAATGGCCCGCAGCGACCTGGGAAAATCCAGCTCGACCGCTGTGTTCACCTGGATCTGCGACAACCCATCGATGCGCAGCTCGACAGGGTCCTCGACCGTGACGATATTGATGTCCGGCGTATTGAGGCTGGACAGGGCCGAATAGAGCGTGGTCGTCTTGCCCGAGCCAGTGGGGCCGGTGACGTACAAGACCCCATGCGAAACCTTGATCATGTCGCCGAGCAGCTTGCGATTGCGCCGGGAAAGTCCCAGCTCGTCCAGCGACTTCACCACCTGGTCGGACGAACCGATGGCGCGCAGCACGGCCTTTTCGCCGAACGCCGTCGGCACCGTCGAAAGCCTGAAATCGTAGCTTTTGTCGCGCAATTCGAGACTGACGCGGCCATCTTGCGGCAGGCGTCGCTCGACCACATTGAGGCCCGACAGCACCTTCAGGCGGATAAGCAGCGGCTCCTTCAAGGCGCTGCCAAGCGTCAGCAAGGTATGCAGCTGGCCATCGATACGAAACCTGATCGCCAACGCCTTGGCCGTGGGCTGGATGTGAATGTCGCTGGCATTGTTCTTGATGCAGTAGAGCAGCAAGCCCCGCACCAGATGTACCACCCCGGCGGAAGACGCGAACTGCTTCAGTTGCTCTGGCGTGATCTGATCCGGATTGCGAGCCTGATCCGATAGCTCATCGCATACCCGCTGCAGATCCTCCTGGTTGCCATACTCGATCTCGATGTAGTTGGCGATCTCCTGCGGGAAGGCGAATACCGTGCTCACCGCGCTCCCCACCAGCCTGGAGAGCGTGGCTGTCGCCGCCTCATCCTCCGGACGCGCGGTGGCGCAGGTCAATACATTGCCCAGATAGTAGATGGGGATGCACTGCAGCTTGAGCGCCATGTCGCGAACCAGCTTTTCCAGCGCTTCGGCCTGGAACAGGGTCCGCGCCAGGGGCACATAGGCCTTGCCGATGCTGGTGCCGTATAGATGGCCAAGAAGTTCACGATCGTCCGGCAATGAAAGATGGCCGTAGAGACCGATGGCGATGTCGAAATCCTTGTTGCCGTACCGCAGCGGCAATTCCTCGGCTTCCGATTCATGCACGATGCCGTGTTCCACCAGGCTTTGCAGGAAATCGGATCTAGCCATGGGGGTCACGCTTCTTTCTGTTCTTGATGAGTTCCAGGATATCGGACTGCTTGACCGGACCCTGCGGCTTCTCCTCGGCCTCGGCTTCCATCTCGCGCAGCAGCCGGTGCAGTTCGAGCCGGTCGTCGTCGGCCTCTATCGGTTTCTCGCTCATGGCGGCGCGGCCTGGAAGTGTTCTTTCCACACATCGGAAAGCAGCTCCCGCATCTCCGCCGGAGGCGTGTCCTTTCTGATGTAGTGCGTGGCGCCCTCGTCAAGGCTGCCCTGGATGGAGGCGAGATCGGACATCGAAGTCAGCATGACCACCACTGCCTCGGGATCGAACGCGATGATCTGGCGCAAAGCCTCCCGGCCATCCTTGACTGGCATGTTGATGTCGAGCAGCACGACATCCGGCCGAAGCTCCCTGTACAGATCCACCGCCTGGGCGCCGTTTTCCGCCTCGGCAACGATCTCGCAATGGAACGGGATAAGGACAGCCTTCACTAGCTGGCGTACATGCTTCTCGTCGTCCGCCAACAGAACCCGTACTTTCCTGGACTCGGTCATTCGTGCTCCTGATGAATCATCGGGGCGGAACTCATGGCAAATACTGCGTCGCACTGGCCGTTTCATCAAGTGGGGGCGCTGCCGGGCGGATGAAGACGGGACGGCAGTCGCCTCTATCGCCAAGCGGGGCGATTCGTAACATCATCGCCAGCATGCCGTAGCCAATACGTATGTGCGCGTTGGAGCACATGGCTGGCGGCGACCAATGCGGCCCATCGTACCGAAGCAGGTTCCACGCCCCGCCGTTCTTGACTGTTAGGCAAGGCGGTTTATAACTTCTCGACATCCCTAAGGAATGGGTCTTCGCATGTTGCGTCCCTCGCCTCGGTTCGTGGATGCCACCCAAGCGCGACGGCGCTCCTTGGGGTTTACCTTGATCGAACTGGCGATAGTCGTCGCCATCGTGGCCATCCTGGCGTCACTGGGTGTGGCCACCTATCGGGTTTACGTATTGAAGGCCGAGACCGCGCAAACGCTGGTGTACTACGACCATATCCGGACGGTCATCGCCATAAGGACCGACGCGGACGCGGAAACAAGCCTGGAACGGGATAGCGTGCCGGGGGCCGTTCCGCCGGCGCTGACCGGCTCGCTGGACACACAGGAATTCAACGGCCTCGATGGCCTGACCTTCCAACTCATACGCGCGCCCGCAGGCACGTTTTCCTCGTTCCCCGCGAACGATACCTATGCGCTCATCGCTACGGCCAGCAACACCGCCGCCGTACTCCGGTTGCGCGTACTGCGTGCCATGTTGCCGTTTGGGGATGGCGACAAGGTCTGGATTCAGTCATCGTCGGTGGCGTCCGCCGCACAACTGATTTATCCCATTTACGGTGGATCGGCCACGGCCACGGGAAACACCGTTGCCGGCAATGGAAGTTCGACGGGCGGTAGCAGCCCGACGGGTACGCCCGGCAGCGAATCGAAGGACACCTCGATCAATGTGGGTTCCGGCATAACCACTGGATCAGCCACGCCTCCGGCAGGTTCGAATTCGGGCACAACCAGCGGGTCAGGCAACGCCAGTACATCGACGGGCAACACCACGACTTCGACCGGCACGGGTTCCAGCCCAGCGGGCGCCACATCGAGTGCGAGCGGCGTCGCTTCCTCCGGGGGCAGCTCGCCGGGCAGCGGCAATCCACCCAATACAAGTAATCCAACATCGTCCGCATCGGGAAATTCGAACATCACCGGCAGCGGTACGATCAATGGCGACACCTGGACGGCCTCCGCGCAGATTTGCATCGGTGGCGCAGGCGGCGGCGCGCTTACTGGCCAGACCAACACGTCTGCGATCTTCCAGGTGGTCACGCAGTACGCCAATTTCCAGGTGAACCAGATGATCAACCCCACGACCGGCTGTACGAGTTACAGCTACGGCGGACTGCCGCTTGGTTCCAATGCCCAGATAAGCGTGGTGCAAGTCGTGGATTACAACCCGCCGAACAGCGGCAGTACCTCCACGCTATGGGATGGCGTGAAACCCTCATTGACCATAAAGCCATGAATGACTCGATCCAGGACGAATGGGAAAAGCTGGTAAGGCAGAGCCGGAAAGACCCGGCCAAGCCGCCCGTGGAGCGGGAGCCGCCACCACCTAGGCGGCGCATCAAGTGGGGGCTGCCGGCGTTGCTCGTCCTCAGCTTGATCGCACTGGTGCTGCGCTTTCAGGGAACCTTGAATCCCTGGCCCGCCGGACCTTCACCGGATGAAATCAAGGCCGGGCAGCATGCCTCGCTGATGCTGGCCGCCAAGGCCATTCACGATTACGCCGTCTTCCACGGCAAGTATCCCCAGACAGTCGCACAAGTCCTGCCACTCACCGTCAACATCGAGTATCGGCAGACTTCAGATGGCTTCGAATTGAAGATGATCGGCGCCGACGGCGAACCCATCATCATTCGGGGGAAATGACTGTCCGTTGCCAGTGCCCGTTACCGTGAGGCGATGTTCAATTCCTGGGACAAGAACGATCTTGACGTCCTCCCCACGTTAGGTCCGGCATGAACTGAAAAATTCAGCCTTGGGGTTGGAAGTGAATCGTGCGGCAAACTCGGCCGGAGGGACATCACCGAGCGATGAGTGCGTGCGGAAATGATTGTAATCCTGTCTCCAGCTTTCGATCTTCTGACGGGCGACGTCCCCCCGCCTTCAGTAGCGGAGCGAATTAGAGCCCGGGGTTACTTTAGCTGCTCGGCGTAGGCGGCGGGCGTTAGCCCACCCAATGCCTTCTTGGGTCGCTCCTCGTTGTATTCCCGACGCCAGGTTTCGATCTCGGTGCGCGCGTGCAGCAGACTGGGGAACCAGTGCTCGTTGAGGCACTCGTCGCGGAGGCGGCCATTGAACGATTCGATGTAGGCGTTCTGGTTTGGCTTGCCCGGTTCGATCAGACGAAGCTGTACGCCGCGTTCGTGTGCCCAGCTGACCATGGCCTTGCCACAGAACTCCTTGCCGTTGTCACTCCGGATGACGGTGGGTAGGCCACGGCCGAGTGCAAGGCGATCCAGTACGCGCGTGACGCCAGTGCCGGAGATGGCTCGCTCGACTTCGATGACGACGGCCTCGTGGGTGGCATCGTCGACGACGGTCAGGCACTTGATGACGCGCCCGTCCGCCGTGCGATCGAAGACGAAATCCATCGACCAGACCTGGTTGGCTGCCGTCGGCCGCAACAGCGGCTGCCGTTCGCCCACGGGCACTTTCTTCCGCTTACGTCGCCGCACCTGAAGCTTCGCTTCCTGATACAGCCGCTCGACGCGTTTGTAGTTCACGAGTTGCCCTTCCTGACGGAGCTTCAGATAAATCATCCCGACGCCGTAGCGCTTGTGCCGGTGTGCCAGGGCCAGGATGCGTTCGCGCAGCGCCTCGTTGCGGTCCGCTCGTGGCGTGTAGCGCAACGCGCTGGGGCTCATCTGCACCACGACCAACGCGCGGCGCTCGCTCAGGCCTCGGTCCATCAGTTGCCGCACCATCGCCCGCCGGGCGGGTGCGGTCACCACTAATGGGATGGTCCGCCCCCTCCTTGGCGAGATAATCGCCACTCCCTTCGATGGAGGATTCGA
>NZ_JAKWJS010000019.1 GCF_022761115.1 Dyella sp. RRB7 | reverse complement strand
GCATCAAGGTCGAAGTGGTGCAGATGCTTGCGCGCGTGCGCATCCGCAGCGAGGAGGAAGTGGCCGCGATGGAGGCCGAGCAGCAGCGCCTGGCCGAGCGCCTGCAGCGCCAGATGCTGGCCAGCGGCGGCGGTGCCCCGCTGGCGGCGCTGGGGGCGGACGCGGAAGCGGTGGCCGCCGGCAGCCTGGCCGCGCCGCCGCTGCCGAGCCCGAACGAAGGGCCGCGCGTGGGCCGCAACGATCCTTGTCCTTGCGGCTCGGGCAAGAAGTACAAGCACTGCCACGGTCAGCTGAACTGATCTCGAAAAAGAAACCCCGCCGAGGCGGGGTTTCTTTTTGTCTCTTCTTTTTCTGTGGGAGAGCATCCTGTGCGCGACTGTGTGGCGGAACGGAGGGGATAGGGATGAGTAGTGAGGGCGCAGGCCCGGAAGTTCGTCGTGGCATGCAAACTGGCCTCTGGCCGTCTGACTTGGCGCCCTGACTACTCGCCTCTAACCCCT
>NZ_JAKWJS010000018.1 GCF_022761115.1 Dyella sp. RRB7 | reverse complement strand
CCAGCCCTGGCTCATTCAGCCAGAAGTTTCCAATGATGTGGCCGAACTCGCCGCCGCCAGAATGGCAGTCACTTCTATAGGGAGATAGCACAGTGTTGGATAAGTCGGAACGGGAGGGTGGCCTATGGAGCTGCGCCATCTTCGCTGCTTCGTAGTTCTTGCTGAGGAGCTACATTTCACGCGGGCGGCTGAGCGCCTGCATATCGAACAACCACCGCTATCACGAGCCATCAAGGAACTTGAGGACGAGTTGGGCGTAGTGCTCTTCGACCGAAACCGACGAGGAACAGTTCTAACGGCGGCGGGCGCGGTCTTCTTGCAAGATGTTCGCCGTCTATTCACAGTGCTGGAACAGGCTCGTGAAAATGCCAAGGCTGTGGCATCGGGCTTGCGCGGTAGCCTGCGCATCGCTGTATCAGATGGGGCTATCGATCCACGGCTGTCGGCATTTCTGGCTCGTTGCCGCGCCGAGGAGCCGGAGATCGAAATACGCTTGTCAGAAGTGCCTCTGGCAGAGCAAGTGCGTGGCTTGCGTTCGGGCGACTT
>NZ_JAKWJS010000017.1 GCF_022761115.1 Dyella sp. RRB7 | reverse complement strand
AATGGTGAGGCCATCTCAACGCCGGGAGATGGCCCGATGGGTGGTGGGAAGCGGGCGCACAAGTATCCGGCACGCCTGTCAGACGTTTGCACTGAGTGAGACCGCCTATCGCTACCAGGCCAAGGCGAGCGAGGAAAATGCGCAGATCGCCGACTGGCTGGTCCGGTTGACAACGACTTATCGCGACTGGGGTTTCGGCTTGTGCTTCCTGCATCTGCGCAACGTCAAAGGCTTCGGTTGGAACCACAAGCGGGTCTATCGAATTTACCGGGAGCTCGAACTAAACCTGCGGATCAAGCCGAAGAAGCGGATCGTGCGCGAGCGGCCCGAGCCACTGGCAGTGCCTGGAACCATCAATCAGGTGTGGTCGATGGACTTCATGCACGACCAGCTCAGTGACGGACGCAGTTTTCGGCTGTTCAACGTGCTGGACGATTTCAACCGCGAAGGACTCGGGATCGAGGTCGATCTGTCGCTGCCCTCGGTACGTGTGATTCGAGCCCTGGAACAGATCATCGAATGGCGCGGCAAGCCGGCCACGATTCGCTGCGATAACGGCCCCGAATACATCAGTGGTGCCTTGCTGGTCTGGGCTGCACAGCGCGGCATCCGCATCGATCATATCCAGCCGGGCAAACCCCAGCAGAACGCCTATGTCGAGCGCTACAACAGAACGGTGCGCTATGCATGGCTTGCACGAACCTTGTTCGACTCGATCGAGCAAGTGCAAGACATGGCTACCCGTTGGCTATGGACTTACAACCATGAGCGCCCGAACATGGCGCTCGGCGGCATCACACCGATGCAGAAATTGGCCTTGGCTGCTTAGCTCCACTTTTTACGTCCGCTAAAAGCGGGGGGATTACC
>NZ_JAKWJS010000016.1 GCF_022761115.1 Dyella sp. RRB7 | reverse complement strand
TGGACCGGCCAGAGTTCTGTAGACACTTACGAGCCGCTTTGCGCGTAGCGCCGTTCAAACTCTACCGGTGAAAGGTCGCCGACGAAACCATGTCGGCGTATCGGGTTGTAGAACATCTCGATGTAATCGAACACGTCTGATGTTGCCGCCGTCCGCGTCGGGTAGATACGCCGCTTGATCCGCTCCTTTTTCAGTGCACTGAAGAAGCTCTCGGCGACGGCGTTGTCGTGGCAATTCCCACGGCGACTCATGCTCGGCTGCATGTGGTGTTCCTTCAGAAACGACTGCCAATCACCGCTGGTGAATTGGCTACCCTGATCCGAGTGAACCAGGACGCCAGGGCCAGGCTTTCGCTTCCATACAGCCGCCAACAGCGCCTGCAGCACCAGGTCGGTCGTCATGTGCGGGCGTGTCGCCCAGCCAATGATCTGACGCGAATAAAGATCCATCACCGCCGCCAGGAACAACCAGCCTTCGTAAGTGCGGATATAGGTGATGTCCGTGACCCAGACCTTGTTCGGGCCATTGGGCGCGAACTTCCGATCCAGCACGTTGGCCACCACGCCGACGGGGCCGCCCCGATAGCGTGGCTTACTGCCGTAACCGATCTGTGCCCGTAGGCCATCGCGCTTCATCAGCCGACGCACGCGATGGCGACTGCACTGTTCGCCGGCTTCGCGCAAATCGCAGGTGATCTTGCGATGCCCGTACACGCCGCTACTGGCCAGCCAGAAGTGCTTGATCCGTCCCAATAGGCGCGTGTCCTCGCGCTCTCGTGCACTGGCCTGCTGGTGCAGCCACCCGTAGTACCCACTGCGATGCACACCCAGCACCCGGCACATCGCACACAGACGAAACTCGCGGGCATGTGCCTGCATGAACACGTACTTCGCTTTTACCCCTTGGCGAAGTACGCCGCAGCTTTTTTTAGGATGTCGCGCTCCTCGGTCACGCGTTTGAGCTCAGCCTTCAGGCGCCGCACCTCGGCGCTCTGGTCCAGCTCGGACCGGCGCACGGCATCCGGCTGACCGAACTTGACCTTCCACGCATACAGGCTGTGCGTCGTGATGCCCAGCCGATCAGCCACCTCAGCTACCGAATGGCCACGCTCGGTTACTTGCTTGACCGCTTCGATCTTGAACTCATCCGTGTATCGCTTGCCACTCATACCGACCTCCTCGACTGCCAGAAATTATGGCTCGAAGATGTCTACGAAAGGCTGGCCGGTCCA
>NZ_JAKWJS010000015.1 GCF_022761115.1 Dyella sp. RRB7 | reverse complement strand
AAAAAATGTATGGTCCGCCCCCGGTCTGCAAGGACCGCGGCTGTTGACGAAGAGCAGTTTGCACAAATGTATCCGGCCTCTCGCGAGTCAGCCACTTTTGGTGACCAGGCCATAATGAGATTCGCGCGCAACGTTCCTAATAAACGGTTCGGGTCGTGAGCCCGCTTTTTTGCCAGGGTTACGCTGTGCCGATCGACTGTTTCGTCATCTCCCTACGGGCTTCGCAAACGCGGTGAAGAAAGGTATTGGTCAGAGGGCAAAGCGCGGATCGTTGCGCTGGTAAAGTGCGCCACGATGCGTAATCACAACCCAGGCCATCCGTGCCATCTTGTTGGCGAGGGCCACGGTGACTTTATTGAAATGTACCCGCCGGCTGAGCTGATCAAGCCACGCGCCCAGTCGATTTCGGGTTCGATCCATGTGGATAACGCACGAGCGTGCACCGTGGATAAGTAGGCGGCGAACATAGCTGTTGCCCCGCTTGCTCATTCCCAGCAGGGTCGGCTTGCCGCCCGTTGAATACTGTGCCGGGACGAGGCCCAACCAGGCCGACATATCCCTACCACGTCTGAACTGGCGCGCATCGCCGACTGCCGCAAGCAAGGCGGTCGCGGCCAAAGCACCAAAGCCAGGGATCGTCATAAGTCGCCGTGCCACGTCGTCGCGATCAGCCTGCGCAGCTACTTCTTCGGATAGATGGTGAATGTGGCTCTCGAGTTCCTCCAGATGCTGACGTTGCATGGCCAGCAACTGGCGCATGGAGGGTGTCAATTCGTTCTCGGCATCTTCGATGACGCCAGGAAGATCAAGCTTGAACGCGCCGGCACCGCCACGTAGAGCGATACCGTATTCAAGTAGTAACCCACGCATCTGGCTGATCAGCGCTGTGCGCTGGTAGACCATCATGTCACGTGCCCGGTGTAACGCCTGCACATCGACCTGATCGACGCGTTTGACGGCCACGAAGCGCATGGTCGGGCGTGTTGCGGCTTCGGCGATAGCCTCCGCATCGACGCTGTCGTTCTTGTTAGACTTCACATAGGGCTTGACGAACTGCGCCGGCACGATGCGTACGGTGTGCCCGTAAGTCTGTAGCTTGCGCGCCAACCACTGCGAGCCTGGACAGGCCTCCATCGCAATGACCGCCACCGGTACGTTGCCGAAGAATTGGAGCAAGGTGTCGCGCCGGAACTTCGTGCGAAGCTGTGGACGACCGGTCTTGTCCAGGCCGGCGACGTGGAAGAGATTCTTGCCGATGTCGACACCGTAGGTAGCGACATGCTGTGCTTGAGCTAGGTGGCGCATGATCGAATCCTCCATCGAAGGGAGTGGCGATTATCTCGCCAAGGAGGGGGCGGACCATCCCATTA
>NZ_JAKWJS010000014.1 GCF_022761115.1 Dyella sp. RRB7 | reverse complement strand
CACGACGCGGCCATCAACATCATGCGCCGCATCATCCAGTCGCAGGGTGCGGAGGTGATCCACCTCGGGCATAACCGCTCGGTGGAGGATGTGGTGCGCGCCGCGCTGCAGGAGGATGCCGACGCCATCGCGCTGTCGTCCTACCAGGGCGGCCACGTCGAGTACTTCAAGTACATGGTGGACATGCTCCGGGAGCACGGCGCGGCGCACATCCGCGTGTTCGGCGGTGGCGGCGGCACCATCACCCCGGAAGAAATCCGCGAGCTGCAGGCGTACGGGGTGGAGCGCATCTACCACCCCAACGACGGCATGAAGCTCGGCCTCACCGAGATGATCGAGGACGTGATGCAGCGCACCCGCGCCGCCGCCGTGAAGCGCGCCGCGCAGGAAGAGGCGACCACGGTGGCGCCGCGCGTGGACATCGACGATGAGATCTCCATCGGCCACATGCTCTCGGCCATCGAAGAGGGCGCCATGCCCGAGGCCGAGCTGGAGCACCTGCGCAAGCAGTGGACGATGGCCGGCAAGCAGACCCCGGTGCTGGGCGTGACCGGTACCGGCGGCGCGGGCAAGTCCTCGGTGGTGGACGAACTGCTGCTGCGCTTCCTGCACGCCTTCCCCGCGATGCGCATCGCCGTGCTGGCGGTGGACCCCACCCGTCGCCGCAGCGGCGGCGCCTTGCTGGGCGACCGCATCCGCATGAACTCCCTGCGCAGCCATCGCGTGTACATGCGTTCCATGGCCACGCGCCGCCAGCATGCGGCCACCAGCGTGGTGCTGCACGACTGCATCGACTTCCTCAAGGCCCAGCCGTACGACCTGGTGATCGTGGAAACCGCCGGCATCGGCCAGAGCGATTCGGAAATCGTCGACCTGGTGGATTTCCCCACCTATGTGATGACCAGCGACTACGGCGCGGCCAGCCAGCTGGAGAAGATCGACATGCTCGACTTCGCCGAGCTGGTGATACTCAACAAGTTCGACAAGCGTGGCGCGGAAGACGCGCTGCGCGACGTGCGCAAGCAGTGGAAGCGCAACCGCACCGCCTTCACGCTCACCGACGAGCAGGTGCCGGTGTATCCCACCATCGCCAGCCAGTTCAACGACCCGGGCGTGACCTGGATGTTCGCCAACCTGTGCCGCCTGCTGCGCGACAAGCTCGGCCTGCCGGCGCAGAAGTGGACGCCCGACCTCGACACCACGCTGAAGGAACCGCGCGCCACCGTGCTGATTCCCGGCAGTCGCGTGCGCTACCTCGCCGAGATCGCCGAGCAGGGCCGCGGCATCAACAAGGCGATCGAGCGCGAAGCGGAGTTCGCCAGCAAGGCGCAGCATTACTACGAATCGCTGAAGGACCTGGGCGACGCGCAGCTGCCGCGCGAGCTGGCCCGCTACGAATCCGCCGCGCTGCAGGAAGAGGGCGCCGACCGCACCTTGCTGACCCTGCGCCAGCGCTACAACGAAGCGCTCAAGGAACTGAGCCACCACGCCATCCATCTGCTGCACGAGTGGCCGGCGCGCTACCAGTCGGTGACCGACGAGGTCAACGAATACAAGGTGCGCGACAAGGTGATCCGCGTGGAGAACTATCGCGAATCGCTCAGCCACCAGAAGATCCCCAAGGTGGCGCCGCCCAAGACCAAGGACTGGGGCGACCTGCTGCGCTTCCTGATGCGCGAGAACCTGCCCGGCCATTACCCGTACACCGGCGGCGTGTACCCGTACCGCCGCACCGGCGAGGACCCCACCCGCATGTTCGCGGGCGAGGGCACGCCCGAGCGCACCAACCGCCGCTTCCACTACCTGAGCCAGGGCGGCGCGGCCACGCGCCTGTCCACCGCGTTCGACTCGGTGACGCTGTACGGCGAAGACCCGGCGCCGCGCCCGGACATCTACGGCAAGATCGGCAACTCCGGCGTCAACATCGCCTCGCTCGACGACATGAAGAAGCTGTATTCGGGCTTCGACCTGAGCGCGCCGAGCAGCTCGGTGTCGATGACCATCAACGGCCCGGCGCCGATCATCCTGGCGATGTTCATGAACACCGCGATCGACCAGAACGTGGAGAAATACCTGAAGGAAGACGCCACGCGCTGGGCGGCGGCCGAGAAGCAGATCGCCGCGATGTATCCGGATGGCCGCCCGCAGTATGCCGGCGAGCTGCCCAAGGGCAACGAAGGCCTCGGCCTGGGCCTGCTCGGCGTCACCGGCGACCAGCTGGTGGATGCCGAGACCTACGCGCGCATCAAGGAAGACACCCTGCAGACCGTGCGCGGCACCGTGCAGGCCGACATCCTCAAGGAAGACCAGGCGCAGAACACCTGCATCTTCTCCACCGAATTCGCGCTGCGCATGATGGGCGACATCCAGCAGTACTTCGTCGACCACAAGGTGCGCAACTTCTACTCGGTGTCGATCTCCGGCTATCACATCGCCGAGGCCGGCGCGAACCCGATCAGCCAGCTGGCCTTTACCCTCAGCAACGGCTTCACCATCGTCGAGTACTACCTCGCCCGGGGCATGCACATCGACGACTTCGCGCCCAACCTGTCGTTCTTCTTCTCCAACGGCATGGACCCGGAGTACACCGTGATCGGCCGCGTGGCCCGCCGCATCTGGGCGCGCGCCATGCGCGAGCGCTACGGCGCCAGCCCGCGCAGCCAGATGATGAAGTACCACATCCAGACCTCCGGCCGCTCGCTGCACGCGCAGGAGATCCAGTTCAACGACATCCGCACCACCTTGCAGGCGCTGTACGCGCTGTTCGACAACTGCAACAGCCTGCACACCAACGCATACGACGAAGCGATCACCACGCCGACGGAAGAAAGCGTGCGTCGCGCGGTGGCGATCCAGATGATCATCAACAAGGAACTGGGCCTGAACTTCAACGAGAACCCCTGGCAGGGCAGCTACGTCGTCGATGCGCTGACCGACATCGTGGAGGAAGCCGTGTACAAGGAGTTCGAGGCGATCAGCGAGCGCGGCGGCGTGCTCGGCGCGATGGACACCATGTACCAGCGCGGCAAGATCCAGGAAGAGTCGATGTTCTACGAGCAGAAGAAGCACGACGGCAGCCTGCCGCTGATCGGCGTGAACACCTTCCTGCCCAAGGACCACGGCGGCGAGATCGCCACCGAGATCGAACTGATCCGCTCCACCGAGGAAGAGAAAGGCCAGCAGATCGACAACGTGCGGGCCTTCGGCCAGGCCCGCAACGGCCTGGCCCCCGACAGCCTCAAGACCCTGCAGGCCACCGCCCGCGAGCGCAGGAACGTCTTCGAGCAACTGATGGAAGCGGTGAAGTACAACTCGCTCGGCCAGATCAGCCACGCCTTGTACGACGTGGGCGGCGAGTACCGCCGAAACATGT
>NZ_JAKWJS010000013.1 GCF_022761115.1 Dyella sp. RRB7 | reverse complement strand
TTTTCAAAAGGAGCAAAGACAAACGCCTTCCCGGCTGGGAAGGCGTTTGAGGGATAAAGCCCCTGGCGGTGACCTACTCTTGCATGAAAGTTCACACTACCATCGGCGCAGCTGCGTTTCACTTCCGAGTTCGGGATGGGATCGGGTGGGACCACAGCGCTATAGCCGCCAGGGAAAGGGTGGGGACAGCGCAAAGGATGCGCGCGTCCCGCAAAGGGGTAAACGAGTGACAAGTGCCGAGGTGAAATCGGGTCGAGATGGTTCGTTGAAGCGAGCTCTTCCTGCTTGCGCAGGGGAAGCGCGTTAAACAAAGCGTCTTGGGGTTATATGGTCAAGCCGCACGGCTCATTAGTACGCGTAAGCTCAATGCATTGCTGCACTTCCACACCGCGCCTATCAACCACCTAGTCTTGATGGTGCCTTAAGGAGACTCGAAGTCTCGGGAGATCTCATCTTGGGGCGTGCTTCCCGCTTAGATGCTTTCAGCGGTTATCACTTCCGTTCGTAGCTACCGGGCAATGCCATGGGCATGACAACCCGAACACCAGCGGAACGTCCACTCCGGTCCTCTCGTACTAGGAGCAGCCCCCCTCAAATCTCCAACGCCCACGACAGATAGGGACCGAACTGTCTCACGACGTTCTGAACCCAGCTCGCGTACCACTTTAAATGGCGAACAGCCATACCCTTGGGACCGGCTACAGCCCCAGGATGTGATGAGCCGACATCGAGGTGCCAAACACCGCCGTCGATATGAACTCTTGGGCGGTATCAGCCTGTTATCCCCGGAGTACCTTTTATCCGTTGAGCGATGGCCCTTCCATACAGAACCACCGGATCACTAAGACCTACTTTCGTACCTGCTTGATCCGTCGATCTCGCAGTCAAGCACGCTTATGCCTTTGCACACAGTGCGCGATGTCCGACCGCGCTGAGCGTACCTTCGTGCTCCTCCGTTACTCTTTGGGAGGAGACCGCCCCAGTCAAACTACCCACCACACACGGTCCCTGATCCGGATTACGGACCTAGGTTAGAACGTCAAGCACTTCAGGGTGGTATTTCAAGGATGGCTCCGCCGAAACTAGCGTCTCGGTTTCATAGCCTCCCACCTATCCTACACAGAAGAACTCAACGTTCAGTGTGAAGCTGTAGTAAAGGTTCACGGGGTCTTTCCGTCTTGCCGCGGGAACGCTGCATCTTCACAGCGATTTCAATTTCACTGAGTCTCGGGTGGAGACAGCGCCGCTGTCGTTACGCCATTCGTGCAGGTCGGAACTTACCCGACAAGGAATTTCGCTACCTTAGGACCGTTATAGTTACGGCCGCCGTTTACTGGGGCTTCGATCAAGAGCTTCGCCTTGCGGCTGACCCCATCAATTAACCTTCCAGCACCGGGCAGGCGTCACACCCTATACGTCCACTTTCGTGTTTGCAGAGTGCTGTGTTTTTGATAAACAGTCGCAGCGGCCAGGTTACTGCGACCCTTCTCAGCTCAGCTACGCATGTAGCCACCAAAAAGGGCGCACCTTCTCCCGAAGTTACGGTGCCATTTTGCCTAGTTCCTTCACCCGAGTTCTCTCAAGCGCCTTGGGATTCTCACCCTGCCTACCAGTGTCGGTTTACGGTACGGTTTCTCTTAAGCTGAAGCTTAGTGGCTTTTCCTGGAAGCGTAGTATCAGTCACTTCGTCCACATAGGACTCGTCTCGGTGCTCGGCATAAAGAGGGCCGGATTTGCCTAACCCTCATGCCTACCGCCTTTCCCCGGGACAACCAACGCCCGGTAGACCTAACTTTCTCCGTCCCCACATCGCACTTAAGAGAAGTGCTGGAATATTAACCAGCTTCCCATCGACTACGCATTTCTGCCTCGCCTTAGGGGCCGACTCACCCTGCGCCGATGAACGTTGCGCGAGGAAACCTTGGGCTTTCGGCGTGGGGGCTTTTCACCCCCATTATCGTTACTCATGTCAGCATTCGCACTTCCGATACCTCCAGCAAGCTTCTCAACTCACCTTCACAGGCTTACGGAACGCTCCTCTACCGCGCACACAAAGTGTGCACCCCGAGCTTCGGTGTATAGCTTAGCCCCGTTAAATCTTCCGCGCAGACCGACTCGACCAGTGAGCTATTACGCTTTCTTTAAAGGGTGGCTGCTTCTAAGCCAACCTCCTGGCTGTCTATGCCTTTCCACATCGTTTTCCACTTAGCTATAACTTTGGGACCTTAGCTGCGGGTCTGGGTTGTTTCCCTTTTCACGACGGACGTTAGCACCCGCCGTGTGTCTCCCGTACATTCTGTCCTGGTATTCGGAGTTTGCCATGGTTTACTAAGCCGCGATGGCCCGCTAGCCATAACAGTGCTCTACCCCCAGGAAGATTCATACGAGGCGCTACCTAAATAGCTTTCGAGGAGAACCAGCTATCTCCGAGTTTGTTTAGCCTTTCACTCCTATCCTCAGCTCATCCCCATCTATTGCAACAGATGTGGGTTCGGTCCTCCAGTGCGTGTTACCGCACCTTCAACCTGGCCAAGGATAGATCACTCGGTTTCGGGTCTACTGCCAGAGACTATGCGCCCTATTCAGACTCGGTTTCCCTTCGCCTCCCCTATACGGTTAAGCTTGCCACTGACAGTAAGTCGCTGACCCATTATACAAAAGGTACGCAGTCACCCTTGCGGGCTTCCACTGCTTGTACGTATACGGTTTCAGGGTCTATTTCACTCCCCTCTCCGGGGTTCTTTTCGCCTTTCCCTCACGGTACTAGTTCGCTATCGGTCAGTCAGGAGTATTTAGCCTTGGAGGATGGTCCCCCCATGTTCAGACAGGGTTTCTCGTGCCCCGCCTTACTCAATTTCACTTCTAATGCCCTTTCGCCTACGGGGCTATCACCCGCTATGGCCGGCCTTTCCAAACCGTTCGGCTAAAACACTAAAAGCTTTTGGGCTAGTCCGCGTTCGCTCGTCGCTACTGACGGAATCTCGGTTGATTTCTTTTCCTCCGGGTACTTAGATATTTCAGTTCCCCGGGTTCGCTCTGCATAGCTATGTATTCACTATGCAGTACTCCTTGCGGAGTGGGTTTCCCCATTCGGACATTGCCGGATCAAAGCTTGTTGCCAGCTCCCCGACACTTTTCGCAGGCTGCCACGTCCTTCATCGCCTCTGACTGCCAAGGCATCCACCGTATACGCTTGGTCGCTTGACCATATAACCCCAAGTCGCCTCGGGGCCAGATCCATTCAAGGATCCATGCCAAACAACGCATCGCTTAATTGCCTCAACGACACATCTCAGTTCGGTTTCGAACCAAGACACTTGTCACTCGTTTACGTTTTCAAAGAACACAAGAACGGCCACAGTGCCGCCTCGTTTCTAAATCTTTATGTGTGCGCTGCCTTCATTTCACGTCTGTCACCAAATGGTGGAGCCAGTCAGGATCGAACTGACGACCCCCTGCTTGCAAAGCAGGTGCTCTCCCAGCTGAGCTATGGCCCCAAGTGATTTGGTGGTGGGTCTGGGAGGACTCGAACCACCGGCCTCACCCTTATCAGGGGTGCGCTCTAACCACCTGAGCTACAGACCCGGGAACCTTTGTACCTCAACAAGCAAAACCGCCTGTCGACGTTGCCGTCGAGCGAGATTTTGTTGAAGAGTCCGACCAGGGACGGTCGGTTTCGCTTTCCGTGGCATGGATGCCACGTGAAGCAAACACTTCGCGTGAAATAAAGCAGGTGTCTTGTGTGGACGTCTTGCAGCAGCGAAAGCTGCCTATCTCGAAAGGAGGTGATCCAGCCGCACCTTCCGATACGGCTACCTTGTTACGACTTCACCCCAGTCATGAACCACTCCGTGGTCGTCGTCCCCCTTGCGGTTAGACTAACGGCTTCTGGAGCAACTCACTCCCATGGTGTGACGGGCGGTGTGTACAAGGCCCGGGAACGTATTCACCGCAGCATAGCTGATCTGCGATTACTAGCGATTCCGACTTCACGAAGTCGAGTTGCAGACTTCGATCCGGACTGGGATCGGCTTTCTGGGATTGGCTCCACCTCGCGGTATTGCAACCCTCTGTACCGACCATTGTAGTACGTGTGTAGCCCTGGCCGTAAGGGCCATGATGACTTGACGTCATCCCCACCTTCCTCCGGTTTGTCACCGGCAGTCTCCTTAGAGTTCCCACCATTACGTGCTGGCAACTAAGGACAAGGGTTGCGCTCGTTGCGGGACTTAACCCAACATCTCACGACACGAGCTGACGACAGCCATGCAGCACCTGTGTTCTGATTCCCGAAGGCACTCCCGCATCTCTGCAGGATTCCAGACATGTCAAGGCCAGGTAAGGTTCTTCGCGTTGCATCGAATTAAACCACATACTCCACCGCTTGTGCGGGCCCCCGTCAATTCCTTTGAGTTTCAGTCTTGCGACCGTACTCCCCAGGCGGCGAACTTAACGCGTTAGCTTCGACACTGATCTCCGAGTTGAGACCAACATCCAGTTCGCATCGTTTAGGGCGTGGACTACCAGGGTATCTAATCCTGTTTGCTCCCCACGCTTTCGTGCCTCAGCGTCAGTGTTGATCCAGATGGCCGCCTTCGCCACTGATGTTCCTCCCGATCTCTACGCATTTCACCGCTACACCGGGAATTCCACCATCCTCTATCACACTCTAGCTTGCCAGTATCCATTGCCATTCCCAGGTTGAGCCCGGGGATTTCACAACAGACTTAACAAACCGCCTACGCACGCTTTACGCCCAGTAATTCCGATTAACGCTTGCACCCTTCGTATTACCGCGGCTGCTGGCACGAAGTTAGCCGGTGCTTATTCCTCAGGTACCGTCAGTTCCGCCGGGTATTAGCCGACAGCGTTTCGCTCCTGATAAAAGTGCTTTACAACCCGAAGGCCTTCTTCACACACGCGGCATTGCTGGATCAGGCTTGCGCCCATTGTCCAATATTCCCCACTGCTGCCTCCCGTAGGAGTCTGGGCCGTGTCTCAGTCCCAGTGTGGCTGATCATCCTCTCAGACCAGCTATCGATCGTCGCCTTGGTAGGCCATTACCCTACCAACTAGCTAATCGAACATCGGTCCGTCCAACCGCGCAAGGTCCGAAGATCCCCTGCTTTCTCCCGTAGGACGTATGCGGTATTAGCGTAAGTTTCCCTACGTTATCCCCCACGTCTGGGTAGGTCCCGATGCATTACTCACCCGTCCGCCACTCGCCACCCATGGTATTGCTACCACTGTGCTGCCGTTCGACTTGCATGTGTTAAGCATGCCGCCAGCGTTCAATCTGAGCCAGGATCAAACTCTTCACTTAAGTTGTCGATGGCCGAAACCATCTATCTTTCTGAAGGGTTGTCCCAACGTAAAACGTCATTGCTGACTTTTTGTGCTGGACCCTTGCATTGCTTTGGACAGTCATTCCGTCCACTGCAAGGCGTCCACACAAGTCACCTGCGCACACTGTCAAAGATCTCAATCACTTGCGATTCCTTCCGGATTTCGCGTCGGAACATTTCGTTCCGAGTGAGCCGCTCATCTTACATCGTTTTCCGTATCCGTCAACACCTTCAGCGAA
>NZ_JAKWJS010000012.1 GCF_022761115.1 Dyella sp. RRB7 | reverse complement strand
TCCTCGGGTCAGACTACGAGAAAATTCCACTTCTGACGTCAGCTAATTGGCGGGGGGATTACCATCCGACCGGTTTGCTGGTGTCGGTCACTTTGTAGCCGTTACATATTTCAGGCTATGCAAGCGATCGTCAGCACTCGCGCTGGCCAACGTGGGCGCATATCGGCTTACACCGGTACGCCGGCACACCGGGTGAGGGAGGATGCGGAGGCAGTATTCACAAGGCCCTGCGCGATTAGAACGGAGGCGCCTCTTCAAAACGGAATTCCCCTTCGTACTTATAGATCGACTTGAAAACAGCCTCTATGTGAGAGCCGAGCCTGTTCTCCAAATTTAGTTTCTCGATCACACTCGCCCCATCATCGGAGTAGTCGAAATAGATTTGCACGAGAGCAACGGAGTGCTTCTTGTCCCAATCCAAATCGATATCCGACGCCTCAAGTGATCTACCGACTAGCCCGGGGGAGTAGTAGTTGAGGATGTTTTTGACCCTCTCCCTGAACGTTTCAATGAAGACGGCAGCCCGGCGGCGATCAGTAACTATGTTTTCGTAAAAGGCATCTCGTTCCCGAGTGAGCTTGGCTACAAGAGTGTCATGCGCCCGGCTGTACTGCGGCACCATGTTGGGAAGCCTGCTGCGGTTAACGAAGTTGATGCGAGTAAACTGCTCGTTCCGATTGACAATGTAGTGGGCAATATACTTTTGCTTGTCGGTTGCGGTGACGCTTGGTGATGCCTTGTCGTAATCGACTTCCACCATATCGCCTTCTAGAACGGTAAGGAGCTCAAATACGTAAAGATGCGCTCCGCTCTGACGTTCGGGAAGCCTGGCGAGTTCGTAGGACTGCGCCTTAATGAGGGTGCTGATGCTGGAAAAGAAGGCGCGGTCGTTGTCTGCTTTATAGGAGCTTACTGGGTCGCCCGGCTTTCCACTCGCAGTTATTGGTGCCAGCTCCTGAAGGCCGAAGATTTCTCTTTCAGGTGCGCCCCACACGTCTCCGGCCCTTTTTGCCAGTTCTTGAGATAGTTTCTTGGGGAAGACTTCAGCCGACACGATGTGTTCTATCGCCTTGTCGTTGGTCCAGTATTGGAAAGGAAATAGATCTTTGTTCGGATCATTCTTGTTTTGGCCTCTTGTCAAGAAAGCAA
This sequence comes from Dyella sp. RRB7, assembly GCF_022761115.1. GTDB lineage: Bacteria > Pseudomonadota > Gammaproteobacteria > Xanthomonadales > Rhodanobacteraceae > Dyella. Next base: position 5,188 of record NZ_JAKWJS010000012.1, on the reverse strand, counting down.
AAAGGCTACGCGACGACTTTTTGCAGCTAACGATGATTGCAGAGTAAATCGTCACATCGCCAACGATATTGGCTTTATATGCGATTAAATCGATCTCTCGTGGTTGGCCACTAGTGTCATCTAGATAATATTTGTTGGAGAAGATGGACCAGCCATCCTTCTTGAAAAGGCTGGCGGTGTGGTGCTCCAGTGGGAAGCCAGTTCGCTCAACTGCCTCCAGCAATAGTTTGGTGTCCATGTGCTGCGATCTCATTCAAATGGCGATAGGCGTATCATCACAAAACTCAATGTTCCAGAGATATCGGTGATAACTCGGAACGGCGTGTAGGTGGCAGCGATCGGTAGAATTGTTCCACTCGCCCCGCGTACGTGAGCTAAGTCTTAATAAGTTCTGCGAAGATATCGTTGTAGCTACTGGCTTTGCTAGCAATCCCGACCACTGTCGCGAAGACCGCATCTCTCGCTTTCGCTCGACGGATGCTCTCCAAGGTGCGCTTGTCTACGTAGGTGACATCCGCGTATGAAGCTAGACACAATAGATGGACATCGTTTAGTTCGCTGCCTTTGCGCTCTGGCTGATCGTGGGCATGCTTCCGCATACCTTCCTCGATTACGACTACTGGAAGACGATTGCGGGTCACTGTTCGCTTGAGCTGATGCAGGGGCAGGCCGCTTGACTCGGCTATGATCCCTAGGCGCTTGTGAAAGATGAGGAGATTCATAACCTCGGCAAACGTGGCCGACGGGTCGATCTCATTGGGTTGTAGGCCTGCGTTTACTAGGATTTGAATGGCAGGAGGCATGTCGGTGTCTCCAGCAATAAGTTGACCGTCCTCAGCGATCTCGGAGAAGAATCGGTCAGCTATCCCGGTAGGGTCAACTATCCGCCTGTCTCCACGTGTCGTGACTTCGTTGGCCAAATTGTCTCGAAGAGACTGGAATGTCCGGGCCGCATCTGCGCTTTCGCGCATTGGCCTACCCATCCAGTCAGCGATGCGTGTCCTGTTTATATTCTTCGGGCGCCACGGGGAGATCGCCGCGATCCTACGTGCGTTCTCCTGCAGGTCAGTCAATGCCGGCCTTAGAAGGCGCCAATCCTTGAAATGATTGGGTATTGCCTCTGTGGCTGGCCCAACGGAAAACAAGCTTTCACGCGCAATATCGCGGACTCGGAGCACATCCGCGTCTGGGTGAGCATGCGCCGCCACAACTTCGGCCTCGAGTACATCAAGAACTAACCCAGGGCCTGCATTCGGATCGGACGGCCGAATCCATGCCATCAATGGCCAGCTCCACAGATAACGAAGCCGGGCGTCCACCAGTTCGCCGTTCTGATGTTGCATCAGCTCCTCGAGCTGATGCCAGGAAAGCAACGGTAGCCACCCATGTTCGACAAGGCTGGGAATGAAACTCTGTGCCGCATGCCGTTGACTGCGACTAGCCGAATCCCAATCGGCCGCAAGTCCTGCCAAGTGAGATGTGTCAAGAACTACGAGACGTGGCCTGCTGATAAGCGTAGAAGCAATCACCGCAGATGTGACCCCCGCTTGGGGTTTGAGAGGCGCGAACACGAGACGAAACAAGGAGGTTTGTTCAGCCTCATGCGCCGTGCGTTAGCGACAAAGTTAGCCGGCAAATATTTCGATGGCGTCTGTGTCAGATGCATTCTGGTCCGGCTCAAAGAATTCAACAGGTAGGAGGCCTAACACCGCAAGTGTCATCTGCCACCATCGCTCCACGGAGTGGAGGAGTGCCATCAGGTCGATATCAGCGCCGGGAAAGATGACGCGAAATGTGGTCACTGAATGAGGCTCTTCGCCCACGAGGAATTCGATAGGTGAATCGACAGTCATGAAACCGTCGATCCGATGCCTCTCCAGCATCGCCCTATGCTTGAAGGCGGTCGCTATTTGGTGGCATGAATAAAGTAGTGGGTCCTTGCGAAGAAACGATGTGAGCTCTTGTTCGTTTCCAGCGTCCAGTTTTTCCTTGGCGATTGACCAGGCGTCGTTTTCGCTTAGCTCAACGCAGACCCAGTCTCCCAGGTGCCACGCGGTGGTTGCTGCATTGATTGCAAAGTATGCGGCAGCTTCCATGTCCATTTGGGATTGGACAAGTGAATAGGCATGCCCTAGTTCCCATCTCAGCTTCTGCAACATATGGGCCGAAGACTTGAGATGGAACGTTCGATCGGTTGCTGGGATCTTGGTCATGTAACCTGATGCCTCTGCTAGCATTTTGACCAGAACGGTTAGCGCTTCAGCGCGTAATCTCTTGGCAGAGGGGAGTCGCTCCCCTGGGCCCCTACTACTGTAGGGTGGATCCAAGTAAGGCGACGTTGAGAGAGACCGCTACCGAACGCTTGGTTGCGAAAATGACCGCGACGAAAGTGGGCGCGTTTACTAGTGCCTTCACCGGCGCGACCAAGGCCAGCCTCCTCCCACGTTGGGCCCACCACTATGCGGTCAAAGGTGCCGCGAATGCGCTGTTCGTACTTGCGCCGCTTCACGGGATCTTTCGGCGGCGCTGTACGGAGAAGGTCGGAGCGGCCTTGATGGTCCGCACGCCGAACGTTGGGGATGTTGAGATAGAGAAGTACTTTCGATGCTAGCGATACGACTCGGCGGATAACGGCTTCATTTTTTTCCTCGGCTGAACCGGGTTCCGGTGGTGTCAGGCCGAGCCTGGCGTAGAGTTCAATATCGTAGTCAGCAATCAACTGAAGAATAGATTTCGACTCGGCGCCCTTTGATATGGAAAGAGGGCGATAGTAGTACGCGTCATCCAGTGCGTTCTTGGATGCTGCGGTTGTTGAGCTGGCCACAACGAACTCCAACCATCGCTCTGACTCACCGGTGTCTGGATCTATTGGATGCGATTCGCGAATAAGAACGCCCTCCAGCGGGAAATACCCGCCGGTGCCGTCATAGAGCCGATATTCCTCGCCAGTGCGTGGCATTAGAAGGTACAGACTGCGAGGCATTGGCATGCGCAGCTGCTCGGCTGTAATCGAGTCATCGATGTCAGTATTTTCGAGCATCTCGAGAAGAGCTGGCGTAGCCTCGACGATTGGTCCTTTCTCGAGCCAAGAAAGCGCCACGGTGATCTGCGAAGCCGCAAAGAGCGGAGAGTCACTCGGGGTCCCGCGAGAGGACTTCGCGTTCTTTGTCAGCCAGTCGCCAATCTGAGCTGCCGTCAAGGATCGATCACTTGAGATCGTATCGAAGCTTATGCCTTCGACAGCGTAAACCTCTGAGATGGCCTCGACTGTCATTTGCGCGAGGCCGGTATCGCGCTGTCGAATAGGGTATGGCGCGCGGATAATTCGTGGTTCGAGCATCAGGCTATGTAAGCTATCCAAGCTTTTTTGCATGTCCATTGATAGACCCCTGTTATACCGACGATCCTGACATATCTTCACTCGAGTCTTGCTCGAGAGGCATCGCGCGATGCGATCGCTAAGACTCAATCCGCCTTTCTGTGAATTACGCGCAGCTCATTCGTGATGGAACTCGGCCGGCAACGGCATCGTGAATTGGATCGCTGGATCAGCGATCGTCCGAATGATGTCTCCATGCCAAGGATCAGTGGCCACTTCGACATGGGTATAGCCCTCGTCGAGCAACGCATAGAGGCGATGGCGTCCGTCCGTCACTCGAATTCGGCCGTAGCGGAAAGAGAGCCAAGGGTGATGCATGGGCTCACCTTTTCGTACCGCCTGGATTGCTCTTGCATAGCGCTCAGGCATGAATGTGTCAGGCGTTCTGTCGACCGCGGAATCTGCCCAGAGTTCGTCGCCGCGCAGTGCTGCCGTCAGCAGGGCGAGATCTACGTGCACGACGTTTGGATCGCCGACCGTGGTGACAATGGGCAAATAGGTGGGGTACTCCTTGCGGAGGCGAGGTGCAGACTGCCGAAAGAAGTCAGAAAGGGTGATGCGCTGTTCGGAATGTAACGGCTCTTCTTCGATGGACATTGGGGCTCGTGTTTGTGGGGTGAAAAGCCTTGCGCGCTACTGAACGCCTTCATGTGTGTCGTCAAGCGGGTCGTTCGGTCTCTCTCGGATGGGGCTGCAGTCAATCCACAGCCCATACGGCAGGACGAGATTTTTAGTCGTTTTTTTGCGCTGAATCACCTAAGCCCCTAGTAACGCGGAAAAACGGCTCTGTATATGGCCTTGGAGCCGGGGGCCTTTGTTCAATCCCTTACTCGAATACTATTCCAGAACTATATCCTGAACTATATCCGTAAATATATCTAAGGCATTGAACCTAAACGGGTTGGATTGACTTGGCGCTGTTGGGGGCGCAGTGTCTATCTGGTAAGCGATGTACTCGGCTTCTAAGCCTTGAGCGAACCATTGCAGCTTGCGCGAACTGAGCATGTCGAGTTTGGCCTGGACAGGATAGATCGCGAATAGCGCACTGAATCTACGAGTGGGAGCAGTCGATGGCTTCAGCCCCGAGTGTTCAACTGGGTCTCGACAATTACCTGCCGAACGCCCCCATCTTGTCGGCGACAGAGACCGCACGCCTGCTCGGCTTCGCTTCGACAGGGGCGTTGGCCAAGGCGAGACAAGCAGGTCGCCTTCCAATCGAGATGTTTCAAGTTCCAGGTCGCAGGGGGTGGTTTGCGGCCACACCGGTCGTTCGCGCTTGGCTTCAGACCGTAGTTCAAGGAGGAGGAGCCCGCGACGTCACTCCAGTGGAGGACATGCCATGAGCGGATAGCGCTTTTAGGGGCGCTATAAACGGTCGAGCCCCGCGTGTTCAAGACGCGAGGCTCGAAAGTGAAGGCGGGCTTGTTGGTCACTTGCTTCCCTTCCAGTTTTAGTGCCTTCCTCCGAACACGTCAAGCACTTTCGTCGCTCTGTGGCGTGAGCTTGTTTCCGTGTGCATGGAATCAGCGGCAGCAGTTTGGTCGCCAAGGTCCCGTGCGCCTTCTACGAGGGCATATCCCATGCTGTCTGATGCAAACCGGGCGGTTTACTACCAGTCCCTTGGTCTTTCGTCGGTCGTGATCCGTGAAGTCGAAGAAATGCGACTGAGCAGCCCCTCTAGGAGACTTTCGCAAAGGGGACTCAGGAACACTCTTGTCGACTTCTATTCCGCAAAGAATGCCTCTCTGGACCGGCCAGAGTTCTGTAGACACTTACGAGCCGCTTTGCGCGTAGCGCCGTTCAAACTCT
>NZ_JAKWJS010000011.1 GCF_022761115.1 Dyella sp. RRB7 | reverse complement strand
ACCGACCTCCTCGACTGCCAGAAATTATGGCTCGAAGATGTCTACGAAAGGCTGGCCGGTCCAGCTCTCGCCAGCGTTGAAGTTTCGCCTTGCGCGGATTCAGTCGCGTTCCGTCATAGCCCAATGATTTAACGCACAGGTGTACATGCGGGTGCTTCTCGTCGGTGTGTTCGGCAAACACGTAGGGATGGTTGCTTCCGAATTCGCGCTGCGCAAAGTCCCGCGCTGCGTCCTTCACAGCCGCCCGGTTCGTGCCAGGCGGCATTGAGAGGACGAGGTTGAATGCCTCTTTGCAGTACCCGTCTTCAGGCACGCCGTACCGACCAAGCTTCCATTCGTGGTTCTGTACTAGACCCAGCCGCCATTCGCGGATGGCGGTGACAAAGATGTGGCTCAGCAGGGCTGAGATCGAGCCGTACAGTGTTCGCCGCCATACCGTCTGCCAACCGCTGATCCCGGAACTTTGCGATCAAGTCTGTATTGATGGCGGCGAGCGAATACTTGCCAAACACTGCGCGCAACCCCTCAGCTCGCAGCCGCTCAACCCGTTGCGTACTGGCCTTTTTGGTTGGAGTGACTTCGGCAAGATAGCGATCAAGCGCGGCTGAGAAGGTCATACGCTCGGACCCAGCGCGCTCGATGAACAGCCCCCGCACCATTTCGTCCTCGGTGCGCCGTGACCAATCCTCTGCATCGCGCTTGGTTCGAAAGGTTTTGGCCACAGCGGGCCAACCTTGCTTACGGATAAGTGCCTTCCAGGTCCCAGAAGGTGTCTTGACGATGGTCGCCATGGGGCATGTTCCGTGGCCGAAGTGTACTGAAACTGTACTTTCGACCAGCAGACTGCGTCTATGCGGCGACCATTTAGAGCAAAAAAACCCGCAAAGCGTTGTGCTATGCGGGTTTCGGATTGGTGGGCCGTCCGAGATTCGAACTCGGGACCAATAGATTAAAAGTCTACTGCTCTACCGACTGAGCTAACGGCCCAACTTTCAAAGGCAAGCCAGTAATTTTATGGGCTTGGCGCCAATGGTACAAGCGAGCGTTCAGACATAGCGGGTCGGGTCGGGCAAGCCGGCCGCCTGGAAGCCTTGCGAGCGCAGGCGGCAGGCGTCGCAATGGCCGCAAGCGCGGCCTTGTGCATCGGCCTGGTAGCAGCTGACGGTTTCGGAGAAATCCACGCCCAGGCGCTGGCCTTCGCGAGCGATATCGGCCTTGCTCATGCGCATCAGCGGCGCATGAATGCGGATGCCCGCCCCTTCCACGCCCGCCTTGGTGGCCACATTGGCAAGCTGCTCGAAGGCCTCGATAAAGGCCGGGCGGCAGTCCGGATAGCCGGAGTAATCCACCGCATTCACGCCGCACCAGATATCGGTGGACCCGAGCACCTCGGCCCAACCCAGGGCGATGGACAGCATGATGGTGTTGCGCGCCGGCACATAGGTCACCGGAATGCCCTGCCCGTCGGCCTGGTCGAGCGGCACGTCGATGTCGGCGGTAAGCGCCGAGCCGCCGATGGTGCGCAGGTCTACCTGCACCGTCTTGTGCTCGACCGCGCCAAGCAGGCGCGAGACACGTTCGGAAGCTTCGAGCTCGGCACTATGGCGCTGCCCATAGGCGACGCTCAGCGCGTGCACCTGGTAGCCCTGTTCACGGGCGATGGCGATGGTGACGGCCGAGTCCATGCCGCCGGAGACGAGCACGACGGCCTTGCGGGGAGACGATTGAGACATGGGCTTGCATCCACTCCAGGTTCAGGCCGGTGATCCAGCCGAAAAGCGCGAACGGCAACACAGGCCGATGCGCAGGAAAACTATTTTCGAGACGTTGACGATACGGCGAAAGTTCTGCTGGATCGGTCGCGCCACCGTTGCGCCACCATCACCTGCCTCAGTGCCCCGGCGCGTCGTTCCACAGCAGCTTGTGCAGCTGCAGCTGGAAGCGCACGTCGAGCTTGTCGTCGATGATCCACTCGGCCAGCTCGCGCGGCTGGATCGCGCCATGCACCGGCGAGAACAACACCATGCAGCGCTCGGCGATGCGATGCTCGGCCACCACGTCGCGCGCCCATTCGTAATCCGCGCGGCTGGCGATGACGATCTTCACCTGGTCATGCGGCAGCAGGTGCTCCAGGTTCGACCACAGATTGCGCTTGCTCTCGCCGGAATCCGGGGCCTTGAGGTCCATCACCTTGCGCACGCGCGGGTCGACCAGCGCCACATCGAGCGCACCGGAGGTTTCCAGCGACACCTCATGACCGGCATCGCACAGGCGCTTGAGCAGGATCAGGCAGCGTTTCTGCGCCAGCGGCTCGCCGCCGGTCACGCAGACGTGCCGGGCGCCATGCGAGGCCACCTCGGCCACGATGTCGTCGATGGCGCGCCAGTCGCCGCCATAGAACGAATATTCGGTATCGCACCACACACAACGCAGCGGGCAACCGGTCAAACGCACGAACACCGTGCGCCAGCCGATCGCGTCGGCCTCGCCCTGGATCGAGTGGAAGATCTCGGTGATGCGCAACCGCTCGGTCACGGCCGGCACAGACGTGGTGGGCGCCACGCTCGCGTTACTGCCACTCACAACAAGGGCCTCAGTTGGCCGACTGCAGCTGCAGGCGACGCAGGCGCTCCTGGGCCAGGCTGGCCGCCTTGGAACCCGGGTACTTGGTGGATACGGCCTTCAGCGTGGTCTTGCCGGCATCGACCTGCTTGAGCTCGATCTGGCTGTAGCCCGCCTTGAGCATGGCATCGGGTGCCTTCTCGCTCTGCGGGAACTGGCTGAGCAGGGTCTGGAAGGCCTCCAGCGCCACCTGGTAGTTCATGGTGGCGTAGTACGACTCGCCCAGCCAGTAATACGCGTTGGGCAACAACGGGCTATCGGGATACTGCTGGATAAAGCTGCGGAAACCGCGCGATGCCTGCGCATAGTCGCCGCCACGCAAGGTCTTGAAGGCGTCGTCGTAGGCGGCCTGCGCCGTGGCGGCGTTGGCCGGGGCCGCGCCCTTGGCAGCGGCAGCCTTGCCGCCCTTGCCCGCATCCGCCGCCGCTGGCGGCTGCGCCGCGCTGGCGGCTGGCGCGGGATTGGCCGTGTTGGCTGCATTACCTGGCGTACCCGCCGCGGCACCGGCACCGCCTTCGAGGCGGCCCAGGCGCGAATCGAGATCCACGTACTGCGCCTTGTTCTTGTCGCTCGCTTCCTGCAGTTGATGCTGGAGCTCTTCGATCTGGCCCTGCATCTGCTGCAACTGCGACTGCAGCGCCTGCACCTGGTTGACCAGGGTGGTGCCGCCTTGGTTCTGGTTTTGCGCCTGCTGCTCCAGCCGCGACACGCGGTCGGCCAGGCTCAGGCGGGAATCCTGCGCGAATGCCGGGACAGCAAAAAGCATGGCGGACGCAAATGCGCCCGCCATGCCCATCCTGGCTGTGAAGCGGTTAGCCAGTCGCTTCTTCATTACTTCGCCGTGTAGACGATCTCGACGCGACGGTTCTTGCTCCAGCAGTCTTCGTTGTGCTCACGGCACACCGGCTTTTCCTTGCCGTACGAGATCACGTTGAGCTGGCTGGCCGAGCCGCCGTTCGACTGCAGGGCGCTGGACACGGCATTGCCACGACGCTCACCCAGGCCGAGGTTGTACTCGCGGGTGCCGCGCTCGTCGGCGTTACCTTCCAGGCGGATCTGCGCCGTCGGACGATCCTGCAGGTACTTGGCGTGGCACGCCAGGATCTGCTGGAACTCAGGCTTGATCTCGTCCTTGTCGAAATCGAAGTACACGACGCGCTGACGCAGGCAGGCATCGGTATCGAGATCGGCCGGGGTGTACTTGTGCTCGGTCTGCACCGGAGCGGTGACCGGAGCCTGCTCCGGAGCCGGCTGCGGCTTGACTTCCTGCTTCTTCGAGCATGCGGCCGCGCCAACGCAGAGCAGGGCGACCAGGGCGACGCGAACGGTCTTATTCATGGTGGACGTTCCTTCAAACGGGTTTGAGTTCCGACAGTCAGTAATGATTGCGGTTTCGGGACAGTGATCGCCGGTGAACCGGCTGTTATTTTGACATTTTGCTGCCGGCAGTGCGCTGTCTCGCAACCGCCTGACCCGCCGTCCGCGACGGATTGCCGCGGGCGACAAGCTTTTTGATCCGGAGTGTCGTTTGAGGCTTCACGCCCGGATCACATGGCCGTGACGCTTACGCGCCCCGGCACGAACTGGTCAACGCTGACGATAAGGACCCCAGGCCGGTTCGCGAACGTCGCCATCGGCCAGCACGAGGCGCTGCCTGACCAGGCCATCGGCCGACACGGCGTACAAGACACCGCGGCGTCCTTCGGAGGCGGCATACAACAGCATGCTGGCATTGGGCGCGAAACTCGGAGTTTCATCGATCGGACCCGGCGAGATGAAGCGCAACTGCCCACCCAGACTGCGATCCATAATGGCAATACGATACACGTTCCCGTTGCCCTGCACCATCGCGATCTGCTTGCCGTCGTAGCTGATCGACGCGTTGGCGTTGAACTGGCCCTGGAAGGTGATGCGGTCGGCCGAGCCGCCCGTGGCCGGCATCTGGTAGAGCTGCGGACGGCCGGAGCGGTCGGAGGTGAAGATGATGCTCTGGCCATCCGGGGTCCAGCGCGGCTCGGTGTCGATCGCCAGATTGGTGGTCAGGCGGGTCTCCTGGCGGGAGCCCAGGTCCATCACGTAGATCTCCGGGTTGCCCTGGTAGGACAGCGCCAGCGCCAGCTTGGAACCGTCCGGCGAGAAGTTCGGAGCACCGTTGATGCCCTTCGCGCGAGCGGAAACCAGCTGGCGCGAACCGGTGGTGATGTCCTGCACATAGATGGCCGAATTGCCGCTCTCGAACGACACGTAGGCGATCTTGCGGCCGTCCGGCGACCACGAGGGCGACAGCAGCGACTCGCGCGAACGGGCCACCACCTGCGGGTTGTAGCCGTCCGAATCGGCCACGATCAGCGAGTAGGTGGTGTTGTTGCCCAGGCCCACCGCCGTGATGTAGGCGATGCGGGTCCAGAACGCGCCGCGCACGCCGGTGATCTTTTCGTAGATGGCATCGGCGATCTGGTGCGCCACGCCGCGCAGGTCGCCGGCGGGCGCGGTGAACGCCTGGGCCAGCAGGCTCTGCTGCTTGTTGACGTCCCACAGCTCGTACTCGACGCGCAACATGCCGCCGCCGGCATCGCTGATGCGGCCCACGGTGATGTAGTCCTGCTTGAGCAGGCGCCAGGTGGCGAAGTTGATGTCCGCGCCCTTGGACGGCGTTTCCACGATCTCGCTCTTGGCCAGCGAGCGGAATTTGCCGGAGCGGTTGAAGTCGTTGCGGATGACATCGGCCACGTCGGTAGGCAGGGGCGCCCCACCGGCCTGGGCAAACGGCACCACCGCGATCGGGGTGGCCGTCTTCAGGCCACCGACGATGTCGACGTTGAGCGACTGGGCTGCGGCCGGGCCCGCGATCAACGCGGCCACGACGAGCAGGACGAGGGCGAGGCGTGTGCTCAATTTGCGCATGGGCTTCATCACTGCGGCCTGAAAGTGAAATCGATATTGCGTTGGAACACGCTCTCGAAGCCCTTGTAGGGCAACGGCTGCGCGCGCAGTACGGCGTTCTCGATGGAGCGCTTGCCGGCGTCGTCGTACGGACAACTGGCGTCGACCTTGGCGCTCATCACGTCGCCGCCCGGCAGCTGCACGATGTGCACGATGCACGGCGTGCTCGGCATGTTATCCGGCCGAAGCCAATTCTGCGTGACCGCGTTCTGAATCGCCGCCAGGTATTGCGCCAGCAGGCCGGCATCCGGGCCATTGTTGCCGGTCTGCCGCTGGGCGGCCTCGGGCACATTGGCCAGCCCGTTGTCCTGGGCGTTCTTGAGGTCCGCCAATTGCTGCTTGGCCTGCCTGGCCTTGCTGTCCAGCTTCTTGGTCTGCTGGTCGGCGGCGTCCATCTTGGCGAACAGCTCGTCGATCTGCTTCTGCTTTTCCTGCTTCTGCTTGGCTGCCTGGGCATCGAGTTCGGCGGCGCGCTGGCGCTGCTTCTCCTCCTGCTCCTTCTTGGCGTCCTCGGCCTTCTGCTCGGCCTCGGCCACCACCTTCTCCTGATCCTTGATGTCAGGATGCTCGGGCGGGGGCGGCAGGGTCTTCACCTGGGGCGCTTCTTCCTGGGGTTTCGGCGGCGGCACGGTGGGCGGCGGCGGCACGCTGTCGGGCACCGGCTTGGCCTTGACCGCCTTCGGCGGCGGGGCACCGGTGGGCCCGACCAGGGTGGCCTCGATGACCTCGCCGGCCAGCTGGATCGGCTTGGCGCAAGTGATGGGGTTCCAGCTCGCCGGCAGATGCAGCGTCTCGAACAGGCCCTCGTAGAACGAGCACGGCACCACCGCGAGGGTCAGGAAACCCACGATGCCCAGATGCAGGATGGCGGAGAGGACGACCGCCTTGGAGGTGCCTGGAGTGTTACGGTCGTCCATTCTTCGAGTCCGACACCGGCGCGCTCATCAGGCCTACCTTGGACACGCCAGCCTGCTGCAAGTCAGCCAGCACCTGATACACACCGTCGTATTTGCCGTCGCGATCGCCGGCCACGAGCACGCTGACCTCGGGGTTGGCCTTCACGAAAGCGCCCACCTTGGCCTTCATGGTGTCGACGTCGATGGGCTGCCTCTTCTCGGTACCCAGGGTGAGATAGAGCTGCCCGTTCTGGTCGACCGCGACGATCACCGGGTCCTTCTTGTCCTGCATCGACTTGGCGTTGGCCTGCGGCAGGTTGATGTCGACGTTCTTGTTGATCATCGGTGCGGTGACCATGAAGATGATCAGCAGCACCAGCATCACGTCGATGTAGGGAACGACGTTGATCTCGGATTTGAGCTTGAAGCGCTTGTGGCGCATGGAGCTACGCATGGCTCAAGACCCTCAGGCGGCCGGGTCGTCGGACTGGATCTGCCGCTGCAGCACCGAGGAGAACTCCTCCTGGAACACTTCGTAGCGCGAGGCCACGCGCTCGACCTTGTTGGCGAAACGGTTGTACGCCCACACGGCCGGAATCGCGGCGAACAGGCCCATGGCGGTGGCGATCAGCGCCTCGGAAATATGCGGAGCGACCACGGCGATGGTCACATCCTTCATTTCGCCCAGGCCCTGGAACGCGCCCATGATGCCGATGACGGTGCCGAACAGGCCCACGTAGGGGCTGATGGAGCCGACGTTAGCGAGGAATTCCAGGTTGCGTTCCAGGCGGCCGATCTCGCGGGTGCCGGCCACGCGCATGGCGCGCTCGGAACCTTCGATCACGATGCGCATGTCGTGCGTCCTGCGCTGGCGCTGGCGGACGAATTCGCGGAAGCCCGACTCGAACACGTTTTCCATGCCGCCGTTCTCGGCGCCGCGGTTGCTCACTTCGCGGAACAGCTGGGCCAGGTCGGCGCCGGACCAGAAGCGCTCCTCGAAGCCCTCGGCTTCCTGCATGGCGGATTTCAGCTGCGCATGCTTGCGGATGATGATCACCCAGGACAGGAAGGAGAACACCAGCAGTACCAGCATGACGAACTGGACCAGGATGCTCGCTTCCGCGATCAGCTTGAAAATGTTCACTCCACCGTTCATTGCTCGAAGGTTCTCCAGCGCACGTACTGCAATAAGGTATTTAAGGGGAAAGGCCGGGGATGAAGTCGGCCGGAATCTGCACCGGACGCATGCGGCGGACATCGACGCACGCCACACGCACCTTCGCGCGGATCAGCTCCGCGCCGTCCGCCCGGCGGATCGTCTGGGCGAAAAGGATACTGGCTGCACGGCGTTCTTTGACTTCGACGCTTACGGACAGTTCATCATCCAGCAGGGCCGCCTTGAGGAAATCGATCTGCATTTCCCGGACCAGGAAGGCCAACCCGGTGGTTTCCTTGTAGCTGGACTGGCTGATGCCCATGACCCGCAGCCATTCGCTGCGGGCACGCTCCATGAAACGCAGGTAGCTGGCGTGGTAGACCACCCCGCCGGCATCGGTATCTTCCCAGTAGACGCGCACCGGCCACTGGAAAGGGGCGGCGGCGGTGCCTTGCGTGACGTCAGACATCGGCGTTATCGGCAGTGAACAGGTCGATCGGGGACGGCTGGCGCGGCGGCGGGGTCAGCCCCAGGTGGCGCCAGGCCTTGGCGCTGGCCATGCGGCCGCGCGCGGTGCGCACCAGGTATCCCTGCTGGATCAGGTAGGGCTCGACCACATCTTCCAGTGTGCCGCGATCCTCGCTGAGCGCAGCGGCCAGCGACTCCACGCCCACCGGGCCGCCGTCGAAGCTCTCGATGATGGTGGCCAGCATGCGCCGGTCCAGCTCGTCGAAACCCTCGGCATCCACCTTGAGCATGTCCATCGCGGCACGCGCCGCGTCACGGGTGATCTGCCCGTCCGCGCGCACCTCGGCGTAGTCGCGCACGCGACGCAGCAGGCGGTTGGCGATGCGTGGCGTACCACGCGAGCGGCGGGCGATCTCCTGCGCGCCATCGGGTTCGCAGGCAATGCCCATGATGCGCGCCGAGCGCCGCACGATGGCGGTCAACTCGTCGGGCGTATAGAACTCCAGACGCTGCACGATGCCGAAGCGGTCACGCAGCGGCGCCGTGAGCAGGCCGGCGCGAGTGGTGGCGCCGATCAGGGTGAACGGCGGCAGGTCGAGCTTGATCGAGCGCGCGGCAGGACCCTCGCCGATCATGATGTCGATCTGGAAATCTTCCATCGCCGGGTAAAGCACTTCCTCCACCACCGGCGACAGGCGATGGATCTCGTCCACGAACAGCACGTCATGCGGCTCGAGGTTGGTCAGCAGCGCCGCCAGGTCCCCCGCCCGCTCCAGCACCGGGCCGGAGGTGGAGCGCAGATTGACGCCCAGCTCATTGGCGATGACATGGCTCAGCGTGGTCTTGCCCAGGCCGGGCGGCCCGAAGATCAGCACGTGGTCGAGCGCGCCACCACGCTTTTTCGCCGCCTCGATATAAATGGACAGCTGCTCGCGCACCGCCTGCTGGCCCAGGTACTCGGCCAGCCGCTTGGGACGAATGGAGGCCTCCAGGGCCTCGTCGTCCAGATGGGCGGCGGCGGTAACGATGCGGTGATCGGTCATGGGTACGCATTATGGCAGCGCCTGGGCTACAGCGGCGCGACTCAAAGGGTGGCCAGTGGCTGGAGCGCCCGAAAAATGCCGTCATCCCTGCGGAAGCGGGGATCCAGCGTCATCAGAACCCTTCAAAGGCACCGGATTCCCGCTTCCGCGGGAATGACGGGCCGGCGTCTCAGATCTCGACCTGGGCGCCCAGCTCGATCAGGCGATTGCCCGGAATCTGGAAGAACGCCGTGGCCGGCAAGGCATTGCGCGCCATGAAGGCGAACAGCTTGTCGCGCCACAACGCCATGCCCGGCCGCTTCGCGTCGGCAATGATGGTTTCGCGCGACAGGAAGAAGGTGGTGTCCATCATGTCGAACGGCAGGCCGGCCTTGGAGCACTTGCTGAGCGCGGCGGGAATATTCGGGTCCTCGGCGAAACCGAAGCGCAATTCCAGGCCGAAGAAATCGCCGCCCAGCTCGGTGATCGCGATGCGCTCGCCCGCATCGGCGGTAGGCGTCTCCAGCATATCCACCGTCAGCAGCACGTTGCGCTCATGCAGCACCTTGTTGTGCTTGAGGTTGTGCAGCAGCGCGTGCGGCACGGCATGCTGGTTAGCGGTAAGGAACACCGCCGTGCCCGGCACGCGCAGCGGCGGATGCTCGGCGATGTTCTCGATGAATGGCTGCAAGGCCAGGCCGGATTGCTTGATCTCGCGCACCACCAGCTCGCGGCCGCGACGCCAGGTGGTCATCACGATGAAAATACCCACGCCCAGCACCAGCGGGAACCAGCCGCCGTATTCGACCTTGATCAGGTTGGCGCCAAGGAAGGACAGGTCGATGGTGAGCAGCAACACGCCCGCCACGATCACCGTGAAGCGGCTCCAGTTCCACTGCCGGCGCGCCACGATCAGCGCCAGGATGGTGGTGATGGTCATGGTACCGGTCACCGCGATGCCATAGGCCGCGCTCAGGCTGTCGGAACTGCGGAAGCCCAGCACCGCCAGCAGCACCATCACCAGCAGGAAGTTGTTCACCCACGGCACGAAGATCTGGCCGGACATCTCACGCGAGGTGTGCACTACCGGCATGCGCATCGAATAACCCAGCGACATCGCCTCGCGGGTCATCGAGAACGCACCGGAGATCACCGCCTGCGAAGCGATCACCGTCGCCACGCAGGCCAGGCCGATCATCGGGTACAGCAAGGCCTCGGGCACCAGCTTGAAGAACGGACTGTCGATGGCTTCGGGATGCGACAGCAGCAAGGCACCCTGGCCGAAATAATTGAGCACCAGCGCCGGCAGCACGAAGCTGAACCACGCAAGGCGGATCGGTCGCTTGCCGAAGTGGCCCATGTCCGCATACAGCGCCTCGGCGCCGGTCAACGCCAGCACCACGCCGCCCAGCGCAATGAACGCCTGCATGCCATGGGTGAAGAAGAAGCGCACGCCGTAGATCGGGTTGATCGCGGTCAGCACGTGCGGATTACGCGCGATCATGTTGGCGCCCAGCAGCGCGATGACGACGAACCACACCACCATCACCGGGCCGAACAGCCTGCCCACGCGCTCCGTGCCATGTCGCTGCAAGGTAAACAGCAGGAACAGGATCACCGCGGTGATAGGCACCACCCAGTGTTCCAGGTTCGGCGCGGGCACCTTCAGGCCCTCCACCGCCGACAACACCGAGATGGCCGGCGTGATCACGCCGTCGCCATAGAACAGCGAGGCACCGAAGATGCCGATGATGGCAAGCAGCCAGCGCTGCCGCGCATCGCCCTTCACGCTGCGCAGGGCCAGCGCCAGCAGCGCCATGATGCCGCCCTCGCCCTTGTTGTCGGCGCGCATGATGAACACCACGTACTTCAGCGACACCACGATGATCTGCGCCCAGAAGATCAGCGACAGCACACCGTAGATGCTCTCTGGCGTGGGCTTCATGCCGTCGTGGCTGAGCGTGGTCTGCAAGGTGTACAGCGGGCTGGTGCCGATGTCGCCGTAGACCACGCCGATGGCGCCCAGCGCGAGCGCGGCCAGGCGCCGCTTGGTTTCGGCGTCGGTCATGCCGTGGATGGAATCCGGAGTCATCTCAGCTCCCGAGGGCGGCGCGCAGCGCCTTGCGGATAATCGATTCGGCGCTGTCGCCTTCGGCGGCGACCTTTTGCACCAGCCGGGTCACTTCGGCCGGCTTGTAGCCCAGTTGCTGCAAGGCCACCGTGGCCTCGCCCGCGGGATCGAGCGCCACGCCCTGGGCCTGGATGCCCGAGGGCAACGTGGTAGCCAGACCATCCAGGCGATCGCGCAGCTCGACCACGATGCGTTCGGCGGTCTTCTTGCCGATGCCGGGAATCTTGGTCAGCGCGACCACGTCGCCGGCCTGCACCAGGCGCGCGAAATCGCTGGTGGACACACCCGATAGCACGGCCAGCGCGATCTTCGCGCCGATGCCGCTGACTTTCTGCAGGTTGCGGAACAACGCGCGCTCGGCTTCGAGCAGGAAACCGTACAGCGCGACGCTGTCTTCCTTCACCGCGTAATGGGTGAGCAAGGTCACTTCCTTGCCGGTGGACGGCAGGTCGTAGATGGTGGACATCGGCGCTTCCAGCTCGTAGCCGACGCCCCCTACCTCCACCAGCAGCCACGGCGGCTGCTTGGAAACCAACGTACCGCGCAGACGGCCGATCATCGGCGACGTCTCCAGGCGGTACGCGGAATGCCCACGCGATCGAGGCTGGCGCGCGTATGGGCATGCGTCACCGCAACGGCGAGCGCATCGGCCGCGTCGGCCTGCATCGGCCCCTTGAGTCCAAGCAGGATGCCGATCATGTGCTGCACCTGGGTCTTGTCGCCACGACCGCTACCGACCACGGCCTGTTTCACTTCTGTCGCTGCGTACTCGTGCACCGCGATCCCCTGACTGACGACCGCGCAGATCGCGGCTCCCCTCGCCTGCCCCAGCTTCAGCGCCGAATCGGGGTTGCGCGCCATGAACACGCGCTCCACGCCGCACTCGTCCGGCCGATGGGCGGCGATGATGGCACACAGCTCGTCAAAGATGCGTTTCAGGCGCAGGGGAAAACTGGCTTCGCCAGCCACCGCCAGCGCGCCATGGAAAACATGGGACAGCTTGCCGCTGGCGTCGACATCGATGATGCCGACACCGGTGCGCTGGCTGCCCGGGTCGATGCCGATGATGCGGGTCATGGGCGTGGATCGCCGGGCCTGTGCAAGGCCGCGCGAAGTTAGCTGGCCGCCTCGGCCGGCAGCAGCGCGTTGTGCGACACCTCGCTGACGTCGTCGAGGGCATCGAGCTTCTCGAGCAGGTCGAGCAGGGTTTCCAGCGCGTCCTCGGGCACCGCCACGCGGTTGTTCGGACGCATGCCCACGCCCGCGTGCTGGGCATGCAGACCCGCCGCGATCAGCGCCTGCTGCACGGCCTCGAAACTCTCCGGCGCGCACAGCACGGTGCTCTCGCCGTTCTCGTTGACCACGTCGTCGGCGCCGGCTTCCAGCGCCGCTTCCAGCACCTTTTCCTCGGCGGCTTCGTCGCCACCGGTGGCGAACACCAGCTCACCCACGCGGGCGAACTGGAAAGCCACCGAGCCGGTGGTGCCCAGGTTGCCGCCATGCTTGGTCAGCGCGTGGCGCACGTCGGCCACGGTACGGGTCGGGTTGTCGGTGAAGCAGTCGATGATCAGGGCGATGCCGGCCGGGCCATAGCCCTCGTAGCGCAGCTCTTCCATCGCCGCGCCGCCGTCGGCACCCGAACCGCGCTTGATGGCGCGCTCGATGGTGTCCTTGGTCATGTTGGCCGACAACGCCTTGTCGACCGCGGCGCGCAGGCGCGGATTGGCCGCCGGATCGGCGACGCCGGCACGGGTTGCCACGGTGATTTCGCGGATCAGCTTGGTGAACACCTTGGCGCGCTTGGCGTCTTCGGCGTTCTTGCGACCTTCGATGGACGGGCCTCTACCCATGTCACTTCCTGCAAAGCTGGTAATCGAACAGAACGCGAATTCTATCCTTTCGGAGCCGCTGGCGGGCAAGCCACCTGGTCAAGCGGCCGGCGTTCGAGTCGTGGCAAGGCTTCGCCTCAGGACGCGGAGTGATCGAAACGGCCCCGGTGAAGAAACTCGGTCGCCTGCCGCGCCGCCTCCATCGAGAACAGCAGGCCGGTGTGATTGGTCTCCACCACGCAATGGTCGGCGATACCCGGCAGGCAGGTTTCGTCCACCGCCACGGTGCCGTCGCTGTCGCCCTCGAATTGGCCCAAGACCGCGCCCAGGCCCAGCGGCGTGCGACCGGCGATCACGCCCACCTCGCGCGGGCCGTTCCAGCGCTCGAAGCCATATTCCAGCAACTCGCGGTTGTGCCCCAGCAGCACCTCACCGCCCCGCCCCATGCCGGCAAAACGGCGCGCGGCGGCGCTGCCCTTGAGGGGCGAGCCCAGGCAGACCACGCGGCCGGGCGGCAGTGGCGTCCCTTCGCTGCAGGCGCGCAGCGCGAGCAGGCCGCCAAGGCTGTGGCCCACCAGGTGCACGGTCTGCGCCTCCTGGCCCAGTTCCTGAAGGCGCGCCTCCAGCCCGCCAAGGATGCGTTCCTGCGTCGTCGCTACGCTCATGTAGTCGAAGCGATGCACGCGAAAGCCGGCCTCCATCAGGCGCCGGTGCAGCATCAGCAACGCAAAGCCGCGCATCCACAGGCCGTGCAGCAGGATCACATGGTCGGTCATGGCAGAACAGGACTTCCATCGACGGAGGTATCACCCTCCAGGGCAACGCCATGGCCACTGACGCCATAGCAAGTCCATTCTGCACAGAAAGTGCTGAATCTTGTGTGCTCTCTAGCTCCCTCCCTGCTTGCAGGGGCGGGCTGGGGAGGGACCGCTCTGGCGCCTGGCGCAAGAAGCCCCTCCCGACCTCCCCCTGCGGGCAGGGGGAGGAGCAAAGCGCATCAGGCCGACTTCGGCTCGACGGCCACCTTCACGTGCAGCTCCTTGAGCTGCCCATCGGCCACCGGCGAGGGTGCATCGGTCATCAGGTCCTGCGCGCTGGTGGTCTTGGGGAAGGCGATCACGTCGCGGATCGACTCGGTGCCCGCCATCAGCGCGGCGATGCGGTCGATGCCGAAAGCCAGGCCACCGTGCGGCGGTGCGCCGAACTTCAGCGCCTTGAGCAGGAAGCCGAACTTCGCCTCGGCCTCTTCCGGGCCGATGCCGAGCAGGTCGAACACGGTGCTCTGCATCTCCGGGCGATGGATACGAATGGAGCCGCCGCCGATCTCGTTGCCGTTGAGCACCATGTCGTAGCCGCGGCTGACCGCGTTCGCCGCATTGGCGCGCAGGTCGTCCACGTCGTCCACCTTGGGCGCGGTGAACGGGTGATGCAGGGCGACGAAGCGCTTTTCTTCCTCGTCGTATTCGAACATCGGGAAGTCGGTGACCCACAGCGGCTTCCAGCTGTTCTCCACCAGGCCACGGTCCTTGCCGAGCTTCAGGCGCAGCGCGCCCATGAAGTCGGTAACCGTCTTCCACTTGCCGGCGCCGACGAACACGATGTCGCCCGACTGCGCGCCCGTCGCCTTGAGCACGGCGTCCAGCGCCGCGTCATCGAGGAACTTGGCCACCGGCGAATTGATGCCATCGCGACCCTTGGCCAGATCTTCCACCTTGATCCAGGCCAGGCCCTTGGCGCCGTACTTGGCCACGTATTCGGTGAGCAGGTCGATGTCCTTGCGGCTGAGGCTGGCGCCGTCCGGCAGGCGCAGCGCGGCGATGCGACCGGCCGGATCGTTGGCCGGCTCGGCGAACACCTTGAACTCCACCTGCTTGAGCGCATTGGCCACGTCCACCAGTTCCAGCGCGATGCGCAGGTCCGGCTTGTCCGAACCGAAGCGGCGCATGGCTTCGGCCCAGGTCATGCGCGGGAAGGTGGCGTCCAGCTCCACGCCCTGCACTTCCTTGAACACGTGGCGGATCAGCTGCTCCACGAAGTCCTGCACGTCCTTCTCTTCCACGAAGGCGAATTCGAGGTCGAGCTGGGTGAATTCCGGCTGGCGATCCGCACGCAGGTCTTCGTCGCGGAAGCAGCGGGCGATCTGATAGTAGCGGTCGAAACCGGCCATCATCAGGATCTGCTTGAACAGCTGCGGCGACTGCGGCAGCGCGTAGAACTGGCCCGGATGCACGCGGCTGGGCACCAGATAGTCGCGCGCGCCTTCCGGCGTGGCCTTGGTGAGGATGGGCGTTTCGATGTCCTGGAAACCGCGCGCATCCAGATAGCGGCGCAGCGACTGCACCAGCTTGATGCGGGTGCGCATCATCTTCTGCATTTCGGGGCGACGCAGGTCGAGGTAGCGGTAGGTCATCCGCATGTCCTCGTTGGGATTCTCGTGCAGCGCGAAGGGTAGATCCTTCGCGGCATTGAGGATCTCCACCGTGTCGGCCAGCAGTTCCACCGTGCCGGTACGCAGCTTGTCGTTCACCGACAGGCGCTTGCGGATGGTGCCGGTGACACGCAGGCAGTATTCGTTGCCGATTTCGCCGGCGACCGCGAAGGCCGCCGCGTTCTCGCGCTCCACCACCACCTGGGCGATACCCTCGTGGTCACGCAGGTCGACGAAAGCCACATGGCTCTGCAGACGAAGGGTGTTGACCCAGCCACACAGGGTGACGGTCTGGCCGACCAGTGCCTCATCGATGAGGCCGCAATAGTGCGTGCGCATGCGCTTGGAACTCCGGGCCGCGGGGCGGCGTAATGCGTGGAAAAGACCCGGAATGTTAACACTGGCGCGGCCCGCGATGCCGCGCCATACCCGCCCCTGCCCGCCTACCAGCGGCGATCGACCGAGAACAGGCCGCGGCAGCCCTTGGAAACCCACACACCCGCGCGATTCCAGCCCCAGCTGTAGCCTTCGTCGCAGCGGCTGCCCGAAAGCTGTTGCAACAGGCGCGCACGGCCATGCCCGCCCACGTCCACCTGGCAGAACTGGTATTGCTTGTTGTTGCTTTCGCACTGCAGGCGGATCTCGCGATCCCAGCCCGGGCCCGGCCGCCAGCCGCCGCCACCGCCTTGCCAGCCACCGCCGCGCCCCATCTCGACGAACTGGGCGCGACAACCGCGATCGACCCACAGGCCGCCGCGATCCACGCCCCAGGTCTGGCCGCGTATGCAGGGGCTATCCGACTCCTGGCGAATCATCTCGGCGTCGCGCCAGGGCACCTGGCAACGGACGAAGCGCCCGTCCTGGCTGCCGCAGCGCACCGTGTCACGGCCTTGCGCCTGCGCCACCGGCGTTACGCCAACCAGCCAGCCTGCGGCCACGCCGACCAGCACGCCCATCCAACCTGCTCGCATCCGAGACATCGCAGCCGCTCCTCATGTGACAAAGCGTCACGCTAACGGGCGCATGCTCAACCGGCTTTGAATATCTTGCGATGGGTTCGTAAAAAAATGACGGCCGGCGAACCAGCGTTCAGGCTCAGCTGTCGCTGCTGGTACTGGCGCTGGGGGCCGGCGCAGGAGCCGGGGCAGTGTCACCGGCCAGGTTGCGCTTCTTGTCGCCGTCTTTCTTGAAATCGGTCTCGTACCAGCCGCTGCCGGCCAGGCGGAAGCCGGGCGCGCTCAGGCGCCGCTTCACTTCGGCCACGTCGCAGGCGGGGCAGACGGTGGGATCGGGATCGGACAGCTTTTGCAGGCGGTCGAAACGATGACCGCAGCTGCTGCATTCGAATTCGTAGATAGGCATGGAAACTCCGGGTTCCGGCCAGTACACGTGCCGGCAAGGCCTCATTATCGAGGCGTGCCGGCCAAATTCAACGTTGGGCGCCCACTTGGGCCGCTCTGTTCTAGGCAGCGTGCAGAGCCAGCGCGACCAATACGGCCGCCTCGACCAGCTCAGTCAGCGCGCCGCAGGTATCGCCGGTCATGCCACCCAGCCGCCGCAGGCAGGCCTGGCGCCACAGCATGAACATCACCGCCGTGACCGCCAGGGCGCCCACGCCGCGCCAGCCACCGGCGAGCGCCACCACCACCGCAAACCCGAGCCCAAGCGTGCATGCGGTGCGCGGCGCCGCGGTCAACGCACTGCCCAGGCCACCGCCGCGTACATAGGGCGTGGAAACGAACGCCGCGGTAAGGCTAGCCCGCGCCAGCATCGGCGCCAGCAACAGCGCACCGCTGGCCGGCGGGAGACTGGCCAGCGCGGCGAATTTCAGCAGCAGCAGCAGCACCAGGGCGACCACGCCCATCGGCCCGCAGCGCGGGTCCTTCATGATGGCCAGCGTGCGTTCGCGATCGCCGAGCCCGCCGACCCAGGCGTCCGCGCTATCGGCCAGGCCATCCAGGTGCAGGGCGCCGGTCAACGCCACCCACGCCGCCAACAGCAGCGCGGCCGCCAGCACCGGCGGCGCGGCAGCCAGCAGCCATGACAGGCCCCACAGCACGCCACCGATCAGCAGGCCGACCAGCGGATACCAGGCCAGCGAATGCGCCGGGCCACTGGCGTCGTCAAATACCTTCGCCGGCACCGGCACGCGGGTCAGGAAGCCGATGGCGACGAGCAGGCCGCGCATATCAGGCCTTGATCCGCCTCGCGGCGGGCGGCGTCCAGGCGAGTGGGTGGAGCGAGGCGTGGGGCACGTCGATGTTGGCCATATCGCCGAAGTCACGTCCCTCCGATTCGCAACGCAACAGGCGGATGGCGCCGCCGTGGGTCACCACCAGTACGTGCTGCGTTTCGGCCTCCACGGCAATATCGTTCAACGCGGCGCAGAGACGCTCGCGAAACGCGGCGAAGGGTTCGGCGCCGGGCGGCGGGCAATTCACCGGATCGGCCCAGAAGCGGGCCAGCGCATCGCCCTGTTGCTCGCCCAGGGTTTCGATGGGCACGCCCTGCCAGTCACCGAAGTGATACTCGGCCAGGCGCGGGTCCGTGCGCAGCGGCACGCGTCGCGCGGCGGCCAGGTCCTGCGCGAACGCCGCGCAGCGGCGCAGTGGTGAAGTCACGACCAGGTCCCAGCTGCGCCCGAAGATCGCCGCGCGCAACTGGGTCCAGCCCAGTGCGCTGAGGCCGTCGTCCAGTTGTCCGCGATAGCTGCGCTGGCCGGTGTCGCCATGCCGCAACAGGTCGATGCCAACGTGCTTTGCAGTCATGCGCCGCTCACCCCGGCCTGGGCAAACGTGGCCATGCGCGCGTGCAGTTCGCACGCCAGCCGCATCAATGGCACGGCGGTGGCCGCGCCACTGGCTTCGCCCAGGCGCAGGCCCAGGTCGATCAAGGGATCGGCATGGAGCGCCGCCAGCACGGCGGCATGCCCGCGTTCGCGCGAACGATGGCCGAAGAACATCCAGGCGCGACAGCCGGGATTGATGCGCACCGCCGCCAACGCGGCGGCCGTGCTGATGAAGCCGTCGACAAGCACCGGAATGCCATGCTGGGCGGCCGAAATGTAGGCGCCGGTGAGTGCCGCGATCTCGAATCCGCCGACCCGTGCCAGCCAGGTCAACGCATCGCCACTGGCTTCGTAGCGTGCCAGCCCGCGCGTGATCACCGCCGCCTTGTGGCCGATGCCGGCGGCGTCCAGGCCGGTACCGGCGCCGGCCAGCGCCAGCGGCGTCTCACCCAGCAAGGCGCTGGCCAGCGCGGCAGCCGAGGTGGTGTTGGCGATGCCCATCTCGCCGCCGATGAAGAGTTGCGCATCAGCGGCATGCGCGGCCGCGACGCTTTCGGCGCCGGCATGGAGCGCTGCATCGAGCTGTTCCGGCGACATCGCCGGTTCCTCGCAAAAATTGCGCGTTTGCGGCGCGATGATCGCGCGCCGCACATGGGGCAGCTCGCCCGGGTCGTTCACCGTGCCCAGGTTCACCACTTCGAGCATGGCGCCGAGCGCACGCGCCAACACGCTGACGGCGGCCCCGCCATGGGCAAAGTTGCGCACCATTTCGCCGGTCACCACCTGCGGAAAGGCCGATACGCCCTCCGCCGCCACGCCATGGTCGCCGGCGAACACGCTGATCCACACCTGCTGCACGGCCGGTCGGGCCGTGCGCTGCAACCCCGCCAGGCGGATCGCCAGCGATTCCAGCGTGCCGAGCGAGCCGGGTGGCTTGGTCAGTTGCGCCTGGTGTTCCCGCGCCTGCTGCTCATACTCCGCATCGACGGATTGGCAGGCATCCCATAGCCAGTCATGGCTCATGCAACACTTCCTTTCATGGCTAGCGGCAAACCTGCCGCAACAAACAACACGCGTTCGCACTGGCTGGCCAGCGACTGGTGCAGCCGCCCGGCTTCATCGACGAAGCGGCGGGTCAGCTCGCCCATCGGCACCACGCCCAGGCCCACTTCGTTGCTGACCAGCAGCACCTGGCCGGTCAGCATGGGTAATACGTCGAGCAGCGCCGCACGTTCGCGCGCGAAGCGCGCGGCGTCGTCCAGGCCGAGCAGATTGCTCAGCCACAACGTGAGGCAGTCGACCAATACGCAATGCCCGGGCCGCGCCTGGGCCAGCAGGACCTCGGCCAAGGCCAGCGGCTCCTCCACGCAATGCCAGTGCGCGGGGCGGCTGGCCCGATGGTGCGCGATGCGCGCCGCCATCTCCGCGTCATGGGCCTGCCCGGTGGCGATATAGACCACCTCATGCCCCGATTCGCGCGCCAGTCGCTCGGCCAGCGCGCTCTTGCCCGAACGGGCACCACCGAGAATCAGCGTGCGCATGCGGGCTCCGTCGGCTCGATGGCCAAGCATCGCCATAACCGGGAGGTATCGAGATGGGCTTCCACCGCATCGGCCACGCGCTCGATGCTCGTTTCACGCAGGGCATGCATGTCGAGGGTGACGGCCTGGTGCAGGCCGGCCCAGTCGAGCAGGGCGTGCAGCGCCGACGGCTCATCGAAAAGTCCGTGCAGGTAGCTGCCCAGAATCTGCCCATCGGGCGACAGGGCGCCATCGCAGCGGCCATCGTCGAGCACGCTCGACGGCATCGCCAGCGCTGCGCCATGGCTGACGCCACAATGGATCTCGTAGCCGCTCACCCTCACCTCTCCCAGGACCAGTTTCCCACTCACGCGGCGCAATTGCTTGCGCGCCTCCAGCGTGGTTTCCACATCCAGCCAACCCAGTCCTTCACTCGAGCCCGGCTCGCCCTCGATGCCGTGCGGATCATGCACGAATCGCCCCAGCATCTGGAAGCCACCACAGATGCCGATCAACTTGCCGCCGTAGCGGAGATGCTGCGCCATCGCATCCACCCACCCTTGCGCGCGCAGCCAGGCCAGGTCGGCACGGGTCGACTTGGAGCCCGGCAGGATGATCAGATCGCACGCTGGCACCGGCTCGCCCGGCCCCACGAACTGCAGGTCGACCTGCGGATGGGCGCGCAATGCATCGAAGTCGGTGTGATTGCTGATGCGCGGCAGCACTGGCACCACCACCCGCAGGCCGGCGCCTGTTTTGTGAACCCGTTCACGCGGCAAGGCATCCTCGGCCTCCAGTTGCAGGCCATGCAGGTAGGGCAGCACGCCCAGCACCGGCTTGCCGGTTTCGCGCTCCAGCCAGTCCAGCCCCGGCTGCAGCAAGGCGAGGTCGCCACGGAAACGGTTGATGACAAAGCCCACCACGCGAGCGCGCTCGCTGTCGGACAACAAGGCCAGCGTGCCGACCAGGTGCGCGAATACGCCACCGCGATCGATGTCGGCGATCAGCAGCACCGGGCAATCCACCGCCTCGGCGTAACCCATGTTGGCGATGTCGCGATCGCGCAGGTTGATCTCGGCCGGACTGCCGGCGCCCTCCACGATCACCGCCTGGTACTGCGCGACGAGGCGCGCATGCGAGGACAGCACCGCGTCCATCGCGATGCGCTTGTAGTCGTGATAGCGGCGCGCATCCATCTGCGCGATGGCGTGGCCGTGCACGATCACCTGCGCGCCGGTGTCGCTCTGCGGCTTGAGCAGCACGGGGTTGAAATCGGTATGCGGCGGCAACCCGGCCGCCTGCGCCTGCACTGCCTGCGCGCGGCCGATCTCGCCGCCATCCACGGTCACCGCCGAGTTGAGCGCCATGTTCTGCGGCTTGAACGGTGCCACCGCGACGCCCTTGCGATGCAGCCAGCGACACAGGCCCGCCACCAGTGTGCTTTTGCCCGCATCGGAGGTGCAGCCCTGGACCATCAACACACGAGCGCTCATGGTTGGCTCCCTGCGACGACATCCCCCAGCGCGGCATCGAGTCGCCTGAAGTCATCATCGTTTCCCGGCAAGCCGAAACGCAGGCTGGGTGGCGCGTCGAACCTGCGCGTGAGCACGCCACGGGCCGCCAGTGCGCGATGCAACGCCGGCGCATCGTCGTGGCGCCACCACTGGAAGAACGCGCAGCCCGCCGTGGGGGACAAGCCATGTTTCGTCAACAGCTCGGCCAGTCTCGTGCTGCCGGTGCGCAGGCGATCACACACACTGTCCTGCCATGCGCGATCGGCCAATGCCTGCCGCAACACATGACGCGTGGGTCCGCTCAAGGTCCATGGCCCCAGCAGCTCGCGCAATGCTTCCAGCACGATGGCCGAGGCACACACGAAGCCTGCGCGCGCACCGGCCAACCCGAAAAACTTGCCCGCCGAGCGCAGTACGATCAGTCCTTCGCGCTCGGTTTCCGGGCACAGGCTGTGTGCAGGCGTGGCATCCATAAAGGCCTCATCGACGATCAGCCAGCCTCCGCGCTCGACCAGACGCGCATGCAGTTCCAGCAGCGCCCCGCGCTCGAAACGTTCGCCGCCGGGATTATTGGGATGGATCAGCACGATGACGTCGAAGTCGTCGGCACGCGCCAATAACGCTTGTGCCGGCAGGCTGATGACAGCATGCCCGGCCTGGCGCCATACATGCGCGTGCTCGTTGTAGCCCGGCGCGATGACGCCCACGCGCGACGCCTGTCGCAACCGGGGCAAGGCCTGGATGGCGGCCTGTGAACCGGCCACCGGCAACAGTCGTGGCGCCCCGTAGTACGCGCGTGCAACCTCGATCAGGCCATCGTCGTCCTCGGGCAGACGCATCCAGGCCGATGCGGGGATGGGCGGTACCGGCCAGGCGAAGGGGCTGATGCCGGTGGAAAGGTCCAGCCAGTCCGACGGCGCGATGCCGTATTCGCGCGCGGCTCGCAACAGGCGGCCACCATGTTCAAGCATGCGCGCCTCCCTGCCATAGCGCGGCAAGGCAAAGCGCCACCACCAGCCACAGCACCACACTACGCCGTACCAAGCGCAAGGCGCGCACGATGGAACCCGCGTCGGCTGGTGCGCCCACGCCCAGCTCGGGGCGAGGCTCCCACACACCGTCATAGGGTGCGGCGCCACCCAGGCGCACGCCCAGCGCTCCCGCGCCGGCGGCCATCACGGGACCGGCGTTGGGGCTATCCCACGACTTCGCTTGCGTATGCCAGCAACGCCATGCGCGGGTGGCATCGCCGAGCAAGGCATAGCTGAGCGCGGTAAGCCGCGCCGGCAGGAAGTTGAGCACGTCGTCGATGCGCGCGGCGGCCCAACCGAAGCGCTGATAACGCGGCGTGCGATAGCCCCACATGGCATCCAGCGTGTTGGCCAGCCGATACAACACGGCACCGGGCGCGCCCAGCAGCGCAAACCAGAACAGCGCGCCGAACACGGCGTCATTGCCGTTCTCCAGCACCGACTCGGTGGCAGCGGCAGCGACCTGTTGTTCATCCAACGCATGCGTATCGCGACTGACCATGCGCCCCACGACCACCCGCGCCCTCAAAATGTCGCCCCGCTCCAGCGCACGCGCCACCGGCATCGCGTGATCGCCCAGGCTGCGCAAGCCGATCGCCAGATACAACACCGCCACGTCGAAGGCGTAGGCCAGCCACGGCACCATCCCGCCAAGCACGCTGACGATCAGCCAGGCCAGCCCCGCCAGCGGCAACACCGCAAGCGCCCACGCCATGACGCCGGCCCGCCGCCGATGGCCATGCAGGCGCGCCTCGATCCCGCCGGCCAGACGTCCAAACATCACCAGCGGATGCAGGCGTCGCGGCTCACCCAGCCACGCATCGAGCAGCACCGCCGCGAGCATGGCCAAGGCCCGGCTCATGGCAGGAACAACGCGGCGGCAGTGGCAGGACCGGAGGGAAAGTAGTGATGCATGAAACTGGCCGTCATGCGCTGGCGGCGATACACGCCCTCCCGGCTCGGCCCCTGGTCCGGATTGACCGCCATGACCAGCGGCGATGCATCGATGCTCGCCTGCGCGTAGTGGAAGGTATGACCGCGCAGGCTGCCTTCGGGCAAGCTCACCGACTGCATGCCAAGTCCGCCGAGGCGTGCCTGCATGACGGCACGGCCACGCAGCAACCCCGCCATCGGCAAAGCGTGGCCTTCGCGATCGGCCAGCTCATCCAGTGCGTAGAGCATGCCGCCACACTCGGCGAGCAACGGCTTGCCCGCGTCGACATGCGCATGCAGCGCCTGTCGCAACGCATCGTTGGCCGATAGCGCAGGCAGGTGCAGTTCCGGATAGCCACCGGGCAACCACACCGCATCGCAGGCGGGCAGACTGTCGCCGGCCGCGGGCGAGAAGAAGCACAGCTGCGCTCCCGCCTCGCTCAGCACATCCAGATTCGCTGGATAGATGAAACAAAAGGCGGCATCACGCGCGATGGCGATACGTCGTCCATGCAGCAAGCGGGGCACTTGCGGCATGGCCACGAACGGAAAATCCACCGCTGGCGGCATCGCCGCCGAGGCATGCGCCGCCCAGGCATCAGCCAGTGCATCCAGGCGCGCGTCGATATCACCCAGCTCGGATGCCGATACCAGGCCCAGATGCCGCTCCGGCAAGGCGAAGGCCGCGTTGCGCGGCAAGGCGCCCAACCAATGCAAATCCGGCGGCAGGCTCTCGACCAGCAGTTGCGCGTGGTAGGCGCTGCCAACCCGGTTGGCGGCCACGCCATGCAGCGTCAATCCATCACGGTAGCGCGCCAGGCCAAGGGCCAGCGCACCGAAGGTCTGCGCCATGGCCGAACCATCGATCACCGCCAGCACCGGCAAGCCGAAGCGCTGGGCCAGATCGGCGCTGGACTGGCCACCGTCGAACAGGCCCATCACGCCCTCGACCAGGATCAGGTCCGCCTCGTGCGCTGCCGCATGCAAGCGTGCGCGGACATCGTCCTCGCCGCCCATCCACAGGTCCAGCTGATACACCGGCGCACCACTGGCGCGCTGCAGCACCATGGGGTCGAGGAAATCCGGCCCGGTCTTGAACACGCGCACACGCTTGCCGGCGCGCGTATGCCAGCGCGCCAAGGCCGCTGTCACCGAGGTCTTGCCTTGCCCGGAAGCGGGCGCGGAGATCAGCAGGGCCGGGCAACGTTGCGCGACGTGCGCCATGGAAATCTCCGCCTACAGCTCGATGCCTTGCTGGGCCTTGATGCCCGCCTGGAAGGCGTGTTTCACCACCCGCATCTCGGTCACCGTGTCGGCCTGCTCCACCAGCGCATCCGGCGCGCCGCGCCCGGTCACCACCACGTGCTGCCGGGGTGGCCGCGCCGCCAGTGCGGCGCATACCTGCGCCACGTCGATATAACCCTTGACCAGGGCGATATTGAGTTCGTCCAGCAGCACGAAATCGTAGCGCGCATCGGCCAGCATGCCGGCGGCGAGCCGCCAGGCCGCCTGGGCCGCGCGAATGTCGCGCTCGCGATCCTGCGTCTCCCAGGTGTAGCCCTCACCCATGACGTGGTAGTCGAGCTCGTCGGGAAAACGGCGAAAGAACGCCTCCTCGCCGGTGGAGAAGCTGCCCTTGATGAACTGCACCACGCCGCAGTGGAAACCATGGCCCAGCGAGCGCGCCAGCATGCCGAAGCCGGACGAACTCTTGCCCTTGCCGTTGCCGGTATTGACCACCAGCACGCCACGCTCGATGGTGGCGCGGGCGATCTTGCGATCCACCAGCTCCTTCTTGCGCTGCATGCGTTCGCGATGGCGTTGCTCGGCGGTCATGCCGTCGCGGCGCGAATCGTCCGATTCAGTGGTCATGATCAAGCCTCCTTTCGGTGCGGCATGGCGGAAGTCGCCATGATGCGTGCGCACACGGCATGTGCAGCCAACGCCACCGCCACATAGGCAAGCGTGGTGCGCACGAACAGCGGCCCCCACTGCCACAGGCGCGCCGCGTACTCAGCCACATGAGGGTTCGCATAGCGCCCACCCAGCCAGTAGAACGAACCATTGGAAATGGCAAAGGACAGCGAGGCCGCGAGCAGCGCCACCCCGAAAGCGCCCAGCAGCGAAGGCAAGCCGGCGCGCAAACGCGGCGCATACCAGCGCCCGGCGTACCACAACGCCGCATACGCCAACGGCAGGAACGCATAGGCGACGGTGACGCAGAAATCGCTCACCGCGGCATAGCGGATGGACACCCAGTCGAGCGCCACCGCCAGCGCCACCAGCAGCACGAAGGCAACGTGTCGCCGCAGATAAAGCCCACCAAGGAAGAACACCGCCATGGAGGCATCCGGCAGATGCAGTGCATCGCCAAAGTGCTTGAAACGGGTGCTGACCATGACCAGCGCCAGGACAGCGAACAACAGGGCAAAACGGGAACCCGACAGCGGCTTCATCACGCGACTCCTGATCATGGCCTGCCTCGCGCCGGGCCGGAACGTGCCGGCCCGGCGCCCATACTTACTGCGCCGGCTGGTAACGCAGGGTCAGCATGTAGTTGCGACCCGGCTGGTTGTAGTACCAGGCCGTTTCGTAGTTCTTGTCGAACGCGTTGTTGAGCGCCAGCTGCACCTTCCAGTCGCGATCGATCGCATAGGCCACGCGCAGGTTGGTGAGTGCATAGCCGCCCAGCGGATGCGTGTTGTCGAGGTCGTCGTAGCGGCGACCCGACACGTACCAGCTGCCGCCGATGCTGAAGGCGCCGAAGCTGCGGTCAAGGTCGACGTGGCCGGTCTGGCGCGCACGTCGCGGCAGCAGGTTGCCGTCGTCGTAGCCGGGGGTTTCGTTGCGCGGATCGAGCCAGGTCGCCGTGGTGGAAACCAGCCAGCCGGCCACATGTCCACTCACCACGCCTTCCACGCCGCGGATGCGTGCGTTCTCCACGTTGCCCGGCAGGCCGGTCGCCGCATCGTAGGTGATCAGGTCGTCGACCTTGTTGCGGAAGCCGTTGAGCGTCCAGTAGCCCCAGCCGTAGCTGCCGCGCAGGCCCAGCTCGATGTTCTGCGAGGTCTCCGGCTTCAGCGCCGGGTTGCCGTAACCCGGGTAGTACAGGTCGTTGAAGGTGGGCGCCTTGAAGGCGGTGCCATAGCTGGCGGTGAGGCGCAGGCTGTTGGTGAAGTCCCAGCCCCACATCGCGCTGCCGGTGTTCTTGTCGCCGAACTGGCTGTTGTCGTCATGCCGCACGCTGGCCTGCAGTGACTGGCGGCCGAAGGTCTGCTGCCACTGCACGAACACGCCGCGATTGTTGCGGGTGTCTTCGGCAAAGGTGTAATTGCTGTCCAGGCTGTCGTGCTGCCAATCGAAACCGGTGCTGAGCAGCCCGCCGCCCACGCCGATATCCGCCTGCAGCGAGCCGATGTCGCGATGCGTATCGAAGCGGTCGACAAAGACATCGCCCAGGTAATCCTTGCTGAAGTCGCCACTGCTGCCCAGGCTCAGCGTAAAGGTGAGGTTCTGGCTGGGACGGTAATGCAGGCGGCCGCCGATGACCTGGGTCGCGCTCTTGTCCGAATCGCTGAAGCTGCCGTCGTAGTAGTTGTGGCCCTCGCTGCGGAACAGACGCGCGTCGGCATCCCACTGGTCGTCGAAGCGGTAGCCGGCGCTCAGGGTCACGGCGGTGTTGTGGTAGCCGTCCTTGTCCGGCTGGTCGGCGAAACAGCCGGCGCCGGCTTCGGCCGCGCCCACGCGGCAGGAGTTGATGCCGTCGGTCTGGTTGTGCGACGCCTCCAGCGAGTACCAGCCGTTGCCGCTCTTGCCGGCAAAGCCGACCGAACCATTGAGACTACGGTAGCTGCCGACGCCGAAACTCAGCGACGGCACGAACGCGCCCTCCGGACGGCGGGTAAAGATCTGGATCACGCCGCCGATCGCCTCGGAGCCGTACAGGCTGGAGAACGGGCCGCGCACGATCTCGATGCGCTCGATCTGCTCGACCGGAATGTCCTGGATCGCCGCCACGCCGAGCGTGGCCGAACCGATCTTGATGCCGTCGACCAGCACCAGCACATGGTCCGCTTCGGTACCGCGCAGGAACACGCTGGTCGGCTTGCCCGGGCCGCCGGTGTTGGCGATCTGCAGGCTGGCCGTGCTCAGCAGCAGGTCCGCCAGCGATGCCGGCTGCAGCCGCTCGATATCGGCGCGATCGATCACGGTGACCGCGGCCAGCGTCTGGTCCTGCGTCTGCGCGGTACGGGTGGCGGTCACCACCACGCCGCTGAGATCGGTCGTGTCATCGGCGAACACGGGGGAGAACACGAACAACAAGGCCGTCGCCAACGCGGCACGACGGACGTGATTCAACGGGATAGCCACTGCAAGCTCCTCAACCGCGCCTGCCCGCGCGGATCGCATGGGATAAAGAGCAGGCGGATGAAGACATGGCAGCCATGCGCGGCAGCATGGCATCCATGACATGGCCCTCCGCCTGTCTGGTCGTACCTTGAGGCCGGTCTCCGGGCTCGCGGGCGAAGACGTCACGTCTTCCGGAACGATGCCTTCCCATGCACCAGGCACAGTGGCTTCGTATCGTTCCGGCGATCCCCTTCGGATCGCAGCTCGCCTACCGTTGCGGGGGCAGCTCCGGCATAGGCACCTAGGCGCCGCACCGGATTCCCGTTTCAACCACCGGCTTAGCAGCCGGCGGTCACCTCAGGCGAGGCAGATGTTAACAGACAAAAAACAAGACGGCCGCCCGGGGGCGGCCGTCGACTGGCCTTGCGTGCTGGCCGGTTACTGCTTGCGGAAGGTCAGATGACCTTGTTCGGCCTCCACCACGACGGTATCGCCCGGCGCAAACCGACCTTCGAGGATCTCCTTGGCCAGCGGGTTCTCCAGCTGCTGCTGGATCGCGCGCTTGAGCGGGCGGGCACCATATACGGGATCGAAGCCCACGTTGCCGAGCAGCTCCAGCGCCTTGTCGCCGATCTCCAGCCTGAGCTGGCGCTCGGCCAGCCGCTTCTCCAGGTAGGCCAGCTGGATCTTGGCGATGGCGCGGATCTGTCCCTTGCCGAGCGGACGGAACACCACCAGCTCGTCGAGGCGGTTGATGAACTCCGGACGGAAGTGCGCCTGCACCACGCCCAGCACCGAGGCCTTCATCTGCATGTAGTCGGCCTCGCTGTCGCCCGCCTGCTCCTGGATCATCTGCGAGCCCAGGTTGGAGGTCATCACGATGACGGTGTTGCGGAAGTCCACCGTGCGGCCCTGGCCGTCGGTGAGGCGGCCGTCGTCGAGCACCTGCAGCAGGATGTTGAACACGTCCGGATGCGCCTTCTCCACCTCGTCCAGCAGGATCACGCTGTACGGACGCCGACGCACCGCCTCGGTGAGATAGCCGCCTTCCTCATAGCCGACATAGCCCGGGGGCGCGCCGATCAAGCGGCTCACCGAGTGCTTCTCCATGAACTCGCTCATGTCGATGCGCACCATGGCGTCCTGCGTATCGAACAGGAATTCGGCCAGCGCCTTGCACAGCTCGGTCTTGCCCACGCCGGTGGGGCCAAGGAACAGGAACGAGCCATAGGGCCGGTTGGGATCGGACAGGCCCGCACGCGCACGACGGATCGCGTCGGACACCGCACGCACGGCCTCGTCCTGGCCCACCACGCGCTTGTGCAGCGCATCTTCCATGTGCAGCAGCTTGTCGCGTTCGCCCTCGAGCATCTTGCTGACCGGGATGCCGGTCCAGCGTGACACCACTTCGGCGATTTCCTCCTCGGTGACGCGATCCTGCACCAGCTTGAAATCCTGCTTTTCGGCGGCCTGCGCAACGGCGAGCTGCTTCTCCAGTTCGGGCAGCTTGCCGTACTGGATCTCGCTCATCTTGGCGTAGTCCTGCCGACGCTGCGCGGCTTCCAGCTCCACGCGCGCGGCCTCGATCTGCTCCTTCACCTTGGTCGCGCCCTGCAGCGCGGCCTTCTCGGACTTCCATATCTCGTTGAGGTCGGAAAACTCACGTTCCAGCTTCTGGATGTCCGTATCCAGATCGGCAAGGCGCTTCTTCGACGCGTCGTCGGTTTCCTTCTTCAGCATCTCGCGCTGGATCTTCAGCTGGATCAGGCGACGCTCCAGCCGATCCAGCTCCTCCGGCTTGGAATCGATTTCCATGCGGATGCGCGAGGCGGCTTCGTCCATCAAATCGATGGCCTTGTCCGGCAGCTGGCGATCGGGGATGTAACGGTTGGACAACGTGGCCGCCGCGACGATGGCCGGGTCGGTGATTTCCACGCCGTGATGCACCGCGTAGCGCTCCTTGAGGCCGCGCAGGATGGCGATGGTGTCCTCCACGCTGGGCTCGCCCACGTAGACCTTCTGGAAGCGGCGTTCCAGCGCGGCGTCCTTCTCGATGTACTTGCGGTATTCGTCCAGCGTGGTGGCGCCGATGCAATGCAGCTCGCCGCGCGCCAATGCGGGCTTGAGCATGTTGCCGGCATCCATGGCGCCATCGGCCTTGCCGGCGCCGACCATGGTGTGCAGTTCGTCGATGAACAGGATGATCTGGCCCTCGTTCTTGGCCAGGTCGTTGAGCACGGCCTTCAGGCGCTCCTCGAATTCGCCGCGGAACTTGGCGCCGGCGATCAGCGCGCCCATGTCCAGCGCGAGCACGCGGCGGTCGCGCAGGCCTTCGGGCACTTCGCCCTTGACGATGCGCTGGGCGAGGCCTTCCACGATGGCGGTCTTGCCTACGCCGGGCTCGCCGATCAGCACCGGATTGTTCTTGGTGCGACGTTGCAGTACCTGGATGGTGCGGCGGATTTCCTCGTCGCGACCGATCACCGGATCGAGCTTGCCCGACTCCGCGCGTGCGGTGAGGTCGATGCAGTATTTCTCCAGCGCCTGGCGCTGCTCCTCGGCATTTTCGCTCTGCACTTTTTCGCCGCCACGCAGCTTGTCGATGGCGGCCTCGAGATGGGCCTTGGTGGCGCCGGCAGCTTTCAGCGCGGCGCCGAGTTCGCCCTTCTCTTCCAGCGCCGCCAGCACGAACAGCTCGCTGGCGATGAACTGGTCGCCGCGTTGCTGCGCCAGCTTGTCGGTGAGGTTGAGCAGGCGCGTCAGCTCGTTGCCGGCATGCACGTTGCCTTCCTGTCCACTGACACGCGGCAGTCGGTCGAGTTGTTCGTTCACGCGCTGGCGCAGCGCCGGCACGTTGACCTGCGCCTGCGTCAGCAGCGGCGCCGTCGAGCCGCCCTGCTGATCGAGCAAGGCCGCCATGACGTGCACCGGTTCGAGCATATTGTTGTCGCGGCCAACGGCCAGCGACTGCGCGTCTGCCAGCGCCTGCTGGAAACGCGATGTGAGTTTGTCCATCCGCATGGGCATCTCCCCCTTGGCAAAATCGAAATGGGATTTGGCGGCAGCGCCGCCACTGTTCGCTGAGATGCGGACGGCGCCGCACGATTCAAGCGCCGGCAAGCCCGATCCGCCGAGAGTTTTTCAGCTTGTGGACGGCATCCACAGATCGCCTTCACATTCCGCTTGCTAGGCTCCCGGACGTGCTTTCGCCCAGCCCCGCTTCCACCATGTTTGCGCAACCGCCCCTCCCGGCCCCGCCCCTGCCCGGTGCGGAGGAACGCTGGGCCCTGTTTCTCGACGTGGACGGCACGCTGCTCGATTTCGCCGACCATCCCGACCAGGTCAGCGTCGATACGCACCTGCGCAACCTGCTCGACGAGCTGTACATCACGCTCGACGGCGCGCTGGCCGTGGTGAGTGGTCGCAGCCTGGATGACCTGGACGATCTGTTCGGCAGCCCTTCGTGGGCGCTGGTGGGTCTGCACGGGCTGGAGTTGCGCGGCACCGACGGTCGTTACCGCGGCGTCCATATCGGCGCGACCCGCCGCTCGCTGGTACGCGACATGGCCAGCACCGTTGCCGCCGGGCTGCCCGGCGTCACCCTGGAAGACAAAGGCATGGCGGTGGCCCTGCACTGCCGTACCGCGCCCGGGCAGTTCAATGCCCTGCGCGAGCGCGTGGAAATACTGCTTCCGCGGCTGCCCGGTTATGAGATGCAACAGGGCAACCTGGTGATCGAACTGAAGCCCGAGGGCATGGACAAGGGCAAGGCCGTAGCCAGCCTGCTGTCGGGTTGGCCATTCAACGGACGACTGCCGGTTTACGTGGGCGATGACCTCACCGATGAACACGGTTTTGCCACGGCCAACCTCGAAAGCGGCCTGAGCGTGCGCGTGGGCCTGCGCGAGCCCAGTCTCGCCCGTTTTTCGCTGCCCGAACCCGCCGCCACGCGGGTTTGGCTGTCCCGCGTGCTGCACACGCTCAAGCATGGAACCCTCTCGCATGCCCACTCCCCCGGAGGAAGCGCCTGACACCAAGGCCAGCCAGGGCCGCTAGGTGTCATCGGCGACGGCAGCGTTGCCGTACCGATCGACCCGCGCGGCCGCATCGTCCGGGGCTGCCTGGCCCGTTTCGACAGCGACACGAGCTTCTGCGTGCTGCTGTCGCCACGGTGTGAAGGAGGCGATTGGACCAGCGCTCCGAACACTTCCCAACACCACCGTGCGGGTGACGTGCCAGTACAGCCACCACGGTGCCGGCGTCGAAACCGTCGATTTCGTGCCCCGCTTTCGCTCTCATCGACACGTTTATCACTCGGTGCCGCGCAGGGGCTTACCGATGCGTTACCGGTGAATCCAGCGGATGGGCTGGAGCGTCAGGATGTCGCGGCTCCGCGGAAGGCGTTTTGGGGCGGCTGGCTGCTTGGGGCCATAGGCTCTCGTTGCGGGATGCCTTCGCCGCTACACAGCGGCGATGCCGTAGCGCTACGCAACGCGCCGCCGCGCTGAGGGCTTAAAGCCGGTGTGGCGGCGTTGATGGGTCGCTATAGCTCCCGA
>NZ_JAKWJS010000010.1 GCF_022761115.1 Dyella sp. RRB7 | reverse complement strand
AGAGTTTGAACGGCGCTACGCGCAAAGCGGCTCGTAAGTGTCTACAGAACTCTGGCCGGTCCACACCGCTATCCCACAGGCGCCGGGTTTTTCCCGTGGGCTTGGCTTTGTTGATCGCGACGCTGGTGAGTGGCATGTGGGGGCACTTTGAATAGTGACATCTGTGTTGCCCCCGATCTTGCCCCCAGTTGCCCCCGAATTTCAAGGTATCTGCCTGGACGCCGCTGGACAAAGAAAAAGGCCGGAACCCTTGGTATTGCTTGGGATTCCGGCCTTCTTGGAACGTCCGTAGACGTTGAGTTGGTGGAGGTGGCGGGAGTCGAACCCGCGTCCGAAGGCGCTTGACGCCCGGTACTACATGCTTAGCTCGCCGTTAGATCTCGTCCCGCGACAGCACAGCGTGCAAAGCGCATCGAAGGACCAGCCTGCTTGATTTAACCCTTACCGACAGGCGGCAGCTTCGGGCGATCTCGTGATAATGACCCTACATCCACGAGCACGAGCACAAGTGGGTTCGGGGCTAGGCCTTAAGCGGCCAGAGCGTAGTTGTCGTCGTTGGCAACTATAAGTTTGCGGCTGGATTAACGAGGAAAGCTGCCCCCTCGGCATGCACCAAGCTATCTCACTACCCCCGTCGAAGCCAGGACACCCCCGGGGAAAGATTGCATTGCTGACCCGGCAGTATATGGAGGCGCATGCACTTTCATCAAGGCCGCGCACGAGGTCGCTTCAACCTCTATGGTTGGCGCAGCGACCACCCAAGGAAACGGACATGCTGCGGATACGTCTGGCGGGGCAGGCGGATGCGGGGTTGATCACCGATCTGCGTTGCATGTTTCTGGATGAGCTGGGACAGCCGTTGGAGGACGGCTTCGCCGATCATCTGCGCAGTTGGGTCGAAGAGGCCTTGCAGGACGGGCGGCTGCAGGTGTGGCTGGCGGAGACGGAGGGGCGTGCGGTGGGCTGTGCCGCGGTCAATCCCTATCCGCACATGCCTTCGGCCCAGTATCCGGCGGGCTGGGGCTGGTATCTGCTGAATGTCTATGTGAAGCCGGCCAGCCGCAGGGCGGGCGTGGCCACGGCCTTGCTCGCGGCGGTGGGTGCCGCGGCGCGCGAGCAGGGCGTGGATGCCTTGAGCCTGCACTCGACAGCCGATGCGCATGGACTCTACGAGCGATTCGGGTTTCGCACGTCGGTGGATGCGATGCGCATGCCGCTGGCGTAAGCAGGCGCGCCTGCCGCTCAGGCCGCGCGGTTGTGCGCGCGCATGGTGCGCTGCTTCTCGCGTTGCCAGTCGCGATCCTTCTCGGCGTCGCGCTTGTCGTGGTCCTGTTTGCCCTTGGCCAGGCCGATTTCCACCTTCACCTTGTTGCCCTTCCAGTACAAGGCCATCGGGATGAGGGTGTAGCCCTTGCGCTCGACGGCGCCGACCAGCGTGTCGATCTCCGCGCGATGCAGCAGCAGCTTGCGCGTGCGGCGATCGTTCGCCACCACATGGGTGGAGGCGCTGATCAAGGGTGGAATGGAGGTACCGACCAGGAAGATCTCGCCCTTGAGCACGATGGCGTAGCTGTCGCCGAAGTTGATGCGGCCGGCGCGCAGCGACTTTACCTCCCAGCCTTGCAGCTCGAGGCCCGCCTCGAAGCGCTGGTCGATGTGGTACTCGTGGCGTGCGCGCTTGTTGAGCGCGATGGTGCCACCAGCGTGTTTGTCTTTGTCCTTAGCCTTGGCCATGTCCGCTAAACTTCGGGCTGTTTTGCCCTGATGATGATCCGGCCGAACGGGCCAGGATCCAGATGATTCCAAAAGAGGCTGATGTGATCGAAATCCGCCGCAGCGCCCTGGTGCGATATTCGCCGGCCCAGATGTTCGACCTGGTCAATGACGTCGAAGCATACCCAAAGCGTTTCCCCTGGTGTGTCGGCGCCGAGATTCTGGAGCGCGCTGAGGATGTGCTGGTGGCGCGCCTGGATCTCAAGTACGCCGGCTTCCGCCAGAGTTTTACCACCCGCAATACCACCGTGCGTCCCCAGCGGCTGCATATGAGCCTGGTCGATGGTCCTTTCCGCAGTCTCGACGGGCTGTGGGAGTTCATCGCGCTCGGCGACGCCGGTTGCAAGGTGTCCTTCGCGCTGGATTTCGACTACGCCGGCCGCCTCGGTGGCACCGCGCTCAAGCTTGGCTTCCAGGGCCTGGCCGGACGCATGGTCGACGATTTCTGCCGCGAGGCGGAGCGAGCCTATGGCTGACCGCATCACCGTCGAGGTGGTCTACGCCGGGCCCGATCGCCAGTTCACCTACCGGCTGAGCTTGCCCGCGGGCAGTACGGTGATGCAGGCGATCGAGGCATCGGGTTTGCAGCAGGACATGCCGGGCCTGCTGATCGATCCGTCCCGCCTCGGCATCTTCTCGCGCAAAGTGGCGCCGGATCATGGGCTGGACGAGGGTGACCGGGTGGAGATCTACCGGCCGCTCACGCTTGACCCCAAGGAGGCGCGCCGACGCCGGGCCCACGAGGGCTGACGCCGGCAAGTCATATCAGTGGCCGTCGTTGCCGCCGCCGTTGTCGCCGCCACCGTCCTTGCTGCTGGAGCCATCGGTGCTCTTGTCACCCTTGGTTTCGTCGACCGGATAGCTGGCGTGGTACTTCTTGGTGTCGTTCACCAGCTTCTGCGCGTCCTCGGCGAAGAAATCGCCTTCGGTGCGCACCAGCGCGTCATTGTTGAAGGTCAGGGTGAGCGTCCGAATCTTGAGTTCGCCACCACGGTGCTGCTGGGTGGAGACGTAATCCCACTGGTTCTGGTCGAACGGCGAATTCACCGAGGGAGAACCCAGCAGCACCAGAACCTGGCGCTTGGTCATGCCGGGCTGCAGCTGATCCACATTTTTCTTGTCGAGCAGGTTGCCCTGCTGCACGTCGGGGGTATAGATAAGGCGGCAGCTGGCCAGCGACATGGCCAGCATGGCAAAACCCAGCGTGCGAATCAGCTTGTGCATGCGTGTTGCGTCCGGATCGTAAAGGTGTCGGATGATACACTAACGGCCTCGTGGCGCCGTGTGCGTGGAGTTTGCTATGGAACAGGAAACCAAAGAACTACGCAAAGCCGGGCTGAAGGTCACGCACCCCCGCATGCGCATCCTGCAGATCTTCGAGGACGAGGAGGCCCACCACCTCACCGCCGAGGACATCTACAAGCGCCTGCTTGCCCACCAGGAAGACATCGGGCTGGCCACTGTCTACCGGGTTTTGACCCAGTTCGAGGCGGCCGGCATCGTCGTCAAGCACAACTTCGAGGGCGGCCAGGCCGTCTACGAGCTGGATCGCGGCAAGCATCATGACCACATGATCGATGTGGACAGCGGAAAGGTCATCGAGTTCGTCAGCGAGGAGATCGAGCGCCTGCAGCACGAAATCGCGGCCCGCCATGGCTACGTCATCGAGGATCACAGCCTGGTGCTGTACGTGCGGCCCAAGCATCGGGCCAAGTAAGCCCCGGGCGGCAGGCATCCAGGGCCGGCAGCGGGGACGCTGCCGGCCTTTTTCGTGGGCCGGCCCGGCATTCGCCCACAAAAAAAGCCGCGGATGGACTCCTGTCCATCCAGCGGCTGATCCGTTACCGGATGGCTCCAGAGAAGGCGAGTTGCTCGCGCTGCCTGGGTGTGCCACCGATTCCGGCGGAACGGCATCCTGCCGTTCTTCATGCCCACCGTCCCCACGGTTGGCATGGCTCACCATCTTGCGATGGTGGCTCCCCCACATCGATGGAATGAGACTAACGAAGCCTTTACAAGGCTGGTATCGGAAAATTTCCTATGTAACCGTTGTCAGGGGCGGGGGGCGTCCCCGGCGGCGGTGCTGCTTCGCAGCAAAATGCGCAGATGGACCCCGTGCGGTTCGGGGCGTACCCGGAACAGGCCGCCCAGCGAGGTGACCCGGTCGCGCATGCCCTGCATGCCCCGTCCGCCGCGCGGCATGCGCGCCGGCAAGCCGACGCCGTTGTCGCGGATATCGAGCAGCGCCAGCGCCACGCCCTGGCGCTCGCCGATGCGCAGGCGCAGCTGGAAAACATCGGCTTGCGCGTGCTTCACGGCATTGGTCGCGCTCTCCTGCACGAGGCGGTAGACCACCGTGCGCGTGTCGTCGTCGAGCAGGCGCGGATCGCCATGCAGCTCGGTGCGATAGGCGACGCCCGCGGCATTGAGCAAATCGCGAATAGGGCCTTCATCCAGGGCTCGCAGCAGGCCGAACTCATCCAGCACGGCCGGGCGCAGATCGTCGAGCAGGCGGTGCAGGGCGCGGCGCATATGGCCGAGGATGGCGTTGATCGAGACGCCGATGTCCTCCATGCCGGCCTGGCTCAAGCGTGCCTGCGCCAACTTCACGTGGGTCTGGATGGCGGTGAGGTTCTGGCCCAGTTCGTCGTGGAGTTCCGCCGCCATGTGGCGACGCTGGTTTTCCTCGGCCTGCAGGTTGCCGCGGGCGGCGTCGCGCAACTGCCGTGCCAGCTGGTCCAGGCGGCGGTTGACGGCGGCCAGGTACACATTCTGTTCGGCCACCCGTTCGCTGCTGCGCCGCAGCGCATCGGTGGCCGAACCGAGCATGAGGGCGCCGGTGCCGGCCACGGCCAGAAACAGTTCGCCGGCGGCTCCGGGGGCTCCGTGGCCGGAAACATGGTCCACCAGGGTCATGCCCAGGCTCGAAATCAGCATGGTCAGGCTGGCCCCGCGCCAGCCATGGCGGAAGGCGAAGAACAGTACCGGGGCCAGCGACAGCACGCGGGCAAACTGTGGTTGCGGGGCTTCATGCGAGGAAAGCACCAGCAGGATCGCCAGCGACGGCAGCAGTACCAGCAGGCCATCCATCAGCAGCCGGCCCAGCGCACGCCTGGCCATCCGGGCGCGCAACAGCATCACCAGCAGCGGCACCACCAGCAACACGCCGACATAGTTGCCCAGCAGGTCCTGGCCCAGCGCCTGCATCAGCAGGTCCGAGGTGGGCGTGGCATGCACCAGGGCCAGCAGCACGGCGTCGGTGGCGGTGGTGGCCGCCACAGTGAAGGCGGCCGACAGCAGCAGGCGTGCGACATCTTCCGGGTCGCGCAGGCTGGCGTGGAGATTGGCTCGCCGCATCAGCCATATACAGATCGCCACCACGATGGGCTCGGGAAACTCACCCAGCAAGAAGCCGAGCCAGCCCATCGGCAGCCCGTGCATCACGGCGATCAGGCCGGTGGCGGCGAACTCGGCACCCAGCAGCCACGGCCACATGCGCAAGGGCGCCAGCAGCAGCGCGCCGAAGCGCAGGCCATAGGGCAGCATCCAATACGGTTGCTCGGTGGGCCACAGCAGCAGCCAGAGCAGGAAATAGCCAACCCCCAGCAGCAGGTCGGTAGCGGGAAGCGTAGAAGATTTCGATCGCATGCCCGGGATGTTACATGGCGAGGTATGGGGGATAGGCGGCCCTGTCGCAGGCTGCTATACATGCAGGCATGTACAGCATTGTCCTGGTCGATGACCACGCCATCGTCCGCGAGGGGTTCAAGCGGCTGATCGAACTGGAACCGGATCTTGAGGTGGTTGCGGAGTGCCGCAGCGCCGACGATGCGGTGGAAGCGGTTGGCTCGCGGCGGCCCGATCTCGTGGCGCTCGATCTCTCGCTGCCCGATGGCAGCGGGTTGCCGCTGATCGAGCATTTGCGCAGCGTGGCGGCCGACACGCGCATCGTGGTGCTGAGCATGCACGATGGCGAGCCCTACGTTTCCGAGGCGTTGCGCCGCGGCGCTTCCGGCTACGTGACCAAGGGCGTGGCGCCCGAGGAATTGGTGGCCGGCCTGCGCGCGGTGATGCAGGGCGAGTGTTTTCTCAGCTCCGACTTGCGCAAGCGTCGTGCCGAGCGGCCAAGCGAGGGGCTCGACCCGATTCATCGCCTGACGGCGCGCGAACGCGAAGTGTTTCTGCTGCTGGCGGCCGGGCGCGCGCCCAAGCAGGTGGCGGGCGAGCTGGGCATTGGCCAGAAGACGGTCTACATCCACCGCGCCAGCCTGATGGGCAAGCTGGGGGCCGGGTCGGAGCTGGATCTTTACCGCATGGCCGCCGAGCGCGGACTGCTGCCGCGCAGGAATTGACCCGGTTCCCTAGGTTGTCCCCACCGTCATTCCGGCTTTCGCCGGAATGACGGATGAGAAAGGCCGAGTTGAGCCGGTGGCGCTGGCTTAAGCCTGCGCCCGCTCCAGCATCTGCTTCGCATGCGCCCGCGTCTCGCGGGTGATTTCCACGCCACCGAGCATGCGCGCCAGTTCGTCACGGCGGCCGGCGGCGTCGAGCTTCTCGATCTGGGTGCGGGTGGACTCGCCATCGCTGGCCTTGCTGACGCGCAGGTGGGCATGGCCCTGGGCCGCGACCTGCGGCAGATGGGTGACGCACAGCACCTGGCGCTGTCCGCCCAGGGCGCGCAGCTTCTGGCCCACCACTTCGGCTACCGCGCCGCCAATGCCGGTATCCACCTCGTCGAACACCATGGTGCCCACCGTGTCCTTGCCCAGCGTGGCTACCTCGATGGCCAGGCTGATGCGCGCCAGCTCGCCGCCGGAGGCCACCTTGCGCAACGGACGCGGCGGCTGGCCAGGGTTGGCGCTGACTAGCAGCTCGCAGCGCTCGCGGCCCTGCGGATCGGGCTCGTTGTCAGTGGAGGATTCCAGCTCCACCACCAGGCGGCCGCCGCTCATGCCCAGTTCCGTCATCAGCGCGCTGACCTCGCTGCCAAGCCGGGTGGCAGCGTCGTGGCGCGCCTGGCTGAGCGTGGTGGCGGTTTCGTCGTAGCGTTCCTGCAGGCGCTGGCGTTGGGTGGCGAGCTTTTCGAGGGCGTCGCCGGCGCCTTCCAGCTCGTCCAGCTCGGCGCGCAGCAGCGCCGCCTTGTCGTGCAGTTCCGTCACCGGCACGCGATGGCGGCGCGAAAGTTCATGCAGCCGGGTGAGGTGGGTGTCGACGTCGGCGTAGCGCTCCGGGTCGAGGTCGACGTCCAGGGCATAGCGGCCCAGGCCATCGGCGGCCTCGCTGAGCTGGATCGAGGCGTTGTCCAGCAGCTCCAGCCACGGCGCGAGCTTGTCGTCCAGGGCGGCCAGCTTGCTCATCTCCAGCTGGGCACGGCCCAGCGCGCGACGCAGGGCGAATTCGCTTTCGCCATCCAGCAGCTCGACCACGCCGCCGGCGCCTTCGGCGAGGCGGCCGGCATTGGCCAGGCGC
The DNA here is from genome assembly GCF_022761115.1 of Dyella sp. RRB7. Classification (GTDB taxonomy): domain Bacteria; phylum Pseudomonadota; class Gammaproteobacteria; order Xanthomonadales; family Rhodanobacteraceae; genus Dyella. Next base: position 101,085 of record NZ_JAKWJS010000010.1, on the reverse strand, counting down.
TTGTGGCTGGCTTCCAGCTCGGTCAGCTCGGCCGGTGGCAGGGCCCACTTCTCCAGTTCGCCCAGTTCGTGGCTCAGCAGCTCGATGCGCTGTTCGCGATCGTCGCCACCGCTCAGCTTGCGGATGCGGGCGTCGAGGTCCCGCCATTGCTGGGCCAGCTCGCGGATCTGGCTCACCAGCGTTTCATTGCCCGCATAGGCATCCAGCAGTTCCAGCTGATGGGCGCGCGACAGCAGCGCCTGATGTTCGTGCTGACCGTGGATTTCCACCAGCAGCGTGGCCAGCTCGCCCAGTTGCCCGGCGCTGGCCGGGCGGCCGTTGATCCAGGCACGCGAGCTGCCTTCTGCGCGGATGACGCGGCGCAGCTGGCAGGTGTCCTCTTCGTCCAGTTCCTCGCGGCGCAGCCACTCGCGCGCTTCGGGCAGGTCGGACAGGTCGAACTCGGCGGTAAGCTCGGCGCGGTCGCTGCCGGCGCGCACCATGCCGCTGTCGGCGCGGGCGCCGGCCAGCAGCATCAGGGCATCCACCAGCAGGGACTTGCCGGCGCCGGTTTCGCCGCTGACCACGGTAAGGCCTGGGCCGAAGGCGATCTCGGCTTCTTCGACGACGGCGAAATGACGGACGTAGAGCGAGGTGAGCATGGTCTAGGGCACGTTGAAGTCGGTCGATTGTAGCGGCTGACCGGCGCGGCAAAACGCGTCGGGCTTGCGCGCAGGCTCGTCAGACCTTATTTGTTTGTTGTCTCACGGATTGCTACAGCATGCCTTCTTCCCAACTCGATGCCCGCGCGCGACGCCTGCTGCGCACATTGATTGCCCAATACCTGGCCGACGGCGAGCCGGTCGGGTCGCGCACGCTGTCGCGTTCCTCCGGCCTGGATGTGAGCCCGGCCACCATCCGCAACATCATGGCGGACCTGGAAGAGGCGGGCCTGGTCGCTTCGCCGCACACCTCGGCCGGCCGCGTGCCGACCCCGCGCGGGCTGCGCCTGTTCGTGGACAGCCTGATCGAACTGCAGCCGCTGCCGCTGGAGGAGATGGCCCGCCTGCGCCTGGAACTGCCGCCGGGGCCGACCACCACCCGCGACCTGCTCGGCAACGTCTCCACCCTGCTGTCGGCGATGACCCGCTTCGCCGGCGTGGTCACGGTGCCGCGCCAGGTGGACTTCCCGCTGCGCCATATCGATTTCGTGCCGCTGCCGGATGCCCGCGTGCTGGTGATCCTGGTGTTTTCCGACAACCAGGTGCAGAACCGCATCGTGCAGTTGGCCAAGCCGCTGGACGGCCGTGAGCTGGAGCTGGCCGCCAACTATCTCAACAGCCAGTTCGCCGGCCTGCGCCTGGACGATATCCGCGGCCATCTGCTGCGCGAACTGCGCGAGGCCAGCAGCGAGCTCAACCAGCTGTTGGCCAGCGCCGTGGAACTAGCCGCCGCCTCGTTTGCCCCGCCCACCGAAAGCGACGATGTGCTGGTCAGCGGCCAGACCAACCTGATGGGCTATTCCGAACTGGCCAACCTGGAACGCCTGCGCGAGCTGTTCGAGGCTTTCCAGAAGAAGAACGAGCTGCTGCAATTGATGGAAGTCTGCGCCAAGGCGCCGGGGGTGCGGCTGTTCATTGGCGAAGAATCGGGGTTTGCCGCGCTGGACGGGTGCAGCGTAGTGACCGCCAGTTATGGCGCCCAGGGGCGGGTATTGGGGGCGGTGGGCGTGATCGGTCCCACCCGCATGGCCTACGAAAGGGTCATCCCGGTGGTCCAGGCCACGGCCGGATTGCTTAGTGATGCCTTGAATCGCGCCGCGACGACCCTATAACGCGCCTCGGGAGGCGGGTTCAGCCCGCAAGTTTGTTGACGGTTGGTGCCTCGCGCGCCAGCCATGGATAAGGCTTGGAGTAACACATGCAGAGCAATGACCCAACGACGTCCAACGAGGCGCGGGGCGAGTCGCCCAACGCGGAGCTGGAGGCACTCAAGGCGCGCGTCGCCGAACTCGAGGCTGGCAATGCCGAGCTGCGTGAAACCGTGCTGCGCGAAAAGGCCGAGATCGAGAACCAGCGCCGACGCCTGCACCGCGACGTGGAGCAGGCTCGCCGCTTCGCCAACGAAAAGCTGTTGAACGAGCTGCTGCCGGTGTACGACGGCCTCGAGCGCGGCCTGCAGGTGGAAAGTGGCGACGTCGCCAGCGTGCGCGAGGGCATTGCGCTCACGCTCAAGTCGTTGCTGAAGATTGCCGAGAACAACGGCCTGGTCCAGGTCGACCCGGTGGGGCAGCCGCTGGACCCGGAGAAGCATCACGCGGTGAGCATGGTGGAGGCACCCGGCGCTGCCCCCAACACCGTCGTGAGCGTGTTGCAGAAAGGCTATGTGTTGAATGATCGGCTGTTGCGTCCTGCGCTGGTGGCGGTCGCCAAGGAGTAATGCCTTGCTGCAAGCCGAGGACGCCTGAACCGCGTCCCCTTTGGGCAACGACAGCAAGGGGTGGTTGGTCTTGCCGGTATTGAGATGCCAGGCAGTGGGCCCCATCTGGAAACCATTCGCGGCCGCGTCGCCGCATCAAGTATTGAGGGAGCTAAAGACATGGGCAAAATCATTGGTATCGACCTGGGCACGACCAACTCTTGCGTGGCCGTGATGGATGGCAACACCGCCAAGGTCATCGAAAACTCGGAAGGCGATCGCACCACGCCGTCCATCGTCGCTTTCACCAAGGACGGCGAAGTGCTGGTGGGCGCGCCGGCCAAGCGCCAGAGCGTGACCAACCCCAAGAACACCTTCTACGCGGTGAAGCGCCTGATCGGCCGCAAGTTCACCGACGCGGAAGTGCAGAAAGACCTGCACATCGTGCCCTACGGCATCGTCGCGCATGACAACGGCGACGCCTGGGTGGAGACGGCCGACGGCAAGAAGATGGCGCCGCAGGAGATCTCGGCCAAGGTCCTCATGAAGATGAAGAAGACCGCCGAGGACTATCTCGGTGAGCCGGTCACGGAAGCCGTGATCACGGTGCCGGCCTACTTCAACGACAGCCAGCGCCAGGCCACCAAGGACGCCGGCCGCATCGCGGGCCTGGACGTCAAGCGCATCATCAACGAGCCGACCGCGGCCGCGCTGGCCTATGGCCTGGACAAGAAGGGCGGCGACCGCAAGGTGGCCGTGTATGACCTCGGCGGCGGCACCTTCGACGTGTCGATCATCGAGATCGCCGAAGTCGACGGCGAGAAGCAGTTCGAAGTGCTGGCCACCAACGGCGACACCTTCCTGGGTGGCGAAGACTTCGACATGCGCGTCATCGATTACCTGGTCGAGGAATTCAAGAAAGACCAGGGCATGGACCTGCGCAAGGATCCGCTGGCGCTGCAGCGTCTGAAGGACGCCGCCGAGCGCGCGAAGATCGAGCTGTCGTCCAGCCACCAGACCGAAGTGAACCTGCCGTACATCACGGCCGACGCTTCCGGTCCGAAGCATCTCAACATCAAGCTCACCCGCGCCAAGCTCGAGGCGCTGGTGGAAGACCTGATCAAGCGCACCATCGAGCCGTGCCGCACCGCGTTGAACGACGCCGGCCTGCGCGTGTCCGACATCAACGAGGTCATCCTCGTCGGTGGCCAGACCCGCATGCCCAAGGTGCAGGAGTCGGTGAAGGACTTCTTCGGCAAGGAGCCGCGCAAGGACGTCAACCCGGACGAGGCCGTCGCTGTCGGCGCCGCGATCCAGGGCGGCGTGCTGGGCGGCACCGTCAAGGACGTGCTGCTGCTGGACGTGACCCCGCTGTCGCTCGGCATCGAGACGATGGGCGGCGTGATGACCAAGCTGATCGAGAAGAACACCACCGTGCCGACCAAGGCCTCGCAGGTGTTCTCCACCGCCGACGACAACCAGACCGCCGTGACCGTGCACGTGCTGCAAGGCGAGCGTGAGCGTGCCAGCGCCAACAAGTCGCTGGGCAAGTTCGACCTGCAGGGCATCGAGCCGGCGCCGCGCGGCATGCCGCAGATCGAGGTCACTTTCGACATCGACGCCAATGGCATCCTGCACGTGTCGGCCAAGGACAAGAAGACCGGCAAGGAACAGAAAATCGAGATCAAGGCCGGTTCGGGCCTGTCCGAAGACGAGATCAACCGCATGGTGGCCGACGCCGAGGCCAACAAGGAAGACGACCGCAAGTTCCACGAACTGGTGGGCACCCGCAACAAGGCCGACCAGCTGGTGCATGCCACCCGCAGCGCGCTGAAGGATCACGGCGGCAAGGTGCCGGCCGATCAGCTCAGCACGATCGAAGGCGCACTGTCCGATCTGGAAAAGGTCAAGGACAGCGACGACAAGGGCGTCATCGAGTCCAAGATCGAGAAGCTCGAGCAGGTCGCGCAGGCGCTGTACGCCGCGGCCCAGGGCGGTGGCGCACAGGCGGATGCCGGTGCCCACGCGGGGGCGCAGCAGGGCCCGGCAGGCCACGACGACGTGGTCGATGCCGAGTTCACTGAAGTCAAGGACGACAAGAAGTAATATTGGCCGGTCGGCGCTGCCGATCTGACGCAGCCCGCGCCCAGGCTCTCAACCTAGGCGCGGGCTGCTTGCTGAGGAGACATGGATCGCTCGATTCATGTGCAAGAGAGAGCGGTCCATGCCGGATGCAACAATGAGCAAGCGTGATTACTACGAAATTCTGGGCGTCGAGCGTACCGTCACGGAAGTCGAGCTGAAAAAGTCTTTCCGTCGACTGGCGATGAAATATCACCCGGACCGCTGCCCGGACGATCCGCATGCGCAGGAGAAATTCAAGGAGGCCAAGGAGGCCTACGAAGTGCTGTCGGATCCCCAGAAGCGTGCGCTGTACGACCAGCACGGCCATGCCGCCTTCGAGCATGGCATGGGCGGCCGCGGCGGTGCCGGTTTCGGCGACATGGGCGATATCTTCGGCGACATTTTTGGCGACATCTTCGGTGGTGGCGCGCGTGGTCGTGCCCGCCGCGGTTCGGACCTGCGCTACATCATGGAGCTGGACCTCGAGGAAGCCGTGTTTGGCGTCGAGCGGAAGTTCGAGATCCCCACCCAGGTGAACTGCCACCATTGCAACGGCTCGGGTTCGGCCGACGGCAAGACGGTGGCCTGCAAGACCTGCCATGGCCATGGCCGCGTGCGCATGCAGAATGGCATCTTCTCCATCCAGCAGGCCTGCCCGCATTGCGGTGGCTCCGGCCAGGCGATCGAGAATCCCTGCAAGGCATGCGATGGCGAGGGGCGCCTGGAAGAAACCCGCATGCTGTCGGTGAACATTCCCGCCGGCGTCGACAATGGCGACCGCATCCGGCTGGCCGGGCAGGGCGAGGCGGGTCCCGCCGGCGCGGAAGCGGGCGATCTGTACGTCGAAGTACGCGTGCGCGAGCACGCCATTTTCCAGCGCGACGGCAACGACCTCCATTGCGAGCTGCCGATCCGTTTCTCGCAGGCGGCGCTGGGCGCGGAACTGCAGGTGCCCACGCTGGACGGCGAGGTGTCCATCAGCATTCCCGCGGAAACGCAGACCGGCCAGTTGTTCCGCCTGCGCGGACGCGGCGTGAAGTCGGTGCGCAGCAGCCGTACCGGTGACCTGATCTGCCGCGTGGTGGTGGAAACGCCGGTGCGCCTGACCAAGCAGCAGCGTGAGCTGTTCGAGCAGCTTGAGGCCACGTTCGCCAACGGCGAGGCCGACAAGCACACGCCGCGCGCCAAGTCGTGGGTCGATGGCGTCAAGCAGTTCTGGTCGCGCGTCACCTCGTAAGTCCATGCGCTCCTTCCGCAGGGAAGGAGCGCCGCTTTTCGCGTTCGCAGGTGTACGGCGTGGGTGGCTGACGGTAGCATCGCGTCTTCCGTCTTTGCCGCCGTCCCCGGAAGGAGCCCACGCATGAGCCACCCCGTTCGCCTCGCCATCAATGGCGCTACTGGTCGTATGGGGCAGGCCCTGCTTGGACTGGTCAAGGGGGACGCCCGCTTTGTGCTGGTGACCGCCATCACCGGGCCGAATTCGCCGCAGCTGGGGCGCCCGATATACCCGGGCGAGGATGGTTTGCGCTTCACCCACGAATGGCCCGCCGCCGATGCGTTGGACGTGGTCATTGATTTCAGCGGCCCGGCCGGGCTGGCGGGCGCACTGACCTATTGCGAGTCGTATGGTGCGGCACTGGTGACCGGCACCACCGGCCTGGATGCCAGCTTTGCGCCTCGCCTGGCCGCATCGGCACGACGCATTGCGCTGCTGCGCGCGGCCAATTTCAGCCTGGGTGTGGCGGTGCTGACGCGCCTGCTGCGCGAAGCCGCCGCCGCACTCCCTCAATGGGACCTCGATATCATCGAGGCGCACCACAACCGCAAGGAAGATGCGCCATCGGGCACGGCCCTGGCGCTGGGCGAAGCGGCCGCCGCTGCGCGCGGCACCTCGTTGGGCGAGAGCGCGGTGTATGCCCGCGAAGGCCGTACCGGCCCGCGAGAGCACGGCACCATCGGCTTCGCCGTGGTGCGCGGCGGCGACATCGTCGGCGAGCATGTGGCGCTCTTGATGGGGCAGGGTGAACGGGTGGAGCTGGGGCATCGCGCGACCGACCGCTCCATCTTTGCGCGCGGTGCGCTGGAGGCGGCGCACTGGATCAGTGGGCGGCCCGCGGGCCCCTATGACCTGGACGCGATGCTGACGGATCGCTGCGTACACTAACGACTTCCGGCGGCGGCGCTTCACGCTGCGCCATCTTGGCGTGCCGATGGCACGCCGAATGAGGGAAGGCCATGAGCCAGCCGCTCGACGACCATTTCGTCCATCGCCGGCGCAACCGCCCTGAAGGGCCGGTGCCGGTGGATGTCATTTCCGTGCAGTCGCAACTGGTGTACGGCCATGCCGGCAACAGTGCCGCCGTGCCACCGCTGCGCCAGTGGGGCCTGCGCGTGGCCGAGGTACCGACGACGCTGCTCAGCAATACGCCTTTCTACGGCACCCTGCGTGGCAGGGTGCTGCCTTCCGACTGGTTCGGTGACCTGCTGCAAGGAGTGCGCGAACGTGATCTGCACCGGCGCGCGAGGGTACTGCTTTCGGGATATCTGGGCAGTATCGACAATGGCCACCGGTTCGCCGACTGGGTCGCAGGGGTAATGGCAGAAGCGCCGCAACTGCGTTTCTGCCTCGATCCGGTCATGGGTGATACGCATACCGGCCCCTATGTCGAACCGGGTCTTGAAACCGTGTTCCGCGAGCGGCTGCTGCCGCAGGCTTGGCTGCTGTCACCCAATGCCTTCGAATTGGAGCGTCTTAGTGGCTTGCCTGCGGTGACCGAGGCGGACGGCCTCGCCGCTGCACGTGCATTGCTTGCACAGGGGCCGGCCTGGATCATCACGCATAGTCTCCGCAATGCCGCTGGCGAACTGGTGACGTTGGCGGTGGGGCGTGATGAGGCGTGGAAAGTGACCTCGCCCGAGCTGCCCATCGACCCGGACGGCCCCGGTGACGTACTGACGGCCTTGCTGGTCGCGAGCCTGCTGGCGGGCGAAGCGATGCCGCGGGCGCTGGAAAGGGCCGTAGCCGGCGTGCATGCCGCGCTGGAGTCGACCCTGGCAAACCAGTACGAAGAGCTGGATATCACCGTCGCGGTGCCGGCGGCGCAGCGCGATGGCGCTCCGCGGTTCGCCGCGCAGAAGGCCTGATGGGGCTTCGTCATCCCGGTATGCACCGGGATAACGCGCACGGTCTCGGCTTGCCCGGCCACCCCATCGCCATTAACATGCCGCCCGTTGTCATTGGGGAGTAGCCATCCTCACCCCGCCGCAAGCCCCTCGGGTTTGCGATTCCAGAGGAATCCGCGTCAACAGACTTGAGGCTTCGGCTTCATGGCGCGGATGGTCACCGATGCCGTCAGGTGTCGGCAGCCCGGCGAGACCTTTGGCCGCGACGCGCTCACCCTGGCCGGGCGAGCTCGCGTCGTCGCGCCAATGGTTTTCCGCTCGCCCGGCCATGGAAAAAGCATGCTTACCGTGTTGTTGTTCCTGCTGTCGGCCGGCGCGATCTATGTTGCCTGCGAGTATTTCGTCAACGGCGTCGAGTGGTTCGGCCAGAAGTTGAACCTGGGCGCCACCGCCACGGGCACCATTCTCGCTGCGTTTGGCACCGCTCTCCCGGAGAGCGCGGTGACGTTCGTGGCTGTCATCCTCGGCAAGACACCTGAGCAAAGGGATATCGGTGTCGGTGCGGCGCTGGGTGGCCCGCTGGTCCTCGCCACCATCGCTTACGCCGTGGTCGGCGTAGCGCTATGGGCCCATCGCCGTCGCCTGCAGCGTGCCGATCATGCCGTGCGCGTCGAGTACGGCCGCCTAGCGCGTGACCAATCGTGGTTCCTCGCCATCTTCGTGGTGAAGTGCGGGCTGGGCCTGGTCGCCTTTGCCTTCAAGCCGTGGCTGGGCGTGCTGTTTCTGCTGGCCTATGGCCTTTACGTATGGCGTGAGCTGAAGTCATCCGATACGGCGCCGGAAGAGGAGGAGCTTGAGCCGCTGAAGTTCCAGCCGAAAGCTGTCGAGCCGTCGTTGTGGTGGGTTGCCCTGCAGACGACGCTGGCATTGGTGGTGATCGCCTTCGCCTCGCATACCTTCGTCAAGCAGATCGAGGCCATTGGCGTGGCGTTGCAGTTGTCGCCGCATCTCGTCGCGCTGGTGCTCAGCCCCGTCGCGACTGAGCTGCCTGAAACCATGAACGCGCTGATCTGGGTGCGCCAGGGCAAGGAGCGCCTGGCGCTGGCCAACATCTCCGGCGCCATGATGATCCAGGCGACCATTCCCAGTTCGCTTGCCCTGTTCGCGACGCCGTGGTTGTTCGATCCGCCGCTGATGGTCGCCGGCGTGCTTACGGGCGTGGCCGTGATCTACCTGTGGTGGCTGTTTCGCCGGGGGCGCGTGGATGCGCGCTGGCTGGTGCCGGTGGGATTGCTCTATGGGGTGTTCGCCGTTTTCGTGGCCTGGCACTTCTACGCGGCTTGACCGTTTCTGCCCATGAGCCTGCGTTGATGAAGGCGCCAGATCAGCGGATACGCGACGATGATCAGCAAGGGCGAGGATAGGCCATTCCACGCTGTCAGCCGGATCGTGTGTCGTAGCTGGTCGGCGTCGTCGCCAGGATTCCAGGTGAAGGCGAAGGTCAGTGAGGCGGTAAGGACGGCCGCGACCACCAGCGAGAGCATCAGCCAACTAGCGGGCACTGCAGCCCGCATGTCATGCATGAAGCGCTGGCGGGCAGGCCATGCGGCTGCGGCCAGCAACAGCAATCCCGCCACGCTGCTGATGTATTGCAACAGGTTGGCGCTGGAAATGGTGGCATGGCCGATCCGGAATAGCGGTTGCCCCAACGCGGGCAGGTAGACGCCAAGACCGTAGTTGGCATGCGTGCAGCCATCCCATGCCAGATGCGTGAGAGCGCCGATGGTCAGCGCGAGCATCACGCGCCATAAGGCCGGCATAGGCTGTGGCCTGCCTTCGACCATGCCGGCCGCCGCCCACAAGGGACGCCACCATCGCCATAGCAACCAGCCCACCGGCAGGCAGAACAGCGGCAGGCTGATCAGGTGATGGCTGGGCAGCGGCCACTGCTTGCGCAGTACCGGCAGAAAGTAGTGGAGGTCAGGCATCACGCTGCCAATGGCTAGTGCCGCAAACGCATCGGCACTGCAGCGACGCCGCAACGGCAGGACGGCGGCGACATGGCTCAGGGTGAATGGCATGGCGGATCACAGAGGTCGATGCCGCGTCACTCTGTGCGTGGATCAGGCCATGCCCATGGCTGAAAAGTGGCGGTCAGAGGCTGGGCCAGGGCCGCGCCAAGGCCGTGCCGCTTCAGGATTGGCCTAGTCTTGCCAACTCCGACCGTGCGGCCTTCAGCCAGGATTGCTCCTTGCGTCGGTAGTAGCCGGGCATCAGTTTGGCCCGGTTGAGCAACGATTCCAGTACGGCACGCGCTTCGGCCTGGCGCTGGCGCCGGGCAAGCAGGGTGGCATAACGATAGCGGCCCTCTTCGCCGGGATAGCTGTCGGCCAGCGCGCGATACTCTTCCAGGGCTGAGTCGTACTCGCCTAGCTCTTCCAGGCTGCGCGCGTAGAGCAAATGCCCCTCGCTTGACTTGTAAGCCGGGCTGGCCTTGATCAACGCATCCAGTGTGGCCCGCGTGGCAGCGAAGTCGCCCAGTCCGGCTTGTGCGTGGGCCAGGCCGAGCATGAAGTCGGGTTCGGTCGCATACATGCCGGTGAGCAGGCCCTGGTATAGCTCGCGCGCGTTGTCGTAATCGCCCAGCTTGAGGCTTTCGTCGGCAAGCCGGCGCCGGTTCTCCACGGTGTTGCTGAGTTCGAGCTGGCGCTGCAGTTCGCGCTTGCGCCGCTGCGGATCGATGGCGTGCAAGGCCTTGCTGGCCGCCTTGCGTCCGCGCGGGTCGTGGCGAAAGTCGGGGATGACGGCCACCAGCAGATACACCGCCACGGCGAGATAAGAGCCGATCAGGATCAGCCAGATCCAGTACAGCGGGCGACCGCTGCGCACGACGTGAACCGCGCAGGCGATCTGCAGGGCGATGGAAAGCAGGAGAACGAATGGCATGCCTAATCCTTGGATGCAATGTCGGCCTGAACGCCCGGCCTGGCCGGGCGGCGCAGGCTCAGTCCTTGTGGGCGGCGTTACGGTCGCGGCCGGCGCCCAGTTTGCGGTCGAGCGAGCCGAACAGTTTCTTGAACGCGCGGGAGAACTTGCCGCGCTTGGTCTTGCGCAGCTTCTCCTCTTCGCTGGTGAGCCAGGCCACCTGGATGACCCTGCGCTCGCCTTCATAGGGCAGGTGGCCATGGAAGGAGTTGTCGCAGCGCTTGAACACGGCGAATTCGCCATACAGCGGCTTGAGCTCGGGGGCGACCAGGCTGTCGATATTGTCGATGCTGCCCAGGAAGCGCAGACAGCCGTCGCTGGTATCGGGCCACATGGGGTTGAGATAGAGCAGGGCCGTGGCGACCTTGGACTTGCTGTCGGTATGGATGGTGCCGTGGCGCTTGTTCAGCAAGCGGCACAGGGTGATCAGGGTGGGATATTGGCCGAGATTCGCTATCCCCAGCCGCTTGCCGATGGCGCTGGCGAACTCCGCCGAGCTCAATTGCTGCACCAGGGTGTTGATCGACGGGCCACAGTCGCTGGGGTCGTAGGGGAAGAAGCCTGCGCTGGTATAGCGCGGGAAATCCCGCTCCAGCTCGCTGCGCGCCTCGTCCGGCAGTTGCCCGTGCGCTACCAGGAACGGAAACGGCTCCAGCCGTACATCCGTATCCGGTCGGTCGAGACGGGCGGGATCGAGCAGCGCGGCTAAGTTCATGGATGTCCGGTCATGGGCTGGGCGGCGCTAGTGTACAGCCCGAATCCGCTGTCGTTGAGCGCCAGTTGATGTCGGTGTTCAGCTGTTTTTGGTGGACAGAAAGGGCCCTTGCACCTATCATTTCGACCCGCCCTGAAACATTCCTCGACTAAGGTCCACAAGCCTGCTTAGTGCGGCTTGCGGACCTTGCTGCACCTAAAAGGCGGACTTTCCCATGCCTATCCCCGCATTGCTTGCCCTCGAAGACGGCAGCGTGTTCCACGGCCACGCCGTGGGCGCGACTGGTGAAACCGTCGGCGAGGTGGTTTTCAACACCGCCATGACCGGTTACCAGGAGATCCTCACCGATCCCTCGTACAGCCGGCAGATCGTCACCCTGACGTACCCCCATATCGGCAACACCGGCGTCAATGTCGAGGACGCCGAGTCCGAGACGGTGCATGCCGCCGGCCTGATCGTGCGCGACGTGCCGCGTCGCGCCAGCAACTGGCGCAGCACCGAAAGCCTGCCCGATTACCTCAAGCGCCACGGCATCGTGGCCATTGCCGGCATCGACACGCGCCGCCTCACCCGCATCCTGCGCGACAAGGGCGCACTGTCCGGCTGCATCGTGGCTGGCGAAACGGTGGATGCCGAGGCTGCGCTGGCCAAGGCGCGCGCATTCCCCGGACTCAATGGCATGGACCTGGCCAAGGTGGTCAGCGTCGGCGAGTCGTACGGTTGGAGCGAGGGCGTCTACGACCTTGACCGCACGGCCTTCAATCAGCCGTCCAAACGCTTCAAGGTCGTGGCCTACGACTTTGGCGTGAAGCACAATATCCTGCGCCTGCTTGCCGAGCAGGGCTGCGACATCACCGTGGTGCCGGCGCAGACCCCGGCCGCCGAGGTGCTGGCGCTGAAGCCCGATGGCGTGTTCCTCTCCAATGGCCCCGGCGACCCGGCGGCCTGCGATTACGCCATCGAAGCCACCAAGCAGTTCCTCGACGCGAAGATCCCGCTGTTCGGCATCTGCCTGGGCCACCAGATCATGGGCCTGGCGGTGGGCGCCAAGACGCTGAAGATGAAGTTCGGCCATCACGGCGCGAACCATCCGGTGAAGGATCTGGACGACGGCCGTGTATTGATCACTTCGCAGAACCACGGCTTCGCGGTCGACCCGGCCACGCTGCCGGCGAACGTGCGCGTCACCCACACCTCGCTGTTCGACGGTTCGCTGCAGGGCTTCGCGCTCACCGATCGCCCGGCGTTCTGCTTCCAGGGTCACCCGGAAGCAAGCCCCGGCCCGCACGACATCGGCTACCTGTTTGACCGTTTTGCCGCCCTGATGCAGGAGGCCCGCACGCATGGCTAAGCGCACCGATATCAAGAGCATCCTCATCATTGGCGCTGGCCCGATCGTGATCGGCCAGGCCTGCGAGTTCGACTACTCCGGCGCGCAGGCCTGCAAGGCGCTGAAGGAAGAGGGTTACCGGGTCATCCTGGTCAATTCCAACCCCGCCACCATCATGACCGACCCGGAGACGGCCGACGCCGTCTACATCGAGCCGATCAACTGGCAGACGGTGGAGCGCATCATCGCCAAGGAGCGCCCGGATGCGGTGCTGCCGACGATGGGCGGCCAGACCGGCCTCAACTGCGCGCTCGACCTGGCCGACAACGGCGTGCTGGAGAAGTACAACGTCGAGCTGATCGGCGCCTCGCGCGAAGCCATCCGCATGGCCGAGGACCGTGAGCTGTTCCGCGTCGCCATGGCCGAGATCGGCCTGGAATGCCCCAAGGCCGAAGTGGTGCGCACCTTCGAGCAGGCGCTGCTGACCCAGGCCAAGGTGGGTTACCCCACCATCATCCGCCCCAGCTTCACGCTCGGCGGTTCCGGCGGCGGCATCGCCTACAACCGCGAAGAGTTCGAGGAGATCGTCAAGCGCGGCCTGGAACTGTCGCCGGTGGGCGAGGTGCTGGTCGAGGAATCCGTGCTCGGCTGGAAGGAATTCGAGATGGAAGTGGTCCGCGACAAGGCGGACAACTGCATCATCGTGTGCTCGATCGAAAACCTCGATCCGATGGGCGTGCATACCGGCGACTCGATCACCGTGGCGCCGGCGCAGACGCTCACCGACAAGGAATACCAGCGCCTGCGCGATGCCTCCATCGCGGTGCTGCGCAAGATCGGCGTGGATACCGGCGGCTCCAACGTGCAGTTCGGCATCAATGCCGAGAACGGTCGCGTGGTGGTCATCGAGATGAACCCGCGCGTGTCGCGTTCGTCGGCGCTGGCCTCCAAGGCCACCGGCTTCCCGATCGCCAAGATCGCCGCCAAGCTGGCCGTGGGCTATACGCTGGACGAGCTGAAGAACGACATCACCGGCGGTCTCACCCCGGCCTCGTTCGAGCCGACCATCGACTACGTGGTCACCAAGATCCCGCGCTTCGCGTTCGAGAAATTCCCGTCGGCCGATGCCCGCCTCACCACCCAGATGAAGTCGGTGGGCGAGGTGATGGCGATGGGCCGCACCTTCCACGAATCGCTGCAGAAGGCGTTGCGTGGCCTGGAGATCGGCAAGACCGGCCTCAACCCGACCGGGCTGGATCTCAGCACCGAGGAAGGCATCGCCGCGCTCAAGCGCGAGCTGCGCGAGCCGCGTCCGGATCGTGTGTTCCATCTGGCCGATGCGTTCCGCGCCGGTCTCACGCTGGACGAGGTGTATAGCCTCAGCCGCGTCGACCCCTGGTTCCTCGCCGCGTTCGAGGACATCGTGCTGACCGAGAAGGACGTGCAGGCGCAGGGCGTCACCGCGCTCGACGCCGCACGCATGCGCGAACTCAAGCGCATGGGCTTCGCCGATGCTCGCCTGGCCGAACTTATCGGCTCGGACGAGAGCGCCGTGCGCCACCTGCGTCGTACCCTGGGCGTGCGTCCGGTGTACAAGCGCGTGGATTCCTGTGCGGCCGAGTTCGCCACTACCACGGCCTACATGTATTCGACCTACGAGGAAGAGTGCGAGGCGAACCCGACCGACCGCGACAAGATCATCGTGCTTGGCGGCGGTCCGAACCGCATTGGCCAGGGCATCGAGTTCGACTACTGCTGCGTGCACGCGGCACTCGCCCTGCGCGAGGATGGTTTCGAAACCATTATGGTCAACTGCAACCCGGAAACCGTCTCGACCGACTATGACACCTCCGATCGCCTGTACTTCGAGCCGCTCACGCTTGAGGACGTGCTGGAGATCATCGATCTTGAAAAGCCCAAGGGCGTGATCGTGCAGTACGGCGGCCAGACCCCGCTGAAGCTGGCGCGTGCGCTGGAAGCCGCTGGGGCGCCGGTGATCGGCACCAGCCCGGACAGCATCGACCTGGCGGAAGATCGCGAGCGCTTCCAGCAGATGATCGAGAAGATCGGCCTGAAGCAGCCGCCGAACCGCACCGCGCGCAACGCGGACGAGGCGCTGGCGCTGGCACGCGAGATCGGCTACCCGCTGGTGGTGCGTCCGAGCTACGTGCTGGGTGGCCGCGCGATGGAAATCGTCTACGGCGATGCCGACCTCACGCGCTACATCCGCGAGGCGGTGCAGGTGTCCAACGATTCGCCGGTGCTGCTGGACCGCTTCCTCGACCACGCGGTTGAAGTGGATGTGGACATCATTGCCGACGCCGAAGGCAACGTGCTGGTGGGCGGCATCATGGAGCACATCGAGGAAGCCGGAGTGCACTCGGGCGACTCGTCGTGCTCGCTGCCGCCGTACTCGCTGACCCAGGAAGTGCAGGACGAGATGCGCCGCCAGGTGGCCCTGATGGCCAAGGAGCTGAAGGTCATCGGCCTGATGAACACCCAGTTCGCCATCCAGGGCGACACCGTGTTCATCCTCGAGGTGAACCCGCGCGCCTCGCGCACGGTGCCGTTCGTGTCCAAGGCCACCGGCGTGCCGCTGGCCAAGATCGCCGCGCGCGCCATGGCCGGTCGCTCGCTGATCGCCCAGGGCACCACGCGCGAAGTGATCCCCGAGTACTACTCGGTGAAGGAAGCGATCTTCCCGTTCCTGAAGTTCCAGAACGTCGATCCCATCCTTGGCCCCGAAATGCGCTCCACCGGCGAGGTGATGGGCGTGGGCCGCAGCTTCGGCGCCGCGTTCGCACGCGGCCACGATGCCGCCGGCATCAAGACGCCGCCCAAGGGCAAGGTATTCGTGTCGGTGCGCGATGCCGACAAGGATCGCCTGCTGCCGGTGGCGCGCGAAGTGCTGGAGCGCGGTTTCAGCCTGGTCGCCACCGAAGGCACGGCCGCCTACCTGGGCTCGCATGGCGTGGCCTGCGAGCGCATCAACAAGGTGATCGAAGGCCGTCCGCACATCGTCGACCTGATCAAGAACGGCGAAATCGTCTATATCGTCAACACGACCGAGGGCAAGCAGGCGATCGCCGACTCGTTCTCGATCCGACGCGAGGCCTTGCAGCAGCGCGTCACGTACTCCACCACGGTGGCAGGCGCGCGTGCGCTGGTGCATTCGCTCGATTTCCATGGCGACGGCTCCGTGCACAGCCTGCAGGAACTGCATAAGGAATTGAAGGCATGAGTCGAGCTCCCATCACCAAGGCGGGTTCAGAGCGTCTTCGCGGCGAGCTGGAGAAGCTTAAGTCGTCCGATCGGCCGCGCATCATCGCGGCCATCGCGGAGGCGCGCGCCCACGGCGATCTGAAGGAAAACGCCGAGTATCACGCGGCGCGTGAGCAGCAGAGTTTCATCGAGGGGCGCATCGCCGAGCTGGAAGCGGCGCTGTCCACGGCCGAAGTGATCGACGTCAGCCGCCTTGCCGCCGGTACCCGCGTGGTGTTCGGTGCGATAGTGGACCTGGAAGAAGAGGAAACCGGCGAAGCCGTGACCTACCAGATCGTGGGTGACCTGGAAGCGGACATCAAGCAGCGGCTTATCGCGGTGTCTTCGCCGATCGCGCGAGCCCTGATCGGCAAGAGCGAAGGCGACAGCTTCGAGTTCAAGGCGCCCAATGGGGTCAAGCGCTACGAGATCACCGGCGTCCGCTACGCCTGATCTTGCCTTGCTTGGGCGGGAGCGCACAGGGTGCGCTCCCGCATCCGGCAACGCCGGCACGTATCCGAGGCAACAAAAAAGGGCCGCTTTCGCGGCCCTTCTTCGTGACTAGTCGCAGCTGACAGATCAGCGCTGACGAGCCTTGAAACGCGGATTGCTCTTGCAGATCACGAACACTTTGCCGCGACGGCGCACAACCTTGCAGTCACGGTGCCGCTGCTTGGCGGACTTCAAAGAGGAAAGCACCTTCACGGCCAGCTCCTGAAACTAAAGAAAGAAAAAATACAAGAACGGAATTGTAACCGGCAGAATGGCTTGACACAAGTCCTTAAGCTGCCTCTCATTCGGGTTCCGTCATGGCGCTGAGAAAGCGCCGCACCACCGGCGACGGGTCGTCGGCACGGCTGGCCAGGGCCAGCAGCATATAGGCGTCCGGGTCCTCCAGGCGCAGATAGCTCACGCCGGCCAGGTTCACCGAGCGCATCGAGGCCGGCACCAGCGCCAGGCCCATGCCGGCGGCCACCAGCACCAGCAGGCCGTTGATCTGCTGGGCGTGTTGCCGGATCAGCGGGTGGAAGTTGGCCTTGGCGGCGATCTGGGTCAGGCGGTCATACAGCGTGGCGGCGAGGTCGCGCGGCTGCACCACGAAGGCTTCCATTGCCACTTCGCGCAGCCAGATGCTTTCGCGGCCGGCCAGCGGATGGTCGGCGGGAAGCGCCAGCACCAGCGGTTCGTGGTCGATGATGTCCAGGCGCAGGTTGCGCGCGATGCTCTCGTGCACGGGCAGGTCACGCACGAAGCCCACGTCCAGCTCGCCAGCGAGCAGGGCGGTGTACTGGTGCTCGGTGTACATCTCGCTGAGGATCAGGCGTACCTGCGGGGCAAAGCTGCGATAGCGCAGCAGGGTCTGGGGCAGGGCGGGATGAAAGGTCACCGAGACCGTATAGGCCAGCCGCAGTTTGCCGCTGAAGCCGGTGGCGACGTCGGCCATCTGGATGCGGGCCTCCTCGGCCTTGTCCAGGATCTGGCGGGCCTGTTCCAGAAACAGCTTGCCGGGTTCGGTCAGGGCCACGTGGCGCTTGTTTCGCTCCAGCAGGCGCACCCCCAGGTCGTTCTCAAGTGCTTGGATCTGTTGGGAAAGTGGGGGCTGCGAGATATACAGGCGCTGGGCGGCGCGGGTAAAGCTCAGTTCCTCGGCGACGGTTACGAAGTAACGAAGCTGACGGAAATCGAACATATATATGCAAATCGACTAAGTAGTGGTCTAAATATATATTTGTTTCTATAACTCGTCGATCATATTATTTCTTCCGTCCCGCCACCGTCCCCTCCCCCCAGGTGGCGGCGACCCTCGCCCCGCTGCGACGCTACCCCCGCGATATCTGGTCTTCCTCCCCCCTGACCCATATCGACGCGTCGCCCAGCGGGGCGCTTTCTTTCCAGCACAACGCCCGGCCCCTGGCCGGGCGTTGTCGTTTCAGAGGCTGGCGGCCAGCCGGGTGCCCTGATCAATGGCGCGCTTGGCATCCAGTTCGGCGGCCACGTCGGCGCCGCCGATCACGTGGGTCTTGATGCCGGCGGCGATCAATGCGTCGGCCAGCGCGCGATTCGGCTCCTGGCCGGCGCAGATCACCACGTTGTCCACCGGCAACACCTGGTGCTGGCCATCGATGGTGACGTGCAGGCCTTGGTCGTCGAAGCGCTCATAGGCCACGCCGCCGAGCATGGTGACGCGCTTGGCCTTGAGCGTGGCGCGGTGCACCCAGCCGGTGGTCTTGTTGAGCCGCGCGCCGGGGCGGCCTTCGCTGCGCTGGAGCAGCCACACCTGCCGGCCTGGCGCCTCGGGCTGGGCGGGAGCGAGGCCGCCGCGGTTTTCCAGTTGCATGTCCACGCCCCATTCCCGGGTCCAGCGGGCGATGTCCAGGGTGGGGGAGGGCTGATGCTCGACCAGGAATTCCGCGGTATCGAAGCCGATGCCGCCGGCACCGATGATGGCCACCCGTGAGCCCACGGGCTTGCCGCGAGCCAGCACGTCCAGATAGCTCAGCACGCGAGGGTCGTCGCTGCCAGGGAAATTGACCTGCCGCGGCGTGATACCGGTGGCCACTACGATTTCGTCATACCCTGCTGCGGCCAGTGTGGCGGCGTCCGCGGTCTGGCCCAACTGCAGTTGCACGCCGGCATCGTCCAGGCGATGGCGGAAGTAACGCAGCGTCTCGTGGAATTCCTCCTTGCCGGGAATGCGCTTGGCCACGTTGAACTGGCCGCCGATGTCTGTGGCCTGATCGATCAGGGTGACCTGATGGCCACGTTCGGCCAGCGTGCTGGCGCAGGCGAGTCCCGCGGGACCGGCGCCGATCACGGCAAAGCGTTTGGGCGTAGTGGCCGGAACGATCCGCAGCTCGGTCTCGTGACAGGCGCGCGGGTTGACCATGCAGCTGGCGCGACGATTCTGGAACACGTGATCGAGGCAGGCCTGATTGCACGCGATGCAGGTATTGATGCGCTCGCTCTTTCCCGCCTTGGCCTTGTTGGCCCAGGCCGGATCGGCCAGCAATGGGCGCGCCATCGACACCATGTCGGCCTCGCCGCTGGCTAGGATCTGCTCGGCCACGTCCGGCATGTTGATGCGGTTGGTGGTGATCAGCGGAATGCCCACCTCGCCCTTGAGCTTCTTCGTCACCCAGGCGAAGCCGGCGCGCGGCACGCTGGTGACGATGGTGGGCACGCGCGCTTCGTGCCAGCCGATGCCGGTGTTGATGATGCTGGCGCCGGCCGCCTCGATGGCCTTGGCAAGGGTGACGATCTCACTCCAGTCCTGGCCGTTCTGCACCAGGTCGAGCATCGACAGGCGGTAGATGATGATGAAGTCGCGGCCCACGGCTTCGCGCGTCCGACGCACGATTTCCACGGGAAAACGCATGCGCTTGGCGGCATCGCCACCCCAGGCGTCGCTGCGCTGATTGGTATGCGCCGCCAGGAACTGGTTGATCAGATAGCCTTCCGAACCCATCACCTCGATGCCGTCGTAGCCGGCCTCCTGGGCCAGCTTGGCGCAGCGCACGAAGTCACGGATGGTGCGCTCGACACCGCCGCTGGACAGGGCGCGCGGCGTGAACGGCGTGATCGGGGACTTGATCTTCGAGGGCGCCACCGAGAGCGGGTGATAACCGTAGCGACCGGCATGCAGGATCTGCATGCACAGCTTGCCGCCCTCGGCATGTACCGCGCGGGTGAGCTTGCGATGGCGCGCCACGTGCCATGGCATCGACAGGCGGCCACCGAAGGGCTTCAGCCAGCCCTGGATGCTGGGCGCGATGCCGCCGGTCACCATCAGTCCCACGCCGCCGCGGGCGCGCTCGGCAAAGTAGGCGGCCAGCTTGTCGTAGTCCGCGGACTTGTCTTCCAGGCCCGTATGCATCGATCCCATCAGGATGCGATTAGGCAGGGTGGTGTGCCCGAGATCGAGCGGGGCAAACAAATGGGGATAGTTCATACGGCCCGGAAGGTTCAAACGGTCGTATGAATGTGCCCGCTGCGGGCGTTTGAAAGCAAGAGGGGCGAGCGGGGCGGGTAGATGTCTGGCCGCAGTCCCGCTGCTGGCGTCAGGCTAGCAGTTGATGCACCAGCTCGATGTAGCGCTGCATCGCTTCCTCTTCCGGCAGCCCGCGCAACTGCGCCCAGGCCTCGTACTTGGCCGTGCCGACGAAGTCGAAGAAACCGGGCTGGTTACTGTGAACGTCGCCTTCCGAGCCCTGCTTGTAGAGCGCGTAAAGCTTCAGCAGGGTGTCGTTATCCGGCCGTTGGTCCAGCCGCTGGATATCTTCGGCGGCTTGCTCGAATGCGTGACGCAGATCGTTCATGGTTAAAGCTTGCATGGGCCTGACTGGTAAGGGTGCTGCGGGATATCACGCGGTCCATGCGGGGTAGGCAACGCGATAGCATAGGCGCTTTCGTCTGCCACTGTCAGGAGTCCCCATGAGCCCTTCGTCGTCCGTTCCCGTGCTGACCATCGACGGACCGTCGGGATCGGGCAAGGGTACCATCAGTCGGCGGGTCGCCGAGACGCTGGGCTGGCGGTTGCTCGATTCCGGGGCGCTGTACCGCGCGGTGGGCTATGCCGCCGGCATGGAGGGGCTGGACCTGTCCGACGCCGAGGCGGTGACCCGTTGCGCCCAGACCACCAAGATCCGTTTCCAGGCTGCTGCCGACGGCGGGGATACCCACGTGCTGGTCAATGGCCACGACGCCACCGATGAATTGCGCACCGAAACGGCGGGTGCGGCAGCCTCGGCGATTGCCTCGATTCCTTCGGTACGTCAAGCACTTGTGGATATGCAGCTGGGGTTTCGCAAGGCCCCGGGCCTGGTCGCCGACGGGCGGGACATGGGTACCGTGATCTTCCCCGAGGCGCCATTCAAGGTGTTCCTGACCGCAAGTGCCGCCGAACGTGCGAAAAGGCGCTATAAGCAGTTGAAGGAAAAGGGGCTGGGCGTTACACTTGCCACCCTTCAGCGCGAGATCGAAGCGCGTGACGCCCGCGATGCATCGCGAACCGTCGCGCCGCTCAAGCCGGCCGCAGATGCGGTTTTCATCGACACCACCGGCATGGGCATCGACGAAGTCGTCGCGAAAGTATTGGCTGTCGTGCAGTCCTGAAGGGGCTGTCGATGGCTTTTGGTGCCCCTGCCGCGGCGGGGGTTTTGGTCAACGGTGCCAACGGAGCGATCCGGCGACACCCATAACCGGTGGGCCGACTGCCCGTGCGCTATTCATTCCACGGCGCGCATGGGGCTTAAGGCCTTTTCTCATTTCTGGAATCAACATGACTGAAAGTTTTGCCGAACTGTTTGAACAGAGCCAACAGGCTATCTCCAAGCTGAAGCCGGGCGCGATCGTCACCGGTATCGTTGTGGAAATCCGCAACGACGTCGTCGTGATCAACGCTGGCCTGAAGAGCGAAGGCATCGTCCCGATCGAGCAGTTCAAGGACGAGAAGGGCGAGTTGGAAGTGCAGGTTGGCGACGAGGTGAAGGTTGCCCTCGATGCCCTGGAAGACGGTTTCGGCGAGACCAAGCTCTCCCGTGAGAAGGCCAAGCGTTCCATGGTCTGGGACGACCTCGAGCAGGCCTTCGACAAGGAAGAGACCATCACCGGCATGATTTCCGGCAAGGTCAAGGGTGGCTTCACCGTCGACATCAAGGACGTCCGCGCATTCCTGCCGGGCTCGCTGGTCGACGTGCGTCCGGTGCGCGATCCCGTGTACCTGGAAGGCAAGGCCCTTGAGTTCAAGATCATCAAGCTCGACCGCAAGCGCAACAACGTGGTGGTCAGCCGCCGCGCCGTCGTCGAGACCGAGTTCTCCGAGGAGCGCGAGAAGCTGCTGGAGCGCCTGACCGAAGGCGCGGTGGTCAAGGGCACGGTCAAGAACCTCACCGACTACGGCGCGTTCGTGGACCTGGGCGGCATCGACGGCCTGCTGCACATCACCGACATGGCGTGGAAGCGCGTGCGTCATCCGTCCGAGGTCGTCAACGTCGGCGACGAGCTGGACGTCCGCGTGCTGAAGTACGACCGCGAGCGCAACCGCGTGTCGCTGGGCCTGAAGCAGCTGGGCGACGATCCGTGGGTCGCCATCGCCCGCCGCTACCCGGTCGGCAGCCGCCTGTTCGGCAAGGTCTCCAACGTCACCGATTACGGCTGCTTCGTCGAGATCGAGCCGGGCGTGGAAGGCCTGGTCCACGTGTCCGAGATGGACTGGACCAACAAGAACGTCAACCCGGCCAAGGTCGTGCAGGTCGGCGACGAGACCGAAGTGATGGTGCTGGACGTGGATGAAGAGCGTCGCCGCATCTCGCTGGGTATCAAGCAGACCCGCTCGAACCCGTGGGAAGCCTTCGCAGCGATGCACAAGAAGGGCGACAAGGTGTCCGGCCAGATCAAGTCGATCACCGACTTCGGCATCTTCATCGGCCTGGACGGCGGCATCGACGGCCTGGTCCACCTGTCCGACATCTCCTGGCAGGCCTCGGGTGAAGACCTCGTCCGCAACTTCAAGAAGGGCGACGAGATCGAAGCCGTGGTGCTGGCGGTGGATCCGGAGCGCGAGCGCATCTCCCTCGGCATCAAGCAGATGGAGCAGGATCCGTTCGGCCAGTTCATGGCCACCAACCCGCGCGGCACCATCGTCAATGGCACCGTGAAGGAAGTGGATGCCAAGGGCGCCGTGATCGACCTGGGCGAAGGCGTGGAGGGTTACCTGCGCGCCAACGACATCGCCAAGGAGCGCATCGACGATGCCACGCAGCATCTGAAGGTGGGCGACAAGGTCGAGGCCAAGTTCACTGGCATGGACCGTAAGGGCCGCCAGCTGCAGCTGTCGATCCGCGCGAAGGACGAGGAAGAACTGCACGACGCCATGGCCGAGTACACGTCCGCTTCCGGCGGCACGACCAAGCTCGGTGCGCTGCTCAAAGAGCAGCTCAACAAGGCTGACTAAGCAGGCGTAAGGAATGCGGGGCGGCGACAGTCGCCCCGCTGGTTCAAGTCACGGACATTGGGGACCCATGACCAAATCCGAATTGATCGAGGCGCTGGCACGGCGTCAAACCCACCTTGCGTTCGCCGACGTGGAGTTGGCGGTCAAGAGCGTCATCGAACAGATGAGCCATGCCTTGTCCAACGGCGAGCGCATCGAGGTACGCGGTTTCGGCAGCTTCGCGCTGCACTACCGCCCGCCGCGCATGGGTCGCAACCCCAAGACAGGTGACGCCGTGGCGCTGCCTGGCAAGCACGTCCCGCACTTCAAGCCCGGCAAGGAGCTGCGCGAACGTGTCAATTTGAACCTGGATTGATCCCCCTCAAGGGGTTTCATGACAGGCAAGGCGAAGGCAGGCGGCGTCAGCCGTTCCTGCCTTCTTTTTTTGCGGCGGCAGCAGCGCTTCTCCGTGCGGGATCGCCACGTATCCCATTTCCTGAAGGCCGGCCGAACGCGCGCCTGTGACGGCCCCCGGCAATCGGTTAAAGTCGCCGCATGCGACTGATCGTTACGCTGATCCTCCTGCTTTTCATTGCCGCCGGCATCGTGCTTGGGGCGCTCAACGCCGATCTGGTCAGTTATGACCTGGCATTCGTGCGGCTTGAGCTGCCCAAGGGGGCGGCCTTGCTGCTTGCCCTGGTCATTGGCTGGTTGCTCGGCGGTCTTACGGCGTGGTTGGGCGTGAGCGTCGGACATCGACGCCGGCGTCGCCAGGCATCGGCCGGCGCGGACCAGGGCAAGACCTCGACGGCTGGTGCATGAGCGCGCTTCTGTACGTACTTGTCCTGCTGGTACCTGCAGCATTTGCCAGTGGCTGGTGGACCGCCCGCAAGGCAGGCGCGCGCCGTTCGGGCGCCCAGGTCAGCGAGCTGTCTTCCGATTACTTCCGTGGCCTGAACTACCTGCTCAACGAGGAGCAGGACAAGGCAATCGAGGTTTTCCTCAAGCTGGCCGAATACAACCGCGACACGGTGGAAACCCACCTGGCGCTGGGCAACCTGTTCCGTCGGCGCGGCGAGGTGGATCGTGCGATCCGTCTGCACCAGCACCTGGTTTCGCGCCCGGGCCTTTCCGATGCCATGAAGACCGTCGCCCTGCTCGAACTGGGCGAGGATTACATGCGGGCCGGCCTGCTCGATCGTGCCGAGACGCTGTTCTCCGACCTGGTGGCGATGGATGCGCATGCGCCGTCGGCATTGCGTCACCTGATTGCGATCTACCAGCACGAACGCGATTGGCATAAAGCCATCGAGCACGCCCGTCGCCTCGAGGCGATGACCGGCGAGGACGAGTCGGGGATGATCGCGCAGTTCTATTGCGAACTCGCCGAACAATCCCGCCAGCACGGCGCGCGCCAGGAAGCGCGGGAGTACCTGCGCCAGGCCTTCGCCTGCCAGGCCGATTGCGTGCGTGCCTTCATGCTCACTGGCCGCCTGTATGCCGAAGAGGGCCAGCATGCCGAGGCCGCCAAGGTGTACGAGCAGGCGGTGGAGGCGGATATCGCCTTCGTGCCGGAGATCCTGCCGCCATTATTGAACAGCTATGCGCGCTCCCAGCAGATGGAGCATGCCGAGCATTTCCTGCGCGACATCCTCGAACGCTATCACGGCATTTCGCCGGTGCTCGCGCTCACGCGGCTGTATCAGCAGCGCGATGGCGAGCGCACGGCCATCGAGTTTCTCACTTCGCAGTTGCGCCAGCGTCCTTCCGTGCGCGGGCTGATGGCGTTGATCGACGCGACCATGGACAAGATCGAGGGCGAGGCGCGCGAGAATTTCCTGATCCTGCGCGACCTCACCAGAAAGCTGCTGGAGGGGCAGGCGATGTACCGCTGCAGCCGCTGCGGTTTCGGCGCCAAGGCGCACCACTGGCAATGCCCGAGTTGCAAGAGCTGGAGCACGATTCGCCCGATTCACGGCGTCGCCAACGAATGAGGCGCGGATGACTCCGGCTTCGCTGGCGATAGGACTGGTGCTGGCTTCGTGGTTGGTTGCCATGGTGGTGGTGCGTGGCGCCATCGCCTATGCGCATCGTCGCGGCATGATGGACTTGCCCGGACAGCGTCGATCGCATGACATGCCCACGCCGCGCGGTGGCGGTATCGGCATCGTGGTGGCCGCGGTGCTGACCATGCCGATCGGTCTCAGCCAGCTGCCGGCGGCATGGCCTGGCATGGTGGTCGGTGCACTGGTGGTGTCGGCGGTGCTGGTGGCGGCGGTCGGCTGGTGGGACGACCATCGCTCCCTCCCGGTGTTGCCCCGGCTTGGCATCCAGCTGGTATCGGCGACCCTGCTGGCAGTGGCCCTGGGCCTGGCTGGCATGTCCTGGTGGTGGGGGCCGGTGTTGGTGCTGGCCGGTACCTGGAGCATCAACCTGCACAATTTCATGGACGGCATCGATGGCCTGCTGGCCCAGCAGGTGATCTTCGTCGGGCTGGGGCTGGCCTTGCTGGCCTATGCGGCAGCCCAGCCGGCGCTGGCTGGGGCCGCGGCCTGCCTTGCCGCAGCGGCGCTGGGCTTCTGGTACTACAACCGGCCACGCGCCCGTATTTTCATGGGGGACGTGGGGAGCGGCACCATGGGCTTGTTGCTGTTCGCCCTGATCGCGATGCTGTGGCGGGTCGATGGGTATCTGTTATGGCCGGCCTTGATCCTCGGTTCATCTTTTGTAGCGGACGCTAGCCTTACGCTCTTGGGGCGTATGGTGAGTGGCCGTCGTTGGTACACTGCGCATCGCGAACACCTTTATCAGTGGTTGGTTCGCAGTGGATTCACGCATGCCACGGGGGGAGCGTGCTATCTGGCCTGGAACCTGTTGGTGGCGGCCCCATTGGCCGCGCTGGCATGGCTCCAGCCGGCATGGTCGGTGCTGGTATGCATGGGTACCTATTTGATAGCGACCGCTGTTTGGATACTCATGAAGCGCCAGTGTCTGAGGCGCGTTTTGCACAAGGGCCGTCATGTCGCTTCGTAAACTGATCGGTGTCATCCATCCGCGCATGGCGGTGGTGGTGCACGACCTGCTGATGGCGGCGCTGGCCTGGTGGGTGGCCAAGGCGCTGCGTTATGCGCTGGTCGACAACGCGGCGATCAGTTTTCACACGCTCGAATTCCCGCTGGTGTTGCTGGTGCAGGGGGCCGTGCTGAGCTGGACGGGCCTGTACAAGGGCGTCTGGCGCTTCGCGAGCCTGCCCGACCTGTGGAATATCCTGCGCGCCGCCGTACTCGGCACGCTTGCCATTGCCGCGGTATTGATCCTCTACAACCGGCTGGATGACGTTCCTCGCTCGGTACTGCTGCTTTACCCGGCGGTTCTCTGTGTTTTG
Organism: Dyella sp. RRB7; assembly: GCF_022761115.1. Taxonomy (GTDB): domain Bacteria; phylum Pseudomonadota; class Gammaproteobacteria; order Xanthomonadales; family Rhodanobacteraceae; genus Dyella. The sequence goes on along the minus strand of NZ_JAKWJS010000010.1, from coordinate 74,834 downwards.
TTGGGTATGCCCCGCCTGACCTACCGATTCTGGAAGGACAGTCGGGTCGACCTGTTCCAGGCCAAGCCTACCCAGCGTGTGCTGATCGTGGGCGCCGACCGGGCCGGCGAGGCGCTGTCGCGCGACCTGCACCGGGACAACGGCTATACCGTGGTGGGTTTTGTCGACGACAAGGAAAGCCTGCGCGGCGCCAGTATCAATGGCCGCCCGGTGCTTGGCCGGCTGGAGCAGATTCCCGAGCTGGCCCGCGAGGTGGCGGCACAGATGCTGCTGATCGCCATGCCGGGCGCCTCCACCCAGGAGATGCGCCGGGTGGTCGAGCTGTGCGACCTGAGCGGGCTGCCTTACCGTACGGTGCCCAAGCTCGAGGACGTGGTTTCCGGCCGGGCGCATTTCAACGAGATCAAGGAAGTGGCCATCGAGGACCTGCTCGGGCGCGATACCGTCGAGCTGGACTGGACCGCCATCCGCGTCACGCTGACCGGTCGCCGCGTGCTGATCACCGGTGGCGGCGGCTCCATCGGTTCGGAACTGTGCCGGCAGGTGGCCCGGCTGGGCGCGCAGGCGCTGTGCGTGGTCGATCACAGCGAGTACAACCTCTACCGGATCTCGCAGGAGCTGCGCGCCGAGTATCCGGAGCTGATCTACGAAAGCATCCTGGCCGACTGCGGCGACCCGGCGGCCATGCGCAAGCTGTTCGCCGAGTACCAGCCGCAGGTGGTGTTCCATGCGGCGGCCTACAAGCATGTGCCGATGCTGCAGGGCCAGTTGCGTGCGGCCTTCCGCAACAACGTGCTGGCGACGCGTACCGTCGCCGAGCTGGCGGACCGGCACAAGGTCGAGTGCTTCGTGCTCATCTCCACCGACAAGGCGGTCAACCCGACCAGCGTGATGGGGGCGTGCAAGCGCGTGGCCGAGATCTGGTGCCAAAATTTCAACGAGCACTCGGATACCCATTTCATCACCGTGCGTTTCGGCAACGTGCTCGATTCGGCGGGCTCCGTGGTGCCGCTGTTCCGGCAGCAGATTCGCAATGGCGGCCCGGTAACCATCACGCATCCGGAAATCTCGCGTTACTTCATGACCATTCCGGAGGCCTGCCAGTTGATCCTGCAGGCCGCTGCCCTGGGCAAGGGCGGCGAGATCTTCGCGCTCGACATGGGCGAGCCGGTGAAGATCCGCGATCTGGCCGAGCAGATGATCCGTCTGGCCGGCCGCAAGCCCAACACCGAGATCCCGATCGTCTATACCGGACTTCGCGCGGGCGAAAAGTTGTTCGAGGAATTGTTCCATCCCCTCGAGAATTACATCGAGACGACGCACGCGAAGATTTTCCTCGCGCAGTATCGGCCGGTGAAGTGGGACTTGCTGTACACACAGATGACCAAGGCGGCGGAAGCCGTGGTTGCCTATGACGAGGATGCTTTGCGCTATTGCGTGTCCAACCTGTTGCCGACGTTCCGCTGGAGCGACTCGGCGCAGCCGGACAACGTGGTATCGCTTCGCCGCAATGAATCAGGAGAGAAGTAAGTGAGCAAGCCGTTGCGCAAGGTGGTTTTCCCCGTGGCTGGTCTCGGCACGCGTTTCCTGCCGGCCACCAAGGTGGTCGCCAAGGAGATGCTGCCGGTGCTGGATCGCCCGCTGATCCAATATGCGGTGGACGAAGCGGTGGATGCTGGCGCCGATACCCTGATCTTCGTCACCAATCGCTACAAGCACGCCATTGCCGATTACTTCGACAAGGCCTACGAGCTGGAAGCGAAGCTGCATGAGAAGGGCAAGGACGAATTGCTCGCCCTGGTGCAGGGCACCTTGCCCAGGCACGTGCGCGCCATTTTCGTGACCCAGCCGGAAGCGCTGGGCCTTGGTCACGCCGTGCTTTGCGCCAAGCCGGTGGTCGGCGACGAGCCGTTCGGCGTGGTGCTGCCGGACGATCTGATCTGGAACAAGGGCAAGGGCGCGCTGCGCCAGATGGCCGAGCTGGCCGAGGCGCAGCATGCGGGTGTCATCGCCGTCGAGGAAGTGCCGCACAACGAGACCGACAAGTACGGCATCGTCGACGCCACCCCGATCGACGAGCGCAGTGCGCAGATCCGCCATATGGTGGAGAAGCCCAAGCCGGCCGATGCACCGTCCAACCTGGCCGTGGTCGGTCGCTACGTGCTGCCGGGGCGCATCTTCGAGCTGCTGGAACAGACCACGCCGGGCGCCGGTGGCGAGATCCAGCTCACCGATGCCATCGAGGCGCTGCTCAAGGAGCACGGCAAGGTGCTCGCCTACCGTTTCGAGGGTACCCGTTTCGACTGCGGCAACAAGGCCGGCCTGGTGCGCGCCACCATGCACATGGCGCTGCAGGATCCCAAGCTCGCCCCGGTGGTGCGCGAGTTGATCGCTTCGCTCTGAATGTTGCACGCTGAATCGCCGGCCTGCGGGCCGGTGATTCGCCCCGGCGATCCCCTGCGCAAGGCAGGGTAGAGACGGCAGTCTTCCCGGAATCAGACTTATCCGACTGCGTCTTTGACGGACGCATGTCAGAATCCCTCCCGCGTTCCGCCATGTTTGGCGCGCAGCATGGCCATGGGTACACCGGTTGTCTTAACTCCGCTTCGCAAGAGGCGGGCGTTTTGACGCATCCGATCCGTACCCTGGGCCGGCGGCATGCCGTCTTCGTGTTCATCGGATGAAAGCCAGGGAAGCATCATGGATCTGTTGCGGTTTCTGCTGTTGCTGCCGTTGCGTCTGCTGCGCGGCCTGTTCTCGGGCATAGGCTTGATCCTGCGCCCCTTGCTGGGGCAGGTCAGCTGGTCGGCGCCAGCCTGGCTGCCGGCCACGGGAGGCTGGATCCGGCAACGGCCGGCACAGGCGGCCGGCGTGCTGGTGGGGGCTCTGGTGCTGGGGGCGGGCGGCTGGTTCGGCTGGCAGTGGTACCAGCATCGTCCCAGGCCGGTGGAACCTGCGCGCATCACGTTCGCGGTCGAGGCCCCGGCGCTGACGGATTACGCGACGCAGCCGATCACTATCCATCCGTTGACGCTCAACTTCTCCGGGTCCGCGGCGCCGATCGAGCTGGTTGGCAAGCCGGTCACCAGCGGCATCGTCATGCAGCCCGCCGCCAAGGGGCGCTGGACCTGGATTGACGATCACACGCTGCGCTTCGTACCCGATGAGGACTGGCCGATCGGCCGCCATTACGAGGTTCGTTTCGATGCGGCCAAGGCCTTTGCGGGCCACGTGCTGATGGCGGAGGACCATTTCAGCTTCGATACGGTGGCCTTCGAGGCCAGTCTGCAGAATGGCGAGTTCTACCAGGATCCGCAGGACGCCACAGCCAAGAAAACCATACTCCCGGTCGCCTTCAATTACCCGGTCGACTCGGTGGATTTCGAAAAGCGCATTGGCGTGGCGTTGGCGCAACGCGACGGCAGCGACGCGCCGCTCAAGTTCACCGTGACCTATGACCAGCCCAAGCTGCATGCCTGGATTCATTCGCAGCCCCTGGCCTTGCCGCGCGACGAGGGCGGCGTGCAGTACAGCATCGGCAAAGGCGTACGCAGCATTCGTGGCGGCGATGGCACGGCCAATGCGCTCAATGCCCGCGTTCGCGTGCCCGGGCTCTATAGCCTGTCCATCGACAACATCGCTCCCACCCTGGTGGACAACGAGAAGTACGAGCCCGAGCAGGTGCTGGTGGTCAACGTCGGTGGCAACGTGCGTGACAGCGAGCTGGCTGGCCTGACCAAGGCTTGGGTATTGCCCAAGCGCAAAGCCGGCGTGAAGCAGGGCGACGATGAGCCGCCTTACAGCTGGAGTGCCTCCGAAGTGGGCGAAGCCGAGCTGCGCCAGGCGCAGCCGCTGAAGCTCGAGCTGGTGCCCACCGAAAACGACTACGACGCGGTGCAGAGTTTCAAATACCAGGCCGAACCCGGTCAGCGGATCTATGTGCGCGTGGAAAAGGGGCTGAAGTCCTTCGGCGGCTACATCCTTGGCAAGGCGCACGCCGACGTGGTCACCGTGCCGGATTACCCCAAGCTGCTGCGCTTCATGGCCGATGGCTCGCTGCTGTCGATCTCGGGCAGCAAGCGGATTTCCGTGGTGTCGCGCAACCTGCCGGGCATGCGCATGGAGATCGGTCGTGTGTTGCCCGACCAGCTGCAGCACCTGGTCAGTTTCAACCAGGGCACCTACGCGAATCCCCAACTGAGCTACGAGTTCAGCGAAGACCACATCGTGGAACGCTTCGAGCAGAAGCGCAGCTTCCCCAAGGGCGATCCGGCCAAGGCGCACTACGAGGGCGTCGACCTGGGCCAGTACCTGAAGGACGGCAAGCGCGGTGTGTTCCTGCTGCATCTGTCCAGCTACGACGCCGTCGCCGAACAGAAGCAGGAGGAGGCCCGCAAAGCCGCGCAAGCCGGGGCGCAGGCCGCGCCGCGCAACGATGCTGGCGACGGCGAGTCGGAGGGTGCCGAGGGCGATCAAGGCGACATGTCGGACAATGCAACCGACGACAACGCGCCCGTTCCCTCCGATACCCGCATGATCGTGGTGACCGACCTGGGCATGCTGGTGAAGCGTGCGCTGGATGGCAGCCAGGATGTGTTCGTACAGTCCATCCGCAGCGGCGAACCGGTGGTGGGCGCCAATGTGTCGGTGCTGGCGGTCAACGGCCAGACGCTTTTCAGCGAAACCACCGCGGCTGACGGCGTGGTGCACTTCCCCACCTTCAAGGGGCTGGAGCGTGAGAAGCAACCGACGCTCTACGTGGTGAAGAAGGGCGACGATCTGTCGTTCCTGCCCATCGGGGGGTACAGCAGCGTCGAGCGCAAGCTCGATTTCTCCCGCTTCGACGTGGGCGGCGAGCGCAATGCGCAGAACGAAGGGCAGTTGTCGGCCTATCTGTTCTCCGACCGCGGCATCTATCGCCCGGGCGATACCTTCCATGTCGGCCTGATCGTGCGGGCCGCCAGCTGGACCCGCAGCGTGGTGGGTATTCCGTTGCAGGCCGAAATCGTCGACCCGCGCGGCATGACGGTGAAGCAGCTGCCGTTGTCGATGGATGCGTCGGGCTTTGGCGAACTGGCGTACGCGCCGGCCGAAACCGCGCCTACCGGCACCTGGACGGTGAACCTGTACATCGTCAAGGATGGCAAGGCCAGCGCGCAGATCGGCAGCACCACGCTGCAGGTGAAGGAGTTCCTGCCTGATCGCATGAAAGTCGAGGCCAAGCTCGCGGGACAGGTAGCCGAGGGCTGGGTGAAACCCGACCAGATCAAGGGCATCGTCGATGTAATGAACCTGTTCGGCACGCCGGCCGCCAATCGCCGGGTCGAGGCTTCGTTGACCCTGCGCCCGGCATGGCCTGCGTTCCGCAGCTGGCCGGACTATCACTTCTACGACGTGCGTCGTGCCAAGGAGGGCTACGAAGAATCGCTGCAGGACGGCGAGACCGACGACAAGGGGCATGCCGAGTTCGACCTGGACCTGAAGAAGTACGCCGATGCGACCTATCAGCTGTACTTCCTGGCCAAGGCCTACGAACCCGAAGGCGGCCGCAGCGTCGCCGCCGCGGCGCAGACGCTGGTGTCCAACAACGACTGGCTGGTCGGCTACAAGTCGGTGGACAACCTCGACTACGTCAATCGCGCTGCGCCGCGCAGCGTGCACCTGGTGGCCATCGATCACACCGCCAAGTCGATGCCGCTCACCGAACTGAAGGCACGCCTGGTCGAGCGCCGCTACATCTCCGTGCTGACCAGGCAGGATTCCGGTGTCTACAAGTACCAGTCCAAGCTCAAGGAGATTCCGCTCGACGAGAAGCCGCTGGCCATTCCCGCGGCCGGCATGGACTACACCCTGCCCACCGACAAGCCCGGCAACTATGCGCTGGTGATCGTGCGCAGCAGCGACGGCGTCGAGGTGAACCGCGTCGAGTACTCGGTGGCGGGCGCCGCCAACGTTTCGCGCTCGCTCGACCGCAATGCCGAGCTGCAGCTCAACCTCAGCAAGCAGGACTATGCACCCGGCGAATCGGTGGATATCGCCATCCGCGCGCCGTATGCCGGCAGTGGCCTGATCACCATCGAGCGCGACAAGGTCTACGCGCACGCCTGGTTCCACGCCGACACCACCAGCTCGGTGCAGCACATCACCGTGCCGGCGGATTTCGAAGGCAACGGCTACATCAACGTGCAGTACATCCGTGATCCGTCCTCGGACGAGATCTTCATGAGTCCGTTGAGCTATGGCGTGGTGCCGTTCTCGGTGAACCTCGATGCGCGGCGCAATGCGATCAAGGTCGACTCGCCGGCGCTGGTGAAGCCGGGCGAAACGGTGACGTTCAAGCTCAGCGCGCCACAGCCCACCCGCATGGTGGTGTTCGCGGTGGACGAAGGCATCCTGCAGGTGGCTCGCTACAAGCTCGGCGACCCGCTGAAGTTCTTCTTCCGCAAGCGCATGCTGGAAGTGGGCACGTCGCAGATTCTCGACCTGATCCTGCCTGACTTCGAGAAGCTGATGTCGATGGCCGCGCCGGGCGGCGATGCCGATGGCGCCATTGGGCGGCAGCTCAATCCGTTCAAGCGCAAGCGCGACAAGCCGGTCGCCTACTGGTCGGGCATTGTCGACGTGAGCGGCGAGAAGGAGTTGACCTATCAGGTGCCGGACTACTTCAACGGCAAGCTGCATGTGATGGCGGTGGCCGTGTCGCCCGATCGCATCGGCACCTTCGAAGGCTCCACCACGGTGCGTGGCGACTTCGTGCTGTCGCCGAACGTACCGACCACGCTGGCTCCCGGTGACGAGGCCGAGGTAAGCGTGGGCGTGGCCAACAATCTCACCGGGCTGGGCGGCAAGCAGGTGCCGGTGAACGTGACGCTCAAGACCGGGCCGCAGTTGCAGGTGCTGGGCTCCGCGACCCAGAACGTGAACCTGGGCGAGATGCGCGAGGGCGTGGTGCTGTTCCGGGTCAAGGCCACCGACAAGCTGGGCTCGGGCAACCTGAGCTTCGTGGCCGCTTATGGCGACAAGTCGGCGCGACAGGGCGTGGATGTCTCGGTGCGTCCGGCGTCGGCCTATCGCACCCAGGTGGACGTGGGACGCGTGGATGCCGGCGGCAAGCAGGACCAGCCGGAGCTGCGGCGCATGTACAGCGAGTACGCCTCGCGCGATGCGGCCATGTCCAACATCCCGCTCGTATTGTCGAGTGGCCTCACCACCTATCTGGTGAACTTCCAGCACTACTGCAGCGAGCAGATCGTGAGTGCGGCCATGCCGCGACTGGTGTTGTCCAAGTGGCCGCAGGTCAAGGTGTTCGCCGATGCGTTGCAGCCGGTGATGAATGGCGGCAAGAAGCTCACCAACGAGGAGGCGATGTCGCAGTTCCTCGACGTGCTGCATTCGCGCCAGAACGGGCAGGGCGGTTTCGGCCTGTGGTCGGCCACACCGGATGCGAACCCGTTCGTGTCCACGTACGCCATGCACTTCATGCTGGAAGCGCGCGATCGTGGCGTGGATATTCCGCGCGACATGTTCGATGCCGGCAACACGTACCTCAAGCAACTGGCGAGCGACGACAGCCTCGATGGGCTGGATCTGGTGCGCCAGCGCGCCTACGCGGTGTACCTGCTGACCCGCCAGGGCAACGTCACCACCAATGACCTGGCTGCCGTGCAGAAGCGCTTGCAGGATGCCTATCCCGACCAGTGGAAGAACGACCTGGCCGCGGCATGGTTGGCGGCGTCGTACCAGTTGCTCAAGCAGGACAAGCAGGCCGCGCAGCTCATCGCCGGCCCACAGAAGCTGCTTGAGCGCAGCAAGGCCGACAAGGACTACAGTTACGGCTATTACTACGACTCGCTGACGCGTGACGCCACCACGTTGTACCTGCTCAGCAAGCATTTCCCGGATCGGGCCAAGGCGCTGTCGCCACGCGTGATGGAGAACATCACCGAGCCGCTGCAGTACGGCTGGTACAACACCTTGTCGTCGTCGATGGTCTTGCTGGCGCTGGATACTTACGCACAGGAAAACAACACGCAGCTCGACAAGCTGCGCATCGATCAGGTGATGGCCGACGGCTCGGTCAAGGCGATTGCCGCGCCGCAGGGCAACCTGCTGCAGGCGGGTAGCTGGAGTGCGGACGCCAGGCGCCTGCGCTTCACCAACGACAGCAGCTTGCCGGCTTGGCGCGTGGTCAGCCAGGGCGGCTACGATCGTGACCAGCCGGCCAAGGCCATCAAGGATGGGCTGGAAATCACCCGCGACTACACCGACACCAATGGCAAGGCCATCGACAAGGTGACCGTGGGCCAGGAGATCGACGTACATCTGAAGATCCGCAGCACCGACGGCAGCGACTATGACGACATCGCCATCGTTGACCTGTTGCCCGGTGGCTTCGAGCCGGTGATCCAGCCGCCGCCGGCCGTCACGGATCAGCAGCAGGATGGTCGCGATCACGGTGATGGTGGCGGCGACAGCGACGTGAAGGCCAGCGAGTGGCGTTCGCCGATCGGCGTGGGCAACTCCAGCTGGGCGCTGGACTACGCGGATGTGCGCGAGGATCGCGTCGTGCTCTACGGTACGGCGACCTCGAACGTCGGTGAGTTCGTCTATCGCATCAAGGCCACCAATGCCGGCAAGTTCATCGTGCCGCCGGCCTATGGCGAGGCGCTGTACGACCGGCGTGTGCAGGCGCGCACGGCCGGCGGCGTGACGCTGAATGTCGTACGCCAACCCTGAGGAGAACGGCGCGCCTTCCTGACGAAGGCGCGCCGATCGATATCCCTGCATGATCACGTCATCCACCCTGGTCCGCTGGTGCCGCGCCTGGTTGCGCTGGCTGTATCGCTGGCAGAACTGGCTGGTGGGTCTGGCGTTGGTGGCGGTCGTGCTGGTGGGTTGTCGCCTGTGGCCGCATCGGCCGCTGCGCGACTGGCTGCCTTCGTCGACGGCGGTGTACGACGCGCGTGGCCGCCTCATGCGCCTGACCTTGGCCTCCGACGATCGCTACCGGCTGTGGGTGCCGCTCAAGGATATTTCGCCGGCGCTGATCGAGGGCGTGCAGCTGCATGAGGATCGCTGGTACCGCTGGCATCCGGGCTTCAACGTTTACGGCTTGGTGCGCGGGGCCTGGGTCACCTATGTCAGCCATGGCAATCGGCAGGGTGGTTCCACCATCACCATGCAGCTGGCGCGCCTGCTGTGGCGCCTCAATACCCGCACGCCGATGGGCAAGTTGCGCCAGGTGGCGCGTGCCGTGCAACTGGAACTGTTCTATTCGAAAGACCAGATTCTCGAGGCATATCTCAACGACGCACCCTATGGCCGCAACGTGGAAGGTGTAGGTGCGGCCAGCGTGGCCTATTTCGACAAGTCGGCTAGCGCGCTGAGCCTGCCTGAGGCGCTGACGTTGGCGGTGATTCCACAGGACCCGACGCGGCGGCTGCAGGCTGGCGCCGCTGCCGCCGCGAAGGATGTGATCGGCGCCAACCTGAGCGCGTCGCGCAACCGCCTCTACGCGCGCTGGATAGTCCGTCACCCGCAAGATGCAGCGTTGCGGCCCTTGTTTGCCTTGCCACTGCGCTTGCGGCCGCTGTCGCAGTTGCCGTTCGAAGCGCCGCATGCCGTGGACCAGGTGCTGGCGGCCCGGCGCATCGCTTCGGGCGAGCAGGACAGCCGCGTCACCACCACGCTCGACCTGGACCTGCAACATGTGCTGGAGCGCCAGATCGGTCGCTATATCCAGCGCAACCAGGGGCGTGGCATCCGCAACGCCACGGCCATCCTGCTCGATACCCGCGATATGGGCGTGAAGGCGCTGGTAGGGTCGGCCGACTACGCCAATGCCGATATCCAGGGCCAGGTGAACGGCACGCTGGCCAAGCGCTCGCCCGGTTCCACCCTGAAGCCCTTCATCTATGCGCTGGGATTCGACGAGGGCGTACTGCATCCGCAGACCGTGCTGAGGGATGTGCCCACGGCGTTCGGCCCCTATACGCCGGAGAACTTCGATGGGCATTTCCTGGGCCCGGTGACGGCGACTGAGGCGCTGATCCGCAGCCGCAACATCCCCGCCGTGTGGGTGGCCTCGCAGTTGCAGCAGCCGACGCTTTACCAGTTCCTGCGCGATGCCGGCATCAGCCGCATGGCGAGCGAGAAACACTATGGCCTCGCGCTCGTGCTGGGTGGCGGCGAAGTGACCATGCAGGAACTGGCCGGTCTCTACGCCATGCTGGCCAATCGCGGCGAGTTGCGGCCGCTGAGGCTCACCGCGGCAGAGCCACCGGCTGCCGGCACGCGCCTGCTGAGCGACGAGGCGAGTTTCATGGTGATGGATATGCTGCGACAGAATCCGCGCCCTGATGAAACCACCGGCGCCCAGCCGGATCGCCTGCCGGTGTACTGGAAAACCGGCACCTCGTGGGGCTTCCGCGATGCCTGGACCGTCGGCAGTTTCGGGCCCTATGTGCTGGTGGTGTGGGTGGGCAACTTCGATGGCAGCAGCAATCAGGCTTTCGTCGGCGTGGAGGCGGCCGCGCCATTGTTCTTCCAGATCGTCGACGCACTGCATGCCGCCCAGCCGCAGATGAGCGAGCCGGTGAGGCATATGCCAGCTCACCTGCGCCGGGTGGATATCTGCCTGGCCAGCGGCGACCTGCCCAACCAGTGGTGTCCCCAGCGCGGCATGACCTGGTTTATTCCGGGCAAGTCGCCCATCCGCGTAAGCCAGGTGCACCGCCCGGTGGTGATCGACGATGCGACCGGCAAGCCGGCATGCCCGCCGTATGCAGGCAAGCACACGCATGTAGAGGTGTACGAGTTCTGGCCCTCGGAGCTGCAACGCGTGTTCGTGCAGGCGGGCATTCCCCGACGCATGCCGCCGCGCAACGATGCCTGCGGTAGTACCGGTGCGAGCATCGATGGCGAACCGCCGGCGATGACATCGCCCTTGCGCGGCAGCATCTACGCGATGCGCTTGAAGCGGGCAGGGGAGGATCGCATCGCCTTCAGCGCCAATGCCGATGCCTCGGTGCGCGAGATGTACTGGTTCGTCAACGATGCGTATGTCGGACGCACGACGCCGGGCGAGGCGTTCTTCTGGCAGCCACCGGCGGCGGGTAACTACACCGTTCGCGTGGTGGACGACCATGGCCGCAGCGACGAGCGACCGCTCGGGGTCAGCCTGGTCGAGTAGTTCGGCCCCGTGTCGTGAGTCATGTCGCAGAGACGTGGTAACCCTGCGTTATGCTTACTTGTCGTCACCGAGACAACCGCACGCATAGCGCATGAGCTCGTCACCGGCAGTTTCCTATTACCGCGCCACGGCTACGCCCTACGCGCCCTATGCGCCGCTGCAGGAGCGCATCGACGCGCGGGTGGCGATCATCGGTGGCGGCTTCGCCGGTTTGCATACGGCGCTTGGCCTCGCCGAGCGCGGTGTGGCCGATGTTGTGCTGCTGGAGCGCGAGCAGGTTGGCTTTGGTGCATCCGGTCGCAATGGCGGCTTCGTATTTGCGGGCTACTCGCTGGGTGAGCAATCCTTGCTTGATCAGCTGGGTGAGGCCGCTGCCAGGACCTTGTTCGGCCTAACTACCGAGGCGGTGGAGCGTATTCGCCAGCAGGTGGCGCGCTATGCGATTCCCTGCGATGTGGTAGACGAGGGCGTCGTCTGGGCCAACTGGTTTCGTGACCCCGCCGTGCTGCGGCAGCGGCAAGCGCTGCTGGCGAAACATTACGGCATCGAATGGGAATGGGTGCCGCAGGGCGAGCTGCGCGAGCGCATCCGTACCCAGCGCTATTTCGACGGCCTCTACGAACGTAATGCACTGCACCTGCATCCACTCAACCTGGCGATTGGCTTGGCAGGTGCAGCAGCCGGGCAGGGTGTTCGCATCCACGAGAACACCGACGCCTGGCAGCTTCGTCGTGATGGCACGCGCTGGCGCATCGAAACCGCACATGGCGCAGTACATGCCGACCAGGTGGTCTTGGCTTGCGGTGGCTACCTCGCCGGACTGCGTCGTCAGGTCGACCGGGCGATCCTGCCCATCGCCACCTATGTGATGGTGACCGAGCCGCTGGGTGATCGCCTGGCCGAATGCCTGCATACGCGTTCGGCCATCTACGATTCGCGCTTTGCCTTCGACTACTACCGCCCACTGCCGGATACGCGGCTGTTGTGGGGCGGGCGCATTTCCATCCGCGACCGCTCGCCACGCGCCGTGCAACGCTTGCTTACGCAGGACCTGCTGCGCGTATTTCCCCAGCTCAAGGGTGTACGCATCGACTATGCGTGGTCGGGCCTGATGAGCTATGCGCGTCACCAGATGCCACAGATCGGCGGCTCGGGCGACGGGCTGTGGTGGGCGCAGGCGTTTGGCGGGCACGGCCTGGCACCCACGTGCGCAGCGGGTGAGCTGCTGGCATCGGCGCTCGCCGAGGGCGATGATCGCTGGAGGCAGTTCAGTGGTTATGGCTTGGCACGCACCTATCGCCCCTGGGGTTATCTTGGTGCGCAGGCCAGTTACTGGTGGCAGCAGGGCAAAGACTGGTTCAAGACGAGGTTGGAAGGATGAGCGAGACGAAGATGGCAGACCTGGCGGACATCAGCTGGGCCGAGTTCGAGAAGGTGCTGATGGTGGCCGGTACGGTGACCCGGGTGGAAGCATTCCCCGAGGCGCGCAAGCCGGCATGGAAGGTGTGGGCGGATTTCGGCCCCTATGGCGAGAAGAAGACCAGCGCGCAGATCGCGCGGCTCTACCAGGCCGAGGACCTGCTGGGCCGGCAGATCGTGGGCGTGATCAATTTTCCCGAAAAGCAGATCGGCCCGTTCCGCTCGCAGTTTCTGCTCACCGGCTTCCCGACCGAAGAGGGCGTGGTGATTACCACCATCGAGCGTCGCGTTCCCAACGGCACCAGGCTTGCCTGAGAGGCATCGTCAAGCGTGCCCGTATACGTGGCTAGGAAGCCTGCCGTCGGCTGTCCAGCCATACGCCAAGGCCCTGCGCATTGAGCTCGATATCCATGCCCAGGAGGTCGAGCAACTGGGCGTGGTCTCCCGGCCAGCCATGGGCGCGTGCACGAGTCTCGTAGAGTTCCGTCAGTGCCTGTTTCATCGCCTCGTGGCGTTGCGCTGCATCCGAGTGGGCCTGGTTCGCGGCTTGCGCGATATGCACCATGGCATCGATCTGTACATGCAGATCGGCAGCCAGTCGGGCGACGTCGCTGACGCGATCGTAGTGGGTGAGGTACATGGCCTCGGGTTGCAAGGCGAGCAGGCGCTTGATGGAGGCGTGCAACGCCTCGGGGTCGAACTGCACCGGCGATGTCGTAGGCAGGATAAAAGGGCCTTGAGCCGTGTCGAGCTCGCGATACGACAAGCCGAACGTGTCGCCGGTAAAACAGACATTCGCGCGCTCGTCGTACACGCACAGGTGATGACGCGCATGTCCCGGGGTATCCAGGCAGCGCAGCTCGCGGCCGTCCAATGCCACGACATGGCCATCGGGCGCCTCGACGACGCGCTCGGCGGGAACGGGCCGCAACTTGCCATAAGTCGCCGCCATCACGGTCTCGCCGTAGACCGCGCTTGCACCCGCCCAAAGCTGGCTGGGATCGATCATGTGACGTGCGCCGCGTGGATGCACCACGAGGTGGGCATTGGGCAAGCGCGCCATCAATTCGCCCGCGCCGCCGGCATGGTCCAGGTGCACGTGGGTGAGGATCAACCAGTCGACATCGGCAGGTGTGAGCTTGGCCGCGGCCAGTGCATCGAGCATGCGTGGCACCGCGTAGTTGGTTCCGCAATCGATAAACGCGGCGCGACCGTTTTGCACCACGAGATAGGCCGCATCGAAGCGCGGGCGTACAAAACCGGTATCAATGGTGTGAATGCCGTGGTTCATGACCAATCTCGTGTGGACGGATCATGCGAGGGTAGCAAGGCATGCGTGGACGATCACTCCCACCATGGTCGAGCGGCGGCAAGGCCAGTGCCTGCCGCCGCGCGTACGGCGATGCTCAGGGCGAGGCGTCGACCAGCACCAGCTCCGCATCTTCCAGCGCGGTAACGGTGAACTTCGGTTCGTCGCGGATGGCCACGCCGTCGCGTGCATCGAGCGTCACGCCGTTGACTTCCACCTTGCCCTTGGCCGGCACCAGATAGGCAAAGCGCTGCGGGCCCAACTCGTACGACGCCGTTTCACCGGCCTTCAGCGATGCGCCGAGCACGCGTGCATCGGTGCGCAAGGGCAGCGCATCGGTGTCTTCCTTGAAGCCGCTGGCCAGTGCCACGAAGCGGCCCGAACGATCGCCCACGGGGAACGGCTTGGTGCCCCAGGACGGCGGGTTGCCTTGCTGGTTCGGGATGATCCAGATCTGGAAGATGCGTGTGGTGCCCGGCTCCAGGTTGTACTCCGCATGCGTGATACCGGTGCCGGCGCTCATCACCTGCACATCGCCTGCCACCGTGCGGCCCTTGTTGCCAAGGTTGTCCTGGTGCGTGATCGCGCCTTCGCGCACATAGGTGATGATTTCCATGTCGCCATGGGGATGCGGCGGAAACCCGGTCTGCGGCGCGATGGTGTCGTCATTCCACACGCGCAGCGCGCCCCAGCCCATGCGGGAGGCATCGTGGTAATTGGCAAAGGAGAAGTGGTGCTTGGCATCGAGCCAACCGTGGTTGGCCCCGCCCAGAGCATCGAAAGGTCGACGTTCGATCATGTGGTACTCCCTTGAATGGACTGTGCCGAAATGGCCTGCCAGCTAAGATAGGACGATCGGCGAGCGACACCAGTCGTGACTTGACGAACGGACTGTTGCCAAAAGGCTCCTTGGGCGAGGTTATCCAGGTGCCGCGATGACACCGTGAATGGGCGGCTATCCCTAAGCCCTGGGCCCGGGTTCCCCGGTGTGTTTCGATGTGCCCGGTCTCCTGCCAATAAAAAAAGTCGGCCGAGACTCTTCACAAATGCCGCCGTTCTGTTACTATTTCTGACTCTGATGCGGGAATAGCTCAGTTGGTAGAGCACGACCTTGCCAAGGTCGGGGTCGCGAGTTCGAGTCTCGTTTCCCGCTCCAGTTTCAAGCAAACCTCGGACTCCCGGGGTTTTGTTTTTTAAGCGGGTTGTGATCTGATCCAGGTTACGATTCGTGCGCAATGGCCTGGTGGCAGAGTGGTCATGCAGCGGCCTGCAAAGCCGTGTACGCCGGTTCGATTCCGACCCAGGCCTCCATTGCGCACCAAGCATCAAACCCGCCTCCCGGCGGGTTTTTTGTGGCTGCCACTCCTTCGCCAACAGGCTCGGGAGCCGGGTAGGCGCATGTTAGGATGCAGGGCTTCCGCGACCCGCCCGGATGGCGAAACTGGTAGACGCAAGGGACTTAAAATCCCTCAACCGAAAGGTTATGCGGGTTCGATTCCCGCTCCGGGCACCATCGATGAAAAGCGTTGCGGACGGTCAGTGCATCCGGGGAGAGTCATGAGCGTCATCCGGTTTCTTGGTCCCTATGAAGACCGCGTCGCGGCCGAACTGGCCGAGGGCTATGTCGTGGGCACCTGCGTGGACGACTGCGCGATCGTTCACGGCGCCACCGTTGCCGGGGTCCTTCGACGCACCGGGGAGCAGCAGTGGTCGGATGAGAGTGGCAACACGCTGACCGTTCTTGTCGAGGATTTCGACCTCGATGCTGCCGGGCTCAGGAACTGGTCCACCGGCGTAGAGTAGCCGGAAGAAAACGGCGCCAATAAGTTCTTGTAGGGGAATGTCATAACGTTCCGTAGGCAGATCGGGTAATACGTTTTCCACCCATGCTTATCGCTTGCATAAAGCGAAATCGCAGCCTATGTTCAGGTGAATTAACCCAAGGAGGGCGCCTGGTGATCAAGGTGGTTTTGATCGACGATCACGAGCTGGTGCGTACAGGATTCAGGATGATCCTGCAGCAGCAGCCGGATATTCACATCAGTGGTGAAGCAGGCACGGCCGAGGACGGGCTGCGGCTCATCCGTTCGAAGACGCCCGATATCGCGCTGGTCGACGTGCACATGCCGGGCATGAGCGGCATCGAGCTGACGGAACGGGTGGCGCGTTCCAAGCTGCCGACGCACATCATCATCGTCACCGTGGTGGACGATGCCCGCTTCCCCAAGCGCCTGCTCGATGCGGGGGCGCTGGGCTATCTCACCAAGGGTTGCACCGCCGAGGAGCTGCTGGATGCAGTGCGCCAGGTCTCGACCGGCCGGCGCTACCTGGCGCCGGCGGTGGCGCAGCAATTGGCGCTGGCCACGCTCGATGGCGAGGGCTCGCCGTTCGATGCGCTTTCCAGCCGTGAGCTTGAAGTGGCCATGATGCTGGTGCGTGGCAAGGCGCTCACCATGATCGGCGAGCAGCTCAATCTCAGCCCCAAGACGGTTTCCACTTACAAGCAGCGGCTGATGGAAAAGTTGCAGGTGGATCACGTGATCAGCCTGGCGCACCTGATGACCATCCACGGGCTGCTTGATACGCATAACAACCAGGTGGGCAACTGACCCGGATTGCGGATAGCACATAAAAAAAGCCGGACGTGAGTCCGGCTTTTTTTATACCTGAAGGAGGCATGGCCATCAGCCGTGCGAGGCATCCTTCTTGGCGTCGTCGTTTTCGCCGGCGACAGGCTCGACCACGACCGATGGTGTCGCTACCGGTGCAGGCGGATGTCCTGCGTGGGCCAGCAGGTCGCCCTGCGTCGGCAGGACGGGGGCGGCCGGTTCCGGTGCCGCCACATGCTGATGCTCAGGCTGGACGCTTACCAGCTCGGCAGCCGTGGCCGCCAGCGGGGCGGCCGGTTCGACATGGGCCGAGGTTTCCAGGTGTTTCTGGAAATCGACGGTGGTGCTGGCAGTGACCGGAGCAGGTTCAACCACGGCGATGCGGGGGGGCGGCACTTCATGCGTGGTGCTGGCGGCGGCATCGGTGGTGAGCGAGGCCGGGATGGAAGCCTGCGGTTCGCTGGCTGCGATCGCATCGTGAACGACCACGGGTTCCACGGGTGCCTCGACCTTGACCACCTGGGCCTCGACTTCCGCTGCCAGGCCTTCCGGAATAGGGGGAAGGGTCGGCAGATTGAAAGAGGTCGGCGCCACAGCACTCAACACCTGCTCCGGTGCGTGCTCGGCGGGCTGTGCGCGTGGTGCGGCCACGGGTGCCTCGACCGATGTGATCGGCGCGGCCGGCGTCTCGTCGATGGCATGGGCGACAGCCGCTGCCGCACCGACGGTGGCGACCGCAGCAACGGCTGGCTTGGCGGCCGGAGCTGCAGGGGCGGCACCTTCATTGCGATCTTCGTCGTCCAGGTCGAAGTGCTCGTCCGCGCCTTCCGGCGACGGGCTGCCGCCCTGGGCGGTGTCTTCGTGACGGCGGCGGCGGCGGCCACCACGACGGCCGCGACGGCGGCGCGACTGGCTGCCTTCGGTTTCCGGCGTCGTGTTGGCGGCAATCTCGGGCGTTACAGCGGTCTCGACGACGGTTGGCGTGGCAATGACTTCCTTGGCGATGTCGGCCGTGGGGGCCACGACGACAGGGCGCTCGGCGGTCTGCGCGGCGGGCAGCGGCTGTTCTGCCGCAGGCTGCTGCTGCGGAGCAGGGGCGGGGCGCGGCTGGCGCGGTTCCTGGCGCTGCTGTGGCGTGCCCTGCTTGCGTTCGTTCTGCGGCTGGGCGCCTTCGGCCTTGGCCTGCTGCTGACGCGGCTCCTGCTTGGGACCCTGGGCCTGCTGCTGACGCTGCTGGGCCTGGTCGCCACCGCGCTGCTGGCGGTTGCCCTTGGCTTGCGGCTGACCCTTCTGACCCTGCTGGCCGGGCTCGCGACGCGGTTGCTGCGGCTGCTGACGATTGCCCGGCTGACCACCCTGGGCCGGACGGCCGCGCTCGTCGCGACGATTGCCGCGGGCCTGGGCTGGAGCCGGCTCGGGCTTGGCTGCGGGGGCCGGTGCGGCAGGGGCGGCGCCGCTACGGAACCAGCCGAGCAGGCGCGAGATCACGCCGCCGGTGGGCGCCGGAGCGGCGGCGGGCTGGCGAGCCGGCTTGGCCTGCGGTGCTGCCGGCGCGGGCGCATCGGGTACTTCTTCGCGGATGGGGGCGGGCGTGGCGGGCACGATGCCGCTGACGGCCGGCTGCTCGCTGCTACCCAGCGTCTGCCCCATCTTCGGTATGGCCGAGGCTTCGACGGCGGTAAGGCGCTCGTAGCTGGGCTTGCTGTGCTCGCCCATGTCCGCTTCGCGGATGCGCTGGATTTCGATGTGCGGCGTTTCGAGCTTGTCGTCCGCCACGATCACCACGTGCACTTTGTTGCGCAGTTCGATCTCGACCACGCTGGCACGCTTTTCGTTGAGCATGAAGTTGGCGACCGCCGGCGGCGCCTGCACCAGCACCTGGCCGGTGTTGTCCTTCATGGCGTGTTCTTCGATCAGTCGCAGCGTCGACAGCGACAGCGATTCCACGCCGCGGATATGGCCGTGGCCTTCGCAGCGCGGGCAGACGATCTGGGTGGCTTCGCCCAGGCTCGGGCGCAGGCGCTGGCGGGACATCTCCAGCAGGCCAAAGCGGCTGATGCGACCGATCTGCACGCGGGCGCGGTCCAGCTTCAGCGCGTCCTTGAGGCGCTCTTCCACCTCGCGCTGGTGCTTGGGACTGTCCATGTCGATGAAGTCGATCACGATCAGGCCGCCGGCGTCGCGGATGCGCAGCTGGCGGGCGATTTCCACCGCCGCTTCGCAGTTGGTGTTGAACGCCGTTTCCTCGATGTCGCTGCCCTTGGTGGCCTTCGACGAGTTGATGTCGATGGCGGTCAGCGCTTCGGTCTGGTCGATCACGATGGAGCCGCCGGACGGCAGGCGCACCTGGCGGTCAAATGCGCTCTCGATCTGCGTCTCGATCTGGTAGCGCGAGAACAGCGGGGTGTCGTCGCGGTACAGCTTGAGCTTGCGCAGCGCGGTCGGCATGACCTGCTGCACGAATTCGCGGGCGTCGTTGTACAGCGATTCCTCGTCGATGAGGATCTCGCCGATATCGTTGCGCAGGTAGTCGCGCAGGGCGCGGATGAACAGCTTCGATTCCTGGTAGATCAGGAACGGCGCCTTCTGGGAGCCGGCCGCGGTGGAGATGGATTTCCACAATTGCAGCAGGTAGTCCAGGTCCCACTGCAGCTCCTCGGCGTCGCGGCCCATGCCGGCGGTACGCACGATCAGGCCGACATCGTCGGGCACCGTGAGGTGTTCCAGGGCTTCCTTCAGGGCCTGGCGATCCTCGCCCTCGATCCGGCGCGAGACACCGCCGGCCTTCGGGTTGTTGGGCATCAGCACCATGTAGCGGCCGGCCAGGCTGATGAAGGTGGTGAGCGCCGCACCCTTGTTGCCGCGCTCTTCCTTCTCGACCTGCACGACCACTTCCTGGCCTTCCTTCAGAAGGTCGCGGATGTTGGACTTGTTGGGATCGAGGCCCGCCGTGAAGTACTCGCGGGCGATTTCCTTGAGGGGAAGAAAGCCGTGGCGTTCGGCGCCGTAGTCGACGAAGCAGGCTTCAAGGGAGGGTTCGACGCGAGTGATGCGGCCCTTGTAGATATTGGCCTTTTTTTGCTCGCGGGACGGGATTTCGATGTCGAGATCGTAAAGGGTCTGGCCATCGACGATGGCCACACGCAACTCTTCACGCTGAGTTGCGTTGATCAGCATACGTTTCATTGTAATTTTTCCTCGGCTTGCCGCGCGTCGCGTGCCCTGGTGGCGCCGGTTGTCGGCGGCCTGCCGGGGATCGCGCCGCAGCGGTTAAGCGGCAACATGACGGTACCGTTTCCGGTCCCGGGATGATTCGTGGCAATACGCCAGTCGCCCCGGAACCCCATGGAACCGGACAACGACCACCCGAACCGTTACGATGAAAGGGAGCAGCGACCGGCTGCCAGAGAAGGCGACCGGCGCTATCCTCGCCGACGTCACGGGCGGGCGCCCCGACTCCACTCCGAAACTTCGGCAGGGCGGGACGTAGCGCCCGCCGAGTATCCTATTTCGCCAGGTTTTTTTCAATGCAGACGGCAACTTCCCCAGACGCACCTCAAGGTGTGCGTCAAGTCGCGATTGGCCCCGAGCGGGACGGTCAGCGCATCGACAATGCGCTGATGACCCTGCTCAAGGGGGTGCCCAAGAGCATGATTTACCGCCTGCTGCGTACCGGCCAGGTAAGGGTGAACGGCAAGCGGGCCAAGCCCGATACCCGTCTCGCGGCCGGCGATACCTTGCGGATTCCGCCGGTGCGCACGGCCGAAAAGGCCGACGACCGGGCACCGGCGGCCGGCATGGTGACGGCGGTGGCCGATGCGATCATTTTCGAGGACAAGCACTTTCTGGCGATCGACAAGCCTGCCGGCATTGCCAGCCACGGCGGCAGCGGCATCAGCCACGGCGCCATCGAGTTGCTGCGGGCCGCCCGCCCGAACGAGCACCTGGAGCTGGTCCATCGCCTCGACCGCGATACCAGCGGCGTGCTGGTGTTCGCCAAGACCCGCGCCGGCCTGACCGGCCTGCAGGCGGCCATCCGCGAGGGCTCGGTGACCAAGCAGTACCTCTGCCTGATGGTCGGCCACCCCTCCAAGGCCAAGTTCAACGTCAATGCGCCGCTGCTCAAGTCGGTGCTCCAGGGCGGAGAACGCATGGTAAGAGTGTCCGATAACGGCAAGCCATCGCTCACTTTTTTCCAGGAGATGGAGCAGTATCCGGCGGCTCGCCTGATGCAGGCCACATTGGGTACCGGGCGCACGCACCAGATCCGCGTGCACGCCGCGCATATCGGTCACCCGCTGGCGGGCGACCCGAAATACGGCGACAAGGAGATGAACAAGCTGTTCAAGGAGCTGGGCCTGCAGCGGATGTTCCTGCATGCCTCGCACATGAGCTTCGAGCTGGATGATCGCGCCTACAGCTTCTCCGCGCCACTGCCAGATGACTTGAAGAGCTTCCTGGATGTACTTGCTGTAAAAGGAAAAAAGATTCGACGCCTGCAGGAATATCTACTGGAAAAAGCGCGCACTGACCTCAAGTGAGCGCAGCAGGTGGCCGGTCAGCCCGCTCTCGACCAGCAGCGCGCTGGCCGCGTGGGCCAGGGCAATCGGCACCAGTCGGGGCGAACGCAGGAAGCGCCACGCCCACCATAGTTCGGCCGCCAGGCACAGCTGCATCAACGATCCGTTGGGGGTATGCAGCAACCCGAATAGCCCGGCGGTGATCAGCACGATCACCGGCTGTGGCAGCCGCGTATGCTGTAGCCGCCCCATTACCACGGCCAGCATCGCCCACTGCTGCAGCAGAGCCCAGGCCAGATAGGCCAGTATGTGGCCGGTGTCGAGTCGAACCAGGCGGTGGCCGTCGGCCAGGGTCAGGGCGGCGGCGACCGGCAGCGGCACCAGTGGCCACAGCCAGTCGGCCCAGCTTCGCCCCCACCAGGACCAGGCGACCGGCCGTCGTCGCCATTCGCCCTGGCCGGCATAGACGAGCGCGGCGATGAAGGCGATGACGCCGGGAATAGAAACGTGAGGCCCCCAACGCAGACCGGCGATCAGCCATAGCGGGCCGGCGGCGATGGCGGCCACCTCGATCCAGGGATGGCTGACTTCGCGGGTCTGCCGCCAGGCAAGCCACAGCAAGCAGGCCAGGTAGATGCCGCAGACCGCCCCGTCCAGCCAGGCTGGCATGGCGTCGGTGCGGATCGCGGATAGCGGCTGCCCCCAGGGCACGATCAGGGCGGCCGGCCAATGCTGGCGCACCCGGTCGCGCAGGGACAGCATGGACTCGGCCGAGGCATCGGCCGGCAGGCGTACCAGTGGCGTGCCAGGCGGGGCGGCGACGGTGGCCAGCGTGTCGGCGACGCTGTGCGTGGCCGGCAGCCGGATGTCGGCGGCATCGGCATCGATAGCGGCCGGTGGCGAAGGCGGCTGGCTGGCGACAAGGGTGGCCTGTGCGAGATGCAGCGTGGCGTGCGCCGGCAGTTGCGGGCGCAGGCGCAACATATAAGTGACGACGTCCGGGGGCTGGCAGCCCGCTCCTTGGGCGGAGTGCCAATTCAGCGCACGCAGATCGATCAAGAGTTCGGTCACACCCGGGGAGATCCGCCGCGCATCGGTGGCGACGCAGGCGTCGCTGGATTCGTCCGCCTGGTAACTCAGGCCCAGCAGGCCATCGGTGCTGCTTTGCAGTTGCAGGCGGAGCAGGGGCCAGTGACGAAGATCCACCGGTCCGGTTAGCGGCAGGCCCAGTTCGAACGGGGAGCCATCACGGCTGGTGAAGCGCAGGCCACTGCCGTCGCGGGCGACATCGGCCTGACCAAAAACGCGGCCCGCCACCAGATCGCTGGGATAGCGCAGGGACCATTGCCACAGCGGCTGGCCTTCGCGCAGGGTTGCCCATTGATGGCGGGCATCGCGCAGCAGCTGACCGCGGGTGATCCAGGCCGACAGGGCCGCCATCGCCCAGAACAGCACGGCCGCCGCGAGCAAAAAGCCCACGGCGGTGGCGATGCGGCGGATGGCGTGCGGCGTGCTCAACGCTCGAGCAAGGCCTCGACACGCGCAGCGCAGATGAAGTCATTGAGCGAGAGCCCGCCGACGTCGTGGGTCGACCATAGCACCTGGCAATGACCGTAGCCGGCTTCCAGGTCCGGATGATGGTCTTCTTGGTTGGCCATGAAGCCCACCGCATTGATAAAGCCGAGCGTATGGTGGAAGTCGTGGAACGTGAAGTCCTTGATGATGGCCTTGCCGTCATGGCTGACCTGCCAGCCCGGCAGCGACCCGAGCAGCTCGGTGACCTTGGACGCATCCAGCGCGTGTTCCTTGCCCTTGCGCGGCGTGCAGTGCTGACTGGCGAGTTGGCTGAGGCTCATGGCGAAGGATTCCGTGCTGAAGAGAAAGGTGCGAAGCGTCGAAGCTTGGCGCGCAAAAGTCAAAAGCAAGCAGCGAAGACGAAACAGGACTAAAATGGTGCTGTATTCCCGGCCTGGCCGGGGTTTAGTTGGAGTAGACATGATTGATATTTCAGAGCGCGCACAGCGGCATTTCCTGCGGCTGCTGTCCCAGCAAGGCATTGACGGGCTGGGCATCCGTTTGCGCGTGACCGCCCCGGGCACCCCCGCGGCCAATTGCGAACTGGAGTTCGTGGAGCCGGATGAACTGACCGGCCAGGAATGGACCATCGTTTGCGACGGCTTTGAATTCCACGTCGAAGGCGACAGCGCCCGCTGGCTGGAAGATGCCACCATCGATTTCGAGACGAACGCTACGGGTGGCCAGCTCAATATTCGTGCACCGCGCATCAAGGGCGAGATCCCGGGGCAGGAAGCCGGCCTGATCGAACGGGTGCGCTACGTGCTGGAGGCGGAGGTCAATCCCAAGATCGCCTCGCATGGCGGGCGCGTGAGCCTGCTGGAAGTGGACGCCAACGGCGTGGTGCTGCTGCAGTTCGGTGGCGGCTGCCATGGCTGCGGCATGGTCGACGTCACCTTGAAGAACGGCGTGGAGAAGACGCTGCGTGAGCGCGTGCCCGAGATCACCGAGGTGCGCGATGCCACCGATCACAGCGGCGGCAGCAATCCGTACTACAAGAAGCACGAAGGGCAGTCGGCGCTAGGTTAGGCGGCTCGGCCCTCGGTCAAAAAGAAGGCCCGCTTCAAGCGCGCCTTCTTGCTCATGCCGGAACAGCGAAGGCGATTACTTGTCGCCCTGGATGTGGCCTTGCAGGGTATCGAGCTTGGTCGGCAGGCTCGAGAAGTAGGCGGCGACATCCTGGATGTCCTGGTCGGACAGTGTGGCGACGAAGCCCTTCATGATCGCGTTGTCGCGCTGGCCGGTCTTGTATTCGTGCAAGGCCTGCTGGATGTACTCGTTGTACTGGCCGGCCAGGCGCGGGTACTGCGGATCGACCGCATTGCCGTCGGTGCCGTGGCAGGCGAAGCAGGTGGCGGCCTTTTGCTTGCCGTTCTCGATGTTGCCGGCGGCCAGCAGCTGGGTGGAAGCGAACGCCAGCACGGCGCCGAATGAAAGCAGGGTGAGCGCACGTTTCATGCGTTAGAGGTCCTTGGCTTACTTGGCGAGGCTGGAGAGATAGGCGGCGATATCGTCGATGTCCTTGTCGGACAGACTCTGCGCCTGCGCGGTCATCGTCGGGTGGCTGCGCTCGCCGCTCTTGTACTCGTGCAAGGCATTGACGATGTACTGCTCGTTCTGGCCTGCGATGCGCGGCACCGGATAGTTCGGGTACGCATTGGCATAGCCCGGTACGCCGTGGCAGCCATTGCAGGTGTAGATCAACTTGCGTCCGGCACTCTTGTCGCCCTCGGCATGCACACTGGCAGTGGCGAGAAGAGCTGCGGCCACGGTCAGGCCAAGCAGTTGCAGTCGAGTCATCAAGTTTGTCCCCACGATTCCGGCTGGTACATGGTGAATAGTCTCAAAAGTATAGTGGTTGCATTCACAAACGGACAACATGTCGCAAGCCACTGATCTGCATCGGTAAGCGGGTTCACGATGGTCGCTAGATGCACTCGGATGCGCGGCTTGGCCGTGCCGGATACAAACGAAAGGGAGAGGGTATGTCGAAGGGGAATCATGGGTGGCCGCGCGGCCGTAGCAGATGGCGCGGGCTTGCCTTGCCGCTGCTGGTACTGGGCATGTTCGGGAGCGGCACACCGGCTTTCGCGGCCGATGCCTCGGCGCACTATCGCATCGTCGGATACGTGGCCGATGCCAAGCCCCTGCCGACGGTGAGCGCGAACAAGCTCGACGTCGTCAATTACGCCTTCGCGCGACTCGAGCCCAAGGGCGATGTGGTTTTGCCCAGTCCCACGGCGGATCAAACGTTGGCCGCCTTGGTGGGCCTGCGCAAGAGCAACCCGAACCTGAAAGTGGTGGTGTCCATCGGTGGCTGGGGCGCGGATTATTTTTCCGACGTGGCGCTGACCGATGCCACCCGCCAGCGCATGGCCGACAGCGCCGCCGCGTTGATCGACAAATACGATGTCGACGGCGTCGATCTCGATTGGGAATACCCCACGCTGCCGGGTGCCGGCATCAGCCACCGGCCGGAAGACCGGCGCAATTTCAGCCTGCTGCTGGAAACCCTGCGTGCGCGGCTGGACCAGTTCGGTGCCGCCCATGGCGGTCGCCATTACCTGTTGACCATTGCCGCAGCCGATGGCGAGTTCGTGCAGGGCATCGAGCTGGAGCGGGTGGGGCGCTCGCTCGACTGGATCAACCTGATGACCTACGACTTCCACAACAGCCTCACGCCCACCACGGGCCATCACGCGGGACTGCACCTGTCGACGCTTGCCCCAGGAGATGACCGTGCGGGCGACAAGGCCGTCGCGCAATTCCTGGCGGCGGGCGTGCCGGCGAAGAAGCTCAATCTCGGTGTCGCGTTCTATGGGCGTGCCTTCACCGGCGTCGATCCGCAGCACGATGGCTTGCAACAGAAGTACGCCAAGTACGAGGGCTCGCCGTCATGGAGCGAACTGGTCGCCAACGACATCGACAAGAACGGCTATGTGCGGCACTGGGATGCACGGGCGCAGGCGCCGTATTTGTGGAATGCCGCCACCCACACCTTCATCACCTATGAAGATCCCCAGTCACTGCGCGCCAAGGCGGCCTTCGTCAAGGCGAAGGGCCTGGGTGGAGTGATGTATTGGGAGCACAGCCTGGACCGCAACGAGGAACTGCTGGACGTGCTCGATCAGTCGTTGCGGGCGCACTGAAAGCCGCTTGCCATCGCCCTGGTGAAAGCCGGGGCGATGGCCGTGTCTTCAGAACAGGCTCTTGAAGATATGAATGCCGGCGGTGTACTCGCCGATGATGGTGCCGAAGCTGACCAGGAAGAAGTTGAGCAGCGTGCGCGCCACGCGGTTCTTCCACCAGCCGCTCCAGTGGCCGATGTCGTCGCGTAGCGTCTCGAAGTCGGCCACGCGCGGACGGCGCACCCACGCCTCGACCATGGCGCTGATGCCGCCGGAAGGAATGCCGGGGCGGAAGGGCTTGATGGGCGCAGCGATAAACGCGGCCAGGATGCTGAGCGGATGCGCGCCGGCGATGATGGCGCCCAGCGCCGAGAAGCAGCCGGTGTAGAGAATCCAGTCACGCAAGGCGGCCGTGCCCAGCGAGGTATCGCGATGGAAGGCGAAGCCGATGGCGACAAACACGGCCAGCACCAGGCCGAGGGCCAGCCATTTGGGCCAGCGCGCCTTGGGTGGCAGCGCGGCCAGCTCGGCCGCCTCGACGGATGGATCGCGCTGCTGGGTGCGCAGCAGTTCGCACAGGCCCTTGAGGTGGCCGGCGCCGATCACTACCAGCACGCGGCGGCCTTCGCCAAAGCCGGCCCGGGTGGCTTGTTCGCGCAGGCGCGCGGCCATGTAGGCATCGCGTTCGCCGATCAGGCTGCGGTAGAGCGGCGCCGAGTTGGTGGCGAATTCGCTGAAGGCGCTCTCCAGCATGTCGCCTTGCTTGAGCTTTTCGATTTCCGATTCTTCGATCGCCTGACGTTCGAACACGCTGGCAATGAGGCCGCCGAGCAGGCCGAAGCGTTGCCAGAAGCCCACGCTGTGCCAGGCGCGCCGCAAGGTGGTGCCGACTTCGCGGTCCACCAGCCAGGTGGGCAGCGCGCGCTGGTCGGCGCCATCCATCGCCGCCTTCATCTCGGCGCCGGGCTGGATGCCGTATTGCTCGGCCAGTCGTTTCTGGAACGAGGACAGCACCAGGCTGGCCGCTACCATGCCGGCCTTGCCCTGGCGGATCACCTGGAACAGGTCCATCTGCTTGAACGCATCCGGATCGCGCATGCCCTGCGCGCGGCTGTCGCACAATTCCACCGCGACGGCATCGAAAGTCTCATGCGCCAGCAGCGCCTCCACCGCCTCCACGCTGGCGCGTGAGACGTGGGCCGTGCCCAGCACGACGTATTCCACGCCGTCCCGCGTCACGCGTTCAATGGGCTGGTCGCGCAGCACGGGGGGCAGGGAATCGGCGATATCGGGCAGGCTCATGCGTGGCGTCGGTCTGGCGGAGTAAATCACTGCATGGGGATGGCAGGGGCGCAGCACAAGCCGCGTCGCCGACCGCGGGGCGAAGCGTCAGGCCTCAGTCGCGGAAGCGCTTGAGCAGGTCGCCATAGGCATCGATGCGGCGGTCACGCAGGAACGGCCAGATGCGGCGCACGTGTTCGCTGCGCGCCATGTCGACATCCACCACCAGCAGTTCGCGCTGGTCGGTGCCGGCCTGGGCCAGGAATTCACCCTGCGGCCCGGCCACGAAGCTGGTGCCCCAGAACCGGATACCGTTGCCCACGCCGGCGGCGTCGGCTTCATAGCCGGTGCGGTTGCACGACAGCAGCGGCAGGCCGTTGGCCACGGCATGGCCGCGCTGCACGGTGATCCAGGCCTCGCGCTGGCGGTCTTTCTCGGCCTGGTCGTCCTGCGGGTCCCAGCCGATGGCGGTGGGATAAAGCAGCAGCTCGGCACCGGCCAGCGCCATCAGGCGCGCGGCCTCCGGGTACCACTGGTCCCAGCACACCAGTACGCCCAAGCGACCCACCGAGGTGTCGATGGGATCGAAGCCGAGGTCGCCCGGGGTGAAGTAGAACTTCTCATAGAACGCCGGATCGTCGGGGATGTGCATCTTGCGGTACTTGCCGGCGATCGCCGCGGAGCGGTCGAACACCACCGCGGTGTTGTGATACAGGCCGGTGGCGCGCTTTTCGAACAGCGAGGCGACGATCACCAGCTTCAGCTCTTCGGCCAGCTTGCCGATGCGCGCGGTGCTATAGCCGGGGATGGTCTCGGCCAGCTCGAACTCGTCCACCGACTCGCGCTGGCAGAAATACGGGCCGTTGTGCAGCTCCTGCAGCAGTACCAGCTCCGCGCCCTTGGCGGCAGCCTCGCGCAGGCCGGCTTCGATGGCATCGAGGTTGGCGTCGCGGCTGCCGCGATCGGTTTCCTGCAGCAGGGCGACTTTGAGGGTCTTGCGGGTCATCGGCGTGTTCTCTGATGGCGGCTGCCGGCGAAGGCAGGACGCGAAGTCTAGCGGATGCTCTATGAAGAGGACCTTGGCGGTCCGAGTCCGTCAGCCCCGCTTTCGCGGGAATGACGGGCAGGCACTTATTCAGACTTTCCTTAGACGATGCCTGCCGGCAACTGCATGGTGATGCAGTGCAGGCTGCCGTTCTGCCAGATCAGCGGGCGGCAGGGCACCTGCACGATTTCGCGGCCCGGGTGCGCCTCGCCGATGATGCGTGCGGCTTCGTCGTCGGCCATGTCGCCATAGGCCGGCACCAGCACGGCGCCGTTGACGATCAGGTAATTGGCGTAGGAGGCGGCCAGGCGGCGCCCCTCGTCGATGATCGGGCGTGCCCACGGCAGCGGATAGAGCTGGTAGGGGCGGCCATCCGGCGTGCGCAGCGCGGCCAGTTCTTCGCCCATGCGGGTGAGTTCCTCATGGTGCGCATCGCTGGCATCGTCACAGGCCTGGTACACGATGCGGTCGCCCGGGGCGAAGCGGGCCAGCGTGTCGATGTGCGCGTCGGTGTCGTCGCCTTCGAGGTAGCCGTAGTCCAGCCACAGCACGCGCTTGGCATGCAGGCTGTCGGCGAGGATCTTGCTCATGTCCGCGCGCGATTGCTCGGGATGACGCTGGACCAGGCAGCGCCAGGTGGTCAGCACGGTACCGGCGCCGTCGCTCTCGATGCCGCCGCCTTCCAGGGCCCAGTCGATGCGCTGGTGCGCGGCCTTGCCGAACACGCCCTCATGGACCAGCCCGGCGACCAGCGCATCATCCTGCTCGGCGCCGAATTTGCCGCCCCAGCCGGTGAAGCGGAAATCGGTGAGCTGGAAGGCGCCGTCGTCGGCCTTGAGCGTGATGGGGCCCGAATCGCGCAGCCAGGTGTCGTCATAGGGAAGTTCGACGAAGCGGATCTTGGACAGGTCCACCCCTTCGCCGGTCAGCAGGGCCTGCACGCGAAGACGCAGCTCGTTGCTGGCCACCACGATAATCAGTGGCTGGAAGCGGGTGACCGCGGCGGCCAGCGCCACGTAGGTGGTTTCCACCTCGGCCAGGCGCGCGGCCCAGTCGGTGCCGGCGTGCGGCCAGGCGATCAGTACGGCCGATTGCGGCTCCCATTCCGCGGGCAGGCGCAGGCTATGGTCGGTCATCGTAGGCAGTTCTCTTGCATCGGGGAAAGCGGCCCGTCGCCAGTGGCGTGCCGCGTGGGATGCGAAGTGTAAACGATGCGGCGTCAGGGAGCCGGAAACGCCAGCGCGGCCCGTGTCGCCACGGGCCGCGCTGGCGGATGGCGCTGGATCAGTTGGCCGAGCCCGGGTTGGTGTTGTTGCCCGCCGGCGTATTGAGCACGGCGTGGATCACGTGGCTGTTCTCGAAGTACACGATGAAGTTCGAGTAATCCCAGCGGTTGATCACCGGATGCTTGGCGCTGTCGCCGCCGCGAGGCGCCAACTTGCGCTGCGGTGCGCCGTACTTCTTTTCGACCTGGTCCATGCTCAGGCCGCGGGCGGGCAGGTCCATGCCCTTTTCCTGCTGCACGCGGTTGATGAGCACGTCTTCCGCGCGCGCCATGGCGGGCGCGGAGGCCCCGGCCAGCAGCGCGATCATGGACAGGCCGATACTGAACTTGCTGATGCTGTACTTGTTCACGGGTCCCCTCTCCGCACAAGGCGTTACCCCGCCGTTTTAGCAGAAGCCCACCGGCTATTCCACGAGCACCTGCGGGCAATGCGATCGGGTGGGCATTCGCTCCCGGTATGATGGGCGGCTGCGGGCGACAGCATGCCCGGTCCGGATAAGCTTTCCTTCATGATTTCCTTTCGTCATTTCGCCCTACGTCGCGGTAGCCGGTTGCTGCTTTCCGATATCGACCTGGTCATCCAGAGCGGCTGGCGGCTCGGTGTGGTCGGGCGCAACGGTTGCGGCAAGTCCAGCCTGTTCGCCGCGCTGCAGGGGCAGGTCGATCCCGATGCGGGCGACCTGGATATGCCCGCCCGGCTGCGCATGGCCTCGGTGGCGCAGGAGACCCCCGCGCTGCCCGACCCGGCCATCGAATACGTGATGGGGGGTGACGAAGAACTGGCCGCCGTGTTGCGCGACGAACTCGACGCCCAGGCGCGCGGTGACACCGAGGCGATGGCCCGGGCCCATCACCGCATCGAGGAGTTGAACGGCTACGATGCCCGCGCCCGCGCCGGACGCCTGCTGCACGGCCTGGGCTTTGCCGCCGAAACGCACGAGACGCCGGTGAAGGCTTTCTCCGGTGGCTGGCGTGTGCGCCTGAACCTGGCCCGCGCGCTGATGTCGCCGTCCGAACTGTTGCTGCTCGACGAGCCCACCAACCATCTCGACCTCGATGCCGTGCTGTGGCTGGAAGAATGGCTGCGCCGCTACCAGGGCACGCTGCTGGTGATCTCGCATGACCGCGAGTTCCTCGATGGCGTCATCACCCACACGCTGCACCTCAATGAGGGGGGCGGCAAGCTGTATACCGGCAACTACAGCGCCTTCGAGCGCCTGCGCGCCGAGCAGCTGCGCCAGCAGCAGATCGCGCACGAGCGCGAGCAGGCCGAGCGTGCGCACCTGCAATCGTTCGTGGATCGCTTCAAGGCCAAGGCGAGCAAGGCCAAGCAGGCACAGTCGCGCGTGAAGCGACTGGAGAAACTGGCCGGCACCGAGGCCGTGCGCGCGGAACGGCCGTTCCGTTTTCAGTTCGCGGTGCCCGAGCGTTTGCCCGACTCCATGATCCAGCTGGAGGAGATTACGGCCGGTTACCCGGGTGAGCATGGCGCGCCGCCAGCCACCATCCTGCAGGACGTGCGGTTTCGCCTTGAGGCCGGCGAGCGCATCGGCCTGCTCGGTCCCAATGGCGCGGGTAAATCCACCCTGGTGAAGACGCTGGTGGGCGAACTCGATCCGCTCGGCGGCGAGCGCAAGGCACACAAGGACCTCAAGATCGGCTACTTCGCCCAGCACACGGTGGAGAGCCTGCGTGAAGGCGCTTCGCCATTCGATCATCTGCAGGACAAGGCGCCCGGCGTGGGCGCGCAGGCGATCCGCGATTTCCTGGGCACCTGGAATTTCGCCGGCGACCGCGCATTCGAATCCATCGACGGATTCTCCGGTGGCGAGCGCGCGCGCCTGGCGCTGGCGCTGATCGCCTGGGACAAGCCCAACCTGCTGCTGCTCGACGAGCCCACCAACCATCTCGATCTGGACATGCGCGAGGCGCTGGCCGATGCACTGGCCGAGTTCGATGGCGCGCTGGTGCTGGTATCGCATGACCGCCACTTGCTGGGCCTGGTCTGCGACAGCTTCTGGCGCGTGGCCGACGGCGTGGTCGAAGGCTTCGATGGCGACCTGGACGATTACGCACGCTGGCTGCGCAGCCGTGGCGCCACCAACAAAAAGAACAAGAAGGCGGCCGAGGTGAAGCCGGTCGTGGTGGTCGAGTCGCCCGAGGAGCGTCGCCAGCGTGCGGCCGCCCAGCGCGAGAACGAAAAGGCCACGCGTCAGCGCGTCAAGAAGATCGAGACGCGAGTGGCCACCATCGAAGGCGAGCTGACCGAACTGGAAGGCAAGCTGGCCGATCCGGCTACCTACAATGGCCCCACCGCCGAGATGATGCGCCTGGGGCAGCGCCAGACCGAGCTGCGCCGTGAGAAGGAAGCCCTCGAAGTGGAGTGGCTTGAACTGTACGAACAACTCGAAGCGTGAGGCAGTCGATGAGTGCGTCGCCGGATTCACTGGAGCTGTGGCTGCCTGACCTGGCGCGTTTCGATCCCGCGCATCCATTGCGCGCCTTGTTGCACAAGGCCGATCGGCTGGCGCCGGGCGCCAGGGGGTATCTCGCCGGGCTGGCCGAGCGTTTCGTGGTCCATGGCGGTTTGCCTGCCGCGGCACTGACGCGCGAGTTGATGGCTGGCGATGCCGCTGACGCCAGTTGGTTGTGCGCCGATCCCGCCTGGGTGCAGCCCGATCTCAACGGCGCGCGCCTGCTCGCTTGCGGACAGATGCAGCTGGGCATGGAGGAAGCGCAGGCATTGGCGCGGCCGCTGAAGCCCGTATTCGGCGATGCCGGCATGATCCTGGAAGTGTCCTCGCCCGACCACTGGCATGTGCGCCTGCCCAGCGGCGCGCCGATACCTTCGTTCGCGTCGCCCGAGCAGGCCTTGGGCGAGGACTTGTTCGAGCACTTGCCGCAGGGCGCGGATGGCCGCCGCTGGCGCGTGCTGCTCAACGAGGTGCAGGTGTTGCTGCATCAGCACCCGCTCAATGCCGAACGCCGTACACGTGGCGTGCCGCCGATCAACAGCCTGTGGTTGTGGGGCGGTGGCGCCTTGCCGAACATCGTGCGCACCTCGCTGCAGGGCGTGATCGGCGATGACGTGCTGTTGGGCGCGTTGGCCAGACATGCGGGCATCGCCACGGTCCCGCGCACGGCCGCCGCCATCGAGACGGCGCCGCCGGGATGGCTGATCGACCTGCAGGATCTGCCCGTCGACGACATCGCCACCCTTTGGTGGCCCAGCGTGCAGGCCTTGGCGCAGAAGCAACCGTTGCAGCTGAGTTTTGCCAGCGGCGAGCGTTGGGTGATCCGCCCCTGGCATCGGCTGCGTTTCTGGCGTGGAGGCGGCAAGTGAGGCCATTGCGCCTGCGTCGCCGCGTGCCGCAAGGCGAGCCGAACGGCTGGAGCGCAAGCGTCCATCCGGTACTGCAGCAGATCTACGCCGCGCGTGGCGTGCTGAGCCCTGCACAAGTCGAATATCGCCTGGCGCGATTGCTGGCGCCGCAACAGCTGGGCGGCCTCGATCAGGCGGTGGCGTTGCTGGTCGAGGCCATCGGCAACGACTGGTCCATCCTGATCGCGGGCGATTACGACTGCGACGGCGCCACCGGTACCGCCGTGGCCGTGCGCGGATTGCGCATGCTGGGCGCGCGGCAGGTCAGTTACGCAGTGCCGAATCGTTTTATCCATGGCTATGGCCTCAGCCCCGCGCTGGTCGATTCGCTGCAGCCCAAGCCGCAGCTGATCGTCACCGTGGACAACGGCGTGGCGAGCATCGCGGGCGTGGCGGCGGCGCAGGCGCAGGGCATGCGCGTGATCGTCACCGATCACCATCTGCCCGGCGAGCAGTTGCCCGCCGCTGATGCCATGGTCAACCCCAACCTGGAAGGCGACAACTTTCCCAGCAAGGCGTTGGCTGGCGTTGGCGTGATGTTCTACCTGCTGCTGGCCTTGCGTGCCGCGCTGCGCGAGCGGGGCGCTTTTGCGACGAGCAGTGAGCCCGACCTTTCGGTGCTGCTCGACCTGGTGGCGGTGGGCACCGTGGCCGACCTGGTGCCGCTGGATTTCAACAATCGCGTGCTGGTCGAGGCGGGCTTGAAGCGTTTGCGCGCGGGCCGTGGCTGCCCGGGCGTGGTGGCGCTGGTGGAAGCGAGCAAGCGGGATCTGGCCACGCTGGGCGCCAGCGATCTGGGCTACGCCATTGGCCCGCGCTTGAACGCGGCCGGTCGCCTGGAAGACATGCGCATCGGCGTCGAATGCCTGCTGACCGATGATGTGGCACAGGCGCGTCACTATGCCGAGCTGCTCAGCTCGATCAACCAGGAACGCCGCGAACTGCAGGAGGCCATGGTCGCCGAGGCGGAAATCATGGTGGCCCGCGCGGCCGATACCGATGCGGTGGGCGTGGCGTTGTTCGAGCCGAGCTGGCATGCCGGCGTGGTGGGACTGGTGGCGTCCAAGCTGAAGGAGCGCCTGCATCGCCCGGTGATTGCCTTCGCGCCCGCCAGTGACGACATGCAGGACGAGCTGCGCGGCTCGGCGCGTTCCATCGCGGGTTTCCATGTGCGCGACGCGCTGGCGATGATCGATGCACGTCATCCTGGCCTGATCCTGCGCTTCGGCGGGCACGCCATGGCGGCGGGCCTCAGCCTCAAGACCGACGACTACCCGCGTTTCGCCGCCGCCTTCGACACCATCGCCCGTGAGTGGCTCGACGAGGATCAGCTGCAGGCGGTGCAGCTGACCGATGGCGAATTGCCGCCGGGCGCCGCCACGCTGGAACTCGCACGCCAGCTGCGCGCGGCAGGCCCGTGGGGGCAGGCGTTTCCCGAGCCGGTGTTCGACAACCTGTTCGAATGCGCGAGCTGGCGCGTGATGGGGCAGCGCCATCTGCGTTTGAGCCTGCGTGATCCGCGCGATGGCTCGGTGCATGACGCGGTGATGTTCAATGCCTACACCGGCACGCCGCCGCCGTCCGCGTTCCGTGCCGTCTACGAACTGGTGATCAACGACTGGCAGGGGCGGGAGAGTGCGCGCCTGCTGCTAAGGCATATCGACGCGTCGTAACGCGTCCGGTCAGATCGGGTGAGCAAGCGACGTGTGCTGCGCACCGCACGGGTCAGGTGTCTACGGCGGGCAAGGCCTCATGCAGGCTTTGGCGCAGGGTATCGAAGCCCTCCCAGGGCGAGCTGCGTAAACCGGCCAATCGGCGGCGGGCGGTGCGAATGGTGAAGTCCTGCGCACCCTGGCACTTGCCCAGCTCGGTCCAGCGCAGCGGCATGGCCACCGTGGCACCGGTGCGTGCACGTAGCGAATAGGACGCCACGCTGGTGGCGCCTCGACTGTTGCGCAAATAGTCGATGAAAATTTTTCCCTCGCGTTCGCTTCGCGAGGCGTGGGCGACGAAGGCATGCGGTTGTGCCTCCTCCAGCCGATGGGCGAAGCCCTGGGCAAAGCGCTTGGCAACGTCCCAGCCGCAGGACGAGTGGAGCGGCACCACGACATGCAGTCCCTTGCCGCCGGTGGTGCGCACGAAGCTTTGCAGCGCCAGCTCGGCGAGCCGGCTCTTCACCAGGCGCGCCGCTTCCACCACCTCGCTCCAGCCCAGGCCGGGCGCCGGGTCCAGGTCGAACACCAGGTAGTCCGCCTCATCCAGGCTGTCGGCGCGGGCCGCCCACGGGTGGAATTCGATCGCGCCGAATTGCACCAGTTCGATGATCGAAGCAGCGCTGCGTGGGCAGATGTAGTCGTCCAGTTCGCCGCTTTCCTCACGCAGCCTGACGTGTTCGGTGTGCTGCAGGCCGCGGATGGGATGCTTCTGGAAAAATCCCTTCTCGCCGATGCCTTCGGGATAGCGCAACACGGAGGTCGGCCGCTGGCTGACGCCGGCCAGAAACCAGTCCATGACGGCGGCATAGTAGTCGGCGATATCCTGCTTGGTGATGTCGTCGTCGGGATAGACGACGCGCTCGGGATGGGTGATGACGATGCCGTCGATGCGGTGCTCTTTCATGATGGGGCATGCCTGTGCGGATCATTGGAATCATCGAAAGTCGCGCACCCGTCAACGTGGCCGCAACGCCAGCAGCGCATGCAGGCGCTCCTGCATGGAGGCCTGCGTGGCGCCCCTGAGCTGCGTCATCCTGCGTTCGGTTTCGCGAATCTGCAGCTCGCCGGCGGTATGCCTGCGCAGTTGCCCGCGCAGCAGTTCGTTCTCTTGTTCCAGCAGACGGTACAGGTGCAGCAGCTCGTCGAACGCCTGGATTAGGTGTATCCGCGGGTCTTCCATTTCGTGAGACATGGGGCATGGCTCCGTCGTGGGGTGCGTCGAAACTGCGGGCCATGCGGTTAATCCCGGGTGATACGCCGATGTTGAGCGGGCGCCGTGATTCAGATTTTGCGGCGGCGCTGTTCAGGGAAAGCGACGGGGCGTGCATCTGGCGTGAAACAGATGTTGCGCCATGTAGATGGCTTGTATGCGCCGGGTGGCTAGGCAAGGTCGCCGGACCCTTTGGTCGGAACCCGTCATGCGTCTGTCGTTCCGCTGCTTCCCGCCCGCCTTGCTGGCGCTCCGCGTGTTGCCGTTGCAGGCGGCCACGCGGCTGGTCAACGCGCATGTCCACGCCATGGATCCCGCGCCGCGTATCGACGGCCATGCAGCCTGGGTGAATTCGGCCGCGATGCGGCTTGCCACCCAACTACTCGATGGCGACTGGCAGCCGGACAGTGGCTACATCATGCGCGTCGGCCAGCGTGCGAGTGCCGTGCTGGCGGATGGTGCGATGGGGCTGGTCGCCAACGCCATTCCACCGCTCACCCATGAGCAGACGCGGGAGGCCCACAAGGCGGCGTTTGCCGAAGCCGTGTCAGCCGTATTCACGGGTGTGCACGATCCCGGTGTCAGCCTCGATGACTTCCTCAAGCCCGGCATGCGCGCGGACTTCGTGATACTCGAAGGCGACCTGACGACTGTGCCGCCACGCTAGATCGCCGAACTCAAGCCGCTGAGCACCTGGACGGCAAGGCGGTTTATCGCGCTGAACACACCAACGCCGCGCATTAATGCGCGGCGTTGGTCTTGCTGCCTCTGCCCTGCGTAGAGGGGGGCGAGCTTAAGCCGCCTTTCGGGCCACCACGCCGATCGTCGCGTGGGCGGACTTCAGCGATTCCGCCTTGTTGTCCTCGCTGATCGCCACGCCTTCGGCGCGCACGAACTCGATGTCCGTCACGCCGAGGAAGCCGAACAGGGCGCGCAGGTAGGTTTCCTGGAAGTCCATCGGCGCGGCGGCGCTGCCTTCGCTGTAGATGCCGCCACGGGTCGAGGCAATGATCACGCGCTTGCCAGCGGCGAGGCCTTCCGGGCCATTGGCGGTGTAGCGGAACGACTTGCCGGCCACGGTGATGCGGTCGATCCAGGCCTTGAGCTGGCTGGGGATCGAGAAGTTGTACATCGGGGCGCCAATCACCACCACGTCGGCGGCCAGGAATTCCTCGAGCATCTGGTTGCCCAGCACGGCGGCCGGGTCGCTTGCATCGGCCACCGGGGTCCAGTGCGGTAGCGGCTTAGCTACCAGATCGTGGTAGATGACTTCAGTTTCAGGCGTGTTGCGTACCAGTTCGGCTACGATGGCCGCGGTCAGCCCGCGCGAGACAGAGTGGCTACCCAGGGCGCTGGCGTCGATGTGCAGCAGTTTCATGGTATTTCCTCAAGTGACGGACCGGATCGACCGGCGACTTGGCCAAGGTACGCGTCGGACAATGGGCTGATAAGCCGGGTAAACTCGAACGTATTGTTCCCTCAAGGAAACGGCGATGACGGTGTTGGACGGCGCCCTGCAGGATCTCAACGACCTGTATTTCTTCGCGGCCGTGGTGGAACACGGCGGTTTTTCCTCGGCCGGCAGGGCCCTGGGCATCCCTAAGTCCCGCTTGAGCAAGCGCATCGCCCAATTGGAGGAGCGCCTGGGCGTAAGGCTGTTGCAGCGGACCACGCGCCGCTTCGTGGTCACCGAGGTCGGCGAGCGCTTCTACGGGCACTGCCGCGCCGTGCTGGAAGAGGCGAGGGCAGCCCAGGACGCAGTGGATGAGCTGCGCTCCGAGCCGCGCGGGGTGGTGCGCGTGAGTTGTCCCGTCTCGCTGGTGCAGTCGGTGCTGAGGCATGTGCTGCCTGATTTCCTGGCGCAGCATCCCAAGATGCAGGTGCGCCTGCAGGCCACCGACCGGCGCGTCGATGTGATTGGCGAAGGCTTCGACGTGGCCATTCGCGTGCGCAGCAAGCTCGATACCGATGCCACCCTGGTCATGCGCACCTTCGGCCAGTCGCGGGTACTGCCCGTGGCCAGCCCCGACCTGCTCAAGCGCTACGGCCACCCCAAGCTGCCTGCCGACCTGTCCGGCCTGCCGGCCCTGACCATGAACGAGCACGAGGGTGCGCAGAGCTGGGAGTTGCTCGATGCGCAAGGCGAAAAAGTGCTGGTCGATATCCAGCCGCGCCTGATCTGCGGCGATTTCGCCGCGCTGCTGGAATGCGCCAAGCGCGGCATCGGCGTCACCCTGCTGCCTGAATTCGTGTGCGGGCCGGCGGTAGCGCGCGGCGAGCTGGAGGTGGTGCTGCCCGAGTGGAGCGTGCCCCAGGGCACCATGCACTTCGTCTATCCCAGCCGGCGTGGCCTGTTGCCCGGCGTGCGCGCATTCGTCGACTTCCTGGCCGAGACCCTGCCCGATGCCGTGCGCCAGAAACACGCGGAGTGCAGCAAGTACGTCTAACCGCAGCGTGCCGCAAGGCTCATGCTAGCATTCACGTTTAGCCATCCAGACATCCGGACCATGCAGATCGAAACCAAGCTTCCCAAAGTCGGTACCACCATCTTCAGCGTCATGAGTCAGCTGGCGCTGGAATACAAGGCCGTCAATCTTGGCCAGGGCTTTCCGGATTTTGAGCCGCCGCAGCCCCTGCGCGACGCGATCACCCGCGCGATGGGCGAAGGCCGCAACCAGTACGCGCCGGGCATCGGCCTGCCGAGCCTGCGCGAGCAGATCGCGCTGAAGACCGAGCGCATGTATGGCCACCGCATCAGCGCCGATAGCGAGGTCACCGTCACTTCCGGTGCCACCGAGGCGTTGTTCGCCGCCATCGCCGCGGTGGTGCGCGCGGGCGACGAGGTGATCGTGTTCGATCCGGCCTACGACAGCTACGAGCCGGCCATCGACCTGCAGGGCGCGCGCGCGGTGCATATTCCGCTGGTGGCGCCGACGTTCGCGGTCGACTGGCAGCGCGTGCGTGATGCCGTTACGCCGAAGACGCGCATGATCCTTATCAACAGCCCGCATAACCCCACGGGCGCGGTGTTGTCCGCCGCCGACCTGGACGCGCTGGCCGCGATCGTGCGCGACACCGAAATCGTGGTGCTGTCCGACGAGGTGTACGAGCACATCGTGTATGACGGTGCGCAGCACCAGAGCGTGTTGCGCCATGCGGAACTGGCCGAGCGCAGCATCGTGGTGTCCTCGTTCGGCAAGACCTATCACTGCACGGGCTGGAAGCTGGGCTATGCGGTGGCGCCCAAGGCGCTTTCGGCCGAGTTCCGCAAGGTGCACCAGTACCTCACCTTTTGCACCTTCCATCCGGCCCAGGTGGCGTTCGCCGAGTTCATGGCGAGCACGCCGGAGCATTACCTGGAACTGCCGGCGTTCTACCAGGCCAAGCGCGACCGTTTCCGCGAGCTGATCCAGCCTTCGCGCTTCAAGCTGCTCGATGTTCCCGGTGGCTACTTCCAACTGGTCGACTATTCGGCCGTCAGCGACAAGGACGACGTGGCCTTCAGCGAATGGCTGGTGAAGGAAGCTGGCGTGGCGGCGATCCCGCTGACACCGTTCTACGACCAGGCGCCGGGCACGCACCTGCTGCGTCTGTGCTTCGCCAAGAGCGATGCCACCATGGAAGCCGCCGCGGAACGTCTATGCAAGCTCTAAGGGTAAGCCTGATCCAGGGCGCCACGCGCTGGCACGACGCGCCCGCCAATCGCGCCTATTACGGCGAGCTGGTGCGCCGCGTGGCCGGCCAGACCGATCTGGTGGTGCTGCCGGAAACCTTCCTGTCCGGCTTCAGCAACGACACCCGTGCCAGCGCCGAGACGATGGATGGCGAAGGCGTGGCCTGGATGCGCGCGCTGGCAGGCGAAGTGGACGCGGTGCTGTGCGGCAGCCTGGCCATTCGCGAAGGCGACACGGTCTACAACCGTCTCATCTGGGCGCGCCCGGACGGCAGCTATGCGCAGTACGACAAGCGCCACCTGTTCCGCATGGCGGGCGAGCACACGCGCTACGGCGGCGGCAATGAACGCGTGATCGTGGAACTGAAAGGCTGGCGCATCCTGCCGCAGGTTTGCTACGACCTGCGTTTCCCGGTGTGGTTGCGCAATGGTCGGCGCGAAGAGGCGGCGGGCGGCATGGACTACGACCTGGCCATCTTCGTGGCGAACTGGCCGGCACCGCGCCGGCAGCCGTGGCGCACGCTGTTGCGCGCCCGCGCCATCGAGAACCTGAGCTACGTGGTGGGACTCAACCGCGTGGGCGTGGACGGCAACGACCTGCCTTACGCGGGCGACAGCGCCGTGCTCGATCCGGTCGGTGAGCCGTTGGTCGAGCTGGGGCAGCAGGAGCAGGTGGTGACGGTGACCATCGATCCCGCGCCGCTGCTTGCGCACCGCGAGCGTTTCCCGGCCTGGATGGATGCGGACCGCTTCCAGCTCGAAAGGGATTGATCGCCAGGCCAGGCATTACACCTTGCCGGCCTGTTGCAGCAGGGTGAATTCCTCGTCGTCGAACAGGCGCGAGCGCAGCAGGAAACGCTGGCCGCCGCCATTCTCCAGCGAGAACATGCCGCCCCGGCCGGGCACCACGTCGATGATCAGCTGCGTGTGCTTCCAATAAGCGAATTGCGGCGCGCTGATGTAGAACGCCGCGCCGCCGATATCGCCCAGGTGCACGTCCCGGTCGCCGACGATGAAGTCGGCGACCGCAAAGCACATCGGCGAGGAACCATCGCAGCAACCGCCGGATTGATGGAACAGAACCGGCCCGTGCCGGTTGCGCAGTTCGGCGATCAGCCGCAGCGCGGCCGGCGTGGCCAGCACCTGCGGCGGCACGGGCGGTGCCTGGGTCATCAAAGCGCCATGTCCAGCACCACGCGCCCCTCGATCTTGCCGGCGTGCATGCGCGCGAAGACGTCGTTGATGTTCTCCAGCTTGTCCGCGCTGACGGTGGCGGCGACCTTGCCCTGTGCGGCGAAGT
This sequence comes from Dyella sp. RRB7, assembly GCF_022761115.1. Lineage (GTDB taxonomy): Bacteria > Pseudomonadota > Gammaproteobacteria > Xanthomonadales > Rhodanobacteraceae > Dyella. The sequence goes on along the minus strand of NZ_JAKWJS010000010.1, from coordinate 34,192 downwards.
CCAGCGCTTCCTGCAGGTCCAGGCGGGTGCCGACGATCGATCCGCGCACCGTCACCCCGTTGAGCACCATGCCGAAGATGTCGAGCGGGAATTGCCCCGGCGGCAAGCCATTGAGGGACACCGTGCCGCCTCGACGAACCATGCCCAGCGCCTGTTCGAAGGCCTTGGGCGATACCGCGGTGACCAGCGCGCCGTGGGCGCCGCCGATCTCGCGCTTCAGGTAAGCCGCCGGGTCCGTATCGCGCGCGTTGACCGTCACGGTGGCGCCAAGCCGCCGCGCCAATGCCAGCTTGTCGTCGTCGATGTCCACGGCGGCGACATTGCGGCCCATGGCCTTGGCGTATTGCACCGCCATATGGCCGAGCCCGCCGATGCCCGAGATCACCACCCAGTCGCCGGGCTTGGTGTCGGTGACCTTCAGCCCCTTGTAGACGGTGACGCCGGCGCACAACAGGGGCGCGATCTCGACGAAGCCGATGCCATTCGGAAGATGTCCGACATAGTCGGCATTGGCCAGCGCGTATTCGGCGAAGCCGCCGTTAACCGAATAGCCGCTGTTCTGCTGCGCCTCGCACAGCGTTTCCCAGCCGCCCAGGCAGTGCTCGCAGTGGCCACAGGCCGAATACAGCCAGGGAATGCCCACCCGGTCGCCTTCCTTGACGTGGCTGACGCCGGCGCCGACCGCGACCACATGGCCGACGCCTTCGTGGCCGGGAATGAACGGCGGATTGGGCTTGACCGGCCAGTCGCCTTCGGCGGCGTGCAGATCGGTGTGGCAGACGCCGCACGCCTCGATCTTGACCAGGATGTCGCCGGCAGCCGGACGCGGCACCTGCACCTCCTCGATCACCAGCGGCTTGCCGAATGCCCGCACCACGGCGGCTTTCATCGTCTTGTTCATGACATCTCCTTGCTGCGTGTCTTCCATGGTTGCCGCCGGTGCGTGGTTTTGGCCACGCACCGGCGGAGAGGGAGTGAATATGCTTCAGCCCATGGCTGCAGGTATGGGATCAGAAGAAGCCCAGCGCCTTGGGCGAGTAGCTGACCAGCAGATTCTTGGTCTGCTGATAATGATTGAGCATCATCTTGTGGTTCTCGCGGCCGATACCCGATTGCTTGTAGCCGCCGAACGCGGCGTGCGCCGGATAGGCGTGATAGCAATTGGTCCACACACGCCCGGCCTGGATCGCACGGCCCATGCGGTAGAGGCGGCCGGCGTCGCGGCTCCACACGCCCGCGCCGAGGCCGTACAGCGTGTCGTTGGCGATCTGCAGGGCTTCGGCCTCGTCCCTGAACGTCGTCACCGAGACCACCGGGCCGAAGATTTCCTCCTGGAAGATGCGCATGCGGTTGTGGCCCTTGAACACCGTCGGCTTCACGTAATAGCCGCCGGCCAGCTCGCCCGGTAGTTCGTTGCGCGCGCCGCCGCTCAGCACCTGGGCGCCTTCCTGCTTGCCGATGTCGATGTAGGAGAGGATCTTCTCCAACTGCTCGCCGGAAGCCTGCGCGCCGACCATGGTGTTGGGATCGAGCGGATTGCCCTGCTTGATCGCGGCGACGCGTTCCAGCACGCGCTGCATGAACTTGTCGTAGATCGACTCCTGCACCAATGCGCGCGACGGGCAGGTGCAGACCTCGCCCTGGTTGAAGGCGAACATCACGAAACCTTCCACCGCCTTGTCGAGGAAATCGTCGTCCTCGGCCATCACGTCGGCGAAGAAAATGTTCGGCGACTTGCCGCCCAGTTCCAGCGTCACGGGGATCAGGTTCTGGCTGGCGTACTGCATGATCAGCCGGCCGGTGGTGGTTTCGCCGGTGAAGGCGATCTTGGCGATGCGGGGGCTGGAGGCGAGCGGCTTGCCGGCCTCCAGGCCGAAGCCGTTGACGACGTTGAGCACACCCGGCGGCAACAGGTCGCCGATCACTTCCATCAGTACCAGGATGCTGGCGGGCGTTTGTTCGGCGGGCTTGAGCACCACGCAATTGCCGGCGGCCAGCGCGGGGGCCAGCTTCCACGCCGCCATCAGCAACGGGAAATTCCAGGGAATGATTTGCCCCACCACGCCCAGCGGTTCATGGAAGTGGTAGGCGACGGTGTCGTGATCGATCTCGCTGAGGCCGCCTTCCTGGGCGCGAATGGCGCCGGCGAAATAGCGGAAATGGTCGGCTGCCAGCGGGATGTCGGCATTCAAGGTTTCGCGGATCGGCTTGCCGTTGTCCCAGGTTTCGGCATAGGCGAGCCGTTCGAGATTCTGCTCGATGCGGTCGGCGATGCGATTGAGCAGGTTGGCCCGCTCCGTGGCGGAGGTCTTGCCCCAGGCGTCTTTCGCCGCGTGGGCGGCGTCCAGCGCGGCATCGATGTCGTCGGTGTTGGAGCGCGCCACTTCGGTGAACACCTTGCCGGTGATCGGCGTGACGTTGGCGAAATACTGGCCGCTCTTGGGCGCCACCCATTGGCCTCCGATGAAGTTGGCGTAGCGCTGCTTGAAGATGGACTGCGGATCGGTGGCGTAAGGCTTGGTGGCAACAACGGCATTCATCGAATATCTCCTTGGCTTGCATCACGACGTAGTCAGGCATCGCTGACGGTGTCCTGGTGTACGCAATTGCAGTGCCAAGTCATCGATGCCGCGCTGCGGCAACGCTGTCCACGTCCATGGATGCAATAGCGCGTTCAAATCTTTCGCATTGCAGCAGCGGCGACGATTGCGTTGTTCACACAACTGTGTTGTTTATCGGAACAGCATTCCCGGCAGCTGTTGCAAATTGCGACACATAGGTGAGGTGGCATCGTCATGACTTTCATGCAATCGCAGCGTCGCCTCGGCCAGGCGCGTCGCACCTTTTTCGAAGTCGGCGGCGAGCCGGCGGGATCCGTGCCGGAAACCATCCTGCGTTCATGGCGCCGTTGCCAGCGGCAGGGGCTGCAGGCGCAGAGCAAGCCCCTGGTCGAGCCGGTGCCGGGAGCGCGCCTGCGCGAAATGCGCGAACGACATGAAACCTTGTGGCGGTTGGCGCGGGCCGAGCTGGAATTGCTGTCGGGCGACGTCGCGGCGACGGGCAGCATCGTCATCCTCACCGACGAAAAGGGTTGGATCCTCGACGCCGAGGGCAACCCTGCGTTCCTGGACAAGGCTGGCCGCGTGGCATTGATGCCGGGCGCCTGCTGGAGCGAAGCCCATCTGGGCACCAATGCCATCGGTACCGCCATCGTCGAAGGCGCCTCGGTGGAAGTGCGCGGCGGCGAGCACTATTTCGCGCCGCACGGCATTCTCAGCTGCGCGTCGTCGCCGATCTTCGATCCCTATGGCCAGCTGGTCGGCGTGCTGGATATTTCCGGTGATGCCAACGTGCCGCATATCCACGCGCTGGGCCTGGTTCGCCTGGCGGTGACGCACATCGAGCATCGCTATTTCGACGCCGGCATCGACGGCTGCGAATTGCTGCGCGTGCATCTCGATCCGACCTTGCTGGGCACGGCGCGCGAGGGCCTGCTGGCATTTCGCAGCGGCAAGCTGGTCGCGGCCAACCAGGTCGGGCTGACCTTGCTTGGACTGGATCGCAGCGAGATCGGGCGCGTGTCATACGACGCCTTGTTCGATGAACCCTTGAGCGCGTTGCGCCGCGATGGCGTGCTGCTCGACCGGCATGGCCATCCGCTGCACGGACGCGTCGATGCTGGTGATGCGCGACCGCGGCCGTTGGCATCGCGGCAACCGATCACCGTTTCCAGCAGTGCGCGGCACCCTCGCGTCGGCGAGGCGGTGTTGTTCGACCGCGCGCTGGAAACCGAGCTGGAGCGCGCACGGCGCGTGCTCGATGCCGACCTGCCGGTGCTGGTGCAAGGCGAAACCGGTTGCGGCAAGGAGGTTTTCGCGCGCGAACTGCATCGTCGCAGTGCGCGTGCCGGCAAGCCGTTCGTGGCGATCAACTGCGCCGCGCTGCCGGAAGGGCTGATCGAGGCCGAACTGTTCGGCTACGAGGACGGCGCCTTTACCGGCGCGCGCCGCAACGGCAATACCGGTTTGCTGCGGCAGGCCGATGGTGGGGTGTTGTTCCTGGACGAGATCGGCGACATGCCGTTGGCGTTGCAGCCGCGGCTACTGCGCGTCTTGCAGGAGCGTGAATTGTCACCACTGGGCGGCGGCAAGCCGATCAAGCTGGATTTCGCGCTGGTCTGCGCCACCCATCGCGACTTGAACGAGGCGATCGGCGCGGGGCGTTTTCGCGCCGACCTTTACTACCGCATCGCCCATCACGCCGTGCAGATACCCGCCGTGCGCGAACATCGCGATCGCGAACAGCTGGTGCGCGAATTGTGGGCGCGGCTGGGGCAGGGACGTCATCTGACCACCGAAGCGCTTGCCGCACTCGCCGACTATGCGTGGCCGGGCAACCTGCGTCAGTTGTCGGCGTGCCTGCGTACCCTGGTGGCGTTGCACGATGAGGGCGCGGTGATCGGCATGCCATCGTTGCCGGCCTATGTGCCGGCGACGCCTGCTTCCGCGCCGCGGGCATCCGAGGGACAGGGCGCGATCAACGATCTGCAGGCCATCACGGACCACGCGATGCGCGAGGCGCTGCAGGCCTGCGGAGGTAACGTGAGTCGCGCTGCGCGGCTACTGGGCGTCAACCGCAGCACCCTGTATCGACGGTTGCCATTGCAGGGTGCGGGAAAAACAGCGGGCGTTTGAATCAGCCCGCTTGCTGATTCTGCCTGGCCAAGGATGGGCTCACCCAGCCTTGGCCATGGCGATGCTAGAGAATCGACAGCACCGCTTCCGGTGGACGCCCGATCGCAGCCTTGCCGTTGGCGACCACGATGGGCCGCTCGATCAGGCGGGGATGGCTGGCCATCGCCGCGATCAAGGCGGTGTCGTCGAGCGCGGGATCGTCCAATCCCAGCTCGCCGTATTCCGGCTCGCCCTTGCGCATCAATTCACGCGGCGTCATGCCGAGCAGGTCCAGCAGCCCGGTCAGCTCGTCGATGCTGGGTGGCGTTTCGAGGTAATTGACCACCTCGCACGCTTCGCCGCGCGCTTCCAGTAACGCCAGGGTGGCGCGCGATTTCGAGCAGCGGTGGTTGTGGTAGATGCGTACCGTCATCGACGGATACCGGCTCAGCGATTGCCGTGCCGGTTACCACCACGGCCGCCGCCCTGCGGACGGCCGCCACCGGTGCCGCCACCATGGCCCTGCGGACGGTTGCCGCCACGACCTTGCGGGCGACCACCCTGGCCTTGTCCCTGGCCCTGGCCGGGACGCCCGCCAGGCTTGCCGCCACGGTTGCCGCCGGCGCCGCCGGCACGACCACCGCCAACGTTGCCGCCGCCGAAGCCGCCATAGGCGTTGCCGCTGCGACCTTCGCCGCCGCGATTGCCGAACGGCTTGGCGCCGCCTTCCGCGGAGCGTGCCCCGAACGGCTTGCCGGCGCCCGGGCCGCGACGATTGCCTGCGCCGGCTGCGCCGCCACGGGCGCCGCCCTCGCGGGTTTCGCCAGCGAACCAGGTGCGTACCGACGGCAGCTCCTGGCCCGGGGCCACGCCACGCTTGTTCTTGCGCGGCATGGCGTTGCCCGAGCGCTCGGGGCGCGCGACGTTGCCGTTCACTTCCTTGCCGCCCGGGCGGCGGCGCTGCTTGCCGCGTACCGGTTCTTCGCGGATGCGGTCATAGGCGCGCAACTCGCGGGCCTCGTCCTGATGCGCGCTGCTCCAGCCGCCGGTGACACCGCGTTCGGGGCGATACTCGGTGACGTTGCGCGCGGCGCGGCGCTGGTGCAGCACCGGGCTCAGCGTGAGCACCGGCTGCGGGGCGCCGAGGCCGGTGGTCTTGCGCAGATCCTTCACTGCCTCTTCGCCCAGCGCTTCGCAATCGCCGCGACGCAGGGCGCGCGGCAGCTCGATGCTGCCGTAGCGGATGCGCTTGAGGCGGCTGACCAGGAAGCCCTGCGAGTCCCACAGGCGGCGCACTTCGCGGTTGCGGCCTTCGCGGATCACCACGCGGAACCAGCTATGGCTGCCGCCACGGCTGATCACGCCGATCTCGTCGAAGCGGGCCGGGCCGTCTTCCAGCTCCACGCCGGCCTTGAGCTTTTCGATGATCTCGTCGGGCACTTCGCCGTGCACGCGGCACAGGTACTCGCGCTCCAGGCCGCTCTTGGGGTGCATCAGCGCGTTGGCCAGCTCGCCGTCGGTGGTGAGCAGCAGCAGGCCGGTGGTGTTGATGTCCAGGCGGCCCACGGCGACCCAGCGCGCACCCTTCAGGCGCGGCAGCTGTTCGAACACGGTGGGGCGGCCTTCGGGATCTTCGCGGGTGGTCACCACGCCTTCGGGCTTGTGGTAGACCAGCACTTCGGTTTCGTCGCGGTTGTCGGTGGCCACGATGAACTGCTTGCCATCGAGCACCACGCGGTCACCCGCATGCACGCTGGCGCCGATGCCGGCGGGGGCGCCGTTCAATTCGACTTCGCCGGCCTGGATGCGCTGCTCCAGCATGCGGCGAGAGCCGAGGCCTGCATTGGCCAGCACCTTGTGCAGGCGCTCTTCGATGGCGGGGGTGGTTTCGTCGCGCGGGGTGCGCTTGAGGGTCAAAACGGATTTCTGCGGCGCAGTCATGCGCGGTACTCCTTGGTGTCTTGCGTGGCGTCGCCGTCATCGGCGTCCGCGCGGTTCGCTGCCTCGTCGGCAGTGTTTATCGGTGCCTCGGCGTGGGATGCCGCGCCGGGTTCGGATGGGGTGCCGGCGACTTCCATCGCCAGCGGTGGTTCGTCGATCGGTGCGTCGGTGACGGCCTCGGTGTCTTCACCGGCCACCACCAGGGTTTCGTTCGCTTCGTCCGGATCGATCGGCAGGTCGCGCACCACGCGGGCGGGCAGCGGTTCCTGGTCGATACGCATCTGCGGGTCTTCCATGTCGCGGATTTCGGACAGCGGCGGCAGTTCGTCCAGCGACTTGAGGTTGAAGTAGTCGAGGAAGGCGCGGGTGGTGCCGAACAGGGCGGGCCTGCCGGGCACGTCGCGATAACCCACCACGCGGATCCATTCGCGCTCCTCCATCGTCTTGATGATGTTGGAGGACACCACCACGCCGCGGATCTGCTCGATCTCGGGGCGGGTGATCGGCTGGCGGTAGGCGATCAGGGCCAGCGTTTCCAGCAGGGCGCGCGAGTAGCGGCTGGGTTTCTCGGTCCACAGCCGGGAGAGCCAGGGATGTACGTCCTGCCGCACCTGGTAGCGGAAGCCGGAGGCCACCTCTTGCAGTTCCACGCCGCGACCGGTGCCGCAGTCCTCGGCCAGCGCTTCCAGCGCCTTGGCCACCTGTTCGCGGCCGACCTCGTCCTCTTCGCCGAACAGTTCCAGCAGTTGAGGGATGGTCATCGGCTGGGTGGATGCCAGCAATGCCGCCTCGATGATGGGTTTGAGTTGTTCGATCTGCATGGCCTCAATTCGGATGAGGTTGGAAGTGGATGCCGACGGCGCGTTGCCGCTTATTCGGCGGCGGCGGCCGGTTCATCGGCGCTAGGCTCTTCGACGGGTTCCTCGGCGTGGCCCGTCCTGGCCCTTACATAGATCGCGGCAAGCGGTTCTTCCTGCACGATTTCCACCAGCATTTCCTTGGCCAGCTCCAGCATGGCCAGGAAGGTTACGACCACGCCCAGGCGCCCCTCGGTGACATCGAACAGCGTCTCGAAGCGGTGGAAGCTGGTGTCGCCCAGCTTGCTCAGCAGCTCGCCCATGCGCTGGCGCACGCTGAGCGCCTCGCGCTTGATGGCGTGGTGCCCGAACAGCTCGGCGCGGTGCATCACGTCCTTGAGCGCCAGCAGCAGCTCTTTCAGCTCCAGCGGCGGCGGCAACTTGACCACGTTGCGTTCGCCCACGTCGGCATGGGCCGGCGCGAAGTCGCGTTCCATCCGGGGCAGGGTGTCGATGTCCTCCGCGGCTCGCTTGAAGCGCTCGTATTCCTGCAGCCGCCGGACCAGTTCGGCGCGGGGGTCTTCCTCCACGCCCTCCTCGGCCGGCGGTCGCGGCAGCAGCAGCCGCGACTTGATCTCACCGAGGATGGCGGCCATCAGCAGGTACTCGGCCGCCAGCTCAAGGCGCATCACATCGCGCATCATCTCGATGTAATCCATGTACTGCCGGGTGATCTCGGCGACAGGGATGTCCAGAATGTCCAGGTTTTGCCGCCGGATCAGGTAAAGCAACAGGTCCAGCGGTCCCTCGAATGCCTCCAGGATGACTTCCAGCGCGTCCGGCGGGATGTACAGGTCCTGCGGCATCTGCAGCATCGGCTCGCCACGGACGATGGCGAGCGGCATTTCCTGCTGTTGCGGTACCGAGGCAAACGCATCCTGCGGTGCTGCGACCGGCTGAGGCTCGACTGGCTCAGTGCTCATCAATACCTGTCGTATGGCCGTCCACGACGGCTTGCGTAGTATTCAACACGTTAGGAAACGTTCTGTCCCACCGGCATTCGCATTACGGAATGCCCCCGCCCGGATAGCGCCCTTGGGCTAGCAACCGGTTGAAACTGTCTTGCACGATGCCTAGCCGGTGCGCCTTGCGCCACCGTCATGGGCATGCATGATGAAATCGCGCGTATGGCGTTTCGATCAGGCTGGCCATGAGCGACCCTTGAGCGACCTTGGCGTGCCTGTCGGGCACGGCAAAAACGCAAGTCCGAAGGTGACGCAGCCTGCGTCACTGACTGTTCAATCGGTCGGCTGAGTGCATCGGGATGGGTGCCGTAGCGGTCGATCCTGGCCGATCGTGCGTGCACCCTTGGACCCACGCATGGCCAAGATTAGCCGCTGGACGCCGCCAAGTCCAGTGCACGTGTTCATCCGTCTCGCGGCAAAATAGTGATTCATGCCACCCGACGAACGCTCAATCATCCATGTCGACATGGACGCCTTCTACGCGTCCGTGGAGCAGCTCGACCAGCCGGATCTGCGTGGCGTACCGGTGATCGTCGCCGGGCTGGGCCCGCGTGGGGTCGTATCCACCTGCAGTTATGAGGCACGCCGCTTCGGCGTGCGTTCGGCCATGCCCACGGCGCAGGCGCGGCGCCTATGCCCGGATGGGGTCTACCTGTGGCCTCGTATGGCCCGCTACGAAGAAGTATCGGCGCAGGTGTTCGAGGTATTCCATGAAGTGACGCCCCTGGTCGAGGGCCTATCGCTGGATGAGGCTTTCCTCGACGTCAGTGCCAGTCTTCGGTTGCTGGGATCGATCGAGGTGATTGGTCGGCGGGTGAAGAACGCGATTTTCGAGCGTACCCGCCTGGTGGCCTCAGTGGGCATGGGGCCCAACAAACTGCTGGCCAAGCTGGCGAGCGAGATCTCCAAGCCCAATGGATTCCATCGCATCGTTCCGGAGCGGGCGGCGGCGGAGCTGGCCCCCTTGCCGGTGGGGCGCCTGTGGACGGTGGGAAAGGTTACCGAGCAGGCCCTGCACCGACTGGGCATCCGCACCATCGGCGAATTGGCAGCATGTGACACGGCGCGTCTGGCCAGTGCGCTGGGGCGTCAGGTTGGCGTCATACAGGCCTTGGCCCGGGGCGAGGACGAGCGCTGCGTAGAGCCGGAACAGGCCGAGCAATCGATCGGCGCCGAGCATACGTTCGACGTTGATCTGGTGGAGTACGAGTTGGCGGAATCCTGGCTGCTGCGCCACGGTGAGCGTATCGCTGCACGTGCGCGCCAGCGCGGGCTCAAGGGGAGCACGGTGACCGTCAAGCTGCGTGAGCCTCCGTTTGTCACGCATACGCGACAGGCGCAATTGGGCGTGCCCAGCGCATCGGTCAGCGAGATTTACGAGGTGGCACGAGGCTTGCTTCGCACGTGGTGGCAAGCCCAGCCCAGGCCGCGTTTGCGCTTGCTGGGCGTCAGTCTGTCGGGTTTCGCGGAGCGGCATCAGCAGGAACTGTTCGAGAGTGCTCAAGCAGAGGGCATCACCGACCAGTTGCAGGATCGGATCAACAGTCGTTTCGGGTCGGGAAGCTTGGTGCGCGCGGGCGTTTTGCGAACGCGCAGCCAGGATTGAAGTTGAGCGGAGGCACTCCACATCGAGGTGATGCGGTAGTGCTTTCAGGACGAAGCCATCAGCGCCACGGAGAATGTGGCGCGAGGAGACCAGGCAGGATGAGCAGAGCGGAAGACAACACCAGGAACAGCTCCGACCCGGAGCAGTTGCGACCGGCGCGCATGCGGATCGAGACCACGGTGCTGATGAGCCGTGGCGACGAGTCGCATCCCACCGAGCTGGTGGATATCTCCGCGACCGGGGTCTTGTTGCGTCGCCCGCTGGGCTGGCGGGGCGAGGTGGGGCAAAGCTGGATCCTGGACATGATCTTCGGCCACGACCTGCACATCCACCTGGAGGCCCAGGTGGCCCGCGTCTCGGATCGTCACCTGGGCTTTGCCTATACGCGCATCCCCGAGGACAAGCAGGTGCCGCTGTGGAACCTGCTGGGTGGCTACGCCGACATCCTGGAGCTGTGGCACGACGAGTGAGCGCTGGCGACAGCGCTCCTCAACGAAAACGCCCGCCTTTCGGCGGGCGCTTTGTTTGTACATAGCGGCAGCGTCAGCTGTGGGCGACGGCGGCCGTCTTCTCGTCACGCAGCTCGCGACGCAGGATCTTGCCCACGTTGCTCTTGGGCAGCGAGTCGCGGAACTCGATGATCTTCGGACGCTTGTAGCCGGTGAGATTGTCGTGGCAGAACTTCTTGAGTTCCTCCACCGTGAGGTTCGGGTCCTTGCGCACCACGAACAGCTTGACCACCTCGCCCGAGTGCTCGTCGGGCACGCCCACGGCAGCCACTTCGGCCACGCCCGGGTGCTGCATCACCACGTCTTCGACTTCGTTCGGATACACATTGAAGCCGGACACCAGGATCATGTCTTTCTTGCGGTCGACGATGTAGAAATAGCCCTTTTCGTCCATCCGCGCGACATCGCCGGTGTGCAACCAGCCATCGGCCGAAAGCACCTTGGCGGTTTCGTCCGGGCGCTGCCAGTAGCCCTTCATCACCTGCGGGCCGCGCACCATCAATTCGCCGACTTCACCTTGCGGCAGCGGCTGGCCATCTTCGGACCAGATCGCCACGTCGGTGGAAGGAATCGGCAAGCCGATGGAGCCGTTGTAGGCCGGGAGATCCAGCGGATTGATGCAGGCCGCCGGCGAGGTTTCGGTAAGGCCGTAGGCCTCGACCAGCGTGCAGCCGGTGACCTTCTTCCAGCGCTCGGCGACCGCGCGCTGCACGGCCATGCCGCCGCCCAGGGTCAGGTGCAGGCGCGAGAAATCGAGTTCGGCGAAGCCCGGCGTGTTGAGCAGGCCGTTGAACAGCGTGTTGACGCCGGTGAGTGCGGTGAAGTGGGACTGCTTGAGCTCCTTGACGAAGCCGGGCATGTCGCGCGGGTTGGTGATCAGCCAGTTGAGGCCGCCCAGGCGCATGAACACCAGGCCGTTCGCAGTGAGCGAAAAGATGTGGTACAGCGGCAGCGCGGTGATGATGACCTCTTCACCCGGCTTGGCGTTGGTGCCGATCCAGGCGCCCGCCTGCATCATGTTGGCCACCATGTTGCCGTGGGTGAGCATGGCGCCCTTGGCCACGCCGGTGGTGCCACCGGTGTATTGCAGGAAGGCGATATCGTCGTGGCCCAGCGGCACCTTGACCAGCGGGTGGCTGGCGCCCTTGGCCAGCGCATCGTTGAAGCGCACGGCATGCGGCAGGTGATACGGCGGCACCATCTTCTTGACGTGCTTGAGCGCGAAGTTGATCAGCACGCCCTTGGCGCCCAGCAGGTCGCCGATGCCGGTGGTGATGATGTGCTTGACCGCGGTCTCCTCCACCACCTGCTGCAGCGTGGCGGCGAAATTGTCGAGCACCACGATGGCCTTGGCGCCGGCGTCCTCCAGCTGGTGCTTGAGTTCGCGCGCGGTATACATCGGGTTGGTATTGACCACCACCAGGCCGGCGCGCAGCGCGCCGAACAGGGCGATGGGGTACTGCAGCACGTTGGGCATCATGATCGCGATGCGATCGCCCTTGCCGAGCTTGAGCACGCCGGTGAGGTAACCGGCGAACTGCCGGCTCATCTCGTCGATCTGGCCGTAGCTGAGCTTCTTGCCGAAACTGGCGAACGCGGGGCGCTGGCGGAAACGCTCGAAAGCCTCTTCCACGACGGCGGCCACGGAGGCGTATTGGTTGCTATCGATCTGTGCCGGAACGCCTTCCGGATAATGGGCCAGCCACGGACGCTCGTTGCTCATGTTGGATCCAAAGCTCCTGTATGTAACGGCCCGTTGGTGGTGATCCCACGGGTAGGGCAAGATGATGACGCGGCATTGGAGCATACGCTCGCGTATAGCAGCAAGCCGCGCTGCAACGAGATGCGAGCGTGCGCGAGATGGCGAAAACTCTGATCTGGGCGCTGTTTTGCGGCGCCGCAATATCGACCATGGTCGGGTGCCATCGGGCGCCGGACGAGTTGCTGATCCGGCGGGCCATCGAGCATGCCACGACGGCGGCGGAGCGAACCGATGCCTCGGCGCTGGGCGATCCGCTCGCTGATGACTTCGATGGCAATGGCGGCGAACTCGATCGCCAGCAACTGGTGGACCTGTTGCGCGTGGCGCATTTCCGTGGCGAGACCCTTCACGCACTGACCGGACCGATCACCGTCGAGCCGCATGGCGAGCGCTACGTCGCGAGCTTCAGCATCACCCTCACCAGTGGCGGGAAACTGCTACCGGCGCAGATGGGGATGTACAAGGTGGAGACGGCATGGCGGAAGGAGGGGAGCGCATGGCGCTGCTATTCGGCGAGCTGGACGCGGCAGTTGTAGCTCCCCACAGCCACTCATGCCCTCACCGTTATCCCAGCGAAAGCTGGGACGACGAGCCAGGCTGGGATGACGAGCGGGTAAAAGGAAACGCCGCTCCATGGCGGCGTTTCCATCGGGCTCAGGCTGCCTTCTTGCTGGCCAGCTGGCGCAGCACGTACTGCAGGATGCCGCCATGGCGGAAGAACTCGCGTTCCTTCGGGGTCAGCAGCAGCACCTTGACGTTGAAGGTCTTCTTGCTGCCGTCCGCCGCGGTGGCGGTGACCTTGGCGGTCTTCGATTCGCCGCCGTCCAGGCCGGTGATGTCGAAGGTTTCCTTGCCGGTGAGGCCCAGCGACTGCGCGTTCTGGCCATCCTCGAACTGGCAGGGCAGCACGCCCATGCCGACCAGGTTGGAGCGGTGGATGCGCTCGAAACTTTCGGCGATCACCGCCTTCACGCCCAGCAGCAGGGTGCCCTTGGCGGCCCAGTCGCGCGACGAGCCGGTGCCGTATTCCTTGCCGGCCAGCACCACCAGCGGGGTCTTCTCCGCCTTGTACTTCACGGCCGCATCGTAGATGGCCAGTTGCTCGCCCGAAGGCACGTGCAGCGTGTAGCCGCCCTCGACGCCGTTGAGCATCAGGTTCTTGATGCGGATGTTGGCGAAGGTGCCGCGCACCATCACGTCGTCGTTGCCGCGACGCGAGCCGTAGGAGTTGAAGTCCTTCGGATCGACGCCCTTGCTGATCAGGAAGCGGCCCGCCGGGCTGTCCTTCTTGATCGAGCCGGCCGGCGAGATGTGGTCGGTGGTGATGGAGTCGCCGAACAGGCCCAGCACGCGGGCGCCGTGGATGTCCTCGATGCTGCCCGGCTCCTTGCTCATGCCGTCGAAGTAGGGCGGATTCTTGATGTAGGTGGAATCGCCCCACTGGTAGAGGTCGCCGTCCGGCGAGGCGATCTTGTTCCAGCGGGTATCGCCCTTGAACACATCCGCGTAGTTCTTCTCGAACATCTGCGGATTGATGGCGCCGGCGATGGTGTCGGAGATTTCCTTGTTGCTCGGCCAGATGTCCTTCAGATACACCGGCTTGCCGTCGCTGCCGGTGCCGAGGGCATCCTTGGTCAGGTCGATGTCCAGCGTGCCGGCCAGTGCATAGGCGACCACCAGCGGCGGCGAGGCCAGATAGTTCATCTTCACTTCCGGATGCACGCGGCCCTCGAAGTTGCGGTTGCCCGACAGCACCGAGGCCACCGCCAGGTCACCCTCGGCGATGCCCTTGCTGATTTCGGGCGGCAGCGGACCGGAGTTGCCGATGCAGGTGGTGCAGCCGTAGCCCACGATATAGAAGCCGATCTTTTCCAGCTCCTTGAGCAGGCCGGTCTTCTCCAGGTAGTCGGTGACCACCAGCGAGCCCGGGCCGATCGAGGTCTTCACCCACGGCTGCGCCTTGAGGCCCTTGGCTGCTGCCTTCTTGGCGAGCAGGCCGGCGCCCAGCATCACCGCCGGGTTGGAGGTGTTGGTGCAGGAGGTGATCGCGGCGATTACCACTGCGCCATCGCCGAGCTTGAAGCTCTCGCCGTCCTTCTCCACCCGCACGCCGCCGTCGGTGATGTCATTGGCCGGGTTGCCGATGGCCGTTGCGCCGCCTTCGTTCTGGAAGCTGGCGGTGTCGCCGTTCCGCGGCTGGCGGTTGGCGGTCAGCGGGCCGACCGCGTCATGGAAACTCTTTTGCACGCCTTCCAGCAGCACGCGGTCCTGCGGGCGCTTGGGGCCGGCCAGCGAGGGCCGCACGTCGGCCAGGTCCAGTTCCAGCGTGGTGGTGAACTCGGCATGCGGGGTGTTTTCGTCATGCCACAGGCCCTGGGCCTTGGCATAGGCCTCGACCAGCGAGATCTGCGCTTCGCTGCGACCGGACAGGCGCAGGTAGTTCAGCGCTTCCTGGTCGATCGGGAAGATGCCGCAGGTGGCGCCGTATTCCGGGGCCATGTTGCCGATGGTGGCGCGGTCGGCCAGCGGCAGGTGCTTGAGCCCGTCGCCGAAGAACTCCACGAACTTGCCCACCACGCCCAGCTTGCGCAGCATCTGGGTCACGGTGAGCACCAGGTCGGTGGCGGTGACGCCCTCGGACAGCTTGCCCTTCAGCTTGAAGCCGACCACCTGCGGAATCAGCATCGACGAGGGCTGGCCCAGCATGGCCGCTTCCGCCTCGATGCCGCCCACGCCCCAGCCCAGCACGCCCACGCCGTTGATCATGGTGGTGTGCGAGTCGGTGCCGAACACGGTGTCCGGGTAGGCCCACTGCTGGCCGTCCTGTTCGGCGGTGAACACCACGCGGGCCAGGTGCTCCAGGTTCACCTGGTGCACGATGCCGGTGCGCGGCGGCACCACCTTGAAGTTGTTGAAGGCCTTCTGGCCCCAGCGCAGGAACGAGTAGCGTTCCTGGTTGCGCTGGAATTCGATCTCGACGTTCTGCTCCAGCGCCGACTCCGAGCCGTAGACGTCGACCTGCACGGAGTGGTCGATCACCAGCTCGGCCGGCGCCAGGGGATTGATCTGGTTGGCATTGCCGCCCAGCTTCACCACGGCGTCGCGCATGGCGGCCAGGTCGACCACGCAGGGCACGCCGGTGAAATCCTGCAGTACCACGCGGGCCGGCATGAAGGAGATCTCGGTGTCCGGCTCGGCCTTGGCGTTCCAGTTGGCCACCGCCTCGATTTCCTTGGTGGTGACGTTGAGCCCGTCCTCATGGCGCAACAGGTTTTCCAGCAGGATCTTCAACGAGTAAGGCAGGCGCTTGAGGTCGAAGCGTTGACCGAGCTTGGTCAGGCTGGCGATCTGGTACTGGCTGCCGTTGACAGTGAGGGTGTCGCGGGTGGCGAATGAATCCAGCATGGGGCTAACTCCTGTTGCTTTGAGTCTGGCGGACGCGCGGGGCGCAGCTAGGGGATCCTACGGCACGAAACGTGAGAGGAATTGCAAAGACGGGCATCGGCATGACGGTCCTGCGCTCAAGCCATTCCAAGGAATGGTTCCTCTCCATCGGCACTGTCGATCAGTTTGGGGCAAAAGCCGGGACGTGCAAGCTACCCGTTCGGTTATTCCGCCATACGGTCATTGCAAGATTTCGAACGCTGCCGGAAGCGTTGCCTTGCATTGCGGCAGTTGCCCCCCGGCTGGCAAAATAAGCGGCTTGTATGCCGCTGCAAAGTGGCATGGAGACAAGGTTTTGCGCCTTGTCGAGCGTTGCCTCCCACGTAGTTCATCGGACGAGATCACATGCTTAACGCCTACCGCCAACATGTTGCCGAGCGCGCCGCGCTGGGTATCCCGCCGCTGCCGCTGTCGGCCCAGCAGACCGCCGACGTGATCGAGCTGCTGAAGAACCCGCCGGCTGGCGAGGAAGCCTTCCTGGTCGAGCTGATCAGCCATCGCGTGCCGGCCGGCGTGGACGATGCGGCCAAGGTCAAGGCGTCGTATCTGGCGGCGGTGGCGTTCGGCACCGAGCAATGCACGCTGATCTCCCGCGCGAAGGCCACCGAGCTGCTCGGCACCATGCTGGGCGGCTACAACATCCATCCGCTGATCGAACTGCTGGACGACGCGCAGGTCGGCACCATCGCCGCCGAGGCGCTGAAGAAGACCCTGCTGATGTTCGACGCCTTCCACGACGTGAAGGAGAAGGCGGACCAGGGCAATGCCAACGCCAAGTCGGTGCTGCAGAGCTGGGCCGACGCCGAATGGTTCACCAGCCGTCCGGAAGTGCCCGAGAGCCTCACCGTCACCGTGTTCAAGGTGCCGGGCGAGACCAACACCGACGACCTGTCGCCGGCCCCGGATGCCACCACCCGCCCGGACATCCCGCTGCACGCGCTGGCCATGCTGAAGAACAAGCGCGACGGCGCGCCGTTCGAGCCGGAAGAAGACGGCAAGCGCGGCCCGATCGCCTTCATCGAATCGCTCAAGGCCAAGGGCCACCTGATTGCCTACGTGGGCGACGTGGTCGGCACCGGTTCCAGCCGCAAGTCCGCCACCAACTCGGTGCTGTGGTTCACCGGCGAGGACATCCCGTTCATCCCGAACAAGCGCTTCGGCGGCGTGTGCCTGGGCAGCAAGATCGCCCCGATCTTCTACAACACCATGGAAGACGCCGGCGCGCTGCCGATCGAACTCGATGTCTCCAAGATGGAGATGGGCGACGTGGTCGAGCTGCGTCCCTATGAGGGCAAGGCGCTGAAGAACGGCGAGGTGATCGCCGAATTCCAGGTGAAGTCCGACGTGCTGTTCGACGAAGTGCGCGCCGGTGGCCGCATTCCGCTGATCGTGGGGCGTGGCCTCACCGCCAAGGCGCGCGAGGCGCTGGGCCTGCCGGTGTCGACCCTGTTCCGCCTGCCGCAGCAGCCGGCCGATACCGGCAAGGGCTTCACCCTGGCGCAGAAGATGGTCGGCCGCGCCTGCGGCCTGCCCGAAGGCCAGGGCGTGCGCCCGGGCACCTATTGCGAGCCGAAGATGACCTCGGTGGGTTCGCAGGACACCACCGGCCCGATGACCCGCGACGAGCTGAAGGACCTGGCCTGCCTGGGTTTCTCGGCCGACCTGGTGATGCAGTCGTTCTGCCACACCGCCGCCTATCCGAAACCGGTGGACGTGAAGACCCACCACACGCTGCCGGAATTCATCAGCACCCGTGGCGGCATCTCGCTGCGTCCGGGCGACGGCGTGATCCACTCCTGGCTCAACCGCATGCTGCTGCCCGACACCGTCGGCACCGGCGGCGACAGCCACACGCGCTTCCCGATCGGCATCTCGTTCCCGGCCGGCTCCGGCCTGGTGGCGTTCGCCGCCGCTACCGGCGTGATGCCGCTGGACATGCCCGAATCCGTACTGGTGCGCTTCAAGGGCGAGCTGCAGCCGGGCGTCACCCTGCGTGACCTGGTCAACGCGATCCCGCTGTACGCGATCAAGAGCGGCCTGCTCACCGTCGCCAAGCAGGGCAAGAAGAACATCTTCTCCGGTCGCATCCTGGAGATCGAAGGCCTGCCGAACCTCAAGGTGGAGCAGGCGTTCGAGCTGTCCGACGCCTCGGCCGAACGTTCCGCGGCCGGCTGCACGGTGCACCTGGACAAGGCGCCGATCATCGAATACATCCACAGCAACATCACGCTGCTGAAGGTCATGATCGCCCAGGGCTACAAGGACCCGCGCAGCCTGCAGCGCCGCATCAAGGCGATGGAAGCATGGCTGGCCAACCCGCAGCTGCTGCAGCGCGATGCCGACGCGGAATACGCGGCCGTCATCGAGATCGACCTGGCCGACGTGCACGAGCCCATCGTGGCCTGCCCGAACGACCCGGACGACGTGAAGACCCTGTCCGACGTGGCCGGCGCCAAGATCGATGAAGTGTTCATCGGTTCGTGCATGACCAACATCGGCCACTTCCGTGCCGCCTCCAAGTTGCTGGAAGGCAAGCGCGACATCCCGACCAAGCTGTGGGTGGCACCGCCGACCAAGATGGACCAGCAGCAGCTGACCGAGGAAGGCCACTACGGCGTGCTCGGCACCGCCGGCGCCCGCATGGAAATGCCGGGTTGCTCGCTGTGCATGGGCAACCAGGCACAGGTGCGCGAGGGCGCCACGGTGTTCTCCACCTCCACCCGCAACTTCCCCAACCGCCTGGGCAAGAACTCCAACGTGTACCTGGGTTCGGCCGAGCTGGCCGCGATCTGCTCGCGCCTGGGTCGCATCCCGACCAAGCAGGAGTACATGGCGGACATCGGCGTGATCAACGCCAACGGCGAGAAGATCTACAAGTACATGAACTTCGACCAGATCGCCGATTACCAGGAAGTAGCCGATACGGTTACTGCCTGAGCCAGGCAGATCATCCGGTGATAGCAAGGGAAGGGCGGCGCAAGCCGCCCTTCTTTTTGGGCAAGTTCCTTTATCCGTTCGACGGTATCCGCACGCCTTCGTCATTCCCGCTTGCGCAGGAATGACGTGAAGGACGGCGGACAGGCGCGCCCTCGTTTATGCTGTCGCCACGTCACCGGCCAGGGCCCATCCCCAGCGCATGATCTCCACCCACCTCTCGGTAGTTTCGCTGCGCGACCTCATGCTGGTGCAGGCGGTGAGCCGCCACGGCAGCTTCAACAGCGCGGCGCGGGCGATGCACATCAGTCCCTCCGGGCTCTCGCACCAGGTGCAGAAGGTGGAGCAGGCACTGGGCGCGCCGTTGTTCGAGCGCGGCGGCCGTCGCGTGGTGCCGACGGCGGGCGGGCAACGCTTGCTGCAACAGATCGATGCCGTGCTGGCCGCGGCCGAGCATCTGCAGCAGGTGGCGCGTGCGGGCGAGGTCGCGTTTGGCGGCGAATTGCGGCTGGGCGTGCCGGCCTCGTTGGGGCCGTACCTGCTGCCGCATCTGATCGAGCCGTTTCCCCAGCATTTTCCCGGCACACGGCTGAGCCTCTCCGAAGGCAAGCCGCGCGGCCTGTTGCGCCGGTTGAACGAAGGCGAGCTGGACGCCGTGCTGGCGCCGCGCGTGGCGCCGGTCAGCGGCGTCGCCATGCGGCCGTTGTTCTTCGAGCCGTGGGAAGTGATGTTGCGTGCGGATCACGCGCTCGCCGGCAAGCGCAGCGTGGCGCTTGAACAGCTCGAGGCATGCGATGCCACGCTGATGACCGAAAGCCACGCCGACGACGTGCTCGGTGGCGGCCATGTGCAAGACGTGAGCCTGGAAAGCCTCGCCGCGCTGGTGGGGCTGCGCGGCGGCTACGCACTGGTGCCGGCGCTGGCCCATGACCGGCTCGCCTCGATGCCCGACATCGTGCTGTCCAAGTTCAAGGGGCAGGCGCCGGGACGCGAGATCGCGCTGTACTGGCGCGAAGCCTCGCCGTGGCGCAGCGACCTGCAGGCGTTCGCGACGCTGCTGCGCAAGCTGGCGAAACAGCGGCCAGGCCTGCGCTTGCTTGACGAAGCCGGCTAGCGGGCCACGCTCCCGCAAGGGGAACGGCCCTGGCGTTGACGGCGTGCCTAGAAATCCAGCTCCTGCGCCGCGCACAGGTAATCGATCATCGGCGCCACGCGCTTGTACGTGTCCGTGAGCCAGGGCAGCAGCTCGGTAGAGCAGGCCAGCTTCTCGTCGAAGCCTTCGCCACAGGCGAAATCCTTGCGCTTGATGTCGTCGATCAGTTCATGCGTGGGATCGAACCCGCGCGGCGGGCGGCTCAGCGTCTCGCCCCAGAACGTGAAGTGCTCGCGGAACGCCTTGCTGCGCGTGGCGCGCTTCCATGCCTCGGGATTGTCCGCCAGAAAATCGCGGATGTGCTTGAGCGCATCTTTCTCCGGATGCCACATGCCGCCGCCGGCAAAGCAATCGCCCGGCTGGATATGCACATAGAACGAAGGCGCCGGAATCTCATGCCGGCGCTCGTGAAAGAACCGCGCGCCCTGCCACGGCTTGTATGGCTGCTTGTCGTTGGAGAAGCGCGTGTCGCGGTAGATGCGGAACAGCGAGCCGCCGTTCTTGCGCGGATCGGCCCGGTAGTGCGGGCTGATCTTGGCCAGCGGCGCCTGCAGGTCGGTGATCAGCGCCAGGAACGGTTCGCGTACATGGCGCTCGTAATCGTCCTTGTGCGACTGGAACCATTCGCGGCTGTTGTTGCGGGCCAGCGAGCGCAGGAAGCGGAAGGTGGCGGGTGTGAAGTAGGCGGTCGGCATGTCGGCGTCAGGCGGATAGAGGAGTGAACTCGGCAGCCAGTTGTTCGCCCCAGAGCTGCAGCTGGTCGAGGATGGCAAGTTTGCCGTGCTGGGCCGGGTCGCTGCGCAACTCGGCGATGCGCTGGAAGTATTCGTCCAGGGTCAGGTTGGTCAGCGGCGTGTGCTTGAACAGGCGCTCGCGGCAGAACGCGTGCCAGCGCGCCTGTTCCTCGGCATCGAGTGTCTCGGGCCAGTTGCGCGCGCGGTAGCGGAACAGCAGTTCCGGATAGCGCGGATCGCGGAACGGGAACGCGTGCTGTCCCAGCTGGTCGGGCGGCGTGGCCCGCACCTGGGCCAGCAGGCGCTTGTCAGCATCGGGCAGGAAGCCGCCGTAGAGCGCCAGTTCCGGGTCCTTCGCGGGCGGCAGTTCGGCGGCGCGCTGGAACACCCGGCGCAGCTTTTCGGTGAGGCCTTCGGCGCTGGCCAGCATGTCGCGATGTGCCTGCACGCGCTCCAGGTCGATCTGCAGGCGCGCCAGGTCCACGCCCTTGAGCACGGAAAGCGGTGCCAGGGCAGGCGCACGGTTGGCGCGCACGGTGCGCAGGGGAATGCGCGAGACGCCTTCGGGCAGGTCCGCGCGCGCGGTGAATATGCGGTCCGCGATGGCTTCCTCGTCCAGCGCCAGCCATTCGGAGGGATCGCTGGCCAGGTCATAGACGATGATCTCGGCCGGCCGGCTCGGATGCGCCGCCAGCGGCGCGACCACGGCCAGGCAGTGCCGGCTGGACGGATAACGCGATGACACGTGCACCACTGGCGTCATGGCGGCCACATCGAGCAGTTCGAACACGCGCTGCTTGCGGCGCAGGCCCAGGTACCAGTCCCACAGTCGCGGCTGCCGCACGCGCAGGAGCCGCGCCAGGTCGATCAGCGCATGGACGTCCGAGAGGGCGTCATGGGCGCGTTCCTGCTGCAGGTGGTTGGCCTTGGCTAGGTGTTCGAGCTTGAAGCTGGGCGTGCCGTCCTCGCGCAGCGGCCATTCGATGCCTTCGGGGCGCAGGGCCTGGCACATGCGCACGAGGTCGATGAGGTCCCAGCGCGAGTTGCCGTTCTCCCACTCGCGCCCATAAGGCTCGTAGAAATTGCGGTAGAACAGCTGGCGGCTCACCTCGTCATCGAAGCGCAGCGAGTTGTAGCCCACGCCGCAGGTACCGGGCTGGGCCAGTTGCTCGTGCACGCGCGCGGCGAAGTCCGCCTCGATCACGCCCTCGCGCTCGGCCTGCTGTGGCGTGATGCCGGTGATCAGGCAGGCCTCGGGGTGCGGCGGCATCTCATGCGGCGGCTTGCCGAAAAACATGATCGGCTCGCCGACGATCTCCAGTTCCAGATTGGTGCGGATGCCTGCGAACTGCACCGGCCGGTCGCGCCACGGATCGGCACCGAAGGTCTCGTAGTCGTGCCAGAAGAAGGTCTGCATTCCCGGATCATCGCATGCCATCGCGCATGCTTCACCCGCCCGGACACGATCCGGCCCGTAAGCGCGCAAGCTGCTGCTAGACTTCGCGTCCAGGAGGGCGCATGAGCCAAGTGAACGACGACAACCTGATCTGGATCGATCTGGAGATGACCGGGCTCGATACGGACAACGATTCCATCCTCGAGATCGCCACCATCGTCACTGACAAGGACCTTCGCATACTGGCCGAAGGCCCGGTGTTCGCCATCCGGCACCCGTTGGAGCGGCTGGAAAGCATGGATGCCTGGAACCGCAACCAGCATCGCCGGTCGGGCCTGTGGGACCAGGTGGTCGCCTCGGCCGATGACCATGCCGCCGCCGAGCGGGCCACGCTGGATTTCCTCAAGGCCTGGGTGCCGCAGGGCAAGTCGCCCATGTGCGGCAACTCGATCTGCCAGGACCGGCGCTTCCTGCATCGGGAAATGCCGCGCCTGGAGCGCTACTTCCACTATCGCAACCTCGACGTGTCCACGCTCAAGGAGCTGGCGCGGCGCTGGGCGCCGGCGATCGGCAAGGGCTTCGCCAAGGAGTCGGCGCATACGGCGCTCTCCGATATCCGCGATTCCATCGACGAGCTGCGTTATTACCGCCAGTTCATGGGGCCGCTGGGCGGCGAATCCTGACGCTAAGCCCCCCGGGAGACCGCATGTCCCTTGATGATCTGTTCGCTCCCGTGCTCGATTGCGCCGGCCGGCCGCTGCGGCTGGACCGGCCCCGCGTCGTGGGCATTCTCAACGTCACGCCCGACTCGTTCTCCGACGGCGGCAGCCACGTCGGCGTGGAAGACGCCGTGGCGCATGGCCTGCGCCTGGTGGAAGAGGGCGCCGACATGCTCGATATCGGCGGCGAATCCACCCGCCCCGGCGCCGACGATGTCCCGGTGGAGGAAGAACTGCGCCGCGTGCTGCCGGTGATCGAGCAACTGGCGGCGCGCACGACGGTGCCGCTGGCCATCGATACCTCCAAGCCCGAAGTGATGCGCGCGGCGGTGGCCGCCGGTGCGGGCATGATCAATGACGTCTACGCCTTGCGTCGCGACGGTGCGATGGAGGCCGTGGCGGAACTCGGCGTGCCGGTGTGCCTGATGCATATGCAGGGCGAGCCGCGCAGCATGCAGGCCGAACCGCATTACGACGATGTCGTGGGCGAGGTGCACCGCTTTCTTACCGATCGCCTGTTCGCCTGTGAGCTGGCTGGCATCGACCGCCGCAAGGTGATGGTTGATCCGGGCTTCGGCTTCGGCAAGACGCTGGAACACAATCTTGCGCTGCTGCGCGCGCTGGAGCGCTTCGCCAAGCTCGGCAGCGGCGTCTATGTGGGCTTGTCGCGCAAATCGATGATCGGGGCGATGACCGGCCGGCAGTTGCCGGCCGAGCGTGCCACCGGCTCGGTCGCCGCCGCGCTGATCGCGGTGCAGCGTGGCGCGCGCATGGTGCGCGTGCACGATGTCGCCGCCACCGTCGATGCGCTGGCCGTATGGCATGCGGTGCAGGCCGGCGATACGCCGGTGCGGCGCGACAGCAAGCCCACCGCGCCGCGCTGGCCGGATGACGAGTGAATAGTTAGTGATGGACGTTGCGCGGCCCATGGGCCCGCGCAACCTTGGAGTTAAGCGATGACACAACGCAAGTATTTTGGAACCGATGGCATTCGCGGCTTGGTGGGTCAGTGGCCGATCAGCGCCGACTTCATGCTGCGCCTGGGGCGCGCCGTAGGCGTGGTGCTGGCGCGCGACGGCAAGTCGCGGCCCCGGGTGCTGATCGGCAAGGACACCCGCGTGTCCGGCTACATGTTCGAATCGGCGCTGGAAGCGGGCCTGGTGGCCGCCGGTGCCGACGTGGCGCTGCTCGGCCCCATGCCCACGCCGGCCGTGGCCTTTCTGACGCGTTCGCTGCGCGCCGATGCCGGCATCGTCATCAGCGCCTCGCACAATCCGCATCACGACAACGGCATCAAGTTCTTCTCCGCCAACGGCGAGAAGCTGTCCGACGAGGTGGAGCTAGCCATCGAGCATGAACTCGAACTCGAGTTCACCACCGTGCCGTCGGAGCAGCTGGGCAAGGCCATTCGCGTCAGCGATGCGGTGGCGCGCTACGCCGAGTTCTGCAAGGCCACCGTGGCCGAGGATTTCAGCCTGCGCGGCATGAAGATCGTGCTCGATTGCGCCAACGGCGCCACTTACCAGGTCGCGCCCAAGGTGTTTTCCGAGCTGGGCGCCGAGGTCATCGCCATCGGCGACAAGCCCGACGGCTTCAATATCAATCGCGACGTAGGCTCCACCCATCCGCAGGCCCTGCAGCGCGCGGTGGTGGAGCAGGGTGCGGATATCGGCATTGCGTTCGACGGTGACGGCGATCGCGTGCAGCTGGTCGATCGCCACGGCAAGCTATGCGATGGCGATGACATTCTCTATGTGCTGGCCAACGCCTGGCATGCGCAGGGGCTGTTGCTGGGGCCGGTGGTCGGCACCTTGATGAGCAACTACGGCTTGCAACTGGCCCTGGCGACGCTGGACGTAAAGCTGATTCGCGCCAACGTGGGCGACCGTTACGTGCTGCAGCAGATGAAAGAGCACGGCGGCAATCTCGGTGGCGAGACCTCGGGCCATATCCTGTGCCTCGACCGGGCTACCACCGGCGACGGCATCGTCTCGGCGCTCGCGGTGCTGGAGGCGCTGGTCTATGCCGGCCAGGATCTGGCCCAGGCGCGCCAGGGGCTGCACAAGATGCCGCAAGTGATGATCAATGTGCGTGCCGAGGGCGCGCGCGAGGCGCTGCACAGCGAGGCCGTGAAAGCGGCGCTGGTGGAAACCGAGCAGGCGCTGGCCGGCCGCGGCCGGGTGGTGCTGCGCGCCTCGGGCACCGAGCCGCTGGTGCGCGTGACGGTGGAAGCCGCCGACGAGGCCGAAGTGCGGCAGTTGGCGGGAAAGCTGGCCGATGTCGTAAAATCGGCCGCAGAACGTTCGTGAGCCTGTAAGCAGGTCGCCAAGGATTGGCCCGACGTGCCCCGCCCCTGCGGTGGCGGATTCAAGTGGACCGCACGCACAACCTGTGGACAAGCCATGAAGAAAGTTCCGACCCTCGACATCCGTCGTTATGACACCGACCGTGCCGCTTTCGTCGCCGAGCTGGGTGCCGCTTATCGCGAATACGGCTTCTGCTGCATCAGCGGGCACGGCATTCCGCGCGAGCTGATCGACGGCGCCTACGACACGTTCCAGCGCTTCTTCGCGCTGCCCACCGACACCAAGATGAAGTACCACGTCGTCGGCAGCGGCGGTGCCCGCGGCTATACGCCGTTCAAGGTGGAAACCGCCAAGGACAGCAAGTACGCCGACCTCAAGGAGTTCTGGCACATCGGCCGCGAGATTCCGCGCGACTCGAAGTTTGCCGACGTGATGCCGCCCAATATCTGGCCGGCGGAAGTGCAGGATTTCCAGCAGTATGGCTACGGCCTGTTCGAGGCACTGGACCAGCTCGGCACACGTGTGCTGCGTGCCCTGGCCCTGCATATCGACCTGCCGGAGCATTACTTCGACGACAAGATCGACCAGGGCAACTCCATCCTGCGCCCGATCCATTACCCGCCGATCACCGAAGACAACATCCCCAATGTGCGCGCCGGCGCGCATGAGGACATCAACTTCATCACACTGCTGGTCGGTGCCAGCGCCGAAGGCCTGGAAGTGTTGACGCGCGAGGGCGAGTGGCTGCCCATCACCACCGAAGGCGACGCCATCGTGGTGAACATCGGCGACATGCTGCAGCGCCTGACCAACCACGTGTATCCGTCCACCTCGCATCGCGTGGTGAACCCGCAGAACGACAACGCCCGCAAGCCGCGCTACTCGGTGCCGTACTTCCTGCATCCGAACCCGGACGTGGTGCTCGACCCGTTGCCGCAGACCGTCACGGCCGACAACCCGAGCCGCTACGACACCAGCATCACCTCGCACGAGTACCTGCTGCAGCGCCTACGCGAAATCAAGCTGATCTAAAGCCTTCAGCACCCTCTCCCCTTGGGGGGAGAGGGTTGGGAGGCGCCCGCGAAACCCTTGCTGGATACCAGCGGCTTTCGCCCGTTAACTCAGCTCCCCCAGATCCCGATAGCGCTTCGACTCGCGCGCCGACAGCCACAGCGTCAGCCGGTCCGGCAGCAGCTTCATCAGCGCCTTGATAAAGCGGTTCACCCCGCCGGTGACATGCACCACGTCACCGCGCTCGACCGCATCGTGCCCCTCGCGGACCACGGCCTCGGCGGTCTGCCACATAAAGCCCGGCAACTTGTTCATCAGTGCACGCGTGCCGGTGACGTCGTGGAATTCCGACCAGGTGAAGCCCGGACAAAGCGCGCACACGTGAATGCCGAGGTGGCGGTTCTCCAGCGCCAGCGATTGCGAGAACTTGATCAGGTAGGCTTTGCTGGCCGCATACAGCGTATGCCCCGCCGAGCTCGGCACGTGGCCGGCGAGCGAGGCGACATTGATGATGCGGCCATAGCCGCGCCGGCGCATGCCGGGCAGCAGTCGCCAGGCCAGCTCGGTCGGCGCCGTCATCAGTACGCGGATAAAGGCCTCATGCACCGGCCACTCATTGGCGTCGAAGGTGCCAGCGACGCCATAGCCGGCGTTGTTGATCAACCAGTCCACCTCAAGGCCACGTTCGGCGAGGCTGTCGCAAAGACGGTGCACGGCATCGGGGGCTGCCAGGTCTGCCGGCCATACCGTCACCGTCGCGCCGTGTGCTGCACGCAGCTCGTCGGCCAGGGCTTCCAGCCGCTCCACGCGGCGCGCGGTAAGCACGAGATCATGTCCGCGTGCGGCGAGGTCGCGTGCAAAAGCGGCCCCGATGCCGGCAGAGGCGCCAGTGACCAGGGTGAGCGGACGGGCAGGGGTCATAAAGTGGTCTCTTTGTGGTTTTGCAGATTTTTGCCGTGGCAACAGTGGCTTGTCGGTCATGCATTGCCAGTGGCATGGTCGTTCGCTAAGCTTTTGCGTTTATTTGCAATGGAATAGGGACATGCGAAAGAAACTCGTCGCAGGCAACTGGAAGATGCACGGCAGCCGCAGTATGGCGTCGGCGCTGGTCGGCGACATCATTGCCGCCTTGCCTTCCTCCATGGATGTGGCGGTGTTTCCCCCGTTCCCCTATCTGGGCGAACTGGCCAGCCAGCACGTGGGCTCGGGCCTGGGCTTTGGCGCGCAGGACGTCAGCGAGCATGACGGGCAGGGTGCCTATACCGGCGAAGTATCCGCGGCCATGCTGGCCGACGTCGGCGCGCAGTGGACGCTGGTGGGACATTCCGAGCGTCGCCAGTACCACGGTGAAAGCGACGCGCTGGTGGCCCGCAAGTTCGCCGCCGCGCGCGCCGGCGGCCTCACTCCCATCCTCTGCGTGGGCGAGACGCTGGCCGAGCGCGAAGCGGGCCAGACCGAGGCCGTGATCGCACGCCAGCTGCAGGCAGTTATCGCGTTGAATGGCATCGGCAGCTTCGACACCGCCGTGATTGCCTATGAGCCGGTCTGGGCCATCGGCACCGGCTGCACCGCCACGCCGGAACAGGCGCAACAGGTTCATGCGTTCATCCGTAGCCAACTGGAAAAAGAAGATGCTATGATTGCCCGTCTGACCCGGCTGCTTTATGGCGGCAGCGTCAAGGCGACGAATGCAGCGGACCTGTTCGCGCAATCGGACGTTGACGGAGGACTGATCGGGGGCGCCTCGCTGGTGGCAGCCGACTTCCTGGGAATCTGCGCTGCGGCGCATTAAGCGCAACGGACTCTTTAGAGAACCATGTTCGTCATCTTCAGCGTCTTTTACATCCTGATCGCCGCGGCGATGATCGTGCTGATCCTCATGCAGCGCGGTGCCGGCGCGGACGCGGGTTCCGGTTTCGGCGGCGGTGCTTCCGCCACCGTTTTCGGGGCGCGCGGCTCGGCCAGCTTCCTGACCCGTTCCACGGCAGTGCTCGCCGCGTTGTTCTTCATCCTCAGCCTCGGCATGGGCATGTACCTGAGCCACCATGGTGCGGAGCAGGGCAGTGATGGCAACGGCCTTGGCGTGATGGCGGGTCTTGCCAACAAGCCGGCGGCCACGCAGAATGCGCAGCCCGCCGCGCCGGCCAACCCGGAAATCCCGCAGGCCACCAAGCCGACGGCCAGCCAGGGCGACGTCCCGGCAGCCACCGCCCCGGCCAAGCCTGCAGGCGATGTCCCGGCCGCGACGGAACCGGCAAAGAAAAACTAAGTAAGACACCTGCCCAGGTGGCGGAATTGGTAGACGCACTACCTTGAGGTGGTAGCGCCGTAAGGCGTGGGGGTTCGAGTCCCCCCTTGGGCACCAATAGAAGTTTCAGGGAGTCTCAATGAGTCCCACGGAACGCACTAAACCCCGCATTTTGCGGGGTTTTTTGTGTCTGCTGTTCTCAGGATGTCTCAGTAGATCCCAGAATGTTGTGTATGCTCTTGTGCATGAATATGGATTTCATACACAAGATGGTCCCCGCTGATGCCTAAGCGCGCAAAGCCTCTAACGGAGTTGGAAGTCCGCAATGCTAGAGCGAGGCAGAAGGCCTACACGCTCCCAGACGGCAAAGGGCTCTACCTGCAAGTGAGCAAGGCTGGATTGAAGACGTGGGTGGTCCGCTATCGGCTCCCGGGTAGCAGAACAGCCACACCAGCCAGTATCGGTTACTACTCGGCGATGTCACTCGCAGAAGCGCGGATCAGCGCCATCCAGATTCAGAGAGACGCAAAAGAGGGTATAGCAACACCTGGAGTGCGCAAGGCACGACATATTGCCGCTTCGCTCGACGCTGAGCGGATTGACGAAAAGGAGCGGGCTGACGCCGAGACTGAGAATGCCACCCTGAGGGCTGTGGCGCGGAGATGGTTGGTCGCTGGCCAGCCACAGTGGGCGGATCAAACGTACCGCAAAGCTAAGCTTGTCGTGGAATCCTATTTCATCCCGAGGCTCGGTAATGTGGATATGCGTACTTTGGCGACCCGTGACGTTCGGCCGCTTCTCTTGGAGATGGCCATGCGTACTCCCCAGCTTGCTCGCAAAGCAAAGCAGTTCATCGGGCGTATCGTGGGTCAGGCGATTGATGAGGGGCTGCGTGGAGAGGAAAGTCTTCTGAGGTTGGAGCGCTTGCTGCCAACTCGTCAAGCTGGTCACATGCCGGCAGTGACGGACAGCGAAAGCAGGCTGGGTGATGTAATGAGGGCCATTGACGCTTACGAGAACCGTGTAGTTCGTGCGGCACTCCTACTGACTGCATGGACGGCGATGCGTCCAGGTGTTGTTGCTAGTGCCCGTTGGTCAGAGATCAATTTGGAAAGCAGGGAATGGAATGTTCCGGGCAAAGAGCCTGATGGTCGGAATCGTATGAAAACGGGAAAGGACTTCAGCACATCGCTACCCATGCAGGCTGAAGAGGTTCTGGCGGAGATGTTGCAGAGAACCCAGGGGATGGAATATGCCTTTCCCCTGCAGGCTAGGCAGCAATCTAATCACTTGTCGAGAGATTCATTGAGCAAGGCTCTTCGCGAAATGGGGTTTCGTGGCGAGCAGACGCCTCACGGATTTCGAGCCACCTTGCGAACCATTGCACGTGAGCGATTAGGCATCGAAATTGATGTCCTGGAGGCGCAGCTTGCGCACGCTCCAAAAGACGAGACTGAGGCAGCCTACGCGCGTATGAAGTTTCGCAATAAACGCCGCGAAATCGTGCAGGATTGGGCGGACTATCTGGAAGAGCTGAAGATCGGTAGCAACGAGCAAAGGCTTCAGCTGAAGGTTGGCTAGAGAGACCTTCTATCAGGATCTCAGTACCGACGCTTCGAGGGCGTCGTGGAGTTTGGGCGGAACCTTCGCATTTTCCGCAAAAGCAACTGTATACCTCCTTTAGGCAATACCTAAAGGGGCAAGTGATGTGCCCAGACTCGAATTTTTCTTCCTACAGTAGTTTGTCGAAGAGTGCTGTGGCACAGTGAGGGGTTAGCCGAAAGCATGCACTGGGAGAACAAAAAAATGCATGGTAACGCCGCGTCGCACGTCGCAGTCATTGTCCAGCAGGGACGTGTACTCGATTTCATCGACGGCTCTACTCAGCGGCTTGAGACGCCAGAAGAGTATGTAAGGCAAGAGATCTCGAAGTCGCTCGTTAGGGAGTATGGCTATCCACGCACGGACATCTCTGTCGAATTTACCCTTCGCCTAGGGAGTCGTAAGCCTCGGGCAGACCTGGTTGTCTTTCACCCATCATCCGGCCGCGAGCAGGCGAATGCCTACATTGTGGTTGAGTGCAAGGAGCAAAAGGTCAAGGCTGCTGACCGTAAGGAAGGTGTTGGGCAACTCCAGAGCTATATGGCGGCGTGCCCAAATGTTGAGTTCGGAATGTGGACCAATGGCCTGGAGCGGCACTGCTTCCGAAAAGTTGTTCGTAGCGGAAGAGTAACCTTCGAGGAGGTGCCCGACCTACCGACCTTCGGACAGTCGCCTGATGACTCTGACCGGCCAAAATTCGATCAGCTCAAGCCAGCGTCCTCAGACGCTCTTCTGTTCGCCTTTCGTCGGTGTCATAACTACATCGCCGGAAACCAGGGCCTGCAGAAGCCGCAAGCGTTCTGGGAGTTGCTTAAGCTTATCTTCTGCAAGATTCACGACGAACGTGACAGCACTGAAGTCGAATTTTTCGCGGGCGCGTCCGAACGGACCAACATAAATGGGCAGCTAAAGGTCAAGAAACGACTCGACAAGCTTTTTGAGGTCGTTAAAGCTGAATATCCTGCAATTTTTCAAGGCAACGACGTCATTGCTTTGAATCCACCTGTACTTGCGTACATCGTCACGCAACTACAGATGTATTCGCTCCTTGAGAGCGATGTGGACGTTAAGGGGCATGCGTACGAAGAGATCGTAGGGTCAAATCTCCGCGGTGATCGGGGAGAGTTCTTCACGCCGCGCAACGTCTGCAACATGGCTGTTGCGATGCTCGACCCGGAAGAGCACCAGCTGGTCTTGGATCCAGCATGCGGTACGGGCGGTTTTCTCATTGCCGCAATGAACCATGTGATCGAAAAGATCAGGGCGTCTGAGCTCGAAAAGTGGAAGGGAAACCACAACAGGGCGGAGCCAAAGGTTGCTCCACGTATCGCGAAGTATGCGGGTGCATCTATCGTTGGTATTGACTTCAATCCTGAACTCGTCAAAGCCACCAAGATGAATATGGTCATGAACAATGACGGTGCCGGGGGACTTTATCAGGCCAACTCTCTGGCAAGTCCCGCCATATGGCCTGATGCATTGCGCGATCGAGAGCTCCTGGGAAAGGTCGATTTGATCTTCACGAACCCTCCCTTCGGCTCCAAGATTCCGGTGGATGATCCCGCAATCTTGGAGAAGTACGACCTTGGATACATTTGGACTTACGACTCAAGTGAAGACCGATGGGAGAAGACTCAGGGTGTGCAGAAATCTCAGCCGCCGGAAATCCTCTTCATTGAACGGTGCGTGCGCTTCCTGAAGCAAGGGACCGGTCGCGTAGCAATGGTCCTTCCCGACGGCATTTTGGGGTCTCCAGGGCTCGGGTACGTCCGAGCATGGATTCTGGAGAACACGCGAGTTTTGGCCTCTATTGATCTCCATCCTGATACGTTTCAACCCAACGTCAGCGTACAAACGAGCCTCCTCGTGCTAGAGAGGAAAACTGATGCAGAGATCGCTCTGGAGCGTGCGGCGCGTACGCAAGCCAACTACCCAGTGTTCATGGCCGTGGCAAATCACATCGGTCACGATAAGCGGGGCAATAGGACGTACGTGAGAGACAAGAAGGGCAACGAGATCGTTGAGGAGATCGAAGAGCAGCTGAAAGAGTACGAGAACGGCCGAATCGTCTACCGTACTCAAAAGACGCTTCAGAAGGTCATTGACGACAATACCCTGGACATCGCGAAGGCATTTAGGGAATGGCTATCCGAGCACGCTTGAGCGCACCGCGCCCGGAGCGACAAAAGCAGACATGGCATGAGCCGAGCTGGTTGACGTTGCCTGCGTCCGTTCTATTTGGACGTGAGAGACGGATGGAGGCTGCAACTTATCTTTCGGGCGGATACGGTATTCATCTGGCATTAGAGGCGCAGGTTGGCTCACGAGCTCGCCTAGACGATCTTGCGCGCATTTGGCAGCCGTCTCGCCTTAAGGGCATACA
The DNA here is from genome assembly GCF_022761115.1 of Dyella sp. RRB7. Lineage (GTDB taxonomy): Bacteria > Pseudomonadota > Gammaproteobacteria > Xanthomonadales > Rhodanobacteraceae > Dyella. The sequence goes on along the minus strand of NZ_JAKWJS010000010.1, from coordinate 1,949 downwards.
GGTTTCACGGGAATATGGTCGGCCATTCCTCGCTGCCACACAGGTGTTCGATTCACGTCCTACCCCGCGAAAATATCTGGCGCTTGATAAGACTCGGGATGCAGAGCAACTCTTCGTAAATGCTGGTCAGCTGCTAGTAACCCGCTCCGGGACCGTCGGGCGCTGCATACTCGCATATGCTCCTCACGAGGGCGCAGTCATTTCTGATGACCTTTTGCGTGTGGATCCGTTGGAGAAGAAGTATGCGGGGTGGGTATATGGTTATCTGCGGAGTGATCAAGCCCTCGCGATGATGACTTCTGCGCAATACGGCCACGTCATTAAACACCTGGAGCCAGCTCATCTCGGTTCATTGCCGGTGCCGCTGCCAGACCCGGCAATTCTGTCCGAGTTTGACGAGCTGCGGAATAGGATCATCCAAGCCAGGAACAAGGCTTGGGAGTCTCAGCGGGAGGCCGAGGACCTGCTTTCTAACGCCGTAGGAAAGGTGCGCGCTACCGCCGATGCGGAACTCGGATTCAGTGTTGCTGCATCTGAGCTCTTTAAGAGACGCAGGCGATTGGAAGCGAGCTTTCATACGCCGGCTGCCACTTCCATTCTCGGTCAGTTCACCAAGCGAAAGCTGAAGTCCCAGCCATTGTCAGAGGTATCCGAAGCAGTGTGGTGGCTAACTCGCTTCAAGCGAGTGTTTGGCGACGGCGGCGAGCCGTACCTGAGTGCGGATGAGCTGTTCTCAATTAACACCATGGGTCTCAAGCGAGTCTTGGTAGAGCAGGCGGATAATCCAGACGACTATCGCGTGAAGGCTGGTTGGATTGTGATGGCGTGCTCAGGGCAAACCTACGGTTTGAATGGCAGTGTTGCGCTCATGACGGAAGAGCATGAACAAGCCTTCTTCTCTCACGACCTAGTTCGCATCATCCCCGACAAGCGAGTGATTGATCCTGGGTATCTGTTCACCGTCCTTGGTCATCCCGATCTCGGCCGACCGCTGGTGATCCGCAATGCTTATGGAACATCTATCCCCCATCTAGATCCTTCGGATGTTGCTGACATTCCGATAGTTCGTCTGGAGAGAGAGTTGGAGGTTGAGATCGGCCGAAAGATGATCAACTCGGTGAAAAAAAGAGCCGAGGCAAGCGATCTTGAGCGGCAGCTAGCCAGTAGAGCCACGCATGAGATCAATTCGTTCCTTGCGGGAGCTCGCAGCGACTGAAGGGAGTCGTTCCCATCTTGGTGTGCAATGGCGAGAAAACCCGCCGCTTCGGAGTTGTTAGCTCATCCGGCTCTGCCACGAGGCGGACTTTTCTCTCAGTGAAGAGAAGGTTCGCCTCGCCTGGCAAATGAGTGCTCCCATTCGTAATGGCTGTGGCCGAGGCATGAGGCGCTTGGTCGCCTTGTTGCCCGAATGACGTCCTCCCGCTAAACAGGTTCGCCCAGAACAAGAAAATTCGGCGACACTTCGGCCCCAAGGAGGCCCGTCGCCATGAAGAAGTCAAAGTTCACCGAAGAGCAGATCGCGTTCGCACTGAAACAGGCGGAGATGGGCACACCCGTCGAGGACGTGCGACGTCCCCCCGCTTTTGAGTAGTGCAGCGATTTGGAGTCCAATCCCACAACTGACGGAGATTGGACGTGAAGAAGCGCTTTTCCGAAGAACAGATCATTGGCTTCCTGCGCGAGGCAGAGGCCGGCGTGGCGGTGAAGGACCTCTGCCGCAAGCACGGTTTCAGTGAAGCCTCGTACTACCTGTGGCGGAGCAAGTTCGGTGGGATGACGGTGCCCGAAGCCAAGCGGCTGAAGGAGCTGGAGACCGAGAACGCCCGGCTGAAGAAGCTGCTGGCCGAGTCGATGCTGGAGATCGAGGTGACCCGTGAGGCACTTCGAAAAAATGTATGGTCCGCCCCCGGTCTGCAAGGACCGCGGCTGTTGACGAAGAGCAGTTTGCA
>NZ_JAKWJS010000001.1 GCF_022761115.1 Dyella sp. RRB7 | reverse complement strand
TTTCGTTCCGAGTGAGCCGCTCATCTTACATCGTTTTCCGTATCCGTCAACACCTTCAGCGAAGAATTTTTGCTGTCGTTGTTGCCGTGGAAGACGCTGCCAGCGGCGGGGAGGCGAATAATAGGGAGGCACCCCACCTTTGACAAGCAATTTCTGAAATTATTTTTCGTGTTTCGCGTAAGACGTTGTTCTCACGCGAAACATCCGTTCGCGAACGCATCGCGACGACGTTGCGTCGCCGCGATCAACTTATGCGAGCTTCAACAACACGCGAGCGAAGTTGCGCTTGCCGATCTGCAAAACCCCTTCAAAACCCGGGAAAAACACGCGTTGCGCATCTTCGACGACTTCTGCATCGATGCGCACGGCGCGTTCCTTCAGCTTGCGGTTCGCCTCGGCGTTGCTCGGCGTGAGGCCTGCTGCCGTAAGTAGCGCAGGCAGACGCAGACCTTCTGCAGGTATGGCGATTTCGGTGAGCGGCAGCAGGCTGGTATCGCCTTCGCCACGCACCACCGCATGCCAGCCGGCAATCGCCTGATCTGCGGCGGCGGCATCGTGGAAACGCGTGGCCAGTTCGCGGGCCAGCTTGAGCTTGGCATCGCGCGGATTGAGCACGCCGCTGGCCACCGCCTGCTTCATGCGGGCGATGTCCGCCAGCGAGGTCTCGAAACTGAGCAGCTCGAACCAGCGCCACATCAACTCGTCACCGATCTTCAGCGTCTTGGTGACGATGTCGATGGCCGGCTCATTGATACCTATGTAGTTGCCCAGCGACTTGGACATCTTGTTGACGCCGTCCAAGCCCTCAAGCAGTGGCATGGTGAGCACGATCTGCGGCGGCTGGCCGTGGTGTTCCTGCAGGGCACGGCCCATCAGCAGGTTGAACTTCTGGTCGGTGCCACCGAGTTCCACATCGCACTTGAGTGCGACCGAGTCGTAGCCCTGCACCAGCGGATAGAGGAATTCGTGGATGGCAATGGGCTGCTGCGCGGCGTAGCGCTTGGCGAAGTCGTCGCGCTCGAGCATGCGCGCCACCGTGTGCTGGGCGGCGAGCTTGATCATGTCGGCGGCGCCCATCTGGCCGAACCACTCGGAATTGAAGCGCAGCTCGGTGCGCTCCTTGTCCAGCACCTTATAGACCTGCTCGGCATAGGTCTCGGCGTTGGCCAGCACGTCCTCGCGGGTGAGCGGCTTGCGCGTGACGTTCTTGCCGGTGGGGTCGCCGATCATGCCGGTGAAGTCACCGATGAGGAAAATGACCTGGTGCCCCAGGTCCTGGAACTGGCGCATCTTGTTGAGCAGCACGGTGTGGCCCAGGTGCAGGTCCGGCGCGGTGGGGTCGAAACCCGCCTTGATGCGCAGCGGACGACCGAGCTTGAGGCGTGCCGCCAGCTCTTCCTGCTTGATGATTTCGTCGGCGCCGCGCGCGATGGTGGCCAGCGCCTGCTCAAGCTCGTTCATGTATTCCTCAAATTTTCGTTGTTTGGACGTCACCGGAAAGCATAGCTTCCGGAGCGGTTCCGTTAATTGTGTGTTAACCCAAAAGAACACGCAACCCATTGATGGAAAAGGCGTTGACGCCCTTTGCACAGGGCCGCTATGGTACGCGCCAATAAATGGTTTGTACCTCGGGGAACACCGGGCATGGGTGAGAGAACAGAGATCGCGCGTTCAGCGCGCAAACTTGCCATGCGCCGAAAGGCGCAGCGTCGGCACTCTCACTTCTATGAACGTTGCGCCCACTGGTCCTTCGGTTGCCATGGTGACGCAGAACCCATCCGCTGGCACCGCGAGCGCTGGATGCTCGCCGGCACGGCCCTGTTGATTACGGCGGTTTCCGGTTTCCTTATTCCTGCCTGGGCCGGTGCGATGCGCCCGGACACCGTGTCCACGGCCCACGCCATCCTGCCGCTCGCACTGCCCAAGGCCGCCCCCGAAGTCGCCCAGGCGCCGACGGTCGAGGACTGGCACATCGTGCAGGTGCAGCCGGGCCAGACGTTGTCGGACCTGTTCCAGAGCCAGGGCCTGAGCCTCACGGATGTACAGCACGTGGTGGACCAGTCGGGCAATGCCAAGGCGCTGCACCATATCAGTCCCGGCCAGGAGTTCGATTTCCTGCTCGACGGCGACGGCAGCCTCAAGGGCATCCGTTTCGACAACGACGAAGCCAACCGCACCACCATGCGCTTCGATGGCGACAAGGCCACGGTAACGGCGCAGGCGCGCGAAGTGGATCGTCGCGAGCACGTGGCGCACGGCACCATCGACAGCTCGCTGTTTGCCGCCGGCTCCAAGGCCGGCATGAGCAACGCGATGGTGCTCAAGCTGGCCGAGTTGTTCAAATACGACATCGACTTCGTGCAGGACCTGCGCGAGGGCGACAGCTTCACGGTGATCTACGACGACGTGTATCGCGACGGCGCCTACCTGCATGAAGGCGAGATTGTCGCGGCGGAGTTCGTGAACCAGGGGCAGCGCTACACCGCCTACCGCTTCAAGAAGGACGACGGCAGCTACGGCTGGTTCAGCGAGGACGGCCGCCCGATCCAGAAATCGTTCCTGCGTATCCCGGTGGACTTCACGCGCATCTCCTCGCAGTTCAGCGCGGCGCGCATGCATCCCATCCTGGGCCTGATGCGCGCGCACAAGGGCGTGGACTATGCGGCGCCCACCGGCACGCCTATCCACGCCGCCGGCGACGGTGTCATCAAGTTCAAGGGCTGGATGAATGGCTACGGCAATTTCGTGATCATCCAGCACAACGGCACGATCAGCACGGCCTATGGCCACATGTCGAAATTCGGCGACGAGCGGGTGGGCCAGCACGTAAGCCAGGGCCAGGTGATCGGCTATGTCGGCATGACCGGCCTGGCCACCGGCCCGCACCTGCACTACGAATTCCGCGTCAACGAGGTGCAGCGCGATCCGCAGACGGTGACCCTGCCCAAGCCCGAGCCGCTGCCCGCCGTCCAGCTGGCCAAGTTCAAGGCGCAGGTGGTGCAGCCGCAGCTGGCTCGCTTGAAGACGCTGGATGCGAACATCAAGCTGGCCCGCGCCAGCGGCAACTCGCGCAACGACGACTGATCCGACGTGAATGATGCTTCAGCGCTTTACCTCGGCCTGATCTCCGGCACCAGCGCCGACGGCATCGATGCCGCACTGGTGCGCTTCGACAACGACCTGCCGCAATTGGTGGATGCGCTGACGCATCCCTGGCCGCCGGAACTGCGCGAGCGCATCCTCGCGGTGGCACAGGACGAGACCCGGCTGGACCTCGATGCCTATGGCCGACTGGATGTCGCGATCGGCCACTGCTTTGCCGAGGCCGCCCAACAACTGCTGGCACGCAATGGTTCGGCCGCGGTACGGGCGATCGGCTCGCATGGCCAGACCTTGCGGCACCGCCCTGCCGGCGCGTTCCCCTTCACCCTGCAGGTGGGCGACCCGTCGGTGATCGCCGAGCGTTGCGGCGTCGATGTGGTCGCCGACTTCCGTCGCGCCGACGTGGCCGCGGGCGGCCAGGGTGCGCCCTTGCTGCCGGCCGTGCACGCGATGTTGCTGGCGCGCCCCGACCGCACGCGCGTGGTGCTCAATCTCGGCGGCATCGCCAATATCACGGTGCTGGGCGCGGACGGCACGGTGTTTGGTTTCGACACCGGGCCGGCCAATGGCCTGATGGATGCCTGGTGCCTGCGTCATCGCGGGGTGCCGTTCGATGCGGAGGGTGCCTTCGCCGCCTCCGGCCGGGTCGATGAGGCCCTGCTGCAAGACTTGCTGGCCGACCCGTACTTCACCCTGCCGCCACCCAAGAGCACGGGGCGCGAACATTTCCACCTGGCGTGGCTGGAGGCACATGCGCGTGTCGCCTCGCTATCGCCTGTCGATGTCCAGGCGACGTTGCTTGAGCTGTCCGCCCGTAGTGTCATCGAGGCCATTGAGCGCCACGCGCCCGACGCCGCCGACGTGCTCGCCTGTGGTGGCGGTGTGCATAACGGCGTGCTGATGCAGCGGCTTGGCGAGCGGCTGGTACCGCGCCAGCTGCGTAGCACCGCCGAACACGGCATCGATCCGGATTACCTGGAAGCCACCGCGTTCGCCTGGCTGGCGCGCCAGCGCCTGCTCGGCCTGCCCGGCAACCTGCCCGCGGTGACAGGTGCGCGTGGCCCCCGCGTGCTCGGCGCGATCTATCCCGCGCCTCGCTAGTCGTCAGTCATCGCCCAGCAGTTGGTTGCCCGGGGCCAGCTGCGTCGGCGTGGTGCGCGAAAGCGCCTGCATGGCTTCCATGAATGCGGCTTTTTCCTTGGCGTCCCACGAGCCGGCCAAGGTGGTCAGGTCGCCCGGATCGAGCATGGTTTCCGCAAACAGGTTGGTCGAGGCCATGCCAAGGCCATGGCGCAGCGCATGCAGCACCACGTCATTGATGGACCACTGTCGCTCTTTGGCCAGCGCCTTGATGCGGTCGGCCATGAAGCTGTCGATATGGCGTATGACGAGGTCCGGCACGGACTCCCCCTCCCAGTCATAAACCCCCTGTGAGAGCTATCTTGGCACAGCGGAATTTTGGGGACTATCGACCACTTGGCTGATTTTCACGGCGCCGTCACCCTGCCGGGGTGCTCTCCTCACGCGGGCGTTCGCGACCGAAATACGACCACAGGCCGGCGAACAGCAGCATCGCCGGCAGCATCGAGACCACGGTAATGGCGAAGTAGCCGCCATAACCCATCACGGCGACGAGGCCACCCGCAAAGAATCCCAGCACTTTACCCGGCAGGTTCACCAATGAACTCAGCAACGCATATTGCGTGGCCGTGTGCTGGCGGTTCACCAGCAACGAGAGGAAGGCCACCGTCGGCGGTCCCAGCAGACCCTCGGCAAAGTTCTGCCCGGAAATCGCCACCGTCAACAGGGCGAGGTTCCCATGGTGCCCAAGCAGCATCAGGTACAACAGGTTGCTGCAGCCCTCCAGCACGATGCACACACCCAAGGTACGCCAGGCCCCCCAGCGGGCGACCGCCGCGCCGCCGACGAAAGCACCCGCGATGCCGACCCAGACACCGTAGATCTTGGTCACCGCGCCGATCTCGGTCTTGCTGAAGCCCATGTCGCGCATGAACGGATTGAAGATGGTGCCAATGGACTGCTCAGGCAGCTTGAACAACAGGATGAACAGCAGCGTGAGACCTGCGAGCGGCCAACCGTAGCGGCGGAAGAAGTCGGTGAACGGATCGATCACGCTCTCGCGCATCGCCATGCGCCAACCCCGCGGCGTCGAACAGGCGATGGCCGGCTCACGCATCAGGATCGTGGTGACTATCGGCACCGCCATCGCTGCCGCCATCAGCACATAGATCCATGACCAGGCGATATGGTCGGCCAGAATCAGCGCAATCGCACCGGCCAACAGCAGGCCCAACCGATAGCCCAGCGCATAAGTCGCCACCAGCGCGCCCTGGGCGGCGGGCGGCGCGATCTCAATGCGATAGGCGTCGATGGCGATGTCCTGCGTTGCCCCCATAAATGCCACCAGCAACGTCGCCAGCACAAAAGGCTGCAGCCGATAGGGCGTGAACAGCGCCATCAGCAGGAGTCCGCAGAGCACGCCCAACTGGGCGAACAACAGCCAGCCGCGACGTCGGCCTAGCCGCTTGAATAGCGGCAGCCGCCAATGGTCCAACAGGGGCGCCCACAGAAACTTGAGCGCATAGCTCAAGCCCGCGCTGGCGATCATCGTGACGTTCTTCAGCGCGAGGCCGTCTTCCTTCAACCAGAGCGAAAGCGTGACGGACACCAGCAGGAACGGCAGCCCGGAGGAAAACCCGAGCAGGCACATCGTCCATGCCGCCGGTTCGGCAAACGAGTGCCAGACCGATGGCTTGGACGTCGCCGCCCCACCCACCTCAGTCGGCATAATCGACCGTATAAGGCGCGTGGTCGGAGAAGCGCTCGTCGCGATAGATCGAGCAGTGCTTCAGGCGCTTTTGCAGCGAGGGCGTCACGATCTGGTAGTCGATGCGCCACCCCACGTTGTTGGCGCGCGCCTGGCCACGGTTGGACCACCAGGTGTAGTCCTCGCCGGTGGGGTTGAGCGTGCGATAGCTGTCGACCCAGCCGCGCTGTTCGATCAGGTCGTTGAGCCAGGCGCGTTCCTCGGGCAGGCAGCCGGAGTTCTTCTGGTTGGAGCGCCAGTTCTTGATGTCCAGCTCGCTGCGCACGATGTTCCAGTCGCCGCACAACACGTAGTCGCGGCCGCTCTTGAGCCACTGGTCGAAGATCGGCCTGATCCAGTCCATCACCTTGAACTTGAACTGCTGGCGTTCTTCGCCCGAGGAGCCCGACGGCACGTACAGCGATACCACGCTCAGCTTGCCGAAGCGCGCCTCGATATAGCGTCCCTCGTTGTCGAATTCGTCCCAGCCCAGTTCGGTGCGCACCTCGTCGGGCTCGCGCTTGGCATAGATGGCCACGCCGCTATAGCCCTTCTTGCTGGTGGCGTCACGGTAAAAACAATGCGAGCCATCCGGGCGGAACATCGGGTCGGTGAGTTGATCTTCCTGCGCCTTGGTCTCCTGCAGGCAGACCACATCCGCCTTCTGGTGACGCAACCACTCGAACACGCCCTTGGTGGCGGCCGAACGAATGCCATTGGCGTTGAGGCTGATGATGCGCATGCGGACTCCCAGGTGATGCGCCATCATAGCAACCATGCCCGCCCACCCCGATATTCGCGTCGCACCCGTGCATGCCGCGCTGCGGCCCGCACTGCTGCAGCTTGCCGTGCACGAAACGCAGCAACCCTTTGTCAGCCCGATCGCCGTGACGCTGGCCGATGCCGAGCTTTGTGGCGGCAGCGAAGCCATGGCGATTCTTTGCGATGGCGCGCCGATCGGTTTCTATCGCATCGAAACCCAGCCGGGCTGCATCGCCGACCGCGATTTCCCACGCCCCACGCTGGGGCTGCGTTCGTTCTTCATCGATGCCCGCTGGCAGCGCCGTGGACTGGCCACGCTCGCGCTGACGGCGCTGGTGGATGACCTGCTGCAACGCCACCCCGCTGCGCACGACCTTGCCCTGACCGTGAACACCCGCAACACCGCGGGCATCGCGCTCTACCGCCGGGCGGGCTTCGTGGATACCGGGGAGTTGTACCATGGCGGGCGTTCCGGGCCGCAGCACCTGATGGTGCGCGCCCTCGCCCCCTGACCTTTCCATCGAGAGACCCCGCCGTGCACGACTACCAGCGCGACTTCATCGAGCTCACCCTGCAGCGCGAAGTGCTGCGTTTTGGCGACTTCACGCTCAAATCCGGCCGCCAGAGCCCCTACTTCTTCAATATGGGACGCATCGATTCCGGCGCCGCGCTGGCCCAGCTGGGCCGTGCCTATGCGGCGGCGGTGGTGAACGCGGGCATCGAGGTCGACATGCTGTTCGGGCCGGCCTACAAGGGCATCGCGCTGGCCGCTGCCACCGCCATCGCACTGGCCGACCAGCATGCCCGCGACCTGCCCTGGGCCTACAACCGCAAGGAAGCCAAGGACCATGGCGAAGGCGGCGTGCTGGTGGGCGCGCCGCTGCAGGGACGCGTGCTGATCGTGGATGACGTGATGACGGCGGGTACGGCGGTGCGCGAATCGCTGGCGCTGATTCGCGCCCAGGGCGCCACGCCGGCCGGCGTGCTGATTGCGCTCGATCGCCAGGAGCGCGGCCAGGGCGCGCTGTCCGCCGCGCAGGAAGTGACGGCGGAATTCGGCATTCCCGTCATCGCCATCACCAGCCTCGGCGACGTGCTGGCTTATGCCGGCGAGCGTCCGGAACTGGCCGGCGAACACCAGCGGCTGGTGTCTTACCGCGAACGATACGGCGTGAGCGGCTGATGACCTGCGCCTCTTGGCGAAGCCGGTCACACTAGGAACACCGACGCCATGGCAACGTCGTAAGCGTCACTGGTCCTGCCGGCTATACTTCGCCGACAAGGGGGATTTCATGCGTAAAACACTTATCGTCATCGCGATGCTTGCGCTGACCGGCGGCCTGCACGCGCAGGCACAGAAAACCACATCCAGCAGTTTCCGCTATCGCTGGAAGGACCCGAGCGGCCTGCCGCATTACAGCGACAGCCTCACCGCGGATGCCTTGAAGTACGGCTACGACCTCGTCAACGATCGTGGCCTGGTGGTGCAGCACGTCGACCGCCAGCTCAACCCGGAAGAACGCGCCGCCGCGCAGAAGCTGGCCGACCAGCAGGCCGCGGAACAGCACGCCGCACAGGAGCGCCAGCGTGCCGACGCGCAGATGCTGGCCGCCTATCCCACCGAGGATGCCTACAAGGCCGGACAGCAGTTGCAGCTGGACAGCATCGACCAGCAGATCACCACCACGCAGGCCAATATGCGCACCCAGGAAAAGGCGCTGACGGACCTGCTCACCCGCGCCGGCGATCTGGAGCGTGCCAAGCAGCCGGTACCTAAGCTCCTCAACGACAGCATTGCCAAGCAGCGCGACGTGGTGGCCAAGCAGCGCGACCTGCTCGAACACGAGCGGACCGCCCGCGATGCCGCCGCGCAGAAGAATGCGCAAGACCTGCAGCACTACCGCGAGTTGAAGGCGGCGCAGGACAAGAGCCAGCAGGGACAGTAAGGCAGCGCTCCTCGGGAAGCTGTCCAGCTAGCGAGAAGGCCCGGTTCTGCCGGGCCTTCGGCGTTCAGAACGGCAGCTTCAGCGACGGATCGACCGCCAGCAGCTGCTCGCGGAAAACATTCTCGATGCGGGCCAGCGCCGCGGCGTTGTCGGCATCGAAGCGCAGCACCAGGATGGGCGTGGTATTGGAGGGCCGCACCAGGCCCCAGCCGTCCGGCCAGTCGGCACGCACGCCATCGATGGTGGTGAGCGTGGCATCGCCGAAGCTGGCCTGCTGGCGGAACTTCTCGATAAAGCGGTAGTGCGCGCCCTCGGCCATCTCCACCTTGAGTTCGGGCGTGGACACGCCCTTGGGGCAGGTGGCGAAAATCTCCTCTGGCGTGCGTTCTTCCAGATCGCCGGCAAGGATCTCCAGCAGGCGCGCACCTGCGTAGATGCCGTCGTCAAAGCCGTACCAGCGCTCCTTGAAGAAGAAGTGGCCGCTCATCTCGCCGGCCAGCTCCGCACCGGTTTCGCGCATCTTGGCCTTCATCAGCGAATGGCCGGTGCGCCACATCAGCGGGCTGCCGCCCGCGTCGAGAATCACGCCCTTGAGGTGCCCGGTGCACTTCACGTCGTAGATGACGGTGGCGCCCGGCTGGCGCGACAGCACGTCGCGCGCGAACAGCATGAGGGTGCGGTCGGGGAAGATGATCTCCCCTGCCTTGGTGACTACGCCCAGGCGGTCGCCATCGCCGTCGAAGGCGATGCCCAGGTCCGCGCCGGTCTGCTTCACCGCGAAGATCAGGTCTTCCAGGTTGTGCGGATCGGACGGATCGGGGTGATGGTTGGGGAAGCTGCCGTCCACATCGCAGTAGAGCGGGATCGCCTCGCAACCGATGCCCTCGAGCACCTGCGGCGCCACTGCGCCCGCGATGCCATTGCCGCTGTCGACCACCACCCTCAGCCGGCGTTCGGCCTGCACGTCGGACGTAATGCGCTCGATGTAATCGGGCACCACATCGACGTGGCGCAGATTGCCCTTGCCGTCGCCCTCCAGCTGGTGGGAGGCGATGCGCTGGTAGAGATCCTGGATCGCGCCTTCGGCCAACGTCTCGCCGCCGACCACGATCTTGAAGCCGTTGTACTCCGGCGGGTTGTGGCTGCCGGTAACGGCTACGCCGCAACCCGTGTTGAAGCGATAGGCGGCGTAATAGACCACCGGGGTCGGCACCGCGCCCAGGTCGATCACGTCGATGCCAGCCAGGCGCAGGCCATCGGACAACGCCCCCGCCAGCTCCGGGCCGGACAGGCGACCATCGCGGCCCACCACGATTTCGGGCAGCCCCTTTTCGCGCATCACCGTGCCGATGGCCTGGCCCAACATGCGGGCCACGTCCTTGGTCAGCGACTTGCCGACCACGCCGCGCACGTCATAGGCGCGGAAGATGGTGGGATCAACGGTGACGGGTGCGGCAGGCTCCGCTTTGGCGGCGGCCAGGCGGGGAGCCGGTACCGGCTTGGCCGGCTCGGCGGGTGACTCGATCAGATCCGACAGAATTGCCTCCTCGACGTCGTCGGCGCGCTGCCGACGCGGATGGTTGCGCAGCCACAGCAGGTAAAAGCCACCGCCCAGGCACAGCAGCCCGAGCACGCCGGTCAACAGCCAGACGCGGGGCAGCACGATGTAAGCCGCCGGCAATGCTGCCACCACGCTCAGGGTGCTGCCAACCACCGGCTCGCCGGCGGACGACTCGCGCTCAGCGGCCGGGCTGCCCGATGCCAGCAGGCGCAGATCGCCGCGATCATCGCCCTGGCGCAACTCCAGCCGGCCGCCGGCGGGGGAGACCGACTCGAAGCGCTGCTGCAACGGCCCGAACGGCAGCGCCACCCAGACCCAGGCCACCGGGTGCGTGGGCTTGCCCACCGGCAGCACCAGGCTCAACACCCGACTGCCCTGGGCGCTATAGATGGTTTGCGCCAATGGCGCGCCATCGGCGGTCTGGGCGGCCATCAGCTGGGCCGCCTTGCCGTAGCCGAATACGCGGTAGTTGGCGTGCAGTACTTCATCCAGGCTGCCGCTGTAGGCATCCACCGCGACTGCCTGGGGTAATCGGGTGCGCAAGGTGGCGGCGGCCTGTGCGGGATCGGCCACCACGGTGACGGGATCCAGCGTGTCGACCACCGATGCGACACGCGCCCGCTCGCCGGCGATCTCGTCCGCCAGCGCCTTGGCCGCCTGTTTCTGCGCCGCATGCACGCGCTCGTTGGCGGTAGCCTCGTCGGCGATCAGCCAGGTCTGCCAGAGGCAGGCGAGCCCCAGCAGCAGCAGCAAGGTACCCGCCGCCAACGGCAACAGGCGGCGCCACTCGATGGTTCCCGCCAACGGTCGTCCGCCAATGCTCATGATCTTCGCCATGCCCTGTCCCCACACAGGTTGTCCGGCACATGCGGCATCCGCACGCTGTGCCTAGTTGAGCCCGGTCGACCCGAATCCGCCCTCGCCCCTCTGCGACGGCGCAAACTCCTGTACCACCTTCAGACGCGCCTGCGCCACCGGCACCAGCAGCAGCTGGGCGATGCGATCGCCCACTGCGATGGTGTACGGCTGCGTGCCGCGATTCCAGCACGAAATCATCAGCGGCCCCTGGTAGTCGGCATCGATGACGCCGACCAGGTTGCCCATGACCAGGCCATGCTTATGGCCCAGGCCGGAGCGCGGCACGATCAGCGCGCACCAGCCCGGATCACCGATATGGATGGCCATGCCACTGGGCACCAGGGCGCTTTCGCCCGGCTGCAGGGTCAGCGGCGCCTCGACGGCGGCGCGAAGGTCCATACCGGCGCTGCCCGATGTCGCCGGCTGCGGCAGCGGAATGGTATCGCCCAGGCGCGGGTCGAGAATCTTCAGCTCGACGTCGATCATCCACGCACCGCCCGGTAGCGCTCGGCCACCTGGGTCACCAACTGGCGCGCCAGCTCGGTCTTGGAGGTGCGCGCCAGCTCGGCGGCGCCATCGGCCCAGTACAGATTCAGCGCATTGTCGTCGGCCTCGAAACCGAGGCCACTACCCACCTGGTTGGCGGCAATCATGTCCAATCCCTTGCGCTGGAGTTTGTCGCGCGCGTATCGCGCCACATCATGCGTCTCGGCGGCGAATCCGACCAGGAAAGGGCGCACGGTTTGCGCGGCCAGCGTGGCGAGGATGTCCGGGTTCTCGGTCAGGTGCAGCTCCAGCGCGGCGCCGTCGTGTTTCTTGAGCTTGTGGTCGGCCACTTCGGCAGGGCGGTAATCGCCCACGGCGGCGGCGCCGATATAGATATCGGCCTGCGGGGTGGCGGCCAGCACGGCGTCACGCATCTGCACGGCACTGCGCACATCGACGCGACGCGCGATGCCGGGCGGCGTGGCAAGGCTCACTGGCCCGGCCACCAGGGTCACTTCGGCGCCCGCCTGCGCGGCGGCCTCGGCCACGGCGAAGCCCATGCGACCAGAGCTGCGGTTGCCGATGAAGCGCACCGGGTCGATGTCTTCATAGGTGGGGCCCGCGCTCACCACGACTTTCAGTCCACGCAGCACCGGCTTGCCGAAGGAGGCGACGATGGCCTCGCGCAGCTCCAGCGGTTCCAGCATGCGGCCCGAACCGATATCGCCGCAGGCCTGGTCGCCCGAGGCGGGACCGAGCAGGTGGACGCCACGCTGGCGCAAGGTGTCGATGTTGGCCTGCACCGCCGGGTGCGCCCACATCTGCTGGTTCATCGCGGGCGCCACATAGACCGGCGCGGCACTGGCCAGGCACACCGTGGTGAGCAAGTCATTGGCCATGCCGTGGGCGAGCCGGGCGAGCAGGTCGGCGCTGGCCGGCGCAATGATGATGCGCTCGGCCCAGCGCGCCAGTTCGATATGGCCCATGGCCGCTTCGGCTTCGGCATCCCACAGACTGGTGCGTACCGGCTGCCCCGATAGCGCCTGGAAGGTGGTGGCGCTGACGAAGTGCGTCGCGCCCTCGGTCATCACCACACGCACCTCGGCACCGAGGTCGCGCAGGCGACGGACCAGCTCGCAGGACTTGTAGGCGGCAATGCCGCCGGACACGCCCAGCAGGATGCGGCGTTGGGCAAGACTCATGGTGAGGAACCTGACAACCGGTTGAGCGCGTAGCTTACCGGATCGTCAGGTCCACTCGGTGCCATGGCACCGTCCTGCGATGGATCGACAGGCACGCGGAACGGTGCGCTTGTCCGCCGATTGAACTGACGGCCTGCGCCCACCCCACCCGGATCACGCGCCCGACCACGATCGCGCCATTCCACCGATGGGCGTCCCCGAGACATTGCCGGCAGGCTGGGGAGATGAGCATCCGAGAATGGCCCGAGCAGGAACGTCCCCGCGAAAAACTGTTGGCCAAGGGCTGTGGTGCACTGTCCGACGCGGAGCTGATCGCCGTGCTGCTGGGCAGCGGCGTACCCGGCAAGGACGCCATCGCGCTGGGCCGCGAGCTGCTGAGCCACCGTGGTGGCTTGAGCGCGCTATTGGCAGACCCCGGCGGTGCCGTGCGGCTGCGCGGCATCGGCCCGGCCAAGCGGGCGCGCCTGATCGCCGCGCTGGAACTGGCCCGCCGCTCCCTGGCCGAGCAACTGACCGAACGCCCCACCCTGGGCAATCCGCGCGACAGTGGCGACTACCTGCGCGCCCGGCTGCGCCACCTGCCCTATGAGGTGTTCGGCTGCCTCTATCTCGATAACCGCCACCGTGTGCTGGCGTTCGAAGAGCTGTTCCGGGGCACCGTGGACGGCGCCAGCGTCCACCCGCGCGAAGTCGTGCGCGCCTGCCTGCAGCACAACGCCTCAGCGGTGATCTTTGCCCATAACCACCCCTCGGGCGTCGCCGAGCCCAGCGCCGCGGACCGGGCGATTACCCGCGAACTACGCGATGCGTTGCAGCTGGTAGGGGTGCGGGTGCTCGACCACCTGGTGATCGGTAGCGCGGCGCCGGTGTCGATGGCGGCGCTGGGGCTGCTTTGACGGCGTGAATGCCCCAAAGAATAACGGCGCGGGGGGAGATCCGCGCCGTTTGGCCGTTTTGTGGGGAGAAAGGAGAGGAACGGCGATCTCCTGCCCTCGTCGGCGGGGAGGTGCCTGGAGGACGGAGTGAAGTGTGGCGGTGCCGCATGACAGGCCCATGACGTGGATGGGACATTTCAAGTCACGGTGGAGCGCGGCAACTTATGCACACTCGGCCTCGGACGCCACTTTCCGGCCAACTGTTGTCAAGGTCGTCACGTGTGCCTAGCAACATACTGAATAGATTGATTATTTTTCTTTACATTGCGGTTTCGGCCGAAAAATCGTGGGCATCCCGGTCAACGGCCGTTGCGTTCCCCACAGACTTATCCACAGATTTTCCCATCGCGGCGCAGCATGCCGAGGGCCAGGCTTGATCCGGTTGCCGGGGCGCCGGTCTGATAGGATTACCGGTTCCATCGTCGCCCGACTATTGCCGTGAAAGAACAGCTGCGCGAACTGCTGCTGCGGGCTATCCGCACCCTGCAAAATGACGCCACCCTGCCTGCCGACCTCGAGGTGCCGAACTTCGTGATCGAGCGCACCCGCAGCCGCGAGCATGGCGACTTCGCCGCCAATGCCGCCATGCTGCTGGCCAAGCCGGCGCGCGCCAAGCCGCGCGAGCTGGCCGAGAAGCTGGTGGCCGCCCTGCCCGCCAACACGCTGCTGGGCAAGGTGGAGATCGCCGGCCCGGGCTTCATCAACTTCTTCCTGGCCCCCGGTGCCTACCACGACGAAGTGCGCCGCATTATGGCCGATGGCCATGCCTACGGCCGCAGCACCAGCGGCAAGGGCGTCACCGCCGGCGTGGAGTTCGTCTCCGCCAACCCGACCGGCCCGCTGCACGTGGGCCACGGCCGCAACGCCGTGCTGGGCGACTGCCTGGCCCGCCTGCTCGACGCCACCGGCTGGAAGGTGAAGCGCGAGTTCTACTACAACGACGCCGGCGTGCAGATCCACAACCTGGCCATCTCGGTGCAGGCGCGCGCGCGCGGCTTGACGCCGAACGACGCCGGCTGGCCGGAAGACGGTTACCGCGGCGACTACATCGCCGACGTGGCCAACAGCTATCTGGCCGGCGACAGCGTGGAGGTGGAAGGCCACCTGGTCACCGGCGCGAAAGATGCGGACGACCTCGAAGCCATCCGCCACTACGCCGTGGCCTACCTGCGCCGCGAGCAGGACCTGGACCTGAAGGCCTTCGGCGTCGGCTTCGACACCTATTTCCTGGAGTCGTCGCTGTATACCGACGGCAAGGTGGAAGAGACCGTGCGCGAACTGGTCGCCCACGGCCACACCTATGAGGAAGGCGGCGCGCTGTGGCTGCGCACCACCGATTTCGGTGACGACAAGGACCGCGTGATGCGCAAGTCCGACGGCACCTACACCTACTTCGTGCCGGACGTGGCCTATCACTTGTCCAAGTGGCAGCGCGGCTACGTCAACGCGGTGACCGTACTCGGCTCCGACCACCACGGTTCGCTGGCCCGCGTGAAGGCCGGCCTGCAGGCGCTGGACACCGGCATCCCCAAGGGCTGGCCGAACTACGTGCTGTACCAGATGGTGACGGTGATGCGCGGCGGCGAAGAGGTGAAACTGTCCAAGCGCGCCGGCAGCTACCTCACCCTGCGCGACCTCATCGAGGAAGCCGGCCGCGACGCCACGCGCTACTTCCTGATCGCGCGCAAGGCCGACTCGCAGCTGGTGTTCGACATCGACCTGGCCCGCTCGCAGAGCAACGACAATCCGGTCTACTACATCCAGTACGCCCATGCCCGCGTGTGCCGCGTGCTGGAAGAACTGGCCGAGCGTGGCCTGCCCTCGGTCGACACGGCGGCCGGCATCGACCGGATGACGCGCCTGGACAGCGAGCACGAGCAGATCCTGCTGACCGAGCTGTCGCGCTACCCCGAAGTGGTGGAGGCCGCCGCAGGCAATCTGGAACCCCACCTGATCGCGCAATATCTGCGCGAGCTCGCCGGTGCCCTGCACAGTTACTATCACGAGCACAAATGGATCGTGGACGACGCCGAACTGCGCAATGCTCGCATCACGCTCGCCGTCGCCACGCGCCAGGTCATACGCAACGGTTTGGATTTGCTGGGACTTAGCGCCCCGGAGAAGATGTAAATGGCAGCACGCAAGGGCAAAGGTCGGCAGGCCGTCCGCAACAACAGCGGCGGCATGCCTGGGTGGGGTTGGGCCGTCATCGGCATCCTGATCGGTGCCGTGCTGATGTTCGCCATGCGCAGCCACCTGCCCATGACGCCGCGCGCCAGCGATGGCCCGCAGCCGAACGCGCAGGCCAACCCGCAGCGCGGCAGCGATGCCGGCGCCGCCGCCACGGAGTCGACCTCCGCGACGGACAACGCCGCCCCGGCGCCGAAGAAGCCGCAGTACGACTTCTATTCCGTACTCTCGGAAAAGGAAGTGCGCATTCCCGACGCGGTGATCAGCGCCCAGGCCAAGGCCGAGCAGCAGCAACAGCAGAAGCAGGCGCAGCAGGAAGCCCAGGCCGCCGCCGCACAGCAGCAGGCGGCCGTGCCCAAGCCGCCGGCGAACGCACCTGCCGCGGTCACCGAAGCCATCACCGCCGCGCCCGAGTCCGCCGTGAAGGCGCCAGCCCCGGCCGCTGCCGGCGGCAGTGGTTACCTGCTGCAGGTGGGTGCCTTCCCGAGCCCGGCCGACGCCGAAACGCTGAAGGCCAAGCTGGCCATGCAGGGCTTCGTCGCCAATGTCGCCGCCGTCAACGTCAACGGCCAGACCTACAACCGCGTGCGCCTGGGCCCGTTCCATTCGGCCACCGAACTGGAGGCGGCCAAGCAGCGCCTGGCCTCGGCCGGCATCAACGCGATTGCGCTGAAGGAAGGCAAGTAAGCCGCCCTTGGCATCGCATGAAAAAGGCCGCGCAATGCGCGGCCTTTTTTTGGGTCCTACGCAACGATCAGCTTTTGCGCTTCAAGCGGATCAGCGCGGAGATGTCGTCATCGCCATAGCCCTGGCTCATCAGCTCGGCGTAGTCGGCCAGCGAACGCTCGATCACGCTGCGGTTGATGCCGGCGCCTTCCGCGATACGCCGCACGATGCCCAGATCCTTGTGCAGCAGGCCCAGCTTGAAGCCGACGCTGAACTCGTTGCGCAGCATGGTGGCGCCACGCTTTTCCAGGAACCAGTTGCCGGCGGCGCCAGCGCCCAGGGTGGGCAGCAGGCGTTCGGGATCGAGGCCCAGCGCCTCGGCCAGTGCGAGGCCTTCGCATACGCCTTGCGCGATGCCGGCCACCAACACCTGGTTCACCGCCTTGGTCGCCTGCCCGGCACCGACGTCGCCCAGGTGGGTGATGCGCAGCGCGTAGGCTTCCAGCACCGGGCGGGCACGCTCGAGCACGTCGGCATCGCCGCCCACCATCACCGAGAGCTTGCCGTTCCTGGCGCCCTCCACGCCACCGGATACCGGTGCGTCGAGGAAGTGCGCCCCCACGGCGGACAGCCGCGCCGCCGCCTGCCTGGCGGTATCCGGGGCGACGGTGGAATGATCCACCACGATGGCGCCCTTCTTCAGGTGCGGCGCCAGCGCATCGACCAGCCCGAGCACATCGGCATCGGCGGTGACGCACAGCGCGATTACATCGCATTGCGCGGCGATGTCCGCCAGTGACGGCGCGGTGACGCCGAGTTGCTTCGCCACCGCATCGGCATTGGCCTGGGTGCGGCTGGATACCGCGTGCAGCAGGCCGTGGGCTTTCAGGTGACCGGCCATCGGCGTGCCCATGGCGCCGAGTCCGATGAATGCTGCCTTGAGACTCATGAGGTTTCCCGGTGTTTCAATCTTCACAATGAACGTCGTGGGTGACGAAGGGATGTTCGGTGCTTGGCAGCTCGAACCACTGCGGCTCGGCCAGCGTGCACTGCATGTCGTCCATGCCGCTGCTCCAGTGCTGCTGCATGCTGCCCACGCTGAACTCGTAGTCCTTGTAGTGCCCTTCGTACGGCTTGTTGCGGTAGATGAGGTGGAACAGGTTGACCAGCATGCCGCTGGCGTACAACTCCGCCTGGCGATAGGCCGAGTGTTGGCGCTGGCCTTCCGGCACCAGCGCCATCAGGTCGTGCAGCAGGCGTTGCTGCCTTTGCCGCAACCCCATGTACTCGGTGATCAGGCGGGTGCGGCTGGAAAACTGGATGTCCTTGGCGCGCGAGGTCACCTCGGCCAGGTCACGCGGCACCTGGCCCTGCGCGCTCCATAGGTCCACCTGGAAGATCAGCGAGTCGCGGCACGACGCATCCGCCAGCACCTTGTACAGTGGCGTATTGGAAACCATGCCGCCGTCCCAGTAGTACTCGCCATCGATCTCGGTGGCGGGAAAGCCGGGCGGCAGCGAGCCGGAGGCGATGAAATGCTCGACCCGCAGCGGGCCTTCGGTGTTGTCGAAATAGACAAAGTTGCCGGTGCGGATATTCACCGCGCCGACCGACACGCGCATCGCGGTCTTGTGGTTGATGCGATCGAAGTCGACCAGCCGCTCCAGCGTGCTCTTCAACGGCGCGGTGTCGTACCAGCTCGCCGTCGTGGGCGAGGCGCGCCACGGCAGCAGCGGGAACGGACGCGGCAGGAAGAAGCCCGGCTGGCCCTCGACCAGGGCGCGCAACGCGGCCCAGCCGCTAAGGCCGTTCTGCCAGGGCAGTTCCCACGCGCCGGGATCGAGCGGGGTGGTGGGCCATGCCGGCAACAGCGGCGGGCGGCAGATGGTGTGCCAGAACTCGCGCAGCCGCTCGACGCGACGCTCGGGCGGATTGCCGGCGATGATCGCCGCATTGAGCGCGCCGATGGAAATGCCGGCGACCCAGTTGGGATGGATGCCCGCCGCATCCAGTGCCTCGTACACGCCGGCCTGATAGGCGCCCAGCGCGCCCCCGCCCTGCAGGACCAGCGCGACCACCTGGTATTGCTGGTAGGACTGCCGCACAAGGTCCTGGTCGGTCAGTTGCGATTTCGAACGGTTCTTACGGACGTCCATACGGATAAGCCTCGGCTCAGTCGGCCAGATAGTCGTACACCACGCTGCCCAGGTCGAGGGTCAGGTCGGTGATGTAATGCAGCGCCGACTCCACCTTCAGTACCGGCAGGTCGGCCACCGGCGCCAGCGCATGCGGATGCAGTTCCAGCGAGCCCGGTCCGGTCCAGGCGCCTTTGAGCGTGACGTTGGTGGTGTAGTAGCGGACCAGTTCGCAGATGCGCGGCGTGCCGTCCACGTGCGGAATGATCTTGAGCAGGAAGTTGGGCGCGGCCAGCGCGGCCAATACGGCCTGCGGGTCGGCCTCGCGATGCTTGAAGCCCATGGTGGCCTTGGCCACCCGCACCTTGCCGTAATCGAGCGTGCCCACCAGGGTGTCGATCTCGGTTTCCAGCATCGGACTGGCGAGCTTCTTGGGAAACCCCCACAGCTCGCGTCCGCCGGCAATCGGGGGATGGTCGTTCAGGTACATCGAATGCACGTAACCGCCGCGCTGGCCCTGGAAGCTGACCGGAATGACCTGGCCGGATTCGGTGTAGTCGCCGAAGCCGGTGGAGTCGGGCATGCGGATGAATTCGTACTTGACCAGCGGCTCGGTCACTTCCAGCGGTTCCGGCACCACCGCGCGCAGGGCATCGAGATCCGTGCGGTAGGTGATGACCAGGAATTCGCGATTGACGAAACGGTAGGGCCCGGGCGGAAAAGCCGGGCTGGTCAGCGGCATGGCGAAGGCATGGGCCTTCACCTCGGCGATCTTCATGACGACGCTCCTGGCAATCCGTCCGCACGGCGCGCGCAGGCCCGTGCGGACCGGTAACGATGAAGGGCAGCGGGTCCCGCCCGGCAACCGGGACGGGACATGGCGACTACTGCATGTACCAGCCGTGGCTGACCACGATCGATTGCCCGGTCAAGGCGGCCGAGGGGAACGTGGCCAGGTACAACGCGGTCTGCGCGATGTCCTCCACCGTGGTGAACACGCCGTCCACAGTGTCCTTCAGCATCACGTTCTTGATCACGTCGGCTTCGCTGATGCCCAGTTCCTTGGCCTGCTCGGGAATCTGCTTCTCCACCAGCGGCGTGCGCACGAAGCCCGGGCAGATCACGTGCGAGCGCACGTTGTGCGCGGCGCCTTCCTTCGCCAGCGTGCGCGCCAGGCCCAGCAGGCCGTGCTTGGCGGTGACGTAGGCCGACTTCAGCTTGGACGCCTCGTGCGAGTGCACCGAGCCCATGTAGATCACGATGCCGCCGCGATCGTCCTTGTACATGTGCTGCAGCGCGGCCTTGGTGGTGAGGAAGCCGCCATCGAGATGGATGGCCAGCATCTTCTTCCAGTCGGCGAAGGCGAACTGCTCGATCGGGTTGATGATCTGCACGCCCGCGTTGGAAATGAGGATGTCCAGATGACCGAACGCGGCGACCACCTTGTCGGTGCCCGCGTTGACCGCCGCCTCGTCGGTGACGTCCATGGCGATGCCGATGGCCTTGCCGCCGGCGGCTTCGATTTCCGCGGCGGTCGCATCGGCGGCCTGCTGGTTGATGTCGGCGATGGCCACCGCCGCGCCGTTCTTCGCATACAGCTCGGCAATCGCCTTGCCGAGCCCGCTGGCTGCGCCAGTGATGAGTGCCACTTTACCGTCGAGACTTGCCATAACCACTCCTGCGTCAAGGGGAACGGGGAAAGCTGAAACGGAATCAGGTCGTGGGTTGCGCCGCCTGGCCGTTGTCGACGATACAGGCTGGCACAGCTCATGGACACGCATCCATGCGACGAATGGACAGCAGAGGGCTGCCTCGCCACTTGGCTCAGCGCACACCCTCGGACAAATAGGTATAACCCGTCAAACCTTCGTTCAAGGTAACGAACAACTGCTCCGCCGCGTCGCCCTGCACGCCCGCGGCAACGATGCGCTCGCGATAGCTCTGGCGCAGCGCTTCGAGGTCGTAGCCGACGTAGTCGAGCATCAGGTCGGTGGTGTCGCCGCGGCGCTTGTGCGCAAACACATACGAATCGCCGTCCACGCGCACGTTCACCGCGTCGGTGTCGCCGAACAAGTTGTGGATGTCGCCCAGCGTCTCCTGGTACGCGCCCACCATGAAGATGCCCAGGCGATAGCTTTCGCCTTCGTTCAAGGCGTGCAGCGGCAGGCTCACATCCACGCCCTCGGCATCCACGTAATCGTCGATGCGGCCATCGGAATCGCAGGTGAGGTCGACGATCACGCCGCGCCGGGTCGGCTCCTCGTCGAGCCGCGCGATCGGCGCGATGGGAAAGATCTGGTCGATCGCCCAGATATCCGGCACCGACTCGAACACCGAGAAATTGACGAAGTACTTGTCGACCAGCTTCTCGTCCAGTTCGTCCAGCGCCTGGCGATGCGAACGCTCGGCCGGCAGCAGGCGGGTGCGCACCGCATTGGCGATGGCGTAGTACATGTCGTCCAGGCGCGCGCGGTCGTCCAGCGTGAGCTGGCCCAGCGCGTACAACGCCTGGCCCTCGGCGAGGTGGTGCTGGGCTTCGTGGAACAGCTCCAGCGCGGGGCGCGCGTCCAGCTCGTGCCAGGTTTCGCGCAGGCGGCGCAGCACGGCCGGCTCGTGCTCGTGGGCCGCGGGGATGTTGCCCACCGGCACCGGCTCCACCTCGGTCACGTTCACCACCATCACCGCATGGTGCGCGGTCATGGCACGGCCGGCCTCGGTGATGATGTGCGGCGCGGGCAGGTTTTCCTCGGCCACGGCCTCGGCCAGCGACTGCACGATGGTCGCCGCGTACTGCTCGATCGAGTAGTTGATGGAGTTGTGGCTGCGCGAGCGCGAGCCTTCGTAATCCACGCCCAGGCCGCCGCCGACGTCGACGATGTCCAGCGGCACGCCCATGCGCTTGAGTTCCACGAAATAGCGCGTGGCCTCGCGCATGCCGTTGGCGATGTCGCGCACGTTGGAAATCTGCGAACCCATGTGGAAGTGCTGCAGCTTCAGCGTGTGCTTGAGGCCGGCCTGGTCCAGGCGCTCGACCAGGGTGAGCACCTGGCTGGGCGACAGGCCGAACTTGCCCTTGTCGCCGCCGGTGTTCTGCCACTTGCCGGCGCCGATGGAGGCCAGCCGCACGCGCACGCCGAGCAGCGGCTCCACGCCCAGCGCCTTGGACTCGCTGAACACATGGTCCAGCTCCGAGAGCTTCTCGATCACGATGTGCACGCGCAGGCCGAGCTTGCGCCCGATCAGCGCGAGGCGGACGTATTCGCGGTCCTTGTAGCCGTTGCAGATCACGATGCTGCCGGGTCGGGCCATCGCCAGCACGGCCATCAGCTCGGGCTTGGAGCCGGCCTCCAGGCCGAAGCCGTGCTCGCCGGCGGCCACCAGCTCGCCGGCCACGCCGCGCTGCTGGTTCA
The DNA here is from genome assembly GCF_022761115.1 of Dyella sp. RRB7. Classification (GTDB taxonomy): domain Bacteria; phylum Pseudomonadota; class Gammaproteobacteria; order Xanthomonadales; family Rhodanobacteraceae; genus Dyella. Next base: position 1,381,389 of record NZ_JAKWJS010000001.1, on the reverse strand, counting down.
CCTTGATCGGGTAGACGGCGGTATAGCCGCCCGCGTAGTTCCATTCGCCGATGGCCTTGGCGAAGGCGTCCTGCAGGCGTTTCAGCCGGTCGGCGAGGATGTCCGGAAAGCGCACCAGCAGCGGCAGCCGCAGGCCTTCGGCGCGGGCGCGCTCGACGATGGCCGGCAGCGACAGCGCCGGCCCCTTGGCGCCTTGCGGGCGCATGACGATGTGGCCGGCCGCGTCCACGTCCACGTAGCCGTCGCCCCAATGCGGGACGGCGTAGGTATGGCGGGCAGCGTCGATGTTCCAGTGCTTCGACATGGAGGGCTCCTTGTACAACGGGCGGGTGACACCCTGAACATGTCGTCGCAGCGGCGAGCCTTGACGCGCTTGCTCGGTAAGAGCACGAAGTCAGCCGGCCGGAAGCCTCGCACGCCGCGGGGCCGGGCAAACTTGGCGGGCCGCGGGCGGAATCGCCTGGCGGGCCGGGGCGCCATTGTAACGACCTCTTGTGACAATGTGCCGGCGCCGGGTTGCCCCGCCTCGACGGGACGTAGGCGGCAGTTCGGCTACAATTCCCGCTCTTTGACCCCAACGATTGTCAGGATCATCCCCATGTCGCAGCACCCCAGCTGGTTCACCGAAGCCCACCAGGCCTCCGGCTCCTCCATCGGCTACCGCGTGGAGAAGCTGCTGCATGCCGAGAAAACCCCGTTCCAGACCATCGAGATCTACCAGACCACCGACTGGGGCAACCTGATGGTGATCGACGGCTGCGTGATGCTGACCAGCCGCGACAACTTCCTCTATCACGAGATGATGACCCACCCGGCGCTGTTCACCCATGCGCGCGCCAAGCGCGTGGTGATCATCGGCGGCGGCGACTGCGGCACCCTGCGCGAAGTGCTCAAGCACGAGGAAGTGGAGCATGCCGTGCAGGTGGAGATCGACGAGCGCGTCACGCGCCTGGCCGAGGAATACTTCCCGGAGCTGTGCGACTCCAATAACGACCCGCGCGCCGAGCTGCTGTTCATCGACGGCATCAAGTACATGGCCGAGGCCGAACCGGAATCGCTGGACCTGATCATCGTCGACTCGACCGACCCGGTCGGCCCGGCCGAAGGCCTGTTCAACGCCGCCTTCTACGCCAGCTGCTACAAGGCCCTGCGCCACGGCGGCATTCTGGTGCAGCAGTCGGAGTCGCCGATCGCGCACCTGGAGCTGATCAAGTCCATGCGCTCGGCCATGCGCACCGCCGGCTTCAGCGCGGTGAAGACGCTGCCGTTCCCGCAGCCGTGCTACCCCACCGGCTGGTGGAGCTGCACCATGGTGCGCAAGGGCGGCGACCTGGCCGGCTTCCGCGAGCGCGGCGCACTGAGCAAGAACTTCCCCACCCGCTACTACAACGCCGATATCCACAAGGGAGCGCTGGCGCAGCCGGAATTCATGCGCGAGGCGCTGGGCGAATAAGCCCGCGCCCCGTCCGAAAAGGCCCGCCACCGGCAACGGGGCGGGCCTTTTCGTTTCAGGGCTCAGAACAAGGTCTGGCGCGGCTTGGGCAACAGCACCAGGATCAGCGTGGCGAGCGGCCCGATCACCAGCGACAGCAAGAACCACAGCAGGCCGCTGCGGTTCTTGCCCTGGGCCAGCCCGGCATTGATCAGGGCCAGCGTGCCCCAGCCGACGAACCAGGGCGTGGCGCGCCCATCGGCCAATATCGAAAAGTCGTTCACTACCTGTCTCCCGTGCTACGCAGGATGATGGAACATCCCGGGCATGCGAAGCGGCCATGCTAGCAAGCCCACGCACTTTCTCGCGCCCGATGCTTTCGCCGGATCAGGCGAGCTTAATGCGGGAACGGTATGCTGTCCGCTTCGCTTTCGGTAGGAGTCCTCGATGCTTGGACGGCGCGTTCTTACACTCGGACTGGTTTTCGCCTCACTTGCCGCACCGGTTTTAGCGGCCACGCCTCCGGCCAAGACCACCGCACCCTCGGCGGACAAGCAAGCGGCCGCGCGTCACAAGGCGCTGCTGGCCTTCCAGAAAGACCTGGTCAGTGTGATCGCCCCGCAGGCCGACCCCATCCCGCTGCTGGGTGGCGCCCTGCTGGCCCGACCGCTGCCGGACCAGCCCGAGATCAACAGCTTCCACAGCCTGATCGGACGCGCCGAGCAGGCCCCGGGCGCCGGCCCGGAGATCAACTGGGTACGCCTGAGCGATTGCGACAGCAAGGCCGACGACTGCCCCAACGCCGACGCCATGGGCAAGCTCACCACCCAGGCGCCGGACAACGCCGCCGTGTGGCTGCTCAAGCTGGGCCTGGACGTGCGCGACGGCAAGTCGGACGCTGCCCGCGACGACCTGGCCAAGGCCGCCGCCGCCAAGCTCTACGACGACTACACCGGCACCAGCCTCAAGGCTCTGGCCAGCACCGTCGCGCTGTTGCCGCCGCCGCCGGCGGTGATCAATCCGCTGTCGCCCTCCGGCGCGGCCGGAGTGCAGATGGTGATGGTGTTCGGCCTTGCCGAAACCCAGCCGCAGCCGGGCCTGCAGGCCACCGCGCGCCTGTGCGAAGACGGCGCCAGCGACGCCGCGCTGAAGGCCGACTGCCTCAAGCTGGGCAAGGTGCTGGAATGGGGCTCCAGTCCGCTGGCCCGCTCGCTGGGCCTGCACCTGCGTGAGGTGCTGTCCGACGATCCGGCCCAGCAGGAAGATGCCCGCCGCGCCCGCCGCAACCTGGTGTGGCAGGTGCAGAATTTCGCCCAGCTCTCGGCGCGCGCCCAGGGTGAACCGGCATTGGCCGGCCACCTGCTGGCGCTGGCCCGTTCGGGCGGCACCCAGATGAGCCTGATGCTCACCGCCCTGCATGACTACGACATTTCCGTCGATGCACCGGCCGACTGGGATCCCAACAAGGCCGGTTGATGCGGTTTGATGCTGTCGCTTGCCTGGTCGCCCCGGCCTTCGTGTAGGCTTGGCCACGACCTGGACACTGGGGCAGCGTCATGCTGACGGTACTGGTAGCAAGCAGCAAGGGCGGGTGTGGCAAGAGCACGCTGGTGACCCAGCTGGCCTCGCACTGGGCGCAGGATGGCAAGCACACCGCCATCATCGATGCCGACCGCCAGCACTCGGGCTTCCGCTGGGCAGCGCAACGTCCGGACAACGTGCCGGGCGTGCTGGCCCTCGATGGCGGCCGTCGATCCCTCGAAAAACTCCCGCCCGACACCCAGCGCGTGCTCATCGACACGCCGGCCGGCTCGCAGGAGCGCGATCTCGAGCCGTACCTGGAGCAGGCCGACGTGCTGCTGGTGCCGGTGCTGCCGTCAACGTTCGACCTCGATGCGACGTTTGATTTCCTGGAACACCTCAAGCAGATCAATCGCATCAAGCGCGGCAAACTGCCGGTGGGCTTGGTCGGCAATCGCCTCAAGCCATGGACCAACGCCAGCCAGGACGCCATGGCTCGACTGGCGGAAGGCGCGCCGTTTCCGATCGTGGCCCAGTTGCGGGACAGCCAGGCCTATGTGCTGCTGGCCGCCCTTGGCAAAGGCATCTTTGACTACGCTTCGGAAAACGTCCGGAGCCACCAGGAGGACTGGAAACACCTCCTGCGCTGGATCAAGCGCCAGCACTGAACCCGCGCGACCGCGCTACCCCGGCGCCGTCCGACCTAGGAGCCAAGCCATGCACGAACTCATCCTGTTGCGACACGCCGAAGCCCAGCCCGCGCCATCCGGCGCGGACGACCATAGCCGGCGCCTGAGCGGCCGCGGCGAACAGGAGGCGCGGGCCGCCGGCAGCTGGCTGGCCTCGCACGGGGTCAAGCCGGACCGCGTGCTGTGCTCGCCATCGGAGCGCACGCGCAGCACCGCGTCGCTGGCGCTGGCCGCGCTGAAACAGGCGCCGTCACCCGAGTTCGCCGACGACATCTACGAGGCCACGCCCGGCGAGCTGTTGGCCTTGCTCGATCAGCATGGCGATGCCGAAACGGTGATGCTGGTGGGCCACAACCCCGGCATCGAACGCCTGGTGGCCTTGCTGGTCGAGGGCCGCTCGGACGAATTCCGCGGCATGCCGCCCGGTGGCCTGGCCGTGCTGCACCTCAACGGTACGCTGGAACCGGGAAACGCACGCCTGGATGCTTTCTGGTCGCCATGAGCTGGCAGTTCGCCGGCTGCCTGGCAGCTCTCCTGCTCGCCGCCTGGCCGGCACATGCCGCCGACTACCGCATTGATCCCGCCCGATCGCACGCCGACTTTGGCGTGCGCCTGTTATGGCTCAGCCAGATCCTGGGCCGCTTCGAGGAAATCGACGGCGACGTGACCCTGAGCTCGCTGCACGACACCGCTGTGGTCGATGCGCGCATCACCGTCGACAGCATCCAGATGAGTTCGGACCGCATCCGTCGCTGGGTGCTGGCGCCGGAATTCTTCGACGTGTCGCACTATCCTTCGATCCACTTCGTATCCCAGCCCATTTCGCTGGCCATGCTGGAGAAAGGCGGGGACCTGCAGGGCACGCTCACCCTGCGTGGCATCACCCGGACGGCGCATTTCGAGCTGCTGCCCTCGCGCTGCCCGCTGCATGAGCCGCAGCAATGCGTGATTTCCGTGCGCGGCACCATCCAGCGCAGCGACTTCGGCATGAGCGGGCATCGCGCCGCCGTAGCCGATCGCGTCGATCTCGGCATGATGATCAGCCTCGATTACGCCAAGCGCTAAAAGCAGCCTTTATCATCCGAAGGATGCACCCGCGCTGGATCGCCCTTGCCGCCCTGCTCGTTGCGATCCTGGTTCTACCGGGATGCAGCGTGTCGCCCACACGCATCCGGCGCGCCGATGCCGTGGTGGCCGCCGCCACGCCGCACGAACTGGACTGCGACCGCCCCGATCGCTGCGCGATCGACTCGCCCCTGCTCGATGCCGCGCGCCAGGCGATGTCCGACTCCACCCCCGAGCAGCCCGTCCATGTCGTCACCCTGCTCAACGACAGCGAGGCGGCCATGGTGGCGCGGCTCAACCTGATCCGCGCGGCGCAGCACACCATCGACGTGCAGACCTATATCTGGGACCAGGACGACGCCGGCCAGCTGGTGCTCAACGAGTTGCTGCGGGCCGCGCGGCGCGGCGTGAAGGTGCGCATCCTCGCCGACCAGTTGTTCTCCTTTGGCGACCCCGTCCTGCTCGAACGCCTGGCCACCGCGCACGCCAACCTCGAAGTACGCCTGTACAACCCCACCTTCGACGAGGCGCAGACCTCGGTGGCCGAGTTCACCGCGGGCATCGTGTGCTGCTTCATGAAGTTCAACCAGCGCATGCACAACAAGCTGTTGCTGGTGGACGACACCATCGGCATCACCGGCGGGCGCAACTACCAGGACCGCTATTTCGACTGGGACGACGAGTTCGACTATCTCGACCGCGACGTGATGGTGGGCGGCCCGGCCGCCCACGCCATGGCCACCAGCTTCGAGACGTTCTGGAACCACAAGCGCTCGGCGCCGCTCACCCACCTGCGCGACGTCAACCGGCACCTGCTCGATAGCGACGATCCGCCGCCATGGCCGGCACCGCACTACGCCCATCCGCAGCGGGTGGCCCGGGTGATCGAGGAGGCGGAGGATGACGACTGGCTGGACGATGCGCTGGTCAGCGAGACGCTACGCACCGGTCGCGTCGACTACTTCAGCGACCTGCCCTCGAAAACCACGCAGCCGGACAAACGCAGCGCGCATGAATTCACCGCGCACGTGATGCGCATGGTCGGCGCCGCGCAACACGAAGTGGTGCTGCAGACGCCCTACCTGGTGCTGAGCAAACCCGCGCAGGAGATTTTTTCGCGCCTGCGGCAGGGCGAGACGCCGCCACGCATCATCGTCTCCACCAATTCGCTGGCCTCCACCGATGCGTTCGCGGTGTATGCCATCTCCTACAAGCACCGCAAGCGCTATCTCAAGGAATACGGCTTCGAGATCTACGAGATGAAGCCGCAAGCGGCCGGCCCCGCCGAGGACAATGCCGATGCCGCCGCCGACGAAGGCCCGGCGCCGTCCGCGCTGGCGGGCACCAAGGCCAAGAACCGCATCGGCAACGAACGTGGCCTGCTAGGCAGCCGGGGCGGGGCCCGGCGCAACCGGCCGGCGCCGCTGACCACGGCCGGGCGACGCTTCGGCCTGCATGCCAAGTCCATCGTGGTGGACGACGACTTCGCCATGGTCGGCTCGCACAACTTCGACCCGCGCTCGGACCACTACAACACCGAGGCGGGCGTGATCGTCTACGACGCACGCTTCGCCAGCGAGCTGCGCGACAGCATCCTGCGCGACACCCAGCCGGAAAATGCCTGGGTGGTCGCACCGCGCCAGCAGAGCAGCCTGAGCATGGCCATCGGCGACTTCTCCGCCAGCCTGCCCATCTTCGACCTGTGGCCGTATCGCTACGCCACCAGCTACGAGCTCAAGGCAGGCTGTACGCCCATGCGCCCGAGCGACCCGGCCTTCCTCAGCTGCTACACGCCGGTGGGCGACTTCCCCAACGTGGCGATCTCCTCGAAGCTGATCTATACCCGCCTGATCACCGCGTTTGGTGCCGGCGTGAAGGGCATCCTGTAGGGCGGCAGGCCTCAGGGCGCGGGCAGGCTGCGGTCCGCGCCCTCTTCGAAACGCATCACCAGGGACCCCGGCAAACCCTCGGGGTGGTCGGCCGGCACCGCGAAGCGCCAGCCCAGCACCGTTTGCAGGGCGCGATCATCGAGGTCGGCATCGCCGCTGGTCTGGGACACGGCCGCCTGGGCCACCCGACCCGCGCCGTCGACCTGGAGATGGAGGACTACCAGGCCATGCAGCGGGGCGGTCCGCCGGAACGGCGACACCGCCAGCGATGGCATGTCGATGGGCGTCAGCGTGGGCCATGCCGGTGCGGCGCTGGCCGGTGGCGGTGCCGCGGCCATCCGGACCGGTGCATGGCTGGCTTCACGCGGTGCATGCACCGCACGCGGATACCGGCGCAACATGGCCCGCACCTTGTCGGCATGGGTCGCCGTGTGCGCGGGCGGGCCTGCCCAGTCATCGGTCAACGTGCTGAGCCAGGCGGTGCCACCTACACCTGCCGCCAGCGCGAGCAGGCTCAGGCCAGCGGTGGTGCGCAAGCGCAACATGCGGCCTGCGGCGCGGCTCAGCGCTCGAGGATGGCGGTGACGCCCATGCCGCCGGCGGTGCAGATGGAGATCAGGCCACGGCCCGAACCCTTCTGCTCCAGCAGTTTGGCCAGCGTGGCCACGACGCGCGCGCCGGTGGCGGCGAACGGGTGGCCGGTGGCGAGGCTGGAGCCATGCACGTTGAGCCTGGCCGGGTCGATGGCGCCCAAGGGCTGGTCCAGGCCCAGGCGGTTCTTGCAGTAATCGGCGCTTTCCCACGCCCGCAGCGTGCACAGCACCTGCGCGGCGAAGGCCTCGTGGATCTCGTAGAAGTCGAAGTCCTGCAGGGTCAGGCCCTGGCGGGCCAGCATGCGCGGCACCGCCACGGTGGGCGCCATCAGCAGGCCTTCGCCATGCACGAAGTCGACCGCCGCCACTTCGGCGTCGCGGAACCACGCCTGCACGGTGAGGCCGCGCTTGGCCGCCCACTCCTCGGTACCCAGCAGCACCGCAGCGGCGCCGTCGGACAGGCCGGTGGAATTGCCGGCGGTGAGCGTGCCGTGGCCGGAGGTCTTGTCGAACGCCGGCTTCAGCGAGGCGAGTTTTTCCAGGGTGGTGTCCGGGCGCAGGAAACCGTCGCGCTTGAGGCCACGGAACGGCACCACCAGCTCATCGAAGAAGCCGGCCTCGTAGGCGGCGGCCAGCTTGTGGTGGCTGTCCAGGGCCAGCTGGTCCTGCGCCTGGCGGGTGATATGCCATTCCTTGGCCATCTTCTCGCAGTGGTCGCCCATCGACATGCCGGTACGCGGCTCGGCCACGCCCGGGAAGGCGGGCTTGAACTCCTTCAGCGAGAAGCCCTGGGTGGCGGCGCGCAGCTTTTCCTGCCAGGTCTTGGCGCGGTTGAGCGCCAGCAGGCGCTTGCGCAGGCGTTCACCCAGCACGATCGGCACGTCGCTGGTGGTGTCCGAGCCGCCGGCGATGCCGGCCTCGATCTGCCCGGTGGCGATCTTGTTGGCGATGATGATGGCGTTGTCCAGCGAGGTGCCGCAGGCGCGCGCCGTGGTGATGCCCGGCGTGGTCGGCGCCAGCCCGGAGGACAGCAGGGCTTCGCGGGCCAGGTTCCAGTCCGAGGCGTGCTTGATCACCGCGCCCATGGCCACCTCGCCCAGCTCCACCCCGTGCAGGCCGTAGCGTTCGACCAGCGCGCCGAGCACTTTCACCGACAGCCCGAAATTGCCGACGTCGGCATAGGCGGTGTTGTTGCGGCAGAAGGGAATGCGCACGCCGCCGATCACACCGACGCGCTTGAGCGTGTTTTCCATGGCAGGCACGGTCCGAAAAAACTGAGTCCACAAGGCTAACCCGCCCCGCTACGCCACGGAAGCCCAAAATCCACGAATGCTAGAATTCGGTTCTTTGCCGTTCGGGTTTGTCATCCGTGGAAGCGCAGACACTTATCGCCCTGCCCGTCGTACTGGCGCTGGAACTCTCGGCCAGCGACACCCCGCGGCAGCGCACGCTCAGCCGCGATGAAGCCGCCGAGCTGGCCGCCCTGGTCGCCGCCGACCTGCACGCGCTGGTACCCCAGGTGGACGAAGCCCGCCTGGCCCTGGCCGGCGCGCTGTTCGACGCGGTGGAGCTGCTGCGCCCCGGGTTCCCCGTATGGGGCACGCTGGACGAGCTGGCCCGCCGCGTGCCGCGCGGCCACCTGGAAAACGTGGTGGCGTTCGGCACCCACGAAGGCCGCATGCCGGCCCAGCCGCTGGAGCCCGAGGCGATTTTCGCCGACGGCCCGATGCGCCTGCTGCCGATCTCCCTGCTCGCCCCCGAGGCGTTGGCCGAAAGCCTGTCGGAGAAGCTGGAAGTGGAACTGGTGGGCCGCGGCGAAGCCGGCGCACGCACCGCCGACTGGCTGATGCGCACGCTGGGCGTGCAGCTGGAGCATGCCCGCTACCTGAGCCGCAACGACCTGCTGGCGCTGACCTGCGTGCAGTACGAGCACGTCAATCTCGCCCCGCTGTGGACTCTGCTGGAGGCGGCGCTGCTGACGCCTTATCGCGAGGAATCCACCCTGAGCGCACGTGGCCTGGCCCTGCGCTATGTCGAGGGACGGGTGGAAGTGCAATCGCCGTCCGGCTGGCTGCGCGAGCAGCGCGGGGAAGTGGGCCAGCGCGCCCATGATTTCGCCGGCATCGTGTTCGAGCTGCGCCAGTACGCCGCCCTGCTCGATGCCCATCACCTGCCGCTGGTGCTGGTGGACCGCGCCGAACCGGCCACCGGCTATCTGCTGGAGGCGTTCGCCACGGCCGACAGCGGCTATGACGCGCCGGCCCTGTATGCCCACGAGGCGCCAGGGCTTGGCGTGGTGGCCGTCACCGTGGCCCAGCGCGGCGAAGGCGGTCGCGCCCGCGTGCTGGCGCACGGCTATCCCCTGCATCCCAGGGCACTGGGCCCGCTGGTCGCCAACCTGGCCGATCGTTATGCGATCGCCTCCGATCTGCATGCCCTGGGGCGCATCATGCTCGATGCTGACGGCCAGCTCGGCGCGCCCGCCGACGCCTTGCACTAAAGACACAGCCTCATCGTGAGATGGGGCCTCATCACCGGCCATCTGCACAGCCGACGCCACTTGGCGCATGATGCGGGGAAGAAGGCGCAAGGGGAGCGCCAGGTGACGACAGCCGCATGCAGCAAACCGATCGTGAGTACCTCCCAGGCGATGGCGAGGCCCCATGGGCCACCCACGTGCTCAACGGTGCTCCTGCGCTGATCACCTATATCGATCGTCACCGCCGCTTCCGCTTCGTCAACGGCACCCACCTGCGCTGGCTGGGTGTCGACCCCGCCCAGATGGTGGACCGGCTCGTCGACGAGGTAGTCGACGACTGGAGCCTGCAGCGCGCAGGCTCCTGCCTGGAACAGGCGCTCGCGGGCGAGCCGGCGGTCTATGAAGGCGAGCTGTTCGGCGGCAGCGCACGTTGCTACATGCATGGCAATTTCCAGCCGGACTTCGACGCCGATGGCCAGGTGCGCGGGGTGTTCACCGTGTTCATCGACATCACCGAGCGCCACGTGCTGGAGACCCAGCTGCGCGAGAGCGAGCAGCGTTTCTACGGCGCCTTCCAGCACGCCGCCATTGGCATGGCCCTGGTCGCGCCCGACAGCCGCATGCTGCGGGTCAATGGCGCGTTGTGCCAGATGCTGGGTTACAGCGAAGAGGAACTGCTGTCCAAGTCGTTCGTCGAACTCACTCATGAGGACGACCTGGCCGCCTCCCACCAACTTTCCTCCGAACTGGCCGCGGGCGGACGCGAGACCTACCAGCTGGAGAAGCGCTACATCCATCGCGACGGCCACATCGTGCACGTGCTGCTGAGCGTATCGCTGGTGCGGGGCGCCGATGGCCGGCCCCAGCACGCGGTGGCGCAGATCCAGGACATCAGCCAGCGCAAGGCCTACGAAGAAGCCCTGTTCCGCGAACGCGAGCTGGCCGAGGTCACGCTGCGCTCGATCGGCGATGCGGTGATCACCACCGACATGCAGCACCGGGTGACGTCGCTCAATCCGATCGCCGAGGCGATGACCGGCTGGAGCCATGGCGAAGCCGTCGGCAAGCCGATGAGCGAGGTGTTCAAGCTGATCGACAGCCGCACCCGCGACCCACTGCATAACCCGCTGCTGGATGCCATCGCACGCGACGCCATCGTCGAACTGAAAGGCGACGCGGTGCTGCTGCATCGCAATGGCTTCGAAACACCCATCGAGGACTCCGCCGCCTCCATCCACGACCATGCCGGCAGCGTCATCGGTGGCGTGCTGGTATTCCACGACGTGAGCGAAACCCGCGCGCTGGCGCTGAAGATGGCGCACCTGGCACAGCACGACACGCTCACCGGCCTGCCCAACCGCAGCCTGCTGCAATCGCGACTGGAGCAGGTGCTGGCCGCCGCACAGCGTCGGCAGGACCAGGCCGCCCTGCTGCACATCGACATCGACCATTTCAAGCAGATCAACGACACCTTCGGCCATGCCGCGGGTGACGATGTATTGCGCGCGCTCGCCGCTCATTTGCGCAGCCACCTGCGCAACGAGGACACGGTCAGCCGCGTGGGTGGTGACGAGTTCGTGGTGCTGCTGTCCCACGTGGATGGACGCATCGGGGCCAGCCAGCTGTGCGAGAAACTGATACGCGGCTGGCAGGCCTCCAATGCCAGTCGGATGGGCGAGCTGAGCATCGACTTCAGCGTGGGCATCAGCGTCTATCCGGACGACGCACATGACGCCGAAACCATGCTGCGCAATGCCGACGTGGCGATGTACGAGGTGAAGATGCAGGGTCGCAGCGGCTACCGCTTCTTCGTGCCCTCCATGAGCGAACGCCCGGCTGCGCGGCTGCGCATCGAACAGGAGCTGCGCAAGGCGCTGCGCCGCGGTGAGCTGGTGCTGCACTACCAGCCGAAGGTGGAAGCCGTCTCCGGCGTCATCGTCGGTGCCGAGGCACTGTTGCGTTGGCTGGTCGATGGCCGCGAAGTCTACGCTCCCGATGAGTTCATCCCGGTGGCCGAGGAAAGCGGCCTGATCGTGTCGCTCGGCGACTGGGTGCTGCGCGAAGCCTGTCGCCAGGCCGGGGAGTGGTATCGCGCAGGTCGCCCCATCGTGGTGGCGGTGAATGTATCCGCGCCCCAGTTCCAGCACGCGGGTTTCCATGATGCGCTGCAGGCCGCGCTGCAGGAGGCGCAATTGCCGCCGGCGCTGATCGAACTGGAGCTGACCGAGCGCATGGTGATGTCCGCCGGCGACCAGAGTCGCGTGCTCATGCAGCGCATCAAGGACCTGGGCGTGAGCCTGGCGTTGGACGATTTCGGCACCGGCTACTGCAGCCTGTCGTATCTGAAGTACTTTCCCATCGATGCACTGAAGATCGACCGCACCTTCGTGCGCGACATCGCCAGCGACCCCGACAACGCCGCCATCACGGACGCCATCATCGCCATGGCGCACGGGCTGGACATGACCGTGGTGGCCGAAGGCGTGGAAACCCCCGAACAGGCCGGGCACCTGCGACGAGCCGGCGTATCGCTGCTGCAGGGTTTTCTGTTTGGCACCGCGCAACCCGCCGATGAACTATTCCGGCAATTGGCGCCGAGGTAACCACCGGCGGCAGCCTGCCGTGCTTCAAGCTGCCGCTGTCATGGCGACACCGGAAACTCCGCTTCGTACATGAAGTAGTGGCAGCGATTCATGCCCAGGCCGGCATAGGTGCGCTGCGCACGCTCGTTCTCCGTCTCCACGTACAGGCGCAGGCCGACGGCGCCAGCCTGACTCGCGCGCTTTTCCACCGCTTCGTAGAGACGGCGAAACACACCGAGGCGACGCGCCGTCTCCACTACGTACACGCTCTGGATCCACCAGAAATCACCCGCGCGCCAATCGCTCCATTCGTAGGTGACCAGCAGGCAACCCACCGCCACGCCCGCCTGTTCGGCCACCAGGTAGAAGCCACGGCGGGGCTCGTCGAATACCGCCGTGACGCCTCGCTCCAGCACCACCGGGTCGAGTGTCTTGCGTTCGGTTTCCCAGGCCATCGCGGCGTTCCATTGCACCACGCGGGAAATATCGGAGCGATTGGCGGCGCGAACCGTGACTGTCATGGCGCGTGGACTCAGGGCTTGGAGGGACGTCGCGAGCGCGATGCGCCCAGCTTGCGGGTAAGAGTGTTGCGGCCCACGCCCAAGGCCGCGGCGGCATGCTGGCGGTGGCCTTCATGGGCGGCCAGCGCGGCTTGCAGCAGGGTCTGGTCGAGTGCTTCGCGCGCCCGCGTGTGGATGTCCAGTTCGCCGTCGGCCAGCGCCTGGCTGGCCCACTCGCGCAAGGCGTCGGTCCAGCCACCACGGGTGGCCGCGGCGGCCGTGCTGCCCAGGTCCGACGGCAGGATTTCCACGCCCGGTGCAATCACGGCGAGGCGACGACACAGATTCTCCAGCTCGCGCACGTTGCCCGGGAAGTCGCGCTGCGCAATCGCCTTGAGTGCCGCCTTGGAGAAACGCTTGGGCGGCAGCTTCAATTCCTTCGCCGCCGACGCCAGGAAGTGCTGCGCAAGCAGCGGAATGTCCGAGCGACGCTGGCGCAATGCCGGCAGTTCGATGCGCACCACGTCGAGGCGATGCTTCAGGTCCGCGCGGAACTGGCCCGCCGCGACGCGGCCATCCAGGTCCTGATGCGTGGCGGCGATGATGCGCACGTTGCCGCGCATCAGCTCGCGTCCGCCCACGCGATAGAATTCGCCGCCGGCCAGCACGCGCAACAGGCGCGTCTGCAAGGCCAATGGCATATCGCCGATCTCATCGAGAAACAACGTGCCCCCCTCGGCTTGCTCGAAGCGGCCGGCGTGGCGACGCGTGGCGCCGGTGAAGGCGCCCGCTTCGTGACCAAACAACTCGCTTTCCAACAGCTCGCTGGGAATGGCCGCGGTATTGAGCGCGACGAAGGGCTTGTCGCGACGCGCGCTTTCCTCGTGCAACGCGCGCGCCACCAGCTCCTTGCCGGTGCCGGTTTCGCCGGTGATCAGCACGTTGAGGTCACTGGCGGCGACACGGCCGATGAGGCGAAACACTTCGCGCATTGCAACGCTTTCGCCGAGCAAGGCATGCGTCGGCACCGGCTCCGGAGGCGGCGCGCTGGCGGCATGGGGTACATCGGCCAACGCGCGTTGCACGGCGGCTACCGCCTGGTCGAGGTCGAACGGCTTGGCCAGGTAATCCACCGCGCCCGCTCGATAGGCGGCAGCCGTGGTAGCGACATCGGTGTAGGCGCTCATCACGATCACCGGCCCGATGCCTTCGGCCTTCAACGCCGAGAGCAGGGCCAGACCGCCTTCGCCCGGCATGCGCACGTCGGTTAGCAGCAACGCCGGGCGAGCCTCGTGCAGTGCCGCGCGCACGTCTTCGCCATTGCCGAATTCACGCACGACCAGGCCCGCATCACGCAACGCCTCAGCCAGTACGAAACGCACGCCGCGGTCGTCATCGGCGATCCAGATTTCATGGCGTGGTTCAGTCATGTGCATGGCCCATCGGCAGATACAGGGAGAACACGGTGTCGCCCGGTCGACTCACATAGCGCAGTTCGCCGCCATGCTCGCGGGCGATTTCGCGCGCCAGCGCCAGGCCCAGTCCGCTGCCATCGGCACGACCGGACACCAGCGGCTCGAACAAGGTGTCGCGCAACGCGGCGGGCACGCCCGGACCGTCGTCGATCACATCCACCCGCAACGCCATGCGCGCCACGCGCTCGCCCAGTCGCACGGCGTGTTCGGCGCGCGTGCGGAAAGTGAGCGTGCGCGCACCCGCCTCGATGGCGTTGCGTGCGAGATTGAGCAGCAGCTGCAGCACGCGGTCGGCATCGCCATAGACGTCGGGCAGGCTGGGATCGTAGTCGTGCCGCAAGGTGGGCGGCGCGGGCTCGGCCAGCAGCAGGTCGCCCAGGCGTTCAAGGCGCTCATGGATGTTCACCGGCCCAAGCTGGGCCGCGCCATCGTGGCGCAACAAGCGGTTGGCGAGCGCGGCGAGGCGGTCGGCCTCACCGATGACAAGGCCGGCCAGCGAACGCAGATCGTCATCCTCCACACGCCGCTGCAACAGCTGCGCGGCACCGCGTAAACCCGCGAGCGGGTTCTTCACTTCATGGGCAAAGCCGCGCAACGTGGCGGACAAGGGCGTATCGGACGACGCCGGCGGCGCCAGCGCATGCACTTCCAGCAGCAGTTCGCCAGATGGCAACGGCTGCATGGAGACATCCATGCGCCCGGCCTCACCGCGCGCGGAGGGCGCCTCGATACCGCGAAGCTGCAGCGGCGACGGTTCGTGCAGCGCGCGCTGCGCCAACGCCATCCACTCCGGCCGGTGCAGCAGCACCGCCAACGACTGGCCCACCGCGCTGCGCGGACCGATCCCCAATTGCTCCGCCAGCGCCGGGTTGATCCATAGCAGGCGCAACTGGCTATCCGCCAGCGCCAAACCGGTCGCCAGCTGCTCAGCCCATCGACGCCATGCCTGATCGCTCATTGCACCATCATGGGTAATGCGCTTTGTTGGTGCAACCGGTGGGACTGGAGCGGCGTGTGGCAAGAGCTAGTGGTGTTCACAGGCGCATAGTTTGTGCGGGTTGTACAAACTTTGGCGTTTAGCCCTTGATCCTGTCGAGCGTAATGTTGATCGATGCTGGCTCCGGTCCTGCCATTCCACCTACGTTGGCCGTAAATCGACCTCGTGGGTAGACGCGCGTTGGATCTGCCTCGAACGTCGAACAATCCACTGTCGATACGTCCGCGTGCGCCACGCGGTGGCTGCCTGCTGTTCAATAAGAGCGCGCAGTGGCGATACGCGCGGATTGGGTGACTTGCCGTGGCTGATCTTGCGCATCTGATAGCGCACGGCAGCCATGTTCGCCAAGGACGCCAGCGGCTTGTTCTTCCAGGCGATGGGCGACAACTCCGGCGTGTTGTCGGCGCCCATGCGCCAGTCCGCCGGCAAAAACGGATCAATGGCGAGTGCCGTGGCGATGCCGACCATATCCACGCCACTTTCAATCACCTGGTTAGCCACTTGGCGACGGCGGATGCCCCCGGTCACCATCACCGGCATCTTTGCCACCGTTCGAATGTCTCGCGCGAACTCCACGAAGTACGCCTCTCGTGCCAGGGTGCGGCCGTCACGCGCCTGTCCTTGCATGGCAGGGGCTTCGTAGCTGCCGCCTGAGATTTCGACCAGATCCACGGCCAGCTCGTTGAGCAGGATTACGACTTTCTTGGCGTCATCCGTGCTGAAGCCACCGCGCTGAAAGTCGGCGGAGTTGAGCTTGACGGCTACTGCAAAGGCGGGCGAAACCACGGCCCGCACTGCGCGGACGATCTCGATCAACAGGCGCGCGCGGTTCTCCAACGAGCCGCCCCATGGATCGGTTCGGCGATTGATGAGTGGCGAAAGGAACTGGCTCAACAGGTAACCGTGCGCCGCGTGGATTTCCACGCCGGTGAAGCCAGCGGCTTCGGCCAGGCTCGCGGTGCGCGCGAACCGATGGATCACCTCTTCGATCATGGCTTCCGTCATCGCGAGCGGCACATTGAAGCGCTTGGACATGTTGCCGAGCTCCAGCGGCACGGCGGACGGCGCCCACGTCGGCTGGCCGAGGTTGGCCTGCATCTGGCGGCCAGGGTGATTGATCTGCAACCACGCTTGCGCTCCCTTCGAGCGACTGATCTGCGCCCAGCGCTTGAACTTGGCCAAATGGGTGGCGTCTTCCAGCACGACGCCCGCGGGCCCCGTCATGGCGCGGCCATCGACCATCACATTGCCCGTGATCAGCAGGCCCGCACCACCGTCGGCCCAGGCCTGATACAGGCGCATGAGGAATTCGGATGGGGCCTGATCGGCGTCGGCCATGTTTTCCTCCATCGCTGCCTTGGCGATGCGATTGGGAAGGGTCGAACCGTTGGGGAGCGTGAGCTTGTCGAACAGCTTCATGAGGGGTAACTCCGGAGGGCCATGCCTTAACCTTAAGCTTAAAGTCAACTTTAAGGTCAAGTGTGCCGGAGGTGTCGACCGTACCTCTGCATCAGCAAACGTTCGGGGCGGCCGGAACCGCCCCGGAACGTGAGGGACGCTAGCTCTTGATGAACGCCAACAGATCGGCGTTGATGGTGTCGGCCTCGGTGGTGGGCATGCCGTGAGGGAAGCCCTTGTAGATCTTCAGCGTGCTGTTGCGAGCCAGCTTGGCCGAAAGTACGCCCGCGTCCTCGTAGGGGACGATCTGGTCGTCATCGCCATGCATGACGAGCACCGGAATGGTGGTGCCCTTCAGGTCCTCCGTGAAGTCCGTCTGGGAGAACGCGACGATGCCGTCGTAATGCGCCTTGGCACTCCCCATCATGCCCTGCCGCCACCAGTTCCAGATGATGCCCTGCGAGGGTTTCGCGTTGGGCCGGTTGTAGCCGTAGAACGGGCCGGCGGGCACGTCGTAGTAGAACTGCGCGCGGTTGGCGGCCAGTTGCGCCTGCAAGTCGTCGAACACCTTCTTGTCCAAGCCGCCGGGGTTATTGGGCGTCTTCACCATGATAGGCGGCACCGCGCTGATCAGCACCGCCTTCGCCACTTTGTCCTCGCCGTGCCGGGCGACGTAATGGATCACCTCGCCACCGCCCGTGGAATGCCCCACATGTACGGCCTTCTGGACGCCCAGATGCTTGACCACCGCGGCCGTGTCGTCGGCGTAGTGATCCATATCGTGGCCATCCCACACCTGGCTCGATCGCCCGTGTCCCCGCCGATCATGCGCCACCACGCGAAATCCCTTGGACAGGAAAAAGAGCATCTGGGCATCCCAGTCGTCCGCGCTCAATGGCCAGCCGTGATGGAAGTAAATCACCGGAGCGTCCTTCGGGCCCCAGTCTTTGTAGAAGATCTCAACGCCATCCTTTGTGGTCACGTATCCCATATCGCGTCTCCTTCAGTGAAGTTCGGTTATGAAGCAGTGACACGCTCTCCGACGGCCTTCCGTTACGGGGAGCAAGGGCCTGGGAAAGTGGCTCGTGGATTTCTGGCCCATGCGACTCCGCCTCCGCCGATAAACCCGACGAAGGACAAGCGGGGCGGCCTGCATGGAGCTGGCCGCAGGGAGCGTAAGTGGTGGACCATGGTGCAGCCTGCTTTGACTGCCTGAGGAGCGTAGCCTTAAAGTGAACTTGAAGGTCAATGGCTTTTCGAGTTCGAGCGCATGAAGATTGGTGATCTCGCCAAACAAAGCGGCCTGACGGCCTCACGCATCCGTTTTTACGAGGCCAGCGGGCTGATCCAGGCCGTGGATCGCAAGGCCAACGGCTATCGTGATTACCCGCCCGAGGCCCTCGCCATCCTGGATATCATCGCCAGCGCGCAGAACGCTGGCTTCACACTGGATGAGATCCGCCACTTGTTGCCCGTCGCCTCCAAGGGCGGCTGGCATCACGAAGAACTGGTGGAGGCCATTGAACACAAGATCGCGGAGATCGAGGGCATGCAGCGGCGCCTTGCCGCGACCAAAAAGCAGCTCGCCACGGCCCTGAATAGCATCAAGAACCGTCCCGAGGACCTTAGCTGCGTGGATCGGGCCAAGTGGGTGTTGGAACGTCTTCACTCGGAGGAAGCGAAGCCTTCCAAACCCGCCAAGCCTTCCGGGGCAAGCCGCTGATCGGTCGGCTGAAGCATCCAGCGGCCAGGCTTGACCTTCAAGCTTACTTGAACCTTAGAGTTGACGAGCCGGCTCCCGTGGGGAGCGCTGTTTGCCCTCCGAGGTGCACGTGGAAAAGCAGTACACACTGGCGCAGTTTGGCCCCCATGAGGTTCCTGTGTTGGCCGGGGGTTATTACGATCGCTACCGGATGAATCCAGACCTCGATGAGGTGGCGCGTGACCCTGCCGCTGGCAATGTCGACTTCTTTCGCCGGTTTCCCAAACAACAGATCGCCTCCCGAGTTGGTTCGATCTGGGCACCGAACTTCTACTACCGGACCAGCAACGTCCAGCTGCTGATGCAGGCGCCACTCACGCGGCTGCGCGCGATGCTGCCCGAGCCACTTGAACCATTGAGCGCTCTGCCGGGCTATGGCCTGATCGCCCTGACCTTCTTCTCGTACGCCGTGTGCGACAACGACCCCTACGACGAGGCGTCCATCGCCATCGTCATTCGCCGGCCGGGTGCGAAGGCGTCATCCGCTTCGCAACTGTTGTCGGCTACGCGGCGGCGCAGTTTCTTTGCCCACGTGCTGGCACTGCCCGTCACTTCCGAGATCGCGCGTGTTCGCGGCGTGGACGGCTATCAGTTGCCGAAGTGGCGCGAGGACATGCATGTGTCCATGGATGCCGAGGTCCGCGCAAGCATCGCTGGACCCGATGGCACGCCCGATCTGTCGTTGCGCGCTCCGCTCCCTGCGCTTCGCCACGTGGTGCCGCAATCCCGCATGAGCACCACCACCATGGTGCACCGGGTGGACGGCACCTGGCACCAGACCGTGGTCAATACCAACACCTTGTCGTTTGCGCAGGTACTCTTGCCGCGCAAGGTGGAACTGATCCGGGCCGGCGGCCCGATGAGCCAGCTGCTCGATGGCCTTGGCGCTTCCCGCTACCTGCGACTGGACGTGGTGAAGGACGCCCAGGTGGTGTTGAACCTGCCCACGCCACTGAAGGCGCTCGATGCCCTGTGAGCGCCCGCATTCCCGCTTCCTCTTGCATGACAGGTGTCCCATGACCGCTGACTATGACAATCGCCCGCCGACCGACATGGAATCCTTGTTATCCAGGCAGCGCGCGGCATTCCTTCGCGACGGCATCCCCACGATTTACCAGCGCAAGGAGCGACTGCAGCGGCTGCGAGCCGCTGTGCTGGCGTATCGCAATCAGCTCGAAGACGCAGTGAGCGCCGACTTCGGCCATCGCTCACGCCATGAAACAGCCATAATGGAACTGGTTGGCGTCATCCAGTCCATCGACTATCTATCCAGGCATCTGCGCCGCTTCATGCGCACCGAGCGTCGACATGTGGCGCTCACTTATCGCAGCGGCAGGGCGTACGTGGAGTACCAGCCCAAGGGCATCATCGGCATCATGGCGCCGTGGAACTACCCGGTTTCCCTGGTGCTCATTCCGCTGGCCACGGCGCTGGCTGCCGGCAATCGCGCCATGCTCAAGCCCTCCGAACTCACGCCCCGCACCAGCGACGTGCTGAAGGATCTACTGACGCAAACCTTCCCGGCTGACGAGGTGGCGGTGGTGCGCGGCGGCCCCGACATGGGGGCCGCCTTCAGCGCTTTGGCATTCGACCACCTGTTGTTTACCGGCAGCACGCAGGTAGGGCGCAAGGTGATGAAGGCTGCCAGCGACAATCTGGTGCCTGTGACGCTGGAACTGGGCGGCAAGAGCCCGGTAGTCGTCGGGCGCGGCCAGGTCAACGATCGCGCGATCGGCAGCATCGTCTTCGGCAAATTGGCCAACGCCGGGCAGACCTGTGTGGCGCCGGACTATGCGCTGGTCCACGAGGACGACGTGGACGCCTTCGTCAAGCAGTTCGACGTGGCCGTGCGTGCCGCCTATCCAGAGGGACCGACCAGCGTCGACTACAGCTCCATCGTCAGCAGCGGTCATTACGATCGCCTGAAAGGCCTTCTTGGAGATGCCCGGCAGAAAGGAGGGCGCGTACTGGAAGTGGGCGTACATCCGGAGCACGCCACTCGCCGCATCCGCACCATGGCTCCCACGCTGGTGGTAGGTGCGCGCGACGACCTGGCCGTCATGCAGGAAGAAATCTTTGGTCCCATCCTGCCGGTGCGCAGCTATCGCACCATGGATGAGGTCATCGATTTCATCAACGCCCGCCCCCGTCCTCTGGCGCTCTACTACTTCGGGAGCAGGGACGCGGAATGCAATAAGCTTCTGGCGCGCACGACGTCGGGTAACGTCGGTATCAACAACACGATGATGCACGTGGCCCAGGATGACTTGCCTTTTGGGGGCGTGGGCCCGAG
Source organism: Dyella sp. RRB7 (assembly GCF_022761115.1). GTDB lineage: Bacteria > Pseudomonadota > Gammaproteobacteria > Xanthomonadales > Rhodanobacteraceae > Dyella. The sequence continues at coordinate 1,360,714 of NZ_JAKWJS010000001.1, read as the reverse complement.
TGGCATGGGTGCTTATCACGGCATCGAAGGGTTCCGCACGATGAGCCATGCCAAGGGCGTGTTTGTCCAAGGGCAATGGAACCTGCCCAGCTTGTTACGCGCACCGTTTGGAAGGTTGGTTGACCTGGCACTGGCTGCGACCCTCAGGGGCAAACGCGCCTCCTCGCCCAAGGCACGCGCGCCCGGAGTGCATCAAAGCGCGTGATGCTGTAGTCGCCGCTTCGACCTCCGAATCTCCCTACACGGGTGTTCTACGGTATCCACCCTCCAGACCGTGATTCCGCTATGACCAAGCGCATCCTCCATGTCGTCACCAACGTGTCCCACTACGACAACCCGCGGCATCTGACAGGTCTATGGCTGTCCGAGCTGACACACGCCTACCACGTATTTGCGGAAAAGGGATTTGAGCAGCAACTGGTCAGTCCGCGGGGTGGCTTTTCGCCGCTGGAGCCGAGGTCGCTGAAATGGCCCCTGGCCGATCAATCCGTAAAGCAGTGGTTGGCCGACCCGCAAAAGCAGGCATGGCTGAAGACCACGGCTCGGCCCGAAGATGTCGATCCCACGGACTTCGACGCTATCTATTTCACCGGTGGACACGGCGTCATGTGGGACTTCCCAGACGACCCAGGGTTGCAGCGAATCACCCGCGACATCTATGAGCGCGGTGGCGTGGTGTCGTCGGTGTGCCACGGCTACTGCGGGTTGCTCAACACCCGCTTGTCGGATGGTCGTTTACTGGTGGCCGGTCGTCGTCTCACCGGTTATGCCTGGTCCGAAGAAGTGCTGGCGGGCGTGGCGAAGGACGTGCCCTACAACGCCGAGCAAGCAATGAAAGACCGCGGTGCCCTCTACGAAAAAGCCCCACTTCCGTTTATGCCCAAGGTAGTGGTTGACGGACACCTGGTCACCGGCCAAAACCCCGGATCGGCCAAGGCAACCGCGCAACAAGTCGCTGCGCAACTCTGATCTGGCCGTGTGCGGAATTGGCGGCCGGAGGGTCACGAATGCTGTCAGTAGCTTCGCGACTGCCGCCATATGCCGTCATTTGCAGAAGGCTGCACCCCCATATATGCCCGATGATATGCGAATAATTCAGCGAGTTGCCTCAAGTGCCACCAATCGGTGCCACCGATACCGCCATAGTCTGTTTATGTCTTTCTGACTTTGGTGGTCTGCATCCAAAGTCCATCGACTGGATTTCTTGTTCGGTTTTTGACCACGTCATTCGGATCACTGCTTCGGGAGCAAGCCCACGAGTGACGCGAAAGCGTGAGGACACCCCGCAAGACTGATGGCTAGCGAGCCACGTTGAGCAAGGCGCCCGCCGCCAGCCTAGCCTTCCACGCCTGATAAGCCGGATCATGCAGCGCCGGCTGCGCAGCCGCCATCTCGCGGATCGCGGTGTTTTCCGGGAAGGTGGCGACCAGCAGCGGTGCAAGGTTGGCCGCATGGCGGCGTTCGGCGATCAGGCTGCGCAGGCGTTCGCTGGCGGGTTGCTCGAATTCATCGACGATGGGGGAACCGCAACGGCGCCCCTTCGCCAGCGCCGTGACATACATGAACTGGGCCGCCTCGTTGTCGGGACAGGCCACCGCTAGGCGCTGCATCCAGCCGTAGATATTGCGTTCGCCGTAGATTCGCGTGCCATCCGTGCGGCCTTCATGCACGAATGACTGGGCGACAAGACAACGGGCGGCACGGGCACGCATAAAAAAACCCGCAGAGGGGAGTCTGCGGGTTCTGGATCCATCTGATTGCATGACGAAGGAGGGGAGCCTGGCCATGCGGTGGGAGCGATGTCTCACGACACGGGTATAAATGTACTACCTGGTTTATTAACAGAGAGTGAGCGACCTGGGCCAAGGGCTGTCGCTCCGCACCGCAAGGGCCGAAGCGCTGTCTGGCCGGTCCAGCCCCGGGGTTCATAGTCCGGCCGTCATACTGGCGCGTGAACATATCCCCCGATCCGTACGCCGAGAGCGTCAACCCCTCCGTCAGCTGCAGTGATTGCGAGGCGGTATGTTGCCGACTCACCGTCGTACTGATGCCCGACGACCAAGTGCCAGCCTGGCTCATCGATCGCCACACTCATGGCATGGAGACCCTGGCCAAGGGCGAAGATGGCTGGTGTGCCGCGGTGGACCCCAATACGTCACGCTGCACCATCTACGACCAGCGCCCTGCGATCTGTCGCAAATTCACCATGGGCAGCCCGGGCTGCCGGGATGAGCGTGACCGCTGGTTTGCCGGCGCGGCATTTCCCACGCCGGCAGTGTTGATCGGCTACTAGGACATCGGCACGCCCATCTTGCGGCCGGCGATGACCGTTAGGCCTTTTTCTTTGCTACGGCCTTTTTGACCGCGCGCTTGGCCACGCGCTTCCTGGATGCCTTCTTGGCGGTCTTGGAGACCTTGGCCGGGCTCGATGCACTGTCGATGAGCAGGCTGTCTTCGGTCACGCCGCGGCGCTTGAGGGCGGCGGCGAACCAGGCCGGCTGGCGGCCGCGGCCGGACCAGGTTTGCGAGGGATCAGCGGGGTTGCGATATTTGGGAGCCACCGAGCCTGCGGCACTTTTCCTGGCTCCGGCCTTTTTGCGGAGGGACGGATAGATGTCTTCCAGCGTGAGGCCGCTGCTGCTGAGCAGGGTCTCGATCTTCTGCCTGACCGTCTGGATTTGCGCGGCATGCGCCTCGTGCATCTGCGCGCTGGCGCTGGCGATGAGTGCCTGAAGTTCTTTCGGGGAGAGTGTCTTGAGATCGATGGCCATGGGATACCTGGGTTGGATGCTTCGAATCGAGCCTAGAGCGTGGGGTGCACCAGACTGTGAAGGTCACTGGCATTTGAGCTTGTGGGCAGCGCATCCCTATCGCTGGGCCCGCGCCAGAACCTGATCGCGAACAACGGCAATCACCGCTTGCCGCGTGGCAGATGCGGGCCCGAAAGCGGAAGATCAGGCCCATACATCGCGTCAATCATAAGACAGCCGCCAAAGAAGATGGCCATGCTCGTGCGTAGTGGATGCCATCACACCGGCTTTATGAGCCTGTCGCCGGTCACTATGCTCTGCATTCGCGGCGTGCCATGCGCCATGGCTGCTCCCTTTTCTGCAAGGTCTTTCATGCGATCACTCCGGCGAGTGCCGTCCAACCGTGGCCTGTCCTTGTTGTTGCCCCTGATCATGGGCGCGCTCGCCGCTGTGCTGGTCACCGACGGCGCCATGCTGTGGCCTGGCAATATCGTGTGGCTGCAACACGCGGATCTCGCGCAGAGCTATCTGGGCTGGGCGTTTTATCGGCACGATGCATGGACGCTGCCCTTCGGCGCCGCGCCTTCCTATGGGCTGGAGTTCCATTCATCGGTCTATTACTCCGACTCCATCCCGCTGCTGGCCATGGTGTTGAAACCGATCGCCGCCTGGCTGCCGGAACCCTTCCAGTACTTCGGCCTGTGGGTGGTCTTGTGTTTCGCGTTGCAGGCGCTGTTTGCGTGGAAGCTGCTTTCGTTGGCCACCAACAACGTGACGGCACGCGTGCTGGGCGGCGTGTTTTTCGTGATCGCCCCGCCGCTGCTGATGCGCCTGGGTGGCCATATGGCCCTGGTGGCGCAGTGGGCGATACTCGCCGCGCTCTATCTGTATCTGCGCCCCACGACGAAACATCAAGACCGCTGGTGGACCGCGCTGGTCGCCATGGCGATGCTGATCCATGCGTACATTTTTCTGATGGTTGGCGCGGTATGGGCCGCCGATATCCTGCGCCGTTTCCTGCCGGCCCGTGGCCTGCGGGCCGGCACGATGCTGCCTTGGCGTGATGCGGCGATTGAGATCGCGCAGGTGTTGGCAGCTACGCTCGCCGTCGCGTGGCTTGCCGGTTTCTTCATGATCCCAAGCCGCGGCATGCAGGCGGAAGGCTTCGGCTACTACAAGATGAATCTGCTCGCCCCTTTCAATGGTGCGGGATGGTCGTCATTGGGCCTCGCGTTTGGCGAAGCTCCTGGCGAGTACGAAGGCTTCAATTACTTCGGCGCCGGCGGCCTGCTGTTGTTGCTGAGCGCCCTACCGGCATGGTGGATAACGCGTGCCCGTGTGCCGGATCGTCGCCCGATATGGCCGTTGGTAGCTGTGGCGTTGGGCCTGGCCCTGTTTGCGGTCACGCCGACGATCGGCTTTGGCAGTCACCAATGGCATCTGCCGCTGCCGGTCTGGTTGCAGACGCGGCTTGCGCATTCCTCCATCCAGGCTACCGGCCGGCTGTTCTGGGTGGCTTATTACGCACTGCTGGCCGGCGCCTTCATGGTGCTGGCCAGGGCGTTACCCGCGCGCTGGTTGACCACCCTGCTTTGCGTGGCCGTAGCCCTGCAACTGGTGGACATCGGTCCTGCCGTGATGGGTTTGCGTACCACGCTGGAAACACGCGCCGCAGTCGACGATGCCACGCATCTGACGGGACCCTTCTGGAGTCAGGCCGGTTCGCGCTATACGCGCTTGCGTCTGGTGCCCACACGCATTCTCGCACCCGGCTGGGAGGTGCTTGCGCGCTTCGCCCTGGAGCATCGCATGTCGACCGATGACATCCAGGTGGCCCGCGCGGACTGGAAAGTGTTCAATCGCGTGCGCGCGGAACAGCTGCAAAGGCTGTCGAGCGGTGCGCCCGAGGAGCAGACGCTCTACGTGCTCGACTCCTCCATCATCGATGTGGTGGCGCGTGCCGCACGCCCGCAGGACGCGGTATTTACGCTCGATGGCATCCACTTGCTGGCACCGGACTGGAACCAACCATTGCCCGCCGGTGCGGTGGACCTCAAGCCGCCACACTGACAGCGGCACGACAGCCACTCGCCGGTTTCAGCCCAAGGGCAACGGAAATCCATGCGACGAGTGGCGATGCCAACGGCGGGAAAAACAACGGGCGCCGAAGCGCCCGTTGTCCCTCCCACCCAATGTTTACGCGATCAGAGCGCGTAGTACATCTGGAATTCCAGCGGATGCGTGCTGGCGCGATAGGCCGTCACTTCCTTCATCTTCAGCTCGATGTACGCATCGATGAAGTCGTCGGTGAACACGCCACCGGCCTTGAGGAAGTCGCGATCCTTGTCGAGCGCTTCCAGTGCCTGGTCGAGGCTGGAGCACACCTGCGGGATGTTCTTCTCTTCTTCCGGCGGCAGGTCGTACAGATCCTTGTCGGCCGGCGCACCCGGGTCGATCTTGTTGATGATGCCGTCGAGGCCGGCCATCATCAGCGCGGTGAACACCAGGTAGCCGGAGTTCATCGGATCGGGGAAGCGCACTTCGATGCGGCGACCCTTCGGGCTGGACACGTACGGAATGCGGCAGCTGGCCGAACGGTTGCGAGCCGAGTAGGCCAGCATCACCGGCGCCTCGAAGCCCGGCACCAGGCGCTTGTAGCTGTTGGTGGTGGAGTTGGCGAACGCGTTGATGGCCTTGGCGTGCTTGAAGATGCCGCCGATGTACCACAGCGCGGTCTGCGACAGGCCGCCATACAGATCACCCGCGAACAGGTTGTTGCCGTCCTTCGCCAGCGACTGGTGCACGTGCATGCCGCTGCCGTTGTCGCCGACGATCGGCTTGGGCATGAAGGTGACGGTCTTGCCGTTCTGGTGGGCCACGTTCTTGATCACGTACTTCATGGTGATCAGCTCGTCGGCCTTCTTCACCAGCGTGTTGAAGCGCGTACCGATTTCGCACTGGCCGGCGTTGGCCACTTCGTGATGGTGCACTTCCACCACCTGGCCCAGCGATTCGAGTACCTTGCACATGTCGGCGCGCAGGTCGCCCAGCGAGTCGACCGGGCTGACCGGGAAGTAGCCGCCCTTCACGCCCGGACGATGACCGGTGTTGTTGTCCTCGTACTTGTAGCGCGAGCTCCACGCGGCTTCCTCGGAGCCGATTTCGTAGAACACGCGGCCCATGTCGTTCTGCCAGCGCACCGAATCGAAGATGAAGAATTCCGGCTCCGGACCGAAGAAGGCGGTGTCGGCGATGCCGGTGGACTTGAGGAACGCTTCGCCACGCTTGGCGATGGAGCGCGGGTCACGGCCGTAGGCCTGCATGGTGGACGGCTCCAGCACGTCGCAATGCAGCACCAGCTGGGTGTGCGCGCTGAACGGGTCGATGTAGGCGGTGTCCGGATCCGGCAGCAGGATCATGTCGGACTCGTTGATGCCCTTCCAGCCGGCGATCGAGGAGCCGTCGAACATCTTGCCGTCCTCGAAGGTGCCTTCGTCGATGGCATGGGCCGGAAACGTGACATGGTGGTGCTTGCCGAGCATGTCGGCAAAGCGGAAGTCGACGAACTCGACCTCGTGTTCCTGGATCAGATCGAGCACTTTCTGGGCAGCGGCGGACATGGACAACCTCGGCGGGTCAAAGGGTGAGGAAACGACATGCGGCAGAGCAAGGCCCGTGCCAAGCGGATGTTTCTTTCTGCATCAAGCCATTAGACGATACCAGAGCATCCTGGCGTGGACTCGTTGCATCCATGTGAATCACACGAATGCACCAAGATGGTGCTAACAAGCTTCGGCCGGCATTCCAGCGGAAGTCCGGGCCGACGCTACCGACGTACACCGCAGGGTCGACTCCGGATCACCCCAAAAACGCCACGCCAGTCCCTTAAGCTATGCCGCTTTGGGCCGGCATGGAACCGGTACCCGCCAACTAACCGGAGTTTTCGTGAGCGATCTGATCAACGTCATCCTGCTCGGCATCATCGAGGGCATTACCGAGTTTCTGCCCATTTCCAGCACGGGTCACCTGCTGATCGCCGAGAAGTTCGGCCTGGGCGAGCGTTCGGACCTGTTCAACGTCGGCATCCAGGCGGGTGCGATCCTGGCGGTGACCTTTATCTACTGGAGCCGCATCTGGCAGCTGTTCACGCAATGGCGTGACCCGGCCAACCGCGACTACCTGGCCAAGCTGATTGCGGCGTTCCTGATCACCGCGGTGCTGGGCTTCGTGGCGGTGAAGCTTGGCTTCAAGCTGCCCGAGGCGGTGACGCCGGTGGCGTGGGCGCTGATCATCGGCGGCGTCTGGATGCTTGCCGCCGAGCGCCTGGCCGCGCGCCAGCCGGACCGCACCCAGGTGACCTGGCGCGTGGCGATCCTGGTCGGCATCGCGCAGATGGTGGCGGGCATTTTCCCGGGCACCTCGCGCTCGGCCGCCACCATCTTCACCGCCATGCTGGCCGGCACCAGCAACCGCGCCGCGGCGACGGAGTTCGCCTTCCTGGTGGGCATTCCCACCATGTACGCCGCCAGCGGCTACGAGCTGTTGAAGGTGCTCAAGGAAGGCGGCATCCACGAGGACTGGACCGCGCTGATCGTGGGCTTCGTGGTGTCGGGCATCGTGGGCTTTATCGCGGTGAAGTGGCTGCTCGGCTATATCCGCAGCCATCGCTTCACCCCGTTCGCGATCTATCGCATGGCGCTGGGCATCGCGTTGCTGCTGCTGATCCCGGCCGGCGCCTAAGCATTTCCCGGCAGGCGCGCGCTTGCCGGGAACGATCGATCAGGCGCGGATGCGCTCCGGCTCCGCCACCACGGCCATCGGCTTCTTGTGCTTGCCGGGCTCGTTGGTCTGCTCGAACACTTCGCGCACCCATTCGATGAAGGCCTGCACGCGGGCGGACAGGTGCTTCTTCTGCGGGTAGACGATCCACACCGGCTTGCCGGTGGAAATGGTGTCGGTCATCACCAGCTGCAGCTTGCCGAAGTCGAGCATGCAGGCGGCAATCACGTGCGGCGCTTGGGTGATGCCCAGCCCCGCGACCACCGCCTGGATCACCGACTCGGCGTCGTTGATCAGCAAATGCCCGTCGATGTCGACGGTCACCTGTCCGCTGGGCGTCTCGAACTGCCACTGGCGCGGACGGCCATTGGGCATGATGTAGTTGATGCAGCGGTGATCCTTCAGATCCTCGATGCTCTGCGGCGCGCCGTGCCTGGCCAGGTAGTCCGGCGAGGCGATCATGACGTTGCGCAGGTAGCCGATCTTGCGCGCGATCAGGCTGGAATCTTCCAGCGGACCGACCCGGATGGCGCAGTCGATGCCCTCCTCGTTGAGGTCGTAGGCGTAGTCACACATCGACAGCTCAAGGCGGATATCCGGGTAGCGCTGCTCGAATTCGGCCAAGCGCGGAATGATCACGGTACGGCCCACCGCCGCCGGCACCCCGATGCGCAGCTTGCCGGTGGGCTTGCGGCTGGCATAACCCAGCGCCTCGGTGGCCTCGGCCAGATCGGCAAGGATCTCCTTGCAACGCGCATGGAACGAGGCCCCATCATCGGTCAAACGCAATGAACGGGTGGAACGGAACAACAGCCGGGCGCCCAGCTGTTCCTCCAGTCGCGACACCGCGCGGCTGACCCCGGACGGGGTCATGCCCAGCTGGGCGGCGGCGGCGGCGAAGCTCTTGGCCTCGACCACGCGGACAAACGCGGAGATTGCGGCAAAGTCTTCCATAGGCTCGATTTCTACCCCATTCGTGACTGACAGTCACTATTGCATTGCACCAAAACGCATTTATTGAACTCCATGGTACACCTAATCTCTCGCTCCTGTTCGTCGGCGTACCCCTGCCCCGACGAGATCATTCTGGGATCGCGACATGAAGAAACAATGGATATTCGCCCTACTCACCCTGGCCGTGGTGGGCGGCAGCTGGGCCCTGCTGGGCCATAGCGCCGACACCCACGCCCAGTCCGCGCCTATGGCGCCACCCACGGTCACCGTTGCCCAGGTGCTGGTGCGCCCGGTGGACGACGCCGATGAGTTCACCGGCCGGCTGCAGGCCGTCGATACCATCCAGTTGCGGCCCCGCGTGGGCGGCTACGTGGATTCGGTGCATTTCCAGGAGGGCGCACTGGTGCGCAAGGACCAGCTGCTGTTCCGCATCGACCCGCGTCCGTATCAGGCCGAAGTGGATCGGCTGAGCGCCAACCTCAACCAGGCCCGTTCCGAGCAGGTGCTGGCGCAGTCCAACGCCGAGCGCGCCCAGCGGCTGCTCGATCAGCACGCCATTGCCAAGGAAGAAGCCGACCGCCAGGCCACCGCGGCGCAGAGCGCCAAGGCCCAGGTGGCCTCCACCACCGCAGCACTGGATGCGGCGCGCCTCAACCTCAGCTTCACCGAAGTGCGCGCGCCCATCGACGGCCGCGTCAGCAACGCGCTGGTGACGCCGGGCAACCTGGTCACCAGCAACGATGTGCTGACCAGCGTGGTGAGCGTCAACCCGATCTACGCCTACTTCGACGTGGACGAGCACAGCTTCCTGAAGTTCGATCGCCAGCGCCGCGAGCATGGCGCCTCGCCGCAGATCGCCATGGCGCTGGCCGATGAAAAGGGCTTTCCGCATACCGGTCGCGTCGACTTCGTGGACAACCAGCTGCGTGCGGGCAGCGGCACCATCCGCCTGCGCGCCGTGTTCGACAATGCCGACGCGCGCTATACGCCGGGCCTGTACGTACGCATCCAGCTGCGCAGCGACAGCCCGCAGCCGCGCGCGCTGGTCGACGACCGCGCCATCGGCACGGATCTGGGCAACAAGTTCGTCTACGTGATCGACAAGGACCGCAAGGTGGAATACCGCCGCGTGGAAACCGGTCCGCTGCTCGACGGCCTGCGCGTGGTGACCAACGGGCTCGATGCCAAGGACGTGGTGATCGTCAACGGCCTGCAGCACGTGCGCCCCGGCGTGGAAGTGAACCCGACCAAGGTGGCGATGGAAGCGCGCAGCCTCGATCCGGACAAGCAGATCGCGCAGCAAGGCGGCAGCGCAAACAAGATCGCCGCGCAGAACTGAATCCGCGACTCCCTTCCCTGCGACCGAACGGAGTTCCTTTCGGGACTCACGACAGGAAGAAGAAGCCCAAACGCCCCCTCCCCTGCGTGTAGCAGGGGAGGGTTGGGGAGGGGTGTAGCCGTCATGAAGCGTTTCGCTTCGTGGGCTCATCCCCTCCCGACCTCCCCCTGCAAGGCAGGGGGAGGAGCCTGAAGCCATCAGGACGAATGCAATGAAAATCGCCCAATTTTTCGTGGACAGGCCGATTCTGGCCGGCGTCCTTTCCGTACTGATCGTCATCGCGGGCGGCATCGCGCTGTTCAAGCTGCCGATCAGTGAATACCCCGAAGTGGTGCCGCCCACCGTGGTGGTGCGCGCCAGCTATCCCGGCGCCAACCCCAAGGTGATCGCCGAAACCGTCGCCACGCCGCTGGAGGAACAGATCAACGGCGTGGAAGGCATGCTCTACACCAGCTCGCAGTCCACCAGCGACGGCGCCATGACGCTCACCGTCACCTTCGCGCTGGGCACCGACCTGGACAATGCGCAGGTGCAAGTGCAGAACCGCGTGGCGCAGGCCCAGCCGCGCCTGCCACAGGAAGTGCAGCGCCTGGGCGTGACCACCCAGAAAAGCTCGCCCGACCTGACCATGGTGGTACACCTGATCTCGCCGGACCAGCGCTACGACATGCTGTACCTGTCCAACTATGCGCGACTGCACATCAAGGATCAGCTGGCCCGCCTCGACGGCGTCGGCGACGTACAGATCTTCGGCGCCGGCGAATACAGCATGCGCGTGTGGCTGGACCCCGAACGCCTGGCCATGCGCCAGCTCACCACCGGCGATGTGGTGCACGCCATCCAGGAGCAGAACGTGGCCGTCGCCGCCGGTGCGCTCAATGCGCCCCCGGGCCATGGCAACGCCGCGTTCCAGCTCAACATCAACACGCGTGGCCGCCTGATCAACGAAGAGGATTTCCTCAACATCATCGTGCGCACCGACGCCAACGGCGCCGTGACGCATCTGCGCGACGTGGCCCGGGTGGAACTTGGCGCCGACACCTATGCGCTGCGCAGCCTGCTCAACAACCATCCCGCCGTGGCACTGCCGATCTTTGCCCGGCCGGGCTCCAACGCCATCCAGATTTCCGACGAAGTCCGCCACACCATGACGGAACTGAAGAAGGATTTCCCGCAGGGCGTGGACTACCAGATCGTCTATGACCCGACCGTGTTCGTGCGCGGTTCGATCGAGGCGGTGGTGCATACGTTGTTCGAGGCGATCGCGCTGGTCGTGCTGGTGGTGATCCTGTTCCTGCAGACCTGGCGCGCCTCGATCATTCCGCTGGTGGCGGTGCCGGTGTCGTTGATCGGCACGTTCGCGGTGATGTACCTGGCGGGTTTCTCGCTCAACGCGCTGTCGCTGTTCGGCCTGGTGCTGGCCATCGGCATCGTGGTGGATGACGCCATCGTGGTGGTGGAAAACGTCGAGCGACATATCGAACACGGCCTCGCGCCCAAGGAAGCCACCCGCAAGGCGATGACCGAAGTCACCGGCCCGATCGTGGCCACGGCGCTGGTGCTGTGCGCGGTGTTCGTGCCGGCGGCGTTCATCAGCGGCCTCACCGGCGAGTTCTATCGCCAGTTCGCGCTGACCATCGCCATCTCCACGGTGATCTCCGCATTCAACTCGCTCACCCTCAGCCCCGCGCTGGCGGCGTTGCTGCTGCAGGATCGCAGTGCGCCGAAGGACAAGCTGAGCCGGTGGATCGATCGCGGCTTCGGCTGGCTGTTCCGCCCGTTCAATCGCCTGTTCATCAGCAGCGCAAACCGTTATGTGGGTGGCGTGAAGCGCATCCTGCGTTCGGGTTCGATCGCGCTGCTCATTTATGGCGGCCTGGTGCTGCTGGGCCTGTTCGGCTTCGCCCACGTACCGACCGGTTTCGTGCCGGCGCAGGACAAGCAGTACCTGGTGTCGTTCGCGCAGCTGCCCGATGCCGCGTCGCTGGATCGTTCGGAAGACGTGATCCGCCGCATGAGCGACATCGCGCTCAAGCAGCCGGGCGTGGAGAACGCCGTGGCGTTCCCGGGCCTGTCGATCAACGGCTTCACCAACAGCACCAACTCCGGCATCGTGTTCGTCACGCTCAAGCCGTTCGAGGAGCGTCGCGACGCGTCGATGTCCGCCGGGGCGATCACGGCCGCCCTGCAGCAGAAGTACGCGGCCATCCAGGACGCCTACATCGCGATCTTCCCGCCTCCGCCGGTGAACGGCCTGGGCACCATCGGCGGCTTCCGCCTGCAGGTGGAGGATCGTTCCGACGCGGGCTTCGAGGAGTTGTACAAGCAGACCCAGGGCCTGATCCAGGCCAGCACCAAGGTACCCACGCTGGCCGGCCTGTTCTCCAGCTACCAGGTCAGCGTGCCGCAGATCGACGCCGACGTGGACCGCGAGAAGGCCAAGGCCGAAGGCGTGGACCTGGCCGATGTGTACCAGACCATGCAGGCCTACCTGGGCTCGCTCTACGTCAACGACTTCAACCGTTTCGGTCGCACCTACCAGGTGAACGTGTCCGCCGAGCCCAGCTTCCGTCATGAGCCGGAGGACATCCTGCGGCTGAAGACGCGCAGCGCAAGCGGCGAGGCGATTCCGCTGGGTTCGTTCGTCACCGTGCACCAGACGGTGGGACCGGATCGCGTGCAGCACTACAACGGCTATCCCACCGCCGAGATCAATGGCGGCGCGGCGCCCGGCTTCAGCAGCGGCCAGGCACAGGCGGCGATCGAGAAGCTGGCACGCGACAACCTGCCCAACGGCATGACCTTCGAGTGGACCGAGCTGACCTATCAGCAGATCCTCGCCGGCAATACCGCGGTGCTGGTGTTCCCGCTGTGCGTGCTGCTGGTGTTCCTGGTGCTCGCTTCGCTGTACGAGAGCCTCGCCCTGCCGCTGGCGGTGATCCTGATCGTGCCGATGGTGCTGCTGTCCGCCATCAGCGGCGTGTGGATGTCCGGCGGTGACAACAACATCTTCACCCAGATCGGCTTGATCGTGCTGGTGGGCCTGGCCTGCAAGAACGCCATCCTGATCGTGGAATTCGCCCGCGAGGCGCAGATCATCGAAGGCATGGACCGCGTGCAAGCCGTGCTGGAAGCGGCCCGCCTGCGACTGCGCCCGATCCTGATGACCTCGTTCGCTTTCATCATGGGCGTGGTGCCGCTGGTGACCTCGCACGGCGCCGGCGCGGAGATGCGCCACGCGATGGGCGTGGCGGTGTTCTCGGGCATGTTGGGTGTCACCTTCTTCGGGCTGATCTTCACCCCGCTGTTCTACGTGCTGGTGCGCGGCTGGAGCGAGCGCATGAGCGAGCGCCGGCGTGCCCGCAAGGCGGCGCGCCTCGCCTCGGCCGCCCCTGCTTTGGAGAATCACTGATGAATAAGCTCACCGCACTCGCCGCTTCGTTGCTGCTGGCCGGTTGCGCCAGCGTGGGGCCGAATTACCACGCGCCGGTGGAAAAACCGGTAGCGCTGCAGGGCGTGAACAGCCAGCAGGAGTCCACCGCGAACTTCCAGGCCAACTGGTGGAAGCAGTTCAACGACCCCACGCTCGACGCGCTGATCCAGCGCGCCGCGCAGAACAGCCCCGACCTGAAGATCGCCTTCGCCCATCTGCGTGAATCACGCGCGCTATGGGGTGTGGCCAAGTCGCAGCAGATTCCCGACGTGGAAACCGGGGCCAACTACTCGCGGGCCCGCGAGCAGGAGCCCGGCTTCACCGACCAGCGCACCACCATCACCAGCTACCAGGCCGGTTTTGATGCGAGCTGGGAACTGGATCTGTTCGGCGGCGTGCGTCGCTCGGTGGAAGCCGCCGGCGCCGAGGCCGGCGCCAGCGAAGCCTCGCTGCAGGATGCCCAGGTGACGCTGTTCGCCGAGATCGCGCGCTACTACTTCGACCTGCGTGGCGTGCAGTTGCGCATCGACGTGGCCAACCGCGACATCGAGAACCAGCGCGAGTCGCTGCGCCTGATCCATGCCCGCGCCGATATCGGCACTGGCTCGGAGCAGGACGTGGCCAGCGCCACCGCGCGCCTGAAGTTCGTGGAAGCGCAGCTGCCTACCTTGCAGACGCTGGCGCAGAACGACACGTCCCGACTCGCCGTACTGGTGGGCGAACGACCGGGCGAGCTGGACATCGACCTGTCGCCGCAGGGCTTCAAGCCCATCGACGTGGCGCTGGCCATCGGCAACGCAGGCGACGTGCTGCAGCGCCGGCCCGACGTGCGCGTAGCCGAACGACAACTCGCCGCCGCCAACGCCCGCATCGGTGTCGCCAAGGCCGACTACTACCCGCACATCACGCTGGGCGGCTTCCTCGGCTTCCTGGCCGGGCGCAGCAACGATTTCGGCGGACCGGCCTCGCGTGCGTGGTCGATCGCGCCGAGCATCACCTGGTCGGGCCTCAACGTGCAGCGCGTGCGTTCCAACGTGAAGGCGAGCGAGGCACGTGCCGATGCGGCGCTGGCCAACTACCAGCGCAGCGTGCTGCAGGCCGTGGAAGACGTGGACAACGCCATCGTGGGCTACAACCTGCAGCGCGATCGCGTGCTCAAGCTGCAGGACCAGGTGGCCAACAGTCGCCGTGCGGCCGATCTCGCCCGCATCCGCTACAACGAAGGCGCCGCGGACTTCCTGCAGCTGCTGGATGCCGAACGCACCCAGCTGGAAGCGGAGGATTCGCTGGCCGACGCACAGGCCGCCATCAACCTGCGCGCCGTGTCGGTGTACAAGGCGCTGGGCGGTGGCTGGCAGGCCTGCGCCACCGAACGCTGCGATCAGCTTGCCGCCGCGCCATGAACGCGGTGGTGTTTCCGGTGAGGTCGCCACGTCGCCGTGCCGCGGCGGCCGAACCGGAGCTGGCGCAACGCGTGGCGCTGGTCAGCGGCGCCAATCGGGGGCTGGGCCTGGAAATCACCCGGCAGCTCGCCGCCGAAGGCATCACCGTACTGCTGGGCGCACGCAATCCGCTGGCCGGTGAAAAGGCCGCGCGGCAGCTGCGCCGCGATGGCGGCACGGTAATGGCAGCGCCGCTGGACGTGACCTCGATGGACGATATCCGTGCCCTGGTCGCGCGCATCGAGCGCGACTATGGACGGCTGGACATCCTGGTCAACAATGCCGGCGCCTATTTCGACATCGACAACCAGGCGACGTCGGTGAGCATGGATATCGTGCGCCAGGCGCTGGAAACCAATCTGCTCGGCGCCTGGCAACTCACCGAAGCCGTGCTGCCGCTGATGCAGCGTCACGGCTACGGCCGCATCGTCAATGTCTCCAGCGGCTGCGGCGCGATCGCCAGCGACGGTTCCGGCTGCCCGGCCTATCGCGTGTCCAAGGCAGCCTTGAACAGCCACACGCGCATGCTGGCGATGGAGCTGCAAGGCAGCGGCATCCTGGTCAATGCGGTCTGTCCTGGCTGGGTCGCCACCGACATGGGTGGCCACGGCGGACGCCCCGTCGCCGAGGGCGCCGCCGGCATCGTATGGGCCGCCACGCTCCCCTCGCGCCCCGCCATCACCGGCGGCTTCTTCCGCGACCGCATGCGCATAGACTGGTAAGGCACACGCCCAGGTCAGCGCTGCACCATCCGCGCAAACCACTGCCACCCGCGCACGCGCTCGGCCACCAGCTTGGCGCTGGTGAGCATCGGCACCGCCAGCAGCGCGCCGGGAATGCCCCATAGCCAGCCCCACACCAACAGCCACAGCAGGATGGCGATAGGGCTCAGCCGCATGCGATGGCCCTGGATCAGCGGCGTCACCACATTGCCTTCGAACGCCGTAATGCCTGCAAACGTGAGTGCGGGGAGCAGCGCCGAGGTGGCATCGTTGAAGTTGAGCAGCCCCACCACGGCGAGCACGCTGGTGGTGGTGATGGCGCCCACGTAGGGTATGAAGTTGGCCAGCATCGCGACCGCGCCCCACAACAGCGGATCCGGCATGTGATAAAGCCACAGCATCCCGGCAGTGATGGCGCCCAGCCCGACGTTGATCAGCAAGGCGGTGAGAATGTAGCGCGATACCTCGTACTGGATGCCGCGCACGATCGACACCGCATGGCGCTTGTAACCAAAGCCTGGCGAGGCCTGTACCAACCGCCTCAGCATCAGGTCGCCGTACACCAGGAAGAAGAACACCAGCAGCACCACGGTGAGCACACCGGCAAGTATCTTGGGCGTCGTGGCCACAATGTCCCATGCGGTAATGGACAAGCTGGGTTGCTGCACCTGTTGCGGCCGGGCGGGCCCGGTGAGGCTTTGCGTGGCGCGGTTGGCGGCTTCCAGCGGTTGGGTCACGGCGCGCAGCTTCGGCACAAAGCTGCGAATGGCGGTGGGTGCCTCATGGAACCAGCCAAGCGCCGGCTGTGTCAGCATGCCAATGCCACCGCCAATGGCCGCGATCAGCCCGATCATCAGCACGCTGGCACCCAGCCAGCGCGGAATGCCCAGATGGGCGGCGCGCGCCACGATGGGATTGAGCGCCAGCCCAATGAACGAAGCGAGCACCAGCGGTATCAGCAGCTGCTTGGTCAAGGTGACCGTGTACAGCAGCGCCAACGCCAGAAACACGTTCAATACGATATGGATGCCGCGCAGGTGCCGGCGTGCGCTCTGCGCGCGCTGAACACGCACGAGGCCACCACGAGGCACGCGGCTGGGCACCATCGCGGCGCCGTCACCGGGGGTGGCGGGCGGGCCAGGCGACTCCGGCTCACTCATGACGGGTCGAAGCTGCCTTGCGCGAACTCGGCGGCCAGCCGCACGCCCTGGCTCACCAACTCGGCTGCGGTACCGCTCAACAACGCGCCCAGGCCGGGTACCCGCAGGGGATGGACATTGAGCTGGCCCAGCACGAAGCCGGCACCGGCGGCCACGCCCACGGTGGCCAGGGGATAACGCTGTCCACGTGAGAGCAACGCCTGTGCCGGCACGGCCAGCTCGTGACGTGCTTCCACCGCACGCGCCTGCGCGGCGCGAACGGCATGCAGCTGCTTGATCAGGCTCATGGCGCGTCCTCCGGACGGATGTCGTCCTGCGGATCGGGACGATGCAGGGCCTCGCGCATCATCGCATTCCATTCGCCCCGCGTCGCGGGCAAGGTCATCCAGTGCATGCAGCGGCGGAACAGCAGCACCGCCCCGATTACGAAAGCCACTTCCACCAGGGCCAGCACCAGCAGCGCCCAGGTCCACGAGCCGAACCATTGCGCCAGCAGCCAGCCGATCAGGCCCAGCAGGGTCAGGCCAAGGCCCACACCCGCGACCGTCGCGACCAGGCCTGCGATCAGCAGCCAATGCACCGCGCTGCGGGCCAGCCCCAGTTCCGCCGCCAGCAGGCGAAGTTGCGCGCCGAACAGCTGGTGGAACGCACGCCCGAGGCGGCCGAGGTCATCCAACAGGCCCGGCGGCGACGGGGGTGCCGGCGTCTCGTCGGGTGAAGCGGGCGCGTCATCGCGTCCGGTCTGGTCCATCCGCTGTCCTCGGTGTCGCTTAGCGGCGGAGTATGCGGCCTAACAGCCAGCCGGCGCCAAGCGCGATGGCCACCGACTGCACCGGTTTCTCGCGTACGTAATCGCGCGCGCGGTCCAGCCACTCGTCGGCGCGATCGATCACCTCGTCATAGGTTTCGCGCCCGCGCTGACGAACCTCCTCGGCCTTGGCGCTGGCGCGCGTGGCGGCGTCGGCGGCCTTGTCGGTAGCGCGATGCAGGCCTTCCTCGACATGGTCGGCCGCGCGTTCCACGGCCTCCTTGGTGGTGTTCACGGCGCTGGAGGTGGCCTGCTTGATGCGCTCGGCGCGCTCCTCGATACGTTCGGCGGCGCCGCTTTCTTCATGCGCCTGGACCTGCTTGTTCATGACGTTCTCCCATGAGGCAATGGATTCACTGTAACCAATATCGCTAGCCGGGCGCGTGCCGGAGCGTGCCAGCTCCGGTGCGCTGCCGCTCAGCTGGCGCGGCGAAAGAAGGCGATCACGGCGAGGATCAGGAAAACAACGAACAGGATCTTCGCGATGCCGGCGGCCGTACCCGCAATGCCGGTAAAGCCGAACAGGGCTGCAATGATGGCGATGACAAGAAATACCAGGGCGTAGTGGAGCATGGTGCGGTCCTCGTGACGGGGCAGCGGATCGCCCCGCCCTCATTCACCCACAGGCCATGCCTTGCGGGCGTGAAGATGGACCGGCGCCAGTCGTTGGTTGCGCACTGTTCATGCTTTCGTCGCCACGGTTCAGGCTAGTGCCGGGTTGAGCGTATAGGTGCCCATCAGTTCCGCCTCGGCCAGCACATGGCCATCCATCGCGGCACGCAACTCGCTCACGGTGAAACCGTCGGCAAGCTTGAGGTGCTCCACATCCAGCGCATACAGGCGGAAGTGATAGTGATGCACCAGCGAGTCGTTCCATGGCGGGCATGGGCCGTCGTAGCCGAGGTATTCGCCGCGCATGTCCGCATCGCCCGCGAACCAACCGGTGAAGTCATTGATGCCCTGCACGCTGCCGGGCGGACCATACGGCGCGCGCTTG
The DNA here is from genome assembly GCF_022761115.1 of Dyella sp. RRB7. Classification (GTDB taxonomy): domain Bacteria; phylum Pseudomonadota; class Gammaproteobacteria; order Xanthomonadales; family Rhodanobacteraceae; genus Dyella. The sequence goes on along the minus strand of NZ_JAKWJS010000001.1, from coordinate 1,342,330 downwards.
CCGCGCGGCACGATGCCGTCGCTGCAGGCGCCTTCGGCCAGCTCGCCGCATTCCACCGGGATGTTCGCCATCAGCCAGTGCACGAACTCCACGCGCGGCAGGTCGGCCGGCACCGTTCGCCCTGCCTGGTTGACGTCATCGGGTTTGCTCGGCACGTCGAAGTCGATGCAGGTCAGCACGAACGAGCGCGTGGCCAGCGGCGCGTCCTTCCACGCCAGATGCGGGCTCAGGTTGTCCGACAACGCGAACGGCGAGGCGCGTTTGCCAAAGGCGAGCGGGGCCGGAATCGGCTGTCCGTGGGTGAAATTGTCGCTGCGCAATTGCAAGGTGGTTCTCCTGGAACGATGAATCGAAAAGCATCAGGCGGCGCCCACGATAAAGCACTTGGCCGTCAGGGTTTTTGATAGGTCACGCGGTACACCGCACCGGCCAGGTCGTCGCTCACCAGCAGGCTGCCATCCGGCAGCGGCTGCACGTCAGCCGGGCGGCCCCAGGCTTTCTCGTCCTGCTCGAAACCATCGACCAGTGGCTCGTAACCGATGACCTTGTCGCCATGGAGACGCACCGTCATCACCCGATAACCGGACTTCTTGGTGCGGTTCCACGAGCCATGCTCGGCGATGAAGATGGCGCCCTGGTAGCTCGCCGGGAACTGCGCGCCCTCGTAGAAGCGCATGCCGAGCGAGGCCACGTGCGCGCCGAGCTTCAGCACGGGTGGCGTGTAGTCCTTGCAGCTCTTGCCCTTGCCGAAGTCCGGATCGAGCGTGTCGCCCTGGTGGCAGTAGGGAAAACCGAAATGCTCGCCCACATGGCTGAGCCGGTTCAGCTCGTCGCTGGGCATGTCGTCGCCCATCAGGTCGCGGCCGTTGTCGGTGAACCACAATTGCTTCGTGCGGGGTTGCCAGTCGAATCCCACGGTGTTGCGAATGCCGTAGGCGACATCCTCAAGCCCGCTGCCATCGGCATTCATGCGCGTGAGCTTGGCGTAGTCCTTGCCCTTGTCGCAGATGTTGCACGGCGCGCCGATCGGCACGTAGAGCTTGCCGTCCGGACCAAATGCGATGAACTTCCAGCCGTGGTGCGTCTCGGTGGGAAACTTGTCGTAGATCACCTGCGGCGCGGGCGGGTTGTCGAGATGGTTCTCGATGTCGCGCAGCACCAGGATCTTGCTGACGGCGGAGATGTACAGGTCACCATTGCGGAAGGCGACACCCACCGGCAACTGCAGGCCACTGGCGATCACCCGCACCTTGTCGGCGTGACCATCGCCCTTGCTGTCGGTAAGCGCATAGACCTTGCCGGCGCTGTTGGAGCCGACGAAGACCGTGCCCTTGGCGCCCAGCGTGATCTCGCGCGCATTGGGCACCTCATCCGAGTACACCGCGATATGGAAGCCCGCCGGCAGGGTCAGCTTATCCAGTTGCGGCGCGGCGGCAGCCGCATGGACGGCGAGCAGGCCGAGCAGAGCGAACATCAGCTTGCGCATGGACGTGGCTCCAGGAAGGGAAAGCGAAAGCGTAGCGCCGGCGACACCCCATGGGAACGTCACGGCAGGTCCGGCAGTGAATACTCGAGGTGATAGGCGTGCACCCCGTTGGCGACGGTGATGTCGAGCCGGCCGGCGATGCCGCTCAGCCCGTCGGTACCGGAGTCCGGCACGATGGTTACCGAGAGCTGTGGCGTGCCGCGGGTCAAGGTACCCGCATGCTGCAACGCAAAGCTGCCTTGCCGCCCATGCACGATGCCGCTGACGCGCTCCATCGCGACATAGCCCGCCGAACCATCGACCGGCGTACCCACCGCCAGCATCTGGCCGTTGCCCGTGCCTTCGAGATCACCATGGAATTGCTTGTGGATGGCCATGCGACCCACGCTTGGGTCGCCCACGCCGTCTTGCGCCGGTTGCGGCGACATCGTGATCTCGAACGTGCCATTGGCATGACGGGCCATAGCGTTATCTCCAGGCTGGGGCGACCCTATCGCGGAGGATGCGGACAGACGGACCATCGTCGGCGCGGGCCGGCCCACTGTCAACGATATCGCTGCCGCAGGAAACCCGACGAAGCCGCGCCGCTCAGCCCGCCGTCATCGCATTGAAGCGCGCGGCGATGTAGTCATCGGTGAAGCTGGTCATGTCCCAGCCGCGGATGAAGCCGCAGTGCCCGCCGTAGGCGGCGATATCCAGTTCGACATTGGCCGGCAATTCCAGCTTTTCGAACGCATCCACCGGAATTACCGGATCATCGCGCGCCGTGAGGATGGTCGCCGGTATATGCAGGTCCGCCAGCGCCCGGCCCGCCACCGAATAGCCGTCCAGATAAGCTTCGAGCGAATCGAAATCGGTATGCCGCGCCACCAGCGAGGCGGTGAGGCCGCGCAGGCTCTGCTTCAGCTCCGACAGCTCGAAATACTCCCGGTGCGGAAAGGCCGCCTGCTTGGCCTGCAACGAGCGCCGCCATTTGTGCATGAAGTACGCCTGGTAGAACCACGGCGCTGCTTCCTCCAGCGAGAACAGGCCTTCGCTGGGATCGATGATGGGGCACACCGCCAGCGCGTAACTCAATGGCAGCCCCGCGGCCGGCGCGCGCAAGGCGGCGCGCAGTGCGAAGTTTCCGCCCAGCGAGAAGCCCGCCAGTGCCATGGGTCGACTGGGATAACGCCGGGCGATGTCGCCCAGCGCATTCACCACCTCATCGATACGGCACGAATGGAACAAGGCCTCGTTGAGATCGTGGCTATTGCCGTGATCGCGGAAATTGAGCCGGAAAACATCCCAACCGTCGGCGAGCAGGCGGCTCCCCGTCTGCAGCACATAGGTGGAATCGACGCTGCCTTCCCAACCGTGGAACAGCACCGCGAGGCCGCGCGACGATGCTTGCCTGGACTGCGCCGTGTAGGCGCCGGTGAGCCGCACGCCGTCGCCGCCATCCACCGTCACCGGTTGCGCGCCCTGCAGCACCGCCCGGGCAGCCCGGGGCAACAACAGGCGGCGTACGCCGCTGGACGACAGCATGGTCTGGATATGGCCGCTGCGTAGCGGCCTGGGTGGCAGGAAATCCTTTCCCCGGGGCAGGCTCATGCGCGCTTGTCGTGGTTCGGCTTGTCTTCCAGCGCCAGTGCGATGCGCTCGCGCGCCAGCTCGGCCATGCGGCGGCGCGCATCGGGCGTGGCCGGCACCGGTTCGAGGAAATGCACCTCGGCATCGAGCGGCGCCTCGCCCAGCAGGCGCAGGAAGTTCTGCATGAAGTTTTCATGCTCGCGGAAGCCGGCGTCGATCACCCGGTGCCCGTCGCGGGCAAAGCGCAGCGCCACCGGCTGCACCGGCACCCCGGCGTCGAGCGCAGCCTGGAAAATGCGCGCGTGGAACACCCGCAACACACCGTTGTGGCCGGTACCGCCCTCGGGGAACACCGCCACCGAACGGCCGCCGCGCAGGCGATCGACCATCACCTGCATCACCGCCGCCAGCGAATGGTTGTTGCCGCGGCGATGGAAGATGGTGCCCCCGCTGGCGGCCAGCCAGCCGACCAGCGGCCAGCTGGCGATCTCGGCCTTGGCCACGAAACAGGCGGCACGCTGGCTATGCAACAGCTCGATATCGATCCACGAGGTATGGTTGGCCACGAACAGCGCCGCGTCGGGCAACGGCTTGCCCACGCGCACCGAACGCAAACCGAAGATGCGCAACAGCGCGGTCGACCACCAGCGGATGGTGCGGTGCGCAAATGGCTCGCGACCGTCCCTCATCACCGCATTGCGGTTCCAGCTCAGGACCAGGGAACACAACAGCACGCCCAGCACCACGTGCAGCAGCAGCAGCGGCACGCGCCAGGCATAGCGCAGTGGTCGCATCAGGTCGCGGCGGGCCGGGGCGGAAACGGTGTGGGTGTTCATCAGTCGGGTTAGTTTAGCGTTAGTCGGAGGCCGCTGTGCCCCCATGGAGAACGCTTCAACGCTCCCATTGGGTCAGGGGTAAAGCAGCCGAGCGCTTGACTGTACGCAGCACAAAACTGGAATTGACGTCAGCCACCCCCGCGGCGTTCAGCAAGCGGTCGAGCAGGAAGCGCGAAAAATCCTGCAGGTCGGCCACATAGACATGCAGCAGGTAGTCCATGTCGCCGGTGAGCGCATAACAGGCCACCACCTCGTCCCAGCCATTGACCAGTTCGACGAAGCGCTCCACCGCCGCGCTCTCGTGCTTGGTCAGCTGCACGCGCACGAAGGCCTGCAGCCCCAGGCCCACGGCCTGGGGGTCCACCTGGGCGGTATAGCCGGTAAGGATGCCCTCGGCCTCCAGTCGCTGCAGGCGCCGCAGGCAGGCCGAGGGCGACAGGCTGACCCGCTCGGCCAGGTCGGCATTGGTGATGCGGCCTTCCCCCTGCAATACGGCGAGAATGCGCAGATCGGTGCGGTCCAGCGCGGCCATGGCAATGAAATTCCGAAAATAGCTTCAGATATAACCGATTATTGCGCAAAAGACCCACGAATGAGCAATAAAACAAGCAACGTGCGCCTCGTCGGCCATATGCTGTGTCATCGCACCAGCAACCACGGCCAACGCCGTCCGGAGCACGCCATGAACACCGCCCCTCGCCGCGTCGAACACCAGCAGACTGACCGTGGCTACGTGCCGGTGTACGCCACCGGCGTGGTGGAGCAGCCCTGGGCCAACTACACCCGTACCGACCACGAGGTCTGGGACACCTTGTACAAGCGCCAGCGCGAGCTGCTGCCCGGCCGCGCCTGCCAGGAGTTTCTGGACGGCGTGGAGCGCTTCGGCCTGGGAGATGGCGGCATCCCGAAATTCGCCGACCTGAACAAGGTGCTCGGCGCCGCCACCGGCTGGGAGCTGGTGGCAGTGGAAGGCCTGCTGCCGGACGAGGTGTTCTTCGATCACCTGGCCCACCGCCGCTTCCCGGTCAGCTGGTGGATCCGCAAGCCGGACCAGCTCGACTACCTCAGCGAGCCGGACCTGTTTCACGACCTGTTCGGCCACGTGCCGCTGCTGCTCAATCCGGTGTTCGCCGACTACATGCAAGCCTACGGCCGCGGTGGCATGAAAGCCTTCGCCATCGGCCCCGAGGCGCTGATGAACCTCACGCGCCTGTACTGGTACACGGTGGAATTCGGCCTGATCAACACCGCCGATGGCCTGCGCATCTACGGCGCGGGCATCGTCAGCTCCAAGGGCGAGTCGATCTACTCGCTCGACTCGCCGTCGCCCAACCGCATCGGCTTCGGGCTGGAGCGTGTGATGAGCACGCGCTACCGCATCGACACCTACCAGCAGACCTACTTCGTGATCGACAGCTTCGAGCAGCTGTTCGACGCCACCCGCCCGGACTTCACGCCCATCTATGCCCACCTGCGCGAACAGCCGGCGCATGCCGCCGGTGACGTGCTCGACAACGACCGCGTGTTCACCCGCGGCAACCGCGAGGGTTGGGCTACCAACGCCGACACCTGAACCTTTAGGCGTTGCCTTGGCCCGGACGGCCCGCCCCATGGCGGGCCGTCTGCTTTCCAGGGTATGCGTACCTGCGTCCGTATGCCCTAGCTTGATATGACCTGGATCAATAGCCCACAACGAAATCCTCACGAACATGGCCTCATCCCGAATGACCCATACGGACGGATGAACCCCATGAAAGCTCTACTTCCCCTCTTCATCGCCGCAGCCCTCGGCGCCATCGCTGCGCCTGCTGCCCACGCTGACAGCAACGACAACTGGGTCGTGCGCTTTGGTGGATCAGTCGTCGATCCCAAGAGCAACAACGGCAACCTGGCCGGCCTTGGTTCTTCGGTGAGCAGCAGCGTGCGGCCGTCCGCCAGCCTTGAGTACATGATCACGCCCAATATTGGCGTGGACGTACTCGCCGCCTGGCCGTTCCAGCACGACGTGAAGCTGTCCGGCCTGGGCAAGGCGGCCCAGACCAAGGAACTGCCGCCGACGTTCGGCCTGAATTACCACTTCTTGCCCGACGCCACGGTGTCGCCGTTCCTCGGCATCGGCCTCAACTACACCAACTTCTTCAACACCAAGGGTGCGGGCGCGCTGCAGGGCGCCGGCGTCAGCATCGCCAACAGCTGGGGCGTGGCCGCCCATGCTGGCCTGGACGTGAAGCTCAGCCCGAAGTGGATCTTCACCGCCGACCTGCGCTGGGTCGACATCGAGAGCGACGTGAAAGTCAGCGGCAGCAAGGTCGGCACGGCCAAGATCAACCCGATGGTCTACGGCGTCAGCCTCGGCTACCGCTTCTGATACCGATAAGGGTTACCGGCACGGATGCTGGGCGGGCCCCCACAAGGGGGCCCGTTCTTTTATGGCGATTGCGCGCTATCAGCCGCGCTTCCACTCATCGACAGTAAGCACCTGTGCAATGCGGGTGCCGTCCCAGCGGTACATCAGGTGCTGCGCCTGCACGCAGGGCGCAACGCGGTCGGGATAGAACACGGCGACGCATTCGCCGCCCAGGTGACGCACGCTGTCGTACACGATGCCATCGGAGCCATCGTTGCGCAGCCGTCGAGCCAGCGCGATGCCGGCGGCGTAATTGTCCGGATCGTGGGCTGCCTTCCAGCCACCGCGCAGATCGTGCAGCCGCGCCTGGATGCTGGTGCGGTAGCAGCGCATTTCGATATCGCAGGCCGGCTCGGTGGTGGCGGCCAGAAAACGTTCGCGGTGATAGACCGTTTCTTCCACTGCGGTGGCCACGCTGTGGGCGGCATAGAACACGCCCCAGCTTCCGTCCGAGAAACGGCTGCCTTCGGGATTGAGATGGGTGAAGGCGGCCATCACCGGCGTGGTGCCGGGGCCGCTGACGCGTCGCTCCGGGGGCACCAGGCGCAACTCGCCCATCTCGTCGCGCAGGCGCGGGTTGGTCATCGCCTCGATGGCATAGAGCGCCTCCAGGTCACCCGGCTCGGCGATGCGGTCGAACACGCCGACCGGCGGAAAGCGGCTGGGCACGATGCGGTAGGCCTGGCTCCAGCGGATGCGTTTGAGCGGGGGAATGTCGGCCATGACGGGTGCTCTTTCTCGCGCGATCTGCCAGAGCCTGGGAGTATGCCGGGCGAAGGTATCGCCCGTTGCGACAGGCGCCTCGCGGCTGATCAGTTCCAGCCGCGCTGGGCATCCAGGTACTGGCGCACCACGTAGAGGTCGGCGACATTGCCCGACAGCATCCGCTGCAGCGCCGACTGTCCGCCGAACAGGGGACTGTGGTTGGCACGATGCACCCAGGCATCGGCCTGTTCCGGATCGGGAAACAGGATCTGCAGGCTCTTGAAGATACCCAGCAGATAGCTGATGCGCTCCAGCGTATCGCGACCCAGCGTGCCGCTTTGCAGGCGCTTCCACTTGTAGAAGGTCGATTCCGGCGGATCGCCCAGCAGGCGGCGCTGGTCGGCGATGCGCAGCTTCCAGCGTTCGGCGAGGTTGAAGAAGGCGCGCAGCGCGGGGCCGCCGAGATCGGCGCCGGGGATGCTTTCAGGCTGGAGATGAGCAGCCATGGCGTGACTCTCCCAGTGAAGTTATTTGCAATACTACTTCACAGGTGAATTTTTCGCCAGCGGCAAGCCGGCCGTTGCCCGTGGCCGTTCGACAGACCACGGAACAACGGCTCTTTAGCCGGCGCTTACGGCGCCTTGGTTTCCTTGGCGCAATCGCAACCGAAGTCCGGCTCCGGGCCGCCCTCGGCGATAAAGCGGTCGATGCGCTGCTCCAGCACCGGCAGCGGTACCGAACCCACTTGCAGCACGGTGTCGTGGAAGTGGCGGATATCGAACTTCGGTCCCAGCGCCTGCTCGGCCTTCTGGCGCAACTCCAGGATCTTCAGGTAGCCCAGTTCGTAGGACAGCGCCTGGCCCGGCCAGCTGATGTAGCGATCCACCTCGTTGGCGATCTCGCGATCGGACAGCGCCGTGTTCTGCGTCATGTAGTCGATGGCCTGCTGGCGCGTCCAGCCCAGGTGGTGGATGCCGGTGTCGACCACCAGGCGACAGGCGCGCCACATCTGGTAGGTGAGGTAGCCGAAGCGGTCGTAGGGCGTCTTGTAGATGCCCATCTCGTTGCCGAGGAATTCGGAATACAGGCCCCAGCCTTCACCGTAGGCGGAGATGTAACCCTCGCGGCGGAATGCCGGCTGGCCGTGCTGCTCGGCCGCCAGCGCCAACTGCAGCGAGTGGCCCGGCATCGATTCATGCAGGGTCAGCGCGGGCATGTTGTAGAGCGGGCGCGACGGCAGATCGTAGGTGTTGACCAGATAGGTGCCGGCACCGCCGCGGCCGGAGGTGTAGTACGGCGCGATATCGTCCGGCACCGGCACGATGGCGAAGCGCTGGCGCGGCAGGCGGCCGAATTCCTTGCCGAGCTGGCCGTCGACCTGCTTGGCCACCCAGGCGGTGCGCATCAGCAGTTCGTCCGGCGTCTTGGCGTAGAACTGCGGGTCGGTGCGCAGGAAGTGCAGGAAGTCGGCGAAGCTTCCCTTGAAGCCCGTCTCCTGCATGGTCTTGACCATTTCGGCGTGGATCTTGGCCACCTGGTCCAGGCCCACCTGGTGGATCGCGTCGGGGCTCAGGTCCAGCGTGGTGTATTCGATGATCTGCTGGCGATACCAGGCCTTGCCGTCGGGCATGGCCTCGGCCGCCAGCGTAGTGCGCGCCTTGGGCACGTACTCGGTGCGGAAGAAGGTGAGCAGGGTGCCGTAGGCGGGAATCACCTGGCCGGCGATGACCTTCTTCGCCTCGTCGCGCAGCCTGGCGGCGTCGGCGGGGGTGATCGTGCCGGGCATATTCTCGAACGGCTTGTAGAAGCTGCTCTGGGTGGGGTCCTTCAGCTCCGCCACCGAGGCGATCGATACATCGCGCCCGTTGAGCACTTCACGCGGCACGGTGAAGCCGCGCGCCAGGCCGTCGCGCATGTTGGCGATCTGCTGCTGGAAATAGGACGGCACCTCGCCGAGCCGGTCGAGGTAGCGGCGATAGTCCTGCGGCGTGCGCAGGTTGTCGCCTTCGAGCACGTAGTTGAGCTCGCTCCAGAACGCCGAGTCGCTGTTGAACGGCATCTGCCACTGCTTGAACTGCTGCACGGCGAGCAGGTTCTGGATCTGTGCGCGGTAGATCGCGTAGTTGACCTGGTCCTCGGCCGGCAACTGCTTGGGGTCGATGCCGTCCAGGCGGGTGAGCACTTTCTGCCAGTAGTCGAGCCGGCTCTGCTGGCTGGCGGCATCCACGTTGTCCAGCCGCGCGCCGTTGGGCTGCGCCTCGCCGGAGGTGCTGATGCCGGATTGACCATTGCGCCAGGCCCATTCCTGCTCGTAGATCTGCTTGAAGCGGGCATCCGCGTTCTGTTCGGCCCAGGCCGGTGCGGTCAATGCGAGGGCGGCCGCGGCCAGCCATGTCATGCGTTGTGCTTGGTTCACTTAAGGGTTTCCCTTGGCCGAAGATGAGGGGGGTGATGGTGCCAATACGGCATCCTCCACGCTCCAGTCGTTGAGCGCCTGTGGCGGAAGCTGGGGTAGCGCCATGCGCGACAGGGCATCGCGCGCGGCATCCTTCAACCGTGCCACGCGCAGCTCGACACCACGAGCACCCAGCCAGGTGGCGAAGTCGCCCAGCGACTCCAGCACCGTGCCATCGAGATCGGGCGACTCCTCCAGGCTCAGGATCACCCGGCGCAGCCCCTGGCTGGCGTCGACGCGCCGCCGCGCCTGGGCCAGCAAGGCTTCGGCGTTGACGAAGAACATCGGCTCTTCGGGGCGCACGATCAGCATGCCGGGTATCGGCAGCGCGCCCGGGTGCCCCTCGATGTCGACAAAATCGTGGCTATCGGCGAGGCGGCCAAGCACGCTCAGGCGCGGCGTGGCCAGCTGGCGCAACAACATGACCAGGCTGAAGGCAATGGCCAGCAGCAAGCCATTGAGGATGCCCAGCGACAGCACCGCCAGCACCGACGCCAGCGCCACCAGGCGATCCCGATGCCAGCGCAGGTAGGGCGCGAAGGTCGACAGCCGAAGCGACTTGCTCACCGCGTGGATCACGATGGCAGCCAGTACCGGCTGAGGAATCCGTTCGATCCAGCGCAGCGCCAGCAACACCAGCAGCAGCACGGTGGCCGCCGCGATCACGCCCGCCCAGCGCGAGCGGGCGCCCGCCGCCTCATTGGCCGAGGTGCCCGAATAGCCGGCACCCACCGGCATGCCCTGCAACGCACCCGAAATCACATTGGCCACGCCCAGCACCAGCAGGTCGCGGTTGGGGTTGACGCTATCGCCATGCTTGAGCGCAAAGCCGCGGATCGAGCTGTACGACTCCGCATACAGGATGAGCAGCAGCGCGGCCGCCAGCTCCACGCTGGGCACCCATTGTCCGCTCTGCGGCCAGCGCGGCCAGCCCAGCGATGCGGCCAGGTGGATCTCACCGGTAAGAGTCACCCCGCGCGCGGCCAGCCAGCCCGACGCGGCCACGCCCAGGGCAATCACCACCAGGCTGCCCGGCAGGCGACGCAAGCGTTCAGCCACGAACAGCAAGAACAGCGCAAGCACACCCGTGCCCACGGCGGCGGGCTTGAGCTGGGGCAATACCGAAGCCAGCTGCGCCAGCAGGGCCGGCACGAAATCGCCATGCATGTCCGCCACGCCCATCAGATGCGGCAGTTGCTTGAGCGCGATCACGCAAGCGAGGCCGAAGGTGTAGCCGCGCAGCACCGGCCGCGCGATCAGATGCGACAGCCCACCCAGGCGCGCTACACCGGCGACCAGGAAACACACGCCTGCCAACAGCACCAGCATGGCGCCCACCGCGGCCCGCGAGACGCTGTCGCTGCCGGCCAGCGCCAGCGTGCCCGCCGCCAGCACCGCGGCGGAAGACGACGTGGCCGACACAATGGCGTAGCGGCTGCGACCCAGCAGGCCATAAGTGGCCAGGCCCACGAACAGGGCTATCACGCCAGCCTGCGGTGGCAGGTTGGCGATGCCGGAGTACGCCACGGCCTCGGGCAATAGCAGGCCGGCGATGGATAGGCCGGCGATGAGATCCAGGTGCCATGTCGGCGCTGCAGCGGCTTTGGTGGGGCTCCCAGTCAGCGACATCGATCACTCCGGCGCGGGTGGCGACGTCGAGGTTAGCCGATCCGCTGCTTTTGCTCCCAGGGAGAAGAGGAAGCCGGCTGCTCAGCCGTCCATGCCTTCGTAATAGCCCCGCATGGCCTGCAGGTAGGCATCGAGGTTGCGGCCTTCCACCTCGCCAAAACGCTCGCCGGTAATGGTGCAGCTGGCGATGCGGTCGGGGCGGAAATTGCGGAAGCCCACGCGCAGCCGGCACCACGTGCCCAGCGTCCACGCGCCGCCCCAGAACGCCAGGCACAGCGGTTCCACCTCGCGCGTGCTGGTGCGGCCGGCCTCGTCGCTGTAATCCAGGCGCAGCACCTGGTTGTCGCTGATGGCAGCGTTGAGGCGGTCGATCAGCGCGGCGAAATCGCTCTTGCTCTGGTCGCGCCAGATCGGCGCGTAGATGCGCGTACGCCCCGCCCGTTCGCGCAATTCGGGCGGCAGCACCGCCTCGATCTTCAACAGGGCCGCCTGCGCGCTTTCGGCCAGCTTCTGCCCGGCGAACGCGCGCACGAAGCGCGTGCCGACCACCAGCGATTCGAGCTCGTCGGCGGTGAACATCAGCGGGGGGATGTCCGAACCCTTGCGCAACAGATAGCCCACGCCGGCCTCGCCTTCGATCGGCACGCCGGACAGCTGCAGGTCGGCCACGTCGCGGTACACGGTGCGCAGCGACACCCCCAGCGTGCCCGCCAGCTGGCGCGCCTGCAGCGCGGTGCGGCGCCCGCGCAAGGCATGGATGATGAGGAAGAGTCGGTCAGCGCGACGCATCGGTCAATGATGGCCGAGCGGGCGGCAGGCGGCCAGCGTCGGGAGTCATGGTTGAGGAAATACATGGCTCATCCCTCACCGTCATCCCCGCTTTCGCGGGGATGACGAATGGGAAAGTCCGCGCGAAACGGAAACCTCACGCCGCCTGCGCTCGATATTTGCCGTCGTGCGTGAAATCCCCACCGGTCTACAGGTAACGGGTCACTGCCGGCGTCTCGCGCCAGTTGTTGGCGCGGCCATCGGCATAGCCCACCGGCGCGCTTGCCCATTCCTCGTCGCTGACGTCATCCAGGCAGGCGACGTTGATCGCTACATAGGCACCGCCCACCGCCTCCACATAGCCGCGATGGAACGCATGCACGCCGCAGTGACGGCAGAACAGGTTATGGGCGCTGTGGGTGCCGAACTGGTAATCGGTGAGCGCGTCCTCGCCACTGAGCACGCGAAACGTTTCCGGCCTGGCCATGGCGCCCCAGAAGCGCAACTTGCGGCAGATCGAGCAATTGCAGCGGCCGGTACCGGAGGCCAGGTCCAGTTCGGCCTCGTAGCGGACCGCGCCACAGTGGCAGCTGCCTTGATGAATGCGGATCATGGAGTGGCTCCATGGAGTGGCTTGAGGTGACGGGATGGCGCGCGCTTGGCGACCACTTCGGTGCTGGGTTTGACGGGTTTGGCGGGTGCCGGTGACGGCTGGGGAATCCGGTACTGGCCATCCATCAGCAGGCCGCGCAGGTAGAGCGGCCGATACGCCAGCAGCATCCGTCCGATCAGGGATGCCATGTCATCCTCCTCAAGCCGCCACCGCAGTGGCGACTTCGCTCGCGCACCACGGCGGCGGCAGCGCGTGTTTGAACAGGCGGAACCAGTGCTCGCGGTCGGTGGGGCTGTACAGGTCGAGCGTGCGGATGACCTCCCGCGCGAACTCCACGCTGCCCAGCTGGCTGGCGGTGATCACGCCGCCATCGCTGACCGCCAGCACGGTCGGGTCGTACTGCTCGGCGCCGGCGTAGGCCGGCACATGGGTGCCGATGTGGCCGGGCCAGCTGCCGGTATGACGGCAGGCATCCAGCAGCCCGGCCCGGGCCAGCACCAGCACTCCGCTATCGATCGCGGCCACCGGCGCGCCGGCCGCGTGCACGCGCCGGGCGGCGCTTACCGCTTGCTCACCCTGCCCCCGTTCCCACTGATAGCCGCCAGGCACGATCAGCAGCGCCACGCGCTTGAGATCCAGCTCGTCCAGCGTCAACTCCGGCAGCACGCGCAAGCCACCCATGGACAACACCGGCTGCATGGAAAACCCCACCGTCCGCAGCCGCCATTCGCCGGGGCGGCGGATCTCGCACAGGGCCTGCGCCGCGTGCCAGTCGGCGAAGCCATCGAATGCCAGGAAATACACCGTATCGCGCATGAGAGTCCCTCCTTTTGACGGGGCCCAGTGTGGGTACCCCCTGCTGCCAGCGTGTTGTCAGCAGCCGCCAGCTGAACGGAGCGGTCAGGCTGGCCGCTGGCAAGCGTGGGCGCGAGCCGGGACAATAAGCATCCCTTTGCTTGCGGGTTCGCCATGAAGTCCATCTCGCTCATCCAGTTCCTGATCGAGGAACGTCGCGCCGGCCACGTGAATGCCGAGCTTTCCCTGTTGATCGAGGTGGTCGCCCGCGCCTGCAAGCGCATCGCGGTAGCCACCAACAAGGGCGCGCTGGGTGGCGTGCTCGGCGAGGCGGGTACCGGCAATATCCAGGGCGAGGCGCAGAAGAAGCTGGACGTGATCTCCAACGAGATCCTGCTGGAGGCGAACGCCTGGGGTGGCCAGCTGGCCGCCTGCGCGTCGGAGGAGATGGAAGATCCGCAACCCATCCCCGACATGTACCCCAAGGGCCATCACCTGCTGCTGTTCGATCCCCTCGACGGCAGCTCCAACATCGACGTGAACATCTCGGTCGGCACGATCTTCTCGATCCTGCGCTGCCCTGATGGCGTCACCGAGCCGAAGGCCGAGCATTTCCTGCAGCCGGGCACCACCCAGCTGGCCGCCGGTTACGTGGTGTATGGCCCGGCCACCGTGCTGGTGCTGACCTTCGGCCACGGCACGCACGAGTTCACGCTGGATCGTGAGGTGGGCAGTTTCATCCTCAGCCGTCGCGACATCCGCATTCCGGAAGAGACCGCCGAGTTCGCCATCAACATGTCCAACCAGCGCCACTGGGAAGCGCCGATGCAGCGCTATATCGGCGAGCTGCTGGCCGGCAAGGACGGCCCGCGCGGCAAGGACTTCAACATGCGCTGGGTGGCCTCGATGGTGGCCGACGTGCACCGCATCATTACCCGCGGCGGCGTGTTCTTCTATCCGCTGGACGCCAAGATCAAGTCCAAGGGCGGCAAGCTGCGCCTGATGTACGAAGCCAACCCGATGTCCTTCATCATCGAGCAGGCGGGCGGCGCCGCCACCACCGGCCGCGAGCGCATCATGGCGCTGCAGCCCACCGGCCTGCACCAGCGCGTACCGGTGTTCCTCGGTTCCAAGAAGGAAGTGGAAGTGGCTACGCACTACCACGTCGAGGCCGACGCGGCGGTCTGATCCTGCTCACCTCGTCCCCGCTTTCGCGGGGACGGCGGCGGGGCGTATTTCTGAGCGCCGCCCAACGACGCGCCCTAACCCGACATCGCGGCGCCCTTCGGCGGTCTTACACTCGCCCGCCAGTCATCACCGTACGCAAGGCGGTGTTGACACCCTCTCCCAACCTGTCGCCGACATGTCCACCACCCGCCGCTTTCGCTCCGTGCTGCCCCTGCTCGCCAGCCTGGCGCTGTGCGCCTGCTTCGGCCATACCAAGCCCACGCCGCCACCGGCGCCGCTGGTGCCGCCGCCGGTGGCGAAGCTGCGCATCGGGCTGGCGCTGGGTGGCGGCGCGGCCAAGGGCTTTGCGCATATCGGCGTGATCAAGATGCTGGAGGCCAACGGCATCCATCCGGACGTGGTGGCCGGCACCAGCGCCGGCAGTGTGGTGGGCTCGCTGTATGCCAGCGGCATGGATCCGTTCCAGCTGCAGGAGACGGCCTTCTCGCTGGATGAGAGCAGCATCCGCGACGTGCGGCTGTTCGCCGGTGGCGTGGTACAGGGGCAGAAGCTGCAGGACTACGTGAACCAGCAGGTCAAGAACCGGCCGCTGGACAAGCTGGGCATCCCCTTCGCCGCCGTCGCCACCCAGCTGGAAACCGGCCAGCGCACGGTGTTCGTGCGCGGCAACACCGGCCAGGCGGTGCGTGCGTCCAGCAGCGTGCCGGGTGTGTTCGAACCGGTGGAGATCAGCGGCAAGCACTATGTGGACGGCGGCGTGGTGAGCCCGGTGCCGGTGGACGCGGCGCGCCAGCTGGGCGCCGACGTGGTGATCGCGGTGGACATCTCCAGCAAGGCCAGCGGCACCAATCCAGTGGGCATGATCAACATCGTCGGCCAGTCGATCAGCATCATGGGACAGAAGCTGGGCGAACAGGAGCTGGCACGGGCCGATATCGTGATCCGCCCCAGGGTCAGCCAGATCGGCTCAGCCGATTTCGAGCAGAAGAACCAGGCCATTCTGGAAGGCGAGCGCGCCACCCAGGCAGCGATGCCGGCGATCAAGGCGAAGCTCGCGGCGGTGCAGGCGGCGCGGCAATCATCGGCGATCGCCGCGCACTGACCGTACGAACGGGCGCTGACATGGGCTGGTGGGCCTGCTAGGTTGCGATGTTTCCATCGCTAGAAACCACCCGCCATGCCCCGATCCGCTCGCCTGCTGCTGCCCTGGCTTGTTGCAGCATTCGCTCCCGCTGCCATGGCCGGTTCGGCCAACGTCGATCCACGCATCGAACAACTGCTCACCGAGCTGGGCAAGGTGCGCCAGATCGATGCCGTGCAACTGTCGCCCGATGGCAACCGGCTGGCCTGGGTGGTGCGCACCGGGGGCCGGGACAGCATCGAGGTGGCCCAGGCCGACGGCAGCGGGGCGCATCGCATCGGCACCGACAAGCCCGGCAGCTGTAGCCAGGGCGATATCGCCTGGGCACCGGATTCGCGCCACCTGGCCTTTCTCTCCGATTGCGCCAGCGGCGGCAAGCAGAAGGAGTTGTTCCTCGCCGACACCCAGGCCAACGCCGTGCCCAAGCGCCTGGCCGCGCTCACCGGCGTGGCCGATGACCTGAGCTGGTCGCCGGACGGCAAGGCGCTGGGCTTCCTCTACGTGCCCAACGGCACGCGTCGCGCCAGCGCCTTGTATGCGGCCAAGCCAGCCGCGGGCGAGATCGGCGTCGATGGGCTGGAAGTGCAGCGTGTGGCGACGGTGGACGCGGACGGCGGCAACCTGCGCCTGCTCACGTCGGCCGACACCTATGCCTACGAATTCGCCTGGTCACCCGATGGCCAGCGCATCGCCTATGTCGGAGCGCCGCCGCCGGGCGACAACAACTGGTGGGTAGCCAAGCTGTATGTGCAGGACGCCAAGGTTGATGCGAAGGCGGCGATGCTGCTCGATCCGTCCACCAGCAAAGGCTCGCTGCACGGCCTGCAGATCGCATTGCCGCGCTGGTCGCCGGATGGCCAGCGCATCGCCTTTATCGGCGGCCTGATGAGCGACCAGGGTTCCACCGGCGGCGACATCTACGCGGTGCCGTCCTGTGGCGGCGAAGCGGTGAATCTCACCCCAGGCATCCAGGTGACGCCCGCCTGGTTCGCCTGGACCGGCGCGCAACAATGGCTGGTCGCACAGGTCAGCAACGGCCAGAGCCAGGTGGCGGAATACGCCGTGACACGTGACCAGGCCAAGCAAGCGGTCACGCTGTTCACCCTGCCCGCCAGCATCGGCGACGGCAGCGCGGAAATGGCGCTTTCGTTGTCGGCCGACCAGCGCAAGGTCGCCTTCGTGCAAAGCTCCTACACCGACGCGCCGGAAGTGCATGCCGGCGAATTCGGCATGACGCCGCCACCGGCGGTGACCCACATCAACGCTGCGCTCAAGCCCGGCTGGGGCAAGGCCGAGTCGGTGGAATGGGACAACGAAGGCCGCCACGTGCAGGGCTGGCTGCTGTATCCGGCCAACTACGATGCGAAGAAAACCTACCCGATGATCGTCACCGTGCACGGCGGTCCCTCGGCGGCGGTGATCCCGCGCTGGCCGAGCGTGGGCTTCGGCGGCGCGCCGTTCTCCTCGCTGGGCTATTTCGTCTTCATGCCCAACCCGCGCGGCAGCTTCGGCCAGGGCGAGGCCTATGTGCAGGCCAACCGCAAGGACTTCGGCCACGGCGACCTGCGCGACATCCTCGCCGGCATCGACACCATCGAGAAGAAGCTGCCGGTGGACGACCAGCGCCTGGGACTCACCGGCTGGAGCTACGGCGGCTTCATGAGCATGTTCATCCCCACCCAGACCCAGCGTTTCCGCGCCGTGGTGGCGGGCGCCGGCATCGCCAACTGGCAGAGCTACTACGGCCAGAACCTGATCGACCAGTGGATGATCCCGTTCTTCGGCGCCTCGGTATACGACAACCCGGCGGTGTATGCGAAGAGCTCGGCGATCAACTTCATCAAGCAGGTGAAGACCCCAACGCTGATCGTGGTAGGCGATCGCGACGCCGAATGCCCGGCGCCGCAGTCGTTCGAATACTGGCATGCGCTGCGCGCGCAAGGCGTGCCCACCGCGCTGGTGGTGTATCCGAACGAAGGCCACCACTTCGTCGACCCCGATCACCAGCGCGACGTGCTGCAGCGTGCGCTGACGTGGTTCGAGAAGTATCTGCCGGCGTCGAAGTGAACGCTTGCTCCCTCTCCCCAAAGCGAGAGGGAGCATCTGTCGTTAGAACAACTGCCCCTGCGGCGACGGCTTGCGCGGCGGTACGAACTTCGTTGTATCCAGCCACAACTCCCGCGCACGGCCAAAGCCGTGCTTGCGGCAGGCCACGTCGAAGCGGCGGCGGATCAACTCCGCAAACACGCCTTGCCCGCGCATGCGCGTGGCGAAGTTGCTGTCGTAGTCGCGGCCACCATTCATCTGCTGCACCAGGCTCATGACGTGCGCGGCGCGTTGCGGTGCATGCAGCGCCAGCCATTCGCGGAACAGCGCTTTCAATTCGTACGGCAATCGCAACGTGGTGTAGCCCGCGCAACGGGCACCGGCCTCGGCTGCTTGTTCCAGCACCGCTTCCATATCGCCATCGTTGAGGGCGGGAATGATCGGCGCCACCAATACGCCTACCGGTACGCCGGCGTCGGCCAGCGTGCGGATCGCCTTGATGCGCCGGTGCGGTGCGCTGGCGCGCGGTTCCAGCTTGGCCGCGAGATGGTTGTCCAGTGAGTTCACCGACACGAAGACCTGCACCAGTTTTTCGCGCGCCATCGGCGCGAGAATGTCCAGGTCACGCTCCACCATCGCGTTCTTGGTGACGATGGTGCACGGGTGATGGCATTCGGCCAGCACCTCCAATGCAGCCCGCGTCAGTTTCCAGCGACGCTCGATCGGCTGGTAGGGATCGGTGTTGCTGCCGATGTTGATCGGACTGACCGTGTAACCCGGCCGCGCCAGTTCCAGCCGCAGCACCTCGGCCAGGTTGCTCTTCGCGCGCAACTTGGTCTCGAAGTCGAGGCCCGGCGAGAGATTGAGATAGCTGTGCGACGGCCGCGCGAAACAATAGATGCAGCCATGTTCGCACCCGCGATAAGGGTTGAGCGCCTGGCTGAAATGGATGTCCGGCGAGTCGTTGCGCGTGATGACGCTGCGTGCGCGTTCCTCGGTGACCTCGGTGCGCGGCCGGGGAGCGGCCTCGTCCAGCAACAGGCTTTGCCAGCCGTCGTCCTCCGCATGGTGGCGGATCGATTCGAAGCGCCCCTCGGGGTTGGAGGCGGCGCCGCGACCCTTGAATGCTTGCGATGGGAAGGAGGTGTCGGCCATGCATCCAGTGTGCGCCCGGCACGTCTCAGTCAACGCGACACCTGGGCGCCGGGCGCCAGCTGTTGCTGCAACGCCTTGGCCATCGCCGCCAATGGGTATTCCTGCGTGACCTGGCGATCGAGTTCGGTGAATACCGAGCTGGAAATGGTCCAGCCCAGCGGGATGGGGTAGTTGCCGGGACACAGGCGGAAATGCCAGAGCATGTCGCCTTGCGCAGGATCGGCATCATTGGGCTTGAGTGCGTGCAGCAGTTGCACGCGCGCGTAATCGCCGCGCGCATTGCGTGTATTGAGCAAGGCGTCGAACGGCGCGGTCGCCTCGCCGCGAACGCTGTCAGGCTTGGCGCTGGGTGCCGGCGGACACAGCGCGGAATAGAACGGCCACGGATGAGCGGCATCGTGGTTATCGACGAAGTCGCTGATCTGCGGATCGTTGCTGACATGGATGACGATGAAGCGCAGCGTCTGCTTGCGCTGCGTCGCCTTGGTGCGCAGCAGACGCATCACTTCCAGCAGGGTGGTGGTACCGGAGTTTTCGAAGTAGCCGCCATCGACCAGTTGCAGGCGCCTGGGCGCTGGCGGGTTCCTGGCGCCGGTTTCCAGCGTGCCGGCCGGGCTGATGTAGGTGAACCGCGCGCTATTGAGCACCACCTCACTCAACGGTACGCGCGGGTCGAGCCAGCTGGAGCCGTCGAAGGCGGCCGTCCACACTTCGCGCTGTGGCGTGCCGATGGGCCGGAACGGGTGCTGCACGAAGCGCCGGCCCTCGGCCACGGTGGTGCTGTTGAAGAATAGCGCCGGCAGCGCGGTGGATACCGTTCCATCCGCCTGCCGGTAAAGCGCGCTGAACGGTTGCTCGAAAGCGGTGACGCCTTGCGTGCGCGCGGCCGATTCCCAGGCGCGGGTCAACGCGCGGGCGCGATCGTTCAACCATGCACCCGGCAACCAGCGCTGGGTGAAGTCGACAAAGAAGGCATTGGCAAGCGTGGGCGCGAGAAAATCGTGGCCAAGCACGTCCTGCGCGCGCTGCTCCTGCGTCCATCCCGGTGCGGGCGCCGGCTGCTGCAGCAGGCTCACATAGGTGGCCAAACCCAGGCTGCCCCCCGACACGCCGCTTGCGGCAAACAGGTAGCGCGCCACCAATGGCTCGCCCGGCGAGGGCGCGGATGCATCCACCAGCGCGGTCAAGCGACTGAGCACCAGCGCGGTCCACGCCGCGGCACGGATGCCGCCGCCTTCGCTGGAAACCAGGATCACCGGGCAGATCGCACGGCCCGCGCAGCGATCATCCAGCCATGCATTCGCATAGTCGTCGAAGGCCGGGCGCGTATCGGCGGGCGGCGTCGCCGGATGCTGGTGCGTGCTCATCGTCGGGTACTGGCGCACCTTGTGGTTGTCGTTGAGATGCAAGCCATGCAGGGAGGCGCTGAGCAGCAGCATCGCACTGAGCAGCGGCACGCCACGACGGTCGCCGATCATGCAGATCAGGCTGCCACTGAGGCACAGGAAGGCTTCGGCAATCAGCAGGATGGCCAGCGGGCCGATGCCATCCAGCGCCTCGGGTCGCAGTGCGATCAACACGGTGGCGACAATATTGAGCACCACCACCACCGCGTAGATGACGCATGGCACCGTGCCGAGGTCGCGCACGCGCCACACGCGTTTCTCGGCCGACGGGGAACTGCGTGGTGGCGAGCGCAGGCGATAACGCGGCGATACCATTCCCCACAGGCGGCGGCGCGTGATGAAGAACACGAGGAGCACGAGGCATTCGATCACCAGGCCCAGGGCACGCCAGCTGCGTTGCGCGCAATGAACGGTCTCGCCACATGGCCCATGCGGCAGTTTGATCAGGGCCACCCCATAGCCCAGGGCAAGCAGCAAGGGCACGAGCGCACCGAGCAGGCGCGGCACCCAATCGCGCAATGGCGCGGCGCGCTCGTCCTGCAAGGCGGGCCAGCGCGGGTAGTACAACCGATAGGCATTGCGTGCGGCATACCAGATGGCCACGCCGGCCAACGCACCGCTCGCCAGCAACGCGACGTAGCGCGCCTCGCTGGGATCGGTCCAGAGAGCGATGATGAACAGCTCGGCCGCCTGGTCCACGCCAACGAATACCACCACGGCGGCTGCCAGTACCAGCAGTGATACGCGTACCGGCTTGAGGTGATCGAGCAGCAACGCCGTCCAGCCGAGCATGTGTCGCCAGCGACGACGCAGGTGCGATCCGCGCTTGCGCATTCCTTCGGTAGTTGTCGGCATGCGGCTCCCCTCCGGCACCGTGCGTCATCAGGACACGCGCATGGTAGTGCCTTGGAGGCCTTTGCCATTCAATCACCCCGACATCACGAATGTCGCGCGACCATTCCGGCGCGGCATCGCACGATCAACGCATTCTTTCTTCCGTTCCCCTTGAGGAGAACACGATGAGCGCAACAGGCTTGCTGATATTCCTGCTCGTTGGCGCCATTGCCGGATGGCTGGCGGGGCTGATCGTACGCGGCTTCGGCTTCGGACTGATCGGCAACATCGTGGTCGGCATCATCGGCGCATTCCTGGCCGGATGGCTGTTGCCGATGCTGGGCATCAGCTTTGTGATCGTCAGTCCGCTGGTCACCCACATCGTCTATGCATTGATCGGCGCGATCATCCTGCTGGCCATTATCGGCGTGATCAAGCGCGCCTGATCCAAGGCCAAAGAAGAGGCGCGACGGGTGACCGTCGCGCCTTTCTTGTATGCGCTTGGCGCGGTCAATGACGGATATCGACGTCCTTGGTTTCGCGCAAGAACAACAGGCCGATGAAGAACGTGCCGATGGCCACGATGATCGGATACCACAGGCCATAGTAGATATCGCCCTTCCATGCCACCAGCATGAAACCGATGGTGGGCACGAAGCCGCCGAACCAGCCATTGCCGATGTGATACGGCAGGCTCATCGAGGTGTAGCGGATGCGCGTGGGGAACATCTCCACCAGCCACGCTGCGATGGGTCCATAGACCATGGTGACGTAGAACACCAGGATCGCCAGCAGCACGGTCAGCATCACGTAGTTGGACTGGGCAGGATCGGCCTTCTCCGGATAACCGGCCGTCTTCAACGCCGCAGAAATCCGCGCGCCGAACGCCTTGCTCTGATCGGCGAACGCCTTGCTGTCGAGCGCGCCGCCTTCAAACGACGAAATGCTGGTGTCGCCGATCTTCACCTCGGCCACGCTGCCAGGTTCGGCGGTGACGTTGGCGTATGGAATGCCTTTCTTGGCCAGCGCGCTCTTGGCCACATCGCACGAGCTGGTGAACTTGGTCTTGCCCACCGGATCGAACTGGAAGCTGCACGCCTTCGGGTCCGCCACCACCTTCACCGGTGACGTGGCCGCCGCCTGTTCGATGGCCGGATTGCCGAAATGGGTAAGTCCCTTGAAGATCGGGAAGTAAGTGAGCGCCGCCAGCAGGCAGCCGGCGAGCACGATGGACTTGCGACCGATGCGGTCGGACAGCCAGCCGAAGAACACGAAGAACGGCGTGCCGATGGCCAGCGCGGCGGCGATCAGCAGGTTGGCCGTGGTGCCGTCGATCTTCAGGCTCTGGGTGAGGAAGTACAACGCATAGAACTGGCCGGTGTACCACACCACCGCCTGGCCGGCCGTGGCACCGAGCAGCGCGAGAATCACCAGCTTGAGGTTCTTCCACTGGCCAAACGCTTCGGTAAGCGGCGCCTTGGACTGCTTGCCCTCGGCCTTCATCTGCTGGAACACCGGCGATTCGGCCAATTGCAGGCGGATATACACCGACACGATCAGCAGCACCGACGAGACCAGGAACGGCACGCGCCAGCCCCAGGTATCGAAGGTGGCATCGCCCAGGCCCAGTCGCGTGCCCAGGATGACCAGCAGCGACAGGAACAGGCCAAAGGTGGCGGTGATCTGGATGAAGCTGGTGAACAGGCCGCGCTTGCCCGGCGGCGCATGCTCCGCCACATAGGTGGCCGCGCCGCCGTACTCGCCGCCCAACGCCAGGCCCTGCAGCAGGCGCAGCGCAATGAGGATCACCGGCGCCGCCACGCCGATGCTGTCGTAACCGGGCAGTACGCCGACCAGGAAGGTCGACAGGCCCATGATGATGATGGTGATCAGGAACGTGTGCTTGCGACCGATCATGTCGCCCAGACGGCCAAACACGATGGCACCGAACGGCCGCACCGCAAAGCCGGCGGCGAACGCGAGCAACGCGAAGATGAACTGGCTGGTCTCGTTGAGGCCGGTGAAGAAATGCTTGCCGATCAGCGCAGCCAGCGATCCATACAGGTAGAAGTCGTACCACTCGAACACGGTACCGAGGCTGGATGCCAGGATGACTCGTCGGTGGCTGGTGTCGAGCGATCCGCGCATGTCCGCTGCGGTCGTAGCCATGATGTTGCCCTCGATGGTGAACTGCCCGGTCGGGAAGATGGATCAGGATGTCAGGGTGCAAGCCACCGGAGCGGCTCTGCCGCCCTGTGCCTCTCTCGCCGTTGCCGGGGTCGGGGATTGTCCTTGCCCTTGGTCCGGCTGATCAGGCGGCAGCGCTTTCCCGCGCTGCCGTCGCGGTGGGTCAGAAGTGATACAGACCGCTCAGGTTGACCTGGTTGCCATTGACGTTCTGGTGCGGGCCATCGGCGCCCACCTGGTAACGCAGCTTGTCGTACATCCACTCGATGCCCAGTTCGTAGGCACCGGAGGCGTACTGCAGGCTCAACGCCGCCTGGTTGTCCCTCAGCAAGGCGGTGCCGGCCGTGGGGCTGGTGGTGGTCCACTGGATCACGTCGTTCTGGTTCGGCCGGATCATCGAGTAGAACGCCCAGGCGCTCCACTTCGGCGTGAAGTTGTAGCCCGCCTGTACGTAGCCGCCCGATTCCTTGATGTTGCCGAACTGCGACATGGCGCCGAAGATCTCGCCCAACGCCTTGCCGGAATAGGCCAGGCCCTTGAACGTCCACGGCCCCGGCTTCCACTGTCCGCCGATTTCGTAGCCGATGCTGTTGAGGGTGTCCCTGATCGGATTCGGCGCGATGTTGCCCACGCCGTTGAGGTCGATCTTGGAGTAGTGCGCGACAAAGTAGGCGAGCCAGTCGCTGCCCTGCGCGTGCAGGCGTGCTTCCACTTGCGGCCTGAAGTTGGCGGCGCCGGCGTTGAGGTAATTGGTGTTGGAGGTGCCCGCTTCGTTCTGCGGGCCATTCCAGTTGCCTTCGAAGACGCCCACGTCCAGGCGCCACTTGACGCCGTCCGAACCATGGTTGAGGTCCTGCATCCAGATCGCGCCCGGATAGCGCCAGCCGATGAAGCCCACGCCGTAACCCAGCGGGAAGGCGATGTGCGAAAGCGACGTGGCGGTGTTTTCCAGCGGGAACATCAGGTCCCACATCTGGCCGACGCGGAAGGTGGTGCCGCTGTCCGGATTGACGATGTCCATATAGGCCTGGCGCAGGCGCGGTATCGGCTGCTGCTGGGAATACGCGCCGGTGCCGTTGTTGCCGCCGAAGAAGTCCATTTCGATGCGGCCGCCGCCACTCCACTGGTCATTGAACTTGGCACCGGTGAAGTCGAGCCAGAAGCGCGTGTTGCGGATGTCCACGCCACTGAGGGAGCCGGCATAGCCGTTGGCCTTGTTGGCGGCCGTGGGTGGCGCCGGTACCTCGGCATTCTGGCCGTTGCCGTAATTGGAGAACGTCTTGTCCTGCCCGAACGCCGTGGCGCTGATGAAGCCGTGCAACGCCACCGACAGACCCGGCGCCGTGGTGAACTGCGGTTTCTCGGTGGCTGCCGCCGCCACCTTGGTGGATGCCGCCTGCGCGGTGGTGTTGGCCTGGTCGGCCGTGGCCTGGGCCGCCTGGGCTGTCTGTGCGGCCTGGGTGGTGGTGGCCTTCTGCTCCTGGATCATGGCCTTCAGTTCGGCCAGCTCCTGCTCCAGCTGATTCACGCGTTTCTCAAGCTGTTGCTCGCGCGCGCTTTCCTTGGTGCTGGTGCCCTGCGTGGTGCTTTGGGCATGCACGCCCAACGGCAGGCCTAGCGCGCAGGCAATGCTAAGTGCCAGCAGGCGACTGCGTCGTGTCGTGATCGGTGATGTCATGGCGCGCCTCCCCAGGTCGATGACGGGCCGAGCATGTCGATGCTGCAGCGCGAGCGCCTATTCCCCATTGGTCGAACCTCGACCAAAGTCGAAAGTCAGCGGCAACATACCGATCACCAGCCAACCGCTAAACTCGGCCGCTACCGCACGGCAAGGTTGCCGCGGCGGTTTCCAACGCCATGAGGAGGCCGGAGCGCCCGGCCGCAGGAGCCCCACGATGACCAAGCTCTACCCCGTCAAGCCCGATTTCGCCGCCAAGGCCCGCATCCGCAAGGACGATTACCAGCGGCTCTACGCCGAATCGGTGCAGGATCCGGAGGGCTTCTGGGGCAAGGTGGGCCAGCGCCTGACGTGGACCAAGACACCGACCAAGATCAAGAACGTCTCCTTCGACCCCAACAACCTGCATATCCGCTGGTACGAGGACGGCGAACTCAACATCGCCGCCAACTGCCTGGACCGCCACCTGGCCGAGCGCGGCGACAAGACCGCCATCATCTTCGAGGGCGACGACCCCAACGAGTCGCGCCACATTACTTATAAGGAACTGCACGCCGAGGTATGCAAGTTCGCCAACACGCTCAAGCACCTTGGCGTGACCAAGGGCGACCGCGTGGCGATCTACCTGCCGATGATCCCCGAGGCCGCGGTAGCCATGCTGGCGTGCGCGCGCATCGGTGCCATCCACTCGGTGGTGTTCGGCGGCTTTTCGCCCGATTCGCTGGCCGGCCGCATCGCCGACTCCACCGCCAAGGTGGTGGTGACCGCCGACGAAGGCGTTCGCGGCGGCAAGCACATTCCGCTCAAGACCAATGTGGACGCCGCGCTGGAACGCCCCGGCACCAACAGCGTGGAAACCGTGATCGTGGTGCGCCGCACCGGCAGCGCCGTGCCCATGCAGTCGCCGCGCGACCGTTACTACCACACGCTGATGGAAGGCCAGTCGGCCGATTGCCCGCCCACGCCGGTCGAGGCGGAGCACCCGCTGTTCATCCTGTACACCTCCGGTTCCACCGGCAAGCCCAAGGGCGTGCTGCACACCTCGGGCGGCTATCTGGTGTATGCCAGCTACACGCACGAACTGGTGTTCGACCTGCGTGAAGACGACGTGTACTGGTGCACCGCCGACGTGGGCTGGGTCACCGGCCACAGCTATGTGGTGTACGGCCCGCTGGCCAACGGCGCCACCACCCTGATGTTCGACGGCGTACCCAACTACCCCGATACCAGCCGTTTCTGGAATGTGGTGGACAAGCACCAGGTCACCCTGTTCTACACCGCGCCCACCGCCATCCGCGCGCTGATGCGCGACGGCGAGGCGCCGGTGAAGAAGGCGTCGCGCGCGTCCTTGCGCGTGCTTGGCTCGGTCGGCGAACCGATCAACCCGGAAGCATGGGAGTGGTACTACCGCGTGGTGGGCGACGAGCGCTGCCCGATCGTGGACACCTGGTGGCAGACCGAAACCGGCGGCATCCTGATCACGCCGCTGCCGGGCGCCATCGACACCAAGCCCGGTTCGGCCACGCTGCCGTTCTTCGGCATCATTCCGGCCGTGGTGGATGCCGGCGGCAACGTGCTCAAGGGCACCACCGAGGGCAACCTGGTGATCACCGATTCGTGGCCGGGCCAGATGCGCACCGTCTACGGCGACCACCAGCGTTTCATCGACACCTACTTCAGCGCCTATCCGGGCAACTACTTCACCGGCGACGGCGTGCGTCGCGATGAGGACGGCTACTACTGGATCACCGGCCGCGTCGACGACGTGATCAACGTCAGCGGGCACCGCATCGGCACCGCCGAAGTGGAAAGCGCGCTGGTGTCGCATCCCAAGGTGGCCGAGGCCGCCGTGGTGGGTTGCCCGCACGAGATCAAGGGCCAGGGCATCTACGCCTATGTCACGCTGATCGCCGGCGAAACCGGCAGCGACGAACTGCGCAAGGAGTTGATTGCCTGGGTGCGCAAGGAGATCGGCCCGATCGCCACGCCTGATTACCTGCAGTGGGCGCCGGGCCTGCCCAAGACGCGCTCGGGCAAGATCATGCGCCGCATCCTGCGCAAGATCGGCGAGAACCTGCCCGACCAGCTGGGCGACATTTCCACGCTGGCCGATCCGGGCGTGGTGAAGAACCTGGTCGACGAACGCCTGATCAAGTGACCCGAACCGTAGGAGCGCACCCGGTGTGCGGACAGTCTCCATCGCGCATAGTGTGCGCTCCTGCAACAAGCTGACCTTGCATGCCTGACGTATTGATCGCCGACGATCACCCGCTGTTCCGCGACGCCCTGCAGCGCGCGGTGCTGGCCGCCTTGCCGGAGGCGCACGTGCACTGCGCCGACAGCGTGTACAGCCTGCTGAGCCTGATCGAGCACTACCCGGACGCCGAGCTGTTGCTGCTGGACCTGCACATGCCCGGTGCCCGTGGTTATTCCGCACTGGTGCATATTCGCGGCCAGTTCCCCGGCCTGCCGACCATCGTGGTGTCCGGGCATGAAGAAGCGCAGGTGGCGCGCCGCGCCGTCGCGCATGGCGCATCGGCCTATATCCCCAAGTCCACGCCGGGCGAAGACATCATCACCGCGATCCGCAAGGTGCTCGACGGCGATGTATGGATGCCGCACCAACTGGTCGGTGGCGGCCTGGAGCTGAAGCCCGACGAGGCCGCCGTGGCCGATCGCGTGGCGACGCTCACGCCGCAACAGTTTCGCGTGCTCACCATGATCGCCGAAGGCCTGCTCAACAAGCAGATTGCCTACGACCTGGGCGTCTCCGAAGCCACCGTGAAAGCCCATATGACGGCGATCATGCGCAAGCTCGGCGTGAACAACCGCACCCAGGTTGCGCTGGCCGCCAGTCATCTCGCGCTGGATCAGGAATCGATGCCGTCGATGCCGGAAGAGGAAGAGGGCTAGGCTCTATGACTCCTCCCCTCGCAAAGCGGAGGAGGAAGTAGCACCGCTAAGCCGGCGTCTTCCGCCGCAGCAACGCGCTCAACAAGGCGCGCAGCGCCGCCGGCCGAATCGGCTTGTGCAACAGCGGATAACCCAGCGCACGCGCGCGCTGCTTCAGCTCGCTGCTGCCATCGGCGGTGATCATCGCCACCGGCGGCAGCTCGCCCACCGCTGCGCGCAGCTCCTCCAGCGCCTGCAAGCCATCCATGTCCTCGGCGAGGTGGTAGTCCGCCAGGATCAGGTCGATACGGCCACGCCGCAGTTCCTGCTGCGCCTGCGCCACATCCAACGCCGTGCGGCAATCGACGCCCCAGCGCTGCAATAGCGCGCGCATGCCGTCGAGTATCGACAGGTCGTTGTCGAGGCATAGCACGGTGAGCGGCAGCAGTTCGTTCGATACCGGATGCGCGACCGTGCGTCGCCGCGCCACCGCCGTCTCGACGCGCGGTACACGGATGGCAAAGCGGCTGCCTTTGCCTTCGCGCGATTCCAGTTCTAGGTGGTGATCGAGGATGCCGGCGATGCGATCGCAGATGGACAGGCCCAGGCCCAGTCCCTTCTCGCCCCACGGCGACGGTCGATCCAGCCGCTGGAACTCGCCGAAGATGCGTGCGCGCTGCTCGGCGGCGATGCCCGGACCGGTATCCCACACCTCGATGCGCACCTCGCTGCCCATGCGCCGCGCGCCCAGCAGGACGCCGCCCTCGCGCGTGTAGCGCAGCGCATTGGAAATGAAATTCTGCAGCACGCGGCGCAGCAGTTGCGGATCGCTGCGCAAGGCCAGCGTGGTCGGTGCCACGCGCAGGCGCAGGCCGCGTTGTTCGGCGACCACGGCAAACTGCGCTTTCAACGAATCGAACACGTCGGCCAGGGCGAAGTTGCTGATGTCCGCACGATAGCTGCCGGCATCCAGGCGCGAGGTGTCGAGCAGCGCATCGAGCAGGTCTTCCGCCGCACGGAACGAGGCATCGATGCGTTCGGCCAGCTGGCCTGCTTCGCTATCGAGGCCGGGATGCTGGCGCAACGCCGAGGTGAACAGCCGCGCGGCGTTCAACGGCTGCAACAGATCGTGGCTGGCAGCGGCGAGGAAGCGTGTCTTCGAGGCATTGGCGGCCTCCGCTTCGCGACGCGCGTGGGCCGTGGCGGTGAGTGCCTCGCTCAGTTCGGCCGTGCGTTGCTCGACGCGTTGTTCGAGGTTTTCGTTCGCTTCGATCAAGGCCTGTTCGGCGTGCTTGTACGCGGTGACGTCGGTATAGGTGGTGACGTAGCCACCGCCGGGCAGCGCACGCCCGCGCATCTCGATCACGGTACCGTCAGGACGAATACGCTGGAACAGATGGGGCGAACCGGCATGCATATGGCCGATGCGCTTGGCCACATGCGCTTCCACTTCGCCGGGTCCACATTCGCCGTGTTCGGCGTTCCAGCGAATCAGGTCGGCGACCGGCACGCCGACATAAACCATACCGTCGGGATAATCGAACAACTCCAGGTAGCGGCGATTCCACGCCACCAGCCGCATGCCCGCATCAACCACGCTGATGCCTTGCGACACATTCTCCAACGTGGTGGACAGCAACTCGCGATTGAAGCGCAGTTCCTGCGAGGCCTCGTCCATCAGCGCCATCGCCTCGGCGATATCCAGCCCCGAGCCCGACAACGCTCCCATCAGGATTCGTCGCGCACTGGCCGCGCCCACGGCCGAGGCCAGCAGGCGTTCGGTGTACTGGATCAACGCACGATCCGCGGCCTCGCTCGCCTGCAGCGGCTTGCCGCGGCGTTCGGCATAGTCATCGAACGCGCGCTGGCTGGTCCGCTCGCCCACGATGCGCTCGGCGATGGTGCGCAGGTCGGCCACGGCGACGCGGCCGCGCCAGTCACCCGCGCCACGGTTGTCGATCGCATAGGGGTCGATGAACATCGCCGCGTGCAGTCGTTCTTCCAGGGTGGGGCGAAAGCGCAGCGAGACAAAGATCAGGCACGCCACGTTCAGCAGCAACGACCAGAACGTGCCATGCATCACCGGGTCCCATCCACTCAAGTGGAACAAGGCCTGCGGCTGCAGCCAGCTGAGGCCCATCGGCCCGGTATCCAGCCAGTGGGCCGAGCGCCCCATCGCCGGCAGCAGCAGCGTGTAGGCCCAGGCGGAAAAACCCACGGCCAGGCCCACCGCCACGCCCTTGCGGCTGGCGCTGCGCCAATACAGCGCCGCCACGATGCCCGGCGCGAACTGCGCCACGGCGGCAAAGGCCAATAGTCCGGTCGCCGCCAGATTGGTGGTGTCGGCCACCACCCGGTAATACACATAGGCCATCGCGGCCAGGCCGATGATGGCGACGCGACGTACCAGCAACACCAGCTGGGACAGGTCCGCGCGCTGCTCCAGCTTGAAAGCGCGCAGGCGCAGCAGCATCGGCATCACCAGGTCATTGCTGATCATGGTGGACAACGCCACGCAGGCCACGATCACCATGCCGGTCGCGGCGGAGAAGCCGCCGATAAACGCCAGCAAGGCCATGCCGCGATCACCGTAGGCCATCGGCAAGGTCAACACCCACGCGTCCTTGCTGCCCAACGGCGCCTGTGGCAGATGCAGGCCGGCGGCCACGATGGGCAGCACCGCCAGGCTGACGATCACCATGTAGA
This sequence comes from Dyella sp. RRB7, assembly GCF_022761115.1. Lineage (GTDB taxonomy): Bacteria > Pseudomonadota > Gammaproteobacteria > Xanthomonadales > Rhodanobacteraceae > Dyella. The sequence continues at coordinate 1,311,831 of NZ_JAKWJS010000001.1, read as the reverse complement.
TGGGGAACAGCCAACGTGCGCGGGTCAGATCACGCGGGTCCTCGCATTCCACCACGCCAATCTGGAACTGCCGCGGCAGGCAGAACATCGCGCAGAAGGCGAGCAGCGTCTGTGCGAGAAAGCCGGGCGATACGCCCTGGGAGAACTGTTGCAACGGCAACTGCGCCGTCGCCTGCAGGCCCGGGCCGCGCCACAGCGCATAGACGGCCAGCGCGATGAACACGAACAGCTTGATCAGCGATTCCACCGCGATCGCGAGCATCATGCCGTGGTGATGCTCGGTGGCATCGATGGTGCGCGTACCAAACAGTATCGCGAACGTCGCCAGCAGGATCGCGCACCACAACGCACTGTCGCCGAACTGCGCGGAACCGGGTGCGCCAAAGCCGCCCAGCACGGCGTAGGACATCGACACCGCCTTGAACTGCAACGCCAGGTAGGGCACCACGGCGATGACCGCGATGATGGCCACCAGCGCGCCCAGGCCGTGCGACTTGCCAAAGCGCGCACCGATGAAGTCGGCGATCGACGTGATATTGCGCTGCCGCGCTACCAGCACCAGACGACGCAACAACCCGAAGCCAAACACGAACAGCAGGATCGGTCCCAGGTAGATCGGCAGATACGCCAGGCCATCGCGCGCTGCCGTGCCCACCGCGCCGTAGAACGTCCACGACGAGCAGTACACCGCCAACGCCAGGCTGTACACCAGCGGTCGCAGGCGCGGCTGGCGTGGATACAGCGGCCGCCGGTCGCCGGCGTAGGCCACCACGAACAGCAGGCCCACGTAGAGCAGCGAAACCAGCAACAGCAGCCATCCGGCGATCAAGCGCGATTCTCCGTAATGAGAGCGTCCCTGCGGGAATGAGCGGCCAGGCTTGAAAGTATCGCCACGCAACCGTCACCATGGAAGGATGATGACGACGGACGGCCAGACGCCAGCGAAAGTAGCAGAGCGGCTGGGTGATGACGAGATACATGTGTGGCGGCTTGCCTACGACCATCGCCAAGGTCGCGCGCCGCTGCTGGCCATGCTGGCGGCTTATCTCGGCCTGCCGGTGGCACAGGTTCAACTGGAGGAGTCGGCGCACGGCCGGCCCATGCTGGCCGCCGCCCACCATGATGCCTTTGGCTTCAACTGGACACACAGCAGCGATCAGGCGTTGATTGCCATCGCCCGCGGCTGCTCGCCGGGCGTCGACCTGGAGCGGCTGCGCCCGCATCCCCGCGCCTTATCCATTGCCAGGCGCTATTTCAGCCCCGACGAGACAGCCGCACTGGAGGCCTTGCCCGACCAGCAGCGCGATCGCGCCTTCCTTGAACTGTGGACCGCCAAGGAAGCCGTGCTCAAGGCGCTGGGACGCGGCATTGCCTTTGGCCTGCACCGCCTGAGCATCGGCGGTCCATCCGATGCGCCCGTGCTCGGGCGCCTGGAAGGCCATGAAGCCGGGCAGTGGCAACTGCACCGTCTGTTGCTCGATCACGACCACATCGGTTCGCTGGCATGGCATGGCGAACCCCGACGCGTGCGCCTGTGGACACTTGTCGAAGCAGGCTGATCGGCGCACTGTTTGCAACCCGCCGCCTTCGCGGCGCCCACGCCAGTCCTGTCTGCGAGTACCGTCTTTCCCATGACCCTGCTCAGCGTCAACCTCAACAAGATCGCCGTGCTGCGCAATTCGCGCGGTGGCTCGGAACCCGATATCACGCGCGCCGCGCATACCTGCATCGAAGCCGGTTGTGGCGGCATTACCGTGCATCCGCGCCCTGACCAACGCCATGTGCGCCCGGATGATGTCCGCGCACTCGCTGCCGCGTTGCGCGGGCGCGTCGAATACAACATTGAGGGCAACCCGTTTGCCTCGGCGCGAGGCTCGTATCCCGGCCTCATCGCACTGGCGCGCGAGGTACGCCCCACCCAGGTCACCCTGGTACCCGATAGCGATGGCCAGATCACCTCCGATCACGGTTTCGACCTGGAGCGCAATATCGACGTGCTGCGCCCCATCGTGGCCGAACTGCGCGATATCGGCAGTCGCGTGAGCCTGTTCGTCGATGCCGGCGCCAGCGGATTCGAAGCCGCCGTGGATATCGGCGTGGAACGTATCGAGATCTACACCGGACCCTACGCGCATGCATTCGCCGAAGGGCAGGTGCAGGAAGAGCTGGACCGCTGCGCCGACACCGCACGTCGCGCCCAGCATGCGGGGTTGGCCGTCAACGCCGGCCATGATCTGAGCCAGGCCAACCTCGGCACCTTCAGGGCGGCCATTCCCGGGCTGGCCGAAGTGTCCATCGGTCACGCGCTGATCGGTGAGGCACTGTATGAAGGGCTCGCCACCACGGTGCGGAAATACCTGCAGATCCTGCGCTGATCTGGCATTTCAAATAGCCGTCTAAACGGCTGTGGCCGACTCGGCGGAAATAGCTTCGGCCACGCCGCGTTTATCACGCTCGCAAAAAAGAACCCCCACACAAGGCGGGGGTTCTAAGGGTAGTGTTACTGCAATCCCTTTCGGGATTACTGGCCTTCGGTGAAGCCGATCTTGGTCAGGCCGTAGCTCTTCGCATCGGACAGCACACGAGCGACGTGCTCGTAGGCCACAGCGTCGTCCGCGTTGATCTGCACTTCCGGCTGCTTGGCCGGATCGCCCAGACCACCGATCACCGCCAGCTGCGCCTTCAGGCCCAGCTCGTCGACCGGAGTATCGTTCCAGTACAGCGCGCCGGACTGGTCGATCTTCAGGCGAATGGGTTCCGGCGGATTTTCCGGCTGGACCACATTCGGGTTGGGCTGGGGCAGATCGATCTTCACTTTATGGGTAAGTATCGGCGCCGTGATCATGAAGATGATCAGCAGCACCAACATCACGTCGACCAGCGGCGTGACGTTGATGTCAGCCATCGGCCCGCTACCACTTCCAGAACTGAATGCCATGACTGTTACTCCTTGCCGGTCGTGATGAAACCGACATGGACCATGCCCTGATCCTTGGCGTCGCCCAGGATCTTCTTCACGATCTTGTATTCCGTGGTCTTGTCCGCACGGATCTGCAGTTCCGGCTGCGGGGCTTTCGCCGCCGCAACCGCAAACTGCGCCTTCAGCTCGGCCTCGGTGACTTCAACGTCATTGAGGTACATCGAACCATCAGGCTTCACGGCCAAGTCCATCGGCTCCACCGGCTCCGAATCCGTAACCTTCGGATTGGCAGTCGGCAGTTCCACCGTGATTCGATGGGACATCAGCGGCGCCGTGATCATGAAGATGATCAGCAGCACCAGCATCACGTCGACCAGCGGCGTGACGTTGATCTCCGACATCGGACCGCCGGCATTGCCTCCGGTGCTCATTGCCATGGGTCAGATCCTCACTTGCCTTCGACGCGAGCGCCGGTGGCGAAGAAGTCGTGCAGGTCGTGCGCGAACTCGTCGAACTGAGCGTAGGTCAGGCGATTCGAGCGGTTGAAGAAGTTGTAGGCAAGCACGGCCGGGATAGCGGTGAACAGACCGAAGGCGGTCATGATCAGAGCTTCACCCACGGGACCTGCCACCGCTTCCATCGAGGCGTTGCCCGACGCGGAGATCTTGATCAGCGCGTGGTAGATGCCCCACACGGTACCGAGAAGACCGATGAACGGAGCCGACGAACCGACCGTGGCGAGCAGGGTCAGGCCGCCTTCCAGACGCAGGCTCTCGCGAGCCACGGCCTGGCGCAGGGCGCGGTCGATGAACTCCGAACGGCTCAGCGACTCGGCGAGGCGACCACCGCCGGCCGAAGCCTGCTGGTGATGCGCGACGGCCGAAGCGGCGTCGAGGGCGATCTTGGAGAACGGTTCGCCCTTGGGCTGGGCTTCCAGTTCGCGAATCGCGTCCTGGGTGGAGCCGTTGGCCCAAAAGCCGTTGATGACCTTGTCGGCGCGACCGCGGACCATCGAGTTGCGGATGGCGTTGGCGACAATGAAGTACCACGAGGAGAAGGACATCACCACGAGCACCACAAACACGATCCAGCCAAGGAAATCGAAGTTGTGGATGAGGTGGTCAAAGCCCATCGACTTCATGGCTTCGGCGTTGGTGGTACCGCCCGTGGGGGCTGGAGGAGTCTGTTGGAACATAACGCTACCCTTGGAAAGTCAAGCGTGAACTGATTAACCGTAACCTTCGGTTACAGCTGATTGAGATTGAAGTTGATCGGAACACGGACATAACCTTCCGTCTTTTGCCCGTTCCTGATGTTCGGATTGAAGCGCCACTTGCGTGCCGTTTCAATCGCGGCCTGGTCCAGCTCGCGATAACCGCTGGACGATTCCACCTTGATGTCCTTCGGCGAACCGTCCACACCGACCAGGATCATCAGCGTTACCGTGCCCTCGTGACGCTGGCGAATCGCCTGCGGCGGATACTTGGGCTGGATACGACTGTTATAGCTGATGTCCTGGCTGGCCGTGATATCTGCAGGCGGAGCCGGGGGAGCAGGCGGAGCCGGCGGTGCTGCCGCGACGGCGTTGGTGTTCGCCTCCTCGACAGCCGGCGGCGGAGCCGGCGGCGGCGGGGTCGGCGGCGGCTTCACCTGCTGGATGATCTTCGGCGGCGGCTGCTTCGGCGGCTCCGGCGGCGGCGGCGGCGGCGGCGGCGGCGGCGGCGGCGGCTCGATAAAGTTCACCTGGACAGTGCGTTCTTTTTCTTTCTGTGCCTGCTTCGGCGGTGCCATAGGCGCCACCAGCAACAGGAACGCGAACGCATGCAGCGCGATGGCAACAGCCAGCGCCCAGGTACGCCTCCAATTAAACGGCCCTTGGCCGGTTGCTTCGTTACTTGAGGCCATCTGTCACTAATCTGGAGCTAATCAAACGAGGAGACGTGGTCACGGCACCCGGTGGCAATATCGATCCAAAGAGGGATGACATTTGCCACTGGACGAGAGCACGGAAAGATTCCAACGGTACAACAGCACATGGCATTTGTATAGCTTTCGTGAGGCATCCGAATGGACGTCCATCTGCCTCACGGCCGTCATACGGCCTGCCTTACTTGCTGGACGCCTGCGCCTTCAGCCAAGCCTTGGCTTTTGCTGAGGTTTCAGGGTCCTGTGCGGCCTTCTCCATGGCTGCGATCGTGCCCGGCTTGTCCTTCAGGCCACGGCACGCTTCGGCCAGCAACATATAAGCAGTGCCCTTGTGCTGCACGCCCTTGTCGATGCCCTGTTGAATGAGGCCCTTGGCCTCGCTGTACTTGCTCTGCTCGATCAGCAGCTGGCCGGCGCGTACGGCAGCCTCGCCGTCGCTGGCCAGCGGGATCGCCTTCTGATAAGCAGCAATCGCCTTGCTCGAATCGCCAGCCACATAGGAGGCGTCAGCGAGCAGCTTGTAGTTTTCGTAGGTGGGCGTGACCACGCCCTTGTTCATGCCGTCGGTGAGGGTAGCCACCGCCTTGCTGGCCGGGCCCTTCGGATCTTCGCTGTCCTGGCCGGTGATCAGGTACAGCTTGGCAAGGTTCACGTAGTCCTTTTCGGACTTGAACGCGCCAGCGGCCTGGGCCTTCTCCATCAGCGCGATGGCTTCCGGATACTTCTGCGCCTGCATCAGCACGGCGACGGCGTTGTTCAGGGCAGTGGTGTCGTTCGGGTTGGCGGCAAGCTGCGCCTGCGCCACCTGGGCGGCCTGGTCGGACTGACCCGATTCCGAGTAGCAGGCCAGCAGCAGCTGGTTCCAGCTGTCATTCGGCTTGTCGGTCATCGACTGCGCCTTCTTGATGGCGGCGATGGCTTCCGGGTACTTCTGCAGGCGGTAGTAGGCGTTGCCTTCCAGCGCATAGGACTCCGGGGTCTCCTTGCGGCCTTCGGCGCGCCACTTGGCGATGGTGTCCAGGGCAGGCTGGTACTGCTCGTCGGCCAGGTAGAACTGGGCAAGCATGTACTCGAGCTGGAAGTAGGTGTCGTTCGGCAGTACGCCGTTGTCCAGCGCGCGCTTGAGCAGGTCGATGGCGCCCTTCACGTCGCCGTCGTTGTAGTGCACGTTGGCCAGGCCCTGCAGGGCGAGCGCCTGGGCGTACTTGCTCTTGCTGCTGTCGGCGATGGGCTGGAGGATCTGCTCGGCCTTGGCCTTGTCCTGCGCATTGACCGCATCGAGGCCGTCGTTGATGGCCTTCTGGTCCTTCTCGCTGGTCAGGTCCAGCTTCGGTTCCTTGCGGGTGGCGTTGGGGTACAGCACTTCCTTCTTGTCTTTGGAAGAGCTGTCGCCTGCGATGACCGGGGTGCTCACCACGGCCAGGGCCAGCGCCGTACCTGCGAGCATCTTGATCAGGGCAACACGCTTCATGGCAGTCCTCGAGTGTAGGTGTTCTCGCGCCGGAGGCACGGGGGGATCGCTGAGCGTAACCTGACTAGGTGGCAGATAACAAGTCGCAGCGCCATAACAAAGATTGTTAATAATCAATAAGTTGAACCATACGCCGGCGACTGGACGTGATTTTCAAGCATCAGCATCATGGCAGCCATGACTTTTTGCCCTGGAAATCGCGCGGTTATCGCCGCTGTCTTCATGTACTAATGTGCTAACAGGCTAGTACGACAGGGAAAACGAAAGCCGGCGTGACGGCCGTCACGCGACGACCGCCAACGCCGGCACGTAGCCTTTAAATGTCCAGATTAGCCACCTTCAGCGCGTTGGCTTCGATGAAATCGCGACGCGGCTCAACCGCCTCGCCCATCAACATGGAGAACATCTGGTCGGCCGCGAAGGCGTCTTCGATGCCCACCTGCAACATGCGACGGGTATCCGGGTTGACGGTGGTTTCCCACAGCTGCTCCGGATTCATTTCACCCAGGCCCTTGAAGCGCTGGATGGTGCGACCCTTCTTGCCCTCTTCCAGCAGCCAGTGGCGCGCTTCGGCAAAGCTCTGCACGCCGCGCGAGCCGTTGCCACGGCGAACCACGGCATCGGGCTGGATAAGCCCGGACAACTGCTGGCTGACGTGCAGGATCGGACGGAACTCGTTGCTGGTGAAGAACGGCTGCGGCAGCAGCCAGGTGTGGCTGAGTCCGTGCTGGTCGCGCACCACTTCGATGGCGGCCGGGTGTTCATCGTCCAGCGCCGGGCGCAACACCAGGCGGTAGCGCGGCTTGCCAAGGCCACTGGCGGCGAGGCGCAATTCCACGCCGGCCAGCCAACCCTGCATGGCCGTGGCGTCGGCCCACAGCGCCGGTTCGATCGGCGCGTGTTCCAGCAGCGCGGTGAGCACGCTGGCGTCGAAGCGATGGCCCAGGCGTTCGATCTGGTCCAGGGCGGCCTGATAGTCGCGCAACAGCTTTTCCAGCGCCTCGCCGGAGATACCGGGGGCGTGTGGCGAGTACTGCAGCTCGGCGCCGTCCACGGCGCTGGACACCAGGTAGCCGTTGAGGGCTGCATCGTCCTTCAGATACAGCTCCTGCTTGCCCTGCTTGATCTTGTACAGCGGCGGCAGGCCGATGTAGACGTGGCCGCGCTCGATCAGCTCGGGCATCTGGCGGTAGAAGAAGGTCAGCAGCAGGGTACGGATATGCGAGCCGTCCACGTCCGCGTCGGTCATGATGACGATGCGGTGGTAGCGCAGCTTGTCGGGGTTGTATTCCTCCTTGCCGATGCCGGTGCCGAGCGCGGTGATCAGCGTGCCGACTTCGGCGGAGGCGAGCATCTTGTCGAAACGGGCCTTCTCCACGTTGAGGATCTTGCCCTTCAACGGCAGCACGGCCTGGGTCTTGCGGTTGCGGCCCTGCTTGGCCGAACCGCCGGCGGAGTCACCCTCGACCAGGAACAGTTCGCACAGCGCCGGATCTTTCTCCTGGCAGTCGGCCAGCTTGCCCGGCAGGCCGGCGATATCCAGCGCGCCCTTGCGGCGGGTCATCTCGCGCGCCTTGCGGGCGGCTTCGCGGGCGCGGGCGGCGTCGACCACCTTGGAGGCGATCGCCTTGGCTTCGTTCGGATGCTCCAGCAGGAACTCGCCGAGCTTCTCGTTGACGGCCTGCTCCACCGCGGTCTTCACCTCGGAGGAAACCAGCTTGTCCTTGGTCTGCGAGGAGAACTTCGGGTCGGGGACCTTCACCGACAGCACGGCGATCAGGCCTTCGCGCATGTCGTCGCCCGACAGCGCCACCTTGGCGTTCTTGGCCAGGCCTTCCTTCTCGATGTAGCCCTGCAAGGAGCGCGTCAGCGCCGCGCGGAAACCGGTGAGATGGGTGCCACCGTCGCGCTGCGGGATGTTGTTGGTGAAGCAGAACATCGTCTCCTGGTAGGAGTCGGTCCACTGCATCGCCAGTTCCACCGAGATGCCGTCCTGCTGGGCGCTGAGGCTGATCACGTTCGGGTGCAGCGCGGTCTTGAGCTGCGCCAGGTGCTGCACGAACGACTTGATGCCGCCCTCATAGGCAAAACGGTCGCTGCGGCCTTCCCCACGCTCATCCTTCAGGTCGATGGTGACGCCCGAGTTGAGGAACGCCAGCTCGCGCAGGCGCTTGGCCAGGATGTCGTAATGGAATTCGACGTTGGTGAACGTGCCGGTGCTGGGCAGGAAGCGCACGGTGGTGCCACGCTTGCTGGAATCGGCCACGGGCTTGATCGGGTACAGCGGCTCGCCATGGGCGTATTCCTGCTGGTACTCCTTGCCCTCGCGGAAAATGGTCAGCCACAGGTGCGAGCTGAGCGCATTGACCACGGACACGCCCACGCCATGCAGGCCGCCGGAAACCTTGTAGGAATTGGCGTCGAACTTGCCACCGGCATGCAGCACGGTCATCACCACTTCCGCAGTGGAGCGCCCTTCTTCCGGATGGGTGTCCACCGGGATGCCACGGCCGTTATCGCTGACGCTGACCGAGCCATCCTCGAGGATGGTGACGGTGACATGGTCGCAATAGCCGGCCAGGGCTTCATCGATGGAGTTGTCGACGACTTCGAACACCATGTGGTGCAGGCCGGTGCCATCATCGGTATCACCGATGTACATGCCAGGGCGCTTGCGCACCGCTTCCAGACCTTTCAGGACCTTGATGTTGCTCGAATCGTAGGATGCGTTCATTCGTCGACCGTTTCCTGGGCGCCTTTTCCCGCCCGGACGGCGCCATAAAGGCCGGGCTGGGGACACAATCGGTGGATTATAGCAGGGGGCTGAGACAACCCTGTTCCACGTGGAACACATGGGCTGGACCGCCCTGGAGAGCCTCAGGAACCTCGGTGCCAGTGACCAGTACCTGGGCACCCACCGCCTGCAATTGCCCTACCAGGGCCGCCTGATGAGCCTTGTCCAGTTCCGAGGCCAGATCATCCAGGCAGACCACGGGCCACTCGCCCCGTCGTTGTGCGTAAAGCGACGCCTGCGCCAAGACGCAGGCCAATGCGGTGAGCTTCTCCTGCCCGCGCGACAGATGCTCTCGCAGCGGTGCGTGTTCAAACACGATGGACCAGTCGGCGCGATGCGGACCCAGGCTGGTGTGCCCGCGAGCCAGATCCCTACCCCGCTGCGTCGCCAGCAGGTCGAGCAGCTCGACATCCTCGGACCAACCTCGACGGTAACGCAACTCCACCGAGCCGAGCTCGGGCAGCAACGCCTGGATGCTTTCATCCAAATGGGGGCGAAGTGCTTCCAGATAAAGCTCACGCTGGCGATCGATGATCACCGCAGAGCCGGCCAGCTCAGCCTCCCAGGGCAAAAACTGGGCATCGGGTATGGCCAAATTGGACCGCAGCAATGAATTCCGTTGCTTCAGGGCGCGCTGATAGCGTCTCCAGGCCAACATGAAGTCATGTTCCACGTGGAACACGCCCCAATCGAGGTAACGGCGACGCTCTTCCGCGCCACCGGCAATCAGCGCGTGCGAACCCGGCTCGAAGCACACCACCGCGCACTCCCCTACCAGCTCGCTCAGGGTAACGGCCTCGCCATCCATGCGGGCCTCCCAACGCCCGCCTTGCCGCCCCAGTCCGACCCGGCGACCTCGCCCATCGGCATGGCGCAGCTCGGCAAACACGGCTAGCGTGGTTTCCCCCCGCTTCAACAGCGCATCCTTCGCGCCACTGCGAAACGAGCGCGCATGGGACAGCAGAAAGGCCGCTTCCAGCAGACTGGTCTTGCCCGCCCCGTTGGGTCCGGCAAACACCGTCATGCCGGGGCTCAACGGCACGGTGACATCATCCAGACAGCGCAAGCCTCGGATGCGCAGGCTTTCCAGCCACATGTCAGCGCGTTCCCCATGCAAGAACGCCGGAGCGTCTTGCGACAGCTCCGGCGTTGCCTAGGGTCTTGCCCCGCTTACGCAAACGATGGACCGACATCAGAGCCGCAGCGGCATGATCACGTGGCGAGCCTGATCGTTGTCGTCTTCCTGCACCAGGCAGCTGGACTGGGCGTCGCGCAGGTTCAGGCGGGCACGCTCGCCGCGCAACGCGGCCAAAGCGTCCAGCAGGTAGCCCACGTTGAAGCCCACCGCCAGATCCGACACCACGGTATCGGCTTCCAGCTCTTCCACGGCCTCTTCCTGCTCGGGATTGTGCGCCACGATGCGCAGCTTGCCCGGCGACAGCTCCAGCTTCACGCCGCGGTACTTCTCGTTGGAAAGAATGGCTGCACGCTGCAGGGCGCCTCGCAACACTTCGCGATCCAGCGTGGCGTGCTTGTCCGCGCCCAGCGGAATCACCGCCTCGTAGTCCGGGAACCGGCCGTCGATCAGCTTGGAGGTGAACACCACGTCGCCGCGGCGCACGCGCAGGTGGTTGCGCCCGAATTCCAGCTCCACTTCCCCATCGCCGGTTTCGAACAAGCCGACCAGCTCGTTCACGCCCTTGCGCGGAATGATGATCTGGCGACGCGCCGTCACCTTGCTGTCGAGCTTGGTTTCCTTGAGCGCCAGACGGTGGCCGTCAGTGGCGACGCAGCGAAGCGTGTGTTCCTGAAGATCCAGCAGCATGCCGTTCAAGTAGTAACGCACGTCCTGATTGGCCATGGCGAAGGCGGTGCGCTCCATCAGGTCGCGCAACACCTCTTCCGGCAGCGCTACCCGCTCAACCAGCTCTATTTCATCGATGGTCGGGAATTCGGTGGCCGGCAAGGTAGCCAGCGTGAACCGGCTGCGTCCCGCATTGAGGGCGACGCGATCGCCGTTGAGCTTCAGTTCGATGTGGGCGCCATCCGGCAAGGCACGCACGATGTCGAAAAGCTTGCGGGCAGGGATGGTGATTTCACCGTCGACCAGCTTGTCAGCGGCCGTGGTGGCGATCATCTCCACTTCCAGGTCGGTGCCGGTCAGCGACACTTTGCCGTCGGCGACCTTGACCAGCAGGTTGGCGAGGACCGGCAGCGTCTGGCGACGTTCGACGACGCCTACGACTTGCTGCAACGGTTTGAGCAGCGCTTCTCGTTGGATGCTGAATTGCATATTTTCGCTTCCCCTAAACCTGCTTTTCTGTTTTTAAAAGAAGTTCTGTAGTGGTGGTAGGTGGCGTGGATAACTTTTAAAACCGAAAAAAACCATGAAAATCATCGTTTTAGGTGATTTTCGCACTGTGTTCTAAAGGGCCGGATGACTGTGGGTCGATTGTGGATAACTTCGCCACCCGAATCGTCCACCTATTATCCACAGGTTGCCACACTACTTTTCAAGCGCTTAGTGCACAGGCGCCGATTAACCGGTAAGGATGCGGATCAACTGTTCCCAGTCCTGCCGCATGCGGGTGTCCGTCTCGCACAACTTCTTGATCGTGCGGCAGGCGTGCAGCACCGTGGTGTGGTCGCGACCGCCGAACGCCTCGCCGATTTCCGGCAGGCTGTGCTCGGTGAGCTCCTTGGACAGCGCCATGGCGATCTGGCGCGGACGGGCCAGCGAGCGCACGCGGCGCTTGGACAGCAGATCCTGCAGGCGCACCTGGTAGTAGTCGGCCACGATCTTCTGGATGTTGGGCACCGTCACCGCCTGGGCGTGCGTGGCCAGCAGGTCGCGCAGTGTTTCCTCGGCGAAGTCGATGGTGATGGGCTTGCCGTAGAAATTGGCCCGCGCCGCCAGCGTATTGAGCGCCCCTTCCAGGTCGCGCACGTTGGAGCGGATGCGCTTGGCCAGCAGCATCGCCACGTTCTCGCTCACCGCCACGCCCTTGTCGTGCGCCTTGGCCAGCAGGATCGCCGCACGCGTCTCGAAATCCGGCGGCTCGATCGCCACCGACAGGCCCCAGCCCAGGCGCGACTTCAGGCGCGGCTCGAGCTTGTCCACTTCCTTCGGGTAGCGGTCGCAGGTGAGGATGATCTGCTGCTTGGACTCGAACAGCGCGTTGAAGGTGTGGAAAAACTCTTCCTGGGTGGTGTCCTTGCCAGCGAAGAACTGGATGTCGTCGATCAGCAGCGCATCCACCGAGCGGAAGCGGCGCTTGAACTCGTCCATGCTCTTGGTGCGCAGCGCCTCGATCATCGAGCCGACGAACTGCTCCGAGCGCAGGTACAGCACCTTGAAGTCCGGATTGCGCTCGCGCATCAGGTTGCCGGTGGCGTGCATCAGATGGGTCTTGCCCAGGCCGGTGCCGCCGTACAGCAGCAGCGGGTTGTAGGCGCGGCCCGGGTTCATCGCCACCTGCATGGCGGCGGCCTTGCCCAGCTGGTTGGACTTGCCCTCGACGAAGGTTTCGAAGGTGTAGTGCGGGTCCAGGTTGTGGTTGAAGCTGGGCGCCGGCGGTTCGGCCACGGCGGGCGCGGCCTTCGCCGGCGCTGCCACGGGCGGTGCCGCCTTGCCGCTGGCATTGGCGCGGGGCGAGCTGGAGCCCACTTCCAGCCGCACGGTCAGCTCGTGACCGGTGAGCTGGCTGATCACCGTTTCGATGCGGGCCAGGTAGCGCTCGCGCACCGTATCGAGGGTGTACGGATTGGGGGCGAACAGCTGCAGGCCATGGGTGTCATCGCGCGCCTGCAGCGGCATCAGCCACGTATGCAGGTCTTCGGCGTTCAATTCGCCCTCGAGACGCTCGAGACAGCGCCGCCACAGTTCACTCATGGGATCGTTTTCAACCACTGGAAGGAGCGCTTGCGCGCGGGGTGGACCGGCAAGTCTAGCAGCACGAACCCTCCCAGTCGGCATGGATATCCACACGGATATCCACAGGAAACCAACAGCCCCTTGTCAAGCCAAAAACGACCCGATTTGACAGGGGCCAACCATACTCCGCATAATCTCCAACCTTTTTATCACTTTAACTTCGGACGAAGCCATGTCGAAGCGAACCTTCCAGCCCAGCAAGCTCAAGCGCGCCCGTACCCACGGCTTCCGCGCCCGCATGGCGACGGCCGACGGCCGCAAGGTCCTGAACGCACGTCGCGCCAAGGGCCGCAAGCGCCTGATCCCGTAAGCGGCACGCCTGTCATGCGTGCCGCCGGCCTGCCGCGCGAGGCGCGGCTTCGCCGCGCCGGTGATTTCGCTGCTCTGCGCCATGCCAGCGGCCGCTTCGGCGGCCGCTGTTTTTCTGTGCGTTATCGGGTCAACTCCCTGGGACATCCGCGCCTGGGCCTAGCCATCTCCAAGCGCGTCTCCAAGCGTGCGGTGGACCGCAACCGCATCAAGCGCCTCGTGCGCGAATCTTTCCGGCGCGCCCGTCTTGAGCTTCCGCCCATCGACCTCATGGTGATGGCGCGCGAGCAGGCTGTGGGCCTGCCCGGCCCCGAACTGCTGGCCGAACTTCAGCTGCTGTGGAAGAAGTTGCGCTCCGCGAGGCTCGACACCGCATTGAAGCCGGGCGACACGGCCGGCACAATCGTGCGTTGACCTTTTATTCCCTTCGCCCACCGCGGCCCCCTGTCGCGGCATCCATCGGATCTGCTTCGCGATGAATCAAACGCGTACCTTCCTCATCTTCGCCCTGCTGGCCGTGGCCTACATGCTGTTCATGGCCTGGGAGAAGGATTACGCCCCGCAGCCTGCCGCCGCGGTCGCCAGCTCGTCGACGTCCGCCACCCCGGCCAGCGCCGACGGCAGCGTGCCGGGCGCCACCACCGCCGCGGCTCCCGCTGCCGTGCCCGGCACGGCGCAGGAAGCATCGGCGCAGCTGATCACCCTCACCACCGACCTGCTGCGCCTCACCATCGATACGCGCGGCGGCAGCGTGGTGCGTTCGGAACTGCTCAGCTATCCCTCGGTGCCGCGCACCAAGAAGGATCCCGATCCGGCGCCGGTGCGCCTGCTCGACGACGACCGCGCGCAGTACTTCGTGGCGCAGAGCGGCCTGGTGAGCAACCAGGGTGAGGCGCCCGACCACCGCGCCGTGTTCCAGGCCGCGCAGACCAGCTACGCGCTGGCCCAGGGCCAGGACGAACTGAAGGTCGACCTCACCTGGCAGGATGCGGCCGGCCTCAAGGTCACCAAGACCTACACGCTCAAGCGCGGCAGCTATGTCGTGGCGCTGGACCAGAAGATCGACAACGGCACCCCCACCGCCTGGCAGGGCAACGCCTACGAACAACTGCAGCGCGTGGCGCCGGCCCAGCAACACACCTGGTGGCAGAACTTCAGCGACCCCTCCTCGCACAGCTTCTACGGTGCCGCGTGGTACAGCCCGGAAGACAAGCTCTCCACCCTGCCGTTCGCCGATTTCGCCAAGAAGCCGTTGAACCAGACGATCACCGGTGGCTGGGCGTCGATGCTGCAGCACTATTTCTTCGTGGCCTGGATTCCGGCCGCGCAGGATGCCAACGCCTATACCACCAGCGTGATCAACCCGGATACGGCCCAGCCGATCTACCTGGTTCGCGCGGTCGGTCCGTCGCTCAACGTGGCGCCGGGCCAGAGCCTCACCACCGCCTCGCGCCTGTATATCGGCCCGAAGCTTCAGGGCACGCTGGATGCGGTGGCGCCGGGCCTGGACCTGACCACCAACTACGGCTGGCTCACCGTGGTATCGCAGCCGCTGCACTGGCTGCTGTCCAAGCTGCATGGCCTCACCGGCAACTGGGGCGTGGCGATCATCCTGCTGGTGCTGGGCCTGAAGGCGGCGCTGTGGAAGCTGACCGCCGCCCAGTTCCGCTCCGGCGCCAAGATGCGCAAGCTGCAGCCGCGCGTGAACGCCCTGAAGGAGCGTTACGGCGACGACAAGGTCAAGATGCAGCAGGCCATGATGGAGCTGTACAAGAAGGAGAAGGTCAACCCGATGTCGGGCTGCCTGCCCGCGCTGGTGACCATGCCGGTGTTCTTCGGCCTGTACCGCGTGCTGATGGAGAGCGTGGAGCTGCGTCACTCGCCGTTCTTCGGCTGGATCCATGACCTGTCGGCGCCCGATCCGTTCTTCGTGTTGCCGGTGCTGTACGTGCTGGTGATGCTGGCCACCCAGTGGCTGTCGCCGTCGGCGGCGGGCATGGACCCGGCGCAGCAGAAGATGATGAAGGTGATGCCGGTGCTGTTCGGCGTGATGTTCTTCTTCTTCCCGGCCGGCCTGGTGCTGTACTGGGTCGTCAACGGCGCCACCAGCCTGGCGCAGCAGTGGCTGATCACGCGCAGCGTCGAGCGCGCGGAAGAGAAGGCCAAGGCGGCCGCCTGAGTCGTTCGGGCACCTAGAGAAAAAGGCCGCTGATGCGGCCTTTTTCTTTTCCGGAAACCATGACGCCTCCGATCGTCGTCCCCGCTTTCGCGAGGACGACGGAGAGAAAGCATTGAAGTTCTCCAGCCCGCTCTCACAACCGCCATAATCCACGCCATGACCTCGATCGACACCATCGCCGCCATTGCCAGCGCACCCGGCGCCGCCGGTGTCGGTGTGTTGCGCGTTTCCGGTCCGGCCGTTCCCGCCATCGCCGGCGAACTGCTGGGACGCGATCCGCAGCCGCGCCACGCGCACTTCACCGCATTCCGCGAGCGCGATGGCGAACTGATCGATCGCGGCCTGCTGCTGTACTTCCCCGCCCCTGCCTCCTACACCGGCGAGCATGTGCTGGAACTGCAGGGCCACGGCAGCCCGGTGTTGCTCGATACGCTGCTGCGCCGCGTCTGCGCCATGGGTGCACGGCTGGCGCGACCGGGCGAGTTCACCGAGCGCGCCTTCCTCAATGGCAAGCTCGACCTGGCCCAGGCCGAGGCGGTGGCCGATCTGATTGCCGCGCGTTCGCAGGCCGGCGCCCGCGCCGCGCTGCGCTCGATGGAAGGCGTGTTCTCGCGCAAGGTGGACGCCTTGCAGCAGGCGTTGATCGCGCTGCGCGTGCACATCGAAGCGGCCATCGATTTTCCCGAAGAGGAAATCGACTTTCTCGCCGACCCGGCCATCATGCGGCAGCTCGATGCCTTGCGGGCGCAGCTGGCCGAACTGCTGCGCGAAGCGCAGCGAGGCGTTCGCCTCAACGACGGCCTGCGGGTGGCGATCATTGGACGTCCAAACGCGGGCAAGTCGAGCCTGCTCAATGCACTGGCCGGCAGCGACCGCGCCATCGTCACCGACATTGCCGGCACCACCCGCGATGTGTTGCGCGAACAGCTCAGCCTCGATGGCATCGCGCTGGAACTGGCCGATACCGCCGGCCTGCGCGAGACCGATGATCCGGTGGAACGCGAAGGCGTGCGCCGCGCCCAGGGTGAACTGGCGCGGGCCGATGTCGCCCTGCTGGTGACCGACGCGCAGCATGCGCAACACGATCTCGCCCTGCTCGCTGATCTTCCGCCCAGCGTCGAGCGCCTGGTGCTGATCAACAAGATCGATCTGGAACAGGCCGGCGCACGCTACGAAACACGCGACGATGCGATCTGGGTGTGGGCCTCGGCGAAAACCGGCGTCGGCCTGGATGCCCTGCGCGACCATCTCAAGCAACTGGCGGGCGCCGGCAGCGGCGAAGGCGCGTTCAGCGCGCGCCGTCGACATGTGCTGGCGCTGGAGCAGGTGGCCGTGCATCTGCACAACGCCCACGCCACGCTGGTCACCACCCGCGCCGGCGAACTCGCCGCCGAAGAACTGCGCCAGGCCCAGCATGCCCTGGGCGAAATCACCGGCAGCTACACCAGCGACGATCTGTTGGGCGCGATCTTCAGTTCGTTCTGCATCGGCAAGTAGCCATGTGCCGTTGTCTGCAATAACAGACCGTTACAACCCCCTTTGCTGACGGCCATGACGCGATGGCGCTAACATGCTGAGCTTGCTCGCGTCTTATTGAACAAACCCAGGCATGCTCACTTTCTTCTTCGGCGGCTTCGGGCTGTCCATCCTCTGGCTGATTCCCTTGATCTGGCGTGTCGTGCGGCCTGTATTCGCGGGGCGGCGGCCGGCGTTTGGTGGTGAAGGCACGATCCGCTGCTGGTTGGGCGGTTTGCTGGTCCTGATGGCCAGCGCCACGCTGGAAGGATTGATCGTCGGCCACTACACCGATGACCCGAACGCGGGTGGCTCCGTTTGCCGCGCGCTGGCCAGCGGGTTCAGCAGTGTGCTGGGTGCATCGTTGACCAGCCTGCTGATGCTGACTTTGCTGGCGGTCACGCTGCCCTGGTATCTCGGTGTCCCCAGGCGTGCCGCGTTCAAGCGCCTTGTGAGCGGCGTGGATCTGCTCGCCGCGTTGTTGAGCCGGGGGCTGGAACTGTCGCTGGCACGCTTTGGTGGCCAACGCGGACGCGGTGCGGTGCGTCGTGCTGATCGCACCTCGCCGGCGCGTCGCAGTCGCGCTTCGACGGACGTCCGCCGTACCGCGGCGGTGACTGCGCCAGTGCCCTCGCCGGTTGAACGTGCGGCGCCTGCGTCACCTGCCATGCCGGCATACGCACCACGTCCCCGCGCGAGCGCGGCCAAAGAGAAGGTCATACGCGAACCCTGGTTGCTGCCCAAGAGTGCGCGCGCTGCCGCATCGGCGCCGACCGTACCGCTCGAGCGTCTGGGTCGACCGGCGTCGGTGGTCGCTCCCGCCGCGGTTCCACCGGTGTCCGCGATCGAGCCGGCGCCGCTGATCGTGGCGCCGCCGCAGCTCGCTGCCAACGCCGCCATCGACGACTTTGTCGCCGCGCCAGTCATCACGCCCATTGCGCCCGAGCCGCTGCCGGCGCACGCGGACGTTGCCCGGGCAGCGGAAGCCACCGACGCGCCGATCGCCGAGCCAGAGCTGGAGCCCATCTCCAACCTGGTCGGCGCGGTACCTGTTGCGTCAGGCCGATACCTCGCCGCCAATGACGATCAGCCCGCCGCCACCATCGCGCCGTCGCCTGTCACCGTGACGACGCGCACGCGTTCCGCCGCGCAGCTGCCACCCCTTTCGCTGCTGGCACCGCCGCGGCCCGACTTCAGCTCGGTCGATGAAGCGCAGTTGGCGGATACCAGCGAATTGATCGAGCAGCGCCTGCGCGAGTTCAAGGTGCCGGTCACCGTGGTGGGCGCGTCGGCGGGTCCGGTGATCACGCGCTTTGAGGTGGAGCCCGCGGTCGGTGTGCGCGGCAACCAGATCGTGGCGCTGATGAAGGATCTGGCGCGTGGACTCGGACGGACGTCCATACGCGTGGTCGAGACCATTCCGGGCAAGACCTGCATGGGCCTGGAACTGCCGAACGAACAGCGGCAGATGATCGCGTTGTCGGAGATCCTCGATTCGCCGGCATACCGCGGCTCCGATTCGCTGCTGACGCTGGCGATGGGCAAGGGCATCACCGGCGAGCCGGTGGTGGCCGACCTGGCCAAGGCGCCGCACATGCTGGTGGCCGGCACCACCGGTTCGGGCAAGTCGGTGGCGGTCAACGCGATGATCCTGTCGATGCTGTACAAGGCCACGCCCGACGACGTGCGCATGATCATGATCGACCCGAAGATGCTGGAACTCTCGGTATACGAGGGCATTCCGCATCTGCTGGCGCCGGTGGTCACCGACATGAAGCTGGCCGCCAACGCGCTGGCGTGGTGTGTGGCGGAGATGGAGAACCGCTACCGGGTGATGTCGGACCTGCGTGTGCGCAACCTCGCCGGCTTCAACCAGAAGGTGCGCGAGGCACGGGCGTCTGGACGTCCGTTGCTCAATCCCTTCCCCGCGCATCCGGAAGTGCCCGAGACACTCGATACCTTGCCGATGATCGTGGTGGTGATCGACGAGCTGGCCGACCTGATGATGGTGGCCGGCAAGAAGATCGAGGAACTGATCGCACGCCTCGCGCAGAAGGCGCGCGCGGCCGGCATCCATCTGATCCTGGCCACCCAGCGTCCGTCGGTGGACGTGATCACCGGCCTGATCAAGGCGAACATTCCCACCCGCGTGGCGTTCCAGGTGTCGAGCAAGATCGACTCGCGCACCATCCTCGACCAGATGGGCGCCGAAAGCCTGCTGGGCCAGGGCGACATGTTGTTCCTGCCGCCCGGTACCGGTTATCCGCAGCGCATCCATGGCGCCTTTGTCGCGGATGAGGAAGTGCATCGCGTGGTGGCGCACCTGAAGCTTTACGGCGAGCCGGACTACAAGGATGAGATCCTGGCCGGTCCGCCCAGCGAGGGTTCCGGCGAACTATTCGCCGAAGACGGCGGCGATGCCGAACTCGACCCGCTCTACGACGAGGCCGCGGCGTTCGTGCTGCGCTCGCGTCGCGCCTCCATCTCGTTCGTGCAGCGCCAGTTCCGCATCGGCTACAACCGCGCCGCACGGCTGGTGGAAGCGATGGAAGCGGCGGGGCTGGTGTCGTCGATGGGCATCAACGGACAGCGCGAGGTGATTGCGCCGGGTCCGGTGGATTGAGTCGCGGGTTCGCGCACTTCGTGCGCGATTCATGCGTGCGCCAGCCACGCCTCCAGTTCGGCAAGGCGCGGCATGCCGCCTTGTGCGCCCAGGCGCGTCACTGACAGCGCGGCGGCGGCGCAGGCCTTTCGCACCGCCACGGGCAAGCCCTGCTGCAGGAACACCGCCAGCGCGGCGTTGAAGGTGTCGCCGGCGCCGGTGGTATCCACCACGTCGACCTTGAAGCCCGGCTGGTGTGCGGGCTCACCGCCATCGCGGTACCAGGCGCCATCGCCACCACGGGTGAGCACGACCGGTGCTGGCGCACGCTGCATCAGGGAACGGAAATCCTCGTCGGCATCGGCGCCCAGCAGTATCGCCAGCTCGTGCTGGTTGGGCGTGAGATAGCGTGCAAGCTTCAGCCATTCGATCGGCAGCGGCTGCGCCGGCGCAGGATTGAGGATCACCGGTTTGCCCAGGCGATGGCCCAGGCGCAGCGTGGCCTCGATCGCGTCCAGCGGAATTTCCATCTGCACCAGGACGGCATCCGCGCTGGCCAGGGTGGACTGGGCGCGTTCGATCTGCGCGGGCGTCACGCGCGCATTGGCGGCAGGCACCACGATGATGTGGTTTTCGCCTTCGGCCACGGTGATGGACGCGGTGCCGCTGCCGCAGTCGGCGATGCGCGCCACGTGTTCCAGTGATACGCCCTCGCGGGCCAGCCCTTCGTGCAGTTGCGTGCCGAAGGCATCGTCGCCGAGTGCGCCCACGAGCGCGACCTCGGCGCCCAGGCGCGCGGCGGCTACCGCCTGGTTGGCGCCCTTGCCGCCGTGCACGGTAAGGAAGCGTTCGCCGAGAATGGTTTCACCCGGTGCGGCGAAGCGGGGCGCCAGCGTCACCAGGTCCATATTGATGCTGCCGACAACGACGACGCGGGTCATGACTGCTCCATCACTGCGAATGCGACAAACGCAGCAGCATACGTGATGGGGTTCGGGAGCGTCATCCCGACGCGGGCCGGGATGACGGATCAGGCGTGCGGGTGCTCAGCCGCCGCTGCTGCCCGAGGAAGAAGGCGCACCCTGGCCACGATGTTCCTGTGCGTGCTCCATGGCTTTCTCGCGCAACGCCTTCCACTGGTCGCGTTGGGCATCGGTGAGCAGCGCGTCGACCTGCTTGGTGCTGTCCTGCACGATCGTCATGACCTTGGCACGCCGGTCGGACGGGCTGAGGCTGGTGTCCGCGCGCAGCGCCTGGATCTGCTGGTCGCGGTTTTGCAGGATAGGTCCGATCTTGGCCTGCTGGTCGGCGGTGAGCTGCAGTTGTTTGGTGAGGTGGGCCATCTGTTGCTGCGGGTTGGCCGCATGCTGGCCCTGGTGCGCGGGGCCGGTGCTGTCCTGCGGCTGGGCCAGGGCGGTGCCTGCCAGGGCAAGGCCAAGCGCCAGCGCGGCGAAACGGGAAAGACGGTTCATGGGTGTGCTCCAGTGGGGTACTCGCTCCCGAACGCGGGCCGGGGAAGCCAGGTTGACGGAGCCCGGCCACCGTGGCCGCTTGAAAGCCCGTCGGCTGCCCCGACCATCCATTGGATCGCCCGCCCCGAGGAAGCCCCCATGATCGAGCTGCATTACTGGCCCACGCCCAACGGCCACAAGATCACCCTGTTGCTGGAAGAGTCCGGCCTGCCCTACACCATCAAGCCGGTGAACATCGGCAAGGGCGAACAGTTCCAGCCGGCGTTCCTGGCCATTTCGCCCAACAACCGCATGCCGGCCATGGTCGATACCGCGCCGGCCGATGGCGGCGAGCCCATCAGCGTGTTCGAGTCGGGTGCGATCCTGCAGTACCTGGCCGAAAAGAGCGGGCGCTTTCTCCCCACCGATACGCGCGGTCGCTACACGGTGCTGGAGTGGTTGTACTGGCAGGTGGGCGGACTCGGGCCGATGCTGGGCCAGAACCACCACTTCAGCCGCTATGCGCCGGAAAAGATTCCCTACGCCATCGACCGCTACGTGAACGAGACGCGCCGCCTCTACGGCGTGTTGAACAAGCGCCTGGAAGGGCACGCCTTCATCGCCGGCAAGGACTACACCATCGCCGACATGGCGGCTTATCCGTGGATCGTGCCGTACGAAAACCAGGGCATGGTGCTGGAGGATTTCCCGCACCTGAAGGCCTGGTTCGAAGCCATCCGCGCGCGTCCCGCCACCCAGCGCGCCTATGCGCTGGGCGAGGAAATCAAGGGTCGCTTTGATCTCACTGCGGATGAAGAGGCACGCAAGGTGCTGTTCGGGCAGGGTGCGAAGGGGTAAGCCGCTCGTCATCCCCGCTTTCGCGGGGATGACGATCAAGGGGGAGGTCGGCTGCGTCGAGGAAGGTTGCCCTCGCACGCGACTTTCGCAGGCACGTTGTTTCGCAACGTCCCTGCAAAAATCGCTGGTTTCCTCGGGCTTCACGCGTTCTAATCGCCGCTTGTTCTTGCGTACGACGCGTCGCCCAAGGAAGTACCCATGCGCGCCCTCCTTTTTGCCGCCCTGACGATGGTGGCCCTGCCGACCATGGCCGAAAAACTCACGATTGAACGCATTTTCGACGGCGGCAGCCTGGCTGGGCCCGCCCCGCGCGGCCTGCAGATCTCGCCCGATGGCAGCCGCGTCACCTTCCTGCGCGCGCGACCGGACGACCAGTTCCAGCTCGATCTGTGGGAATACCAGCTCAAGGACAACAGCACGCGCCTGCTGGTGGATTCGAAGAAGCTCGAACCCAATGGCGAGCAGTTGTCCGACGCCGAGAAGGCGCGCCGCGAGCGCGAACGCACCGCCGGCCTGCATGGCATCGTCAGCTACCAATGGTCGCCTGATGGCAGGCAGCTGCTGTTTCCCATCGGCGGCAAGCTGTACGTCTATGCGCTGGCCACGCCCGACGCGGCGCCCAGGCTGCTGGACACCGGCGACAACGTGATCGATCCGCGCATCTCGCCCAAGGGCCGCTACGTGTCCTTCCTGCGCGACCAGAACCTGTGGGTGATCGACCTCGGCAGCGGCGAAGCGAAGCAACTCACCCACGATGGCGGCGGCACCGTGCACAACGGCGAGGCCGAGTTCGTGGCGCAGGAAGAGATGGATCGCAGCAGTGGCTACTGGTGGGCGCCGGACGATTCGGCCATCGCCTTCGAGCGCTTCGACGAGGCCAAGGTGCCGGTGACCAAGCGCACCGAGCTGTATGCGGACCACACCGAAGTGATCGACCAGCGCTACCCGGCGGCGGGCACGCCCAATGTCGCGGTGAAGCTGGGCCTGGTCTCGCCGGCCGGCGGCCCAACACGCTGGATCGACTTAGGGAAAGACCCCGACATCTACCTCACCCGCGTCAACTGGCTGCCCGACGCCAGGCACCTCGCCTACCAGCGCATGCCGCGCAGCCAGCAACAGCTGGACCTGCGCCTGGTCGATGCGAAGACGCTGGCGCAGCGCACCCTGCTCAGCGAGAGCAGCGACAGCTGGATCAACCTCAACAACGACCTCACCTTCCTCAAGGACGGCAAGGCCTTCCTGTGGGGCAGCGAGCGCAGCGGTTATCACCACCTGTACCTGTACGGCCTCGACGGCAAGCTCCGGCATGCCGTGAGCGCGGGCGAGTGGCAGATCGACGGCGTGCTCGCGGTGAACGAGCACGACGGCACCGTATACGTGAGCTCCAACAAGGACGCCGTGCCCGAGCGCCAGGTGTATGCGCTCAAGCTCGATGGCAGCACGGCGACTGCGCCGGTGCGCATCAGCCAGGGAGCCGGCACGCATATGGCGGAATTCGCGCCCAACGCGGCGTTCTACCTCGACAACTTCTCCAGCGTGGACACGCCGCCCCAGGTGAGCGTGCACAAGCCCGACGGCGCCCTGGCCAGTTGGATCGAGCCCAACAAGCTCGACGAGAAACACCCGTTCTGGCCGTACCGCGACAGCCTGATCAAGCCGGAATTCGGCACGCTGCAGGCTGCCGACGGACAGACCCTGTACTACCGCCTGTACAAACCCGCCGGCTTCGACCCGTCGAAGAAGTACCCGGTGTTCGACATGTACTACGGCGGCCCCAGCGCGCAGCTGGTCACCAATGCCTGGGGCGATTACTTCAACCAGTACATGGCCAACCAGGGCTTCGTGGTGTTCACCCTGGACAACCGCGGCATGGCGCGGCGCGGACGCAAGTTCGAGAACGCGATCTACCAGCAGCTGGGCGCGGTCGAAGTGGACGACCAGCTGGTGGGCATCCACTGGCTCAAGTCGCAGCCATGGGTCGATGGCCGGCGCATCGGCGTGTTCGGCTGGAGCTACGGCGGCTACATGACCACCATGATGCTGTCCAAGGCCTCCGACGAACTGGCCGGCGGCGTGGCGGTGGCGCCGGTGACCAACTGGCGCCTGTACGACACCTTCTACACCGAGCGCTACCTGGGCCGCCCGCAGGACAACGACGCCGGCTACACGCGCAGTTCACCACTGGCCTGGCTCGACGGGCTCACCGCCAAGCTGTACCTGGTGCATGGCATGGCCGACGACAACGTGCTGTTCCTCAACTCCACCGAGCTGATGGCGGAGCTGCAGAAGCGCGGCACCCAGTTCCAGTTCATGGCTTACCCGGGCGCCAAGCACGGCCTCAACCTGCCGGGCCAGCGCACCCACGTGTATCACCTGATCGAGAATTTCTTTCAGCAGCAGATAAAGGGCACGCCGTTGCCGGTCAATGCGGCCAAGGCGCCCGTGCCTGCTCCGGCGACGACGCGCTGAGGGCAATTCACCCGTCGTTCCCGCTTTCGCGGGGATGACGGGCCATAAAGCAAAAAGGCCGCCCCGGGGAGCGGCCTTCCATGCGGCTGGCGTCAGGCAGGCACGTGCCCCACGCCCGTATCGCCCTGCTCCAGCGGCGGCGGCGTGCCGGCCACGGCGAGCAGCGAGGTGGCGTAGCCGTCCTCGATGCTGACGGTGGATACCTCGTCCCACGAGAAGAACGAGGCCTCGCGCAGCCATTCGGCGTCCGGCGAGATCTCCTGCATGTTGAAGCCGTCTTCCTCCACGCTGACCAGCCGGCCGATGTAACAGACCTCCGACTCGTCCTCGCTGTCCACGTGCACGCCGATCACCGGCGCCAGCGCGGCGGCGGCCTGGATCACGCTGCGGATGTCGTCCAGCGGGAAGCCCCGCGGCGTGCGTGGCATCAGGTGCTTGAGGTTAAGCGCCTTCTCCATGAAGACGGCGTGCTTGTCCGGCGCCTCCAGCTCGGAGACGTCGCGGTGGCGCATCACGTACATGCCGTCGTAGGTGATGCCGTCACCGACCACCCACAG
The DNA here is from genome assembly GCF_022761115.1 of Dyella sp. RRB7. Classification (GTDB taxonomy): domain Bacteria; phylum Pseudomonadota; class Gammaproteobacteria; order Xanthomonadales; family Rhodanobacteraceae; genus Dyella. The sequence continues at coordinate 1,286,846 of NZ_JAKWJS010000001.1, read as the reverse complement.
CAGGAAGAATTCGCGGCCGACGCCGCCCACGTAACCACAGAAGCTGCCGTGTTCAAGCTCGCCGCGCCATAACCGGACCAGCTGGTGCTGCTGCTGCGCCTCGCGCAACTGAGCCCGCTGGCCGGTGGTTTTCAGTTCAATCACAGTACCCATGGTCATAATTTTAACAGCTGGGGGCTTTCCCCTTGTTTACAGGATGTAACGGCTAAGATCCTCGTCCTGGACCAGAGTTCCCAGATTTTTATCGACATATTCGGCGTCAATTAGGTAATTTTCGCCGGATTTGTCTGCAGCTTCGTAGGAGATCTTTTCCAGCAGCCGTTCCATCACCGTGTGCAGGCGGCGGGCGCCGATGTTCTCGGTGCGCTCGTTCACCTGGAAGGCCACTTCGGCCAGCCGGTCCACGCCGGACTCGGTGAACTCGACCGTGACGCCCTCGGTGCCCAGCAGGGCGACGTACTGCTTGGTCAAGGCGTTATTCGGCTCGCGCAGGATGCGCTTGAAGTCGCCCACCGACAGCGCCGACAGCTCCACGCGGATCGGCAGGCGGCCCTGCAGTTCCGGGATCAGGTCCGAGGGCTTGGCCAGCGAGAACGCGCCGGAGGCGATGAACAGCATGTGGTCGGTCTTGATCGGGCCGTACTTGGTCGACACGGTGGAGCCTTCCACCAGCGGCAGCAGGTCGCGCTGCACGCCTTCGCGGCTGACCCCGGCGCCGCCCCACTCGGAGCGCTGCGCCACCTTGTCGATCTCGTCGATGAAGACGATGCCGTTCTGCTCGGCCGCTTCCATCGCCTGGGCGCGCACTTCCTCGTCGTTGAGCAGCTTGGCCGCTTCCTCGTCGATCAGCAGCGGGCGGGCCAGCTTGATCGCCAGCTTGCGCTGCTGGGTCTTGGCGCCGCCGATGTTCTGGAACATCTGGCGCAGCTGCTGGCCCATTTCCTCCATGCCCGGGGGCGACATGATCTCCACGCCCACGTTCATGGCGAAGTCCAGCTCGATCTCGCGCTCGTCCAGCGCGCCTTCGCGCAGTTGCTTGCGCAGCTTCTGGCGGGTGTCGTTGTGGGCGTCGCTGGACGGCGTGGCGTCGTGGCTCCAGTCGGTGGGCTGCTGGCGGCGCGGCAACAGCGCATCGAGGATGCGGTCCTCGGCGCGGTCCTCGGCCTGCGAGCGCACGCGCTTCATGGCCTGTTCGCGGGTCAGTTTGTAGGCCACGTCGGCCAGGTCGCGCACGATCGACTCGACGTCCTTGCCCACATAACCCACCTCGGTGAACTTGGTGGCTTCCACCTTCACGAACGGCGCGTTGGCCAGCGTGGCCAGGCGGCGGGCGATCTCGGTCTTGCCCACGCCGGTGGGGCCGATCATCAGGATGTTCTTGGGCGTCACCTCGTCACGCATGCCCGGCTCCAGCTGCATGCGGCGCCAGCGGTTGCGCAGCGCAATGGCCACGGCGCGCTTGGCGTCGTGCTGGCCGATGATGTAGCGGTCGAGTTCGTTGACGATTTCGCGGGGAGTGAGTTCGGACATGGGGTCACCAGAGAGTGTGGTCTTGCCTGCCGGTCATTCCAGCGCACGCTGGAATCCAGTGCCTTGGCGGTGCGCGAAAGACGCTGGATCCCGGCCTTCGCCGGGATGACGCTACCGAAGCGCGCTTACAGCTCTTCGATCGTGGTGTTGTGGTTGGTGTAGATGCAGATGTCGCCGGCGATCTTCAGCGCGCGCTCGACGATGGCGCGCGGATCGAGGTCGGTGTTTTCCATCAGCGCCAGCGCGGCGGACTGCGCATACGGGCCGCCTGAGCCGATGGCGATCAGGCCGTGCTCGGGCTCCAGCACGTCGCCGTTGCCGGAGATCAGCAGCGAGGCGTCCTTGTCGGCCACGGCCAGCATGGCTTCCAGGCGGCCCAGGCGGCGATCAGTACGCCATTCCTTGGCCAGTTCCACCGCCGAGCGGGTAAGGTTGCCGCCGTGCTTGTCCAGCTTCTGCTCGAACAGCTCGAACAGGGTAAAGGCGTCGGCGGTGGCGCCGGCGAAGCCCGCCAGCACGTCGCCCTTGCCCAGGCGGCGGATCTTGCGCGCATTGGCCTTCATCACCGTGTTGCCGAGGGTGACCTGGCCGTCGCCGCCGATCACCACGCGGCCGTGACGGCGCACCGAGACGATGGTGGTGGCGTGAAAGGATTCCATGGGGAGCTCCGCGAACAATGGGTCCGCCAGAGGTGGGGCCGTGGCGCCGGAATCCAAGCCATGGCGCCCGCCATGGCCCCGAACGGCTATTTGCGCCGCGCGCGCGGGTGCGCCGCGTCGTACACCTTGGCCAGGTGCTGGAAATCCAGGTGGGTATAGATCTGCGTGGTGGCGATGTCGGCGTGGCCGAGCAGTTCCTGCACCGCGCGCAGGTCGCCGGAGGATTCCAGCATGTGGCTGGCGAAGGTGTGGCGCAGCAGATGCGGATGCACGTGCTTGGCCATGCCCTGCAGCAGCGCCAGTTTCTTCATGCGCAGCTGCACCGTGCGCGGGTTGATCGGTGCGCCCGCGCGCCCGCGAAACACCGGGGATTCCGGTGTCATGCCTTCGGCGTGGCCCAGCGCGCGCAGCGCGTTTATCGCATGCCGGCCCACCGGTACGATGCGCGTCTTACTGCCCTTGCCCAGCACCCGCACCTCGCCGGCGTCGAGCTGCAGGTCACCCCAACGCAGGCCGGTGAGTTCGGACAGGCGCAGGCCGGAGGAATAGAACAGCTCCAGCATGGCGCGGTCGCGCAGGCTCAGTGCGCCGTCGCCCTGCGTTTCCACCAGCGCGGTGGCCTCGTCCACGTCGAGCACCTGCGGCAGCTTGCGGTGCACCTTGGGCCCGCGCACGCCGGCCAGCGGGTCGTGCGCCAGCTGGCCTTCGCGGGTCAGCTGGCGGAACAGGCTGCGGCAGGACGACAACAGGCGCTGCAGGCTCTTGGGCGACAGCCCGCCGCGATGCTCGGTGGCCACGAAGCTGCGCATGCGGTTGGGTTCCAGCGCATCGAAGGTGGCCACGCCCTGGGCTTCCATCCAGCGCAGCAGCTTGGCCAGGTCGCGGCGATAACCGTCGACCGTGTGCACCGACGCCTGCCGCTCGCCCGCCAGACGGGTAAGCCACGCGTCGACCTGTTGGGAGGGCGTCATGGCCGGCGTCAGACGCCTTCGTGCGAGCGGCGCAGCGCGGCGGTAACGGTGGAGGCGATCATCTTCAGGAACAGCGTGCCCATGCCGGGCTGGAAATGGTCGGGGTCGCCGCTGCCGATGGCCAGGATGCCGAACTCGCCCAGCGGCATGATGGCGGCGGAGCGGATTTCCGGCGCGTGATCGCCAAACAGCCGATACAGCCGCTCGGCCGACAGGCGGCCGGCCACCGGCTCGTGGTGGGCCAGGAAGTCGTTGAACTCCGGCATCGCCGAGCGTCCGCCCGGCACATGCACCAGCCAGTCCGCCGGCGGCAGGCCGATCGGTCCGAACAGCAGCAGGCGTACCTGGTCGGTCTTGAAATCGTCGGCCAGCCGCGCCACCACACTGCGCGCCGCCACCGCCGGGGTGGTGGCCCGCAGCACGGCGACGTTGAGGTCGTGCACGCGCTGCATCAGGCGTTCGTTTTCCGCGGCGATGGCGATCAGGCCGGCGAGCTGGCGTTCCAGCTCGGCGTTCTTCTCGCGCAGGCTTTGCAACTGGTAGACGGCCAGCGAAGCCACCGGGCCTTGCTCGCGTGGCAGCGTGAGCTGGGCGGCAAGGTCGGGAAAGTCGCCGAGGAATTCGGGATGACGGCGCAGATACGCGGCCACGTCGCTGGCGCTCAGGGTGTCGGCGAGTGCGGTGTCGGACATGCGCGGTTACCTCAAACCAGGTGGCAGGGACGGTGCGTCGCTGCCGGGAGTGTGCGATGCCCGGGCATCGGCTTTCAACGTGCCGGCCCCGAACCCAGCCATTCGCCTTCGAACACGAAGGCCGCGGGCCCGGTCATCCACAGGGTATGGCCGGGACCGGCCCAATCGATCGTCAGCTTGCCGCCGGGCAGGCTGACCCGCACGCGGTCATCCACTTCGCCGCGGCGACGCATCACCGCCACGGCCGCGCAGGCGCCGGTGCCGCAGGCCAGCGTCCAGCCGCTGCCGCGCTCGTGCACGCGCAGACGCAGCTGCTCGCGGTTGACCACCTGCACGAAGCCCGCGTTGGCGCCTTTCGGGAAACGCTCATGGGTCGACAGCAACGGGCCCCAGCGGAACAGCGTCGGCGCGCCCAGGTCGGGCACCACGGTTACAGCGTGCGGGTTGCCCATCGATACGGCGCCGATCTGCAGCGACTGGTCGCCCACCTCGATGGCGTAGCTGTCCGCCTCGGCCTCGGCGCGAAACGGTATGCGCGCCGGCTCGAACGCGGGCACGCCCATGTCCACGGTGACTTCATAGGGACCGAGCAGGCGCACCGTGACCGGGCCGGAAGGACTCTCCAGCCGCACGGTGTCGCCCACCGCCAGCTCGCCCGCGCGGTGCAACCACGCCGTCACGCAGCGCACGCCGTTGCCGCACTGGCCCGCGGGCGAACCGTCGGTGTTCCAGATGCCGTAGTAGAAGGCACAGGAAGGATCGCGCCGGGGCTCGATGCTGATCAGCTGGTCGAAGCCCACGCCGGCATGGCGGTCGCCGATGGCGCGGATCTGCGCCGCATCGAGCGGAAACGGGCGATGCCGGCAATCGACCATCACGAAGTCGTTGCCGATGCCATGCATCTTGGTAAAGGCCAGCTTCATCACATGAACTTGCCGCCGGTGATGCGGCCGTCCTTGTCCAGCTCCGCGAAGTAGCGGCTGTTGTTGTTGCGCAGCTCGCGCGTGCTCGGCATGCCTGGCGTCACCAGCAGCACGTCCGGATAGGCCGTGCGGAACTGTTCCGGCGTCGGGTGCGTGGCGATAAAGGCGTCGAAGGCCTTCAGGTCCGTCACGAAGCCGTGCACCGGTGCGGGCGCGGCGGGTGACGCCGTGGTGACGGTGGCTGCCGGTGCGGCCGGATGGACCGGCGCCGCCGCAGGGGCTGGCGTCGGCTTGGGAATGTACAGCGGCCCCTTGTTGCCGCAGCCGGCGAGCAGGGCAAACACGGAACACAGCGGTAGCAGCAACAGGGATCGACGCATGGGAAGGTTTCCGGCAGGGACCGCCGCAGTATAGGGAAGCCTCAAAAACGTGGCGACCGCCCGCTAACCCGCCCAGTCAGCCGCTATCATGCCGCCGTCGCCGCCCGCGCGCGGTACGCGAAGCAGAAGTACGACGATGGACTGGACCGCGCTGTTGCGCATGCCGACGACGATCCTGCTGATCCTGGCGGTGATCGCACTGATGTTCACCCTGGTGCAGCTGGTGGTCCTGCGCCAGCGCCTGCACGACGGGCAGCGACTGGCCGCCAGCTGGCGGGCGCTGGTGTTGCTGGTGTCGTTCGCGCTGACCCTGGCGCTGACCGGGGCAGGCTTCGCCCTGCGTGGCTACCGCCTGCTGGCCGAGGAAACGCCGGTGGTGGAGATCGACGCGCACATTCTCTCGCCGCAGCGCTGGTCGCTGGTGCTGCACTGGCCCGATGGCGCGACGCGCCAGCTGATGCTGGCCGGCGATGCCTGGCGCGTGGAAGCCGTGGTGCTGAAGTGGAAACTGCCGGCCATGCTGGCCGGGTTGCCGCCGCTGTACCGCCTGGACCGCCTGTCCGGCCGCTACGACGACCCCACCGATGAGGCCCAGGCACCGCGCACGGTGATCGACTTCAACGAGGCTGGCGGTTTCGACCTGCTCGACCTGCACAAGCAGTATCCGCAATGGGTGCCCGACGTGGACGTGCTGTTCGGCAGCGGCGTGTTTCTGCCGCTGGTGGACCAGGGCCATTACACAGTGAGCCTGCTGCGCACCGGGGCGCTGGTGGCGCGGCCGGATGAAGCGACGGAGCAGAAGATCGCGCAGCCGTTCTAAGCTCTTCTTCCCCTCTCCTGTGGGGAGAGGGAATCAGGCCAGCGCCTTCTCATACCGCCACGCATCGGCGCCATCGCCGTAATAGCGCGCGTAGTGGCCGATGCGCTGGTAACCCAGGCGTTCGTACAGGCGGATGGCATCGTCGTTGTCGGTGCGCACTTCCAATCGCAGCACCTTGCAGCGACGGCGCCTGGCCGCGTGCTCGGCCGCGTCCAGCAGGGCCGAGCCCACGCCCTTGCCGCGCGCTTCGGCGCGGGTGGCTATCGAATACAGCCGCGCCACCTGCGTGCCCTTGCGGAAAAACACCACCGCCGTGCCCAGGAAGCGTCGATGATTGGCGCTGGCCACCAGTACCTGTGCGGTCTCGCTGTCCAGATGGCGGCGATATTGCGCCCGGCTCAGGCGGTCGGTGGCGAAGCTGTGTTCCTCCAGCGCGACGAGGTCATCGAGATCGGAGAGTTCAGCACGGCGCACGCGCACGGCGGCGGTCGCGGGCATGGGGGTCATCAGGGGCGGATCTCGCGGGGCAGGAGGAAAGGCAAGCGGCGCACTCTAGTCTCCGGGTCCTTCGGGGGCAATGATGACTTGTGGCGCATTTAAGCCAGCTTCAGTGCCACGCCGCTTCCTGTGCCACACTGCGCGCCTTGTGCGGTGCCGCCCCGTTTTCCCCGCGTGACGACACTACCTCCGTTCCATCCGACAGAGGTGTCATGACCCGGCTCGTCATCGTCGTCGAGAAAGCTTCCGACTGGAGCTCCTACTACCCGTCCGTGGACGTGGTCACCGCGATGGACTACCTGCGCGAGCCGGTGGGCGGCGACGACGAGCGCACGCACGTCATCAACCTTTGTCGCAGCTACAAGTACCTGGGCACCGGCTATTACGTGTCGCTGCTGGCCGAGGCGCGCGGGCATCGCGTGATGCCGTCGGTGCGCACGGTGAACGACCTGCGCCGCCGCTCGCTGTACGGCCTGGACATCGAGGACCTCAGCACCCGGCTCACCCATTTCCTGCCGGCGGGCGGGCGCGACACCACCGACTTCGGCATCCTGGTGTACTTCGGCCAGACCGCCTACCCCGCGTTGCAGGATCTTGCGCGCCAGGTGTTCGAAATGTTCCCCTGCCCGCTGCTGCGCATCGAGTTCGAGCGCGACCGCGTGTGGCAGATCAGCGCGATCAAGCCGGTGGGCCTGCACACCCTGGTCGACCAGCAGGAAGACGCTTTCGCCGAGGAGCTGGACCGCTTCAGCAAGAAGCTGTGGCGCAAGCCCAAGGCGCGCAGGCAGTTCCGCTACGACATCGCCATGCTGGTCGACCCGGCCGAACAGATGCCGCCGTCGAACAAGAAGGCGTTGAAGTCGTTCATCGCCGCCGGCAAGGAACTGGGCATCGAGGTCGATCCCATCGGCAAGAACGACTACCAGCGCCTGGCCGAGTACGACGGCCTGTTCATCCGCGAAACCACCGCCAGCGACAACCACACCTACCGCTTTGCGCACCGCGCGGAGAAGGAAGGCATGGTGGTGATCGACGACCCGACCTCGATCCTGCGTTGCACCAACAAGATCTTCCTCAACGACCTGATGGTGTCGCGCAAGCTCGCCGTGCCGCGCACGGAGATCCTCTACCGCGACGACGCCAAGGGCCTGAAGGAAGTCGCCGCGCGGCTCGGCTACCCGCTGGTGCTGAAGATTCCCGACGGCTCGTTCTCGCGCGGCGTGGTCAAGGTGGAAACCGAGGAGGCGCTGGGCAAGGCCGCCGCCGAACTGTTCCAGCACAGTGCGCTGCTGCTGGTGCAGGAGTTCGTCTATACCGGGTTCGACTGGCGCATCGGCGTGTTCAACAACGAGCCGTTGTATGCCTGCAAGTACTACATGTCGCGCGGCCACTGGCAGATCTACAACCATGGCGCCAAGGGCACGGCCAAGTCGGGCGGTTTCGAAACCATCGCCGTGCGCGACGCGCCGGCCGAAGTGGTGAAGCTGGCGCTCAAGGCCACCCAGGCGGTGGGCGATGGCCTGTACGGCGTGGACCTCAAGCAGGCCGGCGACAAGCCGGTGGTGATCGAGGTGAACGACAACCCGTCGATCGATGCGGGCGTCGAGGATGCCTATCTCGGCGACGAGCTTTATCTGCGCATCATGCAGGAGTTCCTGCGCCGCATGGAACGCAAGCGCCTGGGCAAGCCCGGCTAGTAGGCATGCGGCAGTCCCTCCATGGACTGCCGGCAACACCAGGCGCGATCCCTCGCGCCGCCCCGGCGATGTGCCCAGCCATCCAAGGCCATCGCGCGGAGCTGCCAACCGCGGCGCCTCCGGCCGCGGTATCCACTGCCAAGCGGAATTCAGTGCCAGATCGGCTGGGGTGCGCGCTGGCGGCGCGGGCGCAGCAAGGCAAGCAGCTGGCGCGGCAGCGAGGGCTCCAGCGCCAGCACCACCACCAGCGGGGCGCCGACCAGCCAGAACGCCGGCGTCCAGCCCAGCAGTTCGGTGCGCGCGGGCACCAGCGTGGTCAGCAGCAACACCACGCCAGCCAGCAGCCACAACAGGGATGCGCCGAGCAGGCGTTCGTGGAGAGCGGCTTGCGGATGGGTCGGGCGCATCGTGGTGGTCCAGTCGGTGGGTAGGGGGCACAGCCTGCGGCAGCCCGATCTCAAAACCTGCGATGGCGCGCCCGCGCGGGCTAAAATGCCTGGCTTAGCACCGGGCGGCAGACCTCCCGGCATCGACGTCACCAGGAGCTCGCATGAGTGCAGGACAGTTCGCGGTATTTGGCCACCCCATCAGCCATTCGCTCTCGCCGCAGATTCACCAGGCCTTCGCCCACCAGTTCGGGCTGGAGCTGGAATACCGCACCATCGATGCCGCACCGGACGCCTTCAACGCCGCCGTGCACCAGTTCTTTGCCGAGGGCGGGCGCGGCGCCAACGTGACCCTGCCGCACAAGGCCGCCGCCTTCGCGCTGGCGCATGAGCGCAGCGAAGCGGCCAGCCGCGCCGGCAGCGCCAATGTGCTCACCGCCCTGCCCGACGGCCGGCTCGCTGCCCACAACACCGATGGCGACGGCATGGTGCGCGACATCACCGAGCGCCATGAGGTCGACCTGCGCGGCCATACCGCGTTGCTGCTCGGCGCTGGCGGCGCTGCCCACGGCGCGGCCTGGGCGTTGCTCGACGCGGGCGTGGAAACGCTCACCATCGTCAACCGCACGCCCGAAACGGCCGATGCGCTGGCCGACGCCATCGGCGACCCGGCGCGTGCGCATACGCGCTACTGGGAAGACCTGGCCGACCTGGGCGCCTTCGACCTGATCGTCAACGCCACCTCGGCCGGCGTGCTCGGCGCGTCGCTCGATTTGCCGTTCGCCATCGTGGGCAATCGTGCGCTGTGCTACGACCTTTCCTATGGCGAGGCCGCCACCGGCTTCCTCGCCTGGGCGCGCACGGCCGGCGCACGCTACGCGTTCGACGGCCTGGGCATGCTGGTGGAAACCGCCGCCGATGCCTTCGAGCTGTGGCACGGCCAGCGCCCGGATACCGACCCGGTGTACGCCCAGCTGCGCCAGCAGTACGGCTGAAGGTCATGCGGCATCGCCGTCACCAAGGCGTCGAAGGGTGACGGCGTTGCGCTGCCGCGCCGGTTGCGGCGCCTGCTGCATCGCGCCGTCGATCTCCTCGCCGATTCCGGGAATGCCGTTGAGCAAGCCCGCCGGTGTGCGTTGCGTGCAGCTTACCGACGACAACCGTTGCGCCATCTTTGGCCGGCCGGAGCGGCCTCCCGTCTGCGCGGGGCTTCGAGCCGAGGCGGCGATGTGCGGCGACGATCGCATGCAGGCCCTGGCTTACCTGGCGGCGCTCGAAGCGGCCACCCGCGCCGTCTGACGCCTCCTTCACGACCAGGGTCACGGATCGGCGCGCCATGCACGGCGTGGCCGGATGGACGTCCCATGGGCTGTGACCCCGGCCGGGTGCACGTGATAGCGTGCGCGGCGCAGGGGGCACATCGCGGGGAGTGAACGTTATGGTGCCCAAGGGATGGTTTCGCCGTCGTCTGGTGTTGACCGGCGTGCTGTTGGCGCTGGCCGGTGGGCTGGTCGCGCAAGCCAGCGCCGATCCGGTGATCGGATCAAGCAACGTGGTGGTGGCCGACCCGGGCGTGCCGCGCCCGCCGGGACCGCCGTGCCAGGTGGTGTTGTTCACCGATGTGACGTTTACCGATTTCAATGCACGGCCTTACAGCTACGCGCCACCCGGCGGGTGTGGCGGCCCGTGGGCCAAGGTGGTGCTGGAGGCGGATTTCTCGGTCACCGCGGGGCGCCAGTACGACCGCACCGCCACGCTCTGGCTGGGCGGCGTGAATCTCTATTTCGGCACTACGCAGGAACCTTCCGCGGCAGTCGCGCCGAGCTGGCATGTCGAGCGCGACCTCACCGATTACGCCACCTTGTTGCGTCGTGCCGGGCAGGGCCAGGCCATCATCGGCAACGTGGTGAACAGCACGTACACCGGCGTGATCCACGGTACCGCGCGGCTGCTGTTCTACCCGGCCAGCGCGCAGGTGCGTGCGGCCGATGTGCCCGATGCGGTGTATCCGCTGGGGTCCGATCCGGTGGGCAGCACCACCACGCTCAATTCACCGACCGACACGTTGGCGCGCACGCTCAGCTTGCCGCGCAACGTGGAACGCGCGTACCTGGATGTGTTCACGCAGAGCCAGAGCGGCGACGAGTTCTGGTACACCTGCGTGCCCAACGCCTACGCCGCGCAGGTGCAGGAGTGTGGCGGCGGCAACTTCCGCGAGGCGGAGATCAGCATCGATGGCCAGCCGGCTGGCGTGGCGCCGGTGTATCCGTGGATCTATACCGGCGGTATCGATCCGTACCTGTGGCGTCCCACGCCCGGCGTGCAGACGCTCGACTTCATGCCGTATCGCGTCGACCTGACGCCGTTCGCCGGCCAGCTCAGCGATGGCAACCCGCATGAAGTGGCTTTGCAGGTGGCCGGCGCCAACGGTTACTTCTCCGCCACCGCCACGCTGCTGGTCTATCGCGATGCCCATACCAAGCAGGTCAGTGGCCGGATCACGCGCAACACCCTGGCGGGCCAGGCACCGACGCCCCGCATCGGCAGCACGCTGGCCACCGACAGCAGTGGCAACACCTCGGGCGACATCACCACGCGACTCAACCGTCACTTCGTCATCGAAGGCTACGCAACCACCTCGCATGGCCGCATCACCAGCACGGTGACGCAGGACGTGGGCTTCGATGACCGCCAGCGTTTCACCATCAACAGCAGCACGTATCGCCAGCAAACCTGGCAGTACGCCTGGTCCGACAGCGTCAGCCAGAGCCATGTCGGCAACCTGCTCACGGTGGAACGTCGCGAGCGCTTCAGTTATCCCTTCGCGCTCGACTACAACCAGTTGCTGGCCAGCGACGGCAGCAGCAGCTCGGGCAGCACGGTGCACCAAGGCTATCGCCAGCATGACGAGCGTCGCCTGCTCGGCATGACGGTGTATGCCGCCGATATCGACAACAGGGTCGACAGCGCCGATACGCTGGCGTTGGATGCCAGCGGTGCCGTCACCGGCCACAGCGGGCAGCAGAGCGCACAGGACTTTGCCTTCCGCGATTCGCTGGGCGGCTGCTATCGCGCGTCGTTGACCACGCAGGCCGGCGCGTTGACCAGCGACAGCAATGGTCAGGGCTGCCCCGGGCAGCGCAATCGCGTGTCCTGGCTTGCCCATCCGGATGGCTCACCCGACAGCAGCCTGCTGCCGGGACACTGAGCCGGCACGGCGCGTGATTCGCATGCGGCGATCCACTGGTCGCCGCAGTGTGAACTGCGTCACAGATAGTGTTGCGAGGCAACATCTTCGCAACATGACCTGACTAAGCTGCGCGCCGGTCTTTACCGTTCACCTGGCGTCGCCCATGTCATCCGCTGCTTTGCGTCGTCGTACCCTGGGCGTTGCCCGCTACTTGTTCGTGATCGTCCTGGGGCTGGTCGCCATTGGCGGCGCGGTGATTTTCTGGCTGCTCAAGGCACAGGCCGAGGTCGACGAGCCAGCACCCGTGGCGGTGACAGCCGCCGGCCCCGCCGCGCACGACGGCACGGCCACCGGCGATCTGCTGCAGCAGGCGCGCCAGGCCATGGCCGAACAGCGCCTGCTTGCGCCGGTCGGCAACAATGCCTTCGAGCTGTACCTGGCGGTGCTCAAGCGCGAGCCCGGCAACCGGGTGGCGCAGGATGCCTTGCGCGAGATCTTCCCGTTTGCGGCCCAGGTCGCCGAGCACACCATCGACGACGGTGACGATGCCGAAGCGCAGCGCCAGATCGATCTGCTCACCCGCGCCGATCCACAGAACTACACCTTGACCCTGCTGCAGACCAAGTTGCAGGCGCAGCGCGATGCGGCCGCCCAGCAGGCCGCCGCTGCCACGGCTGCCGGCAAGCACGAGCAGCCGACCGGCGCGGCGACGCATCCCTCGGCGCCGGCACCCGCGCCGGCGATCGCCGCCGTTCCCGTTGCGCCGGCATCCCAGCCTGCCGCTCGCCCGGCGACCGCGCCGAGCGCATCGGAGCAGGCCATCGCACAGCTGCATGTGGAGTCCACCACGGTGGAGGCCGCACCGCGCTCGGCGGTGCATCCGCGCACGTCGACGCCGGTCGCCACGGATGCCAGCGGCGGCGCCGTGCCGGTGCTGACCTCTCGCGTCGAACCGGTCTATCCGGTCGATGCGCGCCGCATGCGGCGACAGGGTTGGGTGGACGTCACCTTCACCGTGCAGCCCAACGGCACCGTGACCAATGCTGCCGTAGCCGATGCCGAGCCCAAGTACGTATTCGATCGCGCCGCGCTCAGCGCGGTTGCACGCTGGCAGTTCACGCCGGGCATGCAGGACGGCAAGCCGGTGGCGGCCCAGGTGCGCCAGCGCATCGAGTTCCGGCTCTGATCGATCGGCTGGCAAACAGCCGGATCACCGATTGCCGCGTCCGATTTCCCGCTGGCGTATGGACGGCCAAACCCGGTCATATCGCTGACATCATGTAACGATAATGTGACACCTCCGCCGGGGCGCCTGAGGGCAGGCGACCCTGTGCGCGGTAACGATCCACTGCAGCGGTGTCATGTCTCTACTTGCTTCCCTCGCGCCGCGTCAGCGCGCGCTTGTTGCCGTATCCCTGGTCGTTGCCATCGCCATCGCGGGTGGCGCTTACGCGTGGTTGCACGGCAGCCGTGGTGCCAGCGTTGCCGCGGCAGCGGACGGGCAGGCGTCCGGCGGCAAGGACGATAGCGGCGTGGGCATCCTGCTCGACCTGGCCAAGAGCGCCGTCACCGAGAAGCGCCTGGTGGCGCCGGCGGGCAGCAATGCCTATGAGTTCTACCTCAGCGTGCTGCAGCTCGATCCCAGCAACAAGACCGCGCTGGAACAGCTGCACGAGTCGTTCCCGGCCGCCTCCGCCGACGTCGAGAGGGCCATCAACGACAACGAACTGGACGATGCACAGCGCGAGCTGTCGCTGCTGCGCGAGTTCGACAGCACCAACTACATTCTCTCGCTGCTGGGCGGCAAGCTCGATGCACAGCGCCAGATCATGATCCGCCAGGACGAGGCCAAGGCCGCCATCATCCAGGCGCAGCAGTCGGCGTCGAGCGGCTCAGCGCAGTAAGCACGCCTACCTCGTCATTGCGCGGCGAGGTACTCGTCCTTCAGCCGCACGTAGTGGTCGGCCGAGTAGTGCAGCTGCTCGATCTGCTTGTCGCTGAGCACGCGCACCAGCTTGGCCGGGTTGCCCAGCCACAGCTCGCGCTCGCCGACCACCTTGCCGGGCGGAATCAAGCTGCCCGCGCCGACGAAGCCGTATTTCTTCACGGTGGCGCCATCGAGCACGGTGGCATGCATGCCGATCAGGCAGTAGTCCTCGATGGTGCAGGCGTGGATCACCGCGCCGTGGCCGATGGTGACGCCCTCGCCCACGACGGTGGGAAAGCCGCCCGGCGAATACGGGCCATCGTGGGTGACGTGGATGACGGCGCCGTCCTGCACGTTGCTGCGCGCGCCGATGCGGATGAAGTGCACGTCGCCGCGCAATACCGCGCCGGGCCAGATGGATACATCGTCATCGAGTTCCACCGCACCGATGACGGTGGCAGCCGGATCGACATAGACGCGCTGGTGAAGCGTGGGCCAGATGCCCTTGTATTTGCGTAGTGGGTCCATCGGCCTATGGTACTCCCGGCCGCGATCCCGGCGGTCACGCCTGCGCTTGGAGCATCTTGAGGGTGTGCAGGTAGCCCGACTCCATCGCGCGGTGCCAGTCCTTCCAGTCCAGCATGCCGATGTGTTCCAGCGGCGGCGTGATCAGCAGGTCGGCACGCTCGCGCCGATGCTCGCTGGGGCCTTCGCTGTTGACCATGGCCGCGCGCACCAGGGTGGATACCAGTCCTGGCCGCTGGATGTCCTGGCGTCCCAGCAACAGCTGCCACCATGGCGGCGTGGCGTATTCCTCGGCGGTGGTGAGCAGCGAGATGTCGGCGCGGATATCCACGGCGGTGATGTGGGCGATGCCATCGTCGGCCATCACGTCGGTAGGCAGGTTGTCGACCAGCGCGCCATCCACGTAGACACGGCCGTGATGCAGCACCGGTGGCAGCACGCCCGGAATGGCGCTGGACGCGCGCAGCCACAACCACAGCGGGCCATGCCGGTGCACCACCATGCCTTCGCCGGATAGGCAGGTGGAGACGCAGAAGAACGGCAGCGTCAGGTCTTCGATGTCCAGTGCACCGAAGGCGCGCCGCAGCATCGCCGCCGCGCGTCGGCCACGGGTCAGCGCGATGATGGGCACGGTCCAGTCCGACAGCGGGCGTCCCTCGACGAAGCTGCGGCGGAACATCTCCACCATCTCGTCCAGTTCCCAGCCGGCCGCCACGCCGGCGCCGATGATGGCGCCGATGCTGGTACCACCCACCGCGTCAAACTCGTGACCCGCCTCGTGCAAGGCACGCAAGGCTCCGAGATGAGCCACGCCGCGCGCACCGCCGCCGGCCAGCACCAACCCGCGCGCGTTGCCGCTGACCCGCCGCGCCAACCGGGCGATGTCGGCCCGCCCGCCCACGTGGTGGTGCTGCAGGTCGCCGCTGAATTGCGCGCGCCAGCGCTGCGCGGCGCCAAGCCCGGGCTGGCGTCCCGCCTGCAGCAGGATCAGGTGACGCGGTCGATGACCGACCCGCGACGGATCCATCAGCGACGATTCCGGCCACGGCCGTGCCGGTTGCGAGGCAAGCGCGGGCAACAACAGCACGTCGGCCTGGCGCAGGCAGCGCTGGCGCCAATGGCTGTCGCCGGTGGTGTCCAGGTAGATCACGAAGCGCGCCTGGGCCTCGCGCTCGGCGAACCAGTCACTGCCGCGCCCGACCCCATGCTCGGCATCGATCACGATGCAGCTGCCCCAGTGCTCCAGCTCCATCGCCAGCTGCATGGCGAGCGAACGCGCCGGCACGTCCGGGTTCGCCGGCAGCAGCGCGAAGGTGCGTGCGACCCCGGGCGCTTCATCGCCGCGCATGCGTTGCTGCAGCCGGGCGATCGCCACGCGGGCCACGCCCAGCATGGCTTGCGGATACCGCCGGGTCAGCGCCTCATAGGCGGCGCGGTCCAGCCGCAACAATTCCGAATCGCGCAACGCCCGCGCGGTGTGCTGGCGGTGTTCGCCGGTGATCAGGCCGATCTCGCCCACGCTGTCGCCCGCTGCCACCAGGCGCACCCGCTGGGTAGGACCGGCGAACACGCCCAGGCTGCCGCTGACCACCAGGTACAGCGCGTCCGCAGGGTCGCCTTGCCGGAACAGCGCACGACCGCCGGGCAGTGAAAACCATTCGAGTTCGGGAACGAGCGCGGCGAGCGCCTCGTCCTCCAGATGCCCGAACACGTCGCAATGACGCAGCAGGGCGGAGAAATCGGGCATGGGCATGCGCCGATGGTACGGCGCGCGATATGACAATTCGTGAGCGCGAGCCCGCCTGGACGCGCTTCCCCGCTTGATTTCGCCTGGGTGGGTCGCCACGCTGGCGGGCAGCCCGCCGGCCTGTCCGCGGGCGCTAAGGAGAATCCATGGAACACCATAATCCGCTGCTGGCCGACGACACCTTGCCGGCGTTTTCGCAGATCCGCCCCGAGCACGTCACGCCCGCGATCGACACCTTGCTGGCCGACTACCGCGCCGGCATCGACGCGCTGACCGCCCCCGGCGCTCCGCACGATTTCGCCAGCGTGATGCTGACCCAGGAACGCCTGGAACAGCGCCTGGCACGCGCCTGGGCGCCGGTGGGTCATCTGCATTCGGTGGCCGACAGCGAGGCGCTGCGCAAGGTCTACGGCCCGGCGGAGGAAAAGCTCACCGACCACGCCATCGAGGTGGGCCAGAACCGCGCGCTCTACCAGGCCGTGCAGGCGCTGGCCGACGCCCCCGATTTCGCCACCCTGCCGCGTGCGGAACGCGCCCTGGTGGAACACGCCCTGCGCGACTTCCGCCTGTCCGGCGTGGCGCTGGAGGAACCGGCGCGTTCGCGCTATCGCGAGATCGGCGTGGAGCTGAGCAAACTGTCCACCGAATTTTCCAACGCCGTGCTCGACGCCACCGATGCGTGGCATGAGCACATCACCGACGAACGCGATCTTGCCGGCATTCCCGAATCCGGCCGTGCGGTGCTGCGCCAGTACGCCAAGGAGCAGAACCTCGACGGCTACCTGGTCACGCTCAAGCAGCCCAGCGTGCAGGCGGTGCTCACCTATGCCGACAACCGCGGCCTGCGCGAGCGCGTGTACTGGGCCTACCAGACGCGCGCCTCCGACCAGGGCCCGCAGGCCGGCAAGTACGACAACAGCGAACGCATCGAGCGCATCATGGCGTTGCGCCACGAGGCCGCCAGGCTGCTCGGCTTCGACAACGCCGCCGAGGAATCGCTGGCCACCAAGATGGCCGGCACGCCCGCCGAGGTGATGGCCTTCCTGCACGACCTGGCCAGCCGCGCCAAGCCGGTGGCGCGCGACGAACTCAACCGCTTGCGCGAGTTCGCCACCACCGAACTCAAGCTCGATAACCTCGAATCATGGGACGTGGGCTACGCCTCGGAGAAGTTGCGCCAGCAGCAGTACGACCTGGATGAGGAACAGCTCAAGCCGTATTTCCCGCTGCCGGCGGTGATCGACGGGCTGTTCGGCCTCACCCAGCGCCTCTACGGCATTTCGCTCAGCGTGCGCGAAGGCGTCGATGTGTGGCATCCGGACGTGCGCTACTACGACGTGCGCGACGCCGATGGCCGCGTGTTCGCCGGCGCCTATGTCGATCTCTACGCGCGCACCGGCAAGCGTGGCGGTGCGTGGATGGACGTATGCCGCGCGCGTTTCCGCGATGGCGACCATGAGCAATTGCCGGTGGCGTTCCTCACCTGCAACTTCGCTCCGCCGACCGAAGGTCGCCCCGCGCTGCTCACGCACGACGACGTGCTCACCCTGTTCCACGAGTTCGGCCACGGCCTGCATCACCTGCTCACCGAGATCGCGCTGCCCTCCATCGGCGGCATCGACGGCGTGGAGTGGGACGCGGTGGAACTGCCCAGCCAGTTCATGGAGAACTTCGGCTGGAACCGCGAGGCGCTGGACCTGTTCGCCCGTCACTACGAAACCGGCGAGCGCCTGCCCGACGAGTTGTTCGAACGCATGCTGGCGGCGCGCCATTTCCACGCCGGCCTGTTCCTGGTGCGTCAGCTCGAATTCGCCATGTTCGATTTCCGCCTGCACCTGGAATACGACCCGGCCAAGGGCGCGCGCACCATGGACGTGCTGGAGGAAGTGCGCCACGAAGTGGCGGTGCTGCATCCGCCGGCCTGGCAGCGTTTCCCGCATGCGTTCTCGCATATTTTCGCGGGCGGCTACGCGGCCGGTTACTACAGCTACCTGTGGGCCGAGCTGCTCAGTGCCGATGCGTTCGGGGAGTTCGAGGAAAACGGCGTGATCGATCGCGCCACCGGCGAGCGTTTCCGCCGCGAGATCCTCGCGGTGGGCGCCAGCCGCCCCGCGCTGGAAAGCTTCATCGCCTTCCGTGGCCGCGCACCCGAGCCGGAGGCGCTGCTCAAGAGCCACGGGCTGGCCTGAGGATGCCCGCCGTCCCTCAGCGGACGGCGGCGTCCGCGCATCCATCCTTTACAATGCGCCCATGAAAATCGCCTCGTGGAACGTGAACTCACTCAAGGTGCGCATGCCGCACCTGACCGAGTGGCTGGCCGAGGCCAGGCCGGATGTGGTGGCGCTGCAGGAAACCAAGCTGGAAGACGCGAAGTTTCCCGTGGATGAACTGGCCGCGGCCGGTTATCGCGCGGTGTTCTCCGGCCAGAAGACCTACAACGGCGTCGCCTTGCTGGCGCGCGCCGACGTGCACCCGGGTTTCGAGGATGTCGTCACCGACATCCCGAACCTGGACGACCCGCAGCGGCGCATCCTGGCGGCCACGGTCGGTGGCGTGCGCGTGGTCGACCTGTACGTGGTCAACGGCAAGGCCGTCGGCGACGAAAAATACGCCTACAAGCTGGACTGGCTGGCGAAGATGCGCGAGTTCCTGGCGCGCGAGATCGAGCGGCATCCCAGGCTGGTCGTGCTGGGCGATTTCAACATCGCGCCGGACGATCGCGATGTCTACGATCCGGTGGCCTGGGGCGAGGACATCCTGTGCTCGCCGCCGGAACGCGAGGCGCTCAAGCGCATCACCGAGCTGGGCCTGCACGATAGCTTCCGGCTGTTCGAGCAGGGCGGCGAACACTTCAGCTGGTGGGACTACCGTCAGGGTGCGTTCCGGCGCAACATGGGTCTGCGCATCGACTTGATCCTGATCGGCGACGCCCTGAAATCCGCGGCGACCACGGCGGGCATCGACCGCACGCCGCGTACGTGGGAACGACCTTCCGATCACACGCCGGTAACCGTGGATCTGGATATCTAAGGCAAAACAGGCAGCTGGATGAATACACCGAAGACCGACTGGCCCAGTTCGCTGGACGACAAAGAACTCGACGAACTGGATCTCTACCTGCGCGCCCACGTCGGCGAAGGCGACCTGCTGCTCGACGGCGTGCATGGCCTGCTTTCGGCGCTGGCGGTCGGCCCCATGCAGGTCTTGCCGGAAGAGTGGCTGCCCGAGGTGTTGCACGAGCCGTTCGCGGACGAAGCGGAAGGCAATCGCGTGCTTGCCCTGCTGGCCAAGCTCAACGATTCGATCAGCGCCGAACTCGACGTCGATGCCTACGAACCCATCCTGGGCGAAGTGGAAACCGAAGCGGGCCCGGTGCTTTCCGCCGCCGGCTGGTGCGAAGGCTTCAGCCGCGGCATCGACCTGCGCGCCGGGCTGTGGGAAAAGCGTCTGGCCGACGATCCGCAGCTGATGGAATTGCTGGGTCCGGTGATGGCGCTGGCGGTGGACGAGGGCATCCTCAACGCCGACGCCGAGTTCGAGAAGCTCAGCGACGACGAGTACGACGAATGCCTGGCCCAGGTGCCGACCGTGCTCGGCGCCGTCAATCACTACTGGCATGAGCACCCGGCCACCGAAGCCGAGCTGGAAGCGGCCATTCGTCCTGCCGAGGAAGCCGAGCCGCAACATCCGCCGCCGCGCCAGCGCAGCGGACATTGGGTGCATTGACGAGCCAACGCGGGAAACGCTGCCGTTTCCCGCTACCGGCGAAACAATCCGTTCCGGTTTCGCCTCTTGGGCATGCTGCCCGGCGACGTCATCATGGGTGGCAGACCTATCCATGGGAGCAAGCCATGACTGAGCGCAGCATTCTCCGCCGCATCCGCGGCATCGACACCTCCGATGGCGCAGGCGTCAAGCTCAAGCGCGTCATCGGCCAGCCGGGCCTGGACATGCTCGACCCGTTCCTGCTGCTGGACGAATTTCGTTCCGACCAGGCGGGCGACTACATCGCCGGTTTCCCAGAGCATCCGCATCGCGGCTTCGAAACCGTGACCTACATGCTGGCCGGCCACATGAAGCATCACGACAACCACGGCAACAGCGGCGACCTGGTGCCGGGCAGCGTGCAATGGATGACCGCCGGCCGCGGCATCCTGCATTCGGAAATGCCCGAGCAGGAAGACGGCCTGATGTGGGGCTTCCAGCTGTGGGTGAACCTGCCGTCGAAGGACAAGATGATCGCGCCGCGCTACCAGGACATCGGCCCCGAGCGCATTCCGGTGGTGCATCCGGCCGATGGCGTCGAAGTGAAGGTGATCGCCGGTGAATTCGACGGCGTGACCGGCCCGGTATCCGAAGTGATCACCCAGCCGATCTATCTGGATATCGCCGTGCAGCCGGGCGCGTCGGTCACCATCCCGCTGCCCGATGGCCATGCCGGTTTTGCCTATGTGTTCGACGGTGTGGACGCCGAGGTCGGCGGCCAGCCGCTCGCCCGCAGCGAGCTGGCGGTGCTTTCGCGCAACGGCGGCCTGCGCATTGCCGGGCGCGACACGGTAGCCCGCGTGCTGCTGGTGGCCGGCCATCCGCTCAACGAAAGCGTGGCGCGCTACGGACCGTTCGTGATGAACACGCCCGAGCAGATCCACGAAGCCATCACCGACTTCCGCGCCGGCAAGTTCTGAGAGCCCCCTCCCAGCCTCTCCCTGCATGCAGGGGGAGGGGTAATCCCCTAAAGCCACCATCGCCGCCGCCGTTAACCCTACCGATGTAGGGGGAATCCGGCGGCTGGCGGCACGGATGGCGCGGTCGATGCATGCCATCCGTGCCTGCCGCCGGGTTCACAGAATCAAGCCTTTAGCCCAAAAGACGGGTTGTAAAACGACCTTAGTTCGTCGTTAAATTGGCATTAATCCAAGGGGATGCAACCAGCTGTACCATCAACTTACAGCTCCTTGCTAAGAATCCATATATAACTAGCTGTATTTATTGCCATGAATGCCCTGATTACACTCGTTGTCCTGGCCTTGATCGCGACCTTTGCGGCCGCCATCAAGCGCGTGCCGGTCGACCAGGTGCATAGCCTCTACCGCCGTGGCAAGCCGTATCGCCTGCTGCAGCCTGGCACCCACATGGCCTTGCCGCTGGTCGACCACGTCGAGCACCGCATCAACCTCAGCGGCCAGGTGTTGCGCTTCGAGGAGCCGCTGCCCAACGCCCACGACGTGCGCGGCACGGTGTACTGGCAGGTGCTGGAGCCGGAGCGTGCCGACGCGGTGATCGAGCAGGCCGATCAGTTGATCCGCGGCGGTGCCCTGGCGGCGCTGCGGCAAGAGCCGGAAGCCTATAGCGCCGATCATCGCGACCTGGGTTCGCGCCTCAAGCAGAGCATGAACGGCGCGCTGCGCGAGCGCGGCATGATGGTCACCCGGGTGGAGCTGGAATTCGCCTGAGCGGCACTGGCGCCGATCAGGTCATGGTGAGGCCGCCCCAGAGCGCCCGCCACAGGGGAGTCCCTTGAAACCCGCTTCGGCGGGTTTTTCTTTGCCCGCGCTGGCATCGTAGGCATCGCGCCCCGATACTTCCGCCCCTTCCTATTCCAAGGTACCGCCGCATGACTTCCCGCCACGACCTGCATACCCAGCTGGAACGAGGCGTGGCCTCGCTCGGCCTGCAGCTGCCGGCGGGCGCGGTGGAGCGCCTGCTCGACTATCAGGCGCTGCTGGCGCGTTGGAACGCCACCTACAATCTCACCGCCATCCGCGACCCGATGGAGATGGTCAGCCGGCATCTGGTCGATTCGCTGGCGATCCTGCCTTATGTGCAGGGCCAGACGCTGGCGGATTTGGGCACCGGCCCCGGCCTGCCCGGCATTCCGCTGGCCATCGCCGCACCGCAGCGGCAGGTATTGCTGGTGGATTCCAACGGCAAGAAGGTCCGCTTCCTGCGTGAGGCGATCCGCTCGCTCAAGCTCGATAACGTGCGGGCGGTGCAGTCGCGGGTGGAAGACGTCGAGGGCCAGTTCGACTGCATCACCGCGCGCGCCTTCGCCAGCCTGGCCGACATGCTGGCGTGGGGTGGTCATCTTATGACCAGGGAGGGTGTCTGGCTGGCCATGAAGGGCAAGCACCCGGAGGATGAATTGGCCGGCGTGCCGCCCGGCTTCGAAGTGCGGGCCATCCACACGCTGGCCGTGCCCGATGTCGGCGGCGAACGCCATCTCGTCGTGCTCGGCCGGGCAGGCTGCTAATCTAGCCCCCTTTTCACTCGCGCACGGTATCGACGACACCATGGCTCGCATCATCGCTGTCGCCAACCAGAAGGGCGGCGTCGGCAAGACCACCACCGCTGTGAACCTCGCCGCCGCGCTGGCTGCCGCCAAGCGCAAGGTGCTGCTGGTCGATTTCGATCCGCAGGGCAACGCGACCATGGCGTCGGGCGTGGACAAGCGCGTGGCCAAGCCCAACGGCTGCGAAGTGCTGCTGGACGAGGCGCCGATCGAGCAGGCCATCGTCAAGACCGAAGCGCATTTCGACCTGCTGCCCGGCAATGGCGACCTTACCGCCGCCGAGCTGAAGCTGATGGACGCGATCGCGCGCGAGAGCCGGCTCAAGGAGCAGCTGGCCAAGGTGGCCGACCGCTACGACATCATCCTGATCGACTGCCCGCCGTCGCTGCACCTGCTCACGCTCAATGCGCTGACGGCGGCGAATGGCCTGCTGATCCCGGTGCAGTGCGAATACTTCGCGCTGGAAGGGCTTTCCAGCCTGCTCGACACGGTGAAGGCCGTGCGCCAGCGGCTCAACCCGGCGCTGGAAATCGAGGGGCTGCTGCGCACCATGTACGACGTGCGCAACAACCTGGGCAACGAAGTGTCGGCGCAGCTCATCCATCACTTCGGTGACAAGGTGCTGCGTTCGATCATTCCGCGCAACGTGCGCCTGGCCGAAGCGCCCAGCCATGGGCAGCCCATTCATCTGTACGATCGCAGTTCGCGTGGCGCGATTGCCTATATCGGCCTCGCCGGCGAAATGATCCGGCGCGAGCGTGGCCACGCTGCCGCCGCCGTGCACGATCACGCGGGCGACGTCGCCGAGGCGGCGTTGCATGACGATGCCACCCAGGTCGGCCTGGCCGACGAGACGCTCGACGACATCGTCGACATCCATCAGGAGTAAGCATGTCTGCTGCGAAAAAACGGGGCCTGGGACGCGGGCTCGATGCGCTGCTGGGTGGTGATGGCGCCGGTACGCCGTCGGTGATCGAGCAGGAAGGCGAGCTGCGTACCCTGCCCATCCAGCAGATCCAGCCGGGCAAGTACCAGCCGCGCCGCCACTGGAACGACGAAGCGCTGGACGAACTGGCCGCGTCGATTCGCGCGCAGGGCCTGATCCAGCCGGTGGTGGTGCGCGCGATCGGCAAGAACAGCTACGAGCTGATCGCCGGCGAGCGCCGCTGGCGCGCCGCCCAGCGCGCGCAACTGACCGAGCTGCCGGTGCTGGTGAAGGACGTGCCCGAAGTGGCCGTGCCGGCGATGGCGCTGATCGAGAACATCCAGCGCCAGGACCTCACCCCGCTGGAAGAAGCCGATGCGCTCAAGCGCCTGATCGACGATTTCGACCTTACCCACCAGCAGGCCGCCGATGCCGTGGGCCGCTCGCGCGCGGCCGTATCCAACCTGCTGCGCCTCACCGAGCTACCGGCTTCGATCAAGCGCCTGCTGGACGAAAGCAAGCTGGAGATGGGCCATGCCCGTTGCCTGCTGACCCTGCCCGAGCATCTGGCCGAAGGGCTGGCGCTGGAAGCGGCCCGCAAGGGTTGGAGCGTGCGCGAGCTGGAGGAAGCCGCCCGCCGCGTGCAGACCGCGCCCAAGGGCAAAGCCAAGAGTGCGCCCTCGCGCGACCCCAACGTGGCCGACCTGGAGCGCGAGCTGGCCGAGCGTTTTGCCACCCGCGTGGAGCTGGCGCAGGGCCGCGGTGGCCGCGGCAAGCTGGTGATCCACTACCACAGCAATGACGAGCTGGAAGGGATACTCGGCAAGATCCGCTAGGGATTTGTCCGCAACTCCGTCATTCCGGCGAAAGCCGGAATGACGCCCTCATGAAGGGTCGGAGGGACCGGTATCGGCTCCTGACGCCATCCCGTCTACCCACTAGAATGGCGCCCTGGCGCCGCGCGCCCTTTGTTTAGAGAAGGCCTTCCCCATGCCACAACTGTCCGTCGTCGTCCCGGTATTCAACGAGCGCGACAACATTCCGCCGCTGCTCGCCGAGATCGCCGCCGCCCTGCGTGGCAAGGTGGAGTTCGAGATCGTCTACGTGGACGACGACTCCAGCGACGACAGCGTGGCCGTGCTCGCCAGCGAGAAGCCGAACTACCCGGAGCTGCGCATCGTGCGTCATCTCACCCGCAGCGGGCAGAGCACGGCGGTGTGGAACGGCGTGCGCGCCGCGCGTTCGCCGTGGATCGCCACGCTCGATGGCGATGGCCAGAACGATCCGGCCGATATTCCCAAGCTGCTCGCCGCCCGCGACGGCGCGACGGAAGACACTCGTCTGTTTGCCGGCTGGCGTACCACGCGGCGCGACAGCTTCAACAAGCGCATTTCCTCCAAGATCGCCAACGCGGTGCGCTCGCGCATGCTCAAGGACGCCACGCCCGATACCGGCTGCGGCCTGAAGCTGTTCGATCGCGAGGTATTCCTGCGCCTGCCCTACTTCGACCACATGCACCGTTACCTGCCGGCACTGGTCAAGCGCGCGGGCTTCCGGAGCACCAGCGTGCCGGTCGGCCATCGCCCGCGCACGGCGGGCACCTCCAAGTACGGCATGCTCGACCGCCTGTGGGTGGGCATTGCCGACCTGCGTGGCGTGGCGTGGCTGATGCGTCGTGGCAAGGTGACCCAGGTCGAGGAAATCTGATCCGTTCGGCGTCGTTGCGGGAACGTTTCGTTGCCTGGCTTGTGACGCGTTTTTCATCGGCGTATGCGGATGATCCTTCCTTTGGGAGGCCGCCCGAACCATGAGCATTGCCGTCAAGCGGGTCTACGAGCCGGCGGCGCCGTCCGACGGCTACCGCGTGCTGGTCGATCGGCTATGGCCGCGCGGCCTCAAGAAGGAAGATGCCGCACTCGACGAGTGGACCAAGGAACTGGCGCCTTCCGCGGCGCTGCGCAAGTGGTTTGGCCATGACCCCGCGCGCTGGGAAGGTTTCCGCCATCGCTACGCCGGCGAACTGGACGCCGCCGCCGAATACTGGCGGCCGTTGGCGACGCAGGCTTCGCGGCATCGCATCACCCTGCTGTATGGCGCGCGCGACGAAGAACACAACAATGCCGTTGCGCTGAAGTGCTATCTCGACGCCTGGCTCAAGGCTCACGGACCCCATTGAGGCGATGCGCCGGCTGCCAGTCGGACAGCATGCGCCGGGTCTGCAGGCGGCCCAGCTCGATCAGTTCGCGGGCGCGATAGAACTCGTACACGTTCGCCACGTTGCGCGGCAGCCGGATCAGCAGATCCGGCTCGTACGCGGCCAAGCGCAGGCGCGACAGGTTGGCCTGCATCAGGTCCATCGATTGGGTGAGCAGTTCCAGCATGCCCGGCTCGCGTGGCTTGTCCGAGCCGTGCGGCATCAACTTGCCGATGAAATCGCCAATGCGCGAGCGATAGCTGCTGGAGATTTCCGCGTCGGGTGTGGCGAGTTCCTCTGGCGTGGAGGTGTCCGGCGGGCCGTCCACGCTTACCGCGAAAATGTAGTCGGCCGTCTCGCGAATCAGCGGCGTCACTGGCACCGGATTGAGCAGGCCGCCATCGATCAGCCGTCGATCGCCCAGCACGAAGGGGCGAAAGATGGTGGGAATCGCGATCGACGCGCGGATGGCGTCGAACAGCGAACCGCGCGTCAGCCATACCTCGCGCTCGCGATCGAGGTCGGTGGCCACGGCGGTGAAGGCCAGCGGCAGCTCCTCGATGCTGGCGTCGCCGATCAACTCGCGCAAGGTGTCGATGATGCGCTCGCCCTTGATCAGGCCGCCGCCGGACAACGTCCAGTCGACCAGCCTGAGCACATCCATCTTGGCCAGCGCCGAGACCCAGTCGCGATAGACGTCCAGCTTGCCCATCGCATAGATGCCGCCGATCAGCGCGCCCATCGAGGTGCCGGCGATGGCGACGATCTCATAGCCCTGGGCTTCGATCTCCTCGATCGCGCCGATATGGGCCAGTCCCTTCGCACCGCCGGAACCAAGCGCCAGCGCCACGGTCGGTTTTCGGGTGGCCATGGAATCCGCAGGTATGGCAGAGGACTGGGCGATCTCGGTAGGGCTCATGGAACGCACGGCACGGCGACAGTCGGGGGCGTTAGCCTCGTCCTGTCGCGAGGTGATGGCAAGTGTTTGCCCGGCCGGCGCCGCGTCAGCGCGGCGGTTTCTGGTACTCGCCCAGCGCCAGTTGCAGCTGGATCTTCATTTCCTCGCGCAGCGACAGCGGTGCCACCACTTCCGCATCCGGACCGTACTTGAGCACGTCCATCAGCAGTTCCTTGGAATTGGAATAGGGCACCTGCAGTTCGTAGCGCCCATCGGGCAACCATTCGCCCTTCTGCTGCGAATGCCAGTGTTCGTCGGCGACCCAGCGCGCGGCATGCTGCGAGAAGCGCAGCGTGGCCCAGGCCTTGGGCTTGCCGGCGAAGATGCCGTAGCTGGAGGCGAGCGCATCGTTGAGTTCGTTCTCGGGCACGTCGCGCGCCGGTTCGTCCAATGCTTGCGGCTCGGCGATGCGATCCACCGCGAAGCTGCGCAGCGCCTCGCGGTCGTGATCCCACACATCGAGGTACCAGTTGTCGCGGTAATGCGTCAGCCGCTGCGGCGACACCTTGCGATGACTGTCCGCGTTGGTGGTGCGTGCGCGATAGCGGAAGCGCAGCTGCTTGCGTTCCAGCACGGCGCCGGCGACCACGCGGAACACCTGCTGGTCGAGCTTGCGCTCGCCCCACGCGATCACGCGGATGCGTTCGATCGGCAAGGCCTTGCCGCTGCCCTGGTCGGACAGCAGGTGTTCGATGCGCGCCTTGAACGGCGCCAGCGCACCGGCCAGCACGCCGGGTCCGCTGCGTCCGATCAATTCGTTGAGCGCGAGCAGCGCGGCCAGTTCGTCCGAGGTGAGCCACAGGCCCGGCAGCTCGAAGCGTTCGCCCTCGCCTACCGCATAGCGAAACGCCGCGTGCTCACCGCCCGCACTCTCGATCGGCGCACCCAGCGCGTCGCGCAGAAATGCCACGTCGCGATACAGCGTCGCGCGCGAGCACTCCAGCTCGTCCATCAGACGCGGCAGGGGCACGGGATAGTGCGCCGACTTGAGCAGTCGGTGCAGGGTCAGAATGCGCTCGTAACGATCCATGAAATGATTTTCGACGGCAGCCTCCGCGTAGCATGCGCACCGTTGGCGATAGTCGCAAGTCCACCAGACGGTGGAAGCCGGCTGAATCGTCAAATAATCATGTCCTCGTGATCCGATCTTCACGTACAGACGACAGAAAACTCATGAAGCAGCCCCGTGTTCGCCCACAACCCGCCGTGATCAACGAGCCTGGCGGTCCCGCGCTCATTCGCCCGCGGCGCGTGGGCGCCACCTCGCTGCAGGTGGCAGCCTTCCAGGGCCTGGGCCTGTGGATGCTGCTGGGGCTTGCCCTGGCGGTGGGCGTCTATCCCTCCGGCCGCGGCGATGCGCTGGTGCCGCTTGCCCTGGGCGCATTGCTACTGATCATCGGGCTGGTGGCGGCGTGCGTGCGTGCGCCATGGATGCCCACCTGGCACGGTTGGCGCATCGGCAAGGACACTCGCCCCACGCGCGAGGCACTGATCGTTCTCGCCAGCTTCCTGCCGATGCTGGCGGTAGCTGGGCTGGCCCGGGGGGACAATACGTTCTGGGCCACGCGCCTGGCCGGCGCGGCGCTCACGCTATGCAGCCTGGTCAGCCTCACGGTCGCCGGCTATGCCGATATCAAGCGGCGCATGCCGGGGCTCGATACCCGCCTCATCTCGCAGCTGCCGCTCAGTCGCGTGGTCTCCGCGGCCTATGGCGGTGGCCTGTGGCTGTGGCTTTGCGCGGCGGGGCAGGATGGCGGCGATGCCGCCGATCCCAGGCCATGGATCGTGGGCCTGCTGCTGCTGGCGCTGCTGCGTGGACTGGTCGAAGGCATGCGCTGGCAGGCCGTGCTGCAGCGATTGCCGGTGCCGCGGGCCAGGCTTGAAGTGCAGCCCCGGCGCTACCTCGCGGCCAGCCTGATCTATGCCTTGCCGTGCCTGGCCCTGATCCTGGCGAGTTTCGATGATGGCCGCCTGTTCATGGCCGCGCTCGCCACGCTGAGCTGCATGGCAGGCATGAGTATCGAGCTGAGTTTGTATGATGAGGCCTTGGCGGCGCTCCCCGACAGCCGCTGAATGGCCATCCGGCGCCGTTTGGGCCGCGAAAAAGCCGCCCTGTTCACAGGCAGTTCAATCCGCCTCGCTAAGGTGACGGCCTGCTTTTGTTTAACGAAAAAGGAACAAATCCCCATGAAGAAGACCCTGATGGCGGGCGCCCTGCTCGCGGCGCTGGTGAGTTTTGGCGCACAGGCTGACGACGCGCCGGCCGCTGCGGCCTCCACCTCCAACCCGGCCGACAACGGCGGCTGGACGGGCTCGGGCGAATTTGGCTTCGCCTCCTCTTATGGCAACTCCCGCTCGGAGAACATCAACGCCAAGCTTGGCCTGAGCCAGGAAAACGACATGTGGAAGAACAACTTCTTCCTCAATGGCCTGCGTTCGAAGGGCGAAGTGCAGGTGCAGGACCAGTACGGCAACGAAGTGGACCGGCTCACCACCACCGCCAACCGCTACGACTCGGGCGCCTCGGTGGGCTTCAAGCTCGATCCGCGCAGCTACATCGTCACCGCGGCCCGCTACGAGCACGACGATTTCGGCGCCAACCTGTGGCAGGGCATCGTCTCGGTGGGCTACGGCTATATCGCGCTGAAGACCGAGAGCACCGAGCTGTCGTTCGAAGCCGGTCCCGGTTACAAGGAATATCGCCCGGCCGACGTCACCGAGGAAGTGAACGGCGCGAACGTCAAGGTGCCGCAGGCCACGCAGAACGAAGTGGTCGGTCGCGGCCTGATCAACTACAAGTACCGCCTCACCGCCAACACCGCGCTGGAAGATACGCTGCTGATGGAAGCGGGTTCGAAGAACAAGTACTACCAGAACGACATCGGCGTATCGGTCAGCATGACCAAGAAGATGGCGCTGAAGCTTGGCTACCAGGTCCGCTACAACAGCGACGTGCAGCCGGGCACCGACAGCACCGACACGCTGCTCACCACCAACCTGGTCTACAACTTCTAATCGCTGGCGAAGGCCTCGAACCCCGCTCCCGGCGTGAGCGGGGCGATGCGTTTCAGCGGTCGAGTAGTGTCCGCGCGCCCTGCGCGAACAACGCCTCGGCAACGCGCTGCCCCAGCGCCTCGGCCTGGTCGCCCTCGGCCTGTGCTTCCGCCAGCAGCAGGCGGCCGCTGCTGGCATCGCCCACCATGCCGCGCAGGTGCAGGCCGCGTTCGGTGAGCGTGCACCATGCTCCCACCGGCACGGTGCAGCTGCCGCCCAGCAGGTGATTCATGGCGCGCTCGGCGGTGACGGCCAGCCGGGTGTCGGCATCGTCGAGTGCCGCAAGCAGCGCGAGTACCGCCGGCTGGTCGGCGCGGGCTTCGATGGCGATGGCCGCCTGGCCCGGTGCCGGCAGCCAGTCCGGCGCGGTGAGGCGGCTGCGGATGCGGCTCGACAGTCCCAGCCGTTCCAGTCCCGCGCAGGCCAGCAGGATCGCGTCGTAATGGCCCGCGTCGAGCCGCGACAGGCGCGTGCCCACGTTGCCGCGTAGGTCCAGCAAGCTGAGATCGGGCCGCACCGCGCGCAACTGGGCCTGTCGGCGCAGCGAAGATGTACCCACCCGCGCGCCCAGCGGCAACGTGGCGAGATCGGCGTAGTCGTTGCTGACAAAGGCGTCGGCCGCATCGGCGCGCGGCAGGATGGCCGGCAGGGTGAAGCCCGGCTCCACCTCGGCCGGTACGTCCTTCAGCGAATGCACGGCCAGATCCGCGCGGCCTTCCAGCATGGCCACTTCCAGTTCCTTGAGGAACAGGCCTTTGCCGCCAATGGTGGCCAGCGGCTTGTCCAGGATCTCGTCGCCCCGTGTCGACATCGGCACCAGCTCCACCATCAGTCCGGGATGGGCGGCGCGCAACTCGGCGGCTACGTGCTCGGCCTGCCACAGGGCGAGCGCACTCTTGCGGGTGGCGATGCGCAGCATGGATGGGGTCATGAAGGTCTCGGTGAAGGCGCCGCGCAACGGCGTCGTTGGGAAAGCTTATTGTGTCGTAAATGGCGCGCGCGGCGCAGGGTACCGCGCCGTGCATGACGTCGCATGGGCGCCGTGCGCTTCGCTCAACCCATGCGCAGCAGTTTGCGCAACGTGGGCAGGTTGCGGCGACTGACTTCCGGGGTGAGGTCGGTGCCACCGAGCCGGGCCAGCACGCGGCCATCCTGCAGGGTCTTCAGGCCGATCAGCCGTTGCGACGGCACCAGGCAATTGCGATGCAGGCGGATCAGGGCTTCCGGATAGGCCTCTTCCAGCTGGCGCAGCGATTCTTCCAGCAGCAACTGGCCGCCGCGATGTTGCACCACCACGTATTTCTCTTCGGCCAGCAGGCACACCACGTCATCCAGCGCCACCCGCACCTGCTCGCCGCGCAGGCGTCCATGCAGATAGCTGGTGGCTTCCCGTGGCCCCTGCAGCAGGCGCTGGCGCGCACGCTGCAACGCCTCGGCGAGCCGCTCCAGGCGTACGGGCTTGAGCAGGTAGTCGACGGCGCCGAGGTCGAAGGCATGCACGGCGTGGTTTTCGTAGGCCGTGCAGAACACGATCTGGGGCCGCTTGCGTCCGACCAGCCGCTGCGCCAGCGCGGTGCCGCTCATGCCGGGCATGTTGATATCCAGCAGCAACAGGTCGGGCTGCAGCTCGCTGAGCGCCACCAGCGCGGCCTCGCCATCGCTGACGTTGCCGACGATGTCGACGTCTTCGCACTCACCAAGCAGCGCTGCCAGACGGGCGCGAGCGAGGGGTTCGTCATCAACGATCAATACGCGCATAAAAGCCTGTTCTACGGTTGCGGAAGTTGCAGGCGCACCACGAAGCGTTCGCCCTGTGGGCCGGCCAGCACCCGGGCGCGTGGCCCGTAGCGATAGGCCACGCGCTGGCGCACATTGTCCAGCCCGTGGCCGTGGCCGCCCGGCGTGGGTTCGCCCGCGCGTGGATTATCGATCTCGATGACGATGCCGTCAGGCCCCTGCTGCCCGCGCAGGATCACTTCACCGCCCTCGCGCAGCGGCTGGATGCCATGACGCACGGCGTTCTCCACCAGCGGTTGCAGCAGCAGGCGCGGCAAGGGAAAGGATGGCGGCAACTCATCCAGCTCCCGTCGCACGCGCAGGCGTTCGCCGAGGCGCAGCTGCTCGATGGCCAGGTAACGGTCGACCAGCGCCAACTCCTCGGCCAAGGTGCCGTCACCGGTGCCATGCTCGCCCAGCGCGGCGCGGAACAGTTCGGAAAGATCCTCCACCGTGCGCTCGGCGGCCGCCGGATCGACCCGCACCAGCGCCGCCACGGTATTCATGCTGTTGAACAGGAAATGGGGCCGAATGCGCGCCTGCAGCGCGGCCACCTGCGCCTTGGTGACGGCGGCCAGGCGGGTCTGCCACTGCGCCAGCAGATAGAAGTAGCGCAGCAGCGCCCCGCCAAGCAGGGCGGCGATCAGCGTGTTGTTGCGCACGAAATCGCCGGCGGTGTCGGTGAGCAATTGCATCTGCATGGCGTCGTCCATCCAGTGCACCAGCGCGCTGCCCGCCGCCACGATCAGCACCATCACCAGCCACACCCCGGCATACGGCGCGTTCCCTGGCAGGCGCTGCAACAGCGGGCGCAGTTTGCACAGCGCCACGCCAATCACCAGCGCCAGCCAGTCGGCGAACAGCATGCCCACGCTGTAGCCGCGCCAGCCGTGGCTGTTGTTGGGCGCCAACCACATCACGGTGACGATGATTGCGCCGACCACCAGCAGCGTGAAGATCACCGGCATGCTGCAGAAATCGGGCAGCAGCTGGCGCCCGGGGCGACCGCTGGCAGGTGGTTCGATGGGGGGGGGCGTCATGCGGCGGAGTATGCCGCATGCGGGGAAAGGGATATGGGGTGTCGCTGGTCATTCCTGCGCAAGCAGGGACCCAGTGACTGTGTTCTTGATGGTGGCGTTATCGCTCGCGTGCTCGCCTGCGGCGGGCTTCCGAGCCGCTGCCGCGGCCCGGGTCACTTCTCTTTGCGTGGCCAAAGAGAAGTAACCAAGAGAAAGGCCACCCCGATGGCGCGCCCTTCGGGTGCGCGGACGGGTTGCGGAGGTTTGGCGACAGGGCCTCCTGCCCTGACGCCAAACTGGCTCGCCTCCATGCGAGCCACCCTGCGGGCTTTTCCTCCACCCGCCCGCCGCGCCATAGGGGACCCGAAGATCAACAGCCAGGGCTCGAGCCGTGTGCTCTTGATCTATGGGCACCCTGTGCGGCGGTGAGGGCCGGACGATCAGGCCCGCAGGGGGATCGACAAGGAAGTCGATCCCTTTTCGTCAGGGCAGGAGCCCTGTCGAAAAGCCCGGCCGCAGGCGAGCCTGGTCATCGCTACGCCACAATCATAAGGCGCAGTCACTGGATCCCTGCTTGCTCAGAGATGACGGGCTGGGGACGATTGCGAAACGCACGAGGATGCCGAGAAAAAAGCGGTTGCGCCCAACGTCCCTCAACCTGCCAAACGCGAAGTCATCCACTGCCGCAAATCAGCCACCTCCTCCGAGCACACGGAATGCGGCATCGGATAGGTATGCCAGGCCACCGGGTAACCTAGCGACTGCAGCAGGTCGCGCGAGGCCACGCCGCGCGTGAGCGGCACGATCGGGTCGGCGGTGCCGTGGCCCCAGAAGATGGGCGTGGCGGCATTGGCGGCGCTGCGTTCGGCCGCGAACGACTCGTGTAGCGGCAGATAGGTGGACAGCGCGATCACGCCGGCGATCTGCTCGGCATGACGCAGGCCGGCCGCCAAGGCAATGGCGCCGCCCTGCGAAAAGCCGGCCAGCAGGATGCGGCCGGTCGGTACGCCGCGCTGGTTTTCCTGGGCAATCAGGGCATCGACGCTGGTGATGGAGGCGCGTATGCCGCTTTCGTCCTGGCGGGATACCAGGTCCATGCCGGCGATGTCGTACCACGCGCGCATCGGCATGCCGCCGTAGACCGTCACCGGTCGCGTCGGCGCATGCGGAAAGACGAGGCGCAGCGCGGGCCACTCGGGCGAAATCAGCTCCGGCACGATGGATGCGAAATCGTTGCCGTCCGCGCCCAGGCCATGCAACCAGATCACGCTGTGGGTGGGGTTGGGCGCGGTTTCGATGTCGACGGAGGGAAGGGGCATGAGACGTCGCCAGGGCTAGGGCAATCAGGTGGGCATGCCTTACCTGGCATGCAGCGAAACTCCCGGAACGCGCGGTGCGCACGTCGGGACGACACCGCCGATGGGCGAACCAGGAAGATTAGCTGCCTAGGTGGCCAGTTTGAACCCGGACCATCGGCGCTTGCCAGTTGGCCGGCCTTGGCTATGCTCGGGCGTTTTGATCGTGGAGCCCTTCATGCGCCGAATGCTGTTCGCCGGCCTTGCCGCCTTCGCCGCCTTGCCCGCGGCGGCCCTGTCGCCTGCCGCCAGCGGTGGACCGTTGGACCTGGAAACCATCATGGCCAATCCGGACTGGATCGGCGCGGCGGTGGAGTCTCCCTACTGGAGCGTGGACGGGCGCAGCCTGTACTACTCGCTCAAGCAGGACGGCAGCAAGGTGCGCGACCTTTATCGGGTTGACCTGGCCAGCGGCCAGAGCGTGAAGCTCGACCCGGCGGCGGTGGCCCAGGCCGACGGTCCGGCGGTGTTCGATCGCGCGCATCGTCATGCCGCTTTCGTGCGCCACGGCGATATCTTCATGATCGACCTGGCCAGCGGTCGCCGCGTGCAGGTCACGCGTAGCACCGAGGCGGAATCCTCGCCGCGTTTTTCCAGCGACAACCGCAGCCTGCAGTATCGCCAGGGCAACAACTGGTTCGTCTACGACATCGCCCAGGGCGTGAGCGCGCCGGCCGCCGTGCTGCGCTTCGTCGACGACCCGCAGGCCAAGCAGCCGGACCAGCTCAACGCCATGCAGCTGGAACTGTTCAAGTCGCTGCGCGAGAACAAGTCCGACAAGGACGCCCAGCGCGCCAACGACGACGCCCTGGCCGCCGCCGACCCGGGTCGCGCGCCCAAGCCGATCTATCTCGGCGACGGTGGCGAGCCGGTCGACACCGAACTGTCGCCGGATGGCCGCTGGATGCTGGTGGTGACCAAGCCCAAGGGCGCCAAGGACGGCAAGCATCCGGAAGTCACCCACTATGTGACCGACTCCGGCTATGCCGAGCGGCAGGAAACGCGCACCTACGTGGGCCGCGACGACCCCACGCCGCAGTCGCTGGTGCTGGTGGACCTGAAGGCGGCCAAGTTCTATCCGCTCAAGACCGACGGCCTGCCCGGCATCAAGGACGATCCGCTCAAGGACATCCGCGCCAACACGGTCGCGGCGCTGCAGAAGGCCGGCAAGGACGACCAGGCCAAGGCGTTGAAGGCACCCGAGGTGCGCCCGGTGCGCATCGTTTCCAGCGCCGATGACGGCGGTGGCGGCGGCATCGTGTGGAGCGACGACGGCCAGAACGTGGCCGTGCAGCTGCGCGCCATCGACAACAAGGACCGTTGGATCGCCAGCGTCGATTTCGACAAGCACGCGCTGCTCAACCAGCACCGCCTCACCGACAACGCCTGGATCAACTGGAACTTCAACGATTTCGGCTGGCTCAAGGATGGCCGCACGCTGTGGTATCTCAGCGAAGAAAGCGGTTATTCGCAGCTCTACAGCAAGAGCCTGGGCGGCAAGGCCAAGGCGCTGACCACCGGCAAGTTCGAGGTGAGCCATCCCGCGCTCAGCGACGACGGCCAGTGGTTCTACGTGCGCACCAACCAGGCCGCACCGTACAGCTATGACGTGTATCGCCTGCCCAGCGGCGGTGGCGAGCTGACCCGTGTCACCCAGTACCAGGGCATGGACGACTTCGTGCTGTCGCCGGACGGCCGCCAGCTGGCGGTGCTGCATTCCTCGCCCTACGTGCTGCCCCAGCTGGCGGTGCAGGATGCCGCGGGCGGCGCGCCGCGCGAGCTCACCAACACCATGAAGCCGGCCTTCACCGCGCATCCGTGGATCCAGCCGCAGATCGTGCCGGTGCCGTCATCGCATGGTGCGGGCAGCATCTGGGCGAAGTATTACGGCCCGTCCGATGCGGCCGATGCCGGCTCGCGTCCGGCGGTGATCTTCGTGCATGGCGCGGGCTACCTGCAGAACGTCACGCTGTCCTATTCCAACTACTTCCGCGAGCAGATGTTCCATAACCTGCTGGTGCAGCAGGGCTACGTGGTGCTGGACATGGACTATCGCGCGTCGGAGGGCTACGGCCGCGACTGGCGCACCGCGATCTACCGCCAGATGGGCCACCCGGAACTGGACGACCTGCTCGACGGCAAGGCCTGGCTGGTGAAGAACCACGGTGTCGATCCCAGGCGCGTGGGCATCTACGGCGGCAGCTACGGCGGCTTCATGACGCTGATGTCGCTGCTGCGCGCGCCGGGTGAATTCGCCGCCGGTTCCGCGCTGCGTCCGGTCACCGACTGGACCAGCTACAACCACGAGTACACCTCCAACATCCTCAACGACCCGCAGCTGGATCCGGAGGCCTATGCCACCAGCTCGCCGATCGAATACGCCGACCAGCTGCAGGACCCGCTGCTGATGCAGCACGGCCTGATCGACGACAACGTGCTCACCAGCGACACCATCCGCCTGTACCAGCGCTTCATCGAGCTGCACAAGCAGAACTTCTGGATGTCGCTGTACCCGATGGAGCGCCACGGCTTCGTGCACCCGGACTCGTGGTACGACGAGTACCGCCGCATCGACGAGCTGTTCAATACGTACGTGAAGCCGGTGAAGCAGTAAGCGCCGTCATTCCCTCTCCCCGCCGGGGAGAGGGAAGCGCAGCTTCAACCCGATCCCTGCGCCGCAAAATACCTCGCCGGCGGCTGTCCGAAACTGCGCCGGAACATGGCCACGAACGCGCTGACGCTGGCATAGCCCAGCGCATCGGCCACCGCCGATACCGGCTCGCCATCGGCCAGCCGCTCCAGCCCGCGCGACAGCCGGGCCAGCTGGCGCCACTGCGCGAAGCTCAACGCGGTTTCGCTGCGGAACAACCGGCTCAGGCTGCGTGGCGACAGGCCAGCCCATAGCGCCCATTCGTCGAGGCTGCGGTTGTCTTCGGGCTTTTCCAGCAGGGCAAAGGCGATACGCAGGGCGCGTCGGTCCATCGGCATCGGCAGGTGCAGTGGTTCGCGCTGGGCCCGGCAGATTTCCTCCAGCAGCACCAGGGTCAGGCGCTCCTGGCTTTCGTCCAGTTGCGCTTCCCAGGTCCAGGTGCTGGCGCGCCGCACCAGCGCACGCATCAGTTCGGTCACGCCGATCACGCATGGCTCGGCGGGCAGGCAACTGCAGTCGGGCGGCGTGATGAACACGCCCCAGCCGCTCATCGGGCCGCTGATGCTCACCATGTGCTGTTCCCCGGGCGGCATCCAGCCCGCGCGATGGGGCGGCAGCAGCCAGGAGCCCTTGGCGGTGCGCACGTGCACCAGGCCGCTTTCCACGCAGAAGAACTGCCCGCGCGAGTGGCTGTGCCAGCCGTACTCATGGGTGCCCTGGTCGTACTCGCCGGCCGCTTCGCCCTCGTTCCAGTAGGCGATCACCGAGGGTCCGTCGATGCGCTCGATCAGGGTGTACAGCTGCTCGCGCTTGTTCTTTGGGTCCATGGCCGATTCTCGATAAAGATTGACCAAATAACGCTAACAGTATTCCCGCGCCCTGCCTAACATGCTC
This sequence comes from Dyella sp. RRB7, assembly GCF_022761115.1. Lineage (GTDB taxonomy): Bacteria > Pseudomonadota > Gammaproteobacteria > Xanthomonadales > Rhodanobacteraceae > Dyella. Next base: position 1,249,787 of record NZ_JAKWJS010000001.1, on the reverse strand, counting down.
GCCTGTCCTCCACCGCTGCCGCCGCTCGCGGTGTCGCATGTGCCTCTGGCTGCGGTCGTCGCAAGGTTGCGACCGCATGCCGTCGCCCATCCACATCCATTCAAGCGGCGCCGCTGGCATCGGTGCCCGAAGGGAGCCTGACCCATGTCGATGATCGCCGTACGGGCATCTGGCGCTGAAGCCGTCACCGCGCCGCTGGAAGCCTTTGTCGCCTGCGCCCACCAGATGCTGGATCCCAGCACCCCAGAGCCGGCGCGGCGTGCCATGGAGCCGCGCGTGCTGGCGCTGCTGCCGGCGTTGCGCGCGCTGGGCGTGTTCGAGCTGTTCGAACTGCGCGATCCGGCCCTGCGCGCCTGGCTGGAGGACGAGATGGCGGAGTGAGGAACAGTAACTTTGCTGCAACAAAATAGGCCAGGAATATATTTGCCTTGACAAATATACTTGGGGCAATAGAATGCACGTCCCATGAACCCCGCCGCCCCCTCCTCGCCGGCCCCGCCGGAAAGCCTCGGTGTCCTGATCGGACTGGTTCGCAGCGAGCTGGTCCGCGCCATAGAAGCCGAGCTGCAGGCGTCGGGCGTCGACCTGCGCTTCACCCAGTTCCTGATCCTCAAGCGACTGGCCATGCTCGGGCCGATGTCGGCCAGCGAGCTGGCGCGCGCGGTGGAGCTGGATGGCGGCGCGATGACGCGCCAGCTCGACCAGCTGGAAGGCCGGGGCCTGTTGCGCCGGCATCCGCACGAGCAGGACCGGCGAGCCTTGCGCATCGAGCTGACCGCGGCCGGCGACACGCTGTGGCGCCAGATGACGCCTTGCAACGACCGCGTGCTGGACGCGGCCCAGCGCGCCCTGGATCCGGTCGAACGCCAGCATTTGCACGATTACCTGGAGCGCGTGCTGCAAGCGCTCCGCGACAAGACCTGAACCCGTTTACTTTTTGGAAGCCAAGCCCATGCGTCTGCAACTCCTTGCGGCAGCCACCGGCCTCACTCTTGCGCTGGCAGGATGCGCCACCAGCGGTGGCCTGCATCCGGATGGCTCGCTGATCGACGCGCGCTCCCTCAAGAGCGAGCGCAGCCTGTCCAACCTCAAGGTCTCCCCGGCTGCCTGGCCCAGCAACGACTGGTGGACCGGCCTGGGTGACCCGCAGCTCAGCGCGCTGATCGCCGAAGCGCTGAAGGACAACCCCAATCTCGCCGTGGCTGATGCGCGTGCGCGCCAGGCCCAGGCAGAAGCAGGCACCGCCGATGCCGCACGCGGACCGACGGTGAACGCCGGCGCCAATGCCATCGGCCAGCGCCTGCCCCTCACCGCCGCGCCGCCGGATCTCGGCGGTGGCCACTACACCTGGTTCAAGGACGCCCGCGCCAGCTTCAGCTGGGGCCTGGACCTGTGGGGCGGCAAGCGTGCCGCGTGGGAAGCCGCGCTGGGCCAGCAGCGTGCCGCCGAAGTGGAATCGCAGGCGGCACGCATCGAATTGTCCACCAACGTGGCGCGTGCCTACGTGCAGCTCGGTTATGCCTTTACGCAGCTCGACGTGGCCAAGGCCGAGCGGGATCGCGCCAACGCCGCGCGCCAGCTGACCCAGCAGCGTGTCTCCGCCGGTCTCGACAACCAGCTGCAGCTCAAGCAGAGCGACACCGAAGTGGCCAACGCCGACCAGGAACTGGCGGCGGCCAACCGTGCCATCGACGCGGCCCGTTCGTCGCTGTCGGTGCTGCTGGGCAAGGGGCCCGACCGTGGCCTGGACATCACCCGTCCGCAGTCGCTGGAACCCGCTGCGCTGGCGGTGCCGGCCGACCTGCCGGTGGAGCTGATGGGCCATCGTGCCGACCTGGTCGCCGCGCGCTGGCGCGTCGAGGCGGCCGGCAAGCAGATCAAGGTCGCCAAGACCGAGTTCCTGCCCAACGTCAGCATCAGCGCCTTGGCCGGTTTTGCGGCGGCGGGCGGCACCAACCCGTTCCAGATGCCGGCGCGCTTCTACACCGTCGGCCCGTCGCTGAGCCTGCCGATCTTCGACGGTGGCCGCCTGCGCTCCAACCTGGCTGGCAAGGACGCGCAGTACGACGTCGCCGTGGCGCAGTACAACCAGACCCTGGTCAGCGCCGTGAACGAAGTGGCTGACGACTACGACGCCGTGCAGTCCGCGCAGGAGCAGGTCGCCGCGCAGCAGCGCGCGGTGGATGCCGCCACCCAGGCGTGGCAGTTGTCCGAACAGCGCTACAAGGCCGGCGTCGGCAGCTACCTCGAAGCGCTGATCGTGCGGCAGCAGCTGCTGCAGGCGCAGCAGCACATGGCCGCGCTGAAATCGCAGCAGGTCGACCTGTCGGTGCAACTCATCCAGGCCCTTGGCGGCGGTTTCCGCCCGCAGGCCGGCGCGGCCGACGTGGCCGTCCAATCTTCCTCTGAACATTCGCTCTGAAGGCTACCCCCACCATGTCTAGCCCAACTCCGCTCGCGGCCGACAACACGGCCGCTGTCCAACCCCCGAAGAGCCGCCGCGGTTTCCTGCTGCGCCTGCTCGCGGCCGTGCTGGTGCTCGTCGCCATCGGCTGGGGCCTGTGGTACTTCTTCGAAGGCCGCTGGTACGAAGGCACCGACGACGCCTACGTGAACGGCAACGTGGTGCAGATCACCCCGCAGGTGGCCGGCTCGGTGGTGACCATCGGTGCCGACGACGGCGACCTGGTCCATGCCGGCGACGTGCTGGTGAAGCTGGACCCGGCCGATGCCGAAGTCGCCCTGGCCCAGGCCAAGGCCAACCTCGGCAGCACCGTGCGCAGGGTGCGCGGCCTGTACAGCAACGTAAATGGCGCCCAGGCGGAAGTGGCATCGCGCAAGGTGGCGGTGGACAAGGCCCAGGCCGACTACAACCGCCGTCGCGACCTGGCCAAGTCCGGCGCCATCTCGGCGGAAGAGCTGTCGCATGCGTTGGATGCGCTGACTACCGCGCAGAGCGCGCTGACCACGGCCCAGCAGCAGTACCAGACCAGCAATGTGTTGGTCGACGACACCGTGGTCGCTTCGCATCCGGACGTCCAGACGGCCGCCGCGAAACTGCGTGCCGCCTACCTCGATGACGTGCGCACCTCGATCATTGCCCCGGTGGACGGTTTCGTGGCGAAGCGCTCGGTGCAGCTGGGCCAGCGCGTGGCGCCGGGTGCGCCGCTGATGGCGGTAGTACCGCTGCATGAAGTGTGGATCGACGCCAACTTCAAGGAAACCCAGCTGACCGACATGCGTATCGGCCAGCCGGTCGAGATCCGTTCCGACGTGTACGGCAGTGCCGTGACCTACAAGGGCAAGGTGCAGAGCCTGGGCGTGGGTACCGGCAGCGCGTTCTCGCTGCTGCCGGCGCAGAACGCCACCGGCAACTGGATCAAGATCGTGCAGCGCGTGCCGGTGCGCGTGTTCTTCACCGATCCCAAGCAGCTTGAGGAGCATCCGCTGCGCATCGGCCTGTCGACCACGGTGGAAGTGAACCTGCACGACCAGAGCGGTCTGCTGCTGGCCAAGCAGGCGCCGACCCAGCCGGCCTTCAGCACCGATGTGTATCAGCAGCAGCTGGCCAAGGCCGATGGCCTGATCGCCGAGATCATCCACGCCAACATGGCCAAGGCCGATACGAAGTAAGAACAACTCCCTCCCCTGCCTGCAGGGGAGGGCTGGGGAGGGGGCTCTGGCGCTTGATGCAAAGCCCCCTCCCAGCCTCCCCCTGCTTGCAGGGGAGGAGCCAACATCCAAGTCGCCCGGAAACTGACAGGCCAACATGAGCAACGAATTCCGTCCGCCCAACCTGGCGCTGACCACGGTCGGCCTGTCGTTGGCGACCTTCATGCAGGTGCTCGACACGACCATCGCCAATGTGTCGCTGCCGACGATCGCCGGCAACCTCGGCGTGAGCGTGAATCAAAGCACCTGGGTGATCACCTCCTTCGCGGTCAGCATGGCCATCGCGCTGCCGCTGACCGGCTTCCTCACCCGCCGCTTCGGCGAGGTGAAGCTGTTCATCTGGTCGACGCTGCTGTTCTCCATCGCCTCGTTCCTGTGCGGCATCGCGCAGAGCATGCCGATGCTGATCCTGTTCCGCGCCATCCAGGGTGCGGTGGCCGGCCCGATGTATCCGATCACGCAGAGCCTGCTGATCTCGATCTATCCACCGGCCAAACGCGGCATGGCCCTGGCCCTGCTGGCGATGGTGACGGTGGTGGCGCCGATTGCCGGCCCGATCCTGGGTGGCTGGATCACCGACAACTACTCGTGGCCGTGGATCTTCTTCATCAACGTGCCGATCGGCATCTTCGCCAGCATGGTGGTGGGCAACCAGATGAAGCTGCGCGTGGATACCACCTCGCGCCCGAAGGTGGACTACGTGGGCCTGATCACGCTGATCGTCGGCGTGGGCGCGCTGCAGATCGTGCTGGACAAGGGCAACGACGAGGACTGGTTCAACTCGTCGTTCATCGTGATCACCAGCATCGTCTCGGCCATTGCGCTGGCGATCTTCCTGATCTGGGAACTCACCGACAAGGATCCCATCGTCAACCTGCGCCTGCTGCGCCATCACAACTTCCGCATCGGCACGATTGCGCTGGTGCTGGCCTATGCGGCGTTCTTCGCCATCGGCCTGCTGGTGCCGCAGTGGTTGCAGCGGAATCTGGGCTATACGTCCACGTGGGCCGGTTTCGCCGCAGCGCCGCTGGGCATCCTGCCGGTGATGCTGACCTTCCTGGTCGGCAAGTACGCCGGTCGCACCGACATGCGCCTGCTGGCTTCGTGCGCGTTCCTGGTGATGGGCACCACCTGCTTCATGCGCTCGGATTTCTTCCTGCAGGTGGACTTCATGCACATCGCCGGCGTGCAGCTGTTCCAGGGCCTGGGCGTGGCGCTGTTCTTCATGCCGGTGACCACCATCCTGCTGTCGGACCTGAAGCCCAATGAGATCGCCGCGGGCGGCGGCCTGGCCACCTTCCTGCGTACGCTGGGGGCGAGCTTCTCCGCTTCGCTCACCACCTTCCTGTGGGACCACCGCGCCATCGTGCATCACGCGCACCTGAGCGAGCACATCACGCCGTACGACACTTCCGCGCAGACGGCCTTGCAGTCGGCGGGCGTCAGCACGGCATCCACCAATGCGATGCTGGACCAGATGATTACCCAGCAGGGTTATCAGATCTCGTTCAACGAGGTGTTCCACCTGCTCGGCTGGGTGTTCTTCAGCCTGATCGTGGTGGTGTGGATGGCGCGTCCGCCGTTCTCGGCCAAGGCGGGTCCCGGCGCCGATCACTGATCCTTGAGAGACATCCAACGAAAACGGCCCCGCGAGGGGCCGTTTTCGTTGCTGCCGTTGGCGGTCCGGATCTTAAGGATTGAAGGCCAGGCCCACCAGCGCCATGGTCTCGCCGCGGTTGGAGCCCTTGAAGCCGCCGTTGGAGACGTGGCGAACCTGAAAACTCCAGTGGTTGCCCTGCCAGCCCAACGAATTGACGAATTCGCCGCCGCTGCTCAATGCCAGCGTGCGCCCGGCCTGGGCAGCGACCTGGGTGGTCCAGTACAGGTGGTGGTACCAGTCGCCGGGGCTGCCGTAGTGGAAGCGGGCGCCACCGGCCAGCAACCAGACATCGTCGGATACGGCGTTGCCGTAGCGCTTCAGATTGCGCCCGTCGACGAAACCCAGCGAAGCGTCGGGTGACCAGGTGAAGCGGCTGTTGCCGATAGCGTGCTCGCCGAACACGCCTTCGACCCAGGCAGTACTGGTCCAGTAACCGTCGGAATAGCTGCTGCCACCGTTAATTTCGAGGCGGGTATCGGCCAGCGCGGTACAGGACAGGCCCAACAAGGCAAGCGCAGCGGCGCTGCGCAGAAGGCTGGATCGCATGTGCGTTTCTTCTCTTCTTGGTGAGGGAGATTTATGCACCGCGTAGTTTAATAAGTTATTGGACCATTCGGTACTAGAAATAAGTCGAATTTGCGTAAAAGCGCGTCGGTTGGGTGGTGCCTGCACGTGTCTTCTGCCTGGACGAGACACGCCGAAGAATGGCCGGCGAAGTGTTAACGCCACGCAGAAATCGCAACAAGGACACGCGAATATGCGCTTACATCAGTACGCCATCCACCGGCTGCAGTGGCTCGGGCAGGTCCCGCTCGCCCAGCAGTTCGCCCAGGCTGATCTCGATGGTGCGGCACATGGCGTCCAGCGCCAGGTCATTGGGCAGGCGATCGAACGGGTTCTCGATCTGGTCGCCCAGCGCGTCCAGCCCGAAGAAGGTGTAGGACAGCACGCCTACCATCAGCGGCGTCACCCAGCCCACGCTGCCCACCAGGCAGAACGGCAACAGCAGGCAGTACATGTACACCGTGCGGTGCAGCAGCAGGATGTAGGCGAACGGGATGGGCGTGTTGTGGATGCGCTCGCATCCACCCAGCACATAGGACATGCGCGTGATCTGCGCATCGATGCTGGCGAGCAGGATGCTGTCGAGCTGCCCATGGCGGCGAAGCTGGGCATAGCTTTCGCCGATCAGACCCAGCAGCGCGTTCGGCGGGTTGGGCGATTGCGCCAGCGCGGCGGCCTCGGCGGGCGAAAGCCAGCGTGCCATATCGGCCGCCGGCGCCGAGCCGCGCAGCAGGTGGCGAAGCGCATGCGCGTAGGCGATCAGGCGATGCACCCGCTGCCGTTGTTCCTCGCCCGACAGGCCATCGGGCAGGCTGCAGGTCTGTCGCGCCAGGTTGCGCGACACGATCAACAGCTCGCCCCACAGCGTGCGGGCGTCCCACCAGCGCTGATAGGCCACGCTGTTGCGGAAGCCCAGGAAGATCGCCAGGGTCAGGCCCATCAGGGTCAGCGGCACGGCACCCAGTTCCACCCCCGTATGCGTCAGGTGGTGCTCCAGCACCACCACCAGTACAGCCAGCAGGATCATGCCGAGCACGCGCTTCCAGATGGCGGGCACGATGGACCCGCGCAAGGTGAACAACATCAGCCACAGTGGGCGTTGGTGTGGATGAATGACCATGGCTGGCGCGACGGCGGATTGGGTTCGCACTTTACCGCGTGGTCGGTGGCGGCGCGCGAGGACGGCGTCTGGGCTCCGCTCTTGACGGCGCCAATTTCACCCGGGCAAAATACCGGCCATGCCTATCGACCACAACGCTACCTGTTCGGCCTTCGACGGCCACCGCCTGATCGCTTCCGGCGCGCTGGCCCAGGTCGCCCTGGCCACCAAGCGGGCGATCGACGCCGGTGCGCCTGGCCCGGTGCTGATCTTCGACGACCTCAGCAGCCAGCAACTGGAAATCGATTTCCGTGGCTCCGCCGAGGAGGTGCTGGCACGCTTGCCGGCCGCCGCGCGCGAGCATGAATCGCCGCGTGGCCCGGGGCGGCCGAAACTCGGCGTGGTGGCGCGCGAGGTCACCCTGCTGCCGCGCCATTGGGAGTGGCTCGCCGCCCAGCCGGGCGGCGCGTCGGCCGCATTGCGCCGACTGGTCGAGGAAGCGCGCCGGCACAGTCACGGTCGCGACCTGGCTCGCCAGGCCGGCGAGGCGGTCGATCGCTTCATGCTCGCCATGACCGGCGATCTGCCAGGCCACGAGGAAGCCTCGCGCGCGTTCTGGCGCGGTGAGCGCGAACGCTTCGCGGCGTTGACCGATGCCTGGCCGGCCGACGTGCGCGTGCATTTACGTCGCCTTGCCGCCAAGGCATGGGACGATAGTCGCGTCGCCGATTGACTCTGCCCCACCCGGCTCCATCTCTTACCTGTTCACGTGGAACCCTAACGATGTCACCCATCGCCGGCAGGCAGCCGTTACTCACCGAAGGCCCGATCGCACGCACCTTGCTCATGTTCGCGTTGCCGATCCTGGGCAGCACGGTGCTGCAGTCGCTCAATGGCTCGGTCAACGCCATGTGGATCGGCCATTACCTGGGCGAGGCCGCGCTCACCGCGGTGAGCAACGCCAACCTCATCCTGTTCCTGCTGCTGGGCGCGGTATTCGGCCTGAGCATGGCCTGCACCATTTTGATCGGCCAGAGCCTGGGCGCGCGCAACATGCTCGAGGCCAAGCGCGTGGTTGGCACCGGCGTGACCTTCTTCGTGGCGGTATCGATCTTGGTGGCGCTGGGCGGCTATGCCGGCACGCCGTGGATGCTGCGCCTGCTGGGCACGCCGGCCGATGCGCAGGTGTTCGCCGTGCCGTACCTGCGCATCATCTTCATCGCCGTACCGTCGATGTATTTCTACAACTTCCTGATGATGACCCTGCGTGGCGCCGGCGACTCGCGCACGCCGTTCGTGTTCATGGGCCTGTCGGTGTTGATGGACATCGTGCTCAATCCGCTGCTGATCTTCGGCGTGGGTCCGTTTCCGCGCCTGGGCATCGCCGGTTCGGCCACCTCCACGCTGATCGCGCAGAGCGTGGCGCTGGTGGCGCTGCTGTCGACGCTGTATGCGCGCAAGCACTTCCTGCGCCTCACCCGTGGCGAGCTGCGCTTCCTGCGGCCGGATCTGCCAGTGCTGCGTTCGCTGGTGTTCAAGGGCCTGCCGATGGGCCTGCAGATGATCGTGATCTCCACCTCGGCGATGATCATGATCCATATGGTCAACGGTTACGGCTCCAAGACCACCGCCGCCTACGGCGCGGCCACCCAGTTGTGGACCTACGTGCAGATGCCGGCGATGGCCATCGGCGCGGCGGTGTCCTCGATGGCGGCGCAGAACGTGGGTGCGCGGCTGTGGGATCGTGTCAGCCGCATCACCAAAGTGGGCGTGTTGTACAACTTCCTGCTCAGCGGTGCGCTGATCGCGCTGATCTACGTGTTCAACGGCAGCGCGCTGAACCTGTTCCTGCCCGGTGACAGCGAAGCGCTGGCGCTGGCGCGGCACCTCAACAGCATCGCGGTGTGGTCGTTCATGTTCTTCGGCGTCACCTTCGTGCTGTTCGGCGTGGTGCGCTCCACCGGTGCGGTGGTGCCGCCGCTGGTGATCCTGTTCATCTCGATGTGGCTGATCCGCCCGCCGTTCGCGTTGTCGTTGGCGCCAAGCATCGGCGCCGACTCGATCTGGTGGAGTTTCCCGCTCGGCTCGCTCGCCTCGATGCTGATGGCGATGGGGTACTACACGTGGGGCGGCTGGCGGAAGGCACACATGCTGTCCACGCCGATCGAGGTGCAGCCCGACAAGGCATCGGTGGCGGGCCAGCAGGCGCCCACCACCGGCCAGGGCGTACCAGCTTCGGTGGATTGACCGAGCACCGTTGCCACATAGCTGTCATCCGGCCTGCCTAGGGTGGCCGGATGACGTTCACGCGCCGACGTTTTCTCCAGGGCGCCGCCGGCGTGGTCGGCGGCTACGTCGTTGCCGGGGCGGGTCTGCGGGCCACGCCTCTCGGCGGCATGCCCATGACGATGCCGCAGCTCGCCGCGCCGAAGGTGCCGCTGGTCAATCCGGTGACGCTGGCGCGCTTCGTCGATGCACTGCCGATTCCACCGGTGGCCCGGCCCTTGGAACACCGTGCGCATGCGGCGTATCCCGGCAGGTTGCTGCCGTTCTACCGGATGGAGATGCGCGCCTTCAGCGCACGCCTGCATCGCGATCTGCCGCCGACGCCGCAATGGGGTTATGGCGGCTCGTCGCCCGGCCCCACGCTGGAGGCGATGCGCAACCAGCCGTTGCTGGTGGAGTGGGTGAACGCATTGCCGCAGCGGCACTTCCTGCCGATCGACCACAACATCCACGGCGCCGAGCGCGGCAAGCCGGAGGTGCGCACCGTGGCGCATGTGCACGGCGCCCGCGCGCCCGCGGCCAGCGATGGCTATCCGGAAGACTGGTTCGCGCCCGGGCATTCGGCCGTCTATCACTATCCCAACGGCCAGGACGCGGCCACGCTGTGGTACCACGATCATGCGATGGGCATCACCCGGCTCAACATCTACGCCGGACTGATCGGCGCGTACCTGGTGCGCGATCCGGAAGAACAGGCATTGGGCCTGCCCGCGGGGGAGTGCGACCTGCCGTTGATCCTGTGCGACCGGCTGATCGCCAAGGACGGGCAGCTCTACTACCCGCTATCCGACGACCCCGCGGCGCCATGGGTGTCGGAGTGCAACGGCAACGCCATTCTGTGCAACGGCAAGCTCTATCCGTTCATGCAAGTGGAGCCACGGCGTTACCGGCTACGGCTGGTCAACGCGGCCAATGCGCGCTTCTACGATCTTTCGCTGTCCAGCGGCCAGCCGTTCCAGCAGATAGCCAGCGACCAGGGCCTGCTGGCCGCCCCGCTGCCGCGCCAGCGGGTGGAACTCTACCCGGCCGAGCGCGCCGACGTGGTGGTGGACTTTGCCGGCATGGACGGCAAGACCGTGCAGCTGCGCCAGCAGTCCGAAGCCATTCTCGAATTTCGCGTGCGCGATCGCGGTCGCCGCGACACCTCGGCATGGCCGGCAAGCTTGCGCGCGGTGCCGCGCATCGATCCGGCCAGCGCGGTGCGCGACCGCGTACTGACGCTGGGCGAGCAGGACGATGCCGGCGGCAACCCGATGATGATGATGCTCGGCGGCAAGCACTGGTCGGCGCCGGTCACCGAAAGCCCCGTGCAGGACAGTGTGGAAATCTGGAGCCTGGTGAACCTCACCGGTGACGTGCATCCGGTGCATCTGCACCTGGTGCGTTTCCAGGTGATCGAGCGGCGCCCGTTCGACCTGTTCGCCTGGAACGCGTCGAAAACGCTCAAGTACACCGGCCCCGCCCAACCGCCACCGCCGCACGAGGCCGGCTGGAAGGACACCGTGCGCGCCGACCCCGGCATGGTCACCCGCATCATCGCGCGCTTCGAGGGCGAGCCAGGACGCTATGTGTGGCATTGCCATCTGCTTGAGCATGAAGACAACGAAATGATGCGGCCCTATCAATTGCTGCCGGCGTCGCAAAACGCGAAAGCGCAAGAACCGGCGTGAGCGCACGCTTCACGCGAAGAATTTGCGCCGCGTGCATAGGCGATCGGGCGTGAGGCGCATTCCTGCGGAATGCCTGGCGAAGACGTCATTCCATGATCGTGCGCAAACACTTGCGCCGTCGCACGGTTGTCACGCAAGGCCCCCTGCGCTGTCGCAGTAATGCCAAGGCAGCGTCATCAGGGCGGACCAGACTCGCCGCCGGCCACCCTCCCACCGTTGCGACGGAAGGCGGCCGATATCAGGGGGATCACTCGATTGCAGCCCTTCGACGGGTGCCTGCAGGAGATCGAAGTCATGTCTATGACGCATGTCCGCAAGCGGTTCCTGCCGTTTGTCATCGGCACGCTGGCCGCCGGCCTGGCCGGTGTTGTCAGCGCGCAAAGCAATCCCACCGAACAGAACGACAGCGCCACCAGCCAGCCCGCGACGGCAGGGAGTGTCGCCGTGCTGCATACGCCTGGCGCAGGCGAGGACCGCAGTGATCGCACCACTACGCCGATCAAGCACGTCATCTTGCTGATCGGCGAAAACCGCACCTTCGACCACGTGTTTGCCACTTACACGCCGCCGAAGGGGCAGAGCGTCCACAACCTGCTGTCCGAAGGCATCGTCAACGCCGATGGCACACCGGGCCCGAAGGTTGCGGAGGCCCGCCAGTGGCAGGCCTCCAGCACGGGCGCGTTCTCGGTGGCGCCGCCGCATACCACTGCTTATCCGCAGTTGCCCGCGATGAATACCGGCAGCGCGCCGACCCAGGCGCCGTTCGCCTCGGCGGCACAGGCACAGGCCATCGAGCCAGGCCTTCCCACGGCGGCCTATAGCGAGCTGGCCGCCGGCGGCACCGGCCTGCCCAAGGACGCGCTCGATACGCGCTTCCCGGCCACGCTGGCGAACGCGCCGGTCAACATGCACGCCTCGCTGAGCTACGACGACTACGCCAACAGCCCGGTGCATCGCTTCTTCCAGATGTGGCAGCAGCTCGACTGCGACGTCAGCGCCGCCACCGAGAAGAACCCCAGCGGTTGCCGTGCCGACCTGTTCCCATGGGTGGAAACCACCGTCGGCGCCGGCACCAACGGCAACGCGCAGGCGGCCGGCTTCAACGACGAGAGCACCGGCGAAGGTTCCACCGCCATGCAGTTCCTCAACATGGCCCAGGGCGATGCGCCCTACTTCGCCGAGCTGGCCAAGACCTACACGCTCAGCGACAACTTCCACCAGTCGGTGATGGGCGGCACCGGCGCCAACCACATCATGCTGGGCTATGGCGACCTGATCTACTACGCCGACAGCAACGGCGAGCCCGCCACGCCGCCGTCCAACCAGATCGAAAACCCCAACGCGCAGAGCGGCACCAACAACTGGTACGTGCAGGACGGCTACAGCGGCGGCTCCTACGTCAATTGCGCCGACGATGCCCAGCCGGGGGTCTCCGCGGTGAAGGGTTACCTGAAGTCGCTGCCGTATCGCAGCTTCCACGGCACCGACTGCCGCAAGGATGCCTACTACCTGGTCAACAACTACAACCCGGGCTACCTCGGCGACGGCACGCCGGCACCGCTGGGCGCCAACCAGTTCACCATCCCGCCGACGCGCCAGAACAACATCGCACTGCTGCTGACGCGTCACCATGTCAGCTGGAAGTACTATGGCGAAGGCTTCAGCAACGGCACGGAGGCCGGCGAGGCGGGCACGTTCTGCAACATCTGCGATCCGTTCCTGTACTCCACGCAGGTGATGACCAACCCCACGCTGCGCGCCAACAACCAGGATCTGAGCGACCTGTACAACGACATCCAGAACGACACGCTGCCGGCGGTGTCGATCGCCAAGCCGGACGGCATCCTGGATGGCCACCCGGCCTCGTCCAAGCTCGACCTGTTCGAAGGCTATGTGCAGAAGATCGTGGAGTTGGCCAAGGCCAACCCGAAGGTATGGGCCGACACGGTCATCATGGTCACCTTCGATGAAGGCGGTGGCTATTACGATTCGGGCTATGTCCAGCCGATCGACTTCTTCGGCGATGGCACGCGCATCCCGCTGCTGGTGATCTCGCGCTACTCCGAAGGTGGCCGCGTGGTGCACACGTACTACGACCATGTCTCGTTCGACAAATTCGTCGAGGCCAACTGGGGCCTGCACGAGACCATCTCGGAGCGCAGCCGCGACAACCTGCCCAACCCGGTGTCGCTGCCCAACAACCCCTACGTACCGCTCAATGCGCCGGCCATCGGCAATTTGATGAACATGTTCGACTTCGGCGGCAATGGCCACGGCTACGTGGCGGCAACTGAAACACAGGACTGATGGAATAAGCATGACGCCCTGCCTGCGCCAGCAGGCAGGGCGGTTCCACCGTCCGGCCGGAGTATCCACAGCCATGACCTCTTTCAGCCCACCCGCACAGACCTGCCGCGGTCATGCGATCGCCCGCGCCATCGCGGTGGCCGTGTTGCTGGCGGCGGCGATCGCCGGTGCATCGGGGCGTGCCGACCCGGGCGATTTCCAGGCCATGCCCGGCCTGTGGAAGATCGTCATGCGCAGCTTCGACCATGGTCACGCCGGCCAGCCCACCGTGCAGTGGCATTGCGTGGATGAAGGTGCCGATCCGTGGGCCGAATTCGCCCATCTTCCTGTGCCTGCCTCATGCAAGCGCAGTGGCGAACACCGCAGCAGCACGGCACTGGCGTGGACCCTCGCCTGTCCCGGCGCCGGCCGCGGCCGGGTGGATTTCGATTCGGCCGAGCATTACACCGGCAGCGTGAGCCTGCAGGGACATGACGTGGTGCAGGTGGAAGGCAAGCGCTATGCGGCGTGTACGAGTCCTAGCGATTGATGCCGGCGCACCTTTTGCCGCTTTGTAGGAGCGGCAAGGCGTGATCTAGGCCGTCTGCGCCTTCAAGGCCCGCTTGGCCGCCCGCCGTTCCCGGCGCGCCGCCTTGCGCAGCTTGCGGTCGTAGTTCCACAGATAGATCGCCGGCGTGCTCAGCAGCGTCAGCAGCTGCGAGACCAGCAGGCCGCCGACGATGGCCACGCCCAGCGGCTGGCGCATCTCCGAGCCGACGCCAAAGCCGATCGCCAGCGGCAACGCCGCGCCCATCGCCACCAGGGTGGTCATGGTTATCGGGCGAAAGCGCACCAGGGCGGCCTCGCGGATGGCGTCGGGCGCCGACAGGCCGCGTTCGCGCTGGGCCACCAGGGCGAAGTCCACCATCAGGATCGCGTTTTTCTTCACGATGCCGATCAGCATCAGGATCGCGATGATCGCCATCAACGACAGCGACATGCCGGTGGCCAGCATGGCCAGGAAGGCGCCCGCACCCGCCGCCGGCAGGGTGGAGAGGATGGTCAACGGATGGCCCAGGCTCTCGTACAGGATGCCCAGCACGATGTACATGGCCACGACGGCGCCGATCAGCAGCACCATGCCGTTGGACTTGGCTTGCTGCAGGCGTTCGTTCTGCCCGGTGAACTCCACATGCACGCCCGCCGGCAGGCCCACGCCGATGGCGGCGTTTTCCACCAGCTTCACGCCGACATCCTGGGTCACGCCGGTGGCCAGGTTGTAGTTGATGGTGGAGGCTTCGAGCTGGTTGTGGTGGCGAATGCGCATCGGGCTCATGTTCGGCTCCAGATGCGCCAGCGCCGACAGCGGAATCATCTCGCCGCCAGCGCTGCGCACGCGCACGTTGAGCAGCGACTCGGGACTCAGCGAGGTGGCGGCGCTGGAGGTCAGCACCACCCAGTACTGGTTGATGTCCGAATAGATCACCGACACCTGGCGCTGGCCGAACGAGTTGAACAGCGCGGTATCGACATCGCCCATGCTCACCTTCATGCGGCTGGCGGCCTCGCGGTCCACCTTCAGCAACTGCTGCTTGCCCACCAGGTCGAAATTGCTGCCGACGTCGCGCAGCTCCTTCATCTTGCGCAGCTGCTGCACCATCTTGAGCGTCCACGGCTGCAGGTCTTCGCCATTGGTGCCGATCAGCTGGAACTCGTACTGGCCACCCTTGTCGCCGCTGCCGCCGCCGCCGAGGAACTGCACCAGGCTCAGCGATACCTTGATGTCGGGCAGCACGTCGTACTGCTTGGCCAGGCGGTCCATCACCACCTTGGCGCTGTCGTGGCGGTCGTTGGGCCCTTTGCCCAACGGCTTGAGGTCGACGAACATGCTGCCCGCGTTGCCCACCGCGCCGTTGCCGTCGTTGCTGCCCAGGGTGGTGAGCACATCGAGCACGGCGGGGTCGGCCTTCATGATCGCCGCCGCGCGCTGCGCACGCGCCGCCATCAGCGTGGGCGAGATATTGGCATCGGCGCGGATGTCGCCCTGGATCATGCCGATATCCTCCTCGGGCATGAAGTTGCCGCCGGCGGTCGCCACCACTGCCGCGCCCAGCCCGAACGTCAGCAGCAGCAGGATGATCGGCTGCCAGCGCATCAGGCGGCGATGGCGCATGGCCCAGTCCAGCGCACGCTCGTATGCGCGTTGAAAGCCTTTGTCGAAACGCTCCAGCGCCAGTTCCATGCGGCCGGGCACGTGCTCGCCCGGCGCCTCATGCTTGAGGAACTTGCCGCACAGCGCGGGGGTGAGGGTCAGCGAGACGATGGCGGAGATCACCACCGCCACCGCCAGCGTCACCGAGAACTCGCGCAGCAGCATGATCAGCATGTTGTTGCCGAACAGCAGCGGCGCGAACACCGCCACCAGCGACAGCGTGATCGATACCACCGTGAAGCCGATCTCGCGCACGCCCATCAGCGCGGCCTGCAGCGGCGGCTCGCCATGCTCCATGTGGCGCACGATGTTCTCGATCACCACGATGGCGTCGTCCACCACGAAGCCGATGCACAGCACCAGCGCCACCAGCGACAGCGTGTTGAGCGTGTAGCCCAGCGCCAGCATCGCCACGAAGGCGCCGGCCAGCGACAGCGGCACGCTCAGCGTGGCGATCAGGGTGGGGCGCATCCTGCGCAGGAACACCAGCATCACCAGCACCACCATCACGATGCTGATCAGCAGCGCCACCTGTACCTCGTGCAGCGCCGACTTGGTGGTCTGGGTGAGGTCGAAGATGGGCGTGATCTGCACGTCCGCCGGCATCCACTGGCGGAACTCCGGCAGGCGCCGGCGGATCTCTTCCACGGTGGCCACGGCGTTCGCTTCCGGGCGCTTGCTGATCTGCATCGCCACCGTGGTCTGGTCGTTGAACCAGGCACCCTGGTAGATGTCCTGCTGGCCACTGGTGACCCGGGCCACGTCCGACAGGCGCACCGGCGCGCCATTGCGCACGGCGACCAGCAGCTTGGCGAAATCGGCGGCGTCGCGCAGGCCGTCGTTGGCGGTCACCGTCATCTGCGAACGACCGTCGCTCAGGATGCCCTGCGGCGAGGTGACGTTGGCGGCGATCAGCGCGTTGCTGACGTCGTTCGCGGTCAGGCCCTTGGCGGCCAGCGCGTTGACGTCCAGCTCCACGCGCACCGCATGGGGCGTACCGCCGAAGACCTGTACCTGGGCCACGCCCGGTATCTGCGACACCGCGGGCTTCAGCAGGGTATCGGTGAGGTCGTACAGCTTGTCCGGCGGCAAGCCGGTGGAGGTAAGCGACACCAGCAGGATCGGGATCTGCGAGGTATCGAACTTGAAATACTGCGGCGGGCTGGGCATCGCCGGCAAATCGGCCTGGGCCGCGTTGATGGCGGCCTGCACGTCGCGTGCGGCCTGGTCCGCCGTGCGATCGAAGGTGAAGCGGATCTGGACCGACGCCGAACCCTCGCTGGCATTGCCGTACATGTCGTCGATGCCGGGGATGCGGCCCAGGTGGCGCTCCAGCGGGGCGAGCACGGTCGATGCCATGGTCTGCGCGCTGGCACCCGGCATCGACGCGGTGACGTATACGCCGGGGAATTCCAGCGACGGCAGCGCCGCCACGCCCAACAGGCGGTAGGCAAACAGGCCGGCCAGCAACAACCCCACTGCCAGCAGCGAGGTGCCCACGGGACGGCGGATCAGGGGAGCAAAAATGTTCACTCAGGTTTCCATACCGAAAAAGGGCTGCGCACGCCGCTCGCCATGGTAGCGGCCGGGAGGCGTCAGGGGCGCGCGTTCACGCGCAAGGCGGGCGAAGAGCGCAGTCATGGGCACTTTATGCACGCAGTGAGGTGACAGGCGAATGTGCCTGAAGTCCGTCCGTGCCGAAAGACAGGGGCTCCCAGAGCCCGCCGGCAGGAGCGCGCCCTGTGCGCGACAAGCTGACGGAGCGCTTACGTTGGGGTGCCCTGGAGGGGAACGGCAAGGCGTGATCTAGGCCGTCTGCGCCTTCAAGGCCCGCTTGGCCGCCCGCCGTTCCCGGCGCGCCGCCTTGCGCAGCTTGCGGTCGTAGTTCCACAGATAGATCGCCGGCGTGCTCAGCAGCGTCAGCAGCTGCGAGACCAGCAGGCCGCCGACGATGGCCACGCCCAGCGGCTGGCGCATCTCCGAGCCGACGCCAAAGCCGATCGCCAGCGGCAACGCCGCGCCCATCGCCACCAGGGTGGTCATGGTTATCGGGCGAAAGCGCACCAGGGCGGCCTCGCGGATGGCGTCGGGCGCCGACAGGCCGCGTTCGCGCTGGGCCACCAGGGCGAAGTCCACCATCAGGATCGCGTTTTTCTTCACGATGCCGATCAGCATCAGGATCGCGATGATCGCCATCAACGACAGCGACATGCCGGTGGCCAGCATGGCCAGGAAGGCGCCCGCACCCGCCGCCGGCAGGGTGGAGAGGATGGTCAACGGATGGCCCAGGCTCTCGTACAGGATGCCCAGCACGATATACATGGCCAGGATCGAGCCGATCAGCAGCACGTTGGCGTTGGAGCGGGTTTCCTCCAGGTTCTTGGCGGCGCCCGAATAACCGAGCTGCACGCCGGCCGGCAGCCGTGCATCGGCGACGATCTGCGCGATCAGCGCATTGGCCTTGTCCTGCGGGAAATCATGCTCGGTGTTGTAGTAGATCTGCGTCGCTTCCAGCTGGTTGGTGTGGATCACCAGCGAGGGCGACACCTGCGGCTCGATATGCGCCACCGCCGACAACGGCACCATGCTGCCGCTGTTGCTGCGCACATAGGTGTTGAGCAGGGTGGCCGAGTTCAGCGTGAGCGCGGCGGTCGAGGTCAGCACCACCCAGTACTGGTTGATGTCCGAATAGATGATCGACACCTGGTTCTGGCCGAATGCGTTGTACAGCGCCGAATCGATCAGGCCCATGTTCACCTGCAGGCGACTGGCGGCCGCGCGGTCCACCTTCAGCAGTTGCTGCTTGTCGACGCTGTCGTAGTCGCTGCTGACGTCGCGGAACTCCTTGTGCTGTCGCAGCAGCTGGGTGACTTTAAGCGCCCACGGCTGCAGGTCGACATTGTCGCTGCTGATCAGCTGGAAGCTCTGGCTGCCGCGATTGCTGTCGCTGTTGTCGTTGAAGAAGCCGATGGAATTGAGCGACACGCGCAGCTCGGGCAGTTTCTCGTACGCCTTGTTCAGCCGCGCGATCACGTCCTTGACGGCATCCGGCCGCTGGCCCGGGCCATGCCCGCGCGGCTTGAGATCCACGAACATGGTGGCCTGGTTGCCCACCGCGCCGCCCGCGTTGTCGCTGCCGAGGAAGGTGGTGACATCGAGCACCGCCGGGTCCTGCAGCATGAGAGCGCCGGCGCGCTTGGCGCGCTCGGCCATCAGCGTGGGCGAGATGTTGGCATCGGCGCGCACATCGCCCTGGATCATGCCGATGTCCTCCGGCGGCATGAAGTTGAACCCATACAACTTCACCACCAGCGTGGCCATGCCGAAGGTGAGCGTAAGCAGGATCAGCGGCTGCCAGCGCATCAGGCGGCGATGATGCATGGCCCAGTCCAGCGCGCGTTCGTACACGCGGTGCAGGGATCGATCGAAGCGTTCCAGCGCCCGCTCCAGCCGGTTCGGCTCGCGCCCGCCCGCGTTGGCCAGGGTCAGGTAGCGACCGCATAGCGCGGGCGTCAGCGTGAGCGAAACGATGGCTGAAATCACCACCGCCGAGGCCAGTGTCACCGAGAACTCGCGCAGCAAATTGGTGAACTCATTGTTGCCGAACAGCAGCGGCGCGAACACCGCGATCAGCGACAGCGTGATCGACACCACCGTAAAGCCGATCTCGTTGACGCCCACCAGCGAGGCCTCCAGCGGCGGCGCGCCGTGCTCCATGTGGCGCACGATGTTCTCGATCACCACGATGGCGTCGTCCACCACGAAACCGATGCACAGCACCAGCGCGATCAGCGACAAGGTGTTGAGCGTATAGCCCAGCGACCACATCACGGCGAACGCGCCGGCCAGCGACAGCGGCACGCTCAGCATGGCGATCAGGGTGGGGCCTATGCGGCGCAGGAACACCAGCATCACCACCGCCACCATCACCACGCTCAGCATCAGCGCCACCTGCACTTCATGCAGCGCCGACTTGGTGGTCTGGGTGAGGTCGAAGATGGGCGTGATCTGCAGGTCGGCCGGCAGCCAGGCGCGCATCTGCGGCAGCTTTGCGCGCACCGCATCGGCGGTCGCCACCGCATTGGCCTCGGGACGCTTGCTGATGCGGATGGCCACCGAGCGATGGTTGTTGAACCAGGCCGCCTGAAATTCGTCCTGCTGGCCACTGGTGACCCTGGCCACATCGGAAAGCCGTACCGGCGCGCCATTGCGCATGGCGATCAACAGGTTGGCGAACTCCTGCGGGTCATGCAGCGAGTCGTTGGCGGTCACCGTCATCTGCGAGCTGCCGTCGCTGAGCGTGCCCTGCGGCGAAGTCACGTTGGCGGCGCGCAAGACGTTGGCCACATCGTTGGAAGTAAGTTGCTTGGCGGCGAGCGCGGCGGTGTTGAGCTCCACGCGCACGGCGCGCGGCCGTCCGCCGATCACGCGCACCTGGGCCACGCCGGGAATCTGCGCCAGCGCGGGGTTGATCAGCGTATCGGCCAGGTCGTAGAGCCTGTCCGGCGGTACCGTCTCGGAGGTGAGCGAGAGCAGCAGCACCGGAATATTGGCCGTATTGAATTTGAAGTAGCGCGGCGGCACCGTCATGCTCGACGGCAGGTCTTCCATGCTGGCATTGATCGCCGCCTGCACATCGCGGGACAGCTTGTCGGTGGAATTGCCGAAGTTGAACAGCAACTGGATCGAAGTGGAGCCGTCGTTGCTTTCCGAATGCATCTCCTTGATGCCGGGAATGCGGCCCAGGTGCCGTTCCAGTGGCGCGGCCACGGTCGACGCCATGGTCTGCGCATTGGCGCCGGGCACTTCCACGTACACCACCATGCCGGGGAATTCGAGCGTGGGCAGTGCCGCCACCCCCAGCAGCAGGTAGGCCCACAGGCCGGCCAGGGCGAGGCCCAACGCCAGCAGCGAGGTGCCGATCGGACGGCGTATCAGTGGCGCGAACAGGTTCACGGGTGTCCCGACCCTTGGTGTTGGCGCGCCCCTGTCGCGCCGTCGTTGATGGCGCGCGATGGAGGCGTGCGCCAGCCGCAGTCTTTATGCACGCAAATGGGGGCCGGCGAATGTGCCGTAAGTCGGTGGTGGAAGGTGTCGTCGGGGTGACTGGTGCCCGTTCTCTGGTCGTCATCCTTGCGTTGGCGGCACCCTGGCGATCACGTTGGGTGAATGCAAAAAGCCCCAGCAAACTAAAGAACCAAGACGATCAATCAGTCTGCAACTCAGCCACAAAATCGTAGATATCGCCGCGATACCACGAAGTCGTGAACTCCACCACGCGGCCATCATCGAGAAAACTGCGCCGCTCGATATTGAGCCCCGCGCTACCCACCGGCACGTGCAGCAGACGCGCCTGCTGCGCACCCAGCGATACCGCGCGCAGGCGCTGCAATGCGCGGCGTGGACGACTGCCCAGCTGTTCCAGCACCTCGTACAGCGAATCGTGCACCACCAGCGGGTCGGGCAGGATGCTGGCTGGCACCACGCTGCGTTCGATCGCCAGCGGTTCGTCCTTGGCGTAGCGCACACGGTGCAGGCGGGCAACCAGCACGCCGGGCGAGAGGTTGAGCGCCATCGATTCTTCCGGGGTCACCTCGCCCACGCCACGCTCGAAGAATTCCGAGCGCGGATTGAGGCCGCGCGCGCGCAGGTCCTCGGTAAAGCTGGTGAGCCGCGACATCGGCTTGATGATGCGCTCGGCCACGAAGGTGCCCGCACCATGGCGCTGGTTGAGCAAGCCCTCCTCGACCAGGCCGGCGATGGCCTTGCGCACGGTTACCCGCGACAGCTGCAACAGGCGCGAGAGATCGCGCTCGCTCGGCAGCGCCTGGCCCGGTTCGATATCGCGGTGCTCGACCACGTTGCGGATCGCCCGGCGCAGGCGCAGATAGGCCAATGGCTGGCTGGTGGCCGGGTCGCGGCTGAGCCGGCGGTATTCGTTGACGAGGGCGGTTTCCATACGAGAAAGATACCAATGACCATACCAGTCTGGCAATCGGGCGTTCTGGCGCGATTTTTCGGTGGTACCAATTTCACGCGCCAATCCATGTGCCAGGCGGCTTGCCGAAGAGGCTCCGGGGAACTGGTGTTGTCTGGTATGTCACTGGTACGATCAACAGGCATTGCACGTGGTATGCATGCCACGTGTCACTCCCCGCATCGCCTTGAGGTGACTGAAGTGATTGCTTCTCCCCAGCCGGTCGAGCCCTTCGACCTGGTGATCTTCGGCGGAACCGGCGACCTCGCCGTACGCAAGCTGCTGCCCGCCCTGTACCACCGCTTCATCGACGGACAGATTCCCGAGGCCAGCCGCATCATCGGCATCGCCCGCGAAGGGCTGGATGACGACGGCTACCGCGCCATGTTGCGCAAGGCGTTGCTGGAAGGCGGCGGCGATGCGGCCAGGATCGATGCCTTCCTGCGC
This sequence comes from Dyella sp. RRB7, assembly GCF_022761115.1. GTDB lineage: Bacteria > Pseudomonadota > Gammaproteobacteria > Xanthomonadales > Rhodanobacteraceae > Dyella. Next base: position 1,227,914 of record NZ_JAKWJS010000001.1, on the reverse strand, counting down.
CAGGTGGCCTATCGCTCGCTCGACGCGCGCAAGGACGAAGGCTGGGACGAATTCGCCAAGCTGATCGGCGAGCAGCCCGACCACGTCCGCGTGTTCTATCTCTCCACCTCGCCCGAATTGTTCGTCGACATCTGCGATCGCCTCGGCGGGCACGGGCTCAACCAGGGCAAGGCGCGGGTGGTGCTGGAGAAGCCGATCGGCCGCGACCTGGCCAGCGCCAACCGGATCAACGATGCGGTGGGTCGCGTCTTCGACGAATCGCAGACCTTCCGCATCGACCATTACCTCGGCAAGGAAACGGTGCAGAACCTGCTGGCATTGCGCTTCGGCAATGCGCTGTTCGAGCCGCTGTGGAATGCCGAGCATATCGACCACGTGCAGATCACCGTGGCCGAAACGCTGGGCGTGGGCCAGCGCGCGGGCTATTACGACCACGCCGGCGCCCTGCGCGACATGGTGCAGAACCATATCCTGCAGCTGCTGTGCATGGTGGCGATGGAGCCGCCCTCCTCGCTGCAGCCCGATGCGGTGCGCGACGAGAAGCTCAAGGTGCTGCGTTCGCTCAAGCCCATCGACGAAAGCAATGCCGCGCAGATGACCGTGCGCGGCCAGTACCGCGCCGGCGCTGCCGAAGGCCAGAGCGTGCCGGGTTATCTGGAAGAACTCGCCGGCGGCAAGTCCAATACCGAGACCTTCGTGGCCTTGAAGGCCGAGATCGCCAACTGGCGCTGGGCCGGCGTGCCGTTCTACCTGCGCACGGGCAAGCGCCTGCCGGAGCGCGTGTCCGAGATCGCGGTGGTGTTCAAGGCCGTGCCGCATTCCATCTTCGACGCCTCGGCGGGCGTGCTGGCGCAGAACCGCCTGGTGCTGCGCCTGCAGCCGGACGAGGACATCAAGCTGTGGCTCACCATCAAGCACCCGGGCCCTGGCGGCCTGCGCCTGCGCCACGTGCCGCTGGACATGAGTTTCGCCGAAGCGTTCGGCGTGCAGCAGCCCGATGCCTACGAGCGCCTGTTGCTCGACGTGGTGCGCGGCAATCCCACGCTGTTCATGCGCCGCGACGAAGTGGAGGCGGCATGGCGCTGGGCTGATCCCATTCTTGACGCCTGGGCCGCCAGCGGCGAACAGCCGCGTCCCTACACGGCCGGTACCTGGGGTCCGAGTGCGGCGGTGGCGCTGATCGAGCGCGACGGCCGCACCTGGAACGAGGAAAGTGGTGATTAAGCCACGCTGGCAAGCCTTCCACGGCGATGCACGGACGCTTCACCCGTGCATCGCGATGCCTCGCCTACACTGCGCCCTGTCCCCGTCTCCCTTGCCGCGCGTGTGTCCGCCGTGCCGCCTTGTTCCACTCTCATCATGTCGCCCATCTTGAACGTCACGACCCATAGCTTTACCGACTGCCAGGCACTGGCCGTGGCCCTGGCCGAGCGCGTGGCCGAGCGCCTGCGCGAAGGCATCGCCGAACGTGGCGCTGCCCTGCTGGCGGTTTCCGGCGGCAGCACGCCGCGTCATTTCTTCGAACGCCTGTCGCGCGAAGTGCTGGACTGGTCGAAGGTGCAGGTCACCCTGGTCGATGAGCGCTGGGTGCCTGAAACCAACGAACGCTCCAACGCCGGCATGGTGAAGGCGCTGCTGCTGCAGCACGCCGCCTCCGCCGCGCAGTTCGTTCCGCTGTACGCCGATGCGCCCACGCCCGAGGCCGGGCTGGCCGTGGTGCGCGCGCGCATGGCGGCACTGCCGTTGCCGTTCGATGCCGTGGTGCTCGGCATGGGCAACGACGGCCACACCGCTTCGTTCTTCCCCGGGGGCGATCGCCTGTCCGAGGCGCTGGACATCAACGGCACGGTACGCGTGCTGCCCATGCGCGCCGCGGGTGCGGGCGAGCCGCGCATCACCTTCACGCTGTCCGCCCTGCTCGATACGCGGGCGCTGTACCTGCATATCGAGGGCGAGGCCAAGCGCCAGTTGCTGGCCGACGCCCGGCTGGGCCTGGGCGAGGCCGCCAATTTCCCTGTGCGCGCCGTGCTTACCCAGCCGCGCGTGCCGGTGGCCGTGTACTGGTGCCCGTAAGGCATCGGCGCCGCCCCCGTATGGATGGCGCGCCATGTCGCGCGCCGCATGACTTTTCCGGAGTTCGATCATGAGTGTGCTTCACCCCGTTATCGTCGAGGTCACCGAGCGCCTGCGCGAGCGCAGCCGCGATTCGCGCGAGGCCTATCTGCGCCGCATCGACGCCGCGCGTGGCAACGGCGTGCATCGCGAGCGGCTTTCCTGCGGCAACCTCGCCCATGGCTTCGCCGCCTGCGGCCCGCAGGACAAGGAGCGCCTGCGCGAAGGTCATACGCCCAACCTCGGCATCATCAATGCGTATAACGACATGCTCTCGGCGCACCAGCCATACGAGCGGTATCCCGAGCTGATCCGCAATGTGGCGCGCGAGGCCGGCATCACCGCGCAGATGGCCGGTGGCGTGCCGGCGATGTGCGATGGCATCACCCAGGGCCGTGCCGGCATGGAGCTGTCGCTGTTCTCGCGCGACCTCATCGCCATGGCCACCGCCGTGTCGTTGTCGCATGACATGTTCGATGCCGCGCTGTACCTGGGCATCTGCGACAAGATCGTGCCCGGCCTGTTGATCGGCGCGCTGAGCTTTGGCCATCTGCCGGGCGTGTTCGTGCCCAGCGGCCCGATGCCCAGCGGCATCAGCAACGAGCAGAAGTCGAAAGTTCGCCAGGCCTATGCCGAGGGCAAGGCGACCAAGGCCGAGCTGCTGGAAGCCGAGGCGGCGTCCTATCACGCGGCCGGTACCTGCACGTTCTACGGCACCGCCAATTCCAACCAGATGCTGATGGAGATCATGGGCCTGCACCTGCCGGGCGCCAGCTTCGTCGCGCCGGATACGCCGCTGCGCGATGCCCTCACTCGCGAGGCCGTGTTGCGCGTGGCCGAGCTGAGCGCGCCGGGCAGCTCGCACCTGCCGCTGGGCCACATCGTCGACGAGCGCGCCATCGTCAACGGCGTGATCGGCCTGCATGCCACGGGCGGCTCCACCAATCATCTGCTGCATCTGGTCGCCATCGCGCGCGCCGCCGGCATCGAACTGCGCTGGGATGATTTCGATGCGCTGTCGTCGGTGGTTCCGCTGCTGGCGCGCGTGTATCCGAACGGCTACGCCGACGTGAATCAGTTCCACGAAGCCGGCGGCATGGGTTTCCTGATCGACCAGCTGCTCGGCCACGGCTTGCTGCACGGCGACGTGCGCACCGTGTTCGGTACCGGTATGGACGGCTATACGCAGGTGCCGCAGCTGGACGCCGATGGCCGGCTGGTGTGGAAGCCGGTGTCCAAGGAAAGCGGCAATCGCGGCGTGTTGCGTGGGGTGGCCGAGCCGTTCCGCGCCGACGGCGGCCTGCGCATGCTGAGCGGCAACCTGGGCCGCGCGGTGATCAAGGTGTCCTCGGTGCCGGAAGACCGCCTGGTGATCGAAGCGCCCGCCATCGTGTTCCACGACCAGGACGAGGTGCGCAAGGCGTTCGAGCGCGGCGACCTCAACCGCGACTTTGTCGCGGTGGTGCGCTTCCAGGGGCCGCAGGCCATCGGCATGCCGGAACTGCACAAGCTCACGCCCACCCTGGCCGTGTTGCAGGATCGCGGCCATCGCATCGCGCTGCTTACCGATGGGCGCATGTCCGGTGCCTCCGGACGCGTGCCGGCCGCCATCCACGTCACGCCGGAAGCCCAGGCGAACGGCGCCATCACGCGCATCCGCGACGGCGACATGGTGCGCCTCGACGCCGTGCACGGACGCCTGGATGTGCTGGTCGAGCCCGACGAATTTGCCGCGCGCGTGCCGGCCTCCGCGGACCTTTCCGCCCATCAGTTCGGCATGGGCCGCGAACTGTTCGGCTTGTTCCGGCAGAACGCCACCACCGCCGACCTCGGCGCTGGCGTGTTCTGAAACGCCCTACCTCACTGCCATCGAATCCACGGAACGCCATGAGCATCGAACAAAAACAGAAGCTGATCGAATCCACCCTGCGCCTGGCGCCGGTGGTGCCGGTGGTCATCATCGAAGACGCGCGCGCCGCCGTGCCGATGGCGCGCGCGCTGGTGGCCGGCGGCATTCCCGCCATCGAAGTCACCCTGCGTACGCCTGCCGCGCTGGACGCGATTCGCGCCATCGCCGAGGAAGTCGAAGGCGCGGTCGTGGGCGTGGGCACGGTGCTCAGCGCCAAGGACCTGCGCGCCGCGCACAAGGCCGGTGCGCGTTTCGCCGTGTCGCCCGGCGTGTCGCCGGGCCTGCTTGATGCCGCCGACGACAGCGAGCTGCCGCTGCTGCCGGGTGTGGCCACCGCTGGCGAGGCGATGACCCTGCTGGAGCGCGGCTATCACCATTTGAAGTTCTTCCCGGCCGTGCCTGCCGGTGGCCACAAGCTGCTCGGCGCCTGGGCCAGCCCGCTGCCGCAGATCCGCTTCTGCCCCACCGGCGGCATCAGCCTGGCCAGCGCGCCGGATTTCCTCTCGCTGCCCAACGTGGTGTGCGTGGGCGGTTCGTGGCTTACCCCTGCCGACAAGCTGCATGGCGGCGACTGGGCCGGCATCGAGCTGCTGGCACGCGAGGCCGCGGCGTTGCGCGCGGGCGCCTGATGTCCGTGTGAGAGCCCTGCGCCGGGTGGCGCAGGGCCGGTGTGTCAGCCGCCGCCCATGGTGGACTGCGTATCGCCCTTGACGCCCAGCGTGCGCACCTGGATCTGCTTCTGATCCGGCGAGGCTTCGAGCACCTGCAGCGTGCCGCCCACATCGGACGACTTCACCAGCACGGCGGGCGTGCCCTGGTTGTCAGCCACGGCGAACAGCACGTGGCCCTTGGCATCGACCATCATGCCGACACGGTCGGATGCCTGACCCGCAGCGATGTTCGGCGCATCCAGGCCGAACGCAACCCGGCCGTTAGCCATGGTCGCCATGCCGCCGCGCTCATGGCCGGTCGTGTCGTACAAGACCACGCCAGCCGCGCGACTGGCGCGCTGGGTATCCTTCTGGTCTTCTCCGATACGGATGCGGATGGCGCCGGTGTCGTCCACCACGGCGATACGTTTCGTCACGATCTCCCGTTGCGCCACGCCGCCGATGCCATACCAGGCGAGCGCCAGCGCCACCACCAGGATCAACAAGCCAAGTACGCTCCACTGCGTGCGTCGCAGTGAACGTTCAAGCCGGGCGATACGATCTTCATGGACTGCCGGGGACGACGCGTTCATTCGGACTCCTGCCTGGGGGTGGGTGGTCGCAACCTATCAGGGCATGGCGTTGGCAAGCAATGAGCGGTTGCGGAGGGCGTCCAGCCTTCCGTAGCAGTCAGGCTCGACCATGCCGCTCAGGTACGTGCAGCATGCAGAATCACGCGAACGGATCGGGAATGCCGTTGGCAGTTGGGGCTTTGGAGTGTCGCCATGAACCGAACCTTGTTTGTGACCAAAGGCATTCTGCGCCTGGTGATCACGGTGCTTGCCTGCGTGCTGCTGGCAGCGCTTGGCTATGGCGTCATCATCGCGTGGATCGTGCACTTTCCTCCGGGTGCCTTGCGCTGAGCGAGCGTGGAGGATGGCGGACGCACGCGCAGGCATGGCGGCGGGCTTGGTCCTTGTCCCTCCAGCGAATCGGCGCCGCCATCCATGCGGCACTGCAGCAGGTAGTCGCGTCCGCTTGGGGTTACTCTCAGTCAACATACTCATCCGTATCCACGGGAGTCGACCGGTGTTGGGTGAGATGTGCGCGCGATAGCGTGAGTCCGGTAAAGCATCTTGAAGTACCTTGCATCACCGTTGTTTTCCGTCGTCAGAATGGAGAGAAAGCGAACATGAAGCACGACTACAAGCCCCGCATGTCCCGTCATGGCGTCCGCACTGCCATCGCACTGGCCGTGGTATCCGCGTTGACGCTGCCCACGGCCGTTTTCGCGGGATCCTTCCAGTTGCCCACCGACAACGCCGCCGGCTGGGCCCGCGCGAACGCGGGTGGTTCCCTGTTCCCGAACGATCCCACGGCGGCATTCAACAACCCGGCGGCGATGGCGTTCATTGATGGCCCGATGCTGCAGGCCACCGGCACCATGATCCGCCCCCAGGCGCAATTCAGCGGGCAGACCCTGGATGTGGATGGCAATCCGACCAGCGGCAGCAACCCCAATGGCTTTGGCAAGTTCGTGCCGTTTCCCAACCTCGCCTGGGTGGCGCCGGTCAGCAGCCGCTTTGTCCTGGGCGGCAGCCTGGCTGTGCCCTATGGCCTGACAAGCAAGTACAACAATTCGTGGCAGGGCCGCTATTTCGGTACCGAGACCAAGCTGCAAGCGGTGGCGGCGAGTCTGTCGGCGTCGTTCAAGGTCAACGACGAGTTCTCGGTGGGCCTGGGTGTGATGGGCCAGCGCACCAATGCGCAGCTCAATACCGTGCTTGACCCCAATGGTGCCGCCAAGGCGCTGTTTGGCCTGCCGCTGCCGCCGCAGCAGAACGATGTGCGGCTCAACGTCAACGTGAAGAAGAAGTTCGCCTTCGGCTATTTCGGCGGCTTCGTGTTCAAGCCGACCCAGCAGGACACGCTTGGCCTCAGCTACCACTCACGCGTGCAGCAGAACCTGAGCGGTGTCTACGACCTCTACGGCAGCGCGGCCGGCAAATCCCTGCTGGCGCTGGCGCCGGTGCTCGACCCCAGCCTGCCGAGCATCAATCCCGCTGGCGGCGATGCCACCGCCGCGCTCAACACGCCGGCCTATGCCAGCGTGGACTGGCTGCATGTGTTCTCCGATCGCCTTTCGATCGCGGCCTCCGCCAAATGGACCAACTGGTCCAGCTTCAAGAACCTGATCCTGGTCTCCAATGGTCAGCAGCTGGTGGCGTTGCCGGAGGACTATAAGGACAGCTTTCTGTACGCCATCGGCGGCGACTACAAGTTGACCGATCGATGGACGCTGCACGGCGGCATCGGTTATGACGAGACGCCCTCCAACATCATCAGCCGCGATCCGCGAGTGCCCGACGGCGCCCGCAAATTGCTGGGCGTCGGCTTTGGCTACAAGGCCTCCGACCATCTCAGTTTCGACCTGGGCTACCAGCACCAGTTCGTCGGCCATACGTCGATCAATCTGACCAACTCGCCGATCCTTGGCGCGGGCACGATGAACGGCTACTTCGACGATTCGGGCGATGTGGTCAGCGTCACCGGCACCTATCACTTCTGATCGCGGCCGAACCGGAAGGACCGCAGCATCCGCTATCCCACCGATAGCGGATGCTGTTTCAGCGATGGAGGTCCGGAAGGTTTGCAGCCGGAGCCGCAAGCTCAGGTTGCTGCCCGCACACCCGGCTTGCGGCCCCCAGCTGCAAGCCTTCCGAACCTCCTTGGGGTTTCATCGAGCCGCGCTGCGCGGACGCGGTCGTCCGGAATGGTCAGTCGATAAGTTGGCGATGCCGTAGCGATCTGACGGCCCGTCGCGATGCCGGCGTGAATAGCCGTCGCTGGGTAAGGCAGAAACCGGCGTATATCGAGCTCAGTGCCAGGCCGCGCCAGACGCTCACATGATCGTTGCCGCCAACGACAAGCTCCGATACCGAGACCAGGAAGAGCAAAGCCATTGCAATCAGCCAGATGTTCCGCACGCGCTACTCCCAAGACAGGCGTCTGGTAAACGTCCTCACCGGGTCATTGTGCGGTGCCGTTCCATAAAGAAGCGATATGGCGGGAGCGGCCGGCCATATAGAACGCGTAAAGAATCCACGGCAAGGATGTCCGCCAAATGATGCAGGCACTCGCCCGCTCAACGGATTGGGATTCAAAGTTCGATGCGGTGGCCGTGGCCATAACCGCGGCGCGTTCCCGCGCTGCGCCGAATCATCGGCTACCCGTCTTCGATACCGGGCCGGTTTCCCAAGCGGCGCCGTGTCAAACGACGTAACCTGGTGCGGCTTCCGGAGTAAAAGGGAGCTGACTTTAACCATCATGAGGGAAGCGACATGAGCAAGGGTATGGATTCAAAGAAAAGCGAAAAGAAAAAGCCGGCCAAAACCATGAAAGAAAAAAAGGCCGCGAAGCAGGAAAAGAAGAACGCGAAGTAGTCGAGCGACCCTGGCGTTGCTCGCCTTGCTCCACCATGGCATCCGCGGCCAATGCCGGCATGGCGCTGGGCGAGCCGGAAGCCGGTTTGCCAAGCGTTTTCAAGGAGAGCGTCGCCGCCATGGCGCGATAGTAGTTTCGATAATGCCTAGCCCGTGCTGGTGGGCCAGAATGACATTGCGGTCCCGATGACGCACGCCCTCGAAGCCTCGCTCAGGCATCCCCATACCGTCGGCGACGATTGACCTTCATGAGGCGGAAGGGATGCCGCATCCCTGCTTCCAGCGTCGTCGCTGTAGAGTTCCCTGGTAGATGGATGTGGCGTTGAGGATGGTGGGGTAGCGTGATCCCGATGTGGCCAGCTTTGCAGATGGAGCCCCTGGCGGAGGATGCCTTGCTGCTGCGGTTCGGCGAGGCGATGGAGCTGTCGATCAATGCGCGGGTACATGCCGCGGCAGCGCGCCTGCAGGAGCGGCTGGCAGGCATCGAGTGTGTGCCGGCCTATGCCAGTTTGCTGCTGCGCTTCGATCTGGCGCAGTGGAGCGATGGCGACCCGCTGTCGTCCCATCGGCGTCTGCACGAGGCGGTACTGGCAGCCTTGCAGGATGGGCCGGAGACGGTGCACGGCACGCGCGAGGTGGATATCCCGGTGCTATATGGCGGCGTCGCGGGGCCCGATCTCGATGACGTCGCCGCGCATACGGGGTTGTCCGTGGCGCAAGTGATAGCTCGCCACAGCGCCGCGCGCTATCGCGTGGCGATGCTGGGCTTTGCGCCGGGCTTCCCCTATCTGCTGGGCCTCGATCCGGCGCTGGCGGTGCCGCGCAGGGGCGATCCGCGCCTCAGCGTGCCGGCAGGCAGCGTGGCGATCGGTGGCATCCAGACGGGCATCTATCCGCAGGCGCTGCCCGGCGGCTGGCAGTTGATCGGTCGCACGCCACGGGTGTTGTTCGATCTCGCTGCGGCGTCGCCGTCGTTGCTGCGGCCGGGCGATGGCGTGCGATTCCGCGCGATCGACCCGGACGAATACCAGCGGCTGGCAGCGGCGGAGTCACGCCGATGAGCCTCACGGTGTTGAAGCCCGGCCTGCTGACCACGTTGCAGGATGGTGGCCGCCCCGGTCACGCGGCGTTGGGCGTGGGGCGCGCGGGGGTGATGGACTGGCCCGCGTGGCGACTGGCCAATGCCCTGGTGGGCAATGGGCCGGATGAAGCGGCGCTGGAGTTCACGCTGGTCGGACCGACGCTGCGCTTCGAGCGGACCACGATGATCGCGCTGACGGGTGCAATCACCGACGCGCGCGTCGGCCAGCAAGCCCTGCCCGGCTGGACCGGTTGCATCGTGCCCGCCGGCAGCGTGCTGCAACTGGGCGGCATGCGTGACGGTTGCCGGGGATATCTCGCCGTGCGGGGCGGGTTTGCCTTGGCGCCCGTGCTCGGCAGCCGCAGCACCGACCTGCACGCGCGCATGGGCCCCTTCGGTGGCCGGGCCTTGCAGGCGGGCGACCGTCTTGCGATCGGCGATGGCGCACCCTTGCCGGGCTTGGCGACCATCGAGGTGCCGCAACTGCTGCGCTGGGGGCTCGATCCGCAACCCTGGTTCGACTACGGGCGCGCGCCGCTGGCGTTGCTGCGCGGCCACCATTTCCATCAGCTGGATGATGCATCGCAACGCGCCTTGTTCGAAAACACTTTCGCCATCAGCAAGGACAGCAATCGCACCGCCAGCCGGCTGGATGGCCATCGCTTGAACTTGCGCCGGCCGCTTGAACTGGTTTCCGAAGCGACCGTGCCGGGAACCTTGCAGCTGCCGCCCGCGGGCCAGCCGATCCTGCTGCAGGCGGAGGCGCCGGTGACCGGTGGCTATCCCCGCATCGGCCAGCTTGCCGCGGTGGATCTGGCGCGACTGGCGCAGCGACGGCCCGGCGATACCATAAGCTTCCGCGAAACCACGCTGGCGGAGGCGACGCAACGGCTGGCGCGTCGTCGCCTGCGCCTGCAGCGACTGCTGGACCGCATTGAACGACGACTGGAATCCGCATGACGTCCGACGTTTCCAAGACCATCGATCTCAACAGCGACCTGGGCGAGTCCTTTGGCGCGTGGCGCATGGGCGACGATGCCGCGCTGCTCGCCGTGGTCAGTTCGGCCAATATCGCCTGCGGCTTCCATGCCGGCGATCCGGACATCATGCGTCGCACGGTGGCCCTGGCGGTGGCGCATGGGGTGGCCATCGGCGCCCATGTATCGCTGCCCGACCTGCAGGGGTTCGGTCGTCGCGAGATGGCGGTGACGCCCAACGAAGCCTACGCGATGACGCTGTACCAGATCGGTGCGCTGCACGCTTTCGCCCACGCAGCGGGGTCGCGCGTGCGGCACGTGAAGCCGCACGGCGCGCTGTACAACATGGCGGCGCGTGATGGCCGGCTTGCCGAGGCGATTGCCAGCGCCGTCCGCGATTTCGATCCGCTCCTGCGCCTGGTGGGGCTGGCCGGTTCCGCACTGGTGGATGCGGGTCGCGCTGCCGGTCTGCCCGTGGCAGCCGAGGCGTTTGCGGATCGGCGCTATCGCAGTGACGGCTCGCTGCAGCCGCGTCGCGAACCAGACGCGGTGATTACCGAGAACGATGAGGCCATTGCGCAGGCGATGGCGATGGTGCGTGAGGGCCGGGTGCGCGCGGTGGATGGCGATATCGTGGAACTTCAGGCCGATACCTTGTGCGTGCATGGCGATGGCGCCCACGCGGTGGCCTTCGCGCGTAATCTGCGCGCCGCACTCAACGCTGCCGGCATTGTCGTCGCCGCCTCGCCTACTACCGGTGTCAGCGCATGAACTATTGGCCCTTGCTCGGCGTCGCGGTGATCGTGGTGGGCTTTGCCTTGCGTTTCAATCCGGTGCCGGTGGTGGTGTGTGCCGCCCTGGTCAGTGGGTTGCTGGCGGGGCTGCCCGTACCAGCCTTGCTTGCACTGTTGGGCAAGAGTTTCGTCTCCAGCCGCATGCTGCTGATGTTCGTGCTTACCTTGCCCGCCATTGGTCTGCTCGAACATGCGGGGTTGCGAGAACACGCGCAGCGCTGGATGACTCAATTGCACGGCATGACGCTGGCCCGCCTGCTGGTGGGCTATCTGCTGGTGCGTCAGGTGCTGGCGATGTTCGGCCTCACCGGCGTCGCCGGTGCGCCGCAGACGGTGCGCCCGTTGCTGGCGCCGATGGGCGAAGCTGCGGTGGAGCGAATTCTGCCGACGATGGATGACGCTGATCGCGATGAACTGCGCGCCGTGGCGGCCGCCACCGATAACGTGGGGCGTTTCTTCGGTGAAGACGTGTTTATCGCGCTGGGTGCGGTGCTGCTGATCCAGAGCTTCTATGCGCAGCACGGCATCGATCTCACGCCGTTGTCGATTGCACTGTGGGCGCTGCCGACCGCGATTGCCGCTTTCGTGATCCAGTCGCTGCGTATCTGGCTTTATCAGCGGCGGCTTCAGCGGCGCGCCGCGCGCTTGCGGGTGGGCTGAGCATGTTGCGCATCCAGTACGGCTATTGGCTGATCGCCGCATTTCTGGTGTACACCGGCGGGCGCAATCTGCGCGAAGGCCAGGTTTGGCGGGGAGCGTTCTGGCTGTTGCTCGGCGCCTTGTTCGGTGGTGGCGATTACGTGCTGGCGCAACAGGCGGCGGGTAACGTGCTGCCGGCGCAGGTGGCCGGAGGCGCGGTGATCGCGCTGGCCCTGCTCGCGCCTCGCCTGCACCGTCACCCGCAGGCCGAAACCGGCGATACCGAGCGGCGCCTGCAATCGGCGACACGGCTGGGCCACAAATTGTTCGTGCCGGCATTGATGATTCCCTTGGTCACCTTGCTGGTGGCTTTGTTTGGCGCGCACTTGTCCATTGCGGGTCATGCCGTATTTGCCACGCCACAGATGACCTTGACCGGGCTGGTGGTGGCTTGCGTCGTCGCGCTGTTTGCCGCCTCGCGCGTCGCCCGCGTGCCCGTGCATCAGGGCCTGGGCGAGGGGCGGCGCCTGCTCGATGCCATCGGCTGGGCGGCTTTGCTGCCCCTGCTGCTCGCGGCGCTGGGCGAGGTGTTTACGCAAAGTGGCGTGGGCGCGGCCATTGCGGCCCTGGCCAATGCCATCCTGCCCAGCGGCAGCGCCCTCGCCTGCCTGCTGGTGTTCGCGTTGGGCATGGTGTTGTTCACCGTGATCATGGGCAACGCGTTCGCGGCGTTCCCGGTGATGATGGCCGGCATCGGCCTGCCGCTGCTGGTCAAGCAGTACGGTGCCAACCCGGCGATTCTCGGCTCCATGGGCATGTTGTGCGGCTATTGCGGCACCCTGGTGACGCCGATGGCCGCCGACTACAACCTGGTGCCCGCTGCCCTGCTGGAGCTGCGCAATCCCTATGGGGTGATCCGCGCGCAGTGGTGGAGCGCGGTGGGTATTTTCAGCGTGACCGTAGTGATGATGTGGTTGCTGGTATTTCGTTGAACAAGGCATGGTCATGAGCAAGACGCCGCGCATCCTGTTGACGGGCTTCACCCCGTTCGGCAATGAAGACATCAACCCCTCATGGGAAGCCGTGCACGAGTTGCATGGCAGGAGCATCGCCGGGCATCAGGTCGTTGCGCATCTGTTGCCCACGGCGTTCGACGATTCACGCCGCGCGCTGGAGCAAGCGGTGCGTGAGGTCGAGCCGACGATCATGCTCGGCGTGGGCCAGGCCGGTGGCCGTAGCCGGCTATCGATCGAGCGGGTGGCGATCAATGTGCAGGACGCGCGCATTCCCGATAACGCCGGTGCGCAGCCCATCGATGAGGCGGTGATCGCCGGTGGTCCGGCCGCGTACTTCAGCACCTTGCCGATCAAGGCCATGTTCTCCGCGCTGCAGGCCGATGGGTTGCCGGTGGAAGTGTCCAACACCGCCGGCACCTTTGTATGCAATCACATCGCCTACCTGATGCTGCACCTGGCGGTGCAGCGCCAAGGCGTGCGCGCCGGCTTTATCCATATCCCCTATTTGCCGGTTCAGGCCGTGCGCTTCGCGCAGGCGCCGAGCATGGCGCAGGGCGATGTGGTGCGTGGGTTGGCGCTGGCCATGCAGGCGGCAGCAAGCCATCTGGTGGATGACAAACTGGGCGCTGGCACGCTGGACTGAAGGGCGGCCGCGATGCGGCCACCCTCCGTTGAAACGGTTTGGCGTCGGCGGCGGGATCAACCCGCCGGCGTGGCATCCATGCAGCTCTCGACATGGTCGAAGTACCAGGTGTCGTCCGTGCTGAACTGCGAGTAATAGGTGGCCACGGTCTTGGCGCCCACGGGCTTGATATCGACCAGGGCGACGACGGGGCCGCCCTCGGTTTCGCGCAGTTCGATGGTGGTGCCGGAGTAGAGCACGATCGTCGAAAGGTGCACGGGCTTGCTCGACCAGGCGGCATTGACGCAGGTGGCGACATCCTCGGCCGTGCCCCCGCCTTCGTAGACGGCAGTCGGCTTGGAGTCGCGCAGGGTCTGCGTGCTGGTGCAACCGGCCAGGAGGGCCGTGAGGGCCGCAAAGGCCACATATCGCTTCATCGCATTGCTTCCGTGGGTTCAAGGTGCCGGGTTGGCGCGTGACGCCGATTGTAGGCGCGCCGGGCCAATACGAGGGAACGCGCAGGCTCCGGCCGCGCTGACGCAGCCGTGACGAAGCTGGGTGTTGAATGCGCGGACCTGACGGAGGGAAGCACATGAACAAGCGCATCAGTGGTACCACCATTGCCTGTCTGGCCGCGGTTCTTGGCCTCGCCTGTGGCACGGCGGGCGCGCAGGACCTGGGCAAGCTCGGCGGTATGATCCCCGGCGGCGGCTCCATGTCGTCCGGCAGTATGGGCAATGTGGCCGGGCTGCTGGACTATTGCGTAAAGAACAACTACCTCGGCGGCGACTCGGGTGCTTCAGGCATCAAGGATCAGTTGCTGGGCAAGATGGGCAGCTCGTCCACCAGCAGCGCCGACCATGGCTCGGGCGGCAGCGACATGCTGGGTGAGCTGACCGGCAAGAAGAAGTCCGGCGGCGGCGGTGATCCCACCAGCGATTCGGGCTACCTCAGTGGCGCGAAGGGCATCCTGCAGGGCAGCGACGGCAAGAGCATGGATCTGTCCAGCGTCGGTGGCGGTTCCAGCGACATGAAATCGCAGATCACCACCAAGGTCTGCGGCACGGTGCTGAAGCAGGGCAAGTCGTTCCTGTCCAGGTAGCGGCCAGCCCCCAACCCCATGCGCTCCTACCGACGCCTTCGGGCCTGTTGGCGCAACCGGTACTCGTCACGCCCCACGTAGACCGCCGCTGCCAGCACCATCAACGCCAACAGATACCAGGTGATCAGGTAGCTGAGGTGATTGTTGGGGAAGGCGATCACGGTCAGCCCACCCTGCGGCCAGGCGGGGTGGGCGGCATCCGGCGTGCCGGGGGCGGCGTCCTCGTCGACGAAGTAGGGAGCGACATCGCGCAGTCCCCGCGCACTGGCGATGGCCGGCACATCGCGCGTGTACCAGCTGTTGCGTGCGGGATCGTTGCGACGGAAAACGCCGGCCGGCTCGCTGATGCGCAGCAGGCCCGTCACCGTGACCTCGCCGTCCGGGCCCGCCGCGCACTGGCCCTTCAGGCCGCACCAGTCGGTGGGCGCGAAGCCGCGATTGACCAGCACGATGGAGCCGTCCGCCTGCCGCAGCGGGGTCAGCACCCAGTAGCCGCTGCCGAAATCCGTGGCCGCCCACACCGGGGTCTGGCGGTCGTACAGAAAGTGTCCCTGCAAGCGTACATGCCGATACTCGGACGATGCAGCCGTCACGCTGGCCCACGCCGCCGGCCCGGGCGCGGCGACCGGCGCGGCATGCACGCGCTGGTCCACGCGTGCGATCAGCTCGCGCTTCCACGCCAGGCGATACACCTGCCAGGTACCCAGCGCGATGAAGCCGGAAAACAGCACCAGACCCAGCAGGGCGAACAGGGCCAGTGCCACGGGGCCGCGCGGCGGGCGGCCCGGTTCTTCGATAAAACTCATGGATGACTCGCGTCGATGGAAGTACGCGTCAAGGCAGGTTCGCCGGATCCATCATCGACGGCATCATGTTGCTGTTGAGGTGATACATGATCCAGATCGATCCGCTGAGCGTGATGACAACCAGCACGATGGTAAACACCAGCGCCAGCATGTTCCAGCCGCCTTCGGATTTCGCGTTCATGTGCAGGAAGTAGATCATGTGCACCACGATCTGCACCGCGGCAAGCGCCAGGATCACCACCGCCGCCGTGCTGGACTTGGCAATCACGTGCCCCATCACCAGCCAGAACGGGATCACCGTCAGCACCACCGCCAGCACGAAGCCGGTCATGTAGCCACCGAAGGTGGCATGGATGCCCAGGTCGTCGTGACCGTGGCCATCGTCGTGGGCGTGCTGCAGTTCGTCGTGCGCGCTCATGGCAGCACTCCCATCAGATAGACAAAGCTGAAGACACCCACCCACACCACGTCCAGGAAGTGCCAGAACATCGACAGGCACATCAGCCGGCGCTTGTTGGCGGGAATCAGGCCCTTCTTCGCCACCTGCGTCATCAGCACGATCAGCCAGATGATGCCGCAGGTCACGTGCAGGCCGTGCGTGCCCACCAGGGTGAAGAACGAGGACAGGAAGGCGCTGCGCTGCGGCCCGGCGCCGATCGAGATCAGGTGGGCGAACTCGCGCAGTTCCAGCGTGATGAAGCCCGCGCCCAGCAAACCGGTGATGGTGAGCCACAGCATCATCGGGCGCTGGCGGTCGCGCTGCATCTCCAGCACGGCGAAGCCGTAGGTGATGGAGGAAAGCAGCAGCAGCGAGGTGTTCACCGCCACCGCGGGCAGCTCCAGCACCTGCGCACCGGTGGGGCCGCCGGCATACTCGCGCCCCAGCACGCCGTACACCGCGAACAGGCACGCGAAGATGAGGCAGTCGCTCATCAGGTACACCCAGAAGCCCAGCAGGGTGCCGTTGGGCGGGTGGCTCTCCGCGGTGTCGTAGAAGGTCAGCGGCGGCGCGGAGGCGTTGCCCGGGAGGACGGTGGAGGATAAGTCAGACATGGCTCGCCAGCAGCTCCGTACGGGATGCCTCGACACGGCGCACTTCGTCCGCCGACAGGTAGTAATCGCGGTGATAGTTGAAGGTGTGCGCTATCGCCACCACCAGGATGCCGGCGAAGGACACGATGGCCAGCGGCCACATGTACCAGATCATGGCGAAGCCGAACACGAAACTCAGGCCCGCCAGGATGATGCCCGCGCCGGTATTCATCGGCATGTGGATGGGCACGAAGCCGTCCAGCGGACGCCGGTAGTGGTACTTCTTCATCATCCACCACGCGTCATGGTCGTGCACCAGCGGGGTGAAGGCGAAGTTGTACTTCGGCGGCGGCGACGAGGTGGACCATTCCAGCGTGCGCCCGTTCCATGGGTCGCCGGTGACATCGCGCAGCGCCTCGCGGCGGCGGATGCTCACCGCGAACTGGATGATCATGCAGGCGATGCCCAGCAGGATCAGCAGCGCGCCGAACGCGGCCAGCTGGAACCAGATCTGCAGCGCCGGGTCGGTGAAATGGCTCAGGCGTCGCGTCACCCCCATCAGGCCCAGCAGGTACAGCGGCATGAAGGCGAAATAGAAACCCACCACCCAGAACCAGAACGCGCACTTGCCCCAGAACGGATCGAGCTTGAAGCCGAACGCCTTGGGGAACCAGTAGGTGATGCCGGCGAACAGGCCAAACAGCACGCCGCCGATGATCACGTTGTGGAAGTGCGCAATCAGGAACAGGCTGTTGTGCAGCGAGAAGTCCGCCGGCGGCACCGCCAGCAGCACGCCGGTCATGCCGCCGATCACGAAGGTGACCATGAAGGCCACCGTCCACATCATCGGCACCTCGAACTCCACCCGGCCGCGATACATGGTGAACAGCCAGTTGAAGATCTTCGCGCCGGTGGGGATCGAGATGATCATGGTGGTGATGCCGAAGAACGAATTGACGCTGGCGCCCGAGCCCATGGTGAAGAAGTGGTGCAGCCACACCAGGTACGACAGCACGGTGATCACCACCGTGGCGTACACCATCGAGGTATAGCCGAACAGCGGCTTGCGGCTGAAGGTGGCGGTGACCTCGGAGAAGATGCCGAATACCGGCAGCACCAGGATGTACACCTCCGGGTGGCCCCAGATCCAGATCAGGTTCACGTACATCATGGCGTTGCCGCCAAGCTCGGTGGTGAAGAAGTTGGTGCCCGCGTAGCGGTCCAGCGCCAGCAGGGCCAGCACCGCGGTCAGCACCGGGAAGGCCGCCACGATCAGCACATTGGTGCACAGCGCCGTCCAGGTGAACACCGGCATCTTCATCAGCGTCATGCCGGGCGCGCGCATCTTCACGATGGTGACCAGCAGGTTGATACCCGACAGGAGCGTCCCCACGCCCGCTATCTGCAGCGCCCAGATGTAGTAGTCCACGCCCGCGTCGGGGCTGGAGGCGATATCGGACAACGGCGGATAGGCCAGCCAGCCGGTGCGCGCGAACTCGCCGATGAACAGCGAGGCCATCACCAGCATGGCGCCGGCCACGGTCATCCAGAAACTGAAGTTGTTGAGGAACGGAAACGCCACGTCGCGCGCGCCGATCTGCAGCGGCATCACGAAGTTCATCATGCCCGTCACCATCGGCATGGCGACGAAGAAAATCATGATCACGCCGTGCGCGGTGAAAATCTGGTCATAGTGCTCGGGCGGCAGGTAGCCCGCGTTGTCGCCGAAGGAGATGGCCTGCTGGGCGCGCATCATGATGGCGTCGGCGAAGCCGCGCAGCAGCATCACGAAGCCCAGGATCATGTACATGATGCCGATCTTCTTGTGGTCGATGCTGGTGAACCACTCGCGCCACAGATAGCCCCACAGCTTGAAGTAGGTAATGGCGCCCAGCAGCACTAGGCCGCCGAGGGCCACCACGGCGAAGGTGCCCAGCACGATGGGCACGTGCAAGGGCAGCGCGTCCAGGGTGAGGCGGCCGAAGATCAGCTTGGTAAGGTCGGGATGGGCAAGCATCGTGGACACCGGGGCGCAAGGGGATCAATCGGACGAGGGGCGGGCCGCACGCATGTCGGCCATGCCCGCGGCAGCGTTACCGGAATGCATGGCGCCAGCGTTGTCATCGCCTGGCGCCTTCATCTGGGTCATGCATGAAGGACTGTCCGGTTGCACGCAATGGGTGAGGATGGCCTGGTAAAGGCCCGGCTCCACCGTGGCGTAGTAGCGCACCGGATCGTTCTCGCTGGGCAGCGCCAGCTTCACATAGGCCTCACGGCTGAGGTCGCCGCCGCTGGCCTTGGCCTGCGCCACCCATTGCTTGAACGCATCCTCGTGCATGCCGTGGAACACGAAGTGCATGCCCGAGAAACCCTGGCCGCTGTAGTTGGCCGAGAAGCCCTGGAAGTCGCCCGGCTGGTTGATCACCGCCTGCAGCGTGGTCTGCATGCCGGGCATGGCGTAGATCTGGCCGGCCAGCGCGGGGATGAAGAACGAGTTCATCACCGAGGTGGCCGTAATCTGGAAGCGGATCGGCCGGTCGACCGGCGCGGCCAGCTCGTTCACGGTGGCAATGCCTTGCTCGGGGTATATGAACAGCCACTTCCAGTCGAGCGCGACCACGTTGACGGTCAGCGGCTTGGCATCGGCAGGCACCGGATGGCCCGCCGAGAGGCGATCGAGTGGACGGTAGGGGTCGAGCTTGTGCGTGCTGACCCAGGTGACCGCGCCGAGTGCGATGATGATCAGCAGCGGCGCCGACCAGATCAGCAGCTCCAGCACGGTGGAGTGGTCCCACTCGGGATCGTAGGCGGCTTTCTTGTTCGAAGCGCGAAAATGCCAGGCAAACACTAGCGTCAGCACGATCACCGGTACGATGATGAGCAGCATGAGCAGCGTTGAGGTGATGATCAAATTGCGCTGCTGCAGCGCCAGGTCGCCCGATGGCGACATGAGCACGGTCTGGCAACCCGAGAGCAGGGTGGCGGCAGCTAACAGCAGTCCACGGAAAGCCTTCATAGACATGTCCGACGACGCAACCCACAAGCGGGATGGTGAAAACGGTACGCCAAACGGCGCTCCACAGGAACAGGTAAATTTTTCCCATGACGCGAGAGGCGTGGCGGTGCCAGACTGCGGCCGCGCCATCCTCCCTCTTTCCGAGTAACGACTATGTCAAGCACGTACCAGGAACACGGCAGGCCGGACGGCACCACGGTAGAGGACATCGGGCGGTTGCAGAGCCATGCGAAGGTGGCGCCCGGCGAGATCGCCATCGGCGTCATCATCGGCCGCACCTCCGAACACTTCGACTTCTTCGTGTTCGGTATTTCCTGCGTGCTGGTGTTTCCCGCCGTGCTGTTTCCGTTCGCCAGCCAGCTCGATGGGATGCTGCTGGCTTTCACGATCTTTTCACTGGCCTTCATCGCGCGCCCGTTGGGCACCGCGTTGTTCGTGGGTTTCCAGCGACGCTGGAGCCGCGGCACCAAGCTCACCATCGCGCTGTTCCTGCTGGGCAGCGCCACTGCCGGCATGGCCTTCCTGCCGAGCTACAAGGTCATCGGTGCCTGGTCGATCGCGTTGCTGATCCTGTTCCGAATACTGCAGGGCCTTGCGCTTGGCGGTTCCTGGGATGGCCTGCCCTCGTTGCTGGCGCTCAACACGCCGCCGGCGAAACGCGGCTGGTATGCCATGCTGGGCCAGCTCAGCGCGCCGATCGGCTTCATGGTGGCCGGCGCCCTGTTCCTGTTCCTGCACGCCAGCCTCAGCCAGGAGGACTTCATCGACTGGGGCTGGCGCTATCCGTTCTTCGTCGCCTTTGCCATCAACGTGGTGGCGCTGTTCGCGCGCCTGCGCCTGGTGGTGACCGAGGAATACACCGTGGCCATGGAAGAGCGCGAGCTGGAACCCATCGGCATCGTCGAGCTGCTGCGCACGCAGGGCTACAACATCTTCATCGGTGCTTTCGCGGCACTGGCCAGCTATGCGCTGTTCCACCTGGTAACCATCTTCCCGCTGTCGTGGATCGTGCTGGGCTCCACCCAATCGGTGAATGCGGTGCTGGTGGCTGAAATCATCGGCGCGTTCGCCTGCATCCTGGGCATGATCGTGTCGGGCCTGCTGGCGGACCGCATCGGCCGGCGCACCACGCTGGGCACCATGGCCGCGCTGATCGCCATTTTCGCGTTGATCACGCCGTGGCTGCTGGGCGGCGGAACGCTGGGGCAGGACGCCTTCATCATCCTGGGCTTCGGCGGTCTGGGCCTGTCCTACGGCCAGGCCGCGGGCAGCGTCACCTCCAATTTCGAAAGCCGCTTTCGCTACGCGGGCGCCGCACTCACCACCGACTTCGCGTGGCTGATCGGCGCTGCCTTCGCCCCGCTGGTGGCGCTGGGCCTGTCCGCGCGCTTCGGGCTGGTGGCGGTCAGCGTCTACCTGCTCTCGGGCGTGGCGTGCACGCTGCTGGCGTTGCGGGTGAACCAGACGCTGGCGGCGAGGGAGTGAGCCGGCGGTTTAACCCCATGAGGGGAAATCCGGCGAATATGGAGGTAACACCCTAGGGACTGGGCTCCATGCGCTGTGCTCCAACAATGTCGGTTGATGTGTCCGAGGCGTTCGCCAACGCCCTGGCTTTTCTCCAGCAGCAAACAGCCTGGCAGGGACAACCACAGGTCGATGCCGCTGCGCTATCGCCCCTGAGCACGTTGCCCGACGAAGACTGCATGGGGCGCTACCAGCAAGGCGATGCCGCGGCTTTCCGCGTGCTCTACCTGCGTTACCGCGACAAGCTGCATCGCTACGCGTTGCGCCTGGCCAACAGCCCCAGTGAAGCGGAAGAGGTATTCCAGGAGGCGTGGATCTCGGTGATCCGCAGCAAGGATGGCTATCGTCCCGGCCATGCCTTTGCCGCCTGGTTGTTTTCGATGGCCCACCGGCGTGCGGCTGACCGCTGGCGGGCATTGACCCGGCATGCACCCGATGGGCAGCACGCGGTGGACAGCGATGAGCCGGAGGTGTTGGAACGGCATGGCCATGCCGTGCACCACACGCCCGAGTGCCATCTGCACAACGACGCTTTGCGCGACGCCTTGCAGGCCGCCGTACAGCAACTGCCGTTGCCGCAAAGGGAGGCGTTCCTGCTGAGGGCGGAGGCCGGACTCGGTCTTGAAGACATTGCCTCCGTCACAGGCGTGTCCCGCGAAACCGTCAAAAGCCGTCTGCGTTACGCCCAGCGTCGTCTGCGCGAAGCGTTGGAGGGCTGGCGATGAATGACGAGTCGCTGGATGACCTCGTCGCGCTCTATCGGCAGGGTGCGCGGGAGCGCACGACGCCGCGTGTCGACGGCCTTGTCCTGGCGCTGGCCGAACGCGCCGCAAGGCGTCGACGGGTGACGGCCTGGAGCGTCCGGCTGGTCACTGCCACCGCGGCGGCAGTCGTGCTTTCCCTCGCGCTGTATGCCATGCGTGCCCGCCCGGTGACTGTCGCGGAGGGTGAATCGCCGGTGCCAGGGCTTAGGGACGTATCAACGCGTGCCTATCTGCAACGCATGGATGTCACGCCGGGTGCATCCACCACCCAGCAATACCTGATGGTCGACACCTCGCCGACCGATGGAAGACTGTAACCCACAGGAGATGTGCCTCATGAAGAAAGGTCTCGCATTTATAGCGTTGCTTGGTTGCCTGGCCATGGGTGTCGCGCACGCCGCGGCTCCCAAGGGCTGGTTCATCAATGGGCCGGCACAGGACAGCTATGCCATCGGTTCACAGCCGAGCACGCGCCAGCCTGGCGGCAATGCCGCATTCATTCGATCGATCAAGGACAACAACGGCTTCGGCTCGCTGATGCAGACCATCAAGGCGGACGCCTATCGCGGCAAGCGGGTGCGGCTCTCCGGTTTCCTCCGCAGCAAGGACGCCTACAAGACCGGCCTGTGGATGCGCGTGGATGGCCCGGATCGCCGCATCCTCGGCTTCGACAACATGGAGCTTCGCGCCCTGCACGGCGACAACGACTGGAAGGATTACAGCATCGTGCTGGACGTTCCGGCCGATGCCACCGACATCGCGTTCGGTTTCCTGCTCGAGAAAAAAGGCGAAGTGCAGGCCGAGGATTTCAGGCTCGAGACGGTGGGCAAGGACGTTCCCACCACCGACCTGCCTCGCCCCGAGCTGCCTGCCGCACCGGTCAACATGAGCTTTGCCCAGTAAACGGATACCCCGCTGGCACCAGAGGGCCAGCGGTTGGCCAAGGATGGCCTTTGCGAACAACTATCGCCGGCATTGCCTCACAGGCCGCTGACGCTCAACCGGTAACACGCCCGCCCGTCGCCCTTCGCGCGGTACAGCGCCTCATCGGCTCGTTGCATCATGGCATCGACCGAGCCGATGTCCCGGCACAGGGCCGCGCCCACGCTCAGCGTCACCGGCAGGTCCCGGTCGCCCAGGGCGATGGGTTCCTCCATGGCGGCGGTGATCTTCTGCGCCATGGCTTCGGCGACATCGATCGAGTCGATGTCGTCGCACAGGATGACGAACTCATCGCCGCCGAGGCGCGCGAGCAGGTCGGACTTGCGGATGGCGGCCTTGAGTCGTGTCGCGATCTCGCGCAGCACGGTATCGCCCGCGCCGTGGCCATAGCTGTCGTTGATCTGCTTGAAGTGATCGACATCGACCAGCATCACCAGCAAGGGCGACTGGGTGATGGAGGCATGTTGCATGGCCCGGCGGATGCCGTCGTTGAAGTGGCGCCGGTTGGCAATGCCGGTAAGCATGTCGTTGTGGGCGAGATAGGCCAGCTGCTGTTCGGCCAGCTTGATGCGGGTGATTTCGGTGGTCAGCGCGTAGAAGCCGTTCTGTTCGCCGGTGGCGGTGGTGGCCGGCAGGTAGGTGGTCTGGAAATAGTGGTGGTGCCCCCCGTAGTCGGCTTCGTACTCGAAGGTCGAAGACTTGCCCGCAAGGGCGCGGTCGATATGTGGTTTCAGCACGGGGTACAGCACATGCCCGCGCACTTCCTGCACGCTTTTCCCGACCATGTCGTCCGGTTCCTGGCCGGTAATCTCCCGCACATAGCCGTTGACGAAGCTGTAGCGCTCCTGGGCGTCGATATGGGCGATCACCGCCGGTACGTTGTCGGTGATCGTGCGCAGGCGCTTCTCGCTGTCCGCCAATGCCTGTTCGGCGAGGATGCTCTCGGTCACGTCACGGCCGGTATAGATCAGCTCCATTTCGTCGGGCCGATCGGGACTGGGGGCGATGCGAACCAGGGCCTCGATCCAGATGTAGTCGCCTGCGCGGCGCTGCAGGCGATAGTGGGTGAGCGAGGGCTTGCCGGTGGCCCACAAGGTCTCCACCGCCGCCGCCACGCGCTCGCGGTCGTCGGGGTGGATCAGGTCGGGCCGGGGCGTCATGAATTCGCTGACTTCCCAGCCCAGCAGGTCGCGGACGGAGGGCGACACATAGCGCCGCGTGCCGTCACGCGCGATGCGCATCACCAGGTCGCTCGCGTACTCGGCCAGCAGGCGATAACGGTTCTTGCTGTCATGCACCTGCCGCACCAGCCGACGACGGTCGGCCAGCGCCAGCGCTACAGGCAACACCGAAGCGCAGACGACGCCAAGGTAGATCTGCGCCAGCAGCGCGCGCTCGCCGGTTGTGGCATGGGCAATCAGCTCAAACGGGCCATCGCCCATGGCGGTGGCCACGGTGGTGATCAGCGCCACCACCGACATGCCGATGACCAGCCCGGGAAAGCGATGGTGGAAGACCACGTAGAGCAACGGCGCGAACACGAGGAACAGCAGCGGATAGCGCGACTGCGCGAATACGCCGAGCGTGACGGCCACGAGCAGCGTGACATCGCGCAGCAAAAGCAGTCGTCGGCCGGGTACGCCCAGCATGCGACTGCGCTGGGTCAGTGCGACCAGCGTCAACGTGGCCACGATCACCATGCCCAGCAGATGCGAGCGCAACCATAAGTCCACCGTCGTCCAGAAGGCCGTGCCCATGGCCAGCGACAACAAGGTGCCGGCCAGCAGGGCGGACAGCACGCAGGCGACCAGCGTGGCGCCCATGGCGATGCGGCCCAGCATGAGAAAACTCGTATCGTTGGCGAACCGCGGAAAGGCACGGCGGACGGTGCCGGCCACGACCAGAATCTCCACGCCATTGATCAGGCCAAGCGCCGGGCGCGCGGGCAGCCACCTGGCCAGCCCGCCGCCCCCGGTCAGATATTGGCCAAGCAGGTAAGCGGCGAAAGCCGTCAGCAGGTAACGCGGCCATTTCTTGCCCGAAACGCTCAGCAGCGTGCCCACGACGATGCCGTTGGGCAGCCAGATGGTGGCGATATTGCCCGTGTGCCGCGTCAGCAGCAGCGAATAGCTGACGCTGGCGAGCACCACCGCGAAGAGCACGGCCGTTTCGCCCCACCATGCCAGCCGGCTGTTGTTCCGCCCATCTCGCTCGTACATCGCCGTGTTCTATGGATAGTTGTCCGGAGCAAGCACGTGCCGTGCCATCTTTAAGCCTGCGTGCGTCAAGAAATCGTCGCCGGGGCTGGGCGTGCGGGCATCAGCGCGGTGCAGGGGAACGGTGTTTCAGCTGGGCGACCAGCACAGCGTGGGCGGCCAGATCCACCGGGTTGTGAGTCACCTTGGTGGTGGCCGGATGGTTGGCCAGGGGATTGCCATGCTTCCAGTCATGCGCTGGGCGAACCGGGCGCGGTGCGAAGCCGCCGCCGCAATGAGGGCAGACGTTGTGCAACAGCGCCACGCAGTCCCGGCAGAACGTGCATTCGAAGGAACAGATCATGGCCTCGGTCGAGGCCGGCGGCAGCGA
Organism: Dyella sp. RRB7; assembly: GCF_022761115.1. Taxonomy (GTDB): domain Bacteria; phylum Pseudomonadota; class Gammaproteobacteria; order Xanthomonadales; family Rhodanobacteraceae; genus Dyella. Next base: position 1,202,899 of record NZ_JAKWJS010000001.1, on the reverse strand, counting down.
TGTGTTGCAGTGTTCGCAGGTGGGACGCAGTTCCAGCATGAGGCCTCCCGAAAAATATGCGCATCTTCGCATGGGGCGTGTTTGCCCGGCGCGTCAGTCGCCTTCTCGAAGCCGGAAGCTGTAACGGCGCTTGGCCATCTCCGTCGCGCCTAGCCGCCGATAGAAGCGCGCGGCATCGATGTTCCACGCCGGCGTCTGCCACTGGATCGCGCGACAGCCAAGGTCGAGTGCGTGGGTACGCGCCCGCTCCCACAAGGCCGCGCCGATCGAGCGATTGCGCCAGTCGTCCGCCACGTAGAGGCAATCCAGGTGGAGGTAACTGGCGCGATCGAGCGTGGAAAAATCCAGCGTGGCGCTGGCGTAACCCACCGCTTGTTCCGCGGCGAAGGCTATCCATGCGTACAGTGGCGGCGGTTCGCCCTGCAGTGCGCGGGCAAGCGCATCGAGGCGCTGTTCGCCGGCCTGCGGCAGGCGCTCATAAGCCGCGTGCGCCGCGCACAGGGGCAGCAACGTCGGTACATCCGCCGCCCCTGCGCGGCGGATCAACACCGGCACGGCATCAGCCGCGTTCAAGACCGAAGCCTTCGTCGAGCCAGCCGGTAAGCCCGCCGATCATCTCCTTCACCGGGCGACCGAGTTGGGCGAGTTTCACGGCGGCCTTGTTCGCCCCATTGCAGTGCGGCCCCGCGCAGTAAACGACGAACAGCGTGTCCGGCCGATAGTCGGCAAGACGCTGGTCGCTGATGGTGCGCGTGGGCATGTTGATGGCGCCGGGCACGTGGCCGACGGCGTAGAGCGCGGGTGTGCGGACGTCGAGCAGCACGAAATCCGCGGTCTCGTGCTGCGTCGCGTAATACACGTCGGCACAGTCGGTCTCGAAGCCGAGGCGCGCCTGGAAATGGGCCAGCGCATCATGGCTGGCGGCGGCGGGAAAGCGTTGGACGACACTGCTCATGCGTGGCTCCTGGGGGGTGGTCGGCCCCAGTATCGGCACTGGCGTCCGCTGCCGACATTGGCAAGAATGACAGCCATCATGAAAAAACCGCCAAAGCGTTTCAGACGTCCATCCGCTCCGCCAAACCGGAACGTGGCGGTGCTGGTTTATGACGGGCTGTGCACGTTCGAATTCGGCATAGCGGTGGAAATGTTTGGCCTGCCGCGTCCAGAATGGCGGGACTGGTACCGCTTCGGCCTGTGCGCCGTGGACCGGGGGGAGATGCGCGCGGCAGGTGGCATGCGGGTGCTGGCGGATGCCGGCCTGGAAAAGCTCGCCGTGGCCGGCACGGTGATCGTGCCGGGCTGGCGTGGCGTTGATGCCGTGCCGCCACCGGCGCTGCTCGATGCCTTGCGCAAGGCGCATGCGCGCGGCGCGCGCTTGCTGTCATTCTGCTCGGGCGTGTTCGTGCTCGCCGCCACCGGCTTGCTGGACGGACACCGCGCCACCACCCACTGGCGCTACGTCGATGCGTTGGCAGAACGGTTTCCCCGCATCCGTATCGAGCCCGACGTGCTCTACGTCGACGAAGGCAGTCTGCTGACCTCGGCCGGTTCCGCCGCCGCGCTCGATCTGTCGCTGCACCTGATCCGTCGCGACTACGGGCCGGAAGTCGCCAACACCGTTGCGCGCCGTGCCGTGGTGCCGGCGCATCGCGACGGTGGGCAGGCGCAGTTCATCCAGTCGCCCTTGCCGGAACAGGGCGCCACGCTGGGCAAGTTGCTCGAATGGATGCGTCGCCATCTCGACCAGCCCCTGCCGTTGGCCGAGCTGGCCGAGCGCGCACGCATGAGCGAACGCACCCTGCTGCGCCGCTTCGATGAGGCCACCGGGTGCTCGCCCAAGCAATGGCTCACCCGCGAGCGCCTGAACCGCGCGCGCGAACTGCTGGAGGGCAGCGATCTGCCGGTGGAGCGGATCGCGGATGTCTGCGGGTTTGGCACGGCCGATACACTGCGCCACCATTTCCGCCATCATCTCAAGCTGAGTCCGGCGCGCTATCGCGAGCGTTTCACACACGCCCGCTAGCCTCCGCGCCCATACGACCGCACCCTGCCGCCCCTGAAGGACTTTGCATGATCTATGTATGGATGAGCGTTGCCTGCAGCGTGCTGGTGTCGGTGCTGCTCAAGCTGGCCCGCCGCCTACAGGTCGATGTAGGACAGGCCATCGCATGGAACTACGTGGCCACCAGCGCGCTGACCGCGGTGGTGTTTCACCCCTCGCTCGAGGGGCTGCGCAGTGCGCAGGCGCCGTGGCTGGGTTTCGTCGGCCTGGGGCTGCTGCTGCCGTTGATCTTCCTGGCGCTAGCGGCCTCCGTGCGCAGCGCGGGCATCGTGCGCACGGATGCATCGCAGCGGCTGTCCTTGCTGATCTCCCTGCTCGCCGCCTTCCTGCTATTCGGCGAGCGGCTCAATGCCGGCAAAGGGGCCGGCATCGTGCTGGGTCTGCTGGCCTTGCTGTGCATGGTGTGGCGCAAGGAAGGCCGCAGCGCGGACGGCGACCAGGGTGGCTGGTTGTGGCCGCTGGTGGTGTTCGTCGGCTTTGGCGCCATCGACATCCTGCTCAAGCGCGTAGCCCAGGCCGGCACCCCGTTCGCGGCCTCGCTGCAGGCGATGTTTGCCTTGGCGCTGCTGGTCTCGGTGGTGTTGCTGCTTTGGCGACGCTGGCATGACCGTACCTTCTTCACCCTGCGCGATGCGGTCGCCGGGCTGCTGCTGGGCTTGGCCAACTTCGGCAACATCGTGTTCTACGTGCGCGGCCACCAGGCGCTGCCCGATCATCCGTCGCTGGTGTTCGCCAGCATGAACCTTGGGGTGGTGGCACTGGGTGCCCTGGTGGGTACGCTGGCCTTCCGCGAGCGGTTGAGCCGGGTCAATGTACTGGGCCTGTTGCTGGCATTGCTGGCGATCGGGCTGATCGCGCGGGGCTGAGCAATGACTTCTGGCGCATATAAAGCGCCCCGGGCTGCTGCCTAAGCTGGGCCTTTCGCGCGCCTCGCGCTTCCCAGAGGTTTCACCCATGCGCAAGCTCTCCCTCGCCGCCGCCCTTGCCGCGTTGATGCTCAGTGCGGGCGTCTATGCCGCCGACAAGAACGACACGGATGCCAAGCCCGACGACAAGCCCAATGCCGAGCTGCTCAAGCCGCAGTCTTCGGAGACCTCGGGCACGGTCAAGGTCGAGGGCAAGAGCATCGACTACAAGGCGGTGGCTGGCACCCTGGTGCTGCATGGCAGCGGCGACAAGGAGTCCGAGGCGCAGGTCAGCATGTTCTACACCGCCTATTTCAGGAAGGGCGCCGAACCGGGCAAGCGACCCATCACCTTCATCTACAACGGCGGCCCGGGTTCGGCCACGGTATGGCTGCATATGGGCGCCTTCGGCCCACGGCGCGTGGTCACCAGCGATGATTCGCATACCCCCGCCGCGCCCTATGGCCTGGTCAACAACGACTACAGCCTGCTGGATGCGTCCGACCTGGTGTTCATCGACGCGCCCGGCGCGGGCTTCAGCCGACTGATCGCCGACGAGCCCGACAAGGGCAAGCGCGATGGGCTGATGAAGGAACGCAGGAAGCAGGTCTTCGGCGTCGACGGCGACGGCCATGCCTTCGCGCAGTTCATCACCCAGTTCCTGTCCAAGTACAACCGCTGGAATTCGCCCAAGTACCTGTTCGGCGAAAGCTACGGCACCACCCGTTCGGCGGTGGTGGCCAACATCCTGGAGAACGAGGACAGCGTCGATCTCAATGGCGTGATCCTGCTCTCGCAGATTCTCAGCTTCGATACCTACATTGGCGGTGCAAGCGCCAACCCGGGCGTTGACCTGCCCTATGTGCTGGCGCTTCCCACCTATGCCGCCACGGCCTATTACCACCACAAGCTGCCGCAGCAGCCCGGCGCGCTGGAGCCGTTCCTGCGCGAAGTCGAGCAATACGCCACGACGGAATACGCCACCGCCCTGATGGCCGGCACGCGGCTGGACGAGGCGCGCCGACAGGCCGTCGCACAGAAGCTGCATCAGTACACCGGCTTGCCCGTGGCCTATCTGCTCAAGGCCAATCTGCGCGTGGACGGCGGTATGTTCGAGCACGAACTGCAGGCCGACGACGGCATGACCACCGGACGGCTGGACAGCCGCTTCTCCGGCCCCTCGCTGGATCCGTTGAGCAAGTCGGCCGAGTACGACCCGCAAGGCTCGGCGATCAGCTCGGCCTATGTGGCGGCGTTCAACGACTATGTGCGCCGCCAGCTGAAATTCGGCGAAGGACAGAGCTATCGCCTGTTCGCCGATCTCGATGGCTGGGAATTCAAGCACGGCGTGCCCGGCTCCGACGAAGCGCTGCAGCAGAGCACCAACGTATTGCCTGATCTGGCCAAGGCGATGAAGACCAACCCCCATCTGCGCGTGTCGCTGCACGGCGGCTACTACGACCTGGCCACGCCTTATTACGCAGCCGACTACGAGATGCATCACATGCCGATTCCCGACAGCCTGCAGAAGAACATCTCCTACGCATGGTATCCGTCAGGCCACATGGTCTACGCCCACGAGGATTCGTTGAAGCAGCTGCACGACAACGTAGCGCGCTTCATCGACGAGACGGACAACATCGGCAAGCATTGACGGCGTCGGCGCGGTGGCGGCGACGCGCCTTCACATCCGGCTGTGACGGGCGGCGCTACGCTCGGTCGTCCTGTCAGCCGGAGATGCACCATGAGTACCGAATCCGTCGCCAAGCGGCTGGTGGCCATGTGCCGTCATGGCCAGTTCGAGGAAGCACAGCACGAGTTGTATGCCAAGGATGCGGTGAGCATCGAGCCCGAGGCCGCGGCGAATGGCCCGCTGGGCACGGTGAAGGGCCTGGATGCGATCCTGGAAAAAGGCAGGCGCTTCCAGGCCAGCGTCTCGGAGATTCATCGTATCGAGGTCAGCGAGCCGCTCATCGCCGGCCACTGGTTCAGCATCGTGATGACGCTGGACGTGACCATGAAGGAGCCGGGCCGCGTCACCATGACCGAAGTCTGTGTGTATCACGTGAAGAACGACCAGATCGTGCTGGAACAGTTTTTCTACGACATGGGTTGAGCCGCCCCACGTGCAGGAGCGCACAACAAAAAGCCCCGCTTGCGCGGGGCTTTTCGTCACTTGCACCAGCGTGGTACTCAGTCGATGTCGAGGAACGAGCGCAGCTGCTCCGAGCGGCTCGGGTGACGCAGCTTGCGCAGCGCCTTGGCCTCGATCTGCCGGATGCGCTCACGCGTGACGTCGAACTGCTTGCCGACTTCTTCCAGCGTGTGATCCGTGTTCATGTCGATGCCGAAGCGCATGCGCAGCACCTTCGCTTCCCGCGGGGTGAGGCCGGCCAGCACGTCGCGCACGGTTTCCATCAGGCCCGTCTCGGTGGCCGACTCGATCGGCGACGAAGCGTTGGTGTCCTCGATGAAGTCGCCCAGATGCGAATCCTCGTCGTCGCCGATGGGGGTCTCCATCGAGATCGGTTCCTTCGCGATCTTCAGCACCTTGCGGATCTTGTCCTCGGGCATCTCCATTTCCTTGGCCAGCTCCTCCGGCGTCGGCTCGCGGCCGAACTGCTGCAGCATCTGGCGGGAAATGCGGTTCAATTTGTTGATCGTCTCGATCATGTGCACCGGGATGCGGATGGTGCGCGCCTGGTCGGCGATCGAGCGGGTGATGGCCTGGCGGATCCACCACGTGGCGTAGGTGGAGAACTTGTAGCCACGGCGGTATTCGAACTTGTCCACCGCCTTCATCAGGCCGATGTTGCCTTCCTGGATGAGGTCGAGGAACTGCAGGCCGCGGTTGGTGTACTTCTTGGCGATGGAGATCACCAGGCGCAGGTTGGCCTCCACCATTTCCTTCTTGGCGCGGCGGGCCTTGGCCTCGCCGATCGACATCGTGCGGTTGATTTCCTTGATGTCGGTCAGCGGCAGGAACAGCTGGCGCTCGATGGCGGCGAGCTTTTCCTGCTCGGCATCGATCGCTTCCTTGTGCGTCTTGATGTTGGGCGACCACTTCTGGCGCTTGCGACCCAGTTCGTTGGCCCATTCGAGGTTGCCCTCGTTGCTCGGGAACGCCTTGAGGAACTCGGCCTTGGGCATCTTCACGTGCTTGACGAAGATGTCCATCAGCACGCGCTCGTGGTGACGGATGTCGTTAACCACTTCGCGCAGCTTGCGCACGAAACCGTCGATCAGCGCGGACGGCAGCTTGAGCTTGAGGAACTCCTCGGCCATCTGGTCGCGCAGCTTGACGATCTTCTTGTCGGTGATGTCGGTGGCCTTGGGGGCCGCCTTCTGGAACTTGCTGTAGTAGTCGCGCAGCAGTTCCATGCGGCGCTTGACCTCTTCCGGGTCCGGACCGGTCGGGCCGGCTTCTTCGTCCTCGGCAGCGCCTTCCTCTTCGTCGTCGACTTCCTCGTCGACGGCTTCCAGCTCGGCCTCGGCCGCGGCGGCCTGCGCCGCGTCGGCGGCTTCCTCCAGGTCGGCGAAGCCGGCCAGGATCTCGCTCAGGCGACGCTTGCCGTCCAGATGCTGGTCATATTCCTCAAGCAGCAGCTCGATGGTCAGCGGGAAGCTGGCCAGCGCGGTCTGCACCTGGCCCAGGCCTTCCTCGATGCGCTTGGCGATGGCGATTTCGCCCTCGCGGGTGAGCAGCTCGACCGTGCCCATCTCGCGCATGTACATGCGCACCGGGTCGGTGGTGCGGCCCACTTCGGAGTCGACCGCCGACAGCAGCGCGACCGCTTCCTCGGCGGCGGCTTCGTCGTCGGTGGACGCGCCCGGAGCGTTGTCCGAGAGCGGGTCCGAATCGGGCGCAGCGTCGTGCACCTCGATGCCGACGCCCTTGAGCACCGCCATGATGTCTTCGATCTGCTCCGGATCGACGATGTCATCGGGCAGGTGATCGTTGATCTCGGCGTAGGTCAGGTAGCCCTGCTCCAGACCCTTGGAGATGAGCGCCTTGATTTCCGATTGTTGCTCGGGAGCTTTGCTATTCATACCTACCGCCGCGTATGCAGGAACCGATCAGTATACCCATGTGATGCTTTTTTGACCAGTTTTCAAGTGAGAAGATCGGGATGGCCGACACGCAAAAATCGCGCCAAATAGGCATCTTCCGGTGATTTTGTAAGTGTTGGGCGAGACATGCCGTGGTGATATCGGTCATGGCGTCTCCAGCCAGAACGTCACTGGTCCGTCGTTGACCAGGTGCACATGCATATGGGCGCCGAAGCGCCCGATTTCCACCCTGGGATGCACCGCGCGGGCCAGTTCGACCAGCCGATCGAACCAGCGGCGCCCTTCGTCGGGCGAGGCGGCGCGGGTGAAGCTGGGGCGCATGCCCGAGCGCGTATCGGCAGCGAGGGTGAACTGGCTGACCAGCAGCAATTCGCCTGCCGTGTCGGTGAGCGAGCGGTTCATGCGGCCGTGCTCGTCGGCAAACACGCGGTAGCCGAGCAGTCGCTCGAGCATGCGACGGGTGCGCGGTTCGTCATCGCCGGGTTGCACGGCCACCAGGGCGAGCAACCCGGGCCCGATCGAGCCCACGGTCTCCTGCACGCCATCAGGTTGTTCGACATCGACACGGGCGGACAGGACGCGCTGGATCAGGGCGATCATGAGTGGGGTGACGGCTGGCGATGCCACGAAGCTTAGGGCCTGAGTCTCGCGGGCGGTAGCCTCTGGCATCGGGAACGCCGGGCCCGGCGGGTGGTTGACCCGCGTGCTGCCGGCCGGGCGCGGGTACACTGCGCCGCTCATGCGAATCGACATTGCCCTCCTCTACCTGCTGTTGCGCCTGCTCGGCAAGCTTCCGCTGCGCACGCTGCATGGCATCGGCGCCGGCATCGGCCGGCTTTCCCTTTGGCGCCACAGCCGTACCGCGCACAACACGGCGGTGAACCTGCGGATCGCGCGGCCCGCCCTGGACGACGCGGCACAGGCCGCGCTGTTGCGCGCGGTGATGGTCGAGAGCGGCAAGTCGGCCACCGAGATCGCCAAGATCTGGGGCAACGATGCCGAGCGGGCGCTGGACCTGGTGCGCGAGGTGCGTGGCGAGGCGCTGTTCGATGCGGCGCTGGCGGCCGGCAAGGGCGTGATCATCGCCGCGCCGCACCTGGGCTGCTGGGAGCTGCTCAACTACTGGCTCTGCCGCAAGACGCCGATGGCGATCCTCTATCGGCCGCCGCGCATCGCCGCGGTCGAGGGCCTGCTGCGCAAGGTGCGCGGCGCGCTGGCGCCGGAGCAGGTGCGGGCGGAGGGCGCGGGCGTGCGCACGCTGTACAAGCGGCTCGCTGCCGGCGGCACGGTGGGCATCCTGCCGGACCAGAAGCCGCGCGCCGGCGAAGGCGAGTTTGCGCCGTTCTTCGGCCGCGATGCGCTGACCATGGTGTTGTTGCCGCGCCTTGCCGCGCGCACCGGGGCCACCGTGCTGTTCGCCTTCGCCGAACGCCTGCCGGCCGGTGCCGGCTATCGCATCCATCTGTTGCCCGCGCCGGAGGGCCTAGCCGATGCGGACATGGCCGTGGCCTGCCGCGCGCTCAACCGTGGCGTGGAAAACTGCGTGGAGCTGGCCTTCGCGCAGTACCAGTGGCACTACAAGCGCTATTCGGCCGATGACCGGCCCAGCCCGTACGACACCCAGAACCACTGAGCGTCAGCGCGCGGGTGGCTCCAGCCGGCGCAGGAATACCGTCATTTCCTTCTCGGCCTGCTTGTCGCCGCGCGCCTGCGCTACGGCAATGCCTTGCCGCCACGCCTCGGCGGCGCGCGGCTTGTCGTCCTGCGCCAGGCAGGCCTTGCCGAGCAGCTTCCAGGCGGCCGAATAATTGGGGTCGAATGCCACGGCTTGACGCAGTTCCTCCGCGGCGCCGGCCGCGTCACCGGCGGTCAGCAGGGCATTGCCCAGCGAGAACCGCAGCAGTGCGCCATCACGCGGGCCGCCGCGCTGCGCCCGCAGGTTGGCGATCAGCGTCTCGTTCATGGGCTCACTGCAGGGCGCGGAAGCGCCACTCGTCGACCTGGTAGACCCGGGTCGGGTGCGCTGGTTCAGGCGGCACGCGTCCGGCGCGCAGATCGGCCAGCGTGGCCGCCGGCCAGATCACCACCCAGCCCGAGCGGAACGGCTGCACCAGCAGCGCATAGCGCAAGGTGTTGTTGGTGAGCTTGTCCGGGTGCTCCACCACCAGCGCATCCGGGTGCTCATGGGCAAAGGTCTGCAGCGACGGGCCCTCGTAGAGCCGTTCGAGCGACCCGGTCAGGCGTCCGGCAAAATGGAACTGCCCTTCGTAGTTGCCCAGTATCCCGATGGCGCGGTGCTCCGCATCGGCGGCGCCCAGCAGCTGCGCCGAGGGCTGCAGGTCGAAGTTCTGCCACATGGTCAGGGTAAACAGCGTGTTGAGCGCCAGCGTGCCGACCAAGCCGGCGAAAGCGAGGCGCCGCATCTCGCCGCGGCCGCGCAGCAACAGCAGTGCGCCCAACAGCACGAACACCACGCTGAAGAAGCGGCTGTAGCGCTGGGTGCTGTCGAACCATTCCCCGTGCAGGTCGTTGTGCGACACCAGCACCGGCAACACGAACAGGAAGATGCCGAACAGGATGCCGCCCACGCCCAGCGGCCAGGTGCCCAGCCAGGGGTTGTTGGCCAGCGCCGGTCGCTGGTCGCGCAGCGCGGCCACCGCGCCGGCGATCAACAGTGCGCCACCGGCGAACTCCGGCAGCGGGTAGTACATCTGCTTGCCGCTGATGAACGAGAACACCAGCATCACCGGCAGCACCCAGCACAGCGCGAAGCGCAGGCCGCTATCGAGCGGGCGACGCAGGGTGCACAAGGCCACCCAGGCACGCGGCCAGCCGCTGAAGGGGAACAGTAGCGCGGGGATGATCGGCACGTACCACCAGAACGGGCGGGCATGGTCGAACGCATTGACCACGCGTCCGGCGGTCTGGGTGAAGAACAGTCGCTGGCGATACGCTTCGCCGCCGCTGAAGCCGGCCGGCAAGGCCCAGGCCAACAGCAGGGCGCCACCCAGCAGCACCGACAGCACGCCACGGCCGTACCAGCGCGCGCGGTGGTCGCGGGCCCAGTCGTTCCACAGCGGCCCCAGCAGCCAGGGAAAGGCGATGTGCAGCAGCATGACCGGGCCCTTGGTCAACAGGCCGGCGCCAATGCACAGTCCGAACAGCAGCCAACGCGGCTCGGCGCGCCCGGCCTTGGGCGTCAGGCAGAGCAGGGCCGCCAGCACGCAGACGGCCAGCAGCACCTCGTACATGATCTGTAGGCCGAACAGGAAGGCATAACCCAGCGCCAGCAGTATCCACGGCGCGGCCTTGGCCACCCAGGGGCGATTAGGGAACAGTCGCCGGGCCAGCAACGACACCAGCACCAGCTGGGTGCCGCCGAAGATCACCTCGAGCACGCGCGGCCAGATGTCGTTGACGCCGAACACGAACCAGCCGGCGTGGATCAGCCAGAACAGCAGCGGCACCTTTTCGCTGTAGGGCGCGCCGTTGATGTGCGGCACCAGCCAGTAATGGTGGTTCCACATCTCCCACGCCACCGCCAGCGTGCGGGTGGAGTAAAGCGGCATCGGCCCGTGCGAGAAGATCGCCAGCAAGGCGGCCAGCGCCCATAGGGGCAGCCATGGCCAGAGGGAGCGCAGGTGTTCGGAGCGGCTGTAGCTGCTGGATACCACGGGCAGTCTTCTTGGTGAGATGAGGCGATTCTAGCCCGAGCGGGTGGAGGCGGTTTGGATGCAGGGCTCGCCCCAGCCCCGCTCCCGCGGGGTTAGGGTCCCGCGCAACCGGGACCTCAGGCCCGACCCCAATAGCCGATCCGCCGCCGAATCTTCAGCTTGCGCCAGAAATTCCAGGGCTTGCGCCGCCGGTTGCGCCCGCCCGCCGCGATGAAGGTATCGATGGCCTGCAGGATCCGCTCGCTGGAATGGCCATCGCGATACGGATGGATGGCATCGCCGTACTCGCGGATGGCCTGCATCAGTTCCGGCGGCCGCGCCAGCGCCCGCTCGATGGCCGGCTCGAACTGCGACACCTCGTCGATGTCGATCAGCTGCGGGCCCGGGCGACGGTTCTTGAAAGTCACCACCGGCTTGCCGGTGAGCAGGAACTCGTTGAGCGCCGACGAGGTGTCCGAGCACATCATGTCCACCTGCGGAAACAGCTCCAGGATGTTGTCGTTCTCCGCAAACGTCAGGTATTCGTTCTGCAGCGCCTTGAACTTGGCCGTCGTCTCCGGGTTCATCTTCGGATGGAAGGTGACGATCCAGCGCCAGCGCCCATCGCGCGAGAGGCGCTTCACTTCCTCGTACAAGGTTTCGGCGGCGCTCCACGAGGGCGAGAAGGTGGAGTGGTACAGGATCACCGGCGGCTGGCGCACCGGCGGAATCGGGCCGGTGATCTCCCGCATGAAGGGATCGAGCTTGGGAAAGCCGGTCTCGATGACGGAGAAGTGGCCGACCCGGTCGGCGATGGCCTGGAACTTCGCCGTGTCGCGCGGCCCGGTGGTGCAGTACAGGTCGAAGAAACCGCGCACATAGATATGCCGCGGCTTGCCGGCATCAAAGCCGTGGAAGGTTTCCACCTTCACGCCGGGAAAGAAGTGCGGCACCGCGTTGCTGGAGGTGATCACCGCGCGCGGCTGCCATGCGCGCACCTCTTCGACGGTGAGCAGGCGCTCGCCTTCCACCAGGTCTTCCGCGCCGGGGCCGTCGAAGAACCAGGCCGCTTCGTCGCCACGGGCGCGGATGGCCTCCTGCACGGGACGCAGGATGGCCAGCGCGTAGCGCTCGGAGCCGTAGAGAAGGTAGTGCTGCTTGCTCATCGATCGATTCCGTGGCGGACCAGGGCATCCGCCGCGCTTTCCAGCGAGGCGGGATTGCGGCGCATTTCGTAGTAGCGCATGCGCTTGTAGGCGGCATACGAGGCGGCCGTCTGCGCGATGATGAAACCGCGCCAGCCGTCCATGAAGGCCAGCCGGAAAACATAGTCCTTGATGAAGGCTAGCAGGAACACGAACGGTGTCTGCCACATGCGCGCCGGCTTGTCTTTTTCCAGCCAGTCGCGGCATTTCAGCTCGGCATAACGCAACACCTTGATCTGCTTCTGCGGCAGGCTCGGGTTGTTCTCGTGGTTGAACGGGGCCTTCAGCGTGACCGAGGGGCCGTCGAAACGCAGCGACTCGTGCACGCGCACGTCGGCCCAGCGTGCGCGGTCGCGGTGGAACAGGCGTGCCATCTTTTCGCCCATCGCCGGCAGGTACCAGCGCATCGGCGCGCCCATGTAGATGGTGGCGCGGCGCAGGTAGGCCGCGCAGATATCGCTGGCCATCAGTTCGGGCAGGCGCTGCGCCAGTTCCCCGGCCAGCGCGGGCGAGAGGTATTCGTCCGCGTCGAGCGCGAGGATCCACTCGTTACTGCACTGGGTAGTCGCGAAATTGCGCTGGGCGCCAAACCCCAGCCACGCCTGTTGCACCACGCGGGCGCCATGCGCCTGCGCCACGGCGACGGTGTCGTCGGTGCTGCCGCTGTCGATCACCAGCTTCTCGGCCGCAAACGGCACGCTGTCCAGGCAGCGCGCAATATTTTTCGCCTCGTTGTAGGTGATGACCACGAGGGTGAGGGGCAAGGTAGGCATGGCGCGGATTCTAGCCGGATTCGCCCGGCCTTCCGTGCTTCCCGCGGCATCCCGGCGCCGTGCGATGGTCGGCTCATTTTCAGCTGCCGGTATGCACTATGTGCTGACAAAGGGCGCCCCAGGCCCGAGACTATCGGGGGCATCGGCGCCGTTCGACGCCGAACGGGCGGGGCGTCCCCCGGGCCGTAACGACGATCGAAGCAAACAGGCAGTATGGAAAGCAGGGCGACCTCATTGAACGCACAAGTCGAGCCGCGCAGTCGCGAAATCGGACGCTCGATCGTAGGGATGGGTATCGCCTGGATGATGCTCGGCATGGTGATCATGCCGGCGGGCGTCTCGTTCAATCCGGGCAAGGCTTACCAGGCCAGCCTGATCGTGCTGCTGTATCTGCCCGCGCTGTGGCTGGCCTTTTCGCAGCGCGCCCGGGTATGGCGCCAGTTGTGGCCATTGCCGGCCTTTCGCGTGTTCCTGTTGCTGCTCGCATGGGCCACCGCATCGCTGGCATGGGGCAAGCTGTCGCGTCCCGGCGACGAGTTGGGACGCCTGCTCAGCGTGCTGGCCTTCGTGCTCGGATGGCAGGCGTTCGCCGCCGACGAGGTGGCGCGCATTCGCGGCCTGCTGCTATCGGTGGGCGTCGCCATTGCGGCTTGCGCCGCCTTCTATTGCGTCACCTTCGCCATCACGCCGGTGTCGGACGGCCGCATCATCGGCGAGGGCACCATCGCCACGGCCAACTACGCGGCCGCCCTGATGGGGGTGGTGGCGCTGTGGCTGAGCCAGCTGGATATCGCCGGGCGCCAGTGGTCCGCATTGCGCTATGTCGCGATGGCGGTGTTGCTGGTGTTCGTCGGTTTTACGCATACGCGTAATGTTTGGCTGGCACTCTGCGCCACCCTGGTGCTGATGCCGCTGTGGCGGCCCGGCCGGGGTTATCGCTGGCTCGCCCTGGGTGTGTTCGCGGCGGTCGTGCTTGCCTTGTCCTGGCGGTCGGCGTTGCTGATGGAGCGTGGTACGTCGTTGCGTCCGGAGCTTTTCGCGCAGTCGATGCACCTGGCTTCCCAGCAGCCATGGCTTGGGCTTGGGCAGGGGGTGCCCTTCACGCTGATGGTGTACGGGCAGCCCTATACCCATACCCACAATGTGTTGACGCAGATGCTGGTCGAACTGGGCATCCCGGGCCTGCTGCTTACGCTGGCGCTGTGGCTGCTGGTGGGCTGGCAGGGCTGGCGCAGCCGCGGCCTGATGCAGGGGCGCCTGGTGCTGGCGCTGTGGGTCTACGCCTCGGTGGTGCTGCAGTTCGACATGCCGCAGATGCTCGATAGCCCCCGTCCCGCCTGGCTGCTGGTGTGGCTGCCGTTCGCGCTGGCGCTGGGCCTGGCCTGGCGCCAGCGTACGGTGGACCGGACAACTCCTATCCATTGAATTTAAAGTACCCCGATGTGGATTGGGGACTCGGGGGCTTCACGATGAACAAGGTGCTGGTAACCGGTGGTGCGGGCTTTCTCGGCTCGCACCTGTGTGATCGGCTGTTGAGCGATGGCCACGACGTGCTGTGCGTGGACAACTTCTTTACCGGCAGCAAGCAGAACATCGCCCATCTGCTCAACCACCCCTACTTCGAGCTGATGCGGCACGACGTGACCTTTCCGCTCTATGTGGAGGTCGACCGCATCTTCAATTTCGCCTGCCCGGCCTCGCCCGTGCACTACCAGTACGATCCGGTGCAGACCACCAAGACCAGCGTGCATGGCGCCATCAACATGCTGGGCCTGGCCAAGCGCACGCGCGCTCGCATCCTGCAGGCCTCCACCAGCGAGGTGTATGGCGACCCGGAAGTGCACCCGCAGCGCGAGGATTACTGGGGCCGCGTCAACCCGATCGGTTTCCGCAGCTGCTATGACGAAGGCAAGCGCTGCGCCGAGACGCTGTTCTTCGACTACCACCGGCAGAACAACCTCGACATCAAGGTGGTGCGCATCTTCAACACCTATGGCCCGCGCATGCACCCCAACGACGGCCGCGTGGTGAGCAATTTCATCGTGCAGGCGCTGCGCGGCGAGGACATCACCATCTACGGCGACGGCAGCCAGACGCGCAGCTTCTGCTACGTCGACGACCTGATCGAAGTGATCGTGCGCATGATGAACAGCGAGGCCGGCTTCACCGGGCCGGTGAATATCGGCAACCCGGTCGAGCACACCATGTTGCAGCTGGCGGAAAAGGTGCTGCAGCTGGTGGGCGGTCGTTCCAAGCTGGTGTTCCGCCCGCTGCCGTCGGATGACCCGCGCCAGCGCCAGCCGGACATCGCGCTGGCCAGGCAAAAGCTGGGCTGGCAGCCGCAGGTGAGCCTCGACGACGGCTTGCGTGAGACCATTGCCTACTTCCGCAAGCAGCTGGCGGGCGAGGTACGGGTATGAGCAACAGCGTCAGCTTCAGCGTCGTCATCACCAACTACAACTACCGCGACTATGTCGGTACGGCCATCGAGAGCGTGCTGGCCCAGACGCGTGCCGCGGCGCAGTTGATCGTGATGGATGACGGTTCCACCGATGGTTCCGCGGCGTGGCTTGTCGAGCAGTACGGCGACGATCCGCGGGTGACGTTGCGCTGCGTGAGCAATGGCGGGCAGCTCTCCGCCTTCGTGAAGGGGCTGGATGGCGTCACCGGCGATATCGTCTGCTTCCTCGATGCCGATGATCACTGGGACAAGAACTACCTGGCGCGTATCGGCGAGCTCTACGACAACCGCCGCGACATCGACTTCGTGTTCACCGACGTCAACCTGTTCGGCAACGAACAAGGGGTGCTCGGCTATGCGGACCGTCCCACCGATCTGGGTTATACCGCCATCAGTACCTGGGTAACCGCCTACTGGTACGGCGCCGCCACGTCCGCGTTGTCCATGCGCCGTTCGTGGGCGCAGCGGGCGCTGGACCTGCCCTCGACGTTCCAGGACACCTGGCGCATTTCGGCCGACAACTGCCTGGTGTTCGGCACCAGCGTGCTCGGCGCGCGCAAATACTTCCTGCCGACGGGCATGGTGCATTACCGCGTGCATGGCGCCAACGGCTGGTGGCATGCGCGGCACAAGGAAACCCAGTTCACCAATTGCTATCGCTCGCGCACGCTCATCAACTATTACGCCGAGCGCATGCGCATGAACATCTTCACGCTCGACCTGACCAAGCTGGAGTTCCGCAGCAAGCCGGAGCCGTCCTGGGATGAGGCGCGCCGCTACGCCAAGATCGCCATCCGTCGCAGTGGCGCCGGATGGATGAAGCGCGTGGAGCGTTCCGTCGCCATCCTGCGCCGCGGCTGGCGCCAGCGCCGCAAGGACGGTCGGCGCGCGTGAGCGAAGCCATGCCAGTGGATGCTGCCGTGATCCCGCGCGTCAGTGTGGTGGTGTTGACCTACAACTGGCCGGCGGCGCTGGAGCGGGTGCTGGAAGGCCTGGCACGGCAGACCGAACTTCCGTGCGAAGTGATCGTGGCCGACGACGGCTCGGGACCGGACACCGCCGCGCTGATCGCTCGCATGGCGCTGACGTTCCCCGTGCCGCTGCGGCACCTGTGGCAGGAGGATCGCGGTTTCCGCGCCGCGCGTGCGCGCAATCGCGGCATCGCGGCCAGCCGGGGTGATTACGTGATCCTGCTCGACGGCGACATGCTGGTGCACCCGCGTTTCATCGCCGATCACCTGATGCTGGCCGAGCGCGGCTATTTCCTGCAGGGCGGCCGCCTGAAGGCGACACAGGAAGAATCGCAACGCCTGCTCGCCGGTGGCCAACCGGTGTTCACCCCGTGGGTGCATGCCGATTTCGAGGAATTCGACGGCACTCGCCGGCTGTACGCGTTCCGCGCACCGTGGCTGGCGCGCTGGAAGGCGCGCTCGCGCAATGGCGGCCGCGTGATGAGCTGCAACATGAGTTTCTGGCGCGACGACCTCCTGCGCGTGAACGGCTTCGACGAACGCATGGAAGGCTATGGCGCGGAGGATCGCGAACTGGCCGCGCGCCTGGAAAACACCGGGCTGCGCCGTCGCGCGCTGAAGTGGGCGGCGCTGGCCGTCCACCTGTGGCACAACTCGCGTTCGCCGCCGGATGTCGATGACATGGCGCTGCCGAACAATCGGCTGTTCCATGCCACCCGCACGCAGCGCATCACCTGGTGCGAGCGTGGCATCAACCAGCACACCGAGCTGCTGCGCGAGGACGAGCGCGCGACATGAAGCTGCTCTATACCAACTTCCATGCCGGCGATGGCGGTGGCCACACCACCTACATCCGCGAACTGGCGGCAGCCCTGGCAGCGTCTCATGAGGTTCACGTGGCGGCGCCGCCCGGCAGTCGCCTGAATCGCGAGGCGCGCACCCTGCCTGGCGTGTTCGTCATCGACCAGCCGTTCCCGAACGGGCTGAACAGATGGAGGGCACGCCGACGCGCCCGCGCGCAGCTGGCGCACTACTTGCGTACACAGGCGTTCGACATCGTGCACGTCAACGGTTCGGCGGATCATCGGCTGGTGCTCTCGGCCATGCCGCCGACGCGCCCCGCGCTGGTGTGGACCAAGCACAACTCCAAGCCGGTGCGTGGCCTGGGTCATTGGCTGCGGGCGCGGGTGACGGACCAGGTCATCGCGGTATGCGAGTTCACCCGGCGCGAGCTTCTGCATACCGCCTACCGGCGATGCCGGCTCGATACCGTCTACAACGGAGTGGACATTGATCACTGGCTGCCATGGCCCGCCGGGCTGGCGGCGGCCGAGCGACAGCGGTGGCAGGGTGGCGATGAAGCCGTGTTGCTGCTGGGCAGCAATGCCGGCACCGCCAGCTACAAGGGCTGGATGGATCTGCTCGAAGCATTGGCGCAGTTGCCGGTCGAGACGCGCCAGCGCGTACGTGTGCTGATTGCCGGCGTGCCGCCCAAGGCGGAGCAGCTGGCGCGTGTCGAGGCGCTTGGCCTGGCCGGCCAGGTGGTGTTTCCCGGCGTGCTGACCGATCCCCGCCCGCTGGTGGCCGCGCTCGACGTGGGCTTCGTGCTGTCCTATGACGTGGAGACCATCTCGTTCGCCTGTCGCGAGATGATGGCGATGGGCAAGCCGGTGTTGCTCAGCGACTATGCGGGGTTGCCAGAGAATATCGATGCCGGCGTGGATGGCTGGCTGGTGCCGGTGCGTGATCGCCGCGCGATCGCGGCGGCGGTCGCTCGCCTGCTGGAGCAACGCGCCGCGCTGCCCGCCATGGGTGCGGCAGCGCGCCGGCATGCCGAGCGCGAATTCGGATTGCCGCAGTTCGTGCAGCGCACCGAGGCGGTGTACCGGCGCCTGCTGGATGCGCGCCGGCGCTGAGCGTCACTCTTCCAGCGACGCCGCCGACACGCGGTCGACGTTTTCGTCGGGCAGGCAGCCCGGCACCACCGCATCGGCCTTGAACATCCACCATTCGCGCCGGTTCGCATGCCCCAGGCTTACCGCCTTGCTGCGGTCCACGCAGTTGGCCATCACCGCGTCGAGCGCGAACAGCCAGCGGTGCGCGGGGTCCTGCGCCTGCCACTTCACCGCGGCGGCGTATTGCTCGTGCCACGGTCGGGTGAAGCCAAAATCGGTGGCCGGATGATTGAGCATCAGCAGGTTCTGTTCCTTCCAGGCGACCATGCCCAGCTCATCGCCGGGCGGCAGGCGCTCGCGCACGTCCTGCATCAGGCCGGCGGCGGAGCTGGAATCGTTGAGGATGGGATAAGCCCACAGGCTCCACACCAGCCACATCACGGCCATGCCGCCGACCACCGCCGCCACCGCGCGGCGCACGCGCAGGGTGGCGATCAGCAGCAGTTGCGCGGCGCCGATCACCACGAACATCCACCACAGCGCGTGGCCGCCGTCCTCGAAGCCGCGCGCGGTGGCGAATTCGCTGGCGAACTTCGGATGCGCCGCCAGTGCCACGCCGCCCACGCCGAGCATCGCGGCGCCCATGATGCCGATGAACAGCAGGCCCGCCACGCGCAGCCAGCGCTTGTGCAGCAATTCCTCCAGGTACGGCCCGCTGACCAGCGCCAGCATCGGCAGCGCCGGCATGATGTAGACGTCGCGCTTGCCCTTCGGGATGGAGAAGAACACCAGCAGCAGCACGATCCAGCCCAGCGGCAGCAGGATGCGCGCGTCCTTGGCCTTCAGCGCGCGCCACCAGCGCGGCAGCGTACCCGGATAGGTCAGCGACAGCGGCAGCCAGGTGAACAGCACGATGGGTATGTAGTACAGCGGCGAATGGTGGTGATCCCACGACTTGCTGTAGCGGCCGGCGGTCTGGTGGAACAGGATGTCGTTGACGTAGGCCGCATAGGCCGGGTCGCCCGCATGGCTTTTCGCGCCCAGCAGCATCGGCACCAGCCATAGCGCCACGGCCGCCAGCAATGCCACCAGGCCCAGCGGCCAGCGCCACCAGGCGCCCGCGCCCATGCGCGCCACGCCATTCCAGTGGCCGAAAGCGGCAACGAGATAAGGCAGGAACATCAGCAGCGCGAGCACGCCCACGCCCTTGGTGATCACGCCCAGGCCCGCGCAGAAACAGCCGAACCAGAACGCGCGCCAGTTCGGCCCCTTCAGCATGTGCACCAGCAGGCCCCAGTTCGCCGCCGTGATGGTGAACATCACCAGCGGATCGATCTGCGCGCGCTTGGTCTGGTAGACGAACTGGAACGTGATCAGCAGCGCCGATGCGGCATACAGCCCGACCTGCCGGTTCCACAGCCGCCGCCCGAGGTCGTAGACCAGCAGCAGCGTGCCCAGTGCGGCCAGCAGCGACGGCAACAGAAAGGCGATGCGCCAGCTGCCGACCACCGTATAGCTGGCGGCCTCCAGCCAGAACAGCATCGGCGGCTTGTCCGAGTACAGCTCGCTGCCGCGATGCGGGAACAGCCAGTCGCCGCTCTCCACCATCTGCTTGGCCGCCAGCGCGAAGCGCGGCTCGTCCGACGGCCAGGGATCGCGCAGGCCGATGCCGGCGCCGATCACGACCAGGGCGAACAGCAGAAACAGCCAGAACCGGCGGCGTTCCTGCGAGGTGGCTTGGGAAGAAGCGAGCATGCGTGGATTCCGGAGCGGCGGTGCCGCGTCGTAACGGGTTGAGCCTAAAGGGCGGTGCCTTGGGTCGCGGGCGCGGTCATTCTGCGCCGAGCCCGCAGCTGGCGTCAGGCCTTTTCGAGCACGGCATAGTACATGCCGTCCAGGTCGCCATCGCCGGGCAGGATCTGCCAGCCCACGCTGGCGGCCTGCCCGACCGGCAGCTCGAACGCGATGGACCGGGCATCCGCCTGGCCGGCCAGCCAGGCATCCACCACCGCATCGTTTTCGCGCCGCAGCAGCGAGCAGGTGATGTAGACCAGCCGCCCGCCCGGTGCCAGCAACGGCCACAGCGAGGACAAGATGCGGCTCTGCTGCGCCACCAGCGCGGCGATATCGCTTTCGCGGCGATGCAGGCGCACATCGGGCCGTCGGCGCAGCACGCCGGTGGCCGAACAGGGCGCGTCGATCAGGATGCGGTCGAACGGCCGGCCGTCCCACCATGCCGCCGGTTGCCCGGCGTCGCCGATGACCACGTTGGCGGCCAGGCCAAGGCGGTCGAGATTCTGGGTGATGCGCTGCGCGCGCTTCGGCTCGAATTCCAGCGCGGTCAGCGCCACCTCGGCGCGTTCCAGCACGTGGCAGGCCTTGCCGCCGGGCGCGGCGCAGGCATCGAGCACGCGCTGGCCGTCGCGCACTTTGGCCAGGTCGGCGGCGATCTGCGCGGCGCCGTCCTGCACGGCGAAATCGCCAGTGGCGAAGCCAGGCATGCGGGTGATGTCGCTGCTGTGCGGCAGCACGATGGCGTCGACAAGCCAGGCATGCGGTTCGGCCGTATAGCCGTCCGAACGCAGTCGATCGATGAATACATCGCGCGATGTGCGGCGGCGATTCACGCGCAACATCAGCGGCGGCTCGATATTGTTGGCCGCCATCACGGCATCGGCCTGGGCGGGCCAGTCATGGGCGATGGCCTTGGCCAGCCACGCGGGATGGGCATGCCGCGTCTGCGGCTTGGCGTCGAGCCTGGCGAGCAATTCGATGCGCTCGCGCTGCCAGCGGCGCAGCACCGCATTCACCAGGCCGGCCATGCGCGGACGTTGCAGCGTTCGCGTCGCCTGCACGGTGGCGGCCACGGCGGCGTAATCGGGTAGCTGGAGAATCTCCAGCTGCACCAGGCCCAGCACCAGCAGGGCGTGGATGGCCGGTTCCTTCTGGCGCAGCGGCTTGTCCAGCAGTTGGTCGAGCGCGGGGTCGAAGCGCAGCCACCAGCGCACGCCGTCGCTCAGCAGGGCCATCAACAGCGCGCGGTCGCGCGAATCGGCGAGTCGCGGCGCGTAGCGCTCCATGGCATCGCGCAGCGAGGCGCCGCGCAGGGCGATGTCGGCAAGGGCCTGGGCGGCGAGGGCGCGGGTGTCCTGGCTCATGGCAACCTCAGCGGCGCAGTTCGGGGCGTGCGTTGAGGTAGTCGACCGCGCCGATGCGCTTGCCGCCCGCGCGCTGCAAGGCGGTCACGCGCAAAGCGCCCTGGCCGCAGGCGATGTCGATGCCGTCGCGCCCGGCGCCGAGCACGCTGCCTGGTTCGGCATGGTGGTCGCGCTCGATGGCTTGCGCCGCCCAGATGCGCAGCGGCTCGCCGGCGATCTCGCCTTCGGCCACCGGCCACGGATCGAACGCACGCACCTGGCGTTCCAGCTCGATCGCGGGGCGGTTGAAATCCAGCCGCGCCTCGGCCTTGTCCAGCTTGTGCGCATAGGTGACGCCCTGGTCGGGCTGCGGACGGGGCACCAGCGTGTCGCCGGCCATCACCCGCGCCAGGCCTTCGGCGAGCACGTCGGCGCCGAGCGCGGACAGACGGTCATGCAGCGAACCGCCGGTGTCCTCGCGGCCGATCGGCGTGCGTCGTTCCAGCAGCACCGGCCCGGTATCCAGGCCCGCTTCCATCTGCATCAGGTCGACGCCGCTTTCGTGGTCACCCGCGAGAATCGCGCGCTGGATCGGCGCGGCGCCGCGCCAGCGCGGCAGCAGGCTGGCGTGCACGTTCCAGCAGCCCAGGCGCGGCATGGCCAGCACCTTGCGCGGCAGGATCAGGCCATAGGCCACCACCACCATCAGGTCGGGCCGGTAGGCGGCCAGCGTGGCCTGCACCTCGGCCGACTTCAGCGCCTCGGGCTGTTCGACCGCAATGCCTGCCGCCAGCGCCGCCTGCTTGACCGGGCTGGGCGTCAGCTTGCGGCCGCGCCCGGCGGGGCGATCGGGTTGCGTATAGACAGCCACCACCTCGGCGCCGCTGGCGCGGCACGCTTCAAGGCAGGGAACGGAAAATTCGGGAGTGCCCGCGAAAACGACGCGGAGCTTCAAGCGCTGGCCGCCTGCTTGCGCTGCTTTTCCATGCGCTTGAGCAGCATCGAGCGCTTCAGCGGCGATAGATAGTCGACGAACACCTTGCCGGCGAGATGGTCCATCTCGTGCTGGATGCACACCGCCAGCGGGCCTTCGGCCTCGACGATGATCTCGTTGCCGTCCACGTCCTGCGCCTTCACCTTCACCTTCAGGGCGCGGGTGACGTCGGCATAGATGCCGGGGAACGACAGGCAGCCTTCCTGATAAACCTGGGCGCCGTCCTTCTCGATGATCTGCGCGTTGATCAGCGCCAGCGGCTGGTTGCGTTCGTCGCTCATGTCGGCGACCAGCACCTGCCGGTGCACGTTGACCTGGGTCGCGGCCAAACCCACGCCATTGGCGGCGTACATGGTTTCGAACATGTCCGCCACGAACTGCTTCAGTTCGGCGTCGAACACGCGCACGGGCTCGGCGCGGGTGCGCAGGCGGGGATCGGGAAATTCGATGATGGTCAGTGCGGACATAAGCTTTGCCTCAGCGCGCAAACTGCGGGCAAATCGGTAAAAACCAAGCCCGGGCGCGATCTAGAATGGGCCTTATTGTACGTCGCCAAGCTCGTGTCTGGCATGCCATTTTGCCAACTGGCGCCAGTTGCGTGCTTGAACTGTTCGGTTACACTCGCCCGAGCGTCGGGGGATGGGGGATTCCCGTTTATGATCAGAAAGTCCATTGGGCTGCTGGCCGGCATGCTGGTCACGGTGGCTGTTTATGCTGCGGGCGCGCAACTGCGTGCCGATCACCCCGATACCTATACCGTGCGCAAGGGCGACACGCTTTGGGCGATTTCGGCGCGGTTCCTGTCCAAGCCCTGGTTGTGGCCGGAAATCTGGCAGGCCAATCCGCAGGTGCAGAATCCGCATCTGATCTATCCGGGCGACGTGCTCAATCTCTCCTTCATCAACGGCCCGCGTCTGGCCCTGCAGCCGCGCGTGCGCGCTGAAGGCGACGCCATCCCCGCCATTCCGCTGTCCGAGCTGCGCATGTTCCTGAGGGAGATGCGGGTGCTCGACTCCGATCAGGTGAAGTCATTGCCGTACGTGGTGGGCTTCGAGGAGGCCGACCTGCGCGGCACGGTCGGGCGCCTGGTCTATGTGCGCAACCTGCAGGCCAATCCTGGCCAGCGCTACGCCATCGTGCGTCCCACCCAGACCTTCCGCAATTTCAACGGCAAGGCCGGACGTGATGGCGGTGCCGACCTGGTGGCCCATACGCTCGATTCCGATGCCTCCACGGTCAAGAGCCCCTGGTCGGAAGATTTCCGTGCCGATGGCCATTACGGCCGCGGCGAGGATATCGGCACCGAGGTCAGCGTGATCGGTACCGCCGAGGTGCTGCGCACGGGCGATCCGAGCAGCCTGCTGCTGCTTGACTCCACCGTCGAGATCCGCAAGGGCGATCGCATCCTGCCGGTCGACGACAAGCCGTATGACCCTTACTACTACCCGCATGCGCCCAAATCGCTGCCAGGCAATGCCCGCGTGATCGCGTTTGCGCTCGACGCCTACGATGCCGTGGGCCGCAGCCAGGTGGTGGCGCTCAACATCGGCTCGCAGGACGGCGTCGAGAACGGCCAGACCTATTCGATCTACCAGCCGGGCGAAACCATTGCCGACGACGTGGCCAGCGACAGCTGGGACCGCGGCACCGGCAAGAGCGTGACGCTGCCGCAGGAGTTCGTGGGCCATGTGATGGTGTTCCGCACCTTCGACCGGGTCAGCTATGGCCTGATCATGGATGGCGTGCGTCCGGTGCATAAATTCGACAAGCTCGAACTGCCCGAGTAAGCCACCGCAGCGTTATGGGACGACAGAACGGCGCGGTGAAAACCGCGCCGTTTCCCTTTGGGGCCGCCCCTAGGCTTGGCGGCCATGGACCATGCGAATGACTTTCTCCCCTGGCTGACACTCCTGCGCACACCCAGCCTCGGGCCGAGCGGCCTGCGTGCGCAACTGACCGAACATGGCGGCGACATCGCGGCGGCGCTTGCCGCCCTCCGGCAGCGCCAGGCCACGCTGCCCGATGAGGCCGGCAGATGGCTGCGGCAGCCCGATGAAAGACGGCTGGCCGCCGACCTCGCCTGGCTGGCCGAACCGGGCCGGCGACTGCTGTGCTGCACGGACGAGGACTTCCCGCCCCTGCTGGAGGCCATCCCGCAGCCGCCAGCGGCGTTGTTCGTGGTGGGGGACCCCAGCCTGCTGCTGCATCCCCAGGTGGCCATCGTGGGCGCGCGCGCGGCCACCCTGGGCGGGCGGACCCACGCCCGCGCCTTTGCCCAGGCGCTGGGCCTGGCGGGTTTCACCATCACCAGCGGGATGGCCGATGGCATCGACGGCGCGGCCCACCTGGGCGCGCTGGATGCGGGCCTGCCCACGCTAGCGGTGATCGGCACCGGGCCGGACCGGGTCTATCCGCCCAAGCATCGCGAGCTGGCGCGCCGCATCGCCGCGCATGGCGCCCTGGTGAGCGAGTTTCCGCCGGGCACGCCGGCCCGTGGCGACCACTTTCCGCGCCGCAATCGCCTCCTTTCCGGGCTGGCGCTGGGTACCCTGGTGGTCGAGGCGGGCCTGCAGTCCGGATCGCTGATCACGGCCCGCCTGGCGGCCGAGCAGGGCCGCGAGGTATTCGCGCTGCCCGGTTCCATTCATAATCCGCTCGCCCAGGGCTGCCATCGGCTGATTCGCGATGGCGCCCGGCTGGTGGAAACCGCCAGCGAGATCGCCGAAGCGCTGGCGCCGGCCGCGGTCGCGCTGGGCCGCGAACTGGCCAGCCGGCTCGATGGCGGGTCGGAACCCTCGGCGCGTTCGGTCGTCGTGGACCCGGCCAGCCAGGCCCTGCTGGATGTCCTGGGGCATGGATCGATGGCGCTGGACGAGCTGGCGGCCCACACTGGCCAGACTGTCGCCAATCTGTCGTCGGCCCTGCTGATGCTGGAGCTCGACGGGGTGATCGAGGCTTTGCCAGGCAACCGGTACCAGCGTTTGCCTGGCTAAAGACTCGTACTGCAGCGCGTTTTCACATGGCCGAGCTTGACGCCGTCGAGCTGCCATGCCTTTAACTAGATATAGAGGCCAGCCCGGACGGGCTTGGCCATTGATGGCGGATACCGAGTTACATGGCAAAAAACCTGCTTATCGTCGAGTCACCGGCCAAGGCCAAGACGATCAACAAATACCTCGGCAAGGACTTCCAGGTCCTGGCCTCCTACGGTCACGTGCGTGACCTCAAGCCGAAGGAGGGTGCCGTCGATCCCGATCACGGGTTTGCCATGGCCTACGAGGTGATTGACCGCAACGAGAAACACGTCGACGCCATCGCCAAGGCGGCCAAGCTGGCCGACGACATCTATCTGGCGACCGACTTGGATCGCGAGGGCGAGGCGATCTCCTGGCACATCAGCGAGATCCTCAAGGAGCGTGGCCTGACCAAGGGCAAGCAGTTGCACCGCGTGGTGTTCTCCGAGATCACCCCCAAGGCGATCAAGGCCGCCGTGGCCAGCCCGCGCCAGCTGTCGCTGGACATGGTCGACGCGCAGCAGGCGCGCCGCGCGCTGGATTACCTGGTGGGCTTCAACCTGTCCCCGGTGCTGTGGCGCAAGGTGCAGCGCGGCCTGTCCGCCGGCCGCGTGCAGTCGCCCGCGCTGCGCATGATCGTGGAGCGCGAGGAAGAGATCGAAGCGTTCAAGGCGCGCGAGTACTGGACCATCGAGGCGGCGCTGCGCCATCCCGAAGGCGACTTCAGCGCCCGCCTCACCAAGCTGTACGGCAAGAAGTTCGAGCAGTTCGGCCTCACCAACGAGGACGACGCCATGGCCGCCCGTGCGGCGCTGAAGGAAGCGGCGCACGGCCGCCTCACCGTCAGCGACGTCACCAGCAAGGAGCGCAAGCGCCGCCCGGCGCCGCCGTTCACCACCTCCACGCTGCAGCAGGAAGCGGCCCGCAAGCTGGGCTTCTCCACCAGCCGCACCATGAAGATCGCGCAGGGCCTGTATGAAGGCGTCTCGCTGGGCAGCGAGGGCAACGTCGGCCTGATCACCTACATGCGTACCGACTCCGTGGCGCTGTCCGAGGACGCGCTAGGCGAGCTGCGCGAACTGATCAAGCGCGATTTCGGCGCCAAGGCGTTGCCCGACCACGCGCAGGTCTACAAGTCCAAGTCCAAGAACGCCCAGGAAGCGCATGAGGCCGTGCGCCCCACTTCCGCGCTGCGCACGCCGCGCGAGGTATCGGCGTTCCTCAATGACGAGCAGCGCAAGCTGTACGAGCTGATCTGGAAGCGCACCGTCGCCTGCCAGATGATCCACGCCACGCTCAACACCGTGTCGGTGGAATTCGCGCTGCCGCACGCCAAGGGGGGCGAGGCGTCGTTCCGCTCCACCGGCACCACCGTGGTCGATCCGGGCTTCCTCGCCGTGTACGAGGAAGGCCGCGACCAGAAGAGCGCCGAGGACGAGGACGAAGGCCGCCGCCTGCCCAGGCTGGAGGTGGGCGAGCAGATCGCGCTGCATGACATCGCCGCCGAACAGCACTTCACCGAGCCGCCGCCGCGCTACTCCGAAGCCAGCCTGGTGAAGACGCTGGAAGAGCACGGCATCGGTCGTCCGTCGACCTACGCCAGCATCATCCAGGTGCTGCTCAACCGCGAATACGTGTTCCTCGACAGCCGGCGCTTCAAGCCGACCGACGTGGGCCGCGCGGTAAGCAAGTTCCTCACCGCGCATTTCACCCGCTACGTCGACTACGACTTCACCGCCAAGCTCGAAGATGAGCTGGATGCGGTGAGCCGCGGCGAAGAAGCCTGGGTGCCGCTGATGGAGCGCTTCTGGCAGCCGTTCAAGCAGCAGGTGGACGAGAAGACCGAATCGGTCGACCGCAGCGAAGCCACCGGCGCGCGCGAGCTGGGCAGCGATCCGAAAACCGGCAAGCCGGTGTCGGTGCGGCTGGGCCGCTACGGGCCGTACGCGCAGATCGGCGACAAGGACCAGGACGAAAAACTGCAGTTCGCCAGCCTGCGCCCGGGCCAGAGCATGCACACCATCACCCTTCCCGAGGCGCTGGAGCTGTTCAAGCTGCCGCGCACGCTCGGCACCGCCGACAACGGTGACGAGGTGAGCGTGGGCGTGGGCCGCTTCGGCCCGTTCGTGAAGCAGGGCAGCACCTATGCCTCGCTCAAGGTCGAGGACGACCCGTACACCATCGAATTGCCGCGTGCCCTGCAGATCGTGCAGGAAAAGCTGGAGATGATCGCCAACCGCATCATCAAGGACTTCGGCAACGGCGTGCAGGTGCTCAACGGCCGCTATGGCCCGTACATCACCGACGGCGAGAAGAACGCGCGCATTCCCAAGGACCAGGAGCCCAAGGACCTGACCGAGGCCCAGTGCCTGGAGCTGCTGGCTGCTGCACCGGTGAAGCCGAAGAAGGGACGTGGCGCGTTCAAGAAGGCTGCGTCCAAGAAGACCGCCGAGAAGAAGCCCGCGGCCAAGAAGGCTGCTGCCAAGACCGCCACCAAGAAAACCGCGGTGAAGAAAGCGGCGACCAAGAAAACCGCCAGCAAGAAGACGGCCGCCAAGAAAACCGCGGCCAAGTCCACGGCGAAAAAGGCGGCCAGCAAGAAGACGGCGGCCAAAGTCGAGGGCTGAGTGACATCGCGCTTCACCCTGGACGATCTGGCCGCCGCCGCCGCCCTGCTGCGCCATGGCGGCGTGCTGGCCTATCCCACCGAGGCGGTCTATGGCCTTGGCTGCGATCCGCATGATCGCCAGGCGTTCGAGCGCCTGTTCGCCCTCAAGCAACGGCCGCCCACCCAGGGCGTGTTGCTGATCGCCGCGGAGCTGGCCCAGGTCGAGCGCTATATCGACCTGGCTGCCGTGCCTGCCGAAGTCATGGCGCAGGTGCAGGCCAGCTGGCCCGGCCCCAACACCTGGATCTTCCCGCGTTCGCCGGCCGTGCCCGACTGGGTGACCGGCGCGCATGCGGGCATCGCCTTGCGGGTGACCGCGCACGCGCCCGCGGCGGCGCTGTGCCGGGCCTTTGGTGGTGCGTTGGTATCCACCAGCGCCAATCCCCATGGTGAGCCGTCCGCGCGCTCCGCGGCCACGGTGGAGGCTTACTTCGGCCCTGCACTGGATGGACTGCTCGATGCCCCGCTGGGTGGTCAGCAACGGCCCACAGTCATCCGCGACGCGCTCTCGGGCGCTATCATCCGAGCCTGATTGAGTATCGTCGTCCGCAAGTTGTTTCGAAGGATGAATGCGCTCTACACGCCACGGGTCGCCGGTAGGGGCCGATTCAGTGGCCGCCCTGAGGATGGGGATCCTCGCGGGCTTCAGGTTTCCACCGTCCGCACGTCGGTCCGGCGCGAGCCGGTCGTGGCGAGCTGATGTCAGTTGTCGGAGAACATCTTGGCCATCGTTTTTGAAAATTACCGGCAGGACCAGGCGGCCACCGGCCTGCCCATGCTGGTGGCTGGCCAGCCGGCGCGCACGGTTGCGTGGCGCCATGGCGAGCCGGTCAGCGCGGCGCGGTTCCTGGCGCATGTGCAGGCCATCGCCGAGCAGCTGCCGCCCGCCGCCACCGCGGTGAATCTGTGCGAGGACCGCTACGCCTTCCTGGTCGCGTTCTGCGCCATCGCGTTGCGCGGCCAGGCCAACCTGCTGCCTTCCTCGCGCGCACCGCAGGCCGTGGCCGAGGTGATGGCCGCCCATCCCGGTTGCTACGCGATGGGCGAGCTGGCGCTGGATACCCCGCATTACCGTCACCTGCCGGACCTGTTGCTCACGCCACCGGCGGCGGCCGCGGCGGCGGCATTAGTGATTCCCGCCGACCAGATCGTGGCCATCGGCTACACCTCCGGCTCCACCGGCGTGCCCAAGGGCAACCCCAAGACCTGGGCCAGCTTCCACGCCAGCAACGCCGGCAACCTGCGCATGCTGCATGCCGCAGTGGGCGCGGGCTTCCACGTGGTCGCCACGGTGCCGCCGCAGCACATGTACGGCATGGAGATGTCGGTGCTGCTGCCGCTGCTCGATGAGGTGAGCGTACACGCGGGGCGTCCGTTCTTCCCCGCCGATGTGGCTGCCGCCCTGGCCGAGGTGCCGGCACCGCGGGTGCTGGTCACCACGCCTGTACATCTGCGCGCCTTGATCGAAGCGGGCGTGTCGCTGCCGCCCATTGCCGCCATGGTCTCGGCCACGGCCCCCATGCCGGTGGAGCTGGCGCAGGCCGCCGAGGCGCGCTTTGGCGCGCCGCTGCTGGAGGTGTTCGGCTCCACCGAAACCTGCGTATTCGCCAGCCGCCGCGCGGCCGCCGACGAGCCGTGGACGCTGTACGACGACGTGCAGCTGCATCCCCAGCCCGACGGCACGCAGGTGCGCGCCCCGCAGTTGGAGCAGCCCATGGCGCTGGCCGATATCGTCACCTTGCATGACGGTGGCCGCCGCTTCCGCCTGTGCGGCCGCCACGCCGATCTGCTGGAGATTGCCGGCAAGCGTGCTTCCCTGGGCGACCTCACCCGTCGTCTGCTGGCCATTCCGGGCGTGAAGGACGGCGTGGTGTTCCAGCTCGATGGCGGCGATGCGCTGGGCGTGAACCGCCTCGCCGCGCTGGCCGTGGCGCCCGGGCTGGACGAGGCGGTCATCCTCGATGCGCTGCGCCTCGCGGTCGACCCGGTGTTCCTGCCGCGCCCGCTGAAGCTGGTCGACGCCCTGCCCCGCAACGAAACCGGCAAGCTGCCACGCGCCGCCATGCTGGCGCTGCTGGACGGCCGCCCCTCGCCAACCGCCCGCTGAAGCCGCTCCCATGCTGCGCTGCGCAATCCAGGCCCAGCCTCTACAATGACGCGCTGCGCCGGCCCCGGCGCCCTCTTCTGGTAGTGGAGCAAGCATGAAAGTCCTGGTCATCGGCAGCGGCGGGCGCGAACACGCGCTGGCCTGGAAGCTCAAGCAGTCGCCGCGCGTCAGCGAGGTGATCGTCGCTCCGGGCAATGCCGGCACCGCCCGTGAAAAGGGCGTGCGCAACGCCAACGTGGCCGTCACCGACCTGGACGGCCTGCTCAAGCTGGCCAAGGACGAGAAGATCGAGCTGACCGTGGTCGGCCCCGAAGTGCCGCTGGTGGCCGGCGTGGTCGACAAGTTCCGCGCCGCCGGCCTGCGTTGCTTCGGCCCCCGCGCCATCGCCGCGCAGTTGGAAGGTTCCAAGGCCTTCGCCAAGGACTTCCTGCATCGCCACAACATTCCCACCGCCCACTATGCGGTGTTCACCGAACTCAACCCCGCGCTGGCCTATGTGCGCAAACATGGCGCGCCGATCGTCATCAAGGCCGACGGCCTGGCCGCCGGCAAGGGCGTGGTGGTGGCGCTCACGCTTGCCGACGCCGAGCTGGCACTGCATGACATGCTGGGCGCGCACGCCTTCGGCGACGCCTCCGCCCGCGTGGTCATCGAGGAATTCCTCGACGGCGAGGAGGCCAGCTACATCGTCATGAGCGACGGCCAGCATGCCCTGCCCATGGCCAGCAGCCAGGACCACAAGCGTCGCGACGAAGGCGACCTGGGGCCCAACACCGGCGGCATGGGCGCGTATTCACCCGCGCCGGTGGTCACGCCCGAGGTGGAGCGCCGCATCCTCAAGGAAGTCATCGAGCCCACCCTGCACGGCATGGCGATGGAAGGCGCGCCCTTCATCGGCTTCCTCTACGCCGGCCTGATGATCGACAAGAGCGGTGCGCCCAAGGTCATCGAGTTCAACGTACGCTTCGGCGACCCGGAAACGCAGCCCATCATGCTGCGCCTGAAGTCCGACCTGGTCGACCTGATCGAAGCCGCGCTGGACGGCGAGCTGCATCACACCCACGTGCACTGGGACCCGCGTCCGTCGATCGGCGTGGTGATGGCCGCCGGCGGCTATCCCGGCAAGGTGCGCAACGGCGACGTCATCACCGGCCTGGACGCCGACTTCGGCCCCGACGTGAAGGTCTTCCACGCCGGCACCCAGCTCGACGCGCAGGGCCGCCCGGTCACCGCCGGCGGCCGCGTGCTCACCGTCTGTGCGCTTGGCAAGGACATCGCCGTCGCCCGCGAGCACGCCTACGCCGCCGTGGCCAAGATTCACTACGACGGCGCGTTCTGCCGTCGCGACATCGCCCACCGCGCCCTGCATCGCGGCTGACGATGTCTTACGCGCGCATGCCTAGTCCGCAGGCATCGCATTGATGGTGACGTAATACCCGTCGGGATCCCTGAGCGAGAACTCCTGGGTTTCGGTGTTGGGATTGAGGTTGGGTTCCTCCTCGAACCGCGTCACCAGGGTGCGTGCCCTGGCCACGGCCGCGTTGAAATCATCGACGCGGAAAAACAGCAGCAGACCGTTGCCGGGCGTCGCGTGAACGGGGCTCGTCAAAGAGGGATGGTCATGGCCACCCCATTCGTGCAGGCAAAGCAAGACCGTTCCATCCGAGTCGAGGATCTGCCCGAAGTAGGTATGGGCAGGTGATGTCCTGGGCAGGCCAAGCAGCGACTGGTACCAGTGGAAGCTGCCAGCAACATCGCGTACCCCGATGATCGTCCATAGGCGCTTCATGGTGGGCTCCTGGCCGGGCGTGTGCGGCGAGATCCTTTCACGGTGTAAGTGCAGCGGCAAGCCACGGCAGTCGGTCGCCGCCACAGGTGGAACGGAATGATCGCCGCCCTGGTTTCGCGCTAGGCTTGCCCGCGACCATTCGCCAAGGCCTCGCATGAGCCAGTTCAACCTGCTTGGAAGCCGCCGCTTCGCCCCGTTCTTCTGGACGCAGGCGCTGGGCGCGTTCAATGACAATGCCTTCCGCAATGCGATGGTGATGCTGGTGGCGTTCCAGATGGGGCTGGACGACAAGACGGTGTCGCTCTACACCAATCTGGCGCCGGCGTTGTTCATCATTCCCTATTTCCTGTTCTCCGCGACGGCGGGCCAGCTGGCGGAGAAGTACGAGAAGTCGCGGATCATTCGCTACGTGAAGTTGTTCGAGATCGCGGCCATGCTGATCGCGGCCATCGGCTTCTATACGCATCACACCGCGTTGTTGCTGGTGGTGTTGTTCCTGATGGGCCTGCACTCGACTACGTTCGGTCCGATCAAGTACGCCATCCTGCCGCAGGCGCTCAAGCCGCAAGAGCTGGTGGGTGGCAATGGCCTGGTGGAGATGGGCACGCAGATGGCCATGCTGATCGGCATGGTGGCGGGCAATTCGCTGATGCGCATTGCCGGCTACGGCCCGGTGGCGGCATCCGCGGCGACGATACTGGTGGCGGTCATCGGCTATCTCGCCAGCCGGCGCATTCCGGCGGCGCCGGCCACCGCGCCCGATCTGGTGTTCAACTGGAATCCGCTGACCGAGACCACGCGCGTGCTTGGCATCACGCATCAGGACCGCAAGGTGTTCAACGCGGTGCTGGGCATTTCGTGGTTCTGGTTCTTTGGCACGGTGCTGATTGCGCAGCTGCCCAACTACACGCGCCTGAACCTGGGCGGCGATGGCTCGCTCTACACGTTTGTGCTGACGCTGTTCTCGCTCGGTACCGGCGCCGGCTCGCTGCTGTGCGAGCGCATGTCTGGCCGACGTGTCGAGGTGGGCCTGGTGCCGCTGGGCGCGTTTGGGCTGACGGCGTTCGGCGTCGACCTGTACTTCGCGCATCCGGCACTGGCGACGGTGCATGGGCTGAACTGGCTGGCTTTCCTGGGCAGTGCGGGCAGCTGGCGCATCGCACTCGACCTGACCTTGATCGGTGTCTTTGCCGGTTTCTACGTGGTGCCGCTGTTTGCCTATGTGCAGGCGCGCACGCCGCGCGACCGCTTGTCGCGCGTGATCGCCGGCAACAATATCCTCAATGCGCTGCTCATCTGCCTGGCCTCGGGCTTCGGGTTGGCGCTGGGCATGCTTGGTTTCACTGCGGTGCAGATCTTCTTTGCCGCCGCCGTGCTCAACGTGGCGGTGGCGGTGTACATCTTCACCATCGTGCCCGAATTCCTGATGCGCTTTATCACCTGGGTGCTGGTGAACACGCTTTATCGCGTGCGCGTGGATGGGCTGGAGCATATTCCGGAGGAAGGCCCGGCCTTGCTGGTCTGCAACCACGTCAGCTTTATGGATCCGCTGCTGCTGATGGCCAACCTGCGCCGGCCCGCGCGCTTCGTCATGTACTACAAGATCTTCAATATCCCGGTGCTGCGGTTTGTGTTCCGCACTGCCAAGGCCATTCCCATCGCGGGCCAGAAGGAAGATCCCGTGGTGCTGCAGCATGCCTATGAGGACGTGGATGCCGCGCTCGCCGCGGGCGAGCTGGTGTGTATTTTTCCGGAGGGTGGGTTGACGCGCGACGGCGATATCGCGCCCTTCCGCCCGGGCGTGGCGCGCATTCTTGAGCATCGCCCGGTACCGGTGGTGCCACTGGCGCTGCGTGGCCTGTGGGGCAGCGTGTGGAGCCGGCGTGACTCGATGCTGCATCGGGCGCGTTTGCCGCGACGTTTCCGTGCAAGGGTGGAACTGGTGGCGGGTGCGCCGATAGCGCCAGTCGATGCAGATATCGCGAGCCTGGAGGCGCGCGTGCGGGAATTGCGCGGGGACTTTGCCTGAGGTCCTTGCACGGATTCCGCGAGCTTACGCGAAGCGTCAGCTCATCCACCCCGCCAGCACGATCACCGCCACCACGCTGAGCCACGCCAGCAACGCACGCAGCAGTGCGCCGCGCAGGCGGACCAGTTCGGC
Organism: Dyella sp. RRB7; assembly: GCF_022761115.1. Classification (GTDB taxonomy): domain Bacteria; phylum Pseudomonadota; class Gammaproteobacteria; order Xanthomonadales; family Rhodanobacteraceae; genus Dyella. The sequence continues at coordinate 1,169,033 of NZ_JAKWJS010000001.1, read as the reverse complement.
GATAGGGTCGCTGCGTTCTTCGGCATAACCGTCGCCCGCTTCGATATCCACTTCCACGTCGGCCCGCGCGGCGGCACCGAGAAAGCCCGGGCCTTCCACATACCAGCTGTTGGGCGACTGCTGCTGGTGCCATTGCTTCCAGGCGCCGATCACGGCGTCCCAGTGGCCCACCAGTGCCAGCGTGAACACCATCAGCTGCGCCGGCAGCCAGTCGGCGACGTTGGCGAAGGCATGTGCCGAGGCGCGTGCCCGCGGGTCCAGCCGCAGGCTGGGATCGCGGCCCAGGGTTTGCGCCAGGCGATACAGCAGCGCGCCGGCCGGACCCAACAGGAAGAACCACAGCACCACGCCAAAGCGACGATGCAGCGCGGCGTAGGCGGTGGCCTCGCCCAGCGCAATGGCGTTCCACGCCACGGGCTCGCCGTCATCGGAAAGCGCCTGGGCGGCGGCCTCCCGGGCGGGCTGGTCCGGTGCCTTGAGAATGGCTTCCAGGTCCGCCTCGAACGCGTGCGGGCCGAAGCAGTACAGCAACACCACCAGCGAGAAGATCAACCGCAGCAGGTCGCTGATCGGCAGCAGTCCCAACAGCCACACCAGCAGCAGGCACAGCACCACCGGCACCGCCAGCGTCACCGCCACGCGGGCCGGGCCGCTGGTGTCGCCCAGTTGCGCTACCCAGCGCCGGAATCCGCCATCGCCACGCCAATGCGCCAATTGCGGCATCACGTGCAGCAGGCCAAGTGCGATGAGCGCGGTAAGCAGGCTGACAGCCATGGACGCAGTTCTCCCTGTCGATGGCGGCATTGTAGGGCAACGTCAGTGACCGCAACTCGTTCCACCGGACCCGATGCAGGTAGTGCGCTAGCGCGTGTGCTGGGCGACCAGGGCGTCGAGGTCCAGGCCCGCCCGCTGCTGCAGCCAATGCGCCAGCAGGTGATAGGACACCGACAACGGCAATGACGGCAGGAAGCTGCCATCGGCCAGGCCGTCGACGATCTCCTGCGGCGTAAACCAGCGCGCTTCTTCCAGTTCGTGGTCGCGCAGGCGAATGGTGCGCGACACCGCGGTGGCGGTGAAGCCCACCATCAATGACTGCGGCAGCGGCCATGGCTGCGACGAGTGGTAATGCACGTCGCCCACGATGACGCCCGATTCCTCGGCCACCTCGCGGCGCACCGCGTCTTCCAGCGCCTCGCCCGGCTCCACGAAGCCGGCCAGGGTGGAATAGCGGCCCTTCGGCCAGCCGGCCTGGCGACCGAGCAGGCAGGCGCCCTCGTGTTCCACGATGACGATCACGGCGGCGTCGGTGCGCGGGAAGTGCATGCGGCCGCAGTCGTTGTTGGTGCATTGCGCGCGGTGGCCGGACGCCACCAGCACCACTGGCGCGCCGCAGCGGGCGCAGAAGCGTGTCTCGCGCTGCCAGTGCGCCAGGCCCTTGCCGTAGGCGAACAGTCCCGCTTCATCGGCGGCCAGCTGCAGGCCCACCTCGCGCAGGTTGGCGCGTCGTGCGTTGAGCAGGCTTTCCAGCTCGGCGGCCTGTTCGCTGTCGTCCAGCGCCAGCAGGAAGTGCGGTTGTTCCCCGGCGAAGCCGAGAAAGCTCGCCTTCAGCTCGCCCAGCCGTTGCTCGCGCTCGCGCGCATCCAGCCAGCGCAGCGCGTCGCGGTCCGGCTGCAGATAGGTCTGCCCCAGCGGGTCCAGCAGCAGGTAGCGGGCGCGTTCGGAGGTCGCCAGTTCGTTTACCCACATCGACTCGTCGCGTCGCTCGGCGACCCGGTCGAGGATCAGGCTCAATCCCGCGAAGGTGTTGGGTCGCGGCAAGGGGGTGCGTTCCATGCCGTGCCGAGCTCAGGTGGAAAAGGAGGAGCCGCAGCCGCAGGTGGTCTTGGCGTTGGGGTTGCGGATGACGAACTGCGAACCGCTGAGGCTTTCCGAGTAGTCGATCTCGGCGCCCGTGAGGTATTGCAGCGAGAGCGGATCGACCAGCAGCGTCACCCCTTCGCGATCGATCGCGAAGTCGTCCTCCGCCTGGGCCTCGTCAAAGGTGAACCCATACTGGAAGCCCGAGCAGCCGCCGCCCGTGATGTACACGCGCAGCTTCAGCTCCGGGTTGCCCTCCTCGACGATCAGCTCATGCACCTTGCGCGCGGCCGCCTCGGTGAAGACCAGGGGCGCGCCGGCACTGCGGTAGTCGGGGATGGTGGGAAAGGGGACGAGGGTATCCATGATGCTCAAGTTGGGGTGCAACGGCTCAGGCGCAAGGATAGCGCGATCAGGCGGGCAAGGCCTCGGCGCCTGCGAGCGTCGGTGCCGGCAGTTCCCGCGGGGCCTCGGTGGACTGGTGGCTCATCCGGCCGTTCACCTGGGCACCGGCGGCCATCTCCAGCGTGCGGTAGTGAACGTCGCCGGAAATGCGGGCTTCAGGCGCCAGCTCCAGGCGTTCACCTGCATGAATGTCGCCATGTACCTGCCCGTTGATGATGGCGTGGGGCACGCGGATCTCGCCCTGAACGACACCGTTTTCGCTCAGCGTGAACACGGCACCGCTTTCATCGGCCAGCACCAAGCCCTCGATGCGTCCATCCAGGTGCAAGGTGCCGCTGAAGCGTACGTCGCCGCGGATGACGGTGCCGCGCGCGATCAGGCTGGTGTCATGGCTGGTCGGCGTGCGTTCGCCGCGCTTACGGTTGAGCATCCTGTTCCCCTTGGGTTGGTGTGAGGTGGCCGGACAGCGCGTCGGCCCAGGCGACCGTGCGGTTGACCGCATCATCTCCCGCCGGCTGGGCCGTGATCTGCAGCCGGGTGGGCCGAAAGTCGGCCGGCAGCACGATGGTGGCGTGCAGCTGCTGGAAGTATTTGAACTTGAAAGGTATGCCGTCGCCTTGCGAGGTGTCGCCCAGGGCTTTCCAGTCGAGCTGGACCACCTTGTCGCCGCGCAGTCCTTCCACGCCCACGGTCGCGATACCGGTCACGTCATCACCGCGCTTGGCGTTCTGGGTCAGGCTCAGGGTGAGGTTCCACGCATGCGAATCGGCCACTGGCTGCAGGCGCACTTCCTGCACCTTGAGGCCTTCGCGCTGGGCATCGCCGCCGGTCAGGCGGGAATAGAAGCCCAGGTCCGCGCGCAAGCCGCTGATCTCTTCCTCGCGCTCGGCCAGGGTCTGGCGCAGCGAGCGGGTGGCGATGTCGGACACCTGCTCGCCGCGCTGCAAGTTGGCGACCTGTTGCTGAAGTTCGTCGTTCTGCTGGGCAAGTGCAGCGATCTGGCGTTTTTCCACGGCGGCCGGGGTGGCGCGGCGCACCAGTCCGCCAACCACCAGGGCGGTCACCACCAGGCTGAGCAGCCAGGCGGCGCCCAGCCACAGCGCACGACGTCGCTGACCGGCCGCGTCATGCGTCCGGACCACGAAGCGCGGTGGTGGGCGTGATGCCATGCGCGGCGTTCCCAGGGAAAACCAAGGTATAGCCGCGCCGTGGCGAAAGCGTCAAGGAACGACGCCTCAGCTTTGTCGCCATGCAGGTTGGGGCTGCGGAACGGCCCCCAATGGCTCAGCTGTCGAGCTTCGCCTGCAGATAACGCTCGATGCTGATGTCCTTGATGATGCTGAGCTGTGTTTCCAGCCAGTCGATATGTTCCTCCTCGTCGTGGAGGATGTTCTTGAACAGATCGCGGCTGACGTAGTCGGCGATGCCTTCGCTATAGGCAATGGCCTCGCGCAGGTCCTTCACGGCGGCCATCTCCAGGTGCAGATCGCCCTGCAGGCATTCCAGCGGATTCTCGCCGATGCGCAGCTTGCCCAGGTGCTGCAGGTTGGGCAGGCCATCGAGGAACAGGATGCGCTCGATCAGATGATCGGCGTGCTTCATCTCCTCGATCGACTCCTTGTACTCGTGCTCGGCCAGTTCCTGGTAACCCCAGTCCTTGTACATCCGGTAATGCAGGAAGTACTGGTTGATGGCAGTCAATTCGTTGTAGAGCACCTTGTTGAGGAACTCGATGACCTTGGCGTCGCCCTTCATAAGAAGTCTCCTTGCGGTTACAGAACGCGACTATACGGCGTCCTTCAGGCGGGCGACGAAACGAGAATGACTAAGGGTGGCACATGCAAGAACGCGCAGCCTGGGCTGCGCGTTTTCCGGGGCTACCTCGTGGCTGCCGTGCGACTCAGGCGATGGCGGCGATCGGTAGTGCCAGCCTGACCTGCTGCACGGCCTTGTCGAGCGTGGCGCGCGCTTCCTGCTCACAGCAGCCGCAACAGTCGGAGCAGCCGGTGCGTGCCTGCAGGTCGTTGAAATGATGAACGCCATCGGCCGCGGCGCGGCGGATGTCGCTATCGGTAACGGCGTTGCACATGCAGATATACATGGGTGCGTATGGGAACGCAAATGCGAATGATTGTCAACCAGTACGCCGGAAGGACAGGCAGCCCTTGATGGCCCGTTCAGGCGGCGGCCCGACCCTTGCGGGGGCTGTCACCGGCGTCGCGCCCGTTGCGCTGGGGCAGCTCGCCCAGTTGAAGGCTCAGCAGGGACTCCACCAGCGGCGCGAACTGGCGCAGGGCGCGTTCGTAGACCTGGCGCTTGAAATTGACCACATGCGAGGCCGGGTACCAGAAATCCACCCAGCGCCAGATATCGAATTCGGGCTTGTCGCAGGCATCGAGCTTCAGCGCTTCCTCGCCGCCCACCAGCCGCAGCAGGAACCACACCTGCTTCTGGCCGATGCAGGTCGGTCGCTGGTGATGCCTTACATAGCGGCTGGGCAGGCGATAGCGCAGCCAGCCGCGGGTGGCGCCGATCACCTCGACGTGATGCGGGGCCAGGCCGGTTTCCTCTTCCAGCTCGCGGTACATCGCCTCCAGCGGCGTCTCGTCGCTGCGCATGCCGCCCTGGGGGAACTGCCAGCCGTCACGATTGACGCGGCGCGCCCAGAACAGTCGGCCGTCTGCATTCAGCAGCACGATGCCCACATTCGGACGGTAGCCATCGACGTCGATCATGTTGCCTCCTTGGGTCGGCCCGCACGACGAAGAATCGCCCGTCGCGGAAGCCGTTGCCCGCGCAACGATTCAACCATGCGGGTGAGGCTGGGGCAAGCCAAACACTTGAACCAAAGGGCGTAGACGACTAAACTGCCGCGCCCCGCCTGATCGACACCACGTCGACGCCTGTGGCGGGCGGCACCCAAGGCTATGTAGCTCAGCCGGTTAGAGCACAGCACTCATAATGCTGGGGTCGGTGGTTCGAGTCCACCCATAGCCACCATCTGCTTGCACGGCAGATTTCCCTGGGATATGCCCTGGGCATCTCTTCGATTTGTGGCCAGATAGATGCCGTTGCTCAGCAGCGGGCATCGTCCGGGTGTGCCTCTTACGGTGGTTCGCCGGTTGCCGTGACGGCGGCTGGCGCGGCTTGCCCTGCCAGTGGCCCGATCGGCAGCGGGCTATGTCCCAGGCCGCCGCGCTTCAGCAACAGGCAGGGGCGCTCGATCGCGATCCAGGACAGCAGGGCCATCAGCAGGGTTGCCGCAAAGGTGAAGGCCAGCGAGATGGGCTGGCTCTTCAGGCCAACGTAGAGAAGCACGTTGATGCAGGGCATGTGGTAGATGTAGATGCCATAGGAGATGTCCTGCCTGTGCAGCAGCCGGTCCGCCAGGGTGGGCCATGTATAGGCCAGCGAGAACACACAGGCGGCCAGCAGGACATAGAGGGCCGGGTGGATATCGTTCGAGGCTCCCCAGCCGAGATAGCGAGTGGCCAGCAAGCTCGCCACCACGTAGCTCGCACACACGTAGATGGCCCGCCCTGACAGCCATTGATGCAGCCAGTGGAAATGGCGCTGCGCCAATACGCCCACCAGGAACATGTAATACCAGGGCAGGAACGTCACGCCGAGCAGCTTGAGGGCCATGCCGGGGTGGTTCTCCGGATCGGCGTGCCAGTACGCCAGGTTGGGCGCCAGCAAGGCAAGGCTCAGCAGCAGCAAGGGCAGTGTGCCGCGCCGATGCCTGAGTCCGAATAGTGCATAGACCAGCGGCGTCACCAGATAGAACTGCAGTTCGACGGTGATCGTCCACAGGCTGCCGTTGAGTACGCCCACGCCGAAGGCACGCATGAAATCTGGGTTGTAGAACTGCACGACGGTCATTTGCGCCAGCATCCACACGGCCACATCGCGCAGGGAGACGCCCGCGCGCGGCAGGTAATCCAGCGCGAAGACCGCGCCGACGCTCACCAGGGTGCAGATCACCAGGGCGGGATAGATGCGCAGCACGCGGTTTCGCGCATAGTCGAGCACGCTGGGGCTGCTCTCATACGATTTGCTGATCAGAAAGCCGCTGACGAAGAAGAAGATCGGCACGCCCGGAAAGAACCGTATGAGCTGGGCGATCAGGCCGACCAGTCCCGAGTGGCGATCCAGGCCCAGGTGATCGATGGCGTGATGGGCCACCACCTGGACGGCGGCGAGCAGCCGGATCAAGTCAAAGTTGTTTGTCTTGATGGGCGCTTTCATGTCGTAGCCGTGGACGATGACGCCGCTTGCGCGTTGTCGTTCGACGCTAGCACGGGTGGATGGGTGCTTCGCCTGGCCGTCCGGAGGGGGCCATAAGCACTACGACCACACCATCGGGGCGACCCATCAAGGGAGCCTGCCGGTGCCTTGCCGGGCCAGGCGGTAGAATGGCGCCATGCATATCTTCAAAGTCTTTCATATCGAGGCGGCTCACCGCCTGCCCAACGTGCCGCCTGGCCACAAGTGCGCGCGGCTGCATGGTCATTCCTTCCGCATCGAGATCCACGTCGCCGGCGAGCCCGACCCGGCCCTGGGTTGGGTGATGGATTTCGCCGACGTGAAGTCGGCGTTCGCGCCGCTGTTCGACCAGTTGGACCATCACTACCTGAACGACATCGAGGGATTGGAGAACCCGACCAGCGAGATGCTGGCGCGCTGGATCTTCCGTCGCCTGCAGCCGCAGTTGCCGGGCCTGGACAAGGTGGTGGTGCACGAGACCTGTACCTCCGGTGCCAGTTGTAGCCGCGACAGTTTTTGATGCGTCGCAAAATTTCATGGCGATGTCTTAAGGCAATGCAATTGTTGAATTTTTTGTGACATTGGCGGTCGTTCAGCAAAAATATATTGCACTGCACCAAATGGCTTGATAAGGTGTAGCTCACACCCAAACCTCCCGCCGAGGGATCAAGTCATGACGCAGCAACTCAACACCCAGGTTTTTGCCTACGCCAAGCAGCTGGCCGACAGCGCCTTCAAGGCTCAGTCCGTCGCGCTGAAGGGTCTGGAAAAGGTCGCCGAGCTGCAGATCAAGGCGCTCGAGAAGCAGGCCGAAGCCGCTGCTGAGTTCATCAGCGAAGCCTTCGAAACCCGCGATATCGATGGTCTGCGCGCGCTATGGGAAAAGGGCGCCGCCGCTAGCCGCGAGAACGCCGAGCGCGCCGTGGCCGTGACACAGGAAATCATTGCCGTGACCCAGAAGACGGCCGAGTCGCTCAGCGCGCTCGCGCAGGAACAGCAGCAGGCTGCCAATGACGCGGTTGCCGCGCCGGTGGCCGCCGTCAAGAAGGCCGCCGCTGCCGCGGGCAAGTAATCACGTTTTATCGACGCAGCGCCTCTTCCCCCCAGTTGCGTCCAAGGGCCGGACCTATGTCCGGCCCTTTTTCTTGCGTGTATGCAAGCGCGCCGAATGTGAACGAATAGGCTTCAGACAAGATGCCGCAGCAAGTGCGGCTTGTCGCTATAAATGCCCCGCTGATATACTTTTTGGGATTGGACCGTGGCCCGTAGCTGGTTCGGTGCCGCCTAGAGCGAAACCGCGCGGGAACCTCGAGTGCTCAACAGTCTTGCTTCCGGTCGTCGTCTGGCGCTGCGCATTATTTTGCTGCAGCTCGCCGTCGCGGTGATCGCAGGCCTCGCCTTCCTGACGCAGGGGCGCCGCGATGCACTGGCGGCCGCTGCGGGCGCCGCAACCGTGGCGCTGGGTACCTCGCTTCTGGCGTGGCGTACCTTCGCCGGTTTGGGTGGTGGCGGCATGACGATGGGACGCCTGCTGGCGGGCATGGTCTTGAAGTGGATTGCGATCCTAGGGGGATTGGTCGCGATCCTGGGTCAATGGAAACTGCCGCCGCTAGCCGCCATCACGGGGCTGGTGGCTGCTTACGCAATAAATCTGCTGGCGTTCAGATTCAAGGGCTAACACATGGCAAGCGAGCCGCAGGGCGGACTAACCGAATACATCCAGCATCACCTTCACCACAACACGGTGAGCCTGGGTGATGGTGCGTTCATGAAGATCCACCTCGATTCGCTGGTGGTGTCCTTCGTGCTGGGTGCGCTGTTCTGCCTGTGGTTCTGGCTGAAGGCCCGCAAGGCCACCTCGGGCGTGCCGTCCAAGGGCCAGGCCTTCGTCGAGATCATCGTCGAGTTCGTCGATACCCAGGTGAAGGACACCTTCCACGGCGATCGCCGCACGGTGACCCCGCTGGCGCTGTCGATCTTCATGTGGGTGACCTTCCTCAACGCGATGGACCTGCTGCCGCTCGATGCTCCGGGCTGGGGCGTGAAAACCTTGGCGGGCGCAGAAACCGCTCATCACACGTTCTTCCGCTGGGTTCCCACCGCCGACATCAACACCACCATGGGCCTGGCCCTGGCCGTGTTCTTCATCGTGCTTGCGCACGGCATGAAGGCCAAGGGTGTGGGTGGTTTCGGCTGGGAGCTGCTCACGGCGCCATTTCATGCGGACAACACGGTCGTCAAGATCATCCTGATGCCGTTCAACCTCGCGCTCAACGTCATCGAATACCTGTCTAAGCCAGTATCGCTCGCCATGCGACTGTTCGGCAACATGTACGGTGGCGAGCTGGTGTTCATGCTGATCGCGGGCCTGTTCGCGGGTTGGCTGAGCTTCCTGCCGGGTGTGATCTTCAACACCGCATGGGGCATCTTCCACATCCTGATCATCCTGCTGCAGGCGTTCATCTTCATGATGCTGACCATCGTGTACATCGCCACGGCGCGTGAGCATCACTGACGTTTTGTTCCACCCGGTTTCGCTTTAATCCGTTTCGCTTTAACCACCACTCTTTAGAAAGATTCATCAGGAGATTTCCATGAACCTCGCCGAACTCATTTCCCATGTTCAGGGCCTCACCGCGATCGCCGTGGGCATCATCATCGGCCTCGGCGCGCTCGGCGCTTGCTTGGGTATCGCCATCATGGGTTCCAAGTTCCTTGAGTCCGCTGCCCGTCAGCCGGAGCTGGTGCCGCTGCTGCAGGGCCGCATGTTCCTGCTCGCCGGCCTGATCGATGCCGCCTTCATTATCGGCCTGGCCGTGGCGCTGCTGTTCGCGTTCTCGAACCCGCTGACCTCCCAGGTCATCGCCAACTTCGGCCATTAATCGGTCCGAAGGGGATCGCCGCGGCCTGAAAACGCCGCGGCGATCGGCGGTTTAACGCGTTACCGGAGTTAATTGGAAAGCTCATGGATATCAATCTGACTTTCCTGGGCCAGATGGTTTCTTTCGCCATCCTGGTCTGGTTCACCACCAAGTTCATCTGGCCGCAGCTCAATCACGCGATTGAAGAGCGCCAGAAGAAGGTTGCCGATGGTCTGGCTGCCGCCGAGAAGGCGCGCGCCGAACTCAAGGACGCCGACGCCAAGGTGGCCGTCGAGATCAAGCAGGCTCGCCAGCAGGCCAACGAGATCATCGAGCGTGCGCAGCAGCAGGCCAACCAGATCGTGGACAAGGCTCGCGCCGAAGCCACCACCGAGGCCAATCGCCTGAAGGCTGCCGCCGCCGACGAGATCGTCAGCATGCAGCAGCGCGCTCGCGAAGAGCTGCGTGGCTGGGTGGGCCGGCTGGCTATCCAGGGTGCCGAGAAGATCGTGCAGCGCGAAATCGATGCGTCGGCCCACAAGGCCATGCTCGACCAGCTCGTGGCCGAGATCTAAGTCATGGCTCAGGCAATCACCCTCGCCCGCCCCTATGCGCGTGCTGCCTTCGAGCTGGCCCATGAGGCCGGCTCGCTTGGCGCATGGTCGCAGGCGCTGGCCTTTGCCGCGGAAGTGGCAAAGGACCCGCGCGTGGCCGGCTTCGGCAACGATCCGCGCGTGCAGCCGCAACAGCTGGTCGCACTGCACCTGCCGCAGGGCATGGCTGCCGATGCGCCGTTCGCCCGGTTCCTGGGCGAGCTGGCCGAACATCGCCGCCTGGCGCTGCTGCCGGAAGTCGCCGAGCTGTTCGAGCAGTACAAGCGTGAATCGGAGTCGCAGCTGCTGGTCAAGGTGACCAGCGCGTTCGCACTGGATGCCGCGCAGGCCGAACAGCTCAAGGCGTCGCTGAAGCGTCGCTTCAAGCGCGAGATCGAGCTGGAGACCAGTGTTGACGCTACGCTGCTTGGCGGGGTGGTGATCGACACCGGTAGCGAAGTGATCGATGGCTCTGCCCGTGGACGTCTGGCGCGCTTGTCCAGCGCGCTGGTCTAGGTTTCACGCGACTTCCTGTCGCGAAGAGCAAAACCGGCCACCCGTGGCCGGACTCTTAAAAAGTTATACGCGAAGTCCGTTTCGCGAAGAGCAAAAGCGGCTTTCAAAAAATTTCAGGATACCGACCATGTCCAGCACCACTCTCAACCCGTCCGAGATCAGTGAACTGATCAAGAGCCGCATCGAGCAGTTCAAGCTCGGCGCGGAAGCCCGCAACGAGGGCACGATCATCAGCGTGTCCGACGGCATCGTGCGCATCCACGGTCTGGCCGACGTGATGCAGGGCGAAATGATCGAACTGCCGGGCAATGCCTATGCGCTGGCTCTGAACCTTGAGCGTGACTCGGTCGGCGCCGTGGTGCTGGGCGAGTACCAGCACCTGCGCGAAGGCGACGTTGCCAAGACTACCGGCCGTATCCTCGAAGTGCCGGTCGGCCCGGCCCTGCTCGGCCGCGTGGTCGACGCGCTGGGCAACCCGATCGACGGCAAGGGTCCGATCAACACCACCTTCAGCTCGCCGATCGAAAAGGTCGCGCCGGGCGTGATCTGGCGTAAGTCGGTCGACCAGCCGGTGCAGACCGGCTACAAGTCGGTCGACTCGATGATCCCGATCGGCCGTGGCCAGCGCGAGCTGATCATCGGCGACCGCCAGACCGGCAAGACCGCGCTGGCCATCGACGCGATCATCAACCAGAAAGACTCCGGCATTAAGTGCATCTACGTCGCCATTGGCCAGAAGCGCTCGTCGATCGCCAACGTGGTGCGCAAGCTCGAAGAGCACGGCGCGCTGGCCAACACCATCATCGTGGTCGCTTCGGCTTCCGAGTCGGCGGCGCTGCAGTACATCGCGCCGTATTCGGGTTGCGCCATGGGCGAGTACTTCCGCGACCGCGGCGAAGACGCGCTGATCATCTATGACGATCTGTCCAAGCAGGCCGTGGCCTACCGCCAGATCTCGCTGCTGCTGAAGCGTCCGCCGGGCCGCGAAGCCTATCCGGGCGACGTGTTCTATCTCCACTCGCGCCTGCTCGAGCGCGCTTCCCGCGTCTCCGAGGAGTACGTCGAGAAGTTCACCAACGGCGAAGTGAAGGGCAAGACCGGTTCGCTGACCGCGCTGCCGATCATCGAGACGCAGGCCGGTGACGTGTCCGCGTTCGTGCCGACCAACGTGATCTCGATCACCGACGGCCAGATCTTCCTGGAAACCGACCTGTTCAACGCCGGCATCCGCCCGGCCGTGAACGCGGGTATCTCGGTGTCGCGCGTGGGTGGCGCCGCCCAGACCAAGATCGTCAAGAAGCTGTCCGGCGGCGTGAAGCTGGCCCTGGCGCAGTTCCGCGAGCTGGCTGCGTTCGCGCAGTTCGCCTCGGACCTGGACCCGGCCACCCGCGCCCAGCTGGACCGCGGCCAGCGCGTGACCGAGCTGATGAAGCAGTCGCAGTACGCGCCGCTGTCGATCGCCGAGCTTGCGCTGTCGGTGTACGCCGCCGAGAAGGGCTACCTCGATGACCTGCCGGTCAACAAGGTGCTGGCGTTCGAGAAGGGCCTGCACGCCTTCATGCACCAGAACCACGCCGAGCTGATGAAGAAGATCGTCGCCACCGGTGACTGGAACAACGAGATCGAAGCCACCTTCAAGTCCTCGCTCGACGAGTACAAGAAGACCGGCAGCTGGTAAGCAATAAAGGGTGTACGGCCGCTCCATGGGCGGCTGTACAGCACTCCGGCTGACAGGCCGGGATCGCAATCACCCCATAGGTTGAGGCAAACGTGGCAAGCGGACGCGAAATCAAAACCAAGATCAAGAGCACGCAGAACATGCGCAAGGTGACGCGCGCGCTCGAAATGGTCTCGGCCTCGAAGATCCGCAAGGCGCAGGATCTGATGAAGGCCTCGCGTCCCTATGCGCGTGCGATGCGCAAGGTGATCGCGCATGTGGCCCAGGCCAGCACGGACTTCAGCCATCCGTTCTTGCAGGAGCGCGAGAAGGTCGCCCGCGTCGGTTACGTGGTCATCACCACCGATCGCGGCCTGTGCGGCGGCTTGAACTCCAACCTGTTCCGTCGCCTGCTGCCGGCTATCCGCGAATGGCAGGACAAGGGCGTCGAGGTGGACGTCGTCGCCATTGGCCAGAAGGCGGTGCAGTTCTTCCGCCGCATCAAGGGCGTCAACCTGATCGGCAGCGTCAGCCACCTCGGCGAAAAGCCGAAGCTGGAAAGCCTGGTGGGCGTGATCAAGGTGGTGCTGGACGCCTACATGGAAGGCAAGCTCGATCGCGTGTTCCTGGCCTACAACGACTTCGTCAACACCATGACGCAGAAGCCGTCGGTGCACGCGCTGCTGCCGTTGCCGGTGGTTGCTGAAGAGATGGCAGCCGTGGCCGGCGAGTCGGCACCTTCGCCGGATTACCCGGTGGCCGGCCTCAAGCTGGAGCAGAAGCACGACTGGGACTACATCTACGAACCCGATGCCGCCACTGTGCTGGAGCATGTGCTGGGTCGCTACATCGAGTCGGTGGTGTACCAGGGCGTGCTGGAAAACCTCGCCAGCGAGCATGCCGCACGCATGGTGGCGATGAAGAGCGCGTCGGACAACGCGAACAAGGTCATTGGCGAACTGACGCTGATCTACAACAAGGCACGTCAGGCTGCGATCACCCAGGAAATTTCCGAAATCGTAGGCGGCGCCGCGGCTGTATAAGTGCAGGCATCGCTGCCTGCAAGAGCAGATCAAAAAGCGATCATCCATGATCGCGAGAATCAAAAAGCAACCATCCGTGGTTGCGCTTTAAATAAGAGCGACGCCCAGGCGGCGCTGGTATCGAACCTTAAAGATCCATCCGGAGCACATCCATGAGTCAGGGCAAAGTTGTACAGATCATCGGCGCGGTCATCGACGTGGAATTCCCGCGCGATCAGGTGCCGCAGGTTTACGACGCGCTGAAGATCGACGGCACCGACATCACGCTGGAAGTCCAGCAGGTGCTGGGTGACGGCGTCGTCCGCACGATCGCCCTCGGCTCGACCGATGGCCTCAAGCGCGGCCTCGAAGCGCGCAACACCGGCGAAGGCATCAAGGTGCCGGTCGGCAAGGCCACCCTCGGCCGCATCATGGACGTGCTCGGCAACCCGATCGACGAAGCCGGCCCGATCGACACCAAGGACCATTGGGTCATCCATCGCGAAGCGCCGAGCTACGACGACCAGGCGGCTGCGACCGACCTGCTCGAAACCGGCATCAAGGTCATCGATCTGGTCTGCCCGTTCGCCAAGGGCGGCAAGGTCGGCCTGTTCGGCGGCGCCGGCGTGGGCAAGACCGTGAACATGATGGAGCTGATCAACAACATCGCCAAGGCGCACTCGGGTCTGTCCGTGTTCGCTGGCGTGGGTGAGCGTACCCGTGAGGGCAACGACTTCTACCACGAGATGAAGGACTCCAACGTGCTGGACAAGGTCGCGATGGTGTACGGCCAGATGAACGAGCCGCCGGGCAACCGTCTGCGCGTGGCGCTGACCGGCCTGACCATGGCCGAGTACTTCCGCGACGAGAAGGACGAGCACGGCAAGGGCAAGGACGTGCTGCTGTTCGTGGACAACATCTACCGCTACACGCTGGCCGGTACCGAAGTATCCGCACTGCTCGGCCGCATGCCGTCGGCGGTGGGTTACCAGCCGACGCTGGCCGAGGAAATGGGCGTGCTGCAGGAGCGCATCACCTCGACCAAGACCGGCTCGATCACCTCGATCCAGGCCGTGTACGTGCCCGCGGACGATTACACCGATCCGTCGCCGGCCACCACCTTCGTGCATCTGGACTCGACCGTGGCGCTGTCGCGCGATATCGCCAGCCTGGGTATCTACCCGGCAGTGGATCCGCTGGCCTCGACCAGCCGCCAGCTCGATCCGCTGGTGATCGGCAACGAGCATTACGACGTGGCTCGCCGCGTGCAGGGCACCTTGCAGCGTTACAAGGAGCTCAAGGACATCATCGCGATTCTCGGCATGGACGAGCTGTCGCCGGAAGACCGCCTGGTCGTGGCCCGCGCGCGTAAGTGCGAGCGCTTCTTCTCGCAGCCGTTCCACGTGGCCGAAGTGTTCACCGGCTCGCCGGGCAAGTACGTGCCGCTGAAGGAAACCATCCGTGGCTTCAAGATGATCGTGGACGGCGACGTGGACCACCTGCCGGAGCAGGCCTTCTACATGGTCGGCGGCATCGACGAGGCCATCAAGAAGGCCGAGGACATGGCTGCCAAGAAGGCCGCCTGATCCTTCCGGGCGGACTTCACCAGTCCGCCCGTCGCCTTACGCATCCGGAATTCGAGTCATGAGCCACACCATTCGCGTCGAAGTCGTCAGTGCCGAAGCCGAGATCTACTCGGGCGAGGCCACGATGGTCGTTGCCACCGGCGAGATCGGCGAGCTGGGCATCACGCCGCGCCACGCGCCGCTGATCACCCGCCTGAAGCCGGGCAAGGTCGTTGTTACCCAGCCCAACGGTGAGAAGGTGGATATCTCCATCACCGGTGGCGGCATTCTCGAAGTGCAGCCACAGGTGGTCACCGTGCTGGCCGATTCGGCGATCCGTTCCGAGGACATCGACGAAGCCGCCGCGCTGGCTGCCAAGCAGCAGGCCGAGGACGCCCTGGCCAACCGCACCGATGCGGTCGAGATCGCCGAGGCCCAGGCCAAGCTGGCCGAGGCGCTGACGCAGCTGCAGGCGCTGGAGCGCCTGCGCAAGACCCTCAAGCACTAACCCTCCTCCCCTGCACCCAGCGGCAGGGAGGCGCACACAGGACGCCGGCCTTGGGGTCGGCGTTTTTGTTTATGCTGGCTCCAGCCAACAGGGAGAGGGATGGCATGGGCGCGAAGCGGTCGGAACGGGCAGGCACGCGGCATCGGTTGGGCAATGGACTGACCATCGGGATGGTGACGTTGCTCGCAGCCTGCGCCAGCACGCCCACTTCCTCGCCGGCCCCGCCTTCGCCGGAAGCAGACACCTCGTACCGGTCGGTTTCGAAGGACGGCATGCGGCATTACCAACTGGCGCTGGGCGAGGTTTCCACAGGCGCGACACCGTATGACCATCCCGCGCCGGTCTATCCCGCTACGCTGCTCGCCGCCCGGCTACCGCCGCAAGAGGTGGAGGCGCTGCTTATCGTCGACACGGAAGGCAGGGTCAGCGAAGTGCGCATGGCCGATGAAGCGCAGGCCGATCCGCAGCAACGCCTGTTCATGGCGGCCGTGCGCACCGCCGCCATGCAGTGGGTCTTCGAGCCGCTGCGGGTCAGCCAGTGGGCCTCCGACGCCAACGGCAACACGCATGAAGTGGGTAGCGAGGTGCGGCCGTTCAGTCTCTACTATGTCTTCCGTTTTGCCTGGAAGGACGGCAAGCCGGTCACCGATGCCAACGCGACGGGCAAAGCCTCCCATTAACCCTTTTCCCGACTCCCAGGTGCCAGCGGCGCCCACGCCGGCGGCTGCTATGCTCCGCCGCTAGCCAAGACGGGCCAGCTCATGATCAAGAACGCTCCCCTGCACGTCATTGTCCTCGCCGCCGGCGAAGGCAAGCGCATGAAATCCAAGAAGGCCAAAGTGCTGATGCCGCTGGCCGGCCGGCCGCTGCTCGCCCACGTGCTGGAGGCGGCGCGTTCGCTGCAGCCGCAGGCCATCCACCTGGTTTACGGGCATGGCGGGGACCAGGTGCGGGCGGCCTTCGAAGGCCAGGACGATTTGCGCTGGGTACTGCAATCACAGCGACTGGGCACGGGCCATGCGGTGCGCGAGGCGTTGCTCGATGTGCCCGATGCGGCCACCGTGCTGGTGCTCTATGGCGACGTGCCGCTGACCCGGGGCCAGACCCTGCAGCGGTTGGTGGGCGCCGAGGGCACGGTGAGCCTGCTGGCGACCCGCGTGGCCGATCCGCAGGGCTATGGCCGCGTGCTGCGTGACGGCAACGGCCTGATTCGCGCCGTGGTCGAGGAGAAGGACGCGGACGACAGCCAGCGCGCCATCAACCTCGTCAACACCGGCATCGTGGCCGCCGAGGCGGTGGCGTTGAAGCGTTGGACGTCCAAGCTCGATCGCAACAATGCGCAGGGTGAGTATTACCTCACCGATATCTTCGCCATGGCGGCCGCCGAGAATCGCGCCGCCACCTGCGTGGAGTGCGAGGACGAATACGAGGCCGCCGGCGCCAACAATCCCTGGCAGCTGGCCGAACTGGAAGCGCAGTACCGCCTGCGTGCGGCCAAGGCGCTGGCGCTGGACGGCGTGCGCATGGCCGACCCGCAGCGTATCGATGTGCGCGGCACCGTGCGCGCAGGGCAGGATGTGGAAATCGATATCGACGTCATCCTGGAAGGCGAGGTGTCGTTCGGTGACGATGTGCGTATCGGCGCCTTCACGCGCCTGAAGAACGTACAGCTGGCCGCGGGTACGGTGGTGCAATCGCATTGCGATCTGGAAGGCGTGGTTACGCATGGTGCGTGCACCATTGGCCCGTTCGCGCGCCTGCGCCCGGGTACCGAGCTGGCCGCCGGCGTGCACATCGGCAACTTCGTGGAAACCAAGAAGGCCACGCTGGGCGAAGGCAGCAAGGCCAACCACCTGAGCTATCTCGGTGACAGCGTGATCGGTGCCGGCGTGAATATCGGCGCGGGCACCATCACCTGCAACTACGACGGCGTCAACAAGCACCTCACCCTCATTGGCGATGGCGCCTTCATCGGTTCCAACAGCGCGCTGGTGGCGCCGGTGACCATCGGCGCCCAGGCTACCATCGGCGCCGGCTCGGTGATCGGCAAGGATGCGCCCGCCGGCGAGTTGACCGTGGCGCGTGCGCGCCAGATCAGCCTGCCTGGCTGGCGGCGACCCGTCAAAAAGGAGTGAGGTCGCTTCGGCGTCCCGCCCGGGTACGGCGGGATGTTTTGACATACAGGTTTCCCCAGCCAAGCTACGCCAAGGGCAGTTCGGTATGCTGACGATGTGACTCGCCCATCATCGGTTGGGGCAGCGTGAAGGCCGGCCCTGCCCACGTGACAGGAGGAACTTATGCGCGTTCGGTTCGTCAGCGTGTTTGTCGCCACCACCATGGTCGTGTTCTGCGCATTGTGCGCCCCCGTGCTGCATGCCACCGATGGCATACGGGAGCTGCGAAGCACCCCGCAGCTGCAGTCGTCGGCCGGCACCGATTACGTGTTGCGCATGACCTCGTTCGGCGGCCTCGCGGTCACCCTGATCGACGTGCATTCGGGCTCGGGCGACTGGATCAAGGCCGATGTGTCGAAGTTGCCGCCGCTTCCCGCCGCGCCGCCCGCATCGTCGAAGGAATCGCCGGTACAGTGGTTCTACGGCGATAGCGTGGGCTGGATGCCAGTGCCTGCCGGCTGGCGCGTGCAGCGCGCTGCCATTGGCGCCGACGGCAACACCATCTACACCTTCACCGCTCCCGACGGAGCGTCCGCCGGCTGGCTGAGCTATACGGTGATCCCCGCCTGCGAGTCCTGCATCCTGCAGGCGGCGGCGGGGCTGTTGCCCGGTGCCGGCGAACGCCTGGCTTCGACCAACCAGCAGCCCGTGATCAACCTGGGGCAGACCCATCCGGTGATGAGCTGGCAATCGCGCCCGGACGACTGCTCACTGCTGTTTCGCTATCGCACCGGTACATTGACCGTGCGGGCGGCAGTGCTCGGCAGCGTGTCGATGGCGATGGACGACACCAAGGGCGACCTGTCATTGGCCGATGTCTATGCCGCCTTGCCGGATCGCCAGTCCGCCCTGGCGGACTATCTGGTCGGCCACTTCCAGCAGGCGTTTCCCGCCTGCCGTTCACCCCATGGCTGGCCTCAGGCGTAGCGCCAGCCGTCGATCTCCACCAGCAGCTCCTGGCGGCAGATGTCGCCGTGCAATAGCAGCACCGGTACCCCGGGCAGGCGACGCTGCATGAAGTCGCGCACCAGCGGGGCATCCGTGGGATGGCGTACGTAGGCCTTGAGTGGCGACTGGGTATCGAAGCCGGCGGCCATGCCGGCGCTGGCCAGCAGGGCTTCGAGATTGATCAGGGTCTCGTCCAGTTGGGCGATCAGGTCGTCCCGGTGGGCGGAGGCGTGGCCGACCACGGCGGCGGTGCCGGAGATGGCCAGCGCATCCTGCGCGGGCAACGCCATGGCGCGGGCGAAGCTCGGCGACGTGCGGCCGTACTGGCGCGGGTAGCGCCAGGCGCTGACCTGGCGGGGGTTCTCCACGCGCTGGCCCGGTTGGTCGCAGGCCAGCAGATAAACCTGCAGGCGGGGCTCGGCGGCATGGTGGCCAATCGCCGTGGCGGCGGGAAAACCCTCGGCGAAAAAATCGGCCATGCCGGCGGCGCGGCCATCGCAGAATTGCTTGTAGCGCTCATCGTCGCCAGCGCCCTGGTTGATGTCGCCCAGGTAGTTCCACAGGCGTTGCACGTGGCGTTCGCTGCGCGTGGCCAGGAACCGGCATAGCTGCGCATAGGCCGCTGCTGCCGTGTCGCGCGGGCCACCATGGTCGCGTTCGTCCAGCTCGACGGCGGCAAACAGCCAGCCGCCGCCGGCGGACCAGCGCAAGTCGCCGGAGCGCCCCGGCGTGACCGGTTCGGCGACCTGCCAGATTTCCACCGCGGCGGGGGCGTCGAAGCTTTCCAGCGCCACCCCCAGCCAGCGCGGATCGGCGCTGCGGACGGCGCCGGCGCCGAAGCCGAATACCGCCAGCGTGCCGGGCTCGGCGAGTACCACGCCGGGCTCGGCCTGGCGGTAGGACACCTGGGGCGCCCGCCGGGGTAAGGGGTGACGCATCACGTTTTCAAAACCCTGAACCATGGAGTCCAGCCGGGGCGGTGGGGCCGCTATGTTACACTCGCCGACCGCCGCCTCTGGGGGAGAGGCGCATGTACCGGGTACGGAATCAGGCATGGCCGAGCAGAGCACCGCACAACACGAACTGGCCACTTTGATCGTGGAAAGCCTCAATCTGGAGACGGTGAGCGCCGACCAGATTGAACCGGATGCACCGCTGTTTGGCGGCGAGCTGGGCCTGGATTCCATCGATGCGCTGGAAATCGCGCTGGCCGTGTCCAAGCGCTACGGCTTTCAGCTTCGTTCAGACAATCCCGAAAACCGCCAGATTTTCACCAGCTTGCGCACGCTTTCCGAGCACATCGAGCGACACCGCGCCGCGTAACGTTCATCGGGCATGATGCCGCCAGGCGGCATGCTTCCGCCGCATCGTCCGTGTATCCAGCGAGCAGGCAGATCCATCCATGTCGTTCCATCCTCCCACCCACCCGAGACGTACGCCGCGGCGCTGGCTGCCGCTGCTGTGCGTCTATCCGGTGCTGGCGCTGGCGGGCGTGCTGACCCATCGCCAGGAGTTTT
Organism: Dyella sp. RRB7; assembly: GCF_022761115.1. Lineage (GTDB taxonomy): Bacteria > Pseudomonadota > Gammaproteobacteria > Xanthomonadales > Rhodanobacteraceae > Dyella. Next base: position 1,149,144 of record NZ_JAKWJS010000001.1, on the reverse strand, counting down.
CGCTGGTCGCCTGCGCGCTGCTGCTGACCTTGCTGATGGCGCCCGCACTGGCATCGCGCCGGCCGCTGCCGTGGACAGCCTGGGCGCTGACGCTGGCGGCGATGGGCTGGTTGTGGCGGCACGGCATGGTCGGGTGGCTGCTCGAGTGCGTGCCCATCGCGATCAATCTGCTGCTGGCCATGCTGTTCGGCCGCAGCCTGCGTGCGGGCTCGATGCCGCTGATCGCGCGCTTCATCGAGGCCGTGGAAGGCCGCGAGCGATTGCAGGCGCCGGGCGTGGCCACTTATGCGCGCCAGCTCACCTGGTTCTGGACCTTGCTGATGGCGGCACAGGCGTCGGTACTGGCGATATTGCTGCTGTGCGCCGAACCGGGCGGCCTGCTGGGGTCGCTGGGCATCGCTTCGCCCTGGCCGGTGCCGGCCGGGTTGGCGCAGGCTTATGTGCACGTGGGGGGCTATGTGCTGATTGCCGCGGCTTTCCTGCTGGAGCATGCGTTCCGTCGCTGGCATCTGCGACATATCACGCATCCACGCATGCATGAATTGGCGTTGGGCATTGCGGCGCGCTGGCCGCAACTGGTGCGTGGCGAGGATCCGGCGTCGTCATGAATCACGCGACGTTTCAGCGCGAGATTTGCGTGCCCGCGGATCATCCCTGCCTGCCCGGCCACTTTCCCGGCGCGCCGCTGGTGCCGGGCGTGGTCCTGCTCGAACAGGTCGCCATGGCCTTGCGCGACTGGCGCGGGCAGCGACTCGCTCGCGTGGCCGAGGCCAAGTTCGTGGCGCCGCTGCTGCCGGCGCAGGACGCCGTCATCAGCTTGATGGAAAGCGGCGGCCGCCTGCGTTTCGAGATCCGTCGCGAGCATGAGCTGCTGGCGCGCGGCACCATCGAGGGCGCGCCATGAGCGAGCACTGGCAGAGCCGCCCCGAGGGTGGTGGACGCTTCGCGATATGGCTGATCCGCACGATCGCCCTGGTGGGTGGCCGGCCGTTTGGCCGTCTATGCCTCTATCCCATCACGCTGTACTTCTATTTGCGCCGGGGTCCCGAGCGGCAGGCCTCCAGGCGTTTCCTCGAGCGGGTGCTGGCGCGGCCGGTGACGCCCTGGCAGGTGATGAAGCATATCCATTGCTTTGCGGCGACCCTGCTCGATCGCATCTTCCTGTTGGCACGGGGCGAGAAGGGCTTCGACATCACGGTGGATGGCCTGGACGAGCTTGAGGCCTGCGTCGCGCAAGGGCGCGGCCTGCTGTTGCTGGGCAGCCACCAGGGCAGCTTCGAGGCGCTGCGCGCGTTGAGTTCGCGTCGGCCGGATATCCCCTTGCGCGTGGTGCTGGACAAGCAGAAGACGCCGGCGATGACCGAGCTGCTTGAAGCGCTGGCACCGGAGGTGGGCGCCAGCGTAATCGACGCATCGCTAGGCGGCGCCTCCATCACTCTGGCCATGGCCGAAACCTGTGCGCAAGGAGGCATGGTGGCGCTGCTGGCCGATCGCGGCCGCGAGCACGAAGTGCTGCGGCGTACGCCGTTTCTTGGCCAGCCGGCGCCGTTCCCGGTCGGTCCCTGGTTGCTGGCGCATTCGTTGCGCGTACCGGTCATGCTCTGCTTTGGCCTGTACGAAGGCGGCAACCGCTACCGGCTGGTGTTCGAGCCGTTCGCCGATCACGTGGAGATTCCCCGGCATGCGCGCACCGAGGCGCTGGACGCGTGGCTCGCCCGTTACGCTCGTCGCGTGGAACACTACGTCCACGCCGCTCCCTACAACTGGTTCAATTTCTATGACTTCTGGCAGCAAGACGTGGATGCTCCTGTGCGGCCTGATGCTGTCGCTGTGCGCGAACGCGTCGGCGCCTGAAGACGCTGCCACGGCCCGTGAGCTGGTGATGTCGCTGGGGCGTCCGGCGCCGGCACGCACGCCGTTTGCCGAAGCGCGCTTCATGAAGATGCTGGACCGGCCGCTGGTCGTTTCCGGCCAGCTGGCCTGGCTGGGTGACGATCGCCTCGAACGCCAGGTCGAGCACCCCAATCGTGAGGTATCGACCATTGCCGATGGCGAGGTGACCCAGCAACGCGAAGGGCGCGAGCCTCGCCACTTCTCGCTCGCCCGCGCGCCGCAGCTGCAGATCCTGCTCGACAGTTTCGTGGCTCTGCTTGGTGGCGATTCCGTCAGGCTGGAGCAGTCCTTCGACGTCCAGCACAGCGCCGATCATGCCGGGCATTGGACGCTGGCGCTGACGCCGCGCGATGCAAAGCTGGCCCGCACGGTCAGCCGCATCGAGATCGACGGTCGCGGCAACCAGCCGCGCTGCCTGCGCATGCAGGAAGCCGACGGGGATCTGGCCGTCGACCTGCTCGGCGAGCTTGCCGCGAAGATGCCGGCGACGCCCACGCGCGACGCGTTGCAAGCGCTCTGCCAGAGCGACTGAGCATGCGTCGCGGCGGGCAAGTGCTGCTGCTGGTGGCGTGGCTGGCGACATTGGCCGGGCTGGGTGCGCTGGTGGCGCAGCGGCTGCGCATCAGCACGGACCTGCGCAGCTTCATGCCCGCGCCTGCCACGCCCGACCAGCGCCTGCTGATGGAACAGGTCGGCGAGGGCCCGGGCTCGCGCCTGCTGTTGCTGGCGATCGCCGGCAAGCCGGGCGCGCCACTGGCCGAGTTGAGTCGGCAGCTGGCTGCCGCGCTGCGCAAGGACAGCCACTACACCCAGGTGCTCAACGGCAGTTTCGATATCGGCGCGCTGGATGCCCGCCTGTTGCCCTATCGCTATCTGCTGTCGCCCACGCTGGACAGCGAACGCATGGATGCCGGGTTCCTGCGCGATCAGCTGCAGCAGCGGCTGGAGGATCTCTCCTCGCCGGCGGCGAGCCTGCTCAAGCCACTGCTGCCGCGCGATCCCACGCTGGAGGTATTGAAGCTCGCCGAGCGCTGGACGCCGCCCAAGTCACCCGAGATCCGTGATGGCGTGTGGTTCTCCGCGCAAGATGAGGCGTTGCTGCTGGTGCAGACGCAGGCGCCGGGATTCGATCCGGATGCACAGGCCATCGCCATCGACGGCATCCAGCGCGCGTTCGATCGCCTGCCCGATCATGCTGGCGCCACCCTCACGCTGAGTGGTCCCGGCTATTTCAGCGTGGTGGTGAATGCCCAGACTCGAGGGCAGGCGGAGTGGATCGGCCGCGTTTCCACGGTGGGTTTCATCCTGCTACTGTTGCTGGCCTATCGCAGCGTGGGCTCGCTGCTGTTGTCGGCGCTGCCCATCGCCAGTGCAGCCCTGGCGGGTATCGCGGTGCTGGTGCTGCTGTTTCCGCAGGTGCATGGCATCACTCTCGCCTTTGGCTTCACCCTGCTGGGGGTGGCGCAGGAATACCCCATCCGCGTGCTCAGTCATCGGCGTGCCGGCGAGAACGCGCTGCAAAGCGTGCGTGACCTGTGGCCGCTGCTGCTCACCGCCATCGCTTCGGCATGCATCGCCTACCTGGCGTTCTATGCGTCCGGCGTGAATGGCCTGCGGCAACTGGCCGTCTTCACGATCACCGGCCTGCTGGTGGCGGGGTTCAGCACGCGCTACCTGCTGCCCCATCTGTTGCCTGTTCGCGTGCGCGACGTGGCCGATATGCGCTGGCTGATCGCCGCGCGCCGGCTGGTCGATGCGCTGCCGCGGCCACGCTGGGTGCCACTGGCAGCCGCCTCGGCCACCGTGTCGATGTTGGCGTTTGCGCAGGGACCCTTCTGGCAGAACGACCTGGCGGCGCTGACACCGCTGCCCACCGATCTGCTGCAGCGCGATGCGCGACTGCGTGAGGCATTGGGCGCGCCGGATGTGCGCTATCTGCTGATCCTGGAAGCCGACAGCGAACAGGGCGTGCTTGCCTTGTCCGAGCGCTTGCAGCCCGCGGTCGATGGATGGATCGCCCGCCGCGCGGTCGATGCCGTCGAGCTGCCCTCGCGCTATCTGCCCAGCGAGGCGGTACAGCGTGCACGCCAGCAGCGGCTGCCCGATCGCGCGACGCTGGAACAGGCGCTGGCCGAGACGCAGCAAGGCATGCCATTCCAGTCTGGCCTGTTCACGCCGTTTGTCGATGACGTGCAGCAGGCACGGCAGTTGCCGCCGCTGACGCCGGCGCGCTTCGCCATGTCGCCGTTGGGCCAGCGGCTGGCCGCCATGCTGGTGCGGCGCGGCGATCGCTGGCTTGGCCTGGGCACGCTCAGCGGCGTGCACGACGTGGCAGCCCTGCAGCAGTGGGCGCAGGCCAGCGGTGGCGCCGTGCGCGTGCTCGACCTGAAGGGGGCCGCCGAATCGCTGGTGGTCGACTACCGCACCCGCATCCTGCATGCACTGCTGGCGGCGGCGCTGCTGCTGGTGATGACCATCACCCTGGCCTTGCGCAGCCTGCGCCGCGCCTGGCACGTGCTGGCGCCGATGACTTTGGCCACCTTCCTGGTGTTGGCCGTCGAGCGCGTCGCCGGCGTCGAGATCTCGCTGTTCCACCTGGTGGCCCTGATCCTCGCCGCCGGGCTCGGGCTGCACTACGCCTTGTTCTTCGAACGCGACACCGGCGACGCGGCCGAGCAGCGGCGTACCCTGCACGCGACGCTGGTGTGCGTGCTGTCGGCGCTGCTGGTGTTCGGCATGCTGGCGTGGAGTTCGATCCCGGTGCTGCGTGCGATCGGCCTTACCGTGAGCCTGGGCGTCGCCTTCCACTTTTGCCTTTCGATCCTGATGGCTCCCCATGCTCGCCAAGACTGACTGGATGCACTTGATCCCGCACCAGGGTGCGATGTGCCTGCTGGACGCCGTGATGGCGTGGGATGACGCTGCCATTCATGCCATCGGCGAGACCCATCGCCATGCCGGCCATCCGTTGCGTGGCGTGCGGGGTTTGCACGCCGTGCACCTGGCCGAGTACGGTGCGCAGGCGATGGCCGTGCATGGGGCGCTGCTGGACCGCCGGCGCGGCGATGCGACGGTGCGCCCGGGGCGCCTGGTGAGCCTGCGCGACGTAACGCTCGCCGTTGACTATGTGGATGCCGCCTATGGACGTCTGGACGTCCATGCGTGGCGGATTCATGCCGATGCGTCGGGCGCGCAGTACGGCTTTCGGGTGGAGCATGCGGGTCGGCTGCTGGCCGACGGTCGCGCCACCGTGATTCATCCCGTCACCTGACCGAGAGGCTCCCCATGTCGCAAGCCAATCTTCCTCGTCGCGCACTGGTGACCGGTGGCAGCGGTGACCTGGGCGGGGCGATCTGCCGGGCGCTGGCCGCGGGTGGTTACCACGTGATCGTGCATGCGAATGCGGCGCTGGCCCGCGCTGACGACGTGGCGGCCGCGATCCGCGACAGCGGCGGCAGCGCGCAGGCGCTCGCGTTCGATGTCACCGACGCGGGCGCTACGCGGCATGCCATCGACGCCTTGCTGAGCGATGGCGCCATCCATGCCGTGATCAACAATGCCGGCATCCATCAGGACGCACCCATGGCCGGCATGTCGGACGAGGCCTGGCACCGGGTCATCGACGTGTCGCTGCATGGCTTCTTCCACGTGACGCAGCCCTTGTTGCTGCCGATGGCGCGTGCGCGCTTCGGCCGCATCGTGTCGGTCAGCTCGGTGGCCGCGCAGCTGGGCAATCGCGGCCAGGCCAACTATGCGGCGGCCAAGGCGGCCCTGCATGGCGCCACCCGCTCGCTGGCGCGCGAGATGGCCTCGCGCGGCATCACCGCCAACGTGGTGGCGCCCGGGGTGATCGAGGGGCGCATGGCCGGCGAGGATTTTCCGATCGAGCGCATCCGCGAGATGGTGCCCGCGCAGCGCGCCGGCAAGCCGGAGGAAGTGGCCGCGCTGGTGGCGTTCCTGTGTTCGGACGCGGCCGGCTACATCAACGGCCAGGTGATCGGGGTGAACGGCGGGATGGTGTAAGGCCGATCAGGGGCGACGGTCAGGTCACTGCGGCGTCGTACACGATCGGCTGCGACGCGCGCGAACGGCGGTAACTGGCGAGCACGTCGCCATGGCGGAAGATCTGCCCCACCGTGTAGAACGTGATGCGCGAAACATCGCGTATCGGGCTGAAATGGCTGATGCGGAATTCGCCGTGGTAACGCGAGGCGATGGGCACCGAGGCCACCCCCAGGCCCTTCTCGCGCGACGCGGCAATCAGGATGGCGGCTTCGAACACGAAGTTCTCCGCCGGCAGGTCGACCAGGTCGAGCGCGGCACGCGGATACCAGCGCTGACCGCTCTGCGTGTCGGCCACCGGCTGCGCGCACGCCCACGAGATGCCCCAGTCCGCCACGTTGTTGGCGCGACGGCGGTTCTTCGGTTGCTGTTCGCGATCGAGCAGGCGGGCGCCGATCACGATGTGGTTGGGATAGCGCTGTGCGGCGGCCACGATGCGCGGAATGTCGCTGGCCAGGTGCTGGCCATCGCCGTCCATGGTCAGCACGGCATCGAAACCCTGGCGCAGCGCTTCGCGAAATCCGGTGCGCAGCGCCTCGCCCTTGCCGCGTCGTTGCGGGTGACGCAGCAGCGTCACCGGCAACGCGCCGACGATCTCGGGAGTGCGGTCGTCCGAGCCATCGTCCACCACCATCACCGGCACGCCAAGCGCCAGCACGGACTGGATGATGTTGCCGATCGCCGCTTCCTCGTTGAGGCAGGGAATCAGTACGCACCAGCGGACATCGGATGTATTCAAGCAAGCTTCTCCAGAACAACTTGCAGAGCCAGGGTGGGGGCTGCGGCAAGGGTGCAACACCCGCCGCCACGTGCAAGATTCTGCAACAGTGGCCACGCGGATGCGGCAGTGGGGTTGGCCTCGTACCAGGCCCCCGTGGGCGGTCCGGGCTGCAAAGTATCCTCGGCATGAGGCTGCAGCGTAAGGTGAAGCTGCGCGAGGGCGTTCATCCCAGGTTGCGGCGACAGCACCAGGGCGCAGCCGAACGCGATGCGCGAGCCGCTCATTTCGCCCAATGGGCCGTGGCCGGCGATGTCGCTGCACACCAGCAATACCGGACGCTGCTCGGCCACGCACAGCGTGGCCGCTTCCAGCAGCCCCGCGCCGAAGCTGGCATGGCCGGCGCTGATCGCGCTGGATGCCGCGTGGCAGCCGGTGGCGATGGTCCAGTAGCCGGCGGGGGCGTTGTGCACGGAATTGTGGAAGCGCGTGGGCGAGAGTTCGGCGGGCGCCTGGGCCAGCGTCGCGCACATGTAGTCGGAAATCAGCTGATCGCCATAGGCAGAGCTGAACACGCAGGCCAGTTCGCTGGCCGTCCGTCCGCTCATGGCCACCGCCTGTCCGGCCACTTCGACCGCCAACAGCACGCTGTCCGGGGCGCGGCGCCGTTCGTTGGCGGGCAATGCCGCGGCGGTTGGGCGTGCCGGTGGCGCGGCCGGGGCAAGGCCTTGCTGCCGTGCCTGCAGGGCGGCGAAGTCAGCCATCTCGGCTGACCACAGGCCGACACCTTCCAGCTGGACTTGCAACGTGGTCATGCCGGCGCGCTCCCGAAGGCGAGGCAGGCGTTGTTGCCGCCAAAGCCGAAGGAATTGCTCAGCGCCACCTCGACGCGGCGCGGCTCGTTGACCAGCGCGAATTGCGGGCCGCAGGCGGCATCCAGTGTCGTGCAACCCAGGTTGCCGGGCACCAGGTCGCGCTGGATGGCCAGCAGCGCGAACGCCGCCTCGAGGATGCCGGCCGCGCCCAGCGTGTGGCCGGTGTAGCCCTTGGTCGAACTGGCGCGGGTAGTGGCCGGAAACGTGCGGGTGATCAGCGCCGCTTCCACTTCATCGTTCTTCTGGCTGGCCGTGCCGTGCAGGTTGATGTAGTCCACCTGCTCGGCGCGCAGGCCGGCGCGGGCCAGCGCTTCGCGCAGGGCGAGTTCGGCGCCCAGCCCTTCCGGATGTGGCGTGGACATATGGTGCGCATCGCTGGATTCGCCGTAGCCAAGCAGGCGCGGCGCGCGTGGCGCGGCGTCGATGCGTTCCAGCAAGGCGAAGCCGGCCGCCTCGCCGATGGAAATGCCGCAGCGCGCCTGGTCGAATGGCCGGCACGGTTCGGGCGACACCAGCTCCAGCGCGTTGAAACCGAACAGCACGCTGTCGCACAGCGTATCCACGCCACCGACCACGGCGGCATCGGCCAGCCCCAGCCGGATCAGCCGCTCGGCGTTGGCGAACACCTTGGCGCTGGAGGAACAGGCGGTGGAAACGGTCAGGCAGGGGCCTTCCAGGCCCAAGGCCTCGGCCACGAAACCGGCCAGCGAATGCGGCGCGTGGATCGCGGGGCGGCGCAGTTCGGGCGGCATGCGGCCATCCGCGTCGAGCCGCCGGTAGGCTTCCTCGGTGGCGCCGATGCTGGCGGTGGAGGTGCCCAGCACCAGCGCGACGCGGGCGGCGCCATAACGCTGGCGGGCGTCCAGGGCGTGGGCCAGGAAATGATCCTGGTGCAGGCCCAGCCAGGCGAGGCGATTGTTGCGGCACTCCCAGGTGGCATGGGCGGCCGGCAGCGCGGCCTCTTCCACGCCGTCGACGCGACCGATCCAGCAGGCCAGCGGCGCGCTGCTGAAATCGTTCGGTCGGAGCCCACCGCGGTTGGCGGCCAGGGCGGAAAACTGGTTTTCGAGACCTTGGCCGAGCGCGGAAGTGGCCGTAAAAGCACTCACGGCAAGGGGTTGGAACGGTACTGACATCGCGCGAGCCTAACCAGCGACCGCTCCATTGCCTAGTCTGGACAAACCACGGTGGAGCGGCCATTCATGTTTCCAGCGCGGTTGGCGGAGGCGATTGTGCCCGCATTGCCCGCGGCGCACGACGCGAAGCCAGTCCCCGTGGGACACTCCATCCCTTGTCGATCTGTTGTCTGCCATGGGCCGCCGTGCCGCCGATCATCGCTCCGCTCAAACGTGGTCCCTGGCGCTATCTGAGCGACCGGGACGTGCTGCATGCGGCCCTGGTGACGCTGCTGGCGCTGGTGCTGAGCCTGGGCCTGATCTGGGTGGGCTATTTCGTCTACGTGTGGCGCGTGGCAGCGCGCAGTCCGCTCACCCTGCCCCGACCCATGACCGTGCTGGTGTTCGGTCGCCGCCTGGTGCATGACCAGCCCGAGCGCGACTACCAGCAACGCCTGTCCCGGGCACTCGCCCTGATGCGCGCCGAGCAGACCGACCATGTGCTGCTGCTGGGTGGCCGCAGCGGTGGCGGCCTCAGCGAGGCGGCCGCGGGGCGGGCCTGGCTGGACGGCCACGAACTGCCGCCCGGGGTGACCTTGCAGCTGGAGCAGGCCTCGGTGGATTCACTGGAAAACCTGCGCCACGCACGCAGCCTGCTGCAGGAGGACGGCCCGGTGATCCGATTGCTGCCGCCGGTGGCGCTGGTGACCAGCCGCTACCATCTCGCGCGCTGCCTGTTGCTGGCCCGCCGGCTCGGCTTCGACAGCGTGCCGGTGGCGGCCGAACCGAAGCTCGTGCTTAGCCGCCGCTACCTGGTGCGCCTGCTGGCCGAGTCGGGCTATCTGATGTGGATCGACGTGGGAGCCCGCTGGGGTCGCTTGATCGGCCACCGGCGCATCGTCGCGCGGCTCAGCTGATCGCCTGCGCGACGCCCCGCCGCAGCGGGGCGGGCATCGGTGCTTGCTAAGCTTGCGCATTGCGAACGACCACGAGTCATCCGATGAGCCAGCAAGCCGACCAAGCCGAAACCTTCCTGCGCGAGCTGCAGGACCGCATCTGCGCGGCCATCGAAGGGCTCGACGGCAAGGCGCGTTTCGAGGAGGACGCCTGGACGCGTCCCGCCGGCGGCGGTGGGCGCACGCGCGTGTTGCGCGACGGCGCCATCTTCGAACAGGCCGGGGTGAATTTCTCGCGCGTCTACGGCAACCAGCTGCCGCCAAGCGCCACCGCGCATCGGCCCGATCTGGCCGGCGGCAGCTTCGTCGCCACCGGCGTGTCGCTGGTGCTGCATCCACGCAACCCGCATGTGCCCACCACGCACGCCAACGTGCGCTATTTCGAGGCGAGCAAGGAAGGCGTGCCGCCGGTGTGGTGGTTCGGTGGCGGCTTCGACCTCACGCCGTTCTATCCGCACGATGAGGACGTGGTGCACTGGCACACGGTGGCGCGCGACCTGTGCGCGCCCTACGGCGCACAGGTCTATGCGCGCTACAAGCAGTGGTGCGACGAATATTTCTATCTCAAGCATCGCGGCGAGACGCGTGGCGTCGGCGGCCTGTTCTACGACGACTTGAACGAAGGCGGCTTCGAGCGCTGTTTCGCCTTCACGCGGGATGTCGGGCAGGGTTTCCTGGACGCCTACCTGCCCATCGTCGAGCGCCGCAGGGACACGCCCTATGGCGAGCGCGAGCGGGAGTTCCAGCTCTATCGCCGTGGCCGCTACGTGGAGTTCAACCTGGTGTACGACCGCGGCACGCTGTTCGGCCTGCAATCGGGCGGGCGCACCGAGTCGATTCTGATGAGCCTGCCGCCGCGCGTGCGTTTCGAATATGCGTACCAGCCGGAGGCGGGCTCGGCCGAAGCGCGGCTTGCCGATTACCTCAAGCCGCGCGAATGGGTGTGATCGTGATCCGTCATCTCGGCTTGTGCCGGGGTGACGGATAAGTAGCGGCTACCCGTTATTCCGTCGGCACATCCCCGCTGAACTTCACCGGCGTGGCGCCCTTGACCGGGCCGATCTGCGCCGTGTCGCTCACCTGCAGTACCACCTCGCGGCGGAACTCCAGCGTGCCCTGCACCACCGCGTGCGGCCCGATCACCACATGCGGCAGGCGGCTGTTGCTGCTCCAGTTGAACCAGCCGCCCGGCTTGTCGACCAGGATGCCGCCTTCCACGCGGGAGTTGGGCCCCACGGTGATGTCACCGCTCACCGTGTGGATGCCGCCGCCCACGTGCGCGTTGTCCAGATTGATCGAACCGTTGACGCTGCCGACCTTGCCGGCCACATCGGCCTGGTTGCCCAGGCGGATGCCGCCGTTGGTGACATCGACGCCACCGGTGACGTGGCCGCCGGCGCCCAGGGTGACGCTGCCATTGACGGTGTCGATGGCGCTGGCCTGGGCGTGATCGCCCAGTTCCACCGAACCGTTCACGGTGCTGGCCTTCTGCACGACGGCGTTGTCGCCAATGTGTACGGCGCCATTGACGGTGCTCACGTTGCCGGCATGCTGGCCGGCCTCGACGCGCACGGCGCCGTTGACCTTGTCGATGTCGTTGTCCGCCGCCAGCGCGGTCAGGGGCAGGGCCAGGGCGAAGGCGAGGACTAGCAAGTTACGGTGCATGACGAAACTCCGTGTAGGTATTGACCCGCTTAGGATGCTCCCGTGCGGCATGGGGTTTAGCATGACCTTCGACAGGGGCACGGCCCGATTTGACGTGCCCGGGGCCGGGCCTCAACATTTCAGGTTTCCCGCCGCGAATCCCTGCCATGCACAAGCTCGTCCTCATCCGTCACGGCCAGTCCCAGTGGAACCTCGACAACCGCTTCAGCGGCTGGGCCGACGTGGATCTCACCGAACAGGGCCGGGCCGAGGCCGCCGAGGCGGGCCGCCTGCTCAAGGCCGAGGGTTATACCTTCGACGTGGCCCATACCTCCGTGCTCAAGCGTGCCGTGCGCACGCTGTGGGGCGTGCTCGACGCGATGGACCTGATGTGGCTGCCGGTGATCACCGATTGGCGCCTCAACGAACGCCACTACGGCGCGCTCACCGGCCTCAACAAAGCCGAGACGGCGGCCAAGTACGGCGAGGACCAGGTCAAGATCTGGCGCCGCAGCTACGACATCCCGCCGCCGGCGCTCGACCGCGCCGCCAACGAGTCGGTGAACGACCCGCGCTACGCCGGGCTCGACGGCTCGATGATTCCCGACACCGAATGCCTGAAGGACACCGTGGACCGCGTGGTGCCCTACTGGCACGACGTGCTGGCGCCGGCCGTGCAGTCGGGCCAGCGCGTCGTGGTGGCCGCGCATGGCAACTCGCTGCGTGCGCTGGTGAAGTACCTGGACAACATCGCCGACGACGAGATCGTCGAGCTCAACATCCCCAATGGCGTGCCGCTGGTGTACGAGTTCGACGCCAACCTCAAGCCGATCCGTCATTACTACCTGGGCGACGCCGAGGCCATCGCCGCCAAGATGGCCGCCGTGGCCAACCAGGGCAAGGCCAAGTAGGCGCCTGGTCGTCGCGGGTGACGGATGTCACCCATCATGGCGGTATCGCGTCAGTCGTCAGCGCTCCGGCGGGTCGCTAAGCTGTCCCAGGCTTCCTTCACGAGTGACGAGCATGGCTCCGCATATGACGCTGGCGATCATCATCCCGGTAATGGCGTTCGCGGTCTGGCGCCGCGTGCGTCGCAGCTTTGGGCGACAGCCGATCCGGCGCAAGCAGATGATCGCCCGCATCGCCATCTTCAGCGTGATCGGCGTGGCGCTCGCCAGCAGCGGCCTGGCCAACCTGCGCTTGCTGGAAGGTCTGCTGGGCGGGGCCGTGGGCGGCGTTGCGCTGGGACTGCTCGGTTTGCGCCTGACCCGTTTCGAGCGCGATGCGAGCGGGGCCGATGCCTACTATCCCAACGCGTGGATTGGCGGCCTGCTGACCGTATTGCTGGTCGCCCGCCTGGCCTGGCGCTTCCTGGTGGCGATGCCGCAGTTGCAGGATCCGGCCACGGCTTATGCCGGGCCGGCCATGGGCAACAGCCCGCTGACGCTCGTCGTATTCGGGTTGATGATCGGCTACTACATCGCCTACTACGCCGGCCTGCTGGTACATCACCGTCGTTTCGAGCGCGCCCAGGCAGCCGCTACGCCCACAGCGTAGGCGCGCTCAGAGCGCGTCGTTGTCCAGCTCGCCGGTGCGGATGCGGATGACCTGCTCCAGCGAGCTGACGAAGATCTTGCCGTCGCCGATCTTGCCGGTGCGGGCCGACTGCTGGATGGCCTCCACCACGCGATCGAGCTGATCGTCGGCCACGGCCACTTCCAGCTTGATCTTGGGCAGGAAATCGACCACGTACTCGGCGCCGCGGTATAGCTCGGTATGGCCCTTCTGTCGGCCAAAGCCCTTCACCTCGGTCACGGTGATGCCTTGCACGCCCACTTCCGCCAGCGCCTCGCGCACATCATCCAGTTTGAACGGCTTGATGACCGCAACCACCAGCTTCATGGGTATTCCTCATATTCGGGGTGTTCCGGCACCAGGTGCCGCCAAGGTGACCATTTTGCCTGTCCGGCGGGCGAACTGTCGCGTGCTTCCTGAGCGTGTAGGACAATGCCTACAACTTGTAACGGAACCAGCTGATGGTGGCATTTATGGACATGAACCTACACTTCTCCACGACGAGCTCGGGGTGCTGTCCATGATGGATAGGCAGGATATCGATCAACTTGCCCAGCGTCTTGTTTCGTTGGTTCCATCAGGATTGGCTCAGGCGCATCAGGATTTGCGCACCAACTTCAGCGATGTCCTGGCGCAAGGATTGCGCCGCCTCGACCTGGTCACCCGCGAAGAGTTTGAAGTCCAGAGCCAGCTTCTGGCGCGCACCCGCGCCAAGGTGGATGCCCTGGAGAAACGAATCGCAGATCTTGAGGCCGGTGCTGCCACCTGACAGGGCGTAGCGCGGGTCCACGTCCCGGGAGCCGCCCCCGATCTGTCACCCTCACCCCGAGAAACGATCGGGGGCGGCTGTTTTTACCGTAGGCCGCTTGAGGGAGTCGCTCCGTGTTTCAACCTGGCAGCCGCTCCCTGGCCCATCGCTTCGCGTTGGCTCCATGAGTCTTGCGGTTACGCTCAGCCGTGCCCAGGAAGGTGTGGCGGCGCCCCAGGTGATGGTTGAAGTCCATCTTTCCGGCGGCCTGCCGGGCACCAATATCGTGGGGCTGCCGGAGGCTGCGGTGCGTGAAGCCCGCGACCGTGTACGGGTGGCCATCCAGAACACCTCGTTCGAGTACCCCAACCGCAAGGTGACGGTAAACCTTGCACCGGCCGAACTGCCCAAGGATGGCGGGCGCTTCGACCTGGCCATCGCGCTGGGCATTCTCGCCGCTGGCGGGCAAGTGCCGCGAGAAAAACTGGACGACTGCGAATTTCTCGGCGAGCTGGCGCTTTCCGGGGCGTTGCGCGGCGTTTCCGGCGTACTGCCGGCACTGCTGCGTGCCCGTGCGCGGGGCCGCCGCGTGGTGGTGCCGCGGGCCAATGCCGCCGAGGCTGCCCTGGTTTCCGATGCCGACGTACTGGTGGCCGACACGCTGGCCGAGGTGTGTGGCTGGTTGCGTGGGGCGCAGGACCTGGCCCTGCCCACCGAAGCCCCGGGTACCAGCGCGGAACCGGGAGGCCCTGATCTGGCCGATGTGCGTGGCCAGTTGCAGGCCCGGCGTGCGCTGGAAATCGCCGCCACCGGCGGCCACCACCTGTTGTTGACGGGGCCCCCGGGCACCGGCAAGACCATGCTGGCCGAGCGCTTGCCCGGCATCCTGCCGCCCATGACCGAGTCGGAGGCGCTGGAAACCTGTGCCGTGCTGTCGGTAGCGGGGCAGGCGGTGGACCTGGCGCACTGGCGTCGACGCCCGTTCCGCGCGCCGCATCACACCAGTTCGGCCATCGCACTGGTCGGCGGTGGTTCGGTGCCCCGTCCGGGCGAGATTTCGCTGGCCCACAACGGCGTGCTGTTCCTGGACGAGCTGCCCGAATTCGGCCGGCACGTGCTCGATGTGCTGCGCGAGCCGATGGAGTCCGGGCATATCGTGATCTCCCGGGCGGCACGCCAGTCCACCTTTCCCGCCCAATTCCAGTTGGTGGCGGCGATGAACCCCTGCCCTTGCGGTTATGCCGGCGATCCCCGCCAGCGTTGCCAGTGCACGCCGGATCGGATCCAGCGCTACCGCTCGCGTATTTCCGGGCCGCTGCTGGATCGTATCGACCTTGGCGTGGAAGTGCCCCGCATGCCGCTGGGCGAGCTGGGTGCGCCGCGCGGCAGCCATGACGAGGATTCGGCCACGGTCCGTGCCCGCGTGGTCAGGGCGCGCCACCACGCCCTGATGCGGGCCGGCCGGCCCAACGCGGAGATCAGCACCCGCGAGCTGGAGCGCGATTGCGCGCTGGGGCCGGCCGAGCGGCGCTGGTTCGACGCGGCGCTGGAGCGGCTGGGCCTGTCGGCCCGTGCCTATCACCGTACCTTGCGCGTGGCGCGCACCATCGCCGACCTCGACGGTGGCGCCGCCCTGCTGGACCGGGTCCACCTGGCCGAGGCGCTGACGTATCGGCGCTTTTAAGGCGAGCCCGGGAACGGCAATTTTTGAACCGACGGGTATTGACTTGTCCAGGCCGCGGCGTATTATCTGTACCCGCTAGTTCTCTAATGAACTCAGCCCGCCACCCCGGTATCGGTACTCCCTCCCCCTCCCCCCGTCCGATACCGGGGCTTGGCCTCTCTCCTCTTCGGTTTCTGTGCCGATTCACCGGGGCGGTAGACGTCGCGGCTGCGTGCGTGCTCCGATAGCGAAGTCGCGGACGCTCGAAGGATCGTGCATGTCGCTTGATCTCGGAATGCTGCTGGTGCTCGTGCTGGGCATCGGTTTCCTTGCCCAGTGGCTGGCATGGCGGGTGAAGTTGCCCGCGATCCTGTTCCTGTTGCTGGCAGGCATCCTGCTGGGTCCGGTCGCAGGCGTGGTGCAGCCGGACAAGCTGCTGGGCCCGCTGCTGTTTCCGATGGTTTCGCTGGCGGTGGCGCTGATCCTGTTCGAGGGCAGCCTGACCCTGCGTTTCAGCGAGCTGCCGGGCATCGGTGGCGTGGTGCGCGGGCTGGTCACTTATGGGGCGGTGGTCGCCGTGCTGCTATTGGCGGTGGCGGCCCACTACCTGGGTGGATTGAGCTGGGAAGTGTCCCTGCTGTTCGGCGCCCTCACCTGCGTGACCGGGCCCACCGTGATCGCGCCCATCTTGCGCACGGTGCGGCCCAATGCCCGCATCGCCAACACGCTGCGCTGGGAAGGCATCGTGATCGATCCGCTCGGCGCGCTGTTCGCCGTGCTGGTGTACGAGGCGATCGTCTCGCACCAGGAGGGCCACACGATCGGGGTGTTTCTCACCGTGATCGCGTGCGGCACGATCATCGGCCTGCTCGCCGCGTGGTTGCTGGCAATGTTCTTGCGCCGCCAATTGATTCCCGAGTACCTGCAGAATTTCGGCGCGCTGGTGGCGGTGTTGCTCGCGTTTTCGCTGTCCAACGCGCTCAGCCATGAATCGGGCCTGCTCGCGGTGACGGTGATGGGCATCGCGCTGGGCAATATGCGCGATGTGCATATCGACGACATTCTCGACTTCAAGGAAAACCTCACCACCTTGCTGGTGTCGGTGCTGTTCATCCTGCTGGCGGCGCGCCTGCAGTGGCCGCTGCCTCCTGGCGTGCTGTGGGCGGGCGTGGCGATCTTCATCGCCGCGCAGCTGGTGGTGCGGCCGGTCACGGTGATCATCGCCAGCGCGGGCAGCACGCTGAGCTGGCGCGAGCGGGCACTGATCGCCTGGGTGGCGCCGCGTGGCATCGTAGCGGCCGCCGTCTCCGCATTGTTCGCATTGCGACTGGATGCGCTGGGCACGCCGGGTGCCGAGGAACTGGTGCCGCTGGTCTTCATCCTCATCATCGGCACGGTGGTTCTGCAGAGTGCGACGGCCCGGCCGTTGGCGCGCTGGCTGAAGGTGGCCGAGCCGGATCCCAATGGCGTATTGATTTATGGCTCCGACCAGGTGGCGCGCCTGTTGGCGCGTGCGTTGGCGGATGCGGGTTTCCGCGTGATCGTGGCCGACGAACACTGGGAGGGCATCCGCCTGGCGCGGATGGATGGCCTGACCACGTTCTTCGGTCACCCCGCCACGGCTTATGCGGAACGCCATCTGGATCTCACCGGCATCGGTCGCCTGCTGGCGATGTCGCCCAATCGGGAGCGCAACGCGCTCGCCTGCGTGTACTACCGCCAGGAGTTCGGGCGCGCACGCATCTACCGGCTGAAGAACGAGGCACCGCAGGATGCCAGTGATCGCGGGCAGCTCGGTGGCCACCTGCTGGCGCCGGCGCTGTTTGGCGAAGACCTGACCCATGAACGCTTTGCCGAGCGGCTGGCCGAGGGCTGGCGCATCAAGTCGACGCGACTCACGCAGGCATTCGACTGGCCTCATTTCATCGAACAATACGGCTCGCCTACCGTGCTGTTGTTCGGTGTGGAGGAAAAGGGGGCGTTGCGCGTGGCCTCGGTGAAGCGCGAACTGGAACCGCGCCCGGGCTGGCTGGTGATTGCCCTGGTGCCACCGGAAGCGGCCGCGCCGGCGCAGGCATGAAGCAATAGTCCCTGCGTGGCGTGCGCGAAGAGGCAGGACAGGGCCGCCCTCTCCGCGCACGCGCCGGCGTCCTTGCCGGCTCACGCACGTCTAGTGTGCGTCAGGCCGCGCTAGCCTGGCGTGAGGCATGGAACTGCGCCTCTTCGGTGGAACCCTTCAGCGCGGTGGTGGACGACTGGCCCTGCTGGATGGCCTGCGTCACCGCATCGAAGTAGCCGGTACCCACTTCGCGCTGATGCTTCACCGCGGTGAAGCCACGCTCGGCGGCGGCGAATTCCTTTTCCTGCAACTCCACGAACGCGCTCATCTGGCGACGGGCGTAGCCGTAGGCGAGATCGAACATGCCGTAGTTGAGGCTGTGGAAACCGGCCAGCGTGATGAACTGGAACTTGTAGCCCATCGCGCCCAGTTCCTTCTGGAATTTTGCGATGGTGGCGTCGTCGAGGTTCTTCTTCCAGTTGAAGCTGGGCGAACAGTTGTAGGCCAGCAGCTTGCCCGGATACTTCGCGTGGATCGCCTCGGCGAACTTGCGCGCCTCTTCCAGGTTCGGCTTGCTGGTTTCGCACCACACCAGGTCGGCATACGGCGCATAGGCGAGGCCGCGGCTGATCGCCTGCTCCAGGCCGGGACGCACGCGGAAGAAGCCTTCCACGGTGCGTTCGCCGGTGATGAAGGGCTGGTCGTTGGCGTCGATGTCGGAGGTCAGCAGGTCGGCGGCGTCTGCATCGGTGCGGGCCACGATCAGCGTGGGCACGCCCAGCACATCGGCAGCGAGGCGCGCGGCGTTGAGCTTGTCCACCGCCTCGCGCGTCGGCACCAGCACCTTGCCGCCCATGTGGCCGCATTTCTTCACCGAGGCGAGCTGGTCTTCGAAATGCACGCCGGCGGCGCCGGCCTCGATCATCGCCTTCATCAGCTCGAACGCGTTGAGCACGCCGCCGAAGCCGGCTTCCGCATCGGCCACGATCGGCACCATCCAGTCGATGTCGTTCTGGCCTTCGGCGTGATGCAGCTGGTCGGCGCGCAGCAGGGTGTTGTTGATGCGCTTGACCACCTGCGGCACCGAATTGGCCGGGTACAGCGACTGGTCGGGATACATCTCGCCGGCGAGGTTGGCGTCGGCCGCCACCTGCCAGCCGCTGAGGTAGATGGCCTGCAGGCCGGCCTTCACCTGCTGCATGGCCTGGTTGCCGGTGAGGGCGCCCAGGGCGTTGACGAACTCTTCCTTGTGCAGCGACTTCCACAGGCGCTCGGCGCCGCGGCGGGCGAGCGAGTGTTCCACCGCCACGGTGCCGCGCAGGCGCGCTACGTCTTCGGCGCTGTAGTTGCGCTGGATACCGTTCCAGCGGGGGTTGTTGGTCCAATCGAGAGCGATCTGTTCGGCGCTGGGCAGCGTGTTCTTCATGAGGTTTTCTCCTGCGTATCCGTGATGCGTTGATGCAACGAGTGAAGGTCTACAGCTGCGCGTAGGCGGCCAGGGTGAGGAAGTCGCCGAGCTGGTCGGCGTGGGTGAGTCGGCTGAGCAGCGCCGCCGCTTCGTCGGCGCGCGCGGCATAGGGCGCGTTGCTGGCGCGCAGGCGATGCGTGTGCGTCGCCAGGGCGTGATCGAACAGGGCGAAGTCGATCGGCGCGTGGTCGGTGAATTCGAGCGGGCCGTGATGCAGCCACTGCCACAGCTGCGCGCGAGCGATCTCGGCGGTGGCGGCGTCCTCCATCAGATGATGGATCGGCACGCAGCCCTGGCCATCGAGCCACGAGGCGGTGTAGCGCAGCGCCACCTCGACGTTGTTGTCGAAGCCGGCTCGGCTGATCGAACCGCTGCACGGTGCGATCAGGTCATTGCGGGTGACCTGGACGTCCGCACGCACCACGCTGAGCTGGTTGGGCGAGGGCATGTACTTGTCGAACACTTCCTGCGCCACCGGCACCAGCGCCGGATGGGCCACCCAGGTGCCGTCGTGGCCGGCCTGCACCTCGCGCAGCTTGTCGGCGCGCACCTTGGCCAGCGCGGCCTCGTTGGCGGCTTCGTCGCCCTTGATCGGAATCTGCGCCGCCATGCCGCCCATGGCGAAGGCGCCGCGGCGATGGCAGGTCTGGATCAGCAGCTCCGAATAGGCCTTCAGGAACGGCACCGTCATCAGCACCTGGCTGCGATCGGGCAGCAGGCGGTCGCCATGGGCGCGGAAGGTCTTGAGGTAGGAAAAGATGTAATCCCAGCGGCCGCAGTTGAGGCCGACCACGCGGCCACGCAGCGCATGCAGGATCTCGTGCATCTGGAACGCCGCCGGCAGCGTCTCGATCAGCACGGTGGCCTTCATGCAGTCCGGCGGCAGGTCCAGCTCGGTTTCGGCGAAGGACATCACCTCGTTCCACAGCGCTGCTTCTTCCATCGCCTCCAGCTTGGGCAGGTAGAAGTACGGGCCGCGGTCGCGCGCCTGCAGCGCGCGGGCGTTGTGGAACACGAACAGGCCGAAGTCGACCAGCGCGCCGGCGATCGGCTCGCCATCCACCGTGAGGTGGCGCTCGGGCAGGTGCCAGCCGCGCGGGCGCACCACCAGCACGGCGGGATTGGCGTTGACGCGGTAGTGCTTGCCTTCGGGCGAGGTGTACTCGATCGAGCCGTTCACCGCGTCGCGCAGGTTGATCTGGCCATCGATCTGGTTGGCGAAGGTGGGGGCCGAGGAGTCCTCGAAGTCGGCCATGAACACCTTCGCGCCGGAATTGAGCGCGTTGATGATCATCTTGCGTTCGACCGGGCCGGTAATTTCCACGCGGCGGTCGCGCAAGGCGGCCGGAATCGGGGCGACGGTCCAGTTGCCCTCGCGGATGGAGACCGTATCGGCACGGAAATCGGGCAGTTCGCGGGCGTCGTAGCGCGCCTGGCGGTCCTTGCGGGCCGCCAGCAGTTCCAGGCGGCGCGCGTCGAAGCGGCGATGCAGGTCAGCCAGGAACGTCAGGGCGTCTGGGGTGAGTATGGCGTCATGCTCCGGGCCGGTGGCGCCGTGAACCTGGGCAGGGGAGGCGAGGACGCGTTCCTTGGGGACAGCCATGGGAATCTCCGTGATGACGATGGGATGACACTAGGTCACGGAGAATTGCTTTGACAAAGCAAATGTTTCAATTTTTGGTATTGTTAATCTCAATGTTGTGCGTAACTACTTGAGTGATATGCCATGAAAATCGCTGGCAAGGCGCCGAAAAAACCCAAAAAAGCGCGTCGCGTGCCCGCCCGGCGGCGGAAAGGCGATGAAAGCGCGGCCAGTGAATCGGGACGGTTCTATTACAAGGGCAACCGCCAGAAGCAGATGCGGGCCTTCGTGTACACCGTGAAGCTCGGCACGCTGACCCGTGCGGCCGAGGCCCTGTTCCTGTCTCAGCCAACGGTGAGCCTGCAGTTGCAGGCGCTGGAACGGGAGCTGGGGGTCAGCCTGCTTGAGCGGCGGCGCCGGCGTATCAACCTCACCGACGCGGGCGAGGCACTCTACGAGCTGGCGCGTCCTCTGGTGGAGGGCTGGGAAAACCTGGACCGCGACTTCCAGTCCAAGGTGAAGGGCATGCAGGGTGGCCGCCTGACCATTGCGGCGGGCAGCTCCACCATCCAGTACTTGCTGCCGGATCTGGTGCGCCGCTATCGCGAGCGCTTTCCCTCCGTGCAGCTGCAGCTCGCCAACGTGACCGGCAAGGACGGGCTGGCGCTGTTGCGGGCGGATGAGGCGGACTTCGCGGTGGGCTCCATGCTCGACGTGCCCAACGACATCGCCTGGGCGCCGGTGCATCACTACGACCCGATGCTGATCACCCCGCTGGATCATCCGCTGGCTTCAAAAGCCAGCGTGGCGCTGGAGGACCTGTCGCCCTACGGCCTGATCCTGCCGCCCCAGCGCCTGTCGACCTACCGGCTGGTGGACCTGGTGTTCCAGCAGCGCCAGGTGCCCTATAGCGTCGCCATCGAAGTCGGTGGCTGGGACGTGATCAAGGAGTACGTGGCGATGGGGCTGGGCATCTCCATCGTCACCGGCATCTGCATCACCGAGGCCGACCGTTCGCGTCTGGCCGTCCGCAACATGAAGCAGTATTTCCCGCAACGCAGCTACGGCGTGGTGATGCGCAAGGGCAAGTTTCTCAGTGCCGAAGCGCGCGCGTTCGTGGACCTGGTGCGGCCGGGGTTGCTGACACATCGAGACTACGACGAGTCCGGTCATTCGGAACGTTGAGTCGCGTTGCCTACTCATGACTGGGGAAAACGTGCCGACCGGCGCGCGCGAAAAAACTCACCATTCCGTGTGCGGCAACCAAGTTCCACTTGATGGCGAATGATTCCAACCGTGGGGTAGGCATCAGCCAAATGAAAAGAATTTCCCGGGTTGGCGCTTGGAAATAAATTCGAGGACTAGTCGGGCTTCTGCTGAAAATAAGCCAGGCCTTGAAGATCCCGGAGCCAGATGTTGCGATAAATCCGATGCAGGCCCCACCAGATGCTCATGGGAAGTAGCAGTGAGACGCCAGCGAGAAACAGTGCTGTAACCAAAAGCAATTCAAGTGACCAGCCGTCAATGACCGATATCGCCACGATATAAGCCGCATAGCCAAGCCATGCTGCGCATGTCAGTAGAAACAACGGTCGCCGATGCAGGCGCGGGAAGGTTTCATTTTTCTTTATCGATGCAATGCCATCAGCGACGGTAAACAGTGAAAGAAGGGAAAGTGGTACGGGCACAAGGACACTGGCCAGGCGAGATTGGCCGAGTAGGTCCGGAGACCATTTCAATAAAAGGAAGAGCGAGAGGGCAATGATGAATAAGAAAAGCTGCCCTTCCCGGTTCACGCTATCTATCTTGAGCAGCCCAAGTTCAGCAGCCACCTCGACGACAACCTGATTGGTCGCGCGCATGGCGGGTTTAGGGTCGAGCAGCAATTTGCCGCGACCAGCTCGTTGCCGGAATATCGGCACGCCATCAAGCAGGATCTCATTGTCGTGCAGATCGATTTGCTGATGCTTGGCATCGATTCCGCGAGCTTGGAGCGAATTCAACAAAAGCTCCCAGGTTCCGTTGTCCAGTGGTGCTCGTGAAAAAACAATCGGCGCCATGAGAAGCCCTGCCCGGAATGTGGATTGACCGGGCGCATTCTGTGATCGGGTACATGACGGAAATATAGGAGCAATCCGAAAGATGAGCATCGCGTCGTGAGGTCGCCCCGATGAGACCGCTAACTTGGTATGTCGGCATGACCATGCATCACTGCCACGCAGCTTAAGTTGCTGGGGACCGTGAACGCGGAATTCTCAAAACTAGCTTCGTCGTTGACAGTGGATGCTCAGTGCTGACGTTGCAAGGCTAGCTTGATGCCAAAGCCAAGCAGTACCGTGCCGCATACGCGATCCATCCACTGTCCCAGGCGCGGACGCGTCATCAATAGCTGGTGGATGTGGCCACCCGTCAGCGCCAGCACCATCGACCAGGTGGTGCCCGTGCCGATAAAACTCAGGCCCAGCACCAGCAGGCCAAGTTGCGGGTGTACTGCCTGCATCGAGACGAACTGCGGCAGGAAGGCGAGAAAGAACAATGCCACCTTGGGGTTCAGCACATTGGTCAGCATGCCCTGGCGGAATGCTGCCGCCAGCCCCTTGCCGCGCGTCACCGTGGGCTGGCGTGTGCTGCCGCGCGTGAGCAGCATGCGCAGGCCGATCCACACCAAATACGCCGCGCCGAGATACTTCAGCACGCTGAAAGCGATGGCCGACGTCATCAGGATGGCCGAGATGCCCAGCACCGCCGCCAGCGTGTGCACGATGCAGCCCGCATTGATGCCCAGTGCCGCCGCCACGCCCACGGCGCGTCCTTCGCGGCCGCTGCGGGTGAGGATGTAGAACGTGTCCAGGCCCGGCGTCATGTTCAACGCGATGCAGGCGAGCAGGAAGGCGTCGAAATGCTGGATGCCGAGCGAGGCCATGCGTGCTTATCCGTTGGCGTTGCGGTGCTTGCCGCGATAGGGCGTGAACAGCTCGCGGATCCTGACCATGTCCGCCTCATGGTCGTCGGTGGCGTGCACTACCGGGCCGAGCGTGAAGGTCTTGGTGGGATAGTCCAGGAAAATGGTCTGGATAGGCACGTCGGCTTCGTGCGCGATGCGCAGGAAACCGGACTTCCAATGCGTCACCTTCTTGCGCGTGCCTTCGGGCGTGATGCCCAGCCACATGCGCGGGCGCTCGTTGAAGCGCTGCACCATCTGGCCCACCACGTTGAGGGCCGCGCTGCGGTTGATGGCGATCATGCCGATCGGGCGCAGGATGATGCCCAACGGGCCCTCCAGCACTTCGCGCTTGATCATGATGTTGATGTCCACGCCCAGGCCGATCTTCATCAGCAGGCCGTAGTAGCCGTCCCAATAGGACGAGTGCGGCGCGCCGATCAGGATCAGCTTGGGCACGTTCGGCAGCTCGCCGATCAGCTTCCAGCCGGAAAGGCGCAGCAACACGCGGGCCAGCCAGGGCCAGAAGCGGCTGTTGAGTTTGGGGGCTTCGGATGGTGCGGGGGGGAGCATCGGAATGCTCATTCACGACTCCAGTCACGCGAACGCGTTTGCTTGATCTTGCCCCGCTGCTGCTTGCCGGCGAGGCGGCGCTCTTTCGAGCCGCGGGTGGGTTGGGTGGCGACGCGCGCCTTGGGCACGACCAGTGCGCCGCGGATGACTTCCACCAGCCGCTCGCGCGCGTCCTCGCGGTTGCGGGACTGGTCGCGGAAGCGACGCGCCTGGATCACCAGCACGCCGTCGTCGGTGAGGCGGCGGTCGCGGCGGGCCAGCAGGCGTTCGCGCACCGGATCGGGCAGCGACGGTGAATGCGTCACGTCGAAGCGCAGTTCCACCGCGCTTTCGGTGCGATTGACGTGCTGGCCACCGGGACCGTCGGCACGCAGGAAGCGCTCGGTCAGCTCGGTCTCGGGCAGGACGATGGATCGGCTGATGGTCAGCATGGGCTACTCGGAATGACGGGGAATTCTAGCAACCCATGATGGAAGTAAGGCCGCCAAGCGATTTTCCGGCGTAAATGCTACGGGCACCCTGCGGCGTGGCGCCTCAGTCGGTCGCTGGCCCGTGCTGCGTTGCGTCATCGCCACGGGCTGGGCTCGGCGGTACGGGAAAAGCCCGCAGGCGTTGCCGATGGTTGGAGCCTATCTGAGGTTTTGCGCCACGTATTGGGCCACGGCAAGGCGGCGTTGGCGCCACCGCGCCAGTGCTTTCGTCAGGGTCGCGGCATGGACCAGCAACAGCAGCAGCGAAAGCATGCCCAGCGCCCATGGCCCGAAGATGGCGAACATCGTGGGCGGCTCGGGGCGGGCCTGGATAGACATCAGCGGCGTACCACGCGAGCTTTTGTCGATCGACGACAGCTCACCTTCGATCCGGAAGGGGGTATTGAGCAGCGCGGTGGTGGCCTCCAGCAATGGGTCCGAGGGATCAGTCGCCGATGCCATGCCGTCGGCGGCATTCGGAGCTGCGGGTTGCCGCGCCGTTACCAGGCCATCCTGGTCGTAGACCGATAGCTCAAGCGGTGCGCGGTACGCCTGGCGCGCCTGCGTCAGGGCCGTCTTGAGCGCTTGCTCGCGGGTGGCCAGCAAGGCCTTGTGGAGGAGGTCGCTCAAGGTGTCGGCATAGTCGCTATTGAGTTTGCAGGTGTCCTCCAGCGTGCCGGCCTTGGCAGCCGCCAGGGTGGCATCCCAGTCCTCGTCATGCCTAGTCAGTACGGCGAAAGCGGTGCGCAATCGGACACAATCGGTGTCCTCGCGTTGCTCGCACAGGCGACTTGCCTGAAGCACGCGCGTGTTGACCTGTTGCAGTGGGTAGTCGCCGCGTGCCTCCCGGATGAGCGTCAGGCGCGAGTCCGGGTAGGCATAGCCATTGGCCATAGCCCGGGATAGGGATTCCCGCCCCAGCTCAAGGGTGAGAGCGCCCAGCGCCAGCGCATCCGCGGAAGGTTCAGGAGCCGCCAGCGGCACCGGCCGCGCGTTCCAGCCCAGCACGTTGCAGTCCGGGATAAGGTCCATTTTGATCGAGTCGAAAGCCATGTCTTGGCCGGCCTCGTTGTCTTGACTCTGCAGGCACTGGGCCGAGCCATCGAGCGTCAACCAGTCGCCGGGCCGGGGCTGTTGTTCCAGCAGTTCGGCCGGCGAACGGGCGGTGAGATGGCGCGTGCCTTGGATCGCGTTCGATGCCCTGGCCATGGCCTGCTCCAGTGGCCAGGCGACTGCCAGCGAGATGATCAAGGCGACTCCGGCGCCGACCAGCATGGCCATGTGCCATCCCCAGCGAACGACGGGGTAGCGGCCAAGTTCTTCGTAAAGCGACAGCCGTTCGTGGCGAACCACGCGGTGTTTCAGGTCCACGTCGATGTCGCGGACGCCGCTGCCGGCCCTGACGACAGCGGCCAGCCAGTGTGGCGGATAGTGAATCGTCAGGTCGCCCATGCGCGTCCGCACCAGTGGAACAACGATGTTGCCGTGGACATCGACGGCCTCGTTGAAGGCGAGTGTGCCGCGCAGGCTGCAGATCGACCCGGGAACCCGCCTGGGCCGCTCGCCCAGGCTGCGCCGGAGGCAAAAACCGGCGGCCGCGATGAGGATGAGCGCAACCGAGCCCAGCACCCATTGACTGTTTCGGTTCAGCGCAGTGGCCAACACCAGCAGCGACAGGCCGGCGCACACCCCTAGTGCCCAGCCGCTGCCGCGTGCGGCGGTGACGGCGCGCAAGGAGGCTTCGGCGGCCGTCTCCTTGCGGCTGGCGCGCAACACCAGTGGCGTGTCTGGCGAGGCTGCCCCGATGGTCTTTTGGACCGATGCCTCGATGGCGCCCTGGCGTAACTGTT
This sequence comes from Dyella sp. RRB7, assembly GCF_022761115.1. Classification (GTDB taxonomy): domain Bacteria; phylum Pseudomonadota; class Gammaproteobacteria; order Xanthomonadales; family Rhodanobacteraceae; genus Dyella. Next base: position 1,122,952 of record NZ_JAKWJS010000001.1, on the reverse strand, counting down.
CTTCCACGCTGGCGGCACGTGCCTGCTGCGCCAGGGCCTCGCCCAGGGATACTCCATTGAAGCGCACCGGCAAGGCTATGTCCTTGGGGCCCCGCAGCACTTCGGCCGATGCGGCGTCGGCCAGCAGCGTGTCCCAGCCGGGGAACGGCGCGATCTCGATCTCGCCGATCAGGTAATGCCACGTTGAGTTGCCGTGGGACTCCAGGCCATGGCGCTCGAGCGGCCCATCGATCAGATAGACCGACGGTGATATCGCGCGCTTCCGATAGGCGGCATAGGCCTGCTCAAGTTCGACGTCCGAGGCCTGCCGTATCGGGTCCGTTTGCTGGGTGAAATCCCGTAGCGCCTGCTTTGAGTCCGACCGCCGTGCCTGGTAGATGAAAAGACTGATTGCCGACCAGCCCAGTAGAACGACGCATAGGAGCAGGCGAAAACCATCCATGTCGAGCGGAAGTCCATAAGAAAAGGAGTTCGCTCAGGTTGCGTCAGGTTTCCAGTCAAAGCGATCCAGCAAAGCCTGAAATTCCGCATCCAGTGGGGCCTGAATAAGAACCGGGCTCTGGCTTACAGGGTGTAGGAAACGCAGCCGCCATGCGTGCAGCAGCATGCGATGGCAGCTGAAATACTGCTTGTACAGGCGGTTGTGGTCGCCGCGCCCGTGCTGGCAGTCGCCGATGATGGGGTGGTGGATGTGCGCCATGTGCTTGCGGATCTGGCGAAAGCGGCCGGTTTCCGGTTCGGCCAGCACCAGGGCGTAGCGCTGCTGCGGGTAGCGGCCCAGTGCGATGGGTACTTCCACCGTGGCAAGGCGCTGGTAGCGGGTACGCGCATCGCGCCGCGGGCCGGTCTCGCGCGAGCCCGGCAGCGGATAGTCGATCAGCGCCGTTTCCGGCTCCGGCCAGCCGCGTACCACGGCGAGGTACTGCTTGTGCACGTCGCGGCCCATGAACTGCTCGCCCAGTGCCGCGGCAATTTCGGCGGAGCGGGCGACCAGCAGCACGCCGCTGGTGGCGCGATCGAGGCGATGCGCCAGGTAGGTGGTGCCGCCAACCTGTTCGCGCAGCAGGTCGATCAGGAACTCCTCCGCGTTGCCCACCATCTTCGAACGATGCACGGCAAGGCCCGCAGGTTTGTTCACTGCGATGAGGGCGTCGTCCTGGTAGAGGATGTCAAGCATTCGAGGGACTCGCGGATGCGGATTTACCGCACTCTTCAACAGAATCGTCATTCCCGCCTTCGCGGGATGACGTGAGGCTGCGTTTAGCGGCGCGGCCAGCCAACAAAGAAAGCGAGCAGGCCGGCTGCTGTGGCAACGGCGGATGGCCAAGCGCCATGCGCTGATACTTGCGTCCACAGCACCGCGCCGCCTACCAGCAAACTGCTGCCCAGCAGTCCAAACGCCAGCGTGCGCTGGCTGCGCCGCGCCTCATCGCGTTGCTGCGCGAGTTCGCGTGGATCGGCGGTGAACTGGCGCTCGCCCCTGGCCGCCTGCCGCAGCGCATCGCGCACCAGCTCGGGGAACTGCGGTGCGGCATGCAACCATTCGGGCAGGCGCTTGCGTACCTCACGCAGCGTGCGGCGCGGGCTGTAGCGCTCGCGCAGGATGCGTTTCAGCACCGGGTGCGCCACCGCCCAGATATCGATCTGCGGATCGAGCATGCGGCCCACGCCTTCGATATTGAGCAGGGTCTTCTGCAGCAGGATCAGCTGCGGCTGCAGGGTCAGCTCGTAGCGGCGCGCGGTCTGGAACAGCTTGATCACCAGCTCGGCCAGCGAAATCTGCGAGAGCGGCCGGGTGAAATACGGCTCGCACACCGTGCGCACGGCGGCGGTGAGTTCGTCCAGGCGTACCGTGGAGGGCATCCAGCCCGCGTCGACATGCAGTTGCGCGATGCGCGCGTAGTCGCGCTCGAACAGCGCGATGAAGTTCTGCGCCAGCCAGTACTGGTCCTCTTCCGGCAGCGAACCCATGATGCCGAAATCCAGTGCGATGAAGCGCGGCTCGCTGGGCCGCGTCGTATCCACCCAGATGTTGCCGGGGTGCGCATCGGCATGGAAAAAGTTGTCGCGGAACACCTGCTCGTAGAACAGCCGCACGCCCTTCACCGCGAGCGCCTTGCGGTCGACGCCGGCGGCATCGAGGGCGGCGATGTCGTCGCAGCTCACGCCATAGACGCGTTCGAGCGTGAGCACGCGCGCTGAGGTGAGGTCCCAGTGCACGGCGGGCACGTACATGTCCACGCCGCTTTCGAAATTGCGGCGCAACAGGCTGGCGCTGGCGCCTTCGCGCTGCAGGTCCAGCTCGTTTTCCAGCATCTTCTCGACTTCGGCGACCACGTCGAGCGGACGGATCTTGTCGGCGTTGGGATGCCAGCGCTGCGCCAGCTCGCCGAGCGAGCGCAGCAGTTTCACGTCGCGCTCGATCTGCTTGTCGATGCCGGGGCGCAGCACTTTCACCACCACCGCGCTGCCGTCATGCAGGGTGGCGGCATGCACCTGCGCAATCGATGCCGAAGCCAGCGGCGTCTCGTCGAAACCGGCATACAGCTGGCTGACCGGCGCCTTCAATTCCTGCTCGACGATGGCGCGTGCCTCGCCGCCAGGGAAGGGCGGCACCTGGTCCTGCAATTGCGCCAGCTCGTCGGCGATGTCGGCCGGCACCAGGTCGCGGCGCGTGGACAGCACCTGGCCGGCCTTGACGAAGATCGGCCCCAGCTCGGTCAGCGCGAGCCGCAGGCGGGCGCCACGCGACAGGCCGCGTATATCGGTGCGCGGCCGCGCCACGAACGGACGCACCAGCTTGAGCGGGCGGAACAAGTGGGCCGCATCGACCAGTTCGTCGAGCCGATAGGCAAGCAGCACCGAGGCGACACGCATCACGCGCGGCACCACCTTCAAGGGCATCGTCACGCGGCGGGTCCTTTCCTGAGGCGCTGTTCGAGGCGGGCCAGGCGGGCTTCCAGGCGCTCGCTGCGTTCGCGCAGCTGGTCCACGCCATCGAGGAAGCCTTCCACTTCGCTAGGCGCGGCGGCGACACGCACTTCGTCACGCAGCCAGTCGGCGGTGTCGGTGGTGAGATGGCTGGCCGTTTCCTTGGCGTGGGCCAGGCCCCGGCGCACGGCCTTGGCCAGCGGCACGCCGAGCACATCGCCGAAGGTGCGGGCGAACGCTTCCTCGAAATCGGGGGCGAACTTGCTGGCGAGTTTTTCCAGGCGCCGCGCCAGTTCGGCGTCGCCGGCAATCTCCACCTTGCCCGGCGCCACGCCATCGTCGTCGCGCTTGAGCAACATGGCGAGCAGGCTGCCGGGCGTGGCGGCAACGCGCAGATGGTTGTCGTCCTGCGGCGGGCCGACCTTCAAGCGGTCGCCTGCCACCGTCACCGACAGGGCCAATTCCGGGCCACGCAGATGCAACTGCACGCTGCGGCCATCAAGCGCGGCCAGGCGCGTGACCGTTTCCGGATCGAGCGACAGCGTGTGGTTGAGCGCGGTTTCCAACGCGCGCCCCGCGAGGGCGCGAAGCGGACGTGGCAGCAGGGATCGGGAGACGGCATCAGTCATGGGCGGCATTGTAACGGTTGCCCACGGGATGCCGAGCGGCGCGCGTCTCCCTCCCCGTTATGCCGCGCCGGCAAATCCCAACTGCCGCCAGGCCTCGTACACGGCCACGGCGACCGTGTTGGAAAGGTTGAGGCTGCGGCTGTCGGCGCGCATGGGCAGGCGCAGGCGTTGGGCTTCGGGAATCGCATCGAGCACGTCGCCGGGCAGGCCGGCGGTTTCGCAGCCGAACAGCAGGGCGTCGCCGTCGGCGAACTTCGCATCCACATGGGCGACGCGGCCGCGTGTCGAGAAGGCAAACAGGCGTGGCTGGCCGATGAGCTGCAGGCAGCTGGCGAGATCGTCATGCACGGCCAGCTGCGCGTACTCGTGATAGTCCAGGCCGGCGCGTCGCAGGCGCGCGTCGTCGAGTTCGAAACCCAAGGGGCGGATCAGGTGCAGCGTGGCGCCGGTGTTGGCGCACAACCGGATCACATTGCCGGTGTTGGGCGGTATTTCGGGACGGAAGAGGATGACATGCAGCATCCCGTCATTATCGGGTCATCACGCCGACCCGCGAAACGGTGAGCGTCCTTGCTCAACCGTTGGAGCGCGGGCAGACCACGCCGTCGGGCGGCAGCGCGCAGGCCACCGGGGTGGCGATGAGCTGGCCGGCGCTGCCGGCGGCAGCGAGACGAATGGCGTCCGGCGAGGCGTTCACCATGGCGCCCAGCACGAGTCCACAGACCAGCAGGCAGGCAACGAACAGGCCGCGCAGCATCAAGGCTTCGAATTTCATGATCATGTCTCCGATGAATGGTGGGATAGTCCTGCACGGTTTCTATGGCAAGGCCCGTGCCAAACCCGAATTCACACGCAAGTGACTGTCATCGTTGGAAATTCGTGATGCGCGGTGGCGCGTGGAGATTGTCCGCGGACAGCGGCCGGCCGCGGCCGGACAGCCCGGCGGACAGTCCGCCGGGCACTAAACCGCCGTGCCATTGGTCACTACCCAAGCCCCGGAGGCGTGGTTAGCCTCTGGGCGTTCCGCGACTGAAACAAAAGGAGTGTCGTGATGGCAAGAAAGCCCCTCGCCCTGCTCGTTGCAGGGTTGCTCAGCATGTCGGCAGGCATCCCCGCGATCGCGGTGCCCCAGGCGGCGGCCGCCGAGGCCAGCCAGGCCGTGCCGGATATCGCCTTTACCCGCTTCACCCTGCCCAATGGCCTGACCGTGGTGGTGCATGAGGACCACAAGGCGCCGGTGGTGGCGGTGAGCATCTGGTATCACGTGGGTTCGGCCGACGAGCCCAAGGGCAAGACCGGCTTCGCGCACCTGTTCGAGCATTTGATGTTCTCCGGCTCGGAGAACCACAAGGGCACCTACTTCCAGCCGTTCGAGCTGGCCGGCGCTACCGACATGAACGGCACCACCTGGTTCGATCGCACCAATTACTTCGAAACCGTGCCCACCACCGCGCTGGACATGGCGCTGTGGATGGAGTCCGACCGCATGGGCCACCTGCTCGGCGCGATCGGCCAGAAGGAGCTCGATACCCAGCGCGGCGTGGTGCAGAACGAGAAGCGCCAGGGCGAAAACCGCCCCTATGGCCGCGTGGACCAGAACATCCTGTCCAACACCTATCCCGGCAACCATCCCTACCAGCACGACACCATCGGCTCGATGGCCGACCTCAATGCGGCCTCGCTGGGTGACGTGAAGCAGTGGTTCCACGACTACTACGGCGCCGCCAACACCACCCTGGTGCTGGCCGGCGACATCACCGTGGCCGAAGCCAAGGCCAAGGCCGGGAAATACTTCGGCGATATCCCGGCGGGTCCACCGGTGCCGCGGCAGCAGGCGTGGATCACCCCGCTGTCCAAGTCCACCCGTGGCATACAGCACGACCATGTGGCGCAGCCGCGCATCTATCGCACCTGGGTGGTGCCGCAGCTGGGCTCGGACGATGCCATCCAGCTCGATCTCGCCTCCACCGTGCTTGGCGGTGGCAAGACCTCGCGCCTGTACCAGCGGCTGGTCTATCAGGACAAGCTGGTCGACAACGTGTCCGCCAGCATCTCGCCGTTCGCGCTGGCCAGCCAGTTCCAGATCCAGGCCGACGTGAAGGATGGCGTGGACCCGGCCAAGGTCGAGGCGGTGATCGATGAGGAGTTGAAGAAGTTCCTCGCCGACGGCCCCACGCCCGACGAACTGGACCGCGCCAAGATCGGCAACCGCGCCAGCTTCGTGCGTGGCCTGGAAAAGGTCGGCGGCTTTGGCGGCAAGGCGGTGATCCTGGCCGAGGGTCAGGTCTATCGCGGCGATCCGGGCGCCTACAAGAAGGATCTGGCGCGTGCGGACGCGGCTACCCAGGCCAGCGTCAAGGCCGCGTCGGACAAGTGGCTCAGCAAGGGCGACTACCTGCTGACCGTGCTGCCTGCCGGCAACGACTTCAATCCGGATGCCGAGGACGCCAAGGTCGTTGCGCTCGGCCCGGCCGAAGGTCGTCCCGCCGCCAAGCTGCCGGCGGCGCAGGCCTATACCGTGGCCAAGAGCGAAGTGGATCGCAGCAAGGGCGTGCCCCAGGTGGCGCAGTTCCCGGACCTGAGCTTCCCCACGCTCGAACGCGGCAAGCTCAAGAACGGCATCGAAGTGGTGCTGGCCCAGCGCCACACCATTCCGGTGACGCACGTGCAGCTGATGTTCGACGCCGGCTACGCCGCCGACCAGGGCCACAAGCTCGGCACCGCCAGCTTCACCACCACGCTGATGAACGAGAGCACCAAGGATCTGGACTCGGTGGAAGTGGCCAAGCGCAAGCAGCGCCTGGGCGCGATCACCCGCGTCGGTTGCGGGCTGGACGCCTGCTCAGCCTCGCTCAACGCGTTGAACGACCAGTTGCAGCCGTCGCTGGAACTGTTTGCCGACATCGTGCGCAACCCGGCCTTCAAGGCCGAGGACATCGAGCGCGTGCGTGGCCAGTGGCTGGCCGGCATCGCCCAGGAAAAGACCCAGCCCACCGCACTGGCCCTGCGCACGCTGCCGCCGCTGCTCTACGGCGCGCACCATGCCTACGGCATTCCGTTCACCGGCAGCGGTACGGAAGAGGCCATCAAGGCCATGCAGGCGTCGGACCTGACGGCGTTCCAGCGCGACTGGCTGCGTCCGGACAACGTGAAGATCCTGGTGGCTGGCGACACCACGCTGCAGCAGATCATTCCACAGCTCGATGCCGCGTTCGGCGACTGGAAGGCACCGTCCAGCGCCGTGCCGAAGAAGGACATCACCGCGGTGGCGGCGCAGTCCAAGCCGCGCGTGTTCCTGATCGACAAGCCGGATGCACCGCAGTCGCTGATCCTTGCCGGCCTGCTGGCGCCTTCCAGCAAGGCGCCCAACGAGCTGGCCATCGATGTGGGCAACGGCGCCTTCGGCGGCAGCTTCACCTCGCGCCTGAATATGAACCTGCGCGAGGACAAGCGCTGGGCGTACGGGGCCTTCAGCTTCATGCGCGATGCGATCGGCCAGCGTCCGTTCCTGATGTACGCCCCGGTGCAGACCGACAAGACGGCCGAGTCCGCGCACGAGGTGCTCAAGGAAGCCACCGAGGTGGTCGGCACGCGTCCGCTCACGGCGCAGGAAGTGGACAAGATCAAGGACTCCAACATCCGCGGCCTGCCCGGCAGCTTCGAGACCGCCACCGAAGTGCTCAGCGCGATGAGCGAAATCGTGCAGTACGACCGCCCGGACAACTATGTGCAGACGCTCAAGGCACGTACCGAGGCCGTCAGCCAGCCGGATGCGGAGGCCGCCTTGAAGGAGATCATCAAGCCGGGCGCGCTGACCTGGGTGATCGTGGGTGACCTGAAGAAGATCGAGCAGCCGGTGCGCGCGCTCAATCTGGGCGAGGTCGAGGTGATCGACGGCAACGGCCATCCGCTACCGTCGAAGTAAGTTCCCGTGGGGATGTATTCATTTCCCCGGGTTAGGATGGCGGCCGGGCGGGCAACCGCCTGGCCTCTTCATATACATGTTGCGGAGTTACCCATGCGCAAGACCCTGCTGTTGCTCGTTCCCGTTGCGCTGCTTGGCGCCTGCACCTACGGCATCACGCTCGACGATGCCGCGAAGAACGTGCGCACGGCGTGGAGTGGCGATGTGTCGTCATGCCATGAACTGGGCAAGGTCACCGTATCGGTGATGGACCATGTCGGCCCGGTCAATCGCAACGACATCACCGTGCGCGACGAACTGGAAGTGATGGCCCGCAACGAGGCCGCCAAGATGCATGCCGACACCATCAAGCCGCTGGGCGATCCCACCGACGGCTCGCAGCCCTGGGGGGCCTACCAGTGCGGTACCGCGCAACTGGCGCCGGCCGGCGGCCCCGCTGCCAGCCCGGCCCGGCCGTCGTCGGCGCCGGGCGCGGTGGAAACCTTCCCGGTCAAGGGCGGCTGAGCCGCCCGGCACGCTCCCGAAAAAGGCGCCCTCGTGGCGCCTTTTTCACATCGACAGGCTGACGCTCTTGCAGGGACGCCGCGCGAAGCATAAAATTCACATGTATATATTACATATATGTACTATTTAGGCCGTGCGCCATGAGTAGCTTCCTCCCCACCGAACAGCGGCTGGCGATCACCTGCCAGCGTCATCCTGCGTTCCCGCGGGATCCGGCGGTATTGGTGCGGCTGGTCAAGCACATCCACAAGCGCGTCAACGATGACGCCAACGCCATGTTGCGGCCCTACGGCATCAATCATCCGGAATACAACCTGCTGATGATGCTGTACGGCACCGAGGGCTATACGCTGCATCCCACCGAGCTGGCCGATGCCACGGGCGAGAAATCGGCCAACATCACGCGGCTCACCAACGAGCTGTGCGACAAGGGGCTGATCGCGCGTGACGCCAGCGACGAGGATCGCCGCAAGGTGACGCTCACGCTGACCGACAAGGGCGTGGCGATGATCGAGAGCTTCCTGCCGGACGTGTGCGCGCTGCTGGAGCGCCAGGTCGGCGACCTGCAGCCGCGGGAGATGGCCCAGCTCGAACGCCTGCTGAAGAAGTTCCTCGTGCAGCTGGAGCGGGAATAGGCGCATGTCCGCGGCTTCTTCCGACCTGCCGGCAAAGCGTCCATGGCCCTGGCTCGCCGAGTTTTTCAACGGCGAACGTCAGGCCTGGATCTTCGTCTTCAAGTGTCTGCTGGCGTTCTACATCACCGCCTGGCTGGCCATGCTGTTCCAGCTGGAACAACCGTCGACGGCGATGATCACGGTGTCGATCGTGATGCATCCGCACAGCGGCATGGTGCTGGCCAAGAGTTTCTATCGCGCCATCGGCACCTGCGCCGGCAGCCTGTGCGGCCTGCTGCTGATGGCGGCGTTCCCGCAGCAGCGCGAGCTGTTCCTGCTCAGCCTGTCGCTGTGGGTAGGGCTGTGCGCGGGTGGCGCGGTGCTGTACCGCAACTTCATGTCCTATGGCTTTGTGCTGGCGGGCTATACGGCGGCCATCGTGGCGCTGCCGGCGATCAACAATCCCTACACGGTGTTCGATTCGGCGGTGATGCGCGTCAGCGAGGTGATGCTGGGCATCATCGTGGCCGGCCTGGTCAGCGACGTGGTGCTGCCGGAGCGCCTGCGCGACGTGCTACGCCGCAGCGTGCGCGAGCACTATGGCCACTTCATCGAGTTCGCGCGCGGCAGCCTGGGGGGCGCGATTCCGCGCGGACAGATGGAGCAGGCCCATCTGCACTTCGTGCGCGCCGCTGTGCAACTGGAAGACCTGCGTTCCTCGGTGATCTTCGAGGACTCGGAGGCGCGTGCACGCAGCAGTCGGATGCAGCTGCTCAACCTGCGCTACATGGCTGCGGCCACCAGCTTCCAGTCGTTGCATCACCTGATCAACCGCTTGCAGCGCAATAATCACCCGCGCACCGCCGCCGCGTTGATCAAGCTCTATGCGCCGGTGGGCGAAGCCTTGTCGCCACCGCACTCCGAGCATCCGGTGCCACGCTTGCTGGCAAGACGGCTGGAAGCCTGCGAACCGAGGTTGCCGGTACTGGCGGCCGAATTGCGCGAAGAGCTGCGGCAGGATCCCGAGCTGTTGCTCGAATTCGACAGCGGCGCCATGTTGCTGCGCCGCTTCGTCAGCGAGCTGCGCGACTTCACCGCACTGGAAGCGACGTTGCGGGAAACCCAGGGCGTGCCCGGCGGCAATCTCGAGCGCGTCGACTTCAAGCGCGCCAACGACTATGCCGCGCCGGCCATCGCGGTGATCCGCACCTTCCTCACCATGATCACCCTGAGCGTGTTCTGGTTGTGGTCGGCGTGGCCATTCGGTCCCAACGCCATGTTGTTGGCCACCATCTTCAGCGGCCTGCTGGCCACCTCGCCCACGCCGCTGGCGGCCACCGCCAATACCTGGATCGGCTACGCGCTGGGCATGGTCGCCGCGTATGTCGTGGTGTTCTGGCTGATGCCGGGCAGCGATGGCTTCATGATGCTGTTCCTGGTCACCGCGCCGTTGCTGGCGATCGGGCCTTACCTCACCACGCGCAACGCCACGTTGCCGGGCATCGGTGCGGGGTACACGCTGGGTTTCGTGTATATCCTCGCCCTGAAGAATCCGATGGTGTACAGCCCGGAGCACTTCCTCAACGACGCCATCGCCTCGTTGTTCGGCCTGATGATGAGCGGTGCGGCGTTCATGGTGATTCCCACCGTGCTCGGCACGCAGTGGCTGCGCCGGCGCCAGTTGCAGCAATTGCGCCGGCAGGTGGCATTTGCGGCGACGGCACCGCTGGCGGGGCTGGTCTACCAGTTCGAGAGCGCCAACCGCGACCTGTTCCACCAGGTGGTGCAGTTCACCCAGCCCGGCAGTGAAGAGTCGCGTAGCCTGCTGTCCTGGGGCCTGGCCGTGCACGACTGCGGTCGCGCGGTGATCGAGCTGCGCCAGGACATGCAGCACGCGGATCTGCCGCCTGTCGCGCTGGAAGCCATGCAGCAGGCCGTGCAGGCGCTGGCGCAGTTGTACGACGAGCCCAGTTCCGCGCGCTGGCGACAGGCCGACGCGGCGGTGGATCACGCCATCACCCTGACCACGCAGATGCTGCCGCAGGCGCGCGCCAGCTGCCAGCCGGCGCTGGCTCATCTGCTGCAGCTACGCACCGCGCTGCGCGATGACGAATCCGCTCTCGCTCCCTATATCGTCAAGGCTCCGGAGACGTCCCATGCCTCGTGAAATCGCCCTGGCCGACGCGCTGGTGCCCGGTATCCTGCTGGTCTACCTCGGCTGCCTGCTGGTGCTGTGGGTGATCGACACCATCGTCGGTCGCTATGGCCTGTACCGCTATGTCTGGCATCCCTCTTTGTTCCGCGTCGCCGTGTTCTTCTGCCTGTTCGGCGCCGCCGGTCTGCTGTTGTATCCCTGAGCCTTGATATGAAGATTTCGCCCCAGTCCCTGCTCCGCTTCGCCATCACCGCCTTCGTCGTCATCCTGGCGCTGCTGCTCGGCCGCGCCCTGTGGGATCACTACATGTATTCGCCATGGACGCGCGATGGCCGCGTGCGTGCGGAGGTGGTGCGCATCGCGCCGGATGTCTCGGGCCTGGTCACCCGCGTTGCGGTAGTCGACAACCAGGAGGTGAAGAAGGGCGACGTGTTGTTCGAGGTCGATCCCGAGCGCTTCCATATCGCCCTGCAACAGGCCGAGGCCAACCTCGCCGCCGCCAAGGCCAGCGCCCGTGCCGCCGGCGCCAATATCGACGCCGTGCTGGCCAGCGCCGCCGCGCGCAAGGCCGAGTACGACATGCGCCAGGAACAGGCCAAGCGCCGCCAGGAGCTGGCGGACGTGGTGCCGAAGGAAGAGCGCACCGATGCCAAGTCCGTCGCCGATACGGCGATGGCCGCGTGGCAGCAGGCGCAGGCGAGTGGTCACCAGGCCAATGCCGCACGCGAGCAGGCCGAGGCGGCCGTGGTGCAGGCGCAGGTGGTGGTGGATCGCGCCCGGCTCGACCTGGAACGCACCGAAGTGCGCGCGCCGGTCGACGGCTATGTCACCAACCTCGATGTCCGCGTGGGCGACTACGCCGCCACCGGCAGCCCGCGTCTGGCGCTGATCGATCGCCATAGCTACTACATCTACGGCTACTTCGAGGAAACCAAGCTGCCGCAGGTGCGCGTGGGCGACCCGGTGGACATCCGCCTGATGAGCGGCGGCATCCATCTGAAGGGACATATCATCGGCATCGCGCGCGGCATCACCGATCGCGACAACCCCACCGGCAGGGATCTGCTGGCCGACGTGAACCCGACCTTCAACTGGGTGCGTCTGGCGCAGCGCGTGCCGGTGCGTGTCGCCATCGACGAGGCCAGCGTGCCCAAGGATGTGGTGCTGGCTGCGGGCATGACCGCGAGCATCGACGTGCAGCCACGCCGCGTGCTCGACAAAGACAAGCAAGGCGCGCAGCCCTGAGCCGATCGCAGGCTGTTCCCGCGGTAGCCGAGGGGCAGCCTGCGATGTTTTCTGCGCGCCCACATTCGGCTTTCCCCGCCATGCTTGATTACCATGGCGCCCATGAGTCGACCTTTGCCTTCACCGCGCCGTCTTGCCCGCCGTCTGCTGTCGCTGGGCCGCCAGCGTGCGCTGGACCTGTCCGCCTACCCCCGCCTTGCGGTGCCCGCCGCCGCGATCAGCACGCTCGATGGTCCCGCGGCCTTTCGCCAAACCCTGCTGGCGATGATCGGCCAGGCGCGCCGGCGCATCGTGCTGGTGGCGCTTTACCTGCAGGACGATGAGGCCGGTCGCGAAGTGCTCGACGCTCTCTACGCTGCCCACGCGGCGAGACCCGGGCTGGGCATCGAGGTGTATGTCGACTGGCATCGCGCGCGGCGCGGCCTGATCGGCAAGGGCAGCAGCGAAGGCAACGCCGCGATGTACCGCGAGTATGCGCAGCGCCATGGCGATGGCGTGGTGATCCGTGGCGTGCCGGTGCAGAACCGCGAGTTGTTCGGCGTGCTGCACCTGAAGGGCTTCATCATCGACGACAGCGTGCTCTACAGCGGCGCCAGCCTCAACGATGTCTATCTGGCGCGGCACGGGCGCTACCGGCTGGACCGCTATCACCTCATCCGCCACCGGGCGCTGGCCGACAGCATGGCCGGCTACGTTCACGCGCAGTTTCGCGACAGTGACGCGGCGCCGCGCTTCGATCGCCTGCCGTTGCCGCGATCGCGCGAGCTGCAGGAGCCGATCCGGCGCTTGCGCCAGTCGCTGCAGCGGGCGCAGTACGCCGGTGCGCAGGAGGCGCCAGGCGACGGCGAGGTCGCGGTGACTCCGCTGGCAGGCTTTGGCCGCAGCGACAATGCGCTCAACGAGGTGCTGCTGGGGCTGTTGCGCGGCGCGCGGCAGCGGGTGATCGTGCTGACGCCCTACTTCAACCTGCCGCGACCGGTGCGTGTCGTGATCGGCCAGCTGCTACGCCGGGGCTGTCGCCTGGACATCATGGTGGGCGACAAGGTGGCCAACGATTTCTACATACCGCCAGGACAGCCGTTCAACCGCATCGGCCTGCTGCCCTATTTGTACGAGAGCAACCTGCGTCGCTTCGCACGTTCGCACCAGTCGGCCATCGACAGTGGCCAGTTGAACCTGTGGTTGTGGCGCGACGGCGACAACAGCTATCACCTCAAGGGCCTGTTCGTGGACGAGGATGTCGCCGTGCTCACCGGCAATAATCTCAATCCGCGAGCGTGGGCGCTGGACCTGGAAAATGGCCTGGTCTTGCGTGATCCTGCCGGGCTGCTGGTGGCGCAACACGAGGCCGAGTGGCAGACGCTGCGCAAGCACGCCACGCGGCTGGGGCATTACCGCGAGCTGCAGGGTACGCGCAGCTATCCGCCGGAAGTGCGGCGGTTGTTCAAGCGGCTGCGGCGCGTGCGGCTCGATCGCCTGATCGGCCGCCTGCTCTGACTGTATGGGTCAACCGGCGAGTCGTTGCAGCCGGAGCGCCAGCCAACGCGATATATCCGGCCATTCGCTGTCGATCACGCTGAAGCACACGGTGTGGCGCAGGCTGCCGTCGGGGCGACGCTTGTGGTTGCGCAGCACGCCTTCGCGCTGGGCGCCGAGGCGCTCGATGGCGCGTTGCGAGTCGAGGTTGCGATGGTCGGTATGCAGCTCCACCGCCACGCAGCCCAGCGTTTCGAAGGCGTGCTTGAATAGCAGGCGCTTGCAGGCCGTGTTGACGTGACTCTTCTGCCAGCGCTTCGCATACCAGGTGTAGCCGATGGCGACGCGCGGCGGCTCCGATACGAAATCGTAGAAGCGGGTGGTGCCGATGATCTCGCCGGTGCGTTTTTCGCGCACCGCGAACGGCAACATCTGGCCCGCGGCCTGGCCGTCGAGCGCCTTGGCGATATAGGCCGCCGTTTCTCCCGGCGCCGGCGCGCTGGTGAACCACAGTTTCCACAGCTCGCCGTCGGCGGCGGCGCTTTCCAGCGCCGGGGCATGCCCGGGCGACAGCGGTTCGAGCGCGACGTAGTCGTCTTCCAGGCGAAACGGGGCGAGCGAGGGCATGCAGGGCTCCGGCGAACGAGCTGGCGCCTTCAAGGGCAAACGCCCGAGGGCGGCGCAAACCGCGATTTAAGCAGGCCATCGGCGTGGGAACAACGCTTAAGGGGGCGCGCGGCTGATGCTGTTGAAAGGCTCAACTTTCAGAGATGTCTGATAGGGGCGCGCTCGATGCCTTTCTAATCTTCAGCCCGTGACGCGGTGATTGATGGATCGGGCTGATGCCACTGCCAGGACGGCATTCGACCCTAGGGGGCTCAGTCAACCGCGCCACACTTCCTCGCCGGGACAGCAGGTTCCGCCGTCCCGCGCTCTTGGGTTCAGGCATCCAGGTCGGGGATCAGCTTGCTTTCGAGGCGGGCGATATGGTCCTTCAGCAGCAGCTTGCGTTTCTTCAGCCGGGTGAGCTGCAGCTCGTCGCGGCTCATGGACGCGGCCAGGTGCTCGATGGCGACATCGAGATCACGATGCTCGACCCGCAATTCGGCCAGCAGATGGGCGATCTCGGCTTGATCCTGAACCTGCATGAGGGCAATGGGCGGTAGCAAATTGGCCTTCAGTGTACCGCCGCCGGACCTCCGGCGGTCAGGCCGCTACAATGGGGGGCCGACCTGCCCGATCCCGCCCATGTCCGCCCAGCCCGACATCCCCCGCAAGCAGCACTACGAGGCCGCCAAGCTGGCCAAGCGCCTGCGTCACCAGGTGGGCCAGGCGATTGCCGATTTCAACATGATCGAGGACGGCGACAAGGTGATGGTATGCCTGTCCGGCGGCAAGGATTCCTACACGCTGCTGGACATCCTGCTGTCGCTGCAGGCCAAGGCGCCGGTGCGCTTCGAGCTGGTCGCGGTGAACCTGGACCAGAAGCAGCCGGGCTTCCCGGAGCACGTGCTGCCCGAATACCTCACGGCGCGCGGCGTGCCGTTCCACATCATCGAGCAGGACACCTACAGCACCGTCACCCGGGTGATCCCCGAGGGCAAGACCATGTGCAGCCTGTGCTCGCGCCTGCGGCGCGGCGCGCTGTACCAGTGGGCCGCGACCAACGGGGTGACCAAGATCGCACTGGGCCACCACCGCGACGATATCCTCGGCACCTTCTTCCTCAACCTGTTCTACCAAGCGCAGCTCAAGGCCATGCCGCCCAAGCTGCGTTCGGACGACGGTCGCCACGTGGTGATCCGCCCGCTGGCGTACTGCAAGGAAAGCGATATCGCCGAGTATGCTGGGCAGCGGCAGTTCCCCATCATCCCGTGCAATCTGTGCGGCTCGCAGGAAAACCTGCAGCGCAAGGCGGTTCGGCGCATGATGGAGGACTGGGAAAAGCAGTACCCCGGGCGCAGCGAGACTATTTTCCGCGCGCTGGGCAGCGTGCAGCCCTCCCAGCTCACCGATCGCAACCTGTTTGACTTCGCCGCGCTGGGCGCGCGCGAAGGTGTGGCCCGCGCCGATGCGCACCAGTGGCTTGCCGGCAACGCCGGCGAGTCGTGAATCCCCCTAACCCACCAGTCGAGTAACGCCGTGTCTCTCTTTGCATCCGTTGAAATGACCCCGGGCGATCCGATCCTGGGACTCACCGAGGCCTATCTGGCCGATACCCGCCCGGGCAAGGTCAACCTGGGCGTGGGCATCTATTACGACGAGCAGGGCCGCATCCCGCTGCTGCGCGCCGTGCGCGAGGTGGAGCAGGCGCTGGCGCTGGAGGCCAAGCCGCGCGGCTACCTGCCCATCGACGGCCTGCCGACCTACAACATCGCCACCCAGAAACTGGTGTTCGGTGAGGATTCGCCGCTGCTGGCCGCTGGCCGCGTGGCTACCTCGCAGACCATCGGCGGCAGCGGCGCGCTGCGCATCGGCGCCGACCTGCTGAAGAAGGTGCTGCCCAACGCCAAGGTCGCCATCAGCAACCCCAGCTGGGAAAACCACCGCGTGGTGTTCACCGCGGCGGGCTTCGAGGTGGTGGACTACGCCTATTACGACGCCGCCACCCACGGCCTGGATTTCGCCGGCATGCTGGCCGACCTCGGCAAGCTGGAACCGGGCACCGTGGTGCTGCTGCATGCGTGCTGCCACAACCCCACCGGCGTGGACCTCAACGCCGGGCAGTGGCAGCAGGTGGTGGAGCTGGTGAAGGAGCGCAAGCTGATGCCCTTCATCGACATGGCCTACCAGGGCTTCGACGAAGGCATCGATGCCGACGCCCTCGCCGTGCGCCTGTTTGCCGCGTCGGGCCTCGAATCGTTCGTGGTGGCCAACTCGTACTCCAAGTCGTTCTCGCTGTACGGCGAGCGCGTGGGTGCGTTGTCCGTGGTGGGCAAGGATCGCGAGGAAGCGCTGCGCGTGCAGTCGCTGGTCAAGCGCACCATCCGCTCCAACTACTCCAGCCCCGCCACGCACGGCGGCGCGCTGGTGTCGGGCGTGCTCAACAGCGCCGAGCTGAAGGCCATCTGGGAACAGGAATTGGGCGAGATGCGCGAGCGCATCCACGCGATGCGCGCCGGCATGGTCGAGAAGCTGGCCGCGGCGGGTGCGCCGCAGTACGCCTTCATCCAGGAGCAGGCCGGCATGTTCTCCTACTCGGGCCTGAGCAAGGCCCAGGTGGACCGCCTGCGCGAGGAGTACGCCATCTACGCCATCGGCACCGGCCGCATCTGCGTGGCGGCGTTGAACCGCGCCAACCTGGACACCGTGGTGAACGCGGTCGCCGCCGTTAGCCGCTGAGCCGCCTGACCCTCACCGTCATCCCCGCGCAAGCGGGGATCCAGTGCCTTCGGGCGCCAAAAAAGTCGCTGGATCCTGGCTTTCGCCGGGATGACGGCCAAGAAACGAATCCGGATACCGAATGTTTTTCCGCAATCTCACGCTGTTCCGCTTTTCCCCCGCCGTTGCCGAAGACCTGAACCGCCTGGACGAGGCGCTGGCCGAGCATCGCCTGCGCCCCTGCGGCCCGATGGAAATGGGCACCAAGGGTTTCGTGCCGCCGGTGGGCCGGGGCGAGGAAGCGCCGCTCACCCACGTGGTCAACGCCTGCACCATGGTCACCGTGGGCGGTGAGGACAAGCTGCTGCCCGGCGTCGTGGTGAACGACGAACTTCACCGCCGTGTGCAGAAGATCGCCGAAGAAGAAGGCCGCAAGGTCGGCGGTCGCGAGCGCAAGCGCCTCAAGGAGGACGTGCTCAACGAACTGTTGCCGCGCGCCTTCATCCGCAGCTCGCGGCTGAAGGCCTATGTGGACAAGAAGCACGGCTGGCTGGTGCTGGATACCTCCAGTCGCAAGTCCGCCGAGAACGCGCTCACCCAGATGCGCGAGGCCCTGGGCAGCTTCCCCGCGGTGCCGCTGGCGCCGGAGGAAGGTCCCCGCGTGCTGATGACCGACTGGCTGTCCACCGGCAACCTGCCGGCCGGCCTGACCCTGGGCGACGAGGTGGAGCTGCGCGACCCGGCCAGCGCCACCGGCGCCATCGCCAAGTGCCGCCGCCAGGACCTGGACAGCGAGGAGGTGAAGGAGCACCTGCGCAACGGCAAGCAGGTGTTCCAGCTGGGTCTCATTTTCGATGAGCGCATGAGCTTCGTGCTGGGCGAGGACCTGATCGTGCGCAAGCTGAAGTTCCTCGACGTGGTCCTGGACGAGCTGGGCGACAGCCACCCGGACGCCGCCGCCGAGGCCGATGCCAGCTTCGCCCTGTTGACCCTGGAGCTGGAGCGCCTGCTGGGCAAGCTGGAGGAGTGGTTCGGGCTGCCGCGCCCGGCCGAGGGCTGAGGCCTTGACCCCTCCCCAATCCCTCCCCTGCGAGCAGGGGAGGGGCGACAGGCCCCCCGGTCACAGGCTCGTCTTGCGAAGCCTGCATGCTCCCCCCACATAGGCTGAGGGACACTTTCCGGCCTGGACGCCACGCAGTAGCAGGGCGGGGACATGACGCAGCACCTTGAAGGCGATTGGCTGGAACTGGCCACGACAAGCGGCAGCACGATCCGCGTGCTGAAATCCGCGCACCCGCGTGCGCGCCGCCTGCGCCTTACCGTGACGCCCAAGGGTGCGCGGGTGTCCTATCCGCATGGCACGCATCCAGCGCAGGTCAGCGCGTTCCTGCGTCATCACGCCGACTGGCTGGAGCGCAAGCTCGACGAATTGCATCTCATCGTCAAACCGTTGCCGGCGCTGCGCGTGGGCACGCCCACCGAATTTCCCCTGCGTGGCGAAACCGTGCGGCTGGATTGGGCAGAAGGTCCGTATCCGCGCGTGGAGGCGGGCGAGGGCACGTTGACCCTGGTCATTCCCCGTCCGCATACGCGGGCGTTGCCGGTGGCGCGTGGCCTGCTGGCCTCGTTCTTCGAAGCGCAGATGCGCCGCGACGTGTCGCGCTGGCTGGCCGGCTATGTGCCGATGCTGGGGTTGGCGCCCACCGCCTTGCGCGTACGCCCGATGAAGAGCCTGTGGGGCAGCCTCGATACGCGTGATCGCATCAATCTCGACCTCGCGCTGGCGCTCGCGCCGCCAGCGGCGTTGCGCTATGTGCTGGCGCACGAGCTATGTCATCTGAAGGTGCGCAGTCACGCGCCGCGCTTCTGGGCGCAGGTGGAAGGCCTGTTTCCCGACTGGCGCGAGCAGCGCGACTGGCTGCGCCTCAATGGCGCGTGGTTGAAGACCGAGCTGGATCGCCTGATCGCCGACGTGGCGGACTAAAACGTCGGCATCAATGCGATAGCGAGAATGCGGTCAGGATGCGCGCGGTTTCTTCCGGCTTTTCCATGATCGGCATGTGATTGCAGCCGGTCAGCATGCTGGTGCTGATGGCGCTGGCGTTCTTCAGCCCGTTGCGCAGGCTGTCCAGCGCCGAGATGTCGATGATCTTGTCGTCATGGCACCACAGGCCCAGTACCGGCATGGCCAGTTGGTCGAGCCGGTTCTGCACGGACAGGTATTGCGACGGCTCGCGCAGCTCGTTGAAGGTGCGTTCGATAAAGGGACGGTCGACCTGGTTGCGCTTGATCAGCACATCCTGGAAGCGGCCCGGCAACGACAGCGGCTTGGCGAAGGCCCAGGCGGTGGCCTTGGCGAATTGCTCACGGTTGTCGTACTCGAACGGATTGTTGCCGGCCATCACCAGGCGTGAGAAGTCGTTCTCGTTGGCCTTGAGGCCGAACGCATCGAGCAGGGCCAGCTCGGCGACGTGTTCCGGATGCTCGGCCGCGTAGACGCCGGCGATCGCGCCGCCCATCGAGTGGCCGATCAACACGAAGCGCGGCAGGTGCAGCGCTTCGACGAAGCCCTGCAGGCGCGCCACCTGGGTGTCGATGTTGTAGCTGGCGCCGTCCACGCGGGTGGACTCGCCCCAGCCCGGCAGGTCGGGCGCGATGATGTGGAAGTGCGGGGTCAGCAATTCGGCCTGCTTGAGCCACACGTTCTTGTCGGCGGCGAAGCCATGCAGCAGTACCAGCGTGGGGCCTTCGCCACCTTCGTAGTACACCCAGTTGGTGTCGCCGACCTGCACCGAATGCTTGTCCAGGTGGGCGGACATCGCCTCGCGCTTGATCTCGGCCTGCATCAGCCACTGCGGCGCGAATGCATACGAGCCGCCCAGCACCACGGCCAGCAACACCGCCACGAACGCGAGGAACTTGAGTCGGCGCAAGGCCAGTCGCTGCCACAGCGGACGCGTGGAAACGGGGGCCTTGGTCGAAGGGGAGGTGGGCTTCATGGGTGACTCTGCACGTAAAGGGACGCGACCATCGATGGCGGCGCGCTCCTCCCTTTGCAAGGAGGAGCGCGGGCGACTTACTTGCTGTTCTTGTTCGCCTTGGCGAATACGGCTTGCACCGCTTCCTGCGTCATCGGGTGATAACCGGCCTTGGCCTTGGCGTACACCTGCTCGGCATAGGCCAGGCCTTCGGGCGTCTTGGCGAAGGCCTTGTACAGCGGCATGGTCAGGTACAGGCGGCCGATGCGGGTCATGTGCTCCGCCGCGGCGGGCCATACGTCCTTGTCGCCGGCGGCGATGGCGTGGCTGTACCAGCGCATGCCGATCTCGGCGTTGGGCGTGCCGGTGAGGTGCCAGGCGGCATCGATCTGCTTGACCTTGTCCAGCGGGGTCACGTCCGGCAGGCCATCGAGGAAGTACATCCACTCCTGCGTGTTCCAGCCCTTCGCATCGAGCTTGTCGGCGGCCAGCGAGCCGCCGAGGAACGCGGCACGCTGCTTGTCGATCGCGTCGAAGCGCGGCGAGTCGGGCAGCGGCGCATCCTTCGGGATGCCCGGCTGGTACACCCAGGCCTGCACTTCGTCCCAGCTCATCTTGCCCGGGTACTTGTCGATCAGATTGGCCTTGAGATAGTCCAGCATCTGCTCGGTATGGATGCTCTGGAAAGCGAAGTGCGCGAAATAGCCCTTCAGGTAGGTGTCGAAGGTGTCGCGGCCGAAGCGCTGTTCCAGCGTGCGCAGGAACCACGAGCCCTTGTCGTAGGGCACTTCGGAAATCGAATCGTCCGCGCCAATGCCGGGCTTCGGCGCCAGGCGCTGGGCGTTCTCCGGCATGTCCTTGATGGTCTTCTGCAGCCCTCGTGCGGAGATCAGCGCTTCCTCGTCGGCCAGCGTCTTGCCGTAGACCGCCTCGGTGATGCGGCCTTGCACGTAGGTGGTGAAGCCTTCGTTGAGCCAGATGTCGCGCCATGCGGCACTGGTCACCAGGTTGCCCGACCACGAATGGGCCAGCTCGTGCGAAATCACCGAGACCAGGCTCTTGTCGCCCACCAGCAGGGTCGGCGTGGCGAAGGTCATGTTGGGGTTTTCCATGCCGCCGAACGGGAATGACGGCGGCAGCACCAGCAGGTCGTAACGGCCCCATGCGTAGGGGCCGTAGAGCTTCTCGGCGGTCTCGATCAGCTTCTCGGTGTCCTCGAATTCCTTGGCTGCCTTGCCGACCACGCTGGGCTCGGCATAGACGGCCGAACGCGGGCCGGTTTCCTTCGCCGCGATATCGCCCGCGCCGATGGCCAGCAGGTAGGAGGGAATCGGATGCGGCTGGTTGAAGCTGTAATCGCCATTGAGCGGATGCTTGGCGTCGTTGATCGCGCTCATCACCACGCGCACGTCCTTGGGAGCGGTGACGTGGGCGGTGTAGGTGAAGCGAACCGCCGGCGAATCCTGCAGCGGCACCCACGAGCGCGCGTGGATGGATTCGGACTGCGAGAACATGAAGGGCAGTTTCTTGTCCGCCGTCTGTTCCGGGTCAAGCCACTGCAGGCCCGAGGCGGCGGGCACGGTGGTGTAGACGATGCGCACCTGCGCCGGATGCTGCGGCGTGGCGATGGTGAGCTTGCTGCCCAGTTCCTTGTCGCGCGGCGCCAGTACGTACTTCAGCGCGCTGGCCTTGCCGGCCGCGTCGATGCCTTCGATGCTGGCGATCTTCAGGTCGCGCGTGTCGAGCACCAGCGACGGCGCCTTGGCGTCCTTCCAGTCCAGCTGCAGCGTGGCCTGGCCATCGAGCTGCTTGTGCGGGAAGTCGATCTTCAGGTCCAGGTCCAGGTGGGTGACGCGCACCTGGTCGGGCTGGGCGTAGGAATGCGGGTCGGCGGCGAAGGCACTCAGCGGCAGCACCAGGGCGCCGAAGGCGAGGACGTGGAACGGGCGCATCGGGGAAACTCCACAGACAGAAGCGCCGAGTATGCCATCGACGGCCCAGCCGCCGCCGCTACCGAAGGTCATCCCTCAGGGCATGACCTTCGCAAGCACCTCAATGGGTCGAGCTGGCCTCGGCCGGGGCCGGCTTCTGCAGCGAGCGGACATAGTCCGCCACATCCCGCTTGGAGACCACGCCGCGATGGGTCTTGTCGATCTCGTCGAAGTGCGCGCGGATGAAGGGCACGGGGCCTTTCTCTGCTTCTTCCCTGGTCAGCAGGCCGTCGTGGTTCTTGTCGGCGATGTCGAAATTCTTGATGGCATTGTTCGCGGTGTTGGCGATGCTGCCCAGCCCGTTTTGGGCGTGGATTGCGGCGGCGGTGGCCAGCGCGACCAGCGTGGCGAGGATCAGGCGGGTGTGACGCATGGTGGTTTCTCTCCCTGAGCGAAGGCCCTCAGTATGTCACCGGATGTGTGAGGGCTCCGTTCGCTGCTCCCCCTGCCAGGGCAGGGGGAGGGCGTCAGGCGAATACCAAGGCGTTGGTGAGGTCCCCCGGCGGCGGACCACCGGCGGCGACCATGGCCTGCTCGCGCAGGGCCAGCCCCGGCAGTTTCTCCAGGCCAAAGCGGCGCGTGAGAAAACGCGCGATGGAGCCGGTGTCGTAGATGGTGTGATCCACATGGCCCTTCTTGGCGAACGGCGACACGACGATGGCGGGGATGCGCGTGCCCGGTCCCCAGCGGTCGCCCTTGGGCGGGGCCACGTGATCCCACCAGCCGCCGTTCTCGTCGACGGTGATGACCAGCAGCAGGTTTTTCCACAGCGGCGATTTCTGCAGCGCATCGACCACGCGCATGATGTGGCGATCGCCCGCATCCACATCCGAATAGCCGGCATGCATGTTCAAATCGCCCTGCGGCTTGTAGAAGCTCACCGCGGGCAGGCGGCCCGCCTCGATGTCGGCGATGAAGTGGTTGGTCCGTGCCGTATCGTCGATACCTGCGTCGCGCAGGTGTTTCGCACGCGCCTCGGTGCCGGGCGCGAAGCTCTTGAAGTAGTTGAACGGCTGGTGATGGATCTGGAAGTTCGGGCGCTGCGGAAAAGCGTGCTGGTCGCCGTCGCCCTTGCCCTCCAGCGCCAGCTGCCAGCCGCCCGCGTACCAGGCCCAATCCACGCCCGCGGCGGAAAGCACGTCGCCAATGGTCTTGTGCGTTTGTGGCGGCAGTGTGTTGGGGCTGTCCGGATCGGCCAGCGCGGGATTGCTGCCCGACTCGGTGGCACTGGGCGCATAGGGCGGCATCATCGTGTTGACGGCCCAGAAATCCGGCGACAGCGCGGTGCGCGAGGCGAACTTCGGCTTGCCATCCATGGCGCTGGCCGGTGAGTCGTCCGCCATCTTCAGGCGATGGTCGGTGGGCTCGCCGCTTTCGGTCACGGCGATGTTGAAGCGCGCGGGGCTCTGGTCGGCGTGCGGGTAATACGGCGGTTGCGCCGCCACCAGGTACTGGTGGTTGAGGAATGAGCAGCCGAACGCGCCCATGAAGAAGTTGTCGCACAGCGTGTATTGCCGCGCCAGCTGCCACAGCCGCAGGTTCGCGGCGCTGTCGTCGTAGTGGCCCATCACCATCGCGCCGGTATCGCCCCAGGCGACGAAGCCGTCGTTCCTGCCGCCGTTGATCTGCAGCTGGTTGTTGTAGAAGTTGTGCACCAGGTCGCGCGTGACCACGCCATGCGGCAGCGGCTCGCCGTTGCCGGTGCGCAACGCCCATGGCGCATTCGGCAGGCCGAGCAGGTCTTCCTGCTTCACCAGGTAGTTGCGGTGATTGACGGTTTGCGCATGCGGGGCGAGGCCATGCCAGATCGGCGGCAGCGTCTCGAACACCGAGCCATCGCGATCGCGCTGCAGGTAGTCCTCCGGCTTGAGCGCGCTTAGCGGCCGCTCCACGCCGGGGAAGTTGGCGAACAGGTTGTTGAAGCTGCGGTTTTCGCCGTAGATCACCACCACGTGCTGGATGTGCTCGCGTAGCGCCGCATCGATTGCGGTGGCCGTGCGGCCGGCCGGGGCTGGCGGCGTGCCGGCCACGGCCTGGTGGCCACCCACGGCGAGCGCGGCGCCGGTGACGGCGAGGCCGCCCAGCAGGCGGCGGCGCGAGGGATCGATCGGCTCGTCGGTGGAGGTGTCGTCGGGTGGGGAAGGGGGAAGCTGGGTCACGGTGCAGCGTCGTCGTAGTAGCGGGAAAGGTCGGCCTTGGCCTGTTCCAGCGACTGCTGGTCGAGATAGATCATGTGCCCCGAAGGGTAGAAGCCGAACGAGATGTTCTTGCGTTGGGCCGGTTCCAGGCCCAGGTGGGTAAGGTCGTATTCGGTGGCGTAGAACGGCGTGGCCAGGTCGTAGTAGCCGTTGGCGGAAAACACCTTAAGGTGCGGGTTGCGGCGCATGGCGTCGCCAAGGTCGTCACCGACATAGGTGGCCTGCAGCCAGCCGCCGGTCTTCTTGCGCTTCCAGTCCCAGTCCTTGTTGATGACGCCGTAGTTGTTGGGCAGGTAGGGACGGTCGGCGGTGTACTTCAGCTCGTTCGCCACGTACTGGTTGAACATGGCGACATAGGCGCCGGTGACCGCGTCGCTGGCGGTGTCCCCATCGGGCGTTTCGCCGGCGGCATCCGGATCGATGCCTTCGAAACGGCCGTCCAGACGTCCCACCGTCAGGCGCTGGTCGCGCAACAGTTCCTTGCGGAAGCGGCTGGGTCGTACGCGCAGGTTGGCCTCCTTGATGTACTGCGGCGACAGGCCCAGGTAATGGCTCATCTGGTTGGCGATGCGGTCGGCCTCGGCCGGATCGATGGCGTCGCCCTTGGCCAGCGCCAGGGTGTAGTCGCCGGAGGCGAAGCGGCGCACTTCGGCCAGGAAGGCCCTGATGTCGGCGGGTTTGTTGGGCACCTTGTCGTGGTACCAGGCGATGGCCGCCTCGGTCGGCAGGTTGACGATATAGCCGTGGTCGATGCCGGGCGCGGCCACCGAGAAGTCGAGAATCGAGGACATCAGCACCACGCCGTTGAACTCCATGCCCTTGTCCTGCAGCGACTTCACCAGCACGGCCGAGCGCGTGGTGCCGTAGCTTTCGCCGAACAGGAACTTGGGCGAGTTCCAGCGGTTGTTGGCGCTCACGTAGCGGGTGATGAAGCGGGTAAACGCATCGGCGTCCTGGTCCACGCCGTAGACATCCTTGCCCTCGGCCTTGCCCACCAGCTGCGAATAGCCAGTGCCGGGCGCATCGATGAAGACCAGGTCGCTCTTGTCGAGCAGGCTGAACTCGTTGGGTACCGTGTGATACGGCGCGGGCGGAATCGGCTTGTCGCCATCGTTGGCCACGCGCACCGGGCCGAACGAGCCCATGTGCAGCCACATGGACGAGGAACCCGGTCCGCCGTTGTAGAAGAACGTCACCGGGCGCTTGCTGTTCTTGCCGCCATCCGCCGTGTAGGCGACGTAGAAAAAGCTCACCGTGGGCTTGCCCTTGTCGTCGCGGATCAGCAGCGTGCCAGTGGTGGCCTGATAGTTCACCGTGCGTCCGCCGATGCGCACGCTGTGCTTGGTGACCACCGAGCGCTCGGGCGGAATGGGCAGCTCATCGGTGGCGTTCTTGTCGTTCTTGTCCTTGTCGCCTTTGTCGGCCTGCGCCTTGGGCGCGTCCTTGGTGTCGTCGGCGGCGTGCAGCGGCAGGCTGCCCAGCGCCAGCAGGGTGGCGAAGGCGAGCGAAGCGAAGGGCATAGGGCGCATGGGGAAAGCGTCTCCGGTACGGCTCAGGAGTGGGTGGTGTCGTCGTAGTAGCGGGCCAGGTCGCCCTTGAGCTGCTGCAGCGCTTCGGTATTCAGATAAATCATGTGTCCCGAGGGGTAGTACACGAAGTGCACGTGGTCGCGCAGCGATGGCTCGAGGTTCATGTGCGACAGGTCGTACTCGGTGATGAAGAACGGCGTGGCGAAGTCGTAGTAGCCGTTCACCGACAGCACCTGCAGATGGGGATTGGTGCGCATGGCGTGCGCCAGGTCGCCGGCGACATAAGCGGTGGGCAGCGGGCGCTTGATGCCGGCGGCCTGGTGCTTCCAGTCCCAGTCCTTGCCGATGTCGCCAAAGGTCGGGCGATATTCCAGCTCGCTGTGATAGTTCAGCTGGCTGACGACGTAGTCGTTGAACGCGGTGACAAAGGCGCCGCTGATGCCGGTGTCGGAGGCGTCGTAGCCGGGTACTTCGCCGGCCGCGTCTTCATCCACGCCTTCGAAGCGTGCATCGTAACGACCGATGGTGCGGCGCTCGTTGCGCAACAGCTCCTTGCGGAAGCGCGACGGATCGATGCGCAGGTTCGCCTCCTTGATGTAGTCCACCGGCAACCCGGTATAGCCGGCGAGCTGGCGGGCTACCGCATCGGCCTCGGCTGGCGGCACATCCTGGCCCTTGGCCAGTGCGGTGGCATAGGGGCCGCGCGCAAAGGCACGCACCTGGTCCAGGTAGGCCTTGAGGTCGGCGGGCTTGTTGGCCAGCTTGTTGTGATACCAGGCCGCGGCCGCATAGCTGGGCACGTAGCCGATATACATCTCGTCGTAGCCCGGCATGCGCACGCCGTAGTTGAGGATGGAGGACATCAGGATCACGCCGTTGAACGACATGCCCTTGTCCTGCAGCGCATCCACCAGTGCGGCCGAGCGCGTGGTGCCGTAGCTTTCGCCGTAGAGGAACTTGGGCGAGTTCCAGCGATGGTTGAGCGTCACGTAGCGCTGGATGGCGCGGCTGAAGGCGGAGATATCCTGGTCCACGCCCCAGAAGTCCTTGCCCTCGGCCTTGCCTACCGGGCGCGAGTAACCGGTGCCCACCGCGTCGATGAAGACGAGGTCGGTCTTGTCGAGCAGGCTGTCGTTGTTGGGCACCAGCTTGTACGGCGCGGGCGCGGTGGCGGCGGGGCTGGCCGTTTCGATGCGCACCGGCGCGAACGAGCCCATGTGCAGCCACATGCTGGAAGAGCCCGGGCCACCGTTGTAGAGGAAGGTGACCGGCCGCTTCTCCGGCTTGCCGTTGTCCACCGTATAGGCCACGTAGAACACGCTGGCCTGCGGCTGTCCCTTGTCGTCGCGAATGATCAGCGTGCCGGCGGTGGCCGTATAGGCGACCGAGCGGCCGCCGATGCTCACGCTGTGTTTGGTGCGCACGGCTGTTTCGGTGGTGGGGGCCTGGACGTCTTCGTCCTTGCTGGCGGCGGATTTTTCGGCGGGCGCGTCCTTGGCCAGCAGGGTGGCGCCGGGTGACAGCGCAACGCCGGCACCCAGCAGCAAGTACAACAGACGACGCATGCAAACTCCCCGTGTCATTGGATCGATGTCATCAGGGTCGAGTATGCGCATCGCGGCCGGGGGGCGACCGTGACAAAAGTACTGGTTGACCCCCGCCGGACCGTGCGCCGCGGACGGCCATTCGTGTGGGCGCCCGGCTGCGGCAGTCCACCAAACCGTGATGAAGCCCCGGCTAGCCTGAGGGCGTTCAAGTGCTACATTCCGGAGGCGCCTGAAGGCGTCATCACCACACAGAGAGGGGAATGACCATGTCGAAGACACATCTGCGCCGTGCGGCGCTCGCAGGGCTCCTGCTGACGGGTCTGTCGGGTGCAGCCTTGGCTGCCCCGCCGGCTACCGGCCTCGGGCAATCCTGGCCGAATGCCACCGACGTGAGCGCCAGCCCGAACTGGCACGCCTATGTGTTTGTTCTCGGTGGTATCGAGTACGTCCAGGTCAACGACCAGAACGGCAACGTCATCGGCGCCGTCGGCACCGCCAATGGCCAGTTCATCACCTTGCCGATCGGCGCCTTCGCGCAGCTGGTGACCACCCCGCAGCAGCCTGCTGCCGTGACCACGACCGCGCAGCCGGCAGCGGCGCCGACCACGGTGTATCAGGACGCTGCCGTGCAGGTGACCGCCACGCCGAAGACAGATGGCACGGTGCAGCTTATGGCTACGTCGACCTGTGATCCCATCCAGTGCAACAACCGCAACCAGTGAAGATGTGGCGGGATCAACCCTGGCGGCGCTCGACGCTGCCAGGGTATTCCGGGTCATAGAGGATCACGCTGATGCAGCGTCCGCCCGATATCAGATGCTCGCGAGCCCTGCCTTCGAACGTGGCGGCGCGGTCTTCGATGGCTGGCCAGCCGAGTCCCGTCGCGGTGCGCAGCACGCGTGGCAGCAGCTCGTCCCACCGGACTCCGGCCAGGCGCTCGGGCTCAGACCGCAAATTGACACGAACCACGCTCCAGCGGCGATCGCCACGCCGGCCACAGCGAACCTGTACGCGAATATTGCTGATATCCCTGCGCGCGCAACCATCGGCAACGGCCTCGCAGACAAGGCGATAGATAGCCAGATGAATGGTGGACGAGAGCATGCTCACCGGGCCGCGCAAGTCGCACCAGTAGGCCACGCCGGTTTCTTGGAGCACGCGAGCGATAGGTCCCTCGCGCAGCACGCCCGGTAGTCCGCGTTCGCTGGTTACGGGGCACAGGCTGTCTGCCAGGCGATACAGCTGGTCCTGCGCTACCAGGGCCTGCCGGCGGTAAGTGCGGTCATCGAAGACGGGAGCCATGTGCTTCAGGCGCCCAAGCATCACGTTGTAGACCGCATGCACGGTTTCGCGAACCTGCTCCAGCGACTGCGAGGTCATGCGCAGCTGCACTTCGCCATGCTGCATGTTGCGTTGTGCCAAGGCCAACGCCATGCGCATGTCGGTGCGCTCCCGTTGCGCCTGGTGATTCAGTGCACCGATGCGGGCGCCCATGATCAGCATGGTCGAGATGATGAACGCGATGAATACCTGGGCATTCAGCGTATCGGCGTCGAACATCTTCGGCATCAGCACGATCACGGCGAGACTTGCCAGCGTGCCGCCCACGGCCGCACCCTGCCAGCCGTAACGGAGCGTAAGCCATACCACGGGGAGGAACATTGCCAGCTGGGCGAGCTGTCGCGTATGTGCAGTGGAGGATGCACTCAGGCCAAGACCCACCAGGAAGGCCAGCGTGGGCACCAGCAGGAATAGGCATTCCATCGCCAGCCGGCTCTTAAGGAATGTCGTGCCGAGCGCACGCCAGGAAGTCCCCTGAAGCACCTGATGAATCACCAGCACGATTGGAACAATCGTCAGGGCGCCCATGTAATTGCCAAGTGCCCACTGGCTGGCCAGGAACTCATAGTTGATGGAAGGGTAGCCTTCAGGGAGCTTGGTTATCGCCAGCATGCCGAGGCTGTTTGCTGTCCTCAGCATCGCCACCAGTAAGATGCACGCGAGCAGTGGGGCCATGTTGACGGCCGTGCGATTAGGAAGGACACGCCAACGTTCCCGAAAGAAATAGACCACGGGCATGGTGAAAGCGAGCGTTGGCACGGCATTGCACAGCGCCCAGGTCATGCCAAATTGGTCAAGGCACGTGATGCTCAGATAGCTTAGCGACGCCGTCTCGCCCACCAGCAGTGCCGGCCAATAGCGATAAGGCATCAGCAGCAGCACGGAAATATGCAGCCCGCACAGGAGCAGCCAATGCGATATCGACAGTTCGCGGAAGAGCGACACGATAACGGCGTAGCCTACGGCCACGGCTATTTGGCGAAGCCAGAACGACACCCCTGTTCCCTTCTGCATATCCACCCCTTGCTGGACGGAATCCCCTTTTCCTGCCGACCGCCTGGTCTGACCGGGCGGTTCACTGGGGCCCCAAGATGTCTCGCACGCCCCGCACCACCAAGCATGCTAACCCAATCGGATCGCGCTGACCTTCGTAAGCGATTGCGCCTCCGGATCCATGAGGCGCGCCGTTGGTACCCTGCTCATCCCCGCGCATTTTGGCGCTGGGTAAAGCGTGTCACGTGCCGTTGATCTCAGCCGCAACAAATGCATTGCCGACGTTCTGCTCATTCGCAAATATGTGATGCGCATCACATTTGGTGAGAGGGCAACGCCCCTGCGGATCGGGTACCGAAGGCGAGCGCCACGTAGCGTCGCCGATCACACCGTCAAGATGATGTGTAGGACCCCGAAACCGCGCCAGCGGGCCGCCCACCCGGTTCGAAAGAGCTTGCGCAGGTTACTAGTCCTGCATCAGGGCTCGCCCCGCATTCCACATCGTGCGTGTCAGCGGGCGATTCTCGTGCGGTGTCTGCAGCACCACCAGGGTGGTGGTGCTGATGCTGGCGTGGATCTTCAGCAGGCGGTCCAGCACCGCTTCCAGATGCGATATGGACATCGCCACCACGCGCAACAGGGCCGAGTCTTCGCCGGCCAGGCGGCGACAGTCGAGCACCTCGGGAATGTCGGCCACCAGCGAGCCCACGCGGGCGCAGATGCCGCCGTCGCAGCGCAACCGGATCATGGCGTCGATCTCGTAGCCCAGCTTGCGCGGGTTGACCACCGCGCGATAGCCGGCGATCACGCCCGCTTCCTCCAGCCGCTTCACGCGCTCGGCCACGGCCGGGGCGGACAGGCGCACCTTGCGTCCCAGCTCCGCGTAGCCCAGGCGCGCGTCCTGCTGCAGGGCCTCCAGCAGCTGCCAATCCGTAGCGTCCCAAACTGGTTTCGATTCAAAGGTGGCGGCGTTCATTGGACATTTCGATCGTTGGCGAAACATCACCATCGTACGCTGATTCATCATTCAAGCGCACGCCGGCCCGACTTACGATGCGCACGTTTCCCTCCACCCGGAATCCACCCCATGCAGACCCCGGAACGCCTGGACGGGCGTGCCCTCAGCTATATCGGCATCGCCCTGCTTACCTGGTCGTCGGCTTATGCCGCGATCGCCTATGCGCTGGCTTCGTTCACGCCTGGCGAGGTGGCACTGGCGCGCCTGGCCATCGGCTCGCTGTGCTTTGCCGTGTTGCTGGCGGTGAAGCGGGTGCCGTTGCCGGCGCGGCGTGACTGGTTGCCGCTGGCTGCGCTTGGCGTGATTGGCCTCACCACCTATCACCTCTGCCTCAACACTGCCGAAACCCGTGTGGCCAGTGGCACCGCCGCCATCCTCATCTCGCTGGTCCCCGCCGCCACCGCTGCGCTGTCGGCGATCTGGCTGCGTGAGCGCCTGTCGCCCCGCACCCTGACCGGGCTGGCCGTCGCGCTGGTCGGCGTGGTGGTGGTGGTGCTGACCAGCGGCAAGCAGGTGAAAGTGGAGCCGATGGCAGCGCTGGTGCTGGTGAGCGTGCTGTCGTCGGCGATCTTCTTCGTGGGGCAGAAGCCATTCTTCGTGCGCAACAGCATGCTGGGCGTCACCGCGTTCACCTTTTTTGCCGGCACGCTGGGCACCTTGCCGTTCGGGCTGGGTTTGCCGCATGCGCTGGCGGTGGCACCTGCCACGCATATCTACGCGTTGCTATGGCTGGGTATCGCGCCTACCTTCATCGGCTATGTGGCGTGGAACGCCGCGCTGCATCGCGCCTCCGCCTCGCAGGTGAGCAGCTTCATCTACTTCTCGCCACCGATCGCGGTGCTGATCGGCTGGGTATGGCTGGGCGAGCGCCCGACCCTGTTGACCCTGGTCGGCGGCGTCATCACCGTGGGCGGCGTGGTGCTGGCCAATGCAAGGCGCCGCGCGTCTGCGCCGATCGCACCTGCCGCTACCGTGGCGCAAGCCAAATCGCACTGAGGAAGGCTACCCATGCTCTCGCTGTATATCGCCAACAAGAACTACTCCTCGTGGTCGTTGCGCCCGTGGGTGCTGCTCAGCGAGCTGGCCATTCCGTTCGAGGAAAAGATCGTGCCGTTTGGGCAGGGTTCCAATTGGCACACATTTCGCGCCTTCTCGCCCAACGGTCGTGTGCCCTGCCTGCGCGACGGCGCCACGGTGGTGTGGGATTCGCTGGCCATCACCGAGTATCTCGCCGAAAGCCATCCGGCCGTCTGGCCGTCCGATCGTGAAGCGCGGGTTTGGGCGCGCTGTGCCTCGGCGGAAATGCACTCCGGCTTTGCCACGCTGCGCGATCAGTGCGGCATGAACTGCGGCATCCGCGTGCGTCTGCGTGAGATCGGTCCGGCGTTGAAGGCCGACCTCGCGCGCATCAACGAGCTCTGGTGCGAGGGGCTGCAGCGCTTTGGCGGACCGTATCTGGCCGGCAAGGCCTTTACGGCGGTGGATGCGTTCTTCGCGCCGGTGGCCTTCCGCGTGCAGACCTATGGCCTTGAGCTCGATGCCCCGGCGGCCGACTATGCCCAGCGGCTACTGGCGTTGCCGTCCATGCGCCGCTGGTACGCCGCCGCCCTTGCCGAAAGCTGGCGCGACCAGGCACACGAGGAAGAAACCCGTCACTACGGCTCGGTGCTGGAAGACCTGCGCACGGCCTGAATCGGCGCAAAGCGCGCTGCATAGGCCTCGCGGCGCGCCTGCCAATGCCCCAGCGCCACCAGCACGAGCGCGACGGCGATAAAGGCCAGCATGACGAAAACAGCATCCACCAGCACCTGCCCATAACCCAGCGTGCGCACATCGAGGAACGGGTACGGATACCAGCCGTCCACGGCGCCGCGCAGCAGCACGTAGACGAAATAAGCCGCCGGATAACTTTGCCACACCAGCACCTGCGGCCAGCGCAGCCCGCGCTTGGGCACCGCCAGCCACCAGTACAGCAGGTACAGCGGCGGCATGATGTCGTGCGCGATCGCATCGGCCACCAATTGCCAGCCTTCGGGATGCCACAGCTGGCGCAACATCGGGTTGTAGATCAGGCCGACGATGGCAATGCTCATCGCCAGCGCCGTCTGCACGCCGGGACGCAACAGGAAGCGCGTGATCGCCCCTTGCGGCCCCCGCGCCGCGGCAGTCAATGCCATCGCCACGAGCAGGTTGGTGAGAATGGTGTAGAAGGCCAGGAACAACCACACGCCGGCCAGCGCGCCCTGGCCCTGCGCCTCGGTCAGCTGGATCGACAGCCAGAACTGCAGCACCAGCCCGAACCAGCCGAGCAGGGCGCCGAAGGTCGCCAGCGGGCGATAGGGTTGAGTCATGGCAATTGTCGGCCTTGGGGCGGAGGGTCGGGCCACTATGCCACTTGATCCTGCTTTCCGGCGCATCACGTCCGATCGCTCAAGACCAGAGTGGTGGCTTGGCGACCATCAGCCAGAAAATCACCATCACGGCGAGAAATGCCGGCCATCCCAGGGCGAACCACCAGCGCATCAGGCGGGTGCAATCGCCAGGTAGCGACTGGCCGGCGCCCAGGGCGGCAACGGCCATATGGCGCACGCGCATCTGCAAGACCACCACGGGCAGCCAGCAGGCGCCGGTGAACAGGTAGAGCGCGATGGCGGCCTGCAACCATGGACTGCTCCACGCAAAGCCCATGAGTCGAACGAGTGCGATGCCGGTGAGTGGCTGGATGAGTACAGCCGGTGTGGTGAAGCACCAGTCGGCCAGTACGGTGAGCCTTGAGGCAGTGGCAATTGCCTGCAGGTTGCCGCTGCGCCAGGTGAACCACATGAAGAACGCGGTGCCGAGCCCGGTACCGAACAACAGGGTGGACGAGAGGATGTGTAACAGCTTCAGCAGCGCATAGGCAGTCATCGCCTCTCCTCGGTGGCCAACAGGACGGCGACGGCGGCCATCAGGGGCAGGTTCTTCAGCAGGCCGCCCAGCGGATCAAGCCAATGCGCTGGCCAAAGCGTGCCTATGCCGAGCGTATAGCCGACCAGCATCAACAGCATGCCCGTCAGCACCCAGCGTGGTCGCCAGCGCAGCAGGCAGAGCACGCCAAGCAGCAGATCGAGGCTTGCTGTGGCGCGAGCGAGGATGAGCGCTGCGCCTGCAGGCAAAGGCCCGGCTTGCGTCGCCGCCGTCACCACATCGGCCGGCAGCCACCAGCCCATGGCGCCCGAGGCCAGCCACAGCAAGGCCAGACTCGCACGCAGCACCGGTAGCGCGAGATAGAGGCGAGCATGCCAACGATCCTGC
Source organism: Dyella sp. RRB7 (assembly GCF_022761115.1). GTDB lineage: Bacteria > Pseudomonadota > Gammaproteobacteria > Xanthomonadales > Rhodanobacteraceae > Dyella. The sequence goes on along the minus strand of NZ_JAKWJS010000001.1, from coordinate 1,089,263 downwards.
ACGTGGCTGGGCGTTTCGGCTAATGCGCGTTCCAATGAGCGCGGCGAAAGGTCCAGGCTCGACCGCATCCGTTCCAGCGCGTGTGGCTGGCCCAGGTTGCCGTGCTCAAGCATGCGTTGCATGGTTTCGCCCAATGGACCTTGACCGAGCCACTCACCGAGCCGGCAAGCCCATCGCACCCCGATGGTAGGCACGGCCCAGATCCTCGCGGCGGGCAGCCCAAGCCAGCGGCGCCAGCCTTGCAGATAGTCGGCCAGGCCCATGGCGTGCGGTCCCACCAGTTCAAGCATCTCGGTGCCGCGCCCGGGACGCGCCAGCGCGGCGACCACGGCTTGCGCCACATCTTCGGCGGCGATGGGCTGCACGCAGGGAGCCATCGCGGCGCGAGGTACGGCGATCCAGCCCGGGAGCGCCGCCATGGCTCGCAACAGGGAGGTGCCGCCATAAGAGCCGCGGACGCTATAGACCAGCGACGGGCGAAGGATGGTGGCGTCAAGCGGCAGGGCCATGAGCTTCTCGTCGCCGCGGTGTTTGCTCGCGATGAATTCCCCATCGTCGGCGCGGCCCAGCGCCGAAACCTGTACCACCTGGCGCACACCCGCCGCTACGCAGGCCTGGTACAGTGCGACGGGCGCCTGCACGTGCACGGTGTCGAAGCGGCTGCCGCGTCGTTCACGCAGGATGCCTGCGCAGTTCACCACCGCGTCGACTGCTTGAAGCCGTGGAAGCCAGGCATTGACGGTGACATCGCGCGCCATGTCGCAGGCGATGGCCTGCAGTCCAGGGAAACGCGTATCGACGCGGCCGTCGCGCACGGCACAGACGACTTCATGCCCCGCAGCGACAAGCGCCGCGACGATATGCGAGCCAATGAAGCCGTAGGCCCCGGTGACCAGCACTCGCATGAGGGCTTAGAACTTGTACCCGCGATGGATCGCCACGATGCCGTTGCTCAGGTTGCGCACGTCCACGCGGCCGAAGCCGGCGCGCTCCATCATGCTCTTGAGCGTTTCCTGGTCCGGATGCTTGCGGATCGATTCGGCCAGGTACTGGTAGCTGTCGGCGTCGCCGGCGAACAGCTGGCCCAGCTTGGGCAGCACCTTGAACGAATGGAAGTCGTAGAGCTTGCTGAAGAGTTCGCTCTGCACGCGCGAGAACTCCAGCACCAGCGCGCGACCACCGGGCTTGAGCACGCGGCAGATATCGGCCAGTGCCTTGTCCTTGTCGGTGACGTTGCGCAGGCCGAAGGCCATGGTCACCGCATCGAAGCTATGGTCGGGGAACGGCAGCGCCTCGGCGTTGAGCTGGGCCCAGCGCAAGCCGGAGACCAGGCCGCGATCGGTCATGCGGTCACGGCCCACGCCGAGCATGGCGGCGTTGATGTCGCCCACCACGATCTCGCCCTCGGCGCCTACCACGGGGCGCAGCAACGCGGCGATGTCGCCGGTGCCGCCGGCCAGGTCCAGCACGCGATCGCCCCGGCGCACCCCGCTCACCGCCACGAAATGGCGCTTCCACAGGCGATGGATGCCGAACGACATCAGGTCGTTCATCAGGTCGTAGCTGCGCGCGACGGAGGTGAACACCTGGCCGACCAGCTTCTGCTTGTCGGCGACAGGGACGTCGCGGAAACCGAAATGGGTGGTGTTGGGGTGCTGGTCGCTCATGCGCGTAATGCTACAGGAACGCCCCCGGGACTTCCCCGTAGGAGCGGGGTTAGTCGACGAGGGGCTTGCCGTCCTGCTTGTAGACCACGCCGTCCTTCATCACGAAGCTCACCTTCTGCATCAGGGTGATGTCATCCAATGGGTTGCCCGGCACGGCGATCACGTCGGCGTGGCGGCCCACGGCGATCTGGCCCAGCTCGTCCTGCTTGTGCAGCAGCTCGGCGGCGTGGGTGGTGGCGGCCTGCAGCGCGAACATCGGCGGCATGCCGGCCTGCACCATGTATTGGAATTCCTTGGCGTTCTGGCCGTGCGGGTACACCGCGGCGTCGGTGCCGAAGGCGATCTTCACGCCGGCCTTGTAGGCCTTGCCAGCAGTGGCCTGGATGACCGGGCCTACCTGCAGCGCCTTGGCCGCCACCTGCGGCGGGTAATAGCCCGGCTTGGCGGCCATTTCCTGTACGTACTTGCCGGCGATGATGGTGGGCACGTACCAGGTGCCGTGCTCCTTCATCAGCTTCATGTCTTCGTCGTTCATGAAGGTGCCGTGCTCGATCGAGTCCACGCCGCCGAGCACAGCGCGACGGATCGCCTCGGCGCCGTGCGCATGGGCGGCCACGGTGAAGCCGTAGTCGTGCGCGGCGGCCACCACGGCCTTGATCTCCTCGATGGTCATCTGCGCGTTGTCGGCGCTGCTGCTTTCGTCGAGCACGCCGCCGGAGGGCATGATCTTGATGACGTCCACGCCGTCCTTGTAGTGCTGGCGTATCGCCTTGTACGCGTCCTCGGGGCTGTTGATGATGCCGTCCTTCGCGCTCGGGTCGCCCTGCAAGTCCATGCGGTAGCCGTCGGTGGGGTCGGCGTGGCCGCCGGTGGTGCCGATCGGCTTGCCGGCGGTGAAGATGCGCGGGCCCGGCACGATGCCGGCATTGATCGCGTTGCGCAGGGCGATGGATTCGTTGTCGTTGTCACCCACGTTGCGCACGCTGGTAAAACCGGCCAGCAGGGTACGGCGCGCATACACGGTCGAGCGGATGGCGTAGTCGGCGGTATTCCAGCGGAACTGGTCGGTGTAGCCGGTGGGGCTGGTTTCGGAAGTGAGGTGGGTGTGCGAATCGATCAGGCCGGGCAGGCAGGTGGCATCGGCGAGGTTCACCAGCGCGTAGTGCGCGCCGGCCGCACTGGCGGCATCGCGGTAGGGCTTGTCGTCGGCATGGCCGCTCTTGATCTCCGTGACCCGGCTGCCTTCGATCACCAGCGTGGTTTCGCCCAGCAGCTTGCCTGCGGCGGGGTCGACCAGGCGCGCGCAGTGCAGCACGGTGACATCGTGGTTGGGCGGGGCCGCTTCGGCCACGAGCGCGGTGGGCAGCGAAAGGGCGGCAGCAATGGCGAAGGCGACGCGTGCGGTCATGGTGAGCTCCCCTGGGTACGGGGTCATCATACGGTCACCCCCGCGCCATGGAGCCATGACGAACCGCCTAGGGCCGTCATCCCGGTCCGCGCCGGAATGACGGCTGGGGCTTAGTCCTTGAACAAGTCCTTGGTGCCTTGAGTTTCCGCCACCGGCTTGGTTTCCTCCGGCGCATGCGCGTGATGCTCGGCCGCCACATGGCGCTCGTGCAGCGCTTCGCTGGAGGCATCGGCGGGGATCGGCTTGGCGGGCTCCAGCTGCACCTCGCGATCGCCATCGCCACCCGGGGTGATCTTGAGGATGGAGTGACGCACCTCGCGCGCCAGGATCACGCGCGCGTCGCGCACCATGTCTTCCAGCGCGCGGTCGTAGTCGAGCTTGCCGGCCTCGTCGGTCCACACAATGTGGCTTTCGCGCAGCTTCTGGATGAAGCCGCGGAACAGCGCCTTGTCGAAGAACTCCGGCGCGGACAGCTCGTTGAGCAGGCTCAGGCGCTGGGCGGTGAGCGTGCAGGCGTTTTCCAGCTCGGCGGCGGTCAGCGTATGCGGGCCGTTCTTCACCAGCGCGGCGATGGTGATGTAGTAGCGCTCGAAGGCCTGGATCAGGCTGCGCGCGATGATCTTGAGCTGGTAGGCCGCATCGTCCTGGCCGGGGCCGCGCTCCAGCACGCGGCCGTCGCCGGTGGCCTCGAGCAGGCCGCGGCGCACGAAGAAGTCGATGGTCGCCTGCAACTGTTTGCAGAAGCCGTCCTTGTCCCACGGCAGGAACAGTTCGCCCTGGATGAACGGGTAGATGATGCGGCCCAGGCGCAGCACCGAGGCGCGCGACATGCGACGGTTGTTGAGAAAGCAGCAGGCCACCCACGCGGCGGTGGCCATCAGGTGCAATACGTTGTTGCGGAAGTAGCTGAGCAGCACGGCCTGCTCGTCCTCGGTCACCAGCACGTCACCCAGCGGGTGGCGCACGCGGCGGATCCAGCCCATCTGCTCGCCGTAGGCGATGATGCCGGCCGGGTCCATCGAGGTGAGCGTGACGCGGTCCGAATAGGGCAGCTCTTCCAGCAGCGCCTTCATCAGCTCCAGCTGGGCGAGCAGGTCGTTCTCCGCCATCGCGTGCTTGGGCGTGGCCAGCAAGGCCAGTGCCAGCAGGTTGATGGGGTTCACGTCGGCGGCGCGGTTGATATTGATCTGGATGCGTTCGGCCAGGTCATCCACCACCCGGCCCAGCCATTCGGGCTTGGCGTCCGGATGGGCGGTGGACTGACGCCAGTCGCTGGCGGCCGCGTCGAGCAGCGGGTTCAGCTCGATCGGCTCGCCGAAGCTCAGCGCCACGTGGCCGTAGCGCTGGCGCAGCACCTTGAGGCCGCGCAGCAGGCCGAGCAGGGATTCCTTCTCCTTCGGCTTGCCGGAGAGCTCGCCGATATAACTCTTGCCTTCCATCAGCTTCTCGTAACCGATGTACACCGGCTGGAACAGCACCGGCCGGCGCGGCGCGCGCAGGAACGCGCGCACGGTCATCACCAGCATGCCCGCGCGTGGCGCCAGCAGGCGCCCGGTGCGCGAGCGGCCGCCTTCGATGAAGTACTCCATCGGCACGCCGCGATCGATCAGCTGGGCGACGTACTCGTTGAACACCACCGAATACAACGCGTTGCCCTTGAAGCTGCGGCGCAGGAAGAACGCGCCGCCGCGACGCAGGATCGGGCCGATCACCGGCAGGTTGAGGTTCACGCCCGCGGCGATGTGCGGCACCACCACGCCCGACACGTGCAGCTGATAGGACATCAGCAGGTAGTCGGTGTGGCTGCGGTGGCAAGGCACGTACACCACTTCATGGCCCGGCGCGGCGGCGCGGGCCTTGTCGAAGTGGTGCATGGCGATGCCGTCGTACAGCTTGTTCCAGAAGTTGGACAGCAGGAACGACGCCGAGCGCACCACCGGATGCGAATAGTCGGCGGCGATCTCCATCACCAGGTCGTGCGCCTTGCGCCAGGCCTTGGCCTGGCTGATGTTTTCTTTGGCGGCGGTGGCGTTGATGGCCGCGCGCACCGGCTCGGCATTGAGCACCGCGTCGACCACGGTGCGACGGTGCGACAGGTCGGGGCCGATCACCGCCGCGCGGATGCGGCGGAAATGTGTGCGCAGCACGCGGGCAATCTTGCGCGTGAGGCGTTCCGGGCGGATCTCGCCGGACTCGCTCATCACCGCGCGCAGCGATACCGGGGTGGAGAAGTGCACCACCGTGTCGCGGCCGTTGAGCAACAGCGCCAGCATGCGGCGGAAGCGGCCCACCATCACCCAGTTTTCGGAGAACAGCACGCTGAACCAGCCCGACTCGCGGGTGGGCGCGCGACCGACATAGATGGAGACGGGCACGATCTGGATGTCGCGCTCGGGGTCGCCCTCGAGCGAGCGCACCAGCTGGCCCAGCGGCTCGTTCGGCGAGCGCTTGCGGTTGCGCCCGAACAGCCAGCCATCGCGGCGGGCCAGGGCGAACACCGAGCGCCGGCGGCGCGTGCCCGCCAGCGGCTGCATGGGGCTGGGCAGTCCGGCCTCGCGGCAGGCGCGCTCGAGGATCAGCGCATCGGAGAACCCGTCGCGCTCGATGACGTAGCACACCGGCGCACCGGCCTGCAGCAAGGCAGCCGGTTCGGCGGGGTCGCGGCGGATGCGCACCCAAGGCTCGAGCAGTTGCCCGGCCAGGTTGAACCACCAGGGCGCGCGGCTACGGGCGGGAGTGTCCGTGGTCGTATTCAGCATTGGCGGATTGTAACCGGAGCGTCGAAGAAACCTGTTTCGACGATCAGTGCCTGGATGCGGTGGAGGTCGCGGCGGGTGGCGGCGTCACCACTTCCACCGGCGTGCTGGTGCTCGACGATGCGGGCACCCCGGTGCTGCCGGCGGGCGCGGGCGGGTTGAGCAGGCGGTCATGGGCATCGCGCACGTTCTGCAGCACGTCGGCGCTGTACCAGCGGCCATCCTGCTGCACCAGCTCCGATTCGAGCGACAGCGGCTTGCCGAGCAAGGTGTAGTCGATGCGCACGCGCGCATGCCCATTGCGGTTTTCCAGCGGGGTGACCCTCACCGAATCGAGGGTGTCGTCGATCGACAGGCCATAAATGCCCAGCACCTGCTTGATACCGAGGAAACCCGCGCTGTACTTCTGCATCGCGGTGTCGAAATCCATGGCGCGCATGGCCTCGGGCGTCTTCAGGTCGATCTTGCGGGCCGTGGCCACCGCCACGGCAATGGCCTGCCTGGCCCGCGCCTGGTCGAACCAGGGCGCCTGCTGGGCCCAGGGGGCGAGCACATTGATGACTTCGGTGGCCTGCTGCTTCTGCAGGTTGGTCAGCTGCTTGCTCTGGGCGACCCCGGTGGCGGCGATGGCCTGGGCCACGCCGATCATCACCGGCACCTGGTCGTGGTACTGCTGTTCCAGCTGGGTGAGCTTGGGCTTGGCCAGGGCGTAGAGCTTGGTCTCCGCATCCGGCGCGGTCAGCTGCTGCATGTTCTGGATGAAATCGGTCCGGTCCTCGGGGCTGATGGGCTGCGCTTCCGGGCGCGGGCGCGTCCAGTCGGCGCGCAGGGTGTCGTAGTCCGCCGGCGGCAGCGCGTGCTTCCAGAAGTTGGCGAAATCGCCGGCCTTGAGCAGCGCCACCGACTGCTGCACCGAGGCCTCCGGCGTTTCGCCGCCCGCGACCACGGGCACCGGCCCGGGCTTGTGCGAATGCATGAGCAGGACCGATCCCGCAGCCAGCAGCACCAGCGCGACGAATGCCCCAATGGCGAAATAAATGGATGAGCGACGCATGGAATCTCGAAAGGTAGCGCCCGGCGAACTCATGGGTACGGGGCGGTCGGCGGAGCGTAAGGGGGGCGGCTCCGTACGGACAAGAGCCGGGCGACGGGGCGCCCAAAAAGAAAACCCCGCGGGCGATGGGCCTCACGGGGTAATCCGGCAGAGCCGGAAGGGAAATGGCCTTGCCTGCGGAATTATCAAGGTCAGCAGGTGTTGGCGGGGAAGATCTTACTTCCCCGTTAAACCTAAAGCAATACTTTAGATTTGGTTGCGTAACTTATTGATTTTTATATTTGTACTTTAGTCGAAACGCAACGACTGGATCTTCTGTCGGCGGCGCTCGTCGCGCGGGGCCGTCCAGTCATTATTAAACAATGCGGGCTCCCATGCGCCATAGGTCGGGTTGGGCAGCACGAACCAGCGGGTGCCGATCCAGTCCATATACGGCGCCATGGCCTTCTCGCGCCCCTCGGTGGTGTTGGCCAGCACGCTCACAAAATCGCCGATCTGGTCGCCAAATTGCATTAAAACGCGATATTTGTGGCTGATCAGCTGGCGGCGGCAACCTTTCTCGGTGCCCACTTGCTCGCAGTCCTCGACGAAGGTGCCCAGGCCCAGGAAGGCGTCCGGGCCGGAGACGGGTAGGCCGACCTTGCGCAGATTGGCCAGGGTAACCTGATCCAGATCCTTGGCGCGGTTGGAAATGTAGATCACCGCCACGCCGTGCTTGGCCGCGAACTGGGTGAACTCCACCACGCCAGGCAGCGCGCGGGCGCGCTGCTCGTTGCACCAGGCGGCCCAGTCGGCCTCGTTGTATTCGCCGCCGCTCTTCACCAAGCGGGCCTGGTAGGGCGAGTTGTCCAGCACGGTTTCGTCGATATCGAGCACCACCGCCGGCGGCAGGCCCGTGGCCGGTGCGGCGCGGTCGCCCTTGGGCAGCGCGTCCCATTGCTTGTCGGCCAGCGCCGCCAGCAGGCGGGACTCGGCGTCGCGATAGGTCTGCATATAGATCAGGTCATGCTCGATCGCAGTCTGGCTCCAGGCGACGGCATTGAGGTTGTCGTCGGCCGGCGTGGTGGCCGGCGCCGTGACAGGCGTCGGGGTGGCGACGACGGGGGTCTTGGTAGGTGCGGCGGAACAACCGGCAAGCAGGATCAGGGCGGCAAGGGCCGCCGGCAAACGAACAGACATGAAGGATTCCCGTGGAAACTTGGCTATCAGGATCGGAGAAGTTTACGACACGGCGATGTCTGGCCCGGCTTTCCGTGGCGGATGACAGCAGGGTCCGGCGGATAGCCCAGGCATTCGAAGGGCTGGCGGCCATGCCTGCCTGCTGACAGACTCACCGGGCCCCCCATCGTATGAAGTTGCATGGAACCTGCCCTGTCCGTCCCGCGTTCGCCCTCGTTCGCCATCCGCGTGACCAGCTACGTGCTCGCGGGCGCGGCGTTGCTGCTGGTGCTGGGCTTGCGTCTGCTGCCGGCGCTGTTCGCGGGGCTGCTGGTGTACGAGCTGGTGCAGTCCACCGCGCCATTGCTGGGCAAGCGCGTGCCCAGCGACCGCGCACGGGTGCTGGTGGTGGCCCTGCTGGGCACCATCGTGGTGGGCCTGCTGGTGCTGCTGATCCTCAGCGCGGTGAGTTTCCTGCGCAATGAAATCGGCAATCCCGAGGTGATGTGGCAGCAGCAGCTGATGCCGCTGGTGGAAAAGGCGAGGGAGCAATTGCCGGCGTCCGTGGTGGGTTGGCTGCCGGACAGCGTGGACGACCTGCGGCTGATGGCGATGGAACTGACGCGCAAGCATTCGGTGAGCCTGCAGCTGGTGGGCAAGGAGGCGGCGCGGGTGTTCGTGCACATCCTGATCGGCATGGTGCTGGGCGCCATCGTGGCGCTGAGCCGGGCGCGGCCGGCCCATCAGGTGGGCCCGCTGGCGGCGGCACTCGGCCTGCGTGCGCAGCGACTGGCGGAAGCGTTCCACAACATCGTGTTCGCGCAGATCAAGATCTCGCTGCTCAATACCGTGTTCACCGCGATTTTCCTGCTTGGCGTGCTGCCGCTGCTGGATATCCATGTTCCGCTGGCCAAGACCCTGGTGGTGATCACCTTCATCGTCGGCCTGCTGCCGGTGATCGGCAACCTGATTTCCAACACCGCCATCACCATTGCCGGCCTGTCGATATCGCTGGGCGTGGGCATCGCCGCGCTGGGCTTCCTCATCCTCATCCACAAGCTCGAATACTTCCTCAACGCGCGCATCGTCGGCGGACAGATCCGCGCCCGCGCGTGGGAGTTGCTGGTGGCCATGCTGCTGATGGAAGCGGCCTTCGGCTTGCCCGGCCTGATTGCGGGGCCGATCTACTACGCCTATCTCAAGAGCGAATTGGAAGCCGAGCGGTTGATTTGAGCACCGCCCGCGACGGGCTCAGCTCGATGGCTCGGTGCCGAGCACGGCATCCAGCAGCGGCGCGTTGTCCAGCGGCTCACGCCAGCGATTGCCGTGCAGCAGGCTCTCCAGCGGCAGGCGTGAGCGCCAGCCGGCGGTTTCCAGCTCGGGGCGCGCGAGAAATTCGCTGACATAGCCCAGGCACAGATAGGCCACCGGCACCACGTGGTCGGGCAGGCCCAGCAGGGTGGCCAGCTCGGCGGGGTCGACAATGCTCACCCAGCCCACGCCGATGCCTTCGGCGCGTGCCGCCAGCCACAGGTTCTGCACCGCCAGGCAGGTGCTGAACAGGTCGGCATCCAGCATGGTGTTGCGACCCAGGACATGCGGGCCGCCGCGAGTGCGATCGCAGGTGATGCACAGGTTGATGGGGCTGTCGACGATGCCTTCCAGCTTCAGCCGCCGGTACAACGCCGCGCGTTCGCCCTCGAAACGGCCGGCGGCATCGGCGTTGGCACGTTCGTACAACGCTTTCATGGCCTGCTTGGTGGCCGCGCTGTCGATGACGATGAAATCCCACGGCTGCATGAAGCCCACCGACGGCGCGTGGTGGGCGGCGCGCAGCAGGCGGGCCAGTACGTCGGGAGCGATCGGGTCGGGCCGGAATTGCGAGCGGACGTCGCGCCGTTCGTGAATGGCGCGATAGAGCCCAGCGCGTTGTTCCTCGGGAAAGGCGTGCTCGCTCACCGTGCTCAACCTGCCAGCATCGCGGCGATCTTGGCCATGTGCGACTCGGCCGTTTCGCGCACGACTTCCTTGTCCGCTTCCGGGTCCTTGCCCTGCCAGTGCAGGTCGTCCTGCGGCAGTTCGTGCAGGAAGCGGCTGGGCTGGTTGCTGTGCACTTCACCGTAGCGCTTGGTCTTGGCCGACCACGACAGGGTGAGCATCTCCTTGGCACGGGTGATGCCCACGTACATCAGGCGACGTTCCTCATCGATGCGCCCCTCGTCGATGGCGCCATCGTGCGGCAGCGTGCCTTCCTCGCAACCCACGATGAAGACGAAGCGGAATTCCAGGCCCTTGGCCGCGTGCAGCGTCATCATGCGCACGGCGTTGCCGGGCTCGTCGCGGTCGGCGTGGCTGAGCAGGGCCAGCTGCGCGGCCAGGTCGCCCGCACTGTTGTTGCCGCGCTGCATGGCGCGGAACCAGTCGGCCAGTTCGCGCAGGTTGCCCAGGCGGCGCTCGCGCAATGCGGCGTCGGTGGTGGTGGCGGCGATCTGCGCGGCGTAGCCGGTGCGTTCGAGCACGGTTTCCACCAGGTCGGCCGCGCTCTGGTGCAGCGAGGCGCTGCGCAGTTCGTCCATCAGGGTGGTGAACGAGGCCAGTGCGGCGGCGGGGCGCGGGGTGAGCTGGCGCAGCACGGCGTCGCTGCGCGCGGCGTCGAGCAGGGGCGCGTGGCGGGTCTGCGCGATCTGGCCGAGCTTCTCCAGCGTGGTCGAGCCGATCTCGCGCTTGGGTACGTTGACCACGCGCAGGAAGGCGGCGTCATCGCTGGGGTTGGTCAGCAGGCGCAGGTAGCACAGCACGTCCTTCACTTCGGCGCGATCGAGAAAGCTCAGCGCGCCGGTGAGGTGATACGGCACGCGTGCCAGGCGCAGCGCCTTCTCCAGCGGGCGCGCCTGGAAGTTGCCGCGATAGAGGATGGCGATGTCGTGCCAGCGCGCCTTGTGCTTCTCCGCCAGGGTGACGGCGATGGCCGCGACGCGCTCGGCCTCGTGTTCGTTTTCCTTGCACTCCAGCACGCGGATCTGCGGCCCTTCCGGGTGTTCGCTCCACAGTTTCTTTTCGTGCAGGTGGGGGTTGTTGGCGATCAGCTTGTTGGCCGCGCGCAGGATGCGCTTGCCGCAGCGGTAGTTCTGCTCCAGCTTGATCACGCGCAGGCTCGGCCAGTCCTTGCCGAGCTGGTCGATGTTCTCGGGGTTGGCGCCGCGCCAGGCGTAGATGGACTGGTCGTCGTCGCCCACGCAGGTAAAGCTGCCACGTTCGCCGGCCAGCGCCTTGAGCAGGCGGTACTGCGCGTCGTTGGTGTCCTGGTATTCGTCCACCAGCAGGTAGCGCAGGCGCTCGCGCCAGGCGGCGCGACACTCGTCATCGGCCTCCAGGATGCGCAGCGGCAGGCGGATCAGGTCGTCGAAATCCACCGCGTTGAACGCGGCCAGGCGCTGCTGGTACAGCTGGTAGATCATCGCCGCGTCCAGCTCGCGCGGGCTGCGCGCGGCGGCCGAGGCCTCCTCCGGCGACAGGCCGGCATTCTTGGCGCGGCTGACCAGGTTGCGGATGCCGAACAGCACATCCGGCTTCACGCCCTTGGGCGAAAGCTCCTTGATGATGCCTTCGCTGTCGTCCGCGTCGAGCACCGAGAAACCCTTGCGCAGCCCGGCGCGCGCGTGCTCCATCTGCAGGAACTTCAGGCCCAGCGCGTGGAAGGTGCTGACGGTCAGCGCCGCCGCGTCTTCGGTGCTGATCAGCTTGGCCACGCGCTCGCGCATTTCCTTCGCCGCCTTGTTGGTGAAGGTGATCGCGGCGATCCGGGACGGTGCGAGCTTCTTGCGGGCGATGAGGTACGCGATCTTCTGCGTGATCACGCTGGTCTTGCCCGAGCCGGCGCCCGCCAGCACCAGCAGCGGGCCGTCGCAATGCTCGACGGCGGCCAATTGTTGCGGGTTCAGCATAAGGCGTGGGGGTCTGGAACGCGCTTGGCGTGGCGCGTGATGGTAGCAAATCGGCAGGCGGCGCAGGTGCCGCCATGCCCGCCCGCACGTTACCATGCAGTGTCCCAATCGCCGGCAAGTCCATGGCCAAGCTGTACTTCTATTACTCGGCAATGAATGCCGGCAAGACCACCACGCTGCTGCAGAGCGCCTACAACTATCACGAGCGCGGCATGCGCACGCTGATTCTTACGCCCGCGCTGGACAACCGCTTCGGCGAGGGCGTGGTGGCCTCGCGCATCGGCCTGAAGGCGAATGCGCGGCGCTTCGGTGCCGACGAGAATCTGCTGACCCTGGTGCAGGCCGACCTGGCCGCGCGCGGCGCCCTGCATTGCGTGTTCGTCGACGAGGCGCAGTTCCTCAGCAAGGTCCAGGTATGGCAGCTCAGCGATGTGGTGGACAAGCTGGACGTGCCGGTGCTGGCCTATGGCCTGCGCACCGACTTTCGCGGCGAGTTGTTCGAAGGCAGCCGTTACCTGCTGGCCTGGGCCGACAAGCTGGAAGAAATCAAGACCATCTGCCATACCGGCCGCAAGGCCACCATGGTGGTGCGCGTGGATGAACATGGACGCGCGGTCACCGACGGCCCGCAGGTTGAGATTGGCGGCAATGACCGCTATGTCTCGGTAAGCCGTGCCGAGTTCAAGAACATCACCGAAGGGCATGGCCGGATCGAACTGCAGCAGCCGGTGTTGCCGTTGGGCGAAGGGCATTGAGCCCTGCGCCATCACCCATAAGGAAAGGTATGTCCAAGGTCACCATCCCCGCCTGGCAGCGGCCCCACTGGCAGCCCAGCGACGAAGAAGCCCTGCTGCAGTTCTACGTGTTCGGCAAGTTCGAGCCGGTGCGTGCGCCCACCACCGATTACGGCAGCGAGGGCCTGCCCCAGGGCATGGAGCTGACCAGCCACCACCACAACGCGCTGCGCCAGTGGGAGGGTTATCCGCTCAAGGGCAGCGTCGGCCGCATGTTCAAGGACGATGCTCCTGAAGCTTACAAACTGGCGCTGGATGCACCCGAGGTACTGGTCGTGCGCGGCCGCCTGCCGGACAGCCCGGATACCGGCTATCTGCGCGACACGCTGGGCGTGCTGGCGGCCCTGCTGGACGTGGGCGGCACCGCCATCCTCGATCCGCAGACGCTCAGCCTGTACGACGCCGAGGGCTGGCGCCGGCAATACCTGGTGCGCGACGGCGCGCCCATCCGCCATCACCTGTTGATCCTGCGTGACGCGGAAGAACAGAAGGGCCGCTATTGGATCCACACGCGCGGCATGCGCAAGTTTGGCCGTCCGGATATCAGCCTCCGCAACGTTCCCGAAAGCGAGAGCGATCGCGCGGGTTTGTTGTGCGAGCGACTGGTGGAGTTGGAGGCGCTGGGTGCGCACTTTGCCGATGGGCAGCCGCTGGAGGCAGAGGGGCTGCCGGGGAACCTGGTGGCGCGGTTGGGTGGCGGATTCGAGGATCCGGAGTTCAACAATACGTTTGTTGAGTTTCGTTGGCCGGATTGATTTGGGTTTGGTTCCTTCTTCCCTATGGGGGCTCGCGGGAACGCGGTTTTGATCGTCATCCCCGCGAAAGAGGGGATCCCGTGACTTTCGCTTTTTCTCGGGCGGCATCCTGGCGATGGCGCCCGAAGTCGCAAAAACCCAAGCGAAAGACCTAACGCTGACAGCGCGGACACCAAAACGTCGATCGCTGCCCCAACACCACCTGTCGAATCGGCGTGCCACAAACCCGGCAAGGCTCACCTTCGCGCCCATACACCTGCAACTCGCGAAAGAAATACCCAGGCGCCCCATCCGGGTTGATGAAGTCGCGCAAGGTGGTGCCACCGCGCTCGATCGCCCACGCCAGGATGCGCTTCACTTCTGCCGCCAGCCTTGCATAGCGTGCACGCGACACGGAACCCGCCGGCTTGCGCGGATCGATGCCCGCCGCGAATAGCGCCTCGCTCGCGTAGATATTGCCCACGCCCACCACGATGGCGTTGTCCATCAGGAACAGCTTCACCGCCGCCTTGCGCCTTCGGGAAAGCTGCCACAACAGCTCGCCGTCGAAGTCGTCCGTGAGCGGCTCGGGGCCGAGCGATGCGAGCAATTCATGGATCTCGCCGGGCGCCTGCCACAGCAGGCAGCCGAAGCGGCGGGCGTCGGTGAAGCGAAGAATGCGCGGGCCTTCCGTAGCAGTCGGTTCCAGCGCAATGTCCACATGATCGTGCTTGCCCACCAGCGCGTCGGGCGGCAGCACGCGCAGCACGCCGGTCATGCCCAGGTGCAGCAATGGGCTGCCGGCCTGGGTGTGCAGTAGCAGGTATTTCGCACGCCGCTCGACCGATTCGATGCGCTGGCCAGGCAGCAGTTCGGTGATTTGCGCGGGAATCGGCCAGCGCAAATCCGGGCGACGTAGCGTCACGCCAGTGACGCGTCGACCGATCAGATGAGGGGCGATGCCGCGACGGGTGGTTTCAACTTCGGGCAACTCGGGCATCGACTACGACCAATCCGCGTGGAAGCTGCCTGGCTTGTCGACACGCTCGAACGTGTGTGCGCCAAAGTAATCGCGCTGTGCCTGCAGCAGGTTGGCGGGCAGTTGTTCGGCGCGATAGCCGTCGTAGTAGGCGATGGCCGAGGAGAAACACGGTACCGGTACGCCCGCATTCACCGCAGCGGACACCACCTCGCGCAGCGCACCCTGGTATTGCGCGGCAATGTCGCGGAAATACGGGTCCAGCAGCAGGTTTTTCAGTTGCGCGTCGCGTGCATAGGCATCGGTGATCTTCTGCAGGAAGCGCGCGCGGATGATGCAGCCGGCGCGGAAGATGCGCGCGATGGTGCCGTAGGGCAGGTCCCACTGGTATTCGTCCGACGCGGCACGCAGCTGCGCGAAGCCTTGGGCGTAGGAGACGATCTTGCTGAAGTAGAGCGCGCGCCGCACCGCCTCGATGAAGGCGGCGCGGTCGCCGCCGAACTTGCCGGGAGCCGGGCCGGGAAGGATATGGCTGGCGGCCACGCGCTCGTCCTTCAGCGCCGAAAGCAGTCGCGCGAACACCGATTCGGTGATCAGCGGCAGCGGCACGCCCAGATCCAGCGCACTCTGGCTGGTCCACTTGCCGGTACCCTTCTGCGCGGCGCGGTCGAGGATCACGTCGACCAGCGCCTTGCCTGTCTCCGGGTCTTTCTTGGTGAAGATGTCGGCGGTGATGCTGATCAGGTAGCTGTCCAGCTCGCCCTTGTTCCAGTCCGCGTAGACCGCGGCCAGTTCGTCATTGGACAGGCCGAGCACATGGCGCAACACCGAGTAGCTTTCGGCGATCAACTGCATGTCGCCGTATTCGATGCCGTTGTGCACCATCTTCACGTAGTGGCCGGCGCCGTTCGGACCCATGTAGGCCACGCAGGGCTCGCCATCGGGCGCGCGCGCGGCGATTTCGGTGAGGATGGGCGCGACCAGGTCGTAGGCTTCGCGCGGGCCGCCCGGCATGATCGAGGGGCCATGCAGCGCGCCTTCCTCGCCGCCCGATACGCCGGTGCCGATGAAATGCAGGCCCGCCGCCTGCATCTCGCTTTCGCGGCGGATGGTGTCCTTGAAGAAGGTGTTGCCGCCGTCGATCACGATGTCGCCCTTGTCCAGCAGGGGCTTGAGGTCGGCCAGGGTGGCATCGGTGGGCTCGCCGGCCTTCACCATCAGCAGGATGCGGCGGGGCTTTTCCAGCGAGTCGACGAATTCCTGCAGCGTATAGGTGGGTACCAGCCGCTTGCCCGGGTTCTGGGCGATGACCTCGTCGGTGCGTTCGCGGTGTCGGTTGTAGACGGATACCGCATGGCCGCGGCTTTCGATGTTGAGGGCCAGGTTGCTGCCCATCACCGCCATGCCGACTACGCCGATCGCCTGCTGACTCATGTCATCGCTCCTGCCTGGGGATCACCTTCATATGGGGAGGTGTGGCCGGGGTGCAAGTGGCCTGCGGAAGCTAGCGCGCCTTCAACGCCTCGTTGGTGGCTTGGCGCGGCATATAGCGGATGGAAATCAACGCCACCCGGTCGCCCACGCGCACATAGCGCTGTGGGCCGGTGACCGAGGTTTCCCCGAACTCGATCCGCTGGCCATCCAGGCTGAGCACGGCCAGCGGAGGCGCCAGCCCGATCTTGGCGGGCACGAAGTCGCTCAAGGGGCGCCAGCTGAGCACGGCGGCCGCGGCGGTGTCGGCCAGCTCGCCCAGGCGGCCGTCATCGGCACGGGCCGGCGTGCCATCGATACGCCACCAGTGGCCGTCGCGTCTGGCGTAATGCTCCTCCGGGCCATTGCCGACGGCCAGCGCCACCTCGGTGATGGCCTCGGGGGCGAGTTGGAGCAGGGTACCGGGCGCGGCATCGTGGTCGCGCCGCCACTGCCAGCCGGCCACGGCGGCCAGCACGAGCGCACCGCCGATCAGCCACAAGCGCTGGCGCGTCGCCCGCTTCATGCGCGCCGGCGCCGCCAGGCGATCCAGCCGCCGATGGCCAGCAGCAGCAGCGGCAAGACCACCAGGAAACCCAGGGTGACGGCGCTGAGCTGCGCCTGCGACATCTGCAGCACGCGATCGGGCGCGCCGCGCGGCGGCAGATTTACCAGTGCGTCGTCGCCCAGCAGCCAGTCGAAGATGCGCTCGCCCAGCGCGCGGTTGCCGCCATTGCCCAGGAAGGTGTTGGAGAGGAAGTCGCCGTCGCCGATCACCACCACGCGCTGTTCGGCCTTGTCCGGGCTCGGCGACAGCCGGCTCATGGCGAAGCCGAAGTCGAGCGGGCCCTTCAGCTCACCCGCGTTGGCGTCGTACTGGATGGTGGAGCTCTGCGCGTTGTCGATCGGCTTGAACTCGGTCCAGCTCTGCGCGCTGGAGCGCAGGAACGCGCCGACCTTCCAGTCCGTGCGCGCGGCCAGCGCCAGCGCGGAAACCTGCGGGAACAGCGTGGTCAGCGTGAAGCCCCGGGTGATCGCGTGCGGCGGGTAATCACCCAGTGCGATCATGCGCGGATCCTTCAGGCCCAGCGCCGCGCCTTGTCCGTCGACCAGCACGCCCGGCAGCATGCGGATGCCCAGCGCGTCGGCCAGCGGCTGCAGGTGCAGGTCGTCGTTGGACGGCTCGCTGAGCCACAGCAGATTGCCGCCGTTGGCCACGTAGTCGGTGAGCGCCTTCACCGCACCTTCGGGCAGCGCCATCTCGGGGCTGGCGAGCACCACCAGGTCGGTATGCTGGGGTACCGCGGTCACCTGGGCGAAGTTCAGCGGCACGGCGCGCATGCCGCGGCCTTCCAGCTGCGCCATGAAGGTGCCCAGGTCCGCGTTGCCCTTGTCGTCGGGGCGCCGCTCGCCGTCGCCGGAAACGAAGGCCACGATGCGCTCGCCGCCGCGCGCGAGGCGTTCCAGCGCATTGGTGAGGCTGCGTTCGGACAGTTCGTCCAGGCGCTGCTCGCGGCCCTGGTAGTGGATGATCAGCGCGCCATCGACGGTGATGCCCAGCTCGCGCATCGCTGCCGGGTCCTGCTGCGGGTCGACGAAGCGCAGCGTGAGATCACGCTTCGCCTGCTGGTAGCGCTGCACGAAGCCGGCGATGGTGTGGCGCAGGTCGCCTTGCGGATTGGCGTAGCTGACGATGTCCACCGGACCGTGCAAGGCATCGAGCACGGCGCGGCTCTCGGGGGAAAGGCTGGCGCGGCCGCCATAGGTCCAGTCGGCCACGTGGTCGTAGCGGTTGGTGAGGTAGCCGATGGCGCCCGCGCCCAGCAGCAGCGCCAGCGCAAACAGCCATCCATTCACATGCCGGAACAGGCGCTTCATCAGCCGCGCTCCCGTTCGGCGGCGAGGCGTTGCGTGGCCAGCGCCAGCGCCACCACGATCACCAGCACGAACCAGGCGATGTCCGCCGTGGAGACCAGCCCGCGCAGCAGGGTTTCCAGGTGCCCGCTCAGCGCCAGCCAGTTGAACACGCCGCTGGTGGCGCCGGCTTTCTGCGCGGCGATGTTCACGCCGGCCAGCGCAAGGCCGATGGTGAGCGCGATGCTGGCGGCAATCGACGCGTGCGAGGCATAGGCCGAGCAGGCCACGCCGATGGCGGCGAGCGCGGCCAGGGTCAGCAGCAGCCCCAGCGAGGCGGCGGCCAATTTGCCCCAGTCCAGCGTGACGCCGTGGGCAAGGCTCAACGGCATCGCCAGCGCCAGCGCCAGCCACAGCACCAGCCACAGCATCAGCGCGAGGTACTTGCCCAGCACGATGCGCGAGGCGGGCAGGCCGGCCGCGAACCACAACGGCAGCGTGCCGTTGCTGCGTTCCCCGGCCAGCGTGGACATGGTCAGCAGCGGCACGATCACCAGCGCCAGCTCGGCCACGCCGAACGGCAGGATGCCGCCGGTAAGGATGCTGCTGAGCATCGGCACGCCGACCAGGTCGGTATAACCCGGCCCGCCGGGCAGCGCCGCCAGCTTGATCTGTCCGGCCAGAAAGCCGCCCAGCAGCAGCACGAAACGCCAGGCCAGCTGCGCCAGCGTGAGCGCGGCCAGCACCCAGGCCAGCGGGCGGGCAAACAAACGGCGCAGCTCCAGCCGCGTCACGGCGAGCACGCTCATGCGGCCTGCATCCTGTCGCCCGGGCCATCGCCGCGCATGGCGATATCGAAGAAGGTCTGTTCCAGCATCTTGTGGTCGTCGCCGTGGATCGGGCTGTCGTAGCGCAGCCGGCCTTCGTGCAGGATCGCCACCCGATCACACGCTGCCGTTACCTCGGCCAGCAGATGGGTGGAAAGAATGATGGCCGTGCCGGCCGCGGCCTGTTCGCGGATGACCGACCGCAGCGCCGCCACCTGCACCGGATCGAGCGCATTGGCCGGCTCGTCCAGCACCAGCAGGGACGGACCATGCAGCAACGCGCAGGCCAGCCCGAGGCGCTGGCGCTGGCCCTGCGACAGCACGCCGGCCAGGCGACGCGCCAGCGGCCCCAGTTCCAGCCGTTCGACGATGCGCTGGCGGGCCTGGGCCAGCGCCGTGCCGTGCAGGCCGCGCAGGCGACCGTGGGCGTCCAGGTGTTCGCTGACGGTCAGTTCCGGCCACAGCGGGGCACGTTCCGGCAGCCAGCCGATGGCGCGGCTGGCCAGCTCCGGGTGCTCGATGAAGTCCTTGCCGTTCAGCTGGATGGACCCGCTGTCGGGCACCAGCGCACCGGCAATCATGGCCAGGGTGGTGGACTTGCCCGCTCCGTTGACCCCCAGCAAACCCAGTACCTGACCGGCGTCCAGCCGCAGGCTGAGATCGGCCACCGCAGGGCGTCCGGCCCGATGGCGGGTGATGTGATCCAGTTGCAATACGGCAGTAGGCGCGTTCATTGCATGATTGTCACGGCGCCCCCAACTTCACACAACAGGGTGAGGGCGCTTGTGCGCGGCACAGCACATTAACCTCGTCACGCCAAAGAGGTGCGACAATATTTTGCGCTGTCCATGCTGGCGGGTACGGAAACCCCTCGCTTAGACTGAAAATCCATACCCCTGGGTGTTTCCCCGATGCTCGACGCAGTCCTCAATTTCCTGTCCAACGGCATCACGCATGCCGGTTGGGTCAGCATGCTTGTCTATATGCTGGTCATGACGCAGCTCACCATCTTCACGGTGACGCTGTACCTGCACCGCTGCCAGACCCATCGCGGCGTGGACCTGCACCCGGTGGTGGCGAATTTCTTCCGCTTCTGGGGCTGGCTCACCACGGGCATGGTCACCAAGGAGTGGGTGGCGGTGCATCGCAAGCACCACGCCAAGGTCGAGACCGAGGAAGATCCGCATAGCCCGCAGATCTACGGCATCAAGAAGGTGTTCTGGGACGGCGTGTCGCTGTACCGCGACGCCAGCGAAGTGAAGGAAGATCTCGAGAAGTACGGCCGCGGCACCCCGGACGACTGGATCGAGCGCAGGCTCTACAGCGCGCATCCGTATTGGGGGCCGGCGCTGATGCTGATCATCGACCTCGCCCTGTTCGGCGTGATCGGTGCCGCCCTGTGGGCCGTGCAGATGATCTGGATCCCGTTCTGGGCCGCCGGCTTCGTCAACGGCATCGGCCACTGGTGGGGCTACCGCAACTTTGAGAGCGCCGACACCGCCACCAACCTCATCCCATGGGGTTTCTGGATCGGCGGCGAAGAGCTGCACAACAACCACCACGCTTTCCCGAGCTCGGCCAAGTTCGCCCTGCGCAAGTGGGAGTTCGACATCGGCTGGGCCGCCATCTGCGCCCTGCGCGCGGTCGGCTTGGCCAAGGTGCTGCGTGTGGCGCCCGCGCTCGACGTGCGCCCCAACGTGCACCTGCCGGATGCCGAGACGCTCAAGGGCGTACTCACCCACCGCTTCGCGGCGATGACCGACTACTACCGCAACGTGATCATGCCGACCCTGCGCGACGAAGCGCAGCATGCCGGCGAGAACATCAAGTCGGTACCGCGTCGCCTGCGCCGCGCGCTGGCCGATGGCGGCCGCTGGTTGGACAACGAAGGTCGCGAGCGCATGCAGTCCGTGCTGGCCAAGCGTCCGAACCTCAACACCGTGTGCGATTTCCGCAACCGCCTGGCGGCCCTGATGGAGCAGCGCGGTGCCGACCAGGCCTTGAAGGGCCTGCAGCAGTGGATCGCCGAAGCCGAGCAGAGCGGCATCCGCGCCCTGCAGGAGTTCGCCGCCCGCCTGAAGGGCTACTCGGTGGCCAACGCCTGACCGGTTCGGTCAAGTCACATGAAGAGCCCGCCGCAAGGCGGGCTTTTTTATTGGGCGACTTGGGGTAGTTAGGGCAACAAAAAACCCGCCTTGCGGCGGGCTTTTCGTGAAGGCGGCTGGCTCCCTGCTTTCGCAGGGATGACCAAATGGCTAGCCACGCGCTGCGCGCGTGGGCCATTGGGTCACTTGATCTTGCCTTCCTTGTAGATCACGTGCTTGCGAACGACCGGATCGTACTTCTTGAACTCGAACTTTTCCGGAGTGTTCTTCTTGTTCTTCTGCGTGGTGTAGAAGTGGCCGGTGCCGGCCGAAGAGATCAGGCGGATCTTGTCTTGCTTGCTGTTAGCCATGGCTCAATCCTCAGATCTTTTCGCCGCGGGCGCGCAGGTCGGCGAGCACGGCTTCGATGCCGTTCTTGTCGATCGTGCGCAGGGCGTGGTTGGAAACGCGCAGCTTCACCCAGCGGTTCTCGCTCGGGACCCAGAAACGGCGCTCATGCAGGTTCGGCAACCAGCGGCGACGGGTTTTGTTGTTGGCATGCGAGACGTTGTTACCGGTCTGCACACCCTTTCCGGTGACTTGGCAAATACGGGCCATGATGACCTCCTATAGGGCGCCCTGGGGCGCGTTTGCCACCCGTTAGCCAGGGCGGCATCGGCCCAGCGGCGACTGGCGCCACGCGATGCTGGTGGATGGTGCTTTTGGGGCCGCCGTGAGGTTCGCATCGCGTCGCGAACGTGCCCGATGGGTCGGGTCGGCAGGGTCCAGCCGGTTATTCTCCCAGAAAAACAGGGCGGTGCGCAATCTTTGCCCACGTGTAGGGCATTGCCGCATGGCAGGCCGCAGGGATGTATGGAACAATCCAGCTCTTTGCGTATTCACGCACCGCACACGAACGAGGGTTACCCCAATGGCAGATATCGCCGCCAACGGCCAGGCTGGCCAGCCGCAGCTGGTGCTGCAGAAGATCTACATCAAGGACGTCTCCTACGAGGCGCCCAACGCCCCGCAGATCTTCCAGGAAGTCGGTGAGACCGAGCATCAACCGCAGGTCCAGCTGAACCTGGGCCAGAAGTCCATGGACATGGGCAACGACCTGTATGAAGTGGTGCTGAGCCTTACCCTGACCTGTTCCCTGGGCGAGCGCACCGCTTACCTGGCCGAAGTGCAGCAGGCTGGCGTGTTCGGCATCGCCGGTTTCAGCGAGGAAGACCGGGCCGGCATCCTCAACAGCTACTGCCCGAACCTGCTGTTCCCGTACGCGCGCCAGATGCTCTCCGCGCTCGTGCTGGAAGGTGGCTTCCCGCCGTTCCTGCTGCAGCCGATCAATTTCGATGCCCTGTACGCCGAGCAGCAGCGCCGCGTGCTGACCGGCAGCGCCGCCCCGACGCTCAACAGCTAAGCCAGCCTTATGGTCGAGCGTCCGACCCTGGCCGTCCTGGGTGCCGGTTCCTGGGGCACCGCACTGGCGGCCCTCGCCGCGCGCAACCAGGTACCGACCCGGCTGTGGGGGCGCGATGCCTCCGCGCTGGCGGCGATGGCCGAAACCCATCGCAACCAGCGTTACCTGCCGGATGTCGAGCTGCCCCCCGAACTGGCCTATGAGCCCGACCTGGCCGCCGCCCTGCGCGGCGCCCAGGTGGTGCTGATCGTGGTGCCCAGCCATGCGTTCGCCTCCATGCTGGAGGACATCGAGCCGTGGCTGGAACCCGGTGCCCGCATTGCCTGGGCCACCAAGGGCTTCGAGCCCGGCACCGGCCGTTTCCTGCATGAGCTGGTGGATGAGCGCTTCCCGGGTCGCCCGGCGGCCGTGGTCACCGGGCCGTCATTCGCCAAGGAAGTGGCTGCCGGCATGCCCAGCGCCGTCACCGTGCATTCCGATGACGAAGCCTTTGCGCACGAGCTGGCGCTGCTGCTGCATGCGCCGAATTTCCGCGCGTATTCCGGCAGCGACGTGCTGGGTGCTGAGCTGGGTGGCGCCATGAAGAACGTGCTGGCGGTGGCCACCGGTGTCGCCGACGGCATGGCGCTGGGGCTGAACGCCCGCGCCGGCCTCATTACCCGTGGCATGAACGAGATGCTGCGCCTGGGCGTGGCGCTCGGCGCGCGTCCGGAAACCCTGATGGGCCTGGCGGGCCTGGGCGACCTGGTGCTGACCTGCACCGGCGACCTCTCGCGCAACCGCCGCCTGGGCCTGGCGCTGGGTCGCGGGCAGGCCATCGACGGGGCCGTCCGCGAGATCGGCCAGGTGGTGGAAAGCGTGCTCACCGCCGACGAGGTGGCGCGCCTGGCCACCAAGCACGGCCTGGACCTGCCCATCAGCAGCGGTGTACGCGCCGTGCTGCACGGTGAGGTCACCCCGGTCGAGGGGCTGAAGGCGCTGATGGCGCGCCAGCAGAAGCCCGAGTACCCGAAAGGCCTGTTCGAGCCGGTCTGAACGATGACATCCCGTGTCTTGGCGTCCGGTGTGAAAAACCGGGCGCTGAGACGCGCACGCATGCGACACCCTTGCTAAGCTGAATCTTTTGGTCGCCCTAGCGAACCGAATGCGCATGCAGTCACCGGACGATAAACAGCACGGCGGTCTGACCACGCAACGCAGCGACAGCGGCGACGAGCCCCTGTTGCCCGGTGTCTGGCGCAAGCTGCTGGCGTCGCCTCCGCCAGGGGTCACCCACGAGCGCGGGGTGCTTGGCTTTTTCCTTGAGGTGATGTTGGAGGAAGGGCTGGCCTATGCGCACCTGGACGTGGCGCCGGTGCTGCTGACCGTGGCCGAGCAGGGCCGTTTCGTGCGCCCGGCGCCGCTGGACAGCAAGCATCTTGCGCAGCATCCGCTGGAGCCGCACGAACAACGGCTGGCCGCCACCGTGCTGGGTCTGCCGCAGAGCCTGCGCAAGAGCCGCAGCTACGCGCGGCTGTCCGGCCATGTGGGCGACGCGTTGCTGGCGGAAATCCTCGATACCTCGCCGTGCTTCCTTGGCGGCCTGGCCGGCCTGCGCGTCTCTCGCGGCAAGTCGCACCAGCTCAACTGGCAATGGCTCATGGAACAGGACGGCAGCCAGCGGCTGGTGCCCTCGTTGCCGGCCAACCATCGCCTGCTGCGCATCGATGGCCTGTGGTATCTCGACGCCGAGCGCGCCGAGCTGGGCCATCTGGAGGCGCCGCCGGAAGAAGCGCAGTGGCTGGACCTGCCGCCGCTGAAGCACGAATACAGCCAGCGCCTGCGCGATGCCCTGCCGCACAGCCGCCTGTCGCACCGCCTGCCGTTGCCCCAGGTGCTGGGCGAGCTGCGTCGCGCCGAGCTGGCGCCCAAGCCGGTGCTGACCCTGCACGCGCTCACCCGCCATGCGCGGCTGGCGGCCGGCACGCCGCCGCTGGCATATGCGCGCCTGGCCTTCGACTACGCCGGCGAGCGCCTGCCGGGCCGTGGCGGCGAGCCGCTGGTGCGCCGCGTGCGCAACGGCCACCTGGTGGAAATCACCCGCCGTCGCGCGGAAGAACTCTCCGCGATGGAGCAGCTCGAACGCGCCGGCCTCACCCCGGGCGTGGATACCGAAGGCCTGCCCTGGGATCTGGCCGATACGCTGCCCGACGATGCATGGCTGTTCCCCGGCAAGGGTTACGCCGGTGCACTGGAAGTGAACACGCCCGCGCGCTGGCTGGCGCTGCGTCCCAAGCTGGAGGCGGAAGGCTTCCTGCTCGACTACGCGCCCAGCTTCCCGTTCGAAGTGCTGGAAGGCCCAGTGCGCTGGTACGGCAACGCGGTGGAAGACACCGATGACCATGCCTTCGACCTGGAAATCGGCATCGAGGTGGAAGGCAAGCGCCACAACCTGCTGCCCGCCGTGGCGCAGGCGCTGGCCGAGCATCAGTTGAACCTGAGCCCCGCCCCGAATGAGCCCGAAGACGCCGTGTGGTACGCGCCGGTGGACGAACGCCGCCGCGTGCCGGTGCGCCTGAAGGAATTGCGCGGCCTGCTGGCGCCGCTGGCCGAATACCTCGAACGCCCGCGCAAGAAACTCCACCTGCCGCGCGTGCAGGCCGGCCGCCTGGAAGAACTGGTCGAGGCGCTGCCCAGCGGTGGCGCCCTGGAAGCACCCGACGCATTGCGCGGCTTTACCGCGCGCCTGCGCGACGCGGCCGAGCGCGCCAGCGATGCGGTGCCCGAAGGGCTTACCGTCGAACTGCGCCCGTACCAGCGCGAGGGCCTGCGCTGGCTCAACGCGCTGGCCGAGGCCGGGGTGGGCGGCGTGCTGGCCGATGACATGGGCCTGGGCAAGACCCTGCAGCTGATCACCCACCTGCTGGCGCTGAAGGAGCGCGGCGCGCTGACCCAGCCGGCGTTGGTGGTGGTGCCCACCAGCCTGATTCCGAACTGGCAGGCGGAAGTGGCGCGCTTCGCGCCGGCCTTGCGCGTGCTGGCGCTGCATGGGCCGCAGCGCGGCGGCGACTTCTCGCAGCTGGGCGCGCAGGACATCGTGCTGACCAGCTATGCGCTGCTGCCGCGCGATGTGGTGACGCTGCGCAAGCAGCCGTTCGCGCTGATCGTGCTGGACGAGGCGCAGCAGGTGAAGAACCCGCGCACGCAGGCGCGCCGCGCCGTGCTGAGCCTGCGCGCGCCGCGCTGCATCTGCCTCACCGGCACGCCGCTGGAGAATCACCTGGGCGAGCTATGGTCGCAGGTGGATCTGGCCGTGCCCGGCCTGCTCGGCGACGAGGGCGCGTTCCGTCGCCACTACCGGGTGCCGATCGAGCGTCACCGCGATATCGATTGCCAGGATCGCCTCAATCGCCGCCTCGCGCCGTTCATCCTGCGCCGGACCAAGTCGCAGGTGGCCTCCGAGCTGCCGCCCAAGACCGAGATCACCCGGCGCGTGGTGCTGGAGGGCCGCCAGCGCGAGCTGTACGAAAGCCTGCGCCTGTCGCTGGCGGAAGAGCTGCGCGAGGTGATCGCGCAGCGTGGCATCTCGCACAGCGGCATCGTGGTGCTCGATGCGCTGCTCAAGCTGCGCCAGGTCTGCTGCGATCCGCGGCTGGTGAAGCTGGAAGCGGCGCGCGGCGTGCGCGACTCGGCCAAGTTCGAGCTGCTGATGGACATGCTGCCCGCCTTGCTGGCGGAAGGCCGCAAGGTGCTGCTGTTCTCGCAGTTCACCGAAATGCTCAAGCTGATCGCGCACGAACTGGATCGCCAGCGCATCCGCTATGTCACGCTCACTGGTGAAACGCGCGATCGCGCCGAGCCGGTGCGCCAGTTCCAGGAAGGCGAAGTGCCGCTGTTCCTGCTGTCACTGAAGGCCGGCGGCGTGGGCCTCAACCTCACCGCGGCCGATACGGTGATCCACTACGACCCGTGGTGGAATCCCGCCGCCGAGGCGCAGGCCTCCGATCGCGCGCATCGCATCGGCCAGGACAAGCCGGTGTTCGTGTTCCGCCTGATCACCGGCGGCACGGTGGAGGAGCGCATCGAGGAGTTGAAGGCGCGCAAGGCCGAGCTGGCCGAGGCGGTGCTGGAAGGTGGCGGTACGCGCGAGAAGCTCAGTTTCGACCAGTCCGATCTGGATGCGCTGCTGGCGCCGGGTTGAACGCCCTCCCCTGCTTGCAGGGGAGGGCGCATCAAAGCGCCGGCCGGGTCCGCAACAACGCATCCACCGCCTGCTGCCACTGCGGCGAGCCCATCGGTGACTGCGGCGCCTCTTGCCCCAGCTTGTGCTGCACGGCGCGGTTCCACTCGTCCGAACCTTGGTCGGGCCCGTGGCCGTCGTCGCTGATATGCAGTCGGCCATCGACCCACGCATACCAGCCGGGTGAGCCGAGCACGGCGTTGTCCGGGGTGGCCTGTGGCTTGGGCGGCTTCTGGTCCGGCGGCGGCGCCGCCGGCGAGCATGCGGCGAGCAGTGCGAACGGGAGCATGGCGAGACAGCGGCGCATGGCGTCCTCCGATCAACGAGTCCGTTTCCGAGACTAACGGCAGCGGTGGCTCAGGCGATGAATCGCGCCTGACATCAGCGCCGCGCGGCGACTTCGTCGATGTGCTTGAGCAGGTCGGCGGGGTCTTCATAGACGCGGAAGGCGCCGGCGTCTTCCAGCTCTTCCTCGCCGTAGCCGCCCGAGAGCAGGCCCACGCCCAGGGCACGTGCGCGCTGCGCGGCCAACATGTCCCAGATGCTGTCGCCGACCACCAGGCTGTGGTGGATATCCACGCCCAGTCGTGCGGCGGCGGTGATGAACAGGTCGGGATCGGGCTTGGCGTAGCGCACCTGGTCGCGCGTCACCACCGGCACCTTCGACGGGTCGACGCCGAGCGCTTCGAGATTGTGTGCGGCGGTGGTCATGCGTCCGCTGGTGGCGATGGCCCAGGGAATGCCTTCCTCGGTAAGGAAGGCCAGCAGTTCGCGTGCGCCCGGCAGCGGCCGCACCGCGCCCTGCGTGGCTTGCCGGTTATATGCCTCGGCATGCCAGGTGCGCAGGCGGGCCAGGCGTTCCTCGGTGATTTCCAGCCCGGTTTCGCGCAACAGCATGTTGGCGAACAGGCCGCCGCTCATGCCGATCTTGCGGTGGATGCGCCACACCGACAGCTCCACGCCTTCGCGATCCAGCGCTTCCTTCCATGCCAGCACGTGCTGGTAGACGCTGTCGACCAGCGTGCCGTCGAGGTCGAACAGGAAGGACGTATCAGCGCGGGGCATGGGGTGTCTCCATCACTCACAGATCGCTAGTGTGACCGATCAACGACGGACGGCCAAACCCGTTGCGGTTACTGCCCTGGCACCAGCGGCCTGCCCGCATCCAGCACGGCCAGCGCGGCCGCGCCGAGCAGGCCCGGCTCCGGATGCATCATGGCTACGGTGGGCACCTGTTCCATCGTTTCGCGGAAGCGGCCCTTGGCTTCGAAGCGCTCGCGGAAGCCGCCATGCTTGAGCCAGGGCAGCAGGATCGGCAGCACGCCGCCGGTGAGGTAGACGCCATCCCAGCCGCCCAGGCTCAGCACGACGTCGCCCGCCACGCTGCCGAAGATGCCGGCCAGCGTTTCCACCGTGCGCACGCACAGCGGATCGGAGCCTGCCTCCGCGCGCGCGGTGATGTCCTCGGGCGTGTATTCCTCCGCCGGCTGGCCGGCGATGTCGGCCAGGGCGAGGTAGAGATTCACCAGGCCGTTGCCGCAGATCATGCGCTCGTTGGAGACGCGGCCGAAGCGCTCGTTGAGGCGATGCAGGATTTCCACGTCTTCGGCCGTGTGCGCCGCGAAACCGGCGTGGCCGCCTTCGGTTTCCAGCACGATCCAGTGGCCTTCGCGGCGCAGCAGGCCAGCGACGCCCAGGCCGGTGCCGGGGCCCATCACCACGAAGGTCTGCGGCTCGCGCTGGCCCAGCGTGGGCATTGCCTGCGTGCCGACCGAGGACAACTGTGCGTGCGTGTGCAGCGGCACCGCCATCGCCTGCGCGGCGAAGTCGTTGACCAGGTGCACCGCCTCCATGCCCAGCTCCGCCTGCAACGCATGCGCGGCGACCAGCCACGGATTGTTGGTGACCTTGACCGTTTCGCCTTCGCTGACGCGGCCG
This sequence comes from Dyella sp. RRB7, assembly GCF_022761115.1. Classification (GTDB taxonomy): domain Bacteria; phylum Pseudomonadota; class Gammaproteobacteria; order Xanthomonadales; family Rhodanobacteraceae; genus Dyella. The sequence continues at coordinate 1,060,954 of NZ_JAKWJS010000001.1, read as the reverse complement.
GCGGCGGCGATCACGGCGCGCGACGCGGTGTGGCCGGTGTCGGTGAAATACTGGCGGATCGCCTCGGCCAGCGATGCGTAATCCTTCACGCGGTAGCGCTTGACGCTGTCTTCCATCAACGGCGCCGCGCGTCCCGTATCAGCCAGGGCGAATCGCACATTGGTGCCGCCGAGGTCAGCAAGCAAAGTCGGGGCGGCACGGTTTGGCGTTCTCATGGACGATCCTGGCTTGGGGAGACAGTAAGCGTGACGCCCCCGGGCTTTTTCGTCCAGTACTGGGCCGCTTCGCGGGTGCATGGAGAGACACCTTTCCCTCCATACACCCGCGTGTGGAACGGCTCGCCGGCGGTCAGGCCGCGCCGAGATAGAACGAAGGCGTGGCGCCGAAGCCGGCCTTCACCTGGCGCGAGGTGTCGTCGGCCAGCACTTCGAGCTGGCCCTGCGCGATGCCGTCGATGACACGCTGCGCAATATCGTGCGGGTTCGACTTGGGGGCGTCGACATGCGCGGTCATGTCGGTGTCGATGTAGCCGGCATGCACCGCGACCACCTGGGTGCCCTGGCCGCGAAGCTCGTTGCGCAAGCCGTTGGTAAGCGCCCAGGCCGCCGCCTTGGAGACGGAATATGCGCCGCTGTTGTCGAGGCTGGTCCAGCTCAGTGCGGACAGCATGTTGACCAGGGCACCGCCGCCGTTGGCCTTCAGCACGGGAGCGAAGGCGCGGCTCACTGCGTGCACGCCGTGCAGGTTTGTTTCGAGCAGCTCGCGCAAGGACTGGACCCCGCCCTCGGCGTCCAGCAGCGGCGCGCCATGGGCGATACCGGCATTGTTGATGACGATGTCGACGTCGCTCAGCGCCTGGGCCGCCGCCGCGATGTCGTGATCATGGGTGACATCGAGCTTGACCGGGATGACGCCGGGTAGCGTGACCGTGGCCGGATCGCGGGCACCGGCGTAGACCTTGGCAGCACCGGCGGCGAGCAGCGCCTTGGCGAAGGCGAGGCCGAGGCCGCGATTGGCGCCGGTGACGAGAGCGGTGGAACCCTGGATTTTCATGGTTTGGGACGTCCTGATGGCAATGGAGCGGGCTGAAAGAGGTGTCGATCATAATATGATGACAATCATCTTATGTGGCTGGTGCGGGGAAGTTCAATGCCTGTCGAGCGGCGCGGCGTTGACGCCGCCGTCACCAAAAGTCGCTTGCATGACGCTAGTTTCTATTTATATGATGCTCATAATATAAAGATTGACGTGGTCCTTGCCCATGCAGCGCAAGCGTTTTGAAGACATGACGTGCCCGATCGCCCGCAGCCTGGAGCGGGTTGGCGAATGGTGGAGCATGCTCATCCTGCGGGATGCCTTCTATGGCCTGACCCGCTTCGATGAATTCCAGTCCAGCCTGGGCATCGCTCCCAACATGCTCAGCCGGCGCCTGGGCGCGCTGGTCGAGGCCGGCCTGCTCGAACGTCGCCGCTACAGCGAACGTCCCGTGCGCTACGAGTACGTGCTGACGCCGCGCGGGCTGGATTTTCGCCCCGTGCTGCTCTCGTTGATGGCATGGGGCAGCCGCCACTTCGCGCCCGAGGGCATCAGCCTGTTCCTCGAAGACGATCGCACCGGTCGCGCGGCAGAGCCCGTGCTGGTCGACGCCCATACCGGGGCACCGATCACGCGCGAGCGCCACCTCGTTCGCGCCGGCCCGGCCGCGAATGAGCGCATGCGGGCACGCATCGAATCGGCGCACCGCCGACGCGCACCAGACCGACACCAAACCCTTTCTTCTCATTGATTCCGGAGCTATCCCATGAGCAGCATCACCGTCGCCGAGCGCGTGGACGCGCCGCCCGAAGTCGAACCCGTACCCCGCAACCGTCGCAAGCACTTGCTCAGGGCCGCCATTGGCATCGCCCTGGTGGCCGGCGTCATCTATGGCGGACACTGGTGGAGCGTCGGTCGCTTTATCGAAAGCACGGACGACGCCTATGTCGGTGGCGATGTCACCGTCATCGGCCCCAAGGTAGCCGGCTACATCGCCGAGCTGGCGGTGACGGACAACCAGCGCGTGCATGCCGGCGACCTGCTGGTGAAGATCGACGACCGCGATTATCTCGCCGCCCTGGCCAAGGCCGAGGGCGCGGTGGCGGCGCAAGAGGCGTTGCTGGCCAATCTCGATGCCACGGAGCAGTTGCAACTGGCCGTGATCAACCAGGCCAAGGCCGGCGTTGCCGCCGCCGATGCCGAAATGGTGCGTTCGCGCGACGATGAGGCGCGTTATCGCGATCTCTCCAGTCGCTCGGCGGTATCCATCGAAAGCGCGCAGCGCGCCGACGCCACCTTCAAGACCGCGCAGGCCGGTATCGAAAAAGCCCAGGCGTCACTGCTTGCCTCGCAACGCCAGCTGGATGTGATCGCCTCGCAGAAACTGCAGGCGCGCGCCGCGCTGGCGCAGGCCAAGGCCGAGCGCGACATCGCGCGGCTCAATGAGGGCTATACGCAATTGCGCGCACCGATCGACGGCGTGATCGGCAACCGCCGCGCGCAGGTCGGTGCATTCGCCCCCGCGGGTACGCAGCTGCTGTCGGTGGTGCCGGCGCGCGGCCTGTGGGTGGATGCCAATTTCAAGGAAGACCAACTCGCGCGCATGCACGAGGGGCAGGCAGTGTCGATCCGCGCCGACGTGTTGCCCGGCAAGGTATTCCACGGCCATCTGGCCAGCCTGGCGCCGGCCACGGGGGCGCAGTTCAGCGTGTTGCCGCCGGAAAACGCCACCGGCAACTTTACCAAGGTCGTGCAGCGTGTACCCGTGCGCGTGGTGCTGGAGAGCAAGGACGATACGCTGGGCGTGCTGCGCCCGGGCCTGTCGGTGGTCGCCGAGGTGGATACGCGCGATGCCGGCCGCGCAGGCACGCCATGAACGCCGCTGCCAGCACGGCCCGCTTCGCCTCGCCGATCGATCCGGCCGCACTGAGCATGGCGCAGAAGGTGTTCGCGTTCGCCAGCATGTGCGTGGGCATGTTTATCGCATTGCTGGATATCCAGATCGTTTCCGCGTCGCTGCGCGATATCGGCGGCGGCCTTTCCGCCGGCACCGATGAAACGGCCTGGGTGCAGACCAGTTACCTGATCGCCGAGATCGTGGTGATCCCGCTGTCGGGCTGGTTGTCGCGGGTGTTCTCCACGCGCTGGCTGTTCGCCGCCTCGGCGGCGGGGTTCACCATCACCAGCATGCTGTGCGGCGCAGCCTGGGACATCCAGAGCATGATCGTGTTCCGCGCGCTGCAGGGCTTCCTCGGCGGCTCGATGATCCCAATGGTCTTCACCACCGCCTTCGTGTTCTTCGGCGGCAAGCAGCGCGTGGTCGCCGCGGCCACCATCGGCGCGCTGGCGTCACTGGCGCCCACGCTTGGGCCCACCCTGGGCGGCTGGATCACCGACAACGCGTCGTGGCACTGGCTGTTCTTCATCAACCTGGTGCCGGGCGTCTTCGTCACCGTGGCAGTGCCGTTGCTGGTCAACATCGACGCGCCGGACCTGTCGCTGCTGCGTCGCGCCGACTACCTGGGCATGGTCTTGCTGGCGGCCTTTCTCGGCTGCCTGGAATACACGCTGGAAGAGGGGCCCCGCTGGAACTGGTTCAGCGACAGCACCATCCTCACCACGGCGTGGATCTCGGGGCTGGGCGGCGTGGGCTTTGTCGTGCGCAGCCTTACCTACGATCATCCGGTGGTGGATCTGCGCGCGCTGCGCGATCGCAACTTTGCCCTGGGCTGCTTCTTCTCCTTCATTACCGGCATCGGCCTGTTCGCCACCATTTACCTGACCCCGCTGTTTCTCGGCCGCGTGCGCGGCTACAGCGCGCTGGAGATTGGCGAGGCGGTGTTTTCCACCGGCGTGTTCCAGATCCTGAGCATTCCGATCTACGCGATGCTGGCGCAACGCTTCGACCTGCGCTGGATCCTGATGGCGGGCCTGGTGCTGTTTGCCATCTCCATGTGGGAGTTCACGCCCATCACTCACGACTGGGGTGCGCAACAATTGCTGCTGCCGCAGGCGTTGCGCGGCATGGGGCAGCAGCTCGCCATTCCGCCCACGGTGACGCTGACGCTGGGTGGACTCGCCCCGGCGCGGCTGAAGCTGGCCTCCGGCCTGTTCAATCTCATGCGCAACCTGGGCGGTGCGATCGGCATCGCGGTGTGCGCCACCATCCTCAACGATCGCACCAACCTGCATTTCTATCGCATGGCCGAGCGGCTCACTACCAGCAACGAGGCAATGAACCAGTGGCTGGCGCAGGCGGCCCAACATCTTGCCGCGCTGGGGCAGACCGTGGACGAAGCCGCCAGCGGTTCACTGGCCCAGCTATGGCAACTGACCTATCGCGAGGCGCAGACGCTGTCCTACGCCGATGCGTTCCTCGCCATCATGGCCTGCTTCGTGGTCGCCGCCGTGATGGTGCCGCTGATGCGCAAGGTGGTGCCGCCGGCGGCGCCCTCGGCGGACGCGCACTGAGTTCGCCGCCATGTCCTACTCATTTCCCGACTCCCCGCGGAGTACCCCGATGTCTCTTTCCCCGAAACAACTTGGGCGCGCCATCGTTTCGGTGGCGCTGGCGGTATCCCTGTCGGCCTGCATGGCTGGCCCCAACTACACGCGTCCCGACCTGAAGACCGGCGCCGACTACGCACAGCAATCGCAGCTGAGCGAACGTGCCCCGGCCGCACCCGCGCCTGCGCTCGACAGTTGGTGGACCGGCTTCGATGATCCGGAGCTCACCCGCATCATCCAGCGCGTACTGCTGCAGAACCTCGACCTTGCGGCGGCGATGGCGCGCGTGGACCAGGCGCGTGCCGCCGCGCGCGAGGCCGGTGCGCAACTGGCGCCGCAGGGCAGCCTGGATGGCCAGGTGGTACAGGAGCGCCAGTCGGTGAAAAGCCCGCTGGGTGAAATCGGCAGCGCGCTGCCAGGCTATACACGCAACCAGACTCTGGAAGACGTTGGCGTGGGCGCGAGCTGGGAGCTCGATCTGGCCGGTGGTCTGCATCGTGGCGCCGAGGCGGCCGATGCCGAAGCGCAAGCCGCCGAGGCGAGCCAGGATGGCGTGCGCGTCTCGGTAGCCGCCGAGGCCGCCGATGCCTACTTCCAGGTGCGCGGCGCGCAGGAGCGCATCCGCCTCGCCCAGCAGCAGGTCGATACCGAAGCGCAGCTGCTGGAACTGGTGCGCGTGCGCCTGGCCGGTGGCCTGGCCACCGCGCGCGAGTTGGCGCAGGCCCAGGCGCTGGTGCTGCAGGCGCAGGCCACCTTGCCACCCTTGCGTATCACGCTGGCACAGCAATTGAATCGCCTCGATGTGCTGATGGGTGCGGCGCCAGGTACGTACGCCGCCGAGCTGCAGGACAGCACCAAGCCCTTCAGCGTGCCGACCATCGGCACCGAAGGCGGTCCGGCCATGTTGCTGCGGCGACGCCCGGACGTGATTGCCGCCGAGCGCCGGCTCGCCGCCTCGAACGCCCGTATCGGCGTGGCCGTGGCCGAGTACTACCCGAAGGTATCGCTGGGCGGGTTGCTGGGCTTTGAAAGCCTGCATACCGGTTCGCTGTTCTCGGCCGCGGCCTTCCAGCCGCAAGCCGTATTGGGCCTGCATTGGCGATTGTTCGATTTCGGCCGGGTGGATGCCGAGGTGGCGCAGGCCAAGGGCGCCAACGCGGAGGCGCTGGCGCAATATCGCCAGTCGATGCTGCGCGCGACCGAGGACGTGGAGAATGCCATCGTCGAGCTGGCCCAGCTGGAAGTGCAGCATCGCGATCTATTGCAGGAAGTGAGTGCGCATGAACAGGCGCGCAGCGCCGCACAGGATGCCTACAAGGGCGGCGCCATCAGCCTGATCGAAGTGCTGGATGAAGATCGCCAGCTGCTCGCCGCGCGTGACCAGCTTGCTCGCATGCACGCGGACGATGCGCGTGCGGCCGTGGCGACTTTCCGCGCGCTGGGCGGTGGTTGGCCCGGCGCGGTAGCGGAGCCCGCCGTGGCGGAGCGTTGAAGCAAGTCGCCTTGCCTGGAGGCGATGAGTCGCGCCAAATCCCGATCATGAAATAATTTCTCTCTCGCCGCTGCTCGGCGCGGTGTGCGTGCCCCGAGCGATCGAGTCGAGAGCGCCCTTAAATGCTTGCGCGGCGCAAGGATGCAAAGCGTGAAGGCGAAGTGCATGCCCTTGGCGGGTCGGTGAGCGCGGGTACCCGCTTGCAACCTTCACGGTGCGTCGACCCGTGTCGCGGCGACAATCGAAAGGACAAGGTTGCCGTCGGCGCCTCACGGTGATCGATGTTTTCGCGTCGTGGTGAAGGTAATGCGCGAAGGATTCGCATCGTGCCGATATGCCTGCGGGTGCGGGCGACGTAGTGGTTAGTCGTGACAGGGAGCGTGCCATGCGATGGTCCACCGCCATGCCCGGACATCTGCGCCGATGACTGTTGCAGCGCCGCTCCCTTCTCTGCTGCTGCGTGCGGACGCCGCCGCGGCAGCTCGCCTGCATGCGCGATCCGGCTTGATCGCGGCGCGCATCGATGATCGATCCTTCCTTTCCCTGGAGCCCCATCATGGCAGATGAGAAGCGCAAGATCGGCGTCGTTGCGGCGACGTTCCTGGTGGCCGGCAACATGATGGGTTCGGGCGTGTTCCTGCTGCCCGGCAGCCTGGCCAAGATCGGCAGCGTGTCGATGTGGGGGTGGGTGGTCACCACCATCGGTTCGCTGTTGCTGGCATTCGTGTTCGCCAAGCTGGGGCGGCTGGCGCCCAAGGCGGGCGGACCTTATGCGTATGCGCGCGATGCGTTCGGCCCATACATGGGCTTCCAGACCAACACCATCTACTGGTTCGCCAACTGGATCGGCAACGTGGCGTTGCCGGTGGCGGCGGTGGGTTATTTCAGCTATTTCATTCCCGCGCTGGCGCAGCCGATGGTACGCACCATCGTGGTGTTGGTACTGATCTGGCTGTTTACCTTTGCCAACATCCTGGGTGCGCGAGTGGTGACGCGCATCCAGTCGATCACCACCTCGTTTGCGCTGATACCGCTGTTCGGCATCGCCATCTTCGGCTGGTTCTTCTTCAAGTCCGACCTGTTCTCCGCCGCGTACAACGTGTCCGGCAAGGGGGATTTCCAGGCGATCTCGGGCGCGGCCTCGTTGACGCTGTGGGCCTTCATCGGGGTGGAGTCGGCATCGGTGTCGGCGGCGGTGGTGAAGGACCCCGAGAAGAACGTGGCCATCGCCACCATTGCCGGCGTGGCGCTGGCGGCGGTGGTGTACATCTCCAGCTCGGCGGTGATCATGGGCATGATCCCCAACGAGCAACTGCAGGTGGCCGACGCGCCGTTCGCGCTGGCCGCGCAACTGGCGATCGGCCATATCGGCGGTGGCGTGGTGAGCCTTTGCGCGGCCTTGGGCGCCGGTGGCTCGCTGGGTGGCTGGATCCTGCTGACCGCGTTGAGCGCCAAGGCGGCCGGCGACGATGGCCTGTTCCCCCGGATCTTCAGCAAGGCCAACAAGGACGACACGCCGGTGCAGGGCCTGTTGATCGTGGGCGTGCTGATGTCGCTGATCGTGCTGGTCACCGCTGCGTCGCCCACCGCCTCGGAACAGTTCGAAGTGATTACCCAGGCGGCGGTGGTGCTGACCCTGTTGCCGTACATCTATTCCTGCGTGGCTTGCTACTTCGCGGTGGAGGTCAGTCACACCACCGCGCATACCGGGGTGTACTGGGTGCTTACCAGCATCACTGTGGTGTATTGCCTGTGGGCCATCTTCGGCACCAGCGGCGACCTGGTGACCTACGCCTTCCTGTTCATGCTGTTCATCTCGGTGTTCTATCCGTTCTTCAGTGAACAGCGCCGGCGCGAGCGCGAGCTCAAGGCCGCCGCAACGCCGGCCCCGCGCCCCTGAACCTTCTTCCCCCGTCCCCGCGATTGATGGAGCCCGGTCATGTATTTCAATTCCCTCGACTACCCCGTCGTCATCATCGACGAAGACTACGACTCGCCCCGCATCAACGGCATCCTGGTGCGCGCGCTGGCCGACGAGATCCGTGGCTACGGCCACCGCGTGCTGAGCGGCCTCACCATGAGCGATGCCGAGGCGGGCGCGCGCACCTACAACGCGGCCTCGGCCGTGCTGATCTCCATCGACGGCGCGGAAGAGGGGCCGCACCAGTTCGACCGATTGTTCCAGTTCCTCGACACGCAGCTGGCGTATCGCGAGAACCTGCCGGTGTTCCTTTATGGCGAACGCCGCACGGTGGAGCAGGTACCTACCAAGCTGCTGGGCATCACCCATGGCTTCATCTTCCTGTATGAGGACACCAAGAGTTTTATCGCCAAGCAGGTGATGCGCGCGGCCGACGAGTACATGAACAACCTGCTGCCGCCGTTCTTCAGGGCGCTGGTTCACCATGCCGCCGAATCGAACTATTCGTGGCATACGCCCGGCCATGGCGGTGGCGTGGCCTTTACCAAGTCGGCCGCGGGTCGCGCGTTCCACCAGTTCTTCGGCGAGAACACGTTCCGCAGCGACTTGTCGGTATCGGTGCCCGAACTCGGCTCGTTGCTCGATCACACCGGGCCAGTGAAGGCGGCGGAGGTGGAGGCGGCGCGCAATTTCGGTTCCGACTACACCTTCTTCGTCACCAACGGCACCTCCACCGCCAACAAGATCGTGTGGCACGGCACGGTGGCGCGCGGCGATGTGGTGTTCGTGGACCGCAATTGCCACAAGTCGCTGCTGCATGCGCTGGTGATGACGGGCGCGGTGCCGGTGTACTTCACCCCGAGCCGCAACGCGCACGGCATCATTGGCCCGATCAGCCTGGACCAGTTCCAGCCCAAGGCGATGGCCAAGCGCATCGCCGAACATCCGCTGGCCAGCAAGGTGGCCAAGGCCAAGGGCAAGGATTTCAGGCCGAAGATCGCGGTGGTGACCAATTCCACCTACGACGGCCTTTGCTACAACGTGGAGAAGATCGCCAAGGACATCGGCGGCGCGGTGGACTACCTGCATTTCGACGAGGCCTGGTACGCCTACGCGGCGTTCCACGAGATGTACGACAACCACTACGCCATGGCCAAGGGCAAGCCGCGCGATCAGGACCCGATCATCTTCGCCACCCAGTCCACCCACAAGCTGCTGGCGGCGTTTTCGCAGGCGTCGATGATCCACGCGCGCAACAGCCGTACCAGGAAGCTCGACGCGGATCGCTTCAACGAAGCGTTCATGATGCACACGTCCACCTCGCCGCATTACGGCATCATCGCCTCGTGCGACATTTCCTCGCGCATGATGGAAGGCCGCTCCGGCCGCAGCCTGATCGAGCAGATGCACAAGGAGGCCATCGCCTTCCGCCGCGCCGTGCTGCACGTGGGCGACGACCTGAAGAAGGGCGATTGGTGGTTCAGCGTATGGCAGCCCAACGAACTGCGTGACCGGCTCGACGAAGGCGAGCGCGCCGCCCAGCCGGTGAGCACCAAGCAGGCCGACTGGAAGCTGGTGCCCAAGGCGGCGTGGCACGGCTTTGGCGAGCTGGCGCGCGACTATGTGCTGATCGATCCGATCAAGGTCACGCTGGTGACGCCCGGCCTCACCATGGACGGCAAGATCGAGAAACTCGGCATTCCCGCCGCCGTGGTCAGCCGCTTCCTGTGGGGGCGCGGCATCACGGTGGAAAAGACCAACCTGTATTCGTTCCTGATCCTGTTCTCGATGGGCATCACCAAGGGCAAGTGGAGCACGCTCACCACCGAGTTGCTGGCGTTCAAGGAGCTGTACGACGCCAACGCCCCGCTGGACAAGGCGCTGCCCTCGCTCGCTGCCGAGCATCCCGAGGCCTACGCCAACCAGGGCCTGCGCGACCTGTGCGATGCCCTGCACGCGTTCAACACCAGGCACAAGCTGGCGCAGGTGATGCGCGAGATGTACGTCGACCTGCCCGAGCCGGTGATGATTCCGGCCGAAGCCTATGACCGCCTGGTGAAAGGCGAGGTGGAGCGGGTGGATATCGACAAGCTGCATGGGCGCATCGCCGCGACCATGCTGGTGCCGTATCCGCCGGGTATTCCAGTGATCATGCCGGGCGAGAGGTTTGGCGGGCAGGATTCGGCCATTCTCGAATCGCTGCGCATCGCCCGCGAGCAGAACGAACAGTTCCCGGGATTCGAGTCCGACATCCATGGCCTGATCACCGAGCCGGGCCCGAAGGGGCCGCGCTATGTGGTGGAGGTGCTCAAGCGCTAGGACGCCGCAAAGCGATCCATGACGGCGCTCATCCGCAGGGGTGAGCGCCGTTGTCGTATGGGTTGGGCGACACTATGGACATAGGCTCCCTCCCCTGCGAGCAGGGGGCGGCGTAGAGAAGGCAGCATGGACACCACCCGCGAACAACACCAGCTCCGTCTCTCCATCGGCGTGACCTTGCTGGTCGGCGCCGCGTGCGTGGCGGTGGGTCTGGCGATGCGCTCGCAGGCCATCGCCTTCGATGGTTTCTATTCGCTGGTGGACGTGGTACTCACCGGCGGCTCGCTGCTGGTATCGCGCCTGGTGTCCAGCGAAGGCAGTCGCCGGTTCCAGTTCGGCTACTGGCACCTGGAGCCGCTGCTGGTGGTGTTCAACGCCAGCGTGCTTGCCGCCATCTGCAGCTACGCCGCCTTTGCCGCGCTGCATGACCTGCTCACCGGCGGCCATGAGCTGGCCTTCGGCTTCGGCGCGGCCTGGGCCGCGATCATGGGCGTGGCCAGCATGGGCATGGCGGTGCTCATGCGACGCCGGGCGACGGCGCTCGGCTCGGTATTGCTGCAGCTGGACGCACGCGGCTGGCTGATCGGCGGCTGCATCAGCATCGCGGTGCTGGTGGGCTTCGTGCTGGCAGCCGTCATTGAAGGCGGTCCGCTCGATCACTGGACGCGCTATATCGATTCATCGATCCTGCTGGCGCTCACCCTCGCGTTACTGCCCTTGCCGCTGGGCAGCCTGTGGCAGGCCTTGCGCGAGGTGTTGCAACTGGCGCCGGACGAACTCGACCAGCGCGTGCGCACGGTGATGGATGCGCTGGTGCGCGAACACGGCTATCTCGACTTCGCCAGCTACGTGGCCAAGATCGGCCGCATGCGCTTCATCGACATCCATATCCTGCTCGAACCCACTCATTCGCTTGGCACCATGGGCGACGTGGACAAGGTGCGCAGCGAGATCGCGCGCCGGCTGGGCAGCGACATCCGGGTGGAATGGCTCACCATCACCTTCACCGGCAAGCGTGAATGGATGTAGTTGCGCGCGGATCAGGCGCGCTTCTGCAGCCAGTCCCCCAGCTGCTTGAGCACCTGCGTGCGCGACGGCTCCGCCTCGTTGAACAGCTCGTGGTACAGCGAGTCGAAATAGCGCGTGGTCAGGCGCTGCGTGGCCCAGGCGCCGGCCGCGAAATCGCGGCTGCCCGAGGGGTCCACCAGCTTGTCCGCACCGGCCACCAGCAGCAGGGTAGGGACGTTCAGTTGCGCGGCGTCGCGAATGGTGGATTCGCCCGCGCGGAAGATGAAATCGGCCAGGCGGGGCGTCACCCAGCCGTGGCGCAGGCGGTCGCCGCGATAGGCCGGCTCCACTTGCGGATCGTGCGAGAGTTTGTCGAACGGCAAGCCGTTGGGCAGCGGCAGGCTGGGCGTGATGCGGCTGAGTACGGCGGCCAGGCGACGCAGGAAGGCCGACTCCCAGCTGCGTAGCGCCGGCGAGGACAGCACCATGGCCGGCGGCTGGATGCGCCGGTCGAGCACGCAGCGCGCGGCCACCAGGCCGCCCATGCTGTGGCCCAGCAGCAGCGGCGGCTTGGGCCGGCCGGCGGCGTAATCGGTGTACACCGTGGCCAGGTCTTCGAGCAGGTCATCGCCATGGCGCAACCCGCCGCGCATGCCGGGCGTCTGCCCATGGCCGCGCTGGTCGTAGCTGCGCACGGCATAACCGCGCGCATGGAACCATTGCGCCAACCGCTGATAGCGGCCGCTGTGTTCGCCCAGGCCATGCACGATCAGCACGGCGTCGTGGGCGCGCGCATGCGGCCAGTCGCGCACGAACAACGTACGCCCGTCCATCATGGGCATATACCGCGTCGTCTCGCTGTCCTGGTTGCGCGCAAGGGTCACGTCGGGCTCTCTGTCGGAAAACCCCGATTCTGCAACAAACCGTGGTGGTTCGGAGGGCTTGCCGGCGTGGTGGCGCGAGTGGCGCCCGATCGGCCTCGTCCTCCGGGGGCCAAACCCCGCATCCACTGGCAGCGGAGGCGGGGCGGGCCGTTCACGCGGCTTACTTTCGCGGCGCCGAAATGGCGTCGATCAGGTCCGGGCTACCGGGGGCGCGAACCAGGTGCGGATACTTGAGCCCATCGTGGTAGTCGAGGTCGATGGTGTTGAAGTATTCGTTGTTCTGAACCAGCAGCTTGATGGGGGAGTGGGTGTTCTTGGCGGCGGAAATCGCGTCTTTCAGCACTTGGATAGTGAATTGCTGGTCGTTGACGGCCACCAGTTTCAGGCCCGGCACCAAGCCGGCGGCGAATGCCGCGCTGCCCCACCGAACATCGCCGATCCTGCCGCTGCCGCCCACGTTGAAGCCCGCGCCATACATCAGGTCGCCGCCGCCGGCCTTGCCCGCCCAGACCTTGTCCACCTCGGACCGGGTATCGTCGAACACCAGTTTCCAGCCGCCCCGCTCGATGCCGTGCTCGGGCAACTGGTCGCCGGTGTAGTCGAGCCGCTCGCGCAGGAAGCGGGCCCAGTCGTAGGGCTGCACCTGGTTGAGCGTGTCGACCAGGTCGCCGAAACCATACGTGCGCACGGCATAGCTGCCGCTGTCCATGCCGAAGAAGGCGCGGGCGAAATCGTCCAGCGAGCGCTTGCCCTGGCTCAGGTCGCGTATCTGGGTGTCCACATCCAGCCAGAGCAGCGCGCCTTCGGGGTAGTAGTCGCTGCCTCGCTGCCAATTGTCCCACCTGGCACTGACCTGGGCGTACATCGGGGTGGCGTCGGCGGTGTCCTGCAAGGTGCGCCATTGCCTGCCGCTGCGGAAGCTCACGTCAGCCGCGGCGCGCGCAAGCACGTCGCGGTATTGCGACGCGCTCCAGATGCCCGAACGGGCCGCCAGCACCTTGCCGTAGTACTCGGTCAATCCTTCGTAGACCCACAGCAGGTCGTCCTGCATCGGCACGTTCAGATCGGGCGTCCACAGGTCGGCGGGCCGGCGGAATTTTCCGTTCCACGAATGCACGTATTCGTGCGGCAGCAGGTCGCCGAAGATCACCGCGTTGCCCTCGTCCAGGCCGTCGCCGGGCAGATGGTTGTCGCTCGACTGGTGGTGCTCCCGGCCGGAGGCCCCGACGTGCTCGGACAGGGTCAGCAGGAAGTCGTAGTGCGCGTAGTGGTGGGAAGCGAACAACTTTTCGGCCTGGCTTACCAGCGCGCCGTACTGCGCAATCTGCTTGTCGGTGAGGGTCAGCTTGCCCGGTTCGTCGGCCGCCATGTCCAGGTGTACCGGCACCGTTGCGTGGGGAGCCAGGTCCACCTGCTTGAAATACGCGCCGGCGATCAGCGGCGAATCCACCAGGGTGGTGAGGTTGACCGGCTTGAACGCGACGGTATGGCCCGTCCGTTGACTGACTTCGAGCGCACTGGCGAATTGCCAGCCATCCGGCAGGGTGACGCTGGGTTGGATCGGAATCTGCTGCGTGTAGTAGCCGGCGGGATAGAACAGCACCTGGTTGAATTCCAGGTCGGCGAGCTTGGGTGTGGCCGCCATGAAGCCATGGCTGTCCGAGGACACCAGCAACTGGAAGGACAGTTCCAGCGTGCTCACGCCGGCGGGTACGTCCACCCGGATCAGGTACATGTCGCGCAGGTCGCGGTGCCAGGGCACCTGCTTGCCCTGGGCGGTGATGACCAGGCCGGAGAGATCCTGGATCGGATTGCTTGGCATGTGGTTGCCAGGCACCCAGCGCGGGTAATACAGCGCAAGCGTACCCGGCTGGACCGGGATGGTTTCCTTGACCTGGTAGATGTCGAGGGGCGCGCGGCTGAGGTCGACCGTGAGGCTGAGCGCGCCGCCGGGATACGGCACGTCACGCGGCGTCACGTTCTGGGCATGCGCCATGGGGGCGCCCAGCGCCAGCAGCGCCGAAAGCAGGGATAGGCGAAGGGGGGAATTCATGGGTAGGGCCTTGGGCGACCGTGGTACGCCAATTATTGATATGGAAGGTACAGATATTAGGCCTCGTCATGCCCGCCCGCCTTGGCCGGAAGTCACCCTCGTGGCGCCCTTGATAATCGGGAGTCCAGCCACCCGCCCAGGGTCGTCACTGGCCAGGGCAAGGGGCACCCGGATAGATTGGCAAATCCATGGCGCGCCCCCATCTCCTAGGGCACCCTTCCCCTTGCCGGGGCAGATCCAAGTCTATGCCACTGCACGATTTTCATCCCGCCGTCGCGGCCTGGTTCCAGGCGGCCTTTGCTGCGCCCACGGCGCCGCAAAAAGCCGCCTGGCCGTCCATACGGTCGGGCCGGCATACGCTGGTGGCGGCCCCGACCGGCTCGGGCAAGACCCTCACGGCGTTCCTCTCCGCCATCGATGCCCTGGTGCGCGAGGGCGTGGCCAATGGCGGCGTGCTGCCGGACGCCACCACGGTGGTCTACGTCTCGCCACTGAAGGCGCTGTCCAACGACATCCGCATCAACCTGGAAGCACCGCTGGAGGGCATCCGCGCCGAACTGGCTCGCCTGGGCTTGCCCGACGTCGACATCCGCACCGCGGTGCGCACCGGCGATACCCCGCAGGCCGAGCGCATGCTGATGCGCAAGCAGGCGCCGCATATCCTGGTCACCACGCCCGAATCGCTGTACATCTTGCTGGGTTCCGACTCCGGCCGTCGCATGCTGGCCGATACACGTACGGTGATCGTCGATGAGATCCACGCCATCGCTTCCAGCAAGCGTGGCGCGCATCTGGCGCTGTCGCTGGAGCGGCTGGAGTCGCTATGCCAACGGCGCTTGCTGCGCATCGGGCTTTCGGCCACGCAGAAGCCGATCGAGGAGGTGGCCAAATTCCTTGTCGGCACGCCGGCTTTGCTCCCTGGCGAGGGAGGCGAGGAAGACGTCTGCATCATCGACGTGGGCCACACGCGCCCGCGCGACCTCGCCATCGAAGTGCCGCCGGTACCGCTGGAAGCGGTGATGTCCAACGACTGCTGGGAGCTGATCTATAACCGCCTCACCCAGCTCAGCGAAACACATCGCACCACGCTGGTATTCGTCAACACGCGACGCATGGCCGAGCGCGTGGCGCGACACCTGTCCGAGCGGCTGGGCAGGGAAGCGGTGGCCGCGCATCACGGCAGCTTGGCCAAGGAACAGCGGCTCGATGCCGAGCAGCGGCTCAAGCGTGGCGATCTTTCCGTGCTGGTCGCCACCGCTTCGCTGGAACTGGGCATCGACATCGGCGACGTGGACCTGGTGTGCCAGCTGGGCTCGCCGCGCTCCATCGCCGCGTTTCTGCAGCGTGCCGGCCGCTCGGGCCATGCGGTGGATGGCACGCCCAAGGCGCGCCTGTTCCCGACCACGCGCGACGATCTGGTCGAATGCACCGCGTTGCTGGACTGCGTGCGCCGTGGCGAACTCGACACGTTGATCCAGCCGCCGCAACCGCTGGACGTGCTGGCCCAGCAGATCGTGGCCGAAGTGGCCTGCCAGGAGTGGAGCGAAGACGCGCTGTACGAGCTGATGCGTCGCGCCTATCCCTATCGCGACCTCAGCCGCGCACAGTTCGACGCCACCGTGCGCATGCTGGCCGAGGGCTTCACCACCCGGCGTGGCGCTCGCGCCGCCTATATCCATCGCGATGCGGTGCATGGCCAGCTGCGTGCGCGACGTGGCGCGCGCCTCACTGCCGTTACCTCCGGCGGCGCCATCCCCGATACCGCCGACTACCTGGTGGTGCTGGAGCCGCAGGCCACCATCATCGGCACGGTGAACGAGGACTTCGCGGTGGAAAGCCTCGCCGGCGATGTGTTCCAGCTGGGCAACACCAGCTATCGCATCCTGCGCGTGGAGCGCGATCGCCTGCGCGTGGAAGACGCGCAGGGCGTGCCGCCCAGCATTCCGTTCTGGCTTGGCGAGGCGCCGGGCCGCAGCAACGAGCTGTCGCATGGCGTATCGCGCCTGCGCGAAGATATCGCCACGCGCCTGGACGAGGGCGGCGTGCCTGCCGTGTTGCACTGGCTGATGCATACGCTGGGGCTGGGTGAGTCCGCCGCGCAGCAACTGGCCGACTATCTGGCCAAGGCCAAGGCCGCACTCGGCGTATTGCCCACCCAGCACACCCTGGTGTTCGAGCGCTTCTTCGACGAATCGGGCGGCACCCAGCTCATCATCCATACGCCCTGGGGCAGCCGCATCAACCGCGCGTGGGGGCTGGCGCTGCGCAAGCGCTTCTGTCGCCAGTTCAATTTCGAATTGCAGGCGGCGGCCACCGAAGACGCCATCGTGCTGTCGCTCTCCACCAGCCACAGCTTTCCGCTGGAGGAAGTGGCGCGCTACCTGCATTCCAGTTCCGCCGAGCATGTGCTGATACAGGCCTTGCTGGACGCACCGCTGTTCCCCGCGCGCTGGCGCTGGAACGCCACCACCGCGCTGGCGTTGCCGCGCTTCCAGGGCGGGCGCAAGGTGCCGCCGCAGCTACAGCGCATGAAAAGCGAGGACCTGCTCGCCACCGTGTTCCCCGACCAGGTGGCCTGTCTCGAAAACATCGTCGGCGAACGGGAAATTCCCGATCACCCCTTGGTCAACCAGACCCTGCACGACTGCCTGCGCGACGCGATGGATGTCGACGGCCTGCTGCATATCCTGCGCGGCCTGGAAGCGGGCACCATCAATGTGGTCGCCCGCGACCTGGCCGCCCCCAGCCCGCTGGCCGGCGAAGTGCTGACCGCGGCACCGTACGCCTATCTCGACGATGCGCCGCTGGAAGAGCGCCGCACGCAGGCCGTGCAATCGCGCCGTTGGACCGATGCCGACAACGCGGATGATCTGGGCCGTCTCGATCCCGAAGCCATTGCCGCCGTGCGCGAGGAAGCGTGGCCGCAAGTGCGTAGCGCGGACGAGATGCACGAGGCACTCGGCGTGCTGGGTGGCGTGACGCAGCAAGAAGCGGACGACCACCACGGCTGGGCCGATTGGTTGAAGGCCCTGGCCAAAAACCATCGTGCGACTCGCCTTTCCCCCTCTGCCCAATCCATCTGGGTGACCGCCGAAAAGCTTCCCGCATGGCAAGCCGTTCACCCGGACGCCACCCTGCACCCGCCCATCGCCGCTCCCGCCGAATTCGCCAGTCCATCCTGGAATCGCGAAGACGCCCTGCTCGAACTCGTCCGTGGCCGCCTCACCGGTCTGGGGCCCGTGACGGTGACGCAACTTGCTAGGGCACTGCAGGTGGCGTCGAGCGACATCGACCTCGTACTGCTGCGCCTTCAATCCGAAGGCTATGTGATGCAAGGCCGCTTCACCCCGAATGCCAGCGAAACCGAATGGTGCGAACGCCACCTGCTCGCACGCATTCATCGCTACACCATCGGCCGCCTGCGCCGCGAAATCGAGCCGGTAAGCCGGCGCGACCTGATGCGCTTCCTGTTTGAATGGCAACATGCTGCACCCGGCGCGCGTCTCAGCGGCCCCGATGCCTTGCCCGCCGTGCTCACCCAACTGGAAGGCTTCGAGGCCGCCGCCGGCGCCTGGGAGACCGAACTGCTGCCCGCGCGCATCGACGACTATGCCATCAGCTGGCTGGACGACCTGTGCCGTGCCGGCCGCGTGAGCTGGAGCCGCCTGCGCACCGGCAGCGGTGGTGGTGGCGGCCCGGTGCGCGCCACGCCCATCGTGTTGCTGCCTCGGCGCAGCCTGCCTGTCTGGACCCACATGGCGTCCGGCGACGGTCATGTCCAAGATGTACTGGTTTCCTCCCGTGCCCAGGCCGTGCTCGATGCGCTACGCCACGAAGGCGCACTGTTCTTCGACGAGCTGATGGCTGCCACGCACCTGCTGCGCACCGAGCTGGAAGACGCCCTGGGCGAGCTCGTCGCCGCCGGTCGCGTCACCGCCGACAGCTTCGCCGGCCTGCGCGCCCTGCTGGTGCCTGCCGCCAAACGCGACGCCCATCGCCATCGCCGCCTGCGCCGCCACATGCTCACCGGCATCGAGGACGCCGGCCGTTGGTCCCTGGTGCGTACACCCAGTTCCTTCTCCCCTGCGGGGAGACGGTGGCCCGAAGGGACGGATGAGGGGCGGGCGCTCGCGACAGAGCCCCAAAGTGCGAAGTCAAACGACATCGACCCCATCGAACACATCGCCCGCACCCTGCTGCGCCGCTACGGCGTCGTCTTCTGGAAACTGCTCGAACGCGAAGCCCCGTGGCTCCCCAGCTGGCGCGAACTGCTGCGCGTCTACCACCGCCTGGAGGCCCGCGGTGAAATCCGCGGCGGCCGCTTCGTGGAGGGCCTGGTCGGCGAACAATTCGCCCTGCCCGAAGCCATTGGCCGCCTGCGCGCCGTGCGTCAGCGCGAGCATGAAGGCGAGCTGGTCTGCCTCAGCGGCAGCGACCCGCTCAACCTTGTGGGTACCGTACTGGCCGGCAACAAGTTGCCGGCCGTAGTCGGCACGCGCGTGCTCTATGAAGACGGCGTGCCCGTCGCCGCGCTGGTGGCCAACAAGCCGCAATGGCTGGTCGATGCCACGCCCGAGCAACAACAACGCTGGCGCAATGCGCTACTGCGCCGCGCCGAAGGACACGATTCCCTCAGCGCCGATGCCCACGCTGCCGGTTACTCGCTGTAATCGGCGATATACACCAGCAACCCATCGCGCTGGCGAAACTGGCTGCGCCCATTCATGGTGATCGACTGCCCCGCGCGCACGCCATTGGGCAGGTCCACCGCAAACGTGCCGTCGAACAGAATCTGCGCCGTGGCCGTACCGTCGACTTCCTGATACGCCAGGATCAATTGGCGCCGCGCGGAAAACAGATAGCGCGAACTCTCCGCCAGGTGACGCAGCTCATCCACGCCCAGCGTACGCACGCTCAGCACGCCCGCCGTGTAGTTCTCGAACATCACCTCTCGATGCATCGTGGCCAGCGTGCCGTCGACATCCATGCGGTTGTACGCGCCCAGGTAACGTTCGATCAATTCGCGCATGGCGCCTTCCCATCCAAGCGCCAACCACCGGGCGCGACGGTGCGAAGTCTACGTCACCCAAGCCCCGAAGCCGACCGCAAGCCCCGATCCACAAGCCTTTGGCGCCTCGAACCCCACCACCCGGTCGACTCCCGCGCCCCAACGCAGCTAACATGTCCGGCCTCCCAAGCCCGGCCCCGCGCCGGCGCTCGCAATGGGCCTATAGCTCAACGGTTAGAGCAGGGGACTCATAATCCCTTGGTTGTAGGTTCGAATCCTACTGGGCCCACCATCTGCTGCATGAGCAAGCTTATTATGCACTTACCCATAATTTGTCCGCTTCATGTAGTAGCTAAGGTCCGCTCCCGACTGCGGTTTCAGCCGGTCATTGCAACACTCCCGCTGCTCGCGCAGTCTTTAGCGTGTTGCAATGACCGGCTGAAACCGGAACCCAAAGCGCACATTTGTCGCACGAGACTATATGCAAGGGAGCCATTGCCGACCTCGAAGTCTCATGATTGAAGAATGTTTGCCTTTAGCATGGCGACGGTGATCGTAGACCTACTGGGAGCACTGGATGCTGAGGACCCTGGCCGTTGCCAACTATCGTTCCATTCGCTCGATTGTCATTTCGCTCGGGTGCTTGAACCTGATCACGGGCGAAAATGGGAGCGGGAAGTCGAACCTCTATCGAGCATTGCGATTGCTCGCCGATACGGCCGATGGTGGGGGCGTAGGTGCGTTGGCGCGAGAAGGCGGCCTGCCTTCGGCGCTCTGGGCGGGACCGGAGCGCATATCCGAGCGAATGCGAAGGGGAGAGGTGGCGATTCAAGGGGGCTCTCGGCAGGAGGCTGTAGGTCTGAGACTGGGCTTCGCCAGCGACGATTTTGGCTACGCGATGGATCTTGGGTTTCCACCGCCATCCAAAGCACCGACCGCTTTTGCACTCGATCCGGAATTCAAGCGTGAGGCAATTTGGAGCGGGCCATTCCTGCGTTCATCCAATCTCCTCATAGATCGGCGAGGGCCGTTGGCACGTGTTCGAGAGGGCCGCACCTGGCGAGTGGCGTCCGACCGCCTCAACGCGTTCGAGAGCTTGTTTGCTCAAATAGCAGACCCGGATCGCGCGCCGGAAGCGATTCGCGTGCGAGAGACCATCCGCGCATGGCGCTTCTACGATCACTTCCGCTCTGATCGCGACGCTCCGGCACGGCAAGCCCAATTGGGATCGCGAACGACTGTGCTCGGCCACGATGGTGCCGACCTGGCTGCGGCGTGGCAAACAATACGGGAGGTTGGCGATTCAGACGCGCTTGATGCCGCGGTCGAGGATGCGTTTCCCGGGGCACAGGTCAGCATCGCCGTTAATGATGGACGATTCACGCTCATGTTCTCGCAGCATGGCCTTTTGCGGCCACTCTCCGCGGCTGAGCTATCAGATGGAACGCTGCGATATCTGCTCTGGATCGCGGCACTTCACACGCCCAGGCCACCGCCGTTGATGGTATTGAACGAGCCGGAGACGAGTCTTCATCCCGATCTACTCCCTGCTTTGGCGCGCCTCATCGCCCATGCTTCGTCGCGTAGCCAAGTATGGGTTGTATCTCACGCAGCGCGATTGATTGCGGCGCTGGAGACCGGCGCTGATTGCCAGACACTTCGGGTGGAGAAAGATTTCAGCCAGACACGCATCGCTGGTTTGCGGGAGCTGGATGAGCCTGCATGGTATTGGCCGGAACGATAGAGGCTTGTGGAGACTGGAGTGATAGCAGGCTCGCGGTGATTCAGCGGGAAACGTAAGGTCCGCTCCCGACCCCGAGCGGACCTTGCGAACCCGCTAAGCGCCATGCCTGCGAGTTGGCAATATCTGAATGGCGACTCCCGACGGGATGTTGGCAGTAGTCCTCTTGTACAAAACCTCCTTGCGATTCCTACCGAGATCGAAAAAGAGAGGTTCCATGAAGTTCGCATCCACCCGGCTAATCGCCCGGGACATTCAGGCCGTCGTCGGTTTCTACGAGAAGTGGACGCGACACCTGCCGCGCTATATCGGCATCGGATAACCTCACAGGCGCCGCGCTTCGCAAGGTCGTGGCACTTCCACGTTATTCCTGGGTTGCTCTCAATGGCGCCTTTCGGTGATTTAGCAATCCACGTCGATTTCGACACCTAGCCATTTTCGTTGCGAAGTCCACTTTCGGCCCATAGCCGATATGGGCATACCCTGTTGAGCTGCCAAGGAAGCCCAGGCATTGATCCTGCCAAAAGCGCTCCGCCAATCGTGTGAATACGATTGCTCCAGGCCTGGGAACAAGAGAAAGTGGCGTTGAGCGCGCGGCGCACGACCGTGTTGCGCTACGACGCGTCGCTTTGTCATTAAGTATGGATGGATCACACGATGAGCCAAGATATCCTCAAGCAGATCGGTCGCACGCCATTGGTACGTCTCGGGCGGATCGGAAACGACTTGCCCCGCGAGATCTGGGTGAAGTGCGAGCATCTGAACCCGGGCGGTTCGATCAAGGATCGTATTGCGCTGGCCATTGTCGATGATGCCGAAGCGCGCGGGATATTGCGGCCAGGCATGACGCTGATCGAAGCCACGGCCGGCAACACCGGCGTTGGTCTCGCATTGGTGGCTGCGGCCCGGGGCTACGGGCTTGTTTGCGTGATGCCTGAAAAAATGTCCTTCGACAAACGCAGCGCGCTGGCAACTCTCGGCGCAAAAGTAATCATCACGCCAAATGCGCCTCCATCGAGCAACGACAATTTTCGGAATGTCGCCCAGCGCCTTTCGCGCGAAAATGGCTGGTTTCTCGCAGACCAGTTCCGCAATCCCGCCAACGTTCGTATTCACGAAGAAACGACCGCGGAGGAAATCATCGATCAGACTGGCGGAAGCATCGGTGCCTTCGTCGCCGGCGCGGGTACAGGCGGCACGATTTCTGGCGTGGGCAGGCGACTCAAGGCCTACCGCAAGGACATTACGGTGATTCTGGCTGATCCTGTGGGTTCGGCTTTGGCAGATTGGATCGAAACGGGCACGCCAGGACCCGATGGATCGTACGCCGTGGAAGGAATCGGTGCGGCGGAGCCGCCTGCAAACTTGCATCGCGATGTCATCGATGGCGTCGAACGCATTTCCGATGACGAGAGTTTCGAAATGGCGCGACGCCTGATTCGTGAAGAGGGCCTTCTTGCGGGCGGATCTTCTGGAACAAATGTGGCAGCGGCGATACGCGTTGCGGCCCGCGGCCAGGTAGATGGCCCCATTGTCACCATCCTTCCGGACGGTTGGGACAGGTATCGATCGAGGCCCTGGCTGCAGGTTTAAAGGTCTAGCCCGCAAGGCTGATCATGCATTCCTGCCGCATGGTTGGAGGCTCCGGCTTGGGCACGTCAATCACGTCCAAGCCGATGCCTTCAACATTGCCGCGTGCCTTTTGGTTTACGTGGCGAGCTCGCCAAGTGTTTCCTTGTTCGCGGCCATCCATGCCGCTTCGTCGCCCGGGCGAGGCATGATGAGGCCCGCTTCCATGATGGTCTCCGCGTCCGCCTCCTCGACTCTGATGACCAGTTTGCGCTGCGGCTGTCCGGTTAGGTTCGACCAAGCGGCCGAGAGTGCTTTCAATAGCGCCTGGCGGGTTTCCAGCGATCGCCCGGCCCGCACGATTGCGTTAATAAGCGTCCCGTTTTCGCGAACGGCGCCACCGAGGTAGTGCGAGCCGTACGGCAGGTCCAGGAAGACGATATTGACGAAGGGCTCCGGTGCGCCAGTGAATTCGCGATGGATGCGGGTAAATTCTTTGGCAATCGCACTTTTGAGTTCGCTACTCAACGCCAGGGGGGTAGAGCATGAATAGACAGGCATGGGACTCTCCTTTGGCTGGACTTCCGAGCTTGCTCTCGGTAAGTTGACAGTGACAACTTATATACGCCAGTAAAGTTGACACTGTCAACTCTTTTCTTGGAGATTTTCGTGGCCAAATCTGTCCGCCGCTCCACTCCCCGCCCCTACCATCACGGCAATCTTGCGTCCGCGCTCGTCGATGCCGCGTTGCTGCTGCTTGATGAGACGCAGGACTGGAACTTCTCGCTACGTGAAGTCGCGCGGCGTGCCAGCGTCAGTCACAACGCGCCGTACAAGCACTTCCCGGAAAAGCGTGATCTTTTGGCTGCTGTCGCCGCGCGTGGCTTCGAGGCGCTCGCCGAGAGCACGCTTTCCTCGCTCGAAGGGCTGACAGACGCGCGTGAGCGACTCCTCGCTTGCGGCCGGACGTTCGTCGCACGTGGCATTGCCAATCCGGCCCTCTACCGTCTGATGTTCAGCGCGGTGCTGACCAGCCCCGAAGCCGGACGCCCGGCAATCGAGAAAGTGGCGGCGGCCAAGGCACGGGCAATCATGGATAAGGCGTTCGCCGACGCTACCCAATCGGGAGT
This sequence comes from Dyella sp. RRB7, assembly GCF_022761115.1. Lineage (GTDB taxonomy): Bacteria > Pseudomonadota > Gammaproteobacteria > Xanthomonadales > Rhodanobacteraceae > Dyella. The sequence goes on along the minus strand of NZ_JAKWJS010000001.1, from coordinate 1,037,287 downwards.
GTTTCCTCCAAGCCTGGCAAGCCCAGGCGAGGGCGCCGCGGCGACCCTGGCGATGTGGTCCATCCTGCACGGTCTCACCATGCTGGCGATCGACGATTTCGTCGGGCCGCCCAAAGACATCGAGGCGCTGGTCGATCCGATCCTGGGCGCGCTCCTCAACGGAATTTCGTCACAACCACCAGCGCTTCCCGCGCACATCTGGATCGCGCCGCGGCTATGACACTGCGACTATCTCTATGGATGCGGCGGAAACTCAACGCCAGTCAGGCGGCTGGATGTCCGCGGCAGATGCACTCGATCGGCTCGATGCCGGCCGTTTTATCTACGAAGACTTTTCGGCCGCTGGAATTTCATCCCGGCGGCCGGTTGATGCATCGTTTACCCGCGGATTACAGCGCCGGGGTCAGCACCCAGCCCCGGGCGCCGCTGGGGTTGTCGCTAGCCACCATCAATCCTCCGCCGTGTTCCTCCGGATTTCCAGACAACCGGTAGTCGGGTTGCTCGAGCGTATAGAGCTCGATTGCGTTGAACTCGTTCTTGACCGGCACCCACAGTTGATTGGTTGGGTACGCGTCGTCCTTGCATGGATACTGGATCACTCTGCCACCAGGGGCGCCGTGTTCCAGGTCCATGCACAAACCGCTGTGGACGTTGACGACTTTGAACGTACCGGTATTTTCATGCTCGATCAGTTCCCATTTTTGGCTCGCACTGCCATTAGCCATGGCCTGGCCCAGCTGGACATGCGGGGCCGTGCTTTGTTCCGGGACGTCGATCAACTTGCCGGTGGTCACCGATTGAATCACGAAGGGTGGAGCCTCGCGGGACTTTTCCACACGCCCATCGGCATACACATAGGCATAGGAGCGTCCGTCACGTTGGGTAACGATGTTGGAGACTGCGCCGCGTCCCGGGCCACCGCCCGTCGATCCCAGGAACGTGGCAGCTCCAAAACTGTGCACCCCGCCATCGGAGCCTGCCAGCCAATAGCCGTTGACCTGGCCGAGAATGTCGTAGCTCAGCGCGATCCCCACCAGATCATGACCGCCCGGCCGGTTTCCGCCGGTTGAGCCAAACAGCACCGCATCGCCACGGCCATGCACGCCACCATCATTCATGACGATGTAATAGCCACGGCCCGACGGTGTTGCCGCGATGCCGGTTGGCGTCTGGTTGCTGTCGTGCATGACGTCGCCGTAGGAGACGACGTTGCCTGCCGTCCATACGGCCCCTTCATTGTCCACGGCCCATAGACCGTCCCCATTCGGGGAGGCCGCGGCAGCAACAATATGCCGCTCGTTACTGCGGAAGCCGGAGCAGCTGGAGAGGTACCCGCCACAAAGGTAGGGTGCGCCTCCACGGTCAAAAATCCTTCCTCGCATGGTCACCACCCAGTACTTGTCCGTGCCGGGTATGGCCGCAATGCTTCCAGGCTCGTTGACGGTGTCGTACTGCGGCGCGCCATCGACGGTGAGAGTCCCGAACTCAACCACGACGGTGGGCGTCATCCGCTGTACCCAGAACCCGCCGTTGGCAGCGGCTGCGACGCTGGTGTAGTTGCCTCTCGGAGGCAGGTTGGGTTGTGAAGCATTGGAAAGTGGCAACAGCCCGATCATCAAGAACAGGCCGGGTAGGGCAAACCGCATCGCGGCAATAAGCGGGGAAGTGGAAATGCGCGACATAATATTCTCCCTACCTTGGCCTACTGATATTGCACGTGTACAACACCATGTCCGAAGAGGGCGCATAACCTCGTGAGGAGATAGTAAATCCGCGGTAAAGCCTGCTTCTGCTTGATCGTGGTGGCTTCGCCAATGACCATGGGCCGAACACGTCGAAGCTTGGAAGAATAAGGCTTGAGGCGCTGGAAGCCTGCTCGCGTCAAGTACCTGAACCGGTAGTAAGCGGTCACTCGAAGTCCCGCCAGTCCGATTCATAAGCGACATGCAGGCTTATTCAGTTTGCCCCTGGCAGGCGCGCGATAGCGCCGGCATTCCGGCTCATTCCGTTGAGTCTCGATGCCGCCATGCGGCGGAAGCCATGGCCGGTCATTTGCGATCCTTCTTCAAGCGGCTGACAAACGCTTGAGCGACCGCGTCTTGCCTTGATCTTCTGGACAGGCATGATCTTCTTCACGCGATGCTTGCCACGCCTCTCGCCGGTTTCACGCCGGTCGCCTAAAAGGCGTCGCGCACCGCAGACGCTGGCGTCGCAGAAGTCACGAATCAGGTTCGGCAGGCGTCGATCTTGGATCTTGCGATCGAACTCGGGTTTGTCCGGCCGCTGATGGAAGCCACTGCGCGTCAACTCAAGCACCCGATGCATCGAGACTACGCGAAACACACGGCGATGGTCACAGATGAAGCGGCACTTCATTCGGATCATTCGACGAAGTACCGCGCGGCCCTTTTTATGTCGCACTTCTCTTCGAGGCGACGCGGCCGATCCCGCAGACGAAGAATCTCGCTCTTCGCGTGATTTGGCGCCGTGGCCGGTTGCTCGGTCTTGCGCATCATCGGTTTCCTAACAGGCCGTCGAGAAACCTCCGCGCGTCGCCGCTGTCATAGGCACCCTCAATCACTGACCACTTGGCCCGATGCGCAGCCCCGACGTCGTCCAGCAGCTTGGCATGTTCTCCTATGCTTCCGTCGATCAGCGCGTGCCGCCGGACCACCCGTTCCGCAAGTTACGGATTGTGGTGGACGCGATTCTGGGCGAGCTCGATGGTGTGCTGGCCGAGCGCGATGTTCAAGGCGGCCGCGCGAGCGGTTGCTGATGGAGCAGCTCAACCACAACCTGCTGTTCTGCTGGTTCGTCGGCCTGAACGTCGACGATCCGGTGTGGGATTACTCGACGTTCTCATTCAACCGCCAACGGCTGTTCGACGAAGCCATCGCTCAGCACTTCTTCGAGCACACCGTACTGCTCGCACGGATGCGCGAGCTGGTCAGCGATGAGCACTTCTCGGTGGACGGCACGTTGCTGGAGTGGTGGTAACCATCGCCGACGTGAGTGATGACGGGAGACGTGCGTCCGCAGGGCTGAAAATCGCGCCGTGCAACTCACGCTCAACCGCCGATACATAGATCAAAGCTATCAAGATCGCTGCGAAACCGTGCTTCTCAACAGCCTGCTAGTCAGCTCAGCATGGCCTTTGCAACGAGCAGCGGATCGTCAATCTGAGGCCAGTGACCGCCAGGAACAAGCGTAAGAGTCGCCTGCCGGAAATAGGACTGGAATTCCTTTGCGAAATCGACGTTGAGATAAGGATCGCTCCGACCCCAAATGAGTTTGACCGGGATATCGAGTGTTTTCAGAAGGGGAATTCGCGCGGTGTTGCGCTTTTGCTCGGCAAGCAGTTGCGACGTCATCTGCGCAAAGGCCAGTCCCGCTCCTTGCTGAGTGAAGTTTGCATTGATGATTGGCCTTAGGAACGAATCATATCGCTCCCAGTACTGTTCGCTCAGGCTATTTCGGAATTGTTCGCCCTGAAAACCAGCGATCCACTGGAACTGCTCGGGGGTCTGCAGAGCCTTTAGGGCCAGTTTTCGCAGTGCAGGGGTCGCAAAGAACGCGACCAGCTCGGGCAACGTTGCAACTGCCGAATCCGCGAAAACAGCATTGAGAACGACCAGCGAAGCAGTTTTCTCCGGATGATCGATCGCAAAATTCAATGCAGCTGGACCTGCGGCATCGTGCGCAACGGGGATAATCTTGTCTAGCCCCAAATGATTCACGACCGCCTTTAGGTCGTCGAGCTGCTGATGGAAGCTATAGCTGCCATCGCTCGCCTTGCCGGATTGACCGAATCCCAAGAAGTCAAACGTCACAGTACGACGACCGGCCTCAACAAGGGGAGGGGCTAGAAGATCGTAGATTCTCAGATTGTCGGGAAACCCGTGCATTAGCACGAAGGCCGGGCCATCACCTTGGTAGTCACGCACATATAGGTCGCCCTTGGGTGTGGGTACCCGGAGCTCGGTAAAGGGGAAGCGACCGGTGCTATCCCCGACGGCGAGTGTCGTTATGGAATCGTGAGTCATTGTCCGTGCCTCGATTTTTGGTTTGTATATACAACAATATGAGCAAAATGCGTCCTGATCTAAAGAGCGGTGATGATGCTATTGGCGATGTCCGTGACCACCTCCGCGCCATCTTTTCCCAAGACAGCCTTAGACTTGGCCTGAGCCGTTCGCCACGCTGGCGCCGCCTTCATTAAAAGCTCCTTCCCGGCCATTGTCAGCACTATCGGCCTCTTTCTAGCGCTGGCCTCGTCTGGTACTTCCTCAGCCCAGCCCTCCGAAAGGACGAGCTTCAAATTGCGCGTCAGGGTAGATCGATCCTGACGATGATGTCGACCGATATCCGTCCGGGTGGCAGGTTGAAGCTTGTAGATAACCAGTAGCAAAACGAACTGAGCCGAACCGATGCCGAATGGCCGTAACGCGTCATCATGAATGGCAGTGATGACGCGTGCGATCAAGCGGGTACGCATGAGTACGCAGGCGTCGCCCATTTCACCAATGACTTCTTCTCCCCGGATTCGGGTCCTCGACCTGCTCATGCTCGTCTTCTGTGTTCCGTCGAATGGCCACAATATTGTATATACAATATTGTTTCAAGATCACCTTAAGCGCGTGGCAGCGGTGAAACGGGGCGATGCGCCGCGCCTTGAACGGTTAAGGCCTAGAGGGTGAAATCCTTCATCCGTATGGCGGGCCTAGCCGGCTGTCGAGAAACCTCCGCGCGTCGCCGCTGTCATAGGATCCTCAATCACTGACCACTTGGCTCGGTGCGCAGTCCCGACGTCCAGTAGCTTGGCATGTTCCCCTATGCTTCCGTCGATCAGCGCGTGCCGCTGGACCACCCGATCCGCAAGTTACGGATTGTGGTGGACGCGATTCTGGGCGAGCTCGATGATGTGCTGGCCGAGCGCTATGCTCAAGGCGGCCGCCCATCGATTCCACCCGAGCGCATCCTGCGCGCCTCGCTGCTGCAGGTGATCTACAGCGTGCGCAGCGAGCGGTTGCTGATGGAGAAGTTCGACTACAACCTGCTGTTCCGCTGGTTCAGCGGTCCGAATGTCGACGATCCGGTGTGGGATCACTCGACGTTCTCATTCAACCGCCAGCGGCTGTTCGACGAAGCCATCGCTCGGCACTTCTGCGAGCACACCGTACTGCTGGCACGGATGCGCGAGCTGGTCAGCGATGAGCACTGCTCGGTGGACGGCACGTTGCTGGAGGCGTGGGCCTCGCACAAGAGCTTCCGTCCGAAGGACGATGACGAGCGCGGCGATGCTTCTCAATAGCCCGCTAGAGGCTAGTTTGCCGGGATAGCCTGGGCCACGGGTGAAATCTGTTTGCGGGGGCTCGACATGAAGACCGGCACGGCCGCGCAGCGCCGTGTTTCCGAGGAAACATCTTCCTCGAACCAACGCCACCAGCCCGACGTCGCCTTGCCAACCACGATAAGGTCCGCGTCGATGTCGAGGGCGATGTCGGCGATTGCCTTGCCGATCGTGAAGTCGCCGGCCGCCAGGGTCATCATTTTGGCGCTTCCGCGGCAACCTGCCTTTTCCAGCAGGGCAGCGACCTGGTCGACGATCTCACGCCCCTGCTTTTCCAGGTGGTCGAGCATGATGCCGAAATCGGCTATGTCCGCCGTGACATAGCGCGGTATCCAGTCGACGATATGCAGCGCCGTGATCTGCGCGTCGTGTTTGCGCGCCAGGGCCATGGCCTCGCGAAGAGCCGCGCAGTCCGCGTTGTGGCTGACCGCAACAAGAATGTGCTTGAACATGCCGATACCCTCGATGGAAAGCAAACAAGGCAGATAAATGGCGGGGCTTGCGCCCTGACTGTGGGGGAATCATCGGCGCGCAGAATTAGGACAAAATGAGCGCCACGGCGGCGGACGTTCCGGCGCGGGCGCCATGACTTTCGGCTGGGTATCGATAGCTACTCTTCTATCGGCGGATAGGCAGGTATCGTTCATGAAGCACGCTTCTTTGACTCGTGCGTGGGCTGCAACGGCGTTCGTCTTCGCCGGCCTGTTTGGCTGGCACACCGGCCAAGCCTTTTCGGACAGCCCGGTCACTTATCGCCAGGACATGCTGTGCGGGGCCGCCGCACCCCGCCCCGACCGTGACGCCGCGCTGCTGGAACAGGTGTTGCGTACCCCGGCCGGATCCATCGGCTATTACCGGTTCGGCCATGGCAGCCCGATCGTGTTGATCACCGGCTATCGCGCGAGCATGGCCGAATGGAACGCCTATTTCCTTGGCGAACTGGCCAAGAATCACGAAGTGATCATCTTCGACAACCGCGGCGTAGGCCGTTCGCAGATCCGCGGCACAAATTACGGCATCGAAGATCTGGCGAGGGATACCGCCACCCTCATCAAGGGCCTTCGCCTGAAGGACGCGACCGTATTGGGATGGTCGATGGGCGGCGCCATTGCGCAGCAACTCGCCATCGACGAACCGGCGCTGGTGAAGCGGCTGGTGCTGATGTCGTCGGCCCCGCTGGGGCAGCCAGGTGCCGCAGTATCCGCGAGTGCCAGTCGGGCCCTGTCAGGCAGCGGCCAAGGGCACTTTCAGCGCGTCATGGACATCCTGTTTCCGCCCGCGGCGCAACAGCAGGCGATGCGATGCTTCGTCGGCGATATGTTCAGGCCCGCCGGATACGCCGCTCCCATTTCGAACGAGGTCACGATTGCGCAAGGGAAAATCCTGCAGGAGTGGACACAGGACGGCACGGCGCTGCGGCAATTGAATCACCTCGCGCTGCCGGTGCTGGTGCTGGCAGGCGTGGACGACGAAGTGGTGGCGCCGAGCAATGCCCAGGCCTTCGGCCGCATCTTTCCCCATGTCGTGCTGGTGGACGTCGCCGCAGGCGGCCACGCGATGATGTACCAATATCCGCGCCCGCTTGCGGAGCGCATCGGCGACTTCATCGCCCAACAACCTTGAGCAGCCGTCGAAACTCCGCTCGCCCCGCATCTCATCCGTCGAAGCGCGGGCGCCGTGCATCGCATATCCGACTTTGGACGGCCACCACGATGAAGCCGTTCAAGCGAATCCGCTCGACTCGCGGTTCCTAATTTTCACCTCATTGTCGTTTTCTAGGATGGGCATCGTGAAAGCGATGACACGCATTGCTTCATATCCGACGTCCCGGGCGGCGCCACTCGACCGTGCGCCGCCACGCGCAACCATCATGCATGGCTGACAGGGATGCCTTCCAGCTCGATCGTGGAGTCCCCATATGTACAACCATATTCTGGTAGCAATCGGCGCGTATCCCAATCTCCATGCGGTTGCCCTGGCGGTCGGCATGGCAATCAAGCACGGGGCACGCATGTCGGTGCTTCACGTCGCCGATTCCGTGCCCTATGCCATCGCATCGGCCGGAAACAAGCCCCGCGTCGTGATCGATGTGCTGCAGCCCGGCGGGTATGCCGTCATCGATGAGGTGGCGGATGTCCTGGACACGGCCATTCCGCATATGGACGTGGAATTCATCGCGCTGCCGTCGTCCGGCCGGCCGATCGGCCAGACCATTGCGACATACGCCTCCAGCATCCGTGCCGATCTGATCGTGCTGGGTCGACGCAAATCGGGCTGGTGGCGTTGCTTCGAGGAGGACGTCTGCTCGCGTGTTCAGCAACACGCCGACGCACAGCAGATCCTGATCGCCGCCGAACTGCCGAAGAAGCGCCCGGCACCGCCGGCAGTCGCGATCCAGCACGCGTTGCAGTCGCGCGAAGATGGTTGAGGACGCGACACGCCGGCGCCGCCAGGGAAGCCGGTCGCGGCGCCCGTCTAGGTTTTCGACGAATCGTTGAGGCTGACCGTCCAGCCCAATCCGCGCACGTTGCGAATCACTGACGCACCGAACTTCTTTCGTACCGAATGGATCAGCACGTCGACGGCGTTGCTCTCCACCTCTTTGCCCCAGCTGTACAATTTGTCTTCGAGCTGCTCGCGCGAAAGAATCGTGCCCGGGCGCTCGAGCAACGCCAGCATCAAGGCGAATTCGCGGGCCGAGAGCACGGATGAGACGCCATTGCAGTTCAAGGTGCGGGTGTCGATATTCAAATTGAGCGTTTCATTGCCGAGACACGAAACCGCATAGCCCGCCTTGCGTCGAAGCACTGCGCGGATGCGCGCCAGCAATTCCGGCACCTGGAACGGCTTGAGCATGTAGTCGTCCGCACCGAGGTCGAGTCCCTCCACCCGTGTATCGAGATCCTCGCGCGCAGTCAGGATCAATACCGGTACCGGATTGCCATTTGTACGGATCATTCTCAATAGTTCGATGCCGCTCATCTTGGGAAGCCCCAGATCCAGCAGGGCGACGGTGTACTCGGCGGAACTGATGGCGCGCCATCCCGAAGCGCCATCGCGCACCCAGTCCACGCTGTAATCGGCATCCTGCAGCGCGTGCAGCAGACTTGGGCCGATCTGCAGGTCGTCTTCAACCAGTAGCACTCGCATGATGTCCCCCCGACAAATACCCGATGTTCAAGCACCGGCCAACGGCCCTATCGCCAAGGGCCGGCCATCATCCGACAACCGTGGCCGGCGGCACCACTTTCGGTGTGGCCCGGGTGCCAGGCAAGACGATGGTCGCTTGCAGGCCGCTGGCGACATCCGTGCGGTTTTCCAGCGAGATGGTGCCGCGATACTTCGCCACGACCGACTTGACGATCGAAAGCCCCAGTCCGCTGCCTTCGACGCTGCTCGTCTGCAACCGATAGAAGCGATCGAAGACACGCTCGATCGACGCCTCGGGGATGCCTGGTCCGGTATCGGCGACACGCACGACGACAAAGCCGTCTTCCTCGAAGACGTCGATGTCGACGTTGCCACCCGAGGGCGTATAGTGCAGCGCGTTTTCGATCAGGTTGCGCACGGCCATGCGCAGCTCGCCCTCGCGCGCCTTCATGTGCGCCGGCTCGAAGCGCCGTACGCCCAGGTCGATCGAGCGCGTGTCGGCGACGGGCAGCAGATCCGCCACCAGGTTCTGGATGACCTGCTGCACATCGACCGGTTCGGTCGCCGCCGGATCGAGCTGGGCGTCGGCGCGGGCCAGCGCAAGCATCTGACGGATCATGGTCGAGCTGCGTGTGATGGCTTCGCGCAGCTCGCGCTCGCGCTCTTTGCGAACAAGCGGATCGGTCGCATACGCCAGGTTGTCCACGCGTAACTGCAAGACCGCCATGGGCGTGCGCAATTCATGCGCCGCGTCCGCGATAAAGCGCTTTTCCGCGTCGATGCCGGCCTGCAAGCGGGCAATCATCCGGTTGATCGAATCGAGAAACGGCCGCACTTCCAGCGGTACGTGCGATACATCGAGCGGCTCCAAGTGGCCAATGCCGACCTTCTCCGCTTGCTGGCTTGCGCGCGCCATCGAACCAAAAGCGGTATTGACCACCAACGGAATCGCCAGCCAGAGCAGGGGCATCAGCACCAGGGTCGGCAGCATGTTCTGCAGTGCCGCATGCTTTGCGGTTTGTTCGCGGAATGCCACGGGCTGGCCGACCTGGTAGACGAGGTCGCTGTTATCCCTGCGCAAGGTGAAGATGCGGTAAGGCTGTCCGCCGATGTTCTCGACGGAAAAGCCGCTCTTGGCATGGCGATCGAATAATATTTCCGAGTCGGTATTGTCCGTGGGCTCGGTCTTGTCGCGCTCCCAGATCTGCCCGACGAAGCCGTCGATCGAATGCTGCGGTGGCCCGTGCGAGCCGATCGAGCCCACCTTGCCGGCCGCCATCCAGACTGCCGCCCCCTCCAGGTGCGTATCGAGCAGATCGCTGATGCGCTTGCTGGTATCCCAATAGGAAGCAGCGCCGCGGACCAGGCCGCCCACCACCCACAATACAGTCAGTGCGACGATAATCCGGGTTTTCAGTGATTTCATGCCGCCTGACCCTGGCTTGCTGGCCTGGCGGCCAGATTTCCGCCGTCCTGTCGCCGAAGCGCAAAACGGTCCCGATGTCGGCGAAGCTGGCGTTGCGGCCAGGCGATCGCCCGTGGCTTATCCATCTGCTTCTTCGATGACGCCATCGCCGCCGTCGAATCGACCTTCCGCCTCCGCATCGATGAAGCGGCGAAAAACGACAACGGTGTCGATTATCACGCTCGCGGCGGTGTTGTTGTACTACCGCGAGGCATCGGCCATCCAGCCGACCGCGTTCACATCCGTGTAACGACTGGCCGTGGTAATGACGGCGATATTCGCATCCCCAGCTACCCCGTCAGCACCTGCGGCGATCCGCGCAATGCCAGCGCCGCTTCCCGCCATGGCGGCCCCAAGAGCGAGCGCTATGCCTATAAAGTGAACGCGGCACATGAACGCCGCAAGTACCTCCCGGCGGTGCTCGCCCCCTGCCGGCCGGACGCGATAGGCGTCCAGCTCGCAGGCTTTGCAGAACCGTCAATTCCCGCGCTCCGTTTAGCGGATTCAGGGGTGTCGTCAAGGACATGTCTCAGCCTTGGTCGCGCGCCAGGATGGCGGGGCAGTTGCTGGGTGCAGGGACCCTGTCGAAGCGGTCGGCGATCCAGGCAACCGCTTGCGGTGCGCTGTGGTGCCCGATGAAACCATGTCGTACCCCCGGCAGTTCCAGGTAGTCGACGCGGCTGCCCGCCGCGCAGAGCCGGCGCACGTAGGCACGCGTGATTTGCGGCAACACTAGTCGATCCGTCCCGCCCTGCGTCACCAGCACGGGAAGGTCGGCCGGCAAGGTGCCCGGGATATTTTCCGCGAGCAGTCCACGCCACGGCATCAGCGCGGTCACATTGGGGACGGCAAGGAACTGATCCTGTAGCGGACGCTGCGTGTAGTGCCGTCGCAACATGTCGTACGGTGACTGGATGCATTCCTGCGCGAGCGCGTCGACGGCCGGCATGGCTGCGGGTGCGATCACCTGGTCGATGGGGGCGCCATAGACGCGATGCCAGGACCATAACGTCATCGCCGTCACATTGCGGCCGCCGTCGGTGAGGGCATCTTCGTTGAGCAGGCTCTTGAGATCGGTAGGCGGCGCGGCGGCGGCTACACCGACCAGCCGCAGCTCGGGCGCATAGCTGCCGGCGATGATGCCGGTGAACAAGGCCGCCTGGCCGCCCTGCGAATGTCCCCATACGGCGTAGCGATTGCTTGCATCGGCGCCGGCGAGTTGGCGCGCGGCCCGTACCGCGTCGATCACCGCGCGGGCTTCACTGCGGCCAACCAGATAAGGATGAGGGCCTTCCGTACCCAGTCCCGGGTAATCGGTGGCCACCACGATGTAGCCATGCCGGACGAGTTCGCGCAGCCCCATCATGGTCTGAAACACGAAGCGGGTTGCTGACGGCGCGCAACGGGAAACGATGCCCGTGGTGGGATGCGCCCACGCCACGATGTCGCGTCCACCGGCCGGCGCACGGCCGGCGGGAACGATCAATACACCGGAGACGGCGATGCTTTCTCCATGCACGCCTATCGAACGGTACAGCACGCGGTAAGCATGCGCATTGAGCGGCGCACCGGCCATCGGTTCCATGCGAATGATCGAACCCGGCGGACCGTCGGCCAGCGCCGGTTCGTAGTCGTAAAACGCAGCACCGGCTTGTGCGTTGCTTGCGCCCGGCCCGCCATGGCCCTGGCTCAGGGCGGCGAGGCCGAAGACGAGCAGCGCCGACAACAACGCTTTAAGAAAGCCGCGGCGAGATGATGGGTGTGACACGGCATGCTCCGGAAGATCGCGATCGCCCACCCGCCTGCGCATGCCAACAGCGCCCGTCACGCATCGTGACGGGCGCTGCTTTGCCGGCAGGCGTCAACTCAGCCGTCTTCCTTCGGTTGGAGGGAAATGGCCATGGCTTCGGCATAGGTAACGCGCACCAGGTCGCCCACCTTGAGCTTGCTCAGCTTGTTGCGATCCTCCAGCTTGCGGACATCGATGGTCCGCGAATGGCCGTCCGCGGCCGTCAGGGTCAGCGTCTCATGGTCCAGGCTGATGGCGGACAAGGTGGTGGTCAGCGTCTCGGTGTAAGAGGAATGAATGGTCGGATCATTCGCACTGTTCGAGGCGGCCATGCTCCCCGAATACTCGATGCCGGGCTGATCGTAGCCATCGGCGGGCAGAATCTGCAGAGCGACGTCGCGCTGATAGTGCGTATCCACCTGGTCGCCGACCTTGAGGTCTTTCAGGCTGCCAGCGTTGGATCCCACCTCGACGGTTTCTTCATGGCCGCCCGGTCCCTTCAGGGTGATCGTCCTCTTGGCTGGATCCACCTGCGTGATCGTCGTGTGAAGTGAAGCCTGATGCTGTTCGAGGCTGAACGCGTTCACCTCCACGGCCGGTAGTGTGACCACGGCGTCATTGGGAGCGGCCCACGTCGTGCCGATTGAAAAGAGCGTGGTACATGCAAGAGCGATAAGACTACGTTTCATGACTTCTTCCTCGGATGAGTGAACTATGTGTCGATGGATGGCACTGGGTGTGCATGCCGTCGCGAAAATCCAGCCATATGTAAAGACTTTGCTATCGCCGGCCACGCGTAACGCGTTGCTGATGCGCGGCGAGGTGTTTTCCCAGCGGGGAATTCACCGATTCATTCGGAAAGGCGTCGATCTCCATAGCGCTTGGCGCCTCCTTCCGTCACGACCTGCAGGAGGCCGTTGATCTGGCCTTGGAGAGAAAGTATGGGAGACAAGAATTAGGGAAGAATGAGGGCGACGAAAGTCACGAAGTCGCCTTTTTGCCGCGGCGAGCGCCTAGCAGGCTGTCGAGAAGCTCATCTCTTACCGTTTGGCAATGAAGCGTTTCTATCGCCGAGCGTATCGATCCTGGATGCGCAGCTGCCGGCTTCCCCAGGCGGGGCGGTTTTTCGTGGACCAATACAGCGGCACCCAGTGGCGCGCGCTACTTCCCCTTGTTCGCCAGCGTGCGATCCCGACGAAAGGATTGCGGGGTCTGTCCCGTCCAGCGCTTGAAGGCGTGGGTAAAACTCGCCGACTCCGAGTAGCCAAGGCGCTCGGCTATCTGTTCGATGGGGAGCCTTGGCATGGCCAACATCTGTTCTGCCATGGCCTGTCGAACCTCGTTGCACAGGCCGATATAAGTCACACCCTCATCCTGCAGGCGCCGACGCAGCGTTCGCACGGAAACACAAAGCGTCGATGCGATTTCACCCATCTCAGGCATTTCGCGCGGCGTTCTTGCTATGACGTCGCGCACCCGGCCTGCGAGGCCATGTCTGGCTTTCCAGCTGGCGAGGTACTGTCGGCACTGGTCCTCCGCCAGGCGAAGAGCCAGTGGATTGCGGCGTGCCAGTGACTCGTCCACATCGGCCCTTTTAAGGACCAGCAAGTTTTTCATCGCACCGAATGTTGGGCTGATACCCGTAAGCGATCGATAAACGCGCGCGCTTGCAGGCTGCGGCAAGCGAAATTGAATGGATCGCGGTAAAACTTCGCGTTCGAGTAGTTCGCGAGCTATGGCTATGGCCACGCCCATCGTACGTTCGACTGCAAAGTGTCGTATGTCCTCAGGTAGCCGCTCTTCCAGGAATCCGATGCGAAGGTCGCCCCCTTCATCTTCAGTTTCGAGGATGACTTGGATAAGGGATGCATTGAGGTCGGCGTAGCGAAGCATGATGTCGAACGCGCTGCGGAAGTTCGGACTGCTGACCAACGCAAACCCTACCGGGGCGATCGATGTGAATCGATAGCGGCAACCGATGGCCATGCCGATGCCCACAGGCGCCTGGCATCGCCCGAGCAGGTTTCTGATCAGCCGGAACTCCTGTTCGAACGTAATGGTGGATTGCGGGTCATCGAGATCCTCGCGCTTGATCCCGGTTCCCGCAAGAAAAACACGCAGCGGTACACCGCGCTCAATGGCCACCTTGGCCATGATCGCCGCGCCGTTGATGTTGCGGCGCAAATTCGTCAATGACATATCTTCGTACTTGATCCCCTTGTCCCTCTCTACTTATAAGCAAATCGAAACCCGTTCCATAGCGCGCTGGCCGACCCGATCAACTATTTGGCCTGCTCGATCATTTCACGTTTGGCCTGTTGCATCGAGACTCCTCACTCAGGAGCGCTCCCTCCTAAGAAGGGCTCGCCCAGGGGAGGGAGGTCGGCCGGGCCTAACGTGGCCGGGATCTGTGAAAACAGGGGTGCATCGCGGGGATGTGGCATGTCTCTTGGTAGGCATGCGAACGAGCTCTGTCGATGGCCTTGTCATAAGCGTGGGAAAGCACTGAGCAGAGATCCCGCCGTTGAATGGCGGGTCTTTGACTTGCCTGTTACGAAACTTCTCGAACACGAATGCCGACAGCAATCGCGCCTGCTTATCAGTGGGCCGATCGACTGTGCGCCAAAAGCGCAGCGCGGTCTTCATCGTCGAAGAGAAGTGTGGCCTAGCGGCGAGCCGAATCATGGTCGCCAAACAATCGGAGTCAACATGATCGTCAATTTGCTTCAGAAGAAAGCGTACGACACCGTCAGCGCGTCCCTTCCGTTCACGCTCGACGATTCAAAGATCCATATCCAGCACGGTCACTCATACGCGCGTAGCGCCATCAAGGTTCACGACTACGCAGCCGGCGTGATGGCTGCCTACGGATCGGTAGTTGAGCACCTGGGAACCATGCGAGGCCTTCCCTCGCAGACCATGAGCCTGAACCGCCGTCGTTGTGGCTTGCTTTTGAACGCGCCCCAGCTGCAGTTTCTCAATGGATACGCCACGCTGATGGACACGTGGCCGGTTGGACCGGATAACGGTACCTACCGGGCCAAGGATGGTCGATACGTCACCATCATCGGTTTGCACCCGCATCTTCGTGACGGGCTGCTCAACTATTTCCAGTCCGCCAATACAGCGTCGGCCATTCAAGCATCAGTGGCCAGGAAAACATCCCAGCAGATTGAGGACGAGCTGGCGGCGCTTCGTCTACCTGCCGGCATCGTCCGTTCACCGGAAGAATGGTTGGCGCATCCCCAGGGTTCGGCTGTCGCCGGTCGTCCGCTCATTGAAATCGAAACACATCGTGGCGCTTCGGCACGTCGGCTTGGTCCCGCCAGGCAGCGTCCCCTGGAAGGGGTGCGCGTGCTTGAGCTCACTCACCTGGTTGCCGGTCCCACGATGGGCCGCTTGCTTGCCGAGCAAGGGGCGGACGTCATCAAAGTGCAGCCCCCCATGGGTGACTGGGTACTTCCGCTGTGGCTCGACGTCAATTGGGGCAAGAAGAGCATGCTGCTCGATGTGAAGGGGAGCTTCGGCAAAGGCCGTTTCATCGAGTTGCTGGCGAATGCCGACGTACTGGTGAACAGCAACTCGCCCGGGACGCTGGAGCGTCTTGGGTTGGATGAGGAAACCCTGCGCCAAATCAATCCAGGCCTCGTGGTGGCTCATGCCTCGTATGCTCCGCCGAATACGCCGTGGGCGTCACGGCGTGGCTTCGAGCAAATCGGCCAGGCGGTTTCGGGCATGATGCATGCGCATTCCACCGATCTGCCCGATCCCACGGTTGTATCGGTGCTGATCAACGACTATCTGACGGGTAATCTCGGTGCCATCGGCATCATTGCCGCTCTCGCTGAGCGGGAGGATCGCGGCGGTTTCTGGCAAGTCCATGTGTCGTTGCAGCGCTGCGCCACCATGGCGACGACGCTGCTCGAGCAGCGCGATGCGGAGCCGTACCTGCCGGTGACGATACAGGACCTTGTCGATCACGGGGTCGACCAGGTTACCCCGTCGGGCATCTTTACTCGCCTGGCATCCGCAGTGGAATTCAGTCACACACCGTCGTGGGTGCGCCAGGCGCCAAGCATTCCCGGCGTGGATCCCGATACGACCGATTGGGACGATCCGGCATCGTTCAAGACCGAACCCCCCGAGCTTCCGCATTACCCGTCCCGCATCGCGCGCGATGGCGGTATCCGCAACCTGGTGAGCTCCTATGGCATTGAGGATCGCGGCGATGGCGGTGGTGGCATGAGCCTGGCATCGAAGGCGCTTTATGAGGCGGCCGCCGCCTTGCGTGCGGGGGAGCACCGGGCATGACGCGCATCACCTCAATGGAAATGGAAGACGGGATCAACGCGGCATCGCGGTCGCGGCGCAAAAGAGCACCATGTCGTGCCATTTCGTCACTGCTGCTGGCGTTGCTTTACGTTGGATCAGTTTGCGCGAACACCGAAAATGCCAGCGCGGATCAAGCCGTCGAGTCGGCGCCCACCAATATCAGCGCCACGCTTGACCCGCGTTGGCTGCCTGCGGATACGGACAAGATCTCGATCATGGATCACGCGCCCGGGCTGCTTCCCTATTTCAACAATGCCCCTGTCTTCGGCGTGCCAGGCACAGTCACTGGCGACTTCTGGAACAGGACGCAGCTGACCGGTGATTGGGGTGGGACACGTACGGATTGGGCGCGGCACGGTGTGTTTATCGATGTCTACACCACCAGTGCCTACCAGGACGTTACCTCGGGCGGGCTGAAGACGGGCGATGCATTCATACAGAACGTGCAGACGTCCCTGAACATCGACTCCGGACGTGCGGGATTGTGGAGCGGAGGCGTCTTTCATCTGACCTTGCAGTCCCGTTATGGCGCCTCGCCGGAAGACACTTTTACCGGTGGCGCGAGCGTACCGCAGTACATTGGCCTGGTTCATCCGGGACCGACCCTGTCTCACAACACCGATGCCACCGAATACTATCTTGCGCAAGCGCTCAGCCAACACTTGAGCCTGGTGGTCGGCAAGATCAGTGACATCTTCATTCCCGATGAAACCATGATCGGGGACAGCTACAAGTACTACTTCGCGAATTTCAATTTCAACAAGAACCCGATGACGGTGAATTTCTACAACCCCAGCGCCCTTGCGGCGCTGGCGGCGTGGACTCCCAGCGACAAGTTCGCCCTGGCCGGCGGTGTGCTTGACCCCAATTCGCAGGCAGACAATTTCGCGAGACATGCCTTCGACAAGGTGAATCTCTATGTGATGTCATTGGTGTCCTACCGGATTGGCGACCTGCCGGGGCAGTTTGCACCGGCCTATAACTGGTCGAACCAAAGACACGTTGATCTCAGCTCGCCTTACCAAACGCTCGCTCCGGCAGAGATTCCGGAGGCGGTAGGCGGACTTATCGGCGGTTCGCGCGATGGTCTTCCGCTTAACTACCGCGACAGAAGCTCCTTCGTCATTGCGAACTTCACCCAGTACGTGTATCTGAGTGATGATTCGTCCGATGTTGCCCGGCAAATGCGTGCGGGCCAGGTTCCGCGTGGCATCGCCGTCTTTGGCCGCGCGGGTTATGCCCCGGAGCGAACAAATCCGGTCACGCGGGACGCAAGCCTGAATGTCATTGCGCATGGCCTCCTTGACGCAAGGCCATATGACAGCTTTGGCGTCGGGTATTACTTCAACCAGATCAGTGACGACCTGAAGCAATCGGTGGTGCGCTTGACTGCCGGAACGGAAAACGTCAAGAACGAGAAGGGCACCGAACTCTTCTACGACTTTGCCATTACGCCGGCCATCCGGTTCATCACCAGCTACCAGCACATAGTCGATCCGTTGACGGCGCGCATTGCCGCGCACCAGGACGAGGCAAACGTACTGCTGCTTCGGATGACCATCGCCTGGTGATCCAGGGCACGGCAGTCGACCGCCGGATTGTCCCAGGCGTTCCGCGCCATCTGGTGCGGCGCCTGAGTGAGCCTTCTCAAGGGGCGTGCAGCCGAAGGGTCGGGAGGCAACGCTTTCGCATTGCCTCCCAACGGTCTCATCAGGATCTCGATTTGCCACCAAAGTGGTAGTCGAACTCAATCCACCACTGCCGTCCATAAATGTCATAGGTGCTGGACGGGTAGTTGGGCCAGCCTTCCGTCCGGTCGACCGGGAAGCGATTGGCAATGTTGTTGACGATCAGGGAGACGGAGGCCTGCTTGGTGATCTGATAGCCGATGCTGGTGTTGAACAAGGTATACGGTGCGCGATAGCTCAGCTGGTCGAGGTACGGAATGCGTCCATAGCGTATGCCACTGAGCGTGGCCGACCACGCATTCTTCTGCCAGCTCAGGGCGGCGTTGGCCTTGCTGCGCCACTCGTTCTGGTAGGAAATGCTGAGGTCGTCCTGCACCGCGTCGCCAGCGTATTGCTGGTACTTGTGGCTGAACACCGTGGTGTAGTCGAGCTTGAGGCCGAACTGGCCGAAACGATCACTACCCCACCGGATATTCGCACTCGCGTCGAGGCCGCTGGTGTGCTCGTTGGCGGCGTTGATGGGGTTGATATCCACCATCGTCACGTAGTTCGGGTTCACCAAGGCGTTGGCCGGGTTGCGATGTACGCGTGAAATGGCATCGCGGCATAGCGAGGACTGGGGGTCCACTGGCGTGCCGCCCAGCGTCTGGCCCGCCAGGCAGTCCGCATCCGTAAGCAGCAGCTGGTCGACGCTGAGATCCGTCACTTCGTTGGTGATGGCGATATGGTAGTAGTCGACGGAGAAGTCGAGATCCTTGCTGGGCGACCACACCACGCCATAGGTGAACGACTGCGCTTCCTCCGGCTTGAGTTGCCGGTTGCCGCTCTGGCTATAGTTGATGTCGAAGTTCTGGTCGCAGCTGCCGTACGGCTGATGGCCGAGCCGGCACAGGTAGTAATCGGTCTGGCCGGGGTTATAGCCAAGCGTCTCGTTCGAGAAGATGTAGTTCATGTCCGGCGCGCGGAAACTGGTGGCGTAGTTGCCGCGGATCAGCAGGCTCTCGATGGGGCGATATTCCAGCCCCAGGTTGAAGGTGGGTTTGCTGATCGCATTCCCGCCGAAGTGGAAGGTGTCGTAGCGGGCCGCGCCGGACAAGGTGACGGACGTTAGGATCGGCGCATTGAACTCCACGCCCACGGCCTGATTGCGACGCGTGCCGCCGGAAGCGGCGGCGACGCTGGTGCCCCAGAAGTAGCCTTGGTTGATCCGCGGATCGGGATGATCGTGGTAACCCTGGTCACCCAGCTCGGTCACAGCCGCCACCCCGAGATCGCCGCCGGGCAACTCGAACAGCGTGCCATTCACGACAAGGCTGGCGGTTTGCGTCCACGACGTGTTCTTGCTGGTGCTCGGCGCCGCCAGGCTTTGATACTGCGCCGCCGATAGCGGGCTGTAGAGCCTGGATGGGTTCGGCGCGTACGCGGGGAACGGCGTGCCATCGACCACCTGGGTTCCCACTTGCGGGCCGAGGAAAAACGCATCCACGCCGCTCAGGAAGCGATAACTGGTCTGGTCGCTGCTGTAGTTGGAGATCGAGTAGTTGGCGTCGTAGTGCCAAGCGCTGTCGCCGAATTGCCCGCGTGCACCGACCGATGCGCTCCAGGAGCGTTCCAGGTAAGTGTGGTCGTAGGCATCCTGGCCGATGCCTTCATCGGGCGCGATGGTGCGCTGCCAATTCTCCAGTTGCTGGGTGTTGGTGTTCCAGAACGGACCCACGACGGTCGAGCTAGACCAGCGCGGCGGACTGATCAGGTGGCTGATGACCTGGGTGTCGTCAGCCAGGAAGTCGCCATACAACGCGGTGTGGTCATTGAGCTTGTATTGCAGGCTGGCAAAGCCGGAGGCCTGCTTCTTGCCCGCGCCGATGGTGCCGTCGTTGTAGTACCGATCGCTGCCGCAATAGTTGCCCGGCTGGTTGGGGTCATGGCTGGAAACCAGGCCGACACTGCCGCCCATCAAACTGGACAGCGGGCGGCATGCACCATCAGGTGGCGAAATATAGCTGCCGGAAATCGGGTCGCGGATGGTCGCCACGCCGGGCGCCGAGGTCGTCGGGTCCAGCGCATCGCGCGTGTAGGAGGAACTCAAATGGCGGTCCCCAAACTCCAGGGGCTGCGCATGATTGAGCTCCAGCCCGACCACGCCGCTCAACTTGCCGGCGTCGATGCCTTGCGTCAGCTGCAGTCGCTGGTTGGCGCCACCGCCGCCCTGGGTTCCCCCGGTGCGGACATTGATGTCGGTACCGTCGTAGTGCTGCTTGAGAATGATGTTGACGACACCCGCAATGGCATCCGAGCCGTAGATGGCCGAGGCGCCCGCGTCGGTGATCTCAATGCGCTCAATGGACTCCGAGGGTATGTTCGCCAGGTTCACCGCATTGACTTCGCCATTGTAGGCAATGGGGTATTCCGCCAATCGGTGTCCATTGACCAGCACAAGCGTGTGATTGGGGCCGAGATTGCGCAGATTCAGGAAATTTCCGGCTGGCGTGAACGTACTGCCGAAATCCTGCCCGGTCGTGATGCCCGTGTTTTGCGTGAGCTGCGATAACGCGTCATAGGCGCTGCGGTAACCACGGGCGTCGATATCGGCAGCGGTGATGACGGTAACCGGCGTCGCGCCCTCGATCTCCGTGCGTGGGATGCGCGAACCGGTCACGGTGACTTCCTGCAGCTGCTTGACCGGCTTGTTGCTTTTCCGCTCATCGGCAGTGGGGGCTGACGGGCTTGGGGTGTCGTTGGACGTCTGGGGAGCCGTCCCCACGTTCGTTTGTGCCCATGCGGGAAAAGCCAGCGCGACGCCCAGCGCGATGACGGTTCGCCGGGCCCACGTTGCTTGGGCACGGTAAGGCAAGCTTGGATTGAGCATGGAATGGCGGATCCTGGGTGCAGCACGCCGGCCCGGCTTGATGCCGGGCAACGGGTGCATGGTTATCGACAGCATGAGCTGTCTGTGGGGAAGGTCGGGGATGACTTCAGGGAGCGGGCCGTGGGGACGGCCTTACAACAGGACGACTTTCAACAACGGCAACACACGCCGCCATGGCGGTGGAAATTCATGGTCTTGCGGTGATGTGCGTAGTTCATGGCGGTGATGAAACCCTGGATATCCATGGCGTGATGCATTCCACTGCGGGCGAATCGTCACGCTTGTTTTGGATGTATAGACGTCCATTTGTTCCATATGAAACCATGGATGTCAATCGCTCGCTGGGCTGGTTGCGCCGAAAAAGGTCGTTCGCATGCCACGCAAGGACGCCGCGCAGGCCGGATGCGCCAAGGGGCGTGATCCGGCGTGCGCGATGGATTTTCCCGCCACTGCATGGTCTTAACAGTGGCTATACGCCTACGGAATATTGAGGAATGGCTTGGCAATGGCGACCGGCTACATGGCTTGTGGCGTCTAAGCACATGAAGAATGGTCATAAGGAAAAAATCGCCCGGGCCGCATAATCCGCCGCCAACATGAAAACCCTGGCCGACGTATGACTTTCTCCGCGATGGTGCCACCTGCCGCGATGACCGATGCGCAATGGCGCTCCGCCATACGCTTCGACAGCACGGACGTGGGCTGGGTGATGATGAACATAGGCATGGCGATCGGCGCCGGCATCGTGTTTCTGCCGGTGCAGGTCGGCATCATGGGGCTATGGGTCTTCCTGTTGTCCGCCGTGATCGGTTATCCCGGCATGTATTTGTTCCAGCGCCTTTTCATCAATACGCTGGCGGAGGCACGCGAAAGCCAGACCTATCCCGACATGATCGCCAGCTATCTGGGGCGAGGCTGGGGTGTGGCACTGGGCCTGCTGTATTTCGTGATGCTGACGATGTGGATGTTCGTCTACGCCATCGCCATCACGCGCGATAGCGCGTCCTACCTGCACAGCTTTGGCGTTACCCGGGAACTGTGGTCAGATCATGCCTGGTATGGCCTGTTGCTTATCGTGGTGCTCGTTGCCTTGGCATCGCGTGGTGAACGAGCCCTGTTTCGGCTCTCTTCGCTGCTGGTGCTTACCAAGCTGCTGATCGTGGCCGCGCTTGGATTTTTCATGATTCCGCGCTGGAACCCGGCCAATTTGGGCGCGGCGCCGCCAACGGCCGACCTGATCAAGAACGCGGTAATTACGCTTCCCTTCACCCTGACCTCGATCCTTTTCATCCAGACGCTGAGTCCGATGGTGATTTCCTACCGGGCCCGCGAACACTCTGTCGCGGTGGCTCGCCATAAGGCGTTGCGGGCCATGAATATCGCGTTTGGCATCTTGTTCGCCACGGTCTTCTTCTATGCCGTGTCGTTCACGCTTGCCATGAGCCATGGCGAGGCGGTGTCTGCCTATCGGCAGAACATTTCGGCGTTGGCCATCACGGCGCAGATCTTTCCCGGCAGCTGGGCCAGCATCGTTGGCGTGGTGCTGAACCTGTTTGCGGTCATGACGGCATTCTTTGGGGTGTACCTGGGTTTCCGCGAAGCAGCTCAAGGCCTGCTCGTTGCATTCCTCAGTCGCTGGGTGGCACCGCAACGTATCCGGCGCGACTGGATCGCCCGGGGCATTATGGTTCTTGCGATCCTGCTTGCCTGGGCCGCGATCGAAGGCAACCTTCCGGTGCTGTTGTTCACGTCGCTCAGCAGCCCGATCTTCGGTCTGCTCGGCTGCCTGATTCCCGCATGGCTGGTGTGGAAGGTGCCGGCGCTGAGCCGGTATCGCGGCGTGGGCCTGGCGTTCATCGTGCTGGTGGGGCTGTTGCTGTGCATCTCGCCATTGCTGGCGTGGCTATGACGGCAAAAAACTGATGCCGGTGGCCATGGCGTGCCGGCGAGGATCGGTTTTGCCGTACAGCTATAGGTTGTGAAACGCGGCGCAAGAGCACGCCGTCAAGGCTTGGCCGCAGGTCCCGGCGCATGCCAATGGGCCAGCTTAGACGTTCTGCCAACGCCAGGGTTGAACGCGTTGCAAGGGTCTATGGCGCGGTAGAACTTCTCCATGTCGGGCTTGGCGTTGTAGAGGTGCCCGACATTGTGCTCGGCGGGATATTCGGCGCCACGCTGGTCGAGAATCTTCCACATGTCGTGCTCCACATCCATGACGTCGTATCCCTGCTTGATGATGTAGTCCTGGTGGAAGACGTGGCAAAGGAAGTGACCGTAATACAGCTTGATCAAGATCCTGTCGTTCAGGCTCTGCGGCAGGTGTTCGAACCAGGCACGCTCATTGCGCTTCAAGGCGATGTCCAGCGCCACCAGGCCGGATGTCTTCTTCTCATGGATGGCCCGATAACGCACCGCTGCCCCCGCGACGGCAAACCGATGCAGGAACGCCTTTTTTCCTTCTTCTTTGCTGCATTCAAAATAGGCGCCGTTGGCGCTGGGAAACATGGCATCCAGGAGATTTCGAGTTTCCTCCCGTAGCGCGGAGGAGACCTTGAGTATCAAGTGATGCTCGTACCTGTCCCTGAACTCGATCATTCGCTTCGGCAAATGCCGTGGGAACAGCTTGCTGGCGACCTGCATGACCCGGTCGGTCAGGTGCCGTGGCAAGAATCCGATGCGATCAAACAGCACGTCGAAGAACGCCTTTGCGGCAAACAACTTCGGAAGATGTCGCGTTCCCAGATAGTTGATCGCCAGGAAGGTGTCTTTGCCATAGGTCTCGCCGATGTCGAAGGCATCCCTATGGATGTATTCGCCGGAAATGGGCAGGCCGGATAACCCGGTCAGGAGGTCCCTGCGAAGCCTGGTAAGTTCCTGGGTGTCGTTGGTGCCGACATAAAAATCGGCCGCGCCCACTTCTGCCGGAAACGTATCCAGGCGCACCGCGAAGACAATGAGTTTTCCCGCGCAGCCGGCTGCTTCATGCAGGCGCTTGGTATCGGCGTTGAATCGGGCGGGCGTGGGTGCATCGACCTCGCGCACATGCTGGGCGTAGCCGTCGTCGTGACCCTTGCCCGCCGCCGCATGGATGTCTTTGGCGCCGTACGATTGGCGATCAAGGCGATCGAGCATGGTCTCGGCATCATCACCAAGGTCAATGCCCAGGTGATTCACCAGATGAAGCTCGCCGGTCGCGTCGACCTGTGCGTACAGCGACATTTCCGTATAGGCGGGTCCGCGTTGCACGAGCGCGCCGCCGGAATTGTTGCAAACGCCGCCGAATACCGAGGCGCCGATGCAGGAAGAGCCGATCACCGAATGCGGCTCCCGCCCCATGGGTTCAAGCGTGCGCTCGAGCAGGTCCAGCGTCGCTCCGGGAAAACAAACCACCTGCCTGCCGTCATTGATGACGTGGATTCGGTTCATCCGCAGGGTGCTGACGATGACAATGTCCCGATCGTAGTCATCGCCATCGGGCGTCGATCCTCCCGTCAAGCCGGTATTGGCGGCCTGCATGATGATGATCGTGCCGGCGGCCACGCACGCATTCACCACGCGCCATAACTCGACCAGGCGCGACGGCCGGACGACGGCGAGCGCTTTGCCGACGCCAAAGCGAAATCCGGTTCGATAGCGCCGTGTGCTTCCTTCCCCGGTGAGCACGTACTTGGCGCCGACGATCGAACGGAGTTGATCGAGCAGGGCGGTGGCGTCGGTCGCGCTGCTGGTTCCAAGGCGAGTGATCGCTGACGACATGTCCGATCCTCCAGGGGTGAAACGTGGTGGCTAATGACGACTTTACGCGCGGTTAGGGGCGAAGCGGCCCGGCGGCCTCACAATTCCTGGCGGCAGGCGCTGCTGAAATCCCTTTGAGGATTCATGGCCTTGTCATCCAGTATCCCTGCGCGGGGTCGACGGTTCAGTTAGGCGCTGCTCCCAGGCTTCCACAGGCCAGCGCCAGCGTTGCCGCGGCCGAGAGCGCGGCGCTATGCGCATCCACCGAAGCATCGCGTGCTTCCAGCAACTGGCGCTCGGCCACCAACATGTCGGTCGACGAGCCGACGCCATGGCGGAAGGCCGCCAGGGAGGCGTCATAGGTGACCTGCGAGGCATCGAGCAGTGCGCGTGCGGCGGCAGCGGCGGCGAGGCTGGTGCGCAATCGGGCGTTGGTCATCACCACGTCCTGGGCGGCGCCGAGCTTGACGCGTTCCAGCGTCTCGGCGGCAGAGTCCGCCCGGTTGCGGGCTTGCGCCAAGGCCGCATTGCGTACACCGCCGCTATAAATGGGAACGGTCACGCCGACCAGCACGGTGGCGCCCCAGTGATGGTTCGAGAGATTCACCGTGGGCGCCTGCTCACCGACCGCCGGCACGGCCGAAAGGTCGATATTGCCGCTGGCATGCGAGCCCGAGGCGGAAACGAACACCTTGGGCATGAAATCGGCCTTGGCGGCGCGCACACCGGCCTCGGCCGCCTTCTGGGCAGCCATGGCGGCCAGCACATCGGGGCGCCGCTGCAGCGCACCGGCCAGCGCGCGATCGATCGGCTGGTCGAGGTCCGCCGGCAGCGGCCGTCGGGAGGCATCGGCAATCTGCATGTGCGTAAGCGGCGATACGCCAATGGCCGAGAGCAGGGCGAAATACGCATCGGACTTGCCGCCGTCGGCGCCGACCTTGGCCAGCTCGGCCTGAGCGGTCAGTTGGCGCGCCTGTGCTACCTCGATGACCGTGCCCACGCCATGCTTTTTACGGCTTTCAGCGGCGAGCTGGATGTCCTGCGCGTCCTTGAGCGAAGCCGCCGCGCTTTCCGCGCGGGCATACGCCGCCGTATAGGCGTAGAACGCCAGGCTGACGGCGTGGATCAACTTCTGGTGCGCGCTGGTGAAGGCGATATTGGCGATCACCACGCCTTGATTGGCGGCGTCCACCAGCGCGTCCCGCTGGCCGAAGTCGAACAGCAGCCACTCCAGGGAAAGCACCGACACCGTGCCGGTGAATGAGTTGTTCTGATTGGCGGAGACGCCCAACGCCGAACTGCCGCCGCTATCGGTCTGCCTTCCGCCCAGCGCGGTGGCGCTGATGCGTGGCAGGTAGGCGCTTCGCGCGATGCCGGCGGTGAGCGCGGCGTTGCGGGCATCATTCCATGCGATGCGCGTCTCGGGATTGATGCTCTCGGCCAGATCGATAAGATCGGCCAGGTTGTAGACGCGCTGCGAATCGATCGTTGTCGCCGGCAAGGAGCCCGCCGCTGGATTGGGCGGCAATACATAGCCTTGCGATGGCACGGTGGTTCCCGCTTTGCTTGAAGAGGTCAACGCGCCCGAAGCATCGACGGGCGCAGACCACGGGCGATCGGGTGCCGCCGGTGCCATCTGCAGTGCCGACGTAGCGCACCCGCACAGCATCAATGCCAACAGCGGGGCGACGTTAATGCGCAAGGTTCTGCTCCAGTCGGTGAGGGTCGTCGGCGGGTGGTGCAGGGAACGCAGCCGGCTCGCCGCTGTCGACCGCGTTGGCCATCTGGTCAAGCCGGGCAGCCATGGCATCGAGATCGGCGCGCTGGCTGGAATACAGCAAGGTGTATTCCAGCGATGGAATGCTGCCGAGCAAGGCTTGCCGGCGCTGGAACCAGTCCATTGGTGGGCGCAGCGAGGAAGGCTCGTAATAGGCGATCGCCAGGTCGGTGTCGATGGTCGAGATGGCGCTATGGACCTTGGGCAACGCATTCAGTCGTTCGGTATGCGGCACAAGCCGTGCGATGCGTCCGAGTTGGCGAAGCAGGGCAGCTATCGCCGGATCAATGCGGCGCGTAATGCTGACCGGCCAGACGGAAACAAAGATCAGGTACACCACCGCATTGCCGAGCAGGATGCCGATGATGCGATCGCGTGCGACGGTCAAGTCAAATGCTGGCGTCGAGCCCTGGATCACGCAAAGGAAAATGGCGAATGTCAGCTGGAAACCCGCGTAGGCGATGCGTGGACTGCCGGCCGCGATCCAGCCGCCGGCCAACCCGCCGGCAAAGACCAGGGCCAGCAGGCCACCGATGCGGTCGATGGATGGCGTCAACCAGACGATGGCGGCAAGGCCGAGCGCCGCGCCTGCCAGGGCGCCGGCAATGCGCAGCGATAGTTTCTCGATCGTTTCGCCGGTCGTGTCGAGCGCGACGATGTAGCAGGTAATCAGGCAGGTATGGATGCCTTGCCAGTCGGTCAGCGAATAGAACAGATAACAGCTCATCGCCGCCATCGTCACCTTGACGGCATACCGGACATGCCCGGGATCGGTAAACGCATCCGGCACGAAGAAACCCGCCTTCGCCTTGGCGGGTGCCTCAACGGAGGGCGCCGGTACCGGGGCAAACGCCGCCAGCACCGCATTGAAATCGGCAACCAGCGAAGAAGTCGTGCCGGTCGGCCATGCGTTCGTCAGGCAGACGGGTTCGATATCCACCGGGTAGAGATGGCGGTCGAGAATCGCCGCCATGCCGCCCAGCGTTGCCGCGGCGGCCTGCCGCCAGGCATCGGGCAGATCGCGTGCCCGGTCGATTGCCTCGGCCAGCATCAGCAGTACGTCGGTGGAACGGGCGGCCTGCTGAAGGGCAAGCAGATCCGCGCGCGGCGCGGTCTTTTCCAGCAAGGCCAGCCGGAGCAGGCCTTGCACGGCGGCGCCTCCCTGTTGGCGCAGGGTGGCGACACGTCGGCGTGCGGTGGCATCCGGCGCCGTCAAGAGCGCTTGTGCCGCGCGCAGCCGCAGCCCGATGGCGCGCTCGGCCAGTTGCCGGGGCGCGGGTCCCATCAGCAGGTTGACCATGATCGACACTCCGGCGGGAATGCCGACCAGCAGCCAGACATAAAGCAAGGCGCGCGTGGCCAGCTCGCCATCCGGTATCTTGCCCAGCAGATCCAGCGCGTAGATGAGGATCAGCGCGATCGTCGAGGCCAATGGCTTGAGCTTGCTGGCCGAGGCGAGGAACAGCAGCAACAGCGATAGCGCGGCCATGATCGTCACGCGCAGCGGCGGCAGATCCTGCGCTACGCCCGCGATCAGTATGAGCAAGCCGATCAGGACGCTGATCAACATGGTAAAGACCACGCTCGTGAGGATGCTGCTGGTGCGGTCCGGCTTGTTCATGAAGAACACGACGTAGGCCGATAGCGCTATGTCCGGTATGTCGTAGGCCTGCGCTATCCATGTCGTCAGCACGCAGATCAACGCCAGGCGCAGCGCAAATTCGGCGCGCCCGGGCGTGCGCGCTACCAGCTCCGACCAGCGGACGCGAAACGTACCGGCAGCGTGTTCACCGGCAAGCGACGCCATGGTCGACCTCGATGATGGCACTGGCGCCCAGCCGCACCAGATCCGGCGGTGGCTGTTCCAGCTTCACGCGGACGGGAAAGCGCTGCGATACGCGAACCCAGTTGAGCGAGCGTTCGACATAGGGCACGCCGCGGGGCAGGTTGACGTGTTCAGTGTCCAGCACGCCCGATCCGATGCCCGTGACAACGCCGCGCATCGGCCGGGAGCGGTCGATCAGCGAATACACCGTGGCGCAATCGCCCACCTTGACGTGCCTGAGCACGGTTTCACGGAAATTGCCCACCGAGAACCATTCGTCCGACGCGATCAGCGTGAACAGCGATTGCGATGGTGCGATCACCTCGCCGCTGGTGACGTTGAGCCCGACGACGCGGCCATCATGAGGGGCCAGTACGGTGGTCTGGCGCAAGGCCCGCTGCGCAATGGCCAGCGCCGCGCGCCTGGCCTGCACCGTGGCTTCGCCACCGGCGGTGGTGTCGACCGCAGTGCTTGCGGCGGCCTGTTGCTCCCGTGCCTGGTTGAGTGACTTGGCGGCGTCGCGCGCGGCCACTTCGGCCTGGTCGAGTTGTTGTTCCGGAATGTAGCCGGCCTCGGCCAGCGGGCGCAGGCGCTCGACGGTGCGCTGCGTCAGCGCGGCATTCTCGGCGGCCTTGCGCGTTTGTTCCGCGGCGATGGTGGCATTGGAACTCTGCGTTGAAACCACGCGGCGCTGCGTATCGAGCGCGGCTTCGGCCATGGCCAGGTCGGCGCGCGTTTGCGCCACGGCATCGCGATACGGCTCGGGATCGATCTGAAACAGCAGGTCGCCTTGCTTCACCGTGTCGTTCTCGGCGACACCAAGCTTGATGATGCGCCCCCCGACTTCGGCGGCGACGTGAACCACATCCGCATCGATGGACGCGGCGTCGGTCGAAGGGGCCTGCGCCGCGCGCAAGAGCATGACGCCAAGCATCACGAGCGCGGCGGCGATCAGCAGCAGCGCCAGCGGCTTTGCCAGGCGAGAAGGGTGATGTTCTCCCGCCGCCCGCATCAGCGATCCAGCCACAAGAGGTCGATCGCACCGGCGACAAGAATGCCGATGGCGAGACAAGTGAACAGCGGAAACGGGACGGCTTGCGCCAGGCCGGCGAGGCCAAAAACGATGCGCGCGGCGATGGCGACTACCACCGCCAAGATCGCGAAGACCAGCCAATCCGGGAAATAGGCGCCAAACAGAACGAGTGCCGGTGCCGAACGGGCCGAACACCCGGCCAGCACACCCACGGCGGGCCCCAGCAGCCCAAAGCGACCCATGCCAGGCATGCTGCGCCGCAGTACTGCGGTTATCGTGCCGATCATTGCCCTTGTCCCCTTGGTGCAACGTTCTCTGACCCGTGCAGGAAGATTATCCGGCTGGCGAGAGGAAGACCAGATCAGGGACAAGGCCGAGGCAACAGCCGCCGTCATCTACCTAAGGCTGGTGCGCCATAGCCAAGTGGCCACGGTCGATCCGAGATAGGGCTGCTGGCGCATGCTCGGTGTGGCGGCCGACTCATGGACAAGCGCAACGGGGGGCGGCTGAAACCATCATGCCGTTGGGAAATGCCGGGAACCCTAGCTGGATTGCACCCACGTCATCTCGATATCTTCCTTGACGGCCTCATCGACCTCTCCCGTGGGAACGCCCAGCAGCTCGTTGATACGTCCGTGGCGCATGCCGAAGAACACGCCGCTTCGCCGATACGTCGCAGTCCATGTGACGCGATCGGAGTTTGCCTGCTCGTAATCGGCCTCATAGGTGAAGCCGTTGGTGGTCTTGCCTGAAATACTGGTCATGATGCTGCCTTATGGTGGCTGGCTACGTGGGGGACACATCAGCGTTCGCTGGTTTCAATCCTGGAGTGCCCGCCATCATCGTCAACGCTGCGACCGGTGCCCGTATCCGGCTGGTGGATGTCGGCCTTCGATGGGGTGGCCCTGGCTACGGACGGGCTGGCGGGGCGCAGGGGCCGGACCCGTGACAGCACCACAGACGCGTCGCTCCCGGGAAACCAGCGATTGCGCTTCTCGCTGTCCGCGGCCTTTTGGAGGGCCGTGAAGGTGATCTTGTGCGGGAAGAAGTACAGCGAGTTCGTTTGGTTGATGGTGTACATGGGAGCGGCCTTTGAGTGTTGACCTGCATTGTGCAGGTCATAAGCGGGCATCAACCCGCGGCTTCGACGGTGTCGAAGGAAACTCAGTGGCGTTGGAAAGCAAACCGTAGGCTGAGACGATCGAAGCGGATCACGAGAGCTTCGGCGCCCATCCAACATGCGCCCTGCGCTGTTACGTGCCTGTGAGGTGTTTACGGGTGGTGGTCCCGGGCCACTGCTCAAGTGCCTGGCACATCACTTTCACCTAACAACGACGGGCGCATGGTGCAACGGCGCCAGGAATGAAAGTCTCCTCCTTGGCAGGCGTCTCAGCCACGCGGTCTTGTCCCTAACGCCATCTGAGCACTTCTCCGATCTGCATCGGAGTCGCGGCTTCGTCCGCTCAGGATCCGCCCTGCGGGTCACCACTCAAATAGGCATGCCATGTCCCATCATGACGCCAGTACCGCCCGCGCCTCGGCCCAGAACCAGATCGAGACCGCAGCCGCCAAAGCCTCCTTCCATACGCTGGGCAAGGTGCTCGACGCGGCGGAACTGACCGGTGTCCTCAAGGGCACTGGCCCCTACACCGTATTTGCGCCGACGGATGCGGCGTTCGAAAAGCTTCCCAACGGCACCTTGGAGAGCTGGCTGAAGCCAGAGAACAAGACGGAGTTGATCTCCGTGCTGAAGTACCACGCGTTGCCCGGCCGTTCTTCGGCGGCCGATGTCGGGAAACTGGCCGCGCCGAAGATGATGCAGGGTCAAACCGCTCCCATCAGGAAGGAAGGCAACAAGCTCAGCATCGCCGGTGCCAACATCACGGAGCGGGATATCACATCGAGCAACGGCATCATCCATGTCATCGATGCGGTGATCGTGTCCACCAGGCACTAGTCGACACGGTCTGGCGGTGAGCCATGCGCACCGCCAGACCGTGGATGTGGGTGCGGAAGTACTCGTGCAACTAGTGACCGCCCTGTGAACCCAGGGCACCACTTCCCTTCGAGGCGCGGATGGCACGTGCCACATCGATCGGCAGGCCTGTCACTTGCTCGGGCCACATCGATGGATTCTCCACCGGTGCCTCCATATCCAGCATGTCTATCGACGTTGCGCCAGCCAGCTCCAAGACATGACGAACATCGTCGGCGGCCATTTCATCACCCGGATCCACCGCGAGCACGGCGTGGCCCATGGTCGCCGGTGCGGGAAGGTGGCTTGGCGACCGAAGCTCCGATGGCTGCTTTTTCTCCCCCTGGCCGGGCTTGCCAACGCGGGAGATGATCGACGTGGGCACGCTTGAGCTTGCGGCGGAATTACCTACGCTTTCGTTTATGTAGCTCACGACATGCGAGCGCTGCATGCCCCGTGATAGCAGCTTGTCCGAAGCCGAGGCGGCTGCGAATTGATTGTCAAACCTGGCGACAATGATGCTGGACATGCCCGCGGCTCCTTCGATGGCGTCGACGACGGTATGCTAGGTCGTCGAGCGGAAGCGCTACGTGAGTATTTCCTTATGGATGGCATGCCAGGACGCGCCTTCGATGCCTGTGTCGCCCAACGTCATTGCCCGGTCGTGATGCATCATGGTGCCGTTGGCAGGCGCCGGGGCGGAGATACGAGCGCCGGAGTGCGCGAGGCTGTTGATCCCGTTTTGCCGTGTTTGCGTGGTCGCGGCCTCTACACAACGAGAGTGTGATAATCGGCCACGGGAGCCGTCACGTACGGTGGCCACTACAACTCTGTCGGAGGAAAGGGCGATGGAGCAGTGCAATCAGGTCCAGGCATTCGTGGATGGTATCGAGGCGAGCGTGGCGATTGTCGGTCGTGACGAAACCGGTCAATTGATCGTTCCCGCTTGCAATGACCACTTCCTGCGGATGACGGGAGGTCGGCGTCCCGGTATTCGCATGTTCCCGGTGCTGCTCGATACGGTGATTCCGAACTATGCGCGTCGCGACTTGCGCGAGAAGCTTGCCGAGTGCTTCAGCACCGGCATCCCGCAGGAGCTTGAGCAGGCTTACGACTTGCGCGATGGCACCCTTTGGTGGCGGTTGTCATTGAAGCCGTTCCGCCACTTGGACGATGGGCGGGAAGCCACCGAGATTCTCATCACGGGGCTGGATATCACGGCGAAGATGTTGCTGACGCACGAGTTGGAGGTGTCGACGTCACGCTTCAGGTCGGTGGTGGATGCTGCCTACGATGCGATCATCACCATGGATCAGCAAAACCATATCACCTTGTTCAACAGGGCTGCGGAGAACCTGTTTGGCTATTCGTCCGAAGAGGTGTTGGGGCAGCCCATCGAGCAGTTGTTGCCGGAAAAATTCCGTGCAAGTCATCATAAGTACGTGCAGCAATTTGCCCGATCCCCTGTGTTGTCACGACAGATGGATGAGCGCAATCGTGTATATGGATTGCATCGCGACGGCACGTTGCTGCCTATCGAAATTGCGATATCCAAGATCAACGTCACCGGCCTGATTGAATTCACCGCCATCATTCGTGACATCGCCGACCGCGTGCGACTGATGGACTTGCTGCAAAAGCAGGCCGTGACCGATGAGCTGACGGGGCTGCCGAATCGCCGCGAATTTCTGGAGGTGGTCGGCAACGTGCTGGAGACGGATGCCGAGCTTTCGGTATTCATGCTCGATATCGACTATTTCAAGAAGGTCAACGACAGCCATGGCCATGATGTCGGCGACGAAGTGCTACGCCTCTTGTCCAAGGTCGCCATGACCTCCAGCCGCGCCGAGGACATCTTCGCCCGCTGGGGGGGCGAAGAGTTTGTCGCCGCACTGCCGGGCGTTGGCATCCAGCAGGCGAAAGCCCTGGCGGAGGAACTTCGGGCACGGGTTGAGCAGCAGGATTTTCAGCATCGCTGGCGAACCGGCAAGCCCGTGCCGTTCACGGTAAGCATCGGCGTCGCCCAGCGCTTGCCCGGTGAGCGGGATGTCAACGAGCTGATCAAGCGCGCGGACCTGGCGCTCTATAAGGCCAAGCAGACGGGCCGTAACCGGGTGGAAGCGGGGTAGGCCCATGCAGCGATTATCGCGGCGCCGGCCATCCATTGAATGGACGGGGCGTGGCTCGCCCTCCCGGCGTTTCGCTGCCTCATGGACGACAAGCTATCGGGTCGTGCCCCGGACGCGCCGCTGCCCGTGCCGGTAGAACAGCAGCCCGATCGCGATCAGCAGCGCCGAACCACCCACCACCTTGAGCAGGAACAGCGCGGGGTTGCTGCTGTCGCTGGGCGGAATCATCGAGGTGATGATCGCCAGCGAGATCATCGCAAAGCCGGTCAGCCCCGCCAGCCAACAACCGACGCTGCTCACTGGCGACAGGTCGATGCCCTGGTTCTGGCCGGCGGCCCGGCGGCGCAACAGCGGGAAGGCCAGCAGGATGTACAGCAAGGGCAGCAGCGACATGATGGCGGTCATGTCGATCAGGATGATGTAGGCCTCATGGATGCTGGCGCCCGACAGCGCGGCGATCAACACCAGCGACGTCAGCACGCCCTGGATCAGCAGGGCGACATGAGGCGTGCCGTACCTGGGATGAAGGCGCCCCAGCGCGGCAGGCAGGTAGCGATCGAGGCCCACCACGAAGGGCAGGCGTGCGGTGCCGGTGATCCAGGCCGCGATGGAACCCACCGTGCCGATCGCCACCAGCGCGGCAGTGAGCTGGCCAAACAACGGCAGGCCGATGCGTTCGCCGATGGCGGTGAGCGCTTGCGGAATGCCGCCGATCACATCGATGGTGGCAGTGGGCAAGGCCACCAGCAGGGAGGCCGTACCGGCGATATAGATGGCCGCGATGACCACGCAGGAAATGATGGTGGCGCGCGGAATCTGCCGGCGCGGGTCCCTGATCTCGCCGCCCATGATTGGTCCCAGTTCCAGGCCCTGGTAGGCCAGCGCGATGGTCGCCAGGGTGGAAAAGGTGGTGATCTTGCCGAAGTCGGGCAGCAGATGCGCCGCGCTCATCGTGGTGGCCGAACCGAATCGATACGCCGCATAGGCACCTGCGACCAGGATTAACGTCGCCGCCGACCAGGTGGCGATGCCGCCGATGTTCTGCAGCCACTTGGCGCGTTCGAGGCCCAGGATGCCCAGCCCGGAGGCGACCCACAGCACGCTCAGGCAGTAGACGAGGTTGTAGCGGCTATCGCCCGCGTGGGCCAGCCAGCGGTCACCGCCGACATGCAGGAAGATGCCGGCGCTGAACAGCAGCGCCGAAGGAAAGTACGCGAGGTTGGAGATCCAGTAGGTCCAGCCGGCGATAAAGCCATGCATATCGCCGAACGCCGCCTTCGACCACAGGTACAGGCCACCTTCGCCCGGCACGCGTGAACTCAGTTCCAGCACCGCCAGCGCCAGGGGAACGAAGAAGCCGACCAGTCCCAGCAGCCACAGGGTAAGGCTGGAAGGCCCGACCTGGGCGGCCATCGAAAGCCAGCGCAGCGCCACCATCGCGGCGATATTGAACAGCACCAGATCCCAGGTCCCGAGTACGCGACGCAGGCCCGGTTCCCCGCTGGCCATCGATGCTGTAGTCATGGTTCGCGTTTCCTGGAAAGTGGCGGCGGTTCCAACGACGAGGCGCAGGGGCTGAAGGCAGTGCGCGGATTTCCATGCCAAACCAGCATGGCCCTGCGATCAGGAGATGGCGCTTTCCCTTGACACCTTTTTCGTGTTGAAGCCAGCACCTGCGGCGACCGGCGATGCCTGCTTGCCGATCTCGCGCAGCGGCAGGCCGGACATCAGGTTGCGCTCGATCTGTTCCAGCGTGACGCCCTTGGTTTCCGGAATCAGCCAGAACGTAAGCACGATGAACACCAGGTTGAGTCCGCCGTACAGCCAGAACGTGGCGGCGTTGCCGATGCCGTTGAGCAGGGAGAGGAAGGTGGCGCCAACGATCATGTTGGCGATCCAGTTGGTGAAGGTGGAGCAGCCGATGCCGAAGTCACGGCCCTTCAGCGGCTGCACTTCCGAACACAGCGTCCAGATCAGAGGGCCGGCCGACATGGCGAAGCCGACGATGAAGATCAGCAGCATGGCGACGGTGAACAACTGCTGGGCATGCGTGGCGATGCCCAGGTGCATCATGCTGCCGACGATGCCCAGCCCCACCGCCATCACCGCAAAGCCGATATAGAGAATGGGCTTGCGGCCCAGCTTGTCGACCAGCCCGATCGCGATGAAGGTGGCCAGCACATTGGTCAGCCCCACGATGGCGGTAAACCACAGCTGCGCGTGGATGTCATAGCCCAGGTTCTGGAAGATGCGTGGCGCGTAGTACATCACCACGTTCATGCCGGTGAACTGCTGCATCAGCTGCAACAGCACGCCCAGGCCCACTGAGCGACGAAAGTTCACGTTCTGCTGGAACAGGTGCCAGCCGCGCTGGGGCGTCTTGAGCTGCTCGGCGATGTCGGCCATCTCGCGCGTCACCAGGGCGCGGTCGCCGCGCAGGCGATGCAGCACGTCCTCGGCCTGCCGGGTGCGCCCGCGCATCATCAGCCAGCGCGGGCTGTCCGGCAGCAGGAACAGGCTAAGCAGGAACAGCGCGCCGGGAATCGCGATGATGCCCAGCATCCAGCGCCAGTTGCCGCTGTAGCTGAAGGCGGTGTCGGACAGAAAGGCCACCAGGATGCCGATGGTGATCATCAACTGGTACAGCGAGATCATGGCGCCGCGGATTTTCTCGGGAGCGACCTCCGCCAGGTACAGCGGTGCGGTGAAGGTAGCGATGCCGATCGCCAGCCCCAGGACGAAGCGCGCCACGATCAGCGTCTGCGGCGACCATGCGCCGCCACACAGCAGGGATCCGGCCACGAACAGCGTGGCCCCGAGAATCAGCGAACGCTTGCGTCCGAGCCGGGCCGACATCCACGACGCACCCAGCGCGCCCACGGCCGCGCCGAGCATCATGGCGCTGACGATCCACTCGATCACGTGATCGGAAACCTGGAAATCCTTCTGGATGAACTGGCTGGCGCCGGAGATCACGCCGATATCCAGGCCAAACATCAGCCCCGCCAGGGCGGCGAGGATGCAGGTGAATACTGCAGCGGTGCGAGATGGACGGAACGAGGATGTCGCAACAGCATTCATCAAGGAAATCCTATGGGCAATGGATGACGATGGACGATGGATCAAGACAAAGGCTTATGCCGGCGCACCGGCGAAGCGGGGCTCGGGGACGCCGCGCACGCCTATCCGAGAGTGGAACAGTGCGCCGGCATGAGGGTCGGTGGCCAGTTGCGCGGCAGACAGTCCGTCGCGCGCGCTGGTGACATAGAGGGTGTCGAGCCGGGGGCCGCCAAAGGCCGGTCGGGTCGGCTG
The DNA here is from genome assembly GCF_022761115.1 of Dyella sp. RRB7. GTDB lineage: Bacteria > Pseudomonadota > Gammaproteobacteria > Xanthomonadales > Rhodanobacteraceae > Dyella. Next base: position 1,000,858 of record NZ_JAKWJS010000001.1, on the reverse strand, counting down.
GCGCGCCGGCAGCGGCAGCAGCTGCTGCACGGCACCGTCGGCACCGTAGCGGACCACGCGACCCAGCCCCCACTGCGCATTCCACAGCGAACCCTCGGCATCGACGCACGAGCCATCCGGCTCGCCATCGACGGCGCCGAGGTCCACGAAAAGTTGCGGCGCGCCCAGCGTGTCGCCGTAGGCGCAGCGCTGGATACGGCGGGACAGCGAATCGCAGTAATACATCGTGCGGCCGTCCGGACTGAAGGCGATACTGTTGCTGATGGCGACGTGCGGTAGCGGCAATGGTTCCAGACAGAGGTCTGCATGGAGCCGCCAGAAACGGCCGAGCGGTTGCTTGCTGCCCTCGGCGGGCTCGTGCAGGGTGCCGAACACGAAGCGGCCCTGGCGGTCGCAGGCGCCATCGTTGCAGCGCGTGGGCAAACCCGGTTCCACCTCGTGCAAGGTCTGCAGATGGCCATCGGCAAGGCGGAAAAACGCCAGCCGCGACGCCAGCGCCAGCAACAGCCAGCCATCGGCCTCGCATAGCGCGAACGAAGCAAGTCGTTCGGGCAGCGGCCATTGGTCCAAGGTGCCATTGCCCGGCTGCAGACGGAACAGCGTGGCGCGCTGGATATCGGTCCAGTAGAGCGCCTGCGTGCGTTCGCACCAGACGATGCCTTCGCCCAGGGTGTTGCCGGCGTCCAATGCAATTTCCATGGCCGCCAGTCGCTGGGGAACGCTCATACCCAGCCGCCGTCGACGATGAAATCCTGCCCCGTGCACATGCGGCTGTCGTCCGCGGCAAGGAACAGCGCCGCGCGCGCAAGGTCGTCCGCCATTAGCAGACCGGGCATGCATTGGCCACGCGCGATATCCGCGCGGCCCGCCTCGTCCAGCCACAGACGCGCCTGCTTTTCGGTGATGACCCAGCCCGGCACCAGGCTGTTGATGCGGATATGTTGCTGGCCCAGTTCGCGTGCCATGCCGTTGACGAAACCGTGCACTGCCGCCTTGGCCATGGCGTAGAGCGGATAGCCGCCGTTCTTCTTCATCCAGCCGGTGGAGCCCAGGCAGATGATCGAGCCGCCGCCGAGCTGGCGCATGTCGGGAACCACCGCCTGGGTGGCGAACACCTGATGCCGCAGGTTCACCGCCATGCTGCGCTCGAACGCCACTGCATCGATGTCGGCGAGCGCGTGACGCACATCGTTGGCGGCGTTGTTGACCAGCACGGCAATCGGGCCGATCAACGCGCGCGCGGCAATGATGGCCGCCTGCAATGCGGCCAGATCGGTGAGGTCGCAGTGCAGGTAATGGGGTGGATGGCGCGCGTCGGCGAGCGACTGGCACAGCGAGGCGGCGCCGGCATCGTCCACGTCGAGAAAGGCCACCTTCGCACCCTGGCGAGCGAAGTGCTCGACGAAAGCCGCGCCGATGCCGCTGGCACCGCCGGTGATCAGTACGCTGCGGTCGATCAGGCTGGGATAGCTGGCGAAGGAGGGCATCAACAGGCTCCGCGATATCGGGACGGCAGGAAGGCGCGGGTTACCATTCGGCGACGCTGCCGTCGTTATGGCGCCACAGTGGATTGCGCCAGCGGTGACCCACCTCGGCGCGTTCCTTCACATAGGCCTCATTGATCTCGATGCCCAGGCCCGGGCCGCCGGGAATCGCCACGTAGCCTTCCTCGTAGGCGAACACGCTGCGGTCGGCGACGTAGTCGAGCAGGTCGTTGGCGGCGTTGTAATGGATGCCAAGCCCCTGTTCCTGGATGAAGGCGTTGTGGCATACCGCATCGAGCTGCAGGTTGGCGGCCAGCGCGATCGGGCCGAGCGGGCAGTGCAGTGCAAGCGCCACGTCGTAGGCTTCCGCCATCGCAGCGATCTTGCGCGTTTCGGTGATGCCGCCAGCATGCGAGGGGTCGGGCTGGATGATGTCGACGCCGCCGGTTTGCAGCACGCGCTTGAAGTCGTAGCGTGTATACAGGCGTTCGCCCAGCGCGATCGGCGCGGGGGCGATGCTGGCCAGCTCCGGAATCGCTTCGAGGTGCTCCGACAGCACCGGCTCCTCAATGAACATCAACTTGTACGGTGCCAGTTCGCGCATCAGCACCTTGGCCATCGGCTTGTGCACGCGGCCGTGGAAATCCACGCCCAGGCCGATATGTGGGCCCACCGCTGCGCGCACGGCCTGCACGTTTTCCAATACGCGATCGACCTTGGCGTGACTGTCGACGAAGTGCATTTCCTCGGTGCCATTCATCTTGACCGCGGTGAAGCCGCGTTCCACCGCCGCTGCCGCTGCCTTGGCCGTATCCGCCGGGCGGTCACCGCCGATCCACGAGTACACGCGGATGCGTTGGCGCACCGGGCCACCCAGCAGCTCATGCACCGGTACGCCCAGCTGCTTGCCCTTGATGTCCCACAGGGCCTGGTCGATGCCGGCAATGGCGCTCATCAGAATCGGGCCGCCGCGATAGAAGCCGCCGCGGTACATCACGTTCCACAGATCCTCGACGTGGCGGGGGTCCTTGCCGACCAGGTAATCGGCAAGCTCATCGACGGCGGCGGCCACGGTATGCGCGCGACCTTCCACCACCGGCTCGCCCCAGCCGCAAATGCCTGCATCGGTATCGATGCGCAGGAACAACCAGCGCGGCGGCACCAGGAAAGTGGTGAGTCGGGTGATTTTCATGCACGGTGTTCCTTGGACTTTGGAGAGACGGCGCGCCAGGCCTGCGCGAAGGCCTGCGCGCGACGGGCAACTTCACCGGCATCGATGCCGGGCGCATACAGCGCAGAACCGATACCGAACCCTTGCGCGCCGGCGCCCACCCATGGCGCCATGGTGTCGGGCGAGATGCCGCCGACGGGTAACACGGGCACGTGGGTGGGCAGGATCGCGCGCCAGGCCTTGAGGCCTTCGGGCGACACCTGGCCGGCGGGAAACAGCTTCAGGCCATCGGCACCGGCGGCCAATGCCGCCAGCGCCTCGGTGGGCGTGGCCACGCCGGGCACGCAGAGCACGCCTGCGTCCTTGGCCGCACGGATCACCGCCGTGTCGGCATGCGGCATCACGATCAGGCGACCGCCGGCGGCGACGACCTGCTGGACCTGCGCTGGCGTCATCACGGTGCCGGCACCGACGAGATAGTCGTCGCCCAGCGCCTGGCTGAGACGTCGGATGCTTGCGAACGGCTCGGGCGAATTGAGCGGCACCTCCAGCACGCGGAAGCCGGCATGGGCCAGCGCATGGCCGATGGCTTCGGCTTCATCGGGATGGATGCCGCGCAGGATCGCAACGAGGGGCAGTTGATCGAGCCAGTGACTCAGCATGACGGAATTTCCTTGGCCGTCCTGATCGAAGCGGCTTGGATGAGGCCGATCTGGCCGGCGATCTGCCACAGCCCATGGGCGGCGGCATCGGTGACGGACTCGGCCAGTTCGATATCGAAGTGGGCGGCGGCCAGGCGATAGCGCGCGCATAGCGCGTCGTCGCCAATCAGCTGGATGGGTGCGCCAAGGCTGAAGCGTTCGGTGGCGAGGCGGCAGCGGAATTCCTCGCCTATCAGCAGGCCGGAGAGGTAGCCGGGTACCGCAGAGTTGCCCAGTGCGCCATCCAGCACCAGCGCACGCGCGCTGAACAAGCGGCTGAAAGCACCGGCCGCACAGCTGTCGCGCGCCACGATGACGCCACGCACGAAGGCATCCTCATCGAGGGTGGCATCACTCGTGCCGATGCCAAGGATCGAATGCTGGCGCAACAGCGCAAACAGTTCGCCAGTCATCAGCGTGCTGAAGTCGACCACCGCGCCGTCGCACACGCTGGCCCACTTGCTGTGCGTGCCAGGAAGGATCCAGGTGGAGTGGGCGGCCAGCGCCGGTTGTCTAGCGAGGGCGCCGAACAGCTGGATTTCCTCGCCGCGCATTACGTCGGGGCCTTGCGGGTTGCGCAGGCCGGGAACCACGTGGACGTCCCCGCCGTCGCTGGCATGCAGGCGTCGTACATTGCGTGCCAACATCTGGAGGTCGGCGGGCAGGTCGATATACGGCACTTCCAGCCACCCTTGCCGGCTGCCGACCATGCCGCTGGCGAGGCGGGGCAGTGCGGGCCAGTCGCGGGTGATATCCGCCAGCGCGGCGTCGAAGCCGCCCTCCGGCAGCTGGCGCACGCCCCATGGGCGTGCGCGCACCTCGCGGATGGCGCCAGCCTCATCGAGCCAGTACGCGCGCAGGCTGGTGGTGCCCCAGTCGAGTCCGATCAGGCCGCCCATGGCTGGAGGCCCCCTCTTGCTCGCGTTGCTTGGCTTCGCCGCATCACGGTGACGTGTCCTTCCACACCAATGCCTGTGCCGGGGCCAGCGGCGCTTGGCCGTGCACGATGGTGGCGCCTGCCGGCAGTGTCGGCGAGAACGGTTGCGGGTTGTAATTGACCATGAAGTCAAAGCCGCCCCGCCATTCGTGATACACGCCGGTGGGCAGGTCTTCGATCGCAACGCCCGCGCGCTGGTAGACGCTGCGCACGACCTCGCGTTCCAGCGCACCGTCATCGGTGGAGACACCGATCATGGTGACAGTGCCGCGGCCCAGCTTGCGCGTGGTGGCGGCCGCCTTGCCGGCGTAGTAGTGGTCGGCATAGGTGGCGAGCACCTGCGTGCCCGGTCGCGGCGTGAGGATGTCGGCCCAGCGGTGCCAGTCGTGCGTCTTGCCATCCAGGGTCACCTGCCCCTGGGCGCTCGGGGGCAGCGTGTCGAAGCCTTCGACATCGTCGCCGATCAAGTCGAGGATGGGGGCAACCCACGGCCCTTCGTGGAAATGGCCAAGCGCATTCTTCTGGCCGGTGCGGCTGGTCAGGATCAGGTGGCCGCCCTGTTCGACATACTGTCGCCATTTCCTGGCCAGTGCCTCGCTCACCATCTGGTAGGCGGGCGCGATCACGAATGGATAACGGCTGAAGTCATCGTCCTCTGCGATGAAATCCATGGGCGCGCCGGTGCTCTTCACCGCTTCGGTATAGGTATTGCGATAGGCCCAGGTGTGCCACAACGTGGTCTGCGGCTGGATCTCCAGATCCCAGAACACCTCCTGGCTCCACAGGTAGCCGGTCGAACGCGCGGCCATGGCGGCGGGCAGCGTGGCCTTGGCGTCGAACTTCGCTTCGAGCGCCTTGATGTCATGCAAGGTGTCGACAAATTCCTTGCCCGTGCGCGACAGCGTCACGCCGTCGGTGCCCATGATGCCTTCGTGGTACATCTCGCTGCCGCGCAGCGGATGGCGGTAACGATAGGTGCTGAGCAGCGAGGCACCGGAGGCGAACGCGTGCCACATCCACATGCTGATGGCGCCGGGCATCGGCTGCGGATTGATCTCGCCCCAGTTCACCTGGCCCGGTTGCAGTTCCATCACGCCGAACGTGCCGGTCATCGGGCGAAAGTACGCGGCCGCCTCCATCAGGTTCGCCGGCTTGCCGATGGCATAGCTGTCGCCGCCCAGCGCGTCGGTGCCAGCGACGGGGTAGAGCGTGAAGGTGGGAAAATTCTGCCCATGGCTGCGGCGCGGATCGGTGGCGGTGGTGACATTGGTGTAATTGGTGGTCACCCATTGCTCGGGCGCCGCGTACTTCCTGATGGTCGCCGCCTGCTCATCGAGGAAGCGGGCCGTGGCGTCGGCCTGGTAACGGGCGAAGTCGAGCAAGGCGTGCGGACTCAGTTTGTCCTCCGCCGCCAGCGTGGCGTTGGGCAGGTGGACCTGTTTGAAGCTGGTATAGCGGCTGCTCCAGAACGAGCCGCCCCAGGCCGCGTTCATCGCATCGATGCTGCCGTATTTCTGTTGCAGCCAGCGTTGGAAGGCGATGCGGGCGCTGTCGCTGTAGTCGGCGAAGGTGCCGGGCTCGTTGTCGATCTGCCAACCCCACACGCGGCGGTCGTGGCCGTAGTGCTGCGCCATGGCCGCGACCAGCCGCGCCACGAAGGCCTGGTACTTCGGATTGGCCAGCGATACCTCGGCGCGGATGCCGTGCTCATGGCGCTGGCCGTGTTCGTCCACCCGATAGACCTCGGGGTAGCGTTCATCCATCCAGCTTGGCGGTGCGGCCGAGGGCGTGCCGAGAATGACGCGCAACCCGGCCTTGTCGGCCAGATCGATGGCGTGGTCGAGCCAGGCGAAATCGAAGTGGCCTTCTTCCGGCTCCAGATAAGTCCAGCTGAATTCGGCCATGTGCGTGAAGTCGAAGCCGAGTTTGGCGATGCCGTTGAGGTCACGCTGCCATTGCTCGCGCGGCCACTGCTCCGGGTAATAGAACACGCCAAAGCTCATCGGCTCGCGCTGGTGCAGCAAGGCCGCGCCCTGGGCCGCCGGGCGCGGCCCACTGGCGTCGCCCGGGTTGGCATAAGCGGTGGTGGTCATCACGGCAGCGGCCATCAGCGCCGCGATCAAGGGCCGAAACATGTGGGCATGCCTTTAAGCTGAATTCAAATGTCAACTTATACTACTATTATGCCTCCCGCAATATTCGGGCAAGACCCAGCCTATGGACGTTCTGACCCCAGATGCAGCCTTGGTACTGGCCGAACGCCATTGGCGTATCCATGGCGACATCAGCCCATTGCCATCCTATGCCGATCAGAATTTCCGCATCCGCAGTGATCGTGGCGAGTATGTGCTCAAGGTGGCGCATCCGTCCTGGTCGCGGTTGGACCTGGAGCTGGAGAACCAAGCCATGATGACGCTGGCCGAGCGCGAACCGACGCTGCAGTGGCCCCGGGTGCAGCTGGCGCTGAATGGCGAGCACCTGCTGACCCTGCCCATTGCAGGCCAGCCTTGCCAGGTGCGCCTGTTGAGCTTCGTACCCGGCATGACCTATGCGGATGCCATCGACGCCCTGTCGCCGGCGCAGCGCGAGGCGCTGCACGAAAGCCTGGGCGCCGCCGTGGGCCGCCTGACGCGGGGCCTGCAGGATTTTCATCATCCGGCCGCTGATCGCCAGCACGACTGGAACCTGATGTGCTTGCCGTCCCTGCGCGGCGAAACCGCCCATATCAAGGATGCTGCGCTGCGCGCTATCGTGGCGACACACGTCGACACGTTCTGCGCCCAGCTGCCGGCCTGGCGGGCGCGGTTGCCGATCAGGGTGCTGCATAACGATGCCAACGATCTCAATGTGATCGTGGCGGACAGGGGCGATGGGTTGCAGGTTCGCGCCGTGATCGATTTCGGCGACATGTGCACCAGCTTCCGCCTGGCCGACCTGGCGATTGCATGCACCTATGCGATGCAGCACGAAACGGATCCGGTGGCGTGCGCACGTACCATCATTCGTGGCTATCTGGCGCAGTGCCCGTTGTTGCGCATCGAGCTCGAACACCTACCAAGCTTCATCCTTGCGCGCCTTTGCCATAGCGTCCTGATGGCGACGCGCGCGCATCGGGAACATCCCGACAACCCCTTCGTCCTGGTGTCGCAGCAAGGTGTACGCGCGTTGTTGCGCCAGCTTGCCGAGGTCGATCAGGATGCCATCGCCAGCCCCTTCCTGGAGCTCAGTCATGATTGATCGAACCGCCTCTGGTCCGGTGCCCCACGGCGTGCCGCAGCGGAGCAATGAGGAGATCCTGCGCCTGCGCAGGCAGTTCCTGAATCCGACGCTCAGCGTGGCCTACCAGGAACCGCTCAAGATCGTACGCGGTGAAGGCGTCTGGTTGTACGACCAGCACGGTCAGGCTTATCTGGACATGGTCAACAACGTCTGCCATGTCGGGCATTGCCATCCACGCGTGGTGGGGGCTGGGCAGGCGCAGATGGCGCAACTCAACACCAATACCCGCTATCTGCACGACAACATCGTCGAGTATGCGCTGCGCCTTAAGGCCACGTTGCCGGACCCGCTGTCGGTTGTGTTCCTCACCAACTCGGGCACCGAAGCGAATGACCTCGCACTTCGACTAGTGCGGGCGCATACCCGCGCGCAGGGTGTGGTGGTGGTGGATCACGCCTATCACGGCCATTCGCCGTCGATGATCGAGTTGAGTCCGTACAAGTTCAACGGCAAGGGCGGGGCGGGACAGAGCGCGCAGGTGGGCGTGGTTGCCATGCCCGATACCTATCGCGGCATCATCGCCGACACGCCCGATGCCGGCCGGCAGTACGGCAGGATGCTGGCCCCGGCGATCGAGAATCTCGCTCAGCGAGACGTGGCCACGGCGGCGTTCTATTGCGAATCGCTATTGGGTTGCGGTGGCCAGATCGTGCTGCCGGATGGTTACCTGCCGGAGGCCTATGCCGCGGTGCGCGCAGCCGGTGCTCTGTGCGTCGCCGATGAGGTGCAGGTTGGTTTCGGCCGGGCCGGCGATCATTTCTGGGCGTTCGAGTGCCAGGGCGTGGTACCCGACATCGTCACCATGGGCAAGCCAATCGGCAACGGTCATCCGATGGGCGCGGTGGTGACGACGCCCGAGGTGGCTGCCAGCTTCGTCAGCGGCATGGAGTATTTCAATACCTTCGCCGGCAACCCGGTGTCGTGCGCGATCGCCCTGGCGGTACTGGATGTGATCGCCGACGAGCAGTTGCAGGATAACGCGCGCCGCGTGGGTGAGTTCCTGCTGGCGGGCTTGCGCGAACTGCAGCAGCGACACGATGCGATCGGCGACGTGCGCGGACGCGGCCTGTTCATTGGCGCCGAGCTGGTGAGCGATCGCGAGGCGCGGACACCTGACCGAAGCCGGGCCAGGGCCGTGGTGGAAGCGATGAAGGCGCAGCACGTGCTGCTTTCCACCGAGGGGCCGGACGACAACGTGCTGAAGATCAAGCCGCCGATCGTCTTCAGTCGCGCCAACGCCGAGGAATTTCTCGACAAGCTCGACCGCGCGCTGGGCCAGCGCTAGGCCGGTGGTACTTGCTCAGGGAGCGCTCTTGGCCTTGGCCTTGCGCTTCTTGTGCAGGTTGGCCTTGGAGTCGGCCACCATGCCATGCATCGCCTTGCGGGCGACCTCGGGCTGGTTGCGCCGGATGGCCTCGAGCACTTTCTGATGATGCGGCAGCGAATACTTGAAGTCGCCCGCCGTTTTCGCCGACAGCACGAAGAACATGCCCAGCGCACTTTCGATCACGGAGAAAAGCGAAATCAGCAGCTCATTGCCGGTGGCTTGAAGCACGGCATCGTGAAAGCTGAGGTCGGCCACGGCCCATTCGTCAGGGTCCCTGGCCGCTTCCATCTTGCGGTAGGCATGATCGATCTTGGTCAGCTGCGCCGTGGTGCGTCGCTTCGCTGCTGCCGCCGCTGCCGCCGGCTCGATGATCTCGCGCATTTCAACCAGCTTCTCGATGAAGTCGTCGGTCGGCATCGAGGCGCAGCGCCAGGAGAGCACGTCGGCATCGAGCTGATTCCATGCATCCTTGGGGCGCACGCGGGTGCCGGTCTTGGGGCGTGCTTCGATCAGGCCTTTGGCCGATAGCACCTTCAACGCTTCGCGCAGGGCCGTGCGGCTCACCTCCATGCTTTCGGCCAGCACTTCCTCGCGCGGCAGCACATCGCCGGGCTGTAGATCGCCAACGACGATCCGCCGGCCCAGCTCACGAACCACATGGCCGTGCAAACTGCGCGTATCCGTAGCCTTCATGATCAACGTCTCTCTGCAGTGTGAGCGCCGGCCGGTTGATCATGCGCGCGATGCGTGCAAGCTGGCCTGCCGTCGGGTCGAGCATCGCTGCATGTTGCACTGCAGCGACTCAGGGAATTTATCATACAAACGTACCATGTGAAGTTTGAGCGACTGCGTGGATAACCGCGTTGCGTCAGACCCCATCGTCATTGCCAGGGCATCTCGTTGCTGGCCTTGTTGGCCATTGGCACAGGGCCATACCGCCGCTTCGCTTCCGCACTGCACAACGCGTCATGCCATAGCGAAAAAGCCGGACGCCGCCAGGTACAAGCCGCGGCGACGAGGCCGTGTGGCCGCGATACATGCCGGTAGTCATGCAGCAAATCGACTTCCCGTTTCGACTTTTCCGGCGTATGTTACTATTGTAGGACAAATAGAAATTTTGAGCTAGGATGCAATCCCGCCGATGTGAGGCGCCGCGGCCTGCTGGTTTGTAAGGGCTCGCGGCGTCAAGCAAGAGATGGGACTAGCCGGCGTCGTTCGCTGACACAACAGCTCCTAGAAAAATCATTCATTCGTCTCGGGGAGGGGATTCATCATGAGAAATTGCAAGCAGATCAATCGTCGGTTGCTGGCGGCAGCCATTGGCGCCGTGCTGATGGCCGGCGTGGTTCATGCCCAGGATGCATCGACCCAGGCCAAGCCGATCGCCGATGACGGCAAGCAGAAGCCGGCGGCGCCCAAGTCCACGCAGACGCTCGACCAGGTCGTCGTCACCGGCAACTCGACCGCTGGCGGCATCCGGCGCATCGATGCGAGCTACTCGATCACCACCGCGACGCTCGACCAGATCAAGCAGTTCAATCCGGTCAGTGTGGCCGATCTCCTGAAGATCTCGCCAGGCGTGTATCCGGAGTCGTCCGGTGGCCAGACCGGCGCGAACATCGAAGTGGCCGGCTTTCCTTCCGATAGCGGCGCGCCGTTCGTCACGTTGCAGATGAATGGTTCGCCGCTGTTTCCAAAGTGGGACTACTTCACCGATGCCATGTTCCGTCTCGATGACACCATCGATCGCGTCGAAGCTCTGCAGGGCGGTCCATCGGTGCTGTACGGCAACGGCCAGCCGGGACTGATCGCCAACTTCATTTTGCGCGAAGGTTCATCAACACCGAAGGGCGATATCGGCGTCACCTACGGCTCGGAAGGCATGACGCGGCTCGATGGTTTCTATGGTTTCCCCATCGGTGGTCCGAACAGCGGCTGGTATGGCAGCATCGGTGGCTTCTGGCGCAAATCCGATGGCGTGCGCGATCCCCAATTCGCCGCCGACAAGGGCGGCCAGCTCACCGCGACGCTCAGTCATGATCTTGAGCACGGCTCGATCATGTTTTATGCGCGTGACCTGAAGGACAAGAACCAGTGGGTTACCGATACGCCGATTCTCAACCCGGCGCCCGGCAAGTTCTCGGATTATCCCGGTTTCAGTCCGCTGACCGGCACGTTCGGCAGCAACGCCGACCGCAACCAGTTCCTGCAGACCACGCCGTGCTTCACCGCCGGCTGCACGCCGACCGGCCAGAACATCGACATGGCCAACGGTCAGGGCGGCGACGTCCACATGCTGGGCGCCAACCTGGATCTGGATTTCGACAATGGCTGGGGCATTTCCGACAAGTTCCTGTTTGTCGCCGGCAACATGGATACGACGGCGTTCTACAGCACCGGTGACAATCCCACCACGCTGTCGAGCTACATCGCGGGCGCGGTATCCGATTACGGACTGCCTGCCGGCCTGACCGCCACTGCCAGGTACACCAATGGCCAGGCCGCTGACATGAACCAGAATGTCACCGTGCAGAACCCCGAGTACATCCACAAGAAGATCCAGTCGGCCAGCAACGAATTCCACCTGAGCAAGGAGCTGTTCGAGGGCAACACGCTGACCTTCGGCAACTACACGGCGGTGTACTCGGAAAGCCATACCGAAGCCGATGGCCTCAACATGCTGTTGCAGGCCAAGAACAACCCCGACCCCATCGTGGTCAGCCTCAGCGACGGTACCCACACGTACCAGCTGACGGACCAGCAAGGCCTGTTCTGGAACAACCAGCCGCAGTCGTGGATGGCGTTCGCCGAACGCTGGCACGCCACCACCACGGCGTTCTTCCTCGCCGACGAGTGGAACATCGGCAAGTGGCGCTTCGATGGCGGCATGCGCATCCAGCATGACGACATCGGTGGCTGGTTCCAGAACACCACCTCGGGTGACCTCGATGCCAACCCGTATACCGTCTACAACAACAACGCCGAGTACCTGGCCGATAGCTACCAGCATCCGTCCGGTTCGCGCAGCGCGCCGTCGTGGACGCTCGGCGCCAATTACGCGCTGACCAACAACATGAGCTTCTACGCGCGCGTCAACGACGGCGTGTTCCTGCCCAGTTTTGACGATATGGTGAATCTGCCGGATACGCCGATCGAGAAGATCCACAACATGGAAGTGGGCTTCAAGTACCAGGCGCCCTGGATCTCCGCCGATATCGGCGCCTATCGCCGACTGTTCCATGGCGTGCCGTACTCGATCCAGCTGGAGAGCGGGCAGGTCAACCTGGTATACGGCTCGGTGACCAAGGGCCTCAATGCGCAGGTGGCGGTCACGCCATTCGATCATTTCTCCGTTGCGCTCAGCGGCAACTACATGGATGGCCATTATTCCGGCTACAACAGCTGCGTGCCCTATGTAGCGCAGGACGGCAGCAACCAATGCGCCAGCATCGACGGCATGGACATCGATCGTCAGCCGCGCGTGCAGTACCGCGTGACCCCGTCCTACGTGATACCCACCACTTGGGGAAGCATGAAGTTCTGGGTGACCTACGAGCACATGGGCAATCGTTATGGCGACCAGCTCGAGCAGCAGCCGCTGGGCAGCTATTACGACCTAGCCATTGGTGCCATCGCCAATATCGGCCAGAACTGGGTGTTGACCCTGCGCGGCACCAACGTGACCAACCAGATCGGCATCACCGAAGGCAATGCGCGCTTGTTCGGTTTTGCCAGTGGCGGTGGCGTGATCCTTGCTCGTTCGATCGAGGGGCGTGAGGTCAATTTCCAGGTCAAGTACCAGTTCTGACGAAGTGCGGCCCGCCCGGCTCATCGCCGGGTAGGGCACGACGGCAGTCAAGCTGATGTCGTGCCTCGGTCTGTTCAATGCACCCCTAGGTATGGTCTGAATGATCGTGTATTCGTCATTCCCGCGCAGGCGGGAATCCAGCGACTTCAAACCGTTGCAAAGGCACTGGATCCCCGCCTGCAGCAAGGAATGATATGTCATGCGCCCCATCATCCAGCCGTTGATCGTCGCCATGGCATGGGCACTCGCCGTTGCGGGCGGCGTGCATGCCCAGCCAACGGATCTGGCCAGCGACGACGCTCGTTATCTGGACGTGCTCGATCTGCATGGCTCGCCAAAAACTCCCACCGATCGCAGCTTCAACATCTTCTTCGACGCCGGGTCGTGGCATGGCTATAGCCTGCCGCCTGCCAACGATGCGGGGACCGGGTTTACCGGCCCCTTCGTGCATAGCCTCGGCGATGGCCAGTGGGTGGGCGCGCGCTTCGCGCAGTTGGCGCTGAAGGATGTCGCGAGCGAGCAGGCGATGGCCCTGGCGCCGGTCGATGGCCATGCCGCCCCGGGTTATCTGGTGCGCCGCTTTTCGGCGCCGGGCCTATCGGTGCGACAGACCTTGTTTTTCGCCAATTCCTGGCACGCAATGGTACGCATCGAACTCACCTCGACCCGTGCGCAAGACATCGAGTTGGCTGTGCAGGGGCGCGTGATGCCCTTGCCTCAGGCGCGGCTCGCACAAGACGGCGACGTGGTGACGCAGAGCTTCGCCAACTCGAACTCCAGGCTGAGCACTCGCGTTCATGCCGATGGCATCAATGCCAGCCATATCACCTTGTCGGGCACGGACTATCGCATCGCGCTGGGCCAGCCCCTGCATCTGAAACCGAACCAGACGGTAACGGTGTTGGTCGACCAGACCCTGGTCTACGACGTCCATAGCGATGCCCCGGCGCCGGTCGATGAGGCTACCGCCTGGACGCAGAATCGGGAACGCTGGGGAGGCTATCTGGCGTCCCTCACGTCCAGCCACCTGCAGGGCCTGCCCGATGAGGTGGCGCAACGGGTGTCGCTGAAGGCCAGGCTGACCTTGCTGGGAAACTGGCGGGCCGCGCGCGGCGACCTGCATCACGATGGCGTGATTCCCTCCTATTCCAATCCCGATTTCAACGGATTCTGGGCGTGGGATTCGTGGAAACATGCCGCTGCGCTGGCGCATTTCGCGCCCGCGCTTGCGCGTGACCAGATGCGCGCGATGTTCGACTATCAGGCCGCCGATGGCATGATTCCCGACTGCATTTATCTGCTCAAGGCGAACGACAACTGGCGCGATACCAAGCCTCCGCTGGCCGTGTGGGCAACGCTGGAAATCTATCGCGCCACCGGCGACAAGGCGTTCGTAGCCGAGATGTACGACAAGCTGGCGCGGTATCACCGCTGGTGGTCCACGGCGCGCGATCATGATCACAACAGCCTGGCCGAATATGGTTCCACCGATGGAACCCGCATCGCGGCCGCCTGGGAAAGCGGCATGGACAATGCCGTCCGCTTCGACGGTGCGGTCATGCTCAAGAACGGCGAGGGCGCCTGGTCGCTGGACCAGGAGTCGGTCGATCTCAATGCCTATCTCTACAAGGAGAAGCTGGACCTGGCCGAGCTCGCCGGCATCCTCGGCAAAACTCAGGATCAGCAGACCTGGCTGAAGGAAGCCGAGGCGCTGAAGGTAGCCATCAATGGGCGTATGTTCGACAAGAGCCGTGGCTACTTTTTCGACGCCAGACTCGGTCGCGACGATCTCGTGCAGGTGTATGGCCCGGAGGGCTGGATGCCACTGTGGGCCGGGGTGGCCACGCCCGAGCAGGCCAGCGCTGTCAGCCGGGTGATGCTCGATCCCGACAAGTTCGCCACCTTCATGCCGTTTCCCACGCTAGCCAGGGACGACCCGCGCTTTTCGCCGATCAAGGGCTACTGGCGCGGTCCCGTCTGGCTCGACCAGGCCTACTTCGGCGTGGAGGCGCTACGGCGCTATGGCTACGCCCAGCAGGCCGACGAGATGGCGCGCCGGCTGGTGCTCAGCGCCCATGGCCTCACGCAGGACGCGCCGATGTATGAAAACTACGATCCGCTGAGCGGGCATGGCTATCAATCGCCCAACTTCAGCTGGTCGGCGGCCAGCTATCTGCTGCTGTTGGACCCTGCGGCGAAGTAACGGCGAGCGTCGCCGTCGCGGCTAGTCCTTGGCGGGCAGCACCATGAACTCCGCGGCCTGCAGTGCGGAGTTCTGCCAATGGCCTTCGCCCGCGCTGCGCCACCAGGGCTCCACGGTTTCCACCCGGGCCGGTTCGATCGGCTCGCCGAGCCGTGGCATCACCAGCCCTTCCGGTGCCTTCGCCAGCAGCACTTCGGCGGGTTCGGCCCAGGGATGCATGGCCAGGTTGAAGGTGCCCCAGTGCACCGGAAGGAAACGCCCGCTGCCCAGTTGTCGCCAGGCGAGCAGGGCGTTGTCCGGCCCCAGATGCACGCTGCCCCAGGACGGATGGAAGGCGCCGACCTCGATCAGCACCAGGTCGAACGGGCCAAGCCGCTGGCCGATTTCGCTGAATAGCAGCGACAGGCCGGTATCGCCGCTGAAGAACACCGCATGGCGTTCGCCGCGCAGCGCGAACGACGACCACAGCGTGGCGTTGCGGTCGTGCAGGCTGCGCCCGGAGAAGTGGTGTGAAGGGGCTGCCGTGATGGTGAGCCCGCCCGGCAGCGCGGTGTGTTCCCACCAATCCAGCTCGATGATGCGTTCGGTGGGCACGCCCCAGGCTTCCAGGTGCATGCCGACGCCAAGCGAGGTGATGAACGGCACGCGCAAGGCGGCCAGCGCGCGGATGCTCGGGTAATCCAGGTGATCGTAGTGGTCGTGCGAAATCAACACCGCATCCAGCGGAGGCAGCGCCGCGATATCGACCGGCACCGGCTGGAAGCGCTTCGGCCCCATGAAGGAGAACGGCGATGCGCGTTGGCCCCACACCGGATCGGTCAGCACCCGCACCCCGTCGATTTCCAGCAGCACGGTGGAATGCCCGAGCCAGGTGGCGCGCAAGCCGGTGTCGATCGGCCGGGTCCAACCCGGGCGGGGATCGAGCGAAGGCAGCGGGTGGGCCGGCGTGCGACCCTCGCCACGAAATATGAAGTCGGTCAGCGACGGGCGGCTCTCGGGCCGGAGCACGGCGCTGGACGGATAAGTGTTCACAAACCCCCCGCCCGAGTACTGGCGGGATGCCTGCATGCGCTCGAGCCTTAGCCCTTGGGCGTGTCGGGTAAACAGTGCCATGTGCTACCTCGGCGAACGCGCTGGAGGTGGCGCGCTCGATTCGCGTTGAATGGAAGGTGTGACGCCGTCCAGGCCAGTTACACGGGAAAGCTGGGGGCAGGTTGTACGCGACACAACCGGTGGTGTGCTCTATGAGTTCAAGGGCACGTTTGCATGGCACGGGGTGCCTATCATCAGGTCGGTTGCGTTCCTGCCGATGCCGGCCCGGATTGGCCAAAGCCGCGTCCGGTTCCAGGTCAACAAAAGCGGCATCTTGTGCATGGCGTTATCTGGACGCCTGCAAGAACGCCAGGGATGAGGTTCGCGCTTCGCTTTGCCGATCGGTGGGACGCAGATGCTGCCGAGGATGGCGTGCCGCGTGTTAGGGCGATGTGGCGGGCGGTTGTTGTGGGGCAGGAGCCGCCGGCGGTGTGGCAGGTGCGGGCGTGGGCAGTACAAGGCTGGGATTGGCCCACATGGCTTCCAGCGCACGGATCTGTTGCTTGACGGCGTCGAGCTGACTGGTCGTGCTGTGCAGGTCGGCGGTGAGCGCGGCCGCCTGTTGGCGGGCCTGCTCCTGCTGCTCGGCTACCTGGCGCGCTTCCTGCTGCTGGTGGCTGGCGTCCTGCTGCAGGGCCTGCAGGCGTTGCTGGTTGAGTGCAATCATTCGCTCGGCGTACTTTTTGCCGGCGTCCAGCCGCATCGTGTCGATGTCCACCTCGGCCAGGGTCTGGGTCTGCGTGGCGAAGGTGCGATACAGGCTCTCGGCATCCTCGAACGAATCGGTCTGCATCACGCGCCAGAATTCCTTGCCGTGGAACAACGCCACGTAATAGGTGAGCGTCTCCGGCTGGAACAGCAGGCTGGCGCCGTAGGTGCTGTTGTAGGTGGTACGTACTTCGGTCAGCTGGTGGCTATCGATCAGCTGGCGGAGTCGATCCACGGTGCTGGCCGGCACCTTGTCCGCGACCGGCGCGGTGGTTGCGGCTGGCGCGCGAACATCACCACACGACAGGTTGCCCGGCGCAGGTGGATTTCCTGGGCGGGCCGGGGCCCATCGTGCTGGCGCATATGGCACGCACTAACCCCGGCCACGCGGGCCGCCCCGGTCCCGCGTGGTGCGGTCTGCGCGGTGCCCGGTCGCGAATGCCGGATGCCGTGCTTTGAGCCTCTCGTCGACGGATTCAACGGCCCCTCGCGGGGCCGCTTTTGTGTTGGTGCGCAAGCTCAGGAAGACGTGCTGTTGAGATAGTCCAGCGTGGCCTGCAGCATGGACTCCATGCCGATCTTCAACGCGCCTTCATCCAGGAAGAACTTGGGCGAATGGTTGGCGGGTGCCTTCAGCGTATCCTGCCCGAGCGGGGTGGAGCCGACGAAGAAGTACACGCTGGGCACTTCCCTGGCGAAGTAGGCGAAGTCTTCCGAGGCCATCCACGGCTTGGCTTCGATCACATGCTCGCTGCCGATCGCCGTGCCGATGCTGGCGCGTACGCGCGCGGTGAGGGCGGGGTCGTTGACCAGCACCGGATTGCTGTCGCCCACCGGAATCTGCGTGTCCACGGTGGCGCCGTTCGCCGCGGCGATGTGTTCGGCGATGCCCTTGAGATTGTCGATCGCCAGCTGGCGCATGGCCGGATCGAAGGTGCGCAGCGTGCCCTGCAGTTCTACCTGGTCGGGCACGATGTTGTAGCGCGAGCCGCCTTCGATGATGCCGAAGCTGAGCACGGCGGGCAGGTCGCCGATGTTGAGCTTGCGGCTGACGATGGTCTGCGCCGCACTGATGATCTCCGCCGAAGTGACGATGGGGTCGACGCCGTTCCACGGCATCGCGCCATGCGTCTGGCGTCCATGCACCACCATCTTGAACCAGTCGGAGCCGGCCATGGTCGGGCCGGGTCGCACCGCCACGGTGCCGACGTTGAGCGAGCTGACCACATGCATGCCGAACATCGCATCGGGCTTGAAGTCGCGGAACAGGCCGTCCTTGAGCATCAGCGAGGCACCGCCTTCCTCGCCGGCGGGCGCACCTTCCTCGGCGGGCTGGAACACGAACATCACCTCGCCGGGCAGATCCTTCTTCATGCCCGCCAGCACCGTGGCCAGGCCCAGC
This sequence comes from Dyella sp. RRB7, assembly GCF_022761115.1. Classification (GTDB taxonomy): domain Bacteria; phylum Pseudomonadota; class Gammaproteobacteria; order Xanthomonadales; family Rhodanobacteraceae; genus Dyella. The sequence continues at coordinate 982,746 of NZ_JAKWJS010000001.1, read as the reverse complement.
AGCATGGCGGTGTGCGCATCGTGGCCGCAGGCGTGCATCACCCCGGTGGGCTTGCCGCGGTATTCGCCCGTGGCCTTGGAGGCGAATGGCAGGTCCACTTCCTCGGTGACGGGCAGGGCGTCCATATCGGCGCGGATGGCCAGCTTCGGGCCGGGCTTGCCGCCCTTGAGGATGCCGACCACGCCGGTGTGGGCCATGCCGGTGTGTACTTCCAGCCCCAGCTTTTTCAGCTGCACGGCAACCAGCGCGGCGGTGCGCGTTTCGCGGTTGCTGAGTTCCGGGTGCTGGTGGATGTCCCGTCGCCATGCGGTGACCTGCGGAAGTTCGTCCTGTACCCGCTGGGTGGTATCGGTGGCATGGGCGGAGCCGGCCAGGGCGGTGACGAGAGCCAGGGCAAACGCAGTGCGACGCATCGGGAATCTCCGTGAGAGGTAGCTCGATCCTAGCGCGTCCCCGCCGCTTGTAGGAGCGCAGCCTGTGCGTCGTGCCGTTACCGCTCCGTTGGCCTGTCGCGCACAGGGTGCGCTCCTACAAAAGTCTAAGGGCGGGGTTGCCTGCGGGGGCCAATGTTATGCTCGATTGTCGATGAACAGAGGACGATGCAATGCGTGCGGCGAGTTATGTCCATGGCGTGAGTTCACAGCCGTTGCTTGGCGATACGGTGGGCTCGCTGCTGGATCGCATCGCGGCGGCGCATCCCGAACGGCCGGCCTTGGTGGTGCGTGCGCAGGACGTGCGCCTGAACTATCGGCAGTTCCACGCGGAAGTGGAACGCGTGGCCGCTGGACTGCTGGCGCTGGGGCTGCAACGTGGTGATCGCATCGGCATCTGGGCGCCCAATCGCGCCGAATGGGTGATCCTGCAGTTCGCCGCGCCGAAGGCGGGGCTGATCCTGGTCAACATCAATCCGGCGTATCGATTGCATGAGCTGGAGTACGCGCTCAACAAGGTGCGTTGCCGTGCCCTGGTGTTGCCGCGGCGATTCAAGACCTCGCACTACCTCGACATGCTGACCGAGTTGGCACCCGAGCTGGCCGGCTGCGCGCCGGGGCACCTGCTGGCCGAGCGCCTGCCGGCGTTGCGCGATGTCATCTTGCTCGACGATGAGGCCGCGCCGGGCACGCTGCCGTGGCGCGAACTGGCGGCGCGCGGCGACGCGGCAGCCTTGCGGCAGCTGCGCGCGGTGGAGGGCGAGCTGGGCTTCGATGATCCGGTGAATATCCAGTTCACCTCGGGCACCACCGGTGCGCCCAAGGGCGCCACGCTGACCCATCACAACATCATCAACAACGGCTATTTCATCGGCGAGGCGATGCGCCTCACCGAACAGGACCGCTTGTGCATTCCGGTGCCGTTCTACCACTGCTTCGGCATGGTGCTGGGCAATCTCGCCTGCGTTACCCATGGCGCCTGCATGGTGATCCCGGGCGAGGGCTTCGAGGTGCTCGCTACGCTGGAGACAGTGCAGGAGGAGCGCTGCACCGGCCTGCATGGCGTGCCGACGATGTTCATCGCCGAGCTTGAGCATCCCGAGTTCCATCGCTTCGACCTCAGTTCGCTGCGCACCGGCATCATGGCTGGCTCGCCGTGCCCCATCGAGGTGATGCGCCGGGTGGTGAGCGAGATGCACATGACTGAGGTGACCATTGCCTACGGCATGACCGAGACCAGCCCGGTGAGTTTCCAGTCCACCACCGACGATCCGCTGGCGCGGCGCGTGAACAGCGTGGGGCGCATCCATCCCCACGTCGAGGTAAAGCTGGTGGACGAACGCGGCCAGGTGGTGCCGCGCGGCGAACCGGGCGAGCTGTGCACGCGCGGCTATTCGGTGATGCTGGGCTACTGGGAGGACGAGGCCCGCACGCGCGAAGCCATCGACGAGGCGCGCTGGATGCATACCGGCGACCTGGCGGTGATCGACGACGACGGCTACTGCACCATCGTCGGCCGCCTGAAGGACATGATCATCCGCGGTGGCGAGAACGTGTATCCGCGGGAGATCGAGGAATTCCTCTATACCCATCCCAAGGTACAGGACGTGCAGGTATTCGGCGTGCCCGACCCCAAGTTCGGCGAGCAGGTCTGCGCGTGGATACAGCTACGCGAGGGCTGCGAATCCAGCGAGGCGGAGATCCAGAGCTACTGCCGCCATCACCTGGCCTATTTCAAGGTGCCCCACTACGTGCGGTTCGTCGATGCCTTCCCGATGACGGTCACCGGCAAGGTGCAGAAATACCTGATGCGCGAAGCGATGGCCGAAGAGCTTGGCCTGGGTACGGTATCGGCGACACCCTAGTCGCCGACGCTCATACCGCCTGCCGGGTCGGCAGGTCGTGGTGCGCAGCCAGCCATGCCGGCACCTTGGCCGACGGCAGCGGGCGCGAAATATGGAAGCCTTGCGCTTCATCGCAGGCCATGCCCAGCACGCTCTCGTAGAGGCGGTCGGTTTCCACGCCTTCCACTACCACGCGATAGCCCAGGTTGCGTGCCAGCTCGGCGACCGAGCGCACGATGGCCTCGTCATATCGATTGGTGCCCATGTCGCGCACGAACGACTGGTCGATTTTCAGGCTGGTGGCCGGCATCTGCCGCAGCGCGGCGAGGTTGCTGTAGCCGGTGCCGAAATCATCGATGGCGATGCCGGTGCCCAATTGCCGGATGGCGGTGAGATGACGGCGCGTGGTGGCGGTGTGTTCCATCAGCGTGCTTTCGGTGAACTCCAGCTCGAGCGCGTCCAGGCTCACCTTGTGCTGTTCGGCCACCTGCCGCAGGCGTCCCACCAGGTTGGCGTCCAGGTCGGTACTGGACACGTTGAGCGACAGCTTGATGTCGTGGCCATCGCGACGCCAGGCGGCGAGTTGCGCCATGCCATGCTCGAGCACCCATTGCGTCAACGAGCGCATCAGTCCCGCACGCTCGGCCAGGCCGATGAAGCGATTGGGCGAGATCAAGCCCAGGGTGGGGTGATGCCAGCGCGCCAGCGCCTCGACGCCTACGCAGCGCCCGCTATCGAGATCCACGCGCGGCTGGTAGTGCAGGTCCAGCTCGGTGCGGTCGGTGAGTGCCGCCGCCAGTTCGGTGACCAGGAAGAATTCCTGCCGGTGGTGCTCGTCCTGGGCGCGGTCATACAACGCCCATCCGCGCACGTGCTGCTGGGCCGCGTGGGAGGCGTTCATCACCAGTCGCAGCGGGTCGCCACCGCGCAGTTCGCTTTCGTTGATCTGCAGCAGCCCCACGCCGGGCTGGATGGTGAGCGGGATGCCCAGGCAGTCGAACGGCCGTCGCAGTTGCTCGACCAGCGCATCCATGCGGGTCACGTCGGACAGCACATGGCGATTGGGCAGCACGGCGGCGAAGCGCGTGGCGCCCACCTGGTAAAGGCGCGTATGCGGTGGCAGCCAGGCCTGCGTGCGGTTGGCCACGGCCCGCATCAGCTCGTCCGCGTAGGCGTGGCCCATGGCACGGATAAAGGCGTTGAACCGATGCACCGGCGCCACGTCGACGGCGATCACCCAGGCGTGCGGCGCATCCTCGCGCAGGTGGGCGCGCAGGTCGTCGAAAAACGCATAGCGATGGGGTAGTTGGGTGGTCGGATCGGTGCGGCCCAGATAGCTGCGCAACACCACGCCGGCGCCCACCAGCGATGCCGCATCGCGCAGGCAGGTGCGCTCGCTTTCGGAAAGGGCCGCGCGTGGTGCCCGATCCATCACGCAGAGCGCGCCGATCTGCTGGCCGGTCAGGGTGAACACCGGCTCGCTGGCAAAGAAGCGGATCGGGCCGGGCGTGGCCGCCAGGTTCAGCGCCGCATCGCGGAAGCGCTCATCGAGCTGCGTGTCGAGCACCACATGCGCGCTGACGTTGCGGGCGGCTTCCAGATAGAGCGGATGCAGCGTGCCCGGATCGTGCGGGGGCAGTTCGTTGCCGTCGGCGTACGAATAGGCGCTGCCGCCGTGGAGTACCAGCGATACCCAGGGCACGCCGAGCGACCGCGAGACGAGGCGCACGACAGCGTCAAAGCCTGGTACTGCAAAGCCTTCGTCGGACCCCTGTACGGCCGCGGGCAATACATCCTTATGCCCGGCCGCATGCTGCCCCGGGTCGTATCCCGTGGTCGTGCGCATCGCGAGTTCACCCCTGTCAGGGACAGCTTCCCCTCGACGCCGAGGCTACTGCAGCCATGTAGCTTGCCGCAATGCATCAAAGGGACGGCTATCCGTGCCGCTCGATGGCGTAAGGTCCTGCAATACGCATCGGCCAGATGGCCTATGGCTTGATGCTGAAGTCGATCTCGATCGGATAAGGCGCGGGCTTGGCGGGTGGCGCCGGCAAGGTCCAGCTGGCGAACTGGCCGGCCATGCACTTGGCGACTGCCGTCTCCGGATGCACCGCGATGTGGCCGAGCCGTCCGTCGGCAAGCACGTCGGCGACCAGGGTGAAGGGTGCCTTGTCGGTCGGCGTGTTGCTGGCCAGGCAGGACTTGTAGGCATCGGTGGTGGGATTGCCGATGCGATCCCACATCTGCTTCTGGTAAGCCGGACCGCTGGCGGCACGCTCGGCGAGCTTGGCCTGGCTGACGCGCGCCAGGAAATCGGCGCCGGCGGTGGGGCTCAACTGCAGGGCGACGGCAAGCAGGATGGACATGACAGCTCCGAGGCGGGATGGCCCACGTTACCAGCGCGTTGCGTGTTTGCACATGTTGGCGCGGGCTTACGGCAGATGCTCGCTGGCCAGGTAGGCCTCGCTCTGCATTTCGATCAGGCGCGATTCGGTGCGGCCGAATTCCGCGCGCAGGCGTTCGCCATCGTAAAGCTCGGTGATCGGTGCGCAGGCGGACAGGATCAGCTTCACCTTGCGGTCGTAGAACTCGTCCACCAGCAGCACGAAGCGGCGCGCGGCATCATCGGTGTAGACGGTGAACTGCGGCACGTTGGAGACGATCACCGCCGGGCCCGCCTTGGCCAGCTCGATGTAGTCGGAGACGGCGCGCGGCCCCTCGCACAGGGCGTCGAATTCGAACCACAGGATATTGTCGGCACGCTTGCGCACCGGGATCGGGCGGTCATTGAGAATGATCGCGCCGCCGTCCACCACCTCGCCCTGCGCCTGGGTCGAGAAAATGCGGGCCAGCGAGCGCTCGGCTTCGGCGCCGGGCGGGGTGAGATACACCGGCGCCTGCGACAGCGCGCGCAGGCGCCAGTCATGCGACGAGATCATCTGCACCACGTGGCAATGCTTTTCGATCAGCGCGATGGCGGGCAGGAAGCGCGCGCGCTGCAGGCCGTCCTTGTACAGGTTGGCGGGGGCGGTGTTGGAGGTGGTCACCAGCGTCACGCCACGCTCGAACAGCGATTGCAGCAAGGTGCCCAGGATCATCGCATCGCCGATGTCGTTGACCAGGAACTCGTCCAGGCACAGCACGCGGCAGCGCGAGGCGATGTGGGCGGCCACTTCGACCAGCGGATCCTGCCGCTCGCCCAGGTTGCGCAACTGTTCCTGCACTTCGCCCATGAAGCGATGGTAGTGGCGACGCAGCACCAGGCCGTGCGGCAGGCTGGCCACGAACAGGTCCATCAGGAAGGTCTTGCCGCGGCCGACGCTGCCCCACAGGTAGAGGCCTGGCACGCCTTCGCGGGTGTCGTTGCCGAGCAGCGATTTGAGACGGCCGAACAGGCCGCCGCCGTTATCGGCCGACGCGGCGATGAGCGCCGCATGCATGCGGTCGAATTCCGGCAGCAGTGCCTGCTGGGCCGGATCGCTCTCCCAGCGATGCGCGGCGACGCCTTCTTGGTAACGCGCGCTGGGCGCGAGCAGGGGGGTATCACTCATGGGTACGGCAAACTCTCGGGGCGGGGCGCTTAACCAGGCGGAAAAATCAAGCCTGCCGCAGCGGCGGCAGCCACGGGTGGATGGCGTGCTTGATGGCGCCGCGCAGATCCATCAGGCGGCGGTGGAAAAAGTGGCTGGTGTCGGGCATGCGCACCAGTTCGGGCGGCTTGTCCATGCCGTCGATCCAGTCGAACACCGCCTGCGGATCGACCACTTCGTCCGCTTCGCCCTGCACCACCAGCCACGGGCAGCTGGGCAATGGGAAGCCTTCGAACGGCCAGCGGCCGGCCGGCGGTGCGATGCTGATCAAGGCATCGGCATGCAGGCGCGCGGCATTGCGGATCGAGACATAGCTGCCGAACGAGAAGCCGGCCAGCCACAGCGCGTCGTCCGGGCGCAGGCTACGCACCCAGGCCACCACGGCGGCGAGGTCGTCGCCCTCGCCGTTGCCGTGGTCGTAGCTGCCTTCCGATTCACCGGTGCCGCGGAAGTTGAAGCGCACCGTATCCAGCCCCGATTCGCGCAGCGAGCGCTCCACCATCGTCACCACCTTGTTGTGCATGGTGCCGCCCTGCAGCGGGTGCGGATGGCAGATCACGGCGGTGCCGCGGCGGGCTTCCTCGGGCAGCGCCACGTCGCTGATGGATTCGAGCTTGCCGGCCGGGCCGTTGAGGGCGAAGCTGGCTTCCTGCTCGGGAAAATGGTCGGGTTGGGTGGGTAACATGACGGGATTCATAGCCATGATGATAACCGCCACGTGTGTCCGCCGGTCGTGCGGGGCAGGGCGGCGCGGGTGAATTACCTGGCGCATACGCTGCTGGCGGGCGATGACGAGCTGCTGCGGCTGGGCGGCTTGATGGGCGATTTCGTGCATGGCCGGCCCGACCCGTCGCTGCCGCAAGGGCTGGTCGCCGGCATCCGCCTGCATCGCGCCATCGATGTCTACACGGACAGCCATGCGGAGGTGGCTGCCGCCCGGGCGCTGCTTCCGCCGCCTTATCGCCGCTATGCCGGCATTTTGCTCGACATGTGGTTCGACCACCTGCTGGCGCGCGATTTCGAACGCTGGAGCGGGCAGGGGCTGGAGGATTATTCCGTGGGCGTGCGCGATCTGCTGCGCCGGCATGAGCGGTGCTTGCCGCCCGAGCTGCAGCGCTTTCGCCGCTATATGGAAGCGCACGCGTTGCCGGCCGGCTACGCCCGGGCCGAGGAGATGGCTGCCGCGCTCGATGGCATCTCGCATCGCTTGCGCCGGGCCAATCCGGTGGGAGAGGCGTTGCCGGTGCTTACCCGGCTGGATGGGCCGCTGCGGATGCGCTTCGAGGCGTTTTTCCCGCAGCTGCAGGCGTTTGCGCGGGAGTGGATCGACGCGAATGGCTCCCTCTCCTGATTTCTTTCCCCCACAGGGGCAGGGGCAAACGAAAAACGCCGCCCCAAGGGCGGCGTTTTGCTTTGACCCGAAGGAGGCGGGGTCTATTTGGCCTGGTCCACGATCCAGTGCACGGCGGCCTTCACCTGGTCATCGGTCAGCGCCGGGTTGCCGCCCTTGGCCGGCATCATGTTGCCGTCCGGGCCCTTGTAGCCTTCGGTCGCGTGCTTGACCAGGGTGTCGATGCCCTGCGCGATGCGCGGACCCCAGTTGGCCTTGTCGCCCAGCTTCGGCGCGCCGGCCACACCAGCGGTGTGGCAGCTGTGGCACAGGTTGTCGTAAATGGTCTTGCCGTCGGTGGTGCCGCCGTAGGCGACCTGCGAGGCGGCGGCCTTGGCGGCGGCTTCCTGGGCGGCGGCCATGGCGGCGCGGCCGGTGTCGCCAGCGTAGACGGCGCCCGCCGGCGCGATGCGCTCGGCCACCTGCTTGGTCGTCTCCGGGTTGGTTTCCTTGGGCTCGCGGTTATAGATCAACCAGGCACCGCCGATCAGCAGGAGAGTCAACACACTAAGGCCGGCGATCAGCAACGAGAAGCTGCGCATGAAGCTCTGGTCGGACTTGGTCAGGGAACCGCTCACGCAATTACTCCATGTCTAATGGACGGCCTTGCAGCCGGGTTGGGCATAGGTTCAGACAGCAAGTGCCGGAGTATAGACGAAGCCCGCGCCAAGTTTCAGTCGGCCCGGACAAGCCCTTGCCACCGCGCCAAGGCTCCTGTTTTCATGCGGGTTTCGCCAATTTGAAGCGATGGGCTGGTAAAACCCTGCCATCGGTCATAGGGCACCCATGTCAACTGGCATTGTCCAACACCGTTGAACTGACCCTATTCTTTCATCCGACGTACAAGTCAGGCGCGCAAGGCGCGCCGGTGGGGTCGGGTGGCCCGCCGTCTACTCTGGGAGTTTTTCATGTCGCGTTTTTGGAAGATCGCGCTGATCGTTGTGGCTGTGATCGTGGTGGGGGCCGTCGGCTTCCGTTTGCTGCACAAGCCCGCCGCCGAGGAAGGTGCACAGGGGCAGCATCGCGGTCAGCACAGGGGGCAGGGACAGCAGCAGGGCCAAGCTCAGGGCCAGGGACAAGGTGCGCAGGGCGACAACACGCCGGTGCCGGTCACGGTCGAGCCGGTGGTCAAGCAGGACGTGCCGGTCTACCTCACCGCGCTGGGCACCGTGCAGGCGCTCAACACCGTGACGGTGAACCCGCAGGTGAGCGGCCAGATGCTCACCATCAACTTCAAGGAAGGCCAGGAAGTGAAGAAGGGCGACCTGCTGGCGCAGATCGACCCGCGCCCGTTCCAGGCCGCCTATGACCAGGCCACCGCCAAGCAGCAGCAGGACGAGGCCCAGCTCGCCACCGCGCAGAGCACGCTCACGCGCAACAACGCGCTGGTCGCCAAGGGCTACGTCGCGCAGCTGGACATGGACACCTACCGCAACAACGTGACCAACCTGATTGCCACGGTGGCTGCCGACAAGGCGGCGGTGCGTGCGGCCAAGGTCAACCTGGACTACACCCGCATCATCTCGCCGATCGATGGCGTGGCGGGCATCCGCAACGTCGACCCGGGCAACGTGGTGGTCACCACCACCGCGGTGGTCACGCTGACCCAGATCCATCCGATCTACGTGATGTTCAGCCTGCCCGAGCAGAACCTGGAAATGGTGCGCAAGGAAGCCGGCGGCAACGATCCGCTGGAAGTGCTGGCGCTTGACCGCGCCGACCAGCACACCATTGCCGACGACGGCCAGCTCAATGTGATCGACAACCAGATCGACACCACCACCGGCACGTTCAAGCTGCGCTCGATCTTCAAGAACGCCAGCGGCGACCTGTGGCCGGGCCAGTTCGTCAACGTGCGCCTGAAGGTGCGCACGGTGAACGGCGGTCTGGTGATTCCGGCGCAGGCGGTGCAGCGTGGTCCCGATGGCGACTACGTGTACCTGGTGCAGCAGGACCAGACGGTAAAGATGCAGGCGGTGAAGGTGACCGGCGAAGTCGGCGACAGCCACGTGATGATCGGTTCGGGCCTGGCCCTGAACGACCTGGTCGTCACCGAAGGCCAGTTCCGTCTCAAGCCGGGCAGCAAGGTCAAGGCGCTCAAGCCGGGCGAAGTGCCGACGGCGCCCTCGGCCTCGGACGTGGACAAGGCGAAGAAGCGGGCCCAGCAGAGCGGCGGCGGTCGCCGCGGCGGCTGAGCCCGGGCGTGGGGATGGGCAGCGCAAACGCATGCTTGCGCTGCCCGGAGACAGGCGACTGACGTCTCCATGAGAGACGACATTTGGCGCCCCACCGCCCATCCCCATCACCGGACAGCTTGCACAAGCTGACAGCCACTCATCGACGGCATATCTATGGGATTCTCCACACTCTTCATCCGCCGACCGATCGCGACCTCGCTGCTGATGGTGGCGGTGCTGTTGCTCGGCATCCTGGGTTATCGCGAGCTGCCTGTTTCGGCCCTGCCCGAAATCGACGCGCCGAGCCTGGTGGTCACCACCCAGTATCCGGGTGCCAGCGCCTCCACCATGGCTTCGCTGGTCACCACGCCGCTAGAGCGCAACCTGGGCCAGATCTCCGGCCTGAGCATGATGACCTCCGACTCGTCGGCGGGCCTGTCCACCATCGTGCTGCAGTTCGCGATGGATCGCGACATCGACATCGCGGCGCAGGACGTGCAGGCGGCCATCAACCAGGCGCGCGGCACGCTGCCTCAGACGCTGCCGTATCCGCCGGTGTACAACCGCGTGAATCCGGCCGACGCGCCGATCATGACGCTCAAGCTCACCTCCGACAGCCTGCCGCTGCGCGACGTGAACAACTACGCCGATTCGATCCTGGCGCAGAAGCTGTCGCAGGTGCAGGGCGTGGGCCTGGTGTCGATCGCCGGCAACGTGCGTCCGGCCGTGCGCGTGCAGGTGAACCCGTCGCAGCTGGCCAACCTCGGCCTCACCATGGAGGACGTGCGCAGCGCGCTCACCGAGGCCAACGTGAATGCGCCCAAGGGTACGCTCAACGGCGCCACCCAGTCCTACAGCATCGGCACCAACGACCAGCTGGCCGATGCGGCCGAATACAAGAGCACCATCATCGCGTACAAGAACAACGCGCCGGTGCGGCTGTCCGACGTGGCCGGCGTGGTCGACGGCGTGGAGAACGACCAGCTGGCCGCCTGGGCCAACGGCAAACCGGCCGTGCTGCTGGACATTCGCCGCCAGCCGGGCGCCAACATCGTCCAGACCGTCGAGCAGATCCGCAACATCCTGCCGCAGCTGCGCGCGGTGTTGCCGGCCGACGTGCATCTCGAAGTGTTCGCCGACCGCACCATCACCATCCGCGCCTCGGTGGAGGACGTGCAGTTCACCTTGATCCTCACCATCTGCCTGGTGGTGGCGGTGATCTTCGTGTTCCTGCGCCGCCTGTGGGCCACGGTGATTCCGTCGGTGGCGGTGCCGCTGTCGCTGATGGGTACGTTTGGCGTGATGGCCTTCACCGGCATGTCGCTGGACAACCTCTCGTTGATGGCGCTGACCGTGGCCACCGGCTTCGTGGTGGACGATGCGATCGTGATGATCGAAAACATCGTGCGCTACATCGAGCAGGGCAAGGACGGCAAGGAAGCGGCCGAGATCGGCGCCAAGGAAATCGGCTTCACCGTGCTGTCGCTGACCGTGTCGCTGATCGCGGTGTTCCTGCCGCTGCTGCTGATGCCTGGCGTCACCGGTCGCCTGTTCCACGAGTTCGCATGGGTGCTGACCATCGCGGTGGCCATCTCGATGCTGGTGTCGCTGACGCTGACGCCGATGATGTGCGCCTACCTGCTCAAGCCCGATGCGCTGCCCGAGGGCGACGATGCGCACGAGCGCCATGCGGCCGCGGGCAAACGCACCTGGTGGTCGCGCCTGGTGAATGCGTACGAGAATTCGCTCGACTGGGTGCTCGCCCACCAGCGCTTCACCATGCTGGTGGCCGGCGCCACCGTGGTGGTGACGATCTTCCTGTACATCGTCATTCCCAAGGGCCTGCTGCCCGAGCAGGACACCGGCCTGGTGACCGGCGTGGTGGCGGCCGACCAGAACGTGGCCTTCCCGCAGATGGAGCAGCGCACCAAGCTGGTGGCCGACGCCCTGCGCCGCGACAAGGCAGTGACCGGCGTGGCGGCCTTCATCGGCGCCGGCTCGATCAACCCCACCTTGAACCAGGGCCAGCTCAGCATCGTGCTGAAGGACCGCGGCGATCGCGACAGCCTCGACGAGGTGCTGGCGCGACTGCAGAAGGAAGCGGCCGATATTCCGGGCGTGGCGCTGTACCTCAAGCCCGTGCAGGACGTGACCCTGGACAGCCGCGTGTCGGCCACCGAGTACCAGTACTCGATGTCGGACGTGAACGCGACCGAGCTGTCCAGCTACGCCAACCAGATGACCCAGGCGCTGCGCGAACGCCCGGAGCTGTCCGACGTGGACAACAACCTGGCCGACCAGGGCACCTCGCTGAAGCTCACCATCGATCGTGAGAAAGCCAGCCGCCTGGGCGTGCCGGTGCAGACCATCGACGACACGCTGTACGACTCGTTCGGCCAGCGCCAGATCTCCACCATCTTCACCCAGCTCAACCAGTACCGCGTGGTGCTGGAGGTAGCGCCGCAGTTCCGCACCAGCACGGCCCTGCTCAACCAGCTCACCGTCAAGAGCAACGGCAGCGGCGCGCTGACCGGCAGCAACGCGACCAGCTTCGGCCAGGTGGCATCGAGCAACTCGTCGACCAGCACGGGCGTGGGCGTGGCCAACACCGGCGTGATCATCGGCGCGGGCGGCACCATTCCGCTCGCCTCGCTGGCCACCGCCGAGGTCACCACGGCGCCGCTGGTGGTCAGCCACCAGCAGCAGCTGCCGGCGGTCACCATTTCGTTCAACCTGGCGCCGGGCTATTCGCTGTCCGAGGCGGTCAAGGCGATCGGCGAAGTGGAGCAGAAGTTGAACCTGCCGCCGCAGGTGCGCGGGCAGTTCATCGGCAAGGCGGCGGAGTTCTCCACCTCGCTGACCAACGAAGTGCTGCTGCTGATCGCCTCCATCGTGGTGATCTACATCGTGCTGGGCGTGCTGTACGAAAGCTACATCCACCCGCTGACCATCATCTCCACGCTGCCGCCGGCCGGCGTCGGTGCCTTGCTGGCGCTGATCCTGTGCGGCATGAGCCTGTCGGTGGATGGCATCGTGGGCATCGTGTTGCTGATCGGCATCGTGAAGAAGAACGCGATCATGATGATCGACTTCGCCATCGAGGCGCAGCGCGAGGGCATGAAGCCGCACGAGGCGATCCGTCGCGCGTGCCTGCTGCGCTTCCGTCCGATCATGATGACCACCGCCGCGGCCATGCTTGGCGCCTTGCCGCTGGCGCTGGGCAACGGCATCGGCGCGGAGCTGCGTCGCCCGCTGGGCGTGTCCATCGTGGGCGGCCTGCTGTTGTCGCAGCTGGTGACGCTGTACACCACGCCGGTGATCTACCTGTACATGGAGCGTTTCTCCGATTGGCTGCGGGCGCGGCGCGAGCAGCGTGAGCTGGCCCGTGCGCAGACGCGGGGAGCGATGTGAGGCGACCACGACGGCCCGGGATCGATCGGGCCGCCGGTAAAACCCGGAAAGGGGCGCGGCCGACAGGGCGCGCCCCTTTCGGCGTTTCCCGTCATGGCGCTGCTGTGCACGTGTCGCCGCATCAACCGAATCGGCCGTCATGCGTTCAGCAGACGATGTGCGGTATATACATTTTTTCGTGCGTGCGCCTGGGCATGGCGCGCGGCTTTTCTGAATACCCGCGCGCGAGACGTCCCTGCGTACGGCGCGCGGCTCCTGGTTTCCTCACGGCATGAATATTTCCGGTCCTTTCATCCGCCGCCCCATCGGCACCTCGCTGCTGGCGATCGGTGTCTTCGCGGTCGGCCTGATCTGCTACATGTTGCTGGGCGTGGCCGCGTTGCCCAACATGCAGTTTCCGGTGATCTTCGTGCAGGCCAGCCAGGCCGGCGCCAGCGCCGACACCATGGCCAGCACGGTGGCCGCGCCGCTGGAGCGCCACCTCGGCCAGGTGCCGGGCATCGACACCCTGCGTTCGACCAGTTCGCTGGGCAGCACCCAGGTGTTCATGATGTTCGACGCCGGGCGCAACCTGGATGCCGCCGCGCGCGACGTGCAGGCCGCCATCAATGCGGCGCAGTCGGACTTGCCCAGCGGCCTCAATGCGCCGCCGAGCTATCAGAAGGCCAACCCCAACGACGACCCGATCATCGCCTTTGCGCTGACCTCCGACACGCAGTCGGCGCGCGATCTCTACGATGTGGCCGACTCCCTGCTGGCACAGCGCCTGCGCCAGCTCGATGGCGTGTCCGAGGTGGATATCCTGGGCGCGGCCACGCCGGCCATCCGCGTCGATGTGAACCTGCGCCAGCTCAATGCGCTGGGCCTGTCGCCCGATCAGCTGCGCAATGCGCTGACCGCCGCCAACGTGACTTCGCCGGTCGGCTTCCTGTCCGACGGCAAGACCACCATGGCGGTGACCGCCAACGATTCGCTGCACAACGCGGCGGATTTCGCCAACCTGGTGATCGCTTCCAACAAGGGCGTGCCGGTGCGCCTGTCGGACGTGGCCAAGGTCTATGACGGCCTGCAGGATGCATATCAGGCGGCCTGGTTCCAGGGCAAGCCGGCGATCCTGATGTACGTGTACCGGCAGTCCAACGCCAACATCATCGGTACGGTCGATCGCGTGAAGGCGGCGGTGCCGCTGCTGCGCAACTACCTGCAGCCGGGTACCACGCTCACCCCTTATTTCGACGGCACGCCCACCATCCGCGCCTCGCTGCACGAGGTGCAGGCCACGCTGCTGATCAGCCTGCTGATGGTGATGCTGACCATGGCGATCTTCCTGCGTCGCCTCGCGCCCACCTTGATCGCCACCGCCGCCGTGCCGCTGTCGCTGGCCGGCGCGGCGATGGTGATGTACATCCTCGGCTTCACCCTCAACAACCTCACCTTGCTGGCGCTGGTAATCGCGATCGGCTTCGTGGTGGACGATGCGATCGTGGTGATCGAGAACATCGTGCGGCATATCGACCAGGGCATGACGCGCATGGAGGCGGCGCTGGCGGGCGCCAAGGAGATCGGCTTCACCATCGTGTCGATCACCGCCTCGCTGGTCGCCGTGTTCCTGCCGCTGTTGTTCATGGGCGGCATCACCGGCCTGTTCTTCAAGGAATTCACCATCACGCTGGTGGCGGCGATCATGGTCTCGGCGCTGGTATCGCTGACGCTGACCACCTCGCTGTGCGGGCAGTTCCTCAGCAGTCATGACGAGGACAAGCCGACCACGCGCATCGGCATCGCGCTGGAGAAATTCCAGGCGAGCATGCTGGCGGTGTATGCCAAGGCACTGAAGTTCTCGATCAAGCACGCGCTGTCGTTCGCGCTGACGCCGCTGGCGCTGATCGTGATCACCATAGTTCTGTTCGGCGTGGTCAAGACCGGCCTGTTCCCGCCGCAGGACACCGGCCTGATCCGTGGCCGTGCCACCTCGGGCGCCACCGTATCGTTCCAGGATGCGGTGGAGCGCCAGCAGCGACTGATCGACATGCTGCTCAAGGACCATGACGTGCTGCGCGTGGGCTCGCGCCTGGGCAGCAGTCGCCAGGGCGCCTCCGGTACCTTCGACATCGAGCTGAAGACGCATGCCGAGGGCCGCAAGGACGATACCTTCGCCGTGCTGGCGCGATTGAGCGCCAAGGCTTCGCGCTATCCCGATCTCAACGTGCGCCTGCGACCCATCCAGGACCTGCCCAGCTTCGGCGGTGGCGGCACCAGCCAGGGTGCGCAATACCAGGTGTCGCTGCAGGGCGATGATCCGGCCGAGCTGCAGGAATGGCTGCCCAAGCTGGTGGCCGAGCTGAAGAAGAACCCCAAGCTGAAGGACGTCGGCAGCGACCTGGATGACGCCGGCCTGCAGCAGAACATCGTGATCGACCGCGACAAGGCGGCGCGCCTCAACGTCGGCATCGGCACCATCGATGGCGCGCTGTACAACGCCTTCGGCCAGCGCCAGATCAGCAC
Source organism: Dyella sp. RRB7 (assembly GCF_022761115.1). Lineage (GTDB taxonomy): Bacteria > Pseudomonadota > Gammaproteobacteria > Xanthomonadales > Rhodanobacteraceae > Dyella. The sequence goes on along the minus strand of NZ_JAKWJS010000001.1, from coordinate 967,398 downwards.
GATCTATTCCGACCTCAACCAGTACAAAGTGGTGGTGAACGCGCTGCCGAACCAGACCGCGACCCCCGCCGCCATCGATGCGATCTACGTGTCCAGCGGCAGCGGCGCGATGGTGCCGCTCACGGCGTTCGCGCATCAGGAGGCGGGCCTGGCGCCCACCCAGATCACGCACGAAAACCAGTACACGGTGATGAGCATGAGCTTCAACCTCGCGCCGGGCGTGAGCATGGGCGAGGCCTTGCAGATCATCCAGCAGACCGGTTCGCAGATGCGCCTGCCAGGCAACATCCGCATCAACATCGGTGGCGATTTCCGGCGCTTCCAGCAGTCGCAGAGCGGCATGGTGTGGCTGCTGCTCGGCGCCGTCGTCACGGTCTACATCGTGCTGGGCATGCTGTACGAAAGCCTGATCCATCCGGTCACCATCCTCTCCACCCTGCCGGCGGCCGGCGTGGGCGCGCTGATGGCGCTGTGGATCACCGACACCGAGTTGTCGGTGATTGCCCAGATCGCGCTGGTGTTGTTGATCGGCATCGTGAAGAAGAACGCGATCATGATGATCGACTTCGCCCTGGTATCGCGTCGCGAGCGCGGGCTCAGTCCGGCCGAGGCCGCGTACGAGGCGAGCATGGTGCGCTTCCGCCCGATCATGATGACCACCATGGTGGCCATCCTGGCCGCGGTGCCGATTGCCATCGGCCTGGGCGAAGGCTCCGACTTGCGCCGTCCGCTGGGTATCGCGCTGATCGGCGGCCTGATCATTTCGCAGAGCCTGACCTTGCTCAGCACGCCGGCGCTGTATGTGATTTTCTCGTGCCTGGCTGATCGCTTCAGTGCCTGGCGGGTGCGTGGGCGACAGCCTAAGCGGTTGCCTGCAAGCGAGACTGCATAGGTTTGGTGTGATCGCCAGATTGCCGCCCGCCGCGCAGGCGGCAATCTGGCGATAACGCGACGTAGCCCATCAGGGGCCAGTCCCATATATAAAAAAACCAACACCACCATACCCTTGCGCATCGTCTGCGCCCCCGCGCTTTCGCCCCCCGGCTGAAATCGTGACAATGAGGGGCTTTCGTCCGTGGACTATGCCCCCATGTCGGGTGGCTCCGGACGATTCGTACGTCCCGTACGCTCCCCTATTGGTAACGCCGCAGCCAGCGAGGTCACAGCAGACAATGTCGAACACGCCCAAGATCATCTACACGCTCACGGACGAAGCGCCGTACCTCGCCACGCAGTCGCTGCTGCCGATCGTGAAGGCGTTTACCGGCACCGCCGGCGTCCAGGTGGAAACCCGCGACATCTCGCTGGCTGGCCGCATCATTGCGCAGTTCCCGGACATTCTCCCGGACAATCAAAAGATCGCCGACGACCTTGCCGAGCTGGGCCAACTGGCCACCACGCCGGAAGCCAACATCATCAAGCTGCCCAACATCAGTGCCTCGGTGCCGCAGCTGAAGGCTGCGATCAAGGAGCTGCAGGGCCAGGGCTACGCGTTGCCGGATTATCCGGAAGAGCCCAAGGACGTGGCCGACTGGAACGTCAAGGCGCGCTATGACCGCGTCAAGGGCAGCGCCGTCAACCCCGTGCTGCGCGAAGGCAATTCCGATCGCCGCGCGCCGCTCTCGGTGAAGAACTACGCGCGCAAGCACCCGCACAAGATGGGCGCGTGGAGCAAGGATTCGAAGACCCATGTGGCGCACATGGATGGCGGCGACTTCTACGGCAGCGAGAAGTCCGCCGTGATCGGCAAGGCCGGCAACGTGAAGATCGAGTGGTTCGGCAAGGACGGCAGCCACACCGTGCTGAAGGAAAAGACCGCGCTGAAGGACGGCGAGATCATCGACGCCTCGGTGATGAGCAAGAAGGCGCTGGCTGCCTTCGTCGACGCGCAGATCGAAGATGCGAAGCGCCAGGGCGTGCTGTTCTCGCTGCATTTGAAGGCGACCATGATGAAGGTGTCCGACCCCATCATGTTCGGCGTGGTGGTGACCGAGTTCTACAAAGACGTGCTGGCCAAGCACACCGATACGCTCAAGGGCATCGGCTTCGATCCGAACAACGGCATCGGCGACCTGTACGCGCGCATCGGCGCGCTGCCCAAGGACAAGCAGGACGAGATCCTGGCCGACATCCAGGCCGAATACGCCAAGCGCCCGGCGCTGGCCATGGTCAATTCCGACAAGGGCATCACCAACCTGCATGTGCCCAGCGACGTGATCGTCGATGCGTCGATGCCGGCGATGATCCGCGACTCCGGCAAGATGTGGAACGCCGAAGGCAAGCTGCAGGACACCAAGGCGATCATTCCCGACCGCAGCTATGCCGGCGTGTACCAGGTGGTGATCGAGGACTGCAAGGCGCATGGCGCGTTCGATCCGGCCACCATGGGCAGCGTGCCCAACGTGGGCCTGATGGCGCAGGCGGCCGAGGAATACGGTTCGCACGACAAGACCTTCCGCATCGCCGGCGACGGCGTGGTCAAGGTCATCGACGAAGCCGGCAACGTGCTGCTTGAGCATGCCGTGGAAACCGGCGACATCTGGCGCATGTGCCAGACCAAGGACGCGCCGGTGCAGGACTGGGTGAAGCTGGCCGTGACGCGCGCCCGCCTGAGCAACACGCCCGCCGTGTTCTGGCTCGATTCCAAGCGCGCGCACGATGCGCAGATCATCACGAAGGTCGAGCGTTACCTGAAGGATCACGACCTCACCGGCCTGGATATCCGCATCCTGCCGCCGGAAGAGGCCACCCGCTTCTCGCTGGAACGCATCCGCAAGGGCCAGGACACCATCTCGGTCACCGGCAACGTGCTGCGCGACTACCTCACCGACCTGTTCCCGATCATGGAGCTGGGCACCAGCGCCAAGATGCTGTCGATCGTGCCGCTGATGGCCGGCGGCGGCCTGTTCGAAACCGGCGCAGGTGGTTCGGCGCCCAAGCACGTGCAGCAGTTCCTGGAAGAGGATTACCTGCGCTGGGATTCGCTGGGCGAATTCCTCGCGCTGGCTGCCTCGCTGGAGCATCTGGCCAACCGCTACCGCAACGCCGACGTGGCCGTGCTGGCCAAGACGCTGGACCAGGCCAACGGCAAGATCCTCGACAACAACAAGTCGCCGGCGCGCAAGGTCGGTGAGCTCGACAACCGTGGCAGCCACTTCTACCTGGCCCTGTACTGGGCGCAGGCCCTGGCCGATCAGAACGACGACGCCAAGCTCAAGGCGAAGTTCGCCCCGCTGGCCAAGCTGTTGAGCGAGAACGAGGCCAAGATCATCGGCGAACTCAACGGTGCGCAGGGCAAGCCGGTGAACATCCAGGGCTACTACCACCCGAACCTGGAGCTGGTGAGCAAGGCGATGCGTCCAAGCCAGACCTTCAACGACGCGCTGGCCACGCTGGCCGGTTGATTGGCATCAAGCAGCATCATGGACCGAGGGCGCCGCAAGGCGCCCTTGGTCTTGCTGGCCACCGGATCGGTCAAGCGCCTGCCGCCGGGAAGGCGCAAGATGCGCTTTCAGCACGGAACCTCATGGGAGTGGTCTCATGGACAGGGTCACGCTACCAGTCAGATCGATAACGCTCGTTGCCTTGTTGACATGGGCAACCGCGACAATCGCGGGCGCATTTCCCGGCATTCCCGATGGGCCATACAACCTGTGGCTGGTGGAGCAGCCGGTGCCCACCATCCCGTTGTATCGCGCGCGCATGGCGGGCCTTGCCAGCTACCGCAGCTATCAGGGCAACGCGACGATGGCGTTCAGTTGTCGTCGCGACACCCCCGGCGTCGTGGTGGAACTGGTCTTCGATCCCAAGCCGCTGGCTTTCGATGCGGACCCTTATGAAGGCCCCGATGCGAAGGCGCATGGCCCCATCGTCATCACCAGCGGCAATGCGCCGGCCAGCCGTCAGCGCGTCAGTGGGCGGTATGGCGGCGATGGTGGCCCGTTCAACACCGGCACGCCGTTTATCTTCGGCTTTCCGTCCAACGCGGCGCAGCTGCAATCGTGGACGGCGGCGCGTGGGCAGCCCTTGCGCATCGAGGTGCCCGCACCTGCCGGCGGTGCGCCATTGATCCTGCAGTTCCGCTGGCCGGACGATAATGCGGCGTTCCTGCGCGTGGTGTCGCCCTGTCTTGGCAAGCCGGTGGAAGACCATTGATCGGCAGATTCAGCGCTGGTGACAGGCCATGCAGGCCGCGTCGCTGCCGATCATCATGGGCGTGGCGCTCTTGCCGCCTGGAGCGGGTGCCGCGTTGAAAACGCTGACGTTTGCCTCGGCATCGCGAATGCGCTGCTCGAGTACCTCGCGATACGGCCACTGTGCGTAGTTGGGCGACTGCTTCGCCGCTGCATACACTTTGCGTGCGGTTTGCCAGTCGCCGGATTTGGTGAGCATGTCACCCATGTTGAGGAAAAAGCCTTCCTCGTTATGTGGCGCCTTGTCCGAGTTGAGGCAGGCGCGCGCATCGCGGCTGTTGGCGGTGGCCTGGGTGACGCCTTGCGCGAAGCGATCCAGATTGCCGCCATGGCGATCAAGCGTCATGTGCCCGCACACCTCAAGATTCTGCCATTGCTGTTCCAGTGCCAGCTTGAAGCCGTCGCTGGACGCCGGCAGGCGGCTCATCACATAGCCTGAAGTGAACAGGTTGAAGGCCGGCCAGTCCGCGACGGCCTGCTGCATGATGTCCGCGCCTTGTTGGCGCAGCGATGCATCCTGGTCGATCTGCGCCTCGGCCAGTATGGCACTGGCCAGGAAGCCGCGGTAACGCGCATCGTCCGGCGCCAATGCCGCGGCCTTCTGGAAATACTTGCGGGCCAGCACGATGTCGTCGGTGATGCTTGCCGGCCGATGATCGAGCCGGCTGCTTTCGGCTACGCGCCACATATGCAGCCAGCCCACGTGAGCGGTACTCACCGCGTCGTTGGGATCGCGCAGGTAGGCGGCGGTGGATGCTTCCAGGCTGGCCTGGATGTGCTCATAGTCGCCGCCGTGGAAGGTCTGCCAGAACAGCTGATCGGCCCGCAGCGCAGCGGGCTGGCGGGTCGGTGGCGTGCTGGTGGATTGCGCCATGGCGATGCCTGCGACAAGGCAACCCAGCGTCGCCGCCATCGCCGCGACGATCGGCAGGCGGGCGTGCTGCAGGCGGTCGAGTAGGGACGGCTTCTTCATGGCATGGCTTCCTTGGCGATGGTTGGCTGGCATGGGAAGCAAGCTTGCCGGCGATGGTCAGGCGTCGGCAGCGCGGCTTATCAGGTATCGGGTTTGACAGCTGTCATCTTGGGTCTGGCTAAGTGCACGTTCGTGCGGCACCTAAGGCGCGCATGAATGCGTGGTCGGGCGGGGCGGCCGTGGCCGGACGGGCTGGCGGATAATCCAGCGTCGACCTTTCGGTTCTGGAGCATGTGCATGCGCGTAACGCGGTTTGTCTGTCTGCTGGCTCTGGCGGGTGCCGCGCCGGTGTTCGCGCAATCGGCCAACGCGCCGGTACCCGCGCCGCCGTCGACCAGCGCGGTCACCAATCTCGAAGCGGTCACCGTCAGCGGCGTGCAGCCGGGGCCGGGGCTGTGGAAGGTGAGCAAGGGCGATCACGTCATGTGGGTGCTGGGCACGCTGTCGCCGCTGCCGGATCGCATGCAGTGGAAGACCGATGAAGTGGAGCAGGCCATCGCCGCATCGCAGGAAGTGCTGGGCCCGCCGTCGGTCGCGCTGAAACCCAAGACGAATTTCTTCGGCAAGCTGTTCCTGCTGCCCTCGCTGGTCGGCGCGCGCAAGAACCCGGACGGCCAGACCCTGCAGCAGGTGGTGCCGGCACCGGACTATGTGCGCTGGCAGGTGCTCAAGCAGCAGTACATCGGCAGTGATCGCAGCGTGGAAGGCTGGCGGCCGATCTTTGCCGCGGTGGAGCTGTACGACAAGGCGATCAAGCGCCAGGGCCTTACTGGCTCCGGCGGGGTGAAGGACACCGTGCGCGACCTGGCCAAGAAGCATGGCGTGAAGTTCATCACCACGCGCTACACCGTGATGGTGGACGAGCCGCGCGCGGCGGTGAAAACCTTCAAGTCATCGCCGATGGATGACCGCGAGTGCTTCGGCCGCACGCTCGATACCGTGGAACGCGACCTGGGCCGCATCACCGAGCGCGCCAATGCATGGGCTACCGGCGACATCGAAACCTTGCGCGGCCTGCCGATGAACGACCAGCGCGAAGCGTGCATCTCGGCCATTACCGAGGCGGGCTTCGCCAAGCAACTGGGTTTCAACGACGTCCAGCAGAAAGCGCAGACGATGTGGATCGACGCCGCCGAGCAGTCGCTCAACGCCAATGCGCAGACCTTCGCCATGCTGCCGATGGACGAAGTCCTCTCGCCCCAGGGCCTGATCGCCCGGCTCAAGGCCAAGGGCTACCAGGTGGAGGCGCCCGATGGGGGCGACGATGCCAGCGCCGTGGCCCAGCCTGCCCAGCTCTAGGGCGCACCGGTCGGGTCGCACCGGCGGAGGAAAACTCAAGCCGCCGCGGGTGCGGGTCGATAGCCTAAGGTATGGACGCATGGGCTAATTCCTCGGATCTGCCAGTCATCTACACCATCCGGGCCGGATTTGGTGCAATCTCATGGCCATGATCCGCCTGCCGATCAAGCTCACCCACCCTGCCGGGGAGGCCCGCATGGCGTGGCTTGCCCGTCTTTTGGATGCCACCGCTCCGCGTGACGTCGGCAGGCTGCTGGTGGAAGCGGTCGAGGTACCGGGGCGCATCAGCCACGCGGTCGTGCTCTGGCTGGATGCCGCGGGGGATGTCTCAAGCAGCACCGCCGCCGAACCGCCTGCCGGGCCGGCACTGAGCTTGGCCCGCGCCGCCCTGGCGTCCGGCGGCAGCGAGCAATCGGCCGACGGGCGCCAGCTCGCCCTGTGCCTGCTGCAGCACGAGCGGGTCGTGCTGCTGTGGACGGCCGCCAAGGTCACGCCTGCCGCCGCCGCCCAGGTCGGCGGCGATCCCTACGTGCAGCTGGCCGTGTCACAGCTGCGCAATGCGATGCGCCTGGCCGATCTGCAGCATTCGCACAACCAGCTGAAATATTCGGAAAACCTGCAGAGCGCGCTGTTTGAGATTTCCGACCTGGCCGGCTCCGACCTGGACATGCCGGACATGCTGGGCGGCTTCCACCGGATCGTCAGCCGGCTGATGTATGCGGAGAACTTCTACATCGTCCGGTACGCGCGCGATCGGGGCACCGTGCGCTTCCTCTACTACGCCGACACACTGGACGAGCATGGTCCGTACACCAGTCGCGATACCCCGCTGGAGGAGCGGCGCCATACCCTGACCTGGTATCTGCTGACCGAGGGCAAGCCGCTCATGGGCAGTGGCGAGCAGTTGCTCGCCCAGGTGAGTGGCCCATTGATCCTGTCCGGGCCCGACAGCAATGACTGGCTGGGCGTGCCCATGCAGCGCGATGGCGAGGTATACGGCGCGCTGGTGGTGCAGAGCTATATCGACGGCATCGGCTATTCGCGCGACGACATGTCGCTGCTCGAGTTCGTCGGCAGCCATATCCTCACCGCGCTGGAGCGCAGGGAGAGCAAGGAACAACTGGAGCGGCGCGTGCACCAGCGCACGCAGGAACTGGCCGAGGTGAACCGGGGCCTGCAGCAGGAGGTGCTCGAACGCCAACGCGCCGAGCATCTGCAGGAAGCCCTGTTCAAGCTGGCGCAGCTGGCCACGGCCGACATCGACGAGAACACCTTCTACGAACGCGTGCACGAGGTGGTCGACCAGCTGATCGATGCGGAGAATTTCTTCATCGCCTTGCTCAGCGGCGATGGCGAGCAACTGGAGTTTCCCTACTACTTCGATGGCGGCGTCCGCCTGGCCATGACCCGACCGCTGGGGCGGGGCCTGAGTGAATACGTGATGCGCAACGGGGAGCCGTGGCTGGGCGCGCGCGAAGACATCGAGGCGCTGTACGCATCCGGGCAGGTGGTGCCGCTCAATATCGGCAGGCCCGCCGCGTGCTGGCTCGGCGTGCCGCTGCGGGTGGACGAGGCCGTGATCGGCCTGGTGGTCGTGCAAAGCTATGGCGGCAACGCCGGCTATGGGCCTGCCGAGCGTGAGCTGCTCGGCTTCGCCGCCTTGCAGATCGCCAACAGCATCTATCGCCGCCGCTCGGCCGCCGCCCTGCATCAGGCCAACCTGCGGCTGGAGCATCGGGTGGAGGAGCGCACGCGCGAGCTGCGCGCCGAGATCGCCCGGCGCGAGCAGGTGCAACAGCAGCTGCATCACCAGGTCATGCACGATCCGCTGACCGGGCTGCCCAATCGCGGCTACCTGCGCGACCGGCTGGATCGAACGCTGGCGCTGATCCAGCGTGAACCCGGGCGACGTTGCGCGCTGCTTTACCTGGACGTCGATCGCTTCAAGGTGATCAACGACAGCCTGGGCCATCTCGCGGGCGATGAATTCCTGCGCGTCATTGCCGCGCGCCTGCGCGACCATGTGAGCGAGCCGGCCATCGCGGCCCGCTTGTCCGGCGACGAATTTGCGATCTTGCTGGAAAGCATCGATACGCCATCGGCGGCCACGCATATGGCCAACCGCATGCTGCAGATCTTTGCCGCTCCCTTGCGCATCGCCGGCAAGGAGCTGGAGCCCTCGGTCAGCGTCGGCATCGCCATCGGCGACGCCAGCTACTTCGATGCGGATGAGTTGTTGCGCGATGCGGATGTCGCGCTGTACCAGGCCAAGCAGCTCGGTCGCAAACGCTTCGCCGTCTTCGACGAGACCCTGGCGCGCGACGCCATCGACGTGCTGGCGCTGGAAACCGATTTGCGCAAGGGGCTGCAGCGCGGCGAGTTCGAGCCTTATTTCCAGCCTATCCTGCGCTTGCGCGACAACGCCGTGGTCGGTTACGAGGCGCTGATCCGCTGGAATCATCCCCTGCGCGGGGTGCTCAAGCCGGTGGACTTCCTCAAGGTGGCCGAGGACAGCGGGCTGATCGAGGCGATCGACTGGTACCTGTTCGAGGCCGCCTGCGACGCGCTGGCCCATCACGGCGACGATACGCCGTTCATGACGATGAATGTCTCGGCGCGGCACCTTCGTCACGCCGATTTCGATGTGCGCGTGGTGAACATGCTGCGGCGCTGCGGCCTGGAAGCCTCGCGATTGGTCACGGAAGTGACGGAAGGCGCCCTGCTCGACAATCCCGAATCCGTGCGCGCCATCCTGGAACGGCTGCGCGCGGTTGGCGTGGGCGCGGCACTCGACGATTTCGGCACCGGCTATTCGTCACTGAGCTATGTGCACTCGCTGCCTTTGCGCCTGCTCAAGATCGATCGCTCGTTCGTGCAGGAACTGGACAAGGCCAACAGCAACAGCACCACCATCGTCGAGGCCATTCTCGCGCTGGCGCATGCCTTGAACATCCAGGTGATCGCCGAGGGCATCGAGACGCCCGCCCAGCGCAGCGCCCTGCTGCGCATGGGTTGCGAGATGGGGCAGGGTTACCTGCTCGGCCAACCCGCGCCGATCAGCTATTGGCTGAAGGCGCGGGTGGAGCCGAAGGACGCCTGATGGCGTCGGCGATCAGGCGCTGACCTGGTCCAGCATCGCGATGTCGTCGCGACTGAGTTGCAGGCTGACCGCGCCAAACAATTCCTTGAGCTGGGGGATGCTGGTGGCGCTGGCGATCGGCGCGGTGATGCTGGGGCGCGCGATCAGCCATGCCAGTGCTACCTGCGCCGGCGTGGCACCGTGCGCGCCGGCCACCTTGTCGAGCGCGGCCAGCACGCCCAGTCCATGCGTGCTCAGGTACTTCTGCACAGTGCCGCCGCGGGCCGCACTCTTGGCCAGGTCGGCCTCGCTGCGGTACTTGCCGCTGAGAAAGCCGCTGGCCAGCGCGTAGTAATTGATGACGCCGATGTTCTCGGCGACCACCAGCGGCTCCAGCTCTTTCTCGTAGGCGCCGCGATTGACCAGGTTGTATTCCGGCTGCAGCGTTTCATAGCGCGGCAGGCCATGGCTGGCCGACACCGCCAGCGCTTCGCCAAAGCGGTCGGCGCCGTAGTTGGAGGCGCCGATCACGCGCACCTTGCCCTGTTCGATCAGCTTGCCGAACGCGCCCAGCGTGTCGTGCAGCGGCACCGTGGCATCGTCCTCGTGCGCCTGGTACAGGTCGATGTAGTCGGTCTGCAGGCGCTTGAGCGAGCCTTCCACGGCCTGGTTGATGTTCATCGGCGACAGGCCCGGATGCTCGGCCCACTTGGCCACCTTGGTGGCGATCACCACCTTGTCGCGCTTGCCGCTGCGCTTGAGCCACTTGCCGATGATGGTTTCCGATTCGCCGCCGCGGTTGCCCGGCACCCATGCCGAATAGACGTCCGCGGTGTCGATGAGGTTGAAGCCGGCGTCGACGAAGGCGTCGAGCAGTTCGAACGAGCGCTGTTCGTCCGCGCTCCAGCCAAATACGTTGCCACCGAAGGCGAGCGGCGCGACAGCGAGGGAAGACCGACCAAGAGGACGCAACTGCATGGGGATGCTCCGTGTTCGATGTGGGGAGGGTGAGCTTCGTGCATACTCAAAGAATCGAGACACGCGAGTATACGCGCCGGCGCCGTGATGCCGAGGCGGACGCGTTTGCAACGCCAACACCCGGGAGGTCGTCGGATGAAGGGCAAGGCAGTGGCGGCATTGCGCCGTGCGATCGTGATGGGTTTGTGTACATGGTTGGGCACGGCGGCGGCTCAGGCGCCGGCGGCACGGCCGTGGAGCGATGCGGCGTTGTCGCCCGATGCGCGTGCGAAGCTGCTGCTCGCGCAGCTCACCCAGGACGAGAAATTCCAGCTGATCCGCAGCTACTACGCCGGTCCCGACCGGCCGCCCAACAAGCCGTTCCCGCAGGGGGCGATCGAGTCGGCCGGCTACGTGCCCGCCATTGCCCGGCTTGGCATTCCCGCGCTTGAGGAAAGCGATGCTGGCCTGGGCGTGGCCAGCTCCGATCGCATGCGCCCCGGCGACCACGCCACGCCGCTGCCGGCCGGCCCGGTGACTGCGGCGAGCTGGGATCCGCAGGTGGCCTATCGGGGGGGCGCGATGATCGGTGGTGAAGCACACCACAAGGGCTTCAACGTGTTGCTGGCCGGTGGCATCAACCTGATGCGCGAGCCGCGCAACGGCCGCAATTTCGAGTACGCGGGCGAAGACCCCCTGCTGGCCGGCAGCATCGTCGGCGAAGCCATCCGTGGCGTGCAGAGCGCCCATGTGATTTCCACCATCAAGCACTTCGCGCTCAACGACCAGGAAACCGCCCGCGACACCATCAGTGCGCAGATCGGCGAGCAGGCCGTGCGCGAGTCGGATCTGCTCGCCTTCGAACTGGCTATCGAGCGCGGCCAGCCCGGCGCGGTGATGTGCTCGTACAACAAGGTCAACGGCGACTGGGCCTGCGAGAACGACTACCTGATGAACCAGGTGCTCAAGCGCGACTGGGGCTATCCCGGTTTCGTCATGTCCGATTGGGGTGGCGTGCACAGCGCGGCCAAGGCGGTGAACGCGGGGCTGGACCAGGAATCGGCCGGCGAGATTTTCGACAAGGAAGTGTATTTCGACGCACCGCTGCGCGAGGCGCTGGCCACGGGCGAAGTGAAGCAGTCGCGCATCGACGACATGGTGCAGCGCATCCTGCGCAGCATGTTCGCGGCCGGCGTGTTCGAGCATCCCGCGCGGCCGGCGCCGATCGACGAGGCGGCCAACCTTGCGGTGGCGCGCGAAACGCTGGAAGCGGGCGCGGTGCTGCTGCGCAACGAGCACGAGCTGCTGCCGCTGGACGTCGACAAGCTCGCTTCCCTCGCGGTAATTGGCGCGCATGCCGACAAGGGTGTGCTGGCCGGCGGCGGTTCCTCGCTGGTAACCGCCAAGGGCGGCAACGCGGTACCGGGACTGGCGCCCACCGGCTGGCCGGGCCCGGTGATGTACCACCCGTATGCGCCGCTCAAGGCGCTCCGCGCCATGGCCCCCAAGGCGGACGTGCAGTTTGCCGAGGGCAACGATATCGCCGCTGCTGCCGCGCTCGCGGCCAGGTCGCAGGTGGCGGTGGTGTTCGTGCAGAAGTGGGCGGCCGAATCGGTCGATGCGCCGGACCTCAGCCTGCCCGACAACCAGGACGCGCTGGTCGCCGCCGTGGCCAGGGCCAACCCCCGCACCATCGTGGTGCTGGAGAACGGCGGCCCGGTCGCCATGCCCTGGCTCGACCAGGTGGGGGCCGTGCTGGAAACCTGGTACCCGGGTGGCGATGCGGGCACGGCAATGGCCCATCTCCTCTCGGGCCAGGTGAATCCGTCGGGTCGCCTGCCCCTGAGCTGGCCGCGTGATCTCTCGCAACTGCCGCGCAAGGCGCTTCCCGGTGCTGGCGGTGGCACCCCGCCGGCCAGCGTCGACTACACCATCGAAGGTGCCGATGTCGGCTACCGCTGGTATCAGTCGCGCGGCCTCCAGCCGCTGTTCCCGTTCGGCTACGGCCTGTCCTACACCCGCTTCCAGCACGGCCCGCTCACGCTGGCCACGCATGGCGGGCGGTTGCAGGCCACGGTGGAGGTGAGCAACACCGGCTCGCGTGCCGGCGCCGATGTGGCGCAGGTGTACGTGCAGGTGCCTGGCGCCAAGGCGAGGCGGCTTGCCGGTTACGCCAAGGTGTTCCTGAAGCCGGGCGAGCACCGGGTGCTCACCATTCCCTTGGAGCGCCGCCTGCTGGCCGACTTCGACGTCGCCCGGCATGGCTGGGTGGTGCGGGGCGGTCAGTACAGCGTCTTCGAGGGGCGGTCGTCGGAACAGCTGGGTACGCCGGTCCAGGTGCAGCTACCTGCCAGCACCCTCTAAAACCCGCAGCCCCAACCTGCTCAGGTGGTAAGGCAGCCGCCCTGATTCACCAACGCCGGCGACGGATCACCCTTGCGCGCCGGTACGGCCTTGGGTGTTCGCCGGCGCTTCCCTTGGGGCCGTTCCGAGGGCCCTTGGGTGTCGGCCAATCGGCGCGCCAGCTCCAGGTCGGCGATATGCCCATGCATGAACAGCAGATTCGTCCAGATCGAGCTCATGAGATCCTCCCGTCGCACTGCCATAGCTGCTGATGCGCTCAACATAGGCCGCTCGCATACCGCCAAAAAGCGATATATTCGCAAGCCAGCCTTGAGGAATTTTCAAATGGCACGCATCTCGCTGGATCTCCTCCAACAGTTCGTGCAGGTGGCCCGGCTGGGTAATCTCTCGCGTGCCGCCGAGCAGGCCAACCTCACCGTCAGCGCGTTGAGCCATCAGGTCCGCCAGCTGGAACAGCGGCTGGAACGCAAGCTGTTCGACCGTGGTCCGCGCGGCGTGCAGCTCACCGCGGATGGACGCCGCTTGATGGAGGCGCTGGGGCATCACTTCGATGGCATCGATCGCGCCATGGCCGGCTACCGCTGCCGTCGCGAAGAGGCGCTGACCTTGAGCGCCATCCCCGGCGTGATGTCGAGCTGGCTGGTGCCGCGCCTGGCGCGCCTGGTGGCGGCACATCCGGAGCTGGAGCTCAACCTGCAGTCGAGCGTGCAGCTGGTCAACTTCGAGCGCGATCCGGTGGATGCCGCCGTGCGCTATGGCCGTGGCCCCTGGCCGGGTCTGGTCACCGAGTGGCTGTTCGGTGAATGGATCGCGCCGGTGGTGGCGCCAGCCTTGCTGGAGCGCATGGGCGATGCCGACCCCACCGACCTCGGCCAATGGCCGCTGCTGGGCGACCCGGGCGATCGCTGGCGCGATTGGTTCGCCGCTGCCGGCGGTCAGCCGCCACGTCGCTATGTGGCGCAATTCGACAACACCGATGCGCTGCAGCGTGGCGCCCTTGAAGGCATGGGCGTGGCGCTCGGGCGCATGGTGATGGCGCGGCCGTTGATCGAAGCCGGCCTGCTGAAGGTGCTGGGCGACCGTTATCAGCAGATTCCCGAAGCCTATTTCCTGGTGTATCCGGAGCATGCACGGGATCACGCGGGGCTACGCATCTTCCGCGACTGGCTGCTGTGCGAGGCGGGAAAATACGCCGAGGCGATGTCACTGACCGCGGGCACCTATGTCTCCCTGTAGGAGCGCACCCTGTGCGCGACCGCGACGTTACGGTGTCGCCATGGCGCCGGTTTGTCGCGCACAGGATGCGCTCCTACAAAAATCATCGCCCGCAGGTCATCATTGCCGGCCGCACCAATCCGTTGTCAGGAGTCCATCATGAAGTCGCGCGCCGCCGTCGCCTGGGAAGCAGGCAAACCCCTCTCCATCGAACAGGTCGACGTGGCCGCACCCAAGGCAGGCGAAGTGCTGGTGCGCATCGTAGCCACGGGCGTGTGCCATACCGATGCCTTCACGCTGTCGGGTGCCGATCCGGAAGGCCTGTTCCCGGTGATCCTGGGCCATGAAGGCGGCGGCGTGGTGGAGGAAGTGGGCGAGGGCGTCACCTCGCTGAAGGTCGGCGACCACGTGATTCCGCTGTACACGCCCGAATGCGGCGAGTGCAAGTTCTGTCTCTCCGGCAAGACCAACCTGTGCCAGAAGATCCGCGTGACCCAGGGCAAGGGCCTGATGCCCGACGGCACCTCGCGCTTCTCGTTCAACGGCAAGCCGCTGCTGCACTACATGGGCACCAGCACGTTCAGCGAGTACACCGTGCTGCCGGAAATCTCGCTGGCCAAGATCAACAAGGCCGCGCCGCTGGAAAAGGTGTGCCTGCTCGGCTGCGGCATCACCACCGGCATCGGCGCGGTGCTCAACACCGCCAAGGTGGAGCCGGGCGCCAGCGTGGCGGTGTTCGGCCTGGGCGGCATCGGTTTGTCCGTGGTGCAGGGCGCGGTGATGGCCAAGGCCGGCCGCATCGTGGTGGTGGACACCAACCCCGACAAGTTCGAGATGGCCAAGGCGCTGGGCGCCACCGACTTCGTCAATCCCAGGGATTATCCGGGTACGCCGGTCCAGCAGGTCATCGTCGACCTTACCGATGGCGGCGTGGATTACTCGTTCGAATGCATCGGCAACGTGCAGGTGATGCGCTCGGCGCTGGAGTGCTGCCACAAGGGCTGGGGCGAATCGATCATCATCGGCGTGGCCGGCGCGGGGCAGGAAATCAGCACGCGTCCGTTCCAGCTGGTGACCGGGCGCGTGTGGCGCGGCTCGGCCTTCGGCGGCGTCAAGGGCCGCTCGCAGCTGCCCGGCTACGTGGATCGCTATATGGCCGGCGAGATCAAGATCGACGAGATGATCACCGAGGTGCTGCCGCTGGAGCGCATCAACGAAGCCTTCGAGCTGATGCACGAGGGCAAGGTGATCCGTTCGGTGATCCACTACTGAGCGTGCCTGCGGCCGAACAGCCTGGCGACAGCCGGGTGGACTATCTTCTCTGGCCGACTGGTATTTGCCAGGCCGTGCCGTCCACCATCCGTATACGGGGTGGACGGCAAGCTGCCCGCCAGCGGCCGTGGGTTGCCGTTTTGTTTGTTTCCATAAGGGGTTGTCGATGAAAAGCCGTGTGATCCTGGGGCTGGCAGCCGTGCTGCTGGCGGCCTGTAGCGGGACCTCGGGCCAGGCCAACGCGCAGGCGCAGGATCAGCCTGCGGGCGAACTGGTGCCACCCACCAGCGCCAGCGACTTCACCGCCTCCCAGCTCGACCAGGTGCTGGCGGGCAGCTGGCGCTCGCCGCAGAACCAGGCGCGCGACGTTTACCGCCATCCCAAGGCGACCCTGCAGTTCTTCGGTATCCGGCCGGACCTCACGGTGATCGAAATCACCCCCGGCGGCGGCTGGTACAGCGAGATCCTCGCGCCGCTGCTGCGCGACAACGGCCATTACGTCGCCGCCGTGGTCAAGCCCTCCGGCGATGGCGAGGCCAGCCGCGAGCTTTCCGGCCTGCGCACGAAGTTCGCGGCGGATGCCGAGCATTACGGCAAGGCGCAGATCCTGGAATTCGACCCGAAGGCACCCGTGTTCGGCGCGCCCGGCTCGGCCGACCTGGTGCTGACCTTCCGCAACGTGCACAACTGGGTGATGGCCGATACCGCGCCGGCGATGTTCAAGGCGTTCTATGCCGCGTTGCGTCCCGGTGGCGTGCTTGGCGTGGTGGATCATCGCGCCGCCGACAGCGCCAGCCTCGATGCGATCAAGAGCAGCGGCTACCTGCCTACCGGCTATGTGGTGAAGCTGGCCACCGATGCCGGTTTCAAGCTCGAGGAAAAGAGCGAGATCAACGCCAACCCGAAGGACACCAAGGATTACCCCAAGGGTGTCTGGACGCTGCCACCGACGCTGACGCTGGGCGACCAGGACAAGGCCAAGTACCTGGCCATCGGCGAATCCGATCGCATGACGCTGCGCTTCGTGAAGCCGGCCACGCCGTAAGCCAGGGCGATCGCGCGCCGTGGTGGCGCGCGATCCTAACGCGATGCTGATTGCCCTCAACAAGCCCTACGGCGTGCTCTGCCAGTTCAGTGGCGACGATGGTCGTCCGACGCTGGCGGCCTTCGTCAAACAGAAAGACGTCTATCCGGCCGGCCGACTCGATCACGACAGCGAAGGCCTGCTGCTGCTCACCGATGACGGCCGCCTCGCGCACAAGCTCACCGACCCGCAGCACAAGCAACCCAAGACCTATCTGGTGCAGGTTGACGGCCAGGTCACCGACGACGCCATCGCGGCGCTGCGTCGCGGCGTGACGCTCAACGATGGTCCGACGCTGCCGGCCGGCGCGGAACACGCCGCCGAACCCGAATGGCTGTGGCCGCGCGACCCACCCGTGCGTTTTCGCAAGCTCATTCCCACCAGCTGGCTGCGCATCACGCTGCGCGAGGGCCGTAACCGGCAAGTGCGACGCATGACGGCGGCGGTGGGGTTCCCCACGCTACGCCTGATCCGCGAGCGGATCGGTCCGTATGCGTTGGATGGGCTGGCGCCCGGCCAGACGCGAGTGCTTACTCTCTAGACGCAGCGCGCAGTGCTCCCCCCCCTGCCTGCAGGGGAGGGCTGGGATGGGGCTAGCCACCCAGCGCCGGCAACCCGAAGAACGCTTCCGCCGTCGCCGTGCTATGGGTCGCCGTCACTTCCGCCGGCTCGCCGCGATCACGCGCGATTTCCTCGCAGATATGCCGCAGGTACATCGGCTCATTGCGCCGGTGCGCCGGTTGCGGGCGCACGGTGCGCGGCAGCAGGTAGGGCGCATCGGTTTCGATCATCAGGCGATTGGCGGGAATCTCCTTCACCAGTTCGCGCAGGTGCGTGCCGCGCCGCTCGTCGCAGATCCAGCCGGTGATGCCGATATGGCAATCCAGCGCAAGGTAATCGCGCAGCGCCTCGCCGGTGTCGGTAAAGCAGTGCACCACCGCACCAGGAATCTTGTCGCGATAACGGCGCAGCAGCACGACGAAATCGTGATGCGCATCGCGCTGGTGCAGGAACAGCGGCTTCTGCACGTCCACCGCGATCTGCAGCTGGCGCTCGAACACGGCCAGCTGCACCTCGCGCGGTGAGTAGTTGCGGTTGTAGTCCAGCCCCGTCTCGCCCACGGCGCGCACTTCCGGATGCGTGGCCAGTTCGCGCAACAGCGCATCGGTGGCATCGTCGTAATCGATCGCGTGGTGCGGATGCACGCCCGCGGTCGCGTAGAGCACACCGGGATGGGCTTGCGCCAGCGCAAGGGCATGCGTGCTGCCCTCGCGCGAGGCGCCGGTGACCATCAGCCGCACCACGCCATGATCCTTCGCCCGCTGCAATACGGCATCGAAGTCATGGTGGAACGACTCGTGGGTGAGGTTGGCGCCGATATCGAACAGCTGCATGGGCATGACGGGCAGTGAGGGTCACTCATTGTCCCAGACCCGTGGGGCACGGCAATACCTTACGCAGAGGGTGACGATGCGTGACACAACACCGAGAAAATCCGTAGGTCAAAGACATTGGTGGTCGCAGAAACTTGCTGGTAGCGTCTGTGGCCTGCCATGGCTTGGCGTAGTTGCTTGATGTTGTGACGAAGGCAGCGTCACGACGCAATGGGGAATGCGGACACCAATAGTTTCAGCGGCTGATGCACCGCTTGCTCAAGCTTTCCAGCATCGCCTGGCGCCTTCCTGAGCTGCACGCCGGGACGGCGCACGAACACTTCATTCGCCGGATCACACCCACCAGGCCGCCCGCCGGGCAGATCTGCGCTGCGTGCTGCCGGTCCACGTTGTCGCGAGGGAGGAGGAATGACATGCAGACACAACGAACGATAAGGATCTTGGGCCTGGGCTTCGCGGGACTGCTGTTCGCAGGAGGCGGTGGCGGGCTGGTTGCTGCGCAGACGGTATCGGGTGGTGCCGTGGCCACGGCGAATTTCAATGCGAGTTCATTGAAGGCGGACGGCAGCTATGACCGCTTTATCGTGCGCTATCGCGACGGCACCGCCGAACAGTCCAACGCAGCGGTCGCGGCGCAGAACATCAGCGCAGCCGTGGCACGTTCTGGCATGCTGTCCATCAAGACGCCCAGCGTGAGCTACAAGCGCAAGCTGGCGACCGGCTCGCACCTGTTCACCACCTCGCGCAAATTGAGCCAGGCGGAGGCGATTGACTTCATGCAGTCAATCGCCGCCGATCCGGCGGTGGCCTATGTGGCGCCCGATGTGATGCGCCAGGCGGTGCGCGACATCCAGGCGGCCTTGCCGGCCGCGTTCGTACCGAACGACCCCAACTACGCGAAGTATCAAACCGATTACCTGCCCGCCGATGGCACGCTCACGCCCGCCAATGGCGTGGCCAACTGGGGCGGCGCCAATATCAGCGGCGCCTGGAGCCTAGCCGATGGCACAGGCGTGGTCATCGCGGTACTGGATACCGGCATCGTCAAGCATGCCGACATCAATACTTCGCTGGGCGATGCGGGTTATGACTTCATCAGCGATGCACTGGTCTCCGGCCGAAGCACCGACGATCGTGCGACGGGTGGTTGGGACCTGGGTGACTGGACCACCGGCAACGCTTATTTGGTTTCGAAGGGCGGCTGTGTGGATAGCAGCCATCCGGCGCAGGCCAGCTCCTGGCACGGTACGCATGTGGCCAGTGCCAGTGGTGCCGAATTGACCAACAACGGCATGGGCATGGCAGGCATGGCCTATGGCGCCAAAATACTGCCGGTGCGTGTACTGGGCCACTGCGGCGGCTACGACAGCGACATCAACGATGCCATTGTGTGGGCGGCCGGCGGCCATGTGGACGGGGTACCGGACAATCCGAATCCTGCCAAGGTGATCAACCTCAGCCTGGGTGGCGGCGGTGCATGCCCGGCCACGGACGATGCCGCGCTGGCGATCGCCAAGGCGAATGCCCTGGGTGCGGCGGTAGTGGTAGCGGCGGGCAATTCGAGCGACAACGTGGCCAATTATTCGCCGGCCAGTTGCCCGGGCGCCATCACGGTGGCGTCCCTGGGCATAAGCAGCAAACTTGCGTTCTATTCAAACTACAACGCATCCGGCGGAAACATCATTGCCTTGGGTGCCTTCGGTGGCGGCGTCTATGTGAATGACGCGTCGTCCGGCACGCGGTTGAATCCGGAAGGCTACGCCTGGCAGGCCATCAACACCGGTACCACGACGCCGGTTGCCAGCCCGGGCGGCGATACCTACGGAGGTTTTCCGGGCACTTCGCAAGCCACGCCGCATGTCACCGCGGCAGTCGCCTTGATGCAGTCGGCGCGTCTCGCGGCTCAGTTGCCTCTGCTGACCCCAGCTCAGGCAAAGAACATCCTGCAAAGCACGGCCCGCGTGCCGCATGTCGCGCCGGTGGCAACCGCGACCTTTGGTGCAGGTGTGCTCGATGCGGGCGCGGCGGTGGCTGCGGCTGTGGCCAGCGAGCCGTCGCCCCCGCCGGTGGATACCAGCATTCCGCTCAGCAACGGCGTGCAGCTGACGGGCCAGTCGGGTGCCACGGGTGCCAGCACGGTCTACAAGTTGAACGTACCGGCCGGAGCGCTTGCTCTGACCCTGCGTACGTTGGGCGGCACGGGCAATGTGTCGCTTTACGTCAAGGTGGGGTCACCGGGCAGTGCCACGAATTACGACTATAAGTCGGTGAATCCCGGTAATGCCGAATCGGTAGCCATCGCGCGTCCGGTAGCGGCGACCTACTACATCACCGTCGTGGGTGAGGCGGGCTATAGCGGCGTCACCGTGTTGGGCAACTACACCGTGCCGAAATCATAGAAGCCGTATGGCAAGGGGGCGCCGCCTTGATCAAGCGGCGTCCGTTGGAATAACGCCATTCGCATGGCGTAGCGGATCACAAGAGGGATGAAGTCGTTGCGGCCGCTGCGCCGCGATGCGGGTTCGTGCGTGCCATTCGCCACGTTTTTTGCCGGAGCGGGCAACGGCGTGTGGCCACGCGATGCACGCGCGAACAGAAGTACGCCGGATGACCGGCGCCATCCACGTTATTCGGCGCATGCACCAGCCATGGCGTATGCGCCGGGACAAGCATATTGGGGAGTGTCCTGAGCCATGAACAAGATCTATAGCAAAGTGTGGAACAAGTCGCTGGGCCAGCTCGTCATCGCTTCCGAACTGGCGAGGATGGCCGGCAAGGCAGGTGCGTCGCGCTGCGTGCGCATCGCCGTGATATCCGCTGGCGCCTTGATGGCAACGAGCGGCATGTCTGCCATGGCGGCGGATGTCGCGGTCGAAAAGCAGGCGCTGGCGGAAGCTCCGGCACGTGTTGTTCATCGACTCGATAGGCAGGGAAGCGGCATCGCTGCACCAAGCGATGCCGCAATGGCCAGTCACCTGTTCGCCGCTGCCGGCCAGACGGACGGCAGCGAAGATGCGTTGGCGCTGGGCCAGCATTCGGTAGCGGCGGGCGCCAACAGCTTTGCGGTGGGTGACAACAGTGCGGCCTATGGCGCGGGTTCGTACGCGTCCGGCATCGGCAGTGTAGCCATGGGCGCGGGCAGTGGGGCTTGGGGCCAAGGCTCGATGGCATTGGGGCAAGGCACCAACGCGCTGGGGCTGTATGGCTTGGCGCTGGGTTACGGCAGCGTGGCCAATAGCGACAACAGCGTGGCGCTGGGTGCGGGATCGGTTGCCGATCGGGCCAATGCGGTCTCGGTGGGCGCCGCCGGCAGCGAGCGGCAGATCACCAACGTGGCGGCCGGCAACGTCAACAGCACCAGCACCGATGCGGTGAACGGCGCGCAGCTGGACAGCACGAACCAGCAACTGGCGCAGTTGGGCAACAGCACCGCGGTCGCCAGCCATCTGTTTGCCGCCGACGGCCGGACAGACGGTAGCGAGGACGCGTTGGCCTTGGGCGAACACGCGGTGGCGGCGGGTGCGAACAGTTTTGCGATAGGCGCCAACAGTGCGGCCTATGGCGCGGGCGCGGATGCGGAAGGCGCCAATAGCGTGGCGCTGGGCGCGGGCAGCTTTGCGCTGGGCCAGGGCTCGGCAGCGCTGGGCCAAGGCGCCAGCGCGCTGGGAGAGTACGGCACCGCCAGCGGCTATAGTTCCCTCGCCGTGGGCGATGACGCCTCGGCCTACGGCCACAACGCCAATGCCGCGAGTGTGGCCTCCACTGCGGTGGGTGCCTTCAGTCAAGCTTTGGGTGCGAGCACCTCGAGCTTCGGCGCGGGGGCACGAGCCATCGGCGCTTATGGCGTCGCGCTTGGCTACAACTCGCGAGCTCAAGGCAACGATAGTTTGGCCGTCGGCCATGGCAGCATGGCTTTGGGCAGCAACAGCGTCGCCGTCGGCGCCGCACTGCCGCTGGGCGGCATCTTTTTTTCCTCCACCTCGGCGACCGGCGATTACGCCACGGCGCTGGGCGGCGCTGCTCAGGCAATCGGTGATTACAGCACCGCACTGGGCCATTTCGCCCAGGTCTGGAGCGCCAACAGCGTGGCGCTCGGCGCGGCCTCGGTCGCCGATCGCGACAACAGCGTTTCCGTCGGCG
The DNA here is from genome assembly GCF_022761115.1 of Dyella sp. RRB7. Lineage (GTDB taxonomy): Bacteria > Pseudomonadota > Gammaproteobacteria > Xanthomonadales > Rhodanobacteraceae > Dyella. Next base: position 945,428 of record NZ_JAKWJS010000001.1, on the reverse strand, counting down.
ACGTCGGCAGCGAACGGCAGATCACCAACGTGGCGGCGGGCACGGCGTCTACCGATGCCGTGAACAAGGCGCAGCTGGATGCGGTTGTTCAGGGCGCCGCAGACGCTACGCACTACCTCGCGGCGGATGGCGCAAGGGATGGCAGCGACGACGCGCTGGCCTTGGGCGAACACTCAGTGGCGGCGGGTGCCAACAGTTTCGCGGTAGGCGCCAACAGTGCGGCCTATGGCGCGGGCGCGGATGCGGAAGGCGCCAATAGCGTGGCGCTGGGCGCGGGCAGCTTTGCGCTGGGTCAGGGTTCGGCGGCGCTGGGCCATGGCGCCTATGCGGGGGGACAGTATGGCGTGGCACTGGGCTATGGCAGCCTTGCCGGCAGCGACAACAGCGTGGCGCTGGGTGCGAACAGCCAGGCCTATAACGGGGGTATTGCCCTTGGTTACAACAGCATCAACAACGCCGCCGCCGGCGTCGCCATCGGCAATGGTAGCCAGGCCAACGGCGCGTACAGCGTGGTGATGGGGCCAGGCAGCGAGTCCAACGGTATCTTCGGCACCGCCGTAGGCGCTTTCTCGGCCGCCGATGCCTGGCAAGCGAGCGCGTTCGGTGCGGGCAGCTACGCCTCTTCGTGGGCAAGCACGGCACTGGGTTCGGGCGCCACGGCCAATGGCGTTTATGCCACCACGGTGGGTACGGGTAGTTATGCCGAGGATGCTGGCACGGCGGTAGGCGCCAATACCAACGCTTCGATGGCCGGCACGGCGGTCGGTGAAAGCGCCGGCGCCATGGGCGTCAATAGCGCCGCTTTCGGCCAGCATGCCCTGGCTGGCCAGGACGCCAACTCCATTACCCGTGGCGACTACACCACCGCGATCGGTTCGGAAGCATGGGCGACCGAGGATGGAGCCACCGTGGTGGGCTACAACAGCTACGCGCAGGCGGTGAACGCCAGCGTGCTGGGCAGCAATGCCTGGACCACCAAGGACGCCACCAACAGCGTGGCGCTCGGTGCCGGCTCGCTGGCCGATCGTGCCAATACGGTATCGGTGGGCGCGGCGGCTGCTTGGACGGACGCCGCGGGCGAAGTGCATCCGGCCATCAACCGACAGATCACCAACGTGGCGGCCGGCACCGAAGCCACCGATGCGGTGAACGTGCAGCAGTTGCAGGCGGCGCTCGGTGGCGTCAACACCGCCCTGGATGGTGCGGTGATGTATGACACCGCCGACAAGCAGCGCATCACCCTGGCCGGCAACGGCGGCACCATCATCAGCCATGTCGCCACCAGCGGCGTCACCACCGATGCGGCCAACGTCGGCCAGCTGCAGGGGATACTGAGCCTGCTGGGCGGCGGCACGGCGATGACCAGCGGTGGAGATATCACGGGCCCTTCGTTCTGGACGCAGGGCGCCAGCTACTACAACGTGGGCGATGCGCTGGGCGCGCTGGATGGTGCCCTGCGCAACGCCTTCGCGGGCCTTGCCGTGGTGCAGCAGCAGGTGAATGCACTGAATGGCGCGTGGAACTCCAACGGCCTGGGCGATCGCGCGGTCGCCGACGGTACCGCCGCAGCCTCGGTGGTCAGCGGTAGCAAAGGCGTGGCCGTGGGTCATGGCGCGTCAGCCGGTGGCAGCTATGGCACGGCGATCGGCGGTGATGCCTATGCGGCTGGCGCCAACGACACGGCCATCGGCGGCAACGCCCAGGTGCATGCGGACGGCAGCGTCGCGGTGGGCGCTAACACCAGCATCGGGGCGGCGGGTACCAATGCGGTGGCGGTGGGCGAGAGTGCATCGGTAACCGCCGCCTCGGGCACTGCGCTGGGCCAGGGCGCGCAGGTAACGGCCGCGAACGCCGTGGCGCTGGGCCAGGGCTCGGTGGCCGATCGCGCCAACACGGTATCGGTGGGGACGGCCGCCGCGCCGCGCCAGATCACCAACGTGGCGGCGGGCACCCAGGTATCGGACGCGGCGAACTTCGGCCAGGTGCAGGAAGCGCTCGCTACGGCCAAAACCTATGCTGATGCCGGCGACCAGCGCACTTTGCAGCAAGCTAACGCGTACACCGACGGCAAGCTGGGTAGTTTCGCCAGCAGCAGTGACCTCAACGCCCTGCGTGACCAGGTCAACGATCAATTCAACACCGTGAACCGCCGGGTCAATCGTGTCGGTGCGATGGGAGCGGCGATGGCGCAGATGTCCTTCAGTACGCAAGGCATCAATACCGCCAACCGGCTCGGCGTGGGCGTGGGTGGCTACCGCGACCAGCAGGCCCTTTCAGTGGGCTATGCGCGTCAGGTGGGTACCAACACCAATGTGACGTTCGGCGCGGCGATCAGCGGCGGGGAGAGCTCCGGTGGCGTGGGTGTGGGCGTGGGTTGGTAAACCCTCCCCCGCGTTGGGTGGAGAACCGGCGCCTGCGGGCGCCGGTTCTATTTCAGACGGCGACTTCTTGCGAATGCATGTCGCCCTGGTGAAACCGGGCACGGCAAGCTAACCGTCATTCTGCATGGCTACCCTCCAGGGCGGGCTGAACCTGGCGATTTGTCCGTGGTCCACACTAGTGAGCCAACGTGAGAAACCGTGCTCGCGCAGCAGCCAACGGGTGTGTTAACAATGCACCTTCATGCCGTTGGGGGACGGCATGCGCATAGCCATGAGAACCAGGAAGCGGGGTGAATGCATGTCGGCAGTCGCTAGGCCGGCGGCCAACGAGGAGGGACGGGCGATGGACAGCCAGGAAACGGCGGTCTGTGCGCTGCTGGTCTCCCGTGGGCGGCTGAAGGACACGGATTTCGCGCGCGCGCGCAGGCTCCACGAGGAATCCCCGGACGGCACGCTGACCGCGCTGATGGCGCGGCTCGGGCTGGTTTCCGAGCGCGACCTGGCCGAAGCCTGGGCCGAGTTGCTGCAAACGCCGCTGTTGTCGGCCCGCGATGCCCCCGAGCTGCCGCCGGCCGAGCTGGATGTGTCCAGCCGCTTCCTCAAGCAGCAGCACGTGGTGCCGGTGCGGGTGGGCGAGGACGGGCTGGCGTTGGTGGTGGCCGATCCGGCGGATACCTATCCGCAGCAGGCGATTCAGCTGGCCGCCGGGCGCCCGGTGGCGCTGCGCATCGGCCTGCGCTCGGAAATCGACGACCTGATCGAACGTTATTACGGCAGCGGCCGTTCCGCGATGGGCACCATCGTGGAGAACCTCGACGGCAGCGCCGCGGTGGAAGACGACGTGGAGCACCTGCGCGACCTCGCCTCCGAGGCGCCGGTGATCCGCCTGGTCAACCTGATCCTGCAGCGCGCGGTGGAACAGCGCGCGTCCGACGTGCATATCGAGCCGTTCGAGAACCGCCTGAAGGTGCGCTATCGCATCGATGGCGTGCTGCACGAAGTGGAAGCGCCGCCGTCCAGTTCCACCGCGGCGGTGATCTCGCGCGTGAAGATCATGGCCAAGCTCAATATCGCCGAGCGCCGCCTGCCGCAGGACGGGCGCATTCAGCTGCGGGTGCAGGGCAAGGAGCTGGACCTGCGCGTGTCCACCGTGCCCACCAGCTTCGGCGAATCGGTGGTGATGCGTATCCTCGACCGCGAGTCGGTGGTGTTCGATTTCGCCTCGCTGGGCTTCACCGACAACTTCCAGCAGCGCTTCATCGACGTGCTGGAACGGCCGCACGGCATTCTGCTGGTCACCGGCCCGACGGGTTCGGGCAAAACCACCACGCTGTACACGGCGCTGTCGAAGATCAACACGCCGGACGTGAAGATCATCACCGTCGAAGACCCGGTCGAGTACCAGATCGAAGGCATCAACCAGATCCAGGTGAAGCCGCAGATCGGCCTGGATTTCGCCGGCGCGCTGCGTTCCATCGTGCGCCAGGATCCGGACGTGATCATGATCGGCGAAATGCGCGACCTGGAAACCTGCCGCATCGCCATCCAGTCCGCGCTCACCGGCCATCTGGTGCTGTCCACGCTGCATACCAACAGCGCGGCCGGCGGCATCACGCGCCTGCTCGACATGGGCGTGGAGGATTACCTGCTCGGCTCCACCGTCAACGGCATCCTGGCGCAGCGACTGGTGCGGCGGCTCGATCCGGAAACGGCGACGCCCTACGAGGCGCTGCCGGAAGTGATCGAGCAGTTCGAGCTGCACAAGTACACCGACGAGCGCCCCATCCGCTTGTGGAAACCCGGCAGCAGCGCCGCCAATCCCACCGGTTATCGGGGCCGCCGCGCCATCATGGAATTCCTGGTGATGACCGATCCCCTGCGCCGCCTGGTGATGCAGCGCGCCGATGCCGGCGAGATCGAGCGGCTGGCGCGCAGCGAGGGCATGCGCACGATGTACGAGGATGGTATCGCCAAGGCGGTGGCGGGCATTACCACCCTTGAGGAGGTCCTGCGCGTAACGCAGGAGGGCTGATGTCGCAGTTCCGCTACCGCGCCGTCAGCGCTGCCGGCGAAATACTGCAGGGTCAGATGGAAGCCGCCAGCGTCGAGGAGGTGGTCAGCCGCCTGCAGGACCAGGGCCATACGCCGCTCGATGCACAGGCCGCCGGCGCCGAGGGCGGCGGCAGTGGCCTGGCCGCGTGGTTCCGTCGTGGCCCGTTTACCGGTGACCAGCTCGCGCAGTTCACCCACCAGTTGGCGACGCTGCTGGGCGCGGGCCAGCCGCTGGATCGCGCGCTGGGCATCCTGATGGACCTGCCCGAAGGCCTCACCGCGAAGAAACTGATCGAGCGCGTGCGTGATCGCGTGCGCGGCGGCACGCCGTTGTCGCAGGCGCTGGACGACGAGCACGGCATCTTTCCCAAGCTCTACGTCAGCCTGGTGCGCGCGGGCGAGGCGGGCGGTTCGCTGGAAGACACCTTGCGTCGCCTGGCCGAATATCTCGAACGCTCGCAACAACTGCGCGGCAGCATCGTCAATGCGCTGATCTATCCGGCGTTCCTGATGGTGGGCGTGCTCGGTTCGCTGTTGCTGCTGCTGGCTTACGTGGTGCCGCAATTCGTGCCCATCTTCGAAGACATGCAGGTACCCATCCCGTGGATCACCCAGGCCGTGCTGGCGGTGGGTGGCACGCTGCAGGCGTGGTGGTGGTTGCTGCTGATCTTGCTGGTGATGGGCGTGGTGATCGCGCGTTCGCGCTTGCGCGACCCGGCCACGCAACTGGCCTGGCATGCGCGGCTGCTGACCATGCGCGTGGTCGGCCCGTTGCTGCTGAAGGTGCAGACCGCGCGCATCGCGCGCACGTTGGGCACGCTGCTGAAGAATGGCGTGCCGTTGTTGTCCTCATTGAGCATCGCGCGCCAGGTCACCGCCAATCGCGCGCTCGACCAGGCGCTGGAGCAGGCCACCGAACAAGTCAAAGGCGGTGCCGGGCTCAGCCTCGCGCTGGCGCAGTCGCAACGTTTTCCGCGGCTGGCCCTGCAGATGGTGCAGGTGGGCGAAGAGGCCGGCCAGCTCGACACCATGCTGCTCAAGGTGGCCGACACCTTCGAGCTGGAGAGCCGTCGCGCCATCGATCGCCTGCTGGCCGCACTGGTGCCGGCGCTCACCATCGTGATGACCGTGCTGGTGGCGATCATCATGGCGGCGATCCTGCTGCCCCTGCTCAGTCTTACCAGCAATATCCAATAACCGCCGCCCTTATCGAATGATCACGAGGCTCCCCATGCGACAAAGCAACATCCGCCGTCTCCGCTCCAACCGTGGTTTCACCTTGCTGGAAATGCTGGCGGTGATCGTACTGATCGGCATCATCGGCGCGGTGGTGGTGACGCAGGTCGGCAAGAACGTCGACAAGGGCAAGTACGGTGCCGGCAAGGCCCAGCTCACCACGCTCAGCCAGAAGATCGAGAACTACGCGCTGGACAACGGCACGCCGCCGCAGCAACTGCAGGACCTGCTGGTGAAACCAGCCAACGCGCGCAACTGGCAGGGCCCGTATGCGAAAGAGTCCGAACTGCACGATCCGTGGGGCCACGACTTTGGCTACAAGTACCCCGGTGATCACGGTAACTTCGACCTGATCTTCTATGGCCAGGACGGCAAGCCCGGCGGCGATGGCTATAGCGCCGACGTGGGCAACTGGCAGTAGTCCAGCGATGTTGCCTACGCCGCTACGCGTGCCCCCTGAACTCCTCCCCCTGCAAGCAGGGGGAGGTTGGGAGGGGGTGTGGGCGAGCGGCAAAGAGCGCCCCCTCCCCAACCCTCCCCTGCAGGCAGGGGAGGGGAGAAAGGCGCAGCGGGGCTTTACCCTGCTGGAAATGCTGGCGGTGATCCTGCTGATCGGCGTTGCCGCCGCCGCCGTGGCCGTATCGGTGACACAAGGCCTGGCCAGCGCGCGCGTGGCTGCCGCCAGCGGTGAGCTGGCCGCGGCCCTGCGCGCCACGCGTACCCAGGCCATCGTGCACGGCAACGAACACACCTTCGAGGTGGACACGCGCGGCAACACCTATCGGGCCGATGGTGGTGCGCCGGTGCGGCTGCCCTCGGGCATGCGCATCGGCATCACCAGCGCCAAGGAAGACCAGGTCGACGCGACCACTGGGCGCATCCGCTTTTTCCCGGACGGCAGTTCCACCGGGGGACATATCACGCTGCAGCGCGAGCGCCGGCAGTGGCAGGTCAATGTGTCGTGGCTGACGGGCGCGGTCAGCGTGGTTGAAGTGGGTGAGCATCGATGACCTCACGGCAGCGCGGTTTCAGCTTGCTGGAAGTCATTGCGGCGATGCTGCTGCTGGCCATTGCCTTTGCCGCGCTGATGAAAGTGGCCGGTGGCTCGATCGCACTTACCCGCAATGCCGACGATCACAGCCAGGCGGCGCTGTGGGCGCGCAGCCTGCTCGATACGGTGGATATCACCACGCCACTGCATTCCGGCAGCAGCGAGGGGCGCTTCGACGATCGCTACCGCTGGCACCTGGTGGTGACGCCGTGGAGTCCGGGTCAAGCCGACGCGAATGCGCCCATCCAAATGGTGAAGCTGGATCTGGATGTGTTCTGGGGCAGTCGCCTGCGCGAGCATTCCGCGCACTTCAGCACACTGCGCATGCTGAGGACGCCAGGGGCGCAGGGTTCATGAGGCCTTCGCGCAGCCATGGCTTTACCCTGCTCGAAGTGCTGGGCGCACTCGCGCTGCTGGCCTTGTTGCTGGTGGGGGTCTATTCGGGCGTGCGCACGGCTATCCACGCGGTGCGTTCGGGCGAGGCCGCCATCGGACGCATGGACGAAGTGCGTTCGGCGCAGCAATTCTTGCGCACCGAACTGGCGCAGGCCCGGGCGGTGCCGATGTCGCGTACCGACAAGGGCGATCCGATCTATTTCACCGGCGATGCGCACGAGATGCGCTTCGTGGCGCCGTTGCCCGGCTATCTGGGCAAGCTGGGACCCCAGCTGCAGCAATTGAAGCTGGTATCCAACGGCAAGGGCACCTCGCGGCTGGAGGCCAGCTTTGCGCTGATGCCGCCCGATGGCAGCGCACCGCACGCCTTGGGCGACCCGGAGGTGCTGGTCGATGGCATTCGCGATGGCAGCTTCAGCTATCGCGCGCCGGACACGCAGGAGAAACCCGGCGACTGGAGCGACAAGTGGGATGCCACCCGCGTGATGCCGCGCATCGTGCGCATCGCACTGACGCTCGACGGCAACAGCGCATGGCCGCAACTGGATGCGCCGCTGCGGGTGGACCCCTCCGCCATGCAGGGCCAGGCGACGGACCTGCTGCAGGGCCTGCAGCGCAGGAACACGCCATGAGCCGGTTCCGCCCCCATGGCCAACGTGGCGTCGCCTTGCTGGTGGTGCTGTGGGCCTGCACGTTGCTGGCGATTCTGCTGGGTGGCTACGCCATGCTGGCGCGCACCGAAGGCCTGCAGGCGCGTTACCAGTTTGCCCAGACGCAGGCGCATTACGCGGCCGAGGCCGGGGTGATGCGGGCGATCTACGGCCTGCAGGATCCGCAGCCGCCGCAACGCTGGCTGCCCGATGGGCGGGTGTATCCGTTCGCTTTCGATGGCGCCAAGGTCAACGTGAGCATCATCGACGAAAGCGGCAAGGTGGATCTCAACGCGGCCTCGCCGGATGTGTTGCAGAATCTTTTCCGTGCCGCCGGCATGCCCGACGCCAAGGCGCAGGATCTGGCGAAGAACGTAGTGGACTGGCGCAATTTCGCCATCGCGCCCCCCGGCACCGTGCCCAATGCGGCGTATGCGCAGGCCGGGCTCGACTACGGTCCCAGGCATGGCCCGTTTGCGTCGGTCGAAGAGTTGCAGATGGTGCTGGGCATGGACCCGGCGGTGTATCGCGCGGTGGCGTCGCAAGTCACGCTGTGGTCGGGTCGGCAAAGCCCCAACCCCGCCACCGCGCCGCCGTTGGCGCTGGCCGCGGTTCCCGGCATGACGCCGCAACAGGCGCAGGCGGTGGTCGCCGCGCGGCAGGCCGGTCAGCCGCAGCCGGGCCTAGCCGTGCCCCAGGGAGTAACGCATAGTATTCGTTCGGAGGCTACGCTGGCCGACGGCACGCGCGCGATCCTGCGCGCGACGGTGCGCCTGCAGGGACTCCGTCCCGGCGCACCGCCGTTTGCCGTATTGCGTTGGCAGGAGGGTGACGGGGAATGAGTTCCGCAACGCAGCCGCTGCGGCCGCAGCTCGATCGTGCACGCCGTGCCTGGCGCGGTTCGCCGTTGCCGCGCTTCCTGGCGTGGTGGGGTGGCGAACTGGCCGCGCTGCTGCCGACGCGCTGGCGCACGATGTTTGCCGGTGGCCTGGCCTGGCATCTGCTGGAGCGTTCCGGCGACGACTGGCAGGTACGCCGCGCGGGCCACGCCGAAGTGCTGGCGCGCTGGAGCAGCCAGCTCGATCCGACGGCGCAGCAGGTGGCGCTGACCGATGCGCTGCGCGGCGTCGACAGCGAGGATCTGCGCGTGGCGTTGTGTCTCGATCCGGCCGATGTGCTGCGCCCGCGCCTGAGCCTGCCGCTGGCGGCACGCGACAACCTGCAGCAGATCGGTGCCTTCGAGATGGATCGGCAGACACCCTTCCGCGTCGAGCAGGTGCGCTACGACGTGCGTGAATTGCGTGCGCCGGCCCCGGCGGGCCGTTTCGCCGCGGAGCTGGTGGTGGTGCCGCGCGCCACGCTCGATCCATTGCTGGCCAGGCTGGCCGCGTCCGGCCTGCAGGTGGATGCGGTGGACGTGGCCGCCGGTGCCGATCGCGTGGGTGCCAACCTGCTGCCGGCCGAACTGGCGCCGCGCCGCCCGCATCCGCGCCAGCGTCTCAACCTGATATTGGGCGCGGTGGCCATCGTGCTGATCGTGCTGGCGCTGCTGCAGTTCCTGCACAACCGCGAAAGCGCGCTGGAACAGATGCGCAGCGAGGTGGAGGGCATGCGCACCGAAGCGCAGCAGGTATCGGGCCTGCGCCAGCAGTTGCAGGACAACGCCGGTGCCGCCGGTTTCCTGGCGGAGCGCAAGGCGCGCACGGTATCCGCGCTGGCCGTGCTGCAGGACATCAGCCAGCGCCTGCCCACCAGCGCGTGGCTGGAGCGCCTGAGCATCGACAACAGCGGCCAGGTGGGTTTCCAGGGACAGAGCCCACAGGCGGCACGCCTGGTCGATGCCTTGAAGGGTTCGCCGGTCATCACCGACGCCAACTTCCAGGGCACCATCCAGGCCGATCCATCGACCGGCAAGGAACGTTTCTACATGGTCGCCCAGCTGCGCAAGCCCGCCGAGAGCAAGCCCAAGGCACCGCCGCCGGCCGGCAACGGAGGCACGCCATGAAGCTGGCTGCCCTCAAGCCGCGCGAGAGCCGCATCGCCGCCATCCTGTTGCTGCTGGTGGTCATCGTGATCGGTTATTTCGTGCTGCTGCACTGGTGGTTCGTGGCGCCGCTGCAGGCCATCCGCGCCGAGATGGATGACCTGCGCGACACACACGCGCGCTTCGCCGCCGCCATCGCGGAAAAACCGCAGCTGCAGCAGCGCATCGCTGCGATGGGTGCGGGGCAGGCGGCCAGCCATGCGTTCCTGCCCGAGGACGATCCCAATGCCGCCGCCGCCGGCCTGATGCAGCGCGTGGTCGATACCGTGGCGGCGCATCCCCAGGGCGGCGCCTGCGATGTGACGCAGAAGATGCCGGTGACCAACCCGCCCGCTGCGCCCGATGAGCCTTACCGCAAGGTGGCCGTGAGCATCAGCCTGCGCTGCGATGTGCAGCCGCTGGCCGAGACCCTGCACGATCTGGAACAGGGCGTGCCGTATCTGTTCGTGGACGACCTGAGCATTTATCGCAACCCGGTGGCGGCGCTGCAGCAGGTCGCCGCGCCACTGGAAGTGCAGCTCACCTTGTCCGGTTATGTGCACCAGCCGCGTGGCGACGCACAGGGAGGTGCGCCATGAACGCCGCCGCGCAGCGACGCCTGACACCGGTGCTCGGTGGCGTGGCCGCCGTGGCCGGCCTGGTGCTGTTGCTGCTGTTCGCCGGCGTGGGGCGCGGCGTGCAATGGGGCGCACCGCGCCCGGTGCCGCCGCTGCCCGAAGCGCACGCCCAGGGCATGCCTCAGCCGGTGCCGCTGGCGCAGTTCGCGGCGGTGTGGCAGCAACCGCTGTTCAACCCCGATCGCAAGCCGAGCCTGCGTGCCGCCAGCGGTGGCGCCAGCCTTGGCGACATGCAGCTCACCGGCATCATCCTCACGCCCGCGCTGCACATGGCGTTGCTGCACGACAAGGGCGGCGATCGCGAAGTGCGCGTGCGCGAGGGCGACGCCTTGCCCGATGGCAGCTGGCGGCTGGCCGAACTCAAGCCGCGGGCGGCGGTGTTCGAGTCCGCCGGTGGCCGCACCCAGCTGGAGCTGCCCGCCGGCGCGCCCATCGACATGCCCAAGGCGGCAACCAACGGCACCGCGCAGGTATCCACGCCGGTGCCTACGCCGGTACCCGCCGCCTTGCCGCCGGGCGCCATGCAGGTCACCAACACCACGGCACTGCCCGCGCCAGCCACGGGCGCCGTCGAGCCGCAGTCCGATCGTATCCGCCAATTGAAAGAAGCCATCCAGAAGCGTCGCGCCCAGCAATCGGCCGCGCCCTCCGAAGGAGCACACTGATTTATGTCCACCCAGCGCACCTCGCGGGTCCACCGCATCGGCACGCTTACCCTGGCTCTGTGGCTGGCGGGATGCCAGACGTTGCCCACACCGCACGATGACGGCGCACTGCAGCGCGAAGCCATGGCCGGTACCGAAAAACCGGTGCCGGCGCCGTTGCCGCTCAATACCGGCAACAGCGCGGACCAGAACACCGCCGTGCATCCCGAGTTGAGCACCGGCAGCGGCCAGTTCGTGCATGCCACCGGGCTGGCGCAACCGCGCAACGCGGCCGCGGGCGATGGTGCCGTCACCTTCAATTTCGAAAACCAGCCGGTGCAGGCGGTGGTCAAGGCGATCCTTGGCGACCTGCTCAAGCAGAACTACACCATCGTGCCGGGCGTGCAGGGCAACGTGTCGTTCTCCACCTCCGAACCGGTGGACAGCAGCCAGGCGATTCCGATTCTCGAAACGCTGCTGTCGTGGACCAACAACGCGCTGGTGCAGCACGATGGCCGCTACGTGGTGATGCCGGCCAAGGATGCGGTGGCCGGCAACCTGGTGCCCAGCCTCAACGCGGTGGCGCCGCAGGCGGGCCTGCAGGCGCGGCTGTTTCCGCTGCGCTACATCTCGGCCAACGAGATGCAGAAGCTGATCAAGCCGTTCGCGCGCGCCGATTCGGTGCTGCTGGTGGATCCTTCGCGCAACCTCATCGTGCTGTCCGGTACGCCGTCGGAACTGGACAACTATCAGCGCACCGTACACACCTTCGACGTGGACTGGCTGCGCGGCATGTCGGTGGGTGTGTTCAGCATGCAACACGCCAACGTCAGCGAGTTGATGCCGCAGCTCGACCAGATGTTCGGCGCCAAGGGCGACACGCCGCTGGCGGGCATGCTGCGTTTCATCCCCATCGAGCGCACCAATGCGCTGGTGGTGATCAGCACGCAGCCGAACTACCTGCAGGAAGTGGGCGACTGGATCACCAAGATCGATCGCGGCGGCGGCAACGAGCCGGAGCTGTTCGTCTACGACGTGCGCAACATCAAGGCCTCCGACCTGGCCCAGTACCTGGCGCAGATCTACGCCAATGGCGCCAACGGCAACAATGGCGGCAAGGTCGGCCCCGGCCTCACCTCCGGCACGCTGGGAGCCAGCGACAACGCCAATGGTTCGGCCAGCGGCATGGGCAGCACCGCCGGCAGCTTCGGCAGCAGCACGACGGGCGGCCTCAATGGCAGCATCACCGGCACCGGCGGCGGTTTCGGCAGTGCCGGTGGCCTCAACACCAGCACCGGCACCAGCCAGAGCGGTACGGGCGGCGCGTTTGGCGGCACTGGTGGCGCATCCACCAGCGGCTCCGCCTTCGGCACCGGCAACGCGGGCGGCAGCAACAGCGGTGCGGGGCAGCAGTACAGCTCCCAGGACGGCAGCATCCGCATCAGTTCGGTCGATTCCAACAATCAGTTGATGGTGCGTGCGCGTCCGTCGCAATGGCAGGAGATCCAGCAGGCCATCAAGCAGCTCGACAATGTGCCGCTGCAGGTGCAGATCGAGATGCGCATCCTGGAAGTGGATCTCACTGGCGATCTGCAGTTTGGTGTGCAGTGGTACTTGCAAGGCTTGGCCAACAGCACGCCGAACGCCAATGGCATCGCCACCAGCATCTACCCCGGCGCGCACCGCCAGATCGCTCTCGGTTCGGGCGGTAACCAATATGGCGGCGAGCCGTTCTTCTATTCGTTCCTGAGCAGCAACGGCAAGTTCCAGGTGGCCATCCGCGCACTGGAAACCAACGGCAATACCAAGACCTTGTCGGCACCGTCGCTGGTGGTGCTCAACAACCAGGTGGCGCATATCCAGGTGGGCGACCAGATACCGGTCAACCAGACCTCGATCGTTACCGGCCTGGGGACGACCACCACGGCGGGGACGGCGAGCAGCGTGACCTACCTGCCGACCGGCGTGATTCTCGATGTGCAGCCGCGCGTGAATCCCGGTGGACTGGTCTACCTCAACGTGCAGCAGCAGGTAAGCAACACATCGGGCAACCCCAACTCGCAGGGCAACTACACCATCCAGCAACGCGCGGTGGGTACGCAGATCGCGGTGCAAAGCGGCCAGACCGTGTTGCTGGGTGGCCTGATCCAGCAGAACGAACAGAACAACGATACCGGCATTCCCGGGCTCAATCGCATACCGATCTTGGGTCGCCTGTTTGGCACGATGGATCACAGCCGCAGCCGTACCGAGCTGATCGTGCTGATCACCCCGCGCGTGATCACCAGCAGCGAGGAGGCCAAGCAGGTCACCGACGAATACCAGCGCAAGTTCGAATCGCTGGCGCCGCTGCGCGCAAGCAGCGGGGCCACGACCACGCCCGCGCATCCCTGATGCCTTGCTCCCTCTCCCTCCGGGGAGAGGGATATGGTGCCTACAGGGTGCACGCACGCCGCGGCTATCATCTGCATGATGAGTACCCCGCTGTCCTTCCCCATCACGCCCCTGCTGCCCGAGATCTGCGCCTCGCTGGCAGTCCGCCCGCGCCTGGTGCTGGAAGCGCCGCCCGGCGCCGGCAAAACCACCCAGGTGCCGCTGGCCTTGCTCGGCCAGCCATGGCTCGGCGGCGGCAAGGTGCTGATGCTGGAACCACGCCGCATCGCCGCCCGCGCCGCCGCGCAGTTCATGGCCCGGCAGCTGGGCGAGGAGGTGGGGCAGACCGTCGGCTACCGCATCCGCTTCGAGTCGAAGGTGGGCGCCGCCACGCGCATCGAAGTGGTGACCGAGGGCATCCTTACGCGGCTGATCCAGGACGACCCCGAGCTCAGCGGCATCGGCGTCATCCTGTTCGACGAATTCCACGAGCGGCATCTCGCCGGTGATCTCGGCGCCGCGTTGGCGCTGGACGTGCAGGGCACTTTGCGGCCGGAGCTTCGCCTGTTGGTGATGTCGGCCACGCTCGACGGCGAGCGCATCGCGCAATGGCTGGACGCGCCGCGCATCAGCAGCCCGGGGCGCAGTTTTCCGGTGCGCGTGGAGTATCCGCCGGCTCGCGTGCAGGAGAGCGTGGAGCATCACCTCGCACGCATCGCCCGCCAGGCGCTGCAGGAAAATGAGGGCGATGTGCTGGCGTTCCTGCCGGGGCGCCGCGAGATTGCGCGGGTGCAGGCGGTGCTGGAAGAAAGCTTCTCCCAGCTGGCGAGGGGAGACGTCGAGGTCGTGGCGTTGCATGGCGAACTGTCGCTGGCCGAACAGCAAGCCGCGTTGAGTCCCGCCGAACCCGGCATGCGTCGCATCGTACTGGCCACCAACGTGGCCGAATCGAGCGTGACCCTGCCGGGCATCCGCGCCGTGGTCGACAGCGGCCTGGCGCGCGAGCCGCGCTTCGATCCCAACTCCGGCTTCACCCGGCTGGAAACGGTCAACATTTCCCAGGCCTCGGCCGACCAGCGCGCCGGCCGCGCCGGTCGCGTCGCCGAAGGCACCGCTTATCGGCTGTGGCCGCAAAGCAAGCGGCTCGACGCCTCGCGCACTGCGGAAATCGCGCAGGCCGAACTGTCCGGCCTCGCGCTGGAACTGGCGGCGTGGGGCATCACCGCGCACAGCGGCCATGACCTGCCATGGCTGGATGCCCCGCCGTCCGGCGCGCTGGCGCAAGCGCGCGAACTGCTGGCGCAACTCGGTGCACTGGGTGCCGATGGGCGCATCACCGCGCTTGGTCGCGACATGCTCGAACTCGGCGCCACGCCACGCCTCGGCGCCGCCGCGCTGCGTGCGGCGCCGGAGTGGCGCGCCCTGGTGGCCGACCTGCTGGCGCTGATGGAGGCACGCTCGCCATTGCGCGGCGAACAGGCGCGCAGCGATGACTTCCGTGCGCGCGTCCATGCCTTGCATGCATGGCGCGATCGCCGCACCGCGGGTGCGCGTGGCGGTGCCGATACGGGCGCCTTGGCGGCCATCGAGCAGGCCAGCAAGGGCTGGCGCCGCCGCCTCGATGTACGCAGCGCCGCCAGTGGCGTGCCCGACAGCCACGCCGTGGGCGATCTGCTGCTGCATGCGTTTCCCGATCGCGTGGCACGTCGCGACGACCATAATCCGCTGCGCTACACGCTCGCCAACGGCCGTGGCGCGCGCTTGCACGAGAACACGGCCTTGCACGGCGAGCCCTGGCTGGTCGCGCTCGATCTGCGCTTCGAAGCCCGCGACAGCCTGATCCTTGCCGCCGCGCCACTCGATCCGCGTGTGCTGGAACATGATTATCCCGCCCAGTTCCGGCGTGAGCGCGTGCTGCGCTGGAACGACGAGCGCAACGCCGTCGAAGCGTTCGAGGAACATCGCTTCGCCGCGATCGTGCTCGATCGCCGCAGCGTACCGGTGAACGCCGAGGACGCCTTGCCGGCCTTGCTCGCCGCCGTGCGCGCCAAGGGCATCGACGCGTTGCCGTGGAGCGACAACGCCCGTCGCCTGCGCGCGCGCATGCAGGCGCTGCGCGCGTGGATGCCCGAGCTGGGCCTGCCCGATGTTTCCGACGCGGCGCTGCTCGACACGCTGGAGGACTGGCTGGCGCCGTATCTCAACGGCAAGCGTCGCCTGGATGCACTGAGCGCGGAAGAACTCTCGCAGGCACTCGGCACGCTGTTCGACTACGAGCAACGCCGCCAGCTCGACGCCCAGGTGCCCGAAAGCCTCACCGTGCCCAGCGGCATGAGTCGCCGCCTCGAATACGCCCGGGACGAGCCGCCCGTGCTTGCGGTAAAGCTGCAGGAACTGTTCGGCCTGGCCGACACCCCCCGCGTCGCCAACGGCCGCATTCCCGTCACCCTGCACCTGCTCTCGCCCGCCGGCCGCCCCATCCAGGTCACCCAGGATCTGAAAGGTTTCTGGGAACGCACCTATCCGGAAGTGAAGAAGGAACTCAAGGGCCGCTACCCGCGCCACCCATGGCCCGACGATCCGTGGACCGCGGTACCCACGCATCGGGCCAAGCCGCGCGGTACCTGATTGCGTCGAGGCCTCCGGCACCGCACTGGAAACCCGAACCAACGCGTGTAGACTCCCCCGGGACCACTAGCGTCACCCGCCATGCCGCGCATGGATCGATCGATCCGGCGCACGACTGCCAGCAGAGCGTTCCCTCCACTGACGAGGTACCTCCATGTTGATGCGTTGCGTAGCTTTTGTTGGCCTGCTTGCCCTGTCGATGCCGACGCTGGCGTTCAAGGAGCCGCCCGGCGCCGCCGCCGTCACGGTCAAGGCCGATACGCCAAGGGTGACGTCGACGGGCACCCAGTTCACGGTGCCTGCCGACTGGTCGATTCGGGTCAGTGGTCCCAAGGTGACGCTCGATCCTCCGGAGGCCGGCTCGCAGGTGGTGTTGGCCGATGTGAAAGCGGCCGATGCGGATGCCGCCGTCGCGCAGGCGTGGAAGCTGTACGCGCCCGCCAAGAGCTGGCCCCTGCAGGTGGCTACCGATAGCGCACCGCGTGACAACTGGGACCAGATCCGCGTCTACAACTACGAAACGTCGGCCAACGACAAGCGCGACGTTTCCGCCGTGGCCTTCCGGCACGGCAACCAGTTCACCGTGCTCATCTACGACGTCACCAACGCAGTGGGCGAAAAGCGCGGCTCGCAGTTGCGCGCCATCTCCGACCGCCTGCTGCCCAAGGGTTACAAGCGCGAGAGCTTCGCCGGCAAGAAAGCGCATGCTCTCGATGCCCAGCGCATCGAACAGCTCAAGAGCTTTGTCGATGACGCACGCAAGGCCTACGACGTGCCCGGCGTGGCCATTGGCCTGATCGATCACGGCAAGGTGGTGTTTGCCGGTGGCCTTGGCGTGAAAGAGATCGGCAAGCCCGAGCCGATCGATGCCGATACGCTGTTCATGATCGCGTCCAACACCAAGGCGCTCACCACGCTGATGCTTGCGCGCCTGGTCGACCAGGGAAAGTTTGGCTGGGACACGCCAGTCGTCGAGGTGATGCCTTCGTTCAAGCTCGGTGATGCCGAGACCACCCGCGAGGTGAAGATCCGTCACCTCATCTGCGCCTGCACCGGCATGCCGCGGCAGGACTTGGAGTGGCTGCTCAACAGCCGCGATGCCACGCCCGAAAGCGTGCTGAAGGCCCTGGGCGGCATGCAGCCCACCAGCAAGTTCGGCGAGCTGTTCCAATACTCCAACCTGATGGCGGCAGCTGCCGGTTACATCGGCGCGCACGTGCTCTATCCGAACATGGAACTTGGCGCCGCCTACGACCTGGCCATGCAGAAGCAGGTATTCGACCCGCTTGGCATGCATCTGACCACCTTCGATTACGACCGCGCGCTGCTCGCCGACCATGCCACGCCCCACGGGCTGGATGTGGATGGGCATACTGCGGTAGCCGGCATGGGCATCAACGATTCCATTCGTGCCGCGCGTCCGGCCGGCGCGGCATGGAGTGCCGTGAGCGACATGCTGCGCTATGTGCAGATGGAACTGGCCAACGGCCTGCTGCCCGATGGCCAGCGTTATCTGTCGAAGGACGCCCTGCTGGAGCGGCGCAAGCCCAATGTGGCCATCGGCACCACCGCCACCTATGGCATGGGCCTGATGGTCGACAAGACCTGGGGCGTGCCGGTGGTTCACCATGGCGGCGACCTGGCCGGGTTCCATTCGGACATGATGTGGTTGCCGGAGCAGGGCGTGGGGGCGGTGATTCTTACCAACGCGGATGCCGGCGTGTTTATCCGTGGACCGTTCCAGCGACGCCTGCTGGAAGTGTTGTTCGACGGCAAGCCGCTGGCGCAGGGCGAGATCGATACCGGCGTGGCGCGTTTCAAGGCGGAGGTCGCGGCCGAGCGCAAGCGGCTGACGGTACCGGCCGATCCCGCCATGGTGGCCAGGCTCGCGGACAACTATCGCAACGCCGCACTTGGCACCATCCAGGTGGACCATGACGGCAAGGCCACCGTGTTCAACTTCGGCGCGTGGCGAAGCGATGTCGCCTCGCGCAAGAACGGGGATGGCTCCATCTCCTTCGTCACCATTTCGCCCGGAGCCGATGGTTTAGAGTTCGTGGTGGCCGGCACTGCCGACAAGCGCAAGCTGGTGTTGCGTGATGGCCAGCACGAGTATGTCTACGACGCGGTGGAATAGGCCGCGGTCATGTCGAGGATGAACCGATGAAAGCCTTCAGTCGTGTTCTGCCGGGTATCGCGGCCCTGCTGGTCGCCGTGCCGGCGGAGGCGGGCAGCTTGCAGGTGCCACAGATCGAGACCAGTACGCCCATCACGCACACCTACCAGTGCGAGGGCGGCAAGTCGCTACAGGTCACCTATTGGAATGGCAGCAACGGCCAGAGCTTTGCCCTGGTGCCGGTGGAGGGCAAGCCGCTGCTGTTCGTTGATACGTTGGCAGCCTCTGGCGTCAAATACGATGCCGGCCGCTACACCTGGTGGACCAAGGGCAATCATGGCGACTTGTACGACATGATGGCGGGCCCGAATGCGCCGCCGATCATCGCCGGTTGCGCGAGCACCCCATCGACGTAGGCGGCGCCGTTTGCCTGCACGCCGCGGGGGTTCTTTCATTCATTCCTGGAGCACGACGAATCATGCGCTTTCGAGTTCTCGCCAGTGGCCTGTTGTTGGCCGCCCTGCCTGTGCTGGCCGCCGAGCCTGCGTCGGCGCCTGTCGGGCCCCAGGCCATCGCCGTGCTGGTCGATGGCAAGGCAACCACCACGCTCGATCACGCGGCCCTCGCGGCCATGCCGCGCGCCAGCGTCACCGCGGCCACCCACGACGAGAAGCCGGGTGAATGGCAGGGTGTCGCGCTGGAGGAGATCGTGCATCGGGCCGGTGTGCCGGAAGGCACCGCCATGCGCGGACGCGCCATGGCGCGCCTGGTCCGCATCACGGCGTCCGACGGTTACCAGGTGGTGTTCAGTGCGGGCGAACTGGATCCGGCTTTCGGCAACACGCAGGTGATCCTGGCCGAACAGAAGGACGGCCAACCGCTGTCCAAGAACGGTCCCTATCGACTGGTGGTGCCGGGTGACAAACGCGCCGCTCGCTGGGTGCGCAATGTCGCCACCATCGAGGTGGTGGATGCTTCCACCCGCCCGCCGGGTTGAGTCGCCGTCAGCGAGCGGAACAGCCATGCGTCAAATCCATTACTACGAGCCGCGCCATGGTCATGGCCTGCCACACGATCCGCTCAACGCCATCGTCGGCCCGCGCCCGATCGGCTGGATCTCCACGCAATCGCCGACGGGGCAGGTGAACCTGGCGCCCTACAGTTTCTTCAACGCGTTCAACTACACGCCTCCGATCATCGGCTTTGCCAGCACCGGCTGGAAGGACAGCGTAAGCAACATCGAGGCGACCGGCGAATTCGCCTGGAACCTCGCGACTCGCCCGCTGGCCGAGGCAGTGAACGCCACCTCGGCGCCCGTGGGTCCAGGCGTGGACGAGTTCGAGCTCGCGGGCCTTACGCATGCGCCCTCGCGCCTCATTGCGCCACCGCGCGTGCTGGAAAGTCCGGTGTCTTTCGAGTGCAAGCTGACCCAGCTCATCCAACTGCACGACCTGGCGGGCAACGCCATCACGACCTGGCTGGTGCTCGGCGAAGTCGTCGCCGTGCATATCGACCAGGCTTTGCTGAAGGATGGCATCTACGACACCGCCGCTGCCGAGCCCATTCTGCGCGGCGGCGGACCGGCGGATTACTTCACCATCGGGCCCGACCAGCGCTTCCGGATGTATCGGCCGCGCGCTTGAACACGATTGCCTGCTCGCGGGTTCAATGCGCGTGGCGCCGACTATGTCAATGTGATGATCGCCTTGCCCGGACCGTGCCCGGTCTTGCTTCGCTCGATGACCGCGCCGGCCTCCGCGAGATCGGCGATCTCTGAAACTTGCACGGATAGATCGCCGCGTGCCGCCAGCGCTGCCAGCTCCCCGAGTTTTGCGGCATCGGGGCGCATTTGAAACCACACGCCACGCTTGCCGCTGGGGGTGTTGGCGGTGATCTCCGGCGCGGCGGTGCTGACGATCCTGCCGCGCTCGCCAAGCACCTGCCAGGAGTGTTCGAGCGTGGCACCGCCCACCAGGTCTATCACCAGGTCGACAGGACCGGTCGATGTCCAGAAAGACTGGGTTCGATAGTCGATCACCTCGTGTGCACCCAGTGCATGCAGGTAGCCGGCGTTGACACTTTGCGCCGTGCATACGACACGCGCGCCGGCACGTCGTGCGAATTGCACCGCAAAGCTGCCGACGCCGCCGGCGGCACCATGAATCAGCACGGTTTGCCCGCGTTGCAATTCGCCGGCGTCGAACAAGGCCTGCCACGCGGTGAGCGAGGCGACCGGCATGGCGGCAGCACGCACATCATCCAGCTCCGCCGGTGTTCGCGTGAGCATGCTGGCGGCAACGGCGACATGATCGGCATAGGCCCCCAGTCCTGGGAGGGGGCCCATCACGCGATCGCCGGGTGAGAAGGCGGTGACGCCGGCACCGATGGTGCTCACCTCGCCGGCAAGCTCAATGCCCAGCGCGGCGGGTAGCGCCAATGGGAAGGCATCGCGCATCAACCCGTCGCGGATCTTCCAGTCCAGCGGATTGACGCCCGCCGCCCGCACGCGCACCACCACCTCGCTCGGCGCGGCTGGCGGCACGAGTACCTGATCGAGCTGCACCACCTCGGCGCCGCCATAGCCATGAATGCGGAGTGCGCGGTTCATACGGCGGCCTCCAGCGTGGGATAGTCGATGTAGCCATGCGGACCGGGCGTGTAGAAGGTGTCGCGGTCCGGGGCGTTGAGGGTTGCATTGGCGCGGAACCGCTGCACCAGATCCGGATTGGCCAGATACAGGCTGCCGAACACTACGGCATCGGCCTGACCCTGCTCGACAAGTGCCGCCGCCGACTCCCTGGTCAAGCCGCCACCCTGAAGATATGGGCCATGGAATAGTGGGCGGAGCCATGCGCGATAATCGAACTCGCTCTTGGTACGGGCCACGTGCAGGTAGGCCAGCTTGAGCGTAGCGAGTTGTTCCACGAGGTAGCGATAGGTTTCCTGCGGCGTGGCGTCGCTGATGTCGTTGAAGCCCATTTCCGGCGCGATCTTGATACCTACGCGATCGCTGCCGGCTTCGGCGGTCATGGCCTCGAGCACGTCCAGAATGAAGCGCGCACGGTTGGCCCGCGAACCGCCATAACGGTCAGTACGTTGATTGGTGCTGGAAGAAAGGAACTGCTCGGGCAGATAACCCGACGCCGCATGCAACTCGACACCGTCGAAGCCTGCCTTCAGCGCGTTGTGGGTGGCGAGCCGGTACTCATTCACCACGTCGCTCACTTCATCGGTGGTGAGTGCGCGAGGCATCACGAAATCCTGCGGGCCGGTCGCGGTATACACCTTGCCTGCCGGCTGCACCGCAGAGGGAGCCACCGGGATGG
The DNA here is from genome assembly GCF_022761115.1 of Dyella sp. RRB7. Lineage (GTDB taxonomy): Bacteria > Pseudomonadota > Gammaproteobacteria > Xanthomonadales > Rhodanobacteraceae > Dyella. The sequence goes on along the minus strand of NZ_JAKWJS010000001.1, from coordinate 923,914 downwards.
CGCCATCGGGCTGCAAGCTCGGGTGGGAGATGCGCCCGGTATGCATCAGCTGAAGAAAGATGCGTCCGCCTTCCGCATGCACGGCGTTGGTGATGGTCCGCCAGCCCTCGATCTGCGCCTGGGAATGAATGCCCGGGGTACGTACATATCCCTTGCCGGTGGGCGAGGGGTAGGTACCTTCGGTAATGATCAGGCCCGCATTCGCACACTGGCGGTAATAAGTCGCTGCCAAGGCGGATGGCACGCCGGTGGCGTCATCGGCACGCGAGCGGGTCATCGGCGCCATCACGAGGCGATTGCGCAGGGTGTAGCGGCCGATGGGGATGGTGCTGAAGAGCGTGTCCACGTTGAAATCCTGATAGAGGATGGGGAGCCGTCATGCTGCATTGTTCCGCCAAGGGGATAAATGGCTATATTTGAAAACACTGATCCACTGACGGGGCAATGGCGATGGAGCTGCTTAGCTATATGCGGCTGTTTGTGGAGGTCGCGCGAACCAAGAGCTTTCGCAGGGCGGCCGATGCCCTGGATATGCCCAATTCGACTCTGTCCCGGCACATTGCGGAGCTGGAGAAAACGATAGGCCTGCGGTTACTGCATCGGTCCACCCGCAAGGTGGAGCTCACCGAGGCCGGTGAGGTGTACTTCAAGCGTTGCCAGAGCATTGTGGAAGAGGCGCGTATGGCGCATGAGTCACTGCTCGATGTGGTAGAGCGGCCAAGCGGCACCCTGCGCGTGTCGATGCCGGTGGATTTGGCCACTGGTTATCTCGCACCGATCCTGAGGGATTTTGCGGCGACCTACCCGCTGATCAGTTTTGAATTCGACCTGACGCCGCGCCGCGTCGACCTGCAGGCCGAGCCGTTCGATCTGGCCATTCGCATGGGGCCGCCGCCGACGGCACCATCGATGCTAGTCGCGCGGCAGATCGCGCTGGTGCCGCGGCACCTGTACGCCGCTCCTGGCTATCTGAAACAGGCACCGCCGCTGAAGCATCCCAGCGATCTAGTCCATCACGTGTTGTGCGTGGCGCAGGGGGCCATGAAGCAACATGGCGTATCGAGAACGTTTCATCGCGGCGAAGAGCAAGTCGAGGTGACGGTTGATACGCGCTTTGCCATAAACAGCGTGGGCCTGAGTCGCTCGCTGGCGCTACTCGGCGTAGGCATCGCCGCGCTCGACGGCGAATTGACCCGCGAGGACATGGCCATGGGTCGATTGCGTCGTGTGCTGCCTGATTGGAGCCTCTCGCCCGTACCGGTGCACGCCATCACCGAGACGCGCCTGCTGCCCGCCAGAACCCGCTTGTTTATCGATTTCCTCAAGGCGCATATGGAGGCGCGGTTTGTGGATACCGGCAAGGCCGGTGGACCCAAGCGCCGCAGGTAAACCATCAGCGACGATCGGCAGCGATCACGTCGGCGACCAGTCGCTCAAGGCCGGCGATGTCGAAATCCGGCGGATCGATGGTGGCGCCGAAACGCACGATGACCAGGTGCCGGGAAGGCATGACGACCACGCGCTGCCCATACAGACCCGAGGCATAGAACGTGTCGGCCGGCATGCCGCTGCTGACCCGTCCCAAGGCATTGGGAGCGTGGCCGGCGTTCACCCAGAAGCCTGCGCCATAATCACTGTTGAGCGTGGGCGTGGTCGAGTAGCGCACCCAGCCTTCCGGCAGCAGGTGCTTGCCATGGACGACGCCATCATCCAGATAGAGCTGGCCGAAGCGCGCCCAGTCCCTCGCGCTGGCCAGCACGCGCGTCGAACCTACCGGCGTACCGGCACCATCGAGCTCGATGGTGGCGTGCTGCATGCCCAGCGGTCCAAAGAGTTCGTCATGGGCAAAGCGCTGCACGTCCGCGGCACGACCGCCAACGGCGTCCCGCACGATCGCCGAGACAATCAGCGTGTTGCCGCTGGTGTACTCCCACTCGTTGCCGGGCTTGGCCTTGAGCGCGGCCTGCTCGGCGTAGGCCGCCATGTCGTCGCTGTGCTGGAACAGCATTTTCGATACCGGATCGAAGCCGCTATCACCTTCGGTGAGGTCGAGGCCGCTGGTCATGCGCAGCAGCTGATCGAGCGTAATGCCGTGGCGTGGATCGGCGGGATCGTTCCATGACCTCACCGGAGCCGGGGCATCCGTCCGCAGCTTTCCTTCACGCACCAGGATGCCGACCAATGCATTGATCACCGATTTGCTGGCCGAATAGCCCAACAGCGGGGTATCCGGGGAAAGTCCCTGCGCATATCGTTCGGCGATGATCTTTCCTTCGCGCATCACGACAATGGCGCGCACGCGACGGTAAGGTGGCCTAGGCGGTTCGGCGAATGCACGATCCAGCGCCTTGTCCAGGTCCGCGTTGGCGACGCCGTCCGGTATGGCCGCAAGCGGGGCATTGGAGGCTGTTGATGGTTGGGATTCGTTGCCGATGCCTTTCACGGTGGCACTGGCGACATTGCTGGCAGGGGCAAGGCAACCATAGCCTTCGCGGTAACGTGCCACGCTGGCGAAATGTCCCGCCCAGGTAGTGACGACCTGCTGTCGCTCGTCATCGACGGCGTAGCGAAGGCGCTTGAGCAAGGGGCGCAAACCGGGGCGTGGTAGCACTTCCTCATCGAATACCCGCTGCGGATCGAGTCCCGCGATAAAGACTTCCTCGCACAACACCTGGCTCACCGATGCGGTGCCCACTTCGATGGCATGGTCCGGTCGATAGATCACGCTCCACAACAGTGCGCCTGCCAGTAGCAGCGCCGGCAGCATGAAAGCAAGTCGTCGGACCCAACTCCTCGGTGCGCGCATCGCGCCTATCCTCTCCGGTAGATCACCAAACGGTAGTCTGCGCCCGTGACGAACATCAGTGACGACTGTCATGCCCATAGCATATGGATGGTCTGCGTATATGCCTGCCTTCAACCGAAGCAGGTGTCATGCAAGGATATGGGCTGGGCCGAGGCCGGCCCGCCAACCTCACGTCGTCCGACAGCTTGGGAGAAGAGAAAGTGGCAGCGAGTGCTTTCCTGCGCAAGATCGGTATATCCGGGGTTGTCGCCTTGTTCGGGTCATTCGCGCAAGCATCGGCCCAGATATTGCCGCCACAAAGCTTCCAGTCGACCGTCGAGGGCGACTCGATCGCACACGCTGCCCGAGGCGTTTGGGGCCTGCCGAGCTACGGCATGCTGTTCGACTTTAGTGGTCGTGCCATCGGTGTCTATCACCAGGCTGGCGGCTTGTGTTGGCATGATCCGGAGGTGGGGGACGCGGCATCGGTGAACGATCTGGTTCCCTATTACGCGGTTGGAGCGCCGCCATCCACGGCCGTTTTCGCCACGGCGCCCGATGGCACCCAATATCGCACCGAGTCGCTCTCGGCATTGCCCGTGGCCTGTACGAAGGAGCTTGATCGCAAAGCGCCAGGATTCATCTTCGAAGCCATCGCCGCGTCACTAATTGAGCTCTATCCATTTCAACGTGAGCATGACGTTGATTGGGCGGCGCGAGCGAAAGCACTGCGTCCTCGCCTCGCCACAATGAAAACCGATCGTGAGCTGCAGGCACTTCTGGCCGAGTTGTTTCGAAACGTTGCGGATCCACACACCAGCATCAGCGGCACGCTGGATGGGAGGCCGTTCAGGATACGAGCCTTTCGTGGCCAAGATTTCCAGCGACTGTGGCAACTGTTCGAGCATCAAAGCCAGTACAACAATTTCCTGGACTGGGTAAAAAAATCGTGGATGCCAAACGAATTCAACCAGGCTTACGCACTGCTTGATCCAGCGACACGACAGAGAGCCTTGGACGGTGGATTGATCTGGGGACGCTTGGGTGGGAATGTTGGATTTCTATCCATCAATGCCATGGCTGGATTCAGGGATGACGCCGATCTGGCAGCCGATCGTGCCTTGCTCAAGCCAGTGCTGGATCGCGCCATGCATGATCTGGAAGATACCCGCGCGCTAGTGATCGATGTATCCCACAATCTCGGTGGCGAGGATGAAGTAGCCGCAGATATAGCGGCGCGTTTCACCGACAAGTTGCGTGAGGCCTATAGCAAGCGTGCCTATCGGGGTGGTGTGGACCAGCCGTTTGAGATGTCGCCGTACGCGGGGACGCGTTACCTGAAGCCGGTCTACTTGCTGACGAGCGAGCTCACTTCCAGCGCCGCAGAAGTTTTCACGCTGCGCATGCGCAACTTGCCTCAGGTCACCCAGGTGGGTGAGTCTACCCAGGGCATATTCTCCGACTCAACGGACAAGGGTTTGCCCAATGGATGGACCCTGTCGCTGTCCACCGAGATCTATCGGGATCCCCGTGGAAACAACTATGAGGGTGTCGGCTTGTCGCCGACGATACCCTTGGATGTGTTTGGAGGACGCTCCATGTCAGAGGGATATCGCGGCGCGATCCTGCGAGCTGCGGAGTTTGCCAAGCGGCGCTGATGCCTACTAAGCAGTTCATTTCATGCGAAGCAACCGTAATCGCACGTTCCTTGGACGCCCTGATTGTTACGAACCTCGCCGCATGGCGGACTGTGTCAATTGCAATGGTATTTTTCAGCAATCTGCCCGACCTGCTCGGGTGACAAGTGGCGATCCACCAGTTCCTGTTTGGACAAGGTTCGCCACGAGTCGACATCCACGCAATGATGATCGGGGATGCCGAAGTAATGCTGAAGCGTTCGAACGACATGCTTCACACCCTGTTTTTCGGGATCGACAAAGTGGACGTCCTGGGCAATCACGCGATCCGATCCGGGCAGGTTGGGACGACGCATGTTTTCCGGTGGCTGGCCGCCAAGAAGAGTGCCTCCCGATATATAGCCCACGCCATGAGTGATGTCTGGCGCCTGTTCTTCGGTTGTTGACGTAGGTTCTACTGGGACGGCAGGCGTCGGTTTGACGGGGGGCGTGCTTTGCGCTGCCGGGCGCGGATGTGAGTAAGAACGCGATGCCCTGCGCGCCTGGTTGAGGGGTTGCGATGGAGGGCGGATCGCGCTAACGGCATGGGGTGCCTTCATCGCGATAAGTCGAACGCGGAGGGCATCACGAGCGTGTCCACTTTCCTGAATGGATCGCTGCCTGGGCGGGTCGGGTACGCGGAGCAGGATCATCAGCAGGCCGAGATGAAAACAGATCAGCACCACGTGGATCGCCACCCGGCGACCTGATGCCCGTTGGATCGATACTCCAAACATGTTCCTCACGCTGGCGTGTCCTTGCCATGTCCCGTGGATCGACTGCGAATCGTCCTTACAAGTTCCGTCACACGCCGCCAGCGGGTGGTCGGTGCCACCTACCTTGGCTGGCCATATATCCACACGCTACGCCTGCTCGGGCAGGCGCGGTCAAGAACCTGGCAGCGCTCTTCTGGAGCTGACCGGGGAAACCGTCATCGAGCGCGCTTGCACCCATGCGTTTCTGGAGACATTCGATTTCCAGGCATTGCCTTTCTATCGGCAGCACGGCTATGCGATCTTCAGTGAGTTGAAGGGATTCCCGCCGGGCGGCTCCTGGTTCTCCCCGGCGAAGGTTCCGCGCCTGGCTGATCGCATCCAGCCATGATGCAATCACTCGCCAGTTGGTGGCGCATCCGGCGTCGCCTAAAGCGCGAGATGAAAGAACTGGTTGAAGGGGCTTGGCGCGTAACCGGCGAATGCCTCGCCCTGGACAAAGCCACGCTTGCGATAGAGCGCCAGGGCGGCCTCGAAAGCCGGGCCGCTTCCCGTCTCCAGGCTCAGTCGATGCATGCCGCGTGATCTGGCCACCGCGATGAGATGATCGAGCATGGCGGACGCGGCACCCTGGCGCAGGTGATCGGGATGGGTGCGCATCGACTTCAGCTCGCCGGTGGCATCGCCCAGATCCTTGAGTGCGCCGACCGCGACGATGCGGGTTCCCTGCCATGCGGTCCAGACCGATACCTGCGGAGCCTGCAGGCCGGATAGATCGAGCGCGAACACGCTGCCCGCCGGCGAATGGGCGTGCATCTGCTGCAGATGGAATGCCAGCAACGACCGCGTCGCTTCACCGGACAAATCGTCCTCGCGTATCGTGAAGGGCGCAACGGGTTGCCTGGTATGGCTATCGCCTAGGGTCATGGGTGGGATGGTTTCCCAAGTACGGGATGCACGCAAGCGGGAGCCACGCCGGAGAAACCGCCGCTCCCGTCACCGGGGGCGCCCGCCGATAGAGGCGCCGTGTTGGCAGCGAGGTGGCCGAGGATGCCGCCGAGGCTGCGCAGATCCTGGCTGTTGTGGTGCGCCACGCGATGCAGCGGAGTTGCGGAGCCGCCGCGCAGGTAGCCGAGCCAGGCGGCGGGCGCCTCGGAGCCGGGCAGGTCGTCTTCGCGCACGACGCGCAGCAGCTGGTGCTCGACGGTGGCCAGGCGACAGTTTTCCCATACGCCACGCCAGCGGCGGCGAACGGGATGCAGCAGGTCCAGATGGGTCAGGCCACCCAGCGGGCAGGCGCGGTGATGCAGGCGAAAGCGCGTCTTGAGCAGCGGCGCGTCGTAGGACTTGCCGTTGTAGCTCACGAGCACGCTATCGGGTCGCAGCCACGACGCAAAGCAATCGAGCATGGCCGCTTCGGCGGCCAGGGTGGAGATAAGCAGCTGCCGCTCGCGAAACTGCCCTTCGTGCCAGTCGGCCACGCCGATCATGAAGGCGCGGGTGCCGGTGCCGCCGGCCAGTCCCGTGGTTTCGGTATCGAACAACAGCAGGCGATCGCTGGCGATCATTTCGTCGATGCGCGCGAAGCCGGCATGAAAGTCCGTCGGCGCGGGTGGCCAGATGCCGGTGGTTTCGATGAGCTGCAGGCCCGGCGCGATGGTGCGTCCGGGGAGCGCGCCTGGTTCCGTCGTGCGCCGCGGTATTCCCGACACTCGCTGGCGGACGCCCAGCAACTGGCTGAGATTGCCGGCGAGTGGCTCGGGGCGTCGCGCTGGCGCCGGCATCACGCCAGCCTGGCGGCGCAGTCCGCGCAATTTGTCGGCCAGCGCGTTCACAGGGCTACGATCAGGTCGAGCACGCGCGTGGCGAGTGCCTTCAGCGGTGTTTCGCTGTGTTCGTCGGCGGCGAGCACCGGGCCCACGCAGGCGGGGCAGCCGGCGCGGCAATCGCAGCGATGCACGAGGTCGCGCGCCAGGCGCACCAGGTCTTCGCGACGTTCGTACAGCGGCGCGCTCAGGCCCACGCCACCGGGGAACGCATCGTAGAGATACAGCGTGGGTATGAAGGGGCCCTGCGTGACCAGTGCTGCTTCACCGAAGCTGGAACGCAGCTGTGCGCGGCCGTTGGCATCGGGCGTGGCGAACCACGCGCCATCGCCACTGCCCACGGCCTTCTGCAAGTCGCGCGCTTCGGCCATCACCGCCACCGTGGCCACGATATGCAGCGCATGGGCTGCCGCGAGAAAACCGTCGAGCGCCTGCTGGCGGTGATCGAACGCCTGCTCCAGCGCGCGTTGCGGCAGTTGCCACCAGACCGCCGTGGTATGCAGCTCCAGGTCGGGCAGGTTGACCGGGCCGTAGCCGATGTTTTCGTGCGTGTAGTAGCGAATCTTCTTGTAACCGGCCACGCGCCGGGCGACATGCACTTCGCCGTGGTGCGCACTGCCGGCGCCGGCCGGCGAGCCATCGAAGGCTTCGAGCACCTTGAGCCTGGTGTAGTCGATGGCGTCGGTGTAGTAGTCGACGTGGGTGCGCGTGACATAGGCCTTGCGTCCGCTCCAGTCCAGCCGTTCCACCTGATAGGGCACGGACTGGATCATGTGGATGGCGCCTTCGTACAGCGTGAGCGCGGCGGCGCTGAAATCCACCTCGGCCACGATGGTCTGCCGCCCGTGGGTGCGATCCACCACCACGAAATTGCCATCGGCCACCGAACGCAGCGACACCGCATTGGCCGGATAGCTGTCGGCGATCCATTCGAAGCGTTCGCCCTCCTGGTGCAGCACGCCTTCCTCGGCCAGCACTTGCAGCCACGGGGTAGCGTCCTGCGCGCCGAACAGTTCGCCGTGCTTGAACGGCAGCTCGAAGGCGGCGCAGCGGATATGGTCGAGCAGGATCAGCGGCTGGTCCTGCGCAATGCGCGCATGTTCCGGCGGCGCGCCCTGGAAGAATTCGGGATGGCGCACCAGGTACTGGTCGAGCGGATCGCTGCTGGCCACCAGCACGCCGAGCGACGCCTGTTGCCGCCGGCCGGCGCGGCCGAAGCGCTGCCAGGTGGCGGCGACGCTGCCGGGATAGCCGTTGAGCACCACCACGTCGAGCGCGCCGATATCCACGCCCAGTTCGAGCGCCGACGTGCTGACGATGCCGTCGACCTGGCCCGCGCGCATCTCGCGTTCGGCGGCGCGGCGTTCGGTGGGCAGGTAGCCGCCGCGATAGGCGCGGATGCGCGGCGGTTTGCGCGGGTCGCTGTCGAACACGTCCTTGAGGTATTTCGTCAGCACTTCCACCATCAGCCGCGACTGCGCGAACACCAGCGTCTTCAGGCCGGCGCGTATGGCGGTGCGCGCGATGCGGTTGGACTGCGAACGGGCCGAGGCGCGCAGGCCCAGGTCAGGGTTTACTACTGGCGGGTTCCACAGCAGCACATGCTTCTCGCCCACCGGCGCGCCGCTTTCGGTAATGGCGGTGACGGGTTGCTCGATCAAGGCGCTGGCATGCTCGGCCGGGTTGCCGATGGTGGCCGAGCACAGGATGAATTGCGGCGACACGCCATAGAACGCGCAGATGCGCTGCAGCCGCCGCAGCACGTTGGCCACGTGCGAGCCGAACACGCCGCGATAAGTGTGTACCTCGTCGATCACCACGTAGCGCAGGTTCTCGAAGAACTGCGCCCACTTGGTGTGATGCGGCAGGATGGCCTGGTGCAGCATGTCCGGGTTGCTCACCACGATGTCGCCATGCAGGCGGATGGCCTGGCGTGCATCGCCGGGCGTGTCGCCATCGAAGGTGAAGGCCTTCACGCCCAGTGCGCCGGCGTTGTTCAACTCCAGCAACTCGGCCACCTGGTCCTGCGCCAGGGCCTTGGTGGGAAACAGGAACAGTGCCTTGGCCTGCTGGCGAATGGCCGCGCTGATCACCGGCAGCGTGTAGCACAGCGATTTGCCCGATGCGGTGGGCGTGGCGATGACCACGTGCTCGCCGGCGGCCGTGGCATTCCAGGCCTGCGCCTGGTGGGCGTAAAGCTGCGTAATGCCGCGCGCGCGTAGCGCCTGTGCCAGTGCGGGAGCCATGTCGCCGGGCAGCGGGGCGAACTGGCCTTCCCTGCCGGGCAGCACGAAGCTGCCGGTGATGCGGTCGCCATAGCGTTTGGCGAGCCGCCGGGCCAACTGGTCGCCGCCGCTGACGGGCGCCGCGAGCGAGCCGTCCTGCCGCACCGCGCGCTGGGCCAGGGGATTGGGCAAGGCATTCATCGGCGTGCTCCGTCCGGGGGACGGGCATTGCAGCGGGGGCTTGTCTCAGGTGTTGAGACTGGGGCGGGGTGGCAGGACGCCGGCGCGTGCGATTTAAGTGTTTCATAAGCCACGTGACCGATAATCCCCGCACTATCGCCCCTGCCAGGGCAACGGGAGCCTGCGGTTCGTGCATATCCTTCTGGTCGAAGACGACGCCCAGCTCGGTGCCGCCATCCAGCGCGCGCTGGAGCGCCTGAGCTATACGGTGTCGTGGCTGCGCGACGGCCGCTCGGCGCTCAATGCGATCCGCGATCGCACGGCCGATCTCATCCTGCTCGACCTGGGCCTGCCCGGTCGCGACGGCATCGAGGTGCTGGTGGAGGCGCGTCGTGCGCATGTGGAAACGCCGGTACTGGTGATGACGGCGCGCGACGGCCTTGCTGCCCGCGTCGATGGGCTCGATGCCGGTGCGGACGACTACCTGGTCAAGCCCTTCCACGTGGAAGAGCTGGCCGCGCGCATCCGCTCGCTTGGCCGCCGCATGCGCGGACTGACGGTCAATCGCATCGACGTGGGCGCGCTCAGCCTGGACCTGGGCACGTCCGAAGTGAGCTTTCGCGGCCAACCGGTGGAGCTGACGCGGCGCGAGTTCGCGCTGCTGCAGGCGCTGATGGAAAACGCCGGTCGCCTGGTGCGTCGCGAGAGCCTGGAGAACTCGCTCTATGGCCTGGACCATATCGTGGGCAACAACGCGCTCGAAGTGCTGGTGCATGCGTTGCGCCGCAAGCTGAGCTTCGAGACGATCCGCAATGTGCGCGGCTTCGGCTACATGATCCCGCGGGACCCGAAGTGAGCGCCGCCAGCCTGCGGGGGCGCTTGCGCTGGCTGATCCTTGGCGTGATCGCACTGGTGCTGCTGCCGTTGGGCATCTACAGCTTCCGGCGCACCCTCAATGAGGTGGGCGAGCTGTCCGATGGCCGGCTTGCGCAATCGGCGCGCACCATCCAGGCGCTGATGGAAAACATCGGCCTGCCCGCGCTGCGGGGACATAGCGCCGTCGTGGTGGTGCCGATTGTCGCCAGGTCGACGCAGAAGCTGGTGCTGCATGGGCATACCTATGAATCCGAAGTGGGCTTCCAGGTATTCGACCGTGACGGGCACGCGTTGCTGGCCACCGGCAACCTGCAGCAACTGCCGCCGCCGCTGCCGCAGCACGTAGGCTACGAAGACCTGCGCCTGGGGGACTATCGCTGGCGCCTGTTCACCCTGCCGCCCACGCCGGATGGCCTCGTGGTGCGCGCCGCCGAGCGCTACGACAGTCGCAGCGATATCACGCAGGCCCTGTGGCTGGAGCACGCCCTGCCGCCCTTGATCGCGCTTCCCGTGCTGGCGTTGCTGGTCGGCTGGGCGGTGCGGCGCGGACTCAAGCCGCTGGACGCGCTGGCGGCCAGGTTGGCCGCGCGCAAGCCGGGCACGCATGACGCGCTGGTGCTCGACCACGCGCCGCGCGAACTGGAGCCGGTGCTTGCCGCGCTCAACGACCAGTTCAACCAGCTGGAAGACGCGCTGGAGCGCGAACGCCGCTTCAGTGCCGACGTGGCGCACGAGCTGCGCACGCCGCTGGCTTCCACCATGATCAATCTTGAGAACGCCGAAGCCAGCCGCGACACCCACGAAGCCGATGTGGCGCTGGCCGGCGCGCGCGAAAGCCTGGCCGCGCTGGCGCGACGGGTGGAACAGCTGCTGTCGCTGGCCCGACTGGAGACCAGCTCACGCGCAGGGCAGCGCACCGACATCGACCTGCTGGCGGTGGCCCGCACGGTGATCGAAGAACTGTCGCCGTTGATCGCCGACAGCAATGTGGAGCTGGACGTCGAGCTACCGCCGGGGCAGCTGCGGGTGCGCGGCCACGAGGTAGCGCTGGCCGCGTTGCTGCGCAATCTGCTGGAGAACGCGCTGCGCCACGTACCCGACGGCGGACTGGTGCAGCTGTCGATACAGCAGGGGCAAGATCATGCGCTGGTCGACGTTATCGACAACGGCGAGGGCATACCGCCGGAGCGTCGCGCCGCCGTATTTGCGCGCTTTCACCGTGAGGCGGGTAGTCGCGGCGAAGGCTATGGGCTTGGCCTTTCCATCGTGCAGCGCGCTGCGCAATTGCACGACGCAAGCGTCGAGCTGCTCGACTCGCCGCATGGGCAGGGCCTGCGCGTGCGGGTGGGTATTCCCTTGCTGCGGAACACAAACGGCTAGCAGCCATACAGGTACCCCTCATCCCCGCTTTCGCAGGGATGACGAGGTTGACGGTGGCGACTTGGTTAGGCGCACCTCGATCACCCAAGCGTGCAAAGCCGTCCGCCACAAAGTCAACGCTAAGCCAGCCCGGTTAGGGTGTTGGTTCCCCATCGTTTAGGGATCGCCGGTGCGACTGTCGTCTTTGCCCATCCAGAAGGTATCCGCGTGGACGGGGCGGGTTGCCATCGTCCTGATCGGCGCTTGCCTTGCCGGCTGCGCCAGCTATCGGGCCAAGCCGCTGCCCGTACAGGCGTCGTCGGCGTCGTCGCTATCGCAGCTGCGCGGCTACACGGCAGGCGGACAGCCGCTGGACAGCCAGGCGGTGCAGCGGTTGGTGCTGCTCAACAACCCCGACCTGCGCAGCGTGCAGGCGCGCCACGATGCCGCGCAAGCCCAGCGCCGCCAGGACAGCGTAATGCCCAATCCGGTGCTCGGCGGCAGCGCCGGTTACCTGCTGTCGGGCGTGGGGGATGCCACCGCATGGACGGCGTCGATCAGCGAGGACGTCACCGCGCTCATCACTCTCAGGCCCCGTCGCGAGGCCGCCAGGGCCAGCGCCGACGCGGTGGATGCGAGCCTGCTGTGGGAGCAGTGGCAGACGCTGGGCAAGGCCCGGTTGCTGGTGATCGACCTGGTCGAAGGCGATCGCCTGATCCAGCTGCAGCAACAGGCACTGGATGCGCTGGCGCAGCGCGAGTCGCGCATCATCCATGCCGTGGATGCGGGCAACATGGAACGGGTGGCCACCGCGTCCGATCTCGCCGCGGCGGCCGATGCGCGCGCCACGCTGGATGACCTGCAGCGCCGTCGCCTCGATCAGCAACAGCAACTGGCGGCCCTGCTTGGGCTCAGGCCCGAGGTGGTCGTGCCGCTGGCTTCGCCGCTGCCTCCGGCCAACGTGGACGTCGCATCGATTCGCGAGCAGGCCGACAGCATCAGCCATCGGCGTCCCGACCTGGTGGCACTGCAGCTGGGTTATCGGGCGCAGGAAGCCACGCTGCGCGCCGCCGTGCTCGCGCAGTTTCCGCCGCTGTCGTTCGGTTATGCCGCCTCGCAGGACAACAGCCGCGTGCGCAATGGCGGGCCCGCGGTGACGTTTGCGCTGCCGGTGTTCGATCAAAACCAGGGCAATGTCGCCATCGCCCGCGCCACGCGCGAGCAGCTGCATGTCGAATACACCACGCGCCTGGCCACGTCGCGCGACGAAGTCGATGCACTGCTGGCGCAGTACGCGCAATGCCACGAGCAATGGCTGGCGTTGCTGCCGGCCGCCCATGACGCCGCGCAGGCGGCGGCCCAGGCCGATCAGGCCTCGCGCTCGGGCCTGCTCGACCTGCGCAATCAGGTCGACCTCAAGGTCGCCGCGATCAATCGCCAGATGGCCGTGATCGCCACCGAGCAAGCCTTGCTGGAACAGCAGGCCGCGCTGGAGCTGCTGGTTGGCAGCGGCATGCCCACTTCACTGCAACAGGATCCGACCGCCCCATGATGTCCCTACTGCGATGCTTGTTTGCGGCGAGCGCCGTGCTGGCCCTGGCCGCATGTTCCGGCGAAGAGGCGGCGGACGATGGTGCCGTCAGCGCGGCCGTGTCCACCGTGCCGCTGCAACAGGGCAGCCTGCCCGAACGGGTCACCGCGTACGGCACCGCCGAACCCGCCGCAGATGCCGCGCAGGTCATCAGCGTGCAGGCCGCGGGGCAGGTGGCGCGCTGGTTGGTGACGGCGGGTGCGCCGGTGAAGCGCGGACAGCCCTTGCTTACCTTCGCGCTGGCGCCTTCCGCGGTGGCGGCGTACCAGCAGGGCGTGAGCGCGCTGCAGCTGGCGCAGGCGCAACGCATCCACACCGGGCAATTGCTGGCCCAGCAACTGGCCACGCGCGACCAGTGGGAACAGGCCGACAAGGCCCTGCGGGACGCGCAAGCCAGTCTCGATGCGCTGGTGCGGCAGCAGGGCCGCGGCGCGACGATGGAGCTGACGGTGCCCTTCGATGGCACCGTGGCCAGCATCGTGGCCGCGCAGGGTGATGTGTTGCCGCCCGGCGCCCCGTTGCTTTCCGTGCAGCGTGGCGATGGGCTGGTGGTGACGGTGGGCATCGAGCGCGCGGCGGTGGATCGCGTGCAGGTGGGGGACAAGGTCGAGCTCGCGCCGCTGGATGCCGCCACGCCGCTGCATGGCACGGTCCGTCGCGTGGCCCACGCCCTGAATCCGCGCACGCACCAGCTCGACGTGGAAGTGGTGCCTGATGGCCCGCTGTTGGCGGGCGAGGGTTTCCGTGCCGAGATCGTGGTGGGCCAGTGGCAGGGCTGGCTGTTGCCGCGCGACGCGGTGCAGGGCGACGAGGGCGATCGCTATGTGTTCCAGGTGGCCGACAACAAGGCCATGCGGGTGCCGGTTCGCATCCTGGGTGAAAGCGACAGCGTGAGCGTGGCCACCGGCGCGCTGGATGCGAAGCGTCCGCTGGTGACGGTAGGCGCCACCCAGCTCGACGACGGCATGGCGGTGCGCAGCATGGCAGCGGACAAGCATCCATGAGTGCGCCGGTGTTTCTCGCCAGGCACGCGCGTGCCATCGTGATCGTGGCGTTTGCGCTGGCCCTGGCCGGGTTGGCCAGCGCGTTGACGCTGCCGGTGGGGCTGTTTCCGCAAGTGTCCTTCCCGCGCGTGGTGGTCGACCTGGATGCGGGCGATCGTCCCGCCGATCAGACTTCGCTGCTGCTCACCCGGCCGGTGGAAGAAGCCATCCGCATCGTTCCCGGCGTGGAAGGCCTGCGTTCGGAAACCACCCGGGGTTCCGCGCAGATCTCCATCGACTTCGGCTGGGGCCGCGACATGATCGCGTCGACCCTGCAGGTGGACTCGGCCATCGCCCGCGTGCTGCCCAGCTTGCCGCCGGGCGCCACCTATAACGTGCGGCGCATGGACCCCACGGTCTATCCGATCATCTCCTATGCGTTGCAGTCGGACACGTTGTCGCCCGTGGCGCTGCGTGACCTGGCGCAATACCAGATCGTGCCGTTGCTGGCATCGGTGCAGGGCCTGGCGCGCGTCGACGTGCAGGGCGGCGAAACGGCGGAGCTGCAGGTGGAAGCCGATCCACGCAGGCTCGCCCAGTACGGCCTCAGCCTGGACGACCTGTCCACCGCATTGGCGGGTGCCAACCAGTTGCAGGCCGTTGGCCGCCTGCAGGATCGCAACCAGCTCTATCTGGTCGTGGCGGATCACTCGTTGAGCCGCATCGACGCCATCCGGCAGATCGTGGTGAAGAACGATGCGCACGGTTGGGTGCGCCTGTCCGACGTCGCCACGGTGCACGATGGCTATGTGCCGCAATGGATCAAGGTGAGCGAAGACGGCCGCCCCGCCGTGCTGTTCAACGTCTACGAACAACCCGATGGCAATGCGGTGCAGATCGCCAGCCAGGTGCGCGAAAAGCTCGCCGGCTTCCGTCTGCCGGCCGGGGTCAAGCTCAAGCCCTGGTATGACCAGAGCGAGCTGGTGGTGGAGTCCGCCCACAGCGTGCGCGATGCCGTGGTGATCGGCCTGCTGCTGGCGGCGGCGGTGCTGCTGCTGTTTCTGCGCAACCTGCGCGTGACGCTGATCGCCCTGCTGGTAGTGCCGATCACGCTGGCGGTCACTGTGCTGCTGCTGCAAGTCCTCGGCATGAGCTTCAACATCATGACCCTCGGCGGCATCGCGGCGGCGGTGGGCCTGGTGATCGATGATGTGATCGTGATGGTCGAGCACGTGGCGCGTCGTGCCGGCGCGCCCGTTACCGGTGGGCCGGATGCGGTATTGCCGGCCGCGCGCGAATTTCTGCCGCCGCTCACCGGTTCGAGCCTGGCCACGCTGATCGTCTTTATTCCACTGGGCTTGCTCAGTGGTGTCACCGGTGCGTTCTCCAAGGCGCTGTCGGTCACCATGGCCTGCGCGCTCACCGTGTCGTGGCTGGTCACCGCGTGGGTCGTGCCGCCGCTGTTGCGGCGCCTGGTGGATTTCACGCGTTGGCATGACCCTGGCCTGGACCATGAAAGCTGGCTCGCACGCCTGCATGCGCGCCTGTACGACGGCTTGTTCAAGCGACCGGCCTGGCTCCTCGTCGCCATCGTGCCGCTGCTGGTGTTGGGCGGCGTGGCCTACACGCACGTGTCTACCGGCTTTATGCCGTCGGCCGATGAAAGCGGCTTCGTGATGGATTACTACACCAGACCGGGCACGTCGTTGCCCGAGACGGCACGGCAAGTGGCGCAGGTCGAAGCCATCCTGCGCGAGATGCCCGAGGTCGACACCTTCTCGCGCCGGTTGGGCACGGGCCTCGGCGGTGACCTGGGGCAGTCGTATCACGGTGATTTCTTCGTGCGCCTGAAGCCGGACCACGCGCGTCCCACCGAGGACGTCATGAACGCCGTGCGCGAACGCGTCGAGCACGAGATTCCCGGCGTGGAGGTGGAGCTGGCCCAGCTGATGGAGGACTTGATCGGCGACCTTACCGCGGTGCCCCAGCCCATCGAGATCAAGCTCTACGCGGCCGATCCCAGCCGGCTGGTGCCGCAGGCGCAGAAGGTGGCCAAGGCCATCGCCGATATTCCCGGCGTGGTGGAGATCAAGGACGGCGTGCAACTGGCCGGCGATGCGCTCAACGTGAAGGTCGATGCCGACAAGGCCACCTTCGAAGGCATGACGGTGGAAGCGGTCACCCAGGCGGTGAACAACGCGCTTACCGGTGTCGTGGCCACGCAGCTGCCGCAGGCCACCAAGAGCGTGGGTGTGCGCGTGCGCATGCCCCATGCCGGTGAATGGCGGCTCCCGCAGTTGCTGGCATTGCCGATCCGCGCGCCGGATGGACACGTGTTTCCGCTCAGTCGAGTGGCCACCATCGCCACGGAAAACGGCCAGCCGCAGATCTCGCGCGAGAACCTGCAGCAGATGGTGGCGGTGACCGCGCGTATCGAGGGGCGCGGCATGGGCGCGGCCGTCAGCGACGTCAAGAAACGGCTGGCCGAGCCGGGCATGCTCGACGCCGGCATGCGTTATGAGCTCGGCGGTCTGTACCAGCAACAGCAGATCGCCTTTATCGGCCTGGGCAAGGTCTTCCTGCTGGCGCTGGTCGCCGAACTCGTGCTGCTGCTGTTCCTGTATGGACGCCCGGGGCTGGCGCTGATCGTCATGGGCTGCTCGCTCTTTTCGGCCACTGCCGTTTTCATCGCGCTATGGCTATGCGGGGTGGACCTCAACATCACGGCGATGATGGGCATGACCATGATCATCGGCATGGGCACCGAGATGGCGATTTTCTATGTGTCCGAATACGTCGCGCTGGCGCGCGTGATGGCGCCGGACGAGGCATTGCGCGCGGCCAGCCGCGACCGCCTGCGCCCGATCAGCATGACCACGCTGGCCGCGATTCTTACCCTGCTGCCGCTCGCCCTGGCGCTGGGGCAGGGCGCGGGTATCCAGCAACCGCTGGCCATCGCCATCATCGCCGGCCTTGCGCTGCAGTATCCGCTGGTGCTGCTGGTGATGCCGAGCTTGATCGGGCTTGGGCTGCGCGGGCAGCCAGGCATCGCGCGCCGCTGAGCGGGCAAGGGCGTGCCGATGCGCGGTTCGGCCGGCGATCAGACCGCGGGCTGGTGCCGGCGCGGCAGGTCGGCCGGCTGCACGGCGACGGCCTGCTCTTGTACGTTGGTCGGCGTGGGCGCGACGGGATCGTTGCCGTCCTCGTAGACCACGCGATTGCGGCCCTCGCGCTTGGCCTGATACAGCGCGTTGTCGGCATCGATCATCAGCTGGCGCAGTTCGTAGCCGCTGCGATCGGTCGAGGCCACGCCGAAGCTGGCGGTAATCACCACGCTTCGCGTCTCGCCCCACAGTGGCGTGGCGGCAATGGCCTGGCGCAGGCGTTCGGCGCGCTCGCGTGCCTGCGTCGCACCGCAGTTGGGCATCAGGATGGCGAACTCTTCGCCGCCAAACCGGCCAAAAATGTCATGGCGGCCCAGGTGGTGCTGGCAGGCGGCGACCGCGCGCTTGAGCACAAGGTCGCCGATCACGTGACCATGCGTGTCGTTGACCTGCTTGAAATGATCCAGGTCCATCAGGATCAGGCACGCACTGCGCGTGGATTTCGCCGCCTGGCGCAGCGAGGACTCCGTCTCATCGACGAAATGCTGCCTGCTGGAAATATTGGTAAGGCTGTCACGCGTGGCCAGCCGCTTGAAACGCAGCTGCGAGCGCTTGGTGCGCAACAGCCAGAATGCGATGTAGGCCATCACGCTGAGCAGTAGGGCGATGTACAGCCTGCTGGTTTCCATGGCCTTGTGATCCAGTTTGCGCTGCAGCTGCAGGATCTGGTTCTGGCGGTTGAGTACGTCAACCTGGTTCTTCTGGCTTTGCACCTGCTGTTTGATGGTTTCATAGGCCAGCGCACCAGCGGTGACGTCGCTGAGGTAGCCCTTGTCCGCCTCCATGTACTTTTCATGGTAGGCAAGCGCTTCTCTGGTGTGACCGAGCCGGTTATCGATCTGATACAGCAGCTCATAGGCCTGGCTCAGCGCTTCGCTGTAAGCGTTCTCCACATTGCCATCGACTACGGCGAGCGCGTACTGGCGCGCCTTGGAAAGATCACCCAGGCTGAAATAGCCTTTTGCCAGCAGCATGTCGGAATACTGCATCTGGGCGGCGTACTTGTAAGCCGCCACTTCGGCATAATGCTCCTCCAACTCATGGATGGCCTCAGTGGCACGACCTTTCTGCAGGAGGAGCGCCGCCATGTCGGCACGAATGGCGTTCACGTAGACGGAATCGTTGTCTTTCGTGCACAGGTCGATGCCCTGCTGGAACTCGGCAGGCGTCAGCTGCGCGCTGCCGCCATGGAGGAGCGCCTGAAGCCTGTAGCGAACCGCGTGGCAAGCACTCTTGCCCGGCGGAATGTTTTGCAGCATCTGGTCGGCGTATTCGATGGCCTGCTTGAAATGGTGCGAGCCGATAAGGAATTGCGCGGCTTCACCCATAGCGGCATAGCGTGCCCCCTGGTCTGAAACCTGGGGTAGCAGTTCGGTCAGGCGATTGAGCTGGATGAATGCTTCTTCGTAGCGATGGGCAAAGCCGAAGATATTGACCATCGTGGCCATGGCACGCAGGCGCAGCGCAGGACTGGGGGCCTGCTCGGAAATCGCCCGCAATGAAGTGATGGCCCGGGATACGTTCCCTTCAAAAACCGCCTGCCAGGCTTCGAGATAGCGCAGTGACCACTGCTCGTCGAGTGGCAGGCTATCGGCTACCAGGCGGAGTTTCGCGAGTATCCGGAGAAATTCATCGTGATTCGACGTCTTGATGTTGAAGGCGCGCTGCAGAAGCTGCTCCGGTGGATCGGAAGCGGGCATGGCCTGTGCGGCCATGCCCACGCAGATGCCCGTGAGAGCGATGATGCCCCCTAGCAACCTCCGACCCGTTTTGCCAAGCCGGAGCATGAGCTAATCAAGCTAGTGCGTTAAGTGTGGAGCGGCCAACGACGGAAAAAGTAAGCGCGCTCTTTTTCTTGTCGCCTTTGTCCTTGCCACCGCCGTCCTCGCCCTCCTTCTCCTTTTCCTTTTCCTTCTCTTTCTCCTTATCGCGGCCCGGGTTCTCGAGGGTGCAGAACATGGGCTTCAGATCCAGCAAGGAGTAAAGATCGGTAGTGCTTCGGGCGATGATGGCAGCGCCCAGGGCGGAGTCGACCTGCGTCTCCTCCAGTGCCGCCGCAATCTCTTCCCGCGAGGCGTGACGCAATTGCGCGTCCGCGCCCATCCGCTCCAGAAACTCAATGATGCTCGACATGGCTTGTAATCCCCTGATGGTCTGAAAAAGACGACACCCCCCCGCCTTGCCTTTCCCCTCTCCCCAGGGGAGTACCGGGAGAAGGCGATCATAACCTTGAATGAAGCGAAGAATGTCTACGCCGGAATCGGCCCTGGCGCACCGCTGGCTACCCCTGTTGCGTCGTCCAGCGCCGCCAGCCGGGCCTGGATCTCGGGGTCGTCCTGCAGCGGGCGGGATGGGGGCACCGCCAGCGTATCGGCGCCGTCGAGATCGGCCCCGACCAGCCGCGCCAGCGGCATGTGCTCCATGCGTGGCGCCTGTGTGGGCAGCGTGGCCGCCCGGTAGACGATGACCTCATGGTCCCCTGGATAGTTGCGGGCCAGCACATCCACCAGTACCTGACGGTGGGCGGGGCCGGTGGCAAAGCGATGGCCAGTCTGTTCGCCGGCCAGGCCAACCTGCCACAGGATCAGCCACGCGCTGGGATCGACCTGCCGTCGGTAAAGCATGAACTGGGTAGTATCGAAATGCTGGCAGCCGATGCTGCCCGGGTCGATGCCAAGGTCGGCGTAGAGACAGTCCTCGGAGGAGATGCCGGGCTCCATATGCGCCTGGTAGCCCTCCGCGCGCGCCATCTTGATGGCCTGGTGCGGCGCCCAGGCGAATACGCCAGGATGGCCGTAGAACACCGCACACACCCGCTTGCCGGCACGCACTTCGGTCAGGATGGCGTCGACCATCTCGCGATAGGTCTGGGTGCGTCGCTTGCCCTCGGCATAGAACGGCTGGAGGCTGCGCACGTCCGCGTGCATCTCCTTGAGCCACAGCTCCACGATGCCATCGGAGACGGCAACGAACACCACGTCAGCGGTCTGGATATGGCTACGCGCCAGCGGCGTGATATGCGAACCCAGCATGATGCCAATACCGACGCAGGCAAGGCTGCCGGTCGAAGATGTTGCGCTCAATATCTTGCCCCCTGATCCCCGGAGCGGCCGCAGGATGCGTCCGCCCGCTGGCTGTTTCGAAGCCATTCTTCACGGGAGCATAAAGGGAGCGCGTTGGCGACCGCTAGCGCGATGCCAGCGGGCCAGGTGTCGCCGGGCCGGCGCCTGGCGACACCTGGTACGGCAATTACTGCGCCAGCACCCAGCCGTCGTCGGTCTTCACGAACCGCTGGCGCTGTACGCCGCCGCTGCCCTGCACGTCGCATTCGTAGCCATGGTCAGCCGACTTGCAGTCGAGCACCTTGATGGGATCAAGATCATTTCCGCCAGATTAGCGGGTGGCAGCGACCAGAGAGGCATAACGACCCCGGCCCCAGATCGGTAACGAGCGGACCACCGCGCATTGCGATCACGCAGGCTAAGCAACCACGCGCCGTGTCAGGGCCGGTCGCGACAGGAAAGGCACCACCGCCTCGACAAACGCCGTCGTGTGCTGCGTATGCAGATGATGACCGCTGCCGAGTCGGCCTGGGCTTGCGTGGCGGATATGCGTTGCAAGTAAGTCCAGCCGTTCACTGAAGGCGCCATCGTCGTGGCTGGCCAGCAGCAGGCATGGACAGGCGATCATGTCGAGGCGCTGCCACCAGTCCGGCATTGGCGCCTTCAACTCCCGCAATACGCTGCGCGATGCGCGCACGTCGAATTGTCTCAGCAGCATCAGCCGGAACAGTCGCCTGATGCCGAGCAGGCGCAGCGATCGTCGCCACGATGGCGTCGGCTGGCTGGCCGCGAGCGTCGCGGCTTCATCCTCGTCACGCGGTGGTACCGGCGCGGCCTCGATCACCAGGTGGCTGACCCGCTCGGGCATGCGCATGGCCAGGCGCAAGGCCAGATGCCCGCCCAGCGAATGGCCGACCAGTCGCACCCGGGCGAGTCCGAGCGCATCGAGCAAGGCGGTTAGGTCCCGCTCGAAATCGTCCAGCGCGTAGGTGGCTGTCCGCTGGCTGCGACCATGACCACGAAGATCGGGCGCCACTACCCGGTAGCCGTTGGCCACCAATGCCGCCGCGGTCGTTTCCCAGCTGCCGGACTGGCTGGCGAAGGCGTGAATCAGCAGCACGGGTTCACCGTCCGCGCGACCGGCGGTGCGGTAGGCGATGCGCACCCCGTCGAGGGTGATGAAGCGACAGGCAGACCATTCCGGGATTGGTGTAGCCATGGCGTCAGCAGGCCTCGTTGCGCAGGCAGGGCACCGGCGTGGCGCGCCTGCATGGATGAGACATCAAAACCGATCGGTGCTGGTCAGGTAACGCCACTGGCCTGGCGGCAGGCGTGACATGGGAATGCGGCCCAGGCGGATGCGCTTGATCGCCAGGACCTTCAGCCCCACCGCGTTGCACATGCTCTCGATCATGCTCGGTGCAATGCGCTTCAGGGCAAAGCGCAGATGGGTTTCGTTCTGCCAGCTCACCTTGATCGGCGGGAGCGCGTAGTGGTCGAACTTCAGCCCATGATTGAGCAACGCCAGTCCGTTGGGCGCCAGCTTGCCGGCCACCTCGACCACGATCTCCTGTTCGATGCGATCGAAGTCTTCTTCCAGCCGTCGCTTCACGCGCCAGTCCTGCGTGAATACCAGCAGGCCGCTGGCGCTGTCGGGCAAGGGCGCGGGTGATTCAAGCCGGGCGAAGTGACGCTTCAGCACGCGCACGCCGGACGCATCGTCGGCCACATGGCTCTCGACGGTGATGAGGGCGCGGGCCTGTTCGGCGGTGACGCCTGCGGGCTTGTGCAGCACCAGCGTGGCTGGCTCGGGCGGCTCGAGCTGCGCGTGAGGGTCGATCTCGATGTGCTGCTCGAGCACCTTGAATTGCGGCTCTTCCACCGTCTCGCCGTCGACGCGCACCCAGCCGCCTTCGATATACATCTCGGCCTCGCGCCGCGAGCACTGCGCCAGGGCGGCGATACGTTTGGCGAGGCGTACGGGTTCGGTCATCGGGGCGGCCAGGCAAGCAGGGTGGCCATTGTATGCGTTGCGCGGCGGCAAACCCGTTCTGGCCCGGCGCGTGGCGCCCGAAGGGATCCTCGGGCGTCAACGGCGCATCAATGGCTATCGGGCGTGGTCGATCCGTTGCCGTTGGCCGGCATGGCCGCCAGCGCGGTGAGCAACGCCTGGCCCTTCGGCGTACCCAGGCCGGTGCAGGCATCCCAGCCCTTGCCCGCCTTGTAGTAGCCGTTGTTGCCCTGGGTGATGTCGTGGAAGGCCGTCGTGCCGATGCCATACAGCGCGGCGTGCGGATCACCCAGGCTGTGACCGAGCTGCTGGTTGAAGCGCGCCACCAATGCGGCCCATAGCGGCGCCACCGCGCTGGTGCCGCCGATGATTTCATCCTGGCCGTCCACGCGCACCTGGTAGCCGGTGGTGGGGTCGGCATCGCCGGCCACGTCGGGGAGGCCGCGCCCCACGAAGCCACTGCTGCCTTGCGGCACGTTGGACGACTGTTGCCAGGTGGGCAGGGCAAAGCTGGCGCTGACGCCGCCGCCGGTGGCGCCCTCGTTGCTGGCCAGTTCGTTCCATACCGTTTCGCTCTTGATGGTGGTGCCGCTGGCGGTGAGCTTGGTGCCCCCGCAGGCAAGCGCATACGGGCTCGACGCGGGGAAATCCACATGCGGCTTGCCGTCGCTTTCGCCATCGGTGAAGCCGCTGTCGCCGCAGGCCACGGTGACGGTGATGCCCAGTGCCACGGCATCCTGCAAGGCGCTTTCCATCGCGGCGAGCGACGCTGCATCCCAGCTGTCTTCCGGGCCGCCCCAGCTGATCGAGATGACCGAGGGATGGTGGGTGGTGTCGTGGGCCGCCTGCGAGATCGCCTCGTAGAAGCCCTGGTTGGTATTGGGCGCGAAGTACACGGCGATCGCCGCGCCCGGCGCGAGCGCGCCGATCACTTCCACGTCCAGCATCACTTCACCGTCGGCATCGCCACCGGGTTGGCTGGTGCCGCCGGCCACGGATACCTCGGTCACCGTGGGCACCTTGCTGATGCCCAGCGACTGGATGTACTGGGTGAAATCCGCCTGGGTGAAGCCGCCGCCCAGCTCGATCACGGCCACCGTCTGGCCGGTGCCGTCGGTATGGGCGGGGAAGTCGTACAGCTGCCCGAGTTGCAGCGGCGTGTAGGTGATGGAAGGTGTTGCCGATGGGCGCCGGAAATGCGGCCGGGCCACCGGGCGCCGGTCCAGTCCCAGCACCGCGACTACCGTGGACGAGAGGTTCGACGGCCATACCGGCTTCTCGTGGCAGCCCAGCATCTCCGGGCCACCGGCGTCGAACTGGTAGCGACCCAGCTGCACGCCAAAGGCCTTTTGCAGGGCCTGCGGGGTGCCGCGCAGGTGGATCACGCGCCGCTGCAATTCGCAGCCGGTTTCCTGCAGGCCGTGCTGCTGGGCGAAGCCGCGCACGGTTTCTACATCCGCGGGGTCGGCGCCCCAGTGCGCAGCAAATTCCTCGCGCTTCCACCGCGGCCGGTTTGGCCAGGCGGCCGGCACCAGATGATTGCCACGGCGGCGCAGCACCACGGTGACGTCGATGGGCTCGGTGCCTTCGTGCGGCCCAAGGTAGCGGGCTTCGGCGGCCAGTGGCCAGTGATGGGCGGCGGGTTGACTCATGGGCGGGGCTCCTTGGTGGACAGCGGGCAGAGACTGCACCCGCCAACGTGTCAGCAGGGTGTTCGCTGGATGGGCTGTTCATGGATGGTGCGGTTTGCCCGTCTCACCGGCCGCGTCAACCTGCCCAAGGCGGCGGCCAGGGTCCGAGGCGCTAAAATGCGCCGATGTCTTGCCCGAGAACCCGCCCATGAGCTTCCCTGCCGTCCGTATGCGCCGCATGCGCCGCGATGCCTTCTCCCGTGCGCTGATGCGTGAGCACACCTTGCTGCCCAGCGACCTGATCATGGTGGCGTTCGTGATCGAGGGCGAAAGTCAGCGTGAACCGGTGCCGTCCATGCCGGGGGTGGAGCGCTTGTCGATCGACCAGCTGCTGAAGCTCGCTGGCGAATGCGTGCGGCTGGGCATTCCCGCGCTGGCCCTGTTCCCCTCGCCGGGCGCCGCGGTGAAGACGGAAGACGCGCGCGAAGCGTGGAACCCGCAGGGCCTGATGCAGCGCGCCACCCGTGCGCTCAAGGCCAGGTATCCCGAGCTGGGCCTGATCGGCGACGTGGCGCTCGACCCGTACACCACGCACGGCCAGGATGGCCTGATCGATGACGACGGCTACGTGATGAACGAGCCCACCATCGAGGCGCTGATCAAGATGTCGCTGGCGCAGGCCGAGGCCGGCATGGATTTCGTGGCGCCGTCGGACATGATGGATGGCCGCATCGGCGCGATCCGCGACGCACTGGAGCAGGCCGGCCATATCCACACGCGCATCCTCGCCTACTCGGCCAAGTACGCCTCGGCGTTCTATGGCCCGTTCCGCGATGCGGTGGGCTCGGCCGCCAACCTGGGCAAGGGCAACAAGCATACCTACCAGATGGACGTGGGTAACAGCGACGAAGCGTTGCGCGAGATCGAGCTGGACATCAACGAAGGCGCCGATGCGGTGATGGTGAAACCCGGCATGCCTTACCTGGATGTGCTGCGCCGCGTGAAGGATGCCTTCGGCATGCCCACCTTCGTTTATCAGGTAAGTGGCGAGTACGCCATGCTCAAGGCGGCCGCGCAGAACGGCTGGCTGGACGAGAAGGCCGTGGTGCTCGAATCGCTTATCGCGTTCAAGCGTGCGGGGGCTGATGCCATCCTCACGTATTTTGCCGTGGATGCGGCGCGGTGGTTGCGGGGGGAGTAGGGTTCGCTTCGTCCTCGCCTTGGCCAGGATGGCGATGAACCGCCTTCGGGTTGTGTCGATTCCGCCAGGGTGCCGCCTGCGCGGCTGGCGTTTCGCCCTCCTGCCGGAGGCCGAGTCACTTCTCTTTGCTGGCCCACGCATGCGCAGGAGCGCATGCGAACGGCGAAGCCGGCCCGAAGGGCGAAGGGCAGGATGCCCGGAGTCAAAGAAAAGTGACCCAAAGAAAATGGCCTAAAGAGCTGGCCGCATTGCGCGGGGAAAAGCCCGAACGCTTGAGGTGATCTGCTAGGTGACAACCTCCGCCGCTACACGGCGGTGACAGCGTAGCGCTGCGCAACGCGCCGCTGAGGACTTAAAGCGGAGCACTTCGTGCCTTGGCCCCCGCTCCCCCAAATCCCGAGAGGATTGCATTTCATCCCCATACAATAGGAGCTCAGCTTCTCTTGTAAGGCAACTACGAGAGAGATTAGGAATCTGCTGACGATCCGATCCTATCTCTGTACCCCGTTGTGAATTAAACGACCGCAAGAATGCAAGTCTATTCCTTGCCAATCAAGGTATCGATGTCGATACGTGAAAGTGGCAGAACTGGTGCGGCCAATTGTCGGAGCATCGACAGATGCTGATCGAGCTTCACCTTGTGCAGATTTTCTAGCCGCATTTTTCCACCCAGAACAATCGCCGGCTCAAATCCGTACATTTCGTCAGACGCTAGTGGCCCCAACTTTTTCAAGGTACGCCCGAAAAGCGGCTTGCCGTCCTCGTCATCCAGATCACAAGAATCCTTGGATAGACAGAAAAAGGAGCGGATCGAAATGTCCAGCCTGCGATCATCCTTTTTTTTCAGGTTCTTCGGCAATGCGAAAATCGAATTCGTCGCACAGTTGATCATCACGCTCTGTCCGGTAGTTTCGCCACACAAGAAAAGCTTTCCAAACGCCGTCCTCGCGATCGCATGAAAGGCATCGATTTCTTCGAGCGAAGTACCATCCAGCCATTCATCGACCAGATCCTCGTACTCGTTGGGATTGACGGTCCAGAATAGACCGTCAGCATGGCTGCTCCAACCCTCGGCAGCCCATTGACCCAGGAGGCGTGCAGGCAATTTTCCAGTCCAGCGGCTGATCGTTGACTGCGGTATGACAATCCGACTGGTCGATTCGCCAAACTCGTCAATGAAAACCTGGAAATCGTCGTCTCTCATTTCAATCCCTTTCCACGGCATGGCTCGAGCTCAACGTCCATTTTCTCGTCTCCTCTACCGTTCTTGATTGCATCATCCGCGGCAGCATCCATTCGAGCAATTCGCCCTTCTTGGTTCCAACTGCTGCTCATTGAAGAGTTCACATCGGATCTGCCCTTTCGGGGAGAGGGTTGGAGGGAGGGGTCAATCTTGCCCCAGTGGTGATCAGAACCAAGGGTACCGCCACCTTCAGGAGCTATAGCAATCCATTATCGTTGCCACATCTGCTTTAAGCCCTCTTGGCTGCGGCGTGTTGCGCAGCGCTACGGTGTCACCGCTGTGTAGCGGCGAAGGCGTTCTGTAACGAGGCCCCAGAGACCGTTCCGGCTGGTATTCCTCGCATCGCTACGAGCCTTGGCTTTGAAGGCCATTTCTCTGGGTTACTTCTCTTTACTCCGGGCATCCTGCCCTTCGCCCTTCGGGCCGGCTTCGCCGTTCGCATGCGCTCCTGCGCATGCGTGGGCTAGCAAAGAGAAGTGACTCGGCCTCCGGCAGGAGGTCGAAACGCTCGCCGCGTAGGCGGCACCTTGGCGAAAACGCTCAACACCTACGCATACTGCGCCATCCCATTCCCAAACGACCAGTTCTCCTTCGACGTCTCCAGCAGGTTGATAAACACATCCTGCGGCCGCAACCCCGGTTCAACACTGAGCAACTCGGCGACCCGCTTGTAGAACGCCTTCTTCTGCTCCACCGTGCGGGTGTTGTTGCACGCGATCTGGATGATCACCAGATCGTCCGTGCGTGCGATGTCCAGATAGTTGGGGTCGTAGTCGAACTCCTCCGCCTCGTGCTGTTGCACGAGGATGAAGCGATCGTTCGGCGGCACGTTGAACGCCTCGGTCATGGCGCGGTAGATGCTGTTGCGGATGGCCGCGATGTGTTGCGGCGACTTGCCTCGGCGAAGGGCGACTCGTACGAGTGGCATGGCGATGCTCCGTGGCTAGAGGGACGGCATGGCGCTATGCGCCTTGGGCTGCGACACGTGGCCGACGTCGTAGAGCTGCCGATGCCCGGCGGCCAGTGCCGGGTGTGGCTCGCCCCACAGGCGAAAGCGCACGCGTGTCCAGGTGGTGGGTTCAAAGGCATTCAGCGCGGCCAGCGCGCCGCGTTCGATATCGCGCTGCAGCGCGTCGCGATCGTCCTGGCGCAGCACGTCCAGCGCACTGTAGGGCGCGATGGTGTCGAACTCGCGTGAGGCCAGCGTGGCATGGCGTGCCTCGGGCGAAAGGTAGGCATCCCACACCGGCCAGCAACGGATCACTGGCCAGCCGAACGCCTGGGCGAGCTGGGCAAACCCGGCGCTGCCGAGAAAGCGTTGCATCGCTGCGCTGTCACGCCACAGATAGAACGGCGCATACAGGTTTTCGCGCGTGGCCAGCGCGTCACGGTCGCGGCTGGCGTGCAGGTAGGCCTTGAAGTGCAGTCCGTCGAAATCGTCCAGCAAATGTCCCTTGCTGGCGATGCGCTGGCGCACGATGGCCATGTCGTAGTCGGCAGGCAACGCGAAGCTGTATTGCATGGCGATCACGGTAGGCCTCTTCCCAGGTCGGCGCTTGACGATACCTAGGCTAAGGCGGACAGTATCGTTCTGAAAATCAGAAAATAATGGACTGAAAGTCCACAAAAACGGGACTATCTGCATGCGTCGCATCACTTTCGATCTGGATGTCCTGCGCAGCTTCGTCACCGGCGTGGAACTGGGCAGCTTCGCGCGGGCGGCGGATCGACTCGGCCGCTCCACTTCGGCGGTGAGTGCGCAGCTCAAGAAGCTGGAGGAACAGGCCGGCACGCCGGTGCTGCGCAAATCCGGGCGGGGCATGGCGCTGACCGAAGCCGGCGAAACCATGCTGGCCTATGCGCGCCGCCTGCTCGACCTCAACGACGAGGCGGCCGCAGCCCTGCATGGCAGCGAACTGGAAGGCTGGGTGCGCTTGGGGGTGCCGGAAGATTTCGGCGAAGCGCTGTTGCCTGATGTGCTGGGTCGCTTTGCGCGTGCCCATCCCCGTGTGCGTATCGAGGCGCGCATCGCACGCAATGTCGAGTTGCTCGACCGCGTCTGCTCGGGTCGTCTCGATCTCGCCCTGGCATGGGACGCCGGCGTGACCACGCCCCATGCCGAGCGCCTGAGTCAGGTGCCGCTGCGCTGGATCGCAGCCGCCGACAACGCACTGACGAAACCCTTGGATGATGACGAGCCGCTGCCGCTGGTGATGCTGGAGGCGCCGTGCCTTATGCGCACGGCGGCCACCACGGCGCTCGACCGCGCGCATATTCCCTGGCGCATCGCTTTCACCAGCGCGAGCCTGGCGGGTATCTGGGCGGCGGTGGCGGCGGGCCTTGGCGTGTCGCTGCGCACATCGTTCGGCCTGCCGCCGAGTGTGCGTGCCATGGCGCCTCACGAGAGCAGCCTGCCGCCGCTGGGCTCACTGGGACTTTGCCTGCATCGCGCCGATGCCGAATCCTCGGCGGCGGTCGAGCGTCTGGCCGTCATTCTCGCGCAGCAGTGGCAGAGCCTGCCGTTGGCGGCGTGATGCGCGTTCCATCGCGCAACGCCCATCCTCGAAAGGATCAAGCCGATACAGGCCGCAGCGTGAAATAATGCGAATCCCCTGAATGGAGCGCGCGAGTGGATAGCCACCATTTTCTGGAGACGGCGCTGGTATTCCTGGTGGCGACGGTCATCGCGGTGCCGTTGACCAAGCGTTTCAAGCTGGGCTCGGTGCTGGGCTATCTGATGGCCGGCATCGTGATCGGGCCGCAGGAGCTCCGCCTTATCAATGACACCGCGGGTGTGGCGACCATCTCCGAATTCGGCGTGGTGCTGATGCTGTTCGTGATCGGCCTGGAGCTGTCGCCACAGCGACTGTGGGTGATGCGGCGGCAGGTGTTCGGCACGGGCCTGCTGCAAGTGCTGGCGACCAGCCTGGTGATCGGCGCGGCGGCTTACTACCTGTTCGGGCTCACCGTGAACGCGGCAGCCATCGTCGGCGGCAGCCTGGCCCTGTCGTCCACGGCGTTTGGCTTGCAGATTCTCGCCGAACGCAAGGAAGCAGGCACCCCTTACGGGCGCCAGGCCTTTGCCATCCTGCTGTTCCAGGATCTGGCCGCCATTCCGCTGATCGCCGCCGTGCCCTTGCTGGCCAGTGCCTCGACCAAGCATGGCTTCGACCTGATGGCGGTGGGCCGCACGGTGGGCATCATCGTGGCGGTGATGGTGGGCGGTCGTTATCTGCTGCGCCCGGTGTTTCGTTTCGTGGCCAAGGCCGACACGGTGGAAGTATCCACCGCCACCGC
Source organism: Dyella sp. RRB7 (assembly GCF_022761115.1). Classification (GTDB taxonomy): domain Bacteria; phylum Pseudomonadota; class Gammaproteobacteria; order Xanthomonadales; family Rhodanobacteraceae; genus Dyella. Next base: position 894,091 of record NZ_JAKWJS010000001.1, on the reverse strand, counting down.
GCTGCTGGTGGTGATGGGCACGGCATGGTTGATGGAAGTCGTCGGCGTATCCGCAACGCTGGGTGCGTTCCTGGCCGGCGTGCTGTTGGCCGACTCGGAGTACCGCCACGAACTGGAATCGCATCTCGAACCCTTCAAGGGCTTGCTGCTCGGCCTGTTCTTCATCAGCGTCGGCATGTCGATGGATGTCACGCTGCTGCTGCATCAACCGCTGCGCGTGGCGATGCTGGTGGCGTGCCTGCTGCTGATCAAAGGGGCGTTGCTGTGGCCGCTGGGGCGTGTGGTGGGCGGACTCGATCGACGGGACGCGATGCGCCTGGCGGTGCTGTTGGCCTGCGGCGGCGAGTTTGCCTTCGTGGTGCTCAAGCTGGCACGCGAGCAGAGCCTCATTACCGCCGAGCAGCACGGCTTGCAGGTACTGGCCATCACGCTGTCGATGGCGATCACGCCGTTGCTGGTGGCGCTGTTCGGCAAAGTGTTCCAGGCCAAGCCGAAGGCGGCGCGCGCGTTCGACACCATCGTGGCCGACTCGCCGCGCGTGATCATCGCCGGCTATGGACGCATGGGCCAGATCGTGGCGCGCGTGTTGCGCGCGCAGGGTATTTCGTTCGTGGCGCTGGATCATTCGGTAGAGCAGATCGATCTGGTCCAGCGCTTTGGCAGCAACAACAATATTTTCTACGGCGACCCTTCGCGCCCAGAGCTGTTGCGCGCGGCGCAGGCGGATCAGGCCGATGTGTTCGTGCTGGCCAGCGATGACCCGGAAGCGAGCCTGCGCACGGCGCGGGTGGTGCGCCGGATGTATCCCACCATGAAGATCGTCGCGCGGGCGCGCAATCGCCAGCACGCATGGCGGTTGATGGATCTTGGCGTGGAGCTGCCCGTTCGCGAGACGCTCTACTCCAGCCTCAAGATGACGCGCATGACGCTGGAGGCCCTGGGCATGCCGGCCGAGCAGGCGGCCGATCGGGTGGAACGTTTCCGCCGTCACGACGCGGAACTGCTCAAGCGCCAGTATCTGGTTTACGACGACGACGCGCGCATCGTGCAGACCACTCGCGAGGCCCTGGCCGATCTCGATCAGCTGTTCCAGGCCGATGCCGAGCCGGAGCCCAAGCGCGTGCGGACCAAGCCCACGGGCGTCACGCCTGGCGATGAGGACGTGACCCGCTGAGTCGGTTTGCGCCTAGCAGGCGATTGTTTCAGGCATGCGTGCCTATCCTTGCGTGCGTGACATCGCAAGAAAGCCGTGCTGCAACTTACGTTGCAGGCGTAACTCATTTCGCCGCGAATAAGGAAAGATGGCCACGCTCGCAGGTCGTGCCGTCGAGGGGCGGATCATCTGCGGGATCGGGTTTTCCCGACGCCAGTCCTTGCGTGCATGAATCAGCGTGCCGTCATCCACCCGGTCGTCATCCGTTTTGGACGGCTGGGCGACACCATCCTGCTGCAGCCGTTGTTGCACAAGCTGCACCGTCGCTACGGCGGTGCCTGCCGGCTGGTATCGCTGGGGGATTGCTCGCGCGTGCTGTATGAGGGCTGCGAGGATGTCGCCGAGGTCAGGCACTTCACCAGCCAGTACGGTTCGTTGTGGCTGAATCCGCGTCGCTTGCGCACCGCGCTGGCCTTGCGTGGCATGCGCGAATCGCCGTTCTATATCTGCGAGCCGGATGTGCGCACGCGCACCAAGGTGCGCCCCATGCTCGCGCTGGCCGGCATCGAGCCGGAGCGCTGCGTCTTTATCGAAGACATGCCGCTGTTGGCGGATGAACACTGGGCCGACTGGTTGATGCGTTTCGCCGACCAGACGCCGGCCGCGTTCGCTGGCATCGCGGCGACGGGTGAAGGCTTGTCCGCCGCTCCACGGCTGGTGCCGACCATGGCCGAGCAGTGCGAGGCGCAGGCGTGGCTCGCCGCGCGCGGTCTGCAGGAACGCCCGCTGGTGCTGCTGCAGCCTGCCAACAAGCGCACGATGCGCTGGAACGGCGTGCGCCAGGCGCATGACGACGACAAGTCGTGGCCGGTGGAGCGCTGGGCGGCGCTGTCGCGTTTCATTCTCGAGGCGATGCCTGATGCGCACGTGCTGCTATGCGGCTCATCGGAGGAGGCTGCTTATCTCGCCTCGATCAGCAGCGCTGCCGCGCATCCCCAGGTGATCGCGCCCAGGGGCGGCTTGCCGCTGGGTCATCTGCGCGCGTTGCTGCATGTGGCGCACAGCATGGTGTCGGTCGATACCGGGCCGGCGCATCTTGCGGCGGCCGTGGGCTGTCCGCTGGTGGTGTTGTTTGGCAATCGCTGGCCGTCGATGTGGACACCGCGCAGCGCCACCGGCAGCGCCGTGAGCGTGCTGGGTGGCTTGCCACATGTGCCGCGGGTGGACCAGATTGCCTTGCCATCGGTGGTGCAGGCATGGCGGCAACTGCCGTCACGCCCGGAACCCGCCGCCAGGCAACTGATGGAAAGCGCCGCCATTGCGGCGGCAAGCATGCCGCGCGAGCCGCGCCGGGGCCTGTTTGCACACAGGCTCGGCCGGCGCAAGCAGGCTCGGCGACACTGAGCCGGCGCTTAGTCCGCCGGTTGCGCCGGCTGCCGCAGCATCTGCCGCACACTGGGAACCGCGCCGCTGCTGCGCGCGGCCAGCTCGTGGGCGATATCGATGTAGCCAATGGCGCGTGCCACGTCGGCGGCGTTGCGGCCGAAGGCGTCGACGGCCTGGCGATCGGCGCCGCGCGCCAGCAGCACGCGCGCGGGGGCCAGCAGTGCATGCATGGCACAGGCATGCAGCGCGGTGACGCCGCGCTGGTCGGCATGTTCCAGCGTGGCGCCGGCATCCAGCAGCACCGGCACCAGCGCGCCGATATGCGTAGGGTCGCAGTCGCTGCCCGGACGCAGGTGCGCGCCCAGCAGCAATAGCAGTGGCGTCTTGCCTTCCTTGTCGGCGAGGCTGACGTCGGCACCGCGCTTGAGCAAGGCATCGAACAGACGGCGCGCACGCAGGCTGTCGTTGTGCTCGAAGCCGTACTGGGCGGCGGCGTGCAGCGCGGCGTGTCCGCGTGCATCCACCGCGTTCACGTCGGCGCCGCCTTCGAGCAACTGCTCGGCAATCTCGGGATAACCCATCGCCGCGGCGATCATCAAGGGCGTGGCGTCACCCGGCAGGCGCTGGTCCACGGCCACGCCGTGTTGCAACAGCAGGGCCACCAGCGCTTCGCGCCGCGCGCTGACCGCAGCGGCCAGCGGCGTCATGCCATTGGTGGCGGCCAGGGTGGCGTCGGCGCCCTGGTCCAGCAGCAACGCCGCGACCTCGCGCTGGCCGGCGCCGCAGGCGTGTAGCAGCGCGGTGGCGCCCTGGTGGTCGCGCGTGTCGACTGCAAAGCCGAGCTCCAGCAATCGATCCACTGCGGCCAGCGCGCCGGCGGCGGCGGCCAGCGGCAGGTCGTCGGCGCGCAGCGGGCGGGCCGGGCGGGTCCAGTCGCCCCAGTTCATCCAGCGCTCGACTGCACCGTGTTCGAGCGCCAGGCCCAGCGGTGTTTCGCCGTTGGCGTCGATCGCCTCGGGGTCGGCGCCATGGGCGACCAGCGCGCGCACCAGCGGCAGCGCGCGCTCGCCATGTTCCAGTGCGGCGAACAGCGGCGTGCGGCCGCTGCTGTCGCGCGTGTTGGGATCGCAACCACGCGCCAGCAGGGCCTGCAGCAGCACGCTGTGGCCATAGGTGGCCGCCAGGTGCACGGGGGTGCGATCGCGCGCATCCGGGCCGAACGGATCGGCGCCGCGCTCCAGCATGGCCAGCGGCAATGCGGCGCCCTGCGCGCTGTCTTCCAGCCGTTGCAGGGTCTGCGCCAGCAGGCCCGCGCCGGCCGGCGTGGCGCCGGCTTGCAATAGATCGTCGATGGCTTCGGTGGCCGCCGGCAGCTGCTGCAGCAGTGCATCGAACAGGCGCCGGCCCAGCGGCGGCAGCTGCGCCTCGTGGCCTTCGGCGGTATCGGCGTCATCCACCAGCTGCGGTTGCAGGCGGGCCTCGGGATCCAGCGCGTGATCGAGCAGCCAGCGGCGTGCGGCGCCCTGGCCGGGGGCGGCCAGGTCCAGATAGAGCTGGGCCAGCTGCGACTGGGGCCACTCGCGTACGCGGGCGGCAAAGGTGGACACGATGGCCCAGTGACCGAAGCGCAGGGCGTCGAGCAGGTGCGCTGGCGTGTCGGCACCCTCGGGCAGCGCGTCCAGGCTCAGCGTGGCGGGCAGCGGGGTATCCGGATCGAGCAGGGTGACCAGATCCCAGCGCCCGGCGGCGGCGGCGTGATCGAGCGCGCTACGGCCATCGCCGCCCACGGCCTTGGGCTCGGCGCCCAGTGCCAGCAAGGCGCGCACCATCTCGGCATGGGCGTGCGGCGACTGGCAGGCCAGGGTCAGCGCATCGCGGCCATGGCTGTCGCGCACGCGGGCATCGGGCTGCGCCTCGGCCAGCAGCTTCACGATACCGACGGCGCCGGCGCGGGCCGCTTCCATCAGCGCGGTGCTGCCGTGGCGGTCGACCAGTGCCACGTCGGCACCGGCCGCGCGCAGGGCACGGGCGATCTGCTCATGGCCTTCGGCGGCGGCGGCCATCAGCGCACTGCGATGGCGCGCATCCACGGCATTGACCGCGGCGCGGTGCTTGAGCAGCAGCTTGACGCCCTCGACGTCGTCGTCCGCGACACCCGCCGCGGCGACCAGTGCGGGCTCGCCATCGGGCGGCGCCGGCTTGGCGCTGCGTTCGAGCAGGAACTTCGCCACCGTCCAGTTGGCGGCGCGGCAGGCGACGGCCAGCGGGCTCAGGCCCGCCTTGTTGAGGGCGTTGATGGGCGCGCCGGCGTCCAGCAGCATGGCCGCCACGATCGGCTCGCCGCTGAGTACCGCACCGTGCAGCGGCGTGTTGCCCTCCGCGTCGGTGACGAGCGGGCTGGCGCCGTTGGCGAGCAAGGTCATCACCGCCTCGGCGCGACCGTGCCAGCTGTCGCGCGTGGCGGCGAGCAGCGGCGTCAGGCCGCCGCTGGCGCGGTTCACGTTGGCGCCCTTGGCGATCAGCGCCCGCAGCAGGCGGGTGTCGGGCAGCAACGCGGCCAGCATCAGCACCGGTCGCTGGTCACGCTCGCCGGTGGCCGGTGCCGTATTCGGATCGGCCCCGGCTTCCACCAACGCGAGCGCGCGCTCGATATCGCCATCGCGCGTGGCCGCCAGCAGGGCCTGGGCCTGCTCGGGCGTGCCGGCGGTGCGTTCTTCCTCGCTGAGCTGCGGCGCCGGTTTGGGAGCGGGCGTCACCACGGGCGCGGCGTTGATGACGCCGGTGGCGGGTTGGCGGGTCTGGCTGCGCCCTTCGCACAGCAGCGCACGCAGCGTGCGGTTGGCGATCACCAGACAACCCACCGGCATCAGCACGACGCCGTAGAGGGCCAGCGCCGCCGTGCGCAGCTCCGATGGCAGCACGCCGTAGAGGCCGGTGAGCGCAATCGCGATAAAGGCCAGCGCCAGCAGCGAGAACGCGGCCGGCAGGAAATGCGTGAAGAAGCGTTCCTCGCGCGACAGGTGGCGGCCAAATGCCAGGCTGCGCGCGGTGGCGGTGAATATCCACGAACCATCGCTCTGCGCCGGATAGGCGTCGTCCCACACGTACACCAGGCCAAACGCCGGCCAGCCGCGCCATAGCGCCGCCAAGGCGATCACCAGGGCTCCGGCAAGCATCAGCGCGGCGCCCAGGCTCGGCGACTGGTTGAGCTTGAGCATGGGCCAGGCCACCAGCAGGAACACCAGCACCACATAGCCGGTGAACATCACCAGGTAGGCCGCGCCGCGGCGCAGCACGGTGCGCCCAAAGCGCGGCTCGGGATCAAAACCGATCGCGTGGCACACCGCCGCCATGGTCAGCGCGTTGGCGACCAGCAAGGGAATCAGGGCAAGCGGATGCGCGCCGAGCGCGGCGATCGCGGTGGCGATCAGACCGGGCACGAACCAGGCGAGGGCTTGCAGCAGCGGGGGCGGGCGACGCGTTTTTGAATAGGCCATGGGCGCGAGTATAGGAATCGTGACAAATCGAGACGGTAATCGGGTGTTAACGGCGACGCCCGGCGCTTGCTTTACCGGTCGCGGTCACGATCGGGGTCGCGCGGCGCGCTCTTGTAGGCGGGATGATTGGCGGCCGCCAGCGTCTGTTGCGGTGGCATCTGCAGGTGCCAGCCCTGCTCGCGCAGATGCGCCAGCACCAGCGCGGCATCTTCTTGGGGAAGCTTGCGCTCGCCACTGAGCTCCACCTCGAGCGCAAAGCGCAGCTCGCCCAGCATCAGCGCCAGCGAGGCGGGGATGCAGGCGAAGTCGTCGCGGCGGCTCAGCCACAGATAGGTATCGGGCTTGCGCAGGCTGGCGTAGACAAAACAGTGCATGGCGACACCCGTCGGCGTGAAATCAGGAGGATGGGCGCACTGGTGGGCGCAAGTGGCAAGGGTAACAGCCCATGGCGCCATCGTCCCGCGCATCGTTGTATGCAGGCATCTTCGCCCAACGCCGACGAACGCCAAGGAATGCGCCTACATCCCCGAGAAACTTTGCTGCAACTGCACTTGCAAGGCCTGCACCGAGCCGGCACAGTGCCGGGTCGGGGTGTCAAACGCACGTATGAAAATAGGGCGGACGTCAGGCTCCTCGCTATTGACCCGAGCCAGAACTTATAAGCAGGAGCAGCAAATCTGATGCAGATGTCTTTCCGTCAATTTTCACGCGCGGGTCGTCCGCTCACGCTCGCTGCGTTGAGCCTGGCCGTCCTGGGCGCCTTGGCCGCTCCCCAGCGTGCCCACGCCAGTGCTTTCCAGCTGCATGAAGACAGCGCAGCGGCCATGGGCCGCGCCTATGCCGGTTCCACCACCGCGGGCGGCGACGTTTCGGTGGTGGCCAACAACCCGGCCGCGATGAGCGACCTGCAGGGCACCTACTTCCAGGCGGACGTCACCGCCATCAATTTCGGCACCACCTTCAGCGGCTCGGCCACGGACGCCCAGGGTCGCGCCATCACCGGCGGCAACGGCGGCAACGCCGGCACCACCATGCCGGTCCCGGCGTTCTTCTTCGAGACGCAGCTCAACGAGAAATGGCACGTGGGTGCGGCCTTCACCGTGCCGTTCGGCTTCCAGACCGAGTACGACCAGAACTGGGCCGGTCGCTATAGCGCCATCAAGTCCAAGTTCGAGTCGCTCGACGGCACCCTGTCGGTGTCCTACAACGTCACCGACAACTTCGCGCTGGGCCTGAGCGGCATCGCGCAGAAGACCTCGGCGACGCTGACCAGCGCCATCAACTACAACGGCGTGGTGTCGCAGCTGGTCGGCCCGGCGCTGGCCAACACGCTGGTGCCGGCGGGTTCGGACGGCATCGCCACCATCAAGGGCAACGACTGGGACTACGGCTGGCAGCTTGGCGCGTTCTGGAAGATCACCCCGAACGACAAGCTGGCCCTGAACTACCGTTCGAAGATCTCGCATACGCTGGAAGGCACCGCCAACTTCACCGTACCTGCCAACGTACAGGCGCTGCTGCCGGTGGCCAGCGCCCTGCTGGGCGGCACGCCGTTCCAGCACACCGAGGGCAGCGCGCCGTTCACCACCCCGGCCGAGGCGACCGCCAGCTACTGGCACCAGGAAGAGAAGTTCGGCCTCGGCATGGACGTGTCCTGGACCAAGTGGGACGTGTTCAAGAACCTCACGGTGAACTACGCCAACCCGGCGCAGCCGCAGAGCAACGAAGTGTTCAACTGGCGTAACAGCTGGTACGTGGCCATCGGTGGCGACTACTACCTCAACGACAAGGTGACGCTGCGTGCCGGTATCGCGCTCGACACCACGCCGACCACCACCGCCACCCGCGACCCGCGCGTGCCCGATGGCACCCGTCAGTTCGTGTCGGTGGGCATGGGCTACAAGGCCAGCGAGCACCTGGTGCTCAATGCGTCGTTTGCTCACATCTTCGTGAACAGCGCCCGCATCAACACCCTCAGCCCGACCGGCGATGCGCTCACCGGCAGCTCGGACGACTACGGCAACCTGCTGAGCTTCTCGGCACAGTACAAGTTCTGATTCGCGCCACATCGCGAACCGGAACGGTTGCGAAAAAAACCTCCCCGCGCGAGCGGGGAGGTTTTTTTATGCCGGCCGGTTTCCCTTGCGCAGGGAAGAAAAGCCCATCAACCCAGCCGCATCAGCAGCCCAAGCATGCGACGGAAGCGCGAGCCATACGGCGGGTTGAGCATGCCCGCGCCGCTGAGGCGCGACTGGCGGAACACCGGCTTGAAGTGCGAGAACGTGCGAAAGCCCGCTTCGCCGTGATAGCCGCCGATGCCCGAGGGGCCCACGCCGCCGAACGGCAGGCCGTGCTGGGCGATGTGGTAGATGGTGTCGTTGACGGTGACGCCACCGGCATGGGTGCGTGACAACACCTTGTCGATGGTCGCGCCGTCCTGCTCGAACAGGTACAGCGCCAGCGGTTGCGGATGCGACGCGACATAGGCAATCGCCGCGTCCAGCGTGTCATAGGGCAGCACAGGCAGCAGGGGGCCGAAAATCTCGTCCTGCATCACCTGCATGTCGTCATTCACCCCGGTCAGCAAGGCCGGTGGCAGCAGTCGCCGCGAGGGCGCGTCCTGCGCATTGCTGAGCGGTTCGAGCCTGGCGCCGGCCGCCACCGCATCGTCGCGCAGCTTGGTCAGGCGCTGGTACTGGCGGTCCGAGACGATCGAGGCGTACTGCCCCTGCGTGGCCAGGTCGGGATACAGCCGCGCGGCGGTCGCGCGTGCGGCCGTCACGAACTCGTCCATCCGTTCGCGCGGCACCAGCACGTAGTCGGGCGCGATGCAGGTCTGTCCGGCGTTGATCAGCTTGCCGAATACGATGCGTTCGGCGGCATTGTCCAGGCGCGCGCGCGGGCCAATGATCGCGGGCGATTTGCCGCCCAGCTCCAGCGTCACGGGGGTGAGGTTGGCCGCCGCCGCGCGCATCACATGGTGCCCGACGGCGGTCGAGCCGGTGAACAGCAGATGGTCGAACGGCAGCGCGGAGAACGCCTGCGCCACCTCGGCGTCGCCGGTGACCACCACGACTTCGTCCGGCTTGAAATAACGCGCCACCTGCTCGGCGAACAGGGCCGAGAAGCGTGGCGTGTACTCGCTCATCTTCAGCATGACGCGATTGCCGGCGGTGAGCGCATCGATCAGCGGTCCCACCGCCAGGTACAGCGGATAATTCCACGGCACGATGATGCCCACCGCGCCGCGCGGTTGCGGCATCAGCGTGGTGCGCGCCGGCAGGAACACCAGGTTGGCCAGCCCGCGCCTTGGACGCATCCAGCGCCGGCCGCGACTCAACGAATAGCGCAGGTTGGACAGGCTCGGGTAGAGCTCCAGCAGCTCGGTCTCCTCCACCGGCCGGTGGCCGAAATCGGCGCTGATGGCCTGGGCAAACGCCCCGCGTTGCTCGGTGAGCATGCTTTGCAGCGCGCGCAGGCGCGTGGCGCGGGTATCCCAGTCGGGCATGGGATCGCGCGCCTGGGCGTCGCGCAGGCGCAGCAGGATGGAGTGAAGCGAGGCGTTGGGCTTTTCCATGATCAGAATTTCGCGCGTAGTTCGACGCCCCACATGCGGGGCGGCGTGATGGTGGCGAACGGCGTGCCAAGCACGCTGGTGCTGATGTTGTTCACGCCAGTGACGTACCGCTTGTTGAAGACATTGGTGCCATACAGTGCCACACCCCAGCGGTCACCGGGCGCGTGCCAGTCCAGGCGTGCGTCGGTACGCTGCTGGCTGGTGCCGATCTGGAAGTTGGGGCTCACGTAGCACTCACCCTGCGCCTGCGAATCGGAGTTGCAGCGCGTCTTGCCACGATAGGCCTGCGACAGGTCGAACTCCAGGTCGCCGTTGGCGACATGATGCCATGTATAGGTCAGCGAGGCGGCGGCGGAAAGATAAGGCGTGCCGGTCGGCTGTCCGGTCAGGTCGGTGCCATCGGGCGCGATGGCCTTGCGGTAGGTGGAATCGATATAGGCGCCCATGAAGTTCAGGCGCAAGCTGTCGATCGGCTGCCACTGCGCTTCCAGCTCCAGGCCCTTGGCTTCCTGGTCGCTGCTGTTGACGACGTAGATGGGCAGCGCGGATGCCGGGCTGTTCGGATCGAGCGCCAGCGTCTGGATATTGTTGTAGCGGTAGTAGTAGGCCGAGGCGTTGAGCAACAGGTTCTGGTCGGGGAACAGGGTCTTGATGCCACCCTCGTAGTTGGTCACCGTCTCCGGCGCGAAACGCGAGCCCACCTGCACACTGTTGTAGCCGCCGGCCTTGTAGCCCCGCGTGATGGAGACATAGCCCATCACGTCCGGCGTGAATTTGTAGCTGGCCACCGTGCGCGGACTGAAGTTGTTCCAGGTGTTGCTTTCCGATACCGGGACGCCCACGGCGTTGGGAAAGATCACGTTGCCGCTGACCGCGCCCAGCACCAGCTGATCGATGAGCGGCAGCGTCTGATAGATGCCCGCCTGCTTGAGCGCCGCGATGGTCGCGTCGAACTGCGGCGCGCTGCGCGGCATGTTGTACCAGCTGAATTCCTTCTCGTCGCGCGTGTAGCGCAGGCCGGTGGTGAGATCGAAGTTTTCGCTGAGATGCCAGATCACGTCACCGAATGCGGCATAGGCCTTGAAGTTGCCGTCGTTGCTGATCGCCTCATGCCAGGGATCGCCCAGCAGGTTGTACTGCGCGGGCAGCATCTGGCTCAGGTCGGTCAATGGCGTGCCTAGGCCATACGCGTTCTGGATCAGCGTATCGAGGCTGTTGGTGTTGATATTGGTCTGGCTGGTCTGGCGCGCCTGCTCCTGGTAGTAGCTGACGCCGGACACCCAGTCCATCAGGTCGTTGTTGCCCGACAGCTTGAACTCCTGGTACCAGCTGTTGTTGTGCTCGATGTTGGTGGTGTCCAGATAGGTCACCACATGGTCGGTGCCGTCGTAGTCACCGCGGTTGAAGGTGTCGAAGCCGCGCCAGGCGGTGGTCGATACCAGCTCGCCCCAGCCGAAGGAGTGGTCGAGCGATAGCGTGACGCCGTCGAAGCGGCGTTTTTCCTGCGCACCGATGGCGTCGTTGTAAAGCGGCGCATGCAGCGGGTTGAGATAGGTCGACGGATCGGGCGGGAACGGTGCGCGCTGGTTGGTATCGGTCGTCAGCGGTACCAGGCCGATCGCCGGTGCCGGCGGTTGCTTGAGCTCTTCGTGATCCCACGACAGCAGCACGCGGGTGTTGTCGGTGATGTTCCAGCGGTACACCATGCGGGTGCCCCAGTCATCGTCCTTGCCGTAGTGCTGGCCGTTGGCCTGGTCCTTGATCCAGCCGTTGCTCTGGTTGTCGAGCACGCTGATGCGCAGGGCCATGTCCTTGTTGATGGGGATGTTCAGCAGCGCATCGGCGTAGCGGCGGCCGTCATTGCCGATGCGCACGCGGGCCTTACCCTCGAACGTGTCGGTGGGTTCGTTGGTGACGATGGAGATGGCGCCCGCGGCGGCATTGCGGCCGAACAAGGTACCCTGCGGGCCCTTCAGCACCTCGATGCGCGCGATGTCGTTGAACGCCAGCAGCGAACCGCCCGAGCGCGCCGCGTAGACGCCATCCACATACACGCCTACCGCCGACTCGGTGCCGATGCCGAAGTTGCTGGTGCTGATGCCGCGCAGTTCGTAAGTGGGCTGGGTCGGCTGGCTGGCGTCGATCACCAGTCCCGGCACGAAGATGTCCATCTTGCTCAGGTCGGTGGCCGCCAGCGTGTCGATCTGCTTGGCGGTGACGATCTGCACCGGAATCGGCACCGACTGCACCTCCTGGCTGCGGCTTTGCGCGGTGACCGTGACATTGCCGAGCAACTTGGCCTTCTCCGGGTCGGCCGGCTTGGCGCTGCTGTTGGTGGTGGTGGCGTCTTGCGGTGAAGCGGGTGTCTGGTCGGCGGCAAAGGCGACGGGCACGCTGCCCAGCAGCAATGCGGTGCCGCCCAGCAGCAGGTGGCGCAGGCACACGGACAACGGACGTTGACGGATCATCATCACCAGCTTCTCCCCTCGGTATGAAAAGCCGCGACCTATGGGCCGCGGCGTGCCGCGTGCATCAATGAATCGCGACGCAGCCCCCCGACTGCGCCGCGATCCAGGCCTTGATCAGTGCAACGCCCTCCCGGTGCACCGTACTGCGCCCCAGCTCGGGCATCATCACGCCAGGGTCGGCCGACTCCATGCGATACGGCAGGATAGAGTCAGCCGGCGCGCCCGGCACGATGTCGAACAGATGGTCGCCGGTACCACGACCGGCCGCGACCGGCGGCTTGCAGATGCCCAGGTGGCGGTCCTCGGCGGCGCTGACATCCAGCGTGAGCGCGGTGGTATTGGCCGCACCCTTGGGGTTGTGGCAGTGACCGCAGTTGATGTCCAGGTAGGCGCGCGCGCGCGCATCCAGCGAGGCGTGATCGTCCATCCAGTTCGCATTGCGCGGCGCCTGCGCCGGTGATGGTGCGCCGGTGAGATAGCCCACCTTCATCAGATGTTCGAGCTGGTTTTCCTCGCCGGTCGCGTAGCGATAGTCGCGATTGAGATGCCGTGCCTTGGGGCCGATCGGATGGATCTTGCGGGTGACCCAGTCCTGCGCGTGGCAGCTGGCGCACTGGCTTTCGTCGGGCACCACGTAGTTGAAGTCCTCGCGGGCATCGCCATCGGACACCAGCGTCAACGGGATCACCGCACCGGTGCGCGCCAGTTCGGCATCGCTCTGGTCATCCTTCCACACATAGGGAATCGCCGCCCAGCCCGACTCGCGACGCACCAGGATGCGCGTTTCCACCAGGTGCACGTTGGCCAGGTCCAGGCCTTCGCCGGCGAAGTCGCGCGAGCTGTCGTACGTGCGCGCCACGTCGGTGAACTTTCCGCTGGCGGCACGCGGGTAGTAGAAGGTCTTGCTGATGATGGTGCCGACCGGGAAGTCGAAGGTATCGTTCGGGTCGTACTTGGCCGAGGTGCCCTTGGGCATCCAGATCGTACGCAGCTTGTGCGCGTAGTCGGTGAACAGCGGCGTGTTGAGGTCGTAGGGCACCACGCCCTGGTTGAGCACCAGCTTGCCGCCACGCACTTCCACCACGTGCCAGTCACTGAGCTTCGGTGGCCTGCCATCGGCCTGGAAGGCCACCGGATCGAGATTGCGCTGGCAGGCACTGACCAGCAGCAGGTAAGCCAGCAGCAAAAAACGCAGGCAGAACTTCATCGACGATGCCACCTCAGGCCTTGGGTTGCGGATCGAGTACCACCGGCGGCAATTTCGGCAGCGTGCACTGGTAAGGCTTGGTATCGGTGCTGGGGTTCTTGTAGTCGTGCGGGCCATCGGCGTTGATCACGCCCACCTCGCCGTTCTGGATGCAGAAGCGGTCGCCGGCCGGCGGCAGGCCGTTCACCAGGGTCTTCTCGTCCACATAGCCGTCCCACAGGATGTCCGGGAACTTGCCGTTCAATCCGTAGACCGCCGTCTTGAGCGTCTTCAGCTTGAGGCCGTCGGGCGAATCGCCGCCGCCCTTGAAGCGGTTGTCGTAGATGAAGATGCCCTTGGGATAGGGGTTGTAGTCCGCCGCCACGCCCTTGGTGTTGTAGTAGTTGGTGGAGAAGTAGCTGGAGATGATGACGTTGGCCGTCTTGTTGTCGGCAATGTCGTTGTCGAAGATCTCCACCTTGTCGTTGGAGTTCACCACCACGCCCGAGCCGCGCGGCACGCTGGCCACCGCCGCGCCCTTGGCGGCGAAGTTGTCGGTGTTGTTGTCGAACACCTTGTTCTTGAACACGCGCGAGCTGTGGCCTGCCTGCGACAGGTTGGGCATGTTGAACACCAGGATGCCGCCGGTGTTGTGGGTGGCGGTGTTTTCGTAGACGTCGGCGTTCACCGAGTTCTCGATCTCGATGCCGGCCACGTTGTATTCGGCGCGGTTATGCCGCACCACGATGTTGTTGGACTGGCCCACGTAGATGCCGGCGTCCGAGGCGCCGATCACCACCGAGTCCTCCACCAGCACGTTCTGCGTCTTCACCGGATACAGGCCGTAGGCGCCGTTGGTGGTCTTGGGGCCGCCGGTCCATTCCACCCGCACGCCGCGGATGGTGATGTTCCTGCCCTGGTTGATCTTCAGCGCGTCGCCCTTGGTGTCCTCCAGGGCGAGGTTCTCGATGGTGAAATCGTTGGCGTTCACCAGCAGGCCCTCGGGGCCGACCACCTGTCCCTTGAACGACAGCACGGTCTGGTCCATGCCGGCACCCTTGATGGTGACGCCATCGGTGCGCAGGCTCAGGCCGCGTTGCAGGTGGTAGTGGCCGGCCGGAATCTCGATAACGCTGCCGGGCTTGGCATCCAGCAGCTGCTGCTGGAGCTTGGCCTCGAACGAGGCATCGGTGCTGCTCTGCGCCGGTGGCGCCTCGTGGCCGCAGGCGGCCAGCAGCAACGGAACGATGATGGTCAGAACGGTCTTGCGCATGGTCGCCTTACTCCCCAGTCCGGCTGTCTGCATGACGATTCACTGTCACGGAATACCACGGCGGCGGGGAGGGGCGCAGCAGCGACGAAGGGGGGCAAATCGGCCAGTTTGCCGAACGCCGGGGGCTCAGGCCGCGTGCTGGCGTGCGTTGCGCGGCGGCATGCCGGTCCAGCGCTTAAAGGCGCGGCGGAATTCGCGCGGGTCGCTGAAGCCGATCTCCAGGCCGATCTCGGCCACGCTCAGGGCGCCGCCGTGGAGCAATTCCAGCGCCCGCTCGGCCCGCACGCGGTCGTGGATCTCGCGAAAGATCCGCCCGCTTTCGGACAGGCGCCGTCGCAGCGAGCGTTCGCTCATGTTGAGCATGCGCGCGACATCCGGCAGCCTGGGCTGCTGGCGCAGGTGGCTGCGCAGCAGGCGCTCGACGGAGGCCACGATCTCCTGCCGCATGCCGTTGGCGTCGTATTGCTGCGTGCACAGCGCCAGCGCCTGCTGCGCGGTGAATGGGTTATGCGTGGTCAGCGGCTGCGCCAGCCATTGCACGTCCAGCACGACCCGGTTGAAGCGCGCGCCGAACACCAGCTCGCACTGGAAATGATCGGCATAGGCCTGGGCATTGGCCGGTCGCGCGTAGGTCACTTCCAGCCGCGAGGGACGAAACGCCGCGCCCAGCAGCTGCCGCGCGATGGCCAGCGAACTGGCGAACAGTTCCTCGCACAGGAAGGGCAGCAGCAGTGCGTCGTTGAAGCGCGGCCACGCGGCCAAGGCCACTTCGCGCGCGCCGAGCACCTCGAAACTCACGTCGAGCAGGCTGCCGCTGACGCGGTGATGGGCAATGCCGACGCTCATGGCATCGCCGAAGGTCGGCGAAGTCATCATCGCCAGGCCTAGCAGGCCAAAGCTGCCCAAGGTCTGGATCTGGCCCACCGCCAGCCCCAGGCCGGCTTCACCAGTGGCCTGCAAGGCGCGGCGGATCACCATGTGGGCCTGCCGGTAGGAAATGCGCAGGGTCGGGTCGTTCAGCTGGTCGCGCTGCAGGCCGGTACCGGCAAACCAGCCGTCGCAGGGGATGCCGCGGGCCAGCGCCAGCTGGGTCAGGTGCACCAGTATGTTGGGCGGGATATCGGCCACGGTATAGCGCGGGTCGGCGCCAGGCGGCGAACCCGTGGCATCATCCATTGGATGGCCGGCCAAGGCGGCGACGGACGTCATCGTGCTTGCTCCCACCCCTGGGACGCCGGACAAGCCCGGCGCTGGCTTGATCTATATCATGTGTGGCAGCCCCTCCGCCTCATGCAATGCACCAACCGGCATGGGCGGCCCCGTGACCTCGGACACCAAGGGAGAGCGCCGGTGAAACCTGTTTCTGCTCGATCGTTACAGCGGATGCCGTTGCTGGTGCTGGCATTGGCGGTGGGTTGCACGCCGGTGCAGACCTCGCCCAAGGCGCCTGTTTCGGCAGCTGCGGCACCGATTGCCGACCTGCAGACCGCGGTGCTGCTGCCAGCCGCACCCAAGCCCGGTTCCGCGCGTTACGAGGCCGATCGGCAAGTGTTCCGCGCCACCCGCCCGTTGGAGGGCACGCCGCGCTGGGCGCTGGCCCAGCAGGACGTGGACTACGCCACGCCCAAGCTGATGGCGGATTTCAGTTGCGCCATGGGCGTGCCGCTCGATGCCACCCGGCTGCCGCAGCTGGCGGCCCTGATCGACCAGACCAGCCGTACCGCCGATGCGTCCACCGGGCCGGCCAAGCAGGCCAACCAGCGCCAGCGGCCGTTCCTGATCGATCCCGGCGCCACCTGCCAGTCGGCCTCGCCGCTGGCGCGCAGCTTCGACTACCCCTCCGGCCATGCCACGCGTGGCTGGGCGGTGGGCCTGGTGCTGACCGAGCTGGCGCCGGATCGCGCCACCGACCTGCTGCTGCGCGCGCGAGCTTTTGCCGACAGCCGCGTGGTGTGTGGCGTGCACAATCTCAGCGCCATCGAGGCTGGCGCCATGAACGGCGCGGCGGTGGTGGCGGTGCTGCATGCGTCTGGCGCGTTCCAGTCACAACTGGCCGCCGCGCGCGCGGAGCTGGCCGATTACCGCAGGGTTGCGCCATCAAACGCCGGGCCGCAGTGCACGGCCGAGCATGCGCTGATCGAACCTGCCCCTTATTGAGCCAGCGCCGGGTTGCTACAGCGAACCCGAGCCCGTGCCCGATTGCCGCCACAGCTCGATCCAGCCGGTGAGCTCGGCCAGTCGCTTGGCCGGGTCGTCGTGCATCGCGGTGCCTACCGCGGCGCCGGCGACGCGGCCGGAAGGATCGATCAGCATCAGGGTGGGATAGATGCTGATGCCCAGCACATCGATCAGCGCCTGGCCGTCGTGCAGCACCGGCCAGCTGAGGCCGCGGCTCGTCGCAAACTGGCGGGCGGTGGCGGCGTCTTCATAGGTGATCGCGATGAAGTTCATGTCGCCGTGCTGGCGCGCGTAGGCGTTGAGCGTCGGCACCTCGGCGATGCAGGGGGCGCATTCGGCGAAGAAAAAGCTGACCAGTGTGTAGCGGCCGCGCAAGGCGCTGAGGCGTTGCGTGTTGCCCTGGATGGTGGGTAATTCGAAGGGCGGAAACACGTCGCCGCATCCGAAGGCCATGCGGATGTTGCGATGACCCGGCGCAGGGCCGGCAATGCGCAGCACCGCGGTGCCGGCCTGGCTGTCGCGCGTGCTGCTGTAGTTCTTGCCCTCGCCCAGTTGCTGGGCGAACGCGGTGTAGCTCAATGGGCGGCCGGCGGCATCCAGGTAGCGCACGCTGGGCGACGGGCCCAATTGAAGAGCAGCTTCGAAGCGCTGCTGGTCATCACTGGCCTGGGCGGCATGCAGTGGCGCGGCGAGCAGTGCCGCCACGAGCATCATTGCGTGAAGCAGGGCACGCCGCATGGCATCTCCCGATCGGGCCGGCGCGTTGGCGCCGGCCCATGGTCGCGCTTATTCGCCGATGGTCAGCAGCGAGGCGTTGCCGCCCGCGGCGGTGGTGTTGATGGTGAGCGTGCGCTCGCCGGCAAAACGCAGCAGGTAGTGCGGGCCGCCGGCCTTGGGGCCGGTGCCCGACAGGCCTTCGCCGCCGAACGGCTGCACGCCGACCACCGCGCCGATCTGGTTGCGGTTGACGTAGCAGTTGCCCACGCGGGCGCGGCTCTGGATGAACTCCACGGTGTCGTCGATGCGGCTATGGATGCCCAGCGTGAGGCCGTAGCCGGTGGCGTTGATCTCGTCGACCACTTTCTGCAGCTCGTCGCCCTTCCAGCGGATCACGTGCAGCACCGGGCCGAACACTTCGCGGGTGAGCGTGGACAGCGAGGGGATCTCATAGGCGCGCGGCGCGAAGAAGGTGCCGTTGCCGGTGGCGGCGGGGTCCAGCCTCACCTCGCCGATCTTCTTCGCTTCCTGGTCCATGCGCGCGGCGTGGTCCACCAGGATCTTCTTGGCGTCCTCGTCGATCACCGGGCCCACGTCGGTGGACAGCTGGCCCGGGTCGCCCACCTTCAGCTCGGCCATGGCGCCGGCGAGCATGTCGCACACCTTGTCGGCGATGTCTTCCTGCACGAACAGCACGCGCGCGGCCGAGCAGCGCTGGCCGGCGGACTGGAAGGCGGAGGCGATCACGTCCTTGACGATCTGCTCGGGCAGCGCGGAGGAGTCGGCGATCATCGCGTTCTGGCCGCCGGTCTCGGCGATCAGCGCGGCGATCGGCGCATTGCGCGCGGCCAGCGCGCGGTTGATCGCCCAGGCGGTTTCGGTGGAGCCGGTGAAGGCCACGCCGGCCACGCGCGGGTCGCGGGTGAGCGCGGCGCCGACGGTGGCGCCATCGCCCGGCAGGTACTGCAGCACCTCGGCCGGCACGCCGGCGTCGTGCAGCAGCTTCACCGCGGCATGGCCGATCAGGCTGGTCTGCTCGGCCGGCTTGGCGATCACGGCGTTGCCGGCGGCGAGCGCGGCGCTGACCTGGCCCAGGAAGATCGCCAGCGGGAAGTTCCACGGGCTGATGCACACGAACACGCCGCGACCGTTCAGGAACAGCTGGTTGCTCTCGCCGGTGGGGCCGGGCAACTGCTCGGGATGACCGAACAGGCGGCGCGACATGGCGGCGTAGTAACGCAGGAAGTCGGCGGCCTCGCGGATTTCGGCGACGGCGTCGGGCAGGCTCTTGCCCGCCTCGCGCACGCACAGGGCGATGAACTCGCCGCGACGCGCTTCAAGTTGTTCCGCCGCATGTTCAAGAATCGCGGCGCGGCTGGCGGCCGGCAGGCGATCCCAGCCGGGCTGGGCGGCGACGGCGTTGGCCAGCGCCTTGTCCACGGTGGCGCTGTCGGCGGTGACGTAGCTGCCCACCACCTGGCGGCGGTCGGCCGGGTTGGTCACCTGCACGGTGGCGCCGGTGCTGCGGGCGCCCGGCACCAGCGGTTCGGCGGTCCACGGGCCGGACTTGGCCTGGATGGCCTCGGCGAGGGCCTTCAGTTCGTTGTCGTTGGAGAAGTTGACGCCCATGGAATTCTTCCTGGATACGAAATTTGAACTCTGCGCTTGCGCAGAATTGTCACCATAGAGATTCACCGGCAGCGGAATGCGCGGGTGGGGGATGGAGGCAAAGGAGCGCACCGTTTCGCACGGATCGGCGACCAGTTCGCGCACCGGCAGCGTTTCGTCGACCACGCGGTTGACGAAGCTGGTGTTGGCGCCGTTTTCCAGCAGGCGGCGCACCAGGTAGGGCAGCAGGTCTTCATGCGTGCCCACCGGCGCGTACACGCGGCAGGGCACGTTGAGGTTCTGCTTGCCGATCACTTCGGCGTAGAGGTCCGTGCCCATGCCGTGCAGGCGCTGGTACTCGTACGGACGGCCCTGCGCGGTGTGATGCACGGCGGCGATGGTGTGCGCGTTGTGCGTGGCGAACTGCGGGTAGATCAGTTCCACCCCGGCATCGAACAGCTTGCGGGCGCAGGCGAGGTAGGACACGTCGGTGTTCGGCTTGCGCGTATACACCGGATAGCCGGCCAGGCCGTTTTCCTGCGCGCGCTTGACCTCGGCGTCCCAGTAGGCGCCCTTCACCAGGCGCACGTACCAGCGGCGGCGGCTGGCGCGCGCGGTTTCGATCAGCCAGTCGATCACGAACGGCGTGCGCTTGGAGTAGGCCTGCACCACGATGCCGAGGCCATTCCAGCCTTCGAGCGAGGGATGCGCGAACACGTCGCCGATGATGTCCAGCGACAGTTCCAGGCGATCGGCTTCTTCCGCATCGACCGACAGCGCGATGCCGTACTTCATCGCCAGCTGCGACAGCTCCAGCAGCTTGGCGGTGAGGTCGCGGCGGGCGATCTCGCGCTTGGCCACTTCGTAGCGCGGATGCAGCGCGGACAGCTTCACCGAGATCGACGGCGCATCGGTGTGGTTGGCGAACGGACCGCGCGAACCGATCGCGGCGATGGCGTTGCGGTAATCCTGCTGGTAGCGCTCGGCGGTTTCGCTGGTGAGCGCCGATTCGCCGAGCATGTCGTAGGAATAGCGGTACACCGCGTATTCCTTCTGCGCGCAACGGTCCAGCGCTTCGCCGATGGTGCGACCCATCACGAACTGGTGGCCCATGATGCGCATGGCCTGGCGCACGGCCAGGCGAATGGCCGGCTCGCCCGCGCGGCCGACCAGGCGACGCAGCGCGCCGGTGAAGTCGTGGCGGGTTTCTTCCGACAGCGTCACCAACTTGCCGGTAAGCATCAGGCCCCAGGTGGAGACGTTGACGAACAGCGACTCGCTCTGGCCAAGGTGCTTCTTCCAGTCGGCATCGCCCAGCTTGTCGCGGATCAGCTTGTCGGCGGTGCCCTTGTCGGGGATGCGCAGCAAGGCTTCGGCCACGCACATCAGCAGCACGCCTTCTTCCGAGGACAGGTCGTACTGGCGCATGAAGGATTCGACCGCGCTCTGGTCCTTGGCGCGCAGGCGCACGCGCGACACCAGGTCGGCGGCCAGGTCGATCACCTTTTCGCGCTCGACCGGCGGCAAGGTGGCCTGGGCCAGCAGGTCGTTGACCGCTTCGGTTTCGTCGCGCAGCCAGGCGGCGGTGATGCGCGCACGGGCCGGCTCGACACCGGTGGGGAGTTCGGGGCTGAGTATGGGTTGGGTCACTGAATTAGCCGAAGCAATAGCGGGGCGGGGAATCGGCGGATTGTACGCGTGGGGGGGAGTGCACGCATCCGTATGGGGTGTTGCGATGCCGCACGCCGTGGCGAGGTGGCGTGCATCTATATGTGGGATGAGTGGCGGGACGCATTCCCGGGTTCGGTTCCTCGCCCATGACCCCTGTGACAAATGGCCACACCTGTGGGCCACCATCACCGCGCCGCGCATTCATCCTCGCTTCAAATCAAGCACCTGCGTCATTCTTGCCCATCGACGTCGTCGCGGCCTATCATGCCTGCGTTCCAGGCACGCCGGATCCCCATGATCGTGCTTCGACCAGCAGCGGCCGGCTTGCCGTGCGCAACGATGTGGCTCAAGCCCAATCGTGCGCTGAGCCACCGCGATCTGCGTCGGTTGATTGGGGTGCTGGCGGCGTTGGCGCTGACGACGGCCGGGTTGGGGGCATGGCAGGGCAACGTCTTTGCCCCGTTGTTCGCCCTGGTCGAGTCTTCCGCGGTGGCTTTCGCCTTGGGCGTGGCCTGGCGGGCCGGCGATCGCGGCGAACGCATCACCCTCGACGAATCGTCGCTGGAGGTGCAATTCCTGCCAGGTCGTCGCAGCGTGCGCTTTCAGCCGTATTGGGTGAAGGTGAGGCTGCAGGCCGGCAGGGACAGGGGGCGCTTGTTGCTGACGTCGCATGGACGGGAGCTGGAAATCGGAGCATTCCTGGGGGAAGAGGAACGTGCCGAGCTGTCAAGGAAACTCATGGTGCTGCTGGCGGAGTTCAATCAACAGCAGCGCAGGTAGGTTCAACAAAGGTGCAGACATGACATCTGGCGGTGGCGGTATCAAGCGGGCAGTCGCGGCATGCGCACTCTTCGCTCTCGCAATGTTCGGCGGCGTGGCGTTCGCCAATCCGCAGCCAGGACAGTTGAACATGACGCGCGGCGTATCCGAGTGGTCCCCGGAGCCGTACTTCCTCAACAACGTCGCGCTGGGTGTCTGCGTCGTCATCGGCATCCTGGTGTTCGGTGCGATGTTCATCGCCATGTTCCGCTTCCGCAAATCGCGCGGCGCGGTGGCCGAGAAGTGGTCGCACAACACCACGCTTGAAATCGTCTGGACCACCATTCCGGTAGTCATCCTGATCGTGCTGGCCTACCTGGCCACCGGCGGCCTGCGTACCTTCGCCGACACCACCGGCTCGGAGATGACCGTAAAGATCACCGGCTACCAGTGGAAGTGGCGCTACGACTACGTCGACTACAAGGGCAAGGCGATCGAGAAGGTCGGCTTCATGTCCAAGCTCGACCGCGAGAGCGACGAGACGCGCCAGCTCGATTCGGGCCTGGACCCGAGCGCGGTGAAGGTGGATGGCTACAACACCTACCTGATCAACGTGGACAAGCCGCTGGTGGTGCCGGTGGGCACCAAGATCCGCTTCGTGATCACCGCCGGCGACGTGATCCATTCGTGGTGGGTGCCGCAGCTGGGCTGGAAGATGGATGCCATCCCGGGCATCGTCAACGCGGCCTGGACCAACATCAAGGAACCGGGTGAGTACCGCGGCCAGTGCGCCGAGTTGTGCGGCCAGGATCACGGCTTCATGCCGATCGTGGTCAAGGCCGTGCCCAAGGCCGAGTTCGAACAGTGGTTGGCGCAGCAGCAGGCGCAGGCCACGCAGCCGGCACCGGCTGCGCCGGCGGCCGCTTCGACCGCTGCCGCGCCCGCCACCGCGCAGGCTACCGACGCACCCGTTTCTCAGGGCCATCAGGGCTGATTGATCAGCTCGTCCACAGTTTCCGCATTCAGGTAGAGGTGCAAGGCATGGCCCACGCAGCCACCCACGATCACCACGACGACCATCACGGCGCGCCCAAGAACTTCTTCGTGCGCTGGTGCATGTCCACCAACCATAAGGACATCGGCACGCTGTACCTGGTGTTCTCGCTGCTGATGTTCTTCATCGGCGGCAGCTTCGCCATGGTGATTCGCGCCGAGCTGTTCAAGCCCGGCATGCAGCTGGTGCAGCCGTACTTCTTCAACGAAATGACCACCATGCATGCGCTGGTCATGATCTTCGGCGCGGTGATGCCGTCCTTCGTGGGACTGGGCAACTGGATGATCCCGCTGATGATCGGTGCGCCGGACATGGCGCTGCCGCGCATGAACAACCTGTCGTTCTGGATCCTGCCGTTCGCGTTCGCGCTGCTGCTGTCCACCCTGTTCCTGCCGGGCGGCGGCCCGGCCGGTGGCTGGACCATGTACCCGCCGCTGTCGCTGCAGGGCAGCTCGATCGCCTACGTGGTGTTCGCGGTCCACCTGATGGGCATCAGCTCCATCATGGGTGCGATCAACATCATCGCCACCATCCTCAACATGCGCGCGCCGGGCATGGATCTGCTCAAGATGCCGGTGTTCGTGTGGAGCTGGCTGATCACGGCGTTCCTGCTGATCGCGGTGATGCCGGTGCTGGCCGGTGCGGTGACCATGCTGCTTACCGACAAGTACTTCGGCACCAGCTTCTTCAATGCGGCTGGCGGTGGCGACCCGGTGCTGTTCCAGCACATCTTCTGGTTCTTCGGTCACCCCGAGGTCTACATCATGATCCTGCCGGCCTTTGGCCTGGTGTCCGAGATCATCCCGACCTTCGCGCGCAAGCCGATCTTTGGCTACAAGGCGATGGTGTTCGCGATCGCCTCGATCGCCTTCCTGTCGTTCATCGTGTGGGCGCACCACATGTTCGCGGTGGGCTTGCCGTTGGGCGGCGAGATCTTCTTCATGTACGCCACCATGCTGATCGCGGTGCCGACCGGCGTGAAGGTGTTCAACTGGGTCAGCACCATGTGGGGCGGCTCGATGACCTTCGAGACCCCGATGCTGTTCGCGGTCGCCTTCGTGATCCTGTTCACCATCGGCGGCTTCTCCGGCCTGATGCTGGCGCTGGCGCCGGCCGACTTCCAGTATCACGACACCTACTTCGTGGTGGCGCACTTCCACTACGTGCTGGTGACCGGCGCGATCTTCGCGGTCATCGCGGCCACCTACTACTGGCTGCCGAAGTGGACCGGCCACATGTATTCCGAGACGTGGGGCAAGATCCATTTCTGGAACAGCGTGATCTGGGTGAATGTGCTGTTCTTCCCGCAGCACTTCCTGGGCTTGGCCGGCATGCCGCGCCGCATCCCCGACTACAACGTCGCGTTCGCCAACTTCAACATGATCAGCTCCATCGGCGGCTTCCTGTTCGGCGCCTCGCAGCTGATCTTCCTCGGCGTGATCATCCACACCGTGTGGTTCTCCAAGAAGAAGGCCACCGACCGTGTATGGGAAGGCGCCAAGGGCCTGGAGTGGACGGTGCCGTCGCCGGCGCCGTTCCATACCTTCGAGGTGCCGCCGGTGATCCATCCCGAAGACCTGGCCCATGGCCACGACGAAGACTGATACACGCATCACCGCCTGGGCGTTGGCCGGGGCGGGCGGGAAACGAGTCGGATGAACCAGTTGTCGAAGGGAACGATCGAGGAAACGCGCCGAAGGGGAGTGCGACGCACCGTCATGGTGTTTGGCGCCATCGCCCTGGCGATCTTCCTCCTCTCGCTCCTGCAGGGACTGAAGTACTCCTGACACGTCCGCGGTTGTATTCCTCCGTGGCGCCGGTGAGGCGGTGCGGGTTGAAGTTCCCCGCGCGATACGGCGGGGGCGGAAGTAAACAAGAGAAATCCACGGGGATCTCGCCATGGGTCAGCAGCAAGACGCATATTTCGTTCCGAGCAAGAGCTATTGGCCGATCGTGGCCGCGGTCGTCATGTTCATCACCGTGTTCGGTGCCGCGCACTGGCTCAACGCCCCTCCGGGTGAGGCGAGCTTCGGCAAGACGGTGCTGGCGATCGGCTTCATCGGCATCCTGCTGATGTTCTTCGGCTGGTTCCGCTCGGTGATCCGCGAGTCGCTGGCCGGCAGCTACAACAGCCAGGTGGATCGCTCGTTCCGCATGGGCATGATGTGGTTCATCTTCTCCGAGGTGATGTTCTTCGGTGCCTTCTTCGGCGCGCTGTTCTACGCCCGCATGTTCGCGGTGCCGTGGCTGGGCGGCGAGGGCCATGGCGTGCTGACGCATCAGTTCCTGTGGAGCGACTATGCCGCGTCATGGGGTGCTGGCGGCGGTGGCGGCCCGGGCCGCATCGGCGGCAACTTCGAGACGGTGGCGCCGTGGGGCCTGCCGCTGCTCAATACGCTGATCCTGCTCAGCTCCAGCGTGACCATCACCATCGCGCATCACGCGCTGAAGGCCGGTCATCGCGGCAAGATCCTGCTGTTCCTGGGCTTCACCGTGCTGCTGGGCGCCACCTTCCTGTACTTCCAGGCGCACGAGTACATCGAGGCATACAAGGAGCTCAACCTGACCCTGCAGAGCGGCGTCTACGGTTCGACCTTCTTCATGCTCACCGGCTTCCACGGCATGCACGTGACGCTGGGCACCATCATGCTGGCGATCATCTGGCTGCGCGTGGCCAAGGGCCACTTCACCAAGGACCATCACTTCGGTTTCGAGGCCGTGGCCTGGTACTGGCATTTCGTCGACGTGGTGTGGCTGGGCCTGTTCATGTTCGTCTACATTCTTTGAAGCGCTCTTGCGCCGCAGCAAAAAGCCCGCCTTATCGGCGGGCTTTTTGTTTGGCTTGAACCGGATGTCGCAAGCGAGGCGCCCGCGGCAGCGTAACGCTACAATTACTGGCCCACGCCGTGCGGGTGCAGCCAGCCCATCCAGATGCCGAATACCACCATCAGGATGAGCAGCACCGACAACCCGATGCGGCGGGTCAACGCCCACACCGTGCGCTTGCTGCCGTCCTTGTCGGTCATCATGAAATACAGGGCCTGACCGAGATTGAACAGCACCACCAGCAGCAGGATCACCAGCGCATATTTGTAGATGGTTTCCACGTGATTGGTCCGAACGCCTTTGACATCCGCAGTATAGCGGCCGTACGCGGTGCCTCCGCGTGAAGTGGATGCGCCGCCCGTCATGGTTCGCGCTGCTGCTTACCGTGGCCGGCGCCTTGTTGTTCATACGCTTAGGCGTGTGGCAGCTGCATCGCGCGGACGAGAAGGAGCAACTTCTGCGACGGTATGCCGCGGCGGATTCGGCGCCCCTGCAGGCGTTCGCCGCGGTGGCCATGGCGCCGCCCGCGAACGCCATCGCGCGGGTAAGCGTGCAGGGCCACTACCTCGCCGATCGGCAGTACCTGCTGGACAACCCGAAGCACGACCAGCGCGGCGGCGTGGAAGTCTATGCGCCTTTCCTTCCGCACGGTGGCGACCGCCTGTTGCTGGTCGACCTGGGTTTCCTGCCGGGCAACGGCACCGACCAGGCGCCGCAGCTGCCACCGTTGCCCGCGGGCGAGCAGGTGTTGCAGGGCCTGTACCTGCCCGCGCCCGGCGTGGGTTTCGAGATGGGTGGCAATGCGCTGGTGCGCCAGTTGCACTGGCCCAAGACCACGGTCTATCTCGAGCTGTCGCAGGTGGCCGCCGATCTGGGCCAGCCGTTGTATCCGCAGGTGCTGGCGCTGGACGCGGACCCCGCCGCCATCTATGTGCGCGAGCACCTGCTCGACTTCTCCTCGATGCCTCCCGCGCGGCATCGTGCCTATGCCTTCCAGTGGTTCACCTTTGCCGTGGCGGCAGTGGTGATCCTGTTGGTGCTGCATCGCCGCCGCCCATCGAAACCGTCGGACAAGACATGAACAAGCCTGATCCCGCCGCGCTGCGCGCCAGTCGCCTGAAACTGTTGCTGGTGGTGCTGGTGTTCGCCGCGCCCATCATCGCCGCCGGCCTGCTCACGCTCAGCGGTTGGCAGCCCAGTGGCAAGGCCTACGGCGAGCCGATCGAGCCACAGCGCAACTTCGTCACCGAGCAGCTACCGGTGACGATGGCCAATGGCCAGCCCTGGGCCTGGCGCGCCGCCGAACCGCAGCTCACCCTGGTGGCGCTGGCCGGTCCCGACTGCGCCGCGCGATGCCTGGACGTGCTCACCAAGATGGCCGCCGCGCGCATCACGCTCAACCGCAATGCGCCGCGCCTGCGGCTGCTCTATGTCGGCACGCCGCCGGCCAACGTCGCCAGCACGGGCATGGACAATTACTGGCAGCTGGGCGAAGACCGCCAGGGCCGGCTGGCATCGTTCCGTCCCGCGACGCCCGACAGCGTGGCGGCGTTGCTGGTGGAGTCCGACGGCACCGCGTTGTCGCTCTATCCTGCGGGGTTTGATCCCTCGGGCCTGCGCAAGGATCTGCAGAAGGTGATTCGCTGATGACTGTCCGTTCCCTCCGGGTCCTGCGTGGACTGGCGCTGCTCGCCGCGGTGTTCGCCTTTGGCGTGGTGATGTTCGGCGCCTTCGTGCGCCTTTCCAATGCCGGCCTTTCGTGCCCGGACTGGCCGACCTGCTATGGCCGGGTGAGCTGGCCCGAGCAGCAGCACGAGATCACGCAGGCCAACCAGGCCTTCCCGGATCGCCCCTACGAAACGCACAAGGCGTGGCGCGAGCAGGTGCATCGCTTCCTTGCCGGCACGCTGGGTACGCTGGTGTTCGCGCTCGCGCTGATCGCCAGCTGGCGGCGGCCATGGACGCGCTATGCGGTGATCGCGGGAGCGATCTTTGCGGCCGTGGGCGTGAGTCTCTATATCAAGGGCGAGCATTACCGGTCGCTGTGGTTGTCGATGCTCGCGATCGGCCTGCCGTTGATCACCGCGATCGGCCTCAAGCGTCCCGGCGCCTGGCGCATCAGTGTGCTGGCGCTGGCGGTGGTGGTGTTCCAGGCCATGCTGGGCATGTGGACGGTGACCTTGTTGCTCAAGCCCATCGTGGTGATGGGACACCTGATGGGCGGCATCACCACGTTCGCGCTGCTGGCTTATGCCGCGCTGCGTTTCGCCGGCGTGGGCGCGAACGACGACTATTACGCCGGCCTGCGCAAGGCGGTGGTGCTGGGTATCGTGTTGCTGCTGGCGCAGATCGCGCTGGGTGGCTGGACCTCTTCCAACTATGCAGCGCTGGCTTGCGGCACCGATTTCCCCAAGTGCCTGGGCCAGTGGGCGCCCCCCACCGACTTCCGTGAAGGCTTTGTATTGTGGCGCGGCATCGGCGTGAACTACGAAGGCGGCGTGCTGGACATGGCCGCGCGCAGCGCCATCCAGATCGCCCACCGCATCGGCGCGCTGGTGGTGTTCTGCTACCTCGCCTGGCTGTCGCATCGCGTGTCGCGTCGCGGACTGCGCGGGCAGGGGCTGGCGATGGCCGTGGTGCTGGTCACCCAGGTGTTGCTGGGCATCAGCAACGTGCACTTCGGCCTGCCGCTGCCGGTGGCAACGGCGCACAATGGCGTCGCGGCGCTGCTGCTGTTCACCTTGCTGGCGACGTTGGCGCGCACGCAGCGCCGGCACGACAGCGCCATGTTTCACACTTTCGGAACCCGTTGATGAAGAGCAGCCGCTTCCACGAATACCTGGAGCTGACCAAGCCGCGCGTGGTCGCGCTGCTGGTGTTCTGCGCCGTCATCGGCATGTTCCTGGCGGTGCCCGGCGTGCCGCCATGGCGCGCGCTGGTGTTTGGCACGCTGGGCATCTGGATGGCCTCCGGCTCGGCCGCCGCGTTCAATCACCTGATCGACCAGCGCATCGACAAGGTGATGGCGCGCACGGCGCATCGTCCGTTGGCCACCGGCCATCTCACGCCGCGACAGGTGCTCATCTTCGCGCTGGCGCTGGGCGCGGTATCGATGCTGGTGCTGGTGCTGCTGGTCAATTCACTCACGGCGTTGCTGACCTTTGGTGGCCTGATCGGTTATGCGCTGATCTACACCGCCTACCTCAAGCGCGCCACACCGCAGAACATCGTGATCGGCGGCCTGGCCGGCGCGATTCCGCCGGTGCTGGGCTGGACCGCCGTCACCGGCGAACTGCACCCGTTCGCGCTGCAGTTGTGCCTGATCATCTTCGTGTGGACGCCGCCGCATTTCTGGGCGCTGGCGATCTTCCGTCGCGACGATTACTCGCGCGCCCAGGTGCCGATGCTGCCGGTGACACATGGCGTGGTGTTCACGCGCTGGCACGTGCTGTTCTACACGATCCTGCTGGTGCTGGTGACGCTGTTGCCGGCGCTTACCGGGTATAGCGGGCTGGTGTATCTGGGTGGTGCGGTGGTGTTGGGTCTCGGGTTTCTTTATTACGCCGTGCGCTTGTTGAACCCGCCGGATGAATTTTTCGCGATGAAGGTGTTCAACTATTCCATCGTGTATCTGATGGCGCTGTTCGCGTTTCTGCTGGTGGATCATTGGGTGATGGAGCCGCTGGTGCAGCATCAGGATGTGGTGTTTGAGCGCTCCGCGTAGTTTTTGTGGCGCGTGTGGTGGCGGCTTGGCATTTCTGCGAAGGCTGGACAACGAGCGAGTTGGTATCGGGAGGTACTCCACCGCCACTATCGCCACGCGCCACCATGCGCAGCAACTTTCGAGCCTCCATTCACTGTCACCGGGTTGACACTCCCGCACCGCAGCAAGACAATACGCGCGCCACCGGGCGCAGCCGCGCCAGCTGGCTTCCTGTCCTACCAAACCAAGGCATATGGACGTTTACCCTAGTCGCAACGTCGACATCCGCGAGCATCGGGTGCCGGCATTGCATAACAAGCTGATTGCCTGCGGCGACCGCCTGCGGTCGGCCGGTGCTTTCCTAGGCTAGGGAAGTCCGGCCCATCCCTGACGGCGCTGTGGGCGCCGTAACGAGGAGATGGGCCATGAAGCTCCTTCGCGATTTTTTCCGTCTGCGCACCGCAGGTGGCCAGCTGCTGTCTGGTCGTCGTGCGGACTCCCGCCGTTCCTGGACGATCACCGTGCCTGCGCCGCTCCATGAGACGCAGGCCCCGGCCGTGCTCGACATGCACTGGAAGGCCGATTCCAGCCGTGGCCGTCCGGCCGCTCGCTGGCACGAACATGCTGCGCCGCAAGCAGTTCGTCATCTGCAGCTGGTATCCAGTCACTGATGAAGCCCTCGTCGTCCAGGGTCGACCTGCCGCGCAAGGGCTGGCCTCCGCCAGTCCCGTGGTTGCGATTGCGACGAAGGCCGTAGCGCAGGCATTGGCGTCACGCGCGGGATCATCCCGCCGGCTCGCTGGTCCGCCCCAGGTGTCACCGAATCACGGAAGCGAGTCATGTTCAAGCATTCCACCCAGACCGTCACCGGCAAGGCGGCCAGCAAGGTCGCATCCGCGCCCGTGCGCACGGCGGTCGCGCAGGAAGCGTTCCGCCACAACGAGGCCCTGTATGCCGCGCTGGACACCAGTGCCGCCGGTCTCAACGAGGAGCAGATCGCCGAGCGCCTGGATCGCGATGGCGCCAACGAGGTATCGCACGAGAAGCCGCCGCACTGGTCGCTGCAGCTGCTGCGCGCGTTCAAGAATCCGTTCATCATCGTGCTGCTGGTGCTGGCGGCCGTGCAGCTGTTCACCGATGCGAGCGACCTGACCGGTCCGATCATCATCGCGGTGATGGTGGGCATCAGCGTGCTGTTGAGCTTCACCCAGGAATACCGCTCGTCCAAGGCGGCCGAGAAGCTCAAGGCGATGGTGCGCAACACCGCCACGGTGACGCGCCGCGCGTCGGACGGCCACAGCGAGCGCATCGAAGTGCCGGTGGGCGAGCTGGTCGCGGGTGACATCGTGCATCTGGCGGCGGGCGACATGGTGCCTGCCGACCTGCGCCTGGTCTCGGCCAAGGACCTGTTCATCAGCCAGGCCATCCTCACCGGCGAATCGCTGCCGGTGGAGAAATCGGCGCCGGCGCACGTGCATGGCAACGAGGAGTTCGAAAGCGGCCAGCACGGCGACAACCCGCTGGACCTGCCCACCGTCTGCTACATGGGCACCAACGTGGTCAGCGGCACCGCCACCGCCGTGGTGGTGGCGACCGGGTCGCGTACCTACCTGGGCTCGCTGGCGCGCACCATCGTCGGCCAGCGCGTGCAGACCAGCTTCGACCGCGGCGTGAACAGCGTCAGCTGGCTGCTGATCCGCTTCATGGCGGTGATGGTGCCGATCGTTTTCCTGATCAACGGCCTGGACAAGCACGATTGGCTGCAGGCGTTCCTGTTCGCGCTGTCGGTGGCGGTGGGCCTGACGCCGGAAATGCTGCCGCTGATCGTCACCGCCAACCTGGCCAAGGGCGCGCTGGCGATGTCCAAGCGCAAGGTGGTGGTCAAGCGCCTCAACGCGATCCAGAACTTCGGCGCGATGGACGTGCTGTGCACCGACAAGACCGGCACGCTGACGCTGGACAAGATCGTGCTGGAACGTCACCTGGATCTGTACGGCGAGGAGTCCGACGAAGCGCTGGAATACGGCTACCTCAACAGCCGCTTCCAGACCGGCCTGAAGAACCTGATGGACAAGGCGGTGCTGACCCATCGCGACCTGGAAGAGGTGGCGCAGCACTACCGCATCGTCGACGAGATCCCGTTCGACTTCCAGCGCCGGCGCATGTCGGTGGTGCTGGGCAATGGCGACGGCAACGAGCTGCTGGTGTGCAAGGGCGCGGTCGAGGAGATGCTGTCGATCTGCGCGTATGCGCAGGCGGGCGAAGAAATCTTGCCGATGACGGACGAGATGCGCGCCGAGATCAAGGCCATGACGCGCGGCCTCAACGAGGACGGCCTGCGCGTGCTGGTGGTCGCCATCAAGCGCCAGCCGCCGGCAGGGCGCGCCTACGGCGTGGCCGACGAGAGCGGCCTGATCGCGGTGGGCTGCCTGGCTTTCCTCGATCCGCCGAAGGACAGTGCGGCCACCGCCATCGCGGCGCTGCACCACCACGGCGTCGAGGTGAAGGTGATCACCGGCGACAACGAGGCGGTGACGCGCAAGATCTGCCGCGAGGTGGGCCTGGACGTGGAGCACTCCGCGCAGGGCAAGCACATCGAGCCGCTGGACGATGCCGAGCTGGACGAGCTGGTCAAGCGCACCACCGTGTTCGCCAAGATGTCGCCGCTGCAGAAGGCGCGCGTGGTGAAGTCGCTGCAGCGCCAGGGCCACACCGTGGGCTTCCTCGGTGACGGCATCAACGACGCGCCGGCGCTGCGCGAGGCGGACGTGGGCATCTCGGTGGATACCGCTACCGATATCGCCAAGGAGTCGGCCGACATCATCCTGCTGGAAAAGAACCTGATGGTGCTGGAGGAGGGAGTGATCGAGGGTCGCATCACCTTCGGCAACATCATCAAGTACATCAAGATGACTGCCAGCTCGAACTTCGGCAACATGTTCTCGGTGCTGATCGCCAGTGCGTTCCTGCCGTTCCTGCCGATGTTGCCGTTGCAGATTCTGGTGCTGAACCTGCTGTACGACATCTCGCAGCTGTCGATCCCCTTCGATCGCATGGACGACGAGTACCTGCGCAAGCCGCGCAAGTGGGACGCCAGCGACATCGGTCGTTTCATGGTGTGGATCGGACCGGTCAGCTCGATCTTCGACGTCACCACCTTCCTGCTGCTGTGGTACGTGTTCGGGGCCAATTCGAGCGAGCACCAGGCGTTCTTCCAGTCAGGCTGGTTCATCGAGAGCCTGCTGACGCAGACGCTGATCGTGCACATGATCCGCACGCGCAAGATCCCGTTCGTGCAGAGCATCGCCTCGGCGCCGGTGCTGGCGCTGACCACCGCGATCATCATCATCGGCATGCTGGTGCCCTACATGGGCATCGGCGCGAAGATCGGCATGGTGGCGTTGCCGGGCGTCTACTTCGGCTGGCTGGCCCTGACGGTGCTGACGTATTGCGTGCTGACCCAGCTGATGAAGCTGGTCTATATCCGTCGCTACGGACGCTGGTTGTAAGCACGAGCACGGCCAGGGGCGGGTGGCGCACAAGCCACCCGCCCGGCTAGCCAGGCGTTGACCGTCGACGTGGCCAGGCTGCGTCGCATGAAACCCATGCATCGGAGGCGCGAGATCGCGCCAGTTATCCATGACCCGGCCCCGGGCGGGTATGGTGTGGCGTCGATGTGCGCCACCAGGAGCAAGACCATGAAAGGCACTTTCGCCCTACTCGATATCGCCGGCTACGTCGCCCTGCTGCTGTGGGGCACGCATATGGTCACCAGCGGCGTGCTGCGTGGCTACGGCAGTGCTTTGCGTCGCTGGATGGGTCGCTATCTGGGCCATCGCCCGGCGGCGTTCGGTTTTGGCGTATGCGTCACCGCCGTGCTGCAGAGCAGTACCGCCACCGGCCTGATGGCCACCTCGTTCGCCGCCAGCGGTTTCCTGGGCCTGGCGCCGGGGCTGGCCGTGATGCTGGGGGCCAACGTGGGCACCACGTTGATCGTGCAGGTGATGTCGTTCGATATCTCCATCGTGGCGCCGGTGCTGATCCTTGTCGGCTTCGTCATCCATCGCCGCACCGATGACGTGAGCCACGAGAACCTCGGTCGCGTGTCGATCGGCCTGGGCCTGATGCTGCTGGCGCTGCACCTGCTGGTGGGCGCGATGGCGCCGGTGGAGAACGCGCAGGTGCTGCGTGCGATCCTACAGAGCCTGGCCAGCGAGCCGGTGCTGGCGGTGCTGGTGGCGGCGCTGCTTACCTGGGCCTGCCACTCCAGCGTGGCGGTGGTACTGCTGGTGGTGTCTCTGGCCAATGCCGGCGTGGTGGATGCGCCGGGCGCGCTTGCGCTGGTGCTGGGCGCCAACCTTGGCGGCACCATCCCGGCGTTGATGGAGGCGCACACGCCGGTGGCGCGCCGCTTGCCGATGGGCAACCTGCTGGTGCGCGCGTTCGGCTGCGTGATCTGCCTGCCGTTGCTGCCGCTGCTGGCGCACTGGCTGGCGCCGTTGGGTGCCACGCCGGCGCGCATCGCGGTGAATTTCCACACGGCGTTCAACCTTGCGCTGGCGCTGATCTTTATCGTGCCGGTGCAGAGCCTGGCGCGCCTGCTGGTGCGCCTGCTGCCGGAGCCGCCCAAGCCCAACGACCCGGGCGTGGCGCAGTACCTGGACGAGGGGGCGCTCGACTCGGCCAATGTGGCGCTGGCCAATGCGGCGCGCGAATCCATGCGCATGGCCGACATGGTCGAGGGCATGCTCAAGGGCCTGGTCGAGATCTTCGGCAAGGACGACCGCACGCGCGCCGCCGCGATCAGCCGCACCGACGAGTCGCTGGATCGCCTGGGCGTGGCCATCCGCGAGTACCTGGCCGATCTAGGCGGCGAGGCGCTGAATGAAGAGGATGGCGAGCGCAGCCAGGAGATCCTGGCCTTCGTGATCAACCTTGAGCATATCGGCGACATCACCGCCAATAACCTGATGGAGTTTGCCGCCAAGCACGCGCAGAGCGGGCAGGACTTCTCCGCCGACGACATCCAAGATCTTGCGGCCATGCATGCGCAGGTGATGGAAAGCCTGCGCCTGGGCCTCACCGTGTTCCTGCGCGGCGACCTGCGCGCGGCGCAGCAGCTGGTGGCGCGCAAGGAAGCGCTGTGGCGGCTGGAGAACGAGGCTTCGGAGCGCCACATCAAGGCCTTGCGCGAGCGCCGCGATGGCGGCGGGGGTGGCGACGTCTACCTGCGCATCCTGCGCGATCTGAAGCGCATTCACTCGCACCTGGCGGCGCTGGCCTACCTGCCGCTGGAGCGGGCCGGGTTGCTGCAGGGGCGCCTGGTGCGCGAGCCCGTGACGACCTGACGTAAGCCTCACCCGATATCGTATTCATTCTGTAAAGGAGCGGCGGCACCTTGGATCCGGACCCATCTACTGAATCCGTTATTCACCGCTGATCGCATCGACCTTCTCGCGCGCACTCTTTGACGAGTGACCACGCCCGCGGTGGCCGATAACGGTCAGCCCGCGGGCGGGTAATGCGTTGCAGCTCCTGGCGAGCTGTGCGCCAACCCCCTCGACTTATCCGCCCCATGGCCATGCGGCCATGACGGGCGACTGCAAGCTACCCGCCAGGGGAAATCCCATGTCGTACCGTTTGTCCCAACTGTTGCTCGCCATGGCCGTGACGATGTCGCTGGCTGCCTGTTCGCACCCTGCCGATGACCAGTCCGCCGCGGCCGCCTTCGTGGACGACCACGGGGTGCTGCGCGTGCCCGACCGATCCCCGCTGCGCAAGGAACTGCTGGTCGCGCCGGTGGAGCTGCGCACGGCCCCGCACGCCATGGTGTTTCCGGCCACGGTGGAGGCCGATCCGGCCCGTACGGCGAATGTGCTGACCCCGCTGACCGGCCGGGTTGCCGAACTGAAGGTCGGCCTGGGCGACCATGTCACCCGCAATCAGCTGCTGGCGGTGATCGAGTCCGGCGACATGGCGCAGGCCTATGCGGACGTGGCCAAGGCCAACGATGCGCTGGCCCTGGCCAAGAAGGCCCTCGATCGTGCGCACGGCGTGCAGCAGGCGGGCGGCAGTGCCGTGAAGGACCTGGAAGCCGCGCAGAGCGCGTACAACCAGGCGCTGGCCGAGTCCGGGCGTGCCCAGGCGCGGCTGCGTGCGCTCAGCGCCGAGGGCGCCACCACGCCGTCGCGCACCATCAACATCACCGCGCCGGTGAGCGGCTATGTCACCGCGCTGTCGGTGGCACCGGGTACCTACGCCAACGATCCCACCGCGGCGCTGATGACCATTGCCGACCTGGGCACGGTGTGGATCACCGCCCATGTGCCCGAGGACGAGGTCGGACATATCGCCAAGGGGCAGGCCGTGGACGCGACGCTGTCGGCCTATCCGGACGAGGTGTTCCATGGCCGGGTAAGTTTCGTCAGCCCGGTGCTGCAGTCCGATACGCGCCGCGACATGGTACGGGTGGCCTTCGCCAATGCCGATGGGCGGCTGAAGCCGAACATGTTCGCCAAGGCCAGCATCGCGGTGCCGCAGCCGGCTCAGGTGTTCGTGCCGGAGTCGGCGCTGCTGATGAACAACGACAACACCACGGTGTTCGTCGAAGTGTCGCCATGGGCGTTCGAGCGCCGCACCGTCGAACTGAGCTACGACGAGACCGCCGGCGTGCGCGTGGTGAAGGGCCTGAAGGGCGGCGACCGCGTGATCGTGAAGGGCGGAGTCCTGCTCAATGATTAACGCGATCTTCCACTTCTGCTTTCAGAAGCGCATGTTGTTCGTGGTGGTGACGCTGCTGGTGCTGTGCTTCGGCTACTACTCGTGGACGCAGCTGGCGATCGAAGCGTATCCGGAGCTGAGCGATGTCACCGCCCAGGTCACCACCCAGGTGCCGGGCCTGGCCGCCGAGGAAATCGAACAGCAGATCACCACGCCGCTGGAGCGTGGCCTGGCCGGCACGCCAGGGCTGGTGAGCATGCGTTCGAGCAGCACGTTCGGCCTCTCGCTGATCACCATGGTGTTCAGGGACGGTGCCGAGGATTACTGGTCGCGCCAGCGCATCATGGAGCGCATCAGCCAGGTCACCTTGCCTCCGGGCGTCACGCCGGGCCTCGATCCGGTATCCGGGCCCGCCGGCGAAATCTATCGCTACACGCTGGAGTCCAACAGCCAGAACCTGATGCAGCTGTCCGAGCTGCAGAACTGGGTGATCGTCCCCGCGCTGGAGAAGCTTCCCGGCGTGGCGAATGTCGACATCTTCGGTGGCTTCACCAAGGAGTTCCAGCTGCAGCTGGACCCGGCGCAACTGCTGCGCTACGGCGTCAGCGTCAATCAGGTGGTCAGCGCGATCACCGCCAATACCGCCAATGCCGGTGGCGGCCGCATCACGCGCGGCGAGCAGTCGTACATTGTGCGTGGCATCGGCATGGTGCATACGCTGAAGGACCTCGGCGACATCGTGGTAACGCAGAGCAACGGCGTGCCGGTGCTGGTGAAGGATCTCGGCAAGCTGCAGTACGGCCACCAGGTACGCCAGGGCATTCTGGGCAAGGACAGCAACCCCGACACCATCGAGGGTATTGTCGACCTGCTCAAGTACGAAAACCCCTCGCGGGTGCTGGAAGGCATCCACGCCACCGTCGACAAGCTCAACCAGCAACTGGCCGCGCAGGACGTGCGCATCGTCCCTTATATCGACCGTGATGACCTGGTCAGC
Source organism: Dyella sp. RRB7 (assembly GCF_022761115.1). Lineage (GTDB taxonomy): Bacteria > Pseudomonadota > Gammaproteobacteria > Xanthomonadales > Rhodanobacteraceae > Dyella. The sequence continues at coordinate 857,318 of NZ_JAKWJS010000001.1, read as the reverse complement.
GCCACCAAGGAAAAGGTCGTCCACACGGTGATGGAAGGCGTGGGCCTGGTCTGCATCGTGCTGATCCTGTTCCTCGGCAGCCCGCGCTCGGCGATGGTTGCCGCGGTGGCGATCCCGATGTCGCTGGTGACCGTATTCATCCTGATGCAGTTCACCCACATGCCGGCGAACCTGTTTTCGCTGGGCGCGATCGACTTCGGCGTGATCGTCGACGGCACCATCGTGGTGACCGAGGCGATCCTGCGCCGGCGCGAGCAGAAGCCCAACGCCGTGCTGACCGAAGACGACGTGATGACGGTGACCAAACACGTCGGTCGCTCGATCTTCTTCGCCACGTTGATCATCATCACCGCCTACCTGCCGCTGTTCGCCTTCGAGCATGCGGAAGGCAAACTGTTCCGCCCGATGGCGTTCACCGTGGGCTATGCGTTGCTGGCGGCGCTGCTGTGCACCGTCACGCTCACGCCCGGCCTGGCGTACCTGGCGCTGCGCAAGCCGCGCAAGATTTTCCACAACAAGCCGCTGGAGAAATTGCAGGCGGCCTATACGGCGGCGCTGCGCAAGCTGCTGGGCCGGTTGCCGGTGGTCTATACGGTGGCGGGTGCGGCGTTCGCCGGCGTGCTGGTGCTTGGCATGTCGATTGGCCGCGAGTTCCTGCCCGATCTCGACGAAGGCTCGCTGTGGCTGCAGGTACAGATGCCCTCCGGTCTTTCGCTGGACAAGGCCAGTGCGATGACGGCCGATCTGCGCCGCGCCGTGGGCGAGTTTCCGGAGGTGTCGTACGTGGTGACCCAGTTGGGCCGCAACGATAGCGGCACCGATCCATGGACACCTTCGCATGTCGAATCCGGTGTTGGCCTAAAGCCTTACAACACCTGGCCTGATGGCGAAAGCAAGGCGGAGTTCCTGCGTCGCTTCAATGCGCGCATGCAGCAGATCCCCGGCATTTCGGTCGGCATCAGCCAGCCGATTGTCGACGGCGAGAACGACATGATCGGCGGCGCGCACAGTCCCCTGGTGTTGCGCATCTATGGCGATGACTTCAAGGAGTTGCGTCGTATCGGCGGCCAGATCGTCGAAGTGCTGCGTGGCGTGCGCGGCACGGCCGAGGCGTCGATCTTCCAGGAGCCGCCGATTCCGCAGCTGGCCATCGTGGCCGATCGCGATGCCGCGGCCCGCTACGGCATCAATATCGGCGACATCAGCAGCCTCATCCAGACGGCCGTTGGCGGTTCGCCGATCACCCAGGTGTATGTGGGTGACCGCATCTACAACGTGACGGCGCGCGTGTCCAACGATGTCGCCAACAGCATCGAGGCAATCGGCCAGTTGCCGTTGACTTCCGCCAGCGGCGCCCAGGTGCCGCTGAAGCAGGTGGCGGACATCAGCATGAAGACCGGCGAAAGTACGATTTCGCATGAGCAGGGCAAGCGGCAGCTGACCATTCGCATCGACAACCGCGACCGCGCGCTCTCGGAATATCTGGCCGACGCGCAGCAGCAGATCGATGCGAAGGTGCATTTCGACCCGCAGAATTATCACCTGGAGTGGGCGGGTACTTTCGAGAACCAGCAGCGTGCGGAAGCGCGCCTGATGGTGGTGATGGCGCTGGTCATGGCCATCATGGCGGTGTTGCTGTTCGCTGAATTCGGCAAGCTGCACCAGGCGCTGCTGGTGCTGGCGGTGGTGCCGCTGGCCACGGTCGGTGGGCTGATCTCGCTGCACCTGCGCGGCGAGACGCTGAACATCGCCACGGCAGTGGGTTTTATTGCGCTGTTCGGCGTGGCGGTGCAGAACGGCATCATCATGGTGTCCAACATCAATCGCGTGCGCAAAGAGGGGCATTCGCTGATGGATGGCGTGCTCGAGGGCGCCACCGAGCGCTTCCGGCCGGTGTTGATGACCGCTACCGTGGCCAGCGTGGGCATGCTTCCCGCGGCGCTCGCCACCGGCATCGGTACCGATGTGCAGCGAGGGCTGGCCACCGTGGTGGTGGGTGGCTTGCCGATCGCGACGCTGCTGACGCTTTTCATCTTGCCTGGCTTCTATTTCGCGACCGAGCGTTTCATCGATCGTCGCCGCCGCAAGCATCGTCCGCATCCGACGCGGGAGCTGTAATCATGCCTATCGCAAACATCTCCAACGCCTTGCGCGGTTGTTCGCGCTCGTTGCTCGCCCTGGGGCTGGGCCTCGCCCTGGCCGGCTGTGCCGTCGGTCCCGACTATCAGCGCCCGGCAGCGCCGCCAGCGCAGGATTACGCGCCGGCCGCCACGCCTGCCCGTACCGCCGAGGCCTCCGTGCCGGGTGGCGATGCACAGCAGTTCGTGCGCGAGATGGATATTCCGGGGCAGTGGTGGACCTTGTTCCACTCCGAGCCGTTGAATGCGCTGATCGAGGATTCGCTCAAGCACAACCCTGATGTGGCGGCGGCGCAGCAGGCGCTGCAGGCCGCCAGGGAAAACGTGCGGGCGCAGCAGGGGGCGTTCTTTCCCCAGCTCAGCGCCAGCGTGGACCCGACGCGGCAGAAGACCGGCCAGGTGGTGGCCAGCAACGTGGTTTCCAACGCCACGCTGTACAACCTCACCACGGCGCAGTTGAGCATCTCCTATACGCCCGATCTGTGGGGCGGCAACCGCCGCCAGGTGGAATCGTTGGTGGCGCAGGCCGATGCGCAGCGGTTCCAGCTGGAGGCGACCTACCTCACCCTCACCACCAACCTCGTCAATGCGGCGGTGGACGAGGCCTCGTTGCGCGCGCAGATCGCGGCGACGCAGGACATGATCGACAGCCAGTCGAAGATACTCGAAGCCAATCGGCGGCAACGGGCGCTGGGCGATCTGGCGGACAGCGATATCGCTGCGCAGGAGACCGCCCTCGAGCAGGTGCGCGCCAGCTTGCCGCCGCTGCAGAAACAGCTCGCACAGCAGCGCGACCTGCTTGCCGCGCTCGACGGTCGATCACCGGACCAGGACGTGTCGGCCCGCTTCGAACTCGATGCCTTGCAGCTGCCGCAGGCGTTGCCGATGAGCCTGCCGGCCCGGCTGGTCGAGCAGCGGCCCGATGTGCGCATGGCCGAGGCCCAGCTGCATGCCGCCTGCGCGCAGGTTGGCGTGGCTTTCGCCAATCGCCTGCCGAACATCCAGATCAGCGCCAATGGCGGCAGCGCCGCCGACCAGATGCATGATCTGTTTGGCAAAGGCACCAGCTTCTGGAATCTCGGTGCCGCGATCACCGCGCCGATCTTCGACGGTGGCACGCTCAAGCATCGCCAGCGCGCGGCGGAGGCCACCTATCGGCAGGCTGCCGAGCAGTACCGCAGCACGGTGATGTCCGCCTTGCAGAACGTGGCCGATTCGCTGCACGCCGTGCAATCCGATGCCGAGGCCATGGCGGCCAGCGCACGCGCCGAGCAGGCTGCCGCACGCAGCCTGGCCATTGCCCAGCGGCAGCACGCGCTGGGCGACATCAGCACGGTCGCCTTGCTCAATGCGCAGGTGACCTACCGGCAGGCCGAGCTCGCCCTGGTACAGGCGCGTGCCGCGCGGCTTGCCGATACGGTGGCCCTGTTCCAGGCGCTGGGCGGCGGCTGGTGGCATCGGCAGGATGTGGCGGATGTGCCAGCGCTACACCAGCCGCCAGGCCGGCCCCGAAGCGACAGCTAGCGCGAACTGGCCGACGCGCAGGCAACACGCCGCTTATGCCGCCACCACAGCGCCAGCACCGACAGCAGCACCACGCCACCGAACAGCCACAGGCCGTTCTGGCCGCGGCGGACCCACATCGCCAGCCACTCGTGGTTGTCGGCGCCGAAATAGCCCAGGTAAACCCAGATGGGCACGCTGATCAGCGCCGCCATGCCGTCTAGCAAAAAGAAACGCAGGAACGACACGCGATGGGTGGAGCCGGCGGTGATGAATACCGCCGTGCGCATGCCGGGCAGGAAGCGCGCGATGAACATCAGCCGGTTGCCGTAGCGCTCGAATTTCTCCTGCACCTTGGCGTAGCGCTCGGGCGTGAGCACGCGTGCCACGAACCGCCACTGCAGGATGCGCGCGCCGAAGTGGTGTCCAAGCAAGAACATGCCGGCGTCGCCGACCAGCACGCCAGCCATGCCCACGCCAAACATCACGTGCACGCTGCCGTAGCCCAGGCCGGCGATCACGCCCCCGGCGACCAGGGTGATGTCCTCGGGCAGGGGCACGCCGGCGCCACATGCCAGCAACGCGATGAACACCGCGATGTAGCCGTTCTCGGCGAACAGGGTCACCAGTCGTTCAAGCAGTTCCATCACCATCCATGCCCGGGTGCGTTGCCCCTACCCTCAAGGAGGGTCGATGATCCCATACGAAAGCGTCAAGGCGCTTGCGGTAGTGCAGGGAGCGCGTCATCTGTTCCCTCTCCCCTCCGGGCGACCCGTAGCCAGTCCCCGCAAAAGGCGGAGGCGGCAATCTTGCGGGGAGGTTGGTTAGAAGCCTGTTTTTTTGTGCTCTCCCGCGGGCACCTATCCCCACCGTATTCCTCTCCCCCGCGGGGAGGGAAGGCTCAACGCTCAGCTCGTCTTTGCCGGCGCCGCGCGCGCGGCGAGCAGCTCGCGCAGCTCGGCTTTCTCCGCCGGCTCCAGCGTGCCCTCGCGGCTCTTGGCGGTCAGCCAGTCGCGGCGTTGGATCACCGCCTGCTGCTCCATGCGTGCCAGCGCATCGAAGAACTCCGCACGCTGGGCTTCGGGCTCGCCCACGGTCATCGCGGCCATCAGTTTCTGTAGCGCGGGATATTCGGGCCGTTCGGCGTAGTGCTCCACCAGCATGGCCGGGTTGATGCCGGGGCGGGAGCGCGCCAGGTCGATCAGCTCGGCCAGCAGCTCGACGCCCGGCTTGTCCAGGCGCAGGAAGCCGTACGGGCGCTCCACCTGGTCGGCCACGCCCGGCTGCGCCAGCAGCAGCGCGATGGCGCTGCGCACCAGCGAGCGCTGCACCACGGTCGGCCGCTGCACGGCGCGGCGGGCCGTCGGATCGGCCTCGACCAGCGCGCGTGCGCCGGTGCGCTTCTCCAGCTCCTGCGCCATCAGGTCGCGGAAGGCGCCATCGGGCAGCCTGGCGATCAGCGGCCGTGCCCGTTCGGCCAGGCGTGCGCGGCCGTCGAGGCTGGCGATGTCCACGTCATGCGCCAGTTCGCCGAAGAAATAGTCCGACAGTGGCGTGGCGGCCTTCAGGCGCTTCTCGAAGCCCTCCTTGCCTTCCTTGCGGATCAGCGTGTCGGGATCTTCGCCGTCGGGCAGGAACAGGAAGTACGCCTGCCGCCCATCGCGCAGGCGCGGCAGCGCCGATTCCAGCGCCTTCCAGGCGGCGGCACGGCCGGCGCGGTCACCGTCGAAGCAGAACACCACATCGGGCGCGGCGCGGAACAGTACTTCGGTGTGCTCGGGCGTGGTCGCCGTGCCCAGCGTGGCCACCGCAATGGGCAGGCCGGCCTGGTGCATGGCGATCACGTCCATATAGCCCTCGACCACCACGATGCGGGCGAGGCTGGGATTGGCCTGCTTCACCTGCCACAGCGCGAACAGCTCGCGGCCCTTGTGGAACAGTGGCGTCTCGGGCGAATTGAGGTATTTGGGGCTTTGCTCCGAACTCAGCACCCTGCCGCCAAAGGCGATCACGCGGCCGCGACGATCCAGGATGGGAAACATCAGCCGTTCGCGGAAACGGTCGTAGCGGTGTCCGCGTTCGTTGCTGGCCACCATGCCCGCTTCATTGAGCAACTGTATGCGCTTGTCGCTTCCGCCCAGCGCCTTGATCACCCCATCGAAGCCGGCCGGCGCCCAGCCGATGCGAAAGCGCTGGATGGTCTCCGCATCCAGCCCGCGCTTGCGGCAATAGGCCTGTGCGTCGGCGTTCTTGGGCAGCTCGTTCTCGTACCAGCGCGCGGCGGCGTCGAGCAGGGCATAGAGGTCGGTCTTGTCCTCGCGCGGGGCGCGGTCGTTGCCGCCTTCGCGCGGCACGGTGAGCCCCACCGACTGGGCGAGTTCCTCCACCGCATCGGGAAACTCCAGGCGCTCATAGTCCATCAGGAACTTCAGCGCGCTGCCGTGCGCGCCGCAGCCGAAGCAATGGAAGAACTGCTTGGCCGGGCTCACATAGAACGACGGCGAGCGCTCGTTGTGGAACGGGCAGCAGGCAGTCCACTCGCGGCCGGCCTTCTTCAGCGGCACGCGCCGCTCGATCACGTCGACGATGTCGACGCGGGCAAGCAGTTCGTCGATGAAGCTGTCTGGGATACGTCCGCGCATAAGTGGCCTAGTGTAGAGGGTGCGCCGCGCGCAGGTGCGACTGCGCGCGACGGCGGGCTTGCCCTATGCTGGGCGCAGGGGAATCGGGGAGTGTCATGGGGAATATCCGAGGGGTGGCCAGGTCGGCGCTGCGCGTGCAGTTTCGCCGGGCCGGGCCGGACGACGCATCGGCGGCGGTACCGCTGATCTACAGTTCCGGGCCGGCGGCGTTCGACTATGTGTTTTCAACCCGCGATGGGGGTGACGCGCAGGCCTTCCTGCAGCGCTGCTTTGTCGATGGCGCGGGCGAATTCGGCTGGCGCAATCACTGGGTCGGGGTCGTCGATGGCCGGGTGGTGGCGGTAGGGGCAGGCTATGGCGCCGACAGCAAATGGCCGTTCACGCTGGCGGCGGCGCGGCAGATCCTGGGGCACTACGGTGTACGCCAAGGGCTTTCGGTGATTTCGCGCGGGCTGCGGGTGGAGTCGCTGATCCGTCCGCCGGACGGTGACATGCATTACCTGGCCCACCTCGGGGTGGTGCCGGAGGTGCGCGGGCGCGGCGTGGGCCGGGCCCTGATCGATCAGCTGATCGGCACGGCGCGGGACGCGGGGCGCCATCGCGTGGCGCTGGACGTGGCGGTCAGCAACCCGCGCGCCGAGGCGCTGTATCGGCGCGCGGGTTTCAAGGTGGTCAGCGAGCGGCGCTCACGGCTGGCCAGGGGCGAGACACGGGTGCCCGATCATCGGCGCATGGAGCGCATCATCGATTGACCTGGGGCCGGTTCTCGCTCTCCGGCGTGGACTGCGCGGAGAGTGGGCGCTGGCGCTAGACGGCGTGGATCACGCCAATCACTGCCAGCAGCGCCAGCAGGAACAGGATCACGAAGATCGCAAACAGCACCTTGGCGATAGTGGCGGCGACACCGGATACGGTGCCGAAGCCGAGCCAGCCGGTGACCAGCGAGACGATGGCGAGAATGATGGCCCACTTGAGCATGCGCTACTCCCTATGCAATGGGGTTGCCGCCGGCAACGCCGCCGATGGCGCTACCGGTTGTAGGGGGCCGTACGTGAAGAGGGTGCAGTGAGGAGCTGTATGTCGCGTGCACGCCTGCGACAGGGTGGGCTTTTTGTTCAGCCGGCCAGGCGCGCCTTGATGCGGCCCGAGACCACGCCCATGTCGGCGCGGCCGGCGGCCTTTTCCTTCACGGCGGCCACCACCTTGCCCATGTCGCGCGCCGACGCGGCGCCGGTGTCGGCGATGGCGGCGGTGATCAGCGCGTCGATTTCCTCGTCGCTGAGCTTGGCCGGCAGATAGGTCTCGATCACCGCCATTTCGTTGCGCTCGACCTCGGCCAGGTCCTCGCGGCCGGCAGCCACGTACTGGCTTACCGAGTCTTTGCGCTGCTTGAGCATCTTCTCCAGCACCGACAGCACCTGGACGTCGTCCAGCTCGATGCGCTCGTCCACTTCGCGCTGCTTGATGGCCGCCAGCATCAGGCGGATCACGCCCAGGCGATGCTTGTCGCCGCCGCGCATGGCCGTCTTCATGTCTTCGGTAAGCTGCTGCTTGAGGGTCATGGCCTTTCCTTTGGAAGCACACAAAGCCAGCGTTGCTCCAGGCAACGCCGGCCAGTGTAAGGGTAAAGAACAGCGGCGGCGGATTAACGCGCCAGCTGCCGGTTAACCCGGGTCGCGGCGCCTGGGCGCCGGCAACCGATCGTCCGCACGGGGCGGACGATGGACTCAGTACATGCGGGTCTTGCGCGAAACGTCGCGCGAGAGGCGGCGCAGGTGGCGCTTGACCGCGGCAGCACGCTTGCGCTTACGCTCCTGGGTCGGCTTCTCGTAGAACTCGCGCTTACGGGTTTCGGCCAGGACGCCGGCCTTTTCGCAGGTGCGCTTGAAGCGGCGGAGGGCAAGCTCGAACGGCTCGTTCTCGCGGACTTTTACGCTGGGCATGGAGACTCCAAGTGTTAGACTGGCCCGCACTAACGAGCCGGTGGAATACGGTGAGCCGCGAAGTATAACGTGGAAACGACAGCATTTTCAAAGCCCCAGTCAGCCAAGCCTGTGCTGGGCATCGAAACCTCCTGTGACGAGACCGGCGTGGCCCTGCTGCAGTGGGAACCCGCCGCGCCCGGCCGCGGCCTGCTTTCACATACCCTCTACAGCCAGATCAAGCTGCACGCCGACTACGGCGGGGTGGTGCCGGAGCTGGCCAGCCGCGACCACGTGCGCAAGCTGCTGCCGCTGGTGCGCGAGGCGCTGGCCGAGGCCGGCCTGACCCCCGCCGACCTGGGCGGCGTCGCCTACACCGCCGGCCCCGGCCTGGTGGGTGCGCTGCTGGTCGGCGCTTCGGCCGCCCGTGCCATGGCCTGGGCGCTGGGCGTGCCGGCCATCGGCGTGCATCACATGGAAGGCCACCTGCTGGCGCCGCTGCTGGAGGATGACCCGCCGGCACCGCCGTTCGTGGCCCTGCTGGTCTCCGGCGGCCACTCCATGCTGGTGGAGGTGAAGGGCATCGGCCAGTACCGCATCCTGGGCGACACGCTGGACGATGCCGCCGGCGAAGCCTTCGACAAGACCGCCAAGCTGATGGGGCTGCCCTATCCCGGTGGTCCGGCGCTGGCCACGCTGGCCGAGCAGGGGCGTCCCGGCGCCTTCCGCTTCTCGCGCCCGATGACCGACCGTCCGGGGCTGGATTTCAGCTTCTCGGGCCTGAAGACCCAGGTGCTGCTGGCCTGGCAACACTCGGACCAGAGCGAGCAGACCCGCGCCGATATCGCCCGCGCCTTCGAGGAGGCGATTGTCGACACCATGATCATCAAGTGCCGCCGCGCCTTGCAGGCCAGTGGTGCGAAACGGCTGGTGATCGCCGGTGGCGTGGGCGCCAACAAGCACCTGCGTGCCGAGCTTGCCGCGGCCGGCGCGAAGGATGGCTTCAAGGTGTACTTTCCGCGCCTGGCGTTCTGTACCGACAACGGCGCGATGATCGCGCTGGCCGGCGCCATCCGCCTGGCGGCGGGCCAGCACCAGGACGCCTCGGTGCAGGTGTTCCCGCGCTGGGATCTGGAAAGCCTGCCGCCGGCGCGGTGACGGCGGCGGTATCCGTTACCCTATCGCCATGGATATCGTTTTCATTGAAGACCTGCGCATCGATGCGGTGATCGGCATCTACGACTGGGAGCGCCGCGTGCGCCAGACCTTGTCGTTCGACATCGAGATGGCGTTCGACAACAGCGTGCCCGCCGCCAGCGACGACATCGCCCACACGCTCAACTACAAGGACGTGTCCAAGCGTCTGATCGACTATGTGGGCGCCTCCCGTTTCGGATTGGTGGAGACACTGGCCGAGCGTTGCGCGGCGATCATCCGCGAAGAGTTCGGCGTGTCGTGGGTGCGGCTCAAGCTGTCCAAGCCCGGCGCGGTGCGTGGCGCCAAGGCGGTGGGTGTACGCATCGAACGTGGCACGCGTCCTTAGAGCATGGCGCGCGTTTACCTGAGCCTGGGCTCCAACCGGGAGCCAAAGCGCTATCTCGCCGCCGCGCTGGTTGAGTTGCGCGAGCGCTTCGGCGAGCTGGCGGTGTCCCCCGCGTATCGCAGCCAATCGGTGGGTTTCGACGGCGCCGATTTCATCAATCTGGCGGTGGGGCTGGATACCGATCTTTCGCCCGAGGCGCTCAACGACTGGTTGCACGCGCTGGAGGACCGCCACGGCCGGCGTCGCGACGTGCCGCGCTTCTCCGATCGCACGCTCGATGTGGATATCGTGCTTTACGACGACCTGGTGCGGCAGGGCGAGGGCCATCTGGACATCCCGCGCAAAGAGCTGCGCCACGCGTTCGTGCTCAAGCCGATGGCCGATATCGCGCCGCAGCTGGTGCATCCGGTGAGTGGTCGGACCATGGCGGCGCTGTGGGCGGCCTTCCCGGTGGACAGCGAGCCGCTGGTGCCCGAGCCGCTTTGACCCATGCACTGTCGCCCGTGCATGGCGGGTGTTAGAACATCGCGGTCCATCACACGGAGGTCGCTTTATGGCAGGTCGGTTTTCACGCAGCTGGAGCCTGATGAAGGCCAGCGCGGCGGTGTTGCGTTCGGACAAGTCGCTGTTGATGTTTCCGCTGGCGTCCGGCATCTGCTGCCTGCTGGTGGCGGCAAGCTTCCTTATCCCCATCGGCATGGCGTTTGCCGCGGCGGACGGGGTAGGGGGCGAGACGCACCAGCGCGCGCTGTCCACGGGCGGCTATGTCGCGTTGTTCCTGTTCTACCTGGTGCAGTACTTCGTCATCATCTTCTTCAACACCGCGCTGGCCGGCGCCGCGCTGATGCGGCTACGCGGCGAGCCCACCAGCTTTGCCGCCGGTTTCGCGCTGGCGCGCGAGCGGGTGGTGAGCATCTTTGGTTACGCATTGATCGCTGCCACGGTGGGCCTGGTATTGCGCGCCTTGCAGGAGCGCCTGGGGCTGATCGGCCGGCTGGTGGCCGGCTTCCTCGGCCTGGCCTGGACGGTGGCCACCTTCCTGGTGGTGCCGGTGCTGGCCAGCCAGGAGGTGGGGCCGACCGAGGCGATCAGTCGCAGCGTCGCGCTGCTCAAGCGCACCTGGGGCGAGAACATCATCGGCAACGCCGGCATCGGCGTGGTGTTTGGCCTGCTGATGTTCCTCGCCATCCTGGCGGCAGGCGGACTGATCGTGGGCGCGTTCGCGATGCAGTCGATCGCGGCGGTGATCCTGGCCTTCGCGGTGGCCGCCATCGGCATCACCCTGCTCGGCCTGATCCAGGCTTCGCTGCAGGGCATCTATGCGGCGGCGTTGTACAACTATGCCGAGGAAGGGCAGGTGGGCTATGGCTTCGACCAGGCCATGCTCGAGCAGGCGTTCAAGCCGAAGCAATAGGCGATAAGGACGGGACGCGCAGTGCGCGTCCCGTTCTACACGGACAGCGTCCGTCCGCCATCCACGCGGATGATCTGCCCCGTCACGAACGGGGCATCGCGCAGCAGCCACAGTACGGCGCCGGCCACATCCTCCGGCGAGCCGGCGCGCTGCAGCGGCGTGCGGGCCAGCATGGCCTGCTGATCGTCGTACGGCTTGCCGTCGCTGGGCCACATCACCGCGCCGGGCGCCACGCCATTGACCCGCACGTCAGGCCCCAGGTCGAGCGCGAGCGAGCGCGTCATGGCGGCCAGCGCCGCTTTCGCCATGCAGTACAGCGGATGCTGGGCGAGCGGGCGTTCGGCGTAGATATCCACCAGATTGACGATGGCTCCCCGTGCTTCCCGCAGCGCGGGCACCGCCGCCTGCGCGAGAAAGAAGGGGGCCTGCGCGTTGGACGCGAACAGCTCGTTCCACTGCGTGGGCGTGGCCGTGCCCAGTGGCGTGGGATAGAACGCCGAGGCGTTGTTGACCAGCGCATCGAGCCGGCCGTAGCGGGCCAGCACGCGTTGCACGACATCGGGCAGGGCGTCCAGATCGGCCAGTTCGGCCTGCACGGTATAGGTGCTGCCGCTGCGCTGGCGTTCGAGCGAAGTGGCCAGCCGCTCGGCTTCCGTGGCCGAGCGGCGATAGTGCAGCGCGAGGTCGTAGCCGGCGGCGTGGAGGGTCCGCGCGATCACCGCGCCCACCCGCTTGCCGGCGCCCGTGACGAGGGCGACCGGACGTTCGTGGCGTGGATTCATGCGCGGGCTCCTGCGTGACGCGATGGGGCTGCGAGCTTGCCGCAAACCGCGCGGGGCGTCATCAGGTCGCGGCCTTGTCGGTGGGTGCGCCGCCTTCCACCGGTGCTTCATCGGTGCTGAAGGGGGCGCCGAACATGGCGATGGCGGTGCGCGCCACCTGTCCGGTGTCGTAATAGGCGTAGGCGCCCACGCCCATCGCGCCCACCACCGGCAGCCATCGCGAGATGCCCTTGCCCACCGCGCGCTGGGTCACCTTGATGCCGACGGTCTTGGCGACGTGTTCGGCCACGCTATAGGTGATGCGGCGAAACAGCAGGCGATCGCCCACCCGCACCACCAGGTCGCGGAACGCCTGCGCGGTGGTGTGGCGGAACAGGCACCACAGCATCTGCTCGCGCCCCAGCTCCGAGTGCTGGCCATAGGCGGCGGCGATGTCGCTGACCATCTGCGCCTGGATCTTCCAGATGGCGATCAGCTCCGGCAGCACGGTGAGCCAGCCCAGGGGCCCTGGGGGCAGCGCCAGCGAACCGGCGGTGAGCGCGGCGCGCTGGGCGGCACGGGCGGCCAGCCGGCGGGCTTCGGCCTCCGGGTTCCGGCTGCCTTCGATCTTGCTGTCCGGGATCTGGCTGACGAAGTCCAGGATGGCCTGGGTGACGCGGCTATGGTCGGCAATGACCGCCGGCAGCTGGGAGGAGGGTTTGCTCATGGGCCTGCGGCTCGCTGGGCACGGCGGCTGCCGTATGGCCGCAGTCTAGGCCGTGGCGGTGAAACCCCGCTGACCCCGCCGTGCGGTGGCAGGCTTAACGTAGGATGTTGCACCGCAATGCATGACTTTTGGGGCAGGCGGCTGGCGGTTTAGAATGGCAATGTTATAACGTATCGAAAATAGCAACTTCACCGCCCCTTTCCGGAAACCCGATGAAACGTTCCCTGCTTGCCTTGAGTCTTGCTGTTGCGCTTGGTGCCGTCCCGACGGCGTTTGCCCAGACCAATCCGAACGCGGATGCCAGCAGCGCAGCCACTACCGGCGATGCCGGTGGCAACGGTGCTGACACGACCGGCGCCGCCAGCAACAAGCCGGCCAAGGTGAAGCAGCTCGGTACGGTGGACGTGAGCGCCGCGCTCGACCAGGCCCGCAACTCGCTGTCGCCGGATACCGGCAGCAGCCAGTACGTGATCGACGAGAAGGCCATCCAGGCGCTTCCGCTGGGTGATTCGACGCCGCTGAACCAGGTGATCCTGCAGGCGCCGGGCGTGGTGCAGGACTCCTATGGCGGGCTGCATGTGCGTGGCGACCACGCCAACCTGCAGTACCGCATCAATGGCGTGATGCTGCCCGAATCGATTTCCGGTTTTGGCCAGGCGCTGGACGCCCGCACCATCCAGAGCGTGACCCTGCTCGACGGCGCCCTGCCGGCCCAGTACGGCGAGCGCACGGCGGCGGTGGTGGACATCACCACCAAGAGCGGTTCGTCGCTGGGCAACGGCGGCAGCGTCGGCATCACCGGTGGCTCGTTCGGCACGGTCAATCCCAACGCCTCACTGTGGGGCAGCAACGATCGCTGGAGCTACTTCCTCACGGCGAACTACCTGCAGAGCGATGTCGGTATCGAGAATCCGACCGCCAGCCGCTCGCCGATCCACGACCACACCAACCAGGTGAAGGTGTTCGGCGACATCAGCTACCTGATCAACAACGATACGCGCATCAGCTTCATGTTCGGCGCGAGCAACAACCGTTTCCAGATTCCCAACAATCCCGACCAGGAGCCGCAGTTCGGCTATCTGGATACGGTCAATTTCAACTCCGCCGATCTCGATGAGCGCCAGAACGAGCAGACCCGCTTCGGCGTGCTCTCGCTGCAGGGCAAGCTGGGCGAGACGGCGTATCAGGTGTCGCTGGGCCAGCGCTATAGCGGCTTGCAGTACATGCCCGACGATATCGGCGACCTGATGTTCAACGGCGTGGCCGCCGCCATCAACCAGAGCGACCGCGCCAGCACGCTGCAGGCCGACTTCTCCATGCCGTGGGGCGGCAGCCATACGTTGCGCTACGGCCTGTACGGCAACTTCGACCAGGCCGTTACCAATACCAATTCGCTGGTGTTCCCGGCCAATCCGGACGGCAGCCAGGCCAGCACGGTGCCGTTCAACATCTTCACCGGCGACAAGATCACCGCGCGTACCTGGGCCGCCTATGTCCAGGACGAATGGAACATCAACGACAAGTGGACCCTCAACTACGGCTTGCGTGGCGACCAGTACGAAGCATTCCGTACCGAAAGCCAGCTGAGCCCGCGCGTGGGCGTGGTGTGGCAGGCCACCGACAGCACCACGGTGCATGCGGGCTACTCGCGCTACTTCACGCCGCCGGCGAACGAGCTGATTTCCTCCAAGGACATCAACGCATTCGCCAACACCACCAATGCGGTGCTCAACTACGGCAACAACACGCCGCTGGCCGAGCGTTCCAACTATTACGACCTGGGCGTACAGCAGAGCATCGGCGCCCACTGGACGGTGGGCCTGGATGCGTACTATCGCGACGTGAGCCGCCTGCAGGATGAAGGCCAGTTCGGTGCCGCCTTGGTGTATTCCACCTTCAACTATCGGTACGGCCGCATCCGCGGCACCGAGTTCAGCCTGAACTACGACAACGGCCCGGTGACCGCGTACTTCAACTTCGCCTACAACCGCGCGATGGGCAAGGACGTGATCACCAGCCAGTACAACTTCGCGCCGGATGAGCTGGCCTATATCGCGGACAACTGGATCCATCTCGACCACGACCAGAAGCTGACCTCGTCCGGCGGCATCAACTACGCCTTCACCGACAGCACCAAGATCGGCGCCGACTACCTGTTCGGCAGCGGTTTGCGTGAGGACGGCGAGGTGCCCAACGGCCTGTCGCTGCCGTACTACTTCCAGCTCAATCTCAGCGTCTCGCACGACTTCAACTTCGACAGCACCGGCAAGTTCCATACGCAGCTGGCCCTGATCAACGCGCTGGATCGCAGCTACGAGCTGCGTAGCGGCACCGGCGTGGGCGTGGGCGCGCCGCAGTTCGGTCCCCGCCGCGGCGTGTTCCTGAGCTTGCAGAAGGACTTCAATTTCTAAGTCAGCTGGGCCCGTCCCCCGCCATGGCCTTCCTCCCTCACGAGGCCATGGCGGGGGCATGGGTTATCCTTTGCCTGTACTTCCACAGGCAACGTGCATGTCCTCCCGACTCCCCGAACCTGGCGCCGACGAGCGCGCCCATTCCGACCGGCTGCTCGCGCGCCTGCGCGAGGAGATCGCCGCGCACGGACCGATGCCGTTCTCGCAATACATGGAGCGCTGCCTGTACGCGCCGGGCCTGGGCTACTACAGCGCAGGCAAGACCAAGTTCGGCGAAGCCGGCGACTTCATCACCGCGCCGGAGCTGGGCGAGCTGTTTGCGCGCTGCGTGGTCAATGCCACCCATCCCGTGCTGGAGCTGCTCGGCGAGAACGCGGATTTCCTGGAGCTGGGCGGTGGCAGTGGCGCGTTTGCGGAAGCCGCGCTCAAGGCCTTCGCCGCCAGCGGTACGCTGCCGCGTCGTTACCTGATCCTCGAACCCAGCGCGGACCTGCGCGAGCGCCAGCGCGAACGGCTGCGGCAGGCGCTGCCGGCGGAACTGTTCGCCCGTGTGCTATGGCTCGATCGCCCGCCTGAGCAGGATTGGCGCGGGGTGCTGTTCGCCAATGAAGTTATCGATGCGCTGCCCACCACGCGCTTCACCATGCGCGCCGGCGAGGCCTACGAAGAATACGTGGCACTCGATGGCGAAGGCCGGCTGATGCGCGTGGATCGCCCCGCCGATGCGCTGGTGTCCGGCGCGGTGCGGCATGTCGAGCGCGACATGGAGGTCGAATTCGCCGATGGTTATCGCTCGGAGATCCTGCCGCAGCTTCCTTACTGGGTGCAGGCCATTGCCGGGTCGCTCACAGCCGGCGTGATGCTGTTCGTCGACTACGGTTATGTGCGGCGCGAGTTCTACCTGCCCGAGCGCGACGATGGCACCCTCAGGGCGTACTACCGGCATCGCGCGCACAACGACCCGCTCTACCTCCCCGGCCTCAACGACCTTACCGCCTCGGTGGATTTCACCGCGCTGGCCGAGGCCGGCAACAGCGCCGGCTTCGGTGTCGCCGGTTACCTGTCGCAGGCGCAGTTCCTGATCGGCAGCGGCCTGCAGGAAGCCTTCGAGGCTGCGTATGAAAGCGCGCCCGACGAGCCGGCACGCTATCGGCTTGCCCAGGAAGTGAAGAAGCTGACCATGCCCGACCAGATGGGCGAACGCTTCCAGGCGATGCTGTTCGCACGCGGCATGGAGGTGGTGCCGCTACCGGCGGCGTTGCTCGAAGCGGACCAGGGCGAGCGGTTGTAGGCGTCCAAGGCGGGCCATTCGCACAACTCACTCGGCATCCAGCCAATAGAATGTAGGCATGCCTTCCCTGGTGGTAAAGGTACGCTCGGTGATCGAGCTGGCGCCAGCCGACAGCAGGGTTTGACGGTAGTGCTCGCGGTTGGCGATATCCCAATACACAAGTCGAAAGTGTCGATAGCCCGCTTTGCGAAGCTTATCGAAGGTTTCAGGCTGGGAGTCGGTCACGTAACGGACGCGATTGCCGGTGAGGAAACTGAATGAAGTAAAGAAGCCCCATTCGGGAAAGATATACGCCACATCTTTGGGGGCATCTCTGGCCTCGACAGCAAGAGTCGTCAACGCCTCCGGGCTTTTGGCCCCGCCGCCGGTTTTGGCGAGCCGTTCGTGGAAGTCAGCCTGCTGCACCAGGTTTCCCGCCAGGCAGCCCACGATCACAAGACCAGTCACCGCATTTTTCATGCGAAGCGAGAGACCTGCCCAGCGCCCTATCTCTGCCACCAATAACGTGGCAAGCAGATAGAGGAACGGAACGAGCACAGAAAAGTGATGGACCCAGAGACGCTGGCCGAACAGCAGGGCCACGCTTACGAAGGATACTGGCAGCAAAGCGGGCAGCGTCTGCAGCAGGTGTTCGTCGCGGCGGAAAAGCCGCAAGACGCATAGCGCAGTCAGGCTTAGGGTGACGCCCGCGAACAGGTAGAACTTTATGACGCCCCAGGTGAATGGCAGTGGCTGGCCGAAGATCATGGCTTCGTTACCGCTGTCCGTGACAGCGAGTCGGATCAGCTGCCATGCGTAACCGAGATGACCACCGCTGGCGCCATTCGCGTCGAAGGGGTGAAGCTGGGAAAGGAGACTGCGGATGAAGGCCAGTGCAGGCTCGACACCGTGCAGTTTAAGCACGAGGGAGAGGTATCCCAAGGCAAAAGGCAGCATGCCTGCTGCGAGACCGATGATCCAGATGGGCAGATCGCGCCATCCATTTCGTGAGCGTAGTGCCACCAGCATCAGCATGCCTGGCACAAAGAACAGCAGGACGAAATAGCCATAGCCGGCCAATCCCGCAAATACGCCTGAAAGAAACGTGCGGTGCCGTAGGACGAGCGATCTTTTATCCGCGGGGAGTGCAAGGAGCAACGAGACGAACAACCAGGCGGCGCCACCTAGAACGATGTAGAACTGGGTGCGAAAAGAGGCGGTAAAGGCCAGTTCGGTCGCAAGGCCCAGTCCGCATGCCAGGGCGAGCCCATTCGAACGCGTCAAGCGCCGGGCGGTGAGGTAGACGGCGCTGAGCAGAATGACCCCGAATACCGCTTGCGCGAGCCGCAAAGTGGCTACGCTGCAGCCGAACAGAGCGAAGAGCGGCAAGCCCACATAAACGTTTTGCACGCCATGGTAGAGGTTGCCCAGCAGCGGGAAGGTGCTTGAGGGAAGCGCTGCGCCAGGGTTGTGCAGCCGATGATCCAGCAGTTGCGCGGCGAGGAAGTCCGGGTTGATGGCATCCATGTAGATGCCGGGCAGCTGGATCTGCGCAACGACGAGCATCATGAAGGTGGCTATGGGTAGCAGCCAAAGACACCGCCCGACAATGTCGTCGCGGTCGGAGAAGTCGAAACGCATCAGGCGAGCCATCCTAGATCGAAGCGCCAAGCATCTTGCCAGAATTCCTGCGCGGAGTTCCGGGTAGCTGGCATCGATGAAATCGACCTCAGGGCTCGTCGGCACCAGGCGGATGGTAGGCCAGATAGGCCAGGTGCTTTTGCTCGCGCCGGCCCAGCGTGACCGTGTCGAGAATCAGCCCGCAGACCAGGAAAATCGCCGCCAGCAGCACGAGGGCCGAGCACAGGATGGCGGTGGGGAAGCGCGGCACCAGCCCGGTTTCGACATAGGTGGTGAACAGCGGAACCGCGAGCAGCAGGGATTCAGCATGCATGCCACCGCGCCCAGCGAGAAGAACGCCAGCGGCCTGCCGTTCTTGGTCAACGCGAGAATGGTCATGAGGATGCGCCAGCCGTCTGTCCATGTGCTGAGCTTGCTCTGTGAGCCGTCCATGCGCGCGGCGTAACGGGTCGGGTGCTCGGCCACCGGCATGTGCTGCTCCAGCGCATGCACGGTCAGTTCGGTTTCCACCTCGAAGCCACCGGCGCGCGCGGGATACGATTTCACGAAGCGCCTGGAAAACACCCGGTAACCGGAAAGCATGTCGGAAAAGGTGCGGCCGAAGATGCGTCCGGTCAGCTCCGTCAACAGCCAGTTGCCGAAACGGTGTCCGTGGCGGTAGGCCTCAAGTTCGGTGCTGACACGCGTGCCGACCACCATGTCCAGCTGCTCGGCCAGCAGTCGCTCGATCATCACGGGCGCTTGCGCGGCATCGTAGGTGGCATCGCCATCCACCAGCACGTACACATCGGCATCGACGTCGGCGAACATGCGTCGCACGACATGCCCCTTGCCCTGCAGGTCCTGCCGGCGCACAACGGCGCCCGCGGCGGTCGCCGCGGCCATGGTGCCGTCGGTGGAGTTGTTGTCGTAGACGTAGATGCGCGCCTGCGGTAGGGCCGCCGCGAAGTCGCGCACCACGACAGGGATGGCAACTGCCTCGTTATGGCAGGGAATCAGGACCGCAACGCGGGTCTTCCTTGAATGGCTCATCGCTTCGAGGGCGCAAAGGACGTGGGCGTCAGTGTCTCAGAAAACCCACGCCTTTGGCTCGGCCCCTGCTATTTCACCGGCGTACTGTCTTCCGGTCGTTTCACCATCAGGCCATGCTTGAACAGGAACGCGGCCACCTGGTAGTACGCCGTGGCGTCGTCGACCTGGCCCTGGTCTATCGGCGTGTTGGGCACGGCGTCGCCGTTGTCGAAGTTCGGGCGCAGCTGTTCGAGCTTGCGCTGCGGCTCCAGCACCGTCAGCACGTCGCCATGCAGGTAGCCGAGCTTTTCGTAAGTGGCGGGGAAGGCGCGCTCGCGGCCGGGTTCGAGCTCGAAGAGATCGGCGCCGAAGAAGCGGCTGCGGTAGCTGAAGTTCAGCAGGCCCAGCACGGTGGGCATGATGTCCACCTGCGCCATCTGGCGCGACACGCGCTGCGGTGCGATGTGCTTGGGTGCGTAGATCCACAACGGGATGTGGTAGCGGTTGATCGGCACGCTGGTGCGGCCCGCGCTGGAGGCGCAATGGTCGGCGGTGATCACGAACACCGTGTCGTCGAAATACGGTTTGGCCTGCGCGCGCTTGATGAAGTCGGCGATCGACCAGTCGGTGTACGCCACCGCGGCTTCGCGCGTGCCGTTCTTCTGCGGCACGCGGTTGGCCGGCACGGTGAAGGGGCGGTGGTTCGAGGTAGTCATGATGTGCAGGAAGAACGGCTTGCCCTGCGCATGGGCCTCGTCCATCTGCTTGAGTGCCAGCGTGTAGAGATCCTCGTCCGCCACGCCCCACACGTTCTCGTGGTGGATGACATCGTTCTTGCCGATGTCATTGCGATCGACCGTGCGATAGCCGTTGTGCGAGAAGTAGTAGTTCATGTTGTCGAAGTAGCCGTAGCCACCGTAGACAAAGTCCGACTGGTAGCCGCGATCGTTGAAGATGTCGGCTACCGACAGCAGGTTTTCGTTGTTGTGCGCCTTGACGATGGAGTCGCCGGGCGTCGGCGGCACGGACAGCGACAGCGCTTCCAGGCCACGCACCGTGCGGGTGCCGTTGGCGTAGAGGTGGTCGAAGAACATGCTCTGGCCGATCAGCGCATCGAGGTTGGGCGTGATGCCGCGCTTGTCGCCGAATTCCTTGAGGAAGTCCGCCGACAGGCTCTCCACGCTGATCAGCACTACATTGAGGTGTTTTTCCGGGCCTTCGTGGCGGATCTCGCGGGTGAGGTCGCGCGGATCGTCGTTGACGTAGGTGGCCTCGGGCGTCTTGACCAGCTCGCGTACGCGCTTGAATGCTTCATCGTCAGGCAGCGTGCGATAGAAACGCGAATAGTCGAGATGGCTGCTGCGGAAGGCTGCGAAGAACTCGTAGATGCCGTTGCCGGAAAGCTCGTTGACGTAGGCGTTGTCGGTACGGTCCTTGTAGGTGCCCTTGAACGCCACCGCCGTGATCACCGTGATCAGCAGCCACACCAGCACCACCTTGCCGCGCTGCAGGAAGCGCGTGCCGCCGTCGCTGGCGCGCAGTCCGCGGCGGCTGAACCATACGATGGCCAAGGTGGCCAGGGCCAGCAAGCTGATCCAGGTGCCCAGCGGATACGACTCGCGGATATTGCCGATCACCTCGGTGGTATAGACCAGGTAATCCACGGCGATGAAGTTGAAGCGCGTACCGAATTCGCCCCAGAACACCAGCTCGGAGGCGCCGACGAACATCAGCCCGAACAGCAGGATCGCGCCGAGGGCGTAGAGCGCCCATTGGCCTGCACGCGACACGTAGGCGCGCTGCGGCATTAGCCACAGGTACAGCACCAGCGGCCAGGCGACATAGCCAAAGACGATCAGGTCATAGACCAGGCCCACGCCGAACGCATAGGCCCAGTACAGCGGATGGTGCGGTACGCCACTGCCCGCCATGAACAGCAGCGCGATGCGCGTGATCGCCCCGATCAGTACATAGCAGATGGCCAGCCACCAAAGCGGGCGAAAGCGCTGGCGCAGCGGTGAGGTCGGGTTGGATGCAATCGGCACGGATAGCTCCGGACAAAAGGAAAGGTGATGCCGTACCGTCCTGGTCGGGGCACGCGACCCGTCTTTATACACGCGGGGAGGCCCACGTGGCATCGCGGGCGATATTGAGCCAGCTACCTTAGTAACAGCTGTCTTCCGTCAGGCTTTCCGTGCCGGCTCAGGCGAGGGGGCGGCACAAGGCCGCGATCGCGGCGACCCGCGCCGCCGCCATGGCCTCGCCGATGGCCGGCCCTTGCAGGCCCCTGGCCACAAACGGCGCCGAACTGACTGCCGCCGCCGCATCCCGCGCCTGCCGCAGGTAAGCGGCCTGCGGATAGGCGTCGTGCTCATGCCCCAGGCGACCGCGCTTGTCCGCCTCGCAGGCGGCCAGGAATAGCGCCAGCCGCTCGGGCCGCCGCAACGCGTCCAGCGAGGAGAGCAGGCGCAGCACGGTGGCCGGCTTCAGCTCGAAGGCCCGGTGCGCGTTGAGATGCTCGCGGCACACCTGCTCGGCCAGGGTGGCGTGCTCGGTCGGCACCTTCAGGCGGGCGACCAGCCGCTGCAGCGGCGCCACCCCGGCGTGCTCATGGCCCAGGTGGCGCGGCAGGACATCAGCGGGCGTCAGCGCCTTGCCCAGGTCGTGGGTGAGCGCGCAAAAGCCCACCACGTCGCTGCCCGGGGCAATGCGCGCCGCCATGTCCAGCACCATCTCCACGTGCAGCCCGGTGTCGATTTCCGGGTGGAACTCCGCGCGCTGCGGCACGCCATACAGCGCATCCACTTCGGGAAACAGCACGGCCAGCGCGCCCGACTCGCGCAGCACGCGCAGGAAAGCGGAAGGCTGCGCTTCGCCCAGGGCCTTGCGCGTCTCCTGCCATACCCGCTCGGGCACCAGGTGATCCACCTCGCCATCGCGCACCATCTGCTGCATCAGCGCCATCGTCTCCGGCGCCACGCTGAAGCCCAGCGGCGCGAAGCGTGCGGCGAAGCGCGCCACGCGGAGCAGTCGCACGGGGTCTTCCACGAACGCTGGCGACACGTGGCGCAGCAGGCGTCGTTCGAGGTCGCGGGCGCCGTCGAACGGGTCCACCAGTGAACCATCCTCGGCCTCGGCCATGGCATTGATGGTGAGGTCGCGGCGCGCGAGGTCTTCTTCCAGCGTCACGCCAGGATCGGCGTGGAAGGCGAAGCCGTGATAGCCATGTCCCGTCTTGCGTTCGGTGCGCGCCAGGGCGTATTCCTCGCCGGTCCTGGGATGCAGGAAGACCGGAAAATCCTTGCCGACGGGGCGGTAGCCCTGGGCGAGCAACTCCTCGGGGCGGGCGCCGACCACGACATGATCGCGATCGGCGACTGTCCGGCCGAGCAGTTTGTCGCGGACGGCACCGCCGACGAGATAGATGCGCATGAGGGGGATTCTGCCACGGGGTGGGGATGTGCTTGCTGCTCATCGTGCGGATGGAGGTTGGGCAAGCGCGAGGCGCGCTTGCCCAACCTCCATCCGGCTGACCAGCCAAAAAAGCTCAGCGCGTCCGCGCCAACGCCAATCGCCGCTCCCTCGCGGGCGCATGCAGCAGCACCGGCAACCATGCCGAGAACGGCTGCGGCGTGATGCCCAGCGCCGCATAACCATCCACCTTGCCCACCGAGTCGGTCCGCAGCGTGCGGAAGTTGTCCAGCGAAAACGGTTTGCCCGGCAGCAGCTCGGCGACCTGCGCCTGCAGCCGTCCCAGGCTGTCGGGCAGCGGAATGATGGGTGTGCGCAGGCCGAGGGTGTCGCGGATCTTGTGCACGATCTCGCCCAGCGTGAGCACTTCCGGCCCGTACAGCTCGTAGCTGCGGTCGACGCCGAGCTTGTCGTCGCCGACGCAACGGGCGATGGCCTCGGCCACGTCGCCTGACCAGGTCGGCGCAAGGCGCGAGGCGGCGCGCGCCAGCGGCAGCACCGGCAGCTGCTTCAGCAGGCTGGCAAAACGACTGACCAGGCCGCCGCCCGCGCCGAACATCACGCTGGGCTGGTAGATGGTCCAGTCCAGCGACGAGTTGCGCACCTGCGCCTCGGCCTCGCCCTTGCTCTTGAGGTATTGCGACAGGCCCTGGCCCGCCTTGAGCGCGCTCATGTGATGCAGTCGCGACACGCCGGCGGACTGGCAGGCGGCGATCACGCGCTGGGTCAGCTCCACGTGCGCGCGCTGGAAGCTCTGGTCGCCCACGTTGTTGAGGATGCCGACCAGGTTGATGATGGCGTCGGCGCCGTCGAACTGTCGGCGCAGCGCGTTGCCGTCGTAGATGTCGACGCTGCGGATGCGCACGTTGGGCAGCACGCCCAACTCGCGGCGGCGCTCGCGGTTGCGCGAGAGCAGCAGGATGCGATGGCCATCGGCGGCCAGTCGCGGCAGCAGTTGCCTGCCGACGAAGCCGGTGCCGCCGAGGACGACCAATTGCTGTGCTTTCCGGGTCACACGTATCTCCACGTCAACGCGTACCACTGGATGAGGCAGCGGCCGGCGCCGGCATGCTGCTGGCAGGGGCGGCAGTGGCTGCTTCCGCCGGTGCGGGCGGGGCGATCACTGGGCAAGTCGCCAGCTTACGCTGACTGTGGCCATCGGGGAGTTGGTAGGTCTGCCCAATCGGCGTCAGGCGCTGGGACAGCGTTACCGCGTTGCCGTGCTGGCGCCAGTCGTAGATCACCGCGAAGGACATCACGCGCGCCACGTACTCGCGGGTTTCCTTGTAGGGAATGGTGGCGACGAACAGGTCGGGGGACAGGCTGCCGCGCGCTTCGAGCCATTGGTCCACCTTGCCCGGGCCGGCGTTGTAGGCGGCGCTGGCCAGCCATGGCGCACCGTTGAAGCGATCCGCCATCTGCGCGAGATAGCGCGTGCCCAGCTTGATGTTGACGACCGGGTCGAACAGCGTGTCGCCGCCGCCCCAGTCGAGGCCGTTGCGCTTGGCCACCAGCGCGGCCGTCGACGGCAGCAGCTGCATCAGGCCACGCGCGTCGGCGCCGGAGCGTGCGTCGGGCATCCAGGCGCTTTCGGCGCGCAGGATGGCGTATGCCCACGAGGGATCGATGCCGGCTTCCTGCGCCTGCGGCACCACGCCGTCCTGGCTGGCCAGCGGGAAGCGCTGCTCGTAATAGCGCAGGGCGTCGCCGGTGTTGAAGGTGAACACGGCGCGGTCGTACCAGCCGCGGCGGTAGGCGAGGTCCACCGCCAGCTTCAACGTATCCGGATCGGCGCCGTCGAGCGCCTGTGTCCATTCGCGGCGCGCCAGCTTTGGCAGGTCCACCGCGTACAGTTCGAATGCGCGCAGCAAACCGCGATTGGCCAGCAACGCCTGCTCGCGTTGCGGGTCGCCGTTGAGCGTGAGCTGGCAGATGCCGTAGGGCAGGCCAAGACGATCGGCGGCGAGGAAGCCGAAGAAGGTGGGTTCCGTCGCCAGCGAGGTGAGCACGCGCTGGGCGTCGGCACTGCGGCCCAGTTCGGTCAGTGCGCGGGCACGGAACCAGCGCCATTCGCCGTCCTGCTGCTGCGTCGGCGGCATCGCGTCGATGGCGGCAAGCACGGCCGTCCAGTCCAGCTGCGCCAGCGCGGCGCGCACGCGCCACTCGCGGCTCACATCGGTCTGCGCCGAGGGCGGCAGGGCGATCAGGCGCGACAACGCGCTCTGGTCGTAATCGGTGGCGTGGAACAGGGCCAGCGCATACAGCACGCGGTCGCGTTGCTCGGGAGAGAAGGTGAAACGACTCTGCAGCTTCTGCCAGGCGATGTCGGCGGTGACCGACTGGCGGCGCGCCAGCCGTTCCAGCGCCAGCGTGGCGGCCTGGCGGTCGCGCGGCGTATCGGGCCACTGCGCCGCCGCGGTCACCGCGCTGCCCGGGTCGCGCAAGGCGGTGGCGATGCGTTGCGCTTCCGGTGTCTGATCGGGCGGCAGCCAGTCGGCGATTGCCGCGATGGTGCCCGGCTGGTTGGCGTCGGCGGCGCGGTCGATGCGGTCCCACAGGCGCGGCGCGGTGAGCAGGCCCTGGTCGTGTGCGGCGCTCAGCACCGGATCGCAGGCGCTGGGCAGCTTGGGCTTGGCCCACAAGGCGGCGAGATCGCGATCGAAGTCGAGCGTGCCGCCCTTGGCCAGCTGCGCCTGCAGCGCGTTGCAGGCCAGCGCATCGCCGAGGCCGGGCTGGTACATGGCGAGGAAGCTGTCCCAGTCCTGCCGGCGGGCCAGTTCGGTCAGGAAGTCGCGGCGCAGGTCGCTCGCCGGAATCAGCCCGGGATTGCGCTTGAGATAATCCTCCACCCGGGCCCGGTCGAGCTGGCGGATGTCGTGGGTCAGCGCCGCTGCTTCCAGGTAGGGGTAGAGCGGATAGTCCTGCAGCCCGCTGGCCAAGCTGCGCCAGCCGTCGCCACCCTGCTGGGCTGCGGCGTAGGCCTGCCTGAACGTCGCGCGCTGGGTCTCGGTGGGTTCGGCGGCGCTGGCGGCACCGGCGGCCAGCCACAGGCCAGCGATCACGATGAGCAGACGTCGGGCGTAACGCCGCGGTGCTGCGTGAAGGGACATGACAACTCCTTGGGGCTTGTTCAATGCCGATCCCGGCACAGTGTACTTGGCGACTTCCGCTGGGACGGTGCGCTGCAGAGCCCGGCAGCATGGCCAACGGCCGCTGAGCGTGGCGTGAAACGCCGGGGTGGCCGGCCGCACACATGGCGGAGCGGGCCAGCCTGATAGAATCGCCCGCCCATCAGGCGCCGCATCCGGCGCATTCGTCAGGAAGCGCATGTCGCCATCGCCCTCGCCGTTATCCCGTGTAGCGCCGCTTGCGTGGCTGATCCTTGTCGCGGCCGCACTGTCGGGTGGGCTGTGGTGGTGGAACGTTGGCCGTCCGGTGCCGCTGGCCGACACGCCCACCGCGCATATCGCCTGCGTGTCCTATGCGCCCTTCCGCAAGCCGGGCGAAACGCCGCTCGATCCTCGTGCCTTCGTCAGCCCCGAGCGCATCGACGCCGATCTGCGGGCGTTGTCGCAGCGCTTCGATTGCGTGCGTACCTACTCGCAGGGCCTCGGCCTCAACGCCGTGCCGCAGATTGCCCAGCGCTACGGCATGAAGGTGCTGATGGGCATCTGGATCGGCCGCGATCCGGCGGGCAACGAGCGCGAGATCCAGCTGGGTATCGCCACCGCCAAGGCCTACCCGGACGTGTTGCGTGGCGTGATCGTGGGCAACGAGGTGCTGCTGCGGGGCGAGCAGTCGTCCACCTCGCTGGCGGCCTATGTGAACCAGGTGCGCGACGCGATCCATGACACCCACGTACCGGTCACCTATGCCGACGTGTGGGAGTTCTGGCTGCGTTATCCGCAGATGGCCAATGCGGTGGACTACATCACCATTCACATCCTGCCGTACTGGGAGGACGAACCGGTCGAACCGAAGGACGCCCTGCAGCATGTGGCCGAGGTCTATGCCCATGTGAAGGCGAGTTTTCCCGGCCGCGCGGTGATGATCGGCGAGACCGGCTGGCCCAGCGAGGGCAAGCAGCGCCGCGGCGCCGCCGCCAGCCTGGTGAACGAGGCGCGCTACCTGCGCGAGTTCCTGCGCTACGCCGGCAGCGTGGACATGCCCTACAACGTGATCGAGGCCTTCGACCAACCCTGGAAGCGCCAGCAGGAAGGCACCGTGGGCGGCTACTGGGGCATCTTCGATGTGAATGCGCAGCCGAAGTTCGCCATGCAGGGCCCGGTGGTGGAGGAGCCGCGCTGGCTGCTGGGCTGGTGGGCGGGCGCGGCGGGCGCGGTGCTGTTCCTGCTGGCCGGGCTGTGGCGCCGTGAGTGGCGCAGCCCGCGCAGTCGGGTGGCGCTGGCGCTGGCGGGGTTCGCCAGCGGCACCGCCATGGCATGGCAGTTCCGCCAGATGTGGTTCGCCTGCCGCAACCAGACCGAATGGGTGTTCTGCGGACTGATCTGCCTGCTGGCGCTGCTCACCGCCATTGCGCTGGCCCGCTGGGTGGCCGCGCGACTGGGCGGCCTGCCGGCGACCAAGGCACCGGACCCGCGGCTGCGTTTCTGCTGGATGTTCGCGCTGGCCTTCTACGGCCTGCTGCTGGCCTTCGATGGCCGCTACCGCGATTTCCCGCTGGGCATGTTCTGGCCGCCCGCGCTGGGCTACCTGCTGGCCTCGCTGCTGGATGTGCGGGATGCCGTGCTGCCTTCGGTGGAGGCGCGCTTTCTCGCCTGCGTGATGCCGCTGCTGGCGGCCATGGCCGTGGTGCAGGAGATCGGGCTCAGCCCGCCGGCCTGGCTATGGCTGGGCGTGAACCTGGCGCTCGGTGGCGCGGTGTTGGTCGACTGGCGTCGGGCCAGCCGCCTGCAGGCGCACCAGGCGCAGGCAGCCGATCAATAGCGCCAACGCGCCGGGCACGAAGCAGTA
The DNA here is from genome assembly GCF_022761115.1 of Dyella sp. RRB7. GTDB lineage: Bacteria > Pseudomonadota > Gammaproteobacteria > Xanthomonadales > Rhodanobacteraceae > Dyella. The sequence continues at coordinate 829,890 of NZ_JAKWJS010000001.1, read as the reverse complement.
CAGGATCACCGCGAACAGGCCGGTCGCCGCGGCGAGCCACGCCAATGGCAGCTTCTGCCAGCGCAGCGCCAGCACGGTGGCCGCCATCGCCACCCAGCCGAAGATGCCGATCGCCCAGCCGAAGATGTTGCCGGTGATGAAGCCGGTGACGGTCAGGTGGCGCAGGTCGCAGCTGAGGGCGTGGCTGGTCTCGCAGATGCGTGCCACGTCGGCCGATTCGATCAGCCCATAGCGCAGCCCGGCGGCGATCGCGCCGACGACGAGCACCAGCAGCCAGGGCAAGGTAAGGCAGAGCAAGCGCTTCATCGGCGGAGTCGGTGGGTGCGTGGTGCGACATGGTCGGGCAAGCGGATCTCCGCTGCCAGCGGCAGGTGGTCGGAAAACGCTTGCGGCAGCGCCCAGACCTTGTCGAGCCGGATCGACTCGGAGGTCAGGATATGGTCCAGTGCCTTGCGCGGCTTCCAACTGGGGAACGTCGGCGTGGGCTGCGCCGGGCCCACCAGGCTGGAGTGGGCGAACAGCTGCTGCATCTCGGCGCTGCGCACGTCGGTATTGAGGTCGCCCATCAACACGGCATGGCGATAGTCCTGCAGCACCTCGGCGATGAAGGCCAGCTGCCTGGCGCGGGCCGGCGCGCTCAGCGACAGGTGGGCGATCATCACTGCCAGCGCATCCGGACCCTCGCCAAACCGCGCCAGCAGGGCGCCACGGCCCGGGATGCGGCTGGGCAGCGGGTAGTCCAGCACGCTGGTGGGTTCCAGCCGGCTGATCAGGCCGTTGGCCGAGTGGGCCAGGCGCGCCATCGGGCGATTGGGCTGATGGCTCCAGAACGGCATGCCCGCTGCTTCGGCGAGATAACGGGTCTGGTTGAGGAAGCCCGAGCGCAGGCTGCCGGCGTCGGCTTCCTGCAGGCCGATCACGTCGAACTGCGGCAGCACTTCGGCCAGGCGGTCGAGGTTTTCCAGCTTGCTGCGGCCGGGCAGCACCGCGTTGATGCTGCGAGTGACGTATTCGCTGTAGCGCTGGACGCTGGCGCCGGCCAGGATATTGCAGCTCAGCAGACGCAATCGGCGTTCAGGAGCGGCAGCGGGCTTGGGATCGGCGCGGGTCATCGGGCGGGCAGGGTAGTCGCAAAAGGGTGGCCGCCGCCATCGCGGCGGCGATCCGGCCCGTAAGAATGCCCAGTTTGACGTGAATGCGGGGAAAGTCCCAGGGGCCCTCCCCGCCAGGCTTACTTGCCGGCCAGCTCGCGCTTGGCCAGCCACTGGGTCAAGGCGGACAGTTCATCCAGGGTCTTGACGTTGGCGCTGCGGTACTTGCCGTTGACCACGATGGTCGGGGTGCCGTCCACCTGCCACTGCTGGACCAGCGTCATGTCCTTGCGGATCTGCGCGGTGACCTCGTCCGAGCTGGCGATGCGCAGGAACTCCTCGCGATTCACCCCATGGCTGGCATAGAAGTCGGCCAGCTCGTCCAGCGTGGAGATCGGGTAGTGCTCGTCGAACTTGGCCTTGAACAGCGCCAGGTGCGTCTGCTCCACCACGCCCAGCTTCTGGGCGGCGTAGAACGCGCGGGCGTAGGGCAGCCATTCGTCGTTGAACGCGGCGGGCATCAGCTTGAACACCACGCCGGGCGGCAGCTGCTTGCGCAGCTGGTCGGCGATCGGCGCGAAGTGGGCGCAATGGATGCAGCCGTAGGAGAACACCTCGACCACTTCCACCTTGCCGGCATCGCTGAGGCGATGGGCCGGGCCGGCGATGGTCACGTACTCGGCACCGTCGGTGTACGGCGCCGGCTCATTAGAGCCGGTGGCGGTGCAGGCACTGGCCAGCACCAGGCCGGCCAGCAGGCCAAGTACGCGCAGGGGGGCAAAACGCTTGAACATGGGTCGGTACTCTCGGGTGATTGGTGTCGGTGGCGGGCGGGGGCTTACTTGCCGGCCGCTTCCTTGGACACCAGCCACTTCACCAGTTCAATCGCCTGCTCGTCGCCGCCGGCGGTGCCGCGGTCGAGGCGGTACTTGCCGTCGATGATGATGGTGGGCGTGCCTTCCACGCCATAGGCCTTCACCAGCTCGTCGGCGCGCTTGACCTTGGTGTTGATGGTGAAGGAGTTGGCCGTGGCCACGAATTCCTTCGGGTCGACGCCGAACTTGGCATAGACCTTGGCGGCGTCGTCGAGCGTGGGCAGGGCGGAGGACGGCTTGAGGCCGCGGCCGCCGGGGGCCATGGCGCTCAGTTCTTCGCTCTTCCACACGGCGTCGTACATGGCGTCGTTGGCCTTGTCGGCCACGCCCAGCGCCTGCGCGGTGAGGTAGGCACGCTGCAGCATCGGCCAGTTTTCCTGCGGCATGAACGAGGCCGGCAGATAGGCCACCACGGCGTCGGCGGGCAGCTCCTGCACCAGCTTGTTCATCACCGGGTGGAACTGGTTGCAGGCCGGGCAGCCGTACGAGAACACCTCGACCACTTCAACCTTGTCGGTATTGGTGAGCTTGGGCTGGGCCGGCTCGATGCGGACATAGTTCTTGCCTTCCACCCACTTGCCGTCGTCGACGAACGGGGTGGCCGGCGGCGCGGCGGGCGCGGGCGCCTGGGCGGCCGTGCTGGCAGCGGCAGGCGCCGCCGTGCTCGCGGCTGCCGGGGCGGCAGCGGTCGAAGCGGCCGGCGGCTGGGCGGCGGGCGCGCTGGCGGCAGGGGCCGGTTGCGGCGCCGGGCTGGCGTTGTCGTTGTTGTTGCTGCAGGCGGCGAGCGCGAGCAGGGCGGTACACAGGAACGACAAACGCTTCAACATGGTGATCCTCGGTGCGCTGGGCATGGCTTGGAACGAACACGCCAGCCGGGTGCCGGCCGGCGTGTGCAGGGCAATCACTTGGCGGCGGAGGCGCCCGCCCCTTCGGCGGCGTGCAGGCCTTCGACATAGCTGGCCACGGCGGCGATGTCCTTTTCGTCCAGTTTCTTGGCAATGCCCGGCATGATCTGGGCATGGGCCTCATCGCCCCAGGTCGTGCCGTCGTGCCAGGCCTTCAGCGTGGCCTCGATGTACTGCGCGTGCTGGCTGGTCAGCTGCGGGTACATGGCGCCGGGGTTGCCGCGGCCGTCGATGCTGTGACAGGCCATGCAGGCGGGTACGCCCTTGCTGGTGTCGCCTTCGCGATACAGCTGCTGGCCGCGCGCGACCAGCGCCTGGTCGGCCACGCCGGGCAGCGACGACTTGCTGGCGAAGTAGGCGCCGATGTCGTGCATGTCCTGTTCGGACAGCGGGGTGGCCATGCCCAGCATGATCGGGTTCTGGCGCTTGCCGCTCTTGAAGCTGGTCAGCTGGTGGGCGATGTACGACTCGTGCTGGCCGGCAAGCTTCGGGTATTGCGGGTCGCTGGAGTTGCCGTCCATGCCATGGCAGGCGCCGCAAACGGCGGCCTTGGCGGCGCCGGCGGTGGCGTCGCCCGGCTTGACGGCGGCCGGTGCAGCGGCAGCTTGTTCGGCGGTGGCGGCCGCGGCAGGCTGGGCGGCGCTGGCCGCGGCGGCCGGTGCCTTGGCTTGCTGGGCGAGAACCACGCTAGAAGACAGCGCAAAGACGAGGGCTACGGCATAACCAACAACAGCGGACCGAGAACCGGCGGGCCGAAAACTCATACACTTGTCTCCCGAAAAACTGCTATGGCTGCACGGCTCGCACAGACCTGCACGTCCGCAACTGGCAGAAACTCCCGGATTATCTCTGCGCCACCTTAGTCGGTCAAACCATGCCAAATCCCTTACAGGGCGCCCAGTTCGTGCTGGCTGCCCATCGAATCTCGCAGCTCCCGCACGATAGTGGCGGCGAGGTGGCGTTCGCCGGTCGCTCCAATGCGGGCAAGTCCAGCGCGCTCAATGCGTTGACCGGCCATCGCGGCCTGGCCCGTACCTCCAAGACGCCGGGGCGCACCCAGCAGATGGTGGCCTTCTCGCTGCCGCCGCTGGTCCAGGGGGACGGCCAGCCGCCGCTGGAGGTGCGTCTTATTGACCTACCCGGCTATGGCTATGCCAAGGTGCCGCCTGAACTGCGCGATCACTGGAAGCAGGAGATCGACGCCTATCTGCATCGGCGGCGCAGCTTGCGGGGCATTGTGCTGATCAGCGACATCCGTCATCCGATGAAGGAATTCGACCGGATGATGCTGGAGTTCTGCTTCGCCACTCACCTGCCGTGCCACGTGCTGCTGACCAAGGCCGACAAGGTCTCGCGCAGCCAGGCCGCGCAGGCGCTGGCTTCGTTGCGCAAGGAGCTGGCCGCTGGCGGCACGCAGGCCACCGCTCAGGTGTTCTCGTCCTCCGCGCCGACCGGCGTGGACGAGGCGCGCGACACGGTGATGACCCTGCTGCGCACGCCCCGCATCGACGCTTAGCGGTTAACGCTCTGCATGAACACCGCGCACAGTGCTTCCATGCCCGCGCGGTCTTCATCGTCGAAGCGCGCGATGCGGGGGCTGTCCACGTCCCACACGCCGAACAGGCTGCCGTCGGCGCGCACCAGCGGCACCACGATCTCCGATTGGGAGGCGGCGTCGCAGGCGATATGCCCGTCGAAATCGTGGACGTCGCGTACCACCTGGGTGGTGCGCGTCTGCGCGGCGGTGCCGCACACGCCGCGGCCAAGCGCGATGCGGATGCATGCGGGCTTGCCCTGGAACGGTCCCACCACCAGCTCGCTGCCGTCGAACAGATAGAACCCGCACCAGTTGAGGTCGGCCAGGCTGTGGTAGACCAGTGCGGAGAAGTTCGCGGCATTGGCGATCACGCTGGGCTCGCCTTCGAGCAGGCCGCGCGCCTGGCTGCACAGGTCCTCGTAGTGTTCGCGCTTGCTGGCGTAGGCCTGCGTGGTGACTTCAAACATGACATCGGCCCTGTCGGCAAAGTCCGTATTATGCGCCTGACCAGCCGGGGTGCGGCGATCGCGACCGCCCGGCGGCGACGGCACGTCGGGGTGGTGTTTTCTCATTCGTCATCAGGGGTGACGTGACATGTCGACATTCTTTATCGCGGGTACCGATACCGGCGTGGGCAAAACCCATGCCACCTGCGCGTTGCTGCATGCGTTGCGCGCCCAGGGGCTGAACGCGTGCGGCATGAAACCGGTGGCCAGCGGTTGCGTCGAGACGGCCGAGGGACTGCGCAACGAGGACGGCCTGGCGCTGCAGGGGGCGAGCAGTGCGCCGATGCCCTATGAATGGATCAATCCCATCGCCCTGCGCGAGCCGGTGTCGCCGCACCTGGCCGCCGCGCACGAGGGCGTGGAGATCCGGTTGGCTCCCCTTTTCGAGGCGTTCGAACGGCTGCGCGACATCCATGACGTGGTGCTGGTCGAAGGCGTGGGCGGCTGGCTGGTGCCGCTGTCGCGCGGGTTGCTGGCGTCGGACATCGCGCGGCAATGGCAGTTGCCGGTGATCCTGGTGGTGGGCTTGCGTCTGGGCTGCATCAATCACGCCTTGCTCAGCGCGCGCGCCATCGCCACCGATGGCTGTCGCCTGGTCGGCTGGGTCGGCAACCTGATCGATCCGGACATGGCCGCGGTCGACGAGAACCTGGCCACCCTGCGCCAGCTGTTGCCGGCGCCTTGCCTGGGCGTGCTGCCCCATGGCGTCCCGGCCCATGTCGCCGCATCGCAACTGGATGTGGGCGCGATCTTGGAGTGATTTCACATGGCGTGTGCTTGCATGCGCCCATTCCGCAGGAGAGCCTTGCCATGTCCATTCGCAGTCACTACTACCTTTCGATCGCCGACCTGGCCCATGCGCGCGGTCCGGTGCCGTCACTGAGCTATGACGGCGCGGGGCCGGATGACCTGGCCGCTGCATTGCAAAATGCCGTGCGTACCCCCGGGCTGTTCGAGCGCTGGCGCGCCCTGCAGGACGAGCCGGACGACGTCGATCCGGCCCTGGGGGCGATCGACCCGGCCGCCACGGTCAGCGCTCGCGTGGATGACCTGCGCATCGACGTGGACCTCATCACCGACCTGCCGATGAGCATCGTGCGGCAACGGCTGAACCTGTTGATCGGGCCGAGCTGGCAGCTGCGGGATATGCGAAAGGCCTGACTTCCAGCCCTTGGCACCCGTGCCGGGGTGTGGTTACGCTCGGGGTTTGTTTCACCGCCCACATGGGGAACCCCGATGCTCCGTCTTCGTACACTCGTGATTGCCACTTCCATCGCGCTGGCTGCCTGCTCGCAGCAGTCCAACGACCAGGCCAAGCCGGCCGAGCAGCCGGCCCCGGCGAGCACCGCCCCGGCCAAGGCCGCCAGCGCCGCCGCCCCAGCCGCCGAGGTCAGTGCCGTGAACCCGTTCCTCGAACCCAGCACGCTGCCGTTCCAGGCGCCGCCGTTCGACAAGATCAAGGACGGTGACTACCAGCCGGCCTTCGAGGAGGGCATGAAGCAGCACCTGGCGGAGATCGAGAAGATCGCCGACAACCCGGAGCCGCCGACCTTCGAGAACACCTTCGTGGCGATGGAGAAATCCGGCGCCCTGCTGACCCGCGTCATGCATGCGTTCGACGCGGTGAGCGGCGCCAACACCAACGACACGCTGCAGAAGGTGCAGGAAGAGGAAGCGCCGAAGTTCGCCGAGCACCAGGACGCCATCGTCATGAACGCCAAGCTGTTCAAGCGTGTCGAGACGATCTACGACCAGCGCGATTCGCTCAAGCTCGATCCGGAATCCAAGCGCCTGGTGGAAGTGGTCTACAAGAACTTCGTGCACGGTGGCGCCAAGCTGTCCGACGCCGACAAGGCCAAGCTGAAGGACCTCAACAAGGAGGAGTCGAGCCTCACCACGCAGTTCACCAACAAGCTGCTGGCCGCCACCAAGGACGGCGCACTGGTAGTGGACGACAAGGCCAAGCTCGATGGCCTGTCCGACGGCGAAATCGCCTCGGCCGCCGAAGCCGCCCAGGGCCGCAAGCTCGACGGCAAGTGGGTGATCCCGCTGCAGAACACCACGCAGCAGCCGGCGCTGCAGCCGCTGAACGATCGTGCCACCCGCGAAGCGCTGTTCAAGGCCTCGTGGAATCGCGCGGAGAAGGGCGACGCCAACGACACCCGCGAGCTGATCTCGCGCATCGCGCAGATCCGCGCCGAACAGGCCAAGCTGCTCGGCTACCCGAACTACGCGGCGTGGAAGCTGGAAGACCAGATGGCCAAGACGCCGGAAGCGGCGCTGAAGTTCATGGACAACCTGGCGCCGGCCGCCACCGCGCGTGCCGCGCGCGAGGCCAAGGACATCCAGGACCTGATCGACCAGCAGAAGGGCGGCTTCAAGGTCGAGGCGTGGGACTGGAACCACTACGCCGAGCAGGTGCGCAAGGCCAAGTACGACCTCGACGAGTCGCAGATCAAGCCGTACTTCGAACTGGACAACGTGCTGCAGAACGGCGTGTTCTACGCCGCCAACCAGCTCTACGGGCTGACCTTCAAGGAGCGCAAGGACATTCCGGTGTGGCAGCCGGATGTGCGCGTGTTCGAAGTGTTCGACAAGGACGGCACCTCGCTGGCGCTGTTCTATTGCGACTACTTCAAGCGCGACAACAAGAACGGCGGCGCCTGGATGAGCAACCTGGTCGACCAGTCCAAGCTGCTGGGCACCAAGCCGGTGATCTTCAACGTCGCCAACTTCGCCAAGCCGGTGGCGGGCCAGCCGGCGCTGCTGTCGTTCGACGACGTGATCACCATGTTCCACGAGTTCGGCCATGGCCTGCACGGCATCTTCGCCGACTCGCAGTACCCGACGCTGTCGGGCACCTCGACCGCGCGTGACTTCGTGGAATTCCCCTCGCAGTTCAACGAGCACTGGGCGACCGATCCGAAGGTCTTCGCCAACTACGCGAAGAACTACAAGACCGGCGAGCCGATGCCGCAGGAGCTGGTGGACAAGATCAAGAAGGCCGCCACCTTCAACAAGGGCTACGACATGACCGAACTGGTCGGCGCCGCCCTGCTCGACATGAGCTGGCACAGCCTCAGCGCCGATGCGCCGAAGCAGGACCCGGACAAGTTCGAGGTGGATGCGCTGACCAAGGCCAAGATCAACCTCAGCTACGTGCCGCCGCGCTACCGTTCCAGCTACTTCCAGCACATCTGGGGCAACGGCTATGCCGCCGGCTACTACGCCTACCTGTGGACCGAGATGCTGGCCGACGATGCCTTCCAGGGTTTCGTGGAGCACGGTGGCCTCACCCGCGAGAATGGCGATCGCTTCCGCGCCATGATCCTCTCGCAGGGCAACACCGTGGAACTGAGCAAGCTGTACCACGACTGGCGCGGCAAGGAGCCGAGCATCGAGCCGATGCTGCTCAATCGTGGCCTGAAGGAAGCGCCGCAGAAGAAGTAAGGCGTTGCCCGATAGGCAAAAAAGGCCGGCATTGCCGGCCTTTTTTGTGGGCGGATGTCGCCCGGTGCCGGGCGCCGCTCAGTAGGCGAATTCGCGGAACACCGGGTCGACCACGCCGCCCCAGGGGCCGTGGAACAGCTCCAGCTTGCGTTCGGCGGGGGTCTGGTTGGCCTCGACGATCTCGATCATCGGCTCCAGGTAGATGCTTTCGTCGGCGCCGTTCTTGTTGAGGCGGGCACGGCGCTTGAGGCCGTGCGCGGCGATCTTCAGCGTCTCCGCCGCCAGTTCGCGCACGCTGTGCTGGCGGAACGGCAGCTTCAGCGCCTGCCTGGGCACACCGTCGCGCAGCGCGTGGCGCTCGGCGCGGGTGAAATCCTTCACCAGGTCCCAGGCGGCCTGCAGCGCGTCGTCGTCGTAAAGCAGGCCCACCCACAGCGCCGGCAGCGCACACAGGCGGTTCCATGGGCCACCATCGGCGCCGCGCATTTCCAGGTACTGCTTGAGGCGTACTTCCGGGAAAGCGGTGGTGAGGTGGTCGGCCCAGTCCTTCATGCTGGCCTTGACGCCGGGCAGGGCGGGCAGGTCGCCGCTCATGAACTGCTTGAAGTCCTGCCCGGCCAGGTCGACGTAATGGTTGTCCTGGTAGCTGAAGTACATCGGCACATCGAGCATGTAGTCGACGTAGCGCTCGTAGCCGAAGCCGTCCTCGAACACGAAATCGAGCATGCCGGTGCGGTTGGGGTCGGTGTCTTCCCACACGTGCGAGCGGTAGGAGAGATAGCCGTTTGGACGTCCGTCGGTGAACGGCGAGTCGGCGAACAGCGCGGTGGCGATCGGCTGCAGCGCGAGGCTGGTGCGGAACTTGCGCACCATGTCCGCCTCGCTGGAGAAGTCCAGGTTCACCTGCACGGTGCAGGTGCGCGTCATCATGTCCAGGCCGAGGTTGCCGACCTTGGGCATGTACTCGCGCATGATCTTGTAGCGCCCCTTGGGCATCCAAGGCATCTCGTCGCGGCGCCACTTCGGCTGGAAGCCCATGCCGAGGAAGCCGATGCCGAGGTCTTCGGCGATCGAGCGCACTTCCGCCAGGTGGGAATTCACTTCGCAGCAGGTCTGGTGCACCGACTCCAGCGGCGCCCCGGACAATTCCAGCTGGCCGGCCGGCTCCAGGGTGATGGAGGCCTTGTCGCGCGACAGCGCCACTGGGCTGTCACCCTCGCGGGCCACCTCCCAGCCATAACGCGTGGCCAGGGTTTCCAGCAGCACGCGGATGCCGCGATCCCCTTCGAAGGTGGGCGGGCGCAGGGTGTCGGTGAGGAAACCGAACTTCTCGTGCTCGGTGCCGATGCGCCAGGCGTCGCGTGGTTTCTCCCCCGCCGCCAGGTAGTCGGTCAACTGCTGGCGGCTGCCGATCGGCGTGCTCTTGACGGCACTAGGTATGGACACGGGGAACTCCTGACAAAGGGTGCCTCCCACTTTGGGGCTGATGGGCGCAAATTCAAAGTGCCCATGCAACGATGCTTCGCCGATCAGCCGGCGTCGGGGAAGTCGATGCGCATGCGGGTGCCCTGGCCCGAACGGCCGTCATGGATGCTCAGTTGCGCGCGATGCACGCGCGCCACCTCATCGACGATGGCCAGGCCCAGGCCGCAACCGTCTCCTGTACTGCCGGCGCCCCGATAGAAACGTTCGCGCACCTTCGCCCGTTCCGCCAGGGGGATGCCGCTGCCGTTGTCGTCCACTTCGAGGAACGCCCTGCCGTCCTCGATGCCGCAGCGAAGGGTGATATTGCCGCCAGCGGGCGTGTGGCGGATGGCGTTGTCGATCAGGTTGATCAGCAGCTCATGCAGCAGCCAGTACACGCCGGTGACCTGGGCCGCCTGGCTGTCCGCGCCCAGATCGATGCCGTGGGCCAGCGCGCGATCGAGCGAGCTGTCGATCACCTCGCCGATCAGCCGGGGCAGCTCGATCGAGGTGAAATGGCTGGCGCGATGCACGGAGGGTTCCGCGCGCGCCAGCGTCAGCAACTGGTTGGCCGTATGCGCCAGGCGATCCACGCCGCCCTGCAGCAGGCCGATGCGCTCCTGTAGCGGTGTGCCGGCGGTGTCGCGATTGAGTACTTCCAACTGGGCCTTGAGGCCGGTCAGCGGGGTGCGCAGTTGATGCGCCGCATTGGCCAGGAAGTGCTGCTGCGAAAGGACCGAATCGCGCACCCTGCCGAGCAGGGTATTGAGCGATTCCACCACCGGCAGTACCTCGCTAGGCACCTGCTCGACCGAGAGCTGCGACAATGCCAGCGGCGGGCGTCCGGCGATCTGCCGGCTCAGGCGCTGCAACGGACGCAGGGCGATGCGGATGCCGATCAGGGCGATGACCAGCACGGCGGCCATCTGGATGGTGTCGTTGATCAGGAAGGCCACATCCAGGCGGTGCACGGCCCGATCGCGCCGCAGCGGCGTTTCCGCCACGGTCACGGTGATCGGGGATCCCGTCTCGTTGGTGCGGTAGCTGGCGAGCCGCACCGGTTCCCCCCGGTAATGGATGTTGGTGTAGCTGAAGCCGTCCGCCGACTGGCTGTCCGGTGCCAGCGGCAGGTCGGGCACGCCGGCGATGGTCTGCCCGTCAGGCAGGCTTACGCGGTAGAAAAAATGCTCGCCGGCCATCGCGCGCAGCGGCGGCGGGGGGTGTTGCGGCAACGCCACCTGCGCTTGACCGTCCGGCGTGGGATGGATACGCGCCACGATTGCCAGCGCGGCGCGCGACAGCGAATGATCGAAGGCACTGTGGATCGGGCTGACGATGACGTGGTGGTCCACCGCGACGCCAGCCACCAGCAACAGTAACAGCGGGGCCAGCAGGTAACTCAACAGCCGGCTATGGACGCTGGCCGGATGCTTGCGATTAGCCATCTTCGAGGCGGTAGCCGAGTCCACGGATGCCGCGCACGGTAGCGGAGCCGCCCAGCTTGCTGCGCAGGCGCGACACGTGCACCTCGATGGCATTGCCCGAGATGTCTTCGCTCCAGCCGGTGATGGCCTGGGTGAGTCGATCCTTGCTCACCACGCGTCCGCTGTGATGGGCCAGGCATTCGAGGATGGACCACTCGCGGCGGGTCAGCTCCAGCACCTCGCCCGCAACGTTGAGCGCACGGCGACCGGCCAGGTCGATACGCAGGCCGCCGACCACGATCTCATTGGCCGCCGCCGCCGTGGCGCGACGGATCAGCGCACGGCATCGCGCCGCCAGCTCCGGCAACGCGAACGGCTTGACCAGGTAATCGTCGGCGCCCAGGTCGAGCGCATTGATGCGGTCGTCCAGCCCATCGCGTGCAGTCACGATCAGCAAGGGCAGCGAGCTGCCGCTGCGACGCAGGCGGCGCACCAGGCTCAGCCCGTCCTCGCCGGGCAGGCCAAGATCGACAATGGCCAGGTCGTAATGGGTGTCAGCCAAGCGGGCCGCGACAGACTCGGCATCAGGCACGGCATCGACGACGTAACCGCTGCCAACCAGCCCACGGGTAATGGCGTCGGATACCAGGGAATCGTCTTCGATTAGCAGGATGCGCATGGGACACGAGAATAGGTCAGTGCCGACATGCTAGCAGGGGCATATATAAGCCACCTAGCAACAAGGCAGCTGGATACTTTGTTACCAAAAAGTTACTTGACGTGCCCAAAAAGGAGGCGGCAGATCCTTTGCCGCCTGGTTCGTCGGGAGCAGGTGATTGCCTGCATCGGTAACGGAAGGGTGATTTGGGCGAGGCTCCCGGAATGTTTTGAACCGGAATGCTCCCCCTTGCGGGGGAGCGTTGGAAAGGGAGCGGTCCGTCGACTCCTTTGGGGACTCCCTGGGTCAGAAGTCGTAGCTGACGCCGAACTGCACGTAACGCGGGGTCGTGTAGAACAGTGGCACTTTGTACAAGGCGGATGCCTGGCCGGGGCCCGATTCCGACGTGCCATACAGCTCGGTGGCACGCTGCTGGTCGAACAGGTTGTAGACCTGCACCGAGAACGCCAGCTTGTGCTGTGCCCAATCCGGACGGTACTCGGCATTCAGGCTGAGGATTTCGGTCCATGGCGTGCGGCCGCTGGAACCCGGAGCAGCCGGGGTGCCGTTGGGGCCGCAGAAGTGGTACGACGAACCGTAGCCATAAGGGTCGTCCTGCTGCGGGCCGAAATAACCCAGGCAGACCACCGGCGTGCCGGACAGCACCTGCAAGTTACCGCCAACCAGCCATTCCGGCGTGATCTGGTAGTAGCCATAGGCCTTGATCTGGTGCCTGCGATCGTTGGCCTGATCACCATTGGCATAGGTCATCACGCCCTTGTTGTCCCAGTCCTCGGTCTGCGAGACGTCTTCCTGACCGATGTCCGAACGCACCGAACCCTCGGTATTACCGTAGCTATGCGACCAGGTGTACATGAGCTTGCCGTACCACTTACCGTCGAACGGATGCTCCAGGTACGTATCCAACGCCACGTACTTGCGCAGCAACGAAGGCATGCCCAGCGCCGACCACGGCACGACCATGGTGCCGTAGCCACCGGTAGCCAGCGGCACGTTGATGTCCGCCGTGCGACCCGGGTTCATGATGTAGCAGCCCGAGCCCTCTGCCGCCACTGGGTCGAAACCCTGAGAGGCACCGACAGCACCAAAGGTCGGATAGTCGCAGACGTCGTCAAGATCGTTGCGCAGCACGCGGTAAGTACCCTTGGCGCCAGCGGTCCACTTCTCGCCGAACAATTCGAACGCCTTGTCGACGCCCGCGATGTATTCATCCTGGTATTCGGCCTTCACGTTGCTGCTGGTGACGGTCTTCGGGTCAGGCGGTGTGCCGTATTCGTTGTTGGCTGACACGCCCGGATACACGTCCTGCGGAATCTGCGTCAGACCGGTCGGCACACCCGTGGCCGGGTCGATACCGGTATAGGTGAAGTACTGGCGCGTGTAGGTGCTGCCCGCCGCGCCGCGGATCGCGACGTTGGTCGGTTCGTCGAGGTAGTAACGGCCCGCATTGCCGTAGACCTTGAGACTGGAGTCGCCGTACACGTCCCAGCTTGCACCCAGGCGCGGAGCCCAGTTCGGCCTGCCCAGACGGATGTAAGGCACGCTGTCGGGGTTGTAGTTGGTGAACTGGTCGTTGCGCAGGCCGAGGTTGAGCAGCAGCCTGTCGGTGACCTGCCACTGGTCCTCGATGAACTGCGCGCGCTGCTTCACGTGCACCACGGCGGCGCCGGTGGTGTAGATGTACTTGTCTACGTAGTAGCCATTGCCGCCCGGTGCGCCAACGCCGGCGCCTGGCAGCGTGCTGATCGGAAGATTCGGATCACTCTGGCCGTACTCCCACGAATAGCCCGGACCCGGCTCGATATTGCCGATGTCGTAGGACGCCACGTTGAGGTTATCGATACCGGCGGTGATCGAGTGGCTGCCGATCTTGTAGTTGATGTCGAGCCGGTAGTTGGTGCTCTTGTCGTGTGCGTCGGGATTGGAGACCGAGCCCGATGTCTGCGGTCCGACGATCGGAATGCCGCCGTTGTAGGCCGGGTTCTGGTACTCCGAGGATAGGATGCGCGAGTCGGGACCGCCGCCAGCATTGCTGTAGTTGGTTTGTGTCATCTTGCCGTACAGCGCATCGACGGTGAGGCTGTCGGTGATGTAGCCGGTGTACTTGGCGATCCACAGGTCGGCGCCGTTCTTGGTCGCCACATCCGGACCCAGGTAGTCGCCATAGGAACCCTTGCTCGGGCCCGCACCGTAGTTGTAGGCGTAGACGTTGCCGTTGTATTCGGTCTTGTTCGACGCGCCGGTCAACTCAATGATGTTGTTGTCGGTGATGTTCCAGTCGATCTTGCCATACCACTTCGGATCGGAGTACGAATAGGTCTTGACCGTGCCGTTGGAGGTCGAGCCGACGTTGACGCCGTTCTGCTGCTGCACGCCTTCGACCGCGCCGAAGATGTACAGCTTGTCTTTGATCAGCGGGCCGCCGAAATACGCGTCATACGTATAGGTCGACTGGCTATTGTTGTCCTGACGATAGCGATAGAGCTGGCCGTTGGTCAGGTAGTAATTGTCCGGGTTGCTCTGCGCCCAACTCGGTTGGTACAGCACCTGTCCGCCGAACTGCCACTCGTTGGTGCCGCGCTTGCCGACCTGGTTGATCACACCGCCGTCCGAGCGACCGTAGGCCGCGCCGTAGCCACCGGTCAGCACCTGTTCCTGGTCCACTGCGCCATACGGCAGGGTCAGGCCGCCGAAGTTATGCAGCGGATCGCTGGTGTTGAAGCCATTGATGTAATACGCGTTCTCCGCCACGGAAGAGCCGTTGAACGAATTGAGCGTCTGGCCCGTGGTGCTGGTGAAGTAGCCACTGCCCTGGTTCACACCGGGGGCGAGCGTCGCGATGGCTTCGGCGGAGCGCTGCAGCGGAAGCTTGGCCAACTGATCGGCCGTGATCACGGTACGCGAATCCACCTGGCTCACGTCGATGGCGGGCAGGGCATTGGCCATCACGGTAATGGCGGTCAGGCTCTTGGCGCTGTCCGCGGTTGAGGCGGCAAACGTTACCTGTGTGCCGGCGCCGACCACGAGGGCCACGCCCGAGCGTGAATCCACGATGGCGCCATCCTTCTTCAGGCTGACCTTATAAGTGCCCAGCGGCAGGCTCGTAGCCGAGTAGCGGCCGTTGGCATCAACCGGTACTTCGCGGTTAAGGCCACCATCGCTCTGGATGAGCACGGTTTCGCCGGCTGCGACCGGTGCGGTACCGAAGATCGAGCCGGTGGAGCTTTGTGCGAAAAGCGGGCTGGCCAACGTGACGCCGGCAGCGACGGCAAGTGCGAGTGCGGTGCGGCGCATGACCGGCTTTCGGGCCGGAGAAACCAATCTATCGATAGACATTCAATCCCCTTGTAGCAAGTGATACCACTCAACAAAAGGACCTGGACTGACGTGCAGGCGCACGCTACCGCGCCGTGCCTGGCACGGATCGGTTGACAGGTCCTATCCCCAAAAAACAGCCCGCCTGAGGCGGTGGATGTATGGCGGCAGGTGGGCTACGTGCCCCTGCGGGCGTTGCCGTGCCGTGTTATGGGCTAACCGGCGCTGATAGCCGGCCGTGCGAGATCGCCGCAACATGGGGTGAGCACATCATCGTTCCACGGCATGACCTTCTCCCTCTACACCAGAGCCGGCGGCGATGCGCCGAGCTCAGCAACGAATTACGCAATTATTTAGGCCAGCCGATCCCACTCCGCCTCGTCTCCGAAGTGGTTGAATCAATTGGATTAAAATTGCTCCCCTGCACTATGGGCCGGCGTTGGATCGGCCTATGTCCTAAGTAATGCCCGTACGACCTTACGGGTAACTAACGAGTCACACAATGGTTTCGTAACGGCGCAAGAATGTGACGAGAAAACAAACTGAATGGAATGTTTCAGTTTGGTAACGCGCATGAAATTGCGCCATTAGTCGTGATTTGGTGCCGTGGGTGGTCGCTGTCTACTTGTTTCAGCATTTTTATCGCAATAAAAAGCGATATATTTGTGACGGTTTCGTTGATTATTGCGCTGCACCATTTGCGAATATAAACCGTTGCTGAATATTTTGAGGCGACGGCGTAGATTGGGCGAGATAACTGTACCGTCCTGAGGTGGGCTGGACCGCGTCCAGCGTGCGGCAAAAAAAAGCGCCCAAGAAACGGGCGCCTTCAATCAAGGGATTACGACTTCTGGAGGCGGCTCAGTAGCGCGGCACCGTCGGATCGATCTCACGGGCCCATGCATCCATGCCACCCTCGACGTTGTAGACCTTGCTGAAGCCGTGCGCGGCGAAGCGTTCGGCCACGCCGCGGCTGGAGACGCCATGGTGGCAGATGAAGGCGATCGGGGTGTCCTTGGGCAGGGCGGCGAGGGCGTCGTAACCCTCTTCCTCCAGCACGCGGGCCTGCGCCAGCGGGGCGGCCTGGGCGCGGCCGTGGGCCGGACGCACGTCCACCAGCACGATGTCGCCGGCGGCGAGGCGGGCCTTGAGCTGCTGCACGGTGAGCGAGCCGATCTCCTGGGCACCCGGGAACTTCAGGCTCAGGCCCTCGCCCTGCACGGTGGATACCCAGTCGATCACGATGCCCTTGGCGCGCTGGGCGCTGCCTGGGTCGAAATGCACCTCGATGCCGTTGGCGCTGACCACGATGTCGTGGTCGCCGGCCGGCGCCAGCTGGAAGCCGGCGCTGTGGTCCGGGCCGATTTCCAGGTGCAGGGCCAGGCCCTGCGCGTTGGCGGTGCCCTGACGGATGGCCTCGGCGGCCTTGTCGGTGATGGTGATCTCAGGCGGCGTGCGATCGGGCGCTTCCGCGCCGAACAGCTGGTGCAGCTCGCCGCTGGCGTACATCTGGCGAATGATGTCGGCGCCGCCCACCAGCTCGCCGCCCACATAAAGCTGCGGGATGGTCGGCCAGTCGCCGTAAGCCTTGATGCCTTCACGGATTTCCGGGTCTTCCAGCACGTTGACCGTGTGGTAGTCGGGCAGCAGCTCGTTGAGCGTGTTGGTGGCGGCGGCGGAGAAGCCGCACATCGGCTGCTGGCGGGTGCCCTTCATGAACAGCACCACGCGGTGGTCGTGCAGCAGGGATTCGATACGTTCGCGGGTGGCGCTGTCGAGGGACATGGAGAACTCCGGCAAAGAGGGCGGATTGTACGCCCCCCATATGCCGCCGGCATCCGCCTCATTCAAGCCGCGGGCCGCAGCTCTCCCAGATCCAGCCGATTGCGGGTGAGTGGCGCCAGCGCCAGCGCGGCGGCGGGCGAGGGCAGCACCAGCTCGCGGCTGGCCCGGCCTAGCGGGGCGTGCTGTTCGCTCCAGTGGATCAGCTCCATCGCGCCGGTGTGGTCCTCTACCAGCACCGTGCAGTGCTCCACCCAGTCGCCATCGTTGAGGTACAGCACGCCGTCCATCTCGCGCACATGGCCGAAATGGATGTGGCCGCAGATATGGCCGTCGAAGCCGCGTTCGCGCGCGTCACTGGCCACACGCTCCTCATAGGCGCGGATATATGCCAGCGCCTTGCCGATGTGTGATTTCACGATGATCGACAGCGGCAGGTAGGGCAGTTCCAGCCGGCGGCGCATGGCGTGCACGCGGCGGTTGGTCCAGCAGATGAAGCGATGCATGACCTCCCCCAGGTGCACCATCCATGTGCGCCCGACCTGCTCCGGATCGAATTCGTCGCCGTGGCTGACGCGGTAGCGGCGCCCGTCGGCGCCCTCATGCACCGCATCCAGCGCGATCTTCACGCCGCCAAAGCTCTGCCCGGCCAGGCCGCGCACGGGTGCGTCATGGTTGCCGGGGATATAGGTGACCTCGATGCCGCGCCGGGCCATATCCAGCACCTCGGCGATTACCGCGCCATGGTCGGCGTGCCACCAATGGCGACGCGCCAGCGCTTCCATGTCGATGATGTCGCCCACGAGATAGAGCTTCTCGCAGCGAAGCTTGCGCAGGAAATCGAGCAGATAGCCCGCCTTGCAGTCCGGCGTGCCCAGATGCACGTCGGAGATGAAGGCGCTACGGCAGTGGAAGGTCGCCATGGCCAAGTCTCCCGGTGGTTACCGGGATGCCAGAATGCCGGCCGCACGTCACCGCACGATGGCGGAATGGTTGCAAAGTGGTTGCGGCGGGGGGGTGTTGGGTTGTGGCGATCACGCCACAACCCGAATCCAGCACCCGGCGGCACTAAGAAAAGATGGCCTTCGCGGCAGGCAACGCCGCTTCCATCCACAATGTGTATTGCCCCGCCGACGGATGCAGTCCATCGGCAGCCAACAAGCCAGGGTGCTGGCGGGAAATCCCCGTGATATCCACCCAATGCACGCCACGTTGCCCCGCCTCTTCACGGGCGATAGCGTTATAGATGTCCAACTCCACGGCGATGCGTGCGACGTCACGACCGCTGTCGCGCGCAAACGGCGTGACGCCCCAGTCGGGGATCGACAGCACCAGCACATGCGCAGGCCGCTGCCCGGCCAGCGCAATGGCGCGCTGAAGCAACTGGCGAAATTCGTCCCGATAGTTGTCCGCATCACGCCCGCGATACTGGTTGTTCACGCCGATCAGCAGGCTGACCAAGTCGTAGGGCGGATGAAACTCGGTGCCATCCATCGCCGCCGCCAGCTCGTCGGTGGTCCAGCCGGTGGTGGCGATGATGGTGGGCGCGCCCAGCGCCACGCCTGCCTGGTGCAGGCGCGCGGCGAGTTGCACGGGCCAACGGCCGGCGGCCGCGACGCCTTCGCCGATCGAATACGAGTCGCCCAGGGCGAGATAGCTCAACACGCCGGCACTGCGCTTAGGCGACAGCGGCGGCGCGGGGCTTCTGGGCCTTCGCCATGCCGGCGAGTACGCGTTCAATGCGTTGGAATACTTCGCGCAACTGGTCGGGCGGGGGCAGCAAGGTCAGGCGCAGGTGGCGGCTGTGCGGCACGTTGAAGCTGCTGCCGGGAACCACCAGCACCGATTCCTCTTCGAGCAGGCGCAGCGCAAAGGCGTTGTCGTCGAAATCCGCCAGGCGATCGGCGCGCACGCGCGGGAATGCATACAAGGCGCCAGCCGGCGACACGATATCGAGGAACTCGCTGGCCGCGACGCCTTCGAGTACCGCGCGGCGCGCCTCGTGCAGGCGGCCGCCGGGTGCTGTGAGTGCATTGATGGTGGGGGCGCTCTGCAGCGCGGGGCGCACTGCCCATTGCGCGGTGACATTCGCGCACAGGCGCAGCGCCGCGAGCAATTGCAGCGCATCGCGGTAATCGGTGCTGCGTGCCGGATCGCCGGAAAGGCTCATCCAGCCGACGCGATAGCCGCAGGCGCGGTGCACCTTGCTGAGGCCGCCGAAGCTCACGCAGGGCAGGTCGCCGGCCACCGCGGCCAGCGGCTGGAACGGCGTGCCGTCGTAGAGGATTTCGTCGTAGATCTCATCGCTGAGCAGCAACAGGCGATGACGTGCGGCGATGGCGACGATCTGCTCGAGCAGTTCGCGCGGATACACCGCGCCGGTGGGATTGTTCGGGTTGATCAGCACCAGCGCGCGCGTACGGGGCGTCACCAGCGCCTCGATCTCGGCTGGATCGGGCAGATGGCCATGTTCGGCCAGGCAGCGGTAATAGCGCGGCTTGCCATCGTTGAGGATGGTGGCGGCGCTCCACAGCGGATAGTCGGGGCTGGGCAGCAGCACTTCGTCGCCGGGCTGCAGCAGGGCGCGCAGGCTCAGGTCGATCAGTTCGCTGACGCCATTGCCGATGAAGATGCGCTCCACTTCCACGCCGTGCGCACCGCGATGGCGCTGTTGCGCGGCGATCACCTCGCGGGCTTCTTCCAGGCCCTGCTCGTGACCGTAGGCCTCGCTGTCATGCAGATGCCGCGCAATGGCCTCGCGCAGGTGGGCTGGCGTCTCGAAGCCATAGCGCCCGGGGTTGCCGATGTTCAGCTTGATGATAGGCAGCCCGGCGGCCTCCAACTCGCGCGATCGCCGCGTGAGTGCGCCACGGATTTCATAGCGCACGTCCGCCAGGTGCGCACTGGGTTTGATCGAGGCCAACGCGAGCGTCCTTCATTCTTCGTTATCGCCGACGCCTGGCGCCGGGGCATGCCCGCATGCTAACAGCGTAGGAGGGCCAGGTGGCAACCCAAAAAGCGGCGAAAAAGGGCGTTGTGTCGGGCTTCGCACGGGCAAGGCATAATCGTTACCCATGACCGAAGCCGACATCATCGAGCGATTGCGCCGCATTGGCTGGCGCGGGGACGCTCTGCCCCCCCAGGGGCGGCGCCTGGCGCGCGTGGTCGCGCAGCATCGCGCGGGCTATGAGCTGCATGATGGCGAGACCCTGTTCGGGGCGCAGCCCGCCGGCCACTTCCTCAAGCGCAGCCTCGATCCGGCCGAGCGTCCGGCGGTGGGGGACTTCGTGGAGCTGGAGCCCGGCAAGCCGCCGCATATCGTCACCGTGCTGCCGCGCCGCACGGTGCTGTCGCGGGCGGCCGCGGGCGAGCGCTATGAGCGGCAGATCATCGCCACCAATATCGACTACGTGTTGGTGCTCACGGGCCTGGACGGGGATTTCAACCCGGCCCGCATCGAGCGCTACCTTTCGCTGACCGAAGGTTCGGGC
Source organism: Dyella sp. RRB7 (assembly GCF_022761115.1). GTDB lineage: Bacteria > Pseudomonadota > Gammaproteobacteria > Xanthomonadales > Rhodanobacteraceae > Dyella. The sequence continues at coordinate 809,371 of NZ_JAKWJS010000001.1, read as the reverse complement.
GCCCAGCCGGTGGTGCTGTTGAGCAAGCTCGATACCCGCGAGGATGCCGACGAACTGCTCGCTGCATTGCGCGCCCGCCTGCCGGAGGGCACGCCCATCCACGCCATCAACGGCAAGGATCCGGCCACCGTGGCGGCGCTGGCCCCCTACCTGCAGCCGGGCGACAGCGCCGTGCTGGTCGGTTCGTCCGGCGCGGGCAAGTCCACCTTGACCAACACGCTGTTGGGCAGCGAAAAGATGGCCACCAGCGCGGTGCGCAGCCACGACAGCCGTGGCCGCCACACCACCACCCACCGGGCCCTGCTGCAGCTGCCCAGCGGCGGCTGCCTGATCGATACCCCGGGGATGCGTGAACTCAAGCTCACCGGCGAGGAGAACCTGGATCTGTTCGCCGATATCGACGAGCTGGCCGAACAATGCCGCTTTGCCGATTGCGGCCATGGCAGCGAACCGGGCTGCGCTGTGCAGGCCGCGCTGGACAGCGGCGACCTGTCCGCCGAGCGCTGGCGCAACTACCTGAAGCTGCGGGACGAACGCGAAGAGCAGGCCACCACCCTGGAGGCCAAGCTGCGCCGCCAGCGCGGCGGCCGCCCGGCGGAGCGGCCGCACGGGCATCGGGGCACCCGCGATCGCGAGTAAACCTGCACGCCGCGCTTGCGGCGGTTGCCCCGGAAAGCACTACTATCGGCGCATCACAGCTGGGGTGCTGGCATGCAGCGGCTTTCGTCGCCTTTCTCGTTCTTCCATAAGCGGGTGTTTCCCGCCTTCTGGTTCGGTTTCCCGGCGATTTTCGACGTCCGGCGCAGGAGGCCGGCATGAGCGTAGTCGGCTCCCGCGTCGCCCCGGGCATGCAGCGTTACGCGGATCTCGACCAACGCCTGCTGGCGGCGGTGAAAGGCATCCGTATCCTGCCCACGGTGGCATGGCCCGCCTCGCTGGAGGACCGCATGATCGCGGCCTACGGCAAGGGGCAATACGCGCTACCCGAGGTGACCTATCACGCCCCGGACCTGTCCGCCGAACGCGCCGAGCTGGCCGCCATCGAGCGGGAGGCCGGCTATGACGATCCCATCGGCGAATACCTGTGCCGCACCGCCGAGTCGTGGCGCATCGCGGCGGAAATGCTCGAGGCCGTGGGCACGAATGGCGTCACCGCGCCGTCGATCGTGCTGTACGGGCGGCCGGGCGATGCCATTCCGGGCAGTGATCGCAGCAACCTTGATGCCGCGCGCTACTTCGTGGAGCTGTCCGATGAACTGGGTTCGGACCTGCTGGCCGACGATGTCGACATCAGCATTCCCGCCGACCGGTTGCGCGACGACCTGCGCCACACCCTGGACGAGTTCTTCGGCGCCGGTCAGATCGCGGTGGAAGTGGACCCGGAATTGACCGCCAAGGCCGCCGCCGGCGCCACGCGCATCCGCCTGCGTGGCGGCACCACGTTCAGCGAATACGACCGCCACCAGTTGCTGGCGCACGAGGCCTTCGTGCATTCGCTCACGGCACTCAACGGGCGTGCGCAGCCCTTGCTGGCCTCGCTGGGGCGCACTTCGCCGCGGGTCACCGCCACCCAGGAGGGGCTGGCGGTGTTCGCCGAGCTGATGTCCGGCGCCATTGACATCTCGCGGCTCAAGCGCATCAGCCTGCGCATCCTGGCCATCGACATGGCGCTCAATGGCGCGGACTTCGTCGAGGTCTACCAGTTCTTCAGCCATCGCGGGCAGAGCCCGGCGGACAGCTTCCACTCGACCCAGCGCGTGTTCCGTGGCGTGCCGTTGACCGGCGGTTCCGCGTTCGCCAAGGACAACGTGTACCTGTCCGGCCTGCTGGCCGTGCACACCTTCTTTCGTTGGGCGCTCAAGCAGCGGCGCATGGACATGCTGCGGCATTTGTTCGCGGGCAAGCTGGCGCTGCACGACGTGATCAGCCTGCAGCCGCATTTCGAATCCGGCGACATCCTGCCGCCGCGCTGGCTGCCGCCGTGGATGCAACACGTGCACGGCCTGGCTGGCAAGCTGGCGTTCTCGTTGTTCGTCAATCGCATCCACATGGGCAAGGTACAGGCGGAGACGTTGTCGTTGAGTCTGTAGAGCGGTGAGGGCGAGTGAACGATCGCTCCATCATGCTGCGGCGCAGCGTCGGGGCAGGGCGTCCGCCGGTGCTACCATTCGCGGATGCCGCATCGCGGCCCTAGATTCCCCCTCACATCCGATCAACGCATCCCATGGCCCTCCCTGAAGATCTGCGTCTAGCTGCGCTCGAGTACCACCGCTTCCCGACCCCGGGCAAGATCAAGGTCACCGCGACCAAGCCGATGGTGACCCAGCGCGACCTCGCGCTGGCCTACTCGCCGGGCGTGGCCTATGCCTGCGAAGCCATCGTGGAAGACGCCAACGCCGCCAGCGAAATGACCGCGCGCGGCAACCTGGTGGCGGTGATCACCAACGGCACCGCGGTGCTGGGCCTGGGCGACATCGGCCCGCTCGCCGGCAAGCCGGTGATGGAAGGCAAGGCCGTACTGTTCCAGAAGTTCGCCGGCATCGACGTGTTCGACATCGAAATCAACGAGCGCGATCCGGACAAGCTGGTCGACATCATCGCCTCGCTGGAGCCGACCTTCGGCGGCATCAACCTCGAGGACATCAAGGCGCCGGAGTGCTTCATCGTCGAGCGCAAGCTGCGCGAGCGCATGAAGATCCCGGTATTCCACGATGACCAGCACGGCACTGCCATCATCGTCGGCGCCGCCGTGCTCAACGCACTGGAAGTGGTCGGCAAGAAGATCGAGGACGTGAAGCTCGCCACCACCGGCGTCGGCGCGGCGGGCATCGCCTGCCTGGACATGCTGGTGGCGCTGGGCCTCAAGCCGGAACGCATCCTGGCGTTTGATCGCGACGGCGTGCTGTACACCGGCCGCGACCACATGGACCCGGACAAGCAGCGTTATGCGCGCGATACCGACAAGCGCACGCTGGCCGAGATCGTCGAGGGTGCGGACATCTTCCTGGGCCTGTCGGCGGGCGGCATCCTCAAGCCGGAGATGGTCGCCAGCATGGCGGACCGCCCGATCATCATGGCCTTGGCCAACCCCAATCCCGAGATCGCGCCGGAAGACGCCAAGAAGGTGCGTCCGGACTGCGTCATCGCCACTGGCCGCTCGGACTACCCGAACCAGGTCAACAACGCGCTGTGCTTCCCGTATATCTTCCGCGGCGCGCTCGATGTGGGCGCCACCGTCATCAACGAGTCGATGAAGACCGCCTGCGTGCGCGCCATCGCCGAGCTGGCCCGCCGGGAGGCCGGTGACCTGGCCAGCGCCTATGGCGGCGACGTGCCGACGTTCGGCCCTGAATACCTCATTCCGCGTCCGTTCGATCCGCGCCTGCTGGTGATGCTGGCGCCAGCGGTGGCGCAGGCCGCGATGGATTCGGGCGTCGCCAAGCGCCCCATCGTGGACATGGAGGCGTACAAGGAAAAGCTCGGCCAGTTCATCTATCGCACCGGCCTGCTGATGAAGCCGGTGTACGAGCGCGCACGCGCCGACCGCAAGCGCGTGGTCTATGCCGAGGGCGAGGAAGAGACCGTGTTGCGCGCGGTGCAGACGGTGATCGACGAGCGCCTGGCGTTCCCGATCCTGATCGGCCGCCCGAGCGTGATCGAGACGCGCATCCAGCGCCTGGGCCTGCGCATGCACGCAGGCGTGGACTTCGAGATCACCAACATCGACGACGATCCGCGCTTCAACGAGTACTGGCAGCAGTACCACGCGCTCACCGAGCGTCGTGGCGTGTCGCCGGCCGCCGCCAAGAACCTGATGCGTTCGCGTCCCACGCTGATTGCCTCGCTGATGGTCGAGCGCGGCGAAGCCGATGCGATGATCTGTGGCCTGGTCGGTCGCTTCCACAAGAAGCTCGGCTACATGCGCAGCGTGTTCGGCCTGGACCCGGGCGTGTCGTGCACCTCGGCCATGACCGGCGTGATCAACGACCAGGGCGCGTGGTTCTTCCTTGACACGCACGTGCAGTGCGACCCCACCGCCGAGCAGATCGCCGAGGCGACGCTGCAGGCCAGCTATCGCCTGAAGCTGTTCGGCATCGAGCCGAAGATCGCGCTGCTGTCGCATTCCAACTACGGCAGCCACGACAATCCGAGCGCGGCCAAGATGCGCCGGGTGCGCGAGATCCTCATCCAGCGCGGCCCCCGGCTCGACATGGACGGCGAAATGCAGGCCGACACCGCGTGGGACGAGGCACTGCGCCTGCGCATGTTTCCCAACACCACGCTGAGCGGTCGCGCCAACCTGTTCGTGATGCCCAACCTCGATGCCGCCAACATCGCCTACAACCTGGTGCGGGTGATGACGGATGGCGTGGCCATCGGCCCGATCCTGATGGGCGTCGACAAGCCGGCGCATATCCTCACCCCGGCGGCCACGCCGCGGCGCGTGGTGAACATGACGGCGATCGCCGCGGTGGATGCGCAGATTCGCGCGGCGCAGGGCGAGCGACGCAGCTGATCGGCTTGGCCAACGTCGCGCTTGTCGGAGACGGGGCCTGCGGGCCCCGTTTCTTTTTGGCCAAGACACCCGGGCCAAGGGATAGGAGCATCGCGCCACGGTTGTCCAATCAATCAATACGTTCCGCCCCATTCGCCCGCGTATTGTCTCGATCCAATTGGCGAAAAACCAAGCCGGAGCTAAACTCGGCCGGTTCCCCGTCTCCCATGCAGGAGACGCCCACCTATAGCCGCGCCATCCCCCGGCGCCGCGGAGAGAGAAGCTCCCCATGGATCAGCTCGACGACATCCTCCACCAGGACCTCGACCCCACCGAAACCCAGGAATGGGTCGAATCGCTCAATGCGGTCATCAACCACGACGGCACCGAGCGCGCGCATTTCCTGCTGGAGAAGATGGTCGACTCGACCCGTCGCGCCGGTGGCTACCTGCCGTTCAACCCCACCACCGAATACGTCAACACCATCGCGCCGGGCAACGAGGCGAAGATGGACGGCGACGCGGCGATGGAATGGCGCATCCGCACGCTGATCCGCTGGAACGCCATGGCCATGGTGGTGCGCGCCAACCGCAAGCCGGGCGAGCTGGGCGGCCATATCGCCAGCTTCGCCTCGTCGGCCACGCTGTACGACGTGGGCTTCAACCACTTCTGGCGCGCTCCCAGCGCCGACCATCCGGGCGACCTGGTGTTCCACCAGGGCCATTCCAGCCCGGGTATCTACGCCCGTTCGTTCCTCGAAGGCCGCATTGGCGAAGACCAGCTCGACCTGTTCCGCATGGAAGTGGCCGGCCACGGCCGCGGCCTGTCGTCGTACCCGCACCCCTGGCTGATGCCGGACTACTGGCAGGTGCCGACGGTATCGATGGGCCTGGGCCCGATCCAGGCCATCTACCAGGCGCAGTTCTGGAAGTACCTGGAACACCGCGGCCTGATGCCCAAGACCGATCGCAAGATCTGGTGCTTCATGGGTGACGGCGAAACCGACGAGCCCGAGTCGCTGGGCGCCATCTCGCTGGCCGGCCGCGAAGGCCTGGACAACCTGGTGTTCGTGATCAACGCCAACCTGCAGCGCCTGGACGGCCCGGTGCGCGGCAACGGCAAGATCATCCAGGAGCTGGAAGGCGTATTCCGTGGCGCCGGCTGGAACGCCATCAAGGTGATCTGGGGCAGCTACTGGGATCCGCTCCTCGCCCGCGACACCAAGGGCGTGCTGCGCAAGCTGATGATGGAAACCGTCGACGGCGAGTACCAGGCGTGCAAGGCCTTCGGCGGCGCGTACACGCGCGAGCACTTCTTCAACAAGTATCCCGAAACGCGCGAGATGGTGGCCAACCTGTCGGACGACGACATCTGGCGCCTCAACCGTGGCGGCCATGACCCGCACAAGGTCTATGCGGCCTATCACCAGGCGGTGAACACCAAGGGCATGCCCACGGTGATCCTGGCCAAGACGGTGAAGGGCTATGGCATGGGCGCGGCCGGCGAGTCGCAGAACCCGACCCACCAGCAGAAGAAGCTGGACGCCGATGCCGTGCGCCACTTCCGCGATCGCTTCAACATCCCGGTGCCGGACGACAAGCTGGCCGACGTGCCGTACTACCACCCGGGCAAGGATTCGCCGGAAGTGCAGTACATGCTCGAGCGCCGCCGCGCCCTGGGCGGTTTCCTGCCGCAGCGCCGCCGCCACACCGACGTGAAGCTCAAGACGCCGGAACTGTCCGCGTTCGAGCAGATCACCAAGGGCACCGGCGAGCGCGAAATCTCCACCACCATGGCGCTGGTGCGCGGCATGAACCTGTTGCTGCGCGACAAGCAGATCGGCGAGCGCATCGTGCCGATCGTGGCCGACGAGGCACGCACCTTCGGCATGGAAGGCATGTTCCGCCAGATCGGCATCTACGCGCCGTTCGGCCAGAAGTACCGTCCGCAGGACGCCGACCAGCTGCTGTATTACCGCGAAGACCAGCAGGGCCAGGTGCTGCAGGAAGGCATCTCCGAGGCCGGCGGCATGGCCGCCTGGATGGCTGCGGCCACCAGCTACAGCATCAGCAACCAGCCGATGCTGCCGTTCTTCATCTACTACTCGATGTTCGGCTTCCAGCGCATCGGCGACCTGGCCTGGGCCGCCGGTGATATGCGCGCGCGCGGCTTCCTGATCGGCGGCACCGCCGGCCGCACCACGCTCAACGGCGAAGGCCTGCAGCACGAGGACGGCCATTCGCACCTGCTGTCCGGCGCCATTCCCAACGTGAAGTCCTATGACCCGACGTTCTCCTATGAGATCGCGGTGATCCTGCAGGACGGCACCCGCCGCATGGTGCAGGAGCAGGAGGATGTGTACTACTACCTCACCGTGATGAACGAGAACTACAGCCACCCCGACCTGCCGCAAGGCGTCGAGGAAGGCATCATCAAGGGCATGTACCTGTTCAAGGACGCCGGCAAGCCGAAGAAGGGCGAGCCGCGCGTGCAGCTGCTGGGTTCGGGCACCATCCTGCGCGAAGTCATCGCCGCCGCCGAGCTGCTGGAGAAGGATTTCGGCGTCACCGCCGACATCTGGTCCTGCCCCAGCTTCAGCGAGCTGCGTCGCGATGGTTTCGACGCCGAGCGCTGGAATCGCCTGCACCCGGAAGCCGAGCCGCGCGTGCCGTACGTGACCGGCCTGCTGCAGGGCCGCCAGGGTCCGGCCGTGGCCGCCACCGACTACGTGCGCGAGTACTCCGACCAGATCCGTGCCTTCATGCCGGATGGCATGCGCTACACCGTGCTGGGCACCGATGGCTTCGGCCGCTCGGATACCCGCGAGCACCTGCGCGGCTTCTTCGAGGTCGATCGCTACTGGATCGCGCTGTCCGCGCTGTCCGCGCTGGCGAAGGATGGCAAGGTCAACGCCAAGGACGTGAGCCGCGCGATCAAGACCTACAAGCTCGATCCGGACAAGCCCAATCCGCTGACGGTGTAAGTAGTCATAAAGAAAACGCCGCGATCATCGCGGCGTTTTCTTGCATCAGGCGGGTGCTGGTTCAATCTTCATCCCGGCCGCGCAGCAGATGCCGCAGCAGGAAAAACGCGCCCACCGTGCCGGCAATGATGGCGGTGGTGGCCACCGGGTGGCGGGTCACGTGGCGACGCAGGCGGCGGTACTGGTAATTCGCCTCGTCGGCGAAATCCTCGGCGGCATTGGACAGTCGCCGGCCGTAGTCGCGGTGGTTGCGACCAAAGCGACGGCTCGCCTGGCGTCCGCGTTCGGCCAGCTCGCTGGCCCGGTCGGCGGCTTCATCCGCATAGTGGCGCACGCGTTCGCGCACGCCGTTGACGCTGTTCTCGATGTCGTACTGCCTGGCCATGGCCACCTCCGTGCAATCTAAGGTTCAACGTTGCCAGCACCTGCGTGAGTGGTGCGTAAACAGTCATCCTGCGGCCGCCGCCGCATTTTCCCTGGGTTTATCCGGGGCAGCTGGCCGGGCAGCGACCACCGGACGCGAGCAGGTGCGCCAGGCTGAGGCGGAACGGCGGCAGCGCCTGGCTGGCCCGCAACAGGGCGGTGCGAACGACGCGCGCGGGCGGGCGGTCATCGGTGTACAGCTTCACGATGGCCAGCGTGGCGAGGTAGAGCGGCATCGTGGCGATGCGATGGGCGCGCTGGTAGCGCATCAGGACGTGTGCGGAGGCGATGTCCTGGCCGTCACCGCATGCCTGGCGGACCGCCTTCGAGAGCGCTTCCACGCTTTGCAGACCGAGGTTGAAGCCATGGGCGGTCACGGGATGCATGCCTACCGCCGCATCGCCAATGAGCGCGAAGTGCGGTGCGGTGAAGCGGCGGGCGTACACCGCCACCAGCGGATAGGCGTGCCGCGTGCTGGTCAGGCGCATATGGCCGAAGCGACCGTCGAAGCGGCGATGCATCTCGTGGTTGAACTGCTCATCATCCAGCGCCATGACACCTTTCATGGCCTGCCCCGGCAAGGTGAGCACGATGGACGCTTCGTTGTTGTGCAACGGCAGCAGGGCGAGCGTCTGGCCGTGATCGAACCATTCCAGCGCTTGCTGCTGGTGTGGTTGTTCCAAGGCCATGCGGCAGACCAGCATGGTCTTGCCGAAGTCGTGCATGTCCGCGGGAATGCCGGCATCGCGGCGCAGCTGCGAGAAACGGCTGTCGGCGGCGACGGTCAGTCGGGCATTGAGCGTGGAGCCATTGGACAGGTGCAGCCGGGACGCGTCGCGATCGAGTGAGATGGTGTGCACGGCGGTGTCGCCGATCAAGGTGATGCGGGGATCGTGCTCGATCGAGGCATAGGCCGCACGGCGAATGCGATCGTTGGGTACCAGAAAGCCCAGCTCTTCGCTGCCGGTGTTGGTCGGCGTCACATTCAATCCGCGCAACCCATGGCCATTGAGTACCCGCGCGCTGCGCAACGGCGAGATGTCCATGGGGCCAAGCCGGCCCCATATGCCCAGCTCGCGCAGGATGCGCACGGAGCGTTGCGTCAGCGCGATTTCGCGTCCATCGAAGGCGGGCTCGCGGAGCATGTCCACCGGTTGCCGCTCGACGATGACGATGCTGAGCCCCGAATCGGACAGTGACCTGGCAAAGCACAACCCGGCCGGGCCCGCCCCGACGATGACGACATCGACATTCATTCCCTTGATCCCGGTCGCGCAAGGAACGCCCATGCTAGCGAGGGCCGTCGTCACCATCATGATGCGCGTCAAGCCGGTGCGGCGAAGACTGGGCCGCGCCTGGCGTTGGCGCGATGGCGGTTCAGATCGCCTCGGCGCCTGCCGTGGCGGCCGGCTCGGCCGGCGCCGCGCGCAGGCTTTGCCGCCGCCGCAGGGTCGGGAACATCAGCATCCATAGGCCCACCACCACCAGCGTGCCGACGCCGCCGATCAGGGTGGCGTTGACCGCGCCCACCCAGGCCGCCAGCAGGCCGGATTCGAATTCGCCCAGCTGGTTGGAGGTGTTGATGAAGATCGCGTTCACGGCGCTTACGCGCCCGCGCATGTCGTCGGGCGTATCCAGCTGCACCAGCGCGCCGCGTATCACCATGCTCACCATGTCGAACGCACCCAACGCGAACAGCGCGATCAGCGAGAGCCACAACGTGGTAGACACCGCAAACACCAGCGTTCCCGCGCCGAAGCCGGCGACGCACGCAAACATGATCGGGCCGACGCGGCGTTCCATGCTGTGGCGCGTCAACCATAGCGACATCAGCAAGGCGCCCACGGCGGGCGCGGCGCGCAACAGGCCCAGGCCCCAGGGACCGGTGTGCAGGATGTCCTTGGCGAAGACCGGCAGCAGCGCGGTGGCGCCACCCAGCAACACGGCGAACAGGTCCAGCGAGATTACGCCCAGCACATCCGGTCGTTGCCGGATGAAGTGCACGCCCGCGAACAAGGTCTTCAACGTGGCCGGTTCGCGTCGCGGCGGGGCCTGTTCGTAGCGCAGGCGGCCCATCAGCAGCGTCGCCGCCAGGTAAAGCACAGCACAGACCACGTACACCGTACCGGGGCCGGCGACATACAGCAGGCCGCCCAGCGCCGGTCCCACGATCTGTGCGGCCTGCCCGGCCGAGGCGCTGGCTGCCATCGCCCGGGGCAGCACGGCGGGAGGTACCAACGCCGGCAACATGGATTGCAAGGAAGGGAATTCAAAGGCCTTGGCCACGCCCAACAGGAACACCAGCGCCAGAATGCCGGCCTCGTGGGCCAGGTGCGCCAGGCTGATCGCGGCCAGCACGATGATGGCGATCAGTTCGGTGATCAACCCCAGCCGCACGATGCGGCGGCGGTCGAACTGATCGGCCACATGGCCGGCCGGCAACGCCAGCATCACCGAGGGGAAAAACTGCACCAGGCCGATCAGGCCCAGGTCCAGTGCGCGTCCGGTGATGGCGTAGATCTGCCAGCCGACCGCGACCGACAGCATCTGGAAACCAAAACTCGAACAGGTGCGCGCAAACCAGAAATGCACAAAGGCCCGGTGCGAACGCAGCGAGTCCGCCGAAGGCGAGGCGGGGGAGGATGTCATCAAGGGAATCCTGGGGAAGCGGCAGCATTATCGGCGGCCCAACCAGGTCGGCAAAGTGCCGTCATCGCTGCCCAGGGCTATCGGGCTTGCCGCGTGTAGCCTGTCGCCACCGCGTCGGGCGTGCAGTGGCGCCATGCGGCCACGTAGAATCGCCGCCATGACGACACGGCGCGGGTTCGACATCAGGAAATTCGAGCGCTGGCGGCGCCCCTTCGAGATAGGCATCTGGGTCGTCGTGATCGCGCTCAATACGGTGTTCAACGGCATGGTGTCGTGGTTCGATCATGGGCGCGGGGCGCACAAGGTGGCGACCATCGAGCCGTGGATCTGGGAAATCAGCAGCAGCGTGGCGCTGCTGATCCTGGCGCCATTCGTGGTCATGGCGACACGCCGTTGGCCCTTCCGCTTCGATAGCTGGCGCCAGAGCCTGAAGGTGCACCTGGTGTTGACGCTGCCCTTTTGCCTGATCCATGTCGGCGCGATGGTGGGGCTGCGCAAACTCGCCTATGCCATGCTCGGCGCCCATTACGACTTCGGCAACTGGCCCGTGCAGTTGGGCTATGAGTACCTGAAGGATTTCCGCACCTATTTCATTTTCGTCGGCTCGATCTGCCTGTACGGCTTCGTGCTACGCCGCCTGCAGGGCGAGGCTACGCTGCTGGCCGAGCCTGACGAGGGACCGCCGGTGGAGCCCATCGAGCGGCCCGAGCGTTTCCTGGTGCGCAAGCTGGGCAAGGAATTCCTGATTGCGGCGCGCGAGATCGAATGGCTGCAGGCCTCGGGCAACTACGTGAACCTGCATGTGCGCGGGCGCGATTATCCCTTGCGCGCCACCATGGCCGGCATCGAGGAGCGGCTCGACCCGCAGCGCTTCGTGCGCGTGCATCGCAGCTATCTGGTCAATCTCGACTACCTGCTCGAGATCGAGCCGCTGGAAACCGGCGATGCCCGACTGACCTTGCGCGATGGTGCCACCGTCCCGTGCAGCCGGCGTTTCCGGAACCAGTTGCGCGAACGCTTCGGTGACACGCCGGTGAGCGCATGAACCGCCGCGCAGCTGGCACAACCGGACGTATCGGGAGGTTGCGCCCCGCCTCCCGCCCGTTTCACCCTAGACACTTTCCAGATAGCGGATCTTGCCCATGAACCCGTCGCGTCTTCGTTTCGCCGCCACCGCTTTCGGCACGGCGCTTGCCCTGGCCGGTTGCTCGCAGTCCGGCGATCAGGCCCAGGCACCGCAACCGGCCCAGGCGCCGGCCGATGCATCGGCGCAAAAACTCGACACCTATCGCCAGCTGGTACGCATCGGCAACGACGAGATGGCGGTGGCCATGGGCAAGGAAATCGTCAGCCGATACCCGAACAGCGATGCCGCGAAAGAGGTGCAACAGAGCCTCCCGGCGATCGAGAAGCGCTACACCGAGAACAGTGAAAAGAATCGTCTGGCAGGTCTGTGGCTGTATCAGGTATCGCCGATGGAAGGCGGCACACAATCCACCGCCACCATCTACAGCAGCCAGCCTGCGGGTGACGACCGGGTGCGCCTGGTGCTGCGCCGCCATACCGCCTGGGGACAAAATGCGTTCCTGTTCAGCAGCGGCCACGGCTTTGTCTGCAAGGCTACCTGCACCATCAAGGCCACCTTCGATGGCAAGCCGGGCAGCATCAAGGCATTTGCCCCCAGCACCGGCGAGCCGGCGCTCCTGTTCAGCGACGACAAGGCCTTTATCGCGCAGCTGGAAAAGGCCAGGAAGATCACCATGGATGTGACCCTGCAGGACGGCGAGAAGAAGGAAACGCTGGTGTACGAAGTGGGTGGGTTCGATCCGGCCAAATGGCAGCCCGTCGCCAAGCAGGCCAGCAAGAAATAGCAGCGTCCACGCGCCGCCTGCTCATGCGTTTGGACGGGCAGCAACAACGGAGATCATCGTCATGGCAGTCAAACCTATCCTCGCCACCCTTGCCGTAGCCATCGCACTCGCCGGCTGCGCCCGGGTCGGCAAGGACTACACCGCACGCATGGAGGCGCGCCAGCAGGCTTACGTCACCGCCGCCGGTGCACCGGTCAACAGCTTCCATTATTTCAACTTGTGGTCGTGGGAGCCGCTCAGCGACAACGCGCTGGCCATCTATACCCGCCCCAATGAAGCGTGGCTGCTGGACCTGGATGGCAAATGCCGCAACCTGGAGTTCACCAATCACATTGGGCTGACCTCCAGCGCGAGCGAAGTGTCGGCCCGGTTCGATCGCGTGATCACGGGACCGGCCGACGCGCCGTGCTTCATCAAGCAGATCCGGCCGGTGGACCTGGGCAAGCTCGATTCGCCGCAGCAGGGCAAGCCGCGTGAGGTGGAGGAAACCCCGCGGCCGGCGAAGTAGAGAGTCCGCGACGGCCTGGTGCGTCCTCCCCGCGCAGGCAGGGAGGACGGGCAGGGCTCAGTGCAGAAACAGTTTCTCGGCGATCTTCGCCAGCGGCTTCTCGATGGCGTTCTGCAGGCGCGCGGGAAGATCCAGCGGCTTGAGCAGCATCTTCACCGTCATCTCGGCGGGAATGTTCCGGCGCAGCAGGCCCTGGGCGCGGCCCGTCACGCGGCGGAACTCGGCCTCGTTGTCCTTGTGCTGCGGATAGCACTGGTTGAACACGTGGCGCAGCGCGATGTCGCTGTCCTCGCTCTTGATCTCGTTGACGCGCCGCAGGATGGCGCGAAACACCTTGTAGCGGCCAAAGCCCTCGCGCTCGCGATACAGCCGGAAGTGCTGGTAGAAATGCTTGTAGTGGCGTACTTCATCACTCTTGATATGCCCGGTAAGCTGCTTGAGCACCGGCTCGTCGGTGATGTCGTTGAGCGCGCGATAGAGGCTGGCCGTGCCGGTTTCCACCACGCAACGCGCCGCCAGCTCCAGGCCGCGACTGGGTTCGAGCTGATCGGTCGTGCATACCGCGCCGTATTCCTGCCAGAACGAGGCGAAGCCGCGTTCCCAGTCGAACTCCGGCCATACGGCCTTCACATAGGCGGCAAGGGCCCGGCCGTGCTGGAGTTCCTCGTGTTCCCAATGCTGGCTGAGCCAGGTCTGCAACGCTTCGTCGCCGGCAAAATGGTCGACCAGATTGTGGGTGTACAGGTCCGAGCCGCTTTCCACGAACGACGAACTGCATAGCAGGAAGAACAGGTCTTCGTTCTGGCGTACGCGAGAGACCTCGATTCGGCTGAAATCCAGACTCTCCAGGGTCCAGGGCAACGATGTGGCATAGCTCACGCGGGCATTCCTGTGCGGGCCTTGGCCGGCGGCGCCTTCTTTAGGGGAAGGCGCCGCCGGCCTGGCATGTCGATATTGTGACAACAGCATACGACGTGACGGCGCCATCGGATTAACGGGCGCCGACCTCGGAGGTTCCGGGGGCTTCAGCGGATCACGGTGACCGGCACGTGGGCGCGCTGTAGCACCTCGCCCGAGACCGAGCCCAGCAACCAGCGCGCCAGGGCGCCCCGCTCGGTATGGCCGATCACGATATGGTCCACGCCATGCCGCTGGACCTGTTCGAGCAATACATCGCCCGGGCTGCCATGCACCACTTCCGCGTCGATCAGCGTGTCCGCATCGGGCACCAGGTACTTGAGTTCGTCCAGCAGGTCGGTGCAACGCCGGGCGCCCTGGTCGGCGACCATCAGCGCGCAGGTATCGGCGCAGCCCTCGGTCACCTGCAGCACCGATACCACGCGCACCCGCCCGCCGCAGGCGCGGGCAAGCGCCACCGCAAAACGAAAAGCCTGCTGCGAGGACGGTGAACCGTCATAGCCGACCAGCGAGTACTTGAGCATGAAGTTCCTCTGGGCACGACGCGGGCCGTGACGCCTGGTCCGTCACCCGATGGCGGCGACGCTCGACGGGGTGTTCCTGGCCTGCTGGTTTTGCCGGATGTTCCGCAGCGTACCCTGCGCTGATCATGCCCGCTACAGTGGCCATCGCGCGGCTCTGGGCCACCATGGCTCGGCCCTCCGTGCCCCGTAAGTGAAGCCCGGCCAAGGCATCCTCCACGCCATCTTCACGTGAGGAGGCCAGGATGAACGCACCCAGGCACGTATCCCGAAGCGTTCAGGATGGCTGTTCACAATAGCAGTCGCTGTCTGAAGTCCCACTCACGAACCAAGGAGAAGACGATGATCAAGCGTACATTTGGAATGGCCGCCCTGGTGCTGGCTTGCGCTGGCGTGATGACCGCGCTTCCGGTCACCCGGGCGCAGGCAGCCGACGCTGAAGTGAAGTGCGACCTCAGTTTCAGCCTGTCCGGCTGGTCCGTGATCTACAAGCACGCGTCGGGCAGCGGCACCGTGGTCTGCAGCAATGGCCAGCGCGCCAAGGTGAAGATCAGCGTGAACGGCGGTGGCCTGACCGCAGGCAAGTACCGCATCGACAACGGCAAGGGCGATATCACCCATGTGCGTAGCATCAACGACGTGTTCGGCGACTATGCACAGGCAAGCGCCGAGGCCGGCGTGATCAAGAGCGGCGAGGCGCAGGTGCTGACCAAGGGCACCACTTCGCTGGCGCTGCATGGCAGTGGCGAAGGCGTCAACCTGGGCATCTCGGTGGGCCAGTTCTCCATTACCAAGCAGTAACCGGACCCCGTTGCTCGACCGCAAAGGGCGCCTATGGCGCCCTTTGTTTTGGCAGCGCGTACACTGCTCCCGGTTTCCACCCTTCGGAGTGTCGTCATGCGTCGATTGTCGCTGCTAATGATGTTGGTTGTGCTGCTTGGGTTCATCGTTCCCGTCCATGCCGACGAGCCGTCGGCGCTGCCGCAGGTGGGGCAGGCCGCGCCCGATTTCCGCCTGCAGGACCAGAACGGCAAGTGGCAGACGCCCGCCGATCACCGCGGCCACTGGCTGGTGCTGTACTTCTATCCCAAGGATTTCACGCCCGGCTGCACCACCGAGGTCTGCACGTTCCGTGACGATGTCGCCAAGCTGCGCCAGGCCGGCGCCGACGTGCTGGGCGTGAGCCTGGACGATGTGAAGTCGCATGCGGAATTTGCCGCGAAGTACCACGTGCCGTTCCCGCTGCTTTCCGATGCCGACAGCAAGACCGCGCAGGCCTACGGGGTGCTGACTTCCAAGGTGGGCTTCAAGTACGCACGCCGCACCACCTTCCTGATCGATCCGCAGGGCAAGGTCGCCAAGGTCTACCAGGACGTGGACCCGGAGAAGAATTCCGCCCAGGTGCTGGCGGACCTCAACACGCTGAAGGCGTCCTCCTGATGCTTTTGAAAGTGAAGCGCGGTGATGCCCGTTCCAGCGGATTCGCAGCGTGGCGCATCCTGGTGTGGCTGATGTTGTTGCTGGCCGCATTTGGCTGCCTGCAGAACGCGGTCCACGCCCAGCACCTGTGGGATGCGCTGCGCGGTCATGCCACGCTGAGCGACGATGCCACGTCCCAGCTGCACCGCATGCTGGCCTGGGATGCAGGCTTCTTCACCGCCGCCTTCGCGACGGTGGTGGTCTGCGCGGGTGCCATCCTTCACCAGGCCTGGGCGCGGCCCGCCCTGCAGGTGGTGGCGGTGGCGCTGGCCCTTGCCTGGGGGCTGGTGGGTGGCTTGGCGTCGCTGTCGCAATGGCATGATTTCAGTAGCGCGATTGCGCTGACCAATGCGCAGACGCCGCTCAATGAGGCCTACCAGGCAGCGTTCGCCCACGTGCGCCGTACCTTCATGGTCTCGCTGTCATTGCGGGCGCTGGCCGTGCCGGTACTGCTGTGGCTGGCCTGGTACCTGGGCCGACCGCAGGTGCGGTCGCAGTTTCGGCCGCGCCCCGTGCGCCGCTGAGTTCAGCGGCGGTTGCGGCGCGGGCGGTTATCGCTGCCGCATGGTCGTTACCGGATCTTCCATGCGCATGCGCCGCCTGCCTGTCGCCCTCACGCTCCTGCTGCTTCCGCTGGCGCTTCCCGCGCAGGACCTGGCCACCACCTGCCACGCCAGCAGCAGCTATGACCTGACCCTGGCGCCGGATCACCTGTTGTTCGATCGGCCGCAACCGGCGCCGCGCCAGGTCGAGTTGCGCGACGGCAGCCTGCGCACCGACGGCGCCGCCGTGGCACTGCGGGCGGAGGATCAGGATCGCCTGGCCCTGTTCGAGCGGGAGCTGCGCGCGCTGGCGCCGCGCGTCAAGGCGGTGGCCGTCCAGGGCGTGGACCTGCTGGCCTCGGCGGTGCATGACGAAGGTGCTCGCCTCTCGCTGGGGCTCGATACGCGTGCCGAGCTCGATCGCCGCGTGGCCGCGCGGGCGGCCGGGCTGAAGCAGCGCATTGCTGCCAGCAACAGCACCCACGATTGGCAGGGCAACCTGGCCGACCAGTACGCCGACCAGTTGGCAGCCGAGCTGCTGCCGTTGCTGGCCAATGACCTGGGCCAGCAGGCCGTGCAGGCGGCCATGAGCGGTGACCTGCAGGCGGCGGCCGACCTGCGTGACAGCGCCACCGACCTGGCAACCCAGTTGCGTCCGCGGCTGGAGCAGCGCATGCAGGCGCTGGCGCCGCAGGTAAAGGCCCTGTGTCCGGCCATCCAGCGACTGGCCGAGCTGCAACAAGGCGTGCGGGATGCCGGTGGCCAGCCGCTGAACCTGCTGCAGCTGGGGCAGTAGAACGCAGGCTGAGCGGGTTGGGGCTGCTTCGCCGGGATTAACCTTCCGCTAAGTGGCGAAGTACCAGCATGGTCACCGCAGTTCCCCCCGGAGTTCAGGAGGCGACCTCGTGTCGCACGCTCGCATACCGCACTACAACGCCCTGATCCGCCGGGGCATCGATGATCGCGACCTGTACCGGCGCGCACTGACCCAGGTGCGCGAGCCCGGTCTGCAAGCCCTGCTGACGGAAAACCTGCAGACGCTCGACGTGCTGATCGGCGACCTGCAGGCGCAGGTTCATGCCAGCGGCCGTTCGCCGGCCCGCCATGGCACGCTCGCTGGCGCCATACGCAGCGCGCTGGCCGAAGTGACGGCGGGCTTCGCTTCCAACCGGGATGCGGCCTGGGTGCATCGTCTGGCGCGCAACGAGTGCTCGCTGTTGCATCGCTTCGAGCAGCAGATGGCCCATGCCTCGGACGAGTCGGCGCGCGTGCTCAGCGTGCAGCTGTCGCGGCTGCATGGCATCCATCGGGACATGCACTGTCTGGCCGGTACCACCCATGGTTGAATGCTGCACGGGTGCCGGTCGTCCTGCTTGATGTCCACGGCCATCGTCACGACGTGATGGATCGTTTCGGGTGTTTCCGGTACCGCCGTTTACCGACAAGGAGTTCATCATGCGCCGCTATCTGGTCATCCTGCTGTTGTCGTTGAGCCTGGCCGCGCACGCCGGCAGTACGCTGCGCATCGGCAGCGAGGTACTTACCGTGGGCGATAGCGCCGTGCGCGCGATGCAGCTGCTGGGCAAGCCTGATTACAAGGAGCCGGTGGAGAGCGATTTCGGCGGCTACCAGGGCGAACGTTGGCAATACCAGCGCGACGATGGGCACATCGTCATCGTCACCATCATTGCCGGCAAGGTCGCCGACATTCAGGACCGCACCCGCTAAGCAGGGCCTGCATCGCCCGCCCGCGCGCCACGGCTGCGCGGGTTGGCGTCCTACAGCGACGCGCGGCCGCAGCGTCTGCCTTGCCTCTCTGCCTCATCGCTAAGGTGAATAGCGCCGCACACGAGGTGCGGCGGCGGGCAGGGGAGTGCTCATGCGTCGAATGCTTGGTTTGATTGGCCTGCTGGCGGCGTGCGTGGCCTATGCGGGCAGCGGCACGTTGCGGGTCGGCAGTCAGGTGCTGGTGGTGGGGGACAGTGCGGCCCGGGTGGTCGAGCTGCTGGGCAAGCCGACCTACAAGTCCAGGGGCAAGGCGGCATCCCACACGACGGGTCGCGGCAAGCCGCGCAAGACAGGTCGTGCGGAGAGCGCTGGCGAGCAGTGGCAATACCGCGTGGGCAACCGGCTGGTCACCGTGGTAGTGGCCGATGGCAAGGTCAGCGCCATCCGCGACTGAGGGCTTGGCGCTGCGGAGGATGGCGACGGTGCGGCCACTCATGCGATAACGGGCGCGACTCCAGGGAGGTCGTGCCATGTCAGAAGTGCCTGTAAGCATCCCTAGCTTGCTGCGTCCGCGCCAGGCCGGCATGCACGGCAAGGTCACCAATATCGAGCTGTTTTTCGATCTCGTGTTTGTGTACGCGGTGACCCAGCTTTCCCACACGTTGTTGCGTGACCTGAGCCTGTTCGGTGCGTTGCATGTGCTGCTGCTGTTCCTGGCGGTGTGGTGGGTATGGATATTTACCGGCTGGATCACCAACTGGCTGGACCCGGAGCGACTGGCGGTGCGCCTGTTGCTGCTGGCGCTGATGTTTGCGGGCTTGCTGCTTTCCACGGCGCTGCCCGAGGCGTTTGGCGTGCACGGGCTGATGTTTGCGGGCGCCTATGTCTTCATGCAGGTGGGACGCTCGTGCTTCATGCTCTGGGCATTGCGGCATTCGCCGCTGGCGGCGCGGCGCAATTTCCATCGCATCACGACATGGCTGGTGGTTTCCGGCGTGCTGTGGATCTATGGCGGGCTTATCACCGGCGAGGCGCGCCTGGCCTGCTGGACGATCGCGCTCGCCATCGAGTACCTGGGGCCGGCGATGTTCTTCTACGTGCCGGGCCTGGGGCGTTCCAGCACCAGCGAGTGGGACGTGGAGGGTGGCCACATGGCCGAGCGCTGCAGCCTGTTCGTCATCATCGCGCTGGGCGAATCGGTGGTGGTGACCGGCAGCAGTTTCGCGGAGGGCGCGCGCACGCTCGATGCCTGGATGGCGTTCGTGATCGCCTTCGTCGGCTGTGTGGCGATGTGGTGGATCTATTTCGACATCGGCGCCGAACGCGGTAGCCGCTCGATCCGCGAATCGACCGATCCGGGACGTACCGCGCGCCTGGGCTATACCTACCTGCACCTGCTGATTGTCGCCGGCATCGTGGTGGGCGCCGTGGGCGATGAGCTGAGCGTGAGCCACCCGCATGCCGTTGCCGATGCGGCGCAGGTGGCCGTGTTAATCGGCGGCCCGGCGCTGTACCTGCTGGGCAACGCGCTTTTCAAGATGACGGTCAATCACACCCGCTTCCCGCTGTCGCATCTGGTGGGGCTGGCATTGTTGCTGGTGCTGCTGATACCTGCGCCCAGGTTGTCCGTGCTTTCGCTGGCGGCGTTGACCACGCTGTGGCTGGTGGTGGCGGCGGCCTGGGAGACGCTATCGCTGCGCAACCTGCGGCGCGAGCTGTACGAAGCAGAAAGCCATTGAGCGTCATGACGCTACCCTCCGCTGCGCGGAGCGTGGCGGATGAATCTACGCGACGCGCAATTCTTCCAGCAGCTGCTTGGCACGCCATGCATGTCGCTGGCGTTCCGCTTCACGCATCAATTCCACCAGGCGGGCATTCACCGGTGCCTGCGTGGCGTGCATGGCGGCCAGCCGCACGATCTCGCCGTTGATGGCGTCGACCTCGGTCGGCCGGCCGGCCTCGAGGTCTTCCCACATGGACGAGCGCGCCAGCGGATCGATCGCCAGCAGGCGCGAGGCGAGCCGGCGGAACCAGGCATCGGGCATTTCCAGCACACGCGGCAACCAGCCGGGTGGCAGCGGCGTCAGCCGGGCCGGGCGTATGCCGGCGATGGCGAAGACCGCCAGCGCTTCGCGTTGCGCCATCGCCAGGCACAGCCGCCACGCGCGCTGGGACAGTTCTTCCCGCAGTGGCAGGCCGGACAGCGCGTTTACCGCGTTGTTGAGATTGAGCAGCAGCTTGGCGGCCTGCACCGCGGGCATGTCGTTGCGCGCGGATAACGGCAGCCCCGCCGCGGCGAACAGCGGAAGAAACGGCGCCAGCGCATGGTTCGCTTCCACCATCAGTTCGCCCGCGGAGCCCTGGTGGAAGATGCCCGGCCCACGCTGCAGGACATTGAAGGGCACCATGCCGGCCAGCACCGGATGCCTGGGCAGCACGGCGCGAAGGATCTCGGTGTTGTGCAGGCCGTTCTGGAAACTGATCACCGGCACGCCGGGCGCGATCACGCCGGCGAGCTCGCGCGCGGCGGCCTCGGTGGCGGAGGACTTTACCGTCACCAGGATCAAATTCGCCTTGGCGGCGGCGAAGGGATCGATCTGCAGGTCCAGCGCGCGGGCGGGGATGTGGCCGCGGTGACCGTGCAGGTCGCTCCACGCCAGCCCGCGCAGGCGCAGCGCGTCGATCACGCGGCGGCGGCCGATGTAGGTGACGCGGGCATGCTCATGCAGTCGCCCACCGAGGTAGCCGCCGACGCTGCCGGCGCCGTAGATGGCGATGCGGGGCTTGGCGTGCTCGCTCATGCCACCGCCTTTGCCGCCGCGCGTCCGGCGATGCGTCCGGAGAACAGGCAGCCGCCCAGGAAGCTGCCTTCCAGGGCGCGATAGCCATGCAGCCCGCCGCCGCCGAAACCGGCGGCTTCCCCAACTGCGTAGAGGCCGGGCAATGGTTGGCCATCGTGGCCGAGCACGCGTGCGTCTAGGTCGGTTTCCAGTCCGCCCAGCGTCTTGCGCGTGAGGATGTTCAGGCGCACGGCGATCAATGGCCCGTTGGCCGGATCGAGCAGGCGATGCGGCTTGGCCACGCGCACGAGCTTGTCGCCGCGATAGCGTCGTGCGTTATGGATGGCCATGACCTGGCCGTCCTTGGCGTACGGGTTGTCGAACTGCAGGTCGCGGGCTTCCACTTCCCGACGGATCTGCGCCGCGTCGAGCAGCGAGTTGCCGGCCAGCGCATTCATGCCGGCCACCAGCTCTTCCAGCGTGTCGCGCACGATGAAGTCGCGGCCATGCTGCTTGAACGCTTCCACCGGTGCGGGCGCACCCTTGCCGACGGCGCGCTTGGCGACCTGTCGCCAGTTTCTGCCGGTGAGGTCGGGGTTCTGTTCCGAGCCGGACAGGGCGAACTCGCGGCGGATGATCTGCTGGTCGAGCACGAACCAGCTGTAGTCGTAGCCGGTGCGGCGCAGGTGTTCCAGCGTGCCCAGCGTGTCGAAGCCCGGCCATAGCGGGCCGGGCAGGCGCCTGCCGGTGGCGTCGAACCATAGTGAAGAAGGGCCGGGCAGGATGCGGATGGCGTGCATCGGCCAGATCGGATGCCAGTTCTCGATGCCTTCCACGTAGTGCCACATGCGGTCGCGGTTGATCAGTCGCGCACCCGCATTTTCGCTGATGCCGAGCATGCGGCCGTCCACGTAGGCGGGTACGCCGCACAGCATATGCGCGGGTGGCGGGCCCAGCCGTTCGGGCCAGTTGCGGCGTACCAGTTCATGATTGCCGCCGATGCCGCCGGACGCCACGATCACCGCCTGCGCACGTTGTTCGAAGGCCTGCACTTCATCGCGCGAACTGGGCTTGCCGCGCTCGGCGCCATCGGCGGCCAGCACCTGGCCGTGCACGCCGACCACGGCGCCGTGTTCCACGATCAGTTCATCCACCCGGTGGCGGAAGCCGAACTGCAGCAGGCCCTTGGCTTCCGCTTCGCGTGCGCGGCGCACGAACGGCTCGATCACGCCGGGGCCGGTGCCCCAGGTGACATGGAAGCGCGGTACTGAGTTGCCGTGGCCGATGGCGCCATGCCCGCCGCGCTCGGCCCAGCCCACCACCGGAAACCAGCGCATGCCCATGGCGTGCAGCCAGCGGCGCTTCTCGCCCGCCGCGAAGTCCACATAGGCTTCGGCCCAGCGCCTGGGCCAGTGATCCTCGGCACGGTCGAACGCGGCCGTGCCCATCCAGTCGGCCAGCGCCAGGGCATGCGAATCGCGCACACCCATGCGTCGCTGCTCCGGCGAATCGACAAAGAACAGCCCGCCGAATGACCAGAACGCCTGTCCCCCCAGGCTTTGTTCCGGCTCCTGGTCCAGCACCAGTACCCGCTTGCCGGCATCGGTCAGCTCGGTGGCGGCCGCCAGCCCAGCCAGGCCGGCGCCTACCACGATGGCGTCACGTCCCTCCCGCATCCCACGTCCCCACATGGTCAACCCTGGGCAGCGAACTTAGCGGGTGCCGGCAAGGATGCCTATGCGCACTGCGACATAAAAAACCGCGGCTGGAAAACCATGGATCAGAGCCATGACCGATGGCAGGGCATGACACCTGGCCCATGTCGCGCCGCGCCATGCGGCGCATCGTGTATTGGAAGCCATGCGACGGCTCGCATGGCTTGCAGCCTGGGGAGGCACTGGTATGCGCAAGACATGGTTGGCCTGGGCGCTGGCGGCGGGCGTGGCCTTCGGCGGCGCGGTGCAGGCGCGCGATATCCATTTCAGTGATGGCAACTGCGGTTACTCGACCGATTACGACGTGCGCGTGACGCCGGACGGCATCGACTTCCAGCGCACGGCTGGCCAGCCTGGCCGCGTCTTCATGCACGACGGCCAGCTGCGGGTAGATGGTCGTGAGGTGGCGGTGTCCGCGGGCGATGCCGCCCGCCTGCGCGCCTACGAGACGCAAGTACGCGCGCTGCTGCCCGAGGTAGCGGGCATCGCGCGCGAAGGTGTCGACATCGGCTTTGCCGCGATGCGCACGGTGCTGCTGACCTTCGCCGAAAACAATGACGAGCGGCAGGACATGGTCAGCCGCCTCGATCAGAACCATCGCCTGGCCCTGGCCCGCATCGACGACGGCCTGGGCAAGGGCGTGTGGAAGCAGCACGACATGGACGATGTGATCGAAGGCAGCATCCAGGCATCGGTTTCCGACCTGGTCGGCAAGGTGACCGGTGCCGCGGTCAAGGCGGCGCTCAGTGGCGATCAGGGCAAGGTCGCGGCGCTGGAAGCGCGGGCCGATTCGCTCGACGCCACCATCGACAAGGAAGTGAATGCGCGCGCCGATCAGCTCGACCAGCGCGCCGCCGCGCTGTGCCCGCGGCTCGGTTCGCTGGACCAGTTGCAGCAGCAGATGCAGTTTCGCCTGCAGGACGGCTCGCGGCTGGTCCTGCTGACGCACGACAACAGCAACCACAAGAAGCTGGCTACAGCCACGGATCAGGCGCGCGCCGCTGGAGGCGATTCCGCGCATTGATCGCCCGGCCACCGCGCCCGCGCATGGCCGCTATCCCGCGCCGCGCCATCCCCCTGGCGCGGCTTTTTTGTGCGCGGCGCTTGCGGCGGTGGCAACGGAACCTTGATCGATGGGCTGCTAGCATCCCCGGCTTTGTCACGCACGAGTCCTGGCCCATGCACGACCTCCTGGCGCGCCTGCATTTTTCCGAAGGCACCATCACCACCCTCATCAACGTGAGCATCGCCGTGGTGATGCTGCTGATCGGCCTGTGGCTGGCCGCGCGCGTGGCCAACTTCGCCCGTCGCGCCATGCGCCGCGCCAATGTCGACGAAACCCTCAGCGGCTTCCTGCGCAACCTGATCAATGGCGTGCTGGTGGCCCTGCTGATCGTGATGGCGCTGCAGCAGGCCGGTGTACCTTCGGCGCCGCTGGTGGCGGCGCTGGGTGCGGGCGGACTGGCCATTGGCCTGGCGCTGCAGGGCTCGTTGAGCAACCTGGCCTGGGGCGTGCTGCTGATCGTGTTTCGCCCGTTCCGCGTGGGCGACTTCGTCCACGCCGGTGGCATCGATGGCACGGTCGAAGGCGTCAGCCTCATGTACACGCTGCTGGTGATGCCGGACAACCGCGAGGCGGTGGTGCCCAATGCCAAGATCGGTTCGGAAGCCATCATCAATTTCAACCGCCGTGGCACGCGGCGCTTCGAGTTGAAGGTGGGCATCGGCTACAAGGACAGCATCGGCAAGGCGATGGACCTGGTACGCGAGCTGTACGCGGCCGATGCGCGCATCCTGAGCGATCCCGCGCCGGGCGTGTGGACGGAGAGCCTGGGCGACAGCGCGGTGGTGTTGGTGCTGCGCGGCTATACCCGCAGCGGCGATGTCTGGGCTACCCAGACGGATTTGCTGCGCGCGGTGAAGGAGCGCTTCGATGCCGAGGGCATCAGCCTCCCGTATCCGCAGCGCGAGCTGACGGTGGTGCAGGGTTCCTTGCCGGGGCGAACGGCTTGAAGCCGGGCCGAATCGTGCCACCAGGCCGCTGCATACGTATGCGAATGGTGGATTAAAACGATCCAAAAGCGACCGAAAACGGGTGTCGTTCGTTATGATTGATGCCTTACGCGGCCGTCATCCCCGCACGGCACGCCATCGCCATCCGTAGGAGAAACCATGGCCGACCTCAAAGAAGCACGCGTTCCCGACATCGGCAGCGAGAACGTGCCGGTGATCGAAGTGCTGGTGAAACCCGGCGACAAGGTGGCCAAGGAGCAGGGCCTGGTCACGCTGGAGTCGGACAAGGCGACCATGGAAGTGCCGGCCCCGTTCGCGGGCACGGTGAAGGAAGTGAAGCTCAAGGTAGGCGACGAAGCCTCCGAGGGCACCCTGATCGCCATCATCGAAGTGGACGGCGCAGCCGCCGCCCCGGCGCCGCCGCAGTCCGCGCCGGCCAAGGCCGAAGCCCCCAGCAAGGCCGCACCGGCCCCCGCTCCCGCCCCGGCTGCCGCCGCACCCGCCGCCAATGGTGGCGTGCGCGAGGTGCGGGTGCCGGATATCGGCAGCGCCGACGTGCCGGTCATCGAAATCCTGGTGAAGGTGGGTGACACCATCGCCAAGGACCAGGGCTTGATCACGCTCGAATCGGACAAGGCGACGATGGAAGTGCCGGCGCCGTTCGCGGGCGTGGTCAAGGAACTGAAGGTCAAGGTGGGTGACGAGCTGTCCGAAGGCAGCCTGATCGCCCTGGTCGAGGCCGCTGGCGGTGCGCCGGCCGTGGTGCCCGCAGCACAGCCGGCGCCGGCCAAGGTGGCGGCAGCACCGCTGGTGGAAGAAAAGCCCGCGCCCATCGGCGGCCGCAGCGTGTTGCCGGGCAATGCGCCCGAGGGCGACGTGCCGCCCACCGTGCGCCCGCCGTTCGACTCGGGCATCGTCATGCCGGGCGATGCCCCGTATGCCAGCCCGGCCATCCGCGCCTTTGCGCGCGAGCTGGGCGTGGACATCCACCAGGTCAAGGGCAGCGGCCGTGGCGGCCGCATCCAGCGCGATGACATCAGCGCCTATGTGAAGCACGCGCTGGCCTCGGGCGCGCGTCCTACCGGTGCGCCGGTGGCGGCGGGCGGCGGTCTCAACCTGCTGCCCTGGCCCAAGATCGACTTCAGCAAGTTCGGCGAGATCGAAGAGAAGCCGCTGTCGCGCATCCAGAAGATTTCCGGCGCCAACCTGGCGCGCAACTGGGCGATGATCCCGCACGTCACCCAGCACGAAGACGCCGACATCACCGAGCTGGAAGCGTTCCGCAAGAAGCTGGGCGAAGAGAACAAGGACCTGAAGATCACCCCGCTGGTCTTCCAGATCAAGGCGGTGGTGGCGGCGCTGAAGAAATTCCCGCAGTTCAACGCCTCGCTCGACGAGAGCGGCGAGAAGCTGGTGCTCAAGAAGTACTTCCACATCGGCATCGCGGTGGACACGCCCGATGGCCTGGTGGTGCCGGTGATCCGCGACTGCGACAAGAAGGGCCTGCTGGACCTGGCCATCGAACTGGGCGAGATCTCCAAGAAGGCGCGCGACAAGAAGCTTGGCCCCAACGAAATGTCCGGCGGCTGCTTCTCCATCTCCTCGCTCGGCGGCATCGGCGGCACGGCGTTCACGCCGATCGTCAATGCGCCGGAAGTGGCGATCCTGGGCGTGTCCAAGGCCTCGATCAAGCCGGTGTGGAACGGCAAGGAATTCGCGCCGCGCCTGCTGCTGCCGTTGTCGCTCAGTTACGACCACCGCGTCATCGACGGCGCGCTGGCGGCGCGCTTCGCCTCCTTCCTCGCGCAGCAGCTGGGCGACATCCGCCGCCTGCTCCTGTAATTGCTCCCTCTCCCATCGGGGAGAGGGTCGGGGTGAGGGGCGGCCCCCGCGTCGCCCCCATGCATAGCGAAAAGAAATTCCAAGGATTCCCCATGGCAAGCACCATCGAAATCAAGGTTCCCGACATCGGCGGTCACGACAACGTGCCGGTGATCGAGGTGCTGGTGAAGGTCGGCGACACGGTCGCCAAGGAACAGAGCCTGATCACGCTCGAATCGGACAAGGCGACCATGGAGATTCCCTCCAGCGCCGCCGGCGTCATCAAGGCGTTGAAGGTGAAGGTGGGCGACGAGGTGTCCGAGGGCGCGGTGATTGCCGTGCTGGAAGCCTCCGGCGCCGCCACCGAGAAGACCGAGGCGCCCAAGGCTGCCGCGGCGGCACCCGCACCCGCGCCTGCCAAGGCGGCTGCTCCGGCGCCGCAGGCAGCCGGAGCATCGGGCAGGACGGCCGACATCACCTGCAAGCTCGTCGTGCTCGGCTCTGGTCCGGGCGGTTACACGGCGGCGTTCCGCGCTGCGGATCTGGGCGTGGACACCGTGCTGGTCGAGCGTTACGCCTCGCTGGGTGGCGTCTGCCTCAACGTGGGCTGCATCCCGTCCAAGGCGCTGCTGCACGCGGCCGCGGTGATCGACGAAGCCGAGGCCATGGCGGCCCACGGCGTGACCTTCGGCGCGCCGAAGATCGATATCGACAAGCTGCGTGACTTCAAGACCAAGGTGGTCGGCAAGCTCACCGGCGGCCTGGCTGGCATGTCCAAGCAGCGCAAGGTGCGCACGGTGCAGGGCGTGGGCACCTTCGTATCGCCCAACGAAATGGAAGTGAAGACGGCTGAAGGTACCCAGCTTATCCGCTTCGAGAACGCCATCATCGCCGCGGGCTCGCAGTCGGTGAAGCTGCCGGCGTTCCCGTGGGACGACGAGCGCATCATGGATTCCACCGGCGCGCTCGAACTGAAGGACGTGCCGAAGAAGTTGCTGGTCGTCGGCGGCGGCATCATCGGCCTGGAAATGGCCACGGTGTATTCCGCGCTCGGCAGCGAAGTGACCGTGGTCGAGTTCATGGACCAGATCATTCCCGGCGCCGATGCCGACCTGATCAAGCCACTGGCGCAGCGCCTGGGCAAGAAGCTCAAGGGCGTGCACCTCAAGACCAAGGTGGTGGATGCCAAGGCCACCAAGAAGGGCATCGAGGTCAGCTACGAAGGCGAGAGCATTCCCGAGACCGCGCTGTTCGATCGCGTGCTGGTCGCAGTGGGGCGTTCGCCCAATGGCAACAAGATCGGCGCCGACAAGGCCGGCGTGGCCGTGACCGATCGTGGCTTCATCAACGTCGACACGCAGATGCGCACCAACGTGCCGCACATCTTCGCCATCGGCGACCTGGTGGGCCAGCCGATGCTGGCGCACAAGGCCACGCACGAGGCCAAGGTGGCGGCCGAAGTGGTGGCCGGCTTGAAGAGCCATTTCGATGCGCGCGTGATTCCGTCGGTGGCCTACACCGATCCGGAAATCGCCTGGGTCGGCGTGACCGAGCGCGAGGCGAAGGAAAAGGGCCTGAAGATCGGCGTGGGCAAGTTCCCCTGGGCCGCCAGCGGACGCGCCATCGGCATCGACCGCACGGAAGGCTTCACCAAGCTGCTGTTCGATGAGGAAACCCATCGCGTGGTGGGCGGCGGCATCGTCGGCCCGCACGCAGGCGATCTGATTTCCGAGGTGGCGTTGGCGATCGAGATGGGCGCGGAAGCGGCCGACATCGGCCTCACCATCCACCCGCATCCCACGCTGAGCGAGTCGGTGGGCATGGCCGCCGAAATCTATGAAGGCACCATCACCGACCTGTACCTGCCGAAAAAGAAGTAACCTCGCTTCGGCAGATGAATAGAAAAAGCCCGGGTTTCCCCGGGCTTTTTTTGTGCATGTGCTGGATGGCAGGCGTTCTCAGTTCGACTCGGTGAACTGGATCGAGGGCGTCGAGCCACTCGAGGCGGTGCAGCTGCCCAGGTTCAGGTTGTTGCTCTCGCCGGTGGTGCCCGAGTCGGCCACGCACGAGGGCGCAGTGGTGGAACCATCGCTCACCGCCACCTTCACCGTGATCGACGAGCCGCTGTTGAACTCCGCCTCGGAGCCGCCGGCATTGCCGACCACATTGAACTCCGCCTCCTTCCACACCTGCGCCAGGTACAGCACGCTGTCCTTGCCGCTGGAGCTGTAGGCCGTGGTGCCATTGGTGAACACCACCGTGTCGTTGCCGCCGGACGAAACCGTGCCGGTCAGCTTCACGTTGGCCAATTGCGTCGCCGGTACGTCAGGTGCGGTGGCAGCGGCGCTGTTCTTGTAGCAGTCGCCCTCGCCATCGCTCTCAAAGCCGCTGGGGCAACGGCTGCTGCCGTAACCGATCAGCCAGTACTGCATGAACACGGCCGCCTCGCCTTGTTCTTCGTAATCCGGCGCATACACGAACTGCTGCCAGATCGTGCAGCCGGAGTGGCTCTTGCATGCGGAAGTGGTGGAGTCGAAGCTGGAGTTGATCTGCAGCGAGTACTCGTTCGCGCCGAGAATGCCGCCGCCACCGTAGGCGGCCACGCCCACGCCCTTTTCCGACGTCACCCCCGTCACGCTCGGGAAGCTGCCCACCGCCTGGGTGATCAGCGAGGTGGTCTGCAAGGTGTAGTCATTGCCGTTGCCGGCGGTTTCCGGGCTGCTGAAGGTGTGCCAGCGCGGCAGCGGCCGAATGCGTGGGGTGGCCTGCTTGCACGCCACCTGGTGCCAGATGACGCTGGGATACTCGGCCTGGAAGCAACCTTCCGAAGGCGTTGCGACATGCGCGATATCTTCACGCCAGCTGTCACGCGCCTGTGCTTCCAGCGGGCTGACGAGCTCGCTTGGAGCCTGGGCGGAAACATGGTTGGACTGGGCAGCACAAACAGCAGGTAGCGCGGTGGCGCCGACAAGGCCGGCGACAAGTGCCAACGTCAGTTTTGCTCGCATTGAAATTCTCCCTAAGTACGCGAATAGCCATCGGTTCCGACCCATGACGATTCATGAGTCGGTGATTTCCAACAACAACTCACCCACAAACCGACAACTGGAACAGTTGTCAGTCGATCTCAACGATTACCTTGATGCTTCCCCTGATAGAACACGATGAAGCGATGACGTGCTTGCAACTGAGTACTCGGTCACGATTGGAACAACTGCGTAAGCACCTGCGTCATGTCGTAGACATGTTCGTGTGATTCGAAAAAAAATTCGCCATGGGCCGGATAAGCACACCGGAATGCATGGTGGTGTCGACGCTCCGTGATGATGCGTTCACGTCGCAACGCAATGCGCACGGCGTGGATATGGTTCGCGGACGTGCGCCAGCGAAGGGCGCGACAGCGTCAGTCGCTATAGCCCAGGCGTTCCATCATCGGCTGCAAGATCGGCAGTACCGGCTCGAACTTCTCACGATAGGCATGCCATCGATTCACCGCCTTGCCATGAATGTTCTGGGTTACCTGCGCATAGCTGGGCGTGCTGATAAAACCCTTGTTGCGCGCGTGCTCCGCAAATTGCGCCATCGGCGATGCGTCGCTCACTTGCAGGAACTGCCCCAGGCGCGTCACGTGTTCGTCGAATCGCGCCACCACCGATTCGTAGCGCCATTCCAGCACGCGGGGCGCGAATATTTCCACGTGCCGGTACCAATGTTCGAAGGCATCGACGTAGCCTCGGGCCAGGCGTTCCAGCGACGAACACAGCACCATGAAGGCGGGTGAGCGGAACGGTTGCATGAAGCAGCTCAGCAGCACGTCGCACGGATGCCGCAGGCACAGGATGATGCGTGCCTCCGGAAACAGCCGCGCGATCATCGGCAGGCACAACATGTTGAGCGGGTTCTTGTCGACCAGTCGGCGCTGGCCAAGGTCGGGCGCCACGCGCCGAACCATGTCGGCATAAATGTCGCGAAGCTGATCCACGTTGTGCTGTGTCAGGTGTGCCAGATCGGCCGGATAGACCTGCCCGGTCAGCTGCATGCGCTTGATCAGCTCGTAGACAAAGGCGCGCTCATCCATGGAGCGAAAGTCGGGATGGGCATCGAGCATTTGTTCCAGGAGGGTGGTTCCCGAGCGCGGGAAGCCCACGACAAACACCGGGCTTTCCTGGCTGCTCGGCGCTTGCCGCGGCGTCCACCGATCAAACTCGATGCGGCTCACTTGCTGGGTCACCATATCGAGCGGCTGGCTGCCTTCGGCCAGCAGCTCGGGCACGAAGTCCGCCGCAAAGGCCAGTTGCTTGGCATGCGCGATCTGCAGTGCCTGCCAGGCTTCATCGTGGCGTCGCTGCTTGTCTCTGGCCGCGGCAAGGCTGAAGGCGGCATTGGCCAGCACCTGGGCGTCATGGCCTTCGTCCAGCAGCTGCTGATAGATCGCCGCCGCCTGGTCCAGCTCGCCAAGACGCGCAGCCAAGCTTGCGTGTACCTGCAGGCCTGCCTGGCGCAGCGTTTGTTCGGTGGGCGGCAGTGACTGCAGCCGTTCCAAGGGCAGCGCCGACAGCTCCGCCCTGGCGTATTCGATCTGGTTGTTGCGCTCGTACAGTGAGGCGCGCAAGGCCGCGATGCGCGACTGCACCAATGGCCGCTGTGGTCCCTCGGGCAGGATGGCCTGATCGAGCGAGTGAAACGCAGTCGCCTGGTGGCCGAGGCTCGACAGTATGGTGGCGAGGATCAATGCCTGGTCGGCCGGTTGTGGCGGCCAGTCGGCGGCGCCTTCAAGGGCGACTTCGGCGCCCCGGGTGTCGCCGCAAAAGTGACAGGCATACGCCGCCTGCAGGCGTGCCTCGACAAAATCCGGTGCAAGGCTCACTGCCTGCAGCAGGGCTTCACGTGCGAGCAACCAGCGTTCCTGCTGCGCGTACAGCAGGCCCAGGTTGTAGTGGACCTCCGCCTGTTCGGGGGCGAGGCTCACGGCCTTGAGCATGGCCTGTTCGGCCGTGCCTGCATCGCCGGCCTGGCGGGCCACGATGCCAAGGTTGTTCCAGTATTCGGAAACGTCGGGCCGGCGTGCCGTCAATCGACGGAAGGTGGCGACGGCTTCTGTGCCGCGAGCTGCGGACTGCTGCGCAAAGCCGAGCAACAGCAACGCGGTGTCGTCAGCGGTATCGAGGTCGGCGATGGATTCGCCGAGGGCCAGCACGCGTGACATGTCGCCGTGGTTGTAGGCAGCGAGCATGTTTGCAAGCAGCTGCTGCGATGAGGGGGAAACAGGTTCGCTCATCGTTGGATCTTAGCAGCGGGTGGCCGCAACCTCGCGGTTGCGGCCACCTTCGTGCGGTCGATCAGAACTTCACGGTGACGCGGGCCCAGTAGTAGCGGCCCAGGGTGTCGTACGTTGCCGTGTCGACGTTGTAGTTCAGACCGTTCTGGTACACCAGCGGCGGGATCTTGTCGCTCAGGTTGTCGACGCCGATATCGAGGCGGGTGTGGTACTTCGGAACCTCATAACCGGCCTGGATCGAGTGATAGGCCACGCCGCCCATCGGGGTGGACACGGACGCACCGGTATCGGCGTAGGCGGTCAGGTTGGACAGGTGGTTGATATAGCGCGTCTGCCACTGGGCGCTCCAGTTGCCCAGGTTCCAGTTAAGCGTCCAGGTTCCGCGCCAGCGGCTGATGTTGCCGAACTGCTGGGTGTAGGTGCCCGCATAGTTGACGGTCGTCGCGCCCGGCTGGCCTGGCGTGGCGTCGTTCTTGTACGTATCGATGTACGTGGTGTTCAACGACGTCTTGAAGTGGCCCGGATCCACACCGCCGATATCGAAGTGCGGAATCACGTAGTTCAGCGTGAAGTCGACGCCGCTGGTGCTCAGGTTGCCCAAATTGACGACCGGCGTGTTGACGTAGTTGATGCCACCGGCCAGCGAGCTGCTGCTGTTGTAGCGGTTGATGTACGAGCAGTATGGGCTGCTGTCGTTGGCGTAGCACGAGTTGAGCACGGTCTGGGCCTGGATGGCCGTCAACAGGTTGCTCAAGGTGACACGCCACAGGTCGACCGTGGTCGACGCGCCCTCCAGCCAGCCCGGCGAATAGACCAGGCCGAAGTCGAACGAGTTGCCGTGTTCGGGCTTCAGGCTGGCGCCGGCGGGTGCCGCGCCCGAGTAGTAGGCGGTGATCTGCTGCGACAGGTTGTTGTTGGTGCCCGGCAGCACGTACTGACATGCATTCGGATGGGCGGCCAGCGTGGCGGCGGGCAGGTTGACGCAGGGATCGTTGATGGTCGGGTTGGCGATGGTGCGGCCGTCGTACAGCTCGTCGAGGTCGGGCGCGCGGAACACCTGCGATACCGTGCCGCGTATCAGCAGGTCGGCGATGGGGCGGTATTCGATGGCGAACTTGCCATTGGTGGTGGTGCCCGTGGTGCTGTAGTTGGAGCTGCGCACACCCAGGTCGATGTTCAGCGCGTAGGCCCAGGGCTGTTCGGAAAGCAGCGGAATCAGCGTCTCGGCGTACAGTTCCTTCACGTTGATGCTGCCGCTGGCCGGCGAGCCGCAGGCTTCCTGCAGCACCGTACACGTGCCGGTGGTCGGATCCAGGATCGCGTCGGCGGTGACGTCGTAGTTCATCGTGTTCTTGCGGTAGAGCGCGCCCGCAGACAGCTGCACCGCGCCCGCCGGCAGATCCCACAGCTCACCCGAAGCGTTGGCCTGCGCCTGCTTCATGGTGTTGGTCATGGTGTAGATGGGATTATCCACGCCCTTTCGTAGCAGGGCGCTCACCGCCGGATCGGCCTGGTCGAAGATATTGGCGCCGGCGTTGATGGCGGCCTGGAAGTCGGGGATGTTGACTTCGTTGTAGTCGGTCTGCACGCGATGCGAGTGACCGTAGTCGATGCTGGCATCCCAGATCCACGTGCTCTGGCCGAAGTTGCCGCGCAGGCCCGTATTGATCTGCTCGTTGGTGGTGGTGTAGGTATGCAGGCGATTGCCCAGGCCGGTCAGGCGCGTGCTGAAGAAATTGCCGCCGTTGTTCGGGTTGCCGAAGGTGACGCCGAACGGGTTGATCGGATTGTTGGCCGCTACGGTCCAGCCATCGCTCACGCTGGTCGGCGCCGGGGCATCCTGGCCCGACGAGTTGGTATGGTTGTAGAAGGCGTCGGCGAAGAACGTGACGTAGTCGTTGAACTTGTAGTTGCCCAGCACGAACACGTTGGTGCGTTCGCTCTGGGTCTGGATGTAGTTGTAGGCGTTGTAGTTGTAGACGTCGCTGGCGCCGTTGAAGCAGCGGTAGTTGTTGAGGCTGCTGCCGTTGCCGTTGGCCAGGGTGAGGTTGGCGACGCCGCTGCTATCTGCGCAGCTGGCGAGCGGTGAGCCGGCCGGCAGGTTGCCCGCAGGTACCTGCAGGCGCCCGCTCGGAATGGTGTGCGAGCCCGAAATCTGCGGGCCGGAACTGTACAGCGACAGCTGGTACGCGGAGAAACTCCGGCGCGTGGCGAGTACCGGGTCCTGCTTGTTGTAGTCGATGCCGGCGACGATGTTGCCCTGGTCGCCGCTGGCGCCCACGGTGAACTGCGCGCCGTGGCGCTGGCCGTCGCCGTGGCTGGAGATGCCGTCGTTGGCGGTGAGTTCGGCGCCGGTATAGTCCTTGCGCAGGATGAAGTTGACCACGCCGCCGATGGCGTCCGAGCCGTACACCGTCGAGGCGCCTTCGGCCAGCACATCGACGCGCTCGATCATGTTCTGCGGAATCATGTTGAGGTCGGCGTTGGCCAGGCGTTGGCCGTCCACCAGCACCAGGGTGCGGCTGGTGCCGAGACCGCGCAGCGAGACGCGTGCCGCGCCGTCGCCACCTTCCAGCGTGGGGCTGGCTACGCCGCCGCCGTTGCTGTTGTTCTGGGTGTTGGTGGCGTTGCCCGCGATGCTGGGCAGCTGTTGCAGCACGTTGCCCAGGGTGGGACTGCCGTTGTTGGTGATCGCGCTGCGGTCCAGCGTGACGACCGGGCTGGCGGTTTCCGCATCCACGCGGCGAATCAGCGAACCGGTGACCGTCACGGCGGTCAACGTCTTGGCGTTGCCCTGCTTGGGCTGCTCGGTAGTGGGCTGGCTCTGTGTCTGGGCCTGAGGGCCGGACGTCGTCGAGGGATCCTTCCCACTTGCATCCTGGGCTTGCGCCACTGCCGCCGTCGATGCGATGCCGACGGAGAGGGCCAAACGTACCGCTATGGATAGGCGATTGTAGTTGGACTGCATGGTGTCTCCCCAATTGATTGGCAAAGGGACCCCGCTATAGGCGCCTAGACGTCTATAGGGAGGGGTGTTGCCGTGTTTTCCCCGACCCAAATGTTTCAGGAAATCGCGGGCGAGTAAAGGCCCATTTAACAAATCTTTTGGTACGCAGCGTGCCAGTTCATTCAATCGAAGGATCGTGCGCCGAAAAGATCGCTCTGCGCGGCGAAGCTGTCGGCGTCCACAAAACCGGCCAAACCCACGCCTACCAAGCGATAGCGGCTGTCGGCGGGCCTTTCCACACGGTCCCGCAGGGCGCATGCGATGTGCGCCAGTTCGAGCGCGGATTCCGGTCGGGAGGGAGGGGTGAAACTACGCGTGAGCGTGTGAAAGTCCGACGTTTTCAGCTTCAATACCACCGTACGGGCCACCCGGGCGGCGATTCCTTGCGCCTCGCGCTGGTGTGCGGCCCAGGCTTTTTCGGCAAGGCGATGGATAGAGGGCGCAAGTTCCTGCAGGGTCAGGTCGTGCTCGAACGTGTCCTCGGCAGACACCTGCAGGGTGGGCCGATCCGGCTGCACCGGATGGTCGTCGATGCCCAGTGAGAGCTCGTGCAGGCGCCGGCCCCAGCGACCGAATGAGCGTTCAAGCTCGTGCGCGGCAACGCGGCGAAGGTCGCCTACGGTGCGCAGGCCAAGCTCGGCCAGCCTGGCTTCCATCACCTTGCCCACGCCGGGCAGGCGCCCTACCGGAAGCGGTGCGAGAAACGCCTCGACCTGATGCGGCCGGATGACGAACAGCCCATCGGGCTTGCGCCAGTCCGAGGCGATCTTGGCCAGGAACTTGTTGGGTGCCACGCCAGCGGAAGCGGTGAGCTGCGTTTCCTCGCGGATCGCCGCACGAATGGCCTCGGCGGTGGCGGTGGCGGAGGGCAGGCCGGTATGGGTGGTGGTGACGTCGAGGTAGGCCTCGTCCAGCGACAAGGGCTCGATCAGGTCGGTATGCCGCGCGAAGATCTCGCGCACCTGCCGCGATACGGCCTTGTAGCGACCAAAATCCGGCGGCACGAAGATCGCCTGCGGGCACAACCGCTCCGCGCGCACCGCGGGCATCGCCGAGCGCACGCCGAACGTGCGCGCCTCATAGCTGGCCGCGCACACCACCGAGCGCGCGCCGCGCCACGCCACCACCACCGGCTTGCCGCGCAGCGAGGGATCGTCACGCTGCTCCACCGACGCGTAGAACGCATCCATGTCGACGTGGATGATCTTGCGGGGAGTGGCGGGCACTGGAGGCATGGCGGCGGAAGAGGCCATACAGTCAAGCACGAAAACCCCCGGCGCGTGTCGGGTAACCACGTTTACGCGCAGGGTCAGGTCGAAGTGGATGGCTCACTCGCGCTATCGTCCATCCTTCATACCCGCCGCGAAGGATGCCGTGCCGCCCCATGACTGACGAGACCTCTCCCGCGTATCTGCGCCGCCTGGGTACCTGGGATGCCGCTGCCATTGTGATTGGCGGCGTGATTGGCGCCGGCATTTTCCGCAGCGCCTCCACCGTGGCCGAACGCACCTCGTCGGGTGCGCAGCTGTTGACCCTGTGGGCGGTGGGCGGCCTGCTCACGCTGGCGGGGGTGCTCTGTTATGCGGAGCTGGGTGCGCGGCGGCCGCAGGCGGGCGGCGTGTATATCTATCTGCGCGAGGCCTTTGGGCAGCTGCCGGCGTTCCTGTTCGGCTGGACCATGGCGCTGATCAATTACCCGGGCAGCGTGGCGGCGGTGGCCACCACGTTCGCGGATTATTTCTGCGCGGCGCTCGGCATCCCGCTGTCGTGGGTGAAGCCGGTGGCGGCCGGTGCCATCGCTTTCATCGTGGGCGTGAACTTCTTCGGCATCAAGGCCGGCGCGCGCATGCAGAACCTGTTCACCCTGCTCAAGCTCACCGCGATCACCTTGCTGGTGATCGTCGGTGTGGTGCTGGCGCATGGGCAGCTGGGCACGGTGCTGGCGCCGGATACGGCGCATCCGGTGCCGCCGGGGGCGTTCCTGGGGGCGTTGCTGCCGGTGCTGTTCACCTACGGCGGCTTCCATTACCTCAACGACCTGGCCGGCGAAGTGCGCGAGCCGCAGAAAACCCTGCCGCGCGCGCTGGGACTGGGCCTGGGCGGCGTGGTGGTCTGCTATGTGCTGGTCAACTTCGCCTACCTGGCCGGGCTGGGGCATGCGGGGCTGGCCGCCAGCCAGGCGCCCGCCGCGGACCTGATGCGCAAGCTGTTCGGTGAGCATGGCGCCACGCTGATCGCGGTGGGCATCGCCTGTTCCACCTTCGGCTATTGCAGCATCGCCATTGCCGGCGGCGCCCGCGTGCTGCAGACCATGGGCGCGGATGGCATGTTCTTCCGCGCGGTGGGGCGCATCGATGCGCGCTCGCACGCGCCGCAGGTGGCGCTGGCCGTGCTGGGTGCCTGGGCCATCGTGCTGGTGTTGTCGGGGAGTTTTGGCCAGTTGCTGGACTACACCACGGTTGGCGAGTGGCTATCGCATGCGTTCGGCATCGCCACGCTGTTCTGGTACCGGCGCCGTTTCAGGAACGAGCCGTCGCCGTATCGCGTGCCGTTCTATCCGCTGCTGCCGCTGCTGTTCGTGTTCACCGTATTCGGCGTCATCATCGCCACCACCATTCATTCGCCCGGCGATGCCGGCATGAGCCTGCTGTTGATCCTGGTCGGAGTACCGGTGTATTACGCGTGGCGGGCCTGGCAGCGGAGGGCGGCATGAATTTGCGCCGGCATGCCGGCGCCGGGCAGCAAGGTGGCCTTCAGTCGAGACAGGCATACTGCCGCCATTTCCACGTGTCGGGCCGACGATGAAACGGATCGCTCCTCTTGCCCTGTCCTGCCTGCTCGCCCTCGCGGGTTGCCACAAGGCCAGCGACACCGACCGCGCTGACCTCAGCCGGGCCGCCGCGACACCGCCGGCGACCGCCAGCCATGGCACGGCGCCCACCACGCAGACCACGCTCGATCATGTGACGCGCGAGGGCGCGCCGGTCACTGTCGAAGACATGTCGCTGGAGCGCTATGTATTCCAACCGTCGCCGCAACCGCAGCTGGTGGTGGCGCTGAGCCAGGGCGAATGGGACTGGTCCAAGGAAGGTGCGCTGCATGTGGACATGCAGAACGCCATGCCGTGGGCAGTGACGCTGACGGTGGATGTCGACGGCAGCGGGGAAGGGCAGCACCTGCATGCCACCATCCCGGTGCCGGCGGGTCCGCCATCCACGCTGGTAGTGCCCCTGCATGCGACCTCGCCCCGGGCGATGGGCATGCAGGCGGGTCCACCCATGCCTTATATGCAGGGCGGCAAGCGCATCCTGCTGGCGACCACGGTGGAAGGGTCGCTCGATCTCGCCCATGTGAAGGCGGTGCGACTCGGTACGCCCGCGCCGAGCGCGCCGCAGACCCTGCTGTTCGGCAAGCTCAACACGTCGCGTGGCGACCATGACCTGCGTGATGCCTATACCGGCATCGTCGACGCCTGGGGCCAGTACACGCGCGGCCAGTGGCCCGGCAAGGTCGATTCGGATGACGCGCTGCGCGGCGGGCGGCACAAGTTCCAGCAAGGCGCCGCCGCGGCCGCGCCGGTCGCCCGCAAGGGCTTTGACCGCTACGGCGGCCGCACGGACCTGGCGGCATTCAAGTCCACCGGCTGGTTCCGCACCGAGCATCGCGACGGACGCTGGCAGTTGGTGACGCCCGAGGGCCATGCCTTCTTCTCGCTGGGCGTCAACGTGGTCGACGACGACGGCGGCCGCACCTATATCGAAGGCCGCGAATTCATGTTCAAGGACCTGCCGCCCGACAGCGGGCGCTGGGCCCCGTTCTATGGCAGCGCCCCCAAGTCCATCAGCGACCAGGCGGCGTCGAGCGGCATCGGCTATCACCATGGGCGCTGGTTCGACTATTACTCGGCCAACCTGTTCCTGGCCGATGGGCGCCATTGGCGCCAGGCCTGGCGTGCGCGCACCGTCGAGCGGCTGCTGGACTGGGGCTTCAACACGCTGGGCAACTGGAGCGACGAGGCGCTGACGCAGACGCATCACCTGGCCTATACGCGCTCGATCAACATCGCCGGCGTGTTCGGCAATGTCTCCAGCGGCTACGACTACTGGGGCCGCATGCCCGATCCGTTCGATCCGCGCTTCGCCCAGGCCGCCGAGGCCGCCGCCGCACAGGCGAGCAAGGACGTGCGTGACGATCCCTGGATGCTCGGCTACTTCGCCGACAACGAGCTGGCCTGGGCCGGCCAGGGTCCGCAGGGCCGTTGGGGCCTCGCGCAGGGCACGCTGCGCGGCGAGGCGCGCAGTCCGGCCAAGCAGGCCTTCATTGGCGAGCTGAAGAAGAAGTACGCCACGCCGGCGAAGCTCGCGGCAGCCTGGGGCATCACGCTGGACTCGTGGGATGCGTTGAACGCCACCAACTTCGCGGCGCCCAATCCGGATGAGGCCCATCCGGCGATTGCCGACGACTACAGCGCCTGGCTGCGCGAGTATGCCGACCAGTACTTCCGCACCGTGGCGCAGGCGATCCACAAGCACGATCCGCATCACCTGTTCCTCGGCGGCCGCTTTGCGGTGCACACGCCCGAGGCGGTGGCCTCATGCGCGCAGTATTGCGATGTGGTGAGCTTCAACGCCTATGCGGATGTGCCCGAGCACGCCTTTGACGCGGCGGCGTTCGCCAAGCTGGACAAGCCGGCGCTGATCACCGAATTCCACTTCGGTTCCGACGACCGCGGCCCGTTCGGCAAGGGCGTGGTGCCGGTGTGGACCGAGCAGCAGCGCGGCGACGCCTATGCGCGCTATATCGCGGCGGCCGTGGCCGACCCGTCCATCGTGGGCGCGCACTGGTTCCAGTACGTGGACCAGCCGGTCACCGGCCGCCTGCAGGACGGCGAGAACGCACATATCGGCCTGGTGGCGATCACCGACCGGCCGTTTACGCACTTCGTGGACGCGGTGCGCGAGGCGAATCGCAAGACGGGGTATTGATTGATATGGTTCCCTCTCCCCTTCGGGGAGAGGGTAGGGTGAGGGGCCGGTCTAGCGATAAGGCTGCTTCAAGCGAGGTCCCTTGGTGCCTTTACGCAAGCACCTGCCCTCACTTCGATGCCCTCCCCTCCGGAGAAAGAAGGCCAGACCTAGCCCGCCAAACTGGTCGCGATCCCCACGCTCACCGCCATGATCGCCGCCACCGCCATGCACGCGCTGGTGGGGCGGATACGGTGTGCGTCGATGCGCGGAATAAGCCGCCACAGCAGCACCGCGCCGATCACCATATCCACCACCAGCGCACTGCGCAGCAGGGTGGAATTGAGCAGCGGCGCAAACGGTGGCCGCAGGTGCCCTTCATGCATGGCCACGCCGGTGATGATCAGCAGGCTGACCAGGCTCCATACCAGGCAGGCCAGGTAGGTGCGGTTGAACACTACCGGGCAGCGCTCGATCCAGCGCAGCACCGACCACGCGATGATGGCGAAGAACAATGCGCCGATGCTGCTGTAGAGCACCCACCAGAGCAGCGTGCTGAGCAGGGTAAGCAGGGTGGTCATGCGGGATCCTCGGAATGACGATCGGCGGGCGTCAGATACCGGCGCGGCGCAGCAGCTTGTCCATCAGCCATGCCGGGCCGACCAGCAGGTAGGCCAGGTCAGTGAGAAAGCTCGGGCGCCGGCCTTCGATGGCGTGGCCGATGAACTGGCCGATCCACGCCACCACGAACACGCCGGCGGCCAACACGCGCAGTAATGTCGGCCCGAGCTGGCGGTAGAGCAGTTCGGTGAGCAGCGCCAGCGCCGCCATGGCTAGCAACAGCGCCGCGCCGAGGCGATGCGAATGTTTCCAGTACCAGGCAAAAGCCAGCACCAGCATGCCGACGGCCCAGAACCCTTGCCGGCCCAGCAATGGCGGTACCGGGACCGTCCACACCAGCGCGATCACGCACCACACGATCAGCGGCACGCAGATCCAGTGCAGGATGCGATTGGTCGGGTGCTGGTGATCGGCGCTGTAGCTATCCAGCCAACGCTGCATGTCGCCCATCAGTCGAGTGTGATGCCGGCCAGGCGCTGCAGCGCCTCGGCGTACTTGGCCGAGGTACCGGCGATGACATTCGCGGGCACGTGCGGGCCCGGCGCCTGCTTGTTCCAGTCCAGCGTTTCCAGGTAGTCGCGCACGAACTGCTTGTCGTAGCTCGGCGGGCTGATGCCCACCTGGTACGAGGCGGCCGGCCAGAAACGCGAGGAGTCGGGCGTGAGCATTTCATCCATCACGTAGAGCTTGCCGTTTTCGTCCGTGCCGAACTCGAACTTGGTATCGGCAATGATGATGCCGCGCTCGGCGGCATAGGCGGCGGCCCACTTATAGATGGACAACGTGGCCGCGCGTACCTGCTCGGCCAGGTCGGCGCCCACGGCGGCCACCACGGCGTCGAAGCTCACGTTCTCGTCGTGGTCGCCCACGGCGGCCTTGGTCGACGGGGTGAAGATGGGTTCGGGCAACTGCTGGGCCTGCTGCAGCCCGGCGGGCAGCTTGATGCCGCACAGCGAGCCGGTGGCCTGGTAGTCCTTCCAGCCGGAGCCGATGAGGTAGCCGCGCGCAATCGCCTCCACCGGCACCGGCTTCAGGCGGCGGGTCACCACGGCGCGCTTCTCATACAGCTTCAGGTCGGTGCCGGCGGGCAGCACATCGCTCAGCGGTGTGTGCAGCAGGTGGTTGGGCACCAGGTGCTCGGTCTTGCCGAACCAGAAATTGGAGATCTGCGTGAGCATCTCGCCCTTGCCTGGAATCGGGTCGGGCAGCACCACGTCGAAGGCCGACAGGCGGTCGCTGGCGACGATCAGCAGGCGGTTTTCCGGCAGGGCATACACGTCACGCACTTTGCCGCGATGGATCAGCTCCAGGCCGGGCAGGTTCGATTGCAGCAGGGTGGTGGGCACGTTCGTTCGCTCCTGGATGGCCGGCCTGGGGTGTCCAGAACGGCAGGCATGCATACCGGCGCTCAAGCCGCACCGGCGATCAAGCCGCGCATTGTAGCGGGTGGCGCCTGTGCGGGAGGTGTGGCCGCGGCGTGTCGCCATCGGGCCGGCGCCTCGCCGGCTGCTAGAATCGGCGCTTTTTGAGCCCCGGGTTTATCCCCATGGTCCAGCTGTCCCGCATCGTTCTCGCCAGTACGCTGGCCGTGGCCGCCATCGGCCCGGCCCCGGCGGCGGCGCCGGCCAGGCCGGCGCGGCTGGGCCTGTGCGCGGCCTGCCATGGCGAAACCGGCATGGCCCAGATTCCCGGTGCGCCCAACCTGGCCGGCCAGCAGCTTGACTACCTGCGCCAGGCCCTCCAGCAATACCGCGACGGCCGCCGCAACGTGCCGCTGATGCGGGCCGCGATCGGCCCGGTGAGCGACGCCGATCTCGATGAACTGGCACGCTGGTACAGCGCGCAGACACCACTCCAACAAGGCAAGCCATGACCTTCACCTGGACCCTCTGGTTCGCCCTGTTCGGCCTGATCTTCGGCCACGGCCTGCCCGGCGCCGTGGTGGGCGGCATCACCGGTTTCATCATCGACAGCCTGCGCCAGGGCCAGCGTCGGCGCGTCACGCCCCAGGCCGGCGGCTATATCAGCCCGCTGTTCGCCTTGCTGGGCGCGGTGGCCAAGTCCGATGGCCGCGTGTCGGAGGCGGAGATCGCGGTGGCCGAGCGCCTGATGCAGCGCATGGGCCTGGAACACGAGCAGCGCAAGCTGGCCATCACCGCCTTCAATGCTGGCAAGCAGCCGGAGTTCGACGTCACCCCGGCCATCGAGGAGCTGCGCCGCTGGGTGGGCCTGCGCCGCGACCATGCCTTCCCCGTGCTCGACGTGGTGATCGAAACCGTGCTGGCCGAGGGCAACCCGCCGCCGGAGAAGATGGCGATCCTGCGCCAGCTGGCGTTCGCGCTGCGTGTGAGCGACATGGAGCTGATGGCGCTGATGGCCATGAAGGGTTATGCCTGGAACGCCACCGGCGGCTCGCGCGGCCATGGCGGCTACGGCTATGGCAACGGCGGTTATGTGCCGCCCCAGCGCAATACCCAGGGCCCCGACCCCTATACCGTGCTGGGCATCTCGCGCAGCGCGGACGACCGGGCGATCAAGCGCGCCTATCGCAAGCTCATCTCCGAACACCATCCGGACCGCCTCGGCGACCTGCCCGAAGCCATGCGCAAGCAGGCTGAGGCGCGCGCCAGCGAGATCAACGCGGCCTACGAGCGGATCAAGGCCGAGCGCGGCTTCAAATAGACTTTGCGGTGATTTGTAGGAGCGCACCCTGTGCGCGACCGCAGCCACCATCCAACCCCTCAGGTCGCGCACCTTATGGCGCTCGCCCAGGAAACCGAATCATGAGCAAGCAATCGAACGTCATCGCCCCGTCGATCCTCTCCGCCGATTTCGCCCGGCTGGGCGAGGACACCGCCACGGCGCTGGCCGCCGGGGCGGACTGGGTGCATTTCGACGTGATGGACAACCATTACGTGCCCAATCTCACCATGGGCCCGATGGTGCTCAAGGCGTTGCGCGATTACGGCATCACCGCGCCGATCGACGTGCACCTGATGGTCAAGCCGGTGGATCGCATCGTGCCGGACTTCGCCAAGGCCGGCGCCAGCGTGATCAGCTTCCACCCGGAGGCGAGCGAGCATGTGGATCGCACCATCGGCCTGATCAAGGATTCCGGTTGCCAGGTCGGCCTGGTGTTCAACCCGGCCACCTCGCTGAGCTGGCTGGACTACGTGATGGACAAGCTCGACCTGATCCTGCTGATGTCGGTCAATCCGGGCTTTGGCGGGCAGAAGTTCATCCCCTCGGCGCTGGACAAGCTGCGTGAAGTGCGTCGCCGCATCGATGAAAGTGGGCGCGCCATCCGGCTGGAGATCGACGGCGGTGTCACGGCAGCCAATATCGGCGAGATCGCCGCTGCGGGGGCCGATACCTTCGTGGCCGGCTCGGCCATCTTCAACGCGCCCGATTACCGGG
The DNA here is from genome assembly GCF_022761115.1 of Dyella sp. RRB7. Lineage (GTDB taxonomy): Bacteria > Pseudomonadota > Gammaproteobacteria > Xanthomonadales > Rhodanobacteraceae > Dyella. Next base: position 765,638 of record NZ_JAKWJS010000001.1, on the reverse strand, counting down.
CCGTGATCGAGGCGATGCGCCAGAACCTGGCCGCCGTGGGCGCCTGATACGGCGCGGATACCGAGGCCGGATAGAAAAATCCCGGCGCAATCCGCGCCGGGAGAAATTCGTCGGAACGACGTGTGAGGAGAGCACCGGCAGCCTCGAATCCACGGCAAGCATTCGCGACCACCGGGTACTAGGACCGGCCTTTGTCGATTTGGTTCCCCGTTCGAGCGATCCCCCGGGGCGGCACGCAAGTTCAATCAGGCGCGCCAAAAAAATCCCCGCCGTAGCGGGGAAGGAACGTGCCCACAGGGTTGGACGAGAAACTTACAGCGGCTGCCGATCCGGGCTGGCTTCATCAGCCCCGGTGGCTGGCGCGCATCCGTGCGCACCAGCCACCTCCATGCCTTCCACGGCGGGTGACCGGAAACGATCGTTCAGCACGGTATCGCCAGGCATGAGAAACCGGCTCAGTGCAAGCTCATGACCAGGCCGAGCACCAGCGCGCCCAGCGCAAGCACCACCCGCAGCGGCTCAAAGCTATGCAGCTCGGCATTGGGATCGACGGGTGGTTGGCCGGTGGGACGCATGGGTGACTCCTTCGGTAGACGGGTGCCATTCGGCCAGCCGGGGCGGCGCCCCCCGAGACCCGAAAATGGCAAAACGCGGGCAAGATCGGGCGTTGGCCTGACAGGCAAGATCGCCGGGCCGGCCGCCAAGCTGTGGCGCCACGCCGGCCGCAAAGGGCGAAACGCGGGCAACGCGCGGCCATGGCTTGCGCACGGGCGGCCCACGCTTCACGCTGCGCGCCATTGCCAAAACGGAGTAAGCCATGGGCCGCAGTATCGCCATCGTCGAGGACGAGCCGTTGATCCGCGCCAACTATGTCGAGGCGCTGACCCGCTTCGGCTACGAGACGCGCGGCTACGGCTCGCGGCAGGAGGCCTCCAGCGCATTCGCCATGCGGCTGCCGGAGCTGGTCATCATCGACATCGGCCTGGGCGACGAGCCCGAAGGCGGCTTTGACCTGTGCCGCGAGCTGCGCGCCAAGTCGGCCACGCTGCCGATCATCTTCCTCACCGCGCGTGATTCGGATTTCGACGTGATCTCCGGCCTGCGCCTGGGCGCGGACGACTACCTCAGCAAGGACACCAGCCTGCACCAGCTGGCGGCGCGCATTGCGGCGCTGTTCCGCCGCATCGAGTCGCTGAAGGTGCCCGCCAGCAACGAGACGGTGATCGAGCACGGTCCGCTCAAGCTCGAATCCGAGCGCATGCGCATCAGCTGGAACGGCGAGGAGATTCCGCTCACCGTGACCGAGTTCTGGATGGTGCATACGCTGGTGCGCTTCCCCGGCCACGTGAAGAATCGCGACCAGCTGATGCGCGAGGCCGAACTGGTGGTGGACGACGCCACCATCACCTCGCACATCAAGCGCATCCGCAAAAAATTCATCGCCGTGGCGCCGGAGTTCGACGCCATCGAGACGGTGCATGGCGTGGGTTACCGATGGAAACCGTAGTGAAATATCTGGCCGCTCTTTGCTTGCTGTTGCTGGCGCTTGGCGTGCATGCCGGGGAAGACAGCCAGGGGCGCGGCGTGATGGTTTACGGCAAGGCGGACCGCGAGGTTCCCGGCTGGGCGATCCTCACCGATTTGCCGGATGGCTGGACCCAGGACTGCTGCGTGTATGCCAAGGCCATCGGCGTGAACCTGGTGCTGTACAAGGGCGAGTGGACCGGTGAACCCGAGCGCGTGATGGTGCTCAACGTTTGGCCGTCCAAACTGTCGTCGCTGGAAGCCGAAGTGCAGGACGATCGCCATCATTACCTCGATCGCGATCCCGCCGGGAAGGCCGCCGAGTTTGTGCTCGACAACAAGGCCATGACCTGTCGCGGCGTGCAGTACGAAGGTTCCGACCACAAGGACGATGTCGTCGCGTTTTGCGATCCCGGCCTGGCCACGGGCATCCGCCTGAGCTGGTCCATGACGCTTGCCCACGATGATCCGCAGAAGGCGAGTCTGCTGGCCCGGTTCCGTCACGTGGTCGAGCAGTCGACATATATGAAATACGAGGACAAGACGAAGGGGCAGGGCGGCGCCGTCAAGGCGAAGCGCTAGTTCTTTTGGACATCCGGTGTTTCTGCTCGCCGTCGCGGTCTTGACCGGGGCAACGACTTTTCCGCCCGCGCCCTATATCGTCCCGCCATGACCCTGCGCCGCAAACTGCTGCTTGTCGCCCTGTGCACGCTGGCCCTGCCGGTGGCAGGGTGGTTGTACGTGAGGCAGATGGAAACTCTGCTGCGCGAGGGCCAGGCCCAGGCGCTCACCGCATCGGCGCGCGCCATGGCGCGCAGCCTGGTGGTCACCGATGCGCCGCTGCCGCCGGCGGGGCCGGTGTGGTATGTGCAGGAGGCTGCCAACCCCATCACCATCGACGGTTACGGCGACGACTGGGCCCCGCTCACGCCCTGGAGCCAGGCGCTGGACAAGCGCGGCAAACTGTTGCTGGCCGAGGATGCCGACTGGCTCTACCTGTATGTCGATGTGCGCAGCCCCCAGCGCACGCGCGCCGATGCTGGCGATCCCAATGCGCTCAATGCCGATCATCTGGTGTTGAGCCTGGGCAAGGGCGCGCAGTTGCGCCGCTACCTGCTGGCCAGCGCGGCGCCCGGCCCGGTCGCCGCGCGGCCGCTGGATCCACCGGTCGACGGCCTGCCCACGCAGATCAACGCGCAGTGGCAGGAGGACGGCAGCAGCTATCACGTGGAGCTCCGCCTGCCGCGCAGCCTGGGGCTGGACGCGCTCGGGCTGGCCATCTATGACCCGGCCACCGGGGGCGATCCACAGGCAGTGCAGAGCCGTCCGCTGGTGACGTATTCGCCGGTGCTCTCCAAGGAGCTGGAGCAGCTCGCGCTCGATGGCGTGCAGGCCCGCGTGCTGGCGCCACAGGGCTGGCTGCTGGCGCGCACCGGACATCTCGTCACGCCCGCCGCCGCATCGGCCGACCAGCCCGGTTGGTTCGCCGCCCAGGTATATCGCTCGCTGCTGGCCGACCAGGTGGGCGATGCCGAACCGTGGATGCAGGACGTGCCGCGCCTGGACGTGGCTGAAGTGCGCGAGGCCGCCGACGGCAAGCCCGCCACGCTGTGGCGGCAGGGCGAGGCGCGCGGCAGCGTGGTGCTGGCCGCCGCCGTGCCGATCGAGCGGGACGGGCAGGTTCATGGCGTACTGCTGCTGGAACAGGCCAGCCGCGCGGTGCCGTTGCTGGCCAATCGCGCGCTGCTGGGCTTGCTGCTCACCAGTTTCGGCGTGCTGCTGGTGGCGGGGGCGATCCTGCTGATCTTCGCCACGCGGCTGAGTCTTCGCCTGGGCCGCCTGCGCGACGCGGCCGAGCGCGCGCAGTTGAACGATGGACGCCTGGACGGCCCGTTCCCGATGACCAGTGCGGATGATGAGATCGGTGACCTCGCACGCAGCTTCGAGCGGCTGTTCGAGGTGGTGGGCGGCTACACCGACTACCTGCGCACGCTGGCCTCCAAGTTGTCGCACGAGTTGAACACGCCGCTGGCGATCGTGAAGTCCTCGCTGGACAACCTCGAACATGCCCTGCAGGCGCAGCACGCCATGCCGCCCGATGCGCAGCCTTACCTGCTGCGCGCGCGCGACGGCGTGGCGCGCCTGGGCGCACTGGTGCGCGCCATGAGCGAGGCCAGCCGCATGGAGCGCGCCATCGCCGCTGCCGAGCCCGAAGACGTGGACCTGGTGGAAGTGGTGCGCGGCTGTACCGAGGCCTATCGCCCGCTGGCCGGCACGCGCCGGCTGGAGAGCGTGCTGCCACCGTCGCCGCTCTACCTGCATTGCGCGCCGGAACTGATCGCGCAGGCGCTGGACAAGCTGTTCGACAACGCACTGTCGTTTACGCCCGATGGCGGCTGGCTGCGCCTGACCCTGCGCGCCGTGGGCGATGGCGCCGAGATTGAACTGGCCAACCAGGGCCAGCCGTTGCCGGCGGCCATGCAGGGACGGTTGTTCGATTCGCTGGTGAGCCTGCGCGACAAGGCCACGCCGGGCGACGCGCCGCACCTGGGCCTGGGGCTCTACGTGGTGCGCTTGGTGGCCGAGCGCCATGGCGGCGTGGCCATGGCGCGCAATCTTGAGGATGGCAGCGGCGTGGCGTTCACGCTGCAACTGCACGGCATGCCGCGACAGCGCCTGTGACCGCGGCTACAAGCGCGGGGATTATTTCACCTCGCCCAGCGTCCATCCGCCGCCACCCGGCATCACCGCGATCTGCTTGACCGTGGTGGCGGCGCAGTCGCCCGGTTGGCTGGTGCATTGGGCGAGGGTGATGCGCAGGTGCTGGTCGTCGCTGAGATCGAAATCCGTCAGGCGGGTGGTGGCCAGCGAGACCGCCGTTTCCAGCGCGGTGCCGATGAACACGCCGTGGTGGAACACGTACAGCTGCAGGGCGCTCGGTTGGCACTGGCTGTCCACCGTGACGGCCGCTTCGGCGACATAGGTATCGCCTTTGCGCTGCGCGCGTCCGGTCAGCAGGCGCTGGCCGGTGAGCAGGAAGCGGTCTTCGTCATTCTGTGGCGCGGCGGTGCTGGCGATGCACTGCACGGGTGTCCCTGCCGCGCTGGCCGGTGCGTTCGCCGCCAGTGGCTGCAACGGTCGCGGCACATAGGGTTGCGCCACCGGTACCGGGGCGGGGCGCTGCATCCACAAAAAAAGCGCGGTGCCGCTCACCAGCAGCGCGGCCACGGCGTAGGCCCGGCCGCGCAGCAGCGGCCGGCGATAGAGGTAAACCAGCGCGCCCAGCGCCAGCAATACGGCGACCGGCGCCAGCGGGCGCCAAAGCAGCGCCAGCAACCCGAACAGGGCGGCGACGACGGCGAGGCTGGACAAGGGGGGCTTGAGCGCCGCCGCGGGCGCCGAAGCCGGAAGCGGCGGTGGCATGGGAGGAATCTCGCCGGCGGCGTGTAGCGACGTCGCGCCATCGAAGCCGGGCGGGGCCGAGGGGCCAGCGTCCTCCCCCGTAGGCAGCGGCGGTACGGCCACGTCGTTGGGAACGGGGTGCCAGGCGAACCACTGCTGTCCACCGTCATGGCACCACTGGTCGCCCGGCCGGGCGTAATGGGCGAGGGCCGGTTCGGGCAGCGGGCCGCGGATCTGCTGGTCGCGGCGCAGCCATACCAGGGCATTCCCATCGGGCCAGACGTCGGCCTCCACCCCCATGTCCCGTAGCTGGGTCGCCTGGGCCTCGGCGGTGGCGGTGTCCAGGCCGCGCCGGATGATCAGCGGTGCACGTTCGAACACGCGGTCGCGAAAGCCGCTCAGCTCCATGCCGAAGGCCGCCGCCATGCGGGCGTGGACGGTGGCGGGGTCCTGCCCATCGAGCAGGCGGCCGGAAAGTACCAGGCAACGGTGGTCCATACCCTTCGATTCCCCTGCGAGTGCCGCGTCGTGCACTGATCGGGCAAGGGTAGGCGCGCGGCATCAAGCGGACAAGTCATACGTGGATATCGGTGAAAAGCGAGGCTGCCCCTACAATGGCCGTTCAAGCTTGGCCATCCGGACTCCCCTACGTGATCTCCCGAGACGAATTCGACGCACTGGCTGCCCAGGGTCATACCCGCATCCCGCTGGTGCGCGAGGTGTTTTCCGACCTCGACACGCCGCTGTCGGTGTACCTGAAGCTGGCTGATGGCCCGTATACCTTCCTGTTCGAATCGGTCGAGGGCGGCGCCACCTGGGGGCGCTATTCCATCATCGGCCTGCCGGCACGGCGCGTGTACCGTTTTCGCGGCCATGAGCTGGAAGTGGAAGACGCCGGCGAGGTGACCGAACGCCGCCACGTGGCCGATCCGCTGGGCGAAATCGAAACCCTGCGCCAGCAATACGACGTGCCGCGCCTGCCGCAGCTGCCGGCCTTCAGCGGCGGCCTGGTGGGCTACTTCGGCTTCGAGACGATCGGCTATATCGAGCCGCGCCTGGCCCGGTGGGATCGCGCCGACGAGCTGGGCACGCCCGACGTGCTGCTGATGCTGGCCGAGGAAGTGGCGGTATTCGACAACCTCAAGGGGCGCCTGTACCTGATCGTGCATGCCGACCCGTCGCAGCCGCACGCCTATGCGCAGGCGCAGCGCCGGCTCGACGCGCTGGTCTATCGCCTGCGCCAGAGCGGCGTGTCGTATCCGCAGCTCAACCAGAGCACCGCGCTGGACGAAGGCGACTTCAAGTCCTCCTTCACCAAGGAAGAGTTCGAGGCGATGGTGGAGCGCGCGAAGGAATACATCCGCGCCGGCGACATCTTCCAGGTGGTGCCGTCGCAGCGCCTGAGCGTGGGCTTCAACGCGCGGCCGGTGGATGTGTACCGCGCGTTGCGCGCGCTCAACCCGTCGCCGTACATGTACTTCGTCGACCTGGGTGCCACGCAGATCGTCGGTTCCTCGCCGGAAATCCTCGCGCGGCTGAAGGACGGCAAGGTGGTGGTGCGCCCGCTCGCCGGCACGCGCAAGCGCGGCGCCACCGAGGCGGAGGACCGCGCGCTGGAAGCCGAGCTGCTGGCCGACCCCAAGGAGCGTGCCGAGCACGTGATGCTGATCGACCTGGGCCGCAACGACGTGGGCCGCATCAGCGAAACCGGTACGGTGGAAGTGAGCGAATCGTTCGTGGTGGAACGCTACTCGCATGTGATGCACATCGTGTCGCAGGTGCAGGGCACGTTCCGCCAGGGGCTGGGCTATATGGACGTGCTCAGGGCGACGTTCCCGGCGGGCACGCTCAGCGGCGCGCCGAAGATCCGCGCACTGGAGATCATCCAGGAGCTGGAGCCGTACAAGCGCAACATCTATGCCGGTGCGATCGGCTGGATCGGCTGGTGGGGCGATGCCGATACCGCCATCGCCATCCGCACCGCGGTGATCCAGGACGGCCGCCTGCACGTGCAGGCCGGCGCGGGCATCGTCTACGACTCCGACCCCTCCGCCGAGTGGGAGGAGACCATGAACAAGGGCCGCGCCCTGTTCCGCGCCGTGGCGCAGGCGGCGAAGGGCCTGTGAGCATGTCGCGATGCGTTGCGCTGTCGTGCGCGCTGGGGCTCGGCGGCGGCCTGCTGGTGGCGCCCATGCAGGCAGGTGCGCAGGAGGCGACATCCGGGTGGCGCGATGATTTCACCTCGCGGGTGGAAGCGCTGGCGCTGTTGCAGTCGCTCAACGCGGAGCTGCTCAGCCACCCCAGCGCCACGTTGACGCTGGAGCGCTGGTGCGGCGCGCACCATCTCGCCGCCGAGGCCAAGGTCGTGGCCGAGCGCGTGCATGGCGTGGACAAGCCGCTGCCCGAGGATGCGCGCAAGCAGCTCGATATCGGTCCCGATGAGCCCGTGCGCTATCGCCGCGTGCAACTGGCCTGTGGCGGGCATGTGCTGTCCGAGGCCGACAACTGGTACGTGCCCTCCCGGCTTACCGAAGCGATGAATCGCGAGCTCGACAGCAGCGACACGCCGTTCGGCAAGGTGGTGCAGCCGCTGCATTTCCGTCGACAGACCTTGTCGGCCGACCTGCTGTGGTCACCGCTGCCGCAGGGCTGGGAAAGCGGCGCGCCGCTGCCGGCGATGCCTGGTGCTCCCATGCCCATGCCGCGCCATGTGCTCGAGCACCGCGCGGTGCTGTACGACCAGGCCAACCGGCCCTTCAGTCTGGTGGTCGAGAGCTACACATCGGAAGTTCTTTCGTTCGTTCCTGCCGGGCCGCACCCGGGGCCTTGAGTCAGCCTTTTGGGGGACTCGTTTTTCTGCGAAGCTTCCTGCAAGAATGCGCGAGCACAGTCACTGGAGGGGTGGCTGTGCCAACCATCGCCCCTGTCGACTGACAGGCCGCCCGTGCTCCACGGGCGCTCGATGCGTAGTTCGGCCACCTCTTCGTTTCCCGCCGTACGGCCATCTTGGAGGATGGTCCGGGAACGCGCGGGATTTCATCGTCAGGGGAATGACATGCAGCACTTATGGAAGAAGGGCGTCGTACTTGCGTGTGCTTTGACTGTTACGGGGTGCGCTTCGATAGTGGGTGGTCGCTATCAGAAGGTTGCAGTGGACACGCGCGCCGCGGACCAGAGCGTTCGTGCAGACTGTACGCTCAGCAATGGCAATGGATCGGTTCGTGTGGTGACGCCTGGTACGGCGGTGGTGCACCGCTCTGCCCAGAGCCTCAACGTCACTTGTGAAAAGGATGGCAAGCAGATTGCGCAGCAGGCCTATGACGCGAACCTTCGCGGCATGTTCTGGGGCAATCTGCTGTTTGGCGGGGTGATCGGCATCGTCGTCGACTTGTCCAATGGTTCGGCTCAGCACTATCCGGACAAGCTAAGCGTGATGCTGCCATCCTCATTCGCCTTGGATGCGCCGGTACCGGCGGGTAATAGCAGCTCGCCGTTGTTGCCGGGGGCTTCGACTTCCAGCGGGCTGGCCAGCCTTGATCGTCGCGTAAGCCAGGGCATGTTCAACGCGGCACAGAATGTGGCGGCTTCGCATCAGTGCAATCGTGCCATCCATGTGCTGATGGTGGATGGCAAGCGCGCCATGTTCGAGTCGCAGTGCCCGGATACCAGCGTGGTGCAGATTGAATGCGAGGGCGAAAGCTGCACGGCCATGCAGCCGTCTGCTTCGTAATGGTGAGTGGCGCGCAGCTTGGCGCCGCGCGCCCTACCCATATTTCACTGCACCGGCACGTCGTAGATCACGTCGGGCATCGGTGCCGGCATCAGGGAGAAATGCCACCATTCCATGGCGTAGTTGCGAAAGCCCTCGCGTTCCATCGCGGCCTTCAGCAGCATGCGGTTGGCGTGCTGCGCCGGCGTGACCTGCGCTGAGTCGGTGTTGGCCCGCGTGCCGAAGTAGTCGAAATCGGTGCCCATATCCAGCGGCGCGCAATGGGTGTCGTCGGCATTGCAGCGGAGCAGGGTGAGGTCCGCCGTGGCGCCGCGGCTATGGCCGGATACCGGCGCGATGTAGTCGCCCAGCAGCGCGCGCTTGTCCAGCTCGGGATAGTGCGTCGCCTTGGTGCGCTGGTCGGCCAGGTCGCCGGCCCAGCGTACGAAATGCTTCACCGCGCGCGCTGGCCGGTAGCAGTCGAACAACTGCAACCGCAGGTGCTGTGGCCGCAGATCGTGTTCGACGCGCGCCAGTGCCTCGGCGGCAGCACGTAGAAGCAGGCACTTGGGCGCGAGATAGCCGTCCACGGGGGCGCCGACGAAGTTGTCGCTGCCGGCGTACTTGATGTCCTCGGCGATATCCGGCACCAGTTGCCGGATATCGACCAGCCCGGCCTCGGCCGCTGTTTTCGCCGGAGACAAGATCGGCGCCGAGTCGGCTTTCGCGTGCGTTGCCAGCAGCAGGGCCGCGAGGCAGATCGCGGCTCGCAGCCCGGTGGTGATGGTGCCTTGATCAACGGGTCGAGTGTTTGGCATCGGCATGCTTCTCCACGTCGCCCCATACGCGCAGCAAATTGCCGCCCCACAGTTTGGCGATGTCGTCGTCGTTGAAGCCCTGGCGGCGCAGTGCCGCGGTGACATTGCGCGTCTGCGATGCATCCATCCAGCCGGTAATGCCGCCGCCGCCGTCGAAATCCGATGCGATGCCGACGTGATCGATGCCGGCCACATCGACCATATGCCTGATGTGCGCGGCGAAATCGTCCACCGTGGGCAACGGGAACGCCGCATCGATGCGGCGCATGCCTTCGATGTAGGCCGGCAGGTAGTCATGCTTCTCGCTGTCGTAGACCTTGTCGCCGGCCTGCCTGGCCACCTGGGCCTGCAGCGCCTTCTCCGCCAGCTCGCGGCCGGGGTCGAGCTTCAGGAAGCCCTTGTACGCCACCGCCTGGATCACGCCGCCCTTGGCCGCGATGGCGCGCAGCAGGTCATCGGGCAGGTTGCGCGGGTGATTGGTCAGCGCGCGCGAGGACGAATGCGAGGCGATGATCGGGGCGCTGGACAAGGCCAGCACATCGCGCACGCACGCATCGGAAGAATGCGAGACATCGACCATGATGCCGAGCTGGTTGGCGCGCCTGACCATGCTGCGTCCGAAGTCGCTGATGCCGGCGTCGCTCAGCGGCGGATCGCCCAGGTCCGCTTCCGGCGTGGAACTGGTGCACAAGTCGTTGTGTCCCATATGGGCGAGACCCACGTAGCGCGCACCACGCGCATAGGCGGCATCGAGGTTCTTGATGTCGTGGCCGAGCGAATAGCCATTCTCCACGCCGATCATCGCCGACAGCTTGCCCGCCGCGCGGTTGGCGCGCACCTGATCCGGCGTGGTGGCGAGGCGGATGCGATCGGGGTAGGTCTTGAGCATGAGCGCGATGGCGTCGTACTTGCGCTGCGCTTGCGCCACCGCATCGGCATAGCCGGCCGGTGTCAGCGGGCCTTGCGGGACATACACGATGAAGAATGCCGCATCGAGGCCACCGCGTTCCATCTTGTCCAGATCGACCTTCAGCACCGGGGAGCTGGCCGCGTCGAAGCGGACGTCGTGCATGAAGGCGAAGGGAATATCCACGTGGGTGTCGAGGGTGATCGGCGGGTCCTGCTGGGCCCATGCCGCGCTGCTGCCGAGGGCCATGGCCAGTGCAAGGCTGCGGCCAAGCGTACCGAACATCTTCATGTTCATGCTGTCCTCCCCAGGGTGGAGTCTGGCATCGTACAAGTTTGGCGGCGTCGATGCCGTGGTTGTGTCCGCCGCGTCGCCAGGCGATATGCTCGGTGGCGTGTTTCGAGGTAAGGCTTGCCCATGCGCTGGTTCCCGCTTGCTGCACTGTGTCTCGTGGTTGCCTGTGGCGTCGCCCCGGTGGCGGCGCATCAGGATGCCGCCCCGCTTGCCGTGCCGCCGTCGGGCGTCATCGGCATCCACGACGATGCCATGCTCACCGCGGACTTCTGGATCCATCAGCTGGCCCAGCCCGACCGGGTGCTGCTCGATACGGCCGCCATCACGGCGCGGAACGCAGCGCTGTTCCAGCGCGATCCATCCATGCGCGACCTGCACACGCTGCCGAGCACCTTGATGCGCGCCCAGGTGCTTGGCTGGATCAAGGCGATTTCCAAACTGCCCGTGAAGCCTCTTTACGACGAGCAGGGCGTGCGCGTGCCCGAGGCGCAGCTGCAGCAGATCGTCGATCAGCTCGCGCTTGATCGCGTGCCGGCGGAGCAGCCCACGCGCTATGGCCTGGTGGTGCGGCGTTCGGCGTTGCGCAGTTTTCCCACCGATCTGCGCGTATTCACTTCCGTCGATGACCAGGATATCGATCGATTCCAGGAGACCGCCGAGTTTCCCGGCACGCCCGTGGTCATCGAGCACCAGAGCCGCGATGGCCAATGGTTGTTCGTGCAGAGTCCGCGCTACGCGGCCTGGACGCGCCGGGAAAATGTGGCCGAAGGCTCGCCCGGACAGGTCTTTGGATATGCCGCGCGGTCGCCGCAACGCGTGGTGACCGGCGCCAGCGTGTCAACCGTCTATACGCGGGAGCAGCCGGCCGTGTCGCAGCTGCAGCTGGATATGGGCGTGGCCGTGCCGGTGCGGGTCGATCAGCCCGCCGACCAGCCGGTCAATGGCCAGTCGCCTTATACGTCATACGTGATCGACCTGCCGGTGCGCACGGCAAGCGGCGGGCTTGCGTTCTCCCCAGCGCTGCTGCAGCGGCAAGCCGATACCGCGGATCGCTATCTGCCGCTGACCGAAGCGAACATCCTCCGCCAGGCCTTCAAGTTCCTGGGTGAGCGTTATGGCTGGGGCCACGCCTACGATGGCCGCGACTGCAGCGGTTTCGTATCGGACGTCTATCGCAGCATGGGGGTGCAGATGCCGCGCGATACCAGCCGGCAAGCCGCGAGCCCCGTGCTGGCGCATCAGTCCTTCACCGACAGGGACGGTCGCGACACGCGCATGAAGGCGGTCAGCGCGCTGCAAGTGGGCGACCTGGTCTATATCCCCGGTCACGTGATGATGGTGATCGGCCGGCTCAACGGCGAGCCGTACGTGATTCATGACACCAGCGGCATCAGTTATCGTGATGAGGGCGGCGCGATGCGGCAGGTCAAGCTCAATGCCGTCTCGGTGACGCCGTTGTCGCCATTGCTGTTGGACGGCCAGCACTCCTATGTCGACCGCATGACCAGCATCGTGCATGTGCGCCCGTAGGCAGCGTTCCGCAGCGACATGAGTGGCAAGCTCGACGAAAAGGGTGGTTCTACGGCTATGTCTGTTCGGATGAAAACACGCGTTCTGGCGAATCGGCTATGGCATGGCTGCCTGGTGCTGTCGCTGGTCATGGCTCCTGCGGCGGGCGGCAGGGTGATGGCTGCCGATGCCGACACCGCCTGGCAGGCGTCGCGCCAGATGGTGCTGGTGGTGATTCCCGACTGGAACACCAATCACGGCGTACTGCGGACCTACGAGCGCAAGGGTAGTGCCTGGCAACCGGTCGATGGCGCGCAACCGGTGACCATCGGCCAGGCCGGTGCCGCCTGGGGTTTGGGTCTGAACACGCCGCAAACTCAGGGGCCGCAAAAACACGAAGGCGACGGACGCAGCGCGGCGGGCGTGTATCGCATCGGCGAAGCCTTCGGCTACGCGTCGGCGGCGCCCACGCAGATGCCTTATCGCGCGCTGCAGGTATCCGACTACTGCATGGATGTCAGCGGCTCGCCGTACTACAACCGCATCGTGGACGAACGCGAGGTGGGCGAGCAGGGCGTCGCCGGATCCAGTGAGCCGATGCGCCGCGACCTGCATCTCAACGGCGACCAGCTCTACAAGGTCGGCTTCGTCATCGAGCACAACGCGCAAGGCCAGCCGGGCGCGGGAAGCTGCATCTTCGCCCACGTCTGGCGATCACCCACGGATGCCACCGCAGGCTGTACCGCCATGCCGGAATCGGCCATGCGCCAGTTGCTGGCCTGGCTGAAGCCTGAGGATCAGCCCATCTTCGTGCTGTTGCCGCAGGCCGAATATGAGCATTTGCACGGCGCCTGGCATCTGCCCGCGTTGTAACGGGACCCCATGAAGACGGTTGCCGTTGGGGGTATCCCTGCGTCGGGAATGCTGCAGCGCCGCGCGGCTTTGAGCACAATGCACTTCCTGCCATCGCGTGGCCACCGCTGGGCTAGTCCTGGGCTGGTGTCGTTCATGCGATATGTTTTCAAGTGTAATCAATGAGTTGGCCATGTCATGCTGCTGATGATCGACAATTACGACAGCTTCACCTTCAACCTCGTGCAGTACCTGGGCGAGCTGGGCCAGGAGGTGAAGGTGGTGCGCAACGATGCGCTGGACGTGGCCGGCATCCGGGCGCTGCGGCCTTCGCACATCATGATTTCACCGGGCCCGGGTACGCCGGACGATGCGGGCGTGTCGCTGGAGGTGTTGCGTGAGTTGTCGGGCGAGATTCCCGTGTTCGGCGTGTGCCTGGGCCATCAGGCGATTGGCCAGGTGTTCGGCGGCAAGGTGATCCGCGCCAAGCAGATCATGCACGGCAAGATTTCGCCGGTGCGTCATCGCGGCAAGGGTGTGTTCGCCGGCTTGCCCGATCCGTTCGAGGCTACCCGCTACCACTCGCTGGTGGTGGAGCAGGATTCGTTGCCCGACTGCCTGGAAGTGACGGCGTGGACCGAGAACGCCGATGGCTCGATCGACGAGATCATGGGCCTGCGCCACAAGACCTTGAACGTCGAGGGCGTGCAGTTCCACCCCGAATCGATCCTTACCCAGCATGGCCACGACCTGTTGCGCAATTTCCTCGGGCTGCCGTTGAAGCTGGCCGCATGAACGGCGCTGCCAACACCTCGCCGGTGGGCCGCCGCGTCACCATCACGCCGCAGGAGGCGTTGCAGCGCACGATCGAGCACCGCGAGATCTTCCACGACGAGATGATCGAGCTGATGCGGCAGATCATGCGCGGCGAAGTGAGTCCGCTGATGACCGCGGCCATCATCACCGGCCTGCGCGTGAAGAAGGAAACCGTGGGCGAGATCACCGGCGCGGCGCGCGTGATGCGTGAGCTGTCGGCCAAGGTGGAGCTGCCCGCGCATGAGCATTTCATCGACATCGTCGGCACCGGCGGCGATGGCGCGTCCAGCTTCAATATCTCCACCGCCTCGATGTTCGTGGCGGCCGCGGCGGGGGCTCGCATCGCCAAGCATGGCGGGCGCAGCGTGTCGTCCAAGTCGGGCAGCGCGGACGTGCTCGAAGCGCTGGGCGCCGTCATCGACCTGCCGCCGGCCCAGGTGGCGCAATCCATGCAGGAAACCGGCATCGGCTTCATGTTCGCGCCCAACCATCATCCGGCGATGAAGGTGGTGGCGCCGGTGCGCAAGGAAATGGGCGTGCGCACGCTGTTCAATATCCTTGGGCCACTGACCAATCCAGCCGGTGCGCCGAACATCCTGATGGGCGTGTTCCATCCCGATCTGGTGGGCATCCAGGTGCGCGTGCTGCAGGCGCTTGGCGCGAAACATGCGCTGGTGGTGTGGGGCCGCGACGGCATGGACGAGATCTCGCTGGGCGCGGCGACGCTGGTCGGCGAGCTGCGTGACGGCGAGGTGCGCGAGTACGAGGTGGAGCCGGAGGATTTCGGCCTCGCCATGGCCTCCAGCCGCAACCTGCGCGTGGAGAACGCCGAGGAGTCGCGCGCCATGCTGCTAGAGGCGCTGGAAGGCCGTCGCGGCGTGCCGCACGATATCGTCTGTCTCAATGCGGGCGCTGCCCTGTATGCCGCCAACGTGGTGGACGCCATCGCGGCCGGCATCGAATTGGCCCGCGCCACCATCGCCAGCGGCGCCGCCCGTGCGAAAATGGACGCCTTCGTGGCGACCACGCGGCGTCTGGCGGGCCAGGCCTGACGCTCACGCCACTTTCATGCCACGACCAAGCAAGCTTCCGTCATGACCGATATCCTCCAACGCATCCTTACCCGCAAGACCGAAGAGATCGCCGAGCGCAGCGCCAGGCTGCCGCTGGTGGAGCTGTCCTCGCGCGTGGCGGACCTGTCGGAAACACGCGGTTTTGCCGCGGCCATCGAAGCGAAGATCGATGCCGGCCTGCCGGCGGTGATCGCCGAGGTGAAGCGCGCCAGCCCGAGCAAGGGAGTGATCCGCACCGACTTCGATCCGGCGGCGATTGCCCGCAGCTACGAGGCCGGCGGCGCGGCCTGTCTCTCGGTGCTGACCGACCGCGACTTCTTCCACGGCAGCGAGGATTTCCTGCAACAGGCGCGCGACGCGTGCTCGCTGCCGGTGTTGCGCAAGGATTTCGTGATCGATCCCTACCAGGTGTACGAGGCCCGCGTGATCGGCGCCGACTGCATCCTGCTGATCGTCGCGGCGCTCAGCGATGCGGCCTTGCTGGACCTGTCGCTGCTGGCGGCCGAGCTGGACCTGGACGTGTTGTGCGAAGTGCACGACGCCGAGGAGCTGGAGCGCGCGCTGGCCCTGCCGGTGCCGCTGATCGGCGTGAACAACCGCAACCTGCGCACGTTCCAGACCTCGCTGGAAACCTCGCTCGAGCTGCAGCAGTTGATGGAATACGACCGCATCCTGGTCAGCGAGTCGGGCATCCATACGTCCGATGACGTGGCCCTGCTGCGCGATGCCGGCATCAACGCGTTCCTGGTGGGCGAGGCCTTCATGCGCGCCAGCGATCCGGGCAGCGAGCTCAAGCGCCTGTTCGCCGCGAAGTAAGCCATGTCCACAGGGGAAGCCAGTGTCACGCCGGCGGCAGCGCCGGATACGGATGCGCCGCGCACCGTGTTGTTCGATTTCGATGGCGTGCTGATTCACGGCGACGCGTTCTCGCTGTTCATGCGCCACCAGTACCAGCGTTCGCTGTGGCGCAAGCTGGCGGCGGTGCTGGCGTTGCCGTGGATGGCTGTGGTGTTGCCGTTCTCGCGCACGCTGGCGGTGCGGTCGCTGGTGCATGTCGGCCTGATGGGCCTGAACGAGCGTCGCTATCAGGCGGTGGCCCATGCCTTCGCGGCCAGCCTGGTGCGCCGCCCGCGCCAGTTCTGTCGCGACGGCCTGCACGCGTTGCGTCGCCACCAGGCCGCCGGCGACCGCGTCATCGTGGTTACCGGCTGCGAGCACGTGCTGGTCAGCCATATCCTTGAGCAACTGGGGCTGGCCGGCATCGACGTACTGGCCTCGCAGCTGCAGCCCGGCCTGCTCGGCATGCGGGTGAAGCTGCATAACGTGGGGCGCCGCAAACCGGCGCAGCTGGCCGCGCTGGGTGTGCGCGAATGGCGGGTGGCCTATAGCGATTCGCTGGCCGACGTGCCGATGCTCAAGCCGGCGGCCGAGGCGGTGCTGGTCAACGGCACGCCCAGGCTGTGCAAGAAGATGGAAAAGGCGCTGGGGCGCACCGTCACCCGGGTCGACTGGTTCTAGCCATCGATAAAGCCCGCCAGGTGGGGCTTGCGGGGACGCTTTCGGGCAATTACGTTAGCGCTAACGCAATTGTTCCGAGGTCGCTCCGATGTACCTCTCATCCCTGGGCGAGCTGGCGCTGGGTAGCCGGCTCAAGGCTCTCAGCGATCATTTCTATGCATCGGCCGACGAGGTCTACCGCGCCTGCGGGGCATCCATCGAATCGCGCTGGTTCCCGGTGCTGCGCTATCTGTGGGAGCACGGCGAGACTACCGTCAGCGACGTGGCGGCGGCCATCGGCCAGACGCATTCGGCGGTCAGCCAATTGGCCGACAAGCTGGTGCGTGCCGGCCTGGTCAGGCGGCACAAGGACGCCGAGGATGGCCGGCGCAGCCTGCTGCAGCTCACCACCAAGGGCCGTAGCGCACTGACCGCGCTGGGGCCGATCTGGGTGGCCGTGCGGCGCGGCGTGGCGGCTTCGTTGGGCGAGGACGCGGCAGCCTTGCTGGCTGCCCTGGCGGCGACGGAGCAGGCGCTGGGTGAGCGGCCACTGGTCTCCACCATCCTGGCCGAGCATGCGGCGTTGAGCGCGGCGCAGCTGGAGATCGTGCCGTACCAGCCGGCCCTGAAGGATCATTTCTACCGTCTCAATGCAGCGTGGCTGGAGCGCCACTTCCGCCTCGAGGATATCGATCGCGTGGTGCTTGGTGACCCGCAGACGCATGTGCTGGCGCCGGGTGGCGCCATCTTCTTCGCCCGCCTGGGTGATGCGGTGATCGGTACCTGCGCGCTGCTGCAGGAATCGCCCGGGGTTTACGAGCTTTCCAAGATGGGCGTGGACGAAACCTTCCGGGGCCTGGGTGCTGGACGGCAACTGCTGGATGCGGCCATTGCCGAGTTCAAGCGGCGCAAGGGCAAGCTGCTGTTCCTGGAGTCCAACAGCCGGCTGAAGACGGCGCTGCGCATGTACCAGCAGGCCGGCTTCGTCATGCAGCCCTCGACGCGGCCCGGCTCGCATTACCAGCGGGCGGATGTGTACATGGTCTATGAGCCTGCGGGCTCAAGGCCGGCCCCGGCGCAGCGGGGCGCGGCCAAGCGTGCCAAGGCGACCCGTTAGCGGGTGCCGCGCACCACGATGGTCTTGCCGGTCACGTCGATCATGCCCTGCTCTTCGAGCTGCTTGAGCACGCGACCGACCATCTCGCGGGAGCAACCCACGATGCGGCTCACTTCCTGGCGCGAAATGCGGATCTGCGTGCCTTCCGGATGGGTCATTGCGTCCGGCTCCTGGCACAGGTCCAGCAGGGTGCGCGAAATGCGGTTGGTGACGTCCATGAAGGCCATGCGGCTGACCTGGCGCGAGGTGCGCAGCAGGCGGTTGGTCAGCTGGGCGCCGATGGCGAACAGGATCTTCGGGCATTCCTCGCGCAGCGGGCCTTCCATCAGCTGGAACAGGCGCTCGTAGCTGATCTCGGCCATTTCGCAGGCGGTGCGGGTGCGCACCATCGATTCACGCTGGGCCTGCTCCACGAACAGCCCCATTTCGCCGATGAACTGGCCACGGCTCAGGTAGGCCAGGATCAGCTCGCGCCCCTGCTCGTCCTCGGTGCATACGGCCAGCGAGCCCTCGACGATGTAATACAGCGTATTGGCCGGGTCGCCGGGGCGGATGATGGCCGTCTTGCCCGGATAGCGGCGCCGGTGGCAAAGCGCCAGGAAGCGCTCCATCGATGCCGGGTCCGGGGCAAAGTTGGCTGGCGCCTGGGAGCGTTCAAAAGCTTGTTGTAGCTGATATTTAAGTTGCGCCACGTTGTGTCCCGTAGATTCAAGACGGGGTCCGCATACGGCCCCCGAGTGTCTGATTCTTCCCCTTGCGGGCATTATGGCAAACTAACTGGACCTGCCGAAGGTTCAGTTTTCCTTTTTTTTGCCGCATACTTCACGGTCTTTCGGACGCGATCTCCTTGTCGCGATCCGGTCACAAGGGTCGCGGAAGCTTATGCCTTCGCGTCGAATTTTCCAGCGGGGACCCTTGTCGCTAACCCGCCTCTACTGCTGGCCATCCGTCCCGGCCATGGAGAGTCGTTGTGGTGAAACCCCTTCCCCGTCTGCGCCTGCAGGGCTTCAACAACCTGACCAAGGCGCTGAGCTTCAATATCTACGACATCTGCTATGCGGTGTCCGAAGAGCAGCGTCAACGCTACATCGAATACATCGATGAGCAGTATGACGCCGATCGCCTTACCCAGATCCTGACGGATGTGGCCGAGATCATCGGCGCCAACATCCTGAACATTGCACGCCAGGACTACGATCCGCAAGGCGCCTCGGTCACCATCCTCATTTCCGAGGAGCCGGTGGTGGAGAAGCTGGGTCGCGACACCATTTCCGGTGCCGTGGTGGCGCACATGGACAAGAGCCACATCACCGTCCATACCTACCCGGAAACGCATCCGCACAACGGCATCGCCACCTTCCGCGCGGACATCGACGTGGCCACCTGCGGCGTGATCTCCCCGCTGAAGGCCCTGAACTACCTGATCGACAGCTTCGAGTCGGACATCGTCATCGCCGACTACCGCGTGCGCGGCTTCACCCGCGACGTGAAGGGCAAGAAGCACTTCATCGACCACAAGATCAACTCCGTGCAGGACTACCTGGCCAAGCACATTCGCCAGAAGTACGAGATGTTCGACGTGAACGTCTACCAGGAGAACATGTTCCACACGAAGATGCACATCAAGGACTTCGACCTTGATACGTATCTGTTCGAGGCGCATGCCGACGATCTCTCCTTCAAGGAGCGCCAGCGCATCGAGTCGCTGCTGCGCCGCGAGATCGAGGAACTGTTCCACGGCCGCAACCTGATGTAACGAAAAACCCGCCGAAAGGCGGGTTTTTTTCATGGGGCACGGAAATCGCCGGGGTGACGGTGAAGAAGGCTCGTCATTCCAGCGAAAGCTGGAATCCAGTGCCTTCAAATCCGGTACGCCACCGTCTTCATCACCATCGAGCTGAGCTGCATCAGCCCGGGAATCGGAAACGGCAGGTCGATCCCGCCGCGCACTCGGGCCTCATGCGCATGGCGCACCTCATCCGCCTGCATCTGCGACAGCACGGCACGTGAGCGCTCGTCCTGCGGTGGCAGCTTGTCCAGGTGCTCTTCCAGGTGTGCTTCCACCTGGCGTTCCGTCTCCACCACAAAGCCCAGGCTCACCGGGTCGCCGGCCAGCGCGGCGACCGCGCCGATGACGTAGCTGCCGGCGTACCACAGCGGATTGAGCAGGCTGGGCCGGCTGTCCAGCTCCTTCAGGCGTTCGGCGCACCAGGCGAGGTGATCGGTTTCCTCGTCCGCGGCGTGCTGCAGATGCGCACGGTTTTCTTCGCTGCGCGCCAGCGCGGCCTGGCCGTCATAAAGCGCCTGCGCGCAGACCTCGCCGGTGTGGTTGATGCGCATCAGGCCGGCCGCGTGGCGGCGCTCGGCGTCGTCCATGTCGGCGTCGTCAAGCGCTTCGGCGGGCGAGGGACGGGCGGCCTCCGGCGCGCCGGCCACGGTTTCCAGGGCGCGCTCGATGCCGGCCAGCAGGCGATCGAGCGGGGAAAGCGTGCGTACATTCATGGCGGGTTCTCCAGTTGCTGCGCCAGCAGGGTCAGCGGGTGCATGTGCGGCCAGCGTCGGCCATCGGCGTCCATGCCTGCGGCGAGATGCAGGCGACAGCCGATATTGGACGACAACAGCTGCTGTGGCGCCAAGGTGGCGATCTGTCCCAGCACACCTTCGCGCAGGCGTGCGGCGCGTTCGGGAAACTCCAGCATGTGCGAGCCCGCCGCGCCGCAGCAGTGCGGCGGGCGCGGCACTACGGCGACGTCCAGCTCCGGTACCTGGCGCAGCAGCCGCTGCAGCGCCACTTCACTGCGCGCCACATTCAATTGTGTGCACGGCAGATGCAGCGCGACGCGGCGCGCCAGGGGGCGAAACGCAAGTCGTTCGGCGCGGGCCGCCAGCAAGGTGACGGGATCGGCCACGGTGATATCGGGCAGGGCGCGGCGCAGCGTACCCAGGCAACCGGGCGTAATGGTGATCAACTGCTCGGCGCCCGAGGCCCGCCAAGCGTCGCGTACGCGTTCGGCCAGTCGATCTGCCGCGGCCATCTCACCGCCGTGTAGATCGATGGCGCCACAGCAGAATGCAGGCAGGCGCGTCACCCGGTAACCCGCCGCTTCCAGCAGGATGATGGCGGCGTGCTCGGCGGTGGCGTCCTCCACGCTGGCCACGCAGCCGGGAAACAGCGCGATGACGGGGTGGCCGGCGGATGGGTTTTGCCGCAACGGCGGCAGCGCATCCTGGGTGTCCACCTGCAAGGTATCCAGCGCGGCCCGCCAGGCAGAGCCGGCCGGCAGGCGATCGGCAAGCCGTGTTTTCCATTGTGCCAGGCCGATCGCGCCGCCTATGCCTGCCGCCAGCCGCAGCAAGGATGGCTGCTTCAACAGGGCCAGCAGTTCGCGCGGGCGTCTGGGCGACGGGCCGGTGAGCGCGCGCGTTTCCACCAGCAGCTCACCATATTTGACGTTGGCCGGGCACACCCGCTCGCAGTTCAGGCAGCCCAGGCAATGGTCCAGGTGCTCCCGTAGCTCGGCCGTGGGCTCGGCGGCGCCCCGGGCCAGCGCGGCGGCAATGGCGATGCGCCCGCGCGGCGATTCGGCTTCATTGCCGTCCAGCGCATAGGTGGGACACACCGGCAGGCATAATCCGCACTGCACGCACTGGTCGGCGAGGGCAGCGATATGTTGTTCTCGGGCATGGGGGGGCTTTTCAAGCGCCATACTCATCATGCTATCATTGCCAGCTCGCAGCCCGCCGGTCGGTGGGCTTGCGCGATAGATGAAAACTCCGTTATCATCTCGCGCCTTTGTTCCACCGATTACGTGTACCGCCCATGAGGCGGCAGACCAGGTATTCTGAAATGAAAACGTTCAGCGCCAAGCCGGAAAGCGTCAAGCGCGATTGGTTCGTGATTGACGCCACGGACAAGACGCTCGGTCGTCTGTCGACCGAGATCGCCCGCCGTCTGCGTGGCAAGCACAAGCCGGAATTCACCCCGCACGTCGACACCGGCGACTACATCGTCGTGGTCAACGCCGAGAAGGTGGCCGTCACGGGCGCCAAGCTGGACGACAAGATGTACCACCGCTTCACCGGCTACGTCGGCAACCTGAAGACCACCAGTCTGAAGGACCTGCTCGCTACCCATCCGGAGCGCGTCATCGAAATCGCCGTCAAGGGCATGCTGCCGAAGAATCCGCTCGGCCGCGCGATGTACCGCAAGCTCAAGGTGTACGGCGGCGCCGAACATCCGCATACCGCTCAGCAGCCGCAGGCGCTGGAAATCTAAGGAATCATCATGGCGATCCAGCAGAATTACGGTACCGGCCGCCGCAAGACCTCCGCCGCCCGCGTGTTCCTGCGCAAGGGCAAGGGCGAGATCACGGTCAACGGCAAGACCCTCGAGCAGTTCTTCGGTCGTGAGACCTCGCGCATGATCGTGCGCCAGCCGCTTGAACTGATCGAGGCCGCCGACAAGTTCGACATCAAGGTCACGGTTGCCGGCGGTGGTATCACCGGTCAGGCCGGCGCGATCCGCCTGGGCATTGCCCGCGCGCTGATCGAGTATGATGAATCCCTGAAGTCGCCGCTCCGCAAGGCCGGCTTCGTGACCCGCGACGCCCGCGAGGTCGAGCGCAAGAAGGTCGGTCTGCATAAGGCCCGCCGCGCTACCCAGTTCTCGAAGCGCTAATTCTCCTCGGAGAGTTGCTTCGACGGTACGGTGCACCAAGTCAGAGCGCACCGCTCCGCAGGGTTTTGGGAGATCGTCTAACGGTAGGACAACGGACTCTGACTCCGTTTATCTAGGTTCGAATCCTAGTCTCCCAGCCAGTTGTACTAAACCCCTGAGAAATCAGGGGTTTTTTTATGGGTGAGATTCTTCCCCTTGGACACTGGCTTGGACACTTCAGCCATGCGTCTACCGTCGTACCTGGTTCGCTGCCCCTCCGGCCTTTTTCACTTTCGTCTGAAAGTGCCGATAACCCAGCAAGAGCGGTTTGGGAAGGTCATCAAGCGCAGTTTGCGCACCCATGACCCCATCAAAGCCCAAGCGTGGGCCCTGGCACTTGCCGATAGGTATGCTTTGGCCTTCAGAACAGGAGACCAAGGGATGGCAGGCAAGGCCCCTCCAAGCGTTGACGAAATTTTGGACCGGCTGAACAAGGGGGCGGGGCCGAAATTCGATTACATCCAAAATCCGGATGGAACCATCGAGGTCCGAAACATCAACGGGCCTCAAGATGCGGAAACCGCTATCGCCTTTCTGAAAGCGTTGGGTTCGGTCAATGCCATCAATGAGGTGTTGGCCGAACGGGACAGGGCGCAGGTCAAACCTGCCACCAAGAAGGGGCTGACCCTCAAAGAAGCTTTGGCCATCTACACCGTTGCCGAAGCGGGAACGGTCAAGGAATGGGATGCCCGCCTCCGTGCCCTCAACAGCTTCATTGGAAAAATGGGGGCTGATACGCGGGTGACCGATGTATCAAGACCTTTGGCAGCCGAGTGGGCCAATGGGCTGATGCTCAACGGCGGCATGCAGAAGAAAACCGCGTCGGGCTATGTCAGCCATTGCGCCCAGTTGTTCAAGTTCCTCATCCAGCAAGGCCACCTTGAAAATAACCCCGTGAAGGGTGTGGTGGTGGTGACGGCCCGTGAAAAGAAGATGCACAAGCGCCAAGGTCGCGGCTGGGAACCCTTGGAAGAGGCTGACCTGAAGCGCATTTTTGACCCTGCAAATTTCGCTCGGACTGAAACACAACACGCCCGATGGGGGATGCTGTTGATGCTCTATTCCGGGGCGCGTGTGGGTGAGGTGGCGCAAATTCATCTCCGCGATTTCGAGATGCGCGATGGTCACCCATGTCTGAAGATCCTCACGGATAGCGATGGGCAAAGCGTGAAAACCGATGATTCAGAACGGTTGGTCCCCTTGCATCCCGACCTGTTGAGGTTTGGCGTCATGGAGCGCGTGGAAAACCTCCGAGAAGCGGGGGAAGATAGGTTCTTTCCCGGTCTTAATCTTGCGGGCAAGGCTGGGGTGGGTAGTGCCATCACCAAGGCTTTTGGCTACTACCTAAAAGACATGCTTAAAATCCGCCCGCGTCGCCAGCTTGGACGGTTGGGAACCCATAGCATCAGAAAAAATGTGATTCACGCTTTGCAAGGATGTGACTTGTCCGCAGAACGGCGGCGCGCACTGGTCGGCCATGAAGCCGATGACCCCACGCCCGATGTGCATGAAGTGCACTACATGCGGTCTTGGACGGCCAAAGAGCTTGCCGTATTTTTTCCAGGCTTGAAGTGGGGGGAATGGCTGGATGTCGATGGCCTGAAAAACTTGCTTGAAACCACCGTGGTCTAACCGGGCGGTTTCGGCTTCATCGTCACCCGTGATGGATGAGTGGCAGGCGAGCGGGGTGACGCTGAATTGGGTGACGAATTCGGAAAGTTGGGTTTGCCGTTGACGCGTACTTGTTTTCGTCGCTCGTGCTTCTCAATGTTTGAGGCCCGTGAGAGGGTCTTAGGGCTGCGTGGCGGCTTTCCCGTTGATGCGGAATAGCCTCGACCACCTCCACCATGACCGCGTCGCCCATAACTCTCTAGAGATTGCGTCGAAGCGTGGCCCATGAATTGAGCTGCCACAGCAGGCTTTATCTTCGTTGCCTTCAAGTCACTGGCAACTTTGTGACGGTAGCTGTAACAGGAAAGGCCCGGTTTCAGTTTTGCCAGGAATCGGTTGAGGCTCCGATAGTCGGCTTCTGTGGTGCGAATAGTTAGACCATCTGAAGCCTTCACGCGGTCAACCAACAAAGTGATGAAGGCCCTTTGTGCTGGGTTAAACGCATCCATGTCACGACCGCACAGGCGAACATCAAAACCTCGTGTGGCATCGACCTTCGCACCCTGGATGTTTGCAACCAATTGGGTCTTTCCGTTGGTGACCATCGTTTTCAGTTGAACCCCCTTCGGATTCATCATTTCGGCAGGTCGCATGCCAAACAGGTCCAGCAGGAAAAGCCGTTCCGCATGTCGGTCAGCCAGTGTTCGGGACACCATCAATCCATCGACATAGGCGCTTTGCGCAGATGGAGCCGAAGGCCCATATCTTTTGCTTCTCTTCGGAGTTGAAGCTCCGGAGGCTTTTAGCTTTTTCGCTTTGTCTTGCCATGTGGCATGACCGGGTTGCAGGAACATTTCGTCCAGCACTGCGCCGACTTCAAAAGCATGCCGTGTCCATTTCTCAGCCCCATCCCAGTCCCCTGATTTGCGCGCTTTTTCAGATGCCCTGCGTGCATCATTGATGGCTTCGACCATGCTGAACTTCATGGCGGCGCGTAAAAAATTATGATGCTGCTTTGTGGCGGCTTTCTGAAGTGGCGTAAGGCCATCAGTTAGCATTTGCAAAGCTGCGCGCCGATACCGTTCCGCCGTCTTGTTACTGACATCAGTTTTGGGCGCATCGCTCAGTACCCGTCTGGTCTGATTGTCTGCAATGATGCCGATGGGTCTCTGGGTACGGTCGGCTTCCTTTGCAACGCGGCTCCATCGGGTTTCCAGTGCATGTGTGTGGGCACTCCGGAAAAAATTTTCCATCGGGTCCACTCCTGCCGTCGTGACCGCTGAAAATTTTTTCCTACAGCCCACGCTCACAGAACTCCCGTTCTGAGAGCAGCTCCCTCCCTTTGGTCGGTCGCGGTTCGTTTTGGCTCCCGCCAATTTGCATCCATCGCCGTCTATCGCCGTCGATGTATGCAAAACACTCCCCAGATTGTCGGACACTTTTTTTGTGTCCGACAATCTGAAAATGGCCGCAAGCTTGTTCGTCAATTTCATCGGTCGTTGATTGAGGTGTGCAGTGTGTCGGCAAGTAAGGCTTGCTCGGTCTCCATAAACTTCGGCCGATTCAGTAAGTATCGTTGAATGGTTCGTGCAGGCAATGCGTGCCTTCTCTCCGACCAGCTTCGCAGATTTCTGAAAGTCGTCAATTCGCTTGGCCAGAAGTTTTCACTTCGATAGGCTCCTTGGATTAGGTGTCAGTTTCGTTGAGCCACCTTTCCCACCGGCTGATTCTTCACCTTGGCGTTGCATGGCATCTCGTCTAGCGTGGAGCCTCTCAAGAATCGCCGTCATCTGGAAACCAAGTTGGATTTCCCTGTCTTGTGCCGTTTGCCTTTGTATGTCGCGGGAAAATTCCATCTCTTCCTGAAGCTCTTTAATGATTAGGTCAAGCTCGGTCATGTTGTTACTCCGTTGCCTTTTTCCTACACATAGCAAACATCGAGACGTTGGCAAGATGGCGAAGGATTGACAGGTTTCGAAAAACTGTTATTCGTAGATGACGACATTGGACAAGATGAGTTTGTTCGATGTTTGCTGGTCAGTGCTATGCGTCCAGGAGACTATAGTTTTTGGCTTCGGTCGAAGGCGTAAGTAGATCCCGACTCGATTCTCACTGGCAGCCATCTGAACCAGTGACGCTGCATGATGTGTTCATTGTTCTGTGGGCAACAGCGCCGGAACTTGGGTAGCGTGTGCGTTGTAGGACCGCGACAAACCAAGGGTGAGACATCACTGAATGGGGCAAGCCGGCACCGGAGAGACACCCACCCAAAAGGTGGACGGGGGAACCCGGAGCAGTGGTGGCGAAAAGATGCACCATGAATCCCCCTACTCAACAGCAAGCGCCATTGTTGTTGGGCTCCTACGGTCAATCCCGTGGAGGAAACAGGTCATCCAAATGCCAGCAGTAGGCATGGGGCGAGCACGCCCCAATAAAGCCGCTACCGCGCTAAGCGGTAGTGAGCTTTTCAATCCCAGCCGGAATAGGCGTCCGAAGGTTTGAAAGAGTGAGCGCTACAGCGCGAACGATGAAAACCGAACGGCGCACCGACGACCCCTTGGGGGGTCTAGGTATTGGGGGGGAGGCAAGGCGCGAAAGCGCCGCGCAGGTTCAAATGAAAGAGAGCATGCGCTTTTCCAGGTCTTGGGACGCGTGCTGGCAGAAGTTGAAAAACTTGCAATGCACCGAAGGACCGGGCGAATGGGGGAGAACTGTTTTGGTTGGAAACCAAGGAAACGGGACCCATTCCAAGAGCCTGAAAAGCAGAAATGGGAACTATTGTCCCGAACTTATGGCTTCCGCCCTTGGAATGGTTCGTACGCGGAGGTGGTGTGTTCTTAGGTCAATGTTCGAGAAATCGTTGAATCCGTCGTAACCATGAGTTCTCCCTTCGTAGCTGGCATTCCCATACGGTAGCTACACCCCATCCTAGTCTCCTTAGGAGAGCCGCTGTCTGTCTATCACGCTGACGGTTCCGTTCAATTTTCGCAACCCAATACTCTGTGTTTGATTTTGGGTTGTAGTGCTCCCCTCTGCATCCGTGTCCATGCCAAAAGCAGCCATGAACGAAGATGACTTTCTTGCGCGCACGGAATACCAAGTCTGGCTTTCCAGGGAGCTCCTTGTTGTGCAGTCTGAAACGGTAGCCAAGTGCATGGAGGGTCGACCGTACTTTCCTCTCAGGCTTTGTGTCTTTGGACCTGATCAGCGACATGTGCTTGCTGCGTTGTTCGGAAGAAAGTCGATCCACAGGTCTATCTCTCTTGCATGCGTGGACCTATTCAGCTTGCGAAGATCCGGGGCGTCGATGACGGGCGGCTAGACGAGTCAACATTAAAGCGCAGACCGTGAGATTGGATTCGGCTATTGTGGTGGCTTGCTGGAAGACACATTAAATAATGTGTTAAAAACATAATTTAATGTATTATGCTTATAGCACTATGTGGGTCGCACATGATATTGTTATGCTTTATGCATGACGTACGACGAGTTCAGGCGGCAACTTGGAAAGGCGGGTTTGACGGTGAAAGATTTTGCGCTGCTGATCAAACAGACGCCTAACTCGATCACGAACTACTCGCGTCAAGGAGATGTCCCATCTCACTTGGCCATCATTGCCACGTTGATGGGTGAAATGGCTGAAAACGGGCTTGACTTCAAGGCAGTGGTCCAGCGTATAGAGATTGACTCCAACAAACCCCGAGGTGGTTCGATGAAAGGGCGGTTTGGTGGTAGTAAGCAGCAAGATATTTTTCAGAATCACAGAACTAAGAATAATTAGGAGAGGCGCCGTGGCATTTGATGGAACCACCAGCGCGGGTGCAACTAGCTCGAACACTTCATCCCAGGCCCAGCGGGCACAGCCCCGGCCGCAGGCAAAGGCCTCACGTGCGAAGAGTTTTACCGTCGTATCGCTCTTCTCGGGTTGCGGTGGAATGGACCTTGGATTCAAAGGTGGGTTTTCATTCCTGGGCAACAGCTATGCTCAGCTCCCGTTCTCTATCGTATGGGCCAATGAACTCAATCCTGCTGCATGTCGCACCTATAAGAGGAATATCGGTGCGCACATCCACGAGGGGGACATCTGGCAAATGATGGATCACTTGCCAAAGTCTGCAGATGTCGTGATAGGTGGATTCCCGTGCCAGGACATCTCCGTCAATGGGCTTGGCGCTGGCCTATCGGGTAAGAGATCTGGTCTGTATCGCGCCATGGTGGAGACCGTTGCGCGGACGAAGCCCAAGGTCTTCATTGCGGAGAACGTCAAGGGGCTTTTGATGAAGCATCATGCTAAGGCTCTGAAGAAGGTTCTTAGCGATTTTAGGAGTCTCGGATACGATGTTTCGTATCACCTGTATAACGCTGCCCGCTATGGTGTGCCGCAATCTCGCGAGAGGGTGATCATCGTTGGAACTGCTCCTGGCGTGAAAAGTTTTTCGGTTCCGCAAGCCACTCATGATAAGAAGAACTTTGTAACTGCCAGCCAAGCGCTTGATGAGCTTGCTCATCTTGATGAGGACGAACGCATCAACCACATCTGGAGCAAGGCCAGTCGAAGTCCGGAACAAGGAGATAGACGTCTAATTGCAGACCGCGTTGGGTATACGATTAGGGCCGAATGCCACGGGAATATCCAATGGCATTATGAAGCCGATCGCCGCATTTCCATGCGTGAGGCGGCACGTATCCAGTCATTCCCTGACAACTTCATTTTTGAATCGAAACTACGAGAGACCGAAAGGCAAGTAGGTAACGCAGTGCCGCCGGTCTTGGCTTGGCACGTGGCCAAGTCGGTAGCCGCATGCCTTAAATAAGGCTGAGGCTACTGGACGAAAAGATCTTTGCAGGCTTAAGCTGGCCCGATCTTTAGGTCGGGAGGTGCGCTGTGCGCACAAGTAGGGATGCAAGCTAACAGCGTTGAAAGGAACCTGGATAAGATCGTAGAGCTTCTTACGTCTGAAGCCCGGTCAAGGAGTTTTACGGATGCAAAGGAGTTTGAGCAACGGGTGCGTGAAGCTGCTGCCGAGTTCTTCGGCAAGAATGCAATCGACTACGACCCTGCAGCTCAAGCATTTCCTGATATAGAAATCAAAGGGACTGGGGCGGGGATTGAAGTCAAGTTTACGACCGCCGATTCATGGAGGAGCGTCGCAAATAGTGTGCTGGAGACAAACCGAATACAGAACGTAAAGAAGGTATACGTAGTATTCGGAAAAATGGGTGGGGTACCTGAGGTGCGATGGGGTGAGTACGAAAAATGCGTGATGCATGTTCGTACCTCTCACGTTCCAAGATTTGAGGTGGATATCGAGGCAGAGGAATCGTTATTCACTCAGATGGGAGTCACCTACGATAAGTTCCGCACCTCCGAGATGCACGAAAAAATGGAGTACATCCGGAAGTATGCGCGCGGGCGGTTGAGGCCCGGTGAGCGACTTTGGTGGCTTGAGGATTCGCCAAATGAGGTGCACTCATTACCCATACAGGCGCGGTTGTACACCAAGTTGCCCTTGGATGAAAAAACGAAGTTAAGGGCCGAAGCGGTACTGCTCTGTCCCCAGATAGTTGCATCCGGTCGGTCACGAAATAAGTACGACGACGTAGTTCTTTATCTTTTGACCTATCATGGCGTCCTATGTCATCAGGCAAGAGATCTATTTAGTGCAGGAAGCGTTGCCAATCCGGACAATGATGATGAAGGCGGCCTATACATCGAGCGGGCTATTAAGCTCATTGAAGGTGAAATGATTGCCGCTGCGTATCGGATGGACGATGCGCTATTTCAGGAGTACTGGGGAAAATCCGTTCCTCCGAATCGGCGAATCAAAGAATGGTTGGCGCGAGCCGATCTAGCGGCTCAGGGATGGACTCCATCACAGTCCCTCTTTCTGTCGCAGAGAATATGAGTTCGGGTAACCCGGTTCTCATGGCCCTCATGGCTGTTCGCTCCCATTGATTGTGTCTTAGCGCAGTCGACTCTTTTTGCCGGTATGGGCGTTGATGGTGGGCTGTAAACGAGATGGGCGTCACATTTTTGTGATCCAGGTCGGGATTGAACCCATGAGTGGGCATCTTATAAAGTGGACACTTCTTTGGACACTTATGTCAGAAAGTTCAATCGGAAGAATCCCTTACGCCATAAGGGGTTTGGACACTGAGGTGGGGGTCCTAGTCTCCCAGCCACATCAAGGCTCCGCTTCGGCGGGGCCTTTTTGTTTTTTTGGCTCTGCACGAGAGTTTCAAGGCCTATGGGGCTCGTCCCGAGGCCGGCGGGATGCCGGTCGAACGACGACGGTGTTCCCACATTGTTCTCTATGAGAAAGCCCTGGACTACCACTCGTTTCGGCACGGCATGACCACCAAGCTCTATGCCGCAGATGTATCGGAGCCGATCATCGACGAACTGACTGGCCATGAAGGACAGGGGACAAGTCGCCGGGTCTATAAGAAAGACATGCCGTTGACGAAGCTACACGCAGCGATCGTCAAGGTTGAATGGCCGGAGGTGGCTCTCTGACGAGCCGAAATATTTGGGAGGAAATTTCCGAGGCGGTATCTAACGATGCCGCCAACGCTATTCACCCCCTAACCAGCTCGACTGCTGGGCGACTTGCATTGGTTCGTTATCAAACCTAGGATATATGTATGTACTTACTTACATTGTGGGTTTAATGACACCAAATGCCCAAAGGGTCAACGGATAGCCGCCATCGCACAACGGAGCGGCCAATGCCGGCCACTGACGCGTTGATCTAGCAAGCACTGGCGGACAGACCTGCACGGCCCCGATACACCCGCATGTGGCACAGGCACGGCCGGATAGGCCGCAGCCAAAACGATTCAGTGACCATTGCGAGATCGAAAAATATAACGATCTGGCGTTTTCATCACGGAAATATGATTGGAGAGGTGAAAGGCATGGCTACATTCGACACAAACGGTATCTCGCTTTACTACGAGACCTTCGGGAACCCGGCCCATCCCCCGGTAATGCTGATAACCGGCCTGGGCGGCATAGGAAAGAGCTGGAACTCCCAGGTGCCTCACTTCGCGAAGGATTTTTACGTGGTGGTGCCGGACCATCGTGGCACTGGCCGGTCTACGCACACGCTGGAAGGACATACGACCCAGCAACTGGCCGCAGACATGGCGTCATTGATCGAACACCTCGCTTGCGGCCCCATGCACGTGGTAGGTGCATCGACGGGCGGCGCGATTGCGCAGTACATGGCTTTGAGCCACCCCCATACGGTGCGCAGTCTTACACTCTCGTCGACCTTTGCGCGTTTCGACACCTTCACCCAGATTGAGTTCAAGATCCGGCGCAAAATGGTCTCTGAGTGGGATCGGCGCAGCGTCGTCGAGGGATCCTCGCTTTTTCTGTTCTCTCCGCGATACATACGGGAGAATCCCAAAAAACTGGAATCATGGATTGAACAAGCGGCAGCGCACTCGACTCAACCCGAAGACCTTGAAATAGCCCTAAAACGCATCGACATGGTTGCATCCCACGATGCGCTCGCGCGGCTTGGAGAAATCCGGCAGCCAACGCTGGTCGTGTGTGGCAACCGTAATTTTTGCACGCCATTACCGCTCTCCGAAGAGATCGCCCATGCCGTACCCGGTGCCGAACTGGTAATTTTCGAAGACGCAGGCGAGCTCATTGAAATCGAGCAGGAAGAGAAATACTTCCAAGTCGTCAGCGACTTCATCAAGCGCCACGGCTAGTCCGAAAAAATAAGCCAAGCCCGCGTCCCCGCTTAAAACCCAAGATAGATAGCCACCGGCCATGCTGGTGGCTATCGCTCAACGCAACTCATAGGTTCTGCGCGAGGAAGCCCGAAGGGGTGACACGCTTGGCCGCTGTTGCATCGACATCGGTAGAGACTGAGAAGCAAGCAGCATTGTTTCTCAAATTCAACAATCTTGAAGACCAAGGGCTAGTTTGGTCCATTTCGCCCCCGCCCTAGAACGCCCAGCATTGTCGGCCAGCACGCGCGAGCATCCAGCTTAACCAAAGCAGTCCTGCTTGCCCTATCGAGCGCCAACTCGCGATGCAACTCCCCGGCCAAAGCGCCTAGACTACAAAGGCGGCAATTTGCCGACCGTCCTGAAACCTGCAACTTGCCGCGCCAGTTACAGATTTCGCAAAGGCCCTGAATCGTGTGCGCATCCGTCATCCGCCGCGTTAGCTACTGCAGTGCATGGCTTCTTGCATTCGTTGCCATGCTCTTCGGGGGAGTGTCCTGCGAGCAGCCGTCATCTCCCACGCCAAGTACGCCCACAACGGACACAGCTCCCACGAAGTCGCCTGCGGTTGATACCGCCAAGTCCAGTCTCAACCGTTCATCGGCCAGTGGCTTCTCGTTCTTCGATGTGGCGGATATTGCGCGCAGCTTGGCAGCGCAAAGTTACAGGCCGCCGGTGTCCAACCTTCCCCAAGAGCTGCGCGATCTGACGTATGCCGGCTACCAGAACATACAGTTGCGCGCCGGCCATGATCACTGGCGCGATGATGGCCTGCTGTTCCGGCTTGCCTTTTACCATCAGGGCATGCAGTTCGATACGCCGGTAGCCATCAATGAGATCGATGAGTACGGCCAGGCGCATCCACTCCAGTTCGATCCTGCCGATTTCGACTATGGCAGCCTGCAGGTCAACATCGATCTGCTCAAGGACCTTGGTTTCGCCGGCTTCAAGGTGCTGTACCCAGTAAACTCTGCGCTCAAGCCTGATGACGAGCTGGCGTCATTTCTGGGGGCGAGCTACTTCCGCGTGATCGGCCGAGGGCAGATCTATGGACTATCGGCGCGTGGCCTGGCCATCGATACGGCCTTGCCTATTGGCGAGGAATTTCCCGCCTTTCGCGAGTACTGGATCGTCAAGCCGAGCAAGAGCGCACGCGAACTGGAAATCTATGCGCTGCTCGATTCACCACGCGCGGTCGGCGCCTATCGCTTCGTGATCCGGCCAGGCGTCGATACGATCGTCGATGTCCATGCACGCATCTACTTGCGGGCAAAGGTTAGACGCTTGGGCATCGCGCCGCTCACCAGCATGTTCTTGTACGGTGCGAACCAGCCGTCGCCGACGCACAATTATCGGCCAGAAATACACGATTCCGAGGGCCTGGCGATCCACACAGGCCTGGACGAATGGGTGTGGCGCCCGCTGAACAACCCGAAGAGGCTGAGCATCAGCACATTCCAGATGGAGAATCCGCGCGGTTTCGGGTTGTTGCAGCGCACGCGCGACTTCGGTCACTACGAGGATCTCGACGACCGTTACGAAAAGCGTCCGAGCCTATGGATTGAACCCATCGGCAACTGGGGCAAGGGCGACGTACAGCTGATCGAGATTCCCACACCGGACGAAACCAACGACAACATCGTGGCATTCTGGGTCCCTGACGCGCAGCCCAGCCGCGGGACACCGCTCGATATCCAATACCGGATGACTTGGACGCTCGACGAGCCGAGCACCCATACGACTCCACTCGCGTGGGTGACCCAGACGCGCCGTTCCGGCGGTGAGCTCAAAGGCCCTGACCTGGTCCGTCGCGGCGACGACAGCATAAGCTTCATCATCGACTTCGCCGGCCCTTCGTTCGCGCATCTGCCGCCGAACGCGACTGTCAGCGCAGATACCTGGTGCGATGACAACGGCGAAATCATCGAGCATTGGGTGCGCGCCAACGAGGCCACGGGTGAGCACCGCCTGATGCTGCGCGTCAAAGTCAAGGATGTATCCAAGCCAGTTGAAATGCGGGCAACGCTGACTAGCGGGCGAATCGCGCTGTCGGAAACCTGGTCTTATCGGCTTCCCGCCAATGAAGTCGATGCAAAATAGACCCGACAGTTTGCTGCAACGCTATCTACAACGGTTGCCGTCGACCAAGGGCGAGCAATCCGCGCTGGAGCATGGCGTAGAAGTGCGAATCGCGAGCGGCAATGAGCCATGGGCAGCGCTGCACGAGACGTTGGGCCAGCCGTGGCAGCATGCCGTCGCCGAGCCCTCGGCGGCCTCTGTCGGCCGGCGCCTGATGCTTGGCTATGGCGCCGCCTGCGCGGCAGCCGGCGTGCTCCGCAGCGATGCCGCTGGTGCCAAAATCGCCGCTGTACCACCGCTAGCCCGCACTCCGCTGGCCGCAACCCCTTGGGAACCCAATCCCTTGCTGCGCGCGTGGCGCCGGCTACGCACCGCTCGTCGGCCTCCCGCCGCCCTCCGCCATCGCAGGACGCGCTGGCACACCACTAACTGGCGGCGGCTCGCCCTGGTGTTCGCTGTCGGCCTTCAGACGGTGATCGCCACGGCGTATATGCAGGATGTACTGCCCTACCATGGCGCCGAACCGCTTGAAGTGTTGATCCTGATTCTGTTCGCGCTGCTGTTCTGCTGGATCTCATCCGGCTTCTGGACGGCCGCGATGGGCTTCGTGCAGATCATGGTTGGGCACGACCGCTACAGTATCTCGGCGCGCGGCCTCCCCGATGCACCGCTGTCTGCCGACATACGTTGCGCATTGGTCATGCCGATCTGCAACGAAGACGTAGGACGCGTGTTTGCCGGCTTGCGAGCGACCTATGAGTCACTGGCGCGTACCGACTCGCTTAGGCACTTCGACGTTTTCGTGCTCAGTGACAGCGACCAAGCCGACATCTGCGTGGCGGAACAACAGGCCTGGATGGAGCTGTGCAGTACCGTCGATGGCTTCGGGCGCCTCTTCTATCGCCACCGTCGCCGTCGCGTGAAACGAAAGAGCGGCAACATTGACGATTTTTGCCGCCGCTGGGGCGCGAAATACCGCTATATGGTGGTGCTTGACGCCGATAGCGTGATGACCGGGGCCTGCCTGAAGTCGCTGGTGCAGCTTATGGAAATCCATCCCGCGGCGGGCATCATCCAAAGCGCGCCGTTCGCGATGGGCATGCAGACCCTCTACGCTCGGATCCAGCAATTCGCGACACGTGTCTATGGCCCGCTATTCACGGCTGGCCTGCATTTCTGGCAGCTGGGCGAATCCCATTATTGGGGCCATAACGCGATCATCCGACTTCGACCATTCATGCAGCACTGCATCCTGGCACCGTTGCCGGGCAAAGGGGCCTTCGCCGGCACCATCCTGTCCCACGACTTCGTCGAAGCTGCGCTGATGCGCCGCGCGGGTTGGGGCGTATGGATCGCATACGACCTACCAGGGAGCTACGAAGAGCTTCCGCCCAACTTACTCGACGAACTGAAGCGGGACCAGCGTTGGTGCCATGGTAACTTGATGAACTTCCGCCTATTCCTGACCGACGGCTTCCATCCAGCACACCGCGCTGTGTTTCTTATCGGCGTCATGTCGTATCTTTCGGCGCCGTTGTGGTTCCTGCTCCTCGTACTGGCCACGGTCCTACTGGCCGTGCATACGCTGATCGAGCCACAGTACTTCGTCGAGCCACATCAGTTATTCCCAGTCTGGCCGCAGTGGCATCCAGGCAAGGCAATTGCACTGTTGTCGTCGACCTTCGTGCTGCTATTGCTGCCGAAGGTCCTGAGCGTCCTTCTTGTCTGTTTGCGTGACCCGCAGGACCATGGCGGACGCTTCAAGGTCGTCCTGAGCATGCTGTGCGAAATGCTGTTCTCGATGCTACTCGCGCCGGTACGCATGATCTTCCATACACGCTTCATCACCGCCGTGCTGTTTGGTTTGAAAGCGCGCTGGATTTCGCCACAGCGCGACGCGAACCACACCCCCTGGGGCGAGGCGATTCGCCGCCATGCTTCCCAGACGTTGCTGGGGCTGGCGTGGGCCGGCCTGGTGGGCTGGCTCAATCCGCTATGCCTGTGGTGGATGGCCCCCATTCTGGCTGCCTGGCTGCTCGCCATCCCACTGTCGGCACTGACGAGCCGCGTGGACATAGGCCGGAAATCGCTCGCCGTGGGCCTCTTCCGTACTCCTGAGGAAACGAGGCCGCCGAAAGAGCTCGTCGCGACACACGCCTACACGCTGGCCGCACGCCATCACGAGGATGAAACCCCTGATTTCGACGCCGCTGTCACCGACCCTGCAATCAATGCGCTGGTCTGCGTGATGGCGGGGGCTCGCCACCGGAATGCGCCGCCCAACATTGAGGCCCGCAAAGCACTGGTCGAACTAGCCTCCGAGAAAAGTGCCGAGCTTTCCGAACTGCAGCGCATCAGGCTGCTGGATGACCCCGTGGCCATGGCACAGTTGCATCGCCTGGCGTGGGTGCAATAGCCAGATGCCCGGGCTCAACTCCGGGAATGCCTTGCTTGCGAAATAGGCGCAGTCGAGCGCGAAAGCCTCCCGCAGCGAATGACTAGTCCGGTGGGCAACACGAGCACCGAGTTCAGACGCCTCCGGAATAGTGGTCAACCCAGATCGGAATCCGCACCTGGACGATGCACCGCTCAAAGCAGGACCCGGCCCCTCGTGTCTGAGCACCTTGTTACAGGTCTGCATCGTCCAATCGCCGTATTGATGGCTGAACGGTGTGAACGCAGACTGCGTCGGCGCCACTGCCCCGTCACGACGGCAGAGGAACGCATGTCCACTAGGGTCTATCTGACGATCTCCACGGACGCCGGCGCCCCTTTTTATCATGATGTTGACGGTGGACACCTGTAATGACCCAGCACTTCCTGCGCAGGTCAGGCCGCTAAAGCATACGCCTGGGCAGGTGTTTTCATACCGAGCGCCTGGTGCGGTCTGCGGTGGTTGTAAAACGCGACCCAGTCACCGATCACACGGCTAGCGTGTTGCTGGGTTTCAAAGCGATGGCGATGGACGCATTGCTCTTTGAGCGTCCGAATCAGGCGCTCGACCATGCCGTTTTGTTGCGGGCAGTGCGGCGTGATGAACTCTTGTTTCAAGCCGTAGCTGCGCACCAGCGCGGTGTAGCTGCGGCTGGTAAAGACCAACCCGTTATCGGAGCGAAGCAGAAAGGGCTCTCGCACGCGGCCTAGGCTACCCAAGCGACTGATCAGGGCTTGTTCCAGCGCCGCTTCGGCGGTCTTGGACTTGGCACTGCGCGATAGGTGCCAGCCAAGCAGCTGACGCGTATGGCAGCCCATCACCAGCGCCAGAGTCAGCCAGCCGTCACGGCCCGCCCAGATGCGGCATTGGTCCGTTGACCAACGCTCATCCGGCGCCTTGGCCACCGAGGGCAAGGCTTCGATCCGTGGGCGCTGCCCGATCGGGCGTTTGCGCACCTGCCAGCCCTTGAGCTGAAAGAGGCGCTGCACCGTGTTCTTGTTCATACCCAACAACCACGCCACCGTGCGATAGCCAAACGACGGCTCCTGTTCGATCGGCGCCTTCACCGGTTCGGCCCGTTCGGCGCGAACTTTCGGCGCGGCCTTCACTGGTCGGTAGTAGATCGTCCGTCGCGACACGCCAAACCATCGACACAACTTGGCCAGCGCCACCTCCACGCCCTCCTTGCGCAGTCCCTGCTGGATCGAGAGCATCACGTCTCGTCCTTGCCCAACAGGGACGCCAATCTTTTCGTGCGCGAAGTTCCAACATGGCCTCGCCGTAGGCTTCTTGCAGTTCCTTCAGCTGCCGCTCGTACTGTTCGCGCACATCTTCGGGCTTGGTGCGCAACGCATTCTCCATGCCGCGCTTGCCATCATCGACCCAGCTCTCGATCTCCGAGGGAGGCAGGTCGAACTGGCGGCTTGCCTGCGCCACGGTCGTTTTTCCCTGGATGATGTCGAACACCAGCGACGACTTGCGTCGGGCCGTCCACCGCTTGATCTCTTCGTCCATCACGTTGCTCATCAGTGTTCCTCTCTCAAAGTAACACCTGAGCAGGAAATCACTGGGTCATTACACGGGCGCGATAGTGGGTGCAGCCTGTTTTAGGCGTTAATGTAGCGTAAGATCAGGAACGCATTTCTTGGGACAACTTTCATCCGAGTTTTCCTCATGATTTTCTTCTGAATCAATGGCTTGATATGACGCCTTGGTGGGCTGGTCTTCCAGCCAAAAACACAAAGCCCGCCTATATGGCGGGCTTTTGTTTTTGGTCTGGAATGCTGGGCGAACCATGTCCAATCGATTAATTTGGAGCAAACATGGCTCGTAGTGCGCGGGTCGACTCGATGGCCCAGCCCCACGACATGGCCTTGCGCTTGATCGGTTCGAACAAAAACGCCTCCCGGGAAACCAGGAGGCGTTTCGTTTTCTGGCTTCTCCCCCGTGAAGGAGGGCGGGCGAGCAAGGCGTGCTCAAATCACCTTGTCGCCCACCAGCACCACATCGGCCGGGCGGCGTGCAAACAGGCCTACGGTGACAATGCCCGGAATCTGGTTGAGGTCGCTCTCCAGTGCTACCGGGTCGACGATCTGCCAGCCATGCACGTCGATGATCCAGTTGCCGTTGTCGGTGACCACGCCATCGCGCCACACCGGCTGGCCGCCGCGCTTGACGATCTCGCGGCCGATCAGGCTGCGCGCCATCGGGATCACTTCGATCGGCAGCGGGAACTTGCCCAGCAGGTTCACCTGCTTGCTCGAGTCGATGATGCAGACAAACTTTGCGCTGGCCTCGGCCACGATCTTCTCGCGGGTGAGCGCGGCGCCGCCGCCCTTGATCAGGCGCTTGTGCGGATCGCACTCGTCCGCGCCGTCCACATAGAGCGAGAGCGGCCCGGTGGCGTTGAGATCCAGCACCGGAATGCCCAGGCGCTTGAGGTGCGCGGTGGATTGTTCCGAGCTGGACACTGCACCCTGGATACGGTCCTTCAGGTCGGCCAAGGCATCGATGAAATAGGCGACCGTGGAGCCGGTGCCGACGCCGACGATGGCGCCGTCCTCGACATAGCGGATGGCGGCTTCGCCGGCCTGGCGTTTCTCGTTGACGTTGCTCATGTCGTGCGTTCCGGTAAGGGGAAAGAGTTATTCCATCGCCAGGATATGACGCCATTCGGCCGCGCCCACCGGCATCACCGAGAGCCGATTGCCCTTGCGCACCAGCGCCATCTCGGCCAGCGCCGGCTCTGCCTGCAGCTCCTTGAGTGGAATGGTGCGCTTGAGCTTCTTCACGAACTTCACGTCCACCAGTGCCCAGCGCGGGTTGTCGCGCGAGCTGGCCGGGTCGAAGTACTTGCTCTTGGGGTCGAACTGGCTGGGGTCGGGATAGGCGTCGGTGGCCACTTCGGCAATGCCGACGATGCCCGGCTCGGCGCAGTTGGAGTGATAGAAGAAAATCTTGTCGCCCACGCGCATGCCGTCGCGCATGAAGTTGCGCGCCTGATAGTTGCGCACGCCGTCCCAGGCTTCCTGGCCCTTGCGCTTCAAGTCATCGATGGAGAAGGCGTCCGGCTCGGACTTCATCAGCCAATATTGGGTGTGCGCCGTCATGTGTGGGCCTCTCCATCCTCGCCGGAGGCGTGGCAGTCGATCAGTTCGTGCTCGGTGGCGATGTAGTCGAGCGGTACGTCCCAGGTTTGCGCATCGATCTGCGGCAGCTCCTGGAACGCATAGGCTATGCCCACCAGCAGCGGCTCGGTGGGGCGTGCCTGTTCCCGCAGGAAGGCGAAGCTGCGGTCGTAATAGCCGCCGCCGGTACCCAACCGGTTGCCGTTGCGGTCGAACGCCAGCAGTGGCACCAACACCAGGTCAAGCTGGAATGGTTCCAGCAGCTCTTGGGGTTCCACCGGCTCGGGAATGCCGTAGCGGTTGGGCTGCACATCCTGGCCGGCCTGCCACGGGGCAAAGCGCAGCCGCTGCCCGGGTCCGATCACCGGCAGCAGAAACTGCTGGCCGCGCGCGGCCAGGGGGGGGATGACCAGGTTGAGCGGCAGCTCGCCGTCGCAGGCCCAATAGCCGGCCACGCGGGCGTCGGTGAGGTACTCGGGGAGTTGTTCCAGGCTGCGTCGCAGACCCTGGGCGGCACCGATGCGCTGCGCCGGGGTAAGCGCACGGCGGCGTTCGGCCAGTTGCTGGCGTAGTTCGCGTCGCTGGGCGGTAGCGTCCACGTTCGCATCTCCTGCAAAGCGAGCCCGCGGACGTTGCGGCGAGCGGCCCGGGGCCGTACGGCGCCAGACGGCGCCGTACGGTAGGGAATGAGGTGGCGTTAACCGCGATGCCGCTGCCCACCGAACGACCTTGATCCACGATGGATCAGGTGGGAGAGCTACATGGTCTCAAGGCTTTCCGCACGCGGCGGACATGCACAACAACCGATGAAAAGCCGACCCGGGGCCGTATTTAGGAACAAGGCAAATGTAAGAGTGTGCTGGCGCACACCGCAGAAAACGCCGAGGCTATTTTACGTGGGCGTCGAGGGCCGCTTCAAGCTTGCGTCGCAGGGCGGCCAGACCATCAGTCACGCCCTGATCAGTACCGGTGTGCTGCTTGCGCAGGGAAAGGAATTCGTGCGTGACGCTGATGGCAGCCAGCACGGCCAGCCGATCGAAGCCCGGCGCCTTGGCGTTGGCACGCAATTCGCGCATCTTGCGGTCGAGGTAGGCGGCCGATTCCAGCAGGCCTTCACGCTCTTCCGGTGCGCAGGCGATCAGGAATTCGCGGTCGACCAGTCGCAGCGCAACCGGTTCGTTGGCGGGGGTGCTCACGCTGCTCTCAGCCATTGTTCTCAAGCGCCTTCAGTCGCTGGATCATTGCTTCGACGCGGCTGCGCGCCTGTTCGTTGCGCGCCATCAGGCCCGCCCGCTCGTTCGCCAGCTGCTCCTGGCTATGCCGCAGGCTGCGGTTTTCCTCGGTAAGCCGGCGCACGATGTCGAGCAGCCGATCGAGCTGCTCGCCCAGGGCTGCTAGCTCTAGCTTGACGGGATCAGGCTTGATGGATTCGGGCGCGCTCATGGGTCGAAACTATAGCAGGAGGGCCAATGAAAACAGCAGGCTCGGGGGCGCTGCATTAAACTGGCGGCTTGCCTTGAAGGAGTAATGCCATGACACCGAGCGAGCTGATCGGCTACGACGAACTGGACGACGCCATCGCCCGCCTGCAGCTGGGTGTCCAGGCCAGCGAACTGCATGGCTCGCTGTGCGGCTTCCTGGCCGGTGGCGGTCACTTCGGCAAGCAGTCGTTGATCGAAACGCTGCACCTGGACGCCGAGGCGGCCACGCCCTCCGCGCCGACCCAGGCCGTGCTCGACCGCCTGGTCAAACAGAGCCAGGCCGAGCTGGACGACCCGGAGCTGGGCTTCGAGCCGCTGTTGCCGGCGGATGACCGTCCCTTGCCGGAGCGTGCCGAGTCGCTGGTCGACTGGTGCCGCGGCTTCCTGGGCGGCTTCGGGCTGGCGGGCGCCGAGGCGCACGGCCAGTTGTCGGACGAGGCGCAGGAAATCCTGCGCGACCTGGCCACCATCGCTTCCTCCGCGTTCGATTTTGGCGACGAGGGCGAGGACGAGGACGCGCTGATCGAAGTCCATGAGTTCGTGCGCATGGGCGCCATGCTGCTGTTCGCCGAATGCGCCGGCCGCAACAAACCCAACAGCGATACCGTGCATTGAGCATTTCGGCCGAGGAATATGCGCGTCGCCGCCGCCAGCTGATGCGCATGGCTGGCGAAGACGCGGTGATGCTGATTGCCGCCGCGCCC
Source organism: Dyella sp. RRB7 (assembly GCF_022761115.1). Lineage (GTDB taxonomy): Bacteria > Pseudomonadota > Gammaproteobacteria > Xanthomonadales > Rhodanobacteraceae > Dyella. The sequence goes on along the minus strand of NZ_JAKWJS010000001.1, from coordinate 724,217 downwards.
GAGCGGGTGCGCAACGCGGACGCCAACTGGCCGTACCGGCAGGATTCGGACCTGCATTATCTTTCGGGTTTTCCCGAGCCCGATGCCGTGCTGGCCCTGTTGCCGGGCCGCAAGCATGGCGAAGCCGTGCTGTTCTGCCGCGAGCGCGACGAGGAGCACGAGCGCTGGCACGGCGAATCCATCGGCACCGATCGCGCCGTCAGCGAATACGGCATGGACGATGCGTTTCCCATCGACGATATCGACGACATCCTGCCCGGCATGATCGAGGGCAGGGCACGCGTCTACTGCCATTTCGGCCGCGAGCCGGAATTCGACGCGCGTTTGCTGGGCTGGATGCGCCGGCTGCGTCAGCTGCGCGGCGGCGGTGTGGTGCCCAAAGACCTGGTGGCGCTAGGCCATCTGCTGCATGACCTGCGCTTGTACAAGTCGCGTGGCGAGTTGAAGCTGATGCGCGCCTCGGCTGCCGTGGCGGCCGAAGCCCATCGGGCGGCCATGCATGCTGCCGTGGCCGGCCGGCATGAATACGAAGTGGAAGCCGAGATCCTGCGCGTCATGCGCAGCCGCGGCGCGGTGCCGGCGTTTCCGCCCATCGTGGCCGGCGGCGCCCATGCCTGTGTGATGCACTACACGGCCAATCGCGCCGTGCTGCGCGATGGCGACCTGCTGCTGGTGGATGCCGGCGCGGAAGTGGACTGCTATGCGTCCGACATCACCCGCACGTTTCCCATCAACGGTCGCTACAGCCGCGAGCAGCGTGCGCTGTACGAAGTGGTGCATGCCGCCCAGCTGGCGGCGATCGACGAAGTGCTGCCGGGGCGCACCTTCAGTGCCGCGCACGAGGCCGCCGTGCGCGTGATCGCCGAAGGCCTGTGCGCGCTGGGCCTGCTCAAGGGCAGCGCCGACGATGCCATCGCCGATGGCGGCTACAAGCGTTTCTTTCCCGCCAAGACCGGCCATTGGCTGGGCCTGGACGTGCACGACGTGGGCGACTATCGGGTGGATGGCGAACCGCGCCTGCTCGAGCCGGGCATGGTGGTGACGGTGGAGCCGGGCATCTACGTGCCGCCCGGCGATGCCGGCGTGGCGGAACGCTGGCGCGGCATCGGCATTCGCATCGAGGACGACGTGGCCATCACCAAGGACGGCAATGAAGTGCTTACCGATGGTGTGCCGAAGGATGCCGAGGAGATCGAGGCGCTACTGCGCGCGCGTTGAACCCAAGCCCGTGATCCCGGCGCGGGCCGGGACCACGGATCGCATCAGCGTGCTTCGCCCGGCGGCTTCGGTTCGCTGCGCTCAAGCGCCTCATCGGTAGCATGCACCTCGTACCACATCGCATTGAGGATGCCGAACGCACAGGCCAGGCCGAGGCCGAGGATCCAGGAGAAATACCACATGGCGTCGTTCCTCTCTCAGTAGCTGTGGCCGGACTGGCGCACGTGTTCCAGCGTCACGCGTCCGCGCAACACGCGGAACACCCAGCTGGTGTAGATGATGATGATCGGCATGAACACCGCCGTGGCGCCCAGCATCAGCGCCAGCGTGCCCTTGCTGGATGAGGCATCCCACACGGTGAGGCTAGAGCGCGGATCGATGCTGGACGGCAGCAGGAACGGGAACAGCGCGAAGCCCGCCGACAGGATGGTGCCGACCACCATCAGGCTGCTGCACAGGAAGCCGCCCAGCCCTTTCCTTGCCACGGTCAGCTGCACACCGATGGCGCCCAGCAGGCCCAGCACCGGCGCCAGCCAGAACCACGGGTACTGCATGTAGCTGGCGAACCAGCTGCTGCCGTGCGCCACTTCCTTGTACAGCGGGTTGGATACGCCACCGGTCACCACCGGGCCGACGATGGCGTAGCCCGGCACGCCGTACGCCAGCCAGATACCAGCCAGCACGTAGAACACCACATAGGCCAGGGTAGTCCAGCGCGCCACGCGCACGGCGCGCGTGGCGATCACCTGGTCGGCCTTGTAGGCCGCCCAGCAGGCGCCATGGGACAGCAGCATGGTCAGTGAGACAAGACCGGCCACCAGGGCGAACGGGTGCAGCAGTTCGAAGAAGCTGCCATGCCAGGTCATGCGCAGGTTGCCATCGAACTGGAACGGCACGCCAAGGAACAGGTTGCCGAAGGCCACGCCGGAAATCAGCATCACCACCACGCCGGACGCGGTGAGCACCCAGTCCCACAGGCTGCGCCAGCGTGCATCGTGGATTTTGCTGCGGAAGTTGAAGCCCACGGGTCGCAGGATGAAGGCCAGCAGCACCAGGAAGATCGCCAGGTACATGCCGGAGAACGACACGGCATACAGCGCCGGCCACGCGGCAAAGGCGGCGCCGCCACCCAGGATGAACCACACCTGGTTGCCCTCCCAGGTGGGCTCGATGGTTTCCAGCATTACCAGGCGCTCGTCGTCGGTGCGGCCCAGCACGCGCAGCAGCGCGGCGATGCCGAAGTCGAAACCGTCCATCACGGCGAAGCCGATGAGCAGGATGCCGAGCAGGGCCCACCAGATCACGCGCAGGGTTTCATAGTCGAACATGGCGTTCTCCTCAGGCCTTGGCAGCCAGCGTGGCGGGGGTGGGTGAAGGCGAGCTTGCGGGCCACAGGCCCAGCCCGTCCGGGCCCTTGCGGGCGTACTTCACCATCAGCACCGCATCGATGACCGCCAGCACGCTGTAGAACAACACGAAACCGCCCAGCGAAGTCCACACCTGGCCGGCCGTCACGCTGGACACGCCCAGCGCCGTCGGCAGCACGCCTTCGATGGCCCATGGCTGGCGACCGTACTCGGCCACGATCCAGCCCAGCTCCGCGGCGAGCCACGGCAGCGGCAGGCTCCACAGCGCAAGCTTCAGATACCAGCGATGCTTGTCCAGCTGGCGCTTGCTGGCCTTCCAGAACGAGAAGGCGAACAGCGCGATGAAATAGAAGCCGCAGGCCACCATGAGGCGGAACGACCAGAACAGCACCGGCACATTCGGGATGGTGCTGTCGGCGGCTTTCTGGATGTCCGCCGGCGTGGCCTGGCGGGGGTCTTCGATGAAGCGCTTGAGCAGCAGCGCGTAGCCCAAGTCCTTGTCATGCGCGGCCAGGATCGCCTTGGCCTGCGCGTTGTTGCGGTCCTCGCGCAGCACCAGCATGGCGTCATAGGCCTGGATGCCGGTGCCGATCTTGCTCTTGGCGTCCTCCACCAGGTTGGCGATGCCCGGGATCGGCTTGTCGATCGAGCGCGTGCCGATCAGGCCCATCACCCACGGAATGCGCAGCGCATAGTGCGTGGTCTTGTTCTCCACGTCGGGGATGCCGAACAGGGTGAACGAGGCGGGCGCCGGCTCGGTCTCCCACATGGCCTCGATCGCGGCCATCTTCATCTTCTGGTTTTCCGAGACGGCGTAGCCCGACTCGTCGCCCAGCACCACCACCGACAGCGCGGCCGCGAGACCGAAGCTGGCGGCCACCGTCATCGAGCGCTTGGCGAAATCCACGTTGCGCCCGCGCAGCAGGTACCAGGCGCTGATCGACAGCACGAACATCGAGCCGAGCACATAGCCGGCGCTTACCGTATGCACGAACTTGGCCTGCGCCACCGGGTTGAAGAACACTTCGCTGAAGGAGGTGACTTCCATGCGCATCGTCTCGGCGTTGAACGCCGAGCCGACCGGATTCTGCATCCAGCCGTTGGCCACCAGGATCCACAGCGCGGACAGGCTGGTGGCCAGTGCGAGGAACCAGGTCACCAGCAGGTGCCCCACGCGCGAGACGCGATTCCAGCCCATGAAGAACAGGCCGACCAGGGTGCCTTCGAGGAAGAACGCCATCAGCCCTTCGATGGCCAGCGGCGTGCCGAACACGTCGCCCACGTAGTGAGCGTAGTAGGCCCAGTTCATGCCGAACTGGAACTCCATGGTGACGCCGGTGGCGACGCCCATGGCGAAGTTGATGCCGAACAGCACGCCCCAGAACTGCACCATGCGCTTCCAGACTTCGCGCCCGGTCATGACATAGACGCTCTCCATGATGGCGAGCATCCACACCAGACCCAGCGTGAGCGGTACAAACAGGAAGTGATAGAGCGCGGTCAGCGCGAACTGCATGCGGGAGAGCGTAACGACATCGGAGTCGATGATCATGGGCTGTCTGCGTGCGAGGTGGAGGAAGCGGAAGCCGGTGCGAGCAGATGCTCGATCGCGGCGGGACGGGTATCCGGACGTGCGTAGGGCGCCATCGCCACCCACCAGATCAGCGTAAGCAGCACGATCTTGGCGAGCACCAACAGCATCAGTTCACCCGCCAGTCGCCGCAGCGGACGGCGTGGCGCGTCTCTTTGGACCGTATCGGAGGCTACCGAGCCGGCGGTCTGCATGGACATGCGAGAAGCCCCTTGCTGTACCTGGGGCGAGCATACGCAACCTGTGTGAAGTTGTCGTGCGGATGGTTGACGCAGCGGTGGATAGCCGCAGCCGCTGAAAATGCGTGGCGTAGATGCCGGGCATTCGTGTAGGGCGTGTCAGGAGCGGCCCGTCCGGTTGCGCCGGGCGGGCCACGATGGGGAGGGGCGAGTGCCCCCGTCGCGTCAGATCAGGGCGAATGCGTCGCGGGTGAGGTTTTCCGGCACGCCATTCGTGCACACCACATCGTCCTCGATGCGGATGCCACCGTAGGAGCGGAAGAAATCCACCTTGGCCCAGTCGATGTCGTTGGCGGCTGGCTTGTCGCGCAGCTCGTCCAGCAGCATGTCGATGAAATACAGGCCCGGCTCGATCGTCACCACCATGCCCGGCTCCAACACGCGGGTCATGCGCAGGTACGGGTGGCCCTGCGGGCGGGCGATGGTGCCGCCATGTTCGGTCTGCTGGAAGCCGGCGACATCATGCACCTGCAGGCCGATCGGATGACCCAGGCCATGCGGGAAGAACGCCGAGGTGACGCCGGATGCCACCGCGCTTTCGGGATTCATGCGGATGATGCCGTGCTCGCGCAGCACGTTGGCCAGCACATGGTGGGCGTGGATGTGCAACTCCGCATAGCTCTGGCCCGCGCGTACCTTGGCCACGAAAGCCTGCTGGGCGGCATCGACGCTGTCGATCAGCGCCTGGAACTCGCTATGGCCATAGGCGGCGTAGCTGCGCGTGATGTCGCTGGCGTAACCGGCGGCGCTGGCGCCCGCGTCGATCAGGAACGAGCGGCTCTGTGCCGGCGCCGTGCGGTCGAAGTGGGTGTAGTGCAGCACCGCGCCGTGCTCGTTGAGGCCGACGATGCTGGCGTAGGGCAGCTCGGCGTCGATCTGCCGGGCCGCGGCGAGGTAAGCCATATGGATGCCGAACTCGCTCTCGCCCGCGCGGAACGCCTGCTCGGCCGCCCGGTGCGCGCGGGCGCCGATGCGGCTGGCTTCACGCATCAGTTCCAGCTCGTAAGAGGTCTTGTACGAGCGATGCCAGTGCAGGTAATCCAGCACCGGCTGCGGATTGTTGGCCTGCGCACCCGGCACGCTCGGGCATTCGGGGCCGATGATGGCGCGGCGCGTGTGTTCGCCCGGCAGCAGGGAGACGGCATCGTTGGCGTTGCGCACGATCTCGATGTCGAAGTGCTCCACCCAGTAGCCGTTCGGCGCCGCCGGCACCACGTGCCAGTAATCCTGCGGCTGCAGGAAGATCAGCTTGGGCTTGTGGCCGGGCGTATGGACGATCCAGCTGCCTGGCGTGTCGGTCAGCGGCAGCCAGTGGCGGAAGTGTGGATTGGCGACGAACGGGTAATCCTGATCATCGAGAAACTTGCGCAACGGCGTGCCCGCGGCGATCACCAGATGATCGAACCCGCCCAGCGCAAGCGCCTTGTCGGCACGCTCGCGCAGCGTGGCCAGATGCTGGGAATAGAGCGGGGCGAGACGATCGTGCATGACAACTCCTGACTGGGCCTGCGGCGCAAGCGCTTGGCGGGCGGGTGGCGGCGACACCTTGGAGTGGGTAGCCGGGGGAGTGCGCATGATGGCGCGGCGGGAGCACCGGTGCCAGCGGTGACCGTCAGGCGTTCTGCGCTGGGCTAGCCCTGTCCCGGCTGTTCCAGCCAGGCGTCCAGCATCGCTGCATCCGCATCCGCGATGGCCACGATGCGATAGCCCGCCCATACCTGCCCCGGGCTGGCCGCCGCCTCATGCCATTGTTCCTGGATGCCCACCTCGATGGTCTGCGGTGAGCTGCCCAGGCCGGGCAGGGCCAGGCGGACCTGGTAGATCGCTTCGCTGCGCGGCGGATGGGCGCTGATCAGCAGCATGCCGTTGGACGACAGGTTGCCCAGGTGGCCGATGGGCTGGCCGCTGATGACGTCGGTGACCACGGCGGTGAAGTTGGCGCGCTTGCGCAGCGCGCGGCGCTGGTCGATGGAGGTGATGTTCTCGCCCACGTCGATCACGCTCCGCCCTGCCAGGCCGCCGGGTGCGGCCGGGTCGCTTGCCGCAAGTGGCTGGTCAGGGCCTGCCACGCGCGATCGAGCAAATTGTCGCGTGCGGGCGGCATCTCGCGCACGCGGCCGCGGGCCATTTCGTGGGCGAGCTGCTCCAGCGTTATTTCCTCGCTGCGCAGGCCGCGACGGGTGACGAACAGGCTGTTGCCGGAGACCGGCGAATACCAGGCCAGCTTGCGCTGGGTGACGCGCCCGCTGGCCGGCTCGATGAACTCGAACCAGGTGCCGAACGGCAGCTGGCGCAGGCGATGATGGATGCGTTGCTCCGGTGGTTCCAGCGGAGGGGCGGGCGGGCGCGGCGGTTCGGGCGCGGGCGCGTCGGCGGTGGCGTGTTCGCCCAGCCGCTGATGCTGTTTGAGCTTGAGCGCCAGCTCGGTCACCGTGGCCGAGTCGCTGGCGGCCGGCGCACTGGCGGGGATGCCCAGCAGCCGTTGCGCCACCTGGACGGATTCCTCCACGTGCATGCCGATCTGCTGCAGGCCCGCTTCCACTTCGGCCAGCAGCAGGCTGCGATCGTTGACCGGCAGCTGGCCGAGCAGCTGGTCGGTGATGCGCAACCGCGAGGCAAAGGCCTCGCTGTCTTCGCCATGGCGCAGCAGGGTGAGCGCGAGCACGTCGGACCAGGCGCGTTCCAGCAGGGTGCGCAGCAGGCCGCGCGGATGGCAGCGCTCGAAGCGTTCGGCCATCAGTTCCGCCGCGCGGTGGCGTGCCTGCTCCAGGCGCTCGCGGCCCTGCATGGCTTCCACCTGGCGCCGCTCGGCGATCTGCGCCTTGCGATTGAGCAGGCCCAGGTGATGTTCGATATCCGCCAGCAGGCTGGTGTAGAGGCCGGTGCTGGGTGGTTCGCGGCGGGCGCGTTCCACCAGCTGGTTGAGCTTGGCGGCGAGCGAACGGTCGGCCTCGCCATCGGGTCCGTCCAGCCAGTCGTTGGCCGCCTCGGCGACCGTGCCCAGCAGCTTGCGCGCGGGATGTTCGCGCTGGTTGAAAAAGCCCTGGTCGGCCACCGCCATGCGCAGCAGGGGCAGTTGCAGGTCGCCCAGCAGCGAATGGGCGTTGCCGTGGCGCTGGAGCTGCCCGCCGATCTGTTCGAACAGCATGGCGACCAGTTCCACCGTGTCGCCCTGTTCGTCGGTGAGGTGCGTCTGTCCGGCGCCGGCCGGCTTGCCGGTGTTGAGCTGGGTGAGCAACTCCTCGCGCAACGCCTTGGCGCTGCGCAGCTCACGCTGGGCCTGGTCGGCGACGTCGGTGACGTGCAGTTGCAGGGCATCGAGCGCCAGCTGCAGTTCTTCCGGCGTGGCGGCACGTGCGCCGCTGGGGTAGCTCAGCGAACCCTGGCCGGCACGATGCTGCGCGAGCATTTCGCGCAGGCTGTCGAGCACCGCGATGCTGTCGCTGCGCGCCGCGCCGGGCGCGATCGGGGCGGCGGCCGGTGTCGTCGGCTGGCGCATGCTGGCCGGCGCGGTTTCGGCCGCCGGGCCGCGTGGCTGCCGTTCCAGCTGCACGCGCGGTGGCGTGGGGAAGGCGCGCAACTGCGGCAGGATGCCGTCGCTGCGCAGGTGCTCGTTGACCGTCTCGTACAGCGAGGCCAGCGAATGCACTACGGCGGTGTCGAAGCTCTGCAGCATCAACAGGCGATGTTCCACCGGCAGTTCCAGCGGATCGCTGGCATCGCGAAACGAGACGGCCAGCGCCTGCGGGCCCAGCGGCAGGTCCGCGCCTTCGAGCGGCGGGTGGCCCACCAGCACGGCGAAGCGGTAGCCCAGTTCGAACAGCGGAGTGCCGTGGCGGGCCTCGCCGCGCGCCACCAGCTTGTCCAGCGCCACCGTTTGCTCGTGTTCGGTCTGGTCGAGCAATTCCAGCGGACGCCTCGGTGCCTCGGCTTCTTCCACCACTGCCGGCGTGGAGCCGAGCCGGCTGAAGTGCTGGCGCACGCCTTCGATAAAGCGCCGTTCGATGCTGCCGCGCTGCTGCAGCAGCAGTTGGCGGCTGAGCAGGTATTGCTGCTGTTCCAGGTGGTTGCGCGAGCGTTCGGCCAGTGAATAGAAGCGCTGCTCGATATCGCCCAGGCATAGGCGCATCGGCGCCTCCAGCCAACTGGTGCACAGTGCGTGGGTTTCCTCGATCAGGCGCCGGGCGCGCGACGGCCAGCCGGCATGGTCGGGGCGGATGTCCCGATCAGATGCAAACGGCTGACGTCGACCCTGCTGTTCGACATCCATGACAGACCCTGTCAGTTCCCCCCGGAGATGGGCAGAGTCTAAGCGGGCCGGGGCGTGGCCGCCATCGGCCGGAAGGCGGATTCAGTCAAGGAATGCGGCGATCACATCGTTGAGAAAGCGCTGGCCCAGTGGGGTGGTGCGCAGCAGGCTAGGGCTTTCGGCCAGCCATCCACGCTGACGGGCGGCCGCCAGCGCGGTGGCGATGCGCTCGTCGGGCAGGCCGGTGCGCTGGGTAAAGTCGGCCATCGGCACGCCGTCGATCAGGCGCAGGGCATTGAGCATGTACTCGAACGGCAGTTCGTCCGGGGCCACCGGGGCATCACCGCCGATGCGCTCCGGACCGCCCGGCGCCGCCAGATAGGCCTTGGGATGGCGGGTCTTCCAGCGGCGTCGCACCGTGCCGGTGGCCGTATCGCTGAGCTTGCCATGGGCGCCGGCGCCGATGCCCAGGTAGTCGCCGAAGCGCCAGTAATTGAGGTTGTGCACGCAGCGCCGGTCGGCTTGGGCATAGGCGGACACCTCGTACTGGGCGTAGCCCGCCTCGGCCAGGCGCTGCTCGCAGGCTTCCTGCATGGCCCAGGCGTGGTCGTCGTCCGGCAGCGGCGGGGGATTGGCGGCGAACGCCGTGTTGGGTTCCAGGGTCAGCTGGTAATGCGAGACATGCGTGGGTTGCAGCGCCACGGCGCGCTCGACGTCGGCCAGCGCGCCTTCCAGCGCCTGTTCCGGCAGTGCGTACATCAGGTCGAGGTTGATGTTGGCGTAACCGGCATCCTGGGCCGACTTCACCGCCGCCTCGGCCTCGCCGGCCGAGTGGATGCGGCCCAGCCGGCGCAGCTTGTCGTCGTCGAAGCTCTGGATGCCGAACGACAGGCGATTCACGCCGGCAGCGAGATAGCCATCGAAACGGCCATGCTCGACCGTGCCCGGGTTGGTCTCCAGGGTGATCTCGGCGCCTTCGACCAGGGGCAGGCGCGAGCGCACGCCATCGAGGAAGCGATCGATCAGTTCCGGCGCGAACAGGCTGGGCGTGCCGCCGCCGAAGAAAATGCTGTGCACCGGCCGCCCGCTGGCGGCCGCACCGAAATCGCGCAGGTCGGCATCGAGGTCGGCCAGCAACGCATCCACATAGGCCGCGTACGGCGGCGGATCGCCACGCAGCCCGTGCGAGTTGAAATCGCAATAGGGACACTTCTTCACGCACCACGGCATGTGGACGTACAGCGACAACGGCGGTGCGATCAGCGGCATGTTCACAGGTGCGGCGTTTCCAGGCGGTGACGCAATTGCGCCAGCGCCCGGCCGCGATGGCTGATGCGGTTTTTCAGGCCCGGCGGCAGCTCGGCGGCGCTCACCGTTTCACCGTCGGGCAGGAACAGCGGGTCATAGCCGAAGCCTTGCGTGCCACGCTGCTCGGTCAGCACGCGGCCATGCCAGCGGCCCTCGGCGATCAGCGGCGCGGGGTCATCGGCGTGTTGCAGCAGCACCAGCACGCAGATGAAGAACGCGCCACGCCGTTCCGTCGGCACGCCATCCAGCTCGCGCAGCAGCTTGGCATTGTTGGCCGCGCTGTCGCCGTGGCCGCCGCTGTAGCGGGCCGAATAGAGGCCCGGCGCGCCGTGCAGATGGTCGACGCACAGCCCGGAGTCGTCGGCCAGCGCGGGCAGGCCGCTGAGCCGGGCCGCATGGCGAGCCTTGAGCAAGGCGTTCTCCACGAAGCTCAGGCCGGTCTCCTCCACGTCTTCCACCGCGTATGCCGACTGCGCCACGAAGCTGCGCCCGCTGTCGGCGAGCAGCTGGTTGAATTCGGTCAGTTTGCCGGGATTGCTGCTGGCCAGGACGATGCGCGACATGCAAGGGATTCCGTGTGGACTCAGGGTAGTTCCAGCGCCGCGCGCTGGGCGGCCACCAGTTCGCCGATGCCTTTTTCGGCCAGGCCGAGCAGGGCGTCCATTTCATCGCGGCGGAAGGCATGGCCCTCGGCGGTGCCTTGCACCTCGATGAAACCGCCGCCGTCATTCATCACCACGTTCATGTCGGTATCGCAGTTGGAATCCTCGGCATAGTCGAGGTCGAGCACCGGCACGCCCTGGTAGATGCCCACCGACACTGCCGCGATGGCGCCGACGACCGGGTTGCGACGGAGGTTCTCGCGCTTCATCAGCAGGCTCACCGCGTCGACCAGCGCCACATAGGCGCCAGTGATGGCGGCGGTGCGGGTACCGCCATCGGCCTGGATCACGTCGCAGTCGAGCGTGATGACGCGCTCGCCCAGCGCCTGGCGATCCACGCAGGCGCGCAGGCTGCGGCCGATCAGGCGCTGGATCTCCATGGTGCGGCCACCCTGGCCGCCGCGCGCGGCTTCGCGCTGCATGCGGGTATTGGTGGCGCGCGGCAGCATGCCGTATTCGGCGGTGATCCAGCCTTCACCCTTGCCGCGCAGCCACGGCGGCACGCGGTCTTCGATGCTGGCGGTGCACAGCACCCGGGTATCGCCAAAACTGATCAGCACCGAGCCTTCGGCGTGACGGGTGTAGTGACGTTCGATGGTGACGGTGCGCAGCTGGTCGCTGGCGCGGCCACTGGGGCGGCTTTGGGGGCTCATGGGGCGAGTGGCCTTAGGAATTGGGCAAGGCAGGGCGGGAGAGTTTACCATTGCGCCTTTCCAGACATCCGCAGGCCCTCGATGATCCGCAGCATGACGGCTTATGCCTCCGCCGAGACCAGTGGCCCCGCCGGGACGCTCAGCTGCGAACTGCGCACGGTCAATCACCGCTATCTCGAGCTGAGTCCGCGCCTGCCCGACGAGCTGCGCGTGTTCGAATCGGCCCTGCGCGAGCGCATCGCGGCCCGCCTCTCGCGCGGCAAGGTGGACGTCACCGTGCGCCTGCGCGGTGAATCGCGCGGCGACGCGCTGCAGGTCAATGCCGGCATGCTGGCCCGCCTGTCGGAGCTGGCGCGGGATCTCGAAGCGCGCTTTCCGCGCATGGCCATCGAGTTCACCGAGCTGCTGCGTTTCCCCGGCGTGGTGCAGCAGGCGGAAGTGGAACCCGAGGTGCTGCAGGCCGCCTTGCTGGAAGCGCTGGAGCGTGCGCTCGATGCGCTCACCGCCACCCGCGAACGCGAGGGCGCCAAGCTGGGCGAGCTGCTGGTGGATCGCCTGGACGCCATCGAACGCATCGTGGCCGACGTGCGCAGCTTCATGCCGCAGATTCGCGAAGGCTTGCGCGCGCGGCTGGAATCGCGCCTGGCCGACATCAAGCAGCCCGCCGATCCGGGCCGGTTGGAGCAGGAACTGGTGCTGCAGATCACCCGCAGCGACGTGGATGAGGAACTCGACCGCCTGAGCACGCATATCGCCGAAACGCGCCGCGTGCTGGGCATGCAGGAGCCGGTCGGGCGTCGCCTGGATTTCCTCATGCAGGAGTTCAACCGCGAGGCCAATACGCTCGGCTCCAAGGCCGTCGACGCGCGTAGCACCAATGCCGCGGTGGAGCTGAAGGTGCTGATCGAGCAGATGCGCGAGCAGGTGCAGAACATCGAATGAACGCGATGACGCCAGTCACTGCCGAAGGCACCTTGTTCGTGGTGGCCGCACCCTCGGGCGCGGGCAAGTCCACCCTGGTCAACGCGCTGCTGGAACGCGAGCCCACGATCTCGCTGTCGATCTCGCATACCACGCGGCCGCCGCGTCCGGGCGAGCAGTATGGGCGGCATTACTATTTCGTCGAGCGCCAGGCGTTCGAGCGCGAGATTGCCGATGGCGTCTTCCTCGAGCATGCCGAAGTGCATGGCAATCTCTATGGCACGTCGCGCACCACCGTGGACGAGCTGTTGGGGCAGGGCCGCGATGTGCTGCTGGAAATCGACTGGCAGGGCGCGCGGCAGATCCGCAAGAGCAAACCCGATTGCGTGAGCGTGTTCATCCTGCCGCCGTCGCGTACCGAGCTGGAGCGCCGCCTGCGCGGGCGCGGCTTGGACAGCGCCGAGGTGATCGCCCGCCGCCTGCACAATTCGCGCGAGGAAATCGCCCACGCGCACGAGTTCGACTACATCATCGTCAACGACGACTTCGACGTGGCTCTTGGCGACCTGCAGGCCATCGTGCGCGCGGTGCGCCAGCGCAGCAGCCTGCAGTGGCAGCGTCATGAGACGCTGATTGCCGAGCTGTTGGCCTGATGCCGGCAGGGTGGGGTGGCGTCGCCATGTCCTGATCCGCCGGCCCGTCCGCAAGATGCTGTTTTGTTAGCCATTCCTGAGTGCCGCCTGGCCCGGTGCATGGCCTTCACCGCCGTATTCCGCTAACGTGCCCGCTTTCCCCAGCGCAGCCTCGCCCATGACCGACTCCGTCAGCGCCAAGCCTGAAGACAGCACCCTGGTGCGCGTCCGTGGCCTGACCACGGTGCTCAATGGCAAGAAAGTGTTCGATGCGCTGGACATGGATATCCCGCGCGGCAAGATCACCGCGATCATGGGGCCCAGCGGTACCGGCAAGACCACCTTGCTGAAACACATCACCGGCCAGATGCGCGGCGACGCGGGCGAGATCGTGGTCGATGGCCAGAACGTGTCGTCGCTATCGCGCGAAAAGCTGTTCGAGCTGCGCGAGCGCATCGGTTACCTGTTCCAGAATTCCGCCCTGCTCACCGATTTCGATGTGTTCGAGAATGTGGCGTTTCCGCTGCGCCAGCACACCAAGCTGCCGGAAGTGCTGATCCGCAACATCGTGCTGACCAAGCTGCAGGCGGTGGGCTTGCGTGGCGCCGCCGCGCTGCTGCCCGCCGAGCTGTCGGGCGGCATGGCGCGCCGCGTGGCGCTGGCCCGCGCCATCGTGTTCGACCCGATGCTGATTCTTTATGACGAGCCGTTCGTCGGCCTCGATCCGATCGCGTTGAACCAGGTGCTCAAGCTGATCCGCACGCTCAACCAGACGCTGGGCATCACTAGCGTGCTGGTGGCCCACGAGTTGGAGGCGATCAAGCGGGTGGCCGACCACATCTACCTCATTGCCAATGGCAAGGTGGTGGCGCAGGGCGATCCCAAGACGATTGCCAATGACGGCTCGCCGTGGACGCGGCAGTTCTTCGGTGGCGAGGCCGACGGCCCGGTGCCGTTCCAGTATCCGGCGGGCGACTATGCGGCCTCGCTCGGTTTTCCGCGGGGTAATCCATGAGCGTGCCGATGCGTCGAGACAATATCGTGCTGCGCTCGCTGGCGCAGATCGGCGATTGTGCGCTGTTCCTGCTGCGCATTCTCGCGGCCATCCCGCGCAGCCTGCGCCATGTGCGCGAGACGGTGCGCCAGCTGTGGTTCGTCGGCGCGATGAGCCTGATCATCATCATGGTCTGTGGCCTGTTCGTGGGCATGGTGCTGGGGCTGCAGCTGTATGACGTGCTGTCGATTTTCGGTGGCACCTCGGCCACCGGCACGGTGGTGGCGATCGCGATCTACCGCGAGTTGGGTCCGGTAGTGACGGCGTTGCTGTTTGCCGGCCGCGCGGGCACCTCGATTACCGCCGAGATCGGCCTGATGCGCGCCACCGACCAGATCGCCGCGATGGAGATGATGGCGGTGGACCCGATCGCCTATGTGGCCGTGCCCCGTTTCCTGGCGGGTGTGATCGCCATGCCGCTGCTGTGCTGCGTGTTCTGCGCGCTGGGCATCTTCGGCGGCCACCTGGTCGGCGTGAGCTGGCTGGGCATCGACAACGGCACGTTCTGGTCGAACATGACCGCCAGCGTCGAGCTGGTGAAGGACGTGATCAACGGCGTGCTGTGGAAGAGCGTGGTGTTCGGCACCGTGGTGTCGCTCATCGCCGTGTTCCAGGGCTACACCACGCCGCCGACCAGCGAGGGCGTGGCGTATGCCACCACCCGTACCGTGGTCGCTTCGTCGATCGCCATCCTGGCGCTCGATTTCGTGCTCACCGCGTTCTTGATGTGAGCGCCATGACCGTATCAACCCACCTTTCATTGAGGATCGTGCCGTGAGCCAGAGACAATCCTATGCCGTCGGCACCGGCCTGTTCATCGTGCTCGGCTTCGCCGCGCTCGGCTATCTCGCCACCCAGACCACCTCGGTGGCCAACACCAGTCGTGGCCCCAGCTACACCGTCGAGGCCCACTTCGCCAATATCGGCCAGCTCAAGGAGCGTGCGCCGGTGAAGGTGGCCGGCGTGCGCATCGGCCAGGTGCAGTCGATCGTGCTCGATCCGGGCAAGGAGACGGCCGATGTGAAGCTGTCCATCGACCAGCGCTACAACCAGATTCCCGACGACTCGGTCGCCACCATCTTCACCAGCGGCCTGCTGGGCGACCAGTACGTGGGTGTCCAGTACGGCCATTCGAAGAACCCCGTGGCCGCTGGCGGCACGCTGGCGCTCACCCGTCCGGCGCAGCAGCTGGAGGAGATGCTCGGCAAGTTCTTCGGTGCCGGCGGCGTGGCGGACAACCTGTCCGGCAGCTACCTGGTCAAGGCGCGCTTCAGCAATATCGGCGCGCTTTCGGTCGGGGCCCCGGTCAAGATGGCCGGCGTGGCGATCGGCAGCGTGCAGTCGATCCAGGCCGACCCGGTCAAGCTCGATGCGGAAGTGACCCTGGCCATCGACAAGAAGTACAGCCAGATCCCGGATGACTCGGCCGCCGCCGTGTTCACCAGTGGTTTGATCGGCACCCAGTACGTTGCCATCCAGCCCGGCGGTTCGCCCGACATGCTGAAAAACGGCGACGAGATGGTGCTGACCCAGTCGGCGATGCAGATCGAGGACCTTATCGGCAAATTCCTGGTTAGTGGTTCGTCCACCGATGCCAAGAAGGACGCCGACAACGGCAAGGCTGGCGCCGGCGACAAGCATTGAACCGGCGCATTGCGTACCGATATTCCCCCAAGATCCCGTTCAGGAGTTTCCCCATGTTGCGCAGTCTGGCTCTTGCCACCGCCGTCGCTTTCGGTAGCGTGATCGCCGTGCCCGCATTCGCCCAGGATGCCGCGGCGACCGCGGGCGCCCAGCAGACGCCGCCCCAGGTGGTGCAGGCGATTTCCGACCAGCTCTCCAAGGCCATCGAGGGCCACCAGGCGGAGCTGAAGAACAATCATGAAAAGCTGATCGGCGTGATCGACAGCGTGTTCCTGCCGCACTTCGACATCGACTACGCGTCGATCCTGGTGCTGGGCCAGCATGCCCGCGAAGCCAGCCCGGAACAGCGCTCCCGTTTCGCCAAGGCGTTCTACAACTCGATCACCCATCGTTACGCCGAGGGCCTGCTCGACTACACCCGTGGTCGCGTGAAGGTGCTGCCGTTCAACGGCGACCTCAACGACAAGCGCACCATCGTGCGTACCCAGGTGACGATGGACGATGGCAAGACCGTGGCGGTCGACTACGCGTTCCGCAAGGATCGCGATGGCAACTGGAAGGCCTACGACGTGATCATCGAAGGCATTTCCTACATCACCAATTACCGCAACCAGGTCGACGCCGAGATCCGCAAGGTCGGCATCGACCAGCTGATCACCAACCTCGAGACCCAGGGCGAGAAGGCGCTGGAGACGATGGAAAAGGACAGCGGGAATACCACCAAGTGATGGCTTCCGGGCACGTGCCAGTGCAGGTCGATGACGGTACGCCGGGCAGCGTGCGCGTGTCCGGCGCCTTGACGTTCGCCAGCGCGGCCGCCGCGCTCGATGCCCTCACGGCGGCGGTGGCGCGCGATGGCCGCCATACGCTCGACCTCGCCGGCGTGACGCGCACCGATAGCGCGGGCCTGGCCTGCGTGCTGGCGGTGCTGGCGGCGTCGGCGCGGCAGGGACGCAAGCTGTCCGTGCGCAACATGCCCGAGGGCATGCACCTGCTGGCCAGCGTCTGCGAGGTGGAAGGCCTGTTGGCCTGAGCGTCGGTGGTGTTGCGGTAATGAAAAGGGGCCTTGCGGCCCCTCTTTCATGCATGAATCCAATTAGTTCGGTGCTGGATTCTGGGTCGGCTTCGCCGGCTGCTTGTTCTCCCACTTCTGCTGTTCGTCCAGCAGCTGGTCGGGATCGAAGTTCTTGTCCTTCAGGCCCTGCATCTGCTCGATCACGTCGGTGGGCGGATTGCCGTCATAGATCTGGTAGATGCGTTGCTGGCGATACGCGTCGCGGATGAAGGCGTAGGGGTCGTAGGCCGAGGCCAGGAAGCTCTCGGCATCGATCGCGGACGAGCGCAGCGTCACCAGGTAGAGCGCCTGCGGGATGTATTGCTGGCCGAACTCGTAGTGGTTGTTGCGCTCGTAGTAGCTCAGCGGGTCGAAGAAATAGCCGTCCACCGGCAGGCGCCACACGTCGCGGACCGTCGATGGACCCATCAGGGGCAGCATCAGGTAGCCGCCTTCCGGCACGCCCCAGTGCGCCAGGGTGATGCCGAAGTCGGTTTCGTTGAGCGGGATGCCGAGCTGGCTGGCCGGGTCGAAGAAGCCGCCGATGCCCAGGGTCAGGTTCACCAGGAAGCGGCCGCTGCCCTGGATGGCCTGCCAGGGACGAGCCTGCAGCAGGTCATTGGCCACCGTGATCGGCATATGGATGTTGGTGAAGAAGTCGCTCACGCAGCGGCGGATGGTGGGGTTGGTCACCTTGCGGTAACCCACCGCGACCGGCCGGACCACGGCCTTGTCCACCGAGTCGTTGAAGGCGTAGACCTTCCGGTTGAACTTCTCGTAGGGATCGTCGGTGCGTGGCTTGGCGATCGTGCAGCCGGCCAACAGGACCAGTGCCACCAGGGGCAGGCTGCGTGGGAGGAGTGAGCGGAAGGCGGACGGCATCGGTGGCGACAGTCCTGGGGGCTAGAGGGAGTACAATATTGTACTGTCTGGTTTTTTATTATGTACAGGCCCCCTAGTTTCCGGGGACAGAGCTGCAGACTGCGTGAACTGCGCATCATACGTCTTGCTGCATTGCCAGCAAAGCGGCCGCTGGCTACACTGACAGGTGATAAGTCGCTTTATTCTCTAAGGATTTCAGATGGCCCGCATTACCGTCGAAGACTGCCTGCAGGTAGTCGACAACCGCTTCGAACTGGTGCTCATGGCGACCAAGCGCGCCCGCCAGCTCGCCAAGGGTGCCGAGCCGGCAGTCAATCCCGATCACGACAAGCCGACCGTGCTCGCCCTGCGCGAGATCGCCGACCGCCGCATCGACCAGGCCACCATCGACGAGATCGACAAGGCCGAGCGCGAGCGTGCCGAACGCGAGGCGCTGGAGTGGGCCGCCGCCGAGGTGGACGACGACCTCTCCAAGGGCGGAGACGACTGATGGAAGGCGGCGGCTGTAGACAGCGAGCGATTCAGGCCGGCATGTCCGGCTTGGCCTGCTCGCGCCTCCATGCCGCCACCCTCGCCACCGTCAAACGCGGCGAGGCGGTCGCCTGAGCGGGGACCGAACATCCATGCCGGCCGTCACGGACTCCTCGCCCCTGGATTCCTCGACGCTGCCGCCGTATGTGCTGGCGCTGAAGGAGCGCGTGGCCTATCTGCCGGAAGCGCAAGTGGCGCGCGTGATCCGTGCCTACGAAGTGGGCGCCCGCGCGCACGAGGGCCAGGCCCGCAAGAGCGGCGAGCCCTACATCACGCACCCGGTCGCCGTGGCCGGCATCCTGGCCGAGCTGGGCCTGGACGCCGAGACCATCATCGCGGCGATCCTGCATGACACGCTGGAAGACACCACGCTGAGCCGTACCGAGCTTGCCGGCGAGTTCGGCGAGACGGTGGCCGAGCTGGTCGACGGCGTCACCAAGCTGGACAAGATGAGCTTCAGCAGCCGCCAGGAGGCGGACGCGGAAAGTTTCCGCAAGATGCTGCTGGCGATGGCGCGCGACCTGCGCGTGATCCTCATCAAGCTGGCCGACCGCCTGCACAACATGCGCACGCTGGGCGCCAAGGATGCCCCCTCGCGCCGCCGCATCGCGCGCGAGACGCTGGAAATCTACGCGCCCATCGCGCAGCGCCTGGGCATGAACAAGTTCAAGGCGGAACTGCAGGACCTGGGTTTCCGCGCGCTGTATCCCGATCGCTACCGCGTGATCAGCGAGCGCATCCGCGCCGCGCTGGGCAACCGGCGCGAGGCGATGGGCAAGATCGAGGCGGCGCTGTCGGCGCGCCTGACGGCCGAACACCTCACCGCGCGGGTGGTGGGGCGCATCAAGTCGCCGTGGAGCATCTATTCGAAGATGCACAACGAGCACAAGAGCTTTGCACAGCTGATGGATGTGTACGGCTTCCGCGTGGTGGTCGACTCGGCAATGAGCTGCTACATGGCGCTGGGCGCCGTGCATGGGCTGTACAAGCCGGTGGATCGTCGCTTCAAGGATTTCATCGCCATTCCCAAGGCCAACGGTTACCAGTCGCTGCATACCGTGCTGCTGGGGCCATTCGGCGCACCGATCGAAGTGCAGGTCCGCACCGCCGAAATGGATTCCGTGGCCGAGCGCGGCGTGGCGGCGCACTGGGCCTACAAGACCGATTCCGGTCCCGCGAACAGCGCGCAGGCGCGCGCGCGCGAGTGGCTATCGTCGCTGGCCGACAGCCAGGCCAACACGGCCTCGTCGTCGGAGTTCATCGAGAACGTCAAGATCGACCTGTTCCCGGACGAGGTCTACCTGTTCACCCCGCGCGGTGACATTCTCTCGTTGCCGCGCAACGCCACCGCGCTCGACTTCGCCTATGCCGTGCACACCGACGTGGGCGATCACGCCGTGGCGGCGCGGGTGGACAAGAAACTGCTGCCGCTGCGCACGCGCCTGGAATCGGGGCAGCTGGTGGAAATCATCACCGCGCCGTCCGCCGTGCCCAATCCCGCATGGCTGGAGTCGGTGGTCACTGGCAAGGCGCGTACGGCGATCCGCCAGTACCTCAAGCACCTGCAGCACGAGGATGCGGTGGACTTCGGCCATCGCATGCTCGACCGCGCGCTCGACGCGCTGGGCAGCAGCCTCGATGCGATTCCGCCGGCCGTGCTCGATCGTTTCCTGGAAACCTCCAAGCTCAAGCGTCTGGAGGAACTGCTTTCCGACATTGCGCTGGGCAACCGCATGCCGCACCTGGTCGCCAGCCAGCTGGTGGCGGCGCGCGGCAAGAAGGCTTCCGATGCGCAGGCCGCGCCGCATGCGGCGGAGAAGATCCACATCACCGGCGCCGAGCGCGGCGTGCTGAGCTTCGGCAACTGCTGCCATCCGCTGCCGGGCGACGAGATCATCGGCTACCTGTCCTCGGGCAAGGGCATCGTGGTGCATCGGGTGGAATGCCCGAACGTGGTGGAGCTGCGCAAGTCGCCGGAGCGTTGCGTGGCGATCGAGTGGGACCGCGACGTGCAGGGCGACTACCGCGCCGAGCTGCGCATCGAGGTCATCAACCGTCCCGGCGTGCTGGCCACGGTGGCGGCGGCCATCGCGGCGGCCAACTCCAATATCGAGAACGTGGAATACGTCGAGCGCGATGCGTCGGCGGCCACCTTGCTGTTCGCGCTGGAAGTGAAGAACCGCAAGCATCTGGCCGAAGTGATCCGGCGCGTGCGTCGCACCGGCGTGGTCAGCGGCGCCTACCGCTACCCGTTGTAGTTTTCCGTCCGCGGGACAGCCTGCCGAACTGGGCTTACACTCTGCGCTTTCACCTTCGCGCAGAGGATTTGTCATGTCCCGCAGCATCATCGCCACCGACCAGGCCCCCGCCGCCATTGGCCCGTATTCGCAGGCCGTGCGCGCCGGCAACACGGTGTATTTCTCCGGACAGATCCCGCTCGATCCGGCCACGGGCAACCTGATCGAGGGCAGCATTGCCGCGCAGACGCGTCGCGTGTTCGATAACCTCAAGGCCGTGGCCGAGGCCGCGGGCGGTTCGCTCGACAAGATCGTGCGCGTGGGCATCTACGTGACCAACCTGGGGCACTTCTCCACGGTCAACGAAGTGATGGCCGAATATTTCCAGGCGCCGTACCCGGCGCGCTCCACCATCGAAGTGTCCGCGCTGCCGAAGATGGCCGACGTGGAAGTCGATGCCGTCATGGTGCTGGACTGATCCATCGGCGGTTCCTGCGCCGACAGCGGATGGGCAACCACCCGCTGCGCGCGGGAGTCGCGCTCGGTTAGGCTTCGCCGATGCCGCCTCGCAGCGTACGCGCCACCGCCACGCCTACTGCCGACCCCGGCGCCACCCCCGTGTCGGCGTTGCCGGGCGTCGGCCCGGCGCTGGCCGAGGCACTGGCGCGATTGGGCCTGGAGCGCGTGCAGGATCTGTGGTTTCACCTGCCGCTGCGCTACGAGGACAAGACGCAGGTCGTCGCCATCGCCGACCTGCGCCCCGGCGAGCGGGCGCAGGTGGAGGGCGTGATCGAGGCGGTGGAGCGGGGCTTCCGTTACCGGCCCCAGCTCAAGGTGGCCATCAGCGATGATTCGCAGCAGACGCTGGTGCTGCGCTTCTTTCACTTTCGTCGCAGCCAGTCCGACCAGCTGCAGCCCGGCGCGCGCCTGCTCTGCTACGGCGAAGTGCGCCAGGGCTCGCAGGGCCTGGAGATGGTGCATCCGCAATACCAGCGGCTCGCCGGCGACGAGCTGGCGGTGGTCGACGAACGGCTCAGCCCGATCTATCCGACCACCGAGGGGCTGGGACAGAAGCGCCTGGCCGGGGTGATCGCCAAGGCGCTGGCGCTGCTGCCGCCGGAGGCGCAGCTGGAGCTGATTCCCACGGCGCTGTGCGAAGCGCATGGACTCACCTCGCTGCGCGCGGCGTTGCTCTACGTGCACCGGCCACCGCCGGATGCCCATCTGGGCCAGCTCACCGCCGGCCGCCACCCGGCGCAACAGCGGTTGGCCTTCGAGGAATTGCTCACCCAGCATCTGAGCCTCAAGCGCATGCGCGCCGCCGTGCGTCGACGCCACGCACCCAGCCTGCGTGGCACCGGGCAACTGCGCGAGCGTCTGCTGGCCAGCCTGCCGTTTGGCCTCACTGGCGCGCAGCAGCGGGTTGTTGCGGAAATCGCCGCCGATATCGCGCAGCCCAAACCCATGTTGCGGTTGGTGCAGGGGGACGTGGGCAGCGGCAAGACCATCGTGGCGGCGCTGGCCGCGCTGGCTGCGGTGGAGTCCGGCCAGCAGGTGGCGCTGATGGCGCCCACCGAGTTGCTGGCCGAGCAGCACCTGCATCACTTCCGTCACTGGTTGACGCCGCTGGGCATCGAGGTGGCTTGGCTGGCGGGCAAGGTGGCCGGCAAGGCGCGACAGCAGGCGCTGCAACGGGTGGCCGAGGGCGCGCATGTCGTCATTGGCACGCATGCGCTGATGCAAGACGGCGTGACCTTCGGCCAGCTCGGCCTGGTGATCGTGGACGAGCAGCATCGCTTCGGCGTGCAGCAGCGCCTGGCATTGCGCGACAAGGGGGCGGATCGGGCATCGGGCCTGGTGCCGCATCAGCTGGTGCTTACCGCCACGCCCATTCCACGCACGCTGGCGATGAGCGCCTATGCCGACCTCGACGTGTCTGCCATCGATGAACTGCCGCCGGGGCGCACGCCGGTACAGACCATTGCGATTTCGAATGCGCGACGCGTGGAAGTGATCGAGCGCATCCACGCGGCATGCCTGGAAGGACGCCAGGTCTACTGGGTATGCACGCTGATCGAGGAGTCCGAACAGCTGCGCGCGCAAGCGGCGGAGGTGGCCCATGCCGAGCTTTCCGCCGCGCTGGCCGACTGCCGCATCGGCCTGATCCACGGCCGCATGAAGCCCAGGGACAAGCAGGCCGTGATGGACGCGTTCAAGGCCGGCGAGTTGTCCGTGCTGGTGGCGACCACGGTGATCGAAGTGGGCGTGGACGTGCCCAATGCCAGCCTGATGGTGATCGAGAACAGCGAGCGGCTGGGGCTGGCCCAGTTGCATCAGCTGCGCGGGCGAGTGGGGCGTGGCGCCGTGGCATCCAATTGCGTGCTGCTGTACCAGCCGCCACTCGGACAACTGGCGCGCGAGCGCCTGCAGGTGATGCGCGAAACCAACGATGGTTTCCGCATCGCCGAGAAGGATCTGGAATTGCGTGGCCCCGGCGAAGTACTGGGCACGCGACAGACCGGCCAGCTGAGTTTCCGCATCGCCGACCTGGCGCGCGATGCGCATTTGCTGCCGGCGGTGCAGGAGGTGGGCGCGCAACTGCTGTCGCAGCATCCGCAACAGGCCGAGCAGCTGATCGTGCGCTGGATCGGCGGCGCGGCGCGCTACGTCCACGCGTAAGCGCCATCGGGGTTTGCGCGGGGCGCGCGAGCTTCTAAGCTAGCGGGTTCGACCCCAACGACGAAGCACCATGAGCAAGCCATCATTGCTGATCGATACCGACCCGGGCGTGGACGATGCGCTCGCCATCCTGATGGCGCACGCGCACGCCGATGTCAGCGGGCTGACCATCGCCGCCGGCAATGTGGGCCTGGGGCACACCGTGCGCAATGCGCGCACGCTGGTCGATCTGGTGGGCGCGCCGACGCCGATCTTCGCCGGCTGCCCGACACCGTTGGTGCGCATGCCCGAGGAAGACGCCGTGCACGTGCATGGTGCCGATGGCCTGGGCGATGTCGGCTTTGCCGAGCCCAAAGCTGTGGCGTCCGCCGAGCATGCCGTGCAGGCGATCCTGCGCCTTACGCGCGAGCAACCGGGCCTGACGCTGGTGGCACTGGGGCCGTTGACCAACCTGGCTCTGGCCGTGCGGCTGGACCCCGGCCTGCCGCAGCGCGTGAAGCGCCTGGTGATCATGGGCGGCGCGGTGACCGGCCTGGGCAACACCGGCAAGATCCCCGCCGAGTTCAATATCGGCTTCGATCCGGAAGCGGCCCACGTGGTGTTCGAGGCGTTCCCGGCATTCGATCTGGTCGATTGGGAAGTGGTGCTGCGGCACGCCTTCACCGACGAGGAATTCGATGGCTGGCTGGCCGCTGGCGATGAGCGCGCGAGGTTCTTCGAGCAGGTGTTCCGCACCGCGCGTGCATTCAACCTCAAGCGCGGTCGCCGCGGCGTCATTGCCGCCGATGCGCTGGCGATGGCGGTGGCGATCGATCCAGGCATGGTCACGCGCAGCGAATCGCGTCACGTGGCGGTGGAAATGGATGGCCGGCTCACCCGCGGCGCCACCGTGGTGGACTGGACCGACCGGCTGGGTCAGCCCGCCAACGCGCGTATCGTGATGGAGGTGGATCAGGCCCGTTTCGGGGCCATGGTGCGCCGTGCGCTGGGGGCCTGAACGCCCCGCCTGGCGCGCCCGGACAGGCCAAGTCACTGACGGGCTTGCCAATGGTCCAGGTCTGTAGTTAAAATGCCGCTCTTTTCACCCACCGCTTTGAGTCAGTCATGAAGCCCGATATCCATCCGAATTATCGCCCGGTGGTGTTCCAGGACCTGTCGTCCGACTTCGCGTTCCTCACGCGTTCGACGATCGCCACCAAGGAAACCGTCAAGTGGGAAGACGGCAACGAGTACCCGCTGATCAAGGTGGATATCTCCAGCCATTCCCATCCGTTCTACACCGGCAAGCAGAAGTCGCTGGACACCGGCGGCCGCGTCGACAAGTTCCGTCGTCGCTACGCGCAGAAGTAATCGCGCGCTAACGCCTGCTGTGACGCTGCGATGACGTGGCGTTGACATGCACATCGCACGGGGCGAGCTCAGGCTCGCCCCGTGCTTTTTAGCGTCCGCCATCCGACCATCCGCTAGGGCATGTTCCCGAATCGATGTGCGATAATGGTGACTGAGGTGTCGCGATACTTTCCCCACGGCGACATCAACCCTACCTCGCCGGCCTCGCGCTATCGCGATACGCCGGCGATGACATACGTGAAGGAGGTTTCTGTGTCCGATTCCAAGATCGTCAAGTTGGTGGATGAGTCGACCAAGCGCAGCAGTGAATTGCCCCTGCTCAGCGGTACGCTCGGTCCCGCATGCATCGACATCGGCACGCTGTACAAGGACACGGGCCACTTCACCTACGACCCGGGTTACGGCAGCACCGCCAGCACCAAGAGCGCGATCACCTATATCGATGGCGACGAGGGCGTGCTGCTGTACCGCGGTTACCCGATCGAGCAGCTGGCCGAGAAATCCAGCTTCCTCGAAGTGGCCTACCTGCTGCTCAATGGCGAACTGCCGAACAAGCAGGAATTCAGCACCTTCGAGCACCAGATCACGCATCACACGATGATGCACGAGTCGCTGAAGAACTTCTTCCAGGGCTTCCATCACGACGCGCATCCGATGGCCATGCTGGCCGCTTCGGTCGCTTCGCTGTCGGCTTTCTACCATGACGACCTGGACGTCGATAACGCGGACGACCGCAAGCTGGCCGCGATCCGCCTGATCGCCAAGATGCCGACCATCGCCGCCGCCTGCTACCGCTATTCGATCGGCTGGCCGTTCCGCTATCCGCGCAACAACCTCGAGTATGTCGACCGCTTCCTGCACATGATGTTCGAAGTGCCGAGCGAACCGCTGGAGCTGAGCCCGGTGGCCGCCAAGGCGCTGGACCTGCTGTTCATCCTGCATGCCGACCACGAGCAGAATGCGTCCACCTCGACGGTGCGCCTGGTTGGCTCGACCGGTGCCAACCCGTATGCATCGATCGCCGCCGGCATCACCGCGCTGTGGGGCCCGGCACACGGCGGCGCCAACGAGGCGGTGCTGAAGATGCTCGAGGAGATCGGCACGGCGGACAAGGTCGAAACGGCCGTCAAGCGCGCCAAGGACAAGAACGACAACTTCCGCCTGATGGGCTTCGGCCACCGCGTCTACAAGAACTTCGACCCGCGCGCCAAGATCATCCGCGAGATGACCCACAAGGTGCTCAACGAGCTGGGCATCAACGACCCGCTGCTCGACGTGGCGATGAAGCTGGAAGAGGCTGCGCTGAAGGACGACTACTTCGTCGAGCGCAAGCTGTACCCGAACGTCGACTTCTACTCGGGCATCATCTACAAGGCCCTGGGCATCCCGACCGAGATGTTCACCGTGATGTTCGCCATTGCGCGCACCGCCGGCTGGATCTCGCATTGGATCGAACAGCACGAAACCCCAGGCTCGCGCATCGGTCGCCCGCGCCAGATCTACACGGGTTCGGACGTGCGCAACTACGTGCCGGCGGACAAGCGCTAAGCGCCCTTGCCGTCGCCGTAAAAAGAACGCCCCGGTCATGCCGGGGCGTTTTTTATTGCCTTGTTGTTGGCGGGAAGCGTGTCTTGCACGCGCCCTGTGTCAGCGCAATGCCGACGACAGCATCCGCTCGAACTCGTCTTCCTCGTCCGTGGTGGCCAGCAGTTCTTCTACCGCCGCCAGCGTGGCGCGGCGCATGGGCTTCTCGTCGATGCGATCCAGCGGAGGTTGCCGCAGCGCATTGCGTGGCAGCACGGTGAGGTCGAACGGAAGGTTGTCGGCGGAAAAAAGCAGTACCGGATATTCCTCCTGCTCGTCCCGTGACACGCGCAGGCGTCGTGTCTGCTGGGTCAGGGGAACGCCACGCTCCTGCAGGAACAGCACCACGGTTTCGGGGGTGTCGCAGAACAGGTGCAGGCATACGGCCGAATGGGAGTCGGCGGTGCCGTCGAGCACGGCGCCGACCAGGCGAGGCTCGAAGCGCTCCAGGAAGCGCATGGCTTCGACGGCGGCCTCGCGGCGCTCCTGCAGCAACTGTGGCTGGCTGTCGGCGTGGAAGATGCGCTGGTGTTCACGCAGCGCCTGTTCGATCTCGTTGTTGCGCGGTAGTGCCTGCGCTTCGAGGATGCCAAGCCGCTCGGCGGCCTTGACCTTGGCGTGGTGGAAATCGCGGATGCCGTGCTCGCTCATCAATCGCGCCGCCTCCTGGGCGACGCGCTGGCGATTGCGCTGCAGACGGTCCTGCGCGTGGATGCGATGGTGTTCGCCTCGTGCCATGCCTCATTCCTCCGGAAAGCTGGCGTTCGCAAGGGCGAACGCGGTTGCCGGGCGATGGATCCCGGCTTGTCAGAAGATGTCGTAGGCGTGCTGCTGGTCCTGATCCTCCTGCTGCTGGTTGGCCTGGTTGCGCAAGCGATCCACGTCCTCCACCTTGAAGATCTCGGGCATGCTGTTCGGATCGCCCGCGCCGGCAGGCAGTCCGCTGGACCGGTCGATCTGCACCGTACTGATACCCGGCGGCATCGGCAAGGCCGATGACGGCTGGTCCTTCAAGGCCGCGCCCATGTAGGACATCCAGATGGGCAGCGCCGCCTTGGCGCCGAACTCGCCCTTGCCGAGCGAGCTGAAATCGTCGAAGCCCACCCACACGGCGGTGACCAGGTTGCCGTTGAAGCCGGAGAACCAGGCGTCGCGGTGGTCGTTGGTGGAGCCGGTCTTGCCGGCCAGGTCGTCGCGGCCCAGCGCCATGGCGGCCGAGCCGGTGCCGCGCTTGATCACATCCTGCATCAGCGAGGTGATCAGGTAGTCGTTGCGCACGTCGATGACCTGCGGGGCCAGTACCGGCGGATGCGCGCCGTCATGGGTGTCGGCCGGCAACACGGCGTCGCCGACCCCGGCCACGCTGCCCGAGGCGGGCGGCGCGACCGTGCTGGCGGCGGCCATGGCATTGGCCGGCGTGGTGCTGGCCGGCGGCGGGCCGGGAGGGCGGGTATCCAGCAGGCGCTCGGCGCAGGTGCGGCAGGCGCGTGCGGGGTTGGCGGCATACACCGGCTTGCCGTCGCGGTCGTCGATCTCGCTGATGAAGTACGGCGTCACCAGGTAACCGCCGTTGGCGAACACGGCATAGCCGCGGGCCATGCTCATCGGCGACACGGAGGCGGTGCCCAGGGCCATCGACAGGTTGGCGGGCAGCGAGTCGAGGCTGAAGCCGAAGCGGGTCACGTAGTCACGCGCGTAGCGCACCCCGATCGCATCGAGCAGGCGCACCGAGACCAGGTTCTTGGACTGGACCAGGGCTTCGCGCAGGCGGATCGGGCCGTCGAACTTGTCGTCGTCGTTGGACGGCGTCCACAGGCCGCCGGGCCGCGACGGGTCGGGCAGGGCCAGCGGTGCGTCGTTGACGATGGACGCCGGGGTAAAGCCCCGCTCGAACGCGGCCGAATAGATGAACGGCTTGAAGCTCGAACCCGGCTGGCGGGCGGCCATCACGGCACGGTTGAACTTGCTGCGCAGGAAGTTGAAGCCGCCTACCAGGGCCTGCAGGGAGCCGTCTTCCGGGTTGATCGAGGCCAGCGCGCCCTGGGCGGCCGGGATCTGGGTGAGCTGCCACTGGCCCTTCTCGTCGCGCGACACGCGCACGATATCGCCGCGCTTGAGGACGGCGGCCACGTTCTTGGGGGCTGCGCCGACGCGGGTGTCATCGATACGCGGGCGCGCCCAGCTCATGGCGTCCAGGTTCAGCGTGACCTGCTCGCGGCTGGGCAGGTAGATGCTGGCTTCGTTCGCCGAGACGGCAGTGACGATGCCAGGGTCCATGCCGGAGATATCGGTATAGCCGGCCAGCGCGCGGTCGAAATCGTCGTTGCCGGCGTCGGCGGCCAGCTCCTGGTGGGCCTCGGGGCCGCGCCAGCCATGGCGGCGGTCGTAGTCGATCAGGCCGGCGCGCACGGCATCCACGGCCGCCTGCTGGCGGCCGCTCTGCACCGTGGTCTTCACCACATAGCCCTCGGTGAGCGCGTCATTGCCCAGGCGGTCGAGCACCTGCAGGCGCACCATTTCGGCCAGGTAAGGCGCATCCACCTCGATGGCCGGTTCATGCGGGGAGGCGTTGTTGGCCTCGGCAAGGGCCTGTTCGTACTCTTCCTTGCTGATGTAGTGGTTTTCCAGCATCTGGCCCAGCACCCAGTTGCGGCGGGCGATCATGCGCTTGGGGTTGTTGAGCGGGTTGACCACCGAGGGCAACTGGAAGGTCGAGGCCAGGGTGGCGCATTCGGCCACGCTGAGCTGGTCCAGGGTCTTGCCGTAGTAGTACGAGGCTGCCGCCGCCACGCCGTAGGAGCGGTGGCCCAGGAACATCTTGTTGAGATAGAGCTCCAGGATCTGGTCCTTGGTCAGCTCGCTCTCCATGCGCAGGGCGATGAAGATCTCGGTCAGTTTGCGCGAGTACAGCTTTTCCGGGCTGAGGAAGAAGTTGCGCGCCACCTGCTGGGTGATGGTGGAACCGCCCGGCCCCTTGTCGCCGCCCGACGTGATGACATGCCAGCCGGCACGGGCAATGCCATGCCAGTCCACCCCGGGGTGCTGGTAGAAGCTGGCATCCTCGGCGGCCAGTACCGCATGCTTGAGCCGCTCGGGCACGTTGGCGATGGCGACCGGGATGCGTCGCGTCTCACCAAAGCTTGCGATCAGCTTGCCGTCCGCGGTGAGTACACGCAGCGGCACCTGCATGTGATAGTCCTTAAGGACATCCACTGAGGGGAGCCGGGGGGAGATCAGCCAGTACGCCACGCCAATGGCCGCAACGCCCAGCAGCAAGCCTGTAAAAGCCAGGACCAGGATCCAGCGCAGCAACCGCTTAAGAATTTGCATGATTTGGGTGTTTGCGAGACGTAAGTCAAAACAAGACAGAGTATAGATGTAGCAGTATCTGCGGCATGAACCGCGGGTGTCACAGCAAAAAACAGGCCATTCGACGGCTTTGTGCAAGTGTGGATGCCGTCACGCGAATGTGTCGAGAAAAAGCTCGTATACCATTGCTAATACATTAATTTTTGGTTTTAATGCCGGCGCGCACCTGCCAGTCATTGGTACGGGCGCACAGGGGCAAGGGGGAAAATCGTGGGGCTCTTTACACCCAAGAAGCCGCCGCTTGTTGGCGTCGATATCAGTTCGACTGCCGTCAAGCTGCTGCAGCTCAGCCAGGCCGGTGGCCGTTATCGCGTGGAACACTACGCGGTCGAGCCACTGCCCCCCAATGCGGTGGTCGAAAAGAACATCGTCGAAGTGGAGGCGGTGGGCGAGGCCATCCGGCGCGCGCTGGCGCGTTCGGGATCCAAGCTCAAGCACGCGGCGGCGGCGGTGGCCGGCTCGGCGGTGATCACCCGCATCATTCCGATGCCCAGTGAGCTGTCCGAAGACGACCTCGAAGGCCAGATCCAGGTCGAGGCCAACCAATACATCCCGTATCCGATCGAGGAGGTGAGCCTCGACTACGAGGTGCTGGGGCCGGTCCGCGACAACCCCGAAATGAACAATGTGCTGCTCGCTGCCTCGCGCACCGAGAACGTCGACATGCGCGTGGCCGCGCTGGACCTGGGCGGCCTCACCGCCAAGGTGGTAGACGTCGAGGCGTTCGCCATGGAAAACGCCTTCGCGATGGTGGCCGACCAGCTGAACGTAGGCCGCGATGCGCTGGTCGCCGTGGTCGATATCGGCGCCACCATGACCACGCTGTCGGTGCTGCGCAACCAGCGCACCATCTACTCGCGCGAGCAGGTGTTCGGCGGCAAGCAGCTCACCGACGAGATCATGCGTCGCTATGGCCTTTCCTACGAGGAGGCCGGCCGTGCCAAGCGCAAGGGCGGCCTGCCCGACTCCTACGAGAGCGAGGCGCTGGAGCCGTTCAAGGAATCGCTGGTTCAGCAGATCAGTCGCCTGCTGCAGTTTTTCTTCGCCGGCAGCGAATACAGCAAGGTGGATCAGGTGGTGCTGGCCGGTGGCTGCGCTTCGATCGAAGGCATCGGCCCGATGCTCGAGCAACAGCTCGGCGTGCCCTGCGTGGTGGCCAACCCGCTGGCGCGCATGTCGCTGTCGCCGCGCGTGCAGGCGCAGTCGCTGTCCCAGGACGCGCCCGCGCTGATGATCGCGGTCGGCCTCGCGCTGAGGAGCTTCGACTGATGGCACATATCAACCTACTTCCGTGGCGCGCCGAGCGCCGCAAGCAGCGCGAGCGCGAGTTCTTCCTGCAGCTGGCCGCGGCCTTCGTGGCGGCGGTGCTGGTGCTGTTCGTATGGGCGTTCTGGATGGACCAGCGCATCGACAACCAGACCGAACGCAACAGCTACCTGCAGGGCGAGATCAAACAACTCGACGAGCGCCTCGCCAAGATCAAGGATCTGGAAACCGTGCGTTCGCGCCTGCTGGCCCGCAAGCAGATCATCGAGCAGCTGCAGGCCAACCGCTCGCAGATGGTGCATCTGTTCGACGAGCTGGTGAAAACCATCCCGGCCAGTGCGCGCCTGGGCGGCCTCAAGCAGACCGGCGATTCGATGACGCTCGACGGCGTGGCCCAGTCCAACGCCAGCGTGGCCGAATACATGCGCAACATCGAGGCATCGCCGTGGATGGGACATGCCGACCTGCGCAAGACGGAGAACACGCATGGCGACTCGCGCATGCCGTACGCCTTCGGCCTGGATGTGGCGCTGAGCCGGCCCAAGTCGGACGAGAACGGCGACGACGCCAGCGACGATCACGCGCCCATCCTGCCCTCGGCCAATCCGGGTGCGGCCAAGCCCGCCCCCGCCGCCTCGGCTGGCAAGCCGGCGAGCCCGCAAGGTAACGGAGGAACCAAATAATGAAGTTCCTCAGCGACCTGCAAAATCTCGACCGCAACAACATCGGCGGCTGGCCGCAGTCGATCAAGATCTTCTTCACCGGACTGGTGTTCGTCCTGGTCGTGTTCTTTGGCTGGTACCTCTACGTCAGTGACCAGCAGAGCACGCTGGAGCAGGCGGTCGCCAAGGAAGAGCAGCTCAAGCAGGAGTTCTCGCAGAAGCAGGCCAAGTCGGCCAATCTCGAGGCGCTGCAGCAGCAGCTCGACGAAATGCAGGACATGCTGCGCCAGCTATTGCGCCAGCTGCCCAGCAAGACCGAGATGCCCGAGCTGCTGGTGGATATCTCGCAGACGGCATTGTCGGCGGGCCTGGAGACCGAGCTGTTCCAGCCGGGTCCGGAATCGCCCAAGGACTTCTATGCGGAGAAGCCGATCCAGCTGCGCATGGTGGGCACCTATCACCAGTTCGGTACCTTCATCAGCGGCGTGGCCTCGCTGCCTCGCGTGGTGATCCTGACCTTGCACGATGTCTCGTTGACGCCCAAGACCAAGGACGCCAAGGATGCGAAGGGCGCTCCGGTGGCCGCCAATGGCCTGCTGGTGCTGCAGGGTACGGTCAAAACCTATCGCTACCTGGAAGATGACGAGAGCGCCGCGGCCAAGGAGGCCAATGCCAAGTCGTCAGGTGGCAAGCCGGCAAACGGCAAGGCGGCCGCGAAGACAGGGGGCCAGAAATGAGCAAGTTGGCTGCCATCCGGTCCACTCGCGTGTTGCGTGTGCTGTTGGTGCTTGCTGCCGCGCTGGTGCTCGGCGGCTGCACTCGCGGCATGTCCGATCTGCGCGACTGGGTTGACCAGGAAAAGCACAAGAAGGGCGCGCCGGTTCCGCCGCTACCCGTGATCAAGACCTTCGAGACCTTCCAGTACAACGACCAGGATCGTCGCGACCCGTTCAGCCCGAGCACGGCCGAACTGCAGCAGGGCAACGCCAACAACGGTCCGCGCCCGGACGAGAACCGGGCCAAGGAGCCGCTGGAGATGTTTGCCCTGGACAGCCTGAAGATGGTGGGCACGGTGGGTACCGGCGGCGGGATGGAAGTGCTGGTGAAGGACCCCGGTGGCGTCATCCATCGCGTCCATCGCAATGAATACATGGGCCAGAACTACGGTCGGATCACCGCGATCAGCGAGGACCACATCGACCTGGTGGAACTGGTTTCCAACGGAAATGGTGGCTGGATGGAACGTCCCGCCAGCATCGCGCTCGGCGAGAAATGAGAAACACAGGGGCTGATGCAATGACCTACCAAATCCAACCTGTTCGGGGCCGTTTCATGCGCCAGGCTAGCCGTTACATGATCATGGGCCTGCTGACGCTGGGCGCCGTCTGGTCGAACACGGCGGCAGCCGCCACCAGCACCCTGAAGGAGATCAGCTACGACACGCTGCCGGGCGGCCGCATCGAGCTGCATCTGAACTTCGCGCAGGGGCCTGTGCCCGAACCGAAGATCTTCACGACCGGCAATCCGCCGCGCATTGCGGTCGACTTCGCCGACACCGACAACGCGGCGCCGCGGCATATCGATATCGGCAAGGGCTCGACCACCGGCGTCTCCGCCGTGTCGGCCGGTGGCCGGACCCGCGTGGTAGTGGAGTTGCTGCGCGACTCCACCTATCGCTCCCGCGTGGAAGGCAACAGCCTCGTGCTGACCGTGAACAACGGTACCGACGCGGCGACCACCACCACGGCAGCCATCATTGACCCATCCAAGGCGTTGCCGTCGCTGGCGACCGGGCCTGCGGTATCCAACATCGACTTCCGCCGTGGTCCCAATGGCGAGGGTCGCATCCTGATCGACTTCAGCGGCGCCGGCGCCAACGCCGACATGAAGCGCCAGGGCGACAAGGTCGTGATCGACATAGATCACGCGAATCTGCCCGCCAACCTGGCCCAGCGCCTGGATGTGCTCGACTTCGCCACCCCGGTGCAGACCATCGTCACCAAGGCTGGTGTCCGTGGCGGTGCGCACATGGAGATCGCCATCAAGGGCCAGGTGGACACCTCGGCCTACCAGAGCGGCAACCAGTACGTGGTCGAAGTCGCTCCCAAGAAGAGCGACAAGGCGCCCGATGGCAAGCTGGCCAAGGGCCAGGATCCGGTCTACAGCGGCAACCGCGTCACCTTCAACTTCCAGGACATCCCGGTGCGCTCGGCGCTACAGTTGCTCGCCGACATCTCCAACCTGAACCTGGTGGCTTCCGACACGGTGGGCGGCAGCGTCACGCTGCGACTGGTCAACGTGCCGTGGGACCAGGCGCTGGATGTGGTGT
Organism: Dyella sp. RRB7; assembly: GCF_022761115.1. Taxonomy (GTDB): domain Bacteria; phylum Pseudomonadota; class Gammaproteobacteria; order Xanthomonadales; family Rhodanobacteraceae; genus Dyella. The sequence continues at coordinate 690,736 of NZ_JAKWJS010000001.1, read as the reverse complement.
TGCGCGCCAAGAGCCTGGACAAGCGCCAGAACGGCAACGTGATCTGGATCGCGCCGCAGGAAGAGCTGGCCAAGTACGAGCAGAGCATCGCCGATGCCCGCCTGAAAGCCGAAGACAATGCCCAGCTGGTGACCGACTATGTGCCGATCAGCTATGGCAAGGCCAAGGACATCGCCAAGCTGCTGACCCAGGGCAGCCTGCAAAGCCAGGGCGGTGGCAGCGGCAACACCAATGCGTCGCGCGGCTTCCTGTCTTCGCGTGGTAGCGTGTCGTTCGACGAACGCACCAATACCCTGCTGATCAACGACAACCCGCAAAAGATCCGCGAGCTGCGGGACCTGATAGCCGTGCTCGACAAGCCGGTGCAGCAGGTGCTGATCGAGTCGCGTATCGTGATCGCTACCGACAACTTCACCCGCGACCTGGGCGCCAAGTTCGGCTTGCAGGGCAAGAAGGTCAATTCCAACAATACGATCTCCACGGGTGGTGTCGATGGTGGCGACGGCACCACCAGCGGCCTCAATGTGAACCTGCCAGTGAGCAGCCCGGCCGGCAGCTTCGGCCTGGCCATCCTGGGCAAGAACTACGCACTGGATCTGGAACTGTCCGCTGCGCAGACCGAAGGCCGTGGCGAAGTGATCTCCAGCCCTCGCGTGATCACCGCCAACCAGCAGGAAGCGGTGATCCGCCAAGGCCAGGAAATCGGCTACGTCACCTACCAGAACAGCGCCACCGGCGCGGCCGGCAGCGGCACCGCCACCGTGCAGTTCAAGGACGCGGTGCTGGAACTGAAGGTGACGCCGACCATCACTGCCGACAACCGCGTATACCTGATGATCAACGTGAAGAAGGATGCGCTGGACTCCTACATCACGGTACCGGGCAGTGGCCAGGTGCCGACCATCGATACCCGCGAGATCAACACCTCGGTGCTGGTCGACAATGGTCAGACGGTGGTGCTGGGCGGCATCTACGAGATCACCAAGCAGAACACCGCGACCAAGGTGCCGGGTCTGGGCGACATCCCGGGTATCGGCATCCTGTTCCGCAACACCTCGCGTGAAAGCGACAAGGCGGAGCTGCTGATCTTCGTGACGCCGCGCATCCTCAGCGAAAGCCTGCAGTAACCGGGATTTCCATGCGGTTCGAAAAGGGCGGCTCCGGCCGCCCTTTTCTTTGCGGCGAGCTTGGGGGCGCCGGTTTACCGCAGCCGGAAGTCATGGGGATTAAACTTCCGGCGCGCCCGAAGGTCTTAGATGGCGCCAAATCATGATGGAACCCCTGATGGACATGCCCGAGGCCCAGCCCGTATCTCGCCTGCAAGAGGCTTTTCTGCACGTTCGCGACGAGCTGCGACGCAGTGTCATCGGCCAGCCGCACCTGATCGATTGCCTGCTGGTGGCCTTGCTCGCGGATGGCCACCTGCTGGTGGAGGGCGCGCCCGGCCTGGCCAAGACCACCGTGGTCAAGGCGCTGGCGGCCCATGTCGAGGCGGATTTCCACCGCGTGCAGTTCACCCCGGACCTGCTGCCGGCCGACCTCACCGGCACCGACGTGTTCCGCCCGCAATCGGGCAGCTTTGAATTCGAGCGTGGCCCGCTGTTCCACAACATCGTGCTGGCCGACGAGATCAACCGTGCGCCGGCCAAGGTGCAGTCGGCCCTGCTCGAAGCCATGGCCGAGCGGCAGATCACGGTGGGGCGCAGCACCTGGCGGCTGCCTGAGCTGTTCATGGTGATGGCCACGCAGAATCCGATCGAGCAGGAAGGCACCTTCGCTCTGCCGGAGGCGCAACTGGATCGTTTCGTGATGCATGTGACCATCGGCTATCCCGATGCCGCGGCGGAACTGGCGATCCTCAAGCTGGCGCGCGAACAGGCGCGTCACAGCCTGCACCCGGCGCCCGCGCCGCGCCCCAGCCTGAGCCAGGCCGACGTGTTCAACGCGCGCGACGCCGTGCTGGCCGTGCACATGGCGCCGGCGCTGGAGGAATACCTGACCCAGCTGGTGCTGGCCACCCGCAACGCGGGTGCCTACGGGCCGGAACTGAAGCGCTGGATCGCGTGGGGCGCCAGTCCGCGCGGCACCATTGCGCTGGATCGTTGCGCCCGCGCACACGCATGGCTGGCCGGTCGCGACTACGCCTTGCCCGAAGACGTGCATGCCATCGCGCATGAAGTGCTGCGCCATCGCGTGCTGCTCAGCTACGAGGCGGAGGCTGAGGGCGTGCGCAGCGACCAGGTCATCCGGCGCGTACTGGACCTCGTGCCGCTGCCGTGAACGCCGCGGTGAACAGGCCTGATGATGGCGACGGGCGCACGCGCGTCCGCCTGACCGAGCTGGTGGCGTTGCGCGCGCGCGTGGCCAAGGCGGCATTGCCACGGCTGGAAAGCCGGGCCATGCATGCCGGCCAGCAGTCCAGCCGTCTGTTCGGGCGCGGCATGGACTACGCCGAATCGCGCGTCTATCAGCCCGGCGACGACGTGCGCCGGCTCGACTGGCGGCTGACCGCGCGCAGTGGCCGCCTGCATACCAAGCTGTTCCAGGAAGAACGCGAAGGTCGCTTGCTGATCCTGCTCGATACCCACGAAAGCATGCGTTTTGGTACGCGCGTGCGCTTCAAGTCGGTGCAGGCGGCCCGCGCGGCAGCGCTGGCGGCCTGGTATGTGGTGCGGGCCGGCGAGCGGGTGGGGCTGATGGAATTCGGTGGCGGTGATCGCCTGCTGCGTCCACAGGGTGGCGCTCGCGGTGCGTTGGCGATCTGCGGCGCGCTGGCCGAATGGCAAGGGCAAGGGCCGGCCGTGCATGCGCAAGCTGAGTCCTTGTCGCAGGCACTGCTGCGCGCCAGTCGCCTGATGCGCGGCACCAATCGCCTGCTGTTGATCAGCGACGGTCTCAGCTGTGATGACGCCGCGCGAGGACGCCTGCTCGACCTGGCTGGCAAGGCGGCGGTCCGCGTGCTGGTGGTCGCCGATGCATTGGAACTGTCCATGCCGCCGCCGGGGCGTTATCCGCTGGAGCACGATGGCGAGCGGCGCGAAGTCGCCCTGTTCGGCGAACGTCAGCGGCGGGAGTTCCAGCAACGGCTCGGTGCCGGGCAGGCCGCGCTGAACAGCGTCGCGCAGGGCCTGGGCATCCCTCATCGAACCATCGATACCACGGCCGATCCGCTCGATGCCGTACTCGCGCTGCTGGCGCCGGGAGCGCGCCGATGATGTTCCCGGCAACCACGGTGGCACCAGCCACAGGCCCGGTGCTGCGCGATATCCATCTGCCTCCTGACCCACCCTGGTGGCCGCCGGCGCCGGGTTGGTGGGGGGCTGCGTTGCTGCTGCTGGGGCTGGTGGCGCTCGCCGTCTGGCTATGGCATCGACGCCACGGACACCGCGTGCTTGAACGTGCCCTGCTGGGCGAAGTGGACGCGCTTCTCGTGCACTGGCGCGAGCAGCCGCAGATGCTCGCCGCCGGGCTGCATCAGCTGCTGCGTCGAGGCGCATTGCGATACGACGCCGGGGCGGCCCATCGGCACGGTGATGAATGGCGGCGCACGCTGGCGGTGATTCCGGTCGATGCGTCGACACTGGATCGCCTGATGGCGCTGGAAGATGCCATGTACCGGCCCGGCGCCTCGTTCGATATCGACGCCACGGTCGCGGCGACCCGCCACTGGCTGTTGCTGGCCTGGCGCCGTCGCGCCGGACGGAAAGCCATCGCGGTGCCGCAGATCGCGGCGGAGTCGAGTCATGTTTGAACTCGCCTGGCCGTGGGTCTTCGTACTGCTGCCGCTGCCCTGGTTGCTGCGCCTTGGCTTGCGCAGCGTCGAGCCGGGGCAGGCCTTGCATCTGCCGCATCCGGGTCTGCAACTGGCGGTGGCCAGCGGCAAGCGCGAGGGTGGCTGGCGATGGTGGATGCTGCTGTTGGCGTGGCTGTGCCTGTTGGTCGCCGCGTCGCGTCCGCAGTGGGTGGGGCCGCCGCAGGCACAGCAACGCAGCGGGCGGGCGTTGATGCTGGCAGTGGATCTCTCCGGCAGCATGCGCACGGACGATATGCGGTTGGGTGGCCAGCCGATCAGCCGCTTCGGTGCCGTCGAGGCCATTGCGGGCGATTTCATCTCGCGTCGTAGCGGTGACGAGATGGGGCTGGTGTTGTTCGGCAGCCGCGCTTTTCTGGTCACGCCGTTGACCTACGACCTCAACGCCGTGCGTGCGCAATTGCAGGGCGCGGCGGTCGGGTTGGCCGGCACCGAGACGGCCATCGGCGATGCGATCGCCGTGGCGGTGAAGCGGCTGGCGCCGTTGCCGGAGCAGGCGCGGGTGGTGGTGCTGCTGACCGATGGCGTCAACAACGCCGGCAGCATTGCGCCGCTGGACGCCGCGCATGCCGCCAAGGCGGCCGGCGTGCGCATCTATACCATTGGCATCGGTGCCACCGAGATGCGCATTCCGGACCTGTTCGGCACCCGCACCATCAATCCTTCGGCAGATCTGGACGAGGGCATGCTGCGCACGATGGCCGCGCAGACCGGCGGCCGCTATTTCCGCGCCACCGACTCGAGCCAGTTGGCCGATGCGTATCGAGCCATCGACGCCCTCGAACCGATGCCGCAGCAGGGCCCGTCGCTGCGGCCCCGGCATGAACTGTTCCGTTGGCCGCTCGCCGTGGGCGCCCTGGCCTGGCTGATCGCGCTGGCGCCGCGCCAGCGTCGTCGTGAGGTGTTGGCATGACCGACGCCTGGCAGCAATTCCATTTCTTGCGGCCATGGTGGCTGCTTGCCTTGTTGGCGCTGCCGATGTTGCTGGCGCTGGCCTCGCGCCGCAGCGTCGCGCGCGAGGAACTGGCGCGACTGGTGGATGCCGAGTTATTGCCGTATTTGCTGTTGGGACGCGAGCGTGGCCGGCGCCTGTCTTCGTTCGTGGTGATCGCCAGCTGGGTCCTCGCTTCGCTGGCCATGGCCGGGCCGACCTGGAGTCGTGTCGCCCAGCCGCTGTACGCCAAGCGCGCCGCGCAGGTGGTGGCGTTGTCGCTGTCGCAGCACATGCTGGCGCGCGACGTGGCGCCCAGTCGCCTGGATCGTGCGCGCTACAAGGCGAGTGACCTGCTGGCGGCGAACAAGGATGGCCTCAATGGCTTGATCGCCTACGCTGGCGAGGCGTTCGTGGTGGCGCCGCTCACCACCGACGCGGGGAGCCTTCGCGACCTGCTGGATGCGCTGGCCCCGGATACGATGCCGACCGATGGCGACAATGCCGCCCAGGCCATCGAGCGTGGCGTGGCCTTGATCCATGATGCCAAAGCCGGTGGCGGCTCGCTGGTGCTGGTGACCGATGATGCCGACGCGGCGGCCCAGGCTGCGGCGCGCAAGGCGCTCGCCGAGGGTGTGCGCGTCTCGGTGCTCGGCGTGGGTACCACCCAGGGCGGGCCGGTGCCGCTCGCCGACCAGAGCTTCGTGCGTGATGCGCAGGGCGAAGTGGTCATGGCTCGCCGCCACGACGACGCACTACGTGCCCTCGCCGAGGCCGGCGGCGGCCGCTACGTGACGATGAGCGACGACCACAGCGACATCGACGCGTTAGGCGGCGAACTGCGCGCCGATGGTGCCGCCACCTTGGCCGGCGACCAGCAGGGCGATGAATGGCAGGATCGCGGCCCGTGGCTGCTGCTGCCGCTGCTGCCTCTGGTCGCCATGACGTTTCGCCGTGGCTGGCTGGTATTGCTGGCGCTGACCTTGCTGCCCGGTGTTCCCGGCAGTGCACACGCCAGCAGTTGGAGCGATCTGTGGCAACGTCCCGACCAGCAGGCCGCTGCCGCGCTCCAGCAGGGGCGGGCGAAGGAAGCGCAGCAGCTGGCGCGCGATCCGCAGCTGCGTGGCGCTGCCGCCTATCGAGCGGGCGATTACGCCGCCGCCACTGCCGCGTTGCGCCAGTCGCCGGGGGCCGATGCGCAATACAACCTGGGCAACGCCTTGGCCAAGCAGGGCGACTACCAAGGTGCGCTGGACGCCTATGATCGTGCGCTCAAGGCCAACCCCGCCAATGCGGATGCGCTTGCCAACCGCAAGGCAGTGGAAGACTGGTTGCACCGGCAGCAACCGCCGCCAAAGGAGCAGGACAAGGGCGCCCAGAACGACAAGGACAAGTCGGGGCAAGGCAAGTCGACCACGCCGCCCGACGATGCGCAGGGCAAGGCGGGGCAAAAGGATAACGACGACAAATCCGACGATGGCAAGGGCAAGCCGTCGCAGGACGCCCAAGGCAATGCGCAGGGCAGCGGCAACGACAAGGATGCCCAGGGCCATAACCCGGAGCAGGACCAACCGGCCAGCGATGCCGCGGGCACCCAGCCGCAGACGCCACAGGAACAGGCCGAACAGCATGCCCGCGAGGCGCAGGCGCAGCAGGCGCTGCAGAAGCAGATGGACCAGGCGCTGGGCAAGCCGGGCCAGCAGCGTCAACCGCCGACGCATGAGCTTGGCGCCATGGCGACGGACGATGCGCAATCGAAGCTTCCCGCCGATGTGCGGCAGGCGCTGCAGCGCGTACCCGACGATCCGGGCGCCCTGTTGCGCCGCAAGTTCGACCTTGAATACCGGCAGCGCCATGGCGGCATGGCGCCGGAGGACGATTCACCGTGAAATCGCGTCGCTTGTTTGCCTGGTTGTGGTTGGTCGCCTGCCTGTGGCCGCTGGTGTCGCGCGCCACCGACGTGCAGGCCGCGCTCGATCGCACACAGGTGGCGCTGGGCGAGACAGTGACCTTGAACCTGCGCGTGAACGGCGGCGGCATGGCCGCCGCGCCGGACCTTGGCGCGCTGTCGAAGGACTTCGCCGTACTCGGCACGTCGAGCAACACCAGCATCAGCATCATCAATGGCAGCCGTTCGGCCCAGCTGACCATCGGCGTGGCCTTGCGGCCGCTGCATATGGGCACGCTGATCATTCCGCCATTGTCGTTTGCGGGTGGCGTGACGCAGCCGTTGCAACTCGAAGTGGTGGCGCCCGATCCCAAGGCATCGGCCGCCGGACGTAAAGACGTCTTCGTGGATGCGACCGTCGAGCCGGCCAGCGGCTATGTCGGGCAGCAGCTGGTCTACACCGAGCGTCTCTATTTCGCTGCCAACCTCACCAATGGCGCGCTGGAAGATCCGCAACTGGCTGGCGTCGACGTGCATCGCCTGGGCGATGAGATCAACTACCAGGCCGAGCGTGGCGGACGCCGCTACAACGTGATCGAACGTCGCTACGCGCTCATGCCGCAGCGCGAAGGCCACCTGGAGATTCCACCGGTGGCGTTCCAGGGCGACATGGTCGACATGAACGACCCCGATGCCTTCTTCGGCAGCGCCACGCCGGTGTCGGCATCCTCGCCCGCGGTATCCATCGATGTGCGCCCGGCACCTGCGCAGGCAGCCCGCACTGCATGGCTGCCGGCACGCGAGCTGACGCTGAGTCTCGATGGTGGCCCGGCATCGGGCGATCTGCGCGTGGGCCAGGCGCTCAACGTGGTGATGAGCGTACAGGCCACCGGTTTGCCGTATGAAGCATTGCCGGCACTCAGCCTGCCGACGCTTGATGGCGCCACCGTCTACCCGGACAAGCCGGTCAATGGCACCCGCGTGGATGGCCAATGGCTGGTCGGGCGTCGCCAGCAAGGTTTTGCCATCGTGCCCAGCCGTGCCGGCACGCTGACCATTCCGGAAACCACGCTGACCTGGTGGAACGTGGTGACCGACCGCATGGAAGTTGCCCGCATTCCTGCGCAGAGCTTCCATGTATTGCCCGCCATCGGCGCGGCGGCGGTAACGCCTGCCCAGGTATCCGCCGCACCCGCGCCCGTGACGAATACGGTGCCGTCCACCGCTTCCCCCAGCGTCCGAGTGGCCGCCCCGGGCATTCCCTGGCGCTGGCTGGCGCTGGGCAGCCTGGCCCTGTGGGTGATCAGCGTGGCAGCGTGGTTCGGCTGGCGTCGACGTGGCGCACGTGTTGCGGCGCCCCCGGCGGGCAAGGAGCCAGGCACCACGTCACCCTCGCAGCTGCGCGCCGCTTTCCTTGCCGCAGAGAGGAGCGATGACACGGCAAGGCAGGCCGCCGCGCTGCTTGCCTGGGCACGGAGCGAGCGGCCCGCCTTGCAGAATCTGGGTGAGCTGTCCCGTGCATTGGCATCGGCGCCGCAGTGCGAGGCGATTGCCGCGTTGCAGCGCCAGCACTATGCGGGGCAGCATCAGTCTGGCCTGGGCGAACAGCTGGCGGCCGCGTTCCGCGATGGCTTTGCCTGGCGACCGCAGGACGGCGAGCCGAACCCGTCACCCCTGCCACCGTTGTACCCGTTCAAGCTGCATCATTGAGCGCGTTCTGCCAGATCGCGGCCATGGCCTCGCCGAAGCAGCACAACACGACATGCAGCGGAGCCCCTGGCCGTTGCGCGTCGCGCAGGCTGCGCAGCGCCACCGGCGCGGCGAGTTCGGGCGGGTAGCCATAGACACCGCAGCTGATGGCGGGAAAAGCGATGGAGTCCACCCCATGCTTGATCGCCAGTGTCATGCTATGCCGGTAGCAGCCGGCGAGCAGGGTGGGTTCGTCATGCGTGCCGCCGTGCCAGACAGGGCCCACGGCATGGATGATGTAGCGGGCCGGAAGCCGGAAGCCCGGGGTGATGCGTGCCTCGCCAGTGGGACAGCGCACGCCCAGGCGTACCTGCGGCAGGGCGCGGCAGGCTTCCATTAGTTCCGGGCCCGCGGCACGATGGATGGCGCCATCCACGCCGCCGCCGCCGAGCAGGCTGGGGTTGGCGGCGTTGACGATGGCATCCGTGTTCAACTGAGTGATGTCGGCAATGACGATTTCGATGGACATGGCTTCGTGAGATTTTGCGACATATGCTTGATCCTATTCCTGGCTTGCGCGGACCGACTGCACATCTATGACTAAGGCGGAAGACATTTCCTTTGGCTATCTGCTCAACGATGTGACCTTGCTGTTCCGCAAGCACTTCGACAGACGCGCCGTGAAATTCGGGTTGACCCGCGCGCAATGGCGGGCCACCAAGATGCTGTATTACCGCGAGGGGCTGCGCCAGACCGAGCTGGCCGAGCTGCTGGAGATGGAGCCCATCGCCGTGGGGCGGGTGATCGACCGCCTGCAGGCAGCCGGCTTTGTCGAGCGTCGGCCCGATCCGAAGGATCGTCGCGCCTGGCGGTTGTACGTGACCGACCAGGCGCGCGCGGTGATCGCCGATATGGAGCTGATCGCCCAGGGCCTGCGCAAGGACGCCACCCAGGGCATCACCGTGCCCGAGCTGCAGCAGGCGCTGGACGTGATCAACCGCATGAAGGAAAACCTGCAGGCGCTCGACCAAGGCAACGCGCCGGACGAAGCCGAGTCCTGATGCGCTGACGAATCGCTGCAGGGTTGAAACGAAAAGGGCGGCCAGCTGGCCGCCCTTTGGCTTGGAGCGTAGGGCGCTATCAGTCTTCCGCGCCGTCCTTCGCAAATGCGCCCGGTGCCGAGCCGAAATCGCCGTTGGCCTGGGCGGCCATGTACGAGAACGCCGCATACACGGCCACGTTCTGCGCCAGCTCCTTCGGATCGATCTTGTCCAGCGTGTCGTTGGCGTTGTGGTGATAGTCGAAGTAGTCGGTGCCGTCCTGGGTCAGCGACAGCGCCGCCATGCCCTTGGCATGCATCTGCGACAGGTCCGAACCGCCGCCGCCAGGCATGGCGGCGTCATAGGCCACGCCGATTGGCGACAGCACCTGCGCGATCTGTTCGATGGCGCCACGTGCCTCCGGCTTCACGCTGGCGCTCATGCGCCACACCTTGCGCGCGCCGAAGTCCGATTCCGTGCCGAGCTGGAACTTGCCCACTTCGGCGGCGTGCTTGTCCGCATAGGCGCGTCCACCCCACAGGCCCATCTCTTCGTTGGCGAAGGCGATGACGCGGATGGTGCGGTCCGGGCGTTGCGGCAGTTCGCCGATCAGCTTGCCCGCGGCCATGGCGATGGCCACGCCTGCGCCGTCATCGATGGCGCCCGTGCCCGGGTCCCACGAATCGAGATGGCCGCCAATGGCCACCACCTGGTCCGGATACTTTCTGCCGGTGAATTCGCCGATCACGTTGGCGCCGGTATAGGTGCCGGTGATACCGCAATCGAGTTCGAGCTTGATGCTCACCGGCTTGCCATAAGCCAGCACGCGCGACAGCTGGTCGGCATCCGGGTTGGACAGGGCAGCCGCCGGGATGGCCTCCTTCGGGTCCTTGAAGCCGGTGACACCGGTATGCGGCGTGCGGCTGTTGGCGTCGGTGCCGGCCGAGCGCAGCAGGAAGGCCGCCGCGCCCAGCTTGGCGGCGATCACCGGGCCGCCCATGCGAATGGCCGAGCCCATGCCGTAGTCATGGCCGTCCTTGTGGCGCTGCATGCGTGCGTCGATATAGACGATCTTGCCCTTGACGCTGGCCGGGTCAGCCTTCTTCAACGCCTCCAGGCTGTCGAACTTCACTACCTGGGCGGTGAGGCCGCCCTTGGGCGTACCGGCCGAGTAGCCCAGCGCGATCAGGTCCAGCGGCTGCGGGAACGGCGCGACGATCTCGGCGTGCTCGCTGCGGCGTTCCCACAGCGGATAACTCACCTGTTCGGTATAGACCTTGTCGAAGCCCAGTGCCTTGAACTTGGCGATGGCCCATTCGCGGCCGCGCTGGTCCGCCGGGCTGCCGGCCAGGCGCGGGCCCACTTCCGTCGTCAGCGATTCGACGATCTGGTAGCCGGTGTCGTCATTCATCGCCTTGTCGCGCAACTGTTCGGCCGTCTTTACGGCCGCCGCGGGAATGCTGGTCTGGCTGGTGGCTTGTGCGGTGCCGATGGCGAGCATCAGGCTCGCGGTGAGCAGGGAAAGCGGCAGGCGGCGCATGGAAGACTCCTTGGGCGGAAACCGCGATTATCGCGTGCCCAGGGGAATGCGCTTAGGTCAGAAGTCACGGGAGGGGAGATACGAGGGCGCCACGCGCGCGGCGCACTCGTGGATGGCGGATTACGGCTTGGACTTGAGCAGGTCGCGGATCTCGGTGAGCAGCACCACGTCAGCCGGCGGCGGTGCGGGCGCGGCCTCCTGGCGACGGGTGAGCTTGTTGATCGCCTTGACCACCAGGAAGATGGCGAACGCGATGATGAGGAACTGGATCAACGTGTTGATGAAGGTGCCATAGCCAATCGCCACCTCGGCCACCTTGTGCGCCGGGTCGCTGTTGTCGGCCGCCTTGAGCACCCACTTCTTCTGCGAGAAATCGATGCCGCCGGTGAGCAGGCCGATGGGCGGCATGATGATCTGGTCCACCAGCGAAGTGACGATCTTGCCGAATGCGCCGCCGATGACCACACCGACGGCCAGATCGATCACGTTGCCACGCATGGCAAATTCTTTGAACTCTTTGAGGATGCTCACGCTTCTCTCCCTTAGGCTGGATGGCGGTGGAACTCTAACGCAGCTTGGCCCGAACGCGACAGGCGGACGTGTCCGCAAGGTCTTCGCGGGATCAGGCGACGCGGCCGTCCAGCGTCGCCACCCCGGCCAGTTCGGCATGGAAGCGGTCGCCGCGGTGCAGCGCCGAAACACCTGCCGGCGTACCGGTGAAGATCAGGTCGCCCGCCTTCAGCTCGAACAGGGTGGAGAGGATCGCGATGACCTCGGCCACGCCATGCACCATGTCGCCCAGCCGGCCCTGCTGGCGCAGCTCGCCGTTGATGCTTAGCGTCAGGGCGGTGCCGGCATCGAGCTTGGCCTGGCTGGCGGGGCGCAGGGCGGACACCGGTGCGGAGTGGTCGAAGGCCTTGGCGACATCCCATGGGTGGCTCTTGGCCTTGGCCACCGCCTGCAGGTCGCGGCGGGTAAGGTCCAGGCCGACGCCGTAGCCCCAGATGAGCCCGGCCGCCTGCTCCACGCTTACATCGCGGCCACCGGAGCCCAGCGCCACCACCATTTCCACCTCGTGATGGAGATCGCTGGTGGCCTGCGGATAGGGCACGTCGGCACCATCGGTAACGACGGCATCGGCGGGCTTGCAGAAGAACAGCGGCGTGTCCTTGTCCACCGTGGCGCCCATTTCGCGGGCGTGTTCGGCGTAGTTGCGGCCGATGCAGAAGATGCGACGGACCGGAAAGCGCTGCTCGCTGCCGATGATCGGCAGGCTCGGGATAGTGGGGGGTGTGATGGCGTATGACATGGGGCGAAAGATTAGCACCCGGGGCCAAGCGCGCCAGTCACTTGCCGCGTCAGCTTTTTTCCGCCGGAGCGTGCGAGTACAACCGGCCGGGCTGCAGACCTGTGCTGGGGAGGCCAGGTGACAGCTGTCACTGCCAATGGCTGATGGGGCGCTCTGGCCGCAGGATGGCCCCGCCTTCATCGTGTGATGCATCGTGCAACCGGCTGGGGCCGGCAGGGAGTGAGTGTGGCGAATGCGGACCTACTGAAGGAACTGCGCATCGAGAAGCACCAGCGCGAAGATCATGGCCAGGGCACCGGCCGTTGGCCATGGATCGTCGGCGGCATCCTGGGGCTGCTGGTGCTGGCGGGCCTGGGCGGCTGGCTGCTGCTGGGCAAGCGCGCGGTCGAGGTGCAGACCGCGCAGGCGCAGTCGGCAGCATCGAGCGCGGCCGCGGGCGCGGTGTTGCAGGCCACCGGCTATGTGACCGCGCGGCGACAGGCCACGGTGTCGGCGCAGATCACCGGCACCCTGACCGAGGTGCTGATCGAGGAAGGCGACCACGTCAAGAAGGGCCAGATCGTGGCTCGTCTCGACGATGCGCAATACAAGGCCGCGCTGGATGCGGCGCGTACCCAGGCCGCTGCGGCGCACGCGCTGGTGGCGCAGTACCAGGCCCAGCTGGCGCAGAACCAGCGCGACGCCGTGCGCGAGGAAACGCTGGCTGCCAAGGGTCTGGTGCCGCAGCAGGATGCCGAACAGGCACGCACCCTGGTCGACACCACCCGCGCGCAGCTGGTCTCGCAGCAACGCACCGCGGCATCGGACGACGCCCAGGTGGTGGAGGCCCAGGTGAACTTCGACTACTGCGTGATCCGCGCGCCATTCGATGGCGTCATCACCACCAAGGACGCACAGATCGGCGAAATCATCTCGCCGTTCTCGGCCGGCGGCGGTTTCACCCGTACCGGCGTGGGCACCATCGTCGACATGGATTCGCTGGAAGTGGACGTGGACGTCAACGAGGCCTATATCGGTCGCGTGAAGCCGGACATGCCCGCCGAGGCGATCCTGGACGCTTACCCGGACTGGAAGATTCCCGCGCATGTCATCGCCATCGTGCCGGCGGCCGACCGTGGCAAGGCCACGGTGAAGGTACGCGTGGCGCTGGAGCACAAGGACGCACGCATCGTGCCGGACATGGGCGTGCGCGTGTCGTTCCTGGAGCAGAAGCAGGCGCAGCCGTCGGTGCAGGCACCGCAAGGCGTGCTGGTGCCGGCGTCCGCCATCGCGCAGCGCGATGGACATGCGGTGGTGTTCGTGCTGCGTGACGACACGGTGCAGCAACGCACGGTGGCGCCGGCCGGATCGGGCCAGGGCGAACTGCGCCTGCTGCCTGCGGGCGTGGAAGCGGGCGATACGGTGGTGGTGTCGCCACCGGCGGAACTGAAGGACGGCATGCGCGTGGCGCTGCCAGCCAAGCCAAAGGAATGAGCGGGTGGTCCAACCGCAGCGCGTGATCGGGCGCATCGCCATGGGCGATGCCAGGCCAAACAACTCGGGAGCACAAGCATGGGCACGTTGATCGAAACCCGCGACCTCTCCAAGGTGTACGAACGCGGCAAGCAGAAAGTGGAAGTGCTGCACCACATCAACCTGGACATCGCCGAGGGCGATTTCCTCGCTCTGATGGGCCCCTCGGGCTCGGGCAAGACCACCCTGCTCAACCTTATCGGCGGACTGGACACGCCCACCGGCGGCAGCATCACCGTGGCCGGCCAGCGGCTCGACCAGCTCAGCGGCGGCGCGCTGGCGAAATGGCGCGCGTCGCATGTGGGTTTCGTGTTCCAGTTCTACAACCTGATGCCGATGCTGTCGGCGCAGCGCAACGTCGAGTTGCCATTGCTGCTGACCAAGCTCTCGGCCGCGCAGCGGCGCAAGAATGCAGGCATCGCGCTGCAGCTGGTGGGACTGGCCGATCGCGCCTCGCACAAGCCGAGCGAGCTTTCCGGCGGGCAGCAGCAGCGTGTGGCGATTGCCCGCGCGATCGTTTCCGACCCGACCCTGCTGGTGTGCGACGAGCCCACCGGCGACCTGGATCGCCAGTCCGCCGAAGACGTGCTGGGCCTGTTGCGCGTGCTCAATCGCGAACACGGCAAGACCATCGTGATGGTCACGCACGATCCCAAGGCGGCCGAGTACGCCAACCACACCCTGCATCTGGACAAGGGCACCCTGGTCGAACAGGCGCTGGCGTGAGGATGCGACGATGAAATATCTCCATCTCATCTGGGCCGCGCTGTTCCGGCGCAAGGCCCGCACGATACTCACCCTGATATCGATCATCGCCGCGTTCCTGCTGTTTGGCATGCTCGATGCCGTGCGCACCTCGTTCAACCAGGCGGGGCAGAGCGCCAATGGTGCGCAACGCCTGCAGACCGGCTCCAGGCTCTCCTTCATCCAGACCCTGCCGCAATCGCTGGAAGCGCAGATCGCCCAGGTGCCGGGCGTGAAGATGGTGACGTATGCCAACTGGTTCGGCGGCGCCTATCAGGATCCGCACAACCAGGTCTTCAGCTTTGCGGTGGAGCCGAACTACATCGACCTGTATCCGGAGATCGAAGTGAGTGCCGCCGAGCGCAAGGCCTTCGACGACACGCGCACCGGCATCCTGGTCGGCGAGGCGTTGGCCAAGCGCTTCAACTGGAAAGTGGGCGACAAGATTCCCCTGCAGTCGACCATTTTCCCCAATCACCAGGGCAGCAAGAACTGGACCTTCGACGTCGTCGGCATCATGCATTCCAAGGACAAGAAGACCAGCGGCTTCTATGACCAGCTGTTGCTGCTGCACTGGAAGTATTTCGACGAAACCACGCCGTTCAACCGTGGCACCGTGGGCTGGTATGTAACGCGAGTGGCCGATGTGAACCAGGCCGACCGGGTGGCCAAGGCCATCGACGCCATCTCGGCCAACTCCGATCACGAGACACGCACGCAGACCGAGCAAGCCGCCACCGCCAACTGGATGAAGCAGCTGGCCGACATCGGCCTGATCGTGGGCTCGATCATGGGCGCGGTGTTCTTCACCCTGCTGCTGCTTTCGGGCAACACCATGATGCAGGCCGTGCGCGAGCGCACCAGCGAGCTGGCGGTGCTCAAGACCATCGGTTTCTCCAATCATGCCGTGCTGGCCATCGTGCTCGCCGAGTCCGTGTTGCTGCTGTTGATCGGTGGCGTGATCGGGCTGGGGCTGGCGACCTTGATCATTCCCGTCGTGAGCGCGGGCAGCGGCGGCATGCTGAACCTGCCCAGCGTGGGGGCCAACAGCTGGTTGCTGGGCGTGGTGCTGATGATCGCCATCGGTTTGCTGGTGGGCACCTTGCCGGCGCTGCGCGCGATGCGCCTGAACATCGTCGATGCATTGGCGGGACGCTGAGGAGAGCGACATGAAGGTACTGACCAATATCCTGCTGCTGCTCCTGATTGCCGCCGTGCTCGCGGTGTGGATCGTGCTGCCATGGTACGGAGTGGTGGCCTTGCTGGTGGTCTTTGCCGCCTGGATGGCGTTCACGCGTCGCGGTCGGCAGGCCGCTTCGGTGACCACTGTCGGCATCAGCACGCTGGGGCAACGCCTTGGCTCATCGGCGGTGATCGTGATCGGCATTGCCGGCGTGGTCGGCGTGCTGGTGGCGCTGCTGGCCATGGGCGACGGTTATGCCGAAACCCTGCGCAAGACCGGCAGCGCCGACACCGCCATCGTGATGCGCGGCTCATCGGCATCGGAGGTGATGTCCGTGCTCGATCACGACAGCGTCGTGCTGATTCCGCAGGCGCCGGGCGTTGCCCGTGATGCCAAGGACCAGCCGATCGCTTCGCCCGAAATCGTCGTCGCGGCCAATCTTCCGCTCAAGGGCGGCAGTGCGGACGATGAAGGCAGCGTGCAGTTGCGCGGCGTCAGCGAGCAGGCGTGGGCGGTGCGTCCCAACGTCAAGATCGTGGAAGGGCGCAACTTCCAGCCGGGCATGCGCGAGCTGATTGTCGGCAAGGGCGCGGCCAGGGAGTTCGCCGGGCTGGTGCCGGGCCATACGATAAGGCTGGGCAACCAGCAATGGACCGTAGTGGGCGTGTTCTCTTCGGGCGATGCGATGGATTCGGAAGTGTGGGGCGACGCCAGCGTCGTGGCCGATACGTATCGTCGCGGCAGCAGTCGCACGTCGGTGATGGTGCGACTCACCAATGCGCAGGCCTACGACGGTTTCAAGGCCGCACTGGAAGCCAATCCCCAGCTCAAGATCGACGTGAGCACCACGCTCGATTACTTCAGCAAGCAGTCCGAGGGCATGACCAAGGTGATCCGCGTCATCGGTATCACGGTGGGATTGATCATGGCCATCGGCGCGATGTTCGGCGCGCTCAACACCATGTTTGCCGCGGTGGCGGCGCGCGCCCGGGAAATCGCCACGCTGCGCGCGATCGGTTTCCCGGGGCTGCCGGTGGTCGTGGCGGTGATGCTGGAAACCATGCTGCTGGCGCTGATCGGCGGCGTGCTGGGCGGCGTGCTGGCCTGGTTGCTGTTCAACGGCTACAGCGCATCGACGCTGGCTGCGGGCACCGTCGGCAAGCTGAGTTTCGAACTGAAGGTGTCGCCCGAATTGATGTGGACGGGGCTGAAGTGGGCGCTGGCCATTGGCTTCATCGGCGGCCTGTTTCCCGCCATGCGCGCCGCGCGACTGCCAGTCACCACAGCACTGCGGGAGTTGTGATGCCGACTGCGCTCCCGCTTGCGACTCAACGGCCGCCGGCGGGCTGGCGCTTCATGCGGGCCAGGGTGATCGCTCCCACGCCGATCAGAATGATCGCCATGCCGGCGATGTCATACGGGCCGACGCTTTCGCCCGCCAGCATCACGCCGAACAGCACCGCCACCGGCGGGTTCACATAGGCATAGCTGGTCGCCAGTGCGGGGCGCGCGTGCTTGAGCACATACAGGTACGCGCTGAACGCGATGATCGAGCCGAACACCGCCAGATAGACCACGGCGGCGGTGGCGCGTGCCGTGGGATGCGCGGGCAGGTGCTCGCCGCTGCCATAGCCGATGAGCAGCAACGCCACGCTGGCGCACAGCATTTGCGCGGCGGTATTCATCGGGCCGGCCGGCATGTCCTGGCGGCGGCTCCAGGCCGAGCCGAAGGCCCAGCTCATCGCGGCCACCAGCAAGGCGATGGCGCCCAGGCGCGAGCCGGAAAGGCCGCTACCGAGGTTCAGCACGATCACGCCGACAAAGCCGATCACGAGGCCCACGGTTTCGCGACGCGTCGGCCATTCGCCATACATGCCCGAGAACAGCGCGGCAAACAGCGGCATGCTGGCCACTGCCACCGCGGCGATGCCCGAGCTGACATGTTGTTCGGCAAAACACACCAGCCCGTTGCCAAAGCCCAGCAGCAGCACGCCGGTGACTGCCGCGTTGCGCCACTGGCGCGCGGTCGGCAGCGCTACGCCGCGCAAACGCAGGAACGCAAACAGCGCAATGCCCGCGCCGAGAAAGCGGATACCTGCCAGCAGAAAGGGCGGGTAGCTTTCCAGCGCATAGCGGATGCCCAGATAGGTCGAGCCCCAGATGATGTACAGCGCGAACAGGGCCAATGGCACCATCACATGCGTGTTGGCAACAGGGGTTGGCGCCGCGGCAACGGCGGTTGGGCTGGTCGTGTCGGTCATGGACTGCGCGGGGGAAGACATCGCGGGGCGGATGCTCGGCATAGTTTACAGACAGCCTGACGATAATCCGGCCGTGCCGCAGGCAGAAGCGAGGCTTGTGCAAGGCAGTGTTGAGGCGCGCTCAAGTCGCCATGCGCTCAGGCGGCAGCGGTGCGCCTCGACTCCGCGATGTCGCCCGTGTGTTCGCTGGCCAGCAGTTCGCGCTTGCGTTCCACGCCCCAGCGCCAGCCGCCCAGCGAACCATCCTCGCGCACGATGCGATGACACGGCACGATCAGTGCCAGCCGGTTGCTGCCACAGGCGCGGCCCACCGCGCGCGCGGCCTTGGGCACACCCAGCTCGGCAGCCAGTTCGCCATAGCTCTTGGTAACGCCATGGGGTATGCGCGTGAGCGCTTCCCACACACGCCACTGGAAGGCCGTGGCCGCCACGTCGAGCGGGGGCAGTGCGGGCGCATCCGCATCACGCCAGCCCAGTTCGCTGGCAATGCGCGCGATCACGGCGTCGAGCCATTCCTCGCGGCCGGCATCCACACGTTGGCGGGTCGCCTTCGGAAACTCGTCCGCCAGGCGTGCCTCCAATTGCTTGTCCGTATCACCCAGCGTCACCGAGCAGATGCCGCGTGTGGTGGTGGCCACCAGCAGGCGGCCGAGTGGCGTGCCGGTGGTGGTGTAGCGAATATCCGCGCCCGCGCCGCCTGCGCGATAGCTGGCGGGGGTCATGCCGAGCAGGCGATCACTGTGCTCATAGACACGGCTGCCAGAGCCGAAGCCGGCGTCGTATACCGCATCGGTCACGGCGGCTCCCTGGCGCAATGCCGTCTTCAGCTGGCCGAAGCGCCGTGCACGGTGGTACTCGGCCGGACTCATGCCATAGCGACGCCGAAAGGCGCGTTGCAAATGACTGGGGCTCAGCTGGGCCGCTTCGGCCAATGCCTGCAGGGTAGGTGGCTCGTCAGCGCGCTCGACCAGCGAGCGGACGTGTTCCAGGGCGAGTTCGGTAGGCTGTCGGGTATGCATGGGACGACATCCGGAATGCGATGAGGCCAGCCTAGTACCGGCCCCAACTCACGACTATCCGGATATTGTGCTACGCGGCAGCGCAGGCGGCACTCAGCGAGCGGCGTGACGCGTCTGGTGTAGCACCACAAACTCGCCTTCGATCACTTCCGGCTGATGCGCGCGGCGACCGGCGGAAGACATCGTGGCGCGCTTACGCGACCATTGGCGCACGGCAAACACCAGGCCGCCACCGACCAGCAGTACGCTGGCCACCACCAGACCGAACACCATCAGCACGCCCACCAGGGCCAGCCCGATGACGAGCGACAGCGCACGGATGAGCGGATGGCGGGAACGACGCGGCATGGGTAGCGAAAAACGCATGTGTTAAAAATCCGTGTGGTAAAATCAAGGACTTACAAGCGTAACGATGGGGCCTTAGGGCCGAAGAGGCAAGTGCCGATGGATACAACTGCTCCCGACCAGGCGCTTTGCCGACTGGATGACATTCCCGAAGGCGGTGCGATCGCCGTCGATGCCGTGCTGCGCGATGGCGAGGAAAACCTGATCGTGCTTCGTCGCCTCGACGGCGTGCGGGCCTACATGAATATCTGCCCGCATGCCGGCCGCCGGCTCGACTGGGCGCCGGGCAAATTCCTGATCAAGGACAACCTGCTGGTGTGCGCCGCCCACGGCGCCTCGTTCAACGACGACGATGGCCTGTGCGTCGGCGGCCCTTGCCGCGGCGAGCACCTGCGCGCGGTGCCGTTGCGGCTGGATGGCGAGCACGTCTATCTGGCGCAGGGCGACGGCCTCACTGCATGATCTGGTCGAGATTGCCGCTGAAATTGTCGAAGTCGCGGTCGCTGGTGAGCGAATACAGGCTGTAGCGCCTGCTGAGGCGGGCGCCGCCATCGCGGATCAGCGGGTCCCACACGAAGGTGGCGCGACTGATGGTGGAGCGGGGCAGCATCAGGTCGAATGGAATCGACACATAGATGCCCTTGTCGAAACTGCCCTCACCAAACTGTTGCGCCGAGACGTTGGTGCGCGTGGCATAGGCGCCCATGCGCACGCCGTTGCGGAACTCGCGCGACACGTCGAGCGTGGCGCCCCAGTCGCCTGCGAGGAAGCGGCCCGCGCTCAGGGCGACCGTCACGTCCTTGTAGCCCAGGTCGAAATAGCCGGTGACGTGGCCGGTGACCACGTGATAGCCACGGAACGAGAAATCCTGGTCGTAGCCGCGCTGCCTGACCCAGTTGACGTCGGTACCGATGGCCCAGCGTTCGCCGAACGGGCGATACAGCACTTCGCCACCCATGCCGCCGAACATGCTTTCGAGCATGCCGGCATAGGCAAGGCCATACAGGTCGTTGCCCAGCTGGCGCGTGCCGGTGAGCTGGAAGATCGGCAGGGTGAGGTCGGAGCGGGTGATGTACCTGCGCACATCCGTGCGTACGCGCGGCAAGCGGCTGGGCGCGTCGTACTTGAACTTCTCGTAGTTGTCGATCAGATCCACGCTGGCCACGCCGCTCCACCACAGGTTAGGCGTGAAGTGATAGTCGATGTTGTAGGTGGCGGCGATCTGGTACAGCAGGAACGCATCAGGTCCGCCCACGTTTTGGCCATAGCTCAGGGCGAACGATTGGTCGACCCGTTCGATGGGGGCGCGATACAGCACGCTCTCATGGCGTGGCATCGGCGCGTTGTGTTCCACGCTGCGACTGAACTCGGCGAGATCGATGTCGTGATCGATTAGTTGCCCGAAGCGCTGGCGATGCACGCTGGTCTCAGCCGTCGACAAGCCCTCCTGCTGCGACACCACGGTAAACCAGTCGATGCCGGGACCAAGCTGGTTGTCGAGCACGCGCGCTGCCCGACCCATCGCCTTGGCCGAATAGTAGTAACGCTCTTGTTCGCCAGTGACGATCACCTCGCTGCCGCGGCGCGTGATGGTGGATACCTGGATGCCTGCGTTGTCGCGCAGGTTGCGTGCCACTTCGGCCCAGTCGACCTGTTCGGGAGCAGGCGCAGCGGCCTCGGTGTTGCGCGCGGGCCGGGGCGGATCGAGCAGCTTCACCGGGCCGGTGCCGGTGGCCGCGTTGGCATGCAGCGTGAACCCGAACATCACCGTATTGCCGCGCTCGAGCGCGAGACTGAGGTCGAGGTTGCGAGCCGGGCGGAGCACTGCGCCAAAGTTGATCGGCGAACTCTGTTTCTGGTTATTGCGTTGCGACTCGTGCTGGTAATTGTTGCCGTCGTACTCGGCCTTCAGCACCAGCCAGTTCCACGGCGTCTGGTAGGCGATGCCACCAAACAGCGCCACCGGGCCACGGAAATAATGGTTGCTGCTGAAGTCGCCCGTGCCGGAGCTGCCCGGACGATGGTCGAACCTGTCACTGAAGAGGGATAGCGGATTCCGGATATTGCCCCGTCCACCCACATAGCCCCAACCCATGCCGAGGCTCGCATCGATCGGTCCCAAGCGTTTGTTGGCGACCACGTACTCGCCGGAAAAAAGCCCGGTGCCGCCGATGTCGCGCGCGCCGATGCTGATGTCCGGCAGACAACGACTCTCGGTCCATATGCGCAGCTTCACGTCGATGGACTTGTCCTTGTAGCTCTGGTGGCCACTGAGCGCCTGGGGCCCATAGAGGCGGTTGCCAATCGCGGTATAACGAAAAATGCCTTCCAGCCAGGGTAGCGGCTGCAACGAGACGTTGTAGCGGTCATAGGGGTGCACATTGCTGACAGTGAACGCCAGCTCACCTTCCTCCGCCATGCGTGCGGTAGGTGTCTGCCATAGGCCCGCGCCGCCGAAGTCGCTTTGCGTCGGGGCGCTGTCCGCATGGGCCAACCCGATCAACAGGCAGCCGAGCAGCGGTGCCAGGCGAGGGTGCTGGTTGGGCGTTTGGGTCGACCTTGCGCCAGGACGTCCTGTCCGGTGATGCGTCATGGGTGCGCTTCCGGATCGGCGAGCGGCTGCGTTGCCAGGAAGGTGGCGATTTCGCGATTCAGGTCCGGGGCCACGTCACGCACGAGCCGGTCGCCCAGCGGCACGTAGACCACGGCGCCCGGTGCCAGCGGCAAGGGCGTGCTGCGGTTCCACAGGCCGATACCCTGCCGAAAGACTTGCCCGTCCGGCTGGATGACGAAGATCCAGTCGGCGTCGGCCAGCGGCAGGGCGGGGCAGGCATCGAGGTAGCGACGGGCATCCTGCAGCGCCACCTGCGGCAGTTCGCAGGTGCGCGATACCGCACCGACGATACGGATGGTGCTGGGGCGTGTCGGGTAATACAGGACGTCGCCCTGCGCTACCGGACGGTTCGCCGATGGCATGACATCGACCACGCGAGGATCGAGCGGAGCCGCCTGTCGCCCTGTACTTGGCATGGACCCCAACCACGCGCTCAGCGATGCGCAAAATTCGGCCAGTGCGATGCGATCGGACGCCAGCGCCTGCCGCCGCACGTGGTCCAGGTCGAACAGGATGCCGGCCTGCTGCCGTTGCTGCTCCATGCGCAGGCCCGGGCGCAGCCAGGCGGCGCCCAGTACGTAGGCATCCTCCCGCACGCCAGCGGCGAGCGCCGCGTCGCTCAACCGGGCAGGTCGAGCAAGCTCATGCACGCCGGCATGTTCCACCGCGCCGCTCGCGAAAAACTGCGTGGCCGCTGCGGCGGGCGGCCACAACACAAGCGATGGCAGCAAGGCGCCGGCAGCGAGCAGGAGCAGATGCCTCACGACGCTCCCCCGCGATAGGGGCGCAATTGCACGAGCTTCATCGTCAAACCCGGCATGACGTGCTGCTCGCTCATCCACACGAAGCCATCCGACGGGTCCACCCAGTAGCGATTGGTGACGTGGTAGCCGGCACTTGTGGCTGTTATTTCCTCGGTTATCAGCAACGTGTGGCGACTCGCTCCAAGAATGTCGATCTCGGCGCTGCCTGTCGGCCTCAGCACGGCATGTACGGGAACGCCATAGCGGTAACCGGGCGACCAGTCGTCGACACGTTCATAGGCGAGACGCGTGCCGAGCCGGTGCAGGCCGGTCGCGAAGGGGTCACCTGGAGACGACAGCCGGTTGCCGTCGAGATTGCGATCGAGTCCCGCCGTCATGACGACGCGGCCATGCTGTAGAACCACCAGCACGCCCTGGGTGCCGTACCAGAATTCGCGTGGCCCATCGACGTTGCCAAGGATCAGCACGGCATCGCCAGCCGCCGTGGTGGCGCGCATTTGGTAAAAGGGCCTGGCGGCCACTTGTTCCGCCGTGGGAGCCAGCGTCGGCTTTCCACGCCATAACAGGCGTACGGATTCGAGGCTGCCACGCGACACCTCGGTACAGCCGGCGATGCCCAACAGCGCACAACCGACCATGGCGCCGGCGATTCGTGCATGCAGGCGATTCATGCGCGGCATGCCATCGGCAGGACCCGAAACGGAAAAAGCTTGTACGGGCTCATCAGCGGTCGAAGTTGTACTGGGCACTCGCTGCGTTGCTGATGATGCTGGTCAGCGGCAGCAACTGGGACAGGAAGCGGTTCCAGCGTGTCACGCCTGCCGGGCCCACGAAAACCACGTCGCCAGGCTTCACCTTGAATTGCCCTGCGAGGATGAAGGCATCGGGCGAACGCGCATCCAGCCGATACACGGTGCCCTTGCTCTTTTCGAGATCCGCGATGCCACGTATCACATAGACGGCCTTGCCCTTGGAGGTGGTCTGGTTCAGGCCGCCGGCGCGGCCGAGCGCCTGGGAAAGGGTGATGTCGGTGGTCTTGAAGCTGAGTGCGAGCGGACGATTCACCTCACCCACCACATAGGCTTCCTGGCGGTCGTTGTACGGCAGGTACAGGCGGTCCCGAGGCTTCAGGTAGATGTCCTTCGCCATGGCCGCGCCGTTGCTCAGGGCATCGAGATCGATCGGGTAGTCACGGCCGTCGCGGGTCAGCACCAGGCCGGAGAGATTGGCCTGTTCCGTGTTGATGGTGGCGGCACCAAGTGCTTGGGCCAGCGTCACCGGCGTCGTGGTGACGGGCTGTGGATCGGTCTTGGTGAAGGCGCCCTGCACGGTGATGCGCTGGCTGCCGTAACCGATCACGTTCACATCGACCTGGGGCGACTCCACGTAACGGGCCAGCTTGTCGCTGATGGCCTTGCGCAGGTCTTCCACGGTCATGCTGGATACTTTCAGCTCGCCCACGTAGGGATAGAACAGCGTGCCGTCCGGGCGCACGAGGCGACCGTTGGCCAGCGACTGCTGTTGCGGCCCGGCGGGGGAGGTCAGCTCGGGGTGTTCCCAGACGGTGATGTACAGCGTGTCGCCCGCGCCAATGCGGTAAGACTCGGGCCGGTAGGAGAGTAGCTCCGGCGGGATCGCCGCGGTTGTAGCCGCTGCCTTGTCCATGGCGATCAGCTTGGGCGTGATGGGAACGAGCTCGACGCGGCTGCCTTGGTCTTCTTCATGCAGCAGGCGGCTGGTCGACATGTGTTGACCTGGCGACCAGATGCAGCCTTGCAGCAGCGAGATCGCCGCGACCAGGGCTAGGGTCTGGCGTACATTCATGAGATGGGCTTTGTGTGCTTCGGGCAAAAACCGTCCGTGCCGGATAAATCCAGCACGGATCAGGCAAACGCGTTGGGAGAAACTCAGTGCGTGCCGGTGGTGCCGGTGGTGCCACCGGTACCGCCGTTGCCGCCACCACCCGTGCCCGGGGACGTGTTCGAGTTGCCATGGTTGCTGCCGCCACCGGACACGCCCGCGCTGATGACCGCCGCGCCGACCAGGCTTGCGCCAATGTAGAGCGGGGTCAGGCTGCCCATGGAGGCCTCGGCGGCGGCGGTGGAGCCAGCGGCCTTCGGGGCGTTGGCATCCGTCATGGTGGAGGATTGGGCGAGGGCCGATCCAGCCAGGCCCGTCATCATGATTGCGGCGAGCAACTTCTTCATATGAGCTCCATTCAATGAGAATTCGTCCGTGTCGCGACGCTGCGTTGCCTGGCGTTGAGAAGGCGGGGTTCGCGGCTAGGCGCTGCGCCGTCGGCGACTCGTTGATCGGGCGATTGTAGGCTGGCGAGGCGAATTGCGACGCGTCAAATCGCTGGCGCGGCGAAGGACGACAGAAAAACGGGATAAGTGCGCAGACCGGATTTTCCTGATCCATCGCCGTAGCGGATATCGTTTGGATGGATCGCCAGCGCGCCTTGGCGAGTTTCTATGGCGAAAAAACATGGAGCGCCGTGTTCAAAAGGATTTTGACCGTCTGCATTGGAAACATTTGCCGCAGTCCGACGGCGGAGTATCTGTTTCATCATCACCTGGCCAGTCGCGGTATTTGCGTTCACAGCGCGGGCCTGGGTGCGCTCGTGGGCAAACCGATGGATGCCATGGCGCGAACGCTGCTCGCCGAGCATGGCATCGATGGCGGTGCGCATCGGGCGCGCCAACTGAGCGGTGCCATGCTCCGTGAAGCCGATCTGGTGTTGGCGATGGAACACGATCACGTCGCCTGCGTCAGGCGGCTGGCGCCGGAGGCCAGCGGCAAGGTGATGTTGCTCGATCACTGGGGGGCTGGCGCGGATATCGCTGATCCCTTTGGGCAAAGCCGGGAAGCGTTCGAGCATGTTTATGGCGTGATCGATCGAAGCGTAGCCAGCTGGTTGCCCTACTTAACGCGTTCCGCTTCCTGATTGCTTCATAAGGGAAGGCTTACGCGAGTGGGCAACGCTCGCCGATGCTGCATTAGAAGACATTTGGTCAACATGGCGGGCTTGCATTTGGCACTCCCGGCATGACCGCTACAAAAGACAACGCGCCACAGGACAAGGAAATCGACCTGCGGGAGCTGCTTGGTACCTTGGTCGACCACCGCTGGTTGATCGGTATCGTCACCGGCGTGTGCTTTGTGCTCGGGGTCGGCTACGCCGTGCTGGCAACGCCGGTCTATCGCGCTGACGCTGTCGTCCAGGTAGAGCAGAAAGTCCCCAATCTGCCTGGCCTGAGCGCCATCTCGCAAACCCTTGGCGCTTCCAGCTCCGAGGCGACGACGGAGATTGCGCTGATCACCTCGCGCGCTGTCATCGGCAAGGCGGTGGATGAGCTGAATTTGCAGGTCGAAGTGGAGCCGTTGCGCTTTCCCCTGTTCGGAGGTTTTGCAGCGCGTCGCTTCACGCCCGACGAGCCCACCGACGTGGCGACGCCGGTGCTGGGATTGGGCCGGTACGACTGGGGCGGCTCGCGCCTGGACATCTATAGGATGAGCGTGCCCGCCTCGCTGGAGGGGGAGCCGCTGACGCTCGTAGCCGGCGAACATGGCGCATTCACCTTGTACGACGGCAGCAATCGCCTGCTGGCGGGGGCGGTGGGTGAAGCGGTCGCCGGCAATGGCGTGACCCTGCAGGTGCGTGCTTTAAGGGCCAATCCGGGCACGCGATTCCGCGTGGTCCATCGCAGTGCACTTGCGGTCATCAGCGAGCTGCAGCGCGACATCAACGCGGCGGAACAGGGCAAGGATTCGGGCATCATCCAGCTCACCTACGACCACCGGGACGCCGAGCTGGCGACTCGGGTCCTCGATCAGGTCAGTGGAGCCTATGTTCGGCAAAACGTCGACCGCAATTCCGCGGAAGCGGCCAACAGCCTTGCCTTCGTCAAGGAACAGTTGCCCAAGGTACGCAAAGAGCTGGATGGCGCGCAGGGTGCGCTGAACGCCTTCCAGACCAAGGCGCATTCGGTCGACATCACCATGCAGACCAAGGGGCTGCTCGATCAGGTCGTGGCCATTGAGACAAGCATCCAGCAGTTGCGCCTGCAGCAGGCGGATATGGAGCGCCGTTATACGGTTGAGCATCCGGCGTACAAGGCATTGCTCAACCAGATCGGCGAGCTTCAGGCCCAGCGCAGCGGCATAGACAAGCAAGTGGGTGACTTGCCGGACACGCAGCAGGAGCTGCTTCGTCTTACCCGTGACGTCGAGGTCAGCAACGCCACCTACGTCAACCTCCTCAATCAGGCGCAGCAGCTGGACATAGCGCGTGCCGGCACCGTGGGCAATGTCCGCGTGATCGACGCCGCCGCCGTGGATACGTCGATGCCGGCCAAGCCAAAAAGGCTATTGGTCATCTTGGGTAGCACATGGCTCGGTGCACTGTTCGCGCTCGGCTTCGTCTTCCTGCGGCAAATGCTGCGCCGGGGGCTGGAGGATCCAGCCATGCTCGAAGAGCTTGGCCTGCCGGTCTACGCCTCCATTCCAAACAGCCTCACAGAGCAGAAGAGCTTCCTGCAAGGGCGCCGTGGACGCAATGACGAAAGCCAGCAGCTGCTCGCGGTGAACGCGCCGGCGGATCTCGCCGTCGAGGCGCTGCGCAGCTTGCGCACCAGTCTCCATTTCGCGCGAATGGAGGCCAAGACCAATATCCTCATGATTTCCGGCGCCAGCCCGGGCGCGGGCAAGACCTTCGTCTCGTCCAATCTGGCGGCGGTTATCGCCGGAAGCGGGCAGCGTGTATTGCTCGTCGACGGCGATATGCGAAAGGGCGCCTTGCACACCGTCATCGGTGGGCGACCCGAGGGCGGTTTGTCGGAGTTGATATCCGGTCAGCTGTCGATGGATGACGCCATTCGCGCCGTTCCCCAGGTCGAGAATCTTCATTTCATACCGCGCGGAAAGGTACCGCCGAATCCATCCGAGCTGCTGATGCACGACAGCTTCCCGATGTTGCTGGATCGCCTGCGGTCGAACTACGACCTCGTCATCATCGATACCCCGCCCATCCTGGCGGTAACCGACGCGGCGATTCTTGGACATCACGTCGGCACAAGTCTGATGGTGGTGCGCTTTGGCATGAATCAGCTGCGCGAGATCGCGCTCGCCAAACAGCGCTTCGAGCAGAACGGCGTGAAGATCAAGGGCGCCGTGTTCAATGCCGTGGAGCGCCGCAATGCCGGCTATTACTCCTACGGCTACTACGAATACGGGAGCCGCACCGCCTGACGCGACGGTCAAGGCATCGATAAAGGTCGTAATGGGACATCGGCGTCCTGGTAGGCGGCTATCGACGCTCCCTGCATATGACCTGGCGGATTGCCGGCACAACGGTCAAGGATGAGGTAAATCGTATGTTGACCATGTCATCTCTTTCCCGTCAGCGGCGGGTTGACTCGCACTTTCTGTCCAAGCATGGCGCCTTGCTTGATGTCGCGCTTCGACTCAGCGATGTCCTTGTTATCGTGGCCGTGGCCTTCGTTACCCATTGGCTGCAGGCCGGCGACTATGGTTTGCGAGATCCCTATCCGGCCGGCTTGGTCCGGACCGTGCTCCTCACCTTGCTGGTTTTTCCCGCGATAGGCCTGTATCGCAGCTGGCGCGGCGAAAGGCCGTGGGCCGAAATCGCCCGGCTGTGGGCCGCTTGGTTGGCTGTCATGCTGCTATTGCTTGCCTTGGAGTGGGCGTCCAGAACGACGGGCGAGTATTCGCGGCAGGGCGCCGCCGTCTGGTTCGTTGTCACCGGAGTCGTGTTGTCCATCGATCGCCTTGTCATGCGCTGGGCGTTGGGACGTTTTCGCACGCGCGGCATCGATGCGCGGCGCGTGCTTCTTGTGGGCGCCACCCAGGCAGGTCAACGCATCGTGACCGCGGCCCGGAAAAATCCCTGGATGGGTTTGACGGTGGTGGGCTATCTGCGCACGCCGTATGACCATCAGGACATCCAGGGCGCGCCGTGCCTGGGCGACTTTGACAGCCTGGGCGAAGGTTGCGAGTCGTGGTCGCTGGATCAGGTTTGGATCGCGCTGCCGCTGCGCGCGGAGACGATGATCCAGCGCGTGCTTCAGATGACCCTGGACAAGCCGACCATCGTCCGCCTGGTGCCGGACTTCTTTGGCTACGAAATGATCAATCATCACGCCGCACTGCTTGCCGGCGTTCCCGTCATCACGTTGCGGGGCAGCCGGGTCGATGGGCACGCCGGGCTGGTGAAGGCGCTGGAGGATCGACTGGTTGCTCTGATGCTTTTGCTTCTGCTCGGTCCGGTGATGGTCGCGATTGCCATCGGAGTGAAGTGGAGCTCGCCCGGCCCTGTGATCTACCGGCAAAAGCGCCATGGACTGGGCGGCAAGGAGTTCGACGTATGGAAATTCAGGTCCATGCGGGTGCATGCCGAGCAGGCCGGCGCGGTGACGCAGGCAACGCGGGGTGATTCACGTGTTACCCGCTTTGGCCGCTTCCTCCGGGCGACCAGCCTCGACGAACTTCCCCAGCTCATCAATGTGCTCAAGGGAAATATGTCAATCGTTGGGCCAAGGCCGCACGCCGTCGAGCACAACCATCATTTCAGCGAGTGCCTGCGGGGGTATATGCAGCGCCACGGAGTAAAGCCTGGGATGACCGGCCTGGCACAGATCAGAGGGTTTCGAGGCGAAACCGACACGCTCGAAAAGATGGCGCAACGTGTGGAATGCGACATCTCGTACATCAGGGAATGGTCGCTCTGGCTGGATTTGAAAATCATCCTGTTTACGCCATTCGTCTTGTTGAAGCGAACGAACGCGTACTGATTCATGCGTCGAGCGAAAGGATATCGGAGTCGATGACAAAAGTAGTTCTAACCTACGGCACGTTCGATCTGTTTCACGTGGGCCATTTGCGCCTTCTGAAGCGCCTGCGTGGCCTGGGTGACCGCCTGATCGTTGGCGTCTCAACGGATGAGTTCAACCGAAGCAAGGGCAAGCAGACCATCATCGGCTTTCCCGAGCGGATCGAGATTCTTCAGAACGTGGGTTGCGTTGACCTCGCTATCCCCGAGTCGTCGTGGGATCAGAAAGTCGAGGATATCCACACGCACGGTGTCTCCATCTTCGGCATGGGCGATGACTGGACGGGCAAGTTCGATCACTTGAGCGAGGATTGCGAGGTCGTTTACCTGCCGCGGACGGAAGGTG
Source organism: Dyella sp. RRB7 (assembly GCF_022761115.1). GTDB lineage: Bacteria > Pseudomonadota > Gammaproteobacteria > Xanthomonadales > Rhodanobacteraceae > Dyella. The sequence continues at coordinate 660,890 of NZ_JAKWJS010000001.1, read as the reverse complement.
TATCGAGTACGGACCTGAAGCGCATGTTGAAGATTCTCGACCGGTCGCATGTGGCTGACCTGAAGAAAGCGCTGGACCTTATCGGTTCGATTGTTGAGCGCTTCGACTGAGGCCTTGGGCTTCATGTCCTCAGCCGATATCCAAAGACAAGACATGTCCATCCATTCTCGTGCGCTGTTGGGCGCCATCGATCAGGCGATCATGGCCGCCGCCCATTTCCTGCTTGGCGTGATGGTCGCGAGGTACGGCGGTATCGCGGCACTTGGCGGCTTTGCCTTTGCCTACACTCTCGTGGTGCTCGCCAACATGCTCCATGGTGCGATCCTTGGCGAGATCTACAGCGTGGACGATGCTGCTCGCTCGGGCGAACGGAAGGCCGGTTTCGGATTCCTGTTGGTTCCGACGTTGGCGATGGCGATCCTCATGATCGTGTTGTCGCAGTCCTTGCGCTTTTGGGGAAGCTATGGCGATGTCGTCAGCTCAATGCCGTTCATGCTGGCGCTCGGCTCGAGCATGTGCCTTTGGTCGGGCAAGATCTACTTCTACTGCAACGCCAGTGCTGGAAAGTCGGTCTCGGTCACCCTGGTGTATGCGGCATCGATGCTGTTCACCACCTTTGCCGACTACCACTACAGCGGCCAGATGGCGTCGCCGTTTTCCGGAATGGCGCTGGGTGCTTCGTTGTGCCTGCTATTTCTGCTTCCCGAGCTTCGGATCCAAGGATTATCGCGTGGCGAACTGAACGCATTTGGCAAGGCGGCATGGCGGTACGCGAAGTGGTCGGTTCCGGCTGCCGCGCTTATCTGGTTTGCAAACAACGGCTACTACCTCATGATGCCCGCTGGCAGCGATCTGCGGCAGACGGCGGGGTTGCGGGCCGTGCTCAACCTGCTGGCCCCCATCAATACGCTATTGGTCGGAGCCTCTGCAGCCTTGTTGCCCTTGCTGGCGGATACGTTCCGGGTTGGCGGACGTCACGATTTGCTGGTTTTCACTCATCGCCTCGCTCTGGTGGTCCTGGGTGGTACCGCGTTGTTCGCATTGATCATGGTGCCCATGAGCGCCAAGGTGCTTTCCTTTGTCTACGGGCCGGGCTTCGGCGAATTCGCCTTGGCCTTGCAACTGGCCTCGGTGCTTCCCGCGCTTTGGGGCGTTGCCGTGGTTTACCGGACGTCGATCCGCGCCATGGGTGAGTCCTTCGGGCTCTTCAAGGTCTACTTTTTCGCGCTATGTCCGGTCGGTGTCACCTTGATGGTGGTGTTGAGCCGCGCGGGAGCATCGCGTGCTGTCATCGGCGTGGCGATTACCCAGTTGATCGTCGTGCTGGGTTTTGTCCATCGGTTTGCTGCAATGACGAGGTCGAGTCATGAAGTTCAGCTTCGTCAAGGCTAACGCCATCAAGATCGCTTTGCTCCCGGCCTACGCGCTGGTGGGGTTGTTGGCCCGGGTGGCGCCGCGCAACAACAAGCTATGGGTGTTCGGCCGGCGAGCGGGTTTCGGCGAAGGGCCCCTGCGGGTGCTGGAGACGGCGCGGGCGCGGCGACCTGACCTTCGCCTTGTGTGGCTCGCCCAGGATGCCCATGACATGAGGCTTGCCAGCGACGCCGGCGTGACATGCGTGCCGCGTGCTTCGTGGCGCGGATTGCTGGTGACGATCCGCGCATCGGCGATCATCATCACGCATGGACTTGGTGACGTCTGCCGCCCCGCGGCGCCGGGGGCCAGGATCGTCCAGCTTTGGCACGGCACGCCGCTAAAGCTCATAAGCCTCGACTCGCCATCCACTTATCGTGTCTCCGGCGGCCTATTGGGTCGCCTGGCAGGCGCGTGCATGCGGAGGGTATACGAGGCTGCTTTTCGTATGCCGAGCTGGTACGTGGTGCCGTCCGACCTGTGCGCCAGCCGATTCCGAAGTGCCTTTGCTCTCTCTCGCCGAAAGATCCTCAAGATCGGCGATCCCCGATGCGACTGCCTGCAGGTGCCGGATCTATCACGAACGCGATGTCTGGCGAGGCGACGCCTGCGCGAGCTGTGGGCCGAGCCGGGATCACCCAGCCGTTTGCTGCTGTACGCACCGACCTGGCGTGACGGCGAGCCCGATCCAGCCGCGCCAGGTGGCGTGGAGCTGGCTGAACTTGCACGCGCCTGCGATCGATTGGACGCATGGGTCGTCATCCGCTCCCACCCATGGGGCTACGGACTCGACAGCGGGGGAGCCGAGCGATGGCCGGACTGCATCAAGTTCCTGCCGTCGAGCCTGGCGGGCGACATTACCCCGTTGCTGCATGCCTTCGACGGCCTGGTCACCGATTATTCGGCCATCGCGATTGACTACGCCTTGCTGGAACGACCGATCTACTTCCTGGCCGCGGATCTTGCCGACTACGCGAGTAGCAGGGGCCTCTACGAACCCTATGAACGATTTACGGAGGGCGACTGGTCCAGCGGCTGGCCGGAGGTGATCGCGGCCATCCTCGAGGACGCCACCCATGCGTCGTCCCATCAGCGGCGATGTGATCGAACGCGGCGGCTCAAGCAGCGGCATCACGATTTTTTCGACGGGGAAGCCGCTGTCCGGTTGGTGTCCTTGCTGGGAGCCGCACGATGACTATCGACGCGGTTGCGGTTGCCGTTCGTGGCATCTCCTGGCCACACACGCGCCTTCTTCCGGCTCCATCAATGGGTGAGTCGTGGTGGTAGATCGTTGCCGACCGATCGCGCAAGCGCCTGCTTCGCCGCTGCGCGTCCTTCATGTGGCGGAAACCATCAAGGGCGGCGTGGCGACCTATCTGGCCTCGTTGGATGCGGGTGCCGGGCGCATGGGCTGCCGGTTCTCTTATCTGATCCCCGCATCTCAGCAGGCGGAGTTCGAGGCGGAGCATCTCCATCTTCATTCGGCCCGGAGATCCTTGTGGGGCATCCTCGGTCTTGCCAGGCGAATGGTGGCCGTGCGCCGTGAGATACGAGCCGACGTGGTGTTCGCGCACAGCACGTTCGCCGGCTTCGCGTTGTGTCTTGCCACGCCGTTTCTCGGAACAGGCGTAAAGACCATTTATTGCCCCCATGGCTGGGCGGTATTTCGGGAGATGAAGGAGAGGTCGCGGCGCGTAGTGGCCATGATCGAGCGGGCGATGTCGCAGTTGCCATCCGCGGTGGTGAATATTTCGTCCTACGAACATCGGCAGGTATCGAGGATGGGCTATTCCCCTCGGTGCATCCTGATACCCAATGCGGTGCAGGATACGGGGCGATTTCGCCTGGAACCGCCGAGCGGCCGGCGGTCGATCAGGGTGCTCTACGTGGGGCGGTTCGATCGGCAGAAAGGGGTGGACATGCTCGCGAAAGCCATTCGAGAACTGGGTCCATGTCCCGGGATCGAGTTCGATCTTGTGGGCGAGAGCGTGGTGGAGCAGGCCGGGCTGGCGGATTTTCCGGATTGGTCCAACGTGAGGCGTCACGGGTGGCTCGCGCGGGAGGCCATCACCGCGCTCTATGCCGAGGCGGATCTGGTGGTGATGCCGTCGCGGTGGGAAGGCTTTGGCCTGTGCGCAGTAGAGGCCTTCCGCGCGGGCACGCCCGTGCTCGCGCGACGAGTGGGGGCGCTTGGCGAGATCGTTTCACACGGCCATGATGGCTATCTGTATGACGGTGAAGCGGAGGCGCTTTGCAGTGCGCTGAAGCGATTGCGTCTTGATGAACTCGTTCGCATGCGAGGCAATGCGCGTGCCACCTTCGAAACGCGGTTCCATATCGATCGCCTGTACCTGGCCTATCGCGAACTCTTCGAAACGCTTGTGCCGGGGCGGCAACATGGCCGCTTGCTGCGGGATTGACGTCGATGGGACAACTGACCGCCAGCGATCGCCTGATAACCACCTTCCTCGTGGCGTTCGTGGCAGTCCTGCTTTCCCTGGCTTTTTCCGCGATAGTGCCGCTGCTTTGGCACGAGAAGTTCTATGTCGACGGACTGACCATCATCCGCAGTCAACCAAGTTTTGATGCGTTCGGCAGTTCGTTCAATTCATCCGCCTTTTTGTTGCGTCCATGGATCGCGCTGGCCGACGCGCTCGGGGGACAGGTGTCTTCTTATGGCTCGAAGTACGAGGACGGCTTACTCATAACAAACGCCGTTTTCGGGCTGAGCTTTCTCCTGGTCCTGGTCTGGTTCATCGTTACCTATGCGCCGGTGCTTGGCTGGATCAACGTTTTTTCCCTGGTGGCGGCCACGGTATTGCTGGCCCCGTTCTATTTCTGCGTCACCAAAGAACTCATCACCTTCCTGGCCTCGGTGCTGCCACTGGCTATCTGGGCCAGGCGACCGGGCAGGGGATGGCTGGGTCTTGCCTGCTATGTGGCTTCCATGGTCTTCCTGGGTGTCTATTTTCGCGCCTATTACTTGCTGTTCGCCGTCGTCCTCAGCGTGAACCTGATGGCGTTGCGTCGCGCCTGGGTGGGCATCCTCGTGTATGGCTGCGCCTTGCTGTTGGTCTTGCTGTTGTTCAAGCGGCTGCCTTGGGAGCTGCTCAATAAGGGACGAGCCGATTACTTGGAGGGCGTGTCCGCGAGTCGTATCGAGTATTACCTTTCGGATGGCCATGTCGCCGGTTTCTTGGGGAATCGATTGCTGGCTTTCGTCACCATGATGTTTCCCCTCAATTTGCTCGCCCGCTCTCCCGCATACGCTCCGTTCGTGTTCCTGCAGGTATGGCTCAGTATCAGGCTGATCGCGAATCTGAGGGCCGGCGTTACCGGCGTGGTGGGTTTTTCCTGCCACACCGTGCTGGCGTTTACGCTGGTGCAGGCGTTGTTTGAGCCCGACTATGGATCGTATTTCCGTCATCGGGTGGGGTTGTTGCTGTTCATGCTGCTGGTGCTCTGCCGGTTTTCCCATGTGCCCCGGGGCGATGGGCTCGCGACGCGACGACGCAAGACCTCGCCCCTTGTCGCCAATGGATCGGCCGCGTGACAACGGGAGATCTATCTCCGATCTGGCAGCGCCTGACCGCGCTGGGTGATCTGGCGGTCCTCCTGCCATGCGTATTGATTACGGCGGCATGGCTGGCCGCCAAGACCGAAACACGCAGGCTTGCAGGGACGTGGCTGCTGTTCCAACTGTCTATCGTTGCTGTCGTGGTGGGTAGCAAGCTGCTCTACATGGCCTGGGGCATCGGAATCAGGGCATGGGACTTCACTGGCCTGAGCGGCCATTCGACCATGGCCGCCACCATCTGGCCCTGTTTGTTCAGCGCGTTGGTCCCCCGGACCCATCGGTGGCCCGGATTCGCCCTTGGTTGGGGGCTGGCTGCATGGGTCGCGTGGTCGAGGATCGAACTGGGCGTTCACTCGATGGCCGAGGTGCTGTCGGGCCTGGCTTTTGGCGGGTGTGCGGCCCTGGCCTACGTACGTCATATGGGGCCAGTCTGGCGGTTTCCGGCGCGTACTTATGGCGCCGTACTGGCGATGGTCGTCTTGATTCTGCTGGTCATCGGCGGCCGCTTTCCGTCCGAGCGATGGCTGAGGTCGATGGCTCAGTTCATGAGTCTTCACCACACGATCTACGCGAGACGCGATCTGAGGGGCGAGCCCTAGCCGTGCACTGTTGGTTTCCGCCTCAGTGGTACATCAAATTGATCGCCACCAACGTAATCACCAGCACCAGCCCGGTAAGCGGCAGGCCCACGCGCAGGAAATCCTTGCCGCGGTAGCCGCCGGGGCCGGCCACCATCATCAGGGCGGGATGGCCGGAGCTGAGCAGGAAGGTGTTGGAGGACGATACCGCGACGATCAGCGCGTAGGCGGATGGGTTGCCGCCGGTGGCGACGGCGACGCTGATGGCGATGGGCACCATCATCACGGTGGCGCCGACGTTGGACATGACCTGCGAGAACAGCAGCGTGAGGATCGCCAGCGACAGCTGCAGGACCCAATGCGAGGTATGGCCCAGGTGCTGCAGCACTTCCTGCGCCAGCCACGCGGCGGCGCCGGTGGCGTCCATCGACCAGCCCAGCGGAATCAGGCAGGCGGTGACGAAGATGGTCTTCCAGTTGATCGCCTTGTACGCCTCGTCCATGTTCAGCACGCCGGTGAGCAGCATGCCGACGGCGCCGGTCATCATGGCGACCGAAAGGTCGAGATGGGTGAACAGGGCCAGGCACTTGGCCAGCAGGAAGAAGCCCACCGCCTGCCAGATCTTGCCGGGGCGCTGCTCTTCCTTGGGGATGTCGGTGACGACGACGAGGTCCTTGTCCTCGCTGGCCAGCGCCAGGTCGCGCCAGCTCGAATGCAGTACCAGCGTGTCGCCGGCGCGCAGGCTCACCGAACGTACATCGTCGCGGTACACGTGGTCGCCACGGGTGACTGCTAGCACCGAAATGCCGTAGCGCTTGCGCAGGCGCAGGTCGCCCACGGTCTGCTTGAGGAAGCGCGAGCTCGGGGGAATCACCGCTTCGGAAATACCCGCGCGGGTGGGGTTGAACAGCTCGCCCAGCTGGCGCATGCGCGGCGACAGCTTGCACAGCTGGTTGTTGGCGAACTGGTTGAGCTGTTCGCGCGAGCCCAGCACGCCCAGCACGGAGCCCACCCAGATCACATGGTCGGCCGGTGGCGCCATGCGTGCGTCGTTGCCGCTCTTGATGGCGAGGATCAGCGGCGCCCCATAGAGCTGCTCCACCTCGCCGATGCTCATGCCCACCAGCGGGCTTTCCGCCGTCACCGTGAGCTCGGCGGTTTCGCCAGCGATGCCATAGGTGTCGGCGAAATAACTCTCGGTGCGTCCCGGCGTCACCTTGAGGCGCTCGTCCTCGCGCTCGGGCAACAGCTTCTTGCCGAAGAAATAGAAGAAGCCCACGCCCATCAGCGCCAGCACCAGGCCCACCGGGGTCACGCTGAACAGGCCGAACTTGGGAATGGTGTGCGCGCCGGCGGGCAGGTTGGCGTTGGCGCTGGCCACCAGGTCGTTGAGCACGATCAGCGGCGAGTTGGCGATCAGCGTGGTGTTGGTGGCGGTGAGAATGCAGAACGCCATCGGCAACAGCAGCCGCGAGATCGGCACGCCGGTGCGCGCGGCGAGGCGGCTGGTCACCGGGATCATCAAGGCGGCCAGAGCCTGGCTGGGAATGACCGCGCTGAACAGGCTGGTGACGAGGTTGATGACCAGGCCCAGTCGCGACTCCACGCCACGCGCCATGCGCATCACGAAGCTGGCGGTAAGCGTCAGTACGCCGGCGCGGTCGAGCCCGGCGCCCATGATCATGATCGCGATGATCGCGATGACCGCGTTACCGGCAAAGCCGTTGAACACGCGATCGGAGGGAATCAGGCCGGTGAGGCCGATCACCACCACCACCAGCAGCGCCACCATGTCGGCGCGGATCCACTCCAGCACCAGCATCAGCATGGTGAAGCCCACCAGCCCGAGCACCAGGATCATTTCGGGGGTGAGCGACAGACCCACTAGCGGACGTCCCTTGGCCGGGCGCCCTGGCGATGCATAGGAATGGGCAGTGGGAGCTTCACGCCTGCGATGACTCGTCCCTGTTTGAGCCGGAAGTATAAGCGGGTCACTACGACGACTGGTGAACCGCGTCGTCAGTATGAAGCGGCGTGTCTACTTCCTTTCCCCGTGGGTGAGGGAATGGAAGCAAGCTCAGGCTTTGCGGTACAGCAGGTCCCACACGCCATGCCCGAGCTTGAGCCCGCGCCGCTCGAAGTGGGTTTCGATGCGCCACTCGGGTTTTTCCGCGAAGTGGCCGGGTGCTATCGCATTGCGCCAGCCGGGGGCGGCCTCCATCACTTCGAGCATGTGCTCGGCATAGGCTTGCCAGTCGGTGGCCAGGTGCAGCAGGCCATCGGGGGCCATGCGCGAGGCCAGCAGGGCCACGAATTCGGGCTGGATGATGCGGCGCTTGTTATGGCGCTTCTTGTGCCACGGGTCGGGGAACCAGATGCGCGCCTCGGCCAGCGAGCCCGGTGGAATCTCCTGCTCAAGCACTTCCACGGCGTCGTGCTTGTACAGGCGCACATTGCCCGCAGCGCGTGCGGCCAGGGCGTTCATCAGGCGTCCGACGCCGGGGCCGTGCACTTCCACGCCGATGAAATCGCGCGCCAGGTCGTGCTCGCTGGCCCAGGCCAGCGCCTCGCCGTTGCCGAAGCCGATTTCCAGCACCAGCGGCGCCGTGCGGCCGAAGCGGGCCGCGTAGTCCTGCGGGGCGCCGGTGTAGTCGATGCCATAGCGGGCCCAGTGCTCGTCGAACGCGCGCTGCTGGGCCGGCGTCATGCGGCCTTCGCGCAGGACGAAGCTGCGGATCCGGCGCAGGTACTCGGGCTTGTGAGCGTCGTCGTGGTCAGTCATGGGAATTCCGAAAGCGTAATAGCTCCCTCCCCTGCAAAGCAGGGGAGGGTTGGGGAGGGGTGCTCTTCACTTTTAGAGCTTCACCCCCCTCCCAACCTCCCCCTGCGTTGCAGGGGGATGAGTAGCGGTTTTCTTGTCTCGGCGATCAGCCGATGGTGCCGTCGATCGGGCTCGACGCGGAGGCAAAGCGCTTGCGCGGAATGCGACCGGCCTTGAACGCTGCGCGACCGGCCTGGATCGCCAGCTTCATCGCATGCGCCATCAGCACCGGGTCCTTGGCCCCGGCGATGGCGGTATTCATCAGCACGCCGTCGCAGCCCAGCTCCATCGCGATGGCCGCATCGGAGGCGGTACCCACGCCGGCATCGACGATGATCGGCACCTTGGCGTTCTCGATGATTTCCAGCAGGTTGTAGCGATTCTGTATCCCCAGGCCCGAGCCGATCGGCGCGGCCAGCGGCATTACCGCCACGCAGCCGATTTCTTCCAGGCGCTTGGCCAGGATCGGGTCGTCGCTGGTGTACACCATCACGTCGAAGCCATCGGCCACCAGCGTTTCGGCGGCCTTGAGCGTTTCCACCACGTCCGGGAACAGCGTGCGCTGGTCGCCCAGCACCTCCAGCTTGACCAGCTTGCGGCCATCCAGCAGCTCGCGGGCGAGCTTGCAGGTGCGTACCGCATCCACCGCGTTGTAGCAGCCGGCGGTGTTGGGCAGCAGGGTGAATTCCTCGGGCGGCAGCGCATCCAGCAGGTTGGGCTGGCCGGCGTCCTGGCCGATGTTCACGCGGCGGATCGCCACCGTGACGATCTCGGCGCCGGCGGCCTGGGTGGCGCGGCGGGTTTCGTCGAAATCCCTGTATTTGCCGGTACCGGTCAGCAGGCGCGAGCCATAGCTCTGGCCGGCAATGACGAGCGGATCGGCGGAGTCGAACGTCTTGATATTCATCGTCATGTCTTGGTCTGCGGGCGACGCCTTGCCGGCGCCGCATGGAAACGGATAGCGCGGCGATCAACCGCCGCCGATGGCGTGAACGATCTCCACCTGGTCGCCCTCGGCCAGCACGTGGCTGGCGTGCTGGCTGCGCGGGACGATCTCGTGATTCACTTCCACAGCGACGCGGCGGATGCCGTAGCCGGCGTCCTGCAGCAATTGGGTCACCGTCGTGGCGGGGGCGCAGTCGCGCGGACTGCCATTGAGCGTGATATGCATTCGACCATTGTAGCGGCTATGACTGCGGATGCCGGCAGCCCATAAAAAAGGCCCGGCGCGGGCCGGGCCTTGCTGCTGCCGACGTGGCTCTGCTGCGTCAGTTGTGCTGATCGTCCCTGCGCGGCGGCGGAGCCCGGTGCTCGGACGATTCACGCGGTTTGTCGCCATTCTGGGCTGGGCGCGGCTCTGGCGCCTGGTTGCCACGCGGCGGTTCATAACCACGGGGCGGCTCGTAGCCCTGCTGTGGCTGGACATTGCGCGGCTGCTGGACTTCCGCCGGGCGCGGCGCGGCATTGTCGCGCTCGAATCGCTGCGGGTTGTCCTGCGGCTGCCGAGCCGGGGCGCGTTCGAAGCGCGGGGTCGGGGGCAGCGTGCCCGTCGAAGGCTGGCTCCGGGCGCGATCGGATTCGGCACTGGGGATGTAGCTCACCCCCGGGCGCGGCTGGTTGCCGGACGCCGGACGATTGCCCTCAGTGGCGTTGCCGGCCGGACGTGCGAAGTGGGAGGAGGGCAACTCACCCGGGCGCATCGCGGCGCGCTCATTGTCCTGGGCAGCTGGCTGGCGCATGGAGGGGGCTGGCGCCGGGTTCCGCTCGATCTGCGCGGCGCGCTCGGCCGTCGGCATGCCGGCTTGGCGGTTGCCCGGAGGCTGGGCATTCAACATGCGCACATTGCCCGGGCCCTGGGGGCCGCGCACCCCGCCTGCCGGCTGGCGGCCGGCGTAAGCGGCCGCCGGGGCATTGCGCGCCACCACCTCACGCTGGAAGCCACCCGCCGGCAAGGCGCGGGCCGTGGCCGGGCGCGGCGTGGCAAAGCTGGCACGCGCCGGCGGCACGCCGGCACCGCGCGGCATCACCGCCGCGGGCGAGAAACGGCGGGGATCCACCGCCACCATGTGGTTTTGCGCGTTGCGGGCAGCGGCAAAGTCCTGGCCGGACATCGCCGTAAAGGCATGCGGTGCGTTCTGGTTGAAGTAGCGCTCGTTGGGCACCGGGCGACCGCTCTGGAAATAGCTGTAGTGGTTGTTGATGTTGTTGATCACCACCTCGCGACCGCCGCGCGCGTAGATGTTGGCGATGTTGACGTTGGTGTAGTAACCACGGCTGGCGCGATACCACGGGTTGTAGATTTCACCTGGGCCCAGCGGGAACCAGCCCACCGGTGCGCCGCCCACGCCCACCGATACGCCGAAGCCGGCACCGCCCACAAAAGCGACCAGCGCGGGCGCATACACCGGACGCACTGATACCGGGCCCGGCACCCAGCCCCAGCGCCCGCGCATATAGGCCCAGCGGCCGTAGTGGTATGGCGCGAAGCCCCATGGCGACGCATCCACCCAGGTCCAGCCCCAGGGCGCGATATAGGTCCAGTTGCCGTCGCGATACGGCGCCCAGTCCGCGGCCACGTTGGAGGGGTACCAGACCTGCCCGTATTCGGGGTCCGCCTGCCAGTCGCCGTACTGGTCCAGATCCTGGTAACCGACCACGTCATCGGAAACGTACTGGCCCGACTGCGGGCGCTCGTAGCGCTGATCGCGGCTGTTGCACCAGGCATCGAAATCGTCGCCGCCGTCGATGTCGCTGATGGTCACGTTGTTGAGCGAGGAATCGGCAAACTCGTAGCTGCGACCGCCAGCGACGGTGCGCTGGGCGCCGCCTTCGCCATAGACCGATGCACGGCCATTGAACGCGATGACGCGGGTCGACTTGCCGTCGTCGCTGATGTCCACGCGATAGGTGCCGGGCTGGTCTACCACCAGGGCCACGGTCGGCGTATCGATCTCGTAGCTCTGGCCTTCGGCCAGTCCGCGCACGTTGAGGTTGAGCGTGCCCTGGGTCAGCTCGACCTGGGCCAACTGGTCGTTGAGCGTGAGGAAGCCAAAGTCCGAATCGTCGGCGATGCGCAACGTGCCGCCGCCCAGTTCCAGCTCGGCGCGCGCATTTTGTCCGGTGGAGAGTCGATCGCCGGTGGTCAGCGGTCGGTTGAGGCTGGCATCGCCCCAATCCTTCTGGCCGGCCGGCAGCAGGCCGACATCGCCCTCGCGATAGGACAGTCGCGCCACGCGGGAGGGCGGGTCACCCGCGCCGTTGTCGCCCGGTGCAGGCTGGTCCTGTGCCTGTACCAGGGAGCAGGCACCGACCAGCAGGGCCGCCGCCAGCCATCGCCAGCAACGTGGCGACGTCAGGGAAGCAGGAAACACACGCATCGAGTTCTCCGGGGCAGGGCGCGACGACGTCGCGCGGGCAAGTTTCGTCGTCCATTAAAACGCTTGGGCGCCATGGGGCGCCGACGGGCGCATTATGCGGACCGGCGATCCTCCCTGGGCAATAACCCGGGCGGCCGGTTGCCCCGGATGATTCAGCGGGCCGCCATGTCCGGTTCATCCGGTGTTGGGTTGCGCGGACGGTTTCAAAAGTCCGCAGTCCCGGGTTACCATCGCCGGGCGCTGCGGGTGTAGCTCAATGGTAGAGCTGTAGCTTCCCAAGCTACTGACGAGGGTTCGATTCCCTTCACCCGCTCCAACCCGGCTCCCCACCCCACCGAGCTCCCTTTCACGTAACCCTGCGGCGTGCGCTGATAATGGCGGATGTGATCACCCTCGGCTGGCGGGAGCGGCTGGCTTTGCCGACACTCGGCATCCCCCTGCTCAAGGTCAAGCTCGACACCGGTGCGCGCAGCAGCTCGCTGCATGTGGATACGCTGGAGACCTTTGAGCGTGACGGTGAAACGTGGTTGCGTTTTGATGTGAACGTGGGTGGACGTCACCGCGTCAACGTATCGTGCGAGTCGCCGGCGCTGGATCGACGCGCGGTGACCGATACCGGCGGCCGACGTACCTTGCGCTGGTTCATCCGTACCGAGGTGCTACTGGCGGGGCACCATTTCCCGGTGGACATCAATCTGACCGATCGGCGACATATGCTGTTTCCCATGTTGCTGGGCCGCACTGCGCTACATGGCCGTTTCGCCGTGGATCCTGCGCTTTCCTATACACAGCCGCGACCGTTGACGGTCGGGGCCCTGGGTGTTTCATGAAGATCGCCATCCTTTCCCGTAACGCCCGCCTTTATTCCACCCAGCGTCTCATCGATGTGGCACGCGAGCGTGGCCATGTGGTGCGCGTGCTCGATCCCCTGCGCTGCTACGTGCGCATTGCGCCGGGCAACATGTCCATCCGCTACAAGGGCAAGGCGCTCAAGGGCATCGACGCGGTGATTCCGCGCATTGGCGTCACCAGTACGTTCTATGGCACAGCCGTGTTGCGTCAGCTGGAAATGATGGGCGTGTACACCCCCAATTCGTCCGACGCGGTATTGCGTGCGCGCGATAAACTACGCTGCCTGCAAATCCTCTCGGCCCAGGGCCTGGATATGCCCGCGACCGTGTTTGGTGACAATCCCGACGACACTGCCGATGTGCTGGCCATGCTTGGCGATCCGCCGCATGTGATCAAGCTCAACGAGGGCAGCCAAGGCACCGGCGTGGTGCTGGCTGAGAAGAAGAGCGCCTCGCAGAGTGTCATCGAGGCATTCCGCGGGCTTTACGCCAATTTCCTCGTTCAGGAATTCATCGCCGAAGCCAAGGGCAGCGACCTGCGTTGTTTCGTGGTCGGCAAGAAAGTGGTTGCGGCCATGCAGCGCGAGGCCAGCCCCGGCGAGTTCCGCGCCAATTTGCATCGTGGCGGCACGGCCAGCGCGGCCACGCTGAGCGCGGAGGAGCGCCGTATCGCCGTTGAAGCCGCGGCCGCCCTGGGCCTGGGCGTGGCGGGTGTCGACATGCTGCGCTCCAAGCGTGGTCCTCTCATCCTTGAAGTCAACGCCTCGCCAGGCCTGGAAGGCATCGAGGCCGCTACCGGTGTAGATGTGGCCGGGTCGATCATTCAGCTTCTCGAGACCGAGGCAAGCGGCGTAACAGCCAGCAAAGTGCGCCGCCGGGCGAAGCGCGTCGACTAGAACCATCGGTACTTTCACCCTGCAATTCCTTGGGTTTAGTATCCAAGGCATCCTGCAGGATGTGCCCCGAGGGGGGGTACGAGCAGGTTGGGAGGAAAGGCATGAAGCGTAAACTTTGGCTGTCATTTATGACGGCGACGTTGGTTTTGTTGCAAGTGGCGACGGCGCAAGCGAAGGAAGCCAAGCCTGATGTAAAGGCTGAAACCAAGGACGAATTTGCCGCTGTAGCGGATCACGTTCGTCAGCAGATGGCACCGGGTGGGCGCTTTGAGTTCGTTGATAAGAGCGAGCAAGAGACGGTCAGTCGCGATCTGAGCAATATGCAATCGCTATACGACAAATTCGGCACGGTTGATGCCATGGATGCACCATCCAAAATCCAGCTTTACAACAACCAGTCCGAAGTCAACGCGATCCTGACCAAGAATGACGCTGATCGCGAGATTTGCGAGCAGGTCAAGCCAATGGGTTCCAATATTCCCAAGACGGTGTGCAGGACTAACCGTGAGGTCCAGCAAGAAAACGGCTCGGCACAGCGATATATGCAAGACATGCAGCAGGTACAGACTCCCAAGGGTGGCAGGAATTAGTTAACGTCGATGTCAGTACGGGTTAACTGCGGTCTAACCGTGACACCCCTATAAAGGTTTCACTGCAATTTGCTTGGCACTTCAACCGCAAGGTCTGGTGACAGCAGATTACGGTATCGGGGCAGTAGCTTGGGCCCAGGCGAACGACGACGAGTCGGCGCGCCTGGGCTTTTTTCTTGCCCAACGCCCGCGTCCGTTCATCTTTGGGGCTGGCGGGGCCCCTTTCCACCGCGCAAGCTTGTTAAGCTTGCCACCTCAGCCGGCCCCTATGCCGGCTGCGTATGGAGGACGCATGCGCGTACTGGTGATCGAAGACAACAGCGATATCGCGACCAACATCGGCGATTATCTGGAAGATCGAGGCCACGTGGTCGATTTCGCCGGCGACGGCGTCACCGGCCTGCACTTGGCTGTGGTGCATGACTTCGACGTGATCGTGCTCGATCTGACCCTGCCCGGCATGGATGGCCTGGACGTGGCGCGCAAGCTGCGTCATGAGGCGCACAAGCAGACCCCCATCCTGATGCTCACCGCGCGCGACGCGCTGGAGCAGAAGCTGACCGGGTTCGAGTCGGGCGCCGATGACTACATGACCAAGCCTTTTGCCTTGCAGGAGCTTTCCGCGCGCCTGGAAGTGCTGGCTCGTCGCGGCAAGGGGCCGCAGAGCCGCGTGCTGAAGGTGGGCGATCTCACCTACAACCTGGACACGCTTACGGTGACCCGCGAGGGCAAGTCGATCCAGCTCAACCCGATTGGCCTCAAGCTGCTGCAGGCCTTGATGGAGGCGAGCCCGTCGGTGGTGACCCGCCAGGACCTGGAGCAGCGCGTATGGGGCGAGGAGCTGCCCGACAGCGATTCGTTGCGCGTGCATATCCATGGCCTGCGCGCAGCCATCGACAAGCCGTTTGACAAGCCGCTGATCCACACGCGGCACGGTATTGGATATCGGATGGTCGAACCGGATGCGGTCCAGGCGTAAGCTCAGGTTTCGCCTGGTCGTCTCCTTCGCGCTGTTCGGCTTCGGCCTCAGCGCGTTGTTTGCGTTCGCGGCGCTCAACATCCGCGCGCGGGTGGAGGATCAGCTGGTCAACGCCAGCCTGATGGACGATGCGCACTGGGCCAACCAGCAGGCCCACGACCACCCGGGCGAGCCGGCCGGCTCGCGCCTGCTCACCGGCACCGTGCTCAGCGATCGCACCTTGTACAAGGCGCCGCTGTCCTGGCAGAACCTGTCCAACGGCGTGCACGACATCTACGAGACCGACCAGGATGGCCAGCGCCATCACTACAAGCTGGCGGTTTTCCACGAGAACGGCATCATCAGCTTCATCCGCTATGACGTTTCACGCGAGGAGCTGGGCAAGCAGCAACTTCTGGTCAGCGTGATCGGCGCGGTATTCCTGTTCGGCCTGCTGTCGCTCGCGCTGGGCTTGTGGCTATCGCGCAAGGTGCTCAAGCCAGTCAGCGACCTGGCGCGTCGTTTGCGCGATTTCCGCAAGAGCGGCAAGGCCGAGCCGCTGGCTCCCCATTTTGCCGACGACGAAGTCGGCGAGCTGGCGCTCGCGCTGGATGAGTATTCGCAGCGGCTCACCGCCATGGTCGAGCGCGACCGCGAATTCAACTCCGATGTAAGCCACGAACTGCGCACGCCGCTGGCGGTGATTTCCAGCACCACCGAATTGCTGCAGGGCTCGCCCGACCTCACCGACAAGTTGCGTGAGCGGCTCAAGCGCATCGAGCGCGCCTCGCGCCAGGCGACCGAGCTGATCGAGGCGCTGCTGCTGCTGTCGCGCGCGGAACGGCGCGGCCCCACGCGCGGCGAAAGCACGGATGTGGGCAAGGTGGCCGGCGATGTGATCGAGAGCCAACGCCCACAGATGCGCGACAAGCCGCTGGAAGTGGAACTGGTGGTCAAGCAGCCGGTCAACGTGAATGCGCCGGCCTCGGTGCTGTCGGTGGCGCTGACCAACCTGATTGGCAACGCCATCAAGTACACCCTCGAAGGCAAGGTCACCGTCGTCGTGGGCGACAAGCGTATCGAGATCATCGATACCGGCCCGGGCATCAAGCCGGAAGATGCGGAGCGCCTGTTCCAGCGCGGCGTGCGCGGCGAGGGCGCCGGTGGCAGCGGTGCCGGCCTGGGCCTGGCGATCGTGCGCCGCCTGTGCGAGCTCTATGGCTGGGATGTATCGATGCGGCCGCGCACCGACGCCAACGGCGCGATTGCCAGCATCGTGTTTGCCTGAGGCGGTCATCCTCCCGGCTTCCACCGGGAGGATGCGCGATGGCGCGGGCTTAGAGCGGTTCCAGCCAGCCCCACTGGTCGTTGGTCTTGCCGCTGAACAGGCCGAAGAACAGCTCCTGCAGGCGACGGGTGACGCGGCCGGCCTTGCCACTGCCGATCTGCTTGCCGTCCACCGAGCGGATCGGCGTGATTTCGGCCGCGGTGCCGCACATCAGCAGTTCGTCGGCCAGGTACAGGTACTCGCGCGGAATATCCCGCTCGACCACTTCGATGCCGTCTTCCTGCGCGAGCACCTTGAGCGTGTCACGCGTAATGCCGGCGAGGATCGATGCGCTGGCCGGCGTGGTATGCAGCACGCCATCGAACACCAGGAACAGGTTCTCGCCAGCGCCTTCGCTGAGCAGGCCGCTCGATGCCAGCGCGATGCCCTCGCCGAAGCCCAGGCGACGCGCTTCGCGCGCGATCAGCTGACCCGAAAGATAGTTGCCGCCGGCCTTGGCGCCCGCCGGGATGGTGTTGGGCGCAAAGCGCTGCCAGCTCGACACGCAGGCGTCGATGCCGTTCTCCAGCGCCTCGGGACCGAGATAAGGGCCCATCGGCCAGGCGGCCACGGCCACATCGATCGGCGTCTCGGCCGACAGGCCGAAACCGCCGAGGCCACGGTAGGCCACCGGGCGCAGATAGGCGGCGCTCAGGCCGTTCTTGCGCACCACTTCGCGGCAGGCGGCGGCCAGCTCGTCCTGCGAATAGGGCAGCGCCATGTCGTAGATCTTGGCCGACTGGTACAGGCGCTTGAGGTGGTCCGTCAGGCGGAAGATCGCCGCGCCATCGGGCGTGGCGTAGCTGCGGATGCCTTCGAACACCGACGAACCGTAGTGCAGCGCATGCGCCATCACATGGGTGGTCGCTTCCTGCCAGGGCTTGATGGCACCGTTCTGCCAGATCCAGTCGGGGTATTGCTGCGCCATGTCGATTCTCCGGGGACAAAATCGCGACATGATAACCCGGAGGCGCTGGCGACAGCTCACACGCCCGGACGTGAGAGCATAGCGACGGGCGATGTCAGCCTGAACCCCGCAGCCACAGGCAGCCAGACCGGCGTACCACGTCGAAGCGGGTCTCGCGCGAAGCACCACTGCCATCGTCGGTGGCGGTACGCACCACCAATTGCCCACTCCCGGCTGGCGTTGCAGATGGAACGGCCGGTGTGAGGCCCGGGCTGTCGATATCGTTGGCGTGAGCGGGCTCGCCCGACTCGTCCCCGGCCTCGCCAATGTCCAGCAATGGCCGTTGCATCAGGCTGCCCAAGGCGCGGATATCGGCCACCACGGCATCACGGCCGTACCCGTTCCACAGCATCAAGCCGGCCAGCCGGTTCGGGTTGCGGGCGGCGAATGCCTGCAGCATGCCCTGGCGCAGCTCGGCCACCGTGGTGGCGCATGACACCGGCGCGGGCGCGGTCATCGTGGGGGCGAGGTCTCCCTGCGGTGGCTGTGCACCTGCAGGGGGCGTCGTCACGGGCGTCGCCTGAAGTACCGCGCAGGGCTGATCCGTGAACAACGGATTGCCGTCGGGCCCGATGCAGCGGTGGATACCGTCCTGGGCCAGTGCGCCCAGCGGCAACACGAACAGCAATAGTGGCAGCCAGTGGCGAATCATCGGACGAGCTTACGCTCGCCCGTGTCGCTTAACCGTGCAGCCGGTCGAGGATCAAGCGCGTCGCGTGGGCGCGGTTCAAGGTATAGAAATGCAGCCCCGGCGCTCCGCCGTCGAGCAGGCGGCGACAAAGTTGCGCCACCACATCGGCGCCCAGTTCGCGGATCGAAGCGGCATCGTCACCATGAGCCTGCATGCGCTTGACGATCCAGCGCGGGATCTCGGCGCCGCACGTATCGGAGAAGCGCTTGAGCTGCGAGAAATTGGAGATCGGCATGATGCCCGGCACGATCGGCACCGTGACGCCCAGGCGACGGACATCGTCGACGAAGCGGAAATAGGCATCCGCGTTGAAAAAGTATTGGGTGATCGCCCCGTTCGCGCCGGCGTCGACCTTGGCCTTGAAGTGGCGCAGGTCGGCCAGGGCGTCGTCCGCCTGGGGGTGGGTTTCGGGGTAGGCCGCCACTTCGATGTGGAAGTGATCGCCGGAATGTTCGCGAATGAAACGCACCAGCTCAGCCGCATAGCGGAAGTCGCCCGGGGTGGCCATGCCCGACGGCAGGTCGCCGCGCAGCGCCACGATGCGCCGATAGCCGGCCGCCCGGTAACTGTCCAGCAGCTCGGCCAATTCGGCCTTGGTGCCACCCACGCAGGACAGGTGCGGCGCGACGTTCAAGCCATGCGTGCTATGCAGCCGGTGCACGGTCTCGCCGGTGTAACTCAAGGTCGATCCGCCGGCACCGAAGGTCACCGACACGTATTCCGGTGAAAGCGGTTTGAGGATGGTGGCGGCCTGATCGAGCTGCGCGCGTTGTTCGTCGGTCTTGGGTGGAAAGAATTCAAAGCTGATGGACGGCATCGCAACGGTCCCTGGGTGGCAGTGGTCCAATTATATATCTCTTTCTCGCGATATAGAGATATCTGGTGATTGGCAAAATCTCACCATGATGTGAGATACCGGCCTGCGACAAACCGCGACAGACGCCTACCCACCTCCAGATGATCTAGATCAAGCGGCTTTCCCGGGGGCCCCACCAGACTTCCTCCGTTCAGTCATGCCTAGGAGTGGGCCTCATGGTAGGCGTCGAGGGGAGTTACAACGATAAGGTCATACGGCAATTCGCCGTCATGACCGTGGTTTGGGGCGTGGTCGGCATGCTGGTAGGCGTGATCATCGCCGCCCAGCTGTACTGGCCAGGCCTCGATTTTGACTTGCCGTGGCTCAGCTACGGTCGCCTGCGGCCCTTGCACACCAACGCCGTGATTTTCGCGTTTGGTGGTTCGGCCCTGTTCGCCACCAGCCTCTATACGGTGCAGCGCACCTGCCATGTCCGGCTGCTATCCGACAAGCTGGCATCGTTCATATTCTGGGGTTGGCAACTGGTCATCGTGGCCGCCGCGATCACCCTGCCGCTGGGCCTCACTCAGGGCAAGGAGTACGCCGAGCTGGAATGGCCGATCGACATCCTCATCACCATTGTCTGGGTCGCCTACGCGGTGCTGTTCTTCGGCACCATCGCCAAGCGCAAGGTGAAGCACATCTACGTCGCCAACTGGTTCTACGGCGCGTACATCATCACCATTGCCTTGCTGCACGTGGTCAACAACCTCGCGATTCCCGCCGGCTGGTTCAAGTCGTACTCGATCTACTCGGGGTCGGTCGACGCCATGGTGCAGTGGTGGTACGGCCATAACGCGGTGGGCTTTTTCCTGACCACCGCGTTCCTCGGCATGATGTACTACTTCGTGCCTAAGCAGGCGGGCCGGCCGATCTATTCGTACCGCTTGTCCATCGTGCATTTCTGGGCGCTGATCGCGGTGTACATGTGGGCCGGTCCGCATCACCTGCAGTACACGGCGCTGCCCGACTGGGCGCAATCGCTGGGCATGGTGTTCTCGCTGGTGCTGCTGGCGCCATCGTGGGGCGGTGCCATCAACGGCATCCTTACCCTGTCCGGTGTCTGGTACAAGCTGCGCACCGATCCGATCCTGAAGTTCCTCATCGTCTCGCTCTCGTTCTACATGATGAGCACGTTCGAGGGGCCGATGATGTCGATCAAGACGGTCAACTCGCTCAGTCACTACACCGACTGGACCATCGGACATGTGCATTCCGGCGCGCTCGGCTGGGTCGCGATGATCTCGATCGGCTCGATCTACGCGATGCTTCCGCGCCTGCTGAATCTTCCCAAGATGTACTCGATCAAGTTGATCGACACGCACTTCTGGCTGCACACCATCGGCCTGGTCGTCTATATCGCCTCGATGTGGATCGCCGGCGTGACGCAGGGCCTGATGTGGCGTGCCACCGATCCGGAGAACGGCACGCTGGTCTATTCCTTCGTCGAAGCGCTCAACGCCACCAAGCCGTACTACCTGTTCCGCCTGGGCGGCGGGCTGATCGTTCTGTCCGGCATGCTGGTGATGGGCTGGAACGTATTCAAGACCTTCCGCCTCGCCGCTGCCAGCACCGCGCCACAGCCGCTGCTGCCGCCCGATGCTGCCGACGCGCGTGCCTGAGGGAACAGACATGAGCCATACACACGCAAAGATCGAAAAGAACATCGGCCTCATGGCCATCCTCGTCGCCGTGGCCGTGTCCTTTGGTGGCCTGGCGGAAATCGTGCCGCTGATGTTCCAGGCCGAAACCATCAAGCCGCTGCCGGGCATCAAGCCGTATCCCGCCCTGGAGTTGGCCGGACGCGACGTCTACATCCGCGAGGGCTGCTACAACTGCCATTCGCAGATGGTGCGCACCCTGCGTTTCGAGACCGAACGCTATGGCCACTACTCCCTGGCCGGGGAATCGGTCTATGACCATCCGTTCCAATGGGGCAGCAAGCGCACCGGGCCGGATCTCGCCCGCGTGGGCCTGCGCGGGTATTCGGACGACTGGCATCGCGCGCATCTGAACAACCCGCGCGATGTGGTGCCCGAATCGAACATGCCGGCGTATCCCTGGCTGGCTAAGGCCAAGCTCGACGGTGCGGAAGTCGCGCAACACATGCGTGCACTCAAGCGCATCGGCGATCCATACACCGATGCCGACATCGCCGCCGCACCGGCGGCCGTCGATGGCAAGACCGAACTCGACGCGGTGATCGCCTACCTCCAGGCCCTGGGCACGCATGTGTCGCAGGCGGACATGAAAGTAGCCGAGGGAGCCGAGTGACATGGTGCCTGGACTGATTACCGCTGCCTTGTTGCTGATCTTCGTCGTGGGCTGCATTTGGCTGTGGCTGCCTCGGCACAAGCCCGCGCTGGATGAGGCGGCACAGATGCCCCTGGACGACGATAGGGAGGAACAGGCATGACTTCCGCATGGACGTGGTACGTAGTTTCCTTGGCGGTGCTGAACCTGCTGGGCTGCGTCTGGTTGCTGCGGGCCAACACCCGCCGCAAACCCACCGATCCGAAACCGGACGAAACCGGGCACGTGTGGGACGGCGATCTCACGGAGTACAACAAGCCGCTGCCTCGTTGGTGGATCAACCTTTTCTACATCACCATCTTTTTTGCCGTCGGCTATCTGGTCTGGTACGGCGTGGGTAGCCTGAAGGGCTATGGTCATTGGAGTTCGAAGTCCGAGTGGGCGCTGGAAACGGCGGCCGAAGACGCACGCCTCGACGACACGCTCAAGCTCTATGCGGGCAAGCCGATCGACGTGCTGGCCAAGGATCCTGCGGCGGTATCGATCGGGCGTGCGATCTTCATCAATCGCTGTGCCGCGTGCCATGGTTCGACCGGCAAGGGTGCCATCGGTTTCCCCGATCTCACCGACGACATCTGGCACTGGGGCGGTACGCCCAATCGCATTCTCGACACCATCCAGAATGGTCGCCAGGCGGTGATGCCTGCCTGGGCTCCGACGCTTGTTGCGCAGGGTGGGCCAACCGCCGTGGATGACACCATTGCGTATGTGTTGTCGCTATCCAAACCCAAGCAGCCCTTGGATGCGGCGGCGGAGCGCGGCGAGAAGCTCTTCGCCACCATCTGCGTGGCCTGCCATGGCCCTCAGGGCAAGGGCAACCAGGTGGTGGGCGCGCCGGACCTGACTGACAGCTATTGGCTATATGGCAACAGCCTGGCCTCGTTGCACAAAACCCTCAACGAAGGGCGCCAGGGCGTGATGCCCGCGTGGAAGCCGGTGCTCGGCGATACCCGCACGCGACTGCTGGGTGCTTACGTATGGACCCTGTCGCCGCACAAGGAACCGCCCCCGGCAGGCGCGGTCATCGCCGAATAATGAGCCGGCGGACCACCCATCCTCCAGAACAGGAGCCGACGCCTGCATCCCTGCAGCGCGTCGGCGCCATCTTGTGGCCCAGCTTCTTCGTGGCGGGCGTGGTGACCATGGTGTTCTTTGCCTACGTCGATCCTGAAGCCCTGCAGCAAATGACCTTCCCCTCGTTGAAGCTCAGTCGTGAACTCGGCTATTCCCTGGGCTTCTTCCTTATCTGGTTGGCCACGGCCTCGGCCAGCCTGTTCACCTGGATCCTGTTGCGGCCTTCCCGGCAAGTGCGGCGAGGATTCCACCCCGGTAGCAAGTCATGAGTCGTCGCATCCCGCTGCACGTCGTCGACGACGAGAGCAGTTCCTACTACGTCAGCGAACGCAAGGTGTATCCCCGCGAAGTATCGGGGCGCTTCGATCGCCTTCGTGTGGCTGCGGTGGTGTGGCTGCTCGGCATGTTCTATCTGTTCCCCTGGCTGCGCTGGAACGGGCGGCAGGCAGTGTTGCTGGACTTGCCGGCGCGCCAATTCCATATCTTCGGGTTGATGTTCCTGCCACAGGACTTCCTGTTCCTGTCCACGCTGCTGATCATCGCGGCGCTGGCACTGTTCTTCTTTACCGCCTTGGCGGGGCGCCTGTTCTGTGGTTATGCCTGCCCGCAGACGGTATGGACCGAGGTGGCGATCTGGATCGAGCGCTGGTGCGAGGGGGATCGCAACAAGCGCATGAAGCTCGACGCTTCGCCGTGGAATCGCGAGAAGATCCTGCGCAAGGGGGCGCGCCATCTGCTTTGGGCGTTGTTCGCGTTATGGACCGGCTTTACCTTCGTCGGCTTCTTCAGCCCGATCACCGATCTGGCCCGGCGCACGCCGTTCGGCTGGGGCGGATGGGAGGCGTTCTGGATCCTGTTCTATGCGTTTGCCACCTGGGGCAATGCGGGTTTTCTGCGCCAGCAGGTATGCAAGTACATGTGTCCGTATGCGCGTTTCCAGAGCGCGATGTTCGATCGTAATACGCTGATCATCGCCTACGATCCGATGCGCGGCGAACCGCGCGGCCCGCGCAAGCGGGCGCTGGCGAGCGTACTGGCGAGGGCTCGCGGCCTGCTCGACAAGGTGACGGCCTACGATTATGTATTTCGCGCCAGCCAGCACCCATCGGCCGCGGACAATCGCGCGCAAGCCGGTGGCACGATCGTGCTTGCCGGCGCGGGCGTGTCCGCCGAGCCGTTGCCGAAATTCTCGCTGGAGCAAATGGGCGACTGCATCGACTGCACCATCTGCGTGCAGGTGTGTCCCACCGGCATCGATATCCGCAACGGCCTGCAATACGAGTGCATTGCCTGCGGTGCCTGTATCGATGCCTGCGATGCGGTGATGAACAAGGTGGGTTATCCCAAGGGGCTGATCCGCTATACCACGCAGAACCATATCGACGGCAAGCCCGCGCGGGTGCTTCGCCCGCGCATCCTGGTCTACGGCTGCCTGCTGCTGGCGTTCATCGGCGGCTGGATCTACGGCGTCACGCATCGCAGTCCGCTGATCGCCGAAGTGCTGCGTGACCGCAATGCCATGTACAGCCAGGCGAGCGACGGGGGCATTGAGAACAGCTACACCTTGAAGCTGGTGAACAAGGATCAGCAGCCGCATCACTTTGTGATCGAGGTCAGTTCGGCTGACATGCCAGGCATCAGTCTGCGTGATGGTTCCCGGGCCATCGAGGCGCAGGGCGGGGAGGTTGTATCGGTGCCTGTCACGGTGAGCGCCTCGTCCGAGGTGTCGGGCCGCCACGATGTGCAATTCAAGGTCCGGGGCGTCGACGTGGATGCCCAGGCCACCGTCAACAGCAGCTTCTTTGGACCAAGCCTATGAATCGGACAAGCAGTATCTGGCGTGAGCCCATGGTGTGGATGCTGGTGGGTTTGCCGCTGGCATCGGTGGTAATTGGCTTCGCCCTGTTGTTTGCGGCCGTCCGCCCCGGGCCGGAGGACATGGAGACCGTCGGCAAGACGACCCATGTGGGCAAGATGCTGGTATCGGCAGAGCCGCAGGGCGGCGCCACCGAAGTGGCCACGCAGGGCCTGGTGCTGCGGATCAAGGGCGACATGATCGAGGCGTTGCCGATGGATGGCGAATTCCCGCGGGGTGGCAAGCTCACGCTAACCCTCACCTCACCCGATGCGGCCGGCGGCAGCCGTACCTATCAGCTCGCTCCCAGTGAGCTTGGCTGGCGTGGCGTCGGGTCGCTGGATGGCGACCGCGGCTGGGTGGTGCAACTGGCACCCGATAACGCGGCGTGGCTGCTGCATGGACGCTGGATGCCACAGGCGCGCTCCATCCGCCTGAATCCGTAGATGGACTGCGCTGTGGATGCCGCCAACAGGCCCGAACTGCGGGCCTGTTATCACTGCGGCGAAGCCTTGCCTGCCACTCCGGTGCTGCAGGATATCGAAGGATGCCTGCAGGGATTTTGTTGTCATGGATGCGCGGCGGCGGCGCAATGGATCGGTCAGTCCGACCTGGGCGACTACTATCGCCTGCGCAGCGTCGCCGCCACGCGTGTGGGCGATGCGCCGGATCTTGAAGGCTGGGATCGCGATGATCTGTTGCGCGAACACGCTTTTCCGGTGGAAGGTGGCCTTGAGATCACCTTGCTCACCGATGGCATGCGCTGCGCCGCCTGTGCATGGCTGATCGATCGCGCGCTGCAGCGCGAGCCCGGCGTGTTCGATAGCAGCGCCAACGCGGTCACGGGGCGTATCCGCATCGGCTGGGACCCCTCACGGGTGCGCCTGTCGCAGCTGCTGCAGCGGCTGGCCATGCTGGGGTATCGGCCATACCTGGCCGGTGGCGCCGTGCGCGAGCGCGAGCGTGTCGCCGAGCGGCGACGCTGGCTGTTGCGGCTGGGCATCGCCGGGCTCGGCGCGATGCAGACGATGATGCTGTCCGAAGCGCTGTATCTGGATTTCGGCCACCACATGGCGATCTCCACCCGCGATTTTTTCCGCTGGGTCACCTTTCTGGTCTGCACGCCGGTGGTGTTCTACTCCGGCTGGCCGTTCCTGGCGGGTTGCTGGCGCGAGCTGCGCCAGCGCCACCTCGGCATGGATACCCTGATCGCCAGCTCCACCTTGCTGGCCTATCTGGCGAGCGCGGTCGAAACCGTACGGGGCGGCGCGCTGGTGTGGTACGACGCGGCGGCGATGTTCGTTTTCCTGTTGCTGGGCGCGCGCATGCTGGAACAGCGGGCGCGGCGCATCGCCAGTTCGCAGGTGGATACGCTGGCGCGGGCGCGGCCAACCCTGGCCGTGCGCGAGCGCAGCGATGGCAGCCGCGAATCGGTACCGCTGACCGCCTTGCAGGTGGGCGACATCGCCTGTGTCGCGGCGGGCGAGGCGGTGCCGGCGGACGGTCGCCTGTTGGACGCTGAGGCGCTGTTCGAGGAGGCCTTGCTTACCGGTGAGTCGCATCCGGTAAGCAAGCGACAGGGGGCCGCGATCTTTGCAGGTACGGTGTGTCGCGAGATGCCGGCGCGCCTCGAAGTGACCCAGGTGGGCAGCGCCACGCGGCTGTCGCAACTGGCGCGGCTGGTGGAGCAGGCCCAGGCGCACCGGCCGCCGATCGCGCGGGTGGCGGATCGGGTCGGCAGTTGGTTCGTGATGACCTTGCTGTTTGCCGCCGTGCTGGTCTACCTGGGCTGGCGTGTGCATGATCCGGCACGTGCCTTCGAGGTCACGTTGTCGCTGTTGGTGATCAGTTGTCCTTGCGCCTTGTCGCTGGCGGTGCCGGCCGCGCTCGCCGCCACGCATGGCGCGCTGGCGCGGCTTGGGGTGTTGTCCATTCGTGCGGACGGGCTCGACAGCCTGGCCAAGGCCACCGACGTGGTGTTCGACAAGACGGGCACGCTGACCCGGGTGCAGCCCGCTTTGCGTGAAGTGCAGTCGTTCGGTGACGTGACCACGGCCGACGCACAGGCGATTGCCGCAGCGTTGGAGCGCGATAGCGGCCATCCGATTGCCGCGGCGTTTGCCGGTGTGCACACATCGCTGCAAGCCAGCGAGGTGCGTGCCGTGAGCGGGCAAGGCGTGGTCGGTTGCGTGGACGGCAAGACGTGGAAGCTAGGCCGCGCCACTTTCGCGGCGAAACGCGAGGACGACGGCCAGCTGTGGCTGGGTGATGGCGAGCGCGCAGTCGCACGCTTCCGCGTGCAGGAAAGCTCGCGGCCCGATGCGCGGGATGCGATAGCGGAACTACGCCAGCTCGGGTTGCATATTCACCTGGCCAGCGGCGATGCGCCGGAGCCGGTGCAGCGACTGATGCGGGAGCTGGACATCGGCGAGGCGCATGCGCGGCAGAGTTCGGAAGACAAGCTCGCCCTGGTGCGCCGGTTGCAGGCGCAGGGGCGTGTCGTGGCCATGGTGGGCGACGGCCTCAATGACGCGCCGGTGCTGGCGGGTGCGGATGTTTCGCTGGCCATGGGCGAAGGCGCTTCGCTGGCGCAGCGCGCGGCCGACATGGTGCTGACCGCGCCCTCGCTGCTGCGCATTCCCGCCGCCATAGGGCTGGCCCGGCGCACGCAGCGGATCATCCGGCAGAACTTCGCCTGGGCCGTCGGCTACAACCTGCTGGCGTTGCCGCTGGCGATCGCGGGGCAGGTGACGCCGGCCGTGGCCGCGCTGGGCATGGCGGTGTCCTCCCTGATCGTCACCGCCAATGCCTTGCGGTTGATGCGCGTGGCCGTGCCGGAGTCCGCCGCATGATCATCCTGCTGATGCTTATCCCGTTGAGCCTGATGTTGCTTGTCGCTGCCATCGGTGCGTTTGTATGGGCCGTGCGCAAGGGGCAGTTCGACGACATGGAAACGCCGGCACTGGACATCCTTAGCGATGATCCGCCGGTACGCGAGTCGCCCGTGGCCCAGGGCGGTTCGGTGGAGGATGGCCATGGCGATTAATGCGCTGGCGCTTCCGGCTGTACTGCTCACCGGCCTGCTTGGCGGCGTGCATTGCGCGGCGATGTGCGGCGGCATCGCCACGGGCTTCTCGGTGTGGTCGCCGCGCGCCGGCTGGGGTCCGGCGTTGCAGCTCAATCTTGGGCGGGTAGGCGGCTATGTGCTGGCGGGCGCCATCGTGGGAGGCGTTGGCGATGGGCTGCTGCGTTTGTTCGAATTCAGCGCGTTGGCGACGGTCATGCGCATGGCGGTGGGAGCAGTGCTGGTGATCGCCGCGCTGCGCCTGCTCGATCGGCGTGGCCGGCTCGACGTGTTGGCGCGTCCCGGCGCGCGGGTATGGCGCTGGCTGCGGCCATTGCAGCAGCGATTGCTGCCGGCCAACACGGTAGGGCGCCGGCTGGCGGCAGGCATGTTGTGGGGTTGGTTGCCGTGCGGCTTGAGCACGACCGTGCTGGCGGCGGCCTGGCTGCAGGCGAGTGCGCGCAACGGCGCGCTGACCATGGCGGTGTTCGGACTCGGTACCTTGCCGGTGATGTTGCCGCTGACGTGGTCGGGCGCGCGGGTGGGACGTTGGTTGCAGCAGCCCGCGCCGCGACGTGTCGCGGCGATGTTTATTCTGCTGGCTGGCGTGCTGACGATGACCTCGCCGTGGTTGATGCACGTGCCGGCCTTGCATGGCTTGATGGGGGCCATGGGGTGCGGGCCGCTATCGCACTGATGCGTGGAGGCGGGTCGCGTGCTCACCATTTTGCATAAAAAAGGGCCGCCCTGAGGCGGCCCCTTTGCTTGTCGCGCAGACCGAACCGGCGCTTGCTCAGTAGCGGTAATGGTCCGGCTTGTACGGGCCATCCACCGGCACGCCGATGTAGGCGGCCTGTTCCGGGGTGAGGCGGGTCAGCTTCACGCCGATCTGCTCCAGGTGCAGGCGGGCCACTTCCTCGTCCAGCTTCTTGGGCAGGCGATAGACCTTCTTGTCGTAGAAGTCCTTGTTCGCCCACAGGTCGAGCTGGGCCAGCGTCTGGTTGGAGAAGCTGTTGGACATCACGAAGCTGGGGTGGCCATGGGCGCAGCCCAGGTTCACCAGGCGGCCTTCGGCCAGCATGTAGATGCTGCGGCCGGTGTTTTCGAAAGTGTAGCGATCCACCTGCGGCTTGATGTTCTCGCGCGTCACGCCCTTGGCGGCGTTCAAGCGATCCATCTGGATCTCGTTGTCGAAGTGGCCGATGTTGCACACCAGGGCGTTGTTCTTCATCGCCGCCATGTGCTCGAGCGTGATGATGTCCTTGTTGCCGGTGGTGGTGACGTAGATGTCGCCCAGCCCCAGGGTCTCTTCGATGGTGGTGACCTGGAAGCCTTCCATCGCGGCCTGCAGGGCGTTGATGGGGTCGATCTCGGTGACGATCACGCGCGCGCCGAAGCCCTTCAGCGAATGGGCGCAGCCCTTGCCCACGTCACCGTAGCCGCATACCACGGCCACCTTGCCGGCCACCATCAGGTCGGTGGCGCGCTTGATGCCGTCGGCCAGCGATTCGCGGCAGCCGTACAGGTTGTCGAACTTGCTCTTGGTCACCGAGTCGTTGACGTTGATGGCCGGCACCAGCAGCTTGCCGGCTTCGGCCAGCTGGTAGAGACGGTGCACGCCGGTGGTGGTTTCCTCCGACACGCCCTTCCATTCGGCGGCGACCTTCTTGAACCAGCCCGGACGCTCGGCGTGCACGCGCTTGATCAGGTCCTTGATGACCTGTTCCTCGTGGTTGCCGCTGGGGGTGTTGACCCAGTTGTCGCCGTTTTCCAGCTCCACGCCCTTGTGGATGAACAAGGTGGCGTCGCCGCCGTCGTCCACGATCAGCTGCGGGCCGAGCTCGCCGGGATGGCTCAGCATGTCCAGCGTGCATTCCCAATACTCTTCCAGCGACTCGCCCTTCCAGGCGAACACCGGCAGGCCACCGGCGGCCAGCGCGGCGGCCACGTCGTCCTGGGTGGAGAAGATGTTGCACGAGGCCCAGCGCACCGAGGCGCCCAGCTCGCGCAGGGTCTCGGCCAGCACGGCGGTTTCCTTGGTGACGTGCAGCGAGCCGGACAGGCGCACGCCCTTGAGCGGCTTGTCCTTGGAGTAGCGGGCGCGGATCTGCATCAGGCCCGGCATTTCCTCCTCGGCCATGCGGATGCGGCGGCGGCCCAGCTCGGCGAGGGAGATGTCGCGGACCTTGAAGTCCTGCGTGGCGGTGTCTTTCGTAACTGCGTTCATGGCGTAGCTCCGGGTGTTGCGACGGGGAAGCCGCATCGTTGACCGGGCGCCGTTACAGGAAGAATCCGCCGAGCCTGGCCGGGAAGATGAACGAAAACATCGGCGTTCACCGAACCCACGGTCGCAGCGCCCCTCGACGGGCCGTTGAGTATAACGGCAGGCGGCCCGTAGTTTCGCGGGGGAGCGTTCAGGTGGGTCTGGCGCCAGGGCCGGCCCGGCTGCAAACCGATCCCGCCGGACGGCCGGTCATGGACCCGATCGGGATCGGGCGCATCGATGCCGGGGCCAGATGGTGCACGTAAGCCCATGGCATCGGCTTGGCGCGTTCCGTTGCGGCGGCGCACAAATCGAACGGGCTTCGGTTAGTCTTGGACGTCCAGACATCTGCAACGTGGCATTGATGAACCAGCACCGCAGTCCTGAGTTCGCTCCGCACGACGCGCCCCTGCGCGAAGACGTCCGCCGCCTCGGCACCCTGGTCGGCAACATGCTCGCCGAGCAGGTGTCTCCCGCCTTCCTCGATGAGGTGGAGCGCATTCGCACCGCCGCCATCGAGCGTCGCCTGGAGCAGGCGCCGCTGGACGTGCTGTCAGGGTTGCTGACCGGCCTGGGAGCCGATCAAGCCGAAGCGCTGGCGCGGGCTTTTGCCACCTATTTCCAGGCGGTGAACATTGCCGAGCGTATCCATCGCATTCGCCGTCGCCGCGACTACCAGCGCGAAGGCGGTGCGCCGCAACCCGAATCCCTGCTCGATGCACTGCTGCGATTGAAGGAGCAGGGCGTGGAAGCGGGCGAGCTGATCGAGTGGCTGGAACGGTTGCAAGTGGAGCCGGTTTTTACCGCGCACCCTACCGAAGCCGTGCGGCGCTCGCTGCTGGAGAAGGAGCAATCCATCGTGCGCGCGCTGGTCGACAACTTCGACCCCACGCGCACGCCGCAGGAGCGCAAGGAAGACGACGATCGCATCTGCATGGCGCTCAACGCCGGCTGGCAGACGGCCGAGGCCTCGCCGATCAGTCCCAGCGTGCAGGACGAGCATCACCATGTCGGCTTCTACTTGGCCAACCCGATCTATCGCATCGTGCCGGCCCTGTACGAATCGCTGGCCAATGCCCTGCAGGCGGTGTACGGCGTGGCCGTGCCGCTGCCGCGACTGCTCAGTTTCGCCACCTGGGTCGGCGGCGACATGGACGGCAACCCCAATGTGGGCGCCGCCACTATTGCCGCCAGCCTGTCCGCGCAGCGGGCCCATGTGCTTGAGCACTACATGGAAGACATCGCGGGGCTGGCACGTCTGCTCAGCCAGACCGAGGACCGCGTGGAGGTCGACAGCGCGCTCGCGCGCCGGCTGTTCGACTACCGCGTGCGTTTTCCCGAGGCGGCGGCGAAAGTGCGGCCCCGCCATGCCGACATGCCCTACCGCAGCCTGCTCACCGTGATCGGCGCGCGACTGGAAGCGACGCACGAGGACGATCATCCGGAAGGCTATATTTCCGCCGCCGAGTTGCTGGACGACCTGCATCTGATTGCCGCCAGCCTGGTCGATCATCGTGGCCTGCATGCGGGCGCCTATGCGGTACAGCGCCTGATCTGGCGCGTGCGCACGTTCGGCTTTCATCTGGCGCGGCTCGATGTGCGGCAGGACTCGCGCATGCACGACGATGCGCTTGCCCTGCTGCTGGGCGATGGCGACTGGGCAGGACGCGATGCCGCCGCGCGCGCGCAGATCCTGCGGCCTTACGCCGGTGGCGAGCAATCGCTGGCGGCCCATGGCGAACCCGCAGTGGTCGCCTTGCACGACGTATTCGCCACACTGGGCGATGCCCGCACACGTTACGGCGCCGAGGCCATCGGTCTGTACATCATCAGCATGGCGCGCTCCGCCGCCGATGTGCTGGCCGTGCTGGCGCTGGCGCGCTACGGCGGACTCGAACACGCAGGGCGCGTGCCGCTGGATATCGCGCCGCTGTTCGAAACCGTCGATGACCTCGCCAACGCGCCGGATACCCTGCGCGCCTTGCTGGACGATCCGGTGTATCGCGATCACCTGGCCTCGCGCGGCGGTCGTCAGTGGGTGATGCTGGGCTATTCGGATAGCGGCAAGGACGGCGGCACGCTGGCTTCGCGCTGGGGTTTGCAGCGTGCGCAGGTGGAATTGCTGGAAGTGGCATCGGCCGCCGGCATCCAGCTGTCGTTCTTCCATGGCCGCGGTGGTTCGGCCAGCCGTGGCGGCGCACGCATCGCGCCCGCATTGATGTCCTCGCCACGCGGTTCGGTGGCGGGCGTGTTGCGCATCACCGAGCAGGGCGAGGTGATTCACCGCAAGTACGGCATCCGCGCGCTGGCCCTGCGCAATCTTGAGCAGACCGTGGGCGCGGTCTTGCGCGCATCATTGCGGCCACGTACGCAGGAGCCGCGGGAACCGCTGTGGCGTGAGCGCATGGGTCGACTGGCAGCGCGCAGCCGGCAGCACTATCGCGACTTCGTCGACCGCGAGCACTTCGTGGACTACTTCCGCGCGGCGACGCCCATCGACGTGATCGAACGCATGACGCTGGGCTCGCGCCCATCGCGTCGCCGCAGCATGCGCGGCGTGCAGGATCTGCGCGCGATCCCCTGGGTGTTCGCCTGGACACAGAGCCGCTCGATCCTGCCGGGCTGGTATGGCCTG
This sequence comes from Dyella sp. RRB7, assembly GCF_022761115.1. GTDB lineage: Bacteria > Pseudomonadota > Gammaproteobacteria > Xanthomonadales > Rhodanobacteraceae > Dyella. The sequence continues at coordinate 628,784 of NZ_JAKWJS010000001.1, read as the reverse complement.
GGCACGGCGCTGGAATTCGGCGCGGCGGAGTTTGGCGTCGACGACATGATCGAGATGGCCAGCGAGTGGCCGTTCTTCGCCAATATGCTCGATGACGTGTCGATGGTGCTGGCCAAGTGCGACTTGGGGATTGCCGAGGCGTTCTCGCGCCTGGCCGGCCCGCTGCACGAGCCGTTCTTCGCGCTGATACGCGAGGAATTCGAGCGCACGCATCACTGGCTGTTGCGCCTGCGACGCAGCGACAACCTGTTGCAGAACGAGCCGCGGCTGAAGGTATCGATCGACCTGCGCAACCCCTACATCGACCCGATGAGCCTGCTGCAGGTCGACCTGCTCAAGCGCTGGCGCGAGGGCGCCGAAAGCGACGATGCCTTGCTCAGTGCCTTGGTGGCCTGCGTCAACGGCGTGTCGCAGGGTTTGCAGAATACGGGCTGAGCCCGTACGCCAACGGACAGCGGCGTCCGCATCCGGATGGATCGCTGGCCTGCCGGCCCCCCATCGTGGCCCTAAGTAATTGATGCCCCTTGGGTGTCTCGATTGGCACGGGGATTGCGATGGCCAGCACATGGATATCGCCAACCCGCAACTCAAGCTTCGCCGCCGTCGCCGCCGCTGGTGGCTGACCGCAGGCGCGCTCGCCGCCACCTTGCTGGCGGCGCTGGCACTGGCGCGGCTGGGGCCGGCGCTACCCGAAGCGGAGCGTGGCAGCCTGTGGATCGATACCGTGCAGCGCGGGCCGATGCTGCGCGAGGTGCGCGCCACCGGCGTGCTGGTCCCCCGCGAGTTCCGCTGGCTGGCGGCGGGCACCGCCGCCCAGGTCGAGCACATCCTGGTCTGGCCGGGCGCACAGGTGCAGCCCGATACCGTGCTGATGGAACTGTCCAATCCCAGCGTGGAAGACGCGCTGCGCAACGCGCAGGCGCAGGTGACGGCCGCCGAGGCCGACGTGCAGGCCAAGCGCGCTGAACTGCAGTCGCAATGGCTGGACCAGAAGGTCCAGCTGGCGCAGGCGCAGTCCGAATACGCCGCCGCCGGGGTGAAGGCCGTGGCCGATGGCAAGGCCGATGCCCGGCACCTGATTCCGCACGTGCTGTACGAGCAGGGCCAGATTGCGCTGGGCCAGCTGAAGTACCGGGTGGAGATCAACCAGCAGCGCGTGGCGGCCTTCGAGGCGAGCATGCATGCGCAGCAGTCCGCGGTGGACGCACGCCTGCAGCAGCAGCGCAGCAACCTGGAACTGCGCCAACGCCAGATCGACAACCTCAAGGTGCGTGCGGGCGTGGCCGGCGTGCTGCAGGAAGTGGCGGTGCAGGAGGGCGCGCAGGTGGCCGAAGGCGCCAGTCTGGCCCGGGTGGCCAAGCCGGAGCGACTGCTGGCCCGCCTGCGCGTGCCGGAAGTGCAGGCCAAGGACGTGGCGATCGGCATGCCGGTGAACGTGGATACGCATAACGGCGTGGTGGACGGGCGGGTCGAGCGTATCGATCCCGCCGTGCGCGATGGCAGCGTGCAGGTGGATGTGGGTTTGCGGGGCGCGCTGCCTTCCGGCGCGCGGCCCGACCTGTCGGTCGATGGCCGCATCCTGCTGGCGCGGCTGGACGACGCCCTATCAGTGGGCCGGCCGGTGCAGGCGCAGGGCGACGGCGCGGTGTCGCTGTTTCGTCTCGACCCCGCCAGCGGCGTGGCCGTGCGCGTGCCGGTGCAGGTGGGCGTGGCCTCCGTCGATCGCATTCAGGTCTTGCGCGGACTGGCGCAGGGCGACCAGGTGATCCTGTCCGACACCTCGGCATGGGATAAATACGCCCGCATCCGGGTGCGGTGATCCTTACAAGGAGCTTCAACGTGGCAGCAGCGAACAACGTGATCACGCTCAACGGCATCCGCAAGGTGTTCCAGGCCGACGAGGTGGAGACCCATGCGCTCAGCGAGGTGCACTTGGCCGTCTCGCGTGGCGAGTACGTGTCGATCTCCGGCCCGTCCGGTTGCGGCAAGACCACCTTGCTGTCGATCCTCGGCCTGCTCGATAGCGCCAGCGCGGGCAGCTACGTGCTGAATGGGCACGACGTCGCCGGACTGGGCGCGGCGCAGCGCGCGCGCATCCGCAATGCGGAGATCGGCTTCATCTTCCAGGCGTTCAACCTGATCGGCGACCTCAGCGTGCAGGAGAACGTCGAGTTGCCGCTGACGTACCGTGGCGGCTTGGGCAAGGCAGAGCGCCAGCGGCGAGTGCAGGAGTCGCTGGAGCGCGTGGGTATGGCACATCGTATGCGGCACTACCCGGCGCAACTGTCCGGCGGCCAGCAGCAGCGTGTCGCGGTGGCGCGTGCCTTGGTGGGGCAGCCCGCGATCCTGCTGGCCGACGAGCCGACCGGCAACCTCGATTCGCGCAACGGCGAAGCGGTGATGGCGTTGCTGGACGAGCTGCATCGTGGCGGCGCCACCATCTGCATGGTGACGCATGACGCGCGCTACGCCGAGCTGGCCCAGCGCAAGGTGCGGCTGTTCGATGGCCGCGTGGTCGACGAGGAAACCTTCGATCGGCTGCGGCGCGAGGACGAGCGCCGCATGGACGCGCTGATCGGGCGTCGCGTCGGGGCCGGCGCATGAGCGCATGGCCGGATGGGATGTGGCTTGCGTTACAAGCTGCGCGGGCAACGACGATACAAGCCTCGAGGGGAGAGCGTGCATGAAGGGTTGGCAAATGCCGTGGAGGGAGGGCCGCGATGCGTGGCGCCGCCTGTCGCGGCGGCCGGGTTACACCGGCTTGTCGGTGATCGTGCTAGGCGTAGGCCTGGGCGTGGTGGTGTTCCTGTTCAGCCTGGTGCACACGCTGGTGCTGAAGCCGTTGCCGTATCCGCAGTCGGATCGGCTGGTGGCGATCGGCCGGATGGCGGACAACGGCATCGGCGATATCGACAGTGACCAGTACCTGCGCCTGCAGGGCGGACTACATCAGCTCGATGGACTGGGCGCGTACGCGTCCTCCGGCGTCAGCGTGCTGGGCGATGCCGGGGCCATCTATGTCGATGCGACCGAACTCAGCGCGAGCCTGCTGGACCTGTTTGCGGTAAAGCCATTGCTGGGCCGCTCGCTGGTCGCGGCAGACCAGGACGCCACCGCCTCGCGCGTGGCGTTGCTCGGCGAGAGCTTGTGGCGCCGCGCGTTCCAGGCCGATCCGCACATCGTCGGGCGTGTCGTGCGCGTCGATGGCGAATGGGTCACGGTGGTGGGGGTGATGCCGGCATCATTCGGTTTCCCCAATGACGGCGAATTGTGGATGCCGTTGCGTCTGTCGCCGGGTGCGCACCGTGCGCTATCGGGCGTGGGGAGGCTGCGTGCGCCGGAAGGATTGGCGCAGGCACGTGCCGAACTGGCAGCGCGCAACGACGAGCTGCAGCAGCTGTTGCCCACGGGGTGGCGCGTGCAGGCGTTGACGGTGAAGCCGCTGGCGCTGAGCTTCGTGCCCGAGGACATGCGCCGTTGGGTCTGGCTGATGTTTGGTGCAGGTAGCCTGGTGCTGTTGCTCGCCTGCCTCAACGTGGCCAACCTGCAACTGGTGCAGAGCCTGCAACGTGGTCGCGAGCTGGCCTTGCGCAGCGCGCTGGGTAGTACGCGTGGACGCCTGGTGCTGGGTGCGTTGATGGAGGCATGGCTGCTCAGCCTGGCGGCGCTCGCAGTGGCCTTGCCCATCGTGCATGCTGGACAGCGCTGGATCGTGTCGATGTATTTCGAGAATGCGCCGGAGACCTCGCACTTGCATCAGTTCGACATCGATGGCAGCGTGCTCGCGTTTGCGTTGGTCATGGCCTTGGCCAGCACGGCGCTGGCCGGTGGCGTGCCTGCCTGGCGTGCTTCGGGCCGCGACCTGCAGGACAACCTGCGCGAGGGTACACGTGGCAGTAGTGGCGGTTTCGCCCGCTTCGCACGCGTGATGGTGGTGGCCGAAGTGGCGCTGACCGTGGTGCTGCTGGTTGGCTCGGGTACTTTCGTGCGCGCGCTCAACGCCCTGCTGGTGCAGCCACCGGTCGGTGCGACCCATGCGACGCAAGTGTTGACCGCACAGGTGGCGCTACCCCCGGCCCTGTATACGCGCGACGAACAACGCATCCAATTCTTCGAGACCCTGGTCGAACGGCTGCGCGTGGAGGCGGGCGTTACCGAGGCGACCGCTTCCAACACCGTGCCCAGCGCGGTGCTCGGTAGTCACGAATACGTGGCCTTGCCCGGTCAGCCACGTCCGAACGCGGGCTGGCCGCAGGCACAGATGGGCATTGTGGACGCGCATTTCCTCGCCACCTATGGCGTGCACCTGTTGTCGGGGCGCTTCTTCGATACGCGCGACCGTGCCGACAGCACCGCGGTAGTGGTGGTCGACCGCAAGATGGCGCAGGCCTTCTGGCCAGGCACCGAGGCAGTGGGGCAGTCGCTGCTGCTGTATCCGGGTAATGCGTGGGCGCGCACGGTCACCGTGGTCGGCGTGATCGAGCCCTTGCAACTGGACGGCATGTTGGAACGGCCTTTGCCCGGCCTGCTGATGCCGTTGACGCAATCGGCGCGACAGTCGCCGCTGGCCAGCGTTGGCGTGGCGATACGTACGCCTGCCGATGCCCAGGTGTTCGTGCGGCGCCTGATCAACATGGTGCGCAGCATCGATCCGCAGGCCGCGGTATACGGCACCCTGAGCCAGGCACGCAGCATGGCGAAGAGTCGCGTGGGGCTGGCCGTGCTGACCCAAGTATTCGCCACGCTGGGATTGGTGGCGTTGCTGTTGGCAGCGGCCGGGTTGTACGGCGTGCTCGCGTTCTCCGTGGCGCAGCGGACGCGCGAGATCGGTATCCGCCGCGCCGTCGGTGCGGGCCATGCGGCGATCCTGCGCGAAGCGGGGCGCCAGCTTGCATGGCAGCTTGGCATCGGTTTATCGCTGGGCGTGCTGCTCGCGTTGCCGTGGTCGAGCGTGCTTGCCGATCCGGGGTTGCGCACGCGGGCCCATGATCCGGCCGTATTCGCGCCAGTGGCGCTATTGGTGATCGTGGTGGCGGCGCTGGCTGCGCTGCTGCCGCTGCATCGCGCGTTGCGGGTCGATCCGGCCATCGCCCTGCGCGATGAGTGACCGTTACACTCGCCGGATGGAACGCCCCATGGCACGCGAAACCGCTCCGATCATCCTGCTGGCCGACGACCAGGCCGACGTGCGCGAAGCCCTGCGCCTGCTGCTCAAGTCCGAAGGGCTGGCCAGCGTGGGCGTCGGCGATCCCGAGGCGGCGGTGGACGCCACGCGGCGCCAGGATTTCGCCTGTGCACTGATCGACTGCAATTACCGGCGTGACACCACCTCCGGCGAAGAGGGCCTGCTGTTGCTGGAGCGCCTGCGCCAGCAGACACCGGAGTTGCCGGTAGTGGTGATGACCGCCTGGGGCAATGTGCCGTTGACGGTAGAAGCCATGCGTCGCGGTGCCGCCGATTTCGTGGAGAAGCCATGGGACAACGCACGGTTGCTGGCGGTGCTGCGCGCGCAGGTCGCACTGCGCGCCGGCGCGCGCCGCCAACGCCGGCTGGAGGCGGAGAACGCCTTGCTGCGTGGCGACCAGGGCGACGGCTTCATTGCCGAGTCGACCGCCATGCGTCGCGTGGGGGCGCTGGTGGATCGCGTGGCACCCAGCGAGGCGAATGTGCTGGTGCTCGGTGAGAATGGCACCGGCAAGGGCGTGATCGCGCAACGCATCCATCGGTTGTCCGCGCGGGCGGAGCGTTCGCTGGTCAAGGTAAACATGGGCGGCATCGCCGAGAGCGTGTTCGAATCGGAGATGTTCGGTCACGTGCGCGGCGCCTATACCGACGCCAAGGGGGAGCGCATCGGGCGTTTCGAGCTGGCCGACGGCGGCACGCTGTTCCTCGACGAGGTAGGCAACGTGCCGCCCGCGCAGCAACCCAAATTGCTGCGCGTGCTGGAGGATGGCGAGTTCGAGCGACTGGGTTCCTCGCGGACACAGCGCGTGGACGTGCGGCTGGTCTCGGCCACCAATGCCGACTTGTCGGCCGAGGTTGCGGCCGGGCGCTTCCGCAAGGATCTGCTTTATCGCCTCAACACGCTGGAGATCCATCTGCCGCCGTTGCGCGAGCGCAACGAGGACATCCTGCCGCTGGCTCGCCAGTTCCTTGCGCGCAGCGGGCAGCGCTATGGACGCGCCACGCTGCGGTTGGCGCCATCGGCAGAGCGCGCGCTGCTGGCCTGGGCGTGGCCAGGCAATGTGCGCGAGTTGCAGCACCTGATGGAACGTGCCGCACTGCTGGCCGACAACGACCAGGTGAGTGCCGCTGCGCTGGCCTTCGGCACGCCGATGGCATCGGCGCCGGAGCTTGACGGCATGACCCTGGAGCAGGCCGAAGGCTGGCTGGTGAAGCGCGCACTGCAGCGCTACCAGGGCAACCTGCAGCGCGCCGCCGATGCGCTGGGCATCACCCGTCAGTCGCTGTACCGGCGGCTGGAGAAACATGAGCTGCGCGATGGGATCGATGAACCCGGGCTCGACTGATCCATCGTGCGGCGGGCGCTTACTGCGATTCGAGCGGCGCGTCGGCTGGGGCAGCCTGCTGGTGGCGCTGCCCGCATGGCTGGCGTTGGGCGTGATGCTGGGCATCCCGGTTGCTGGGACACAGCCGCGGCTGGCCTTGTGGAGCGCAGCGCTGGTACTGACCGTGCTGCTTTCGCGCTGGCAGGTGCGGCGCGTCAGCTATCCGCTGTATACGCTATCGGGCCTGCTGGAGGCGTTGCGCGAGGGTGACTACAGCCTGCGCGGCGTGCAGGGTGGCGTACTGGGTGATGTGATCTACGACATCAATGCGCTGGCCGAACGGCTGCAGCAGGAACGGCTCACCTTCGAGGAATCCTCCCACCTGCTGGGCAAGACCCTGGCGGCGCTGGACAGCGCTGTGTTCGCCTTCGACGGGACGGGCAAGTTGCGGTTGGTGAACCCGGCCGGCCAGCGGTTGCTGGGACGCGCACGCGACGATGTGTTCGGCCGCAGCGCCGACGCGCTCGGATTGGGCGAATGGCTGGCACCGCCCACCCTACGGATCGTCAACCACAGCTTTGCGGGAGGCGCGGGGCGCTACGAGGTTCGCCATGCGCCGCTGCGCAGCGGCGGTCGCGGCGGACAACTGTTGGTGATCAACGATGTGGGGCGCGTACTGCGCGAGGAAGAACGCCAGGCCTGGCAGCGCCTGCTGCGTGTGCTGGGCCACGAGTTGAACAACTCGCTGGCGCCGATTCGTTCCATGGCTGGCACTCTGGCCTCGCTGCTCGCGCGCGATCCCATGCCCGAGGATTGGCGTGGAGATTTCCGGGACGGCGTGGAGATCATCGCGCACCGCGCCGAATCGCTGGGCCGCTTCCTGGCCAGCTACAGCCGATTGGCGCGGCTGCCCGCGCCGCAGCAGCAGCCAGTCGAGCTGGGCGAGCTTGTGCGCAAGGCGGCGCGCCTGGAGCAGCGGCTTGTGTTGCAGGTGGAACAGGGCGATGTGCTGTGGGTGCAGGCCGATCCGGACCAGCTCGAACAGGCGCTGATCAACCTGATGCGCAATGCGGTGGAGGCGGCGCCCGCGGGCAAGGTAAGCGTGCGCTGGCGACGCGAGGGTGGCCAGGCGGTGATCGAAGTGGAGGACGATGGCCCGGGGCTACCGACCAGCGACAACCTGTTCGTGCCGTTCTTCACCACCAAGCCGGGCGGTTCCGGCATCGGACTGGCACTGACGCGACAGATTGCCGAAGCGCACGACGGCGGCGTGGTACTTGCCCCGCGTGCGGACGGCAGCGGCGCGCTGGCGCGCCTGTGGCTGCCGTGCACGGTGGACGATCAAGCGTCCAGCTCGGACCAGCGCGCATAAGCCGAATCCAGCTCCGACTGCAGCTTGGCCAACGCCTCGTTGGCTTTGAGGATGGCGGCGTTTTCCTGCTGGTAGAAGGCCGGGTCGTTCATGGCTTCGCTGTGCGCGGCGATGTCGGCTTCCAGCTTTTCGATGCGCAGCGGCAGTTGTTCGAGTTCGCGGGCATCCTTGTAGCTGAGCTTGCGTTTGGGTTCGGCCGGTGCAGCTGGTGTCGCACTGGCCTTGCCGGCGGCCTTGGTCGAAGCGGCGGCAGCGGGCGCGGCCTTCTGGCGTACCCAGTCGCTGTAGCCGCCCACGTATTCGCCGATCTTGCCGTCGCCTTCCAGCACCAGCGTGCTCGACACCACGTTGTCGAGGAAGGCGCGGTCATGCGACACCAGCAGTAGGGTGCCCTGGTACTCGGTGAGCAGTTCCTCCAGCAGCTCCAGCGTTTCCACGTCCAGGTCGTTGGTCGGTTCGTCCATCACCAGCAGGTTGGACGGCTGCGCGAACAGCTTGGCCAGCAGCAGGCGGTTGCGCTCGCCGCCGGAGAGGCGGGTGATCGGCGCGCGCGCGCGTTCGGGCGAAAACAGGAAATCCTGCAGGTAGCCGATGATGTGCTTGCGGCCGCCGTTGAGCTCGATGTACTCGCGGCCTTCGGCGACGTTGTCCAGCGCGTTGAGCTTGTCGTTGAGCTGCACGCGGTGCTGGTCGAAGTAGGCGATCTGGATACCGGTGCCGAGCGTGGCATGGCCGCGCTGCGGCTGCAGTTCGCCCAGCATGATCTTCAGCAGCGTGCTCTTGCCGGCGCCGTTGGGGCCGATGATGCCTACGCGGTCGCCGCGCATGATGGTGGTGCTGAGGTTTTCGATCAGCACGCGGCCGTCGTAGGCCTGGTGCACGTGTTCCAGGTCGATCACCTTCTTGCCGGACGACTGTGCGTTGGCTGCGGTCATCTTCACGTTGCCCGACAGCTCGCGGCGCTGCGCGCGCTCCACACGCAAGGCCTTCAGGGCGCGTACGCGGCCTTCGTTGCGGGTGCGCCGCGCCTTGATGCCCTGGCGGATCCACACTTCTTCCTGCGCCAGCTTCTTGTCGAACAGCGCGTTGGCCTGCGCCTCGGCGTGCAGGCGTTCCTCACGGCGGCGCAGGTAGTTGTCGTAATCGCCTGGCCAGTCGGTGAGCTGGCCGCGATCGATCTCGACGATGCGCGTGGCCAACGCACGGAGAAAGCTGCGGTCATGGGTGATGAAGATGATGCTGCCGTCGAACTGGCGCAGAAAACCTTCCAGCCAGTCGATGGCCTCGACGTCGAGATGGTTGGTGGGTTCGTCCAGCAGCAGCACGTCGGGCTTGCGCACCAGCGCCTGGGCAAGCAGCACGCGACGCTTCATGCCGCCGGACAGGGCGGCGAAGTCGGTTTCGGCGGGCAGTTCCAGCCGGGTCAGCACGTCGCTGACGCGACGGTCGAGATCCCAGCCGTTGCCGGCGTCGATCAGCGTCTGCACATCGCCCGCCGCGTCCATGTCGCCTTCGGCGAGCAGGTGGTGATAGCGGGCCAGCAGATGGCCGAGATCACCCAGGCCCTCGGCGACCACGTCGAACACGCTGCCGGCGGTGTCCTGCGGTACCTCCTGCGCCATGCGCGCGATCACCACGCCGCCTTGCACGCGTATTTCGCCGTCGTCCGGCTTGAGTTCGCCGGCGATGAGTTTCATCAGGGTGGATTTGCCTTCGCCATTGCGACCGACAATACAGACGCGCTCGTTCGCCTCGATGGAGAGGTCGACGTGTTCGAGCAGGAGGGGGCCGCCGATGCTGAAGTCGACGCGTTGCAGCTGGATAAGTGACATCTGGCTATTCTAGGTGATGCGTCCAGCGCGGTCGCCGCCTGGTCACTCGTATCGGGGCGACTCATCGGTTCGTTGCGGGGCTGGCGCGCCGGGGCGGTCATTCCCTGGGGCTGGGCGAACCATCTGGCTCGCCAAGGGAAAATGCCTTGACCGACAGCACAAAAGCCTTTCGCCGCACGCCATTTGAAGGCAAACTCGCTTGAAGCGTAGACAAAACCTTCACGGTGAACTCTAAGTTCGGACGGCGCCCTGGGCGCCGTTCCTATTTTATCGTCCATGGAAACATGGACTTATGCTGGTTAATTCAAGTATTGTCGATGCCCGTAGCGAGGGCGTTGCAGTTCAGGTTGTGCAACGTCGGGTTAGGCGATGTGCCGGAAGCGAGGAAACGGGGTGGCCATTCAGTCCATAACGCCGGCCAGGGGAGTGACCTGGCGTCAAAGCCTGCTTGCCCTGCTGCTGTGCGTTGCCAGCGGTTTCATGGGCGTGGCCCATGCCGGCTACGCGGCCATCGTGGTCAACGAGTCGAACGGACAGGTCATTACGGCGGTCAATCCCGATGAGCCGAATCATCCGGCCTCGCTGGCCAAGATGATGACGCTGTACCTCACCTTCAAAGCGCTGCAGGGCGGCACGCTGAAGCTGGAGCAGGAACTGCCGGTGTCCTCCTGGGCGGCGTCCAAGGCGCCCACCAAGCTCGACCTGCGCAACGGCCAGACCATCTCGGTGGAAGACTGCGTGCTGGGCATGATCACCAAGTCGGCCAACGACGCCGCCACCGTGATGGCCGAAGGTCTGGGTGGCAGCGAGGGCCACTTCGTCGAGTTGATGAATGCCGAGGCCGCGCGCCTGGGCATGAGCAATACCCATTTTGCCAATGCCTCGGGCCTGCCTGATCCCAGCGATACCACCACGGCGCGCGACATGAGCAAGTTGGCCATGGCGCTGTACAAGGATTTCCCACAGTACGCGCATTATTTTTCCACCGAGGAATTCATGTTCCGCGGCCGGCTGGTGCGTGGGCATAACAATCTGATGGACAAGTACCCGGGCATGGATGGGCTGAAAACCGGCTTCACCAACGCTTCGGGCTTCAACCTCGCCTCCACCGCCGTCAAGGACGGTCGCCGCCTCTTCAGCGTGGTGCTGGGCGGTCGTACCGCGGCGTCCCGCGACAGGCTGATGGCGCGCCTGCTGGACGACGGTTTCGACGACCGCGAAACGCCGGCCGCCCTGGTCGCCCAGGCCGCCGCCGTGCCCGCCACTGCGGTTGCCGTGGCCAAGGGGCGCCGCGCCAGTGGGGCTTCGGCCGGCAAGGCCACGGCGGTTGCCGACGCTACGCCTGGCTCGCGTCACCATCACCGTCGCGCCAAGACCGATGCGCTTGCCCGTAGCAGCTGCACGCGCAAGAAAGGCGTGACCTGTCCCGCCGCCGCGCCACGCACCCAGAAGGTGGCATCGGCAGGCGCGTCGCCGGACAAGTAGGCCGGCGGCGTCTTCTCGCGGTCCCCATGCTTTCCCGCCTTCGCCTTCCAGGGCATGCCCGGAAGGTTCGCAAGGCATAAAAAAAACGGGCCGCATCAGCGGCCCGTTTTCATGTGAAGCAAGCGTGGCTTACTTCAGCTTGGCATCGGCGCGCAGCGCCTCGGCCTTATCGGTCTTTTCCCACGAGAACGCGGTGTAGGTGCTGCCGTCGGCAGCCTTCACTTCGTACGGGGTGCGGCCGAAGTGGCCGTAGCTGGCGGTCTGCTGGTACATCGGGTGCACCAGGTCGAGCATCTTGATGATGCCGTACGGGCGCAGGTCGAAGTGCTTGCGGATCAGCTTCTCGATCTTCTCGTCGGCGATCTTGCCGGTGCCGAAGGTGGTGACCGAGATGGAGGTCGGCTCGGCCACGCCGATGGCGTAGCTCACCTGCACTTCGCAGCGATCGGCGATGCCGGCGGCCACGATGTTCTTGGCCACGTAGCGGGCGGCATAGGCGGCCGAACGGTCGACCTTGGACGGATCCTTGCCCGAGAACGCGCCACCGCCATGACGGGCCCAGCCGCCGTAGGTGTCGACGATGATCTTGCGGCCGGTCAGGCCGCAGTCGCCCACCGGGCCGCCGATGACGAACTTGCCGGTCGGGTTGATGTGGAACTTGGTGCCCTTGTGCAGCAGCTTGGCCGGCAGCACGGGCTTGAGGATGTGCTCGCGTACGGCCTCGATCAGGTCCTTCTGCTTCACGCTCGGATCGTGCTGGGTCGACAGCACCACGGCGTCGATGGCGGTAGCCACGCCGTTCTCATAGCGCAGGGTGACCTGGCTCTTGGCGTCTGGGCGCAGCCACGGCAGCGGCGAGTTCTTCTTCTTGCGGACCTTGGCCTGCTGCTCCACCAGACGGTGCGAGTAGTAGATGGCGGCCGGCATGAAGTCCTTGGTCTCGTTGGTGGCGTAGCCGAACATCAGGCCCTGGTCGCCAGCGCCCTGTTCTTCCGGCTTCTTGCGGTCCACGCCCTGGTTGATGTCCGGCGACTGCTTGCCGATCAGGTTCAGCACGCCGCAGGTCTCGCCGTCGAAGCCGACCTCGGAGGAGTCGTAGCCGATGTCGACGATGACCTTGCGGGTCAGCGCTTCCAGGTCGATCCAGGCGCTGGTGGTGATTTCGCCGGCGACGATCGCCACGCCCGTCTTCACCATGGTTTCGCAAGCCACGCGCGCACGCGGATCCTGCGCGATGATCGCATCGAGGACGGCATCGGAGATCTGGTCGGCGACTTTGTCCGGGTGGCCTTCGGAAACCGACTCGGAAGTGAAGAGGAAGTTGCTCATCGCGGGTTATATCCTTCCTTACGGATAGAAAGATGAAAGGGGTGGCGCATGATACACGGGGTGTCCCCGTTTTGCAGCCTCAGCATGCGGGCCGGACATGACGATTTCATGCCGATTCAGCCATTTGGACGGCTTTGCGGCCCTTCGGGATGGGCTCGCACGAACGCGCCAAAGCCGCCCGCAGGCCGCTGGCGCGGGCGCAGCATAACGCAGCCCGGTCGCAGGGCGCTCTGGTGCACGGGATCTAGTCAAGCGGCGCTTAGATCGTCGGCGTGTGGGTGAAGCCGTCGTCGCTCCAGTCCTCGCTGCCTACGCCGTGTCGCACGAAGAACAGGCCTTCGGGGTCGTACTTGCGCTTGGCCGCGGCCAGCCGGGGGTAGTTGCTGCCCCAGAACGAGGTTTGCCAGTCGCGCTCGAAGTAGTTGCTTTCCGAGACATAGGAGCCGGCGCGGGGCGCAACCTTGAGCAGGCTGTCCATGCAACGGTCGATGGCCGCCGCCTCGGTGCGGCCCTTGGCCAGGTCGGGTTCGGCGCCGGGCATGCCGGGGAAGGCCGGGTCGCCTTCGCTGCCGCTGATCGCCAGGGCGAAGGCATCCCATGCGTCGGGGTTGATCGCCGTATCGCGCGAGCGCGCCACCGCCTCGGGCGGTGCGCCGGCCAGGCCCTTGTTGAAGTGCAGCGAGAAACCCCAGTGGCGCGTCGCGCCAAACATGGCGTCGCCGAGGGCTTCCAGTTGCCGCGTATCGAGCAGCGATTGTGGCAGCCAGGCCGAGCGGTAGCCGTAGATGAACTGTCCCACCTGACCCTGGTCGCCGGCCCACAACACGTGGTCGCGCGGCGCGCCGGGCCGGCGGTCGGGCACGATGAAGTCTGGAGCGTGCTCGCGGAAGAAGTCGGCATCCCAGAAGTGGCGGGCGGGCAATGCGATGGTCTGGACGTCGTCGTGGATATGCCAGTCCGGGCGGGCGCGCACGGCGGCCAGGAACGGTGCCCACACCTGTTCGGCTTCCTGCTTGCTCAGGCCCTGGAACACCATCGATAGCCGCACGATATGGTCGCGGCGGAAGGTGATCTGCTCACCCCAGTGCGGATTGCACAGGGCGTCGCGGTAGAAGCGCATGATGTAGGCGATCAGGGCACGGTAGGCCTGATCCGAATCGGCCTTGATGGCGCCGAACACCGCGCCGAAGGTATCCGGTAGATCGTGCGTGCGCAGGGTGAGTCGGGTCACCACGCCCAGGCTGCCGCCGCCACCGCCCTTGATGCCCCAGAACAGCTCCGGATCCTGGCGCGGATTGACCACGCGGACCTTGCCGTCCGCCGTCACCACTTCGGCCTCGAGCAAGCCGCCCGAGGCGGTGCCGAATTGCTTGGAGAAGCTGCCGAAGCCGCCGCTCTGCACCAGGCCGGCCACGCCCACGGTGTTGCAGCCGCCGCCCTGCACATAGCGTCCGCCGCGGGTGGTGACTGCATTGTATGCGTCGATCCACATCGCGCCGGCCTGCACCGAGACGGCCGGCAACGGGGCCAGCCGGCCTTCGCAGCCCTGTGGAACGAAGGCGTCGTGCAGGGTCACTGCGTTCATATGGCGAGTCCAGACCAGCAAGGAGTCCGGCGCAGCCGACGTGCCCTGATAGCTGTGGCCGCCGCCCTTCACCACCAGCCTCAGCCGGTGCTGGCGGGCGAACTGCACGGCGGCCACCACGTCCTGGGTAGTCTCGGCAGCCACGGCGTAGGCGCTGGGCCGCGACATCCAGGCATCGACCCAGCCGCTGGTCTGGGTGAGCGCCGGCTGGTCGCCCAGGTAATAAGGGTTCTTGATCTGGGCCAGCGCCTCCTGGCATGCGGCGTTCTGGGCGCTGCAGTGGTCGAAGGGGGAACGCAGCGCTTGCAGCCGACCGCCCACGGCGTCCTTCAACTGGTCCCACTGGGTCGAGGTGGGCCAGCCCGGATCACCCGGTCGCACCCGGGAACGCAATCCGCTCGCAGGGAGCGCACGGCTGGCCGATGCCATGTCCGGCGACAGCGCCCAGGGCAGCAGCGGCAGGGCGAGGGCGGCCTTCAGAAGATCGCGACGATGCATGGCAGGTTCCAGGGAGTAGGGATGCCGACACTGTGCGCCGGTCGGCGACCCAGGCAACGGTGGAGTGACGAATCGCCGGCCCCACGGGACGAGTGGCGGGTCGTCGGGGACTGGCATCCACCGGTTTGGCGATACCTGCCGTGGTCGCCATAATCGAAAGACCCACCCACCGATCGTAGGAGCCAACGAATGAAGCGACTGACCTGGCTGGCGTTGTTCCTGGTTTCATTCCTGGCCTCGGCCCTGGTACATGCCGACAGTGCGCCGCCGTCGCACTGGACGCCCGACATCGAGGCGTTCCAGGTCGCCGACCGCGCGCATCCGGTGGCTCCGCATGGCGTGTTGTTCATCGGCAGCTCGTCGATCCAGTTCTGGCATTCGCTGGCCGCGGATTTCCCCGGCATCCCCGTGATCAATCGTGGCTTTGGCGGTTCGGCCATTCCCGATTCCACCTATTACGCCGACCGCATCGTGTGGCCTTACCAGCCCAGGCTGATCGTGTTGTACGCGGGCGACAACGACATCAATGACGGCGCCAGCCCGGACCAGGTGCTTGCCTCGTTCCAGGCCTTCGTTGCCCGCGCACGCGAAGGCGTGCCCGGCGTGCCGGTGGTCTACATCTCGATCAAGCCCAGCCTCGCGCGCCTCGCGCTGTGGCCGACGATGAAGGCGGCCAATGACAAGATCCGCGCCTGGGCGGCCACGCAGAAAGAGGTGCGCTTCGTCGACATCGCCCCGGCCATGCTCGATGCGCAGGGGCGTCCGCGCGCCGAGCTGTTTCGTCCGGACGGCCTGCATATGACGCCGGCCGGTTATGCGCTGTGGATTGCCGCACTCAAGCCCGTCCTCGCGGAGTATGGCTTCGTGGTGAGTCCGTCAGCCGGATAACTGGGCTGGGTCTACCCGTTGGGTACCTCCGTAATGCCATGTTCGGCGCAGAGTATTTTCCTGCGCTCGTGCCGCATGAACGTGTCGGGGCTATCGGTTAGCCTGCGCGTTCTTCACAAGGAGGGGTGTGATGTTCAGACGGTTATTCGCGGCTTCGGTCTTGGCGCTTGGCGGTTATGGCTCGGCGTATGCTCAGTCGGTGGATGCTCCGACATTCAGTGTTGGAGACAGCTGGGTCTATACCAACACCACCGAAACAGGGACCCAGGGCTGGGTGCGCAAGGATGAGACGATCACGGTTGAACGCGTCGGCAGCGACGGGTTGCTGATCGCCGCCAAGCAGGAGGGTTCGACGCAGCCGCCCGTCGAACGTCTGGTGGGGCTGGACTGGAGCCGCTCGCGCGACGTCAATGGCAAGCAGCAGGTTGTCAATCGTCCCTTGGTGTTTCCGCTTAGCCAGGGCAAGAAGTGGCGCGTGGAATACACCGAAGCCAATCCCAACCGGCAGCATACGAGTGAGAGCTTTCGCAGCGAATATGTCGTGGTTGGCTGGGAGGACGTGCAGGTTCCCGCCGGCACGTTCAAGGCGCTGAAGATCGAATCGCAGGGCGAATGGACCGCCCTGGTGGCACCATCGGTATCCACGGATACGCATGCGCAGGTTGCATCCGGCGCCATGGCGACCGTGTCGCAAAGCCAGATCACCACTCCACGGACGGTCAGCGGCAAGTTGTACAAGGCCTTTTGGTACGTCCCCTCCGAGAAGCGTTTTGTGAAGGCGGTGGAGGAGTACTACGACAGCAAGGGCGTGCGCTCGCAGCGCTACACCGAAGAATTGAACTCATCCAAGCTGTCGGGTTGACGGGTGCTTCACGGCGGCGTGGTGGACTCCAGCGTCACCACGTCGATGCGGTGCTCAATAAACCGTCGCTCGCGCCTGCACGAAGGCGAAGAAGAACACCGCGTTCGGATCGTTGCGCACGGCCTGCATCTCCCGTCGCATGCCCTCCACCGTGGGCATGTCGACCTGGCCGGTGGCCACCAGCTGGTCGGCCGCCGAAAGCAGCAGTTCCTCCCAGAACTCGATCATCTGCTTGCGCTTGCCGGGCTGGCGGTTGTCCAGGTGAAAACTTTTCACCTCGGTCTGCACGTCGCGATAGCCGCCGGCCAGCAGCAGGTTGCCCAGCTTGGCGCCGATGAACGGGTCGCCGCCGCTGTCGTACTGGTGGTCGTTGAAGGCCATCCAGTAGCGCAGCAGGTTGGGCGAATAGGGGTCGAGGAAGAACGAGGTATTGAGCACCTCGGTGACGTAGATCACCGAACCCGGGCTCAGCACGCGGCGCAGTTCGCTCAGCACGCGGGCGGGGCTGGGCATGTGTTCGAGCACCCAGCACAGGTAGGCGGCATCGAAGCTGCGATCGGCAAAGGGTAGGTCGGTGGCGTCGGCCAGTTGCAGGGTGTAGCGGGCGCTGCACCAGGCGGTTTCGGCGAGGTTGCGCTCGGCGGCCGCCAACTGCGCCGCGGAGCGGTCCACCCCGGTGACATGCAGGTTGGGAAAGCGCCGCAGCAGAATCTCCGTCTGAGCGCCCACGCCGCTACCTATCTCCAGCAGGCGTGTGGCCTCGCTGTAGTCGACGCTGCTGAACAGCTTGGTCTCGAACATGCGCGCCTGGCGCACCAACCGCGACTGCTCCTCGGAGGAGAAGCCGTGGATGTACGGAAACTCGCCAGTGACAATGCTGTTCACGGTAACGGCCGCGTGTTCGGCCCGATGGGCTGACCAGGCTACGGTACACCAGCCGGTGTCGAGGGAAGGTCGCTGCCGATGGCGGCGTGACGGTCACCGACGGGCCGTGCCCACGGATGGGCCTGGATAAACGACATCACGTCGTCCAGCGTCGGCGCATCGCCGTGCATGGGGCGCGATAGCGCGAACAACGGCGCCTCGTGGCCCAGCCCGGGATACAGCTTCAGCGTCACGTCGCCATGCCGGGCCTGCATGGCCCGGTCCAGGGAAATCGCATTGGCCGGATCCACCTCGTGGTCGGCCGTGCCCTGCAACAGCAACATCGGCGGTTCGGCACCGCGCAGGTGCGATATCGGTTCGGCGCGGCGTTGCTCGGCGGGCGTGGCGCCGAACGCATCGAGCATGTCCTGGTCTTTCGCGGTCACGGGTACGAAGGCGTAGCAACCGGCCAGGCCGATAAAACCGGCCAGGTCGCCAGGACGCATGCCATGCGCACCCAGCCATTGCGGATCGGTGGCGAGCAGCGCGGCAATCTGCCCGCCCGCGGAGTGGCCCATCACAAACACATCGTCGGGCGCGCCACCGAATTGGGCCGCATGCCCATGGGCCCAGGCCACGGCATTGGCCGCATCCTGCATAAAGCCATCCAGCCTCACCTGCGGCACCTTGCGGTAGTCGGGAATCACCACCACCACGCCGTGCGTCGCCAGCGTCGTGCCGACGAAGCGATACCACGCGCGCTCGCCATGCACCCAGCTGCCGCCATAGAAGAACACCACCACGGGCGCGTGCTCCGCGTGGTCAGGGGCATAGACGTCGAGTGCGAGCCGATGCGCGGCGTCGAAAACGATATCGCGCCGCTGCACCACCCCCTTGTGCGGGTCGGTGGCGTTGAGTCCCGCAAACAGCGTGGCTTCGCAGCCTCCCAGCAGGAAGGTGGCGCCAAGCAACAGCAAGCGGGCGGGCAGAAGCCAGCGAGGGTGGGCCATGATGCGAAAGCGGCGGACAGCGGACGCCGATCATGCAACAGACCGGCGCGCAAGGGTTTGCGATCAGGCGTGGCTTGCGGCAACGCGTGCTGCGCGAGCCTCAGGCCGCCAGTCGCGTTTCGGCGTCCAGCGCCGCGAAATAATCGCGCGTCAGCTGCAACTGCTCCGTCGCAGTCTCCGCGCGATTCACCACGTTACGGAATGCCGCATTCTCCGGGCGATCCTTCGCATACCAGCCCAGGTGCTTGCGCGCGATGCGTACGCCCTGCAGCTCACCATAGAACGCATACAGCTGTTCCAGATGATGGACCAGGATGGCGCAGACTTCATGCGGCGCAGGCTCGCGCAGCGTTTCGCCGGTGGCGAGGAAGTGCGAGATCTCACGGAAGATCCAGGGTCGGCCTTGCGCCCCCCGGCCCACCATCACCGCATCGGCGCCGGTGACGTCGAGCACATGCTTGGCCTGCTGCGGCGTGCGGATGTCGCCATTGGCCAGCACCGGCAGGCGCACCGAGGCCTTCACTGCGGCAATGGTCTCGTATTCGGCCTCGCCTTCGTACTTGTCGGCGCGGGTGCGGCCGTGGACGGCCAGGGCGGCAATGCCGGCATCCTCGGCGATCCGGGCGATGGTCAGCGCGTTCCTGTGCTCGCGATCCCAGCCGGTACGGATCTTCAGCGTCACCGGCACATCGACCGCATCGACGACTGCCTTGACGATACGCGCCACCAGCGGCTCGTCCTGCAACAGGGCTGAGCCGGACCAGACGTTGCACACCTTCTTGGCCGGACAACCCATGTTGATGTCGATGATCTGCGCGCCGTTGTCCGCGTTGTAGCGCGCCGCTTCGGCCAGCATGGCCGGGTCGTAGCCGGCGATCTGCACGCTGATGGGCTCGGGCTCGCCCGCATGGTCCATGCGGCGTAGCGACTTGCGCGTCTGCCACAGGCGCGGGTCGGCGGTGGTCATTTCGGAGACGGCCAAGCCCGCGCCCATGCGTTTGCACAGCAGGCGAAATGGTTTGTCGGTGACGCCGGCCATGGGCGCGAGCACCACGGGCGGGTCAATGCGGTAGGGGCCGATCTTCATCGCGCCATTGTAGCCGGGGGGCTGCGGGGCGGCCGCCATTCATCCCCCGCTTGCCTTCGCGAGGTGGACGCATGCTAGTGTCCGCGCTTGCCAAGACGGGGTGCATCTGCATGTTTATCCGAAAGTTTTTGCTGATTCTTGGCTGCTTGCCGGCATTGGCCTGGGCACACCATCCCGACAAGGTGGCCAAGCCCGATCACGGGCTGCGCGATGTCACCGTGCTGATCGTGCGCCACGCTGAAAAGCCGCCGCAGGGGAACGGCCTGAGCCCTCGCGGCGAGCAGCGCGCCGAGGCCTACGCCACGTATTTCGATCCCTGGCGGCTGGGCACCGAAAGCCTCACCCCGGACCGCCTGATTGCCACCAAGGACAGCACGGAAAGCTGGCGTCCGCAACTCACCCTGACGCCGCTGTCGCAGCGGTTGGGCGTGCCGATCGAGCAGCCGTTTGCGGATGACCAGGTCGATGCCCTGGCCAATGCGCTGCGTCAGGGCAACACCGCCGGCGTGGTGCTGATCGCCTGGCACCATGGCCATATCGACAAGCTGATCGATGCCCTGGGCGGCAAGTCCAGGCACATCATCGATCGCAAATCCTGGCCGGAGGATGTCTACGACTGGGTGGTGGTGCTGCACTTCGACCACCAGGGCGAGCTGGACGAAAGCCGCAGCCGGTTGGTGGTCGAGCATCTGCTGCCCGGCGACGGCGGCTAAGCCGTCTTAGTGAGCGATGCCGTTGGCCGTCGCGCCCGCCATGCCGGCGCGATCGTGCTTGTGCTTGAACAGCAGCATGAACAGCACGGCCACCACCAGCGAGTACAGCGCGAAGGTGATCCAGATGCCGTGCCAGTCCTTGCTCTGGTCGGCGCGGGTGAAGAACGCCTGGATGATCAGGCCGCTCAGCGAGCTGCCCAGCACCGCGCCGATGCCATTGGTCATCAGCATGAACAGGCCCTGCGCGCTGGCGCGGATCGACGGGTCGCTCTGGCCTTCCACGAACAGCGAGCCGGAGATGTTGAAGAAGTCGAAGGCCATGCCGTAGACGATGCACGACAGCACGATCATCCATAGGCCCGGGCCCGGGTCGCCGTAGGCAAACAGGCCAAAGCGCAGCGTCCAGGCGAACATGCTGATCAGCATCACCGTCTTGATGCCGAAGCGGCGCAGGAAGAACGGAATGGCCAGGATGAACAGCGTTTCCGAAATCTGCGAGATGGACATGATGATGGCCGGGTAGCGCACCGCCTCCAGGTCCTTGTACGCATCCATCCTGGCGAAGTCGTGCAGGAAGGTGTCGCCATAGGCGTTGGTCAGCTGCAGCGCCGCACCCAGCAACATGGCGAAGATGAAGAACACCGCCATGCGCGCGTCGCGGAACAGCGAGAACGAGGTGAGCCCCAGCGTATCGAGCAGCGACTGGTTCGGCTTGCGCTGGAAGCGCGGCGGGCAGGCCGGCAGGGTGAACGCATACAGGCCCAGCAGCAGCGCCGCGCCGGAGGCCACGTAGAACTGGCCCGACGAGGTTTCCAGGTGCAGCAGGCTCACCGTCCACAGCGCGGCGATAAAGCCCACCGTGCCCCACACGCGAATCGGCGGGTAATCCTTGATGATGTCCTTGCCGTCGCTCTTGAGCGCGTTGTACGCCACCGCGATGGAGAGCGAGATGGTGGGCATGTAGAACATCATGTTGATCAGCATCACCCAGAACATCAGCCCCGGCGACTTCACCATCGGCACCGCGAACAGGATGGCTGCGCCGCAGAGGTGGAAGATGCCGTAGAGCTTCTCGGCGTTGATGTACTTGTCGGCGACCACGCCCGCGATCGAGGGCATGAACAGCGAGGCGATGCCCATGGTCGAGAAAATGGCGCCGAACTGGGCGCCCGACCACTGCTTGGTCTGGAACCAGTAGGCCCCGATGGTAAGCAGCCACGACCCCCATACAAAGAATTGCAGGAAGTTCATCGCAATCAGGCGCAGTCGCAGGCTCATCAGCGTGTCGTTTGGTCGGAACGGTGGCAATCGGGTGGGGCCGGAACACGCGCTTGCTGGCAGGCCTGATGCTGACGTGGCCTGTCGCGGCGATCCGGTGATCCCCTGCAGAGGGCCAAGGGCGTCCCAAGGCCGTGCCAAAATACGGCAGCCTAGAGGAACCGGTGCGCTGGCGACAAGTCGCGCCGCCGCGAAAGCCCGTGGCCCCGTTTGTGAGGAGAGTGAAGTGAGCCTGTTCCTGACCATCGCCCTGGTGCACCTGGTCGCCCTGCTGAGCCCGGGGCCCGACTTCTTTTTCGTGTCGCAGACCGCCGTGAGCCGAACCCGTCGCCAGGCCATGTTCGGCGTACTGGGCATCACCCTAGGCGTGGTGGTGTGGTCGGCGCTGGCCCTGGCGGGCCTGCAACTGCTGTTGCAGAGGCTGGCCTGGCTGGAGCGGCTGATCGCCGTGGCCGGCGGCCTTTACCTGGCCTGGATGGGCGTGAAGATGCTGCGCGGCGCGCTGCGTGCGCCGGTCGCCGCCGGCGAGCCGCGCCAGGTGCTGCAGCAGAGCGACTGGGCCACCCTGCGCGCCGGCCTGCTGACCAACCTGTCCAACCCCAAGGTGGTGATCTACTTCGGCAGCGTGTTCTCCGCCTTCCTTGGCGATGGCGTAAACGCCGGCACGCGCTGGGGCCTGTGGACGATGGTGATCGCCGAAACCCTGCTGTGGTTCACCCTGGTGGCCGGCGTGTTTGCGTTGCCGGCCATGCGGCGGGGCTATCTCAAGCTCGCGCGCTGGATCGACGGTTTCGCTGGCGCTGTCTTCGTGTTGTTCGGGCTGCACCTGATCTTTGCCCGTCGCGCTGTCTGAGCATGCTCAATGCTCCATCTGACCGAGCGGTTTCGGATCGGCGGTATCAGGTAGGGGCGATGCAGCGATCAGGCTCTTGCGGCGCCAAAGGAACCAGATCGCGCCCAGTGGGAACGACACGCCGACGATCCACGGCGCATAGTTCTGGCTGCTGGCGGAGGCGCTGAACAGTTGCACCGAGAGCAACTGCACATCGAAGGCGCCGGTGTTCCAGTTGAAGCGCAGCGTCCCGATGCCAAACAAGGTGAAAATGGCCCATAGCCATTTGCGCCGAGCGATCGGTGTGCATAGACAGCGGACGAAGGCATAGAGACAGAACAGCGCCATCGCTCCGGCAAGCAGCACCATGATCCAATGGGCCGCGTCCTTGCCCGCAAGGGTGAACGTGTTCTGCTGCTCCAGCGATTGGCTCATGCGCTGCACATGAATTCCGTCGATGTGCAGCGCGTCGCCGATCTTGTACATGTGTACATTAGCGAGCGCCCAACCATCGGCAAACTCGTACTCGTAGGTGAGATCGAACGTGCGACGGCCGTCCGGGTTGTCGCTGCCAGCCCGGACCTGGACCAAGGAGCCGACGATCTTCACTGACTCCGGCTCGCCAGATGGGAAATAGCTGGCGGTCTGTTCAAGTTTGGCATCGATGTCGGGCAGCTGTTGCAGTGAGCCATCCAGGTTTGCCTTGACCTGGTCAAGATGATGGGCGCGCAAGTCGCCGAGCACTTGCTGGGCGTATTCGGATTCTTGATGCGGTGTGAGCTTGTCCAGCATTGCCTGCTGGCTGCATGCGGCCATGCCAAGACATGCGAGCCCGATGACCCAACGTGCGATCGAAGCCATGTTTCCCCCGGAAGATGCCGGCGCCCGCAGCGTGGGTTGCCGAAGCCGCAGATATAGCCGAATCGGCGCTCCCGCAACAGGCCCGGGTACGGATTAGCTAGGAGGGAGTAGTTTGCCCGGATTGAGAACCCCCTCCGGATCAAATGCCGCTTTCACGCTACGCATCAGGTGCAGTGTCGTCGGCTGCAGCGCCAGCGGCATGAACTCGCGCTTCACCAGCCCGATGCCGTGTTCGCCCGAAAGCGTGCCGTCCAGTGCGATCACCAGCGCGAACACTTCCGCCAGGCAGGCTTGCGCGCGTTCCCGCTCGGCGTCGTCGCGCGGCAGCAGGTTCACGTGCAGATTGCCGTTGCCGGCGTGGCCAAAGCTCACGATCAGCACGTCGTGCTTCTTCGACAGCCGCTTGATGCCGTCGACCAGCTCGGGCAGGCGGCTGACTGGCACCACCACGTCTTCGTTGATCTTGTTTGGCGAGATGGTGCGCTGCGCGGGCGACAAGGCCTTGCGGGCGGACCACAGCGCCTGGGTTTCTTCCGCCGTTTCGGCGATGCGCAGTGTTTCGAGGCCATCGCCGCGCGCCGCGCGCGACACGGCTTCCATGGCGCCGGCGAGGGTGTCCGGCTCGCCGTCCACTTCCACCATCAGCATGGCGCCGGCCAGCGGCACGATATCGCCGCCGTAATCGCGGGCCAGCTTCAGCGCCACGTCGTCGATGAACTCAAGCGCGCACGGCGTCACCGGCTGCGCCATGATCCGCGCTACCGCGCGTGCCGCGGCGCCCACATCGCGATAGGTGGCGCGCATGGTGCGCAGGCCCGACGGCTTGGGCGTGAGCTTGAGCGTGGCCTCGGTGATCAGCGCCAGCGTGCCTTCCGAGCCGATCAGCAGGCGCGTGAGGTCGTAACCGGTGGCGCCCTTGCTGGTATAGGTGCCGCAGCGAAAGCCCTCGCCGGTGCCGGCCACCGCGCGCAAGCCCAGGGTGTTCTCGCGCGGGCTGCCGTACTTCACCGTGCGCGGTCCCGCCGAGTTGCACGCGAGATTGCCGCCGATGCTGCACCAGGGCGACGAGGAAGGATCCGGCGGCCAGAAGAAGCCGTGTGGTTTGAGCGCCTGCTGCAGGTCGCCATTGAGTACGCCCGGCTCCACGATCGCCAGCCGGTTGTCCGGATCGATGCGCACGATGCGGTTCATGCGCTCGAAACTCACCACCACGCCGCCCTGCACCGGCACCGTGGCGCCGGTGGTGTTGGTGCCGCGCCCGCGTCCGATCACCGGCACCCGGTGCTCGCGGCAGGCCAGCACCAGGGCTTCTACCTGCGCGTGTTCGGTGGGAAACACCACCGCGTCGGGGAGGGCATTGCGGCGGGAGTTGTCGTAGGCGTAGGCGAGCCGCTCGGCCATGCCGGTGGCCAGTGCGGCACCGGGGAAATGCTGGCTGAGCGTCGCGAGCAGGGTGTCTGGAAGGTCCATCGCTGCAGTATCCCACCGCCGGCGATGAAAGGGCGTGGTCGTGCGGGGCGGTCAGTGGGCGGCTTGGACCGGCGTGCTGGCCGGAATGACCTGTTCGATGCGATCGCGCACATACGGATAGAACGGGTTGGCGGTGATGCGCAGCACCGCGTCGAGGTTGAGCACGAGTGCGCCGCGCTCGCCGCGCGGCGCCTGTGTGCCAAGGCGCACGCCATAGTTCTGGGACAGGTCGGGATCGGTGCCATACAGCGGATCGTTGGGTGGAAACGGCAGGGCGATGTGCGATAGCGAAAAGATGTTGGACGGGTAGGGAATGGACAGCGGCGTCACGGTGGCCTGGGTCTGGCCCGCATCGGTCGTGCGTATCACCGTGTGGCTGTCGTTGTCCGCGGCATTGGCAATCACCGTGGTGCGATAGCGCTGCGGGCCCGATGGCAGCAGGTGCTGCAGCGCCTGCAGCGAGCTGGTGCGCATCAGCGAATCGAAACGATGGCTGCGGTTCACGTCGAACAGCACGATCTCGCTGCCGTTCTCCGGCAGTCGTGCGTAGAGCGTGCGAATCACGGCCGGCGCGCTCACCGTATCGTCCACCACTGACTGGAAGGTGAGGATGGGCGGCAGCCCGGCCAGCCGATGTTCGCGATCCATGCGTTGCAACTGGCTTCGTATCGCGTCCGTCAGCAGATAGGATTGCCGCGCGGCATTCACCGGAAACGAGTTGTACTTGAACGGGTTGTACTCGGGAAGCAGGTCCAGCCATGCGGCCTTGGCGAACGTCGGCAGCACGGCGGGCAGGCCTGCCAGGCCGGCAAAACGCGCAAAACTCGTTACGCCGATCATCGGCGACAACAGGACCAGCCGCGTCGGCTTGGCCAGTTCAGGGTGCTCGCACGCATCCAGCGTGTACTTGACGGCCAGCGCGCCACCGTTCGAATAGCCCACCATCTGAATCGGCGCATGCGGCCCCACGCGCCTGCGCGCTTCGCGCATGGCCAGGCGCGTGGCGGCCAGCCAGTCCGCCCAGGTCACCTCGGTCAGCGCGGCGGGCACCGTTCCGTGGCCGGGCAGGCGCAGGCCGATCGCCACGAAACCGCGGTCGCGATAAAGCTCCGCGATATCGCGCAGGCTGTAAGGCGAGTCGGTAAGGCCATGCAGCAACACCACCGCGCCCACCGGCGGCCCCGCCGGTTCGAGCACGTACGAGCGGTTCCAGTCATGGGCAAAATGCCCGGGGTACATGGTGGCGCCTTCGAAGTAGCGATTGGTGGCCACGCGCTGTGACGCATCCAGCTTGTCACTGACCTGTGCGCGTACCTCGTCGAACGCACGTTGCTCGGCCGCGAGATAACCAGCCCAGTCGCCGGCATCCATCTGCGCGGCGGTAAGCTCGTGAGGCACAAAGGTCTGCCAGGGCGCCAGCGGATCGCCGCGTTGCGAGTCCCAGGCACGTATCGCCAGCAGGGAGAGCAGGAACACCAGGACCACGAAGGCCGTCCATTTGCCTGCCTTGATCAAGGCCCTAAGCATGGTGTCTCCCATGGCTTGCGTGGTTGCCGAATATCACTGCCTTGCAGTGTGCCCGGCGATGCATGTGCAAAGCGTCGACGCCTGCCGTTGGGCGCGGACGAAGCGCGGCTAGCCGACGTCGAAGGCGTTGCGCCACCAGGTCATGGTGGCGACGTCCGCCGGGCCGTCATAACTCACTACATCGAAACGACACGCCCGGCTTGCGTAGGACGGATGCTCGGCGAGCCAGAGTTCGGCCGTCCGAATGAGTTTGGCTTGCTTCGCGGCGGTGATCGAGGCAGCCGCATCGCCGCGACTGCTGGACAGGCGATGGCGGACTTCGACGAATACCACCGTATCGCGATCGAGCATGACCAGGTCCAGCTCGCCGTAGCGCGTGGTGTAGTTGCGAGCCAGCAACTTCAGGCCGGCGCGCCGCAGCTCGGTGCAGGCGCGCTCCTCGAAGATCGCGCCGGCGGCGCGCATCAGTGGCCCGTGGGTTGGCTGTCGGTCTGGCCTGCGGGCGGGGTGCTCGGGGCGGGCTGGTCGCCGTCGGTGGGCGGTGCCAGCGCCGGGGCGCTATCCATCTGCAGGCTGCCGTTGAGCGGGCGGGCGAGGCCGTCCTGGAACTTGGCCCACACCAGCACGCGGCGCACGCGGCCGAACTGGTCGGCGGTGAGCTGGCCGCTGGCGCCGGGCAGGTAGCTGCCGGGGTGGGCGCGCAGCCAGTCGACGTAGGGGGCGAGGTTCCAGGCGTCCATGCCGAAGGCGAACAGGCGCGCGGAGGTGCCACGGGCCGACGGCAGCTGCGCCGCGATATCGGCATGGTTGGGCAGGCCCGGCTGCACGTCGAACAGCCACGGCGCATCGCAGAACTCGACGCCTTCCAGGTCGCGGTTGGCGCCTGCGTCATCCACGCCGGCATAGATATGCGAGGTGCCGAACACCGGCAGGTTGACGCGGGCGAGCTTCAGCTGCGGCAGCAGCAGTCGCGCCTGTTGCGGACGCATGCTGATGAATACGCCGCTGTTGTTGCTGCCGGCGTCGCCGCTGTCGGTGGGCATGCCCAGTCCGCTGATGGTCGAGGCGTAGTTGACGCCGCTGCCGGCGAGGTTGGCCATGCCGGCCACCTTGCCGCCGCGCGCTTCCAGCTCGGCCTTGAAGGCCTTGGCGGCGCGCTGGGCGAAGTCATCGCTGCTGGCGATCACGTAGGCCGTGGTGATGCCGCCTTCCGTCATATGGTCGGCGGCTTGCGCACCTTCGGTCTCGGGCAGCAGGCCGAACTCGCTGACGCCGTTGGCGGGCAGGCTCTTGTCGTCGGGATGGTTGAGCGCAAGCAGCGCCACCGGCAACTGGGGCAGGCCGAACAGGGCGGAGACTTCGCCGCGCGTCAGCGGCCCGATGACCAGTTGGGCACCGTCGGTGACGGCCTGCTGGTACGCCTTGATGGCACCGGCCGGGGTGCCGCCACTGTCATAGGTGCGTATCTGCGGACGCGGCGCATGGTTGCGGGTAGCGTCGGCGTAGGCGGCAAAGAAGCCTTCGCTGATGGCGGTGCTGGCGGCGGCGAGATTGCCGGTGGCGGGCAGCAGCAAGGCCACGTGCGCGGGCATCTTGTAGCCCTCGCGCACGTTGGCGCCTTCGCCGGGGATCATGGTGCCGACTTCCTGTTCCAGCGCAGGGACCGTATGGGCCACGGCCACGCCGAGCTGGGTCAGCGCCTCGTTCACCCAGGGCAGCATGCGATCGCCCGGCTGCATGGCCGCCGCGCGCTGCTTCAGCGGGTCGACGCCCAGCTTGGCGAGCAGCGCGACGATCTCCTTGCGATTCTGCGTCTGGTCCAGGCCGTTGAGCTGGCTGTCCATTTCCACGCGCGAGCGTGCGGCGCCCCACAGGTCGCCGGTTTGCTGCATGGCCTGCGAGCGCAGTTCGAGCAGGCGCAGCTGCAAGGCAGGCGGCACGCTGGTATTGGGTTGCGTGGTGAGCTGCAGGGCGTGCGCGGCGTCATGTTGCTTCAGGGCCAGCTCGGCCTGCAGCAGGTCCAGGCGCGGTTGTTCGTCGCCGCTGAGGCGCTGGCGCCGGATGTCGCCCAGGAACGGCGCGGCGCGATCGAGCTGGCCCTCCTGGCGATACGCTTCGGCGGCAAGCAGCTGATAGTGATCGCGGTTGCCGGAGGTCTGCGCCAGGGCGAGATAGGCTTGCGCGGCGTCGTCGAACTTGCCTTGCTGCACCAGCGCATCGGCCTGCTGGCTTGCCGCGATTTCGGCGGGGGAGCGCTGTGTCGATGGCGGCACGCAGCCGCTCAGTGCCAGTGAAATCAGCAGGGCAACGCCTGCGGCGCGGGTCAAGCGCATGGCCAAATCCCTTCGAGCTTTTGACGACATGGTCGGCGGATGGGCGATGATAGCCCATTGGATTGCCGCCTCGCGGCGGAGGAAACCCGCAAGATGTCACAGATTCAGTCCGGCCTGCTATGGGTCGTCGCCACGCCGATTGGTCATCGCGACGACTTTTCCATGCGCGCCATCGAAACGCTGCGCTCGGTCGCGGTCATCGCGGCGGAGGACACCCGCCACAGCCGCCCGCTGCTGATGCACTACAACATCGGCACGCCGCTGGTGGCCCTGCATGAGCACAACGAGCGCGAGGTGGTCGATGCGATCGTGCGGCGCCTGCAAGGCGGCGAGTCGGTGGCGCTGATCTCCGATGCGGGCACGCCGTTGATCAGCGACCCTGGCTTTCGCCTGGTGCGCGCCGCGCGTGCCGCCGGCATCCGTTGCGTGCCCGTGCCCGGCGCCTGCGCGGCCATTGCGGCGCTTTCCGTGGCGGGCTTGCCCAGCGATCGTTTCGTGTTCGAGGGCTTCCTGCCGCCCAAGGCCGCCGCCCGCCGCGCCCGCTTGCAGGAACTTGCGGGCGATGCGCGCACGCTGATCTTCTACGAGTCGTCGCATCGCGTGGCCGAAAGTCTGGCCGACATGCGCGATGTCTTTGGCGCCGCGCGCGAGGGCGTACTGGCGCGCGAGCTGACCAAGCTGTTCGAGACCGTGCTGAGCGAGCCGCTGGGCGAGTTGGCGACACGGGTGGCGAACGATCCGGACCAGCAGCGCGGCGAATGCGTGATTCTCGTGGCGGGGCGTGGCGAGGAAACCGATGCGCGCGAAGCGGAAGGTCGTCGCGTGTTCGCCCTGTTGCGCGAGGAGTTGCCGCCAGCCAAGGCGGCCAAGCTGGCGGCGGCGATCACGGGTGCGCCGCGCAAGCTTCTTTATGAAGGCTAGTGGTGCAGGCGCCTATTTTGTAGGAGCGCACCCTGCGCGCGACAAGCCTGCGGAGCGGTAGCGGCAGGGCTCCGCGGCCGTGCACTAGGGTGTGCTCCTGTGGCGGAAATGGCGTCGCGTCCATTTCTCAGGCGTTTTGAGCCACGCATTCCACTACAATGCCCCGCGGAGTCGGCCGGACAGTCGCGTCGCGCGCAAGCGCATCGAGGAAAGTCCGGGCTCCATAGGGCAAGGTGCCAGGTAACGCCTGGGCAGCGCGAGCTGACGGCCAGTGCAACAGAGAGCAGACCGCCGAACGGCATCCTCGGATGCGCGTGGTAAGGGTGAAAGGGTGCGGTAAGAGCGCACCGCGTGCGGGGCTAACGCCGCATGGCACGGTAAACCCCACCTGGAGCAAGACCGAATAGGGGAACGATAACGCGGCCCGCGTTGTTCCCGGGTAGGTTGCTGGAGCCTGGCGGTGACGCCAGGCCGAGAGGAATGACTGTCGCGCCGCAAGGCGTACAGAACCCGGCTTACAGGCCGACTCCGCCTCTATCACTGCCGCCGTCATCGTCATATCGACCCCGATATGACGATGACGAGCGTGCTGTGGCGGGTGTGAACGGGTGGTTCATCCAGGGCCGGCCTTCAGGTCCTTGAGGTGCTTCAAAAGTGCGCTGGCGTTTTTAAAAAATCCCAGCCATTCAAACACCTTGAGGTGTTTCCTCACAAAGGGCTGGAAATACGGCCAGATCACCGCCTTTCTCATTGATTCACAAGCAAAATTCCCTTGACAGTCTCAGGGGGCGAGACTATCGTGGGTTCCTGTGTGAAATCGTGGGAATTCGTGGAGTCCATCGGCCGTGTTCCAGGGCGAAACCGCCATCACCGTTGACGACAAAGGCAGGCTGGCCATCCCGACCGCGTATCGGGAGCTGGTGGCGGAGGCCTGCGCCAATCGTCTGGTGATCACCTACAACCCCTTCGAGTCGGGCTGCCTGTGGCTGTTCCCGCATGCGGAGTGGGAACAGGTGCGCGACCAGGTCAACGCACTTCCCAAGGTCAAGGCGGCGCATCGCGACATGCAGATGAAGCTGGTGGGCGCCGCGGCCGAGGTCGAGCCGGACAGTGCCGCGCGCATCCTGCTGCCGGCCAGCCAGCGCGCCACCACGGGTATCGAGAAGAAGGCGGTTTTGCTGGGCATGGGCAACAAGTTCGAGCTTTGGAGCGAGCAGGCCCACCTGGCCAAGATCCGCCAGACCATCGGCGAAGACGAGATCACCAACGAGATGGCGGAGCTGCGCCTGTAACCGGCAACGGTGGCGGCGCGGCGGAGTTAACGGGACGGGAGCGGGAGTGCGGCATGGCCGAGCAGTTGCGGCACATCCCGGTGATGCTGGGTGAAGCAGTGGAGGGACTCGCCGTGCAGGCAGGCGGGCGTTATCTCGATGGCACCTTTGGACGCGGCGGTCACGCCCGCGCCGTGCTGTCGCGCCTGGGTCCCGATGGCCGCCTGCTGCTGATGGACCGCGACCCGCAAGCCATTGCGACGGCGCAGGCCGAATTTGCCAGCGATCCACGCGTGTCGATCCGTCACGCCAATTTCTCCAGCATGGCCGAGTGGAACGAAACCGCCGGTGGCCTGGATGGCATCCTGCTGGACCTGGGCGTGTCCTCGCCGCAGTTGGACGAAGCCGCGCGCGGCTTCAGTTTCATGGCCGATGCGCCGCTGGACATGCGCATGGACACCACCCAGGGCGAGAGCGCCGCCGATTTCCTGGCCCATGCCAGCGAGCGCGAGATCGCCGATGTGCTGTGGATCTACGGCGAGGAGCGCTTCAGCCGCAAGATCGCCCGCGCCATCGTGGAGGACCGTGCCGAAACCCCGATCACCCGTACCGGCCAGCTGGCCGCGCTGATCGAGCGCGTGGTGGGGCGTCGCGAGCCGGGCAAGCATCCGGCCACGCGCAGTTTCCAGGCGTTGCGCATCCGCGTGAATGGCGAGCTCGATGCCCTGCAGCAGGGTCTCGATGCCGCCTTGTCGCTGCTCAAGGTGGGCGGGCGCCTGTCGGTCATCAGCTTCCACTCGCTGGAAGACCGCGCGGTGAAATTGTTCATCCGCGACCACTCCGGTCGCGTGCAGGGCAGCCGTCGTGGTCCGCCGGTCGAGGCCGCGCCGGCGCGTTTGGTCGCGGTGGGCAAGGCCCGGTTTCCCTCGGACGCCGAGCTGGCCGTCAATCCGCGCGCCCGTTCCGCGGTGCTGCGCGTGGCGGAGAAGCTCGGATGAAGGCCATCGGCGGCATCTTCATGCTCATCCTGCTCGCGGCGACGCTATCCAGCGCCATTGCCGTGGTGTGGACGCGCCATGAGAGCCGCGTGTTGTTCGTCGAGCTGACCCGCCTGCAGAACCTGCGCGACGACCTCAACATCGAGTACGGCAAGCTGGAATTGGAACAGGCCACCTGGGCCGAGCCGCGTCGCGTGGACAACGAAGCACGCCAGCAACTGGGCATGGTCAATCCCAAGCCGCAAGACATCCAGCTGGTGCGTCGATGAAGCCGCGCCTGCGCACGACCTCTTCGCCCACCCGTCGCCGCCAGGCGGCCCCCAGCATCCGCCGCCGCGTGATGGTGGTGGCCGGCGTGCTGACGTTGGCGTCGCTGGGCCTGGTGGCGCGTGCATTCGACATGCAAGTCGTGCGCAAGGGCTTCTATCAGAACCAAGCCGACGCTCGCATCCTGCGCGAAGTGCCGATCGCGGTATCCCGCGGCACCATCTTCGATCGCAATGGCGAGCCGCTGGCGGTATCCACGCCCGTAGTCTCGATCTGGGCCAACCCGGCCGAGGTGCTGGATAACGAAGACAGGCTGCCCGCGCTGGCCAAGGCCATCGGTATGGACGCGGATGCGCTCAAGCAGTACCTGGCGCAGCGTTCGGAGCGCGAGTTCGTCTACTTACGCCGCCAGATGTCGCCGGACGCGGCCCAGGTGGTGCTCGACCTTGCGGTGCCCGGCGTCAACGGCCAGCGCGAATTTCGCCGCTTCTATCCGTCCGGCCCGGTGATGGCCCACGTGCTGGGTTTCACCAATATCGACGACCACGGCCAGGAAGGCCTGGAGCTGGCCTTCGACGACTGGCTGGCTGGCAAGCCGGGCGCCAAGCGGGTGATCCGCGACCGCATGGGCCACGTGGTGGAAGACTTGGATCTGGTGCGCGCGCCGCAACCGGGCCGCGACATCACGCTCAGTATCGACCGGCGGATCCAGTTCCTGGCCTACAACGAGCTGAAGAACACCATTGAGCAGTCGGATGCCGACTCCGGTTCGATGGTGATCATCGATGTGCGCAATGGCGAAATCCTCGCCATGGTGAACTGGCCGACCTACAATCCCAATGCCTTGCGCGGCAGCAATCCGTCCAGCCGCCGTAACCGCGCGATGACCGACGTGGTGGAACCGGGTTCCACCATCAAGCCGTTCTTGATGGCTGCAGCGTTGTCCAGCGGCAAGTACACGCCGACGGGGCCGCTGGTCGATACCGGCAACGGTCACTTTTTCTATATCCGCAAAGACATCCGCGATACGCACTCGAATGGCATGCTGTCGCCCACCGGCATCATTGCCAAGTCCAGCAACATCGGCGCCGCCAAGGTGTCCATGACGCTGGATACCGGCCTGATGTACGACACCTATCGAGCCTTCGGTTTCGGCAACAGTACCAATAGCGGCTTCCCGGGCGAGGCCTCCGGTTACCTCAAGCCAGGCAAGAGCTGGGGCATGCTGGAGAAGGCCATCCTGGCCTATGGCTACGGCCTCAACGTGACGCCACTGCAACTGGCGAACGGTTACGCCACCATCGCCGACAACGGCGTGATGCACCTGCCCACCTTCGTCATGGGCTCGGACAACGAGGCCAAGCAGATCATCGATCCCAAGATCGCCAAGGAGTTGGTGCAGATGATGGTGGCGGTGACGCAGCCGGGCGGTACAGGCGCACCGTACGCATGGATTGCCAACTACGGCGTGGCCGGCAAGTCTGGAACGGCGCACAAGGCGACAGTCGGCGGCTATTCCAACAGCAACTACAGTTCCGCCTTTGCCGGCGTCGTACCTGCATCCAACCCGCGTTTGGCGGCGGTGGTGATCGTCGACAACCCGAAAAAAGGCAGCTATTACGGCGCGCTGGTTTCCGGTCCTGTGTTCTCCAAAGTCCTGGACGGCGCGCTGCGGCTGTTGGACGTGCCGCCGGACAACATCGGGCGCTGGTATGTCGGTGGGCCTTTGCAGGGACAGAACGGCCTGACAGGAAACAAGCCGCCGACTGTCGAAACCGTGGATGACGCACCGGTCGATGAGGCTCCCCAATGACCGCTCGCCTCGACCAGTTGCTCAAGGGCATCGCCGACACCCCGGGGGTGGGCGATATCGTCGTTTCGGGGCTTACGCTCGATTCGCGCCAGGTGCGTCCGGGCGATGCGTTCTTCGCCTTGCGCGGCACGCGGGAGCACGGCATCAAATTTGCGCATGGCGCGGTGGCGCGTGGCGCACGCGTAGTGCTGGCCGAAGCGCCGCCGGCGGACGTGTCGGACCTCGACGTGCCCGTGCTGTGGGTGGACGGCCTGCACGGCAAGGTCGGTGAGATCGCCGCCCGCTTCTTCGACCGGCCTTCCGAGTCGCTGCACGTGATCGGCGTGACCGGCACCAATGGCAAGACCTCCACCGTGCAGCTGCTGGCGCAGGCACTGGAGCATCTAGGCCATCGCGCCGCCACCATCGGCACGCTGGGCGCCGGCCTGCATGGCCAGCTCAGTGAAGGCGAGCGCACCACGCCCGATGCCATCAACGTGCAGGGCCTGCTGGCCTCGTTCCGCGACCAGGGCGCGACGCACGTGGCCATGGAGGTGTCCTCTCATGCGCTGGAACAGGGCCGCGTGGGCGCCGTCGCGTTTGAAGTCGCCGCGTTCACCAACCTCACGCGCGACCATCTCGATTACCACGGCAGCATGGAAGCCTACGGCGAAGCCAAGGCGAAGCTGTTCACCTGGCCGTCGTTGCGGGCCGCCGCCATCAATGTCGATGATGCCTTTGGCCATTCACTTGCAGCTCGTCTGCCGGCCGGTGTGCGGGCCCTGCGCCTGAGCGCGGAAGGCGATGCCGCTGCGGACATCCGCGCTGTCGCCGTGGCCACCTCGGCGCAGGGCCTGGCCTTCGAACTGCAGACGCCGTGGGGCACGCATGCCATCCGCAGCCGCCTGCTGGGTCGCTTCAACGTGGCCAACCTGCTGGCCGTGGTGGCCTGCCTTGGCGCGCTGGGCGAGTCGTTCGAGCGCGTGGTCGACGCCGTCGAAGCGCTGGCGCCGATCAATGGCCGCATGAACCGCTTGGGCGGCATCGCCTCGTTGCCGCTGGTGGTGGTCGATTACGCGCATACGCCCGATGCACTGGAGCAAGCGCTCACCGCGCTGCGCGCGCATTGCGAAGGGCGCTTGATCTGCGTGTTCGGCTGCGGCGGCGAGCGCGATGCGGGCAAGCGCCCGCAGATGGGCGAGATCGCCGAGCGGCTGGCGGACACCATCATCATTACCGACGACAACCCGCGCGGCGAAGACGGCGACCTCATCGTGGCGCAGATCGTGGCGGGCCTCCGCCAGCCGGACAGCGCGACGGTGGAGCGTGATCGTGCCGCGGCCATCCATCGCGCGTTGGCCATGGCCAGCACGGGCGACGTGGTGCTGATTGCCGGCAAGGGTCACGAGACGTATCAGGAAGGCGCGACCGGCAAACGTCCCTTCGACGATCTGGCGGTGGCGCGGAAAGCCTTGGAGGCACGCGCATGATGCGCTTGAGCGCCATTGCCTTGTGGACGCGGGGGCGGCTGCTGGGCGCCGATGTGGAGGTGACCGGCGTGGCCATCGATACCCGCAAGCTGCGCCCGGGCGACCTGTTCGTCGCGATCAAGGGCGAGCGCGTCGACGGCCACGATTTCCTTGGCGAGGCGATGGCGCGTGGCGCCGTGGCGGCGCTGGTAACGCGCAAGGTGGATTCGGCCCTGCCGCAGGTATTGGTGAACGACACCGCGCTCGCCTTGGGCGACCTGGCCAGCGCGGTGCGCGCGCAGAGCGATGTGCGCGTGATCGGCATCACCGGCTCCAACGGCAAGACCACGGTGAAGACGCTGACCGCATCGATCCTGTCGCGCCATGGCCGTACCCACGTCAACGCCGGCAACTACAACAACGAGCTGGGCTTGCCGCTGACCCTGCTGGCCATGCCGCCGGACACCCAGTTCGCCGTGCTGGAAATGGGCGCGGGCAAGCCGGGCGACATCGCCTATCTCGCCGCCATCGCGCGGCCCGATATCGGCCTCGTCAACACCATCGCGCCCGCGCATCTTGAGCGGATGGGCAGCGTGGAAGGCGTAGCCGAGACCAAGGGCGCGCTGTACCAGGCACTGCCGGTCGACGGCGTGGCGATCATCAATGCGGACGACGCGTTCGCCAGCTTCTTCGCGGGGCTGGCCGGTTCGCGCCGCCAGTTGCGTTTCGGGCTGGACCACAAGGCCGATATCGGCGCGGACATTCTCGACCAGCGCGTGGACGGTTCGCACTTCGTGCTGAGCACGCCGCATGGCGACGCCGAGGTGCAGCTGCCGCTGGCGGGTCGCCACAACATCGCCAATGCGCTGGCCGCCGCCGCGATCGCGCTGGCGCTCGACGTGCCGCTGGACACCATCGTGGAAGGCCTGGAGCAGGTGCCCGGCGTGGCCGGCCGCTTGCAGTTCGAGCGCATGCCCGGTGGCTGGACGCTGATCGACGACAGCTACAACGCCAACCCGGGTTCGGTCGGCGCCGCCATCGATACCCTGGCGCTGGCCGAGGGCGAACGCTGGCTGGTGCTGGGCGACATGGCCGAACTGGGCGAGAACGCCGCGACGCTGCATGCCGGCATCGGCGAGCGCGCGCATCAGCGTGGCATCGACCGGTTGTTCGCCGTCGGCCCGTTGAGTGCGGCAGCGGTCAAGGCATTCGGCGAGCGTGGCGAGCACTTCGCCGACAAGGCGGCGCTGACCGCCGCACTGAAACAACACCTGCACGGCGGCGTCACCTGCCTGGTCAAGGGCTCGCGTTCGTCGGGCATGGACCAGGTAGTCGCCGCGCTTCGCGACAACAAGGGAAAAGGGGAGGGCGCATCCGATGCTGCTTGAACTCGCAGACTGGATGGCACGGCACTTCACCGCCCTGCACCTGTTCCAGTACATCACGTTCCGCACGATCATGGCCGCGCTCACCGCGTTGTCCATGTCGCTGCTGTTTGGTCCGGGCCTGATCCGCAAGCTGGCCGACCTGAAGGCCGGCCAGGTGGTGCGCAAGGACGGCCCGCAGACGCATCTGTCCAAGGCCGGCACGCCGACCATGGGCGGCGTGATGATCCTGCTGGCGGTGGCCATCTCCACCTTGCTGTGGACCGACCTGCACAACCGCTACGTATGGCTGGTGCTGGCGGTGCTGCTGGCCTTCGGTGTGATCGGCTTCTACGACGACTACAAGAAGCTGGTGCTGAAGGACAGCCGCGGCCTGGCCTCGCGCTGGAAGTATTTCTGGCAGTCGGTGTTCGGCCTGGCTGCCGCGCTGTTCCTCTACTACACCGCGCCGCAGGCGAACGGTGCGTTGCCGGTGGCCGAGACGGCGCTGTACGTGCCGCTGTTCAAGCAGGTGGCGTTGCCGCTGGGCGTGATGTTCATCGTGGTCGCCTACTTCATGATCGTGGGCTTCTCCAATGCGGTGAACCTCACGGACGGCCTGGATGGCCTCGCCATCATGCCGACCGTGCTGGTGTCGGGCGCGCTGGGCGTGTTCGCCTACCTGGCCGGCAACAAGGTGTTTTCCGAATACCTGGGTATCCCCTCGATTCCGGGCGCCGGTGAGCTGGCCATCTTCTGCGGCGCGCTGTCCGGCGCGGGCCTGGGTTTCCTGTGGTTCAACACCTATCCCGCGCAGGTGTTCATGGGTGACGTGGGCGCGCTGGCCATCGGCGCGGCGCTGGCCGCGATCGCGGTGATCGTGCGCCAGGAGATCGTGCTGCTGGTGATGGGCGGCGTGTTCGTGATGGAAACCGCCTCGGTGATGATCCAGGTGGCCAGCTTCAAGATGACCGGCAAGCGCGTGTTCCGCATGGCGCCGATCCACCATCACTTCGAGCTCAAGGGTTGGCCCGAGCCGCGCGTGATCGTGCGCTTCTGGATCATCAGCGTGGTGCTGGTGCTCATTGGCCTTGCCACCTTGAAGGTGCGCTGAGCATGATCTTCGATGCCACCCAGGCCAAGCGACGACAGGGACCCCGCGGCAGTTTCGACCTGCCGCTGCTGGTCGCGCTCGTCGGCCTGGCCTCCATTGGCG
Organism: Dyella sp. RRB7; assembly: GCF_022761115.1. GTDB lineage: Bacteria > Pseudomonadota > Gammaproteobacteria > Xanthomonadales > Rhodanobacteraceae > Dyella. The sequence goes on along the minus strand of NZ_JAKWJS010000001.1, from coordinate 591,151 downwards.
TCGTGATGGTGGCATCCAGTTCGATCGCGGTGGCCGAGAGCCAGCACATCGGCGCGTTCTATTTCCTCAAGCGCCATCTGCTGTTCCTCAGCATCGGCATGGTGCTGGCGGGCATCGCCATGCGCACCGAGCTGAAGCTGCTGGAAAAGAACGCGTACCTGCTGCTGGCCGGCGCCGTCGTGCTGCTGTTGCTGGTGTTCGTGCCCGGCATCGGCATGCGCATCAACGGTGCGCGGCGCTGGCTCAACTTCCTGATCACCAGCTTCCAGCCGGTCGAGGCGGTGAAGCTGATTCTGGTGGTGTATACGGCGAGCTACCTGGTGCGCCATCGCGAGAGCGTGGAAACCAGTTTCTGGGGCCTGTTCAAGCCGATCGTGGTGGCCGGCCTGTTCGTGCTGCTGCTGCTGGCGCAGCCGGACTTCGGTTCGGCCACGCTGATGATCGCGGTGACCATCGGCATGATCTGGCTGGGCGGCGCCAAGCCGGTGTACCTCGGCGGCATGGGCTTGCCGGTGGTGGCGCTGCTGTGGTTCGTGGCCAAGTTCGAGCCGTATCGCATGCGCCGCCTTACCTCGTTCATCGATCCGTGGGCCGATCCGTTCAATGACGGCTTCCAGCTCACCCAGTCGCTGATGGCGATCGGTCGTGGCGAATGGACCGGCGTGGGCCTGGGTTCGAGCGTGCTCAAGCTGTCGTACCTGCCCGAAGCGCACACCGACTTCATCTTCGCGGTGATCTCCGAGGAACTGGGGCTCGCCGGCATCCTGCTGGTGATGGGCCTGTTCGGGCTGGCGGTGGGGCGCGGCCTTTACATGGGCCTCAAGGGCATGGAGATGGGCCAGCGTTTCGCCGGCTTCGTGGCGTCCGGCATCTCGCTGATGCTGGCGGCGCAGACCATGGTGTCGATCGGCGTGAACCTGGGCGCGCTGCCGACCAAGGGCCTGACCCTGCCGCTGATCAGCTACGGCGGTTCGTCCATCGTGCTCACTTGCGCGATGGCCGGCGTGCTGTTGCGCACCACCTACGAGATCAACCGCGCCATCGATGCGCGCCAGATGGCGGCACGCCTGCCGGCCAACGCCGTGCCCGACGCCAACACCGCCGTCGCTGCCGCGCCCGCGCGCGAGGCGGTGACCGCATGAGCGCACCCGTGCTGATCATGGCCGGCGGCACCGGCGGCCACATCTTCCCCGGCCTGGCCGTGGCCGAGGCGCTGCGCGCGCAGGGCGTGCCGGTGGTATGGCTGGGCGCGGAAGGCGGCATGGAAACGAAAGTGGTGCCGGCGCATGGCATCGAGCTGATCACCGTGCCGGTGGGTGGCTTGCGCGGCAAAGGCCTCAAGACGCGCCTGCTGGCGCCGCTGATGCTGGCCCGTGCGCTGCTCGCCTCGCTGTCTGCGCTGCGCCGGGTCAAGCCGCGCAGCGTGCTGTCGATGGGCGGCTATGTGGCGGGCCCGGGCGGCGTGGCCGCGCGCATGATGCGGCGCCCATTGCTGGTGCACGAGCAGAACCGCGTGGCGGGTTTCACCAATCGCCAGTTGGCCGGCTTCGCCCAGCGCGTGCTGGCGGGTTTCAGCGATGCGCTGCCGGGCGCCGAGTGGGTGGGCAATCCGGTGCGCGATGCCATTGCCTCGCTGCCCGCACCGCGCGAACGCATGGCGAACCGCGATGGCCGTCCGCACTTGCTGGTGCTGGGCGGCAGCCTGGGCGCACGTGCGCTGAACCTCGCGCTGCCGCAGGCGCTGGCGTTGTTGTCGCCGGAGCAGCGGCCGGTGGTGCTGCACCAGTGCGGCAACCGCGGCATCGACGAAGCGCGCGCGGCCTATGCGAAGGCCGGCGTCGAAGCGCAGATCGTGCCGTTTATCGAAGACATGGCCGGCACCTATGCGTGGGCCGACCTGGCGGTGTGTCGCGCCGGTGCGCTCACCCTGGCCGAGCTTACGGCAGCGGGCCTTGGCGCCGTGCTGGTGCCGTTCCCTTATGCGGTGGATGACCACCAGACCCGCAACGCCGAGGCGTTGGTCGCGGCGGGTGCGGCCGAGTTGATGCAGGAGAAAGATCTGGACGTACAGCAGTTGGCGCAGCGACTGGAAACGCTGCTCGAAAACCGTGGCCGCCTGATCGCGATGGCCGAAGCCGCGCGCACGCTGGCCAAGCCCGACGCGGCTGCCGTGATTGCCCGCGCCTGCGTGGAGGTAGCCGCATGACGCCGCGTCGCCTGCTTGCCCACGAAGACTTGATGACCACCTTCCGCCGCGTGCACTTCATCGGCATCGGCGGCGTCGGCATGAGCGGCATCGCCGAAGTGCTGCACAACCTCGGCTATGCCGTGTCCGGTTCCGATCGTTCCAACTCGCCCACCGCGCAGCGCTTGGCGGGGCTGGGTATCGAAGTGCATGTCGGCCACGCCGCCGAGCACATCGGTGACGCCGACGTCGTGGTGACCTCCAGCGCGATCCATGCCGACAATCCGGAGCTGGTCGCCGCACGCGCCGCACGCATCCCGGTAGTGCCGCGCGCCGAGATGCTGGGCGAACTGATGCGCTTCCGTCGCGGCATCGCCATTGCCGGCACGCACGGCAAGACCACCACCACCAGCCTCGCCGCCAGCGTGCTGGCCGAGGCCAACTACGACCCGACCTTCGTGATCGGTGGCCAGCTCAACGCCGCCGGCGCCAACGCGCGGCTGGGCACCGGCCAGTACATCGTGGCCGAGGCGGACGAATCCGACGGTTCGTTCCTGATGCTGTCGCCGGTGATCGCCGCCGTCACCAATATCGACGCGGATCACCTGGAGAACTACAACGGCGACTTCGCCCTGGTGAAGAAGGCGTTCAGCGATTTCCTGCATCGCCTGCCGTTCTACGGCCTGGCCGTGCTGTGCGTGGACGACCCGGAAGTGGCCGAGCTGGCCAAGTCCACCACGCGTCGCGTGATGACCTACGGCATCGACACCCAGGATGCCGACGTGCGCGCGAGTCATCTCTCGCAGCACGGCTTCGAAATGCATTTCGACCTGTGGCTGCCGGGCCGCAACGAGGCGTTGCACGTCAAGCTCAACCTGCCGGGCCGCCACAACGTGCTCAACGCGCTGGCCGCCGCCACCATCGGCTGGCAGCTGGGCGTGGAAGCCGAGGCCATCGCGCATGCGCTGCAGAGCTTCCAGGGCGTGGGCCGCCGCTTCCATCGTCGCGGCGAGATTGCGCTGGATAAAGGCACCGCGTTGCTGGTCGACGATTACGGCCATCACCCGCGCGAGCTTGCCGCCGTATTTGCCGCCGCCCGTGGTGGCTGGCCGGATCGCCGCCTGGTGGTCGGCTTCCAGCCGCATCGCTACAGCCGCACCCGCGACCTGCTGGACGACTTCGCCAACGTGCTGGCCGAGGCCGACGTGCTGGTGCTGACGGACGTCTATCCGGCCGGCGAGGCGCCGATCGCCGGCGCGGACGGCCGTGCGCTGGCGCGTGCGGTGCGCGCGCGCGGCAAGGTCGATCCGGTGCTGATCGAGCATCCACGTGAACTGAAGGACACCCTGCCCGCGCTGTTGCGCGACGGCGACCTGTTGCTGCTGCTCGGCGCCGGCGATATCGGCGCGGCGGCGGTGGAGCTGGCGAACGCCGGCAATTTGAGGACCCACAAGTGAGCAAGACGATTACCGATCCCGCCCAGTTTGGCCGCGTCGCCGTGGTGATGGGCGGCAGCTCGGCCGAGCGCGAGGTATCGCTGGACTCGGGCCGCAATGTATTGGCCGCGCTGCAGGCACGGGGCGTGGACGCGCATGCCATCGACGGCATCCCGGCGCTGCTCGATGCGGTGCGCGCCGGCCACTTCGCGCGCGTGTTCAACATCCTGCACGGTGGCGGCGGCGAGAACGGCGAGCTGCAGGGCGCGCTGCAGTCGCTGCGCGTGCCGTTCACCGGTTCGGGCGTGCTCGGTTCCGCGCTGTCGCTGGACAAGATCCGCGCCAAGCTGGTGTGGCAGGCGCTGGGCCTGCCCACGCCGCGCTTCAAGGCGTTGCCGCGTGGTGCCGATGTGCATGCCGCCGCCCGCGAGATCGGCTTTCCGCTGATCGTGAAGCCCGCCTGGGAAGGTTCCAGCGTCGGCGTGACGCGCGTGTTCGACGAAAAAGATCTCGATGCCGCCGTCGAGCTCGCCCAGCAGTATCCCGGTGACCTGTTGATGGAAACCCTGATCGAGGGCGGCGAGTACACCGTCGGCATGCTCGGCCGCCAGGTGCTGGCCACCATCAACATCGTGCCCAGGGGCGATTACTACGACTACAACGCCAAGTACATCGCCGAAGACACCCAGTACCTGTGCCCGGGCCTGCAGGGCGACGCCGAGCGCGAGATGCAGCAGCTCGCCCTGCGTGCGTTCGATGCACTGGCCTGCTGGGGCTGGGGCCGCGTGGACGTGATGCGCGACCGCCAAGGCCGCAACTGGCTGCTGGAAGTGAACACCGCCCCGGGCATGACCTCGCACTCGCTGGTGCCGAAGGCCGCCGCCGTGGCGGGCATCGACTACCAGGCCTTGTGCTGGCGCATCCTCGAAACGAGCTTCCGGGAGGATGTGTGAGGGGAACCATCCGCCTCGTTGCCTGGTGTCTGGCCATCGCGCTCGTGGCGCTGCCGATTGTCGGCGTGCTGCGCGGATGGTTTGCGGCCAATCGTTGGCCGGTGACCCAGTTGACGGTGCAGGCCGAGTTCAAGCATGTGACGCCGGAGGAGCTGCGCCAGGTGGTCATGCCGCGACTGGGCAAGGGGTTCTTTGCGCTCGACCTGGACGGCGTGCAGAAGGCGGTTGCGGCGCTGCCGTGGGTGGAGTCGGTGGAGGCGCGCAAGCGCTGGCCCGACACGCTGGTGCTACGCATCTACGAGCGCCAGCCGTTTGCGCGCTGGAACGAGAAGCAGCTGATCAGTCGCCAGGGACTGGTGTTCGATGTGCCGGACGTATCGGCCAACGCCGACCTGCCGGACCTGCGCGGCCCCGATGCGCGCCTTGCCGAAGTGGTGAGCTTTTACGCCGAGACGCAGAAAGCCTTTGCCAACACGCACCTGAAAATCACCGGCGTCGCGCTCACCGATCGCGGCAGCTGGAGCCTCACCACCAACAGCGGCGCGCAGATCGTCCTGGGCGATCGCGACCAGGCTGGTCGTCGCCTGCGCCGCTTTCTCGATGTCTACCCACAGCTGATGGCCGGCCATAACGAAGGCTTTGCCTATGCCGATCTTCGCTACACCAATGGATTTGCCGTTCGATGGCCGCCGCAGGCGCCGGCTGTGAACGCTGGAGGCACGCCCCGCACATGAAGACCAAGAACGATAAACAGCTGGTGGTCGGCCTCGATATCGGCACCTCGAAAGTGGTGGCGATCGTGGGCGAGTACGAGCCGGGCGAGCCGATCGAGGTGATCGGCATCGGCACCCATGTGTCGCGCGGCATGAAGCGTGGCTCGGTGGTCGATATCGAATCGACCGTGCACTCCATCCAGCGCGCGGTGGAAGAGGCCGAGCTGATGGCCGGTTGCGACATCCGTTCGGTGTATGCCTCGATCTCCGGCAGCCACCTGGAAACCAAGAACTCGCACGGCACCGCGGCCATCCGTGACCGCGAAGTGACGCCGGGCGACCTGGACCAGGTGCTGGAGGCGGCCAGCGCGGTGGCGATCCCGGCCGATCGCAAGGTGCTCTACAAGGAGTCGCAGGAATACCGCATCGATGGCCAGGACGGCATCCGCTCGCCGGTGGGCATGAGCGGCGTGCGCCTGGAAGCGAGCGTGCACCTGGTCACCGGCGCGGCTGCCGCCGTGCAGAACATCAGCAAGTGCATCCAGCGCTGCGGACTTACCGTGGACGAACTGGTGCCATCGGCGGTCGCCAGTGCCAAGTCGGTACTGACGGATGACGAACGCGAGCTGGGCGTGTGCCTGGTCGACATCGGCGCCGGCACCACCGACATCGCCATCTATACGCAGGGTTCGATCCGCTACACCAAGTCGCTGCCGGTGGGCGGCGACCAGGTCACCAACGACATCGCCTACGGCGTGCACACGCCGACCGCGCATGCCGAGGAGATCAAGATCAAGTACGCCTGCGCGCTGGCCCAGCTGGCGCACGCCGAGGAAACCATCCAGGTGCCCAGCGTGGGCGATCGTCCGCCGCGCCGCCTGGCGCGCCAGTCGCTGGCGCAGTCGGTGCAGGCGCGCTACGAGGAAATCTTCGAGATGGTGCAGGACGAGCTGCGCCGCTCCGGCTACGAGAGCCTGGTGGCGGCCGGCGTGGTGCTCACCGGCGGCGCGTCCCGCATGGAAGGCGCGCTGGAGCTGGCCGAGGAGATCTTCCACAAGATGGTGCGCATCGGCGTGCCGCAGCACGTCAGCGGCCTGGGCGAGGTGGTGGCCAATCCGCTGCATTCCACCGGCGTGGGCTTGCTGCTGCACGGCGCCCGCTCCGGCGGCATGCGCATGAGCGGCCCGGCCGGCGGCGGCGTGGGCGGCCTGGTCGACAAGCTGCGCGCCTGGATTACCAAGAATTTCTGATTTCGGCGGGGCATGAGGCCCAGCCAAGGACGAATGGATGTTCGTCCGCCACCTCGGGGCGACAGGAACGTCAGCGCCCGCGGTTACAACGACAACGATGCTCTACGGAGGACGGGAAATGTTTGAACTCATCGAAAAACTCGCACCGAACGCAGTAATCAAGGTCATCGGCGTGGGCGGCGGCGGCGGTAACGCCGTGGCTCATATGCTCAATGCAAACATCGATGGCGTCGAATTCGTCGTCGCCAACACCGACTCGCAAGCCATGAAAAGCTGTGGCTCGCGTACGCACCTGCAGCTGGGTGCCAATGTCACCAAGGGCCTGGGTGCCGGCGCCAACCCGGAGGTGGGTCGTCAGGCCGCCCTGGAAGATCGCGAGCGCATCGAGGAAATGCTCGAAGGCGCCGACATGGTGTTCATCACCGCCGGTATGGGCGGCGGCACCGGTACCGGCGCAGCGCCGGTGGTGGCGCAGCTGGCCAAGGAGAAGGGCATCCTGACCGTGGCCGTGGTCACCAAGCCGTTCCCGTTCGAGGGCCGTCGCCGCATGCAGGTAGCCCTGAAGGGCATCGAGGACCTCTCGCAGCACGTGGATTCGCTGATCACCGTGCCCAACGAGAAGCTGCTCTCCGTGCTCGGCCGCGAAGTGACCCTGCTCAACGCCTTCAAGGCCGCCAATGACGTGCTGCAGGGCGCCGTGCAGGGCATCGCCGACCTGATCACCGCCCCGGGCCTGATCAACGTCGACTTCGCCGACGTGCGCACGGTGATGTCCGAAATGGGCATGGCCATGATGGGCTCGGGCACCGCCCGCGGCGACGACCGTGCCCAGGCGGCGGCCGAGGCGGCCATCAACAACCCGCTGCTGGAAGACGTCAACCTGAACGGCGCGTGCGGCATCCTGGTCAATGTCACGGCCGGCCCGAACCTGACCATGCGCGAATTTGACGAGATCGGTCGCATCATCCACGACTTCGCCAGCGAAGACGCCACCGTGGTCATGGGCACCTCGCTCGATCCGGAAATGCAGGACGACGTGCGCGTCACCGTGGTGGCCACCGGCCTCAACCGTGCCGCCGCCCGCCAGCCGGTCCGTCCGGTGGTCACCCAGCAGGTGGAAATGCGCCAGCGTCCGCGTCCGGTGGTGCTGCGTACCGGTACCGGCAATGAAGTGGTCGATTACGCCCAGCCCGAGCAGGTCACCAGCAGCCGGGTGGACGCCAGCGCGTCGGCCAAGAGCGCCGATCCGAGCTTCGACTACCTCGACATCCCGGCCTTCCTGCGCCGCCAGGCCGACTGATAAAGCTGACAGGGCAAATAATTTGAAGAAAAATTGAACAAAACGCCGATTTCACTTGTCAGTGACAAATCGCATACCAATCCACCCCGGTGGAAAGGTGCCTGCGAGGGCCTTCCGTCATGGGACGGATAGCCCGACAGACGCTGATCGGCGTTCGTTCTTGAGTGAGCAAGGCTTCAACAACCGTGCCTCAGGGATGACGCATGACCCGCCCGGAAGTGACTCCAGGCAGGTTCAGCGTCCCGCCACCGGATCCCGTCCCGGTGGCGGGACGCTGTGTTCGATGTAAGTTGTTGAAGATATTAGGAGAATTCCTGCGTACCCCATGAATGGATATCATTCATGAATGAAAGGAGCATGAAAGGGTATGCAGGGTGTGTGGTGCGGATTGGCTTTTCACAGGTTAAGACTGTGTTAGCATCCCTCCCCTAATTTGGCTGCTGCCCCTTACAGGTACCAAAAAAATGATCAAGCAGCGTACGCTCAAGAACATCATTCGCGCCACCGGCGTCGGTCTGCATACCGGCGACAAGGTGTATATGACGCTTCGCCCCGCTGCCCCGAATACGGGCATCGTGTTTCGTCGTACCGATCTGAATCCGCCGGTGGAAATTCCGGCGCGCCCCGACAACGTGGGTGACACACGTCTTTCCACCACGCTGGTCAACGGCGATGTGCGCGTCTCCACGGTGGAGCATCTGCTCTCCGCGATGGCAGGCCTGGGCATCGACAATGCCTACGTCGATCTTTCCGCGCCCGAAGTGCCGATCATGGACGGCAGTGCTGGTCCCTTCGTGTTCCTGCTGCAGTCGGCCGGCATCGAAGAGCAGAACGCCGCCAAGCGCTTCATCCGCATCAAGAAGCCGATCAAGGTGCAGGAAGGCGACAAGTGGGCCACCTTTGAACCGTTCGAAGGCTTCAAGGTGGGTTTCTCGATCGAGTTCAACCATCCGATCATCAGCAAGCGCACGTCCAAGGCGGAGATCGATTTCTCCACCACCTCGTTCGTGAAGGAAGTCAGCCGCGCGCGCACGTTTGGTTTCATGCGCGACATCGAGATGCTGCGCGAACATAACCTTGCGCTCGGCGGTTCGATGGACAATGCCGTGGTGCTGGACGACTACCGCGTGCTCAACGAAGACGGCCTTCGCTACGAAGACGAATTCGTCAAGCACAAGATCCTCGATGCCATCGGCGACCTCTACCTGCTCGGCCACAGCCTGGTGGGCGCGTACTACGCGCACAAGTCGGGTCACGAGCTCAACAACAAGCTGCTGCGCACCCTGATGGCTGACGCCACGGCATGGGAAGAGGTGAGCTTCGCGGACGATCCGGCCACCTCGCCGATCTCCTACGCGCACCCCGCGCAGGCCATCTGATGCGGTAAGTCCGCGTCAAGGCTGAACAAACTGAACGGCCGCGTCCCTGGGACGCGGCCGTTTGTTTTGTGATATATCTCCCGCCTTCCATTGGCAGCTGTTCACGTTCTGATGACATATCGGTCTATCAGGTCGGTGGGGGCATGGTATAAACCCGTATGCGCCGGCGCTCAGGCCGGTGCGGGGGAAGTACTGCAATGGTGTGGGTGGGAAGCGAGGGCGCCGTCAGTGGCTAGCTCTTTTCACCCGGACGGGAATCAGCATTTTCGGCGACGGACGCCAGCCCAAGGAACAGTTCCCGTAGTTCGGGGTCTGTGGTTGAGGCCGCGGCGGCTCTCAGGTGAGAGGCGGCGGCCTTGGAAAGCGGTTTTGACCAATCCGGCACGATTTCTGTCGGTGGTGGGGGGGCCACTTTCACGGTGACTGAACTGGCGTACGTGCCCACGGCGCGTGCGGTCGAGAGGATTTGTGCCTGGAGAAGGCGCAGCCTGGCGGCCAGAGCTGGTGACGGAGCCAGAAAAACGAGGCGGCCGTCTTGCAGGTTGGCGAAGCGAACCTGCTCGCGGAGTGGTGACGGTAACGTCTGGCGCAGTGCGCGATCCAATGCATCCAGCTCACGGGCCTTGCGGGCCAGTGAGGCAATAGGGCCGAACTCGATGACGGGCTTTAGTCCGGAACCGGTGCGGCGGGAAGGCGGTGGAGCGTCGCGCTGCATGGATGCCGACATCTTCGACGTAGTAAAAACATGCAGATCATACTTGTGTCACGCACCAAAAAGGTGCCGAAAACCCTGAATCTCGCCGACCGGCGCTTGCGCTATCGGCTGTTGGGCATGGCGGCAGCGGCGGTGCTGGGTTGTGCCGGCCTTGGGGCTGCGGTGGCGATGGTGGTGGCCAGTCCCCGCGACCGTGCGCTATCGGAGATCCGCCATCTGCGCCAGCAGGTGCAGCAGCAGAATCAGCAGCTGAGCGGGGTGCGCAAGGACGCCCAGCGCGATATCGATGCCCTGGCGGTCAAGCTGGGCCAGTTGCAGGCCCAGTCCACCCGGCTCAATGCCCTGGGCGAACGCCTGACCCAGGTGGGCAAGCTCGGCGACGGCGAGTTCAACTTCGACGAACCGCCCGCCGTCGGTGGTGTCGAGGACTCGGCCGACAGCAGCTACGCGCTGCCGCAGACGCTCAATGCCAGCATCGACCAGCTGGCCAGCCAGTTCGACAGCCAGCAGGCGCAGTTGTCCGCGCTGCAGAGCCTGCTGCTCGACGCCAGGATCGAATCCAATCTCAAGCCGACCGGGATGCCAGTCGAGGGCTACATCTCCTCCTACTTTGGTGGCCGGCCCGACCCGTTCAGTGGGCATAGCGCCTACCACACCGGCCTGGATATCTCCGCCCCCAAGGGCACGCCGGTCCATGCCGTGGCCGAGGGCATGGTCACCTATGCCGGCGATCGCAGCGGCTACGGCGAGGTCATCGAGATCGACCATGGCAATGGCTACATGACCCGTTATGCCCATAACAGCAAGCTCGAGGTACGGCCCGGACAGCGGGTGCACGTGGGCGACGTGGTTTCCGAGGCGGGCTCGACCGGCCGCTCCACCGGCTCGCACGTGCATTTCGAGGTCTGGTACAAGGGCCGCGTGGTCAATCCGCTGGCTTTCGTGAAAAACCATCGCTGAGCGGGTGCGGCGGGGCGGCGTGGCCGCCCTTGAAAGCCTTCGCGCCTGACGCCACTCCAATGCCTGGAACGATGAGCGGGGGAATGGCCCAGGCCGGATGCCATGCCGGTGGAGCGGCGTTTGGGATAGCCCGCCGACCCTAGTATCATCAATCCTTTCGTCCTGCCCGGGTTCGCCGGGGCGGGCGGCTCATGAATCCTGATCCGGAAGATCGATGCTCAATCGTGCCCTGACGAGCCTTTTCGGTAGCCGCAATGAACGTGTGCTGCGCCAGCTCTCCAAGAATGTCGCGCGTATCAACGCGCTGGAACCCGAGTTCGAGAAGCTGAGCGACGAGGCGCTGCGCGCCAAGACCGAGGAGTTCAAGCAGCGCGTCGCCGCGGGCGAGTCGCTGGACAAGCTGTTGCCGGAAGCCTTCGCCGTGGTTCGCGAAGGCGCCAAGCGTGTGCTCGGCATGCGCCACTACGACGTGCAGCTGATCGGCGGCATGGTGCTGCATTCCGGCCGCATCGCCGAAATGCGCACGGGCGAGGGCAAGACCCTGGTCGCCACGCTGCCGGTGTACCTCAATGCGCTGGAAGGCAAGGGCGTCCACGTGGTCACGGTGAACGACTACCTGGCACGCCGCGACTCCAGCCAGATGGGCAAGCTGTACGGCTTCCTGGGCCTGTCGACGGGCGTGGTGTGGCCGGGCATGGACCATGCCGACAAGCACCAGGCGTACGCGGCCGACATCACCTACGGCACCAACAACGAATTCGGTTTCGACTACCTGCGCGACAACATGGCGCTCAGCAAGGATCAGCGCTACCAGCGCGGCCTGCACTACGCCATCGTCGACGAGGTGGACTCCATCCTGATCGACGAGGCGCGTACGCCGCTGATCATCTCCGGCCCGGCCGAGGATTCCCCGCAGCTATACATCGCGGTGAACAAGATCGTGCCCAAGATGATCCGCCAGGAGAAGGAAGACGCCGCCGGCGACTACTTCGTCGACGAAAAGCAGAAGCAGGTGCACCTGTCCGAAGAGGGCATGTCGCATGCGGAGGAGCTGCTGCGCGAGGCCGGCGTCATTGCGCCCGACAGCGGCCTGTACGACTCCACCAACCTGGCCGTCGTGCATCACCTCAACGCCGCGTTGCGCGCCAACGCGATCTATCACCGCGACGTCGACTACATCGTGCGCGATGGCGAGGTGGTGATCGTCGATGAGTTCACCGGCCGCACGCTGCCGGGTCGCCGCTGGTCCGATGGCCTGCACCAGGCGGTGGAAGCGAAGGAGGGCGTGCCGATCCAGCGCGAGAACCAGACGCTGGCCACGGTGACGTTCCAGAACCTGTTCCGCATGTACAAGAAGCTGTCCGGCATGACCGGCACGGCCGACACCGAAGCCTACGAATTCCAGCAGATCTACGGCCTGGAAGTGGTAGTGATCCCCACCCACAAGCCGATGATCCGCAAGGACAACGCCGACATGGTTTTCCTGGCCCAGGAAGCCAAGTACAAGGCGGTGATCGAGGACATCAAGGATTGCCACAAGCGCGGCCAGCCCGTGCTTGTGGGCACCACGTCCATCGAAGTGTCCGAGCTGCTATCGAACCTGCTGCGCCAGGCCAAGATTCCGCACGAGGTGCTCAACGCCAAGCAGCACGAGCGCGAGGCGCACATCGTGGCGCAGGCCGGTGCGCCGGGCGCGGTCACCATCGCCACCAACATGGCCGGTCGCGGTACCGACATCGTGCTCGGCGGCAGCCTGGAAGCGGCGCTGGCCGCGTTGCCGGAAGACGCGACGGATGCCGATCGCGCCAAGGTCAAGGCCGACTGGAAGAAGCGCCACGAGCAGGTGCTCGCGGCCGGTGGCCTGCACATCGTGGGCACCGAGCGTCACGAGTCGCGTCGCATCGACAACCAGCTGCGTGGCCGTTCGGGCCGCCAGGGCGACCCGGGTTCCTCGCGCTTCTACCTGTCGCTGCAGGACAACCTGCTGCGCATCTTCGCCGGCGACTGGGTCGGTCGCTGGATGCGTATGTTCGGCATGAAGGAAGACGACGCGCTGGAAGACCGCATGGTCAGCCGCCAGATCGAAAAGGCCCAGCGCAAGGTCGAGCAGCACAACTTCGACATCCGCAAGCACTTGCTGGAGTTCGACGACGTCGCCAACGACCAGCGCAAGGTGATCTACCGCCAGCGCGATGAGCTGCTGGAAGTAGACGATGTCTCCGAGACCATCGCCGATGTGCGCGACGACGTGGTCACCGACTTGGTGCGTCGCCACGTGCCGGCGGACAGCATCGACGAGCAGTGGGACATCGCCGGTCTCGATCGCGAGCTGGAAAGCGAGTTCGGCCTGTCGCTGGACCTCAAGCACTGGATCGAGCAGCAGCACGAGATCGACGACAAGATGATACTCGAGCACGTACGCGAGGGCGTCGAGCAATTGTTCAAGGCCAAGGAGCAGCAGCTCGGTGCCGAGACGATGCGCCAGCTCGAGAAGCACATCATGCTCAGTGTGGTCGACAACGCCTGGAAGGAACACCTGGCGAGCATGGACTACCTGCGCCAGGGCATCTACCTACGCGGCTATGCGCAGAAGCAGCCCAAGCAGGAGTTCAAGCGCGAGTCGTTCGAGCTGTTCTCCAACATGCTCGACCGCATCAAGACCGAAGTGGTGCAGATGCTGGCCCGCGTGCGCGTGCGCAGCGAGGAAGAAGTGGCGGCAATGGAGGCCGAGCAGCAGCGGCTGGCCGAGCGCCTGCAGCGGCAGATGCTGGCCAGCGGTGGCGGCGCGCCGGTAGGTGCGCTGGGCGCCGATGCCGAAGCCGTGGCGGCGGGCAGCTTGACGGCACCGCCGGCAGCGCCGCATGACGGTCCGCGCGTCGGTCGCAATGACCCTTGTCCCTGCGGTTCGGGCAAGAAGTACAAGCATTGCCACGGTCAGCTGACCTGATGACGAGAAACCCCGCTACGGCGGGGTTTCTTTTTGACTTGGCTTTATTTAGTCGCCGCCGCCGGGTGGGCGCTTGCGATAGGGCTCGGCATCCACCGTGATGTATTGCGGCTCCTCGGTGTCCAGCCGCAGCGCGGTGAGCTGGCCGCCCCATACGCAGCCGGTATCGATGGCATAGATGCCCATGCCTGCGAGGCGTCCCAGCGCCGACCAGTGGCCGCACACGATGCGGGTATCGCGCCGGCGCATGCCGGGTACCTCGAACCAGGGATACATGCCCGGCTTCTGCGTGCCGGGGATGCCCTTGCTCTCGAAGTCGATGCGTCCCTGGACGTCGCAATAGCGCATGCGCGTCAGCGTGTTGATCGAGGCGCGCATGCGTTCGATGCCTTGCAGGCGGCTGTTCCAGGCGGCCGGGCGATTGCCGAACAAGTTCTTGAGCAGGCGCGGGTGGCGCGGGCTGCCCAGCTCGCGTTCGATTTCCTGCGCCGAACGCTGTGCCTGGCGTAGCGTCCAGGACGGGGCGAGCCCGGCATGCACCATGGTCCAGTTGAGCTGCTCGTCGTGATGCAGCAGCTTCTGCGAACGCAGCCACTCCATCAGCACCGGTGCATCGTCGGCAAACAGCACCTCGCGCAGTTCCGGGTTGACCTTGGACTGGGCCTCGGGGCGGCGCTGGGCGATCGCCAGCAGGCTCAGGTCGTGGTTGCCCAGGGTCACCACGGCCTGCTCGCGCAGGCTGTGGATCAGGCGCAGGGTTTCCAGCGACTGGCCGCCGCGGTTCACCAGGTCGCCACAGAACCACAGGCGGTCGGCGGAAGGATCGAAGCGGAGTTTGTCGAGCAGGCGTTGGAGTTCGGGATAGCAGCCCTGCACATCGCCGATTGCATACGTAGCCATCAGTGCAGCGTACGCGGAATGGATAGCGTGAACGGCGGTATCGGCGCCTCGAAGCGGGTGCCGTCGTCGGCCAGCATCTGGTAGCTACCCTGCATGATGCCCACGGCGGTTTCCAGGACGGCGCCGGAGGTGTACTCGTACTGGTCGCCCGGACGCATCCACGGCTGCTCGCCGACCACCCCTTCGCCGGTGACCTCTTCCACCTTGCCATTGGCATCGGTGATGACCCAGTGACGGGTCAGCAGGCGAGCGGGAATGTCGCCCGCGTTATGCAGGGTGATCGTGTAGGCGAATACGTAGCGGTTGTCGCCGGGACGGGATTGGTCGGGGACAAAGCGGGGTTCGACCTGCACGTCGATCGTGTAGGAAGATCTTTCGTTCATGTCGCGATTGTAAGGGTTGTCGTCGCGCATGGGTGAAGCATGCGTGCCTCGGGCTGAATCGGCGCCGGCCACTTGGCCGGCGCCACGGGCCATCAGTCGAGGGCGACCTTGGCCAGGCGTACATAATCATGCGGCGACAACGTCTCCGCGCGCGCCTTGGGGTCCACGTCCGCGGCCATGATGGCGCTGGCGTCCATCACGTGCTTGAGCGCATTGCCCAGCGTCTTGCGGCGTTGCGCAAACGCTGCCTTCACGATGGCGTGCAGGCGGTCCGGGTCCGCATCGGACAACTGGTCGGGCGCCAGCGGCACCAGCCGTACCACTGCCGAGTCCACCTTCGGCGGCGGGCGGAATGCGCCGGGCGGCACCGTGAACAGCGGCTCCACGCGGCAGACCAGCTGCAGCATCACCGACAGGCGACCGTAGACCTTGCTGCCGGGTTCGGCGGCCATGCGGTCGACCACTTCCTTCTGCAGCATGAAGTGCATGTCCTGGATGGCCGCAGCGTGCTCGACGCAGTGGAACAGGATCGGGCTGGAGATGTAGTAGGGCAGGTTGCCGGCCACGCGCAGGCGCTCCACCCCATGCCGGTGCGCGAGGGCGGTGAAGTCCACCTTGAGCACGTCCGAATGGATGATGCTCAGCTCACCCACGCCAGCGGCGCGGGCCTTGAGGTCGGGGATCAGGTCGGTGTCCAGCTCGATCGCGGTGAGCTTGCCGGCGGCGGCGAGCAGCGGCAGGGTCAGCGCGCCCTCGCCGGGGCCGATCTCCACCACGAAATCGTCCGCGCGGGGCGAGATCGCGCTGACGATGCGCTCGATATAGCGCTTCTCGTGCAGGAAGTGCTGGCCAAAGCTTTTCTTGGGGCGGGCGTTCATGGTGTTCCTTGGGGGATGGATCCCTCCTGCCGCCCGGGCGGGAGCGATGCGGGCGGCCGGGCGGCGCGGCGCGCCACCAGATCCAGCGCCATGCGGGCCGCCGCGATCAGGCTGGCCGGGTCGCCGCGGCCGGTGCCGGCCAGGTCCAGGGCGGTGCCATGGTCCACCGACGTGCGGATGAAGGGCAGGCCCAGGGTAAGGTTGACGGTGCGGTCGAAAGCCTCGCTCTTGAGCACGGGCAGGGCCTGGTCGTGATACATCGCCAGCACCGCGTCGTAGCGCTCGCGCTGGGCGGGCACGAAGGCCGTGTCGGCGGGCAGCGGGCCCAGCAGCTGCATGCCCTCGGCACGCAGGGTGTCCAGCAGGGGGATGATCGTATCGATCTCCTCGCGGCCCAGGTGGCCACCTTCGCCCGCGTGCGGGTTGAGGCCGAGCACGGCGATGCGCGGGGTGGCCAGGCCGAACTTCTCCCGCAGCTCGCCATGGACGATGCGCAGCACGCGCTCCAGCGCGTCGCGGGTGATCGCGCCGGGCACGGCCGACAGCGGCAGGTGGGTGGTGGCGAGGGCGACGCGCAGCTCCGGGCTGGCCAGCATCATGACCACGTCGGCGTGGACGCGCTCGGCGAAGAATTCGGTGTGGCCGCTGAAACGGATGCCGGCCTCGTTGATCGACGACTTCTGCAGCGGCGCGGTGACCACGGCGGCATAGCGCCCGGCCATGCAGCCACCGGCGGCCTCGGCGAGGGTGGCCAGCACGTGCCGTGCGTTGCGTGGATCGGGCTGGCCGGGAACCTCTTCGGTACCCAGCGGCACGTGATGGACACGCAGCGTGCCGGGGCGCCGCTCGAATACCGGGGCGCCATCGTCAGCCAGCAGCTCGATCGCTTGCCCGCAGCGTGCGGCGGCGCGCAGGAGCAGGCTCCGGTCGGTGATCGCAACGAAATTGGCCGCCAGCGGAGTGGCGGCCAATCGGATCAGCAGTTCCGCACCGATGCCCGCCGGCTCACCCGCGGTGACGGCAAGCCGGGGCAGGGCATGGCTGTTCAATGCGGCCTCAGGAGGACTTGTTGCCCTGCTGCGTCTCGTTGGGATCGCGCAGCTCGGGCACCAGGATGTTCACATAGGCACTGGAACGCATTTCGCGCAGGTAGTCGTCATAAGCCTGTTCGGCCTTGCGATTGCCGATGGCCTGACGGGCCTGGTTGCGCTCCATTTCGTCGGTGCGATCGGCCTGGCGGGTCCCCAGGCGCTGCAGGATGTGCCAGCCGGCTTCGCTCTGGAACGGCGGGGAGATCTGGTCATCCTTCAGCTCGCCCACGTGCTGGCCGATGATCGTGCCCCAGTCGCCCTGCATGAACCAGCCCATGTCGCCGCCATTGTTGGCGGTGGTGTCGTCCTTGGAGTTCTCCTTCGCCAGCTTGGCGAAGTCCTCATGCTTGTTGACGAGCTGGTTGTAGAGGTCCAGCGCCTTCTGGTGGGCCTGTTCCGGGGTCAGCAGTTCGCTGGGCTTGATCAGGATCTGGCGGGCGTGGAACTCCTGCACCACCTGGCGGCTGGGCGCGCGCTGCTCGATCAGCTTCAGGATGTGGAAGCCGGTGGGGCCGCGCATGGCCGGGCTGACATCGCCCGCCTTCATGTTGGCCACGGCATCGGCGAACGCCGGCGGGATCTCGTCCATGCGGCGCCAGCCCAGGTCACCGCCCTCCAGGGCGTCCTGGGCGTCGGAATAGCGGATGGCCGCCGCGTGGAAGTCCATGCCGCCATGGATGGCGGCGATGGCCTGGGCGGCTTTTTCCTGGGCCGCCTTGATGTCCGCGGCGCTGGCGCCGGTCGGCAGGCTGACCTGGATATGGGCCAGATGGATCTCGCCCGCCTTGTAGGACGGACTGGCCAGCATGTTGTTGATTTCGCTGTCGGTAATGCTTACCTGGTCACGCACGACGCTGTCGTGCAGGCGCTGCACCACCAACTGGTCGGAGAGCTGGTGGCGGAACGCGGCAAAGCTGGAGCCTTCCTGTTCCACCGCGGCCCGCAGCTGCTCCGGCGTCATGTGGTTCTGCTGGGCTACGGCGTTGACGGCCTGGTCGACGTCGGCGTCGGAGACGCGGATGCCCTGGTCATCGGCGCGCTGCACCTGCAGCTTCATCAGGATGAGGCGGTCCAGCACCTGGCGCTGCAGTACGTCCATGGGGGGCAGCTGGCCGGGATTGTTGGCGTACTGCTGCTGGACCGAGCGCACCGCCTCGTTCAGCTCGCTCTGCAGGATCACGCCGTCGTCCACCGCCGCCACGATACGGTCAAGCGGCTGCTTGCCGGTGGCGGCCTGGGGCAGCAACTGGGCATGGGTGGGCAGGGCGGTCGCGGTGGCGACCGCGAGCAGGAACAACGCGAGGGGCTGCTTCATCAGACGGGGGCCTTCGATCGCCCAAGGCGATAGGGAAGTTATTGATAACCAAGAATACCATTGCGCAGGGCGTTTTCCGACTGACCGGTGAACTGGCCCATGCCCTTGAACTCGATCTCGAACATGATGGCGGTGTTGCTCGCGCCCACCGCCGTGGTGTAGTCGTACGTGTTCACATAACGCCGCCCGACCAGGCGCAGCGCCACGCAGCAGCTGTCGTACTCCACGCCGGCCAGGGCCTCGATGGTCTTGTGGTCGAGCACCGAATAGGTCCAGTGCGTCAACAGTTTCCAGCGGTCGTTGAACGGATAGACCAGCGAAGCGTCGTATTGTTCCAGCAGCGGCAGGGTGCTGCCCGGCGTGCGGCGATAACGGTAGGAGAAGTTGAAGATGCCGCCGTTCCCGACGCGTTTCTGGACCGTGATGGCGCCCAGGTCGGTGAGGTCGGTGTTGGGGTTCCACTGGTACTGCGACGTTACCCGCCAGTCGTCGTTGAGCTGGGTGGTGAAGTCGACGGCATAGTCCGAGCCCGACCAGTTGGTGGGAACGGGTACTGTGGTGTTGCTGTTGGGGACCTGCACTTCCTGCTGCGTGAAGTAGCGGATCTGGCCGAAGCTGGCAGACAGGCGTTCCACGCCGTTGTCGTCCAGCAGTCGCGTGGTCAGCATGGCGCTGAGGTTGTTCGCATTGATCTGGCGGTCGGCGCCCGAATACGTATTGGGGGTGAACAGCTGCCAGGTGTCGAACGACATCAGGTTGGTGTCGAACAGCGGGATATTGTTCTGGTTGCGGTAGGGCACGTACAGGTAATACAGGCGCGGTTCGAGCGTTTGCGTGTACGGCGTGCCGAACAGCGAAGTGCTGCGGTCGAAGATCAGGCCGCTGTCCACGCTGACCACGGGCAGCGAGCGGCTGGGCGAACTGGTGTTGAAGGGCGAGCTCTGGCCCTGCGAAAGCATGCCGGAATAGCCGTACTGCTGGTAATTGCCGATGAGTTCATAGCCGGTGTAGCGATACGCCACCTTGGGCTTGACGAACCAAGCCGCGCCCTGGAAGTCCGCGCCAATATAGGGATAGAGGTCCAGGCGGTTGCCCTCGACCACGTTGTCCTTGCGGAACGCCACCGCCTCGGCATCGGCACCGGCTTCCAGCCAGTTGTTGAACGGCGTGGTCACTTGGAAATGGGCGCGCGGCCAGCGCTTGTACTGCACCACGGTGTCGGGCAGGTCCGGGTCGACGTTCTGGTAGTAGTCCGCGCCGAACTGGGCATTCCAGTAGGTCTTGCCCCACATGCCGCCGCCCACGACATAGGTGCTGGAGGTCAGCGTGCCGATCGAGGCGGTGTACAGGTCGTTGCCGAAGTCGCGCAGGTAGCCTGAGTCCGAGGCGCGATTGATGCTGGTGGTCAAGGACCACGGGCCGTACAGGTGCGTGTTGTCGTTGAGCTTGAACAGGTAACGGTTCGTGCCCTGGGTGTCATTCAAGGAGCCGGGGTCGGTCTCCCCATGGTCATTGGGCAGGAACTCGAAGTTCATCTGGCCGGTGCTGCCCGGCACCACGTAGCGGAATTCGCCCGCCATCATCACGCCGCGGTCGGTGTAGATGCGTGGGTCCAGCGTGGCGTCGTAGTTCGGCGCCAGGTTCAGGTAGTACGGGGCGCTGACCTCGAAGCCGCCGCGGCTGGTGTTGCCCACCGTGGGGGTGAGGAAGCCGCTCTTGCGCTCGTCATTGATCGGGAAGGTGAAGGTGGGTGCATAGAAGATGGGCACGCCACCGAAGTACATGACGGCGTCATGCGCCACGCCCTCGCCGGTCTCCTTGTCCATGCGGATGTCCTTGGCATGGATTTCCCAGACGTGATGGCCGACATCGCAGGTGGAGTAGGTCGCCTGCAGGTAGCGGCTGCGCTGGTCGTCCAGCATCTGGCCCTGCGTGGCGACGCCGTTGCCGCGATTGGTCAGCATCTGGTAGCTGACGTTGTCCGCGATGGCCGTGCTGGCGTCCTGGTTGCCGCGCATATGGTCGGACGACACCAACTGGCCGACCTCCTGGTAACGCACGTTGCCGCGCGCATCGAAGTCGGTAGTGTCGTCGTTGTAGTCGGTCACGTCCGACTGGATGCGCTGGTCGGCGCGGTCCACCTTGACGTTGCCTTCCAGGTGATAGACGGACTGGTTGGAGCTGTCGACACGCTCGGCGACGACATAGGTGTTGGAGGTGTCGCGGACCGAGCTGTCCTTGCTCATGGTCGGGTCGTAGAAATCCAGCATGGCATTGGGGCGGCACATGCTGAAGTTGACCGGCCGCGGCGAGCAGCGGAACGCGCCCAGCGGACAGTTGGGCAACGGTTTCTCTTTGACGGTTACCGTCTGCGGCGTCTGCTGCGATGGTTCCTGTGTCTGGTCAGGCGCCGACTGGGCCTCGACCGGGCCGCCGAACAGGGCGAGAGCGGCGGCAACCGCCAGCAGGCGGCGCGGGGGCAGGTGGCGCGAAGGCAGCTTGGGCGTCACGATAGCAGTCTGTCGGCTGGGAAGGCTCGTAAAGCTATCAGAAAGCCCTCATCGAAGGCAGTTGGATGGCACCGATGACGCAGGGAGATTCAGCGTGAGCGGGCGCGAGGGCGAGTGGCCAGCCAGGCCTCACCCTATCAGCGCAGATACATGCGCCGCCGCACAGGCCGCCAAAGCCTGCAGGTTGTAGCCGCCTTCGAGGGTGGAGACCAGGCGGCCGTTCGCATGGGCATGCGCCAGGTCGAGCAGGCGTTCGGTGATCCACGCATAGTCCTCGCTGCCCAGGCGCAGGTCGGCCAGCGGATCGAGGCGGTGCGCGTCGAAGCCCGCCGACACCAGCACCAGTTGCGGCTTGAATGCCTGCATGCGAGGCAGCAGCACGCCGTCCCATAGTTCGCGGAATTCGTAGGAACCCGCCCCGGGCGACAGGGGGGCATTGACGATGTTGCCGACACCGCGCTCATCCTCGCGCCCGCTGTCGGGATACAGCGGCATCTGGTGGCTGGAGATGAACAGCACGCGCGGCTCGCTGGCGAACATGGCCTGCGTGCCATTGCCGTGGTGCACGTCGAAGTCGGCGATGGCCACGCGCTTGAGGCCGTGCTCGGCGATGGCATGGGCAGCCGCCACGGCGATGTTGTTGAACAGGCAAAAGCCCATGGCCCGGTCGGGCATGGCGTGGTGGCCGGGCGGGCGCACGGCGCAGAAGGCCTGGCCGCCGCCGGCCATTACGGCATCCACCGCGGCCACCGTGGCGCCTGCCGCGTGCAGGGCCGCCTCGGCCGAGCCGGGCGACATCAGGGTGTCTTCGTCGAGGCGAACGGTGCCGCTTTGCGGCCTCGTCGCAAGGATGCGTTCCACGTGGCCGGCCGTGTGCACGCGCAGCAATTGTTCGCGCGTAGCCCGGGGGGCCTCGATGCGGTCAATGGCCGCGAAACGGTCCTGATCCAGCGCCTGCAGCACGGCGCGCAGGCGCGCCGGGGATTCGGGTTGGTCAGCGCCGGGGTCGTGCTGCAGGCAGTTGGTGTGGGTATAGAGCCGCAGCATGCCGTCCGTGCTCAGGAAGTCTTGCGGCGGCGCTCGTGCTGCCACAGCACCTCGCCGTGGCCGCTGGCGCGGGCCAGCACACGGGAGATCACGAACAGCAGGTCGGAAAGCCGGTTGAGGTAGCGCTGCGCCTGTGGCCGCACGTCCTCCACGCGGCCCAGCGCGATTACCTCGCGCTCGGCGCGGCGGCACACGGTACGCGCAAGATGGCAACAGGCCGCGGCCATGCCGCCGCCGGGCAGGATGAAATCCTTCAGGGGCGGCAGCGGATCGTTGAAGCTGTCGAGCACCTGCTCCAGCCGATCGATGTCCTGGTCCTGGACCATGGCCATGCCGGGAATGCACAGCTCGCCGCCCAGGTCGAACAGGTCGTGCTGCACCTGGGTAAGCACTTCGCGGACCGCCTCGTCCACGCCATCGGCGGCCAGCACCATGCCGATCGTGCTGTTGAGCTCATCGACAGTGCCATAGGCGCCGACGCGCAGCGAGTCCTTGGCGACACGCGAGCCGTCACCCAGTCCGGTGCTGCCGTCGTCACCCGTGCGGGTATAGATCTTCGAGAGGCGGTTGCCCACAGGCGACCTCAGGAACGCAGGTCGCGCGACGCGGCATGGCCGAGCATGCGTGCCAGCTGGATCACCAGTACGTGCAGCAAGGCGCCGATGGCGACATAAAACGCGGTGGTAGTGAGGAAGGGCAGGTACCAGTCGCCCATGTTCTCGAACCAGGCGCCGAGGCTGCGTGGCTGCGGCACGTTCGCGCTGATCCAGTAGAAGCTGCCGTTGGAGATCACATAGCAGGCCGCCTCGCTGGCCAGCAGGGCGACCACGGCCAGGCCGAGCGTGGACAGGTGCAGGCCGCGCTGATGGCGGGCCAGCCAGCTGCCGCCCAGCCACAGGCTGAAGTAGGCGGGAATCAGCGCCCAATAGGCCGGCGACACGCAGTAGTGGCTCCAGAAATCCAGGCCCTGGCCACGGATCACCAGGTAGTCGACCAGCACCGCCTCGGCCATCAGCAGCGGGAAGGCCCAGCGTACCGAACCGCGCAGCCAGAAACCGGCAAGGAAAAACACCGCCCACGACGCATCTCGCACA
This sequence comes from Dyella sp. RRB7, assembly GCF_022761115.1. Taxonomy (GTDB): domain Bacteria; phylum Pseudomonadota; class Gammaproteobacteria; order Xanthomonadales; family Rhodanobacteraceae; genus Dyella. Next base: position 568,095 of record NZ_JAKWJS010000001.1, on the reverse strand, counting down.
TCGTGATTGAACAGCGAGAGATGAATGCGGGTAACAGCCATCACCAAGGCGAGTGCCAGGAAGATGACCCACCGCTGGGGTCGCGTCATAGCCATGAGTTGCTCCAAGTGTTACGCAAAGCGCAGGCGCCAAGTCTATCCCAATTGCCACGGGACCCGCTCCCGGGCGAGCTGGGGCGTGGACGTCCGCAGCGCGTATCATTCGGCGCCATGACTACACGACCGTCGCCAACCGCATCGTCCCCAACCGCATCCGCTCAGGCCGCCGGACGGCAGCCGGTCCTTATCATTGGCGGTGGCCTGGTCGGCGCCAGCCTCGCCATCGCCCTCGATGCGGCTGGCGTGGACGCCATCATGGTCGAGGCCGTCGCGCCCCGCGTCGGCGAGCAGCCCAGTTACGACGAGCGCAACCTGGCGCTGGCGCGTGCCACCGTCAATGGTCTGGCGGCCATTGGCGTGTGGCCGCACGCGGTGGCGCAGGCGACGCCGATCCGTCATATCCATGTCACCCGGGCCGGCGAGTTCGGCAGCGTACAGATGGATGCTGCGCGGCAGGGCGTCGATGCGCTGGGCTGGACCTTGCCCGCGCGCGAACTCGGCGCCGCCTTGCTGCGTCGGCTCGACGAGTGCACGCGACTCAGGCGATTGGCGCCGGCGCGGCTGGAGGCGCTGGAACCCTTGCCGACCGGTTGGCGGGCACGCATCCGCACGGCCGAGGGGACGGTTGAGGTCGATACCCCGTTGCTGGTGGGGGCCGACGGCACGGCGTCGTTCGTGCGCGAGCGCGTCGGCATCAGCGCCGAGCACTACGACTACCAGCAGACCTTGTTCGTCTGCACCGTGACGCCCGAGCGCGACCACGTCCATCGGGCCTATGAACGTTTCGCGGACAACGGTCCGGTCGCCCTGCTGCCGCTGGCTGGCCGTCGTTGCGGGCTGGTGCTCACCGTGCCCCGCGAAGAGGCCGATGCGGTGGCGGCGCTGGATGACGATGGCTTTATCGCATTGGCGCAAGAGCGTTTTGGTTGGCGACTGGGGCGGCTGAGCCGGCCGGGACGACGACATCCTTATGCGATCCAGCGCGTGGCGGCGCGCGAGCTGGTGGCGCCGAGGGCGGTGCTGGTCGGCAACGCGGCGCAGACGGTTCACCCCATCGGCGCCCAGGGCTTCAACCTTGGTTTGCGCGATGCGCTGACGCTGGCCGAGCTGATCGCCGGTGCGGCCGACCCGGGCGCGGAAGCGCTGCTGGCCACCTACGCCGCTCGCCGCGCTGCCGATCGCGACGGCACCATGGCGATGAGCCACGGCCTGGTCCGGCTCGCCTGCCTGCCGCAGCCCTTGCTGGGACCGTTGCGTTCGATCGCGATGCTGGCATGCGATCGCGTGCCGCCGTTGCAACGCCTGCTGGCGCGGCGCGGCATGGGTTTTCGCGGCGAGCCGCCACGGGCCGTGCTGGAGCGCCTGCCATGAGCACGGTGATGGGGATGCGTAGCGAATCCTCGCGCCGACGCGGGCCTGCATGGGACGTGGCGGTGGTGGGTGGCGGCATGGTGGGGGCGGCGACCGCGCTGGCGCTGGCGCGTGCCGGCTTTGCCACGGCGCTGCTGGAGGCGCGCGAGCCGGCCGCATGGTCGCCGCAGGACGAAGTGGATCTGCGCGTGGTGGGGTTGGCGCCATCGTCGGTCGCACTGCTGCACGACTTGGGCGTATGGACGTCCATACGCGATTCGCGTGCGAGCGCCTATGCCCGCATGCACGTATGGGATGCCGCCACCGGCGCCGCCATCGATTTCGATGCGGCGAGCGAGGGGCGCGACCTGCTTGGCTACATCGTCGAGAACTCGCTGGTGCAGTGGCGCCTGTGGCAGGCGCTGGATGCTGCGGGCGTGCGCCGGCTTTGTCCCGCCCAGGTCAGCGGCTACGAAGTGCACGACGACCGGGTGCAGTTGGCGCTGGCCAGCGCCGAAACCGATGCCTTGGCCGCGCGCTTGCTGGTGGCTGCCGATGGCGCGGGTTCGCCGTTGCGCACCATGGCGGGCATCGGGACGCGGGGTCGCGATTACGCCCAGCGTGGCGTGGTGGCGCATGTCAGTACCGAACGACCGCACGAAGGCACCGCCTGGCAGCGTTTCCTCGACACCGGTCCGCTGGCGCTGTTGCCATTGGCGGATGGGCGCAGTTCGATCGTGTGGTCGCTGCCGGAGTTGGAGGCACAGCGCGTCATGGCGTTGGACGAGCGGGCTTTCCTCGATGCCCTGGGTGTCGCCAGCGACTTCCGGCTCGGGCGGATCACCGGCAGTACCGCCCGCGCGGCCTTTCCCCTCAAGCTGCAACTGGCGCAGCACTACCAGGCCGAGCGCTTCGTGTTGCTGGGCGATGCCGCGCATGCCGTGCATCCGCTGGCGGGGCAGGGCGTGAACCTGGGGCTGCGCGATGTGGTGGAGCTGCGCGACTCCCTGGTGGCGGCGCACGATGCCGGCCATGACATCGCCGCAGCCCATGTATTGCGTCGCTATGCGCGTCGCCGTCGTAGCGCCGACACCATCGACGCCCTGGGCTTTGACACGCTTGCGCGTATCTATGGCTGGCGGGCGCCGCCGCTGGTGGCGGCACGTGGCCTCGGCGTGCGCCTGGTCGACCGGTTGTCTCCTCTCAAACGCAGACTGGCGGATCACGCCGCCGGTCTTTGATCGCCCATCTCCAGTCATCCCCTCAAGGAGTGGAAGTTATGCGCATTGCCCGACTTTGTTGTGTGTTGCTGCTGTCCGGCCTGGCCTGCGCCGCGCAAGCCAAGATGGTGCACAAGCCGGTGGCGTGGACCCAGGACGGCACCACGTTTCATAGCGTGCTGGTCTACGACGATGCCGTCGCCGCCAAGCGCCCGGGCCTGGTGATGGTGCCCAACTGGTATGGCGTCAACGATCTCGCCTTGAAGAAGGCCGAGGGTATCGCCGGCAAGGACTACGTCATCCTCGTCACCGACATGTACGGCGAGAAGGTGCGCCCGACCAGCGACGAGCAGGCGATGGCGGCGGTGAAGCCGCTCTATGGCGATCGCGCGCTGATGCGCAAGCGCGTGAATACCGCGCTGGACCAGCTCAAGGCGCAGGCCAAGGATGCGCCGATCGACCTGGGCAAGCTGGCCGCCATCGGCTTCTGCTTCGGCGGCTCGGCCGTGCTCGATCTGGCGCGCAGCGGCGCGGATATCGCCGCCGTGGTCTCGTTCCATGGCGGGCTGCAGACGGACGATCCATCACTGGCCGCGCAGATCAAGGCGCGCGTGCTGGTGATGAACGGCGCGGACGACAAGGGCACCATGCCCGATGCCGACAAGTTCATGGACGAGATGCGCGGCAGCAAGGCCGACTGGCAGTTCGTGGTGCTGGGCAATGCGGTGCATTGCTTTACCGAGACGGACCAGCACAAGCAAGGCTGTGCCTATGACGAGCGCGCGGCGCAGCGCAGCTATCGGTTGATGCGCGACTGGTTGCACGGGGCGTTCAGCGGTACGCCGTAGGTTTTTCGCCAGGTTGGTCGCGCATTGGGTCCCGTTCTTGCAGCAGCGCACCCTGTGCGCGACCAGCCTTAGAAACTGCGCTGCACCGAATAATCCGCCAGCGTCGCCATGGCGTCGCGCCAGGGCGAATCGGGCAGGGCGCGCAGCGCGTTGCGGGCGGCATCGGCGTGAAGCACGGCGCGTTTGTGCGTGCGCTCAAGCGCGCCGGAGTCGCGGATGGAGGCGATGATGTGGTCCAGCGAATCCAGCCCGCCGTGCTCGATGGCGTGGCGCAGGGAGCGGCGCTGTTCGGCATCGGCTTTCTGCAGCGCATAGATCAGTGGCAGGGTGGGTTTGCCTTCGGCCAGGTCGTCGCCGATGTTCTTGCCCAGGGTGCCGGCGTCGGACACGTAGTCGAGCAGGTCGTCGGCGATCTGGAAGGCGTAGCCCAGTTCCATGCCGTAGCGGCGCAGCGCGGCGACCTGATCGTCGGGCAGGCCGCCCAGCAGGCCGCCCAGCTCGGTGGCGGCGGCAAACAGCACGGCGGTCTTGCGCTCGATGACCGCCAGGTAGGCCGTCTCGTCCACGTCGGCGTTGCCGATGTTCAGCAGCTGCAGCACCTCGCCTTCGGCAATGGTGTTGGTGGTGTTGGCCAGGATGCGCATGATGCGCATGTCGTCCAGCTCGACCATCATCTGGAACGAGCGCGAGTACAGGAAGTCGCCCACCAGCACGCTGGCCGCGTTGCCCCACAGCGCGTTGGCGGTCTTGCGGCCGCGGCGCAGGTCCGACTCGTCCACCACGTCGTCGTGCAGCAGGGTGGAGGTGTGGATGAACTCGATCACCGTCGCCAGCTTGATGTGCTGGTCGCCGCGATAGCCGGCGGCACCGGCCGCCAGTACGTGCAGCATGGGCCGCAGGCGCTTGCCGCCGCCGGCAATGATATGGTCGGCGATCTGGTTGATCAGCACCACGTCGGAGGACAGGCGGGCCCGGATCAGGGCGTCGACACGCTGCATGTCCCCGGCGGCAAGCCCTCGTACGGCAGCGAAGTCGGCGGAACGGCTGGTGTCGGCGTGAGTCGTGGTCATGAGCTGGTCGCGGCGTCGTATGGGACGATTATAAAGAGATAAAAGCGCAAGAACGCACCGCGACACGGGGCCACAGTTCGATTTGTGGCCCCAAACGTATAATGACCGCACGGACCATCATGACAAGATTCTTTCGGTGAGCAAACTCTCCCCACTCGAACGACGCAGTGCGCTCACTCTCGCTTGTGTCATCAGCCTGCGATTGTTTGGTCTTTTCCTGATCATGCCGGTGTTTTCGCTCTATGCGAAGCAGATGCCGGACGCGACCCCGCTGCTGACCGGGCTGGCCCTGGGCGTGTATGGGCTGGGCCAGGTGTTGCTGCAGATCCCATTGGGGCTGCTGTCCGATCGTATCGGGCGCAAGCCGGCGATTACCCTGGGCCTGCTGGTGTTTGCCGCCGGTGGCCTGCTGGCGGCCAGCTCACACAGCCTGCTGGGCATCGTGATCGGGCGCGCGCTGCAGGGCATGGGCGCGGTGGCGGGCGCCGGCACCGCGCTGGCGGCGGACCTCACGCGCGAGGAAAACCGCAGCAAGGTGATGGGCATCATCGGCGTGTCCATTGGCGTGGCCTTCCTGCTGGCGTTGATCCTGGGGCCGCCGCTGGAGGCGGTGGATGGCCTGTCCGGCCTGTTTGGCGCCACCTCGCTGCTGGCCCTGGCGGCGCTCGTATTGCTGTGGCTGATCGTGCCGACACCGGAACGGCAGAAGGCGCCGGCGTCGGCGGCATTCGGTAGCGTATTGGCCATGCTGGGCGACGGACGCATGCTGGTGCTCAATGGCTCGGTGTTCTTTCTTCATCTGCTGCTCACGGCCAGCTTCGTGGGCCTGCCGCTGCTGCTGGCCGACCGCCTGCACCTGCCGGTCAACCGGCACTGGGAGTTGTATCTGCCGGTGATGGTGATCGCGGCATTTGTCATGGGCGCCTGCCTGCACCGCATGCGCGATGTGGCGCAGAGCCTGCGTATCGTGGCGGTGTGCGTGGTGGCCATCGGGCTGGGTTTGCTCGGGTTTGGCCTGTCCGGCGAACATCTGGCGTTGCTTGGCGTGGCTGCCACGGTGTTCTTTTCCGCCTTCAACCTGCTGGAAGCGGCGCTGCCCAGCCTGGTTTCCCAGCTGGCGCCCGCGCCGTTGCGTGGTGCGGCGATGGGGGCGTATTCCACCAGCCAGTTCCTCGGCGCCTTCGTGGGTGGTGCACTCGGCGGCGTGGCGCTGGGCCGTCTCGGGACGGAGGGGGTGTTTCTTTGCGCCGCCGCACTGACGCTGCTCTGGTTGCCGCTGGTGCTGCTGGGCGCGCGCCATATCGCCGGCAGGGCTGTCGCGACCGCCGCGCTGGAAGCCTCGTCGGGCGCCTGAAACGACGCCCGCGGGCGCCCGAAATTCATTGCGTTTTGCCTCGCCCGCCCCAATGATCTTGGCGGCGCGCTTGACGCTGGCCGACTTCCCGATCGGGCGAGGTGACTGTCCATGGCTCATCACATTGTCGAGCTGATTGCGCAATACGGCTTGTTGCTGGTCTTCATCAATGTGCTGGTCGAGCAGGCGGGCGCGCCGGTGCCGGCCGTGCCCACCATGATCGTGGCCGGCGCGCTGGCGGCAGCCGACCGGTTGCCACTCGCCGGCGTACTGTTGGTGGCCGTGGTGGCCTGCCTGCTCGCCGATTTCGCCTGGTATGCGGCGGGACGACGCTTTGGCGGCGGCGTGATGCGCACGCTGTGCCGCATATCCCTTTCACCCGATTCCTGCGTCAAGCAGTCGGAGCTGCATTTCCAGCGCTGGCGTGGCGGCGTGCTGCTGCTGGCCAAGTTCGTGCCGGGCTTGTCCACCGTGGCACCCCCGCTGGTCGGCGCGATGGGGTTGCGACCGGGGCCGTTTGCCTTGTTCGACGGCCTGGGTTCCTTGCTCTGGGTAGGCGTGGCCGTGTGCCTGGGCTATGTGTTCGCCAACCAGATCGACTATGTGCTCGACGCGCTGGCCAGCGCGGGCAGTGTCGCGCTGATGCTGCTCTGCGGTTTGCTGGCGCTTTATATCGTGGCCAAGTGGTGGCAGCGTCACCGCTTGTTGCGCACGTTGCGCATGGCGCGCATCACCGTGCAGGAACTCAATGCCGCCATCGTGGCCGGGAAGATGCCGGCCATCATCGATGTGCGTTCAGAGGCGGCCCGGATGATGGATGCCCGGGTGATCCCGGGTGCACTGCTGGCTGATGTAAACAGCGTCGACCGCATCGTGGGCGAAGTGCCGATCGAGAGTGAACTGGTGATCTATTGCACCTGTCCCAACGAGGCTTCCGCCGCGCTGGTGGCCAAGGCGTTGATGGCGCGTGGCTATAAGCGCGTGCGCCCGTTGCTGGGCGGGTTGGACGCCTGGTATGCGGCGGGATATCCGGTGGACCAGCTGCCGGTGGTGGTGGAAGTCGAGGCCTCGACGGTCTAAGCCCCGACTTTCTTTCCCCGTGGGGAGCGGGGTGGGCTCGGCAAAAATTTACGGCTTCTATACGCCCCGCAGGGGATTCGCTACCCCTTTCTTATGCGCCGGTTACGACAATTTGCACCGTTAACTGACACGGTGAGTCGGACCCCCATGGATGTCATCTACCTGCTGTTTTCGTTCGTGCTGTTCGCGGCATCGCTCGGCTTTCTGATGATCTGCGACCGCCTGGGCCGACGTCCCTGATTGCCCGCCGTCGCCTGCCGGCGGCGGCTTTCCCTTGGCTCGCGTTGCTCTGCGGGAGATCCACTCATGAATGTCATCTATATCGTGGCTGCCGTTATCGCGGTGGCCTTGACGGGCTACCTGTGCGTGGCCCTGCTCAAGCCGGAGTGGTTTGAATGACCACCTACGATTTCTTCCAGGTTGTGCTCTATCTGGCTGTGCTGTTGGTGCTGGTCAAGCCGGTGGGCAGCTATATGGCATTGGTCTTTGCCGATACCCCCAATCGCGTGACGCGGTTGGGCGGTGGCGTGGAGCGCTTGCTTTACCGCCTTGCCGGCGTGCGTGCGGATGAGCAGATGGGCTGGCGTCGCTACGCCATCGCCATGCTGGTGTTCAACATGGCCGGCATGCTGGCGGTGTATGCCTTGCAGCGCTTGCAGCAGTGGCTGCCGCTCAACCCGCAGCACTTCGGCGCGGTGACGCCCGATTCGGCCATCAACACCGCCATCAGCTTCATCACCAATACCAACTGGCAGGGCTATGGCGGCGAAAGCACCATGAGCTACCTGACCCAGATGATGGGCCTGGCGGTGCAGAACTTCCTGTCAGCCGCCACGGGTATGGCCGTGCTGGTGGCGGTGGTGCGCGGCTTCACGCGCCGCAGCGCCGACAGCATCGGCAACTTCTGGGTCGATATGACGCGCGGCACGCTGTACGTGCTGGTGCCGTTCTCGTTGGTGATGGCGTTGTTGCTGACCTCGCAGGGCGTGGTGCAGAACTTCAAGTCGTATGTGGATGTGCCGGTGGCGCAGGTCACCCGCATGACCGAAACGGTGAAGGACGCTGCCGGCAATCCGCTCAAGGATGCGGCGGGCAACGACGTCACGCAGGAGTCGAAGGTGACCACGCAGACCTTGCCGATGGGTCCGGCCGCCTCGCAGATCGCGATCAAGCAGCTGGGGACCAATGGTGGCGGCTTCTTCAACGCGAACTCCGCGCACCCCTACGAGAACCCGACGCCTTTCAGCAATTTCATCGAGATGCTGGCGATCTTCCTGATTCCCGGCGGGCTCTGCTACACCTTTGGCAGCATGGTGGGTGACCGACGGCAAGGGTGGGCGATCCTCGCCACCATGCTGCTGATTTTTGTACCGCTGGCCTACTGCGCCATTGGCGCCGAACAGGGCGGCAACCCGGCGTTGCATGGCCTAGCGGTGGATCAGACGGCCTCGGCACTGCAGGCCGGCGGCAACATGGAGGGCAAGGAAACCCGCTTCGGCATCGCGGCGAGTGGATTGTTCGCCACCATCACCACGGCGGCCTCGTGCGGCGCGGTGAACGCCATGCACGACTCGCTGACGCCACTGGGCGGCCTGGTGCCGATGTGGCTGATCCAGTTGGGCGAGGTGGTTTTCGGCGGCGTCGGTTCGGGTTTGTACGGCATGCTCGCCTTCGCCGTGGTGGCGGTGTTCATCGCCGGCCTGATGGTGGGGCGCACGCCGGAGTACCTCGGCAAGAAGATCGAGGCGCATGAGATGAAGATGGCCAGCCTCGCCGTGCTGGTGCCTTGTGCGCTGGTGGTGATCTGCACGGCCATTGCGGTGATTTCGCCGGCAGGTGTGGCGGGTGTGTCCAATCCCGGGGCGCACGGTTTCAGCGAAGTGCTTTACGCCGTCTCGTCCGCATCCAACAACAACGGCAGTGCGTTTGGCGGTCTGTCGGCCAACACGCCGTTCTGGAATGTGCTGCTGGCGGTGTGCATGTACTGGTCGCGCTTCCTGCTGGCGATCGCGATGCTGGCGATGGCCGGCTCGCTGGCCGCCAAGCGCCACGTGCCGCCCTCGGCCGGCACGCTGCCTACGCATACGCCGCTGTTCATCACGTTGCTGGCCTGCGTGGTGATCGTGGTGGGCGCGCTGACCTTCCTCCCGGCGCTCGCGCTGGGGCCGATCGCCGAATACCTGATGTCGGCCCATTGAAGCCTACGGGACATTGATTCATGACGACGATGCATACCCAAGCCAATGCAGTGCGCAGCTTTGACCGCGAGCTGATCCTCAAGGCCGTGGCGGACTCGTTCCGCAAGCTGTCCCCGCGCCTGCAGTTCCGCAATCCGGTGATGTTCGTGGTGTTCGTGTGCAGCGTGCTGACCACCTTGTTGTGGGTGCAGGCGCTGACCGGGCATGGCGAGGCACCGACCCCTTTCATCTTCTGGGTCTCCATCTGGTTGTGGTTCACCCTGTTGTTCGCCAACTTCGCCGAGGCCCTGGCCGAAGGTCGCGGCAAGGCCCAGGCCGCCGCGCTGCGCAGCTCGCGCAAGGACGTGATGGCCAAGAAGCTGGTCAGCCCGCATCGTGATGCGAACATCATCTTCACGCCGTCCTCGGAGTTGCGCGTGGGTCATCACGTGCTGGTGGAAGCCGGCGACCCGATGCCGGGTGATGGCGAAGTGGTGATGGGCGCGGCCAGCGTGGATGAGAGTGCGATCACCGGCGAATCCGCTCCGGTCATCCGTGAATCGGGCGGCGACCGCAGCGCGGTCACCGGCGGTACGCGCGTGCTGTCCGATTGGCTGGTGGTGCGCATTACCGCCAACCCCGGCGAGAGCTTCCTCGACCGCATGATCGCCATGGTGGAAGGCGCCTCGCGGCGCAAGACGCCCAACGAGATTGCGCTGACCATCCTGCTGGCCAAGTTCACGCTGATCTTCCTGCTCGCCTGCGCCACGCTGCTGCCATACTCCATCTACAGCGTGAAGGCGGCCGGCATCGGCAATCCCATCACCATCACCGTGCTGGTGGCGCTGCTGGTGTGCCTGATTCCCACCACCATCGGTGCGCTGCTTTCGGCCATCGGCATTGCCGGCATGGACCGCATGATCCGCGCCAACGTGATCGCCACCTCCGGTCGCGCGGTGGAAGCGGCCGGCGACGTGGATGTGCTGTTGCTGGACAAGACCGGCACCATCACGCTGGGCAACCGCCAGGCGGTGGCCTTCCTGCCGGCGCCGGGCGTGGAAGAGGGCACGCTGGCCGATGCCGCGCAGCTCGCTTCGCTGGCCGATGAAACGCCTGAAGGCCGCAGCATCGTCGTGCTCGCCAAGGAACGCTTCGGCCTGCGCGAGCGCCAGCTGGAAGAGGGCCATGCCGAGTTCGTGCCGTTCACTGCGCAGACGCGCATGAGTGGCGTGAATATCGGCGAGCGCATCATCCGCAAGGGCGCGCTGGACGCCGTGGAACGTTACCTCGAGGCCAATGGCAGCCATTTGCCGCCGCTGGTCAAGCACATGGCCGAGGACATCGCCCGTCGCGGCGCCACGCCGCTGATCGTGACCGAGGCGACCTCGGCGCTGGGCGTGATCGAGCTGAAGGACATCGTGAAGGGCGGCATCCGCGAGCGCTTCGCCGAGATGCGCCGGATGGGCATCAAGACCATCATGATCACCGGCGACAACCCGCTCACCGCGGCGGCGATCGCCGCCGAGGCAGGCGTCGACGATTTCCTGGCCGAGGCCACGCCGGAGGCCAAGCTCAAGCTGATCCGCAAGATCCAGGCGGAGAACCGGCTGGTGGCGATGTGCGGCGATGGCACCAATGACGCGCCGGCGCTGGCCCAGGCCGATGTGGCGGTGGCCATGAACACCGGTACGCAGGCCGCCAAGGAAGCCGGCAACATGGTCGACCTGGATTCCAACCCGACCAAGCTGATCGAGGTGGTCGAGATCGGCAAGCAGATGCTGATCACGCGCGGCTCGCTCACCACGTTCTCCATCTCCAACGATATCGCCAAGTATTTCGCGATCATCCCGGCCGCCTTCGCGACCACGTATCCGGCGCTCAATACACTCAATGTGATGAAGCTGGCGACGCCGCAGAGCGCGATCCTGTCGGCGGTGATCTTCAACGCGCTGATCATCATCTTTCTGATCCCATTGGCGCTGAAGGGCGTGAAGTACCGGGCGCTGGGCGCGGGCGCGCTGCTTCGCCGCAACCTGCTGGTTTACGGCCTGGGCGGCATCGTGGTGCCGTTCATCGGTATCAAGCTGATCGACATGCTGCTGGTCCTGTGCGGGCTGGCCTGAAGCGAGGTTGGAGTCATGCAAACGCTCAAGCTTTCTGTTTCGCTGCCTGACGACACGCATCCGGACATGCAGCTGCGCCTATACGCCGACGGCTCGGACTGCGCCGTGGTCATTGCGCTGCCGGTGACGCCGCGTCCACCGGTGGCGACCCCGGTGCCGCACGACAGCGAAGCGCCTGGCGATGATCGAGACGATTACGTGCTCGGCGGTTACGCCGGCATCTGAGGTCGATGCCGGAGCGCATCGACACCCCACCACTCACTAGAAAAGGACGGTCCACCCCGGGCCGGTTTGCAGGACTATCTATGCTTTCGAAGAAGATGCTTTCGCTCGCGCTGCTGCTTGCCCTGGCCCCGGCTGGTGAAGCCGTGGCGTCGACCGGCGATGCGATGCCGACGACCGACGTGGCCGCCGCCGACCTTGGCCAGGCCACGCCCACCGCCCCGGTGGCTGGCAGCGGTGATTGTTCGCAGGGTTTCTTCTCGCGACTGGCTGCCGCCTATCGCGAAGATGCGCAGCCGGCCGATCCGAATGCACCGGCTCCGGCGCGCCGCGGCATGGACTCGCCGTTCTCCTCGCCGCCGTTCCCTTCGTCGGAGTGGCAGCTCGGCGGCGTCGACTATCCGATCGGTGTACCCAACGAAAATTCGCAGTATCCGCTGGAGAAGGCGCTGTCCTGCACCAAGCTGGGCCACTGGATGCAGGACAATCGCATCGAGACGTATGGTTGGATCAACCCTTCGGCCAACCTGAGCACATCAAGCCGTACCAACTATCCGCTGTCCTACGCGACGCGCCCCAATCGCGTGGAGTTCGATCAATTTCTGTTCCGCATCGAGCGACTTCCCGACACGGTGCAGACAGATCACATCGATTGGGGCTTCCATTTCGATGACCTGTACGGCTACGACTATCACTACACGACCATGAAGGGCGTGACCAGCGATCAGCTGCTCAACAACCCCAGGCCGAACAGCGCGTTGAACGGCAAGATCTACGGCAATGATCCAATGATTGCGTATGTTGACCTGTACATTCCCTGGGTGGCCCAGGGCATGGTGATCACGGCGGGTCGCTATTTGTCGTTGCCCGATATCGAGGCGCAGTTTGCCCCGAACAACTATCTGCTGACGCACTCGATTCTCTACACCGTCGATGCCTATACGAACATGGGCGTCATTACGACGACCAAGCTAAGCGATCAATGGACGCTGCAGCTTGGCCTGCATGGCGGTGACGACTCGGCGGTATGGGATAGCACCAGCCGCTTGAGTGGCCAGGCGTGCGTGCGCTGGGTGTCCAAGTCCAACGACGACATGCTCTATCCCTGCATCGAGTCGTATAACCATGACAAGCAGACCTACAACAATCTGCAGGAGTTCGTGCTCACCTGGGGGCATCGTTTCACGCCTACCGTGCACATGCTGACCGAGGCCTATCGCATCTATGTGCGTGACCAGTCGCTGGCCACCGGACCCGGGCAATCCCAGGCGCCTACCGGCGTGCCGGGCTATCCGCTGGGCGAGGCGCCGAGTTTTCCGCTTGGCCACAACCCCGCGTTCGGCATCGTCAATTACTTCAACATCGAACTCAATCCGACCAACATGATGTCGATCCGCAACGAGTTCTATAACGATGAGCAGGGCCAGCGCACCGGCTATGCCACGCGCTACTCCAGCCACACGATTGGCATGACGCACTGGGTATCGCCGGACCTGGAAATCCGTCCGGAACTTCGCTACGAGCACGCCTACGATTTCCCGGCCTACAACGGCGGCACGAAGAACCATCAGACGACCGCGCTGGTTGACGCGATCCTTCACTATTGAGGTTCATGACATGAGCAGGCTCTTGCGCAACGCGGCGGTGATGCTGCTGATGATGACGGTGATCACCGGCATCGCCTACCCGCTGGTGGTCACCGGGCTGGCCCAGGTGCTGTTCCCTTCGCAGGCGAACGGCAGCCTGATCGAGAAGGACGGCAAGCCAATCGGCTCCACGCTGATCGGCCAGTCGTTCACCGATCCGAAGTATTTCTGGGGCCGCCCGTCGGCCACGACGCCGCAGGCGTACAACGGCATCAATTCCAACGGTAGCAACCTGGGGCCGACCAATCCGGCGCTTACCGAGGCGGTGAAGCAACGGATCGACGCACTGCGTGCCGCCGATCCGGGCAATACCGCGCCGGTACCGGTGGATCTGGTCACGGCCTCGGGCAGCGGACTGGACCCGGAGATCTCGCCCGCCGCCGCGGCCTACCAGGTGTCGCGGGTGGCCAAGGCGCGTGGCCTGAGCGTGGCGCAGGTGCAGGCCATGGTCAGCATGGCCACCAGTGGCCGTCAGTTTGGCCTGCTGGGCGAGCCGCGGGTCAATGTACTCAAACTCAATCTGGCGCTGGATGGCCATTGAGACATGGAGCAGGCGCTAATCTAGTGGCCATTCACCCACGGCACGGTCCGCATGTCTGAACCTTCCCGCGAAGCTCGCGCCGACGCCTTGCTCGATACCGTGCAGGAGGAGCGCAGCCGGCGCCTCAAGATTTTCCTGGGTGCGGCTCCCGGCGTGGGCAAGACCTACGCCATGCTGTCGGCTGCGCGCGAGCTGAAGCGGCAGGGCGTGGATGTCGTGGTCGGCCTGGTGGAAACCCATGGCCGGCCCGAAACGGCGGCGCTGCTGGAAGGGCTGGAGCAGCTGCCGCGCCGGACGGTGAACTATCGCGGCCGCGACTTCACCGAGTTCGATCTGGATGCCGCGTTGCGGCGGCATCCGGACGTGATCCTGGTGGACGAGCTGGCGCACACCAACTTGCCCGGTGGCCGTCACGAGCGGCGCTGGCAGGACATCACCGAGTTGCTGGACGCCGGCATCGAGGTCTACACCGCGCTCAACGTGCAGCACCTGGAAAGCCTCAACGACCAGGTGCGGCGCATCACCAATGTAACGGTGCGCGAGACGGTGCCCGATGCCTTCCTCGACCGTGCCCGCGACATCGTGCTGGTGGATCTGCCGCCGCGCGAACTGATCCAGCGCCTCAAGCAGGGCAAGGTCTATGTGCCGGAAACGGCAGCTGCCGCGCTCGATGCGTTCTTCTCACCCACCAACCTCGTCGCGCTGCGCGAGCTGGCGGTGGATACCGTGGCCGGCCATGTGGACAGCGACCTGCGCGAACACATGCTGGCGCGCGGTGGTGTCATGCCGGTACGTCGCCGGGTGCTGGCAGCCATCGATGGCCACTCGCAGAGCGAGTACCTGGTGCGCGTGGCGCGTCGCATCGCCGAGCGGCGAGGGGCGCCGTGGAGCGTGGCCTTCGTCGACACCGGCAGCACGCTGGACAAGGCCCGGCGCGAGCGCCTGGATTCGGCCATGCGGCTGGCGCGTCGGCTGGGCGGCGACACCGTGGTGCTGCGCGGCCATGCCGTTGCCGATGAACTGATCGCCCATGCCGACCGCGAGGGCATTGGCCAGATCATCCTCGGCCGCACGCGCGAACGGCCATTGGCGCGCATGCTGGGACGATCGCTGACGCAGTTGCTGCTGCGTCGCGGCGCGCATCTGGAACTGACCATCATCGCCACACCCGCCGAGCGGGCGAAGTCGCGCTTGCGATTGCGCATGCCGGGTGGCCCGGGACGGCCTGGCGAATACGTCTACGCCACGCTTGCCACGCTGGTGGCCTTTGGCCTGTCCTTTATTGCCGACCGTTACCTGTCGGTGGCCAATCTCTCGCTGATCTTCCTCACCGCGGTGCTGGTGGTGGCGGTGCGTACGCGCATGGCGGTGGCCGTGTATACCGCCATCGTGTGTTTCCTCGGCTACAACTTTTTCTTCGCACCGCCGCGCTACACGCTGGCCATTTCCAACTTCGACGACGTGTTGGCCGTGTGCCTGTTCCTGGTGGCCGCCCTCGTATGCAGCCGCTTGGCCACCCAGCTCGCCAGCCAGGTGGAATCCATGCGCGCGGCGCATGCGCATGCACGCGCCTTGCTGGCCTTGGGGCAGCGCCTGTCCACCAGCACCGATGCCGCCGGCATCCGCGCGGTGGGGGCGGCGGCGCTGGCGCATGCCCTGCATTGCGACGCGGCGATCCTGGCGCGCGATGCCAGCCAGGTGCTGCGCGTGGTGGCGTCGTCGCCGCGCGATTTCCCGTTGACCACGCAGGACTTCGCCGCCTCTACCTGGAGCGAGCAGCATGCCGAGCAGGCGGGGCGCCACACCGATACGCTGAATGCGGCGCCGTGCTGGGTGTTGCCATTGGGCAGTGAAGACAATCAGCTTGGCGTGGCCGCCCTGCGCTTTCCGCAGGGGCAGGGCGAGCCCGCGCCGGATGAGCGCAGCCTCGCGCTGGCGATGGTGCAGGATATTGGTCAGGCGCTGCAGCGCGCCCGCCTCGCCGAAGAGCTGGAAGGCGCGCGCGTGCAGGGCGAAACCGAGCGGCTTCGCAACGCGCTGCTGTCCTCCGTGTCGCACGACCTGCGCTCGCCGCTGGCCTCGATGATCGGCTCGGCAGGCACGCTGGCCAGCTATGGCGACCAGCTACCCGCCGGCGAGCGTCGCGAACTGCTGGAAGCCATCCTCGGCGAAGGCCAGCGGCTGGACCGTTACATCCAGAACCTGCTGGACATGACGCGCCTGGGCCACGGCACGCTCAAGCTCAATCGTGACTGGACCGACGTGGCCGAAATCGTCGCCGCATCCACCACGCGACTGCGCAAGCTGTTCCCGGACCTGAAGCTGGATACCGTGCTGCCACAGGGTACGTTGCTGCTGTACGTGCATCCGGCCTTGATCGAGCAGGCGCTGTTCAACATCCTGGAGAACGCCGCGCGCTTCTCGCCGCCGGGCGAGCCGGTGCGCGTGGTGGTGCGCACCAGGGGCGAACAGGTACAGATCGATGTCACCGATCGCGGCCCCGGCATCCCCGAGGATGAGCGGGCGCGCATCTTCGACATGTTCTATTCGGTATCGCGCGGCGATCGGGCGCCACAGGGCACCGGCCTGGGGCTGGCCATCTGCCGCGGTATGATCGGCGCCCATGGCGGCAGCGTGGAGGCCTTGCCGGGCGAAGGCACAGGCACCACCATTCGCATCACCTTGCCGCTACCGGCGCCGCCCGACAACCCCGCATGACAGCCGCTTCCCCCTGCGTCCTGGTCATCGATGACGAGGCGCAGATCCGCAAGTTCCTCGACATCGGCCTGCGCGCCGAAGGCTATGAGGTACTACTGGCGGCCACCGGCGGCGAGGGCCTGGCGTTGGCCGCCACGCGCTCGCCCGATCTGGTGATCCTGGATATCGGCCTGCCCGATCGCGAAGGCCACGACGTGCTGGCCGAGTTGCGCCAGTGGAGCCAGGTGCCGGTGCTGATGCTGTCGGTACGCGATGCCGAGAGCGAGAAGGTGAAGGCGCTGGATGCCGGCGCCAATGATTATGTGACCAAGCCGTTCGGCATCCAGGAGCTGATGGCGCGCTTGCGTGCCTTGCTGCGCACTCGCCCCGGCGAACCGGAAGCGCCGCAGCGCTACGACGATGGCCAGCTGGTCATCGACCTGGCCCGTCGCGAGGTCATATTGGATGGCGCGCCCTTGGCGCTCACCCGCAAGGAATACGCCGTGCTGGCCATGCTGCTGCGCCATGCGGGCCGCGTGGTGACCCAGCAGCAGCTGCTCCGCGATATCTGGGGCGCCACCCATACCCACGACAGCCATTACCTGCGCATCGTGGTGGGCAAGCTGCGCCAGAAGCTGGGCGACGACCCGACCACCCCGCGCTGGCTCAAGACCGAGCCTGGGGTGGGGTACCGCTTTATCAGCGGCGTTTGAGCCGTCTTTTCAGGCGCATCTCAACCGCTGAGAGTCAGTAGTGGTCTGATTCCTTGACGTTTTTCGTCCACTCCGGACAGCGGGAATGGGCGGCGGCGGAACGGACTCACCGGTTCAGGACGCAGGTCAATCCTGTTTTCGAGCCGGTCCCCAAGGGTATGATGCCCACCTGTTCAACATCCCGGTGCTGACAGCCCCAGAACGCAGCGCCGGCTCCCAGAGGACATCCATCCATGGCACGTGGTATCAACAAAGTCATCATCGTCGGCAATCTCGGCGCCGATCCGGAAACCCGCTACACCGGCAATGGCACGGCCATCACCAGCCTGCGCATCGCGACGTCCGAAAACTGGACCGACAAGCAGAGCGGCGAAAAGCAGGAACGCACCGAGTGGCATCGCGTGAAGCTGTTCGGCCGCCTGGCTGAAATCGCCGGCGAATACCTGAAGAAGGGTCGCCAGGTGTATATCGAAGGCTCGCTGCGCACCGACAAGTACACCGACAAGGACGGCGTCGAGCGCTTCAGCACCGACATCATCGCCAACGAAATGCAGATGCTCGGCGGCGGCTCCGAAGGCGCCGGCGCGGGTGGTGGCGGTGGTGGCGGCTTCCAGCGTTCGCAGGGTGGCGGTGGTGGTCAACAGCGCCAGGCTGGCGGCGGCTACGGCGGCGGCCAGTCCCGTGGCAGCGACAACTACGGCGGTCAGCAGCAGCGCCAGTCCGCGCCGCCGCCGGTGCAGAACAACAGCTTCGACGACGACGATATTCCGTTCTGATTTTTACCAGCGACTACATTGTTGCGTTTGTCCAAAAGGCCACGATTTTCGTGGCCTTTTTTGCGCCGCAGAAGGTGATGGTTGCTGCTGCGAAGGGTATCTTTCCTGTCAGCTATCCCGCGTCATTTGCCTCAGCCGGCCCAGCGGTAAACTCACGCGCTGGCGTCACTCGGTGCCATGGCCTTGGCGAATGCGGCGGCGAATTGTTCGATCAGGCGTCGTTGCTTGGTGTGTGTCGCTTGCAGAAGCACGGGGTAGATGAATCCGATCTGGAAGTTCATGGTCAACAGCAGCTCCACGGCGGCGTTGATGTCGACGTCAGCATCCATCATGCCTTCGCGCTGATAACGAATCAGGCGCTGGCGCAGGCCGCGCTTGAGTTCGTTGCGAACCGAGATCTTGGCGAGATCCTCGCTGAAGGCGCTGTCGTGCATGGCGCGGGATAGGGCAATGCGCATCGGTCCCGACTTCGCCTCGAAGCTTTCCATGGCCTTCGTCATCAAATCCCGGGCCTCGTCGAAAAGCGTGGCACAGAGCGGGCGTTGCATGAATTCGGCCAGCCCAGCCTCGGTCTGCGCGTCGCGCATGACCGCCAGCAGCAGTCCCTCCTTGCCGTTGAAATAGCGCTGGATCAGTACTTCCGAGCAACCCGCCGCGTCTGCGATGCCACGGGTGGTGGCGGCGTCATAGCCCTTGTTGACGAATTCGGCCATGGCGGCCTTGATAAGAGCGGCTTCGGTGGATTGGCGATCCCGGCGGCGCATCGGATTCCCTGGGGTGACTTGCATTGGCCCATTATCGCGCCTATGCTGTATGTATGTACATACATACATCGTGATGCCCATGAAACCACAGAAACGCCCCGGCGGCACGGCGCATGGTCGTCGCCAAACTAAGGCAAGGGCCGGCTTGGCCGCCATGTCGCTGGGAACCGCCCTGGTGCTTGCTGGCTGTACGGCGGGTCCTGATTTCCACCGGCCGGTGGCACCCGCCGTTGACAGTTACGTGGTGCCTGGCCCGCAGGCCACGGCACCGTCATTCGCGGTCGGCGACGCCATTCAACGCGATTGGTTTCGGATATTCGGCTCGACGGCGACCGACGCGCTGATTCAGCAGGCGCTGGCCGGCAGCCCCACCCTTGAGCAGGCGCGCGCGCGCGTGACGCAGGCCAGCGAGCAATTGCGCGCGCAGCGTGGCTCGTTGTTGCCCCATGTCGATGCCGCCATCGACGCCTCGCGCAACCAGGGCAATGGTGCGCAGCTTGGGCTCGGCGGGCCGCAATTCCAGTCGTCCTTCGGGCTGTACAGCACCAGCCTGGGCGCAAGCTACGACCTGGATCTGGCCGGCGCCAACCGGCGCGGCGTGGAAAGCGCCGCGGCCAAGCTCGATGTCGCCACCGCGCAGTATCAGGCGGCGTACATAAGCCTGGAAGCGAGCGTGGTGTCCTCGGCCATCGAGGCCGCGGCGCTCAACGATACGATTGCCGCCACCCAGTCCATTCTCGATGCCGACGCCCATCGCCTCGCCATCTTCGAGGCGCAACAGCGCGCCGGAGCCATCGCCGGATCGGCGCTATTGCAGTTGCGCTCGCAGATCGCCGCGACCCGCGCGACCTTGCCGCCGTTGCAGCAGCAGCTGGCGGTGACGCGTGCGACGCTGGCCACCCTGGTCGGCGTACCCGTGGGCCAGTTCCAGATGCCGGCGCTCAGCATGAAGGACTTCCGTCTGCCGACCGTGCTGCCGGTCAGCCTTCCGTCCGACTTGGTACGCCAGCGGCCGGACATCCTGGTGGCGGAAGCCAATCTGCATGACGCCACCGCCCAACTGGGCATCGCGACCGCCAATCTCTATCCGAGCATCACCCTCAGTGCCTCCTACGGCACCTCCACCAACGTGGCGGGCGATGTGTTCAAGGCCGGGTCGGTGATCTGGTCGCTGGGGGCAGGGATCACCCAGCCGATCTTCGAAGGTGGCCGCCTGCATGCGGAACGCGACGCCGCCAAGGCGGCGCTGCAAGCGTCCGCCGCGGACTATCGCAACGCCGTGCTCAACGCCTTTGCGGAGGTTTCCAACACCCTGCAGGCATTGCAGAACGACGCGGCCGGCGTAAGCGCCCAGGACGAGGCCATGAGCACCGCGCGGGACGCCTCGGGCGTGGTCGATGCCCAGGTGAGTCACGGCAGCACCGGTTACCTGGATCTGCTCACCTCCAACACGCAGTTCCAGCAGGCCAGCGTTGCCGACATCCAGGCACGCAGCCAGCAATTGCTGGACGTCGTGAGCCTCTACCGTAGCCTCGGCGGCGGCTGGTGGTCGGCCGACGTAGCGCAGCAACCGGAACCACCGCGCGCCCGTTGAGCGCGCGCTTTCACATTCGTTCTTACGAGTAACGACCCATGACAACCGAAACGAAACCTGATGAAGCGGGTCAGGCCCCTCTGCCCGCAACCAGCGCTCCGGCGACAGGCCCGAGCCGCATGACGGGGCGCAGCCGCGCCTTGCTGGTCGTCGCCCTGGCCATCGTGCTGGGGGGAGCGTGCTACGGCACCTGGTGGTGGCTCGATGGCCGCTGGTTTGAGGAAACCGACGACGCCTACGTGCAGGGCAATGCCGTGGCCTTGACGCCGCAGGTGGACGGCACGGTGGTGTCCATCGCGGCCGATACCACGCAACTGGTGCGCCAGGGACAACCCGTCGTGCAACTGGATACCACGGACACCGACGTCGCCCTGCGCCAGGCCGAGGCCAACCTCGCGCAGGCCGTGCGCCAGGCGCGCCAGCTGTTCCATACGGAAACGCAACTGCAGCAGATGGTGGTGGAGCGGCGCCAGGCGTTGGCGCAAGCGACGCTTGACGATGCGCGCAACAAGCAGCTGCTGCCGCGCCAGGGCGTATCGATCGAGCAACTGCAGCATTCGCACACCGACATGGTGAGCGACGAAGCGCAGTTGAAGCAGGCGGAAAGCCAGCTACGGGCGGCCCAGGCGGCGATCGAGCACACCACGCCGGCCACCCAGCCGCAGGTGCTGCAGGCCGAGGCAGCCTTGCGTACCGCCTATGTGGCACGGCAGCGCACGACCATCCTCGCGCCGGTCACCGGCTATATCGCGCAGCGCAGCGTGCAGGTGGGCCAGCGTGTGCACGACGGCACGCAATTGCTCTCGATCGTTCCCATCGAGCAGATGTGGGTCGATGCCAATTTCAAGGAAACCCAGCTGCATCAGGTGCGCATCGGACAGCCCGTGACCATGCATGCGGACCTCTATGGCAGCAGCGTCGAATTCCCCGGCAAGGTGATCGGCGTCGGGCTGGGCACCGGCAATGCCTTCTCGCTGCTGCCGGCGCAGAACGCCACCGGCAACTGGATCAAGATCGTGCAGCGTGTGCCGGTGCGCATCCAGCCTGACCTCGATGCCATGCGCGCGCACCCGCTGCGCATCGGGCTATCGATGGACGTGGCCATCTCCCTGCGCGACGGCTCCGGCCCCATGCTGGCGACGGAACCCGCGCCGCAAGTGGCCTACCGCACGGATGTCTTTGGCCACGCGGAGCGCGGCGCGGATGAGCTGATCGCGCGCATCGTGGCGGAGAACCTGGGCAGCGACCAGTCCATCGGACAGAACGCCGACGGCAGCGGCGTTGCGTCAACGGCACGTTGAGAAGAGAGGGGCAACGTGAACACCGCAATGACTTCGAAAGGGGGCGCCAGCTTCTGGCTGATCGCGCCCATCGTGGCGATGGCGGCCTTTATGGAGGTGCTCGACATCTCCATTGCCAACGTGGCGCTTCAGCACATCGCCGGCAGCCTCTCGGCCGGGCAGGACGAGGCCACCTGGGTGCTTACCTCGTACCTGGTCGCCAACGCCATCGTGTTGCCGATTACCGGCTGGCTCTCGTCGGTGGTCGGGCGCAAGCGGCTTTTCCTCACTTGCATCGGGCTGTTCGGCGTCGCATCGCTATTGTGCGGCGCGGCCCCGACGCTGGGGGCGCTGGTATTCTTTCGCGCCCTGCAGGGCCTGGCAGGCGGTGGACTGCAGCCCATCGCACAGGCCATCCTGTCGGATGCCGCGCCTCCGGCAAAGCGCGGCATGGCGTTCGCCATGTACGGCATCGCGGTGGTCTTTGCGCCTGCGATCGGCCCCACCCTGGGTGGCTGGATCACTGACCATTACAGCTGGCGCTGGGTTTTCCTGATCAATATTCCGGTATCCATCATCCTGATCATGGCGGCCGGTTCGATTGTGCGCGATCCGGAATATCTGAACGCGCAGCGCGAGAAGCGTCGCCAACAGGGCTTTCGTGTCGACGGCATCGGCTTCGCCTTGCTTGCCCTGGGCTTGGGCGCCATGCAGGTGGTGCTGGACCGCGGCCAACAGAACGACTGGATGGCATCGCCATTCATCCTGGTCACGACCTTGGTCTCGGCGATTTCCCTGGTGTGCTTCGTGATATGGGAGCTGGGCGAGAAAGACCCCATTGTCGACATTCGACTGCTGGGCATACGCAACTTCGCCATTTCCTTCGTGCTGATGTTTGCGCTGGGCTTTGTCCTGCTGGCCACCACGCTGCTGATTCCGCAATTCACGCAGACGCTGCTCGGCTATACCGCCACGGCGGCCGGTCTGGTCATATCGCCTGGTGGTTTCGTGCTGTTGCTATGCATGCCTTTCATCGGCCGGCTGGTATCGATCATGGACCCGCGCGTGATGGTCGCCATCGGATTCACCATCGGTGGCATCGCCATGCTGCACATGACCACGCTTTACACCGGGGTCGACCAGCACACGATTGCGCTGTATCGCATCTACCAGTCGCTGGGCCTGGCCTTCCTCTTCGTGCCGATCAACACCATTTCGATGAGTTCGGTGCCACCAGGTCCGCGCATCGGCAATGCGTCGGCGCTGGTCAATCTCGCCCGCAACCTGGGCGGCAGTTTCGGAACGTCCTTGGTTACCGCATTGCTGGCACGTCGCGCGCAATACCATCAGTCCGTACTCGTGGCCCATCTGACGCCGCATGATCCGGTCTATCAAGGCGCGCTGGACCAGGCCAGCCAGCTTTATGCCCAGCAAGGCATGGACCCGACGCAGTCTGCCCAGGCGGCAATCCAGACGGTTGGGAACGCTTTGCAGCAGCAATCGACCATGCTCGCGTATCTGGACAACTTCAAGATCCTCGGCCTGATCTTTCTTTCGCTGATACCGCTGGCCTTCCTGTTACGACGCGTGCGCGCGAGCGGTCATGCAGCGGCGGCGCACTGAGACCGGCCATAGGCCTTCGGTGAGGGGGAAACACCGGGCATGCGCGTCGCATGCTGGTGTCGACGATCGAGTTTGCCCGCGTTCCATCACGCGCGTCAGCGGAGAATTTCGATGAGAAGTATCCACGCACCGTACATGCCGCCGAGGAACGAGAGAATGACGCCAGGAACGAGCCAGTAGAGCCCGCCGCCGCGCCCGAGCACAAGCGATACTCCCGCAATAACGAAGGGAATGGATGCAAGCTGACTCATGGTGGCGCGCATCAGAATCCATTGCTTGTGGGATGCCCAGTTCCACTCCTGTGTCTGGTGCAGGAGTTGTGACAGCTGGAGGCGGGTAGGTATTAGCCAGGAGATACTTCCTATGATGAGGAAGGACGCTCCCAGCCCGACTGGCGTAAAACCCGGGACCAGCCCAATGGTTGAAATCATCAGCACCGTGACGAGCTTGCAGAGCGCTTCGATGGCGCGGCTCGGCAGGATGCTGCTTTCAAGTATTCGAGAGAGATTGATGGATATGGCGACGAAGATGAGGCCGCTAAGCGCGGCCGCCGCGCCTGCTTCGGCGACGAATAGATTTTCCCAGCCGGGTATGTTGTAGGCATGCATGGCGGACAGGCTGTTCGCTGTAGGTTTCCCAGATATTAGCTGGTTGCGAATGCGTGGCCTTTTCCAAAGCGGGCGGGGTGTCAGGCGGTAAGCACCGTTCAGAAGGCTGCCGGCACCTGTTTTGCCATCTTTCGATCCAAGCCCGCGATTGCCGCGGGCTTCTTATGGTCCGAAGGATGCCCGGGGCGAAGGGCGTCGAGCAGTTACCTCATCGCCCACGGCGCATGAGCATGGCCCATGCCCCGTGGGGATGAACACCATGCAGAACCGCACCTGGCAAGTTATGGCTTGTTGGATGCGGCGGCGGCCTGCTCGATCAGCTTGGCGACTTCGGCAGGGTGCGAAATATAGACGGCGTGGCTGGCCTTGATCTCGACCGTCTTGCTGCCGGCACGCTTGGTCATGAAGCGTTCGAGATCGGGATTGATGGCGCGGTCGGCCGTGGCGACAACCGCCCAGCTCGGCTTGGCCCTCCACGCGGCCGCTGTGATCGGCGTGCCGAAGGATTGCGCCAGGGGCATGACCTGGGAGATCGCCATGAAGTTGGCCTGGTCAGCGGGCAGGTCGGCGGCAAAATCCTCGTGGAAATGGGCTGGGTCCAGGTACAGGTAACCGTCGGCGGTCGGCTTGATCGCCTTGGTGGCGGAGGGCATCTTGTTGTTCAGCACCAAGGGGCTTTCACCCGTATCCGGCTGGAAAGCCGCCACGTAGACGAGGCCCGCCACTTTCGCGTCATTGCCGGCTTCGGTCACCACCGCGCCACCGTAGCTATGGCCCACCAGGATGCTGGGGCCATCCTGTGCATCGATGACCCGCGTCGTCGCCTTGACGTCATCCTCGAACGAGGTTTCCGGTTCTTGCACCACGGATACCTTGTAGCCGTCGCGCGTCAGGATGTTCGACACCCCCTGCCAGCCGGAGCCATCGGCGAAATAGCCATGGACAAGCACGATGTTCTTGACCGGCGCGGTCGTCGTGGCCTGGGCGCCCAAGGCGGCGAAGGAAAGGGCAAGCGCGGCGGCGATACGGGTCATACGGGACTTGGCGTTCATTTGCATGCTCCAGAGATGAGATAGGGAAGGATTGACGGGTGTTTGCTCATTTGGCGAAAGCCATCCTACTAGTAGGTAGAATGGATTGCAAGTGTTTTTCCCTGGATCTTTCTCCTTGTTATATATAGACTTACCGCTTATCAACCAACTAGATGGTAGTTTTGCATGATGGCCACCGGTGAAACGACCGCCGAAAAAATCCTTGAGACGGGGCGCCAGCTCATCATGCGTCGCGGCTATAACGGTTTCAGCTATGCCGACATTGCCGACGCGGTCGACATTCGCAAGGCAAGCATCCATCACCATTTCCCTGCGAAGGCCGATCTGGCGCTCGCTGTGGTCAAGCAATCACGCGAGCGGTTCGACGCCGACATGGCCGCATTGCAGGCGAGCGGCGCCGACCCGTTGACGCAGCTGCGTGCCTACGTCGGCTATTGGGAACAGTGCATTGCGGACGACAGCGCCCCCTTTTGCGTTGCCGGCATGCTCGGCGCGGAACTCCCGACGTTGCCGGATGAAGTGGCGCAAGAGGTCCGCACGCATTTCGAGGACGTCGCCAGGTGGCTCGAACACGTGCTCGCATCCGGCGCCGAAAACCATCAACTCCAGTTGAAGGGAACCGCCAAGGCCGAGGCCGAGACGTTCGTATCGCTGGTCTACGGTGCGATGCTGGCTGCACGTGCCTATGGCAATACCCGGCTTTTCCGGGAAGTCACCAACGATGCCATCGAGCGGCTCATCCGGACCTGAGGATGGCAGGCGCCTGGATCGTCGCATCCGCTGCGCAGGTGCTCTGTCGGTAGAGCGTTTCGCAGCCATCGATCTCGATCTCATGAGGCCGTCGGGCGCCGGGAAAACAACTGGGATTCCTGAAGATCGATCTCATACACGAGGTCGCGGATCAGTTCCTGGTTCTGCCTTCCCAGTCTCGCCGCGCTGTACATTTCCCGGCGCTCTGCATCTAGCGCGATGAGTCGCAGGCTTCGCTCGATCTCGTCCGCCTGCGCGGCCAAAGGACTCTCGCGGCCGGTCACCGAATTGGCCTCAATGCGTCGGTGATAATCCGCGGCGATTCGTTCGCCGGCCTGCACATAGAGATCAGCGCCGGAACCTTGAGCCTCTTTTTCGCGGACGGCTTCGCCAATCGCGTCGATCGCGGCACGGGCGGCGATCGATCTGATTGCGCATTCCTCCTGGAGTTCGTTGACCCTCGAAACCTTGAATGGCCTGGTCACGAAAGCCAGCCCGGCGCTGGCCGAAATCAGCGAGACGACAATGACGCCCGCCGCGAGAAGGATGGTCAGATCGCGCGCCGGCCACGCCGTCCCATCGCGAAGGGAAAGCGGGATCGTCATGGCGGCTGCAAGGGTCACCGCCCCCCGCGCACCGGCGAAAGCGGTGATCGCCACCAGGCGCGAATCACTTGCGGCGGTGCCATGTCCCCACTTCTCCCCAAGGGCTAGACGCAACCGAATGGTCACCCATGCCCAGGCCGATCGAATCGCCGTCAAGACCACGCAGATGGCTAGCACGTAGAAGATGAGCCACAGCTCGTTGTGCTTGTCGGTCTGCTGGATGGCCGATCCCGCACCGGCGATGATGCCGGGCAGCTGATGGCCAAGAAGCACGAAGATCACGCCATTCCCGGCAAATTGGACGGCATCCCAAACGGCGGAGCGACGAATGCGGGTGACGGCGGAGGCGCGTCCTGAACGCTCCTCGATGCCCATCATGATGCCGGCCGCGACAGCCGCTAGGATGCCGGAAGCGCCGACCGCATCGGCGATGAGGTAGGCGGTGAACGGAATGATCAGGCTCACCAGAATCTGTGCGCCCACTTCCTCGCCGAATTTCCTCGAGACCCAGTCTTTCGTCGTATTGGCGACGACGCAGGTGGCGACGCCGACAAGAAGCCCGCCGAGCGCCAGCCAGATGAAAGTGCCAGCGGCTTTCCAGAGCACCAGATTCCCCGTCATGGCGACGGCCACCGCAAAGCGAAAACACACCAGGCCGGAGGCATCGTTGAGCAGCGATTCGCCTTCCAGGATCACCATCAATCGCCTTGGAATGGGAGCCCGAGAGGCGGCGGACGACACCGCGATCGTGTCCGTCGGCGAAAGAATGGAGGCAAGCGCGAATGCCGCGGGAAGAGAAATGGCGGGAATCAGCCAATGGATGAACACGCCAGCGCCAAGCACGGTGAACAACACCAGGCCGAATGCCAGCGAAATGATCGTCCACTTGTCCCGAAACAAGCCCTCTCCGGGAATGCGCCATCCATCGAGAAACAGCAGTGGCGCGAGAAACAGGAGAAAGAACACATCGGGTTCAAGCGACACCCTGAAGCTCGATACGTTGGCGATGACACAGCCGAGTGCGATCTGGATCAGCGGCAGGGGCAAGGTGATCGTGAAGGACCGCGCGATGATCGAACTGAGAACGACAGTGGCGAGCAGGATCACGATGAAGGCCATGCTTTCCATGGTCGCCTCCTGGGGGTGAGTGCCATGGCGGCTCAGGCAAGGCCGCCAGACGATGTTTTAACCCGTAGTCGATTGATGTCGATAGAACAGTCTTGCTCGCACTGGCGCATGACGTGGTGCCGATCGGTTACGGACCGGCACCATGGTGATCCCTTCAAGAGCCGTTGGGATGGCCCATACCTATCGAGGCCTGTCGTCCGAGTTCAGTGGCGATGGTTTCTCCGATATGCACTTCCCGGTCCTGGCCATGGATGGGGGGAAATTCGATGAGTGGGTCGATCAGGTCCAGGCCAATGCATCGGGCGTCATGAACAACGACGCCTTCGATGCGCTCGTAGGAAACCGCAGTGTGCAGGGCAAGACGTATTACTCGATGACCCAAGGCGACGTCTTCGAGCATGCGCTTGGCATTCATGACACGCATCAGGACATGCCATCGATGTCCGGGGTCGCCGCTTCAAATTCCCAGGCAAAGGATAGACCGTAAATGTTCGGTAAACTGACGCTCGCCGACATCCCCTTGGATCAGCCCATCATCATGGGCACCTGCCTGGTGTTGTTGCTAGCCATTGCTGCCGTTCTCGCCTATTTGACGGTGGCGAAGAAGTGGTTGTGGCTGTGGCGCGAATGGCTCACGACGGTGGACCACAAGCGCATCGGCATCATGTATTGCCTGCTTGCGGCCGTCATGCTTTTGCGCGGCTTCAGCGACGCGGTGATGATGCGCTCGCAGCAGGCGCTCGCCAGTCACGATCACGCGGGCTTCCTGGTGCCCGAACACTACGACCAGGTGTTTTCCGCGCACGGCACCATATATCAACAACGCGTATTTCGAAACCGTAAGTCTGCTGACCAGCAGCTTCACCTGTGGCATAGCGATGATCGCCGTGAATCGCCGGCGCGTCGACCAGGCGCAGTTGCTGTTCCTGGCTACGATGTTGTTGGGTGCGGTTTTCCTGACCACCGAAGTGCGTGAGCTGGCCAGGCTGTCCTCGGTTGGCGTGACCTTTTCGGATAGCGCCGCGGCTTCTGCGCTCTTTACGTTGGTCAGCACGCATGGCCTTCATGTCACCGCCGGCTTGGTTTGGCTGCTGGTCTGCATGGTGCAGATCCAGCTCAAAGGGATCACGCCGGGCGTGCTCAGAAGGCTGATCTGCTTCAGCCTGTTCTGGCATGTGCTGGACATTG
Source organism: Dyella sp. RRB7 (assembly GCF_022761115.1). GTDB lineage: Bacteria > Pseudomonadota > Gammaproteobacteria > Xanthomonadales > Rhodanobacteraceae > Dyella. Next base: position 539,588 of record NZ_JAKWJS010000001.1, on the reverse strand, counting down.
TCTGGATCGCACTGTTTACGTTTGTCTACCTCGTAGGGTGATCGTCATGAGTGACCAGCCGAGCTATATCGCACCAGGCAGTGAGCGCACGCCGGGTACGCGTCAATCGGGCGAGCATGGCAGCTGGCAGGGCTATGCGACGGGCTACCTGGTGGCCATGGCCTTGACTGGCGCGGCCTTCCTTTTTGCGCGATCGCCGCTGCTTACGGCCGCCAGCGCCACATCCGCGGTGGTCGTGTTGGCCATCGCCCAGATGCTGGTGCACCTGATCTTCTTTCTGCACATCAACACGTCGCCAGAACACAAGACCAATATCCTCGCCTTCATCCTGACCATCGTGATCATTGCGATCGTAGTCGTAGGATCCTTGTGGATCATGGCGCATCTCAATCACAACATGATGCCGATGCAGCGGCTTATAGAGTCGCAACGGTAGGCCCCCCACGGGGCTTGTTGGCCGTGCTGGACACGGGAAGCTGTCCGGCGAACTTGGCATGACCGCGATATCCCGTGGCCCCAGTTTCGGTTTTGTCTGCTGCAGTCGTCCCAGTCCAGGCCGCGGCACGGGACATGCCACGCCCGGCTTACTCGGCGGTGCGTCGCCCAAGGGCCAGCGCCAGCGCGGCGCGCGCTACCAGCACATTCGCGTCGGCGTCTTCCTGGTTGGCCTCGGCCTGGGCCAACGCGGCCTCATCATTGGTCAGATCGGTGACGCTGGACAATCCGTGCCGATACGAATCAAGCGAGGCCTGGTAGGCGAGTTCCGCCGCCTTGGTATACGCAACGGCCTCTCGCCGGTTATCAAGGCTAGTCTTGAGGTTGTTGTAGCTTTCCACCACTTGCTGGGCCACCGTATTGCGGGTGGCGGCCAGGGCATCCTCGGCCTGGGTTTTCTGGGAGACCGCAAGCGCCACATTGGTCGAACGGTTACCGCCGTCGAACAGCGGCAGCTCGAACGCCACAAAGATGCTGTCCCCTGTGCGGTTGATGGAGGAATAGGGGCTGCCGTCGCTGCTGGTTTCGCCGATGTTCTGGAGCACCTGGGCCTGAATGCTGATGGTGGGGTGATAGGCCGCATGGGCGGTGTCCAGCTTCGCTTGTGCCGCCGCGATCTTGCTCATGGCCGACTGGATATCCGGACGGGATTGCATCGCCTCGTCGATAAGGGCATTCAGTGTCTGCAGGGATTGTTCCCCATCGAGGCCGGAGTCCTTGGGAGAAAGCAGTTCGAAGCGGGAACCTGGAGGAAGGCCGACGGTCGCAACGAGCGTGGCAAAAGCGGTTTCGGCATCACCGGAGGTCTTGGTCAATGCAAGCTGCGCGGCCGCCGCCTGGCGATGTGCTTGCGCGACCTGCACTACGGTTGCGCGGCCATGACTGCGCTGATCCGTCACGGCCTCTTCCGTCAAGCGTGCCGCGTGCAGCGCCTTTTCCGCGGCGCGGACTTTCCCTTGCGATGAGGTGGCATCGAAATAGGCTTTGGAGACATCAAAGATCAATCTGTCTTGCTCGGCCGTCAGGCCGAAGTCCGCTGCCCTGGCGTTTTGCGCGGCTTCCTCCACCTGGCTCTTTCGCCGCCCGAAATCAAACAACAGCCACTTGAGTTCCAGGGTGGGAAATATCTCGCGGGACGACGAAATGAAATAGCCCCGGGGCAACACCGTTTGCGGTATCGCCAACGGCGTGTGCTCAATGCCGCCCAGCGCCTTGAGACTGACCTGGGGCGCGTACTTGCTCTTGACCAGGTCGCCGGCAAGGTCGGCTTGCGTCACTTGCTGTTGAACCTCTGCATTCTTGGGGCTGATGGCCAGCGCAAGCTGGATGAGTTCCGGCAGGGAATAGGTCTTTTGCGCGATGACGCTGCCGCCCTGGGCAGGGGACGCGGCCCACGTCGCCGTCTGCGCATGGGGCGTGCTGACTCCGAGTCCAAGCACGATCGCGAGCGCCAGTCGCCGCCCGGCCGTATGGCCAGCCTCAGTTCGGGCGAGGGGCATGGGAAACTTCCTCTTCAAGGTCATGACGTGCCTGCCATAGCACCGGGGCTTCAGTGGGTTCGGGATCGACTGTCGGGGGACCGGGAGTCTCGCCCTTGGAAAGGGCGATCAGTTGCGCGGAGATATGTTGGTCCACGGCGTTGGCAGGCACGGCCGGATCACTTGAGCCACGTAGGCGAACAAGCGCGAACATGCGCGACGTCGCCCGCTCGACAAAGTCCGCATAAGCGGTCTCCCCCAGGTTCGAACCTTTCCGTCGCCACTCGAACGCGGCGCGATCGGTAAGCAGCGCTGCATGCGAGAGATCCTGGTCAACCGACAGGTGCGCCGGCGACAAAGGCTGGCTCCCCCGCTTCACCAGCAACTGTCCAAGCTTGTTGAGCACGCCGGTGCGCAGGGAGCGCGCCTGGTCGAAGGCACTCGATGGCCACAGGCAGGCGAATACCACAGTGACCCAGATGTTGCCGATCAAGATGCCGACCACGCGGTCGCGCAGGACGGTCAGGTCACTGGCCGGGCCGTAGCCTTGAAGGATGCCGAGAAAGAAGGCGAATGCGGTTTGCATGCCGGCGTAGGAGATCGCCTCGCTGCTGGTGGATATCCATGCGCAGAAGGCCGACACGGCGGCTATCAACAGGCAAAGCTGGCCGATGTCCGTGAACAGGGGCAACAGGAAGACGATGCTTAGGCCGGCCAGTAGCCCACCGATGATGGCGCCGGTCGCGCGTAGCGTGAACTTGTGAACGCTCTCGCCAAAAGTGGTCAGCGACACAAAGAAGCAGGTGGTTACGGCAGTGCGCGTGCCTGGCCAGTCGAGCAGCGTATAGGTGGCATAGGAGGCCAGTACCGCAAGCATCACCTTGATCGCGAATCGGGCATGGGCGCGATTCTCAAAAGCATCCGGTACCAGGAAGGACCGCGCCGATCGCCGCGCCGGTTCGGGTGGCTCGGCATGGTGCCCGGACGCCGCCTGTTGCAGTTCTTGCACGGCGAGTTGCAGCGCGGCACATGACGGATGCTTGAAGTCCATACCTCGTGGCGCGGCCACCTGCGATGGCAGCGTGTGGTGAGGTGAACGACGCCGCAGGAACTGCCGTCCCGCCTCGCGGATGGAGGCCGCAAGGCTCACGCGGGCATCGTGGGGCGCATCGTCAGGCAGCGTGCGCGCGATCGACAGGATCTCCAGCAGCAGTGCCACCAGGTGGTTGTCTTCCTGCGCATAGGCCTGCAGGCGTTTGTCCCAAAGGAACGCCTTGTTCTTTAGCTCGCTGATGGCGAGCAGCTCATCGCGCAGCTTGCTAGGGTCTTCAGCGGCAGGGCTCTCAACAAAGCAAGCCAGGCGATGGAACAAATGGCTTGCGCGCCTGCGCGAAAGCGCAACAGGGCTTTCGCCGAACAGCAGATTCAGCAGCACCGTGACGCCTACGGGAACGGCAACCACCACCCATAGCCATAGCAGGCCATGGGTCAGTGGATCGGTGGCGGGAATGTCGTCCGCCAGGGTCTGCGACAGAACCAGCACATAGCTGGCGAGGAATGCCACCGGCCCCAAGGCACTGGTCCGCGCCAGAAACACGCCGGCAAACGTGCTGAGCGCCAGCAGGGGAATGCGCAGCGCGGGTTCCGACGCGTCGAAGACGTACAGCAGAATGGAAAGGGCCACCGCCAACGTGGCGGCCAGCAGGCCGCCGACCGAGGTCACCAGTGTAGACGCTGTATCTTCCTGGCTGACCAGGAACACCAGGTAAGCCATATAGGCGGGCAGGGGAATCTGGAACGTCATGGCGATGGCCACGACCATGGCCGTACCTACCGAAATGCGCGCGATGGAGCGGTATCTGGCCGGATCCAGCACAAGTTCCCGATGGAGCAGGGACGAAAGCGCGTCCCGTGCAACACGATCAGTCGGCATGGCCATGGCGCACCCGTACAGAAGCGGTGGCGCCGATGCGCAGGAATGGTGTCGCGCCGTTATCCAGATGCACCCAAACCGGGAACCGCTGGGCCACCACCACCCAATTCAGGTTTCGATCGACTTGTGGCAACCCGGGCCCGACGGCACCCTGGGGCTGCACGCCGGCACCCAGACTCTCAACCACGCCTTCCAGCGGATGACCCTCTTGCCCCATGAGCCAGACGGTGGCGTGAGCACCGGCGCGCAGATGCGCCAGGTCCGTCTCGCGGAAGTTGGCAATCGCGTACCAATTGTTGTCATCGATGATGGTGAACAGCGGATGCCCTGCCGTGGCAAAGGAGCCGAGGGCAAGGTTGAGGCCGACGATCCGTCCGTCCACCGGCGCGACAATGGTGGCCTCGCGCAGATTACGTGCAGCCAGCGCTTGAGCGGCCTCGGCCCCAACAAGCTGCGCCTTCAGGCTCTCGACATCCCCGATCGCCTCCTTGGCCTGCGAGGCCTGCTGGATGGCGGCGGCCAGTTGGGCCTCGGCCGAGCGTTCGTCGGTTCGGGCCTGGTCGATCTGCTGGGTGGTTACAAAGCCCTTGCCATGAAGAGGCTCCAGGCGTTCGCGCGTGTCCCGGGCCAGCGACAGCTGCTGGCGGGCGCGCTCAACCTGGTGCGCGGCGGCTTCGGCCCCGGACCCCTGGGCGGTGACCTGGCGGCTTGTCAGCTCGATCTGGGCCTGCAGCGCCGCCACCTGGGCATTGGCCTGCCGCAGCTGCAGCGAGAAGACTTCCGGATCGATCTTCAGGAGAATGTCGCCCTTGTGGACCACCTGGTCATTTCGGATGCCGATAAAAACAATGCGTCCGCTCACCTCCGGAGTGATGCCGGCGCTATAGGCGTAGATGTAGGCATCGTGGGTCCTTGGGCGCCGGTCAACCACGATCACCGCCGCGACGATAAGCGCGACGGCAGCGACCATCGCGATGGCGGCGACAAGACGACCCGTGGTGCTATTCACCTTCATGCGATCGCCCTCCCGTCAGCCCAACCACACGAGCCAAATGGCCAGCGTCACCGCGATCCAGCAACTCAGATAAACCAGCACGGGGACGGGCAGCACGGCGTCGATGCCGGTCTTGGCAAGGACCAGCCGTATCAGGGCAGTGCCGATGCCGCCCAGAATGGCGCACAGCATCCAGGTGGGAAAATAAGAGCCCAATAGGTTCTGTGACGGCGATGCGTTGCATGCCGTCAGCGCGCCGCTCGACACTGCGAGGAGCACGGCTTGTCCCAGCGGGACGGCCCGGAACTGTCGAAATGAAAGCATCCAAAGAACCTTTCTATTGAGCTTGTGTGGACGCGGTGCTACCGCGCGCGTGGATGCCTGGGTGCGCCTAGGCGGCGACGCGCGATGAAGTGCATCAGATCCCATTTCGAGTTTGATGCCAGATGATGTGTTGCTCTATCCCCCTAATGGGGCAACCCGACGCCGTTGTCGAAGCTTTCCGTGAAGCTTTCAGACAAGGCTTCGCCCACCAAAGCGCACGCGCGCTCTGGCTCAAGCGTCGGTGATTACTTTCAGCTGGTTAACGCCTGCCCTGGGCGAGGTTCTCACCGCATCGCGGTGGCGCGGCGACGTTGCCGAAGCAATTCAATGCCATGGTCCAGCGACAGCGGCCCGGCTCCCAAGGCCATGAGAGTCAGCGCGAGGGAGCCCCAGTACAGGTGAAAATTCGCCCAGGCATCGGGAAACACCAATTGGATGACTGCCGTCATCAGGAGCAGGCCCAAGGCGGCAAAACGGGTGGCCAGTCCCACAAGCAGCAACAAGGGAAGGATGATCTCCGCCGAGCCGACAACGTAGGCCAACTGGTCGGGTGCCGGAAAACCGTAGAGGTTGCCGAAGATATGCAGCTTGAAGGCGTCTTCGAACAGGTAGGTCGTTCCTGGCGAGATGGACAGGAAGCCATCCCACCGCGTCAGGCCGGAGCGAAAGAACGGCAATGCGAGCGCGATGCGAGCGGCGATAGGCCCCAGGGCCATGCCGATTTTCGCGATGCCGTCCTGCACTCGATCAAAGAGTGTTCCCATGTTGCGTTGCGATGAAAGCTTAGCCATGTTGCACACCGGATGAATGAGGGTTGTCCTGGGTGGTGCGAGTGCCTACCACCAATTGCGCTTCAAAGAGCATGGCCATATGGGCGACGAGGTCGAATGGATCGTCGCTCTCGAAAGCCTGGTCGGCGGCATCCACCATCGAAGCTCCCTGCAACAAGGCCTTGAAAAACCTGGCGCCGCCTTTGGGCAACGGGTAGACATGGACATCCGCATCCGGGCGAACGACAAGGACTTCCTCGGGGCCATCATCCAGGTGGATGGTCTGCCCTTCGTTCGACTCGGTGTTCATCCGCCAGATCGAAAGCGCCGGAAACCTGGATTGCAGGATGCGCGTGGAAGGGTGCAGTTGCAGGCTCAGGAAACGCAGGTCGTTCGCGAGTATGTCTTTCAGGCAGCTGGCGGAAAGCGGCAGGGATTCAGCCGAGTGATAGGCTTCCACCCAGGCCCGTTCGATACGCGCCACATCGCCAAGGTAGGGCAGCCCGGATGCCGGCGGGAACGCATCGATGAAGTCCGGAAAGTCCGAGCCATAGTCGAACATCATGGGGCTGATCGGCGAGTGCGTGACGACATAGTCGCGCGCCATGGCGTGGAAGAATTCTTCGCCAACCAATTTGACCGTGGCCGGATATGCATCGCAAAGGGTGGAAACCTGTCCCGCCACGACATTGTTCCGGTAGACATTGAAGCGCCGCACACTCGGCCTTCCGTCGGGTCCGATGACGCCGTCCGGTATCGGCCGGCTGGCGTCGAGAAGCGCCTGGCCAAACACCAGTTGGCGCCCATGGAAGGTGCGTGGTTGGGGAAAGGGCATGACGGTGCTCGATCAGTTCGCGGCGGAGCGTTGCAGGACATTCGACCAGAAGGTCTCCAACTGCTGGACACCTCCGGCCGTCGAACTCCATAGCGTGGCATCGCTCACCAGCAGCGTGCCCTCGAACGTGCCCGGCGTTGACTGTAGAAGGGCATCGAATTCCTTCAGGCCGGTCTGGTTAAACGGGTGAGGCGGAGCGTTGGGGTCGACTTGCTGGCGAACCAGTACCTCCAGCTTGGAAACCGCCGCTCCAAGCCGCGCGAGATGCGGCAGATGCGGATGGGCGTTGAAAGCCTCCACCTGGCGCAGCAGTTGCCATCGGTCCAGGGCGTGCTCGGCGTGGAATGGCCACGGCGCACCGGACGCATCGAGCCGAGGATGAAGGCCAAACTGGTTTTCCACCGGCACATCGAGTTCCGCAAGCAGGGAGCGGGCAAAGCCGCCGAATCGCTGCTGGGGCGGAATGGTCCTGTCGCCATGGTGGTAGAACTCCTGCTCCTGGCGAGGCTGGTGCTTGTCCTCAGGAAGTCCGTTCACATCACCGATGTCGTGATGAGGGCAGACAAACAGGACATGATCCGGATGGGAGAGAAAGCGCCTGATCGCTTCCACTTCGTCCGAGGTCGGCATCTGGCGGGTACGTAGGGAGTCCAGGCTGATGATGATGAGCGTATCCACATCACGCAAAAGTGCGTCGTTGATCTCCCGCACCACGCCATCGTCACCCATGCGCTCGATGGCCGGCGCCGGATGCTTGGTGATGTCCTCGGCGAATTGGGTGAAGGCCGTAAAATTGGGTTTCTGGATGTGGTCGAGGAAACCGCCGATGCCCTGGTCGAACTGGTCGACTCGCGAAAATGCCTCGTATCGCGGGTAGAGCATGCGCCGGCTTTCGAATAGCGCCGGAAAGCGGTTGTCGATGACGGTGAGCGGCGCCGCGATCTCTTCGGGGCGACTCCAGGAGAAATACAAGACAACGCGCCGCTCAGACATGGATAGACCCCTGCATGTTTTTTCGCCAAAGAACGTTGGTAAGCGCCATGGACGTCATCCGGTCGCAGCCAGCGAAACTGCGTTGGCCAGGTCGGACTCGGCCAGCAGAACGGGAAGGTCGGGGATATTCGCATCCCACTCGATCATGGTGGAGACGCCCCCTATGCTGCGGATCGCGTGCGCGTAGAGCGACCAGACCGCGTCGTCGACGTATCGGTCGTGAGTGTCTATCAGCAAGGGCGAACCGTCCGTGTCGAGTTCCCGGGTGTGGCCGGCAAGGTGAATCTCTCCGACGGCCAGATGGTTGATCTGGTCGACATAGGCATAGGGGTCGAAGCCATGGTTATTGGCTGAAACATAGATGTTGTTGACGTCCAGCAGCAGGCCACACCCTGTTCGCCGGACGATCTCGTTGATGAAGTCGGGCTCGCTGTAGGAACTCTCCGCGAACTGGACATAGGTGGAGGGGTTCTCCAGCAATAGCCTGCGTCCCAGGAACGCCTGGGCCGTATCGATATGTTCGACGACCCGCCGTAGCGCTTCCTTGGTGTAAGGGATCGGCAGGAGGTCGTTCAGGTATCCGGACGGGTGCGTCGACCAGGCGAGGTGTTCCGAGAACATCGCCGGCTCGTAGCGTTCAATGAGTACCTTGAGGCGTAGCAGGTGCGCTTCGCTGAGAGGGCCGCTTGAGCCGATGGACAAACCTACCCCGTGAATGGAGATGGGGTACATCTCGCGGATCGCCGTGAGATAGCGGTGGGGAGGTCCACCATCGCCCATGTAGTTTTCCGCATGAATCTCAAAGAATCCAACAGCCGGATGTTGGTCGAGGATGGCCCGATAGTGCTCGGGCTTTAGCCCCACGCCGGCTTTGAGTGAAGGCAGGCTCTTCGGTCGCGCGGGCGCGATGCTGCCATGGCTGGATTGATCGTTGAAAGTCTTCACTTCGTGGCCCGGAATGGATAGGTCGTGTTCACTGGGACAGCGTGGAGAGAATGGACGCGCCAATCACCAAGGTGGCTATCCATCCCGTGAAGAACAGCAGCGTCCGAACAACAGGGATGCCGGCAGCGTAGATGATGTAATGGGCAACGCGCGCCAACAGATACAGCATGGTCGTCCATGCAAGCAGCGGCGCGCTGACGTGCACCATGGATGCAACCAAGGTGAGTGGTGCGAAGACGACTAGGTTCTCTATAGCGTTCGCATGGGCTCGTTTGGCGCGCTGGGCCCACAGGGGCAGCGGCGGCAGAGGACGATCGCGGTTGCCCATCGTCACCGCCAGCCCGCCGTTCACGATCAGCGCAAGGGTGTACGGCAACCACATCAATGCCGTTGCAAGTGCAACGTAGGTAAGCACTTTGAGCTCAAATGGTGATGTCATAGGGGCTGTTGTACAAAGACGGTGGGAAGATGGACGCTGGAAATTGCAAAGCCGAGCGACAGCGCCGCCCGGCTTTGCAAAGAGGTCAGACCTTGGGCTTCAGGCTGCCATTGCCGTTCGGGGTCTTGATCGACTCGCAGGTGCCCTTCGGCACGAGCTTGAACGAATTGCCCTGGTAGTCGGCCGTGCTGGTACCTGCGCAGGTGGTGCCTGCGCCGGCATAGCAGTCGTTCTGCCCCTTGAGCGCGGTGCCGAAGCAGGGTTCGACCTTGCCGGACTTCACCAGCGCCGTATGCTCAGCCTGGATCTTTTTCTGCGCCGGAGTGAAGTCCTGGGCGCTGACAGTCGTGGAGGCCATGCCGCTGATGAGGGTGGCAAGGGCGCCTGCGACGAGAGCGGTCATTTTATTGTTCGACATCGTTGTACTCCTTGGTTTTGGTTTGTAAATACGCTTGAGCGTTGCATGCGTGGAAGCCAGGTGGCTGCCGAACGGAGACCCATCACGTGTATATCGGGTCAATTTCCACTGAACACTTCCTTCCATGGATCATTTCCAGATTGTCATTGAGATGCCGCAAAACCACTTGGCTTCACCAAAAAAGTTCCTGCAGACACCGGTGCGGTCCACCGAAGCATGGCGAACCCCTGCAGTTCGATTGACTGCCGGTTTTCCGCCGCCGAGCGAGGCGAGATGGCCACGCTGTTTCGGCGGCACTTTTCGATCTATATGAACCCCAGGTCCTGCGCCCTGGACACGGCCTCGGCCCGCGTCCTTGATGCGAGCTTTATGAACACCCTTTTGACGTGGGACTTGACGGTCTCCGGAGCCACGTGCATTTCCCGGGCAATGCTCTTGTTGGATAACCCCAGGCGTATGAGGTGAAGGACGGCCGTTTCCTTCTTGCTCAACACGATGGGCAGGCGGACGACTTCCCTGGTGATCCTGGTGACTGCCGGCTCCGGCAGCAGCGAATCGATATAGGCGGATAGATGATGCAGGCTGCCGTCAATCGATCTTTTGTGCAGGCGCTGCAAATGCTCCTCGATCATCGGCAGGTGATCGACAAAGCTTCTGTACAGGCCGGCCTCGCATCCCCTGTGAAGAGCGTTGACTAGCTCGACATCCGCCTCGGCCGGCCGTCCGGCACGATTCAGCGCGCACGCCAGCATCTGCCTTAGTCGGATTTCCACCGCGGGGTGGCGCTGCGCCACGGATCGCTGAATGTGATGCTCGAGTTCGGAGCTGACGTGTAAAGAAGCGTCCTTCGTTGCCAGCTTGAAGTGGAGCATGGCGATCGTGAAGGGCCATGTGTCGGCGACGCCATTGATCCCATGGTCGGGCGAAGAGACGATGTCCCTGCACCTGAACATCGCGTCTTCCGCCAGGTCAAGACGATCCTGATAGATGTGCAGCGTGGCTTGGTGGCTGGCCGACTGCAATGCCAGGCGTTTCCAGCCCAGTCTTTTGCCGGTCAGTTCGGCCTGCCGCAAAATCGAGAATGCGAGACTGTCATTGCCTCCGGCGAACGCAATGTTGGCGGAGGTATCGAAGGCGAAAAGAGCACTCTCGATGGACCCCGATTGCTCGATCAATGAAAGCTGGCCGCGGAGCATGGCGTCGGCTTGTGCCACGTCACCTACTTCATAGGCGATATGGGCAAGCAGGCAGCGTGAAAGCGACGAGATGGGGCTTTTACACGCGACCGAAGCCTCGCAAAGAGCCAGCGCGGCCTTTGCCAGGCGCTCGGCCGACTTCAAGCGCAGCTGATCCGCCTCGATGGCGGCATCGATCGACAGATGGCCTGCTTCGGTAGATGCCTCGGAAAGTTGGGTCGGTGTCCGATGCGCTGCGTAGAGTCGATAGAGCGACTCGAAATCCCGCGACCGCCAGTAACCGATCTTCAACGTTCGGATAAGTTCGGCTTGGATGCGCGTGGATGGGCTTCGACGGAGAACGGCCTGCGCCTGGAGCGTCGCATGCGTCGCATCGTCACCCCACGTTGCGGCGATGGCCGCAATGGCGTCGAGTTCCTCAAGTGCGTTCGCGCTGGTGCAGTGCGCCATCCTTGCCCCGAGCGCCAGGGCGCGGGCTGTTGCCGCCTGAATGGCTGGCCTTATTCCCCGGTCGATAGCGTGCCAGGCTTCCTGGAGCGCCTCGGTCAGGAGCGGCGCCAGCGGTACGCCATCCAGATGAAAGGCTGGCGCGGCTTTGCAATCCGTCATGGCATGCATGGGCTTGGCCCGTAGCGCCGCGACCACCTGCGGTCGCGCATTCATGCCGTCACCTGCTGAAGCGCTTTCGACGGCATAAGGGTTGGCTTCCAGGTGTCATGGCGTGTGATTGGGCGCGAGCAAGAACGATGAGCCAGTACGCTTCTCGTGCCGAAGGCCATATGCTTGGTCGGATCGATTTGCAGCGAGGGAGGACGGCATGCTTCACTGGCTGCGTCGTCATCGGCGCTCGCAAAGCGGATCCGAAGCGAACTGCAAGACAACGGCATTGGATGATCCCCTCAGCCCAGGTGCACTGTCCTCACGTTTCACGGCGATGGTTCCGGCAAGGGATGCCGTCCCGTGATATTGGCTATGCTGAACCGTATGGGCGGGAATCGATTGAAAGGTTTTGCGGTCAAAAGAACCTTGTTGCTCTTTTTGCGGCAACGCATCCGAAAGACCACGCTATAACTGTCTGCTCAGCTCGGGTGCCGATCCCGCGCCACGTCGGGCGAGCGTTCATGGCTGGCCGATGTTCCGCACATCACATGTGACATGAAGCGGCGTTTGCGTCGGATTTGGCGAAGAACCGGCGATGACCTTATCCTTGGCCAGTATCGTGCCCGTGGAAGGCGCGACGGTCGCGGCGCGCCTGCCTTGCCGGGATTGGGCTGGATTCAGTCATGGATGCGACTGAGGAATCACTCGGTGCATCCAAGTCATGCCGACCTCGATAAGGAACTCAGGTCAGCAACACAGTGAGTGACCGTACGCCCTGGGCGCCATGTATGAGGACGCCTTCGATGTCGGCGGTGGCCGATGGTCCGGTGTGAAAGCTTGCATAACGGTATTGGTGGAATTCCGGACGGCGATAGGCATCCTGAAGCGTCGTGACGATGCTGGCTCGATCGAGAAGCACGATCAAATGCTGTGCGAGATAGGCCACGGCATTCGAGATTAGGTTTTCATCAACCAGCAGGACGGAACCGGTTTCTGCCACGCCAACCGAGGCCCGTGTGATCCCGACATCCACATCCGCCAGTTGCCCGGCTTCGGTGCCGGAAGTTATGGCGCGGTTACCCGAAAAATCGGGAACCGTCGACGCGATCACGGCGGCGTCTGGAAAAAGTTCGGCCATGGCGGCGTTGATCGTGCCGTCATAGTAATGCCCGCCCATGGCGACAAGGTTCCTGAGAAAGCAAGCTACAAGGTCACCGCCGTCGTCGAACGGAAAGCTCGGCAGATCCGGCAGCGGGTATGCACCGGCGGGCTGGTTCTCGCGAATCCTTTGGAGGATCGTGTCGCGCGCATTCATTGTGCTCCCTCCTCGCCGCCATGAGTGCGTTCATACCATTGGTGAAAAGTCTCGCGCGGCGGTTCGGGCATATCGCGGCCCTGTGTCCAGGTATTGAGGCGGTTGGTGACCGCGAAGTCCGGCAGAACCTTCAGTGCGCCGTCTGCGGTCGCTATGGCGGCACGATAGAGCTTGGGGTGAGACAGGACGGCACCAGCGGCCTTCATCAACGCCTGCTTGCCCAGGCCGATGTCGTGAGTTTCGGCCAGGGCCTTGCGCCAGGCAAAGATCTGCTTGTGGATGTCGATCTTTACCGGACAGACATTCGTGCATGAGCCGTTGAGGGTCGAGGCAAACGGAAGCGACGAATAGCGCCGGCGGTCGAAGGTCGGATCGAGGATAAGCCCGATCGGCCCCGAATAGGTTGCGCCGTAGGAAAGGCCGCCCGAGCGCCGGTAGACCGGGCAGGTATTCATGCAGGCGCCGCATCGGATGCACTTCAGGCTTTCCCAGAAATCGACCTCTCCAAGGCGGGCGGAACGGCCGTTGTCGACCAGCACGACATGCATCTCGCCGCCATGGCGTGGCCCACGAAAGTGCGAGGTATATTGCGTGATCGGCGAGCCGAGCGCCGAACGCGAAAGCAGGCGAATGAAGACGCCAAGATCGGCGATTCGCGGAATGAGCTTTTCGATGCCGATCGAGGCAATGTGTAGCGGCGGCACGTTGGCCGACAGGTCGGCGTTGCCTTCGTTGGTGCAGACGACGAAGGTGCCGGTTTCCGCGACGGCAAAATTGGCGCCCGTCATTCCCGCGTCCGCGCCGAGAATCAATGGGCGTGTCTTCTCGCGCTGTTGCTCGGCGAGATAGTGGACGTCGTCGTTGTTGGGGTCGGTACCCAGGGTTCTGGCGAAGACCTCGGCGACGTCGCTGCGCAGCTTGTGCACGGCGGGAACAACGATATGGCTTGGCGCTTCGTCGTCCAGCTGTTGGATACGCTCGCCCAGATCCGTTTCGATCACTTCAATGCCGACGCCTTGCATGTAGTGCCTGAAACCGGTTTCTTCGGTCAGCATCGACTTCGACTTGATCAGTCGTCTGGCACCGTGGTCGGACAGGATGCCATGCACGATTCGGTTATGTTCAGCACCGTCCTGCGCCCAGTGCACGTGGATTCCATTGGCCGATGCCTGTGCCTCGAATCGTTCAAGATGGTCGCCAAGGTGGGCGAGCGTGTGCTGCTTGATGGACGAAGCCAGCTCACGAAGCGTTTCCCATTCGGGAATGCCGTGCATCTGCCGGTCGCGCTTCTGGCGAAGATCCCAAAGGCGCTCGTCGTGCATCTTTTCGTGTCGCGGCGCGTCTATAAAGCGCTGCGCTGCTTCGTTGTGATCGACCGGTCGACGGTGGTGTACCTTTGCGCCGCGAGGCTGACGCTCCGGCGGTGGCGGCTGAAGCGGCCGCGATGTCGCCTCGCCATGGGTCAGGCGCTCCCCGCTCCCACTCTTCGCGCCGCCATCGTCCGGGGTCCCTAGCGCCTCGTGAAGCAACGCCGGCAGGCCGTCCTTGGCACGGCGCTGTTCGTGTGACTCTTTCATGCGCGATCTCCGTTCAGCACCTGGGCGATGTGCCGGAACTTGAGTGGCAACCCGAGGCGATCGGCACAACCTTGCTGGTGGAGCATGCAGGAGCTGTCCGCCGACACCACGTACTCGGCACCCGCCGATGCATGGTCGCGGACCTTGTCCTGTCCCATCTTCACCGAGACGGCCGGCTCGAACACGCTGAAGGTTCCGCCGAAACCGCAGCACTCGTCCGGTCGCGCCTTCTCCACCAGTTCCAGCCCCTTCACCATCCGCAACAGGTTGAGTGGCTTGGAATAGGGCGGCTCCCGCCGTTCGGACATGCTGCCATGGAAAATGCCGCGCAACGCGTTGCAGTTGTTGTGGTAGCTGACCTTGTGCGGAAATTCGGCCCAGGGGAACCCATCGACCTTCAGCACGTCGTGCAGAAACTCGACCAGTTCAAAGGTCCGCTCGCGCACCTGCCGGACCTCTTCGGTCTGGTCGATGGCGGTCATGTGGCAGCGTATCTGGTGCGTGCAGCTTCCCGAGGGCACGACGATATAGTCGAAGCCGGCGAAGTTGCGCACGAAAAGCTCCTCGGTCGCTTTCGCCTCGTTGTGACAGCCGGCATTGACCATGGGCTGGCCGCAGCACGTCTGATCGAACGGATACTCGGGGTCGATGCCAAAACGGCGCAACAGCTTCAGCGTGGCGATGCCGACCTCGGGCTCGAAGGCATCGATATAGCAGGGAACGAACAGTGCTACGCGCATGAGATGTAACCTCGATGAAACACGTTGGTTGCCGTCAGCTCGACAATCTTGTCATCACGGCCGGATAGTAATGCACGCAGCCTGTAGAGGCTGACTCGCTTGGCCCGGGCCCGCTGGATCGTGCGCGGCACCGAAATCGCGTGGCGCGGTAACGATTGCGGTTTCTTGCGTGCCATTGACCGCCATTGCTTCTCAAAACCAATGTCCTGGATGCAGGCTTTCTTGGTCTTTATATCCACTCATGCGATCGATTAGCTCTTCTTTGCAATGAGCGCCTTCAGCGTGTGGTTTTCCATGGCCAGTTCGGCATACATCCGCTTCAATTTTCCGTGCTCCGCCTCGATGTCACGCAATCGCTGCACGCCGGAAACGTCCATGCCGCCGTACTTGGTTCGCCAGGCGTAGTAGGTTGTCTGCGAAACATGGAGCTCATGACAGACATCCCTGACCTTGCGGCCACTTTCGACTTGCTTCAACGCCGCGACGATCTGGCTCTCGGTAAACCGACTCTTAGGCATCGTCTCGCACCCCACATTCGTGGTTGAAGGCGCGGCGAAGAGCCTCTGGAAGAAAGGCAAGTCTTTGCGGCGGCCCTGAAACGCCGTCTCGTCCTGTGACTTAAGTTCACCAAAGCAACTGGGCGATGGGGCCTAAGAGATGCATAGAAGCCTATGCCCGCTTGCCCAATCGACATGCGACTGGGCGGACATCCTATCCGCCATTCATGGTTGTCGATTGATATTTCTTGCGCTTACTGGATTTCTGTTGCGAGCGCTGCACCATCACGCCGCTGCTGTGCAACCCTGGAACGGCGAAACATGGGGCTGCCTGATTCCTGCTTCATGGCGCCATCGATCGTTTGGCGGGCAGCTCAGTTGGGGAGCGTTTCCCGCCGGGTCGACCGGCGTCGGCCGTGTTCTCTTGCGAAGGCCGCAGGCGTGCATCCCACGTGGAAATGAAACCTTCGCGTGAAGTGGCTTTGATCGGCGAACCCGGCCATCAACGACACTTCGGCCAGTGACAGGCTGGTTTCGATAATGAGCACCTGAGCCCGGCGGATACGGCACTGTTCCACAAAACTGAATGCGGTTGTTCCGGTGCTCTGCTTGAAAATTCGGCAGAAGTGAAAGCGACTCACATTCACCAGATTGGCGAGTTCATCAAGACTTATGCTTCGGTGCAGATTGTCTTCGACAAATGCCGTCAGGCGTGTCATCTCCAATCTTCCGAGCGATCGGGTGCGCTCCACCTCGACGACGCCAAAGATGTTGTAGCGTCGAATCAAGTGAGCCGCGATGGCGGTTGAGAGCGCATCGACGATGAGTATCTGGCAGGGGTGGGGTTCCAATTCCATCTCTGCAATAAAGGTCTGAACGAGTCGGCCAATGATCGGATCGAAAACCTCAAAGACATTGCGGATTTCCACCTGGGTAACCACATGCTGGCCCAGCTGCTCTGCGGCCGCTGCGATGAGCGAAGTCGGGACGCGCAGTCGGGCGGACGGAGCCACGTCTCCCTCCCAGGATGATGGGTAGCCGGCTGGCATGATGATGGTGTGCCCGGCCTTGATCAGGCTGCTGTGCACGCCGCCACCGCGGATCTGCGTCAGCTTGGCGCTACCGGAGGGGCAGTAGTGGACCATGTGGTGGTCCAGACCGGCATAGCTTTCGCCCACCTTGGAATAGGCGCGATGAACATCGACGGTTACGCCGTTCCAGCCGCGTCCGCGCGTGCTTGTCATGGGCATCTGCGGCCTGGCATGCAGGATTTCGTCGATCGAGATCAAATTTCGAACGGAAGATGATCGGGTGACACTTTCGATAGTCATGAACTTTCCCCATCACCGATGGCCGATATGTCGAGCGACTGACGACTTGAACCCAGGATTCTTTTCATCCCATGCCCGTCGCTCGACCTTTCTGGCCTGCATCGCTATCTTGAGTCCGAGCGGCACTCTATATTCTTGTTCCATTTTGCTCCCAGTGGGACAGCGTTGCGTTAGGAAAAGGTGGTTTGGGTGGAACGACGGCTCATCCTCGTCTCTGCCAGCGCCGATTGCCGAACGTGTTGAAGCGCCATGGCTGAATGGCGCATCCGTAGGGCGGCAGCTTTACCTCGGCCGATCGGGGCGGTCCGGTCGGCGTGCCTTGCGGCATCAACGGCTGTTTGACGCGGCTGCCAAGCAGCCTCTCGACAGCTTGCCCTATGACCGACCGCTTCGTACTTGATCGCTGTCACGGCTATCAGTAGCGACGCCTGCGTGACAGCAGCCCGGGCAATTGCAGGCGGGTTTCCATGACTTCGTAATGGAAGCGAGTATCGACTGGATTGTCGACGCCCGTTTCGCTACTCGTGCTTGTGTCGAACCTCGCGCGGATGCCTCCAGCGGAAGGAATTACGCGCATTGAGCAATCGCGGCCTACGGACCGCAAAAAATGGCTATCCAATCGGGATGCTCCTAAGTAGTTTTCGCGGGCCGGGGTGATGCGCATCGGTGCGCATGCGGCCCCGCCCGCAGCGCACCGTCGAGCGATGTGCAAGCACTCGCGCATAGGGTGCGATGGATCCGATCAGATGATGGGTACGCATGGTGCCAGAACACAGGGAGCGGTATGAGAGCGGTCGGCGTTGATCTTGCAGCTTCTGACGGCACGGCAGAGTCGCTGGTTGATATCCAGATACCTGTCCCGGTTCCTGGGCCACGAGACGTGCTGGTGCGGGTGCACGCCGTTTCGGTCAACCCGGTCGACACCAAGGTCCTGGCAGCAAGCGCGGGGCCCGGCGTCGGTTGGAAGATCCTGGGCTATGACGCTGCAGGCGTGGTCGAAGCGATAGGCGAACACGTCACGCTGTTCAAGCCAGGGGACCACGTTTTCTACGCGGGCGACATCAATCGACAGGGCACCAATGCCGAGCTGCACGCGGTGGATGAGCGCATCGTGGGACACAAGCCGTCGTCCTTGGATTGGGCCTCTTCCGCCGCGTTGCCTTTGACATCCATAACGGCATGGGAGGCGTTGTTCGATCGATTGGATATTTGTCGCCCCGTGCCGGGCGCGAATGCCATCCTGATGGTGGGTGGCGCAGGGGGCGTGGGGTCTGTCGCCATTCAATTGGTCAAGGCGCGGACGGATCTTGTCGTCATCGCCACGGCATCCGGGCAAGAGTCGTCAGAGTGGGTGCGATCGTTGGGTGCGGACCACGTGGTCGATCATCGCCAGCCTCTGGCCGGCGAGATCGCCAGGCTGGGCATAGCGGCGCCGGGCTTTGTGTTATCGACAACGCATAGCGAAGAGCACCTGCCGGAAATCGTCAAGCTGATCGCCCCGCAAGGGCGCGTTGCGTTCATCGATGATCCCAAGTGATATTGTTCCTTTGAAGTCAAAGATGATCTCGGCCCACTGGGAATACATGTTCGGCCGGTCGACTTATCAGACGACGGACTTGTCCGTGCAGCACGGCATTCTGGAAGAAGTATCCCGACTGGTCGATGCCGGGAAGGTGGTGAGCACACTCACCCAGCGCCTGTCCCCCATCCATGCCAAGACCCTGCGTGACGCGCACATGCTTGTTTCAAGCGGGGCGGCCCACGGAAAGGTGGTGGTCGAAGCATGGCAATGATCCCTTCGTCACCAACGCGGTGACATTACCGAACATCAGGAGAAGTTTCGTGGCTAAAATTCTTTGCGTGCTCTACCCGGATCCGGAGAGCGGTTATCCGCCGAAATACGCGCGTGATTCGATTCCCGAGATCACGTCCTACGCGAACGGGCAGACGGCGCCGACGCCGCACGACCTGGGCTTCACGCCGGGAGCGCTGGTGGGATGCGTTTCGGGTGAACTTGGTCTGCGCGCGTATCTCGAAGGGCTGGGTCACGAGCTCATCGTGACCAGCGACAAGGATGGCGCGAATTCCGAGTTCGAAAAGCACCTGCCGGATGCGGAGATCGTCATCTCGCAGCCATTCTGGCCCGCCTATCTCACGGCGGAACGCATTGCCAAGGCGCCCCGCCTGAAGCTGGCCGTGACGGCCGGCATCGGCTCGGACCACGTCGACCTGGATGCCGCGGCGAAAGCGGGCATTACCGTGGCGGAAGTCACCGGATCGAACAGCATCAGCGTGGCGGAGCACGTGGTCATGACAGTGCTGGCCCTGGTTCGCAACTACCTGCCGTCGCATGAGATCGCGGTACGGGGCGGGTGGAACATCGCCGACGCTGTTTCCCGCAGTTACGACGTGGAAGGGATGCACTTCGGCACGATTGCGGCAGGCCGCATCGGGCTGGCGGTGCTCCGTCGCCTGAAGCCGTTTGGCCTGCACCTGCACTACACGGACCCGCACCGCCTTCCCCACGAGACGGAACAGGAACTGGGTCTGACCTATCACCCCGATGCCGCGTCGCTGGTCGAGGCCGTCGACATAGTCAACCTCCAGATGCCGCTCTATCCATCGACGCAGGACTTTTTCAACGATGCGATGTTCGCCAGGATGAGGCGCGGCTCGTATCTCATCAATACGGCGCGTGGACGGCTGGTGGATCGTGATGCGTTGGTGCGCGCGGTGGAGTCCGGCAAGGTGGCCGGTTACGCCGGTGACGTGTGGTATCCGCAGCCGGCCCCGGCCAACCACCCGTGGCGCACGATGCCCTACAACGGCATGACTCCGCACATTTCGGGAACCTCGCTGTCCGGCCAGGCCCGTTATGCGGCCGGCACGCTCGAAATTCTGCAGAGCTATTTCGAGCAACGCCCGATCCGCGACGAGTACATGATCGTCGCCGGAGGCGCGCTGGCCGGCACCGGTGCCAAGTCCTATAAGCTCGACTGAGTCCATGGCGATCGGGCAGCGCAACGACGGGGCCGCTTGCTGCAAGTCCTGGTGTCGCCAGCTTGCCGTGGCCATGGGCTTTTCACCGGGTTGACTGCCTGTCAGGTGAAAAGAACCCTATTGAGAACCGGGTGTTGTCGCCCATGCCGAAAAGCCCGCGCAAGCGCGGGCTTTTTGCTGCCTGACCGACAGGTGGCTCTCCAGCCTCGGGCTTGCTAGATTCGCTTGTCCCAAAGGAATGCCTGCATGACGTCGCTACTACTCATACGCCACGGTGAAGTGGAGGGCATCAGCCCGCCGATATTTCGTGGGCGCGCCGAACTGGCCTTGACCCCCCATGGTGTGCGCCAGGCGGAGCTGACGCGGGATCATCTTCGCCAGCATTGGGATGTTGATGCGATCTATTGCAGCCCGTTGGGGCGCTGTGTGCGAACGGCGGGCATGATCGCCCAGCCCTTCGCCTTGCAGGCGACGACGCATGCGGGCCTTACCGATATCGATTACGGCGCCTGGTCTGGCCACCCGGTGCTGGAGATACAGGAGCGGTCGCCCAGGGAATATGGTCTTTGGAAAAGCGCGCCGCATACGCTGCGCCTGCCGCAGGGCGAGAGCCTGCAGGAGGTAGCGGCACGCGGCACCGATGCGCTGGCCGATATTCTCGCGGCGCATCCGCAAGGCACGGTCGCCGTGGTCACGCACGACAGCGTGATTCGCGTGTTGCTATGCCATTTTTCGGGTTTGCCGCTGTCCAGCTATTGGTTGTTCGAACCTGCGCCTTGCGGCGTGACCCTGGTGCAGGCGGGTGACCGCTTTGCCATCCGCATGGTCAATGGTACCCAGCATTTGATGGGCGCCTGATTCGCCGCTTCCCACTCGCCTGATTCGACCGGAAAGGTGACCCGTGATACCTCATTTCACTGACCATTCGGCCAATGAGCGGACCTACCTGGCATGGGTACGCACGGCGATTTCCCTGATGGCGTTCGGCTTCCTGCTGGAGCGCTTCGATATCTTCCTGATCTACGCGGCGAAGACATCCGACAAGGCCGCTGGCGCCTTGCACACGCGGGCCTCGGAATGGCTGGGCCTGGCGTTGCTGCTGGTGGCGGCGTTGGTGATTATCGGCGCCAGCATGCGTTTCTACCGGAACCGGCGTGCCATCGAGGCCGCTGCCGTGTCGACCTATGGTGATTCGTGGACCGCGCGCCTGATGGCGGCGCTGCTGATCGTGATGACCGTCTTCCTGCTGCTTTACGTGGCCAGGCAGATCGCCGCGCTCAGCTAGCCCCCGTACCGGGAACCGCCGCGTGTACGGCGCATGTTTGCAGGGCGTGCATCCGCCCCGTGGCAGGCCGGACGCCGCCAGTGCCTATGGCTTCTTGGCGCTCTTGCGGGGCTTGGCCTTGGTTTCGCTCGCCGCGATCAGCTGCTGCAGGTACTGGATGCCTTCTTCTTCGGGAAAGAAGGCCACCACGTCGGCGACTGATAGCCGGTAGCGCTGCACCAGCGCGAGAAACTCGGCCTTGGCGCGGGCGAGCCGTGCGTCGCCGGTGACTTCTCGCTGCGCCGCCTGCTGCTTGCGGTCGAGTTCGGCGAGTTCTTCCTGGAAGCGCCGGAAAGCGTCTTTGGGGACGGTCATGACGGTACATCGTTCTGGCGGGGGAGGGCGATTGTCTCACGCCCGCCGGGCGGGACGCGCCGTCCGCGCCCCCATGGGATCGAACACGCCCCGGTCAGGCCGGTGCTGGAAGGCCCCTCATTGTGTCCACAGGCGCGGATCGGATGGCGTCGGCGCAGCGTTGCTGCTGGCCGGGATCGCCACCCTGACCCTGAGCCCCCTGCCGTGCGGCGAATCCAGCAGCTCGATCGACGCACCATGCAGCCCGGCCGCGCGCTGCACGATGGAAAGGCCCAGGCCATAGCCTTCGCCGTGGCTGGAGCTCTCGCGATGGAAGCGCGCAAAGACGGCATCGCGGCGCTCGGGTGGAATGCCCGGGCCATCGTCGATCACGTCCAGCGTGGTCTCATGCGTGTTCTGTTCAATAGCCAGCTGGACCTGTCCCCCATGGGGCACATGGCGCAGCGCGTTCTCGAGCAGGTTGCGCATCATTGCGGCGAAGGCCGCATCGTAGCCCTTGACCAGCACCGGCTCGCCCTTGGGCTGGAAGCCCAGCCCCACGCCACGGCGGGAGATCACCGGCGTGAGTTCATCGATCACGTCGCCGGCAATGGCGAGCAGGTCGATGGTGACCGGTGCGCTCGCGGCGGCGCCGGCCTCCAGCTTGGCCAGGGCCAGCAATTGCTCCACGCGGCGCGCCAGCGTGGCCACGCTCTGGTGCGCGCCAGCCAGGCTGTCATGCACTTCCGACAGATCGTCGGTGGCCAGCGCACTCTCGAGATTGAGCATGATCGACGCCAGCGGCGTGCGCAGTTCGTGCGCCACGTCGGCGCTGAAGCGGCGCTCGCGTTCCAGCGCATCCTCCTGTCGCCCCAGCTGTTCGTTGAGTGCGCTCAACACCGGCTGCAGTTCGAGCGGCGCGTGATCCAGGGTGATCGGCTCGCGACTGCCGGGCTCGCGCGATGACAGCGCCGATGCCAACGCCACCAGCGGCCGCAAGCCACGCGTCACCGACCAGCCGATCAGCAGGGCCAGCACCGGCAAGCCGAGCAGGAAGGGCAGGCCGTGTTCCAGCCATAGCGTCTGGATGATCGCCTCGCGCGTGTCGTAGCGTTCGGCCACGCGGATGACCATGTCGTTGGTCTTGTCGACATACGTGTAGACACGCCAGATGTGGTGGGCCTTTTGCAGGTCCAGGAACGACGATCGGTCGCTCGGCGAGGCCGGCAGCGTCAGCAGGTTGGCCGAGCCAAGTATCAGCTTTCCATGCTTGTCGAAGACCTGGTAGCCGACTTCCGATTCCCACGTGGGAACATCGCCGGCTGCCTGCACCACCTTCTTCTTCTGCACGCTCGCCAGCAGCGGCTCGTTGCCGACCAGGCCCTGGATGCCGACACGCTGGATAAGCGCGCTGATGGTATGCGCGGCCTGCGCAAGCCGTCCGTCGGACATTTCCTCCAGCTCCGCGCTGGTATGCGTAAAGCTGTAGATCGCCAGCGGTACCCATACGATGAGCAGCATCGCCACGATCATCCAGCGCAGCCGGCCGCGGAGGCTGTTGAGCTTCATTGCGGGTCACGCGGAATCATGTAGCCAAACGCGCGGATGTTCTGGATGGTCTCGAAACTCAGCTTGCGTCGAAGCGAGTGGACGATCACGTCCAGCGCGCTGTCGCCCACGATCTTGTCGTGACCGTACAGCGAGCTTTCCAGCGTGTCCCTGCGCACCAGGCGTCCGGCGCGCTCCATCAAGGCTTGCAGCAGGGAGAACTCGCGGCGGGTGAGGTCCACCCGCTGGCCGCGGAAAGTCACTTCCAGCGTGGCGAGGTCCAGGCATAGCGCGCCGACCTCGATGCGGTTGATGGCCAGGCCCTGCATGCGGCGCGTCAGCGAGCGGATGCGCGCGCCCAGCTCGTCCAGGTGGAATGGCTTGGTGAGGTAATCGTCCGCCCCTGCATCCAGGCCGTGGACGCGCGCCTGTACCGCGTCGCGTGCGGTGAGGATGAGTACGGGCGTGCGGATGTTGTTGCGACGCGCCTCGATGAGCACGTCCAGGCCGTCCTTGCCTGGCAGGCCAAGGTCGAGCAGCACCAGATCGGCCGATTCCTCCTGCAACGCGGCCACCGCCTGGCAGCCGTCGCGCAGCCAGGTCACCGTATAGGAGAGGCGTTCGAGCGCCCGCCGTATCGCCGCGCCCAGCTGCTCGTCGTCTTCAATCAGGATGATGTGCAAGTGTCGCCCCGTCGATGCTGCCATCGCGACGCACGTCGCGTGTGTCGCCCGGCCAGATTGTCTTGCAGAAGTGTGACAGCCCCGGGTAACCGGGGCCTTGGATGGGTACGTATGGCGACGGTCGGTGGGCGGGGCCCGTCCATGGGGCCCCGCATTCTTTCCGTCAGGGCGTCGCTGGCGCCGCGTCGGCGGCCTTCACCAGGCCGGCCGTGCGCAGTTCCTCGGTGGCCGCCGCCAGATCGTGCTGCATCGCGGGGGAGGTGAGCATGGCGGTGGCCAGGGCCTGGCCGAACACGCGACCCGCATAGATGTCCTGCAGGGTGTGCACGCCCTTCACCACGCGGCGCCAGCCGATATCGCGCGCGTGCTGCATCAGCGCGTCCGTGTCCTGCGGAAACAGCTGGGCCAGCAGGATGGCGTCGACCGTGGCGCGGCTGGAGTGTCCGCTGGGATAGCCGTAGCTCTTCTTCTTCGCCTCCTCCGGATCGCGGGCACAGGCCGAGGCGGGCGGGCAGGGGCGCAGGCGCTTCCAATGGTTCTTGGAGGTGTCGACGGCTTGCTTGGTTTCCTCCTCGGCCTCCTTGAAGAGTGCGGCTACATGCGGAAGCTTGTCGGCCTGGAAACCCGGGCCGACGACCGAGGCGAACGCGAACGCGTCAAACTTTTCCTCTTGCAACGCGGCGTTGAAATCCGCCGTGGAGCGCTGCGCGAAAGCGCGGTCGGTGGCGGCGCGGTCGGCCAGGTCTTCGGCGCTGCCCGGTGCGCTGGGCGGCGCGAGGATGGCCATGGCGTTGGCCATCTGGGCAGGGGTGAGGTAAGCGTCGGTGGCGTGGTTGCTGCGGGCATCGGCCATGCCGCAGGCGAGGGTGGCGGCCAGCAGGACAGCGAGGCGGATTGGGATCTTCTTCATGATGCGAGTCCGGTGGCCTGATCAGAGTGCCAGCGAGAAGGAGGCAAACCAGCTGCGGCCCGGCAATACGTAGTAGGAACCCACGTTGTTGCTTACCGAGTTGATGACCAGGTTTTGCTTGTTGAACAGGTTGTCCACCTGCAGGCGCACCTTGTAGCTCTTGAACGCGGCGCCGCTGAGGTTCTGGCCGTAGCCGATGCTCATGCCGGTCTGCCAGAAGCCACCGGTGCCCACGGTCGAGGTCACGGTGGAGGCGAAGTCGGGGTCGAAGCTCGAGTTATAGGCCTTCTGTGCGCCGGAGAACTTGTCGTACAGCGAGGCGAAGAAGCCGTTGTGCTCGTACATGGCGCCGATGGCCGCCGTGCGGTTGGGCACGTTGGGGATGTCGAGGTCCGAACCCTTGAAGGTGGCGCTCTGCAGCGAACCGTTGACGAACACGCTGGTGCCCCAGCCCAGGAAGTAGGTGGCCTCGCCCTCGATGCCCTTGATGTAGGCGCCGCGCGCCAGGTAGTACACCGGATCGGTGGTGCCGGGGATATTGGTGGAGAAAGCGTAGTTCTTGAAGTTGATGAAATAGACGTCGGCGTCCGCATTGAAGCGGTCGGTCTTGTAGACCGTGCCGAACTGGTAGTTCATGGTCTGCTCGGGGGATGCCTTGTTCTGCGTGGGATCGGGCACGTAGAACTCGTTGAGGTTCGGCGACAGGAAGCCCTGGGCCGCCGTGGCGTAGAGGCTCCAGTCGTCGCGCAGCAGGTAGTTGGCGGTGAGGTAGCCCAGCGTCTTGTGCCAGGTCTGGCTGTAGTACAGCGGCGTCTTGGTGGTCTGGTTGATCGGCGCCTCGATGTCGCGCGTCACGTTTAGGTTCTTCACGCCGGGGGTGATGCTGAGGTTGTCGGTGGCGTACCACTCGTACTCCGCATACAGCTGGCCGGTGTGCAGCTGGTCCTGCATGGTGTACTTGTAGGGTCCGCTGTAAACGCCCTGCGCGTTGAAGCTGCCGTACAGCGGCTGGCCGGGCTTGACGTCGATGGCGCCGCCGCGGGCATAGTCGATGGCGATGCTGCTGCGGTCGTTGTTGGTGTACTCGTACCAGCCGCCGGTGCGGAACTGGCCGTGGTCATCGGTATGGACGAGTTCGAGCGTGTCGCCCCACGCGCGGTAATTGTTGATCTTGATGTAGCCACCCATGTCCGTCTTGGACGTCTTGGTGCCGACGTACGCGCTTTCGTGGCTGGTGTTGTCGTAGGCGTAGGTATAGACCTTGTTGTCCAGCGACCAGCTTTCGGACAGCTGGCTGTGCACGCCGATGTATTCCAGGTCGGTCTGCTTGGTCTGGTAGTTGTAGCAGACGCAGTTGACGCTACTGGGGTCGTTGTTGAGACCGAAGTTGCTGCCGAACTGGGCGATCTGCTGCTTGGTCAGCGAGCTCAGGTTCGGGTTGTTGAAGCGGATGTAGTTGTAGTTGCTGACGAAGGTGAGTTCGGTGCTGCTGCCGATGGGCTGCACATACTTGATGTAGCCGGTCTTGCGCGAGGTATCGCCATTGGTCTTGGCGGTATCGGTGCTCAGGTACTGCGCGCTGGCGATGAACTTGCCGCCATTGAGGTCGTCCAGTCGGCCGGAGTCGATGTCGATGTTGGTCAGGCGCGTGTCGTAGCTGCCCAGGCTTTGGGTGGCGACGAAGCCGAAGGTGTCCAGCGGGTCCTTCGAGCTCAGTGCCACGGTGCCGCCGAAGGTGGCTTCGCCGATGGTGCTGGCGCCACCGGGGCCGCGGTCGATCAGCACCTGGCCGATCATCTTGGCCGGGAAATAGCTGCTGGTGTGGTGGCTGAAGTCGTTGGTGTCGCCGAACGGAATGCCGTCATAGGTGACGTTGTACTGCGCGTCGTTGAAGCCGCGCAGCGTCATCTGCTTGGATTCGCCCAGGCCGGGGCCGGCCGTGCTCACGTTGGTCACGCCGGGCGCGATGGCGGCGATGGTGGCGTAGTCGGCGGTGGGCGCGACGTGGTTGCTGATCCAGTCCAGGCCGATCACCGACTGCGGCTGGGTGATATTGAGATCGGCCTGGCTTGGCGTCTGGGTGAGCGCCGAATTGTTGGTGGTGCCCTGCACCTCGACTTCTTCCAGCTCCTTGGGCGGCTTGGGCGTCTGTTTGGCCGGCGCTGGATCGGCCGTGTTGCTGGTGGCGTTGTCGTCGGCGTGCACCGGGGCGCTCATGCAAAGGCCGGCGAGCATGACCAGGCAGAGCGGGGCAGACCATTGCCGTATACCGCGGACAATGGGGTGCAGGGCAGGGGGCTGGGCGGGCGCGGGCGTGCGGCTGAATCGGCTTTGCATGGTGGCCTACGAAGTGAGTGACGTAAGCCCGTTAGCGTGGGAGAGCCGTTTGACAGTTCTGTTTCGTATGAGTGATGTGGATCGGCGGAACTCTTAGGCTTGTCTTAGGGACGCCTAAGTTGGCGCCGGTCGAGCCGGATGGCTCGCGTCCACCCCGGCTTGCCAACGGGCGGTTATGCTCGCGTGGGAAACCCAGGGAGAGCACCCATGCGTGAGCTGTATCCAGAGATCGAACCTTATCGCACGCATCGGCTTGCCGTGGATGATATCCACGAACTGTACGTGGAAGAGTGCGGCAACCCCGATGGCCTGCCCGTGGTGTTTCTCCACGGTGGCCCGGGCGCGGGGGTATCGCCCTATCATCGGCGCTTCTTCGACCCCGCGCGTTACCGCATCGTGTTGTTCGATCAGCGCGGCGCCGGCCGATCCACGCCGCATGCCGAGTTGCGCAATAACACGACCTGGGATCTGGTGGCCGACATCGAGAAGATCCGCGCGCACTTCGGTATCGCGCACTGGGTAGTGTTCGGCGGCTCGTGGGGTTCGACCCTGGCGCTGGCCTATGCCCAGGCCCATCCCGAGCGGGTGCTGGGCCTGGTGCTGCGTGGCATCTTCCTGGGCCGGCCCGGTGAGCTGCGCTGGTTCAATGAACTCGACGGTGGCGCATCGTGGATATTTCCCGAGCGCTGGGAGCGCTATCTGGAACACATCCCGGTCGAGGAGCGCGGCAACATGGTCGAAGCCTACTGGCGCCGCCTCGACAGCGCGGATGAGGCCGTGCGCCTGGCGGCCGCGCTGGCATGGGGCAGCTGGGAAGGCGGCAGCACCACCTTGCTGCACGACCCCGACGAACCGGGAAACTTCGCCGATCCGCAGGCGGCCATCAGCGTCGCGCGCGCCGAGGCGCACTACTTTCGCCATGCCTTTTTCATGCAGCCCAATCAGCTGCTGCAGCATATCGAGCGCATCCGCGCTATCCCGGCGACCATCGTGCATGGTCGCTACGACATCATCTGCCCGGTGAAAACGGCGCACGATCTGGCGAAGGCGTGGCCCGAGGCGGACTTCCATATCGTGCTGGCGGGCCATAGCGCGGCGGACCCGGCCATCGTCGACGTACTGGTGAAGGCGACGGATGCGTTGGCGGATCGCTATCGTTGAGCGCACCACAGCACGGCTGTTCGATCTGTCGCAAAAAGAATGCGCTAAGCCTGGCCGCGCGCGCTGAGTGGCGAAGAGGGCAGTTTCATGATCATCTGGCCGAATTCGATGGCGGCGGGGGTTTTGCCGCCAGCGCTCCAGACCAGGGTGAACTCCGCATCCGACAGTGATGGCAAGCCATAGCTGCCATCGACGATCCGCATGCCGGGTTCCACGTCATCGCGGGTGATGACGGTGATGGCCAGACCCGCCAGCACCGCCGCGCGGATGCCTTGCTGGCTCTGCGAGGTAAACACGACATGCCACGGAACGGTGGTGCCATCCAGTGCGCCAAGGCCAACCAGGCGATTGATGCAGGGGGCGGGAAAGAACGCGAAGGGCAGCGAATCGCCAGCCGGCAGGTCGAACGATTCGGCGGCTACCCAGACGAACTGCGTGCGCCGCAACGGCGTGCCTTCACCGCTATCCGGGGCCGACATCACCACGGCCAGGTCGAGTTCGCCGGCCTTGATCATCGGGTGCAGGTCGAGATTCATGCCCACGCTTACATCCAGCCGCACGGAAGGGAAGGCCCGCCCGAACTGGCACAGCAGGTTGGCCAGTCGATCGCCCAGGAAATTTTCCAGCACGCCGAAGCGCACCACGCCAGAAATCGGCGAAGGGCGGAAGCGCTGGGTCATGCTGTCGAGCGTGTCGAGGATCTTTTCCGCGTAGTGCAGCAGGTCCTCGCCGTCTTCGGTCAGGGTCAGGCTGCGCGTGGTGCGAAACAACAGCTGCCGGCCGACCTGTTCCTCCAGCCGCCGGATCTGATGGCTGATGGCTGACTGGGTCAGGTTCAGTCGCTGGGCGGCGCGGGTAAAGCCTCCGGCTTCCTTCACGGCGACAAAGGCACGCAGCAGGGCGGGGTCGAAGTCCATGCCGGTAGATTAATGATGGTTGGTAATGGATGCCACAAAATTAAATCATTTCCATCATGACGCTGGTCCGCCCAGAATCAGCGCCACCACCCGAGCGTATCTTTCACTTCCCCTGCGGTCACCGCAGGAGACGGGAGTGTGCGCGCCTCGCTGAGGCCATGCCGCGGGTGGCCTTGCCCACCTCCCCGAAGAGGAACGCCACCGTGTCTGTTTCCCACACAAGCAAAGATGCCGTCGCCGTGGTGGCGATCTGCCTGGCGGCCCTGATGTTCGGCCTGGAAATTTCCAGCGTGCCGGCGATTCTTCCCCACGTGGAAAAAGTGCTGCACGCCGATTTCAGCAGCGTGCAGTGGATCATGAATGCGTACACCATCGCCTGCACCACGGTGCTTATGGCTGCCGGTACCTTGGCCGACCGCTATGGACGCAAGCGGGTGTTGATGATCAGCGTGTTCGCCTTTGGCGTTACCTCGCTGACCTGCGGATGGTCACGCGAAGCCTCGGTGCTGATCGTCAGCCGTTTTCTGCAGGGCATGAGCGGTGGCGCGATGGTGATCTGCCAGATTGCCGCGCTCTCCCATCAGTTTCAGGAAGGGGCGCGGCGCAGTCGTGCTTTCGCCGCCTGGGGCATCATCCTGGGCGTCGGCCTCGGGTTTGGCCCCATCATCGGCAGCGCCATCGCGGCCTGGCTGGACTGGACATGGGTGTTCCTGATCCAGGCGCCGCTGGCGGTGCTGACGATGCTGCTGCTGGCTGGCAGCGTGGACGAGTCGCGCGACCCCGAGGCAAAGCGACTGGACGTCCCCGGTATCGCCACGCTTTCCCTCGCGGTATTCGGGCTCGCGTACTTCATCACGCAAGGCCCCGACCTCGGCTTCACCAGCCCGGCGGCGCTCGCCTGCATGGTCATGGCGGTGCTGAGCTTCCTCGCCTTTGTCTATGTGGAGAAACATCGCGCGCATCCCATGTTCGATTTCTCGGTGTTTCGCATTCGGCAATTTTCAGGCGCGCTGTATGGCTCCATGGGCATGAACTTCAGCTTCTGGCCGTTCATGATCTACCTGCCCATCTACTTCCAGAGCGCGCTTGGCTACGGCGTGGTGGCGTCGGGACTGGCTTCGTTGGCCTATACCTTGCCCACCCTGGTGATACCGCCGCTGGCCGAGCGACTGACCTTGCGCTACCAGCCACGGGTGATCATTCCCGCGGGCCTGTTCACCATCGGTCTCGGCTTTTTCATGATGAAGCTGGGCAGCGTGGCGGAGCACGCCAGCTGGCTGACCCTGTTGCCCGGCTGCGTCATGGCTGGCACGGGCCTGGGCATGACCAACACCCCGGTGACCAACGCCACCACGGGCGCCGTGCCCACTTCCCGCGCCGGCATGGCCTCGGGCATCGACATGAGCGCGCGCTTGATCACGCTCGCCATCAATATCGCGTTGATGGGGTTCCTGTTGTTGCAGGGCATCCTCAGCGAACTCGAACGGATCACCCAGGGGATGGTGCCTGCCTCGCAGCTGCACGCGCTTTCCGCGCGGATTGCCGCTGGCGCGGTGATGTCGACGTCATTGCCACAGGTCTCCGAGGTGGCGGCGCAGGGCGCGCTCGCGCATGGGTTTGGCTGGGTGATGGTTTATGGCGGCATCGGTGCCTGGGTGTTGGCCATGGCCAGCTTCACCACATTCGGACTTAAGGATGCATGCTCGAAAGCGACGACCTGTGATGCACACGAGGCTACCTGCGCCGTTGATCCATGACGACCGCATCGCCGGATGAAAGCCGCCAGGAGTACTCGGAACAGGGCGCATGAATGGAAGCGAATGGCGAAAGCGCGGGGCCTGCCCCACGCGGTGTGACGACCCGGCCAGGTGCGCAGGGAAGCGGGACGGCGAGCCCTGCGCAACCTTGCCCGTCAACCTCGCGATATCGTGGCCGCGAGGAGGCTGCTGGCTATCGGCCGTCGAGCGAGTATTTGCCCGGTCCGGCCAGGCACAGCAGCAGCAGGCCGCCGGCGATGCTTACGTTCTTGTAGAAATTGATCATGGCGCCGATGCGATCCGGATCGGCCATGTTCCAGAACGGATGCCCCAGCAGTGCGGCCGCCAGCGTATACAGCCCCAACAGCAATGACAGTGGCCGGGTATAGAAGCCAAGCACGATGGCCAGGCCCACGAAGAACTCCATGATCACGGCCACCGCAGCGGAGACGGTCGGCAGTGGAACGCCCATCGTGGCCATATAGCCGGCCGTACCGGAGAAGCCCGTCAGCTTGCTCCAGCCGAAGACCACGAACAGGATCATCAGCAACACGCGTGCAACGAGAATCAAGCCATCCCTGCTGCCATCCAGGAGCGTATATCGCATGGTCGTTCTCCCATGAATGTACATGGTGCATGCGGGCATGGCGCCCGCGTCGGCCGCCGCCGCCAGGCGGTGGTTGGGCACACTATATCCCTCTCCATGTTTCCGCAGGTGGCCTCCCGCGATGGTTGTCGGGCCGCGTGGGCGCGGCCTTCAGGCGTCCTCGGGGATGTCGCTCTTGTAGCGGTCGGCAGCGACGTTGTGCGAAAGATTGGGCGCCAGCAGCAGTCGTGCCGCGTTGTAGCGATTCCAGTCCTCGATATCGGGCAGCGAGGGGATGGTCACGGTTTCGCCCAGGTCGTAGCCGGCCAGCGCGGCATCCACCAGCTCGGCCACTTCCATCACCGTGTGCGCGGGAATGGCGTTGAGGTCGTTGCCCCCGCGTGCCCATAGGTCGGTGCGCGTGATGCCGGGAAGCACGGCCTGCACGCGCACGCCGCCATCGCCGACTTCCTTGAGCAACGACAGCGCATAGGTAAGCAGATAACTCTTGCTGGCGGCATAGGCGCCCAGCGATTGCTCAGGCGCCAGCGCGAGCACCGAGGCAAGGTAGACGATGCTGCCGCGACCGCGCGCCAGCAGGCGGGGCAGTATCGCGCTGGTGAGTCGCGAGGGGGCGATCACGTTGAGTTGCAGCATGTTCTCGACGGTGTCGATCGGCGCTGTCGCCACGGCGCCGCCGCCGCTCATGCCCGCATTGTTGACCAGCCAGCCGATGGCATCGTCGTCGCGCAGGCGTTGCTCGACCTGCGCGCGCTCGGCGGGCGAGGTCAGGTCGGCGGCCAGCACGTCGACTTTCACGCCATGCTCACGCCGCAGACGTGCCGCCAGCGATTCGAGCTGAGTCTTGTTGCGGGCGACCAGGACGAGGTCGTGGCCGCGCGCGGCCAGGCGGTCGGCATAGGTCGCGCCGATGCCAGTCGATGCGCCGGTGACGAGTGCCGTATCGAACGGGGCCGTGGAGGACATGATGGACTCCTGCTGGCGGGCATGGACGGATGTCGGCGCCGGAGCGTACCCGTCAAGGGTACGGGATCACCGGCCACA
Organism: Dyella sp. RRB7; assembly: GCF_022761115.1. Lineage (GTDB taxonomy): Bacteria > Pseudomonadota > Gammaproteobacteria > Xanthomonadales > Rhodanobacteraceae > Dyella. Next base: position 507,126 of record NZ_JAKWJS010000001.1, on the reverse strand, counting down.
CCCTAGCCCTTGGCAAGCGCCGCTGTCACTCCCTGTGGCCTGCGTCTCCCTCCCAACCTCCCCTGCGGGCAGGGGAGGGGCTTCAAGTCACGGCACGCCGCCTTCGCGCACCAGTTCCATCACTTCGTAGCACGCGCCCATGGTGTGGTAGTCGGTCTTGCCGGCGGGGCTCTTTTGGTCGTCGATCTTGCGGTTGTCACGCGTGAGGATGCGATACCACGCGCCGTACTGGTGGTCGATGAAGTGCTGCCATGCGTAGCTCCACAACTTTTCGTACCACCCGTCGTACGCAGCCAGCCCGGTGCGCGCATGCAGCAGGGCCGCGGCGGCGAGCGATTCGGCCTGCACCCAGAAGTACTTGTCGTCGTCGCACACGCTGCCATCCGGTGCGAAGCCGTAGCAGATGCCGCCGTGCTCGTTGTCCCAGGCGCGCGCCAGCGCGGTGTCGAACAGATGCATCGCCGTCGGCGCCAGCCAGTTTTCTTCGCGGCCACGCTCAAGCAGCAACGGCTCCATGATCAGCAGCAGCTTGGCCCACTCGGTCTGGTGGCCCGGCTGGAAACCCCAGGGGCGAAACAGGTGCTTGGGGTCGTCGCGGTGATAATCCCAGTCGATGTTCCAGTTGGCGTCGTAGTGTTCCCACACCAGGCCGCCGGCCTTGGCAGCCTGCACGCGCGTCATGCGCTCGGCCAGGGCCAGGGCGCGTTCCAGGTAGCGCGGTTCGTCGGTAGCCTGGTACGCGGCCAGCATGGCCTCGCACATGTGCATGTTGGCGTTCTGGCCGCGATAGCCGCTGAACTGCCAGTGCTCGTCGGCTTCGTCGCGATAGAGGCCGGCCTCGGCATCCCAGTAGCGCTGTTCCAGCAGGTTCCAGGTTTCATCCATCCATGCGTCGACCTCGGTGATGCCAGCCTTGCGCGCGGTGGCATAGGCAAGCAGCACGAAGGCCACGCCATAGGCGTGATGGGTGCGATCCTCGGGCTTGCCGTCGCGGATGGTCCAGGCGTAGCCGCCGCTGAGCGGGTCGCGATGCACGTCGCGCAGATAGCGCAGGCCATGGCGCGCGGCATCCAGGTAGGCCGGGTCGCCGAACTCGCGCGCGGCCATCGCGTAGTTGAAGACGAAGCGGGTGCTGCTTACCAGGTGGCGATGGCTGCGGTCGTACACCGTGCCGTCGTCCTTGAAGTAGTGGAAGAAGCCGCCGGCCGGATCGATGGCGCGCGGATGGTAGAACGCCATGGTTTGCGCGATATGCGCGCGCAGGAACGTTTCGCTGCGAAAATCGGGGGTGGTCATGCGTAGGTTTCCATGAAGCTGAGCACTTCGGCTTCGTCCGGCATCGCCGAAAACGAGCCCTGGCGGGTGACGGTGAGGGCGCCGCAGGCCGCGGCGAAGCGCAGCACGGCATGCAGGCGCGGCAGTGCGCTCACCAACTGGTCGAGGCGGTCGGGGCCGGCGTCGAGCATGCCAAGCTGGCACAGCAGGCCACCGACGAAGGCATCGCCGGCCGCCGTGGTATCCACCGCGGGTACCGCATACACCGGCAGTTCGCCGTCGGCATCGGGGTGGAACCAGCGCAGCGTGTTGGCGCCGTCGGTCACCACCACCAGGCGCGCATGGCCTTGCCACAGCCGTTCCAGCGTGGCCTCTTCGCCCTCGTCGTCGGCCAGCCAGGCGAATTCCTCGGCACTGAGCTTGACCACGTCGGCCAGCTGCAGCGCCGGCCACAGCAACGGACGCGGCGCGACATCGCGCGGCCACAGGGCGAGGCGCAGGTTGAGGTCGAAACTCACCAGCGCGCCGGCGTCGCGCGCACGGCGCATGCCTTCGCGGGTGGTCTCGGCCAGCGCGGCATCGGTCATGCTGTTGGAGCAGACGTGGAATACCGCCGCGTCGCGAAAGCTCTGCTCATGGAAATGCCCGGGCCGGAACAACAGGTCGGCCGACGGCGGACGGTAGAAGCTGAAACTGCGCTCGCCGTGCGCGTCCAGCGCGACGAAGGCGAGCGCGGTATTGGCCTCGCCGGTACGCGCCACGCCGCGGGTATCGACGCCCGCGCGGCGCAGGCTGTCCAGCAGGAAATCGCCAAATAGATCCTGGCCCAGCATGCCGGCAAACGCGGCGCTGCCGCCCAGCCGCGCCACCGCCACCGCGACATTGGCCGGCGCGCCGCCGGCATACGGGACAAAACTGCGTGGAAAGCCGGACTCGTCGCCGCCCTCGCTGTGGAAATCGATCAGTGCTTCACCGAAGCAGAGGATGGTGCGTGACATCAAACGTTACCGGCAGTGGAGGCGGAAGAGGAGGTGGCGATGTCGCGGATCAGCGAGCCGCGCAGTCCGTAGAACACGATGTAGCCGTAGCACAGCAGCGGCAGCACGAAGGCGTGCTGGATGCCCAGCCGGTCGGCCAGGTTGCCCTGGATCCACGGCAGCAGCGCGCCGCCGACGATGGCCATGATCAGCAGGCTCGATGCCTTGCCGGTCAGCGGACCCATGCGCTCGATGCCCAACGCAAAGATGGTGGGGAACATGATCGAGTTGAACAGGCCGATGGCGATCACGCTGCCCATGGCCACATGGCCCTGCGTGAGCATGGTGGTGAGCACCAGCAGGCCGGCCACGCCCGCGAACAACGCCAGCAGCTTGCGCGGATTGAAGCGCACCAGCAGCGCGGAACCGGCGAGGCGACCTACCATCGCGCCGCCCCAGTACAGCGATACATAGTGCGAGGCCTGCTGCTGGCTCATATGGCCGATCTCGGGCAGCGACAGGTAGTTCACCATGAAGCTGCCGATCGATACCTCGGCGCCCACGTAGAAAAAGATCGCCAGCACGCCGAAGGCCACATGCGGATGGCGCAGCGCGTCGAGCAGCGTGTGGTGCTGCGGGTCCGCCTGCTCGGTGGACTCGGTGAGTGCGGGCAACTTGAACAGGCCCACGCCCACGGCGAGCAACAGCAGCGCGATGCCGAGGCCCAGGTAGGGACGCTGCACCAGCTGGGCCTGCTTCTGTCGATACGCCTGCAGCTGCTGTGCCGTTTCCGGCAGCAGGGCGCGGTGGACGTTGGCGAGCTGCGTGGCCTGCGCGGCGTCGAGCGGCGACGCGGCCAGCTTGTCCAGTGCGCCAGTCAGCCGCTCCGTCGGCAACGCGGCCAGCTGCTGCGGCGATTGCGCCACCAATGTATCGAGCAGCGCGTCGCCCGGGAGCTTGTCCAGCACGTCGGCCAGCTGCGTTGGGTCGAGGCGGGAAACGCTGGCGGCGACGTCGCTGGCGGGCAGGCGATCGAGCGCGGTCGCGGCGGCATCGTTGATGGCGGCCACCAGCGGTGGCGCCGCGGCGTGGCGAATGGCGTCCAGTGCCTGTGCCGGTGCGGCGGTGTTGAGCGTCTGCACCAGCTGCACCGTTGCGGGCGCCTTGCGCACATCGTCCGGTATCGTGGTGGAAACCGAGGAGAGAATCAGCAGGCCGCCGAACAACGGGCCCAGCGTGGTGCCCAGCGAGTTCATCGCCTGCGCCAGCGTGAGCCGGCTGGAACTGGTGCGCTCGGGCCCCAGCAGCGCGACATACGGATTGGCCGCCACCTGCAGCACGGTGATGCCGGTGGCCAGCACGAACAGCGCGCCGAGAAACGCGGCGTACGAATGCAGCAGCGCCGCCGGCCAGAAGCCGAACGCACCGAGTGCGGCGATGGCCAGGCCGGCGATGATGCCTTTCTTGTAGCCCAATGCGGCGACCAGCCGTCCCGCCGGCAGCGACATCAGGAAATACGCGCCGAAGAAGGTGAACTGCACCAGCATCGCGCGGGCGTAGTTCAACTCGAATACCGATTTCAGGTGCGGGATCAGGATGTCATTGAGGACGGTAAGAAATCCCCACATGAAGAAGATCGTGGTGATGACCCCCATCGCCAGCGGGTAGTCGGTGTAGCGCATCTTGCCGGTAGCCGGTGGCGTGGCCGCCGACTGGATGGGTGGGGCTGTGAAGGCCATGCGGATTCCGTGGGTCAGGAGAGTGGACAGCTGCTTTCGCGCACGACCAGTTCCACCGGCGCGATCACGGTGCTCGCCGGCGCCTGCGGATCGCGCAGACGGGCGAGAAGAATTTCGGCGGCTTGCCGCCCGCGCGCGCGCGGTGCCGTGGAAAGCGTGGTCAGCGGCGGCACGCTCATGGCGGCTTCGGCGATGTCGTCGAAGCCGGTGACGGCGAAGTCGCGTCCTGCCTGCAGCCCGCGCTGGTGCAGGCCCAGCACGAGGCCCAGCGCCACCGCGTCGTTGTAGCAGACCGCCGCCGTGGGCACCGCATCGCCCTCGAACAGGGCAGGCGTGGCGCGTGCCGCATCCATGCGCGTGGGCGTGCTCTGCACGCGCCAATGCGGCGCGATGGGCAGCCCTGCCGCCTGCATGGCCTGCGCATAACCGGCATAGCGCTCGCGCGTCGAGCTGGCGTCGTCGTGGCCGCCAAAGAACGCGATGCGTCGATGGCCGCGGGCGATCAGGTGCTCGGTGGCCAGGCGCGTGCCGGGCTGGTTGTCGAGCATCAGGCGATCCCAGTGCGCGTACTGCCTGGCCGGGCCGCCCAGTTCGCGGTTGAACAGCACCACCGGCATGTGCGCGCCCACCGCCGCCAGCACGTCGCGCGCCTCGCTGCCTTCGGCGGGCGACAGGATGATGCCACCCGGTCCATGTTCGATCAGCGAGCCAAGCACCGCCTGCTCGCGCGCGGCCGACTCGCCGGTGCTGCCGAGCAGGGTGACGAAGCCGGCCTTGCCCAGCGCCTCGTCGACGCCCGCGGCGAATTCGGCGAAGAACGGATTAGCCAGTTCGTTGACCACCAGCGCAATGCTCGACGAAGTGCGTCGACGCAGGTTGGCCGCGGCGCGGTTGTAGACATAGCCCTGGCGGCGCAACTCCTCCTCGACTCGCGTTCGCGTGCGCTGGTTCACCAGCGGGCTGCCGCGCAGCACCAGTGAAACGGTGGCGCGCGATACGCCGCAGCCCGCGGCGATGTCGCTGAGCGTGGTCTTGCGGTGAACGGGGGCGGAGCTTTCCGTGGCCATGTCATCAGCTATCCGTCGATTGGAACGATCCAAATGTAACCGAAATCCTGTGCGGGTAAGCCATATTGCAGTGCGGCATGCATCGTCGCGAGAGCCAATGCTACCGTAGGAACTAGATCGATCTAAATCGGGGATTGGCAGCGATTGCGTGATCCTGCTCAGCGGCAGGGAAATGCGAGCGTGCGTCATGCCGCGCTACCGGGCTCGCGGGCCGGGGGCAGGCATGGACCGGCCGGTGGCGAGTAGCGCTGCGGGCCGGGTTTGGGCGGCCAGATCGCCGGCAAGTGGTACAGCGATAGTGGGTGGGATTCACGGCACGACAGCCTTGCTGGCCAGTGCTGCTTGCCGTGTCGGTGCACGCAAGCCGCCGTACGAGTCAGCATCTGCCCGCTGGCGAATCCCGCCGCAGACAGGGAACCAGATGATCGCTTCGAGCAATGCAGTGAGTGTAGGCGGCAGGGCCAAGGACAGGTTCGCCTGTAGGCGGATGCTGTTCCGATGCGTCGGCATCTTGCTGGCGTTGACGCTGCCAGCGCTGGGTACGGCCACGCCCCTGACCACGCGCCTGCTCAACGACGACTGGCAGTTTCGCCTCGCGCCGGGCGACGGCGCGGCGGCCACGCATCCGGAGGCCGCGCGTTGGCAGCACGCCACGGTGCCCGGCACGGTGCAGACCGACCTGATGGCGGCCAGGCTGGTCGACGATCCGTTCTATCGCGACAACGAAGCGCGGATCCAGTGGGTGGGCCTGTCCGACTGGGTCTACCGCACGACCTTCCAGGTGGACCCCGCGGAGTTGTCCCGCCAGCACGTGGAGCTGGTGCTGGATGGGCTCGATACCTACGCCGACGTCTACTTGAACGGCAGCAAGCTGCTCGCTGCCGACAATATGTTCCGCCGCTGGCAGGTGCCGGTGAAGTCGCTGCTGCGCGTGGGCAAGAACACGCTGGAAGTGCGCCTGTACTCGCCGATCAAGCGCCTGCAACCGTGGCTGCTCAAGCAGCCGTACGCGCTGCCCGGCGAGTTCGACTCGGCCTTTGGCGACGAGCCCAAGGGCAAGCAGACCGCCAACTACATCCGCAAGGCCAACTATCAGTACGGGTGGGACTGGGGTCCGCGCATCGTCACCGAGGGCATCTGGCAGGACGTGCACCTGGACAGCTGGGACGCTTTGCGTGTCGCCGACTTCCACGTGGAGCAATCGCAGGTCGACAAGCAGGTGGCGCATGTCAGCGCCAGGATCGAGGTGGAGGTCGACGCCAGCCAGCCGCTGAACATCAGCATGGATGTGCTGGGGCCGGATGGCGAAACCGCTGCACACATCGCGCGGGAAGTCACCGTGGACCCGGGCAGTCACCAGGTCAGCCTGCCGCTGCGCATCGCCGATCCCCGGCTGTGGTATCCCGCCGGCTACGGCGCGCAGGACATGTACACCTTCAAGCTCACCCTGCGCGACGCCGCCGGCGTGCTGTATGGCGCCGAGCGGGCGGTGGGGCTGCGCAGCATCGAGCTGCGCAGGCAGCCGGACCGCTGGGGCAGGAGCTTCGAGTTTGTCGTCAACGGCATCCCGGTGTTCGCCAAGGGGGCGAACCTGATTCCGTTCGACAGCTTCCCCTCGCGCGATGCCGGGCTGCGCATGCACGATGTGCTGGCGTCCGCCCGCGATGCCAACATGAACATGCTGCGCGTGTGGGGCGGTGGCTATTACCTGCCGGACCGCTTCTACGAGCTGGCCGACCGCTTCGGCATCATGATCTGGCAGGACTTCATGTTCGGCGGCGCGATTCCGCCCAACGACACGGCCTACGTCGACAACACGCGGCAGGAGGCGATCGAGCAGGTCAAGCGGCTTCGCCACCATCCCAGCATCGTGCTGTGGTGTGGCAACAACGAAGTGCAGACCGGCTGGGAATCGTGGCCGGACCGCGCGGCGTTCCAGCAGACTTTGTCGGGTGCGCAGCGCGACCGCATCGTCACCGGCATGGTCAACCTGTTCGGCCATGTGTTGCGCGACGTGGTGACCCGCTACGACGGCGACGTGCCGTACTGGGCCGGTACGCCGGGCACCGACTACGACGGTCCCGCCAACGTGCCCGACGACGGCGACATGCACTACTGGGATGTGTGGTCCGGCCAGGCCAGGCCGGCCACGGAATATCTCAACATCACCCCGCGCTTCCAGTCGGAGTATGGGCTGCAGTCGTTTCCGGTGATGCGCACCATTCGCGCGTTCGCCGCGCCGGAGGACATGCAGGCCGAATCGCCGGTGATGCGCGCGCACCAGAAATACGACGGCGGCAACGGCAACCAGCGCCTGCGGCTGTACATCGAGCGCAGCTTTGGCGAGCCGCGTGATTTTCCGGCGTTCGTCTATCTCAGCCAGGTGATGCAGGCCCAGGGCATCGCGTTGGCCGCCGAGCATCTGCGCGCCTCGCGACCGCAGTCGATGGGCTCGCTGTACTGGCAGATCAACGACGTCTGGCCGGGTGCCTCATGGTCGAGCATCGACTACTACGGCCGCTGGAAAGCCCTGCAATTCCACGCCCGGCGCTTCTATGCGCCGCTGCTGGTCGCGGCGCTGCGGCATGACGGCAACACCACGGTGTCGCTGGTGTCCGACCGCCTGGCCGCGTTCGACGGCCACTGGAGGGTCCAGCTGATGGACTTCAGCGGCAAGGTGCTCGATGAACACAAGCGCGTGGTCAACCTGCCGGCGCTGAGCAGCACCCAGGTGGCCAGCTATACGGATGCCCAGTTGCTGCACGGCGCCGATCCCCATGGCGTATTCGCCGTGTTCGAGCTGGCCGATGGCGACGGTGTGCAGTCGCGCAACCTGGTGTTCTTCGATGAAGCGAAGAACCTGAAGCTGCCGTCGCCCCACATCCGCACGCAGCTGGAGCCTTCGGTGGATGGCTACAGGCTCACCCTTGCCACCGATACGCTGGCCCGCGACGTGTGGGTGTCGTTCGGCAACCTGGATGTGGAAATGTCCGACAACGCTTTCGACATCCTGCCGGGGCAGAGCGTGACGGTCAGCGTGATCAGCAAGGCGCCGCTGGACGAGGTGGTGCGCGCGCTGCAGGTACAGAACCTGGCCGGCGTGATGCAGGGGCAGTGAATCGAGATGAACTTCATGGAAAAGACAGGGCCGGCCATGCCATCGCGTCGTGATGTTCTGAAATGGCTGGGCGCCGCCACCGCCTCCGGGGTGGCGCTGGGCAGCCTGTCCGCTCGCGCGGCGGCGAGTGCGTCTTCCCGCTACGCAAGCAGGCGGCCGCCGGTGGGTAAGCGCAAGTTCGCGAGCAGCGCCGTCGAGCATCAGCTCGCCATGGTGAAATCGGCCATCGCCGATCCCAAGCTCGCCTGGATGTTCGAGAACTGCTATCCGAACACGCTGGATACCACGGTCGAGTTGGGCACGCTGGATGGCAAGCCGGATACGTTCGTCATCACCGGCGACATCGATGCGATGTGGTTGCGCGATTCCTCGGCGCAGGTGATGCCGTATATCCCGCTGGCGATGCACGATGCCGCATTGCGGCGCTTGTTCCACGGACTGATCCGGCGCCAGGCGCGTTGCATCCGCATCGACCCGTATGCCAATGCCTTCATGCCCGACCCGGCGGCGCGGCCGTTGAGCTGGGCCCTGCACGATGCCACCGAGATGAAGCCCGGCGTGGGCGAGCGCAAGTGGGAGATCGATTCGCTGTGCTATCCGATTCGCCTGGCCTACGCCTACTGGCAGGCGACGGCGGATACCGCGCCGTTCGACGACGACTGGCGCGACGCCATGGCGCGCGTGCTGCAGACGTTCCGCGAGCAGCAGCGCAAGCGCGATCGCGGGCCTTATCACTTCCAGCGCACCTCGCCGGCACCGAGCGAGAGCCAGTACCTGCAGGGCTACGGCAATCCCACGCGGCCCAACGGCATGATCCATGCGATGTTTCGTCCGTCGGACGATGCCTGCCTGTACCCGCTGTTGGTGCCGGCGAACCTGTTTGCCGTGGTCAGCCTGCGCCAGCTCGCGCAGATGAGCCGCTCGATTTATCGCGACGATGCTTTTGCAATCGCCTGCACCGCCTTGGCGGATGAGGTGGAGCAGGCGGTGCAGCGCGATGGCCGCATGCACGAGGCCGACGGCAGCGCTTACTGGGCCTATGAGATCGACGGCTTCGGCAACCAGCTGTTCATGGACGATGCCAATGCGCCGAGCCTGCTCAGCCTGCCTTACCTGGGTTGCTGCGATCGCGCCGATCCCGTCTATCGCCACACCCGCGAGCGCGTGTGGAGCGAACGCAACCCGTATTTCTTCAAGGGCGCCGCCGCCGAGGGCATCGGCGGTCCGCACGAGGGCCTGCGCATGGTGTGGCCGATGTCCATCATGATCTATGCGCAGACCAGCCTGGACACAGCCGAGATCCGTCAGTGCCTGCGCTGGTTGCGCGACACCGATGCGGGCACGGGTTTCATGCACGAAGCGTTCGACCAGGACGATCCCGCGCACTTCACGCGCAGCTGGTTCGCCTGGGCCAATACCTTGTTCGGCGAGCTGATCGTCGATGTTCACGGCAAGCATCCAGAGCTGTTGCGCGGCTGAGCCGCGCCGCAGGCGTACCGTTCCACCGGTTGTTCATGGCAGTCCCCACACTTACGGAGTACCCCCACATGGTGTCCCGCCGACAATTCCTGCAAGGCATGGGCGCGCTGGCCGTGCTTGGCAGCCCCTTGCCGTCCCTGGCCAAGCGCCTGACCGGTGCCGCCGTGGCATCCAGGCCGGCCGACCTGCTCGCCCCATCGGCCAGCGGCGTATCGCGCTATGTCGATGTCTTCGTCGGCACGGGTGGGCACGGCCATACCTATCCGGGCGCATCGATGCCTTACGGCATGGTGCAGCTGAGCCCGGACACCAACGACTTCGGATGGGACGGCTGTTCGGGCTATCACCAGGCCGATGGCTCGATCATGGGGTTTTCGCACACGCATCTGAGCGGCACCGGTGCCAGCGACATGCTCGACGTGCTGGTGATGCCCGCACAGGGCCCCGTGCTGCTGCAGCCGGGCAGTCGTGGGTTGCCGGACGAAAACTACCATTCGCGCTTTGACGGCGCGGCGCCCGGTTCGCATCTGTCGGCCGACAGCAAGGCCACGCCGGGCCATGGCTATCGCTCGCGCTACGACAAGGCGTCGGAGCAGGCGCGTCCGGGTTATTACCGGGTGCACCTGAGCGATCACGATATCGCCGCCGAGCTTACCGCCACTTTGCGCGCGGGCCTGCATCGCTACACCTTCCACGGGCAGGGCGCCGGCCACTTGCTGGTCGACTTCGCGCACGCTTATCACGACAGCGCCAAGCTGCCGGCCGCGGTCACCGACGCGCAGCTGCGCCTGGTCGGCAACGACACCCTGGTGGGCGGCCGCCGCGTGCACCAATGGGCCAACGGCCGCCATATCTATTTCGCGATGAAGCTGTCGCGGCCGTTTTCCAGCGCCACGCTGTATTCCGAAGACACCGCGCTGCCGAGCGGCACCGGCGAGGCCAAGGGCACGCATCTCAAGGCCGCCCTGCATATCGATGACGTGGCCCACGCCCCGTTGCTGGTGAAGGTGGGCATCTCGGCGGTCGACATCGAGGGCGCGCTGCGCAACCTCGACGCGGAAATCCCGGGCTGGGAGTTCGAGCAGGTGGTGCAGGCCGCCGGCGATGCGTGGGAGCGCGAGCTCGGCCGCATCCGCATCGAGTCGTCTTCCGAGCCCACGCTGCGCACGTTCTACAGCGCGCTGTACCACACCATGCTGGCGCCGACGCTGTTCAGCGACGTGGACGGCCGATATCGCGGCATGGACCTGGCGGTCCACCAGCTGGCGCAGGGACAGCACAACTACAGCACCTACTCGCTGTGGGACACCTATCGCGCGCTGCACCCGCTGCTGACCCTGTTCCAGCCCGATCGCGTGCCGGACCTGGTCAATGGCCTGGTGCGCATGGCCGCCGAAAGCCCCGAAGGCCCGCCGGTGTGGCCGCTGCAAGGCGTGGAGACCGGTTGCATGATCGGCTACCACTCCGCGGTGGTGATCGCCGAAGCGCAGGCGAAGGGCTTTACCGGCATCGATTACGCGCGTGCCTGGCCCATCTATCGCAAGCGCGCGATGGAGGACGATTACCGTGGCCTGCCGTACTACCGCAAGCTGGGCTACATCCCCAGCGACAAGGAAGGCGAGGCGGTCAGCAAGACGCTCGAATACGCCTATGACGACTGGGCGGTCGCGCATATGGCGGATGCGGCCGGTGCGAAAGCCGATGCCGAAGCATTGCGCAAGCGCTCGCGTAATTACCGCCACGTGTTCGACCAGAAGCTCAACTTCATGCGGCCGCGCGGCCTCGACGGCAACTGGCTGGAACCGTTCGATCCGCGTGGCATGGGGCATTCCAGCCAATGGCGCGACTTCACCGAGTCGAACTCGTGGGAAGCCAGCTTCCTCAACCAGCATGACCTGTATGCGTACATGGACATGTTCGGTGGGCAGGCGGTGTTCGAGCGCAAGCTCGACGAGCTGTTCACCACCGACTCCAGGCTGCCCGCCGATGCACCGCCGGACATCGCCGGCATGGTGGGCCAGTACGCGCACGGCAACGAGCCCAGCCACCATGTGGCCTACCTGTATGCCTATACCGGTTCTCACCACAAGACGCAGGCTCGCGTGCGCATGCTGCTGGAAACCATGTATCCGCCCGAACCCGATGGCCTGGCCGGCAACGAAGACTGCGGGCAGATGAGCGCGTGGTACGTGATGAGCGCGCTGGGCCTGTATGCCGTCGACCCGGTGAGCACGAACTACGTGTTCGGCAGTCCGCTGCTGGATTGCGCCGAGGTGTCGCTGGCCGGCGAGCGCAGGCTGGTCATCCGCACCACTGGCAACGGCCCGGGCCATGCCTATATCCAGTCGGTGCAGTGGAATGGCAAGCCCTGGACTCGCAGCTGGATCAGCCACGCCGAACTGGCGGCGGGCGGCACGCTGGAATTCCACATGGGCAGCACGCCCAACCTCGCGTTCGGCAGCGCGCCGGCCGACCGGCCGCCCGCATTCGGCTTGCCTGCCACCGCGGCCTTGCCTGCCGAGCCGGCGTAGGCGAAGCCAGGCCGACGCCCGTCGGTCGAACATGTCCCGGGTGTCGCGTGACGCCCGGGACATCGGGGGCGATAAGAGATGGGCGACCACGCCGGACGGCACCTGCCGGGTCCGCTGGAGGCCCCTGCAAGCAGCATGGCCAGAGCCATTCGTCATCTTCGCGTAAGCCCTGCTGCACTGCGACTTGCCTCGATCTAAATAACGCGAAAACATTTGCATCGATCTAAATCAGCGGTGCGGACAAGACGTCCATGGCCAGGGAAAAGACAGCTCATGATTGACAGCGGTCGGGAGTACTGCGTGGCACCCCATGGACATGGGCTGTGCGGCGTCGATCACGTCACCGAAGCCATGCCGCCGGGCACGCTTCGCTCGCCCGGCAACGAACGTCAGCCGGTGCTGGCGGCCGACGTCGGCGGCACCAACGCGCGTATTGGGCTGGTGGCTTTTGCCGAGCGCCATGACCTGCCCGGCAGCCTTGTTCCGGAGATCGTGGCCTACCGGGTCTACACGTGCGATGAGTACGCGGGGCTGGATGCCATCGTGCGCGCGTTCTGCCATGAGCACGCAGTCAAGCCGCGCCGGTTTGCCCTCGCGTGCGCGGGCTTTCTGCACGACGGCTGCGTGGTCAACAGCCATCTCCGGTGGCCTATCGAGCCGGTGCGTCTGGAACAGGCGCTGTCGCTCGACGAGGTGAGCGTACTGAACGATTTCGAGGCGCTGGCGCACGCGACGGCGCATCTGCACGAAAGCAGCGTGATGCCGCTGCATGTGCCGCGTCATGCGGCGGGGGACATCCAGGGTCCCGTGGTAGTGGTGGGACCGGGTACGGGGTTGGGCGTGGCCGTGCGTCTGCCTGGAGCCAGGCCGCAGGTCCTGGCCACCGAAGCCGGCCATATCCAACTGGCGGCACGCGTGGGGCGCGAGCAACAGGTGCTTGCCCAATGGGTGCCCGCCGATACCCATGTGCCGTACGACCACGTGTTGTCGGGTCCCGGTCTGCTGCGTCTGTATCAAGCGCTGTGCCGCCTGGAAGGCCGGCCGGTGGCTTGCCACGCGCCGGCCGCCATCGTCGCGGCTGCCTGTGCGGGCGAGGATGCGCAGGCCATGGAAGCCTTGCAGCTGTTCTGCGGCTGGCTCGGCTCGTTCGCGGGCGACCTGGCGATGTTGTACGGCGCCACCGGCGGCATCTATCTGGCCGGCGGATTTCTGTCGCGCATGTTCGCGTTTCTGGAGAACAGCGCGTTCGTCAGCCGCTTTCTCGACAAGGGCGTGATGTCGCCCTTCCTGCAGACGGTTCCCGTGCAGGTGGTGGATCACGCGCAGCTCGGCGTCATCGGCGCGGCGAGCTGGCTGATGGAGCGATCGCGGCACTAACGCCGCCGCAGGTGTTTTACCCACGGATCGATCCGTTGCCCGTCGCGAACGGGAGGAAGACGGGCGGCGCGAGCGTTTCGTGGGCTGATGTGGGGGGCGTCGATCTTCGTATCGACAACGTTGCGTAAGTCGGATCAAGAAGAAAACGGAGAGTGCCCGCCGGGTCCGAATGCGGCCGGGCAGGGCGCACACAACAACAGGTTCTCTAGAGAGGGGATGACCATGAAAACTATCCGCATGCGGCGCGGCCTGCTTGCCAGCTCACTGGCGCTGGCGCTCGCCGCACCTTCTGTCTTCGCGCAGACGGCCACGCCGGCTGCGACAGGCCAGCAGCCCACCCAGCAGGACGCCACGAACACCAAGGCCGTCACGCTGGACAAGGTCACGGTGACCGGCTCGCGCATTCCGCGTTCGGAAATCGAAGGGCCGGCGCCGGTCACCATCGTCACGGCCGAGCAGATCAAGGCGCAGGGTTACACGACGCTGTTCGAGTTCCTCAATTCGCTGCCGCAGGTGGCCACGCCTGATTTCTACGATCGCGTCTCGACCTGGGGCAGCACCGCGGTCAATGCGCGTCCCATCAACCTGCGCAACCTGGGCCCCGACCATAGCCTGCTGCTGATCGACGGCCATCGCATCGCCGACTACCCGCAGCCCAGCGCGGGCCAGAGCACGTTCCAGAACTACAACAATATTCCCGTCGGCATGGTCGACCACATCGAAGTGCTGGCCACCGGCGCTTCCTCGATCTACGGCTCGGACGCGGTGGCCGGCGTGGTCAACGTGATCCTGAAGAAGAACTACCAGGGCGACGATCTGCAGGTGACCGCCGGCGGCGCCACGCGCGGCGGCCGTGACTACGGCGACGTCAACTTCACCGGCGGCCGCTCGGGCGACCACTGGCACATCATCTACAACTACGAGCACACCAACCGCTCGCCGCTGTGGGGCCGCGACCGCTCGTATACCGACTCCGAGGCCGATGCCGGCTACGGCGCCTGGAATCCCAGCGAGCGCCTGTTCGGTTTCCAGCGTTCCGACGGCCTCGCGCTGCAGAACGCCAATGGCCAGTACATCGCGCCGCCGGCCGGTGCGTGTGGCCAGTTCGGCAACAATTTCCTGGCGTACGACCACAAGACGGTCGGCACCAGCGGCAATACGGTGCTGCCCAACCAGGTCACCGACAACGGCACTTCCTGCTCGCAGCGTGCGGCCTACAGCAACTGGGTGCTGACGCCCGGCCTGCGCAGCGACAACTTCTACGTGGCGGGCGAATACGACTTCAACCAGGGCATCCAGGCCTATGGCTCGGTCGGCCTGTGGGACACCACCGGCACCACCAACACCGCACTGCCGGCGCTGTACCCGATGGGCGGCCTGCCCAACAATTTCTACGACAAGACCACCGGCCAGGTCATCGGCAATTACATCCGCCAGCTGACGCCGCAGGAGCTGGGCAGCTACGGCAACACCCACGACTACGAGCAGAACTGGGACATCCACGCGGGCCTGAAGGGCACCATCTTCGATGACCGCTTCAACTGGGACCTGAACCTCGGCACCAACAAGTACATCGTGCACGAGCACTACACCGGCCTCAACGAACAGGGCATGTTCGACTACTTCTTCGGGCCGCAGCAGGGTACGACCAATGTCGGCGGTACCCTCTATCCCACCTATGCGATGAACAGCAGCCGCTTCTGGAGCCCGATGTCGCCGGCGGACTACCAGAGCTTCGCGGTGGGCGGCGTCAACAGCGCCTATACCTGGATGGACCAGGCCACCTTCAACCTCAACGGCAACCTGTTCGACACCTGGGCGGGTCCGGTCGGCTTCGCCGGCGTGCTGGAAGGCAATCACCAGGGCTTCCAGCTGGCGCCCGATCCGCGCGGCAACACCACCACCTTCGGCGATCCGTTCCAGAACTACATCACCGGTGGCGGCACCCGCAACCGCGTGTCGACGGCGACCGAATTCCGCGTACCGCTGGCATCGACGCTGACCTGGACCATCTCCGGCCGCATCGACAAGTACCGCGACGCCAGCGTGGCGGATATCGCCCGCACCTGGGGCACCGCCATCGAATGGCGTCCGCTCGAGGGATTGCTGGTGCGCGGCACCTACGGCACCAACTTCCACGCCCCGGACATGCAGGCCATCTACCTGTCCGACTCGCAGTCGACCGTGGGCGACTACGCCGATCCGCTCAAGTGCATCCAGACCGGCGACCGCACCTGCCAGAACTACCAGCACTCGACCAGCTTCACCCAGTACTCCGGCGGCAGCCGCAACCTGCTGCCCGAGACGGGCCATTCATGGACCTACGGCGTGGTGTGGGACGTGCCGGCGGTCGAAGGCCTGGGCCTGTCGGTCGACTACTGGCACATGGGCATCGACAACGCGATCAAGTGGATCGATACGCAGACCCTGCTGACCGACGAAGCCGGCTGCCTGACCGGGCAGACCGTCACCGGTGCGCCGTACATCGCCCATCCGCAGGGCTCGGACTACTGCAAGCTGGCGATCAAGGACGTGGTGCGCGACGCGAGCGGCAACATCACCAGCATCACCGTCGGGCCGATCAACGAAGCCTCGCTGTATGTCAGCGGCATCGATGCGTCGATGACCTACAAGTTCGCCACCGCCGACTGGGGCAACTTCAATTTCAATCTCGACTACACCAACAACCTGTCGTACAAGGAGCGCGACCTCGCCTCCGACCCGTTGCTCAACACGCGCTACCAGTACGTGGCCAGCAGGGTCAACGGCACGGCGCACTGGCACAAGGGGCCGTGGGATCTCACCTTGCACGGCGAGCGCTCGGGTGAAATCCGCAGCAACAACTACGCCGGCTGCGAAGTGTTGCCCAACGGCATCGTGCCCGCGATGGGCGACCCGCAATGCGTGATCTATCGCGGTCATGTCGGACCGTGGATCACCTGGAGCACGGCGGCGTCCTATAGCTTCAACGACCGGGTCAAGCTCGGCCTGAACATCTCGAACATCTTCGACAAGGTCGGGCCCATTCCGTACTACTCGGGCAGCTTCGAGTTCATTCCGACGCAGCAGGGCGACTCTTACACCGGTCGCGAAGTGTTTCTGTCGCTGGATTGGAAGATCGACTGATCCCTGCGGGGAGGCGGGCTCGGCATGCGCCGGGCTCGCCTTGCCCGATCGGGTTTCCCATTCCATCCCATGGATGCGGATGAAGGTGGCGACTAGCCACGTTTCTCCTTCGGCACGAACACGAGTGTGGCGATAAGCGCCATGCGGATGCTGACCAAGCACGTTTGGTTGCGTTGGCTGTTGACCGAGAATGTGTCATCTAGTCGATCGGCAACGAGCCGGTATGCGCCTACATCTGGGCGGTGCGATGGAGGGGCTGGCGATCGATGCGCAACGGTAGCCGCCATGCCGAGCAGGTCGCTGGCGGCGCGCTGGGATGCCGCCGAAGCACGCCAAAACCCAGGCCTGGCGCGGCATTAGCCGCTGGGGTCGCCGGCGTTTGAGCGGCCAGCCACGACGGCGCTGGTTGTCTTGCCGCGGTCAATGCAGCGGGCTGCAAAAGCTGCCGCTGACCAAATACATGGCGAAATGGGTTCCTGCGATGGCGTAAGTTCTGTCGCATCGTGACTTGCCTCGATCAAAATATTACGGAAGTATTTATCTCGATCTAAATTGAGCGATCTGCTTACGCCTCTCACTCGTGATGCCGTTCTCGATGGTGTCGGTGAATAGACGTCCATACGGGCGGATGTGAGAAAGCGTTGCGGCATTCGAAGGGATGGCAACGGGGCGGCATGCCGCCGGTGCCAGCACACACGGCCTGGCCGGGGAAATCACTGCGAATCGATCTTGCTGGTTCTGCCTCGCGTGGCAGGGCGATGGCTGCTTGCGTGCCGCGTGAGCCGTCGACCCTGGTGTCGACAGCGTTGCATGGATCTGACGAAGGAAACGCACAGAGCGCTCGTTCCGGCCCGGAGGCCACCGGGGAGGGCGGACACGACAACCGGTTCTTATGAAAGGGATAGCCATGAAAAACATCCGTATGCGCCGCCACCTGCTGGCGAGCTCCCTGGCGCTCGCGCTCACCGTGCCATCGATCCATGCGCAGACGGCCGCGACCGGCCCGCAGGCCGAGCCGGACAAGAAAGCCGTGACGCTGGACAAGGTCATCGTTACTGGCTCGCGCATCCCGCGTTCGGAAATCGAGGGCTCGGCACCGGTCACCGTGGTCACCGCCGAACAGATCAAGGCGCAGGGCTATACCACGCTGTTCGAGTTCCTCAATTCGCTGCCGCAGATCGCCACGCCGCAGTGGACCGATCGCATGTCCACCTGGGGCAATACGGCGGTCAACGCGCGACCGATCAACCTGCGCAACCTGGGGCCGGACCATAGCCTGCTGCTGATCGACGGCCATCGCATCGCCGACTACCCGCAGCCCAGCGCGGGCCAGAGCACGTTCCAGAACTACAACAATATTCCCGTCGGCATGGTCGACCATATCGAGCTGCTGGCTACCGGCGCATCCTCGATCTACGGCTCGGATGCGGTGGCCGGCGTGGTCAACGTGATCCTGAAGAAGAGCTACCAGGGCGACGATTTGCAGTTGACCGGCGGCGGCGCCACGCGTGGTGGGCGCCAGTACGGCGACCTCAACTTCACCGGCGGCCGCTCGGGCGACCACTGGCACATCATCTACAACTACGAGCACACCAACCGCTCGCCGCTGTGGGGCCGTGACCGTACCTATACCGACTCGCAGGCGGATGCCGGCTACGGTACGTGGGGTCCGAGCGCGCGCATGTTCGGTTTCGTGACGTCGAGCGGCCTGGCCCTGCTCGATCCCGCCAACCAGTACATCGCGCCGCCCGCGGGCGCCTGCGCGCAGTTCGGCGACAACTTCCAGGCGCAGCACCACAAGACCGTGGCAACGCATGGCGACGTGGTGATCCCGAACCAGGTCACCGACCGGGGCGTCTCGTGCACGCAGCGCGCCGCCTACGGCAACTGGGTACTGACCCCCGGCCTGCGCAGCGACAACGCTTATGTGGCCGGCGGCTACGACTTCGGCCAAGGCCTGGAGGCGTACGGCTCGGTGGGCTTGTGGAACACCACCGGCAGCAGCAACACCTCGCTGCCGGGGCTGTCCCCGATGGCCGGCCTGCCCACGAATTTCTACGACCAGACCACCGGCCAGGTCATCGGCAACTATGTGCGGCAGCTGACGCCGCAGGAGCTGGGCAGCTACGGCAATACGCATAGCTACGAGCAGAACTGGGACATCCATGGCGGCCTGCGCGGCACCGTCTTCGGCGACCGCTTCAACTGGGACCTGAACCTCGGCACCAACAAGTACATCGTGCACGAGCATTACACCGGCCTGAACGAACAGGGCATGTTCGACTACTTCTTCGGCCCGCAGCGGGGCACCACCACGATCGGCGGCACCGCGTATCCGACCTACGCCTTGGACAGCCGCCGCTTCTGGAGCCCGATCTCGCCGGCGGACTACCAGAGCTTCGCCGTGGGTGGCGTCAACAGCGCCTATAGCTGGATGGACCAGGCCACCTTCAATCTCAACGGCAACCTGTTCGACACCTGGGCCGGTCCGATCGGTTTTGCCGGCGTGCTGGAAGGCAATCACCAGGGCTTCAAGCTGGCGCCCGACCCGCGCGGCAACACCACCACCTTCAGCGATCCGTTCCAGAACTTCATCACCGGTGGCGGCACGCGCAACCGCGTGTCGGCCGCCACCGAGTTGCGCATCCCGCTGGCCGAGACGCTGAACTGGACGCTGTCCGGTCGCATCGACAAGTACCGCGATGCCAGCCTCGCCAATGTCGCCCGCACCTGGGGCACCGCCATCGAATGGCGCCCGCTGGGTAGCCTGTTGCTGCGCGGCACCTACGGCACCAACTTCCATGCGCCGGACATGCAGGCGATCTACCTGGATGCTTCGCAGACCACCGTGGGCTACTACGCCGATCCGCTGCAGTGCATCCAGACCGGCGACCGCGCCTGCCAGGGCTTCCAGCATTCGACCTATTTCAACCAGTACTCCGGCGGCAGCCGCAACCTGTTGCCGGAGACCGGGCATTCGTGGACCTACGGCTTCGTGTGGGACGTGCCGATGGTCGACGGGCCGGCGGTGTCGGCCGACTACTGGCACATGGGCATCGACAACGCGATCAAGTGGATCGACACCAGCACCCTGTTGACCGACGAAGCCGGCTGCCTGACCGGGCAAACCGTGACCGGGGCGCCCTACATCGCGCATCCGCTGGGTTCGGAGTACTGCCGGTTGGTGATCAAGGACGTCCAGCGTGACGCCACCGGCAACATCCTCAGCGCCACGGTGGGCCCGATCAACGAAGCCTCGCTCTACGTCAGCGGCATCGATGCCTCGCTGACCTACAAGTTCGCCACGGCCGACTGGGGCAACTTCAATTTCAATCTCGACTACACCAACAACCTGTCGTTCAAGGAGCGCGATCTCCCCTCCGATCCGCTGGTCAACACGCGCTACCAGTATGTGGCGAGCAAGCTCACCGGCACCGCGCGCTGGCATAAGGGGCCGTGGGACGTCACGCTGCACGGCGAGCGCTCGGGCGGCATCCGCGCCAACAACTACGCCGGTTGCGAAGTGCTGCCCAACGGCATCCAGCCGGTGCAGGGCGATCCGCAGTGCGTGATCTATCGCGGGCGCATCGCGCCGTGGATCACCTGGAGCACCGCCGCGTCCTACCAGTTCACCGACCGGCTCAAGCTCGGCCTCAACGTGTCCAACCTGTTCGACAAGGTGGGCGCCATCCCGTACTACGCGGGCGGCTTCGAGTTCATCCCCACGCAGCAGGGCGCCAGCTACACCGGCCGCGAGGTGTTCCTGTCGCTGGACTGGAAGATCGACTGATGCCGGCAACCAGGCGGCCCGGCCCCGGCCGGGCTGGCCTGGCCGAGGCTTTCCCCCGTTTGGCCTGTCCGCGTTGCGGCAGGCCTTTTTTTGGTGCGGGCACCGCAGCGTGCACAACCGCATCGGCGCTGCTAGATTTCAACCGATCTAAATCCAAGGCGCATGGGGAATCCGATGGCTGGTCTAGCGTTCCGTTCGTGGCTTGCGGTAGCCGTGGCCTGTTCCCTGTGGCCGGCCATGGCGGTGGCGGCGCCGCCGGGTCATTCGGTCGAGGTCGACCCGCGCATCGGTACCGGCGGCGACGGCCATACCTTCCCGGGCGCCACGGTGCCGTTCGGCATGATCCAGCTGTCGCCGGACACCGCCATGCCGGATTTCAAGCATGCCTACAAATGGGCAGCCGGCTACCAGTACGGCGACAGCAGCCTGCTCGGCTTCTCGCATACGCACTTCTCCGGTTCGGGACATTCGGACCTGGGCGATGTGCTGGTGATGCCCATCGCGGGCGAGGTGCGGCTGGAGCAGGGCGATCCGGCCAAGCCCGGCAGCGGCTACCGTTCGCGTTTCAGCCATGACAGTGAAGTCGTGGAGGCGGGTTATTACGCCGTGACGCTGGGCGACTATGGCGTGCGCGCCGAGCTTACCGCCGGGCGCCGCATCGGCTGGCACCGCTACACCTTCCCCGTCGGCAAGCCGGCGCACCTGCTGCTGGACCTGCGGCCCAGCATCTACGACTACGCCGGCAAGGTGCTGTGGGCGAGCCTGCGCGTGCATGACGACGGCACCGTCACCGGTTGCCGCACCACGCGCGGCTGGGCGCCGGGGCGCGAGTTGTGCTTCGCCATGCGCTTCTCGCAGCCGATGCAGTCGCGCACGCTCTACAACCGCGAAACGGACGTGACCTACAAGGGTTTCAAGGGCCCGGGCAACCAGCCGGAAGACAGCGATGCGCAGAACGGCCGCGCGCTGGTCGGCGTATTCGATTTCGGCCAGCTCAAGCAGCCGCTGGGCGTGAAGGTGGCCATTTCGCCGGTGAGCGAGGCCAACGCCGTCGCCAACCTCGATGCCGAAGGGCAGGGCTGGGATTTCGACGCGCGCCGCGCCGAGGCACGCGCGGCGTGGGACAAGGCGCTCGCGGTGATCGACGTGGACGCATCGAAGGACCAGCGGGTCGGCTTCTACACCTCGCTCTATCACGCCCTGTTGTCGCCCACGCTGAGCATGGACGTGAATGGCCAGTTTCGCGGCCCCGATGGCGCCGTGCACCAGGCCGTGGACAAGAACGGCCCGTTCGAATTCCACTCGACCTGGTCGCTGTGGGACGTGTATCGCGCCCAGCAACCGCTGATGGCGCTGTTGCTGCCCCAGCGCAGCACCGACTTCATCCGTTCGCTGATCGCCGCGCGCGAGACCAGCCCGTTCGGCATCCTGCCGGTGTGGGCGTACCAGGGCCTGGAGACGTGGTGCATGATCGGCTACCACGCGGTGCCGGTGATCGCCGACGCCTATATCAAGGGCGTGCGCGGCTTCGATGCCGACGCGGCGCTGAAAGCCATGGTGGCCAGCGCCACCTATGCGCCTTACGGTGACCTGGGCGATTACATGAAGCTCGGCTACGTGCCGATCGACAAGGAACCCGAGGGCGCCTCCAAGACGCTGGAATACGCCTACGACGACTGGTCGCTGGCGCAAATGGCCAAGGCGATGGGCCGCCAGGAGATCGCCGCCACTTTCGAGAAGCGTGCCGGCAACTGGCGCAACGCGTATGACCCCAAGACCGGCTTCATGCGCGCGCGCAAGAGCGATGGCAGCTTCCGCGAGCCGTTCGATCCGGACGCGGCCGGCTACGGCACCGACTACACCGAAGGCAATGCCTGGCAGTACTCCTGGTACGTGCCGCAGGACGTAGCGGCCTTGGTCAAGGCCATGGGCGGCGATGCGCGCTTCGTGACCAGGCTGGACAGCGTGTTCGATGCCAAGGTGGACCCGGCGCGCTTCGCGCACGTAGAGGACATCACCGGCCTGATCGGCTGGTACGCCCATGGCAACGAGCCCAGCCATCACCTGGCCTACCTGTACGACTACGCCGGCGCCCCCTGGCAGACGCAGAAGCGCCTCAAGCAGATCATGGACAGCCAGTACGCCACGCGACCGAATGGGCTGGCCGGCAACGACGACCTCGGCCAGATGTCGGCCTGGTACATCTTCACCGCGCTGGGTTTCTACCCGGTGACGCCGGCCAGCGATGAGTACGCCATCGGCCGCCCCTTCGTCGACCGCGCCACGCTGCACCTATCCAACGGCAAGACCTTCACCGTGAGCGCCGCGCCGCTGGACGATGCGCATCCTTACGTCGGCGCCGTCTCGCTCAACGGCAGGCCGCTGGATCGCGTGTTCCTGCGCCATGGCGAGATCCTGGCCGGCGGCGAGCTGCATTTCACCATGCAAGCCGAGCCGAACCGCTCCTGGGGGCAGCAGCCTGACGCGAGGCCTTCCTCGATGAGCGTCAAGGCTTCCCGTCCGGACACCGGATCGGCAGCTGCCTACTAATGGCTAAGTAACAAGCGTGCGATAGGAGCTGGCAATAGTTGGGGTGATTCTGCAAACATGCCCTACATGTTGCGCTCATCCTGGAAACTGGCGTCGACGCTGCGGCCGGCCATGAGGGACCGTATCGCCCTGCGTTGGCGGCTGGGCGGCCTGCTGGCGGCCGTGCTGGTGATCGTGGCATTGCCTTATATGGTCACGCGCAGCGGGGCGGGCGAGGCGATCGAGGCCAATGAGCGCGTCACGCACTCGTCGGAAGTGAAGTCGCTGACCTATCGCATCGCCTATGTGACGCGCGACAGCGAGGCGGCCATCTATCGCATGATCCATGGCGACGCCGACCCGCAGGTTCGCGCGCGCGCCGAGCGGGCCGCCCATGAGACTCCGGGCCTGCTGGCGCAATTGCGCGACATGACCATCGACAGCCCCGACCAGCAGGCGCTGATCGGCTCGTTGAGCGCAGTGGTCAACGGTCGGCTCGCGTTGAGCGGGCAGGCGGTGCAGCGCTACGACCATGGCGACCAGAACGGCGCCGCTGACGCCATGCGCGATTCAGGCACGCTGTTCAAGATGGACGATCTCATCGACGGCATCGTGCGCAACGAGAACGACACCTTGCTCAAGCGCCGTGCCGAGGCGAAGCGGGAATCGTTCAACAGCAGCCTGGCGCTGGCCATCACCGCCATCGCGCAGGTGCTGCTGCTCACCATCGTGGTGATCGTGTCCGAACGGCAGATCAGCCGGCGCCTGCGTGCCGAAGTGCGCGAAGGGCAGGCCGTGCAGCGTTCGCAGCTGATCGTGCAGGCGGTGCGCGAGCCAATCGCGCTGCTCGACGCGCAACTGGGCACGCTGCTGGTCAATGCCGCGTTTGGCGAGCTTTACGGGTTGCCGCCGGATTTCCGCCAGTCGCTGCCGCTGACCGAGATCGGCGATGGCGCCTGGACCGACAGCGCGCTGCTGCAGCGCCTCAACGACGTGTTGCTGCTCGACCGCGAGCTGTGGGACTACGAGCTGATCCAGCGCACGGTCGACGGCGTCGATCGCCACGTGGTGATCAACGCACGCCGGCTGGAGCAGGACGGCGGCGGTGATCCGGTGCTGCTGCTCACGCTCAGCGACGTCACCGCGCGCGCGCTGGTCGAGCAGCAGGTGAAGGAACTCAACCGCCAGCTGGAAGGCAAGATCGAGCAGGTTTCCGACGTCAACCGCGAACTGGAAGCCTTCAGCTACTCGGTGTCGCACGACCTGCGCGCGCCGCTGCGGCACATCAGCGGTTTCGCCGGCAAGCTGCAGCAGCACCTGGGCGAGGGCGCCGACGAGCGTTCGCGGCATTACATCGAGGTCATCAACGACGCGGCGCGGCGCATGGCCTTGCTGATCGAAGACCTGCTGGTGTTCTCGCGCCTGGGGCGCGGCGCGCTGCGCCTGCAGCCGGTGGACATGCAGTCGCTGGCCGACGAGGCCCGCGCGCTGGCCGAGATCGATGCGCACGGGCGCCACATCGTGTGGTCGATCGCGCCGCTGCCCATCGTCATCGGCGACGAGAACATGCTGCGCACGGTGTGGCAGAACCTGCTGGGCAACGCGGTGAAATACACCGGCAAGTGCGAGGTGGCGCGCATCGACGTCGACGTGCAGCGCCATCGCGACGGCAGCTATGAGTTCGTGGTGGCCGATAACGGCGCGGGCTTCGACATGCAGTACGCCGGCAAGCTGTTCGGCGTGTTCCAGCGGCTGCACCGGGCCTCCGAGTTCCCCGGCAATGGCATAGGATTGGCCAACGTGCGGCGTATCGTGTCGCGCCATGGCGGCCGGGTCTGGGCGGATGCGCAGCCGGGCCAGGGCGCGCGTTTCCACTTCACGCTGCCATCCTCCGATCTGTCGGAAAGCTTTGCGCAGAGGCGGCCATGAACCATCGCGACATTCGTACCATCCTGCTCGTCGAGGACAGTCTCGCCGATGCTGAAATGGCCCTGGATGCGCTCGCCGGGGCCAACCTGGCCAATCCGGTGGTGCACCTGGAGGATGGCGTGGACTGCCTGGATTACCTGTATTGCCGCGGCGAATGGGCCGGGCGTGAGCCGATCGATCCAGCCGTGGTGCTGCTGGACATCAAGATGCCACGCATGAGCGGCCTGGAAGTACTCACCCAGCTGCGCGCCGACGATCGCTTCCGACGCGTGCCGGTGGTGATCCTGTCCTCCTCGCGCGAGGAAAGCGACCTGGCGCGCAGCTGGGACATCGGCGCCAATGCGTATGTGATCAAGCCGGTCGATGTGGATCAGTTCTTCGACGCGGTGCGTACACTCGGGCAGTTCTGGGCCGTGCTCAACCAGGGGCCCGAGTCAGGTTGAGATCGATCGGGGCAGGATGCGCCACAACGGAGTCGCATGTAGATGTCGGACCGGCTGCATAGGGGATTGCCCAAGATTCGCGTGCTCCAGATCGAGGACAGCCAGCTCGATGCCGAACTGGTGCTGTCGGAGCTGGACGCCGACGCGATCGACTACGACGTGCGCCTGGTGGACGAAGAGCGCGACTACCTGGCCGTGCTGGAAGACTTCCATCCGCACATCGTGCTGTCGGACCTCAGCATGCCCGGCTTTTCCGGCCAGCGCGCGCTCGAATTGTTGCGCGAGCGCGACCAGGATCTTCCCTTCATCTTCGTTTCCGCCACGCTGGGCGAGGAGGCGGCGATCGAGGCGCTGCGCAACGGCGCCACCGACTACATCCTCAAGCAGAACCCGGCGCGGCTGGCCTCGGCCGTGCGCCGTGCCTTGCGTGAAGCAGAAGCCCAGCGCGCGCGCCGGCGCGCCGAGACCGAGCTGATCCGCGCGCAGCGCTTCGAAAGCCTGGCCATGCTGGCGGGCGGCCTCAGCCACGACTTGCGCAACCTGCTGCAACCGCTGTTGCTGGCCGGCGACAGCCTGCAGGATTACCAGGAAGATCCACGGCTGGCGCGGCTGGGACGTCTGGTGCGCGATTGCGGCAAGCGCGGCCTGGACATGGTGCAGTCGATGCTCTCCTTCGCACGCGGCGCGCGGCGCGCCGAGCAGGTGCGGGTCGGCGCACTGCTCGACGCGCTCGCCCTGCTGCTGCAGGGCAGCGTGCCGCGCACGGTCACGCTGGAAATGAAGGCGAGCGACCCGGAACTCAGTTTCGACGGCAACCACACCGAACTGCAGCAGTGCCTGTTGAACCTCAGCCTCAATGCGATCCAGGCCATGCCCGAGGGCGGCAGCCTGCGCATAGAGACCGCGCAGGCCAGCCTGCCGGAATCCTTTTTCCTTCCCGACGAAGAGGCGCAGGCAGGCAACTACCTGTGCCTGACCGTAGCCGATAGCGGCAGCGGCATGGACGACGAAGTGCTCGGCCACATGTTCGAGCCCTTCTACACCACCAAGGACACCGGTACCGGCCTGGGGCTGATCTCCTGCAAGCGTATCGTCGCCGCGCATGGCGGCGTCATGCGCGTGGAAAGCCAGCCCGGACAAGGCACCCGGTTCCACATCTATATCCCGCTGGTCGAGCAGCCTAGCGACGTGGCCGAGCTGGACGACGAGATGAACCTGCAGGGCGAGGCCGAACGCGTGCTGGTGGTGGTGGAAGAAGCCGGCCAGCTGTCGCTGTTGGTCGACACGCTCGACTCATGGGGCTACCAGGCCCATGCCAGCCAGAGCGGCACCGCGGCCCTGCAGTGGATCGAGGCACAGGGCGTGCCCGACCTGGTCGTGCTGGACGCCGACATGAACCTGTTCACCGGCGTACGCACCCTGGCCGCGCTGTTCGACCACGGCTACCGGCGCGCGGTGCTGCTGCTGGCGCGGCCGGACGCACCGCCGGACATGGATGAGCTGCCGGTGATGGAGCACCTGTATCTGGTCGACAAGCCGATTTCCACGCAAAAGCTGTTGCGGACGGTACGCGAGGCGCTGGAGACGAGTGCGGCGGGGCAATTGCCGGAGGGGCCGGTTTAGAGGGGGGGGCTCAATTTTGGTGTCGGCTAGGCCAGCGCTTTTGATCGTCATCCTTGCGAAAGCAGAGCAAGCGCGGAGCGCACAGAACGCCCGAAGGGCGGCCCCGCAGGGGCGAGCGTAGCGAGTCACCCAGGGGCTGTCGCTTTTGTTGGCGTGATCGCCAGGGTGCCGCCTACGCGGCGTGCGTTTCGCCCTCCTACCGGAGGCCGAGTCACTTTTCTTTTGCTGGCCCAAAAGAAAAGTAACCCAAAGAAAATGGCCGGAAGAGCTGGCAGCATCGGGTGGGGAAAAGCCCGAACGCTTGAGGCAGTTCGCTGCGGGACAACCTCCGCCGCTACACAGCGGTGAGACCATAGGGCTGCGCAACGCGCCGCCGCGCTGAGGACTTAAAGCGGCGCGCTTCACGTCTTGGCTCCCTCTCCCCTCCGGGGAGAGGGTTGGGGTGAGGGGCCAATCTAGCCTCAGTGGCGGTTATAACCATAGATACCGCCACCTTCGGGAGCTATAGCGACCCATCAACGCCGCCACACCGGCTTTAAGCCCTCAGCGCGGCGGCGCTTTGCGCAGCCCTATGGTCTCACCGCTGTGTAGCGGCGAAGGCGTCCCGCAACGAAACCCCAGAGACCGTTCCGGCCTGTATTCCTCGCAACGCTACGAGCCCTGGCCTTTCAGGCCATTTCTCTGGGTTACTTCTCTTTGGGCCAGCAAAGAGAAGTGACTCGGCCTCCGGCAGGAGGTCGAAACGCCCGCCGCGCAGGCGGCAACCTGGCGTCAACACCACAACCAGACAAACAGTCGCCAAGCCCCCATGCAACCACCCTTCGGGCAAAAACTTGCCCCCCGCCCCCCACAGCGCTAGCGTGCCCCCATGCGCATCGCCTACCGAGCTGAAACCCTGATCGACGCCCATCTGGTGAAGGACGCGCTGGAGCGCGCGGAGATCCCGGCCTTTGTCTCGGGCGAATACCTCACCGGCGCTGTTGGGCAGCTGCCGGCGCTGGACTATGTGGCGGTGCTGGTGCCCGAGGCAAGCCTGGCGGCGGCCGAGCAGGTCGTGCGTGAAGTGGAGCGCGACTTGATGGAGGCCCGGCTGGCCATCGGTGAATCGGACGAGGATCCCGACGCGCCATACCCCGCTTTTTGCTGAGCCTGGCGCCAGCACCGAGCCCGCGCGCTATCCTGCGGGCCGCATAGCGCCCCCGTGCAAGGGCGACGGAGCAAGGCCATTGGAAACTTCCCTGCGACAGATCCAGGCGCTGATCCGCGCCGTACCGGACTTCCCCCAGCCGGGCATCGTGTTTCGCGATATCACGCCGCTGTTGGCCGATGCCGGCAGTTTCGCCCGTTGCGTGGATGCCCTGGCCGAGCCGTGGCAGGGCAGCGAGGTGCAGGCGGTATGCGGTATCGAGTCCCGTGGCTTTATTTTTGGCGCGGCGTTGGCGCAGAAGCTGCACGCCGGTTTCGTGCCGCTGCGCAAACCCGACAAGCTGCCGCCGCCGGTGGTTGCGGTGGACTATCAGCTGGAATACGGGGTGGATCGGCTGGAGGCGCGCAATGATGCGCTGCGTCCGGGCGAAAGAACCCTGATCGTCGATGACGTGCTGGCCACGGGTGGCACGATGGCGGCGGCGCGCGCCTTGGTGGAGAAGCTCGGCGGCGCGCTGGTGGGCGCCAGCGTGGTGATCGAGCTGGCGGCCTTGCAGGGCCGCGCCCGTTGGCAGGGTGATACGCCGCTGGAAGCGTTGCTGCGTTACTGATGCCGCGTCTCCGCGAGACTTGGATATCCCTTGGCTTGGTGTCGGCGCCTTAGGTTCGGCTGGCGATCAGCGCTTGTCCGTGGCGGCAACCATGGGCTCGCCCAGCCGTGGCTGCAGCAGCTCGGCCGGCAGGCTTCGGATCACTTCGGCGAAGCGTTCGAGAAAGACGCCCAGCGACGAGCTCTTGCGCCACACCAGCGCAAGGCGCCGGCTCGGTGCGTGACCGGCAAATTCCAGCAGATGCACGTTGTCGGTGCGGGCCACCGGCGGCTTGATCGCCAGCGTCGGCAACAGCGTGATGCCCACGTTGGCGGCGACCATCTGGCGCAGGGTTTCCAGGCTGGTGGCGCGAAAGCCCGAACGCTCGCCCGCGCCCGCCAGCTGGCAGACTTCCAGCGCCTGGTCGCGCATGCAGTGGCCGTCCTCCAGCAGCAACAGGCTTTCATCTTCCAGGTCATCCAGCTTGAGGCGTTTGTTGTGGTGAGCCAGCGGATGACTTTCGGGTACGGCAAGTACGAACGGCTCTTCGAACAGAAATTCGGCGTGCAGGCTGTCTTCGTGCAGCGGCAGCGCAAGCACGCCGACATCCAGTGCCCCCTCGCGCAGCATCTTCACCACCTGTTCGGTTTTTTCCTCCACCAGCAGCAGTTCCAGCCGTGGAAAGTGCTTGCGCACCAGCGGCACCAGGTGTGGCAGCAGGTAAGGCCCGAGGGTGGGGAAGATGCCCAGGCGCAGCGTGCCGGACTCGGGATCGCGCGTACGCTGGGCGATGGCCTTGATCTCGTCGATCTCGGACAGCACGCCACGCGCGCGGCGGGCGATCTCGCGGCCGGTTTCGGTGAGCAGTACCTTGCGCGGCGTGCGCTCGACCAGCGCCACGCCCAGTTCGTCTTCGAGTTTCTTGATCTGGGTGGAGAGCGTGGGCTGGCTGACGAAGCTGGCTTCGGCGGCACGGCCAAAATGCCGATGCTCGGCCAGGGCCACCAGGTAGTGCAGGTCACGCAGGTTCATGGGAACACGGCCCCAGTAGATTGATAGTTCATGCCTATCATAATGGGGCTAATCATCGGTGCGGACAATGTGCCCGGGCGCCGCCGCCGGGCGGCTCCATGTCTTATGGCACTGGGTCATCCGTCATGGGTGCACCTAGCTTGGGGGGTCTTTTGTCCCCAGGGGAAGCTTCGCCGCATGCGCCATTTCGTCCGCCCACTCGTACTTACCGCCCTTGCCGCCTGCTGTGGCGCGGCGCTGGCCGCTCCCGTCGCCAATGACCAGCCGCATGGCAAGCTGCCCGGCTGGGCCCGTCCGGAGTCCTACCAGCTCGCCTTCAAGGTCGATCCGCGCCAGCAGGATTTCACCGGCACCACGGTGATCAAGCTGAAGCTGACCCAGGCCTCCGACCATCTGTGGCTGCATGGTCGCGACCTGACGGTGGGCAAGGTCACCGTGACGGATGCCGCCGGCAAGACGCATGCGGGCAAGTACGAGGAAGTGGCGCCGGAAGAGGGCGTAGTCCGCATCGATCTCGGCGGCAAGCTCGCGCCGCAGGAACTGACCGTCGCCATCGAGTACGCCGCGCCGCTCAACCAGCAGCTGCAGGGCCTGTACAAGGTAAGCCACGAAGGCCAGCCGTATGCGATGACGCAGATGGAACCGATCAGCGCGCGCTATGCGTTCCCCGGTTTCGATGAACCCGGCTTCAAGACCCCGTTCGATATTCGCCTGACCATTCCCAACGACGAAGTGGGCGTGGCCAATACCAAGCAGGTGAAGGAAGAGGCCGCTGGCGACGGCTGGAAGACGCTGACCTTCTCCACCACCAAGCCGCTGCCGACCTATCTGGTGGCGTTTGGCGTGGGCCCGTGGGACGTGGTGAAGGGCCCGGACATTTCGCCGACGCCGTATCGCACGCAGGCGCTTGAGTTGCGCGGCATCGCCGCCAAGGGCGAAGGCCATCGCATGCAGCACGTGCTGGGCGAAACGCCGAGCATCATCCACACGCTGGAGGACTACTACGGCTTCGGTTACCCGTGGGACAAGCTCGACCTGCTGGCCGCGCCGGACTTCTCCGCCGGCGCGATGGAGAACCCCGGCCTGGTCACCTTCCGCGACTGGCTGTTGCTGCTCGATCCCGATTCCCCGGCCAACTACGTGCGCGGTTCGTTCAACGTTACCGCGCACGAGCTGGCGCACCAGTGGACCGGCGACACCGTGACGCTGGCCTGGTGGGACGACCTATGGCTCAACGAGGCGTTCGCCACCTGGATGCAGCAGAAGGTCACCCAGAAGGTGCATCCGGAATACCGCGCCGACCTCGACCGCGTGCGCGGCGCCCAGGGCGCGATGAACGGCGACAGCCTGGTCACCACGCGCAAGATCCGCCAGCCGATCACCGGCAATGGCGACATCGAGACCGCGTTCGACGGCATCACCTACCAGAAGGGCGCCGCGGTGCTGGGCATGTTCGAAGGCTACGTCGGCGAATCGACGTTCCAGCAGGGCATGCGTGCGTACATCCAGGAGCACAAGTTCGGCAACGCCACCGCCGATGACCTGATCGACGCCATCGCCAAGGCCGCCGACAAGGGCAACGATTTCAAGCTGGCCTTCAAGAGCTTCCTCAATCAGCCGGGCGTGCCGTATGTGCAGACCAAGCTGACCCAGCAAGGCGGCAAGACCGTGTTGCAGCTTAGCCAGAGCCGCTATCTTCCCGTCGGCAGCAAGGGCGACGACAAGCAGGTGTGGGGCGTGCCGATGTGCGTGCGCTACGGCACCGCCGATGGCAGCAAGGTGAGTTGCGAACTGCTCGACAAGGCGCAGGGTTCCATGGTGCTCGACGGCGCCAGCAACCCGACCTGGGTGCTGCCCAACGCCAACGGCAGCGGCTACTACCGCTTCGCCATGGCCAAGGACGACCTGGCCAGGCTCGGCCAGCAGATCGGCAAGCTCGATGATGCCGAGCAACTGGCCTACGCCGATGCGGTATACGCCAGCTTCAAGCATGGCGACCTCGACGCGGGCGACGTGCTCGCCGCGCTCAAGCCGCTTACGTCGTCCAAGACCCGCGAGGTGGCCACCGCGCCGCTGGGCAGCTTCAACTGGATCTATCACAACCTCGCGCAGACCGGCGCGCAGCGCGCCGGGTTGGCCGCATGGGCGACGGATGCTTACCTGCCGCGCCTGACGCAGCTGGGTTACCACCGCAAGCCGGGTGAGGCGGACAGCGATTCGCTGCTGCGCAACACGCTTGCCGACGAGCTGGCCCTGGTCGTCAACGTGCCGCAGGTGCGCGCGGAGCTGCTCAAGCAGGGTGACGCCGCCCTCAAGCGCAAGGCGGATGGTCGTCTCGACCTGGGTGCGGCCGATCCGGACCTGCTCGGCGTCGCCCTGGGCGTGGCCGTGCAGGAACGTGGCAAGCCGGCCGTCGATGCACTTATCGCCGAACTGCCGCAGACCAGCGACCCGGCCATGCGCAACGCCATGCTTGGCGGCTTGAGCGAAGTGAATGATCCGGCGCTGGCCAACCAGGTGCGCAGCTTCGCCCTCGACAAGAAGGTGAAGGTGGGCGAGATGGCCATGCTGCTGCGCGGCGGCCGCGACACGCGCGAGCAGCGCGACGCCTCGTGGCAGTGGGCCACCACAAATTACGACAGGATCGTGGAACGCACCGGCAGCTTCGCCGGCGGCCAGCTGCCCGGCCTGATCGGTGGCGGTGGCTGCTCGCAGGACGAAGCCGATCGCCTGCAGTCGTTCTTCAAGGACCGCGCCAAGGGCATCAGCGGTGCCGAGCGCGGCCTGGCGCAGGCCAGCGAAGCCACCGTGCTGTGCTCGGCCCTGAAGGACAAGCAGCAGGCGCCGTGATCGGTTGATCCCGATGTTGGCCGGTCAGTCACCGGCCATCCGGCCGCAACAAGGAACGCCGGGCGATGCGAGTCGCCCGGCGTTTGGCCGTTATGGCGCTGGTGCGCAGTGCGGCCGATAGGGGTTACCGCCCTGGTGCCGGTCGCGGTCTGCGCGTGGTGCGAATGGTAAAGTACGACCATTCCACCACGATGACGTCCGCATGAGCAGCCACGCTTTCTATCCCATCGGCATACCCGGACAGGCTTGGGGCGCGGCGGAGCGTGAGGCATGGCTTGCGCGGCAGGTGAAGCAGCGCAGCTATGCACAAGACGTCTTGAGCGTGATCGAGCGGTTCCGCGAACGGTTCGACGTGGTCGAGTATGGGGCGCTTGACTATGGCGCTGAACACTATCCGTTGCTGGCCATTCGCAGCCGCGACTGGCGCGAGGACTTGCCCGTCTTGCTGGTGACGGGCGGTGTGCATGGCTACGAAACCAGCGGTGTGCATGGCGCGCTGCAGTTCGTCCAGCAGCATGCGCAAGACTATGTCGGTCGAGCCAACCTGTTGGTGGTGCCCTGTGTCAGTCCGTGGGCTTACGAGCGAATCCATCGCTGGAACCCCGACGCACTCGATCCCAATCGCAATTTCCGCAAGCACAGTCCGGCCGGCGAATCGGCGGCGCTGGTGGACCTGCTGGAGCCGCTGCGCGATCGTGTGCTGATGCATATCGACCTGCACGAGACCACCGATTCGGACGAGTCGGAATTCCGCCCGGCGCTGGCCGCCCGCGATGGCAAGGACTTCGTGCCCGGCGAGATTCCCGATGGCTTCTATCTGGTCGACGATATCGAGCATCCCCAGCCCGAGTTCCAGCGCTCGGTGATCGAGGCGGTGGCCAAGGTGACCCATATCGCCGCGGCCGATGCCCATGGCGAAATCATCGGATCACCGCTGCTGCTGCCGGGTGTCATCAAGTTCCCGGTGAAGCAGTGGGGCCTGTGCGCGGGCATTACCAACGCACGCTATGCGACCACCACCGAGGTCTACCCCGACAGCCCGCACGCCACGCCGCAGCAGTGCAACGACGCCCAGGTGGCGGCGGTGCGTGCATCGATCGACTACGCGTTGGCCCACCGCGACGGCTGAGGTTTCCACATGCACGCGGGTGATCGCTTCGCCGGGATGCCGGTGATCCGGCACGGTCGTCATCGACGGTCGCGGGATTACCCGCGTCGCGGAAGCTTCCAGTCCGGCCGCGGGAAGTGACACGTGTACCCGTTTGGGTAGCGTTCCAGATAGTCCTGGTGTTCGGGTTCGGCTTCCCAGAACGGACCGGCGGGGCTGATCTCGGTGACCACCTTGCCGGGCCACAGGCCTGATGCCTCGACGTCGGCCACGGTGTCCTCGGCGACCTGCTTCTGCTGGTCGTTGACGTAGTAAATGGCCGAGCGATAGCTCGTGCCGATGTCGTTGCCCTGGCGATTCTTCGTCGTCGGGTCGTGGATCTGGAAGAAAAATTCCAGGATCTGCCGGTAGCTGATCTGGCTCGGATCGAACTCGATCTCGATCGCTTCCGCATGGGTGCCGTGATTGCGATAGGTGGCGTTGGCCACATCGCCACCGGTATAGCCCACGCGCGTCGACAGCACGCCCGGGTAGCGCCGCAGCAGATCCTGCATGCCCCAGAAGCAGCCGCCTGCCAGGATCGCCGTCTCGGTTTTCGTGGTCATGTATGGGTCCTTTCTCCGTGTGCTGGGGGAGCGTGTGGGGTGCTGGTGGGATACACCACCGTGGGTGACGCCGGCGAGATGCCTGCGATCCACCCCACCGGCCAATGCCGGAAGTATCGCCGACCCTGCTGATTCGCTCGATACCCGCGCACGGTTACCTATGGCGTCCGCTGGCAAGGCATGGGCGATGGGCGGCTCGGGGACCACGGCGCGCTGCGCCCGCGGTGCTAGCGAGGTTTACTGCGAGTGCGCTTCTTGGCGCCCGCCGACCGGGGCGCTTCCTTGACGGCCAGGGCGCCGCCTTCATTCATCTGTTCCACCCACGCCAAGGCGTCGACGTAGGCCATGAAATGCTGGAGATAGCCTGGCGACACCTCGCGCATCAATGTGAGCGATCGATGCACGAGGCTGCCCGAGTTGAGCGGGCCGGCATTCTCGGGTACCTGTTCCAGCGATTGCCGCAACTGGCTCTCGGTGCGGACCTTGGACCAGAGCTTTCTGAAGTCATCCAGCACCTCCCATGCCGGCTGGGTGCTAGGCGAGGGAGCCGCGTCGTCCGTGGTCGGGTTGTCACCGCGCATCGTTGCCCGGCGAGCGATGTCGTCGATCAATGCGCCAAGCGCTCCACGCGAAGATTCGCTCGGCGTGGTCGTGCTGTGTGCAGCGCCGGCCGGGGGCGCGGCCTCTTCGATCGCGCTGGCATACGCCGCGATCAGCGCGGAGAGCTTTT
Source organism: Dyella sp. RRB7 (assembly GCF_022761115.1). Lineage (GTDB taxonomy): Bacteria > Pseudomonadota > Gammaproteobacteria > Xanthomonadales > Rhodanobacteraceae > Dyella. Next base: position 472,062 of record NZ_JAKWJS010000001.1, on the reverse strand, counting down.
CGTCCAGCAGGCGGCGTGCCTCGCCGTCATGATCGGCCGCGCGCCGTTCCAGTGCCTCGATGAAAAGGAAGCGCATGGGATCGGCGCGATCGGCGCCCTGCGCGCGCCACGCATCGAGCATGACCCGGACGGGTGTCGTGCTAGGGCTCATGGGGTGTCGCTGTACTCGCCGATGGCTTCGGGACGGGCGCTATTTCCACGCGCCGGTTCTTTGCCCGACCCTCGTCATCGGCATTGGAGCTGACCGGTTGCTCGGAACCGAACGCCGCGGCGAATACCGAGGAGGCGGGAACGCCTGCCGCGATCAAGGCGCGCGTCACGGTCAACGCGCGCTCGGCCGACAGCTCCCAGTTGTCGGCAAAGTGGTGATTGCCATCGCGCACCTGCTGGTCGTCGGTAAAGCCGCTCACCATCAGCACCTCGTCGCGGCTCCTGAGGTATTCGGTCAGCGGGCCGGCCAGGCTCTTCAAGACGTCCTGGCCTTCGGGCTGCAGCTGATCGGAGTTCAGCGCGAACAGCACGCTGCCGCGAATGCCGATGCGCCCGTTGACCAGCGTCACCCGGCCGGCCGCCAGCGGGCCTGCCAGCGCCTGTTCCAGGGTCTGGCGGCGTTGCGCTTCGAGCTGCCGCTGCTTGACCTCTTCGTCCAGCCTGTTCGAGAGCTGCAACTGCACGCCGATCACGCCTACCAGGATCAGCACGAACACCCCCAGCAGCACCGACATCAGGTCGCCGAAGGCGGCCCAGATGGGGGCTGCCGATTCGGAGTCGCCATCCCAATCGCCGCTCATGCCACTTCCGTTCCGACGGAAGCCCGCTGGCTGGCGAGCTGTTGCAGGTCTTCGACGATCTGCTTCTGCGACAGCATGCTCAGGTCGATGACTTCCCTGGCCTGCGCCACGTAATACGCCAGCTGTTCGTCACTGCGTGCCAGCGATTTGTCCAACGCGGTTTCGATGCTCTGCAGGCGGTCGAGCAGCTTGTCGTTGGACGCGCCGAACAGCTGCACGGCCGCGCCGAACGCTTCGCTCAAGGCCGCCACCTCGACGGCGCCCACGGTGACTTGGGCGGCCACCGTGCCGAGCTTGCCGGTTTCCGCCTCGACATGGTCAGTGAAGCGGGTGCCGACGCGATCCAGCAGGTCGGCCGAGGTAGTGACCAGTGCGTCGACTGCCAGGCGTTGCTCGGTGGATGCATGGTTCACGGCCTTGAGCAGGGTTTCCAGCGTGGCCATCAGGTGGTTGCGCTCTTCCAGCATCGCGGTATCGCGGACCATGCTGTCGGAGAGCTTCTGGCGCATCTCGGCGACGACCTCGGCCGCGGCCTTGGGTGCCTCGGATGCGGCGTGCACCAGCCGGGAAATCTCGGCGATCGTCGCGCTGGCGTGGGCCTGCGTCTGCGCCGCGATGTCGTTGGCGGTGCGTGCGAGCGTGTCGTAGATTTCCTGCTGCCGGCTCGCGGCGTGTGTGCCGGCTTGCTCCCAGTCCTTGCTCAGCGTGGTGGTCATCGCGCCGAGGGTGTCCGCCCAGGTTGCGAGCCGCTGCTGGTCCTGCGATGCCAATGCCGCCTGCAGGTTTGCATGCGACTGCTCCACGGTGCGGACCAGCGAGGTTGCGTGTTGCTCGAAAGTGGCGGCGGCGGCCCCCAGCGCTTGCTGGTGGTGGGACGCCAGTTTCTCGTTGACGCCTTGTTGCTGCGTCAGCGCCTGGTTCCATGCTTCCGCCACGTTGCCCGCGGTGGCGTCGAGGCGCGTGAAGATGCCTTCCAGCAGGCCGGCGGAGCGTTGCTCGAAGCTGCCGGCGAAGTGTTCCAGCGAACTGCGCAGGTGCTGCACCAGCGCTTCGTTCGATTGCCGGTGTTCGGCCAGTGCCCGGTTCCAGATGTCCGCCACGGTCGTGGTGGTGGTTTCGAAGCCGGCGGAGAGTCCCTCGAGTTGCCGCTGTACGGCGCGCGTGACGGTATCGTGCAGCGCGGCTGTCTCGCGCGCGAGGCCCGCCATGGTGGCCTCCATGACCGGTTGCAATGCCGCGTTGGCGGCGCGCGCGCTTTCGGCGACGCTTTCCTTCAACGACTGCTCCACGGAGGCGGCAAGCCGCGCATAGGTGGCCTCGGTCTTGCCGTGGAACGCGTCCTGGCTGGCGATCTGGCGCTCGCTGGCGGCCACGCTCTGTTGTTCGATGGCGGCCATCATCGCCTGCAGCCGATCGACCAGGGCAGGCATCACTTCGGTCTGGCGTTGCAGGAGCTTGAACGCTTCCTCGCGCTGATGCGTTTGCGAGTAGATGCGCAAGGTCGTGGCGATCTTCACGTCCAGCCCTTGCACGGCCTGGAGACGCTCGCGCCGGCACAACGCGGAAAGCAGCCCCAGCATCGCCGAAGTGGCCACGCCCGCGATCGAGGTGCCGAATGCAAAACCCAGCCCCTTCACCGGTGCGGCAAGAGAGCCGCGGATGGCCTGCAGATCGGTCGCGCTCTCCAGCGCCATGCCGGTGCCGCGCAGCGTCGCCATCATGCCCAGCAGCGTACCGAGCATGCCCAGCAGCACCAGCAGGCCTACCAGGTACGGCGTCAGCGTCGGCGCGGGCAGCGCCACGCGCTCGCCCTCGATGCGCAGGCGTGCGCTATTGCGTAGCGAGGGATGCAAGCGGTCCAGCCATTCATCGAGGCTGGCCGGTGCTGCGGACAAGTCCGTGACGGCGTGTTGCAGCGTGGCGGTGGCCTGCCGATAGCGGTGCAGCTCAAGGCCGCCCGCGAGATAGCAGGCGCCGATCAGCATCGCGACACTGGCGCCCAGCGGATTCGAACCGATGTAGCCGGCGCCGATCCAGCACACCGCGACCAGGCCCACCACGAATACAGCAAGATTGAGAAGATTTCTGAACATGACGTTCCAGTTAGCGGGTGCGAAGTGCTGCGAGCAGACCTTCGACCGGTTGAAAACGAACATCCAGTTCGGCGAGCAACACGCTCTGCATGTCCTTGCGAAACACCTCCAGCCAGCCGCGCGGCGTGGTCGCTGGGCTGTCCTGCGACACTCGCGTGTCGTCCGGTGTCTTGTGCCCGGCCTGACGCAAACGCTCGAAGTGTTCCCCGAGCAAGGCGGGCACGGCGGCCAACAGCGCCTGCTCGCGCGGGCTCAGCGCCAGTTCCATCACCGCATCCACTTCCGCCAGTCGTGCCATGTCGGCCGATGGGTGGGCGAGCCTGTCCCGCAAGCGGCCGCGCAGGCTGCCGGTGGCCGATTGCATCGAGCGCTGCAAGGCGAGGTAGCGCTGGCGAAAGGCCGTGTAGTCGGGCTCCTCCGCGTTCGCACCGCCTTCTTCCGCGGCCCCGCGCGGCCATTCGCGGTCGCTGGTGATGGCGTGGACCAACGAACCGCGCACACGGGCGCATTCGTTTTCCTCCGCGCTGTCGGCAGCAGGCACGTCGTTGCCCGTCGCCGGTGGCTTGCCGTCGAGCGCGGTGGACAGCGCAATGGCATGCGTCCAGTCGAGCCATTGGCTCAGCCGGTCCGATAGCGATTGCTTGGCTTGGGGAACGTCGACGTCCGTCAGGCTGGCGAGTAAGCGAATGAACGTCGGGCCGCGGATCGTCGCACGTTGAGGAGCTTGCACCATTGCTGCTGGCGTCAAAAAACGACCAGTTTACACGCAGTTGGGGTGGGGACTCCCGCCTGGGGTGTCCCTGGCGGGCCTGGCCGGGCGGTCCGTCGGGCCTCCGGGCGGTCGCTGGGCGATATCGAGGAGAAGCCGCGGCTGTCGCAACCCTGGGTTTCAAGCCACCGGCGCGTGCGGCGTGGAGCGGGATCCGTGGATTCGCGCGTGGACGCGCCGCGGATGGAAGCCAGCGCCAGGTCGCGCCGTTTCGAGTCCGGCGGCTTCGCTGGCCGCGCAGCCCACCGTCTTTGGATGGGGGCCGGTTTGTTTTGGACCTTCATCGAAGCCCGGGGCATACTGCCCGGACCAATTCGTTAGGGGTGGACAGTGTCTTCCGTCATTCCGCAGCCCGTCGTCGCCAAGCTTACGCGCGCCGCCATTTTTCTCGTGGTGACCTTGAAACCAGGGTCTCAGCCCGAAGAGGCGGTGCGCGGGCTTTGTGGCGACCTGTCCTCTTTTTTGCGCGCGGTGGGTTTCCGCGACCTTGAGGGTCGCCTGTCCTGCGTGATGGGCTTTGGTTCGGAGGCGTGGGATCGGCTTTTCGGTCAGCCGCGGCCCAGTGAGTTACACCCGTTTCGCGAAATCAAGGGACAGCACCACGCGGTTTCCACGCCGGGAGACATACTCTTCCACATCCGTGCTATGCACATGGACCTGTGCTTTGAGCTGGCGACCCACATCATGTCCCGCCTTGGCGATGCCGTTACGGTGGTGGATGAAGTGCATGGCTTCAAGTATTTCGACGAGCGCGATCTGCTCGGCTTTGTCGACGGCACCGAGAATCCGGTGGACCAGGACGCCATCGATGCCGCGATCATCGGCGACGAGGACCCCGGTTTTGCCGGCGGCAGCTACGTGATCACGCAGAAGTACCTGCATGACCTGAAGGCGTGGGATACCGTGCCCGTCGAGCAGCAGGAAAATATCGTCGGCAGAAAGAAACTGTCGGACATCGAGCTGACCGATGCCGCCAAGCCCAGCTACGCGCACAATGCGCTGACCACCATCGAAAAGGATGGCGAGCAGCTGGAAATCGTGCGCGACAACATGCCGTTCGGCGAGGTTGGCAAGGGCGAGTTCGGCACCTACTTCATCGGTTACGCGCGATCCCCTGAGCGGATCGAGCAGATGCTGACCAACATGTTCGTCGGTCGTCCGCCAGGCAACTACGACCGCCTGCTGGATTTCAGCAAGGCCGTGACGGGCACGCTGTTTTTCGTGCCCACCGCGACGTTCCTGGACAATGTTTCGGCAGAAGGCCCGGCCCCATCCACCAGTGGCGCGCCTGCCGGCGGTGAGGGCGTGGTGGCGGCGGTCGAATCCCCGCAGTCCCCATCGGATGGTTCGCTTGGCATTGGTTCGCTCAAAGGAGAACCCGTAAATGAATAATCTTCATCGGAAGCTCGCGCCCATCTCGGAACAGGCATGGGCGCAGATCGAGCAGGAAGCATCCAGGACCTTGAAGCGTCATCTCGCGGCGCGGCGAGTCGTGGATGTCGTAGGGCCGAAGGGGTTCGACTTTTCTGCCGTGGGTACCGGCCACCTGCAACAGATCGAGCCGCCGACCGAAGGCATCCAGGCCGCGCAACGCGAAGTGAAGGCCGTGGTGGAACTGCGCGTGCTGTTCGCCTTGTCGCGCGAGGCGATTGACTCGGTGGAGCGCGGCGCCAACGATCCCGACCTGCAACCGCTGAAGGACGCGGCACGCAAGCTCGCTTTCGCCGAGGATCGCGCTGTTTTCGAAGGCTACAAGGCCGCCGGCATACAAGGCATTCGCCAGGGCACCAGCAACGCCGCGATGACGCTGCCGTCCAATGTGGACAACTATCCGGCCGTGGTGGCAAAAGCGGTAAGCCAGCTGCGCGATGCGGGCGTCAATGGGCCCTATACGCTTTTGCTGGGCGAGCAACCGTTTACCGCCGTCAGCGGGGCCACCGACGAGGGCTACCCCGTACTCAAGGACATTCGGAACCTGGTGGACGGCGAGATCATCTGGGCGCCGGCCATCAAGGGCGGCGTGGTGCTCACCACGCGCGGTGGTGATTTCGAGTTGCATATCGGCCAGGACATTTCCATCGGCTACCTGAGCCACACCGACAGCGTCGTGCACCTGTATCTGCAGGAGACCTTCACGTTCCTGCAATTGACGGGCGAAGCGGCCGTGGTGCTCACGCCCAGCGACAAGTGAGCGCGCCGCGATAGCTCCACCGGAGATATCGCGCCTGGGGGCAATCGACTTCCGCATCCATCCAAAGAGGCCGCTATGCGGCCTCTTTTTGCGTCGGGGCAGTCTGCAGCGGATGCGTCATCGAAAGACGATGACGCGGCTCAGGCCGGCGGGCCGGCCAGGTATTCCTCGTCGGTCACCTTCTGCAACCATTCCACTGCCTTGCCATCCAGCGCCTCCTGAATCGCGATATGCGTCATCGCCGTGGTGGGGGTGGCGCCGTGCCAATGCTTGTGGCCCGGCGGGCACCAGATGATGTCGCCGGCATGGATTTCGACGATGGGGCCGCCCTCGCACTGCGTCCATCCCTTGCCGGCGGTGACGATCAGCGTCTGCCCCAGCGGATGCGTGTGCCAGGCGCTGCGTGCGCCAGGTTCGAAGGTGACGATGCCGCCGCCCACGCGCGACGTGCCGCCACGCTGGAACGGCATGTCGATGCGCACATGGCCGGTGAAGTAGTCGGCCGCTCCCTTGATGGACGGCAGCGAGCCGTTTCGGGTGAGTTCCATGGTGATTGCTCCAACGAATGACATGGGACGTGATAGGGCGATGGGTTCACTTGCCCGCGCGTGCGGCGAGGTGGGCCGGATAGCGGTCGCCTTGCACTTGGATATGGGCCAGCGCGTGTTCGATCTGGCGCAGCTCGTCCTGCTGCAGGTCGATCGACGCGGCGCCGAGGTTTTCCAGCAGGCGATGCCGTTTGGTAGTGCCCGGAATCGGCACGATCCACGGCTGCTGTGCCAGCAGCCAGGCCAGTGCGATCTGCGCGGGTGTCGCCTGCCTGGCAGCGGCGATCTTGCCGAGCAGCTCGACCAGCACCTGGTTGGCCTGGCGGGCTTCCGGGGTGAAGCGGGGCACGATGTTGCGGAAGTCGTCCTTGGCGAATGACGTGCTCGCGTCGATCTTGCCGGTGAGAAAGCCCTTGCCGAGCGGGCTGAACGGCACGAAGCCGATACCCAGTTCCTCACAGGTCGGCAGCACTTCCTGCTCGGGTTCACGCCACCACAGCGAATACTCGCTTTGCAGCGCCGCCACCGGTTGCACCGCATGCGCCCGGCGGATCGACTGCACGCCAGCTTCCGACAGACCGAAGTGCTTGACCTTGCCTTCGGCGATCAGCTGCTTGACGGTACCGGCCACGTCTTCCATCGGCACATCGGGATCGACGCGGTGCTGGTAGAACAGGTCGATGCGATCGGTCCTGAGGCGCTTGAGCGCGGCGTCGGCGACGGCGCGAATGCGTTCCGGGCGGCTGTCCATGCCGGTCTGCGAGTTGCCGTCCTTGAAGCCGAACTTGGTGGCGATCACCACCTGGTCGCGGATCGGGGCCAGCGCCTCGCCGACCAGTTCCTCATTGGTGAACGGGCCATAGGCCTCGGCCGTGTCGAAGAAGGTCACGCCCGCCTCGAACGCCTCGCGTATCAGCGTGATGGCTTCCTGCTTGCCCGGGCCGGGGCCGTATCCGAAGTTCAGGCCCATGCAGCCAAAGCCGAGGGCGGAAACCTTGAGGCCACTGTGGCCAAGCGTGCGCGTTTGCATGGGGTGCTCCTTGAGGGGATCGGGATCACACCAGTGTGCACGGGCGGCTTTGGTTTGATTAGACGCTGCAATACGAATGCTTTTATGATCAAAATTCATTAATGGGCCGGGCCTACGCATGCCCCGTGAGAACTACAACGACCTGCTCGCCTTCCTGACGGTGGCGCGCGAGCGGAGTTTCACTCGCGCCGCCGCGCAGCTGGGCGTTTCCCAATCCGCGCTCAGCCATACCATGCGGGGGCTGGAAGCCCGGCTTGGCCTGCGTCTGCTCACCCGGACCACGCGCAATGTCGTGCCCACCGAGGCCGGTGAGCGTCTCTTCAGGGAGCTGGCCCCCAACTTCGGGGATATCGATGCGGCCGTGGCGGGCCTGAGCGAGTTGCGCGACAAGCCCAGCGGCACCTTGCGCATCACCACCGGCGAGCACAGCGCCACCACCATCCTGTGGCCGGCGTTACGGAAGCTGTTGCCGGACTACCCGGACATCCACGTCGAGGTCATCACCGATGCTGCCCTGACCGACATCGTCGCCCAGCGCTTCGATGCGGGCATCCGCCTGGGCGAGCAGGTGGCCAAGGACATGGTGGCAGTGCCCATCGGGCCGCCGATGCGCATGGCCTGTGTCGGGGCGCCAAGTTATCTCGCCTCGCGTCCGCCGGTGCGAACGCCGCGCGACCTGACCGGGCACGACTGCATCAATATCCGCTTTCTCACCCACGGCGGACTTTACGCCTGGGAGTTCGAGCAGCACGGCCATGCGTTGAATGTCCGGGTGGAAGGGCGGCTGGCCTTCAACCACACCCGGCAGGTTCACACAGCGGCGCTCGATGGTTTTGGCCTGGCCTATCTGCCGGAGGACATGGTGCTGGCGGATATCGCCGCGGGCCGCCTTGAACGCTTGCTGGGCGACTGGTGTCCGCCGTTTCCCGGCTATCACCTCTACTACCCGAGCCGCCGCCAGCATTCGGCAGCATTTTCGCTGCTGGTGGAAGCCTTGCGCTATCGGTGAGGCCGTTGTGCCAGCACGAAAACGCAGGCATCAGCCATCGTCGGCCACGCGCAGCACCAGCTTGCCGGTGTGGCTGCCGTCGAACAGGCGGTTGAGCACCGCCGGGGCGTTCTCCAGGCCATCGACCACGGTTTCGCCGGCCTTGACCTTTCCGCTCACTACCCAGCCGACCAGGTCCCGCACGGCGCGCGCCTGGTCCGGGCAATCGAAGGCCAGGAAGCCGCGCACGGTGAGTCGCTTGACGATGATCACGCTGTAGTCGTCCGAGGCGCGTTCGCCACCGGCATAATTCGCGATGAGTCCGCACAGCGCGACACGACCGCCGTTGACCATGCGCGACAGCACCGCGCGCATCACCGGGCCACCCACGTTTTCGAAGTTCACGTGCACGCCCTCAGGCGTGGCTTCCGCGAGCTTCTGCTTGAAATCACTGGCCTTGTAATCGACGGCGGCATCGAAGCCCAGGTCGTCCACCAGATGACGGCATTTCTCGGGCCCGCCGGCGATACCGACCACGCGTGCGCCGCGCAGCTTGCCGATCTGGCCCGCGATGGAGCCCACCGAGCCGGCGGCGGCGGAGACCACCAAGGTTTCGCCCGCCTGCACCGGTGCGATATCGGTGAGGCCGTAATACGCGGTGATGCCGCTGAAGCCGCAAGCGCCGAGCAGCGTGGGCAGCGCCACCGGCGGCTTGGACGGCAATTTCACCCAATAGCCGATCTTGTTTTCGTCGAGCAGGGCGTAGTCCTGCCAGCCCACCAGACCTTGCACCAGGTCGCCCAAGGCGTAGTGCTTCGACTTGGACGCCACCACGCGACCTATGCCGAGACTGCGCATCACCTCGCCGATGGCCACGGGCGGCATGTACTGCGGGATATCGCTCATCCACACGCGATTGGTCGGGTCCATCGACAGATAGAGCACGCGCACCAGCGCCTGGCCATCGGCAAGTTCGGGCACGGGTTGCTCGTGTCGTTCGAAGTTGTCCTGGCGCACCAGTCCTTCGGGCCGGGTTTTCAGTCGCAGCTGGCGATTGATCAATGACATGGGTGGCCTCGTGGCGGAAGGGTCAGATGGCGCGGGCGCCGCCGTCGATCAACAGCTCGGCGGCGGTGACATAGCGGCTTTCATCGGAGGCGAGGTACAGCACCGCGTAGGCGACGTCGTCGGGTTCGCCCAGCCGCCTCAGGGGGACGCCGCGCAACAGCTTGCGCGTGGCTTCCTCTTCGCCGAGCGCTTCGTAAAACGGCGCGACGATGCCGGTGCGAATGAACGAGGGATGCACCGAATTGCAGCGCACGTCGATCTTCTGTCGCGCGCAATCCAGCGCCACCGACTTGCTCAGCATCGCCACGGCGGCCTTGGAGGTGTTGTAGGCGGTGTAATCCGGATCGACCTTGAAGGCCGCCAGCGAGGAGATGTTGATGATCGATGCCGGTTGCGCCGCCCGCAGGTGCGGCAGCGCATATTTGCAGCCGAGCATGACGCTATCCAGGTTGATGCCCATCACCCGGTGCCACTCTTTCAGCTTGATGTCTTCCACGCCGCCCAGCGAACCGATGCCGGCATTGTTGACCAGCACCGACAGTCCACCCAATGCGCTGGCGGCGGCATCCAGCACCTGTTTCCAGGTGTCTTCCTCGCGCACGTCCTGCGTAGCGGACCAGGCCACCTGCGCGCCGAGCTCGGCATTGATCTCATCGGCAAGCGCGGCGACGGGCGCGCCTTCCAGGTCGGTCAGGAATACCTTGGCGCCGTGTCGCGCCAGCATGCGTGCAGTGGCCGAGCCGAGGCCGCCGGCCGCACCGGTGATAAAGGCCCGTTTGCCAGCGGCGCGCAGAGGAGGGGTATAGGTCATGAAAGGGTCCTTGCGATCAGACGCAGAGATAGCCGCCATCGACATTCAGCACCGCACCCGTGGTGTAGGAGGCTGCGTCGGAAGCGAGATAGAGCGCGGCGCCGGCCATCTCCGAAGGCTGCGCCACGCGGCGCATGGGTACATGGGCGAGCGCCATCTTGAGGATGGCTGGCGTGTTGACCAGCACGGAGGCGAACTTGGTATCGGTGAGGCCCGGCAGCAGCGCGTTGCAGCGCACGCCCTGCTCGGCGCACTCCACCGCGAAAGCCTTGGTCATCGAGATCACCGCCGCCTTGGTGATGGAATAGATGCCTTGCTGCACGCCGGGCACCACGCCGTTGACCGAGGCCACGTTGACGATGGAGCCGCCGCCGTTCTTCGCCATCAGGCGTGCGCCGTGCGTGGACATGTAGAAGTAGCCGCGGATATTCACGTCCACGGTCTTCTGGAATATCGAGGGATCGGTGTCGAGGATATGGCCGAAGAACGGGTTGGTGGCCGCATTGTTGACCAGGATGTCCAGACGGCCATGCGTTTGTTCCACCTTGGCATGGAGCGCATCGATCTGCTGCAGTTCTCCGATATGGCAAGCGATGGCCTCGGCGGAGCCGCCGCTGGCGACGATCTCATCGACCACCGCCTGACAGTCGACCTGCTTGCGGCTGGAGACGATGACGTGTGCGCCATGCAAGGCAAGCAGCTTGGCGATTTCGGCGCCGATGCCACGACTGGCGCCGGTGACGATGGCGATCTTGCCGGTAAGGTCGAAGGTGATGGGGCTGGTCATGGGCAGGGCTCGTTAGTCGAGGGGTGAGTGAAAGTAGTTCATGGCGCTGCTGCCTCCCCAGCGTTGCCGGGGAGGAGGCGCGAAGCGGCATGGCTTCACCGCAGCGTCACCAGCCGGGCATCGCCGGCACGTTCCAGGTGCGGCCATGCGTTGTAGGTCACCAGCGTGGCACCGCGCGAGCCTAGTCGCAGCCGCGTCACGCCGGTGTTCACCAGGGGCCAGCTCAACTGGAAAGTCTCCGCTAGGGGTGTCTGCAGCAGCGCGCTGGCGATCACGGCGATCGGGCCGCCCGAGGTGAAGGCCCAGATCGTGCGTGCCGGGGAGTCGGCCAGCTGCTGCAGGGCGGCCAGCACGCCGGCGCGGAATGCCGGCCAGGGTTGGCGGTAGTCGGCATCGTGGGCGCCACTGACCCAGCGGGTGATGGCGTCGGCGAACAATCGCTGGAAGGCGCGATGCGGATCGGCGGCCTGCTTCAATTCCGCGCGCAGCGCAGCGGCGCCGGCGAGATCCGGCCGCAGGCGTGCAAGCAGTTCGTGGTGATCGACTTCATCCAGTCCGGGCAACACGATGGGCTGCAGCGACAGGTCCGCGGCTTCCAGGCACAGCCGGGCGGTATCGTGGTGACGTACCCGTGGGCCGATGGCGGCGCTATCCGGCGGTGATCCACAAGCGGCCAGCCACTCGCCAAGCATGCGCGATTGCTGTTCGCCGATGGGCGAGAGACGGTCGTAGTCCTCCGCGCTGAAGCTGGCCTGGCCGTGGCGGATCAACAGCAATTCGCGCATGGGCCTAGCCTGCGGCCGCGATCAGCCGGCGGCAACGCTTGCCCATATAGCGGGCGGCGTCGCCGAAGCCGGCGAACTGCGGGTTGGTGGTCTGGCCCAGCGCGAAGCGGCGATAGATCTGCTGGATGATCACCATCAGGCGGAATAGCCCGAACACTTCGTAGAAGCCGAATCCCGATACATCCAACCCGCTGCGTTCGCCGTAGTAGGCGATCACTTCGCGGCGCGTGAGCATGCCGGCCTCGTGCGTGGGCTGGCGGCGGAACGACTGGAACACCGGATCGTCATCGGCCTGCACCCAGTAGGCGAGCGAGCCGCCCAGGTCCATCAACGGGTCGCCGATGGTGGCCATCTCCCAGTCGAGCACGCCGATGATGTCGAGCGGGTTGTCCGGGGAAAGCACCACGTTGTCGAAGCGGTAATCGTTGTGGATCACGCAGCTGGCGTTGTCGTGGCCGGGTTGGTTGGCGTCGAGCCAGGCCAGCACGTCCTCGCACGGGTCGGAGCCCTCGGTGGCGGCCTGTCGCCAGCGCTCGCTCCAGCCGGCGACCTGCCGCGCGATATAGCCCTCGCCCTTGCCCAGCTCGTTCAAGCCGGGCTGGGTGATGTCGACCTGGTGCAGCTCGATCAGGCGGTCGATGAAGCCCAGGCACAGGCGATGCACGCCGTCGCGGTCCAGGCCCAGTGCCGGCGGCAGGTCGCGGCGCAGGATGGTGCCGTTGAGGCGCTCCATCACATAGAAATCCTGGCCGATCACGCTGGCGTCGTCGCAGCGGGCAAGGATGGCCGGCACGTAGGGATAACTGGGCTTGAGCGCGCCCATCACGCGCGCCTCGCGCAGCATGTCATGCGCGGATTTCGCCTTGGCGCCGCGCGGCGGACGGCGCAACACCAGTTCGCGGTTGGCGTAGGTGAGCAGGTAGGTGAGGTTGGAGGCGCCGCCGGGAAACTGTTTCAGCGTGGGTTCGCCTGCGAGGCCGGCGATGTGCTGCTTGAGATACGCATCGACGCGCGCCACGTCGAAGGCATCTTCCTCGCGCACCGCTCGTGCCTGATCCTGGATGACCGTCATGCCCGCGCCTCCCGTGCGAGTTGTGCCTTGGCTTCGAGTTTAGCCACCACCGCGCGATGGACTTCATCCGGGCCATCGGCCAGGCGCAGCACGCGCGCATAGGCAAACAGCTGCGCCAGCGGAAAGTCGTCGGTAAGACCGGCGCCGCCGTGGATCTGGATGGCCGCATCAGCCGCCTGCTGGGCCACCGCGGGCACCACCACCTTGATCTGCGAGATCAGGCTCAGCGCGGCCTTGTTGTCCTGCGTGTCCAGCGTCCACGCCGTCTTGAGCGTCAGCAGGCGCGCCTGCTCGATGGCCATGCGCAGGTTGGCCACGATGTCGGCATTGCCGCCCAGCTGCAGCAGCGGCTTGCCGAAGGCCACGCGGGACTGCGCGCGCTGGCATAGCAGCGACAGCGCGCGCTCGGCGGCGCCCAGGGCGCGCATGCAGTGATGCACGCGGCCGGGCCCAAGGCGGCCCTGGGCGATCTCGAAGCCGCGCCCCGGGCCCAGGATCACGTGGTCCAGCGGCAGCCGCACCTGCTGGAAGCTCATCTCGCCATGGCCGGAGGGTTCGTCGTAGTCGTGGAACACCGGCAGCATGCGTTCGATGCGCACGCCGGGCGCATCCAGCGGGCAGATCACCATGCTGTGCCGGCGATGCGGTTCGGCCTGCGGATCGCTCAGGCCCATGAAGATCACGAAGCGGCAGTGCGGATGGCCCAGTCCGGTGGTCCACCACTTGCGGCCATCGAGCACCACCTCGTTGCCGTCGACGCGGGCGGTGGCCTGCATGTTGGTGGCGTCGGAGGAGGCCACGTCCGGCTCGGTCATGGCGAAGCCGGAACGGATCTGGCCCTGCAGCAGCGGTGTCAGCCAGCGTTCGCGCTGCTGCGGCGAGCCGTAGCGATGCAGCACTTCCATGTTGCCGCTGTCCGGCGCGTTGCAGTTGAACACTTCGGGCGCGATGAACGAGTGGCCCATGATCTCGGCCAGCGGCGCGTAGTCGAGGTTGCTCAGGCCGGGGCCATCTTCCAGGTCGGGCAGGAACAGGTTCCACAGGCCGGCGGCGCGGGCCTTGGCCTTCAGCTGCTCCATCACCGGCGGCTGCCGCCATTGGCGGTGGTCGGCGCTACCGGCCAACTGCGACGCGTAGGTCGATTCGGCCGGGATCACTTCCTCGCGCATGAAGCGGTCGAGGCGTTCGGTGAGCGCCTGGGTGCGCTCGGAGGGGGTGAAGTCCATGGGGTTCTCCTGACTCCGCCGCAGCCTACGCCTGTGTCCTCTGATTAGTGAAATGAATATGCTTTATAGCTATACATAAGTCATATGAATGACTTTGCGCGACGCAGAGGGATGTTATGGAACGCGACAGCCGTATCGACCTCAACCTGTTCCGCGTGCTGGATGCGATCTACGCCCAGGGCGGGGTAAGCGCCGCCGCGCGCGTGCTGCACTTGACGCAGCCGGCGGTGACGCACGCACTGCAACGCCTGCGCGATCACCTGAACGACCCGCTGTTCGTGCGCCAGGGCAACCGCCTGGTGGCTACCGAGAAGGTGCGCGCGATGATGCCGGCGGTGCAGGCGCACCTGAAGGGGTTGCTGGCGAGTACGCATGCGCAGCCCCGGTTCGATGCGGCGCAGTTGCAGATGGCGTTTGCGATCGGCTTTCGCGACATTCTCGAATCGATCGCCTTGCCCACGCTGATGGCCGGCATCGAGCGGGAGGCGCCCGGGGTGCGGGTGGTGAGCCGCCGCGTGGCCGCCGACGAGGTGGAGCGCGAGCTGGGCACGGGCACGCTGGATCTGGCCGTGGATCGGCCGCTGCGCGCAGGTCCGCGCGTCGTGCACCGGCACCTGGTGGACGACACGCTGCTGGTGGTGATGCGCCGCGAGCACCCGCTGGCGGCCCAACTACGCCGCGCCGACTACCTGGCCGCACAGCATGTCACCGTCTCGCCGCTGGGCGAGGCGAGCGCGCTGGACCTGCTGCTGGGCCAGAACGGCATGTTTCGCGAGGTGCGCCTGGTCTGCCAGCACTATTTCTCGGCCTGCCAGATCGCCGCGGCCAGCGACCTGCTGTTGACTGTGCCGCGGGCCTACGCCAGTCATCTCGCCAGCCTGCTGCCGATCGCGGCGCAGCCGTTGCCGATTCCGTTGAAGGCCTTTCCCATCCTGGCCTACTGGCACGAGTCGAAGGACCAGGACCCGGCCCACCAGTGGTTTCGCGAGCGCGTGGCCGCGTCGATCACCGGGGCCATGGCGCCTTCGCAACATTGACTTGCCCCGACCCGGCGACGGGCGCACGATGACGTCATCCCGTGACGCCATGGCCATGCGTCACGCGGCACATACGCAGGAAGAACCTGGCAAACCTTTGCCGGGCCACCCATGACGAGGTGTCTTGCATGTCGGATCCGTCGCCATCGCCCGAGGTCGTGTACGACCCCACCGACCCCATGCTGCGCAAGGAACAGATGTTCCCCAAGCTCAGTCCGGCGATGGTGCAGCGCATCGCCGCCTATGGGCAGGAAGAGTTCGTGCCCGCCGGCACGATGCTGTTCCAGCGCGGCCAGCGCGGCGCGGATTTTTTCCTGGTGCTGCAAGGCGTGATCGAAGTCTTCGAACTGGACAAGGAAGGCCAGCCGAATGTGTTCACCATCCATGGGGCACGGCAGTTCAGCGGCGAGATGAACCTGTTCAACCAGCGCAGCGTGCTGGCCTCCGGGCGGGCGGCCTGCGACAGCCGGGTCGTGCGCGTGCGCCAGGACGACTTCCGGCGCATGGTGGCCGCCGAGGCGGATATCAGCGAAATCATCATGCGGGCCTTCATCCTGCGCCGGGTCGGCCTGATCCGGCAGGGCTATGGCGGCGTGGTGCTGTTGGGGCCGGGGCATAGCGCCGACACGCTGCGACTGGAGCGTTTCCTGGTGCGCAACGGCTATCCGCACCGGTTGCTCGATACGGAGGCCGATCCGGATGCGAGCGGCCTCGTGTCTTCCTTCCAGCTCCAGCGCGAGCAATTGCCGGTGGTGATCTGTCCGGAGCGTTGTTTCCTGCAGAACCCGAGCAATGCCGAGTTGGCCGATGAACTGGGGCTTGCCGAAACCATCGACCCGCAACACATCTACGACGTGGTGGTGGTGGGCGCCGGCCCGGCCGGCCTGGCGGCGGCCGTCTATGCGGCATCCGAGGGGCTCTCCACCATCGTGGTGGAAGGCATGGCCCCCGGCGGACAGGCCGGCACCTCGTCGAAGATCGAGAATTACCTGGGCTTTCCCACCGGCATCTCGGGGCAGGCGCTGGCCGGGCGCGCGCAGGCGCAGGCGCAGAAATTCGGTGCGCGGCTGGCGATTTCGCGCCAGGCCGCCGGCGTCGATTGTTCCGAGCAGCCGTTTCGCCTGCAGCTCGATGACGAACAGGTGGTCAGGGCACGCGTGGTCGTCGTCGCCACCGGTGCGCGCTATCGCAAGCTCGATGTGCCCGGCTATGCGCGCTTCGAAGGCGCCGGCATCCACTACGCCGCCACCGCGATGGAGGGCCAGCTGTGCGCGAACGAGGAAGTCGTGGTGGTGGGCGGCGGCAACTCGGCCGGACAGGCGGCGGTATTCCTGTCGCACCTGGCATTGCACGTCCATGTGCTGGTACGCGCCGATGGCCTGGCCGCCACCATGTCCGATTACCTGGTGCAGCGTATCGCGCAGTCCGCCAAGATCAGCCTGCACACGCGCAGCGAGATCGTGCGGCTGGAAGGCGAGGAACGCCTGCAGCAGATCACCTGGCGTCATCGCGATACCGGCGAGCCGACCGTCTGTCACGCCGGCAACATGTTCGTGATGATCGGCGCCGAACCCAATACGGACTGGTTGAAGGATTGCCTGGAACTGGACCCCAAGGGTTTCGTGCTCACCGGGCGCTGTCCCAAGGGGCATCTGCTGGAATCTCCCTACGCCACCACCAAGCCGGGCATCTTCGCCGTGGGCGATGTCCGCGCCGGCTCGGTCAAGCGCGTGGCGTCCAGCGTCGGCGAAGGTTCGGTGGTGATCCAGGCGGTGCATCGCTATCTGCATCCGGAAGCCAGCTGACCCGTCGCCGCTTCGCTTTACACTGTCGGCCTTTCGTCCGTGGATGCCGTCATGTCATGTTCGCCCCGTCGCTGCCTGAGTGAGGCCATGCCGCATGGCTGAAGTACGCCAGGCACTGGCGCACGGCGCACGCACGCTTGGCGATCGCCTGGAGGCGGAACTGCTGCTCGTGCATGTCCTGGGCAAGCCGCGCAGCTGGCTGATCGCGCATGCCGACGATGTGCTGGATGACGCGCAAGCCGCTGCCTTCGATGCGCTGGTGCAGCGTCGTCATCGCGGTGAACCGGTGGCCTATATCACCGGCCATCGCGGCTTCTGGTCGCTGGAACTGGAAGTGACGCCGGCGACGTTGATTCCACGTCCGGAAACCGAGCTGCTGGTCGAACTGGCGTTGGAGCGTTTGTCGGCCACGGGGCGGGTAGCCGACCTGGGCACCGGCAGCGGCGCCATCGCGCTGGCCATCGCGCGCGAGCGTCCACAGGCGCGCGTCATGGCCACCGACGCGAGCCTCGACGCGCTCGCCGTGGCGCAGCGCAACGCCGCTCGCCTGGGGCTCGCGCACGTCCGCTTCATGCACGGTGACTGGTTCGCACCCTTGGCTGGCGAGCGCTTCGATATGATCGTTTCCAACCCGCCGTACATCGAAGCGGACGACCCGCACCTGGCACAGGGCGATCTGCGCTTCGAGCCGGCCAGCGCCCTGGCTTCCGGGCCTGATGGCCTTGACGACATCAGGCGCATCGTGCAGGGCGCGCGCGCGCACCTGGAGCCCGGCGGCTGGCTGATGATGGAGCACGGCTGGAACCAGGGAGCCGCCGTGCGGGCCGTGCTGTCGGCCGCCGGCTATCGCGATGTGTTTACCGCGCAGGATCTGGAACAGCGCGATCGCGTCAGCGGAGCGAACTGGCCCGGTCCCTAGGGACGTTCTGAACGGCACCGACGCCACCGCTTGCGGGAGCGTGGCCGCCTCAGCGTAAACTGGCATCGACTCGTGAGAAGTCGGTGCCCGGTCTTGGGCGATCATCCGGGCACATAGGCCACCCTGCTGGGGAGCGGCGTCGTGCTCGAATGTGTGCGTGGATCTAGACGTCTTCCCCTGTCCTTGGGCAGGGCCTGCCTGGCAGGCGCATGGCTGGCGCTGCTGCCGTGGTCCTTGCATGCACAGGCGGTGGACCCAGCGGCACCGCCGCTGCCAACCACGACGCCGGTACCAGCGAAATCCACTACCTCGCCACCCAAGCGGGTGGTCACGCTGGGCGAGGTGATCGTCTCGGCCAACCGCCGCCGCGAACCGTCGCGTGAAGTCCCCATGCACGTCGACGAGGTGTCGGGCGAGCAGCTGCAACAACTCGGCGCGCGCACGCTCAATGACTATGTGTCCTACCAGCCGGGTGTATTCCTCGCCAGCCAGGGTGGCCCGGGACAAGGTGAGCTGGTGATGCGCGGCGTTTCCACCGGCAACCAGACCAGCCCCACGGTATCGGTGTACATGGACGATGTGCCGATCGGCGGCAGCACCGTGTATGCGGCATCGGCCACGTTCCTGATCGATCCGGCGCTGATGGATGTGGACCACATCGAGTTCCTCTATGGTCCGCAAGGCACGCTGTACGGCGCCGGCTCCATGGGAGGCCTGGTCAAGTACGTGACCCGCCAACCCGATGCCAGTGCCGTGTCTGCCAGCGTGGGCACGGATATCTCCCATACCGAGCACGGCGGCATGAACTACACCGAGCGCGGCATGCTCAACGTGCCGCTGGTGAAGGACGTGGCGGCCTTGCGCCTGAATGTGCTGGACGAGCACACGGCCGGCGTCTACAACGCCGTCGGGCCCGAGGCGGCGGGTGGCGCGGATCGCTCGCACACGCAGGGCATCCGTGCGCAGCTGCAGGTCGATCCCACCGACAAGCTCAGCTTCAATCTCAGTGCCATGGCGCAGCGCCTTGCCGCCGACGGCCTTTCCATGGCCGACTACAACCTCCAAGGCCAGCCGATCTCGGGCGGGCCCTATAACCGCGAGCTCAATCATCGCGAGCCCTTCACGCAGACGCTGCAGTTGTATTCGTTCCGCGCCAGCTACGACTTCGGCGGAGCCACGCTGGACTGGATCAGCGCCTATCAGGATTTCCAGAACCGCAGCGTGCAGGACTATCCCAATGGGTTCCTGGATCTGCTCAATGCTTTGGGCCCGGCCTTGGGTATCGACCAGCAGTTGAGCAATCTCTATGTCGACTCGGTCTACGACGTGCACAAGGCCACGCAGGAAATCCGCTTCACCTCACCCAAGGGCGACAGCTTCGACTGGCTGGCCGGCCTGTGGTTCAACCGTGAAGACGTGTGGGCGCACTACAGCCTGCTTGGCGACAACCTCAGTGCGCCGGGGAAGACTTACCTGATCGAACAGAACACCGGTTCCCGCTTCGAGGAATACGCCGGCTACGGCGATCTCACCTGGCACCTCACTCCCAGCTTCGATCTCGCCGCCGGCGCACGCGTCAATGGCGACACGCAGCGACTGGCCAGCCAGGAACAGGGGCCGGTGGCGGGAAGCCCCGGCGGCTTTCGCATCAGCCGCACCGGCTCGGATACCACCGAGATGATTACCGCGTCGTATCGTCCCGACACCACGCACAGCTACTACGCCCGCGTATCCACCGGCTATCGCCCTGGCGGGCTGCAGGCGCCCTTGTTGAGCAGCGTGCTCGGCCCGGTACCGACGGCCTCCGATACGTTTGGTTCGGACAAGCTGACGAGTTACGAGATCGGCTACAAGGGAAGCCATCTGGACGGCCATCTCAATATCGGCGTGGATGCCTATGACATCGAGTGGCACAACCTGCAGCTGTTCACCTATACGCTGGGCAACACCATCATCCAGAACGCGGGCGACGCGCGCATTGGCGGACTGGAAGGCCAGCTCACCTATACGACCGGACCATGGAGCCTCAACGCGGCGGGGGCCTATACCGATGCACGCACGCTGCAAAGCGATCCGGCGATTGGCATCCGCGAGGGCGCGCCGTTGCCCTATTCGGCCAAGGCCACGGCCACGCTCAGTGCCCGCTATCAGTTCGAGCTGGCCGGTCACGGCGCGTATGCCGGTGCGACGGAGCGGTTGTCGACCTCACGCCACGCCGGTTTCGCAGGCGACAACAGCGACCCGGATTTCCACCTGCCGGGCTTTGGCCTGCTCGATCTCAATACCGGCATCACGCTTGATCACGGCATGACCGTGGACGTCTACGTGCGCAATGCGCTCAATCGCCGCGTGGCCATCGGCACCCTCAATGCCCAGTCGATCAACTTCCTCGCTGCACTGGGTGGACCGATGCTGGTGCAGCAATCGACGCCGCGCACCATCGGGGTGTCGTTCAACGTGCCGTTTCACTAGGACCGCTGGCGACTCGCCGGGTCGCCAGGGCGAGTCGGTCAGGCGGTGACCTGGTTGCGCGTGCCGATATGCGGGAAGCGGGCGCGGATCGATTGACGGATGCTAGGCAGGTCCAGGCCGGCCATGGTCAGCACCTCTTCGCGGCTGCCGTGCTCCAGGTACACGTCGGGCAGGCCCAGGTGCAGGATCGGCTTGACCACGCCGTGCGCGGCCAGGCACTCGGCCACGCCGCTGCCGGCGCCGCCGGCGATGGCGTTGTCTTCCAGCGTGACGAAGGCGTCGTGGGTCTTGGCCAGTTCGAGGATCATCGCCTCGTCCAGCGGCTTCACGAAGCGCATGTTGACCAGGGTGGCGTCCAGCTCCGCGGCGATTTCGGCGGCCGGCGCCAGCATGGTGCCGAAGCTGAGCAGGGCCAGGCCGCGGCCACGGCGGCGCAGCTCGGCCTTGCCGATCGGCAGCGTGTCCAGCTCCTTGTGCAGCGGCACACCGGGACCGGTGCCACGCGGGTAGCGCACGGCCGCCGGTCCGGCGTACTTGAAACCGGTGCTCAGCATCATGCGGCATTCGTTTTCGTCGGCCGGCGCCATGATCACCATGTTCGGCAGGCAACGCAGGAACGACAGATCGAAGCTGCCCGAGTGCGTGGCGCCATCGGGGCCGACCACGCCGGCGCGGTCGATGGCGAAGGTGACGTCCAGGTTCTGCAGCGCCACGTCGTGGATGGCCTGGTCATAGGCGCGCTGCAGGAAGGTGGAGTAGATCGCCACCACCGGCTTGGCGCCTTCGCAGGCCATGCCCGCGGCCAGCGTCACCGCGTGCTGTTCGGCGATGGCCACGTCGAAATAGCGCAAGGGATATGCCTTGGAGAAGCGCACCAGCCCGGAGCCTTCGCGCATCGCCGGCGTGATGCCGAGCAGGCGTTCGTCGGCAGCGGCCATGTCGCACAGCCAGTCGCTGAAGATGTCGGTGTAGGTCGGCTTGGACGGCCCGGACTTCTTGGTCAGGCCGGCCTGCGGGTCGAACGGTCCCACCGCGTGGTACTCGATCTGCGCCTGTTCGGCCGGGGCGTAGCCCTTGCCCTTGGTGGTGATCACGTGCAGCAGCTGCGGGCCGGGCAGGTCTTTCACCGTGCGCAGCGCGGCAAGCAACTGGTGGATGTTGTGGCCGTCGATCGGGCCGGTGTAGTGGAAGCCCAGTTCCTCGAACAGCGTGCTGGGCACGAACATGCCCTTGGCGTGCTCCTCCCAGCGCTTGAAGAAGCGACCGAAGAACGACTGTTTCGGAATGGCGCGCTTGGCCCGCTCGCGCAAGGCGTTGAGCCGGCGGCTGCTCATGGCGCGCGCGGCCATCTTGGTCAGCGCGCCCACGTTCTCGCTGATGGACATGCCGTTGTCGTTGAACACGACCAGCATGTTCGGCTCCACGTCGCCGCCGTGGTTGAGCGCCTCGAAGGCCATGCCGGCGGTCATCGCGCCGTCGCCGATCACCGCCACGAACTTGCGCGGGTCGCCCCGGCGCTGCGCGGCGATGGCCATGCCCAGCGCGGCCGAGATGGAGGTGGATGAATGGCCGACGCCGAAGGTGTCGTACTCGCTTTCCTCGCGGCGCGGGAACGGCGCCAGGCCATCCTTCTTCTTGATCGTGGTGATGCGGGCACGGCGACCGGTGAGGATCTTGTGCGGGTAGCACTGGTGACCCACGTCCCACACCAGGCGGTCGTTCGGCGTGTCGAATACGTGGTGCAGGGCCACGGTCAGTTCCACCACGCCCAGGCCCGCGCCGAAGTGGCCGCCCGAGCTGGCGACGGCCTCGATCAGGTACTGGCGCAGTTCATCGGCGACGGCGGGCAGCTCCTCATCGGCGAGGCGGCGCAAGTCGGCCGGCGTCTCGATGGTCGCCAGGCGGGGGAAGCGGGACAGGTCGTTCATGGGCGTATTGTTGGCCCAGAGAGGAGGCGGGGCAAGGGCAGGGACGTGAAATCCCGCGGTCGGCGGTGCCCCGCAGCGGCGGTGCCCGCCGTCAGGCCATCTGTGCCCGGCGGTCGCGCGGCAGGTGATTGACCAGGAATTCCATCTGGTCGGCCAGGATGTTGCGGTTGGACAGGATCAGGTGCTCCACCCAGCTGGGCCGGTAAGGCACCGCCAGCAGCGGCATGTTGGCCTGCTGCGGCGTGCGGTTGCTCTTGCGCAGGTTGCAGGCCAGGCAGGCGCTGACCACGTTCTCCCAGGTGTCCTTGCCGTGCTTGGAAATCGGCAGCACATGGTCGCGGGTCAGTTCGCCGCGACTGAAGCGCTCGCCGCAATACAGGCACAGGTAGCGGTCGCGGGCGAACAGGGCGGTGTTGGTAAGCGCGGGGGCCGGATCGATCGCGTGGTCGCGGCAGTGGCCGGTGCTGGCGACGATCGGGTGCAGCGACAGCTTGCTCTGCTCGCCGCTCAACCGGTTATGGCCGCCATGCACGGTGAGGCACGGGTCGCCCAGGGTCCAGGCGACGGCGTCGCGGACATAGAGGCAAACCGCCTCTTGCCAGCTGATCCAGTCGAGGATGCGACCGGCGGCGTCCAGCGAAAGCACGCGGGTCGAATGGAGGTCGACAACGCGGCTAGGTACTTCCATCAGCATGCAAAACCGTCCTTCAACCAGTGCGAATGAACGTTCGGGCGATGCAACGATGCTCGTAACCTTTGCAGGATAGACCAATTTCGTTACAGATCACACGCAAATGCTTGTCTGGGCAGGCAGAAGCCGACACGGCAGGGGGTGTTCGCGAGGGCCACGGGCGCTGATATAGTGCTCGTTCATCTGTAGACCCGGGGCCGGGTTTGGGAGGGGGAGCCTGGGTGGCGACCCCGGCACGGCAAGGGAGAGGTAGTTAACGTGGCTGAAGTTCTTTTCTACGAGCGCCCTGTGCCGCTCAACCGTACCGACCACAAGGATCTGCGCATCAAGCCCATCCCGAACTTGAAGTTCGCGGGCGCGGTGCACTCGGTTCCGCTGACCGGCGTGGAATTCCCCGCCGCTGCTCGCGACCTGCCCATCCTGTTCGGTGGCGTTACCGTGGCGGACGCTGGCCCGATGGTCCTGCTGGGCCTGCGCCAGAACGAGAACCTGTACGTCAACGACGCTGGCCAGTGGGAAGCGAACGTCTATATCCCCGCCTTTGTGCGCCGCTATCCGTTCGTGCTGGCCGAAAAGCCGCCGGGTGCGGAAGGCGATGACTTCACCGTGTTCCTCGACGAGGCCTACGAAGGCTTCGGCACCGTGGAAGGCGACCGCCTGTTCAAGGAAGACGGCAGCGATACCGAACTGCTCACCAACGCGGTGAAGTTCCTCGGCGAATTCCAGCAGCACATCGCGCGCACGCAGTGGTTCATGGAGCAGCTGCGCAAGCATGACCTGCTGGAGCCGCGCAACATCCGCCTGGAGCGGGGCGGCAACTCCATCAACCTCAATGGCCTGTTCGTGGTCAACGAGGACAAGCTGCGCCAGCTGGACGAGAAGACCACGCACGAATTCCTGCGTGAAGGCGTGCTCGGCTGGATCTACGCGCATCTGCTGTCGCTCAACAATATCGACCGTGTGTCGCTGCGCCTGAGCCAGCGTGAGCAGGTTGAGGGAGCGGCGGCTGCCGTCAAGAACTGAGGTACCGGCGTCGCGGCGTCCCTGGGATGCCGCGACGCTGATCCCGCTGTGCGCAAGGCGCGGCGATCGGAGCTGGAAGCACTCGGTGGCGCTTCCACGATGGGCCATGGCTGCCGGCTATACGCCGCCCTCA
This sequence comes from Dyella sp. RRB7, assembly GCF_022761115.1. GTDB lineage: Bacteria > Pseudomonadota > Gammaproteobacteria > Xanthomonadales > Rhodanobacteraceae > Dyella. The sequence continues at coordinate 447,895 of NZ_JAKWJS010000001.1, read as the reverse complement.
CATAAATCACGCATCGACGGGCGATATGCTTGGTGCCGCCGCGTGGCTGTTGCCGCCTGGCTGATGCGGAGGCATGGCCTCCGTTTCCGGAAGGGCTAACAGCATGTCCGAACAGAACAAGCGTGTCGTGCTCGGCTACGTGGATGCATTCAATCGCGGCGATATCGACGCGGTAGGCGCGACGTTTGCCGCCGACGCGTTGATCCATGGCGCGATGGGCTGGGGTGGGCTGGATACGGCCAGGTCGGTTTGGAGCGAGCTGATGCGCTGCTTCCAGGTAAGCCTGGAAGTGGACGCGGTGGTGGCCGAGGGCGACAACGTGGTGGTGCGTTACACCGAGCGTGGCCGTTCGGTACAGCCGTTTCACGGCGGCCCGGTGACCGGCAGGGACTACGAGCTGGTGGCCATGGAGTGGTTCGTGGTCAAGGAAGGCCATATCGAGCGCCGCTGGGGCGCCCGGGATGCAGCTTCGATGTTCCGGCAGATGGGGTTGCCGCTGCCCTAGAGGCAGGGCCGGCACATCAGCGAACCGGCTTGGCCAGTCGCAACAGATCGGCGGCGTAGCCGGCGTTCTCGTAGATCGCCCGTGCACGTTCGTTGCCCGGAAAAACCGCCAGCGTCACCAGCTGGCAGCGATGCTCGCGCGCCCATGACTCGGCGTGTTCAAGCAAGGCGCGGCCCACGCCCTGGCCCTCGTGCTGCGGGGCCACGGCCAGGTCGGAAATATGGCAATTGCTGCGCCCGGTAAAAAAATCCTGGGTTTTCTGCAGGTGAATGAAGCCCACCGGCTCGCCATCGCCATCCTCGGCCACGAACAGGAAGCTGTTGGCGGGCTGGTCTTCGAGGTGGCGCAGCAGTTCGTTGCGGATGCCTTCGATGCATTCGTGCCGTCGCCGCCAGGGCGGCAGGGTGAAATCCACGAAGCGGGGCACCAGGCCAAGAATGAAGTCGTCGTCGTCTTCGGCCAGACGGATCAGGTAGGTGGCATCGCTCATGCGGGAAAACCGGACAGCGAGGGAGGTTTGCCGTTTCTACACCTTGATTCGTTACCGCGGTAGTACCCGCGCGGGCCGCCGTTGCAGCGAGCCCTCCCCGTTGCGGGGAGGGCTCGTGGGCACTACGCGATCGCCGGCAGCGTATCCACGCCAGCCTCGATGGCGGCCTTGTGGGTCAGGCTGCGCGGCAGGATGCGCGCGAAGTAGAACTTCGCCGTATCGCGCTTGGCCTGCTTGAAGGCTTCCTGCTGGCTGCTGGTGGCCAGGGCGGCCACGTTGCGTGCCCACATATAGGCCAGCGTGACATAGCCGGAGTAGTACAGGTAGTCGCTGGCGGCGGCGCCCAGTTCTTCCGGGTTGGCCTGCACGCGCTGGGCCAGCGCCAGGGTCAGGTCCGCCCACTCCTTGGTATGGGCAGCCAGCGGGCCGATCAGGCCGGCCAGCACGGGGTCCTGCGCGTGCTGCTGGCAGAACGCCTGGATTTCCTTGGCGAACACCTTGAAGCCCGCGCCCTGCAGCTGGAGGATCTTGCGCCCCAGCAGGTCGGCGGCCTGAATGCCGGTGGTGCCTTCGTACAGGGTGATGATGCGGGCATCACGCACGAACTGCTCCACGCCGTTCTCGGCGATGTAGCCATGGCCGCCATATATCTGCAGCGCTTCCTTGGTGCTCTCCTGGGTCAGCTCGGTCACCACGCCCTTGGCGATGGGGATGAGGAAGGCGACCAGGTCGCTGGCCTGCTTGCGGATCGCCTCGTCGGCGCCGCGCGCTTCCACGTCGGTCTGCAGCGAGGTGTACAGCAGCAGCGTGCGCGAACCTTCCACGATGGCGCGCTGGGTCAGCAGCATGCGGCGCACGTCCGGCTGCACCAGCAGGTTGTCGGCCGGCTTCTCGGGGAACTTCGGGCCGGACAGCGAGCGGCCCTGCAGGCGCTCGCGCGCATAGTTCAAGCTGTTCTGCAGGGCGCGCTCGGACAGCGCCAGGCCCTGCACGCCCACGCCCAGGCGCGCGGCATTCATCATGGTGAACATGGCGGCCAGGCCCTTGTGCGGCTGGCCGATCAGGTAGCCCTCGGCGGCGTCGAAGTTCATCACGCAGGTGGCCGAGCCGCGCAGGCCCATCTTGTGCTCGATGGCGCCGGCGGCGACGGCGTTGCGCTCGCCCAGCGAACCGTCGGCATTCACCTTGAACTTCGGCACGATGAACATCGAGATGCCGCGGCTGCCGGCCGGGGCGTCGGGCAGGCGGGCCAGCACCAGGTGGATGATGTTCTCGGTGAGGTCATGCTCGCCGGCGCTGATGAAGATCTTGGTGCCGGTGATCTTGTAGCTGCCGTTCTCGCCGGGTTCGGCGCGGGTCTTGAGCAGGCCCAGGTCCGAACCGGCCTGCGGCTCGGTCAGGCACATGGTGCCGGTCCAGCGACCTTCCACGATCGGCTTGAGGTAGGTGTTCTGCTGTGCCTCGGTGCCGTGCAGCTCCATCGCGTGGCAGGCGCCTTCGGACAGCAGCGGGTACAGGCTCCACGACAGGTTGCCGGACTGGAAGATTTCGGTGGTGGCGGTGCCGATGGTGTTCGGCAGGGCCTGGCCGCCGAAGTGCTCGGCCTGGGTCAGGCCGGTCCAGCCGCCCTCGGCGAAGGCCTTGAAGGCTTCCTTGAAGCCCTTGGGCGTGGTCACCGTGTGGGTGGCCTTGTCGAAATGGCAGCCTTCCTCGTCGCCGCTGGCGTTGAACGGGGCCAGCACGGCCTCGCTGAGGCGGCCGGCTTCTTCCAGCACGGCGTCCAGCAGATCGCGCGTGTGGCCTTCGCCACCCTGCAGCTGGGTCAGCACGGCTTCGGCGCCGAGCACGTCAAAGAGGGCGAAACGCTGGTCGTCGAGCGGAGCCTTGTAGATGGTCATGGCGTAGTCCTTCGTGGGTAGTACGAGCGCTTGGGATCAGCGCCAGGTATTGGGAATGCCGGGCACGGGCGAGAGCCAGTCGTTGCCGTGGAAATCGAAATCGCGGGGTTTGTCTTCCTGCTCAGGCTTGGCGTTGGCCGTGCCGGTCACGCTGTAGGCCAGGCTGCCGGCGCTGCCCTTGCTGGCGGTGGCCTTGAGCGCGGCGGACATCTCGGGGGTTGGCAGCAGGTCGATCTGGAGCACGTCCGCGGCGAAGGCGGGGATGTCCAGATCAAAGCGGCTGTGCAGGCGCACCGGGATCAGGTCGGCCACCTTCAGCTCGCCGTCGAGCGACTTGAAGTCCATCTCGCCATAGCTGTTGTTCTGGATGCGCACCGTGAGATGCCACTGCCCATCGGGACGCAGCGCCATTTCCTGGATGCTCACCGACGGCGGAAACACGCTCTTGCGCGGCGGCCCACAGGCCACCAGGCCTGCCACCAGAACACCGAGCGCTACACAGCCGAGCAGTCGTCTCATGGTTCACCTCAAACGATTGTTTGAATCTTAGCAGGATGATCGGGCCGGCTGTCACCGGGTCATCGCCAGGGGCCGATCTCAGCGGGCACGCGATCACGTCCGCGTGATGGCGTCGCCCGGCGGCGGGAGGTTCCCATTGTGCTGCGCAACAGGCATCATCAAAGGTTCCCGCATTCAAGCCTTTTTCGCTCATGACCCGACGTATTGCCGCCCGCCGCTCGCCCATCCATGGCAATGGCGTTTTCGCCGTCGCCCCGATCAAGAAGGGCGAGGAAATCATCGAGTACAAGGGCACGCTGATGAGCCACGCCGAGGCCGACGTGCTGTACGGCGATGGCGGCGAGACCGGCCATACGTTCCTGTTCACGCTCAACGACGACTACCTTATCGACGCCAACCGCAAGGGCAACACGGCGCGCTGGATCAACCACAGTTGCGATCCGAACTGCCAGGCCCTGATCGAGGAAAGCGCCAGCGGCGACCCGCGCAAGGATCGCGTGCTGATCGAGGCGATCCGCAATATCAAGCCGGGCGAGGAACTGACCTACGACTACGGCATCACGCTGGATGTGCCGCATACCGCGCGGTTGAAGAAGTTGTGGGCGTGCCGGTGTGGGTCGAAGAAGTGTACGGGGACGTTGCTCAAGGCTAAGCGTTGAGCCGATTTGCCGTTACCGTCCGCGGAACGGGTAAGCGCATCTCGCTCGTCACCCCTGCATTCGCAGGGACGACGAGCGAAGAAAGAACGAGAGCGCTTGGTCAATCTGAGCAGGAACGAGGAACAGAACACCCTCAATCGTCCTGCGGATAATCGATACCCACCACTTCCACCGCGAGATCCCCCGCCGGTCGCCGCCAAACCACCTGATCCCCCACCCGCGCGCCCAGCAACGCACTCGCCAGCGGCGACACATAGCTCACCAGCCCATGCTCCACGTCGGCCTCGTCCTCCCCGACGAGGCGATAGCGCGCTTGGCCCTCATCGCTGTCCACCGTGACCAGCGCACCGAACGCCACGCGATCGTGTGGCTGCTGTGACAGGTCCACCTCGATGGCGCTGCCGACGCGCGCGTTGAGCCAGCGCAGATCGCGTTCGATGGCGGCCAGTTCGCTTTGCTGCGATAGCGCCTCACCGGCGTCGCGCAAGGCGTCGCGACGTTCACGTGCCGCGATCAGCCTCGCGCGAAGCTGTGCCAGTCCGCGCGGCGTGACGTAGTTGGGGTGTTCGCTCAGCGGGATGTCCGGCAGCCGTTCGCCGACGGACTCGTCCGCATCCTTCACAAAGGCGCGGCTCATCGCATGCCTCCAGCGCCGATGTTGCCGGCGCGTGTTCTGTGCCATGACAGGGCGGCGATGCCGCGCCTGTCGAGTGGCGATACGGATCAGTCTTCTTCCACGTGGGGCTTCCACGCCTCGGCCAGCTGTTTTTGCACCGGCGGGGGTACCGGTTCGTAGTGGCTCAGGTCCAGGCTGAAGCGTCCGCGGCCGCCGGTCATGGCCTTGAGTTCGGTGGGGTAGTCGGTGAGTTCGGCCAGCGGGGCTTGTGCCTTGATCACCAGCTCGCCGCCGCGCAGCGAGTCGGTACCCATGATGCGTGCGCGCTTGCCGGCAAGGCCGCCGGTAACGTCGCCCACGCTGGCCTCGGGAATGGCCACTTCCACGTCCACAATGGGTTCGAGCACGATCGGCCGCGCCTTGCCCACGGCATCCAGAAACGCTTTCTTGCCGGCGCTGATGAAGGCGACTTCCTTGGAATCCACCGGGTGGTACTTGCCGTCGTAGACGGTGACGCGCAGGTCCTGGATGGGGTAGCCGGCGATGGCACCGCTTTCCAGGGCCTGGCGCACGCCTTTCTCGATGGCCGGCAGGAACTGGCCGGGGATCACGCCGCCTTTCACCGCGTCGACGAATTCAAAGCCCGCGCCGCGATCGAGTGGTTCCACGCGCAGGAACACCTCGCCGAACTGGCCGGCGCCACCGGTCTGCTTTTTGTGGCGATGATGGCCTTCGGCGTGGCCGGCGATGGTTTCGCGATAGGCGATGCGTGGCGGGTGCGTGGTCACCTCCACGCCATAGCGCTCCTTCATGCGCTCGAGCATGATCTTCAGGTGCAGGTCCGACAGGCCGCGCACCACGGTTTCGTTGAGCTCCTTGTGGTGCTCTACGCGAAAGCACGGGTCTTCTTCCGCCAGCCGGCACAGTGCCTGCGAAAGTTTTTGTTCCTGCCCTTTGTGCTTGGGCTCCAGCGCCAGGCCGAACATGGGTTGCGGCAAGGGCATCGGCGCGAGATGGATGCGGTCCTCGTCATGCGAGTCGTGCAGCACCGCATCGAAGTGGATTTCCTCGATCTTGGCGATCGCGGCGATATCGCCGGGAATGGCCTGGTCGATTTCCTCGTGCGTCTTGCCGCGCAGGCGAAACAGATGGCCAACCTTGAAGGCCTTTTTGTTGTCGTCGATGAACAGCTGGGTTTCGCGGCGAAGGGTGCCTTGCCAGACGCGGAATATGCCCAGCTTGCCCACGAAAGGGTCGTTGACGATCTTGAACACGTCGGCGATGACGTGCTGGGTGGGGTCGGGATTGACGGTGATGTGCTCGTTGTCGCCATTGAGGAAAGGCGGCGCATTGCCCTCGGCGGGATTGGGCAGCAAGCGCTCGGCGAGTTCGAGGAATTCCTTGATGCCCACGCCGGTGCGCGCGCTGACAAAACAGATCGGCACCAGGTGGCCTTCGCGCAGGCATTGCTCGAAGGCATCGTGGAGTTCCTGCGGACTGAGGTCGCCTTCGCCCGAGTCCAGGTAATGGCCCATCACCGATTCGTTGATCTCCACCACCTGGTCGACGATGCGCTGGTGCGCATCGGCCAGTGACGAGAAATCGGTGGCGCCCTCGTTGTGGAAGAAGCAATCGCGCACCAGCTTGCCGCTTTGCGCGGGCAGGTTCACCGGCAGGCACTGGCTGCCGAATTCCTCGCGCAGCGCATCGACCAGCGCGCCGAGCCGGGCGCCTTCGAAGTCGATCTTGTTGATGACCAGGATGCGCGCGAGGCGCCGCTCGCCGGCGCGTTCCATCATGCGGCGCGTGCCGTATTCGATGCCGTTGGTGGCGTTGACCACCACCGCCACGGTTTCCACCGCGGCGAAGGCCGAGAGCGTGGGGCCACGGAAATCCGCGTAGCCGGCGGTGTCGATGAGGTTGATATGGCAGCCGCCGAAGGGAACGCTGGCAATGGCCGTGTCGATGGAGTGGCCGCGGGCCTTTTCCTGGCTGTCCGTGTCGGACTGCGTGGTGCCGCGCTCTACCGAACCCTGGGCCTGGATCACGCCGCCGGCGTGCAGCAGCGCTTCGAACAGCGTGGTCTTGCCCGCACCGGCGTGTCCGGCGAGCGCGATGTTGCGGATGTTTTCCGTGTTGTACGACACGATGCGACCCTCCTCTTTGCGAGGCGCGGAATCGTGCCGACGATGACCTGCGGCGCCGCACGAAGCCGCGCTGGCGGCTGACGATGGCGGGCCGTCATGGTCGTCCAGGCGTTCAGGACGCGGGGGCGGTCATGGCGGATACGGCCGGGGAGGCCGTTCGCATAGACTTTCGCCAATGTCCCCCGGGGTCAAGCTGCAGTGCGGTGGCGGGAACCGGGTGCCCATCTCGCTTGTCTGCAGGAGTCTCCCCCGTTGTGCGGTCGGCAAGGATGCCGATCCTGCGGCTTTTCCCCTGAACCTAAGAAGGGACTCGTCATCGAGCGTACCGAGCAAGTCGAACATCATCGCTGGACGCCACCCGGGCCCGACGCGCGCGGGTTGGCGCCCCTCGACGGTCCCACCCGCGCGCTGCTGCACCAGCTGCGCTGGCGCAAGGCGCCGCCCGACCGGCGGCGTCGATGGTGGGTGCTGGGCGTGGTGCTGGGGCTGCACGGGCTGTTCGCGCTGCTGACCTGGCACGAAATGCAGTGGCGTTATCCGCCCGAGCCGGAGCGCAAGCGCGAGGGCGCCCTGCAGGTACGGCTGATTCCCGCTCCGCACGTGGCGGTGCCGGTCGCCGCGATGCCGCCAGCGGCACCTGTGCTGCCGCCCGCGCCGCCGGTTCCCGCGGTGGTGGCCAAGCCGCCACCGGTCGTCCATGAGGCGCCCGCCAAGAACGCGATGACCGTGACCCTGCCGGCCGCGACGCCCGCGCCCGAACCGGCGCCCGCGCCGCAGCTCTACGATGCCGCGGGCCAGCCGGTGCTGCCTGCAGTGGCCAGCACGGCGCCACCCGCACCGGAGCCCGGCTATGTGCAGCGGATGCCGCAGGACGATGCGAAGCTGATGCAGCACGGCAGCCCCATCACCTACAAGCCGACGCGTTTCGACAAGGACTGGCACAAGAGCGGCGGCAGCAGCGTCGATGACGCGCTCAAGAAGGCAGTGGACAGCACCACCGCCGAACACACCTTCCATATCGCGCCGGGTGTGCGCATTCATTGCTCGGTTTCGTTGGCGGCGCTCTCCGGCGGTTGCGGTGGTGATCCGCCGCCGCAACCGCCGTCGAAGGACGGTGACATGCGCCTGAGCATGGCGCCGGCCAGTTCGCTGGCGCCGGGTACGCCGTCGCCGCCCGCGCCCAGCGTGGACGAGTGCATCGCCATCTATCGCGCCGACAAGCCATTGCCGTATGGCTGCCCGATCGATACGCCGACCCGTTCGGTGGACGCCGAAATGCGCGAGCGGGCGAATCACCAGGGTGATGCGGGCGGCCACTGAGCTGCCCTGTCATTCGCCACCCAAGGACTTCTCAGGCCGGCGGCATCGCCCGCTACACTTGTCGTCATGGACAAGGAATCCGCGGGCCGGCTGACAGTGACGCTTCCATCGCCAAAGTCGGCGGCGGAGAGCGCCTTCGTCTATCGCCGCCGCCGGGCGGAGCGGCCGCGCGATCGCTGGTTGCGCATCGTGGGGCTGGTCGGCGCGCTGCTGGTGCATCTGGTGTTTCTGTTCGGCGCCATCCTCGGGCCGGCGTACGAGATGGAAGAGTCCAATGAATCGAGCACGCCGCTGGTCGTCCGGCTGATCGACAAGAAGCAGGAAGAGCCGCCCCCGCCACCGCCGGTTCGGGGTACGCCGCCCAAGCAGGTCGGACCCGTGCATCGTGGCAATGCCACCAACGCGCCGCATACGGCCAGGCAGAGCACCTCGTCCACGCGCACCAACAGCGAACTGACGCCGATTCCCGTGCCTGCGCTGGAAACGCCGGTCATCGCCAATGCGCCCAAGCCGACCGCGCCCAAGCCGCAGATCACCGCTGCACCATTGCCACCGGTGAGCTTGCCCAAGCCAGCACCCACCCAGCAATTGCAGCCGGTGCCCACCGCGCCCGAGCCGCCGCAGGTGGCGCTGGAAACACCGCCGGTGTCCAAGCCGGTACCGCCCAGGTTCCAGCCCGAGCCGGTGCGCAAGCCGCAGTTGGAAGGCACCCAGCCACTGCCGCCGCCGGCATCACTGGCGATACCCGCGGTGCCGCCGCAGTCGGCGCCGGTGGTGGCCGTACCGACCATGGCGATGGAGAAGGCTGTGCCAGCCGACACGCATCCGAGCATCGCGCAGGTAGCGCGCCCGGAAGAGCCGGCCGCACCGCCGGAAGCGGAGATGCCGGCCGTGCCGCTGCCAGCGCAGGCCGCGCCAACGGTCAATCTGCAACCGCAGCCCAGCACGGTATCGGTGGTGGTGCCGCGTGAGCAGCCGCAGGTACAGTCGCCGGCCATTCGCGTGGCCGAGCCGGAACTGGAAGCGGTGCCGCTGCCGCCCCAACCACAGCCGAGCATGGAGCGCCCGCAGGCACCGCGCCTGGAAACCGTGGCGCCGGCCGCGATCGCGCTGGACAAGCAGCCCACGGTGGAGCGCCCGCAGATCTCCACCGAGCAGCCTTCGGTCGCCTCGCCCACCCAGGCCAGTGCGGTGGCACCTTCGAACGCCGCCCAGGCGCAAAGCGCCGCCAGCGCCCGGCAGAACACCGCCAGCAGCGAGGCCGCGCCCACCGGCGGCGAGCAAGCTGTCAGCAGTGCACCCAACGCCACGCCGCAGGGCAGCGACAGCGGCAATCCTGGCCAGCCCAACGGGGTGAACCAGTCATCCGCCGTCGCCGGCAGGAACGGCCTCAACCTGTCCTTGCCCGCCGGGCAGGGTAGCGGCCAGGGCAGCCAGGGGCAGGGTGAATCCCCGGGCGGCGTGACGGGGACCTATGTGCAGCTCAAGCCGCACGGCAATACCGAGATCATGTCGCACGGCACGCCGAACATCGGCTACCAGGCCACGCGTTTCGAAAAGGACTGGACGCCGGAAGGCGAAAGCTCGATCGACACCGCGCTGCGCCATGCGGTAGAGAAGACCACGTTGCGGCATACCTTCAACCTGCCGCGCGGCGTGCGCGTGGAATGCGTGGTGATGCCGCTGTTCCCGATGGCCCTGCTCGGGTGCGGCGATGGCAATCCGCCGCCCAAGCCGGTGGATGACGTGGTGTACCAGCGGATGAAGCTGGCGCCGACCAAACCGCTGGCGCCTCCCGCACCCTCCGGCACGGCTGCGCCGACGGTGGCCACCATCAAGCTCGACAACAGTGCGGAATGCGCTGCTGCGCGTGTCGCGGGTGGACCCTTGCCGCCGGGCTGCCGGGCGGACCCCACGGTGATGCCGGCGGTGCCCGCGCATGCCGGCAGTACGTGGGTGCCGGCAAGCGACCAGTTCCACTGACCGACCTGCAAACCGGGCCGGCTTCCATGGTCGCGGCCTGCCAGGATCACGCCGATTCGCCAGGCGACGCGTGTACCCTAGGACATCACAACTGCCTGACGCGGTGGGGTGGCCCATGCTTGCGACTCGTTGGCTCGGTTTGATCCTTTCGTTCGGCCTGCTGATGACGGTCCCTACGCTCGCGCAGGACCAGGCATCGACAGCAGCGGACAACCACGGCACGGCCGACTATCGGCCCTGGCCACACAGCTTCGATGTCGATGGCCTGCATCTGGTATTGCACCATCCGCAGCTCAACAGCTGGGCGGGCAATCAGCTCAAGGGACGGCTGGCGGTCGGGGTGAAAACCGGCGAGCAGGTCGGCAGCGACGGCAAGCCGCATGACGTGATGGTGTACGGCGTGATGTGGTTCTCCGCGCGCACCGATACCAACAAGGCGTTGCGTGAGGTGACGCTGTCCAACATCACGGTGGACAAGGTGTCCTTTCCCACGGATGCGGCGCACCAGGCCCATTACCTGGACGTGCTCAAGGGCATCGTCGCGCGCGGCCAGCAGGTGGCCAACCTCGATACGCTCGAAGCCTCGCTGGCGATCAGCCGCGAAGAGACGCAGGTAAAGAGCGTGGCGGTGCACAACGATCCGCCGCAGATCATCTTCTCGTTCAATCCCGCGTTGCTGGTGTTGATCGACGGCAAGCCCGCACTGAAGCCTACCGGCGTGGCTGGCGTCAGCCGCATCGTCAATACGCGTTCGCTGATCCTGCAGCAGGACGGGCAGTATTACCTGCTGGTGGCCAGCCACTGGCTGCAGGCGACGACGCTGGATGGACCATGGACGGCCATCAAGGCCGCACCCGCCGGGGTCATGCAGGCGGGGCAGGCGGCGGAGCAGGCGAACCTGGTCGATACGCTGGACGATCCCTCCGACGCGCTCAAGCAGGTGTTCGCAGCCGGCAAGCTGCCCGATATCGTGGTGCGCACGCAGCCATCGGAACTGATCATGGTGGACGGCGACCCGCAGTTCGAGCCGATCCCCGGCACCCAGCTGGCGTACGTCACCAACACCGCTTCCGATGTATTTGTCGACCAGGCGCAGGGCAATGCCTGGTACGTGCTGATTTCGGGCCGCTGGTTCAGCGCCGAATCCACCCACGGACCGTGGCACTACGTGGCGGGCAAGGATCTTCCGGATGATTTCGCCAACATCCCCTCCGATAGCCCCAAGAGCGCGGTGCTCGCTTCCATTCCGGGAACGCCCGAAGCGCGCGAGTCGCTGATCGCCAACAGCATTCCGCAGACCGCGGTGGTGAACAGCCGTACCGCCGAGTTGCATCTCAGTTATGACGGCGCGCCGCAATTCAGGCCTATCGAAGGCACCTCGCTGGCGTATGCGTGGAATACCGCCGTGCCGGTGATCCGCGTGAGTCCGGATGCGTACTACGCGGTGCAGAACGGCGTGTGGTTTGCCGCTGCCAGCGCGACAGGGCCGTGGACGGTGGCGCTCGACGTGCCGGCGGTGATCTATTCGATTCCGCCCAGCTCGCCGTTGCACTACGTCACCTATGTCTACGTTTACGGCCATGGCGACGACCAGGTGTATGTCGGTTACACGCCGGGCTATTACGGCACCGTCGCCAGCGATGGCGTGGTGGTGTACGGCACCGGTTATCCGTGCGATTCGTGGGTGGGCGACGCCTGGTACGGCTGCCCGGCCACCTACGGTTTTGGCGTGGCCTTCGGCTGGACCCCATGGGCGGGCTGGAGCTTTGGCTTCGACTGGGGCTGGGAATGGGCATCGGCGTGGTACGGCCCGTGGTGGGGGCCATGGCGTTACTGGGGTGGCCACTACCCGGGCTATTGGGGCGGCGCCATTGCGAGGGTGAACATCTATGGCCGCTGGGGTAACAGCGTGGTGGCCGGGCGTAACGTCGCCTGGGCCGACCCGTGGACGGGCGACCATGGACACGCGGGCCGTGGCGGCTACTTCAACGGCGCCACCGGTGGTCGCGGTGTGGGCTATGCCGGTCGCAACACCCATGCCGACGCGGGCACCACCACGGCGCAGGCCGGCGGTATTCGCTACAACCCGCAGACCGGGCGGGTGAGCGGCCAGGCGGGCGTGGCCGGCGCCTTCCATGCGCAGGGTACGGGCGCTGCGGCGGGTGGCCCCGGCTACATGCATTACGACCGGGCCACGGGTGAGGTCACCCAACGGGGCGCGATCGACGCCAACGATCATGTCTATGCCGGCAAGGACGGTAACGTCTACCAGTACGACCGGGATCAGGGCTGGCAGAGGGTCGATCCCCGGGGCGGCCTTAACCGCATCGCGGGACCGGACAGCAACGATACCGATCGTGATCGCCTGGCCCGCAGCCGCGGTGCCGATGGCGCGGCGTTCGAGCAGCGCCCCGTGCCGGCGCGGCCGCAGTTTGACCGCGGCACTTACGACAACCGTTTCCATGGCGAGATGGGCGGCTTTCGTCCCTCGATGGGTGGGGGACGGTTTGGTGGTGGTGAGCGAAGCGCGGGTGGCGGCGGGTTCCACCATTGAGCAGCTAGAACCCGCGATGCATGCCTTGGCTCGTCGTCCCGGCTTTCGCCGGGATGACGAGCCAGCAGCGAATTCGTTTAGCGCAGGATGCCGTCAGCCTTCAGCTTGGGAATCAGCGTTTGCGCCAGCTCCATCGTGGCCTTGGGAATATTCTTCCTGGCCACGGCCTGGGTGGTCACCGTCCAGACCAGTTTTTCCGAACGCGGATCCCACACGCTGGTTTCCAGCGTGACCACGTCGTATTGCGTCACGTCAGGCGTTGCCGCCCAGGCGCCGCCATACCAGCCGTAGAAGCCGCCATACATCGGGCCGCCGGGCGAGACGCTGATCTTCTGCTCGACCCGCTCCACGCGCGTTACCAGTACGGCGGTTGCACCGCTTGCCTTGACCAGGTCGCGCAAGCCCACCGCGCCTGCATTGCCGGGCGGTATCTGGGTATAGCTGGGCGCGGCCTGGATGCCGGCGGCTTGCAGCTGTTGCGAGAAGGTGTCCTCGAACACATGCCGTATGGTGTCGCTGCGGGAGATGCCCACCACCACCACGTTCGATGCGGGCGGACCCGGCCAGGACGGATCCTTCCACTGGTTGGTGATGCTCACATTGGTCGCGCATGCCGCCAGTACCAGACTGGCGGCGATGAGAAACAGACGCACTGGTTTCATGGCATTGGCTCCGGATGGAAAGTCCAGCCCTGCTAACGGGCGAGGGGCATTGTGCGTTGGCAAGAGTGGAGGTTGCGCGATGGCCGGTGTTGCAACGGCGTGGGCTCATTGGGCCGGCCGCAGCAGCGAGCCGAAGGTCAGGTAGACCGAATTGTGTCCGCCCTGGGCATAGCCGTAGCCGAGGAAGAGGGGCCCCAATGGTGTCTGGATGCCCAGGAACAGGCTGCTGGCATATATCAGCGAGTCGAACCGGACATCGCTCCTGTCATGCCAGGTGTTGCCTGCCTCCAGGCTGGCGCCGATATAGATGGGCGTGGAGAACAGCGCATCCATCTGGCCCGTGCGGCGATACAGCACGGCACGCGCCAGCGCCGTCTGGTTGCCATACAGCGAGCGCTCGGCATAGCCGGAAAGGTTGAGGAAGCCGCCCAGGAAACCCTGTGCCTCGAAGGCGTTCTTGAACGCGGTGTTGTTGTTGTCCAGCACGCTGGACATGCGCAAGCCGAGCAGCAGGTGGTAGCGACTGTCGCTCAGTCCATAGTCCGGCACCCAGTCGGCCACCAGTCGGGCCAGATCGCCATTCACGTTGCTGCCGAGGAACGGGCGATACACCTCGTAATCGAAATTGACGTGGCTGCCGCGGGTGGGGAATTGCGCATTGTCCAGGCTATCCCAGTCCAGGCCGAGCTTGGCCACGCTGTAGTCGCTCGTCTGGCTGGGTGGAAAGGTCGTGGGGCTGCCGATACGCAGGTCGCCGTTGTCGCGGCCTCGTCCAAAGGACGTTTGCAGGCGCCAATGGGGGGATGGCGACCATCCGGTCTCCAGGCCCAGATAACTGCGCCTGATGCGATACTCGGCCAGTTGCGTATTGCCGCTGGAGTTGAACACGGGAAAGTCTTCGTTGCGCAACAGCACGGAAGGCATGACGTAGACCGTGGCGTTTTGCCCAAACGGTTGATAGAACTCGGAGGCCAGGCCACCGATGCGTCCGGCCCAGAACGTGTTGCGCCACTCCGCGCCGAGGCTGTTGATATTGGTGGCCGTGACTTCGGCGGAAATCAGATATTCGCTGCGTCCGGCGAAGTCGTCGTCCAGCTGGAAGCCCAGCTTGCCGTACAGCGGGCCCCAGGGCTTGTCGGTGGGAATGATCAGCAGGCCACGCTGGTCGCCATCCTGCTGCAGCCGGTAATCGATCTGCTGGTAATTGCCCCGGCCATAGATGCTGCCGATCTGCTGCTCCGTCTGCTTGGGATCGAACGGCTTGCCGACTTCGGGATCCATCCGTTCCGCAATGTAGTTGGCGCTGTCCGTATGCTTGGTATCCACCTTGAGGAACGCCACCAGGCCAGGGTCGAACTGGCGTTGCCGATGGCTCGCCGTGTAGTTCGCCCATGCTTGTGGGTCCACCGCCAAGGCGCGCAGCTTGGGTAACGCCGCTTCCGCGGCGGCGCGCCCGATGGCGATGGCCTGGGCGCCACGGTTGAACTCGGCGGCGCTCATGTCGCCCAGCGCCGGATGGATCAGGATGTCATTGGGCCCAAGCGTATCCAGTTGCCGCTGGGTCTTTTCGGCCATCAGCGCGCTCACCATCTGGTTGAGTACCGCGACCGGATTGCTGAGCTCTTCCTTGGTGGCCAGTGGCGAACTCACATCCACCACGATCAGGCGTTCGGCGCCCATGCTGCGCATGACGTCGATGGGCACGTTGTCCATCAGGCCGCCATCGACCAGCAACTGGTCATCGACACTGGTGGGGGCGAAGGCGCCGGGCACCGACATGCTGGAGCGAATCGATACCGCCAGGTCGCCGGAGCCGAACACCACCGGTTTGCCCGCGACAATGTCGGTGGCGACGGCGCGAAAGGGAATGGGCAACTGGTCGAAGTCGTGCACGTCCCAGGTGGAAATCAGCAGGCGCCGCAACAGCAGCAACAGTTTCTGGCCCTGCACCACGCCGGCCGGCGTGACGATGCGCCCGTTCTTGTAGCCCACTTCGAAGTTCAGCAGGTAACGATAGTCGGCGTCCTTGCGGCGCATCGGCATGTCTTCGCGCGCCGGGTTGTCGGAGAACAGGTCGTTCCAGTCCAGCGTGGTGATGATGTCGTGCATTTCCTGCGGCGTGTAACCCGCCGCGTACAGGCCACCGACGATCGAGCCCATGCTGGTGCCCGCGATGCGGCAAATCGGGATGTGTTCGCGCTCCAGTACTTCGAGCACGCCGATGTGCGCCGCGCCGCGGGCGCCGCCACCGCCAAGCACCAGTCCGATGCACGGCGTTGTCGAGGGGGCATGGGGCGTCTGCGCCCAGGCCGGGAGGCAGCCGCACAGCAACAGCAAGGCGATCAGTGCGAGGGAACAGCGCATTGATGGTCCTATTCTGCCCGGGATGGCGCCGCCCCTTGGGCTGGCTGCCGATGCGCCATCGTAAGCCATAAGCGCGATATGGCGTGTCGGTAGATTTACTTATGCGGGGTAGGCCGCCCCTTGGACAGGCGTTGCCTGTCATAAACGAGCACGTGCTGCATCGGCGGCATCGCGCGAGGCGCGATGCCGCCGATGCCGGTTACAGCATGCGCAGCAGTTCCTTCATCAACGGCAGGCGGCGCACACGCACGGCACTGACGCGGAACACGGCATTGGCGAGTGCCGGCGCCGCGGTGGGCATGCCAAGGAAGCTGGCGCCGGTGGGATCGCGATCGCCGGGCACCACGATGACTTCGGTGGTATCGGGCAGTTGCGCCATGCTGGCCAGCGGGTATTCCTTCCAGTTGTGCTGCTGGACCTGGCTGTCCTTGTAGCTGATGGACAGGTTGAGTGCGGTCGACAAGGCGTCGAGGGTGGCGCCGGCCACTTGTCCCTCCAGGCCGGTGGGATTGATCACGCGGCCCACGTCCACCGCGCACACGGCGCGCTCGATATTGAGGCGGTCGCCCTGCAGCGAGGTTTCCACGGCGTGTGCCACGTAGGCGCCGTCGATGTGCCAGCAGGCGATGCCGAAACCGTTGACGGTGCGCAGCCAGTTCTTCCACCCGATGCGCTCGGCCACCAGCTTGAGTACGTTGATGAGGCGGCCGGTGTCCAGCGTGCGTCCGTCGCCGAGCGGGATCATGCGCGGCTCGCCGATCAGGCGCAGGCGCGTGACCAGCGGGTCTTCCTTCAGGCTGTGCGCGATCTCGTCGATGAAGCTTTCCACCGCGAACGCATTGCTCAGGTGCGGCATGCCGCGTGCCGGGCCGCGCAGCATGGCCGAGGGCAGGGAATACCAGTCGCTGCGCAGGTTGGGTACCAGCCCGGCGGGCAACTGGTGTGCATCCACTTCGGACGTCCACAACCGGTTGTCGGCCACGCCTCGCTGCGCCAGCGCCGAAGCACTGGCCATGCGCTGGTTCCAGGTGACGATCTGGCGCTTGCCGTCCAGCGTGGCGCTGAATTTGTGCACGCAGGCAGAGCGGTAATAGTCCTGGCCGAGATCCTCGTCGCGCGTCCACATCAGCTTGACGGGCTTCTCCACTTCCTTGGCCAGCATCACCGCTTCGGCCACATAGTCGTGATCGAGGCGCCGGCCGTAGCCGCCGCCGACGCGCGGCACGCGGATTTGAATCTGCGTGGGGGTAAGGCCGGCGAGGCGTTGCACCACCTTCCATGCCTGCTGCGGCGCCTGGGTGGGCACCACCAGCGTGGCGCTGTCCTTGTCGAGGCGCACCAGGCAGTTCATCGGTTCGGCGGTGGCGTGGGCCAGCCATGGCTGCACGTAGGTAGCCTCGACACGCCGCGCCGCCTTCTTGCTGGCTGTATCGACATCGCCGTCATTGCGCACGCGTGCGGCAGGCACCGCGTTCTTGTCGTTGACCAGGTCGGAAGCCTGTTGTTCGAACCAGGCACTGCTTTCGCTCTGGCTGCCGGCTTTCCATTGCAGCTTGAGCTTGGCGCGGCCCTGCAGCGCGGCCCAGGTGTTTTCGGCGACTACGGCCACGGCAGGCGCGCGCACTGTCTGCCCGAGCGGAATACCCGCTTCTGGTTTGAGCTGCACCACTTTGACCACGCCCTTTACGGCCATGGTGTCGGTGGTGTCGAGGGAGTCCACGCTGCCATCGGGCCAGGGACAGTGGCTGAGCACGGCGACCAGCGCATCACCGGCATAGTGGTCGAGCGCATAGAGCGCCTGCCCGGTGACGATGGTGCGGGCATCCACGTCGCCGGCCGGCTGGCCGATCAGGGTGTAGCGATCCGGGGTCTTCACCGCCACCGGCGAGGTGGGCGGCGCGATGGTGGCGGCAGCCTCGGCCAGCGAGCCGTAGCCAAAGCGGCGGCCGTCGGGGGCGATGACATTGCCTTCCTCGCAGCGCAGCCGGTCGGCCGGCACGCCGAGGTGGCGCGCGGCGGCCTGCAGCAGCAGCCAGCGTGCGAGCGCGCCGGCCTCGCGCAGGTCGGCCCAGGCAGCGGGGATGGAATCGCCCAGGCCGCTGGTCTGGTGGCCATAGGTCCAGTGCGGCTTGCCGTTGTCGTCGTCCACGCCCAGGCCAAGCGGCACCACGCTGACGCGGGTCCAGTCGGCGTCCAGCTCGTCGGCGATGATGCGCGGCAGCGAAGTGGCCGTGCCGGTGCCGGTATCGGGGTCGCGCGCGCCGATGATCACGTTGCCGTCGGCATCGATACGCACATAGGCGCCCAGGCCGTACAGCGTATCGCCCAGCAGTGCGGGAGGCACCGGCACATCGGCGGCCCCGGCCACGCGGATGCCTACCACCAGCGCGCCGGCGGTGCCGGCCAGCACCTGCAGGAAACGGCGGCGGGAAAGCTGCACGGTGTTCTGATTGCCGACGCTCATGCGTGGGCTCCATTGGCCACGCGCTTGATCGCACGGCGTACGCGAGTCTGGCACCCGCAACGGCAGAGATTGGGCAATTGATCGATCTCGTTGTCACCCGCCTGCGGGTGGCGATTGAGCAGGTCCAGCGAGGCCATCAGCCAGCCGGGCGTGCAGTAGCCGCAGCCGATGGCATCTTCGTCCACGAACGCCTGCTGCAGCGGGTGCAGCTTGCCGTCGGCCGCGGCCAGGCCCTCCACCGTGGTGATCGACTTGCCGGCCAGCTCGGCCACCGTCATGTGGGTGGCCGATGCGAGCTTGCCATCGACCAGCACCAGGTCGTAGCCGCCTTGGCCGTGCTCGCCGCTGTACTTGGTGCCGGTGAGGCGCAGCACGTCGCGCAGGTACCACAGCAACGGCATCTGCGCGTCGCCGGTGTGGCGGTAGGCCCTGCCGTTGATCTCCAGATCGACGCCGTCGCGCACCTTCTCGGGCACGATGGTGTTGCTCGGTGGGGGCGTCAGTATCTGGTCTTGCGCGTGCGCCATCGGTTCAGGCCTCCTTCTTGATCCCCGCATTGTGGCATCGCAGGGCCTTGCTTAGGAGGTGACCCGGCTGAACAGGCGTCGCCACACCAGGTAGACCGGGATGCCGGCGGCCATGATGAGCAGGCCGATGCCGGTGTTGACCGGGCTGCTGCGCAGGCTCTGCACCATCACCAGACCGATGGTGGCGATGAAGATCAGCGGCAGCAGCGGGTAGCCCGGCACGCGGAAACTGACCTGCGTCCCCTCGTGCCTGCGGTACCAGAACAACGTGCCCACGCCCACGGCGCAGGCGAGCCAGTCGCCAAAGGTGGCGTAGTCGAGCAACTGGCCGTAACTGCCGGACCACACCAGCACGATGGCCCAGCCCGAGAGCAGCAGCAGCGCGGTGTTCGGCGTGCGGTGCTGCGGGTGCAGCCGGGCCACGCTGCGGAAGAACAGGCCGTCCTCGCCCATCACCTGCAGTACGCGGGCGCCCGCCACCAGGGTGATGTTGCAGAAGCCCAGCGCGGAAATCGCCACACCCACCGCGATCAGCTTGGCACCGGCGGTGCCGAACACGCGCTGCATCACGTCGGCGGCAGGCGCCCGGCTGGCGGCGAGGCCCGCGTGGCCGAGCACCGCCAGGTAGGCCAGGTTGACCAGCGCGTAGGCCGCGATCACCAGCAGCATGCCGATCAACAGGGCGCGGGGCAGCGTGCGCTGGGGCTCGCTGACCTCACCGGCCAGGTTGTTGAGATAGGTAAAGCCGGAATAGGCGAACAGCACCGGCAGCGCCGCGCCCATGAAGCCCACATGGGCCGTCTGGGGGTCGGTGGCCAGCATGCCGTGGCCATGCACGCCGGCCAGGCACAGGCCACAAACCACCAGCACCGCGACGGCCAGCAGCTTGAGCAGGGTGAACAGGTTCTGCACCTGCGCACCCAGGCGCAGGCCAAACAGGTTGATCAGCGCCACGAACACCAGCGCGCCAATGGCCAGGTTGGTCGTGGCCGTGGCCGGCAGGCCGAACAGGGAGGCCGCGTAGCTGGCGAAGATCGTGGCTACCGCAGCCGTTGATCCCGAATAGATCACCAGCAGCATGCTCCAGCCGAACAGGAAACCCGCCAGCGGCCCGAACGCCTCGCGCAGGTACACGTAGCTGCCGCCCGCATGGGGGCGCCGGGCGCCCAGTTCCGCGTAGCAGAGTGCGCCGATCAGGGTGAGCAGGCCCGCGCCGATCCACATCAGCAGTAGCGACAAGCCCGAGGACGTGCGCATCGCCACGACGTACGGGTTGAGAAAAATGCCGCCACCGATGATGCCGCCGACCACGATCATGGCCGCGTCCCACGGGCGGAGGCGGCGTACGTAACCGCCAGTCGTCGAGGTGTCGCTCATAAATACCCGCTGCGGGAAATTCCGGCGAGGATGGCGTGGAAGACACGCATCAGCAAGCCCTGCGGCAGGCGGGTGCTGGGCGGAGCAGAAAAAGCCAGTACCTTGGCAATCGTCGACCATGGGCTCGTACTGCGAAGCTGCGCGCCCATGGCGTCCTTGGGTTTCTGGCCGCCTTGGCCGAAGCCCGGCTCGCGCCTCATGTCGCGACGCCCAGGCGACTGCTGGCCATGCAAGACCTGGATGCGGCCGGGGATCGCGCTATGTCGCATCCCGTTTCAGATAACGGCGTCCTTGCCCCATAACGCCTCCATGCTTACGGCAAGGTCCAGCTCCTCCAGGTCCACTACCTCACTGATCGCATGCGCATCGGTGTCGATGCGGCGGCGGATGGGCGTGGCGACGCGCAGGCCATCATGCGTGGTGATGGAGGACACCTGTGGCGCCAAACTGTTTTTGCCACGATGGGTCACCACACCGATGCTGCCATTGCGCAGGCGAACCCCCGTGCCGGGCGGATAAATACTCAACGTCTTGATAAAGAGGGTGGCGATTTTGGCGTCGACCTTGGCGCCGTCGTTCAGGAAAAGCCAGCGCAACGCCAGGTTGGGTTGCAAGGGGGGGCGATAGTGGCGTCCGGCCACGCGAGCGCAATAGACATCGGCCAGCGCGAGCAAATGTGCTGGCAGTCCGATTTCCTCGCCGCGCTTTCCCGCGGGATAGCCGCTGCCATCGGGCCTTTCGTGGTGGTCCTGCACGGCTTGGAGCCACACGGTGTCCCCAACAGAGCGGTCTTGCAGCAAAGCAACACCGCGTTGGCAATGGCTTTGCACCGCGATGTTCTGTTCATCGTTCAGTGGCCCCTTCACCGACAGCAATTGCTGCTGAAGATCCAGCATGCCGATGTTCATGGTCAACGCGGCGGCCATGATCGAGGCCCGCTCGGCAGTCGATAAACCCAGTACGGCACCGGTCAGTTCACAGGCTATGGCGGTATTGACCATGTGGCGAATCGCATACGGTCCGTCACGTTGAAGCACGATGGACGCCAGCGAGAGATCCGCATTGGCATGGCAGGCGCGATGCAGCATCTGGCCAATGCGTTTGGTCTCCTGGACGAAATCCACACCTTTCGCATCGTCCAGCAGTGACTGCAGCCGTCGCCGGGCAGCGACGATCAAGGCAAGCGGACGATTAGCGGAAGCGGGATCGCTCGGTTGATCGTGATTCCCATCCGAGTAGCCATGGTCATCGAAATAGGCGGTGCGAATCAGCCGTTCCACCTGCGCCGCACTGGTGAGGGTTTCGCCTGCGCGCAGCAGCAGCTTGCCTTTGGCGTCGTAAGCATCGTAGGGCAATGGCACTCCTACATGCACTTCCCCGGATTGGATCTGTCGTTTTGGCACATGTCCTCGCCAGTGATGGTCCCGTGCAACAGGGCTTGGCGGCGTTTCCCATCGCTAACCGCGACAGCTCCAGGGAGGGGAGACGGCGAGCACTCCTGACCGGCCCTACACCTGTTCATCGGCCATCCGGGGTCTGGGCTTGAGGGCATGGGGCGAAATAAAGGCGTGGTGGCAGCGAGCGGAGCCCTGCTGGCCCGGCTCAAGCGCATGCAGTCCTGCCGCCTTCGTCTGGAACCAGCCCTGGCTTCATCGGCGTCGCGGCAGGGGTCGAGCAGCGGTACATCCGGCCCGGCAAGTCACGACGCGATCGCTGCCGGGCCCGCTGTCCCAAACCAAAGCCCCAGGGAAGTGCCTGGGGCTTTGGTCCATGCCGGCCGATCGATTTCCCGCGATGCGGGGTATCAGAACACGCTGAGGAACAGTGCCAGGTTGGTGACGTTGAGCGTGCCGAGACCTGCTCCCGGCTCATAGCCGCCCACGCCCTTGTAGAACCAGTTGTCGCCCGAGCGGATATCGTTGAAGGCCGAGAACGGCCCGTAGCCGAAGATGTTCTGCAACGGATACACCTGCGGGTTCCAGAAGCCGATACGACCGTGGGTCGACTGCTTCAGCAGGGCGGTGATGCCGTTGAGCTGCGGTGCGACGAAGCTGGTGCCGCCTTCGAACGTCAACAGGCCCGAGCCGTCCGTCGAAGAGACAAAGCTGTAGCCGGTTTCCGGGTCGGCGTTGAGCGCGATGTCCGGTTCGTTGCGGCCGCGATAGTTGGACGGCAGCGTGTAGTTGATGCCATATGCCGGCGCGTAAAGCGTCTGCTTCTTCTCGCTCTGGCGCACGCCGGGGGTGAATTGCTGGTAGAGCGGCACCGGCCAGAACACGCTCACGCCGCCGCCGCCGCCGGTGGAGTACAGCTCGTCGAGAATATCCTCGCCGAGATTGGTGATGAAGTAGTTGGATATGTAATCCCAACCCCAGACGCCTTCCTTGGTAATCGATGCCGTGGGGCCGCCGCCGAAGCTGTAGGTGAAGGGCACGGTGGTGCCGCCGGCCGAGGTGATGAACGGATCGGACCCGGGTGCGTCGATGGTGAGCGGCGGCGGCACCGGATCGCTTGGCAAGCCGCCAATGTCGCGTACCGTGTCATAGGCGCCCGAGTCGCCGGCCGCGGCGAACAGGGAAATGCCTTGCGCGGCCGCCTCCAGGAATACCTGATGGAAGGCGCGCAGTTCGTCCGTATAGTCGACGCCGCCGTTGGTCTGCGGGAAGTAGAACACCTCAGGCTCGCCCCAGCTCACCGAAAGGCTGTCGACCTTGTTGTCCGAGATGGCCTGATTGAACACGTCGAAGAAGCCGGCGTCGGTATTGGGTGCGTCGTAGACGATGATGTCCGCCCACGGCGCCAGTCCGCCGGACTGTTCCACGTCGATGGAGGTTTCGCCCGAACCCGCATCCGAGCCGAGCTCGCCGCCGCCGTCCACGTGCACCTGCGTAATGCGGTTGGGCTTCACCGGCAGCCCGATCGTGCTCCAGTAGCTGTAAGCGTCCGCGGGCAGGAAGTTCGCCAGCGTGGCGATGCCGATGGTGGCGCCGCGGCCGTTCACGCCAGCCTTGTACAGCGGATTGATGTTGTAGCGGTTGGCGACGTCGCCCACGGTGAATTCGCCGGGCGTGCAGGTGGCCGTCGCATTGCCCGTGCAAGTGCTCTTGGCGGGTGCGGCGGCGGCGCTCTTTGCCAGCGCATTGGCCTTGACGCCTGGCTGCGTCGGCGAGAACGCACCGACGTGATGCGTGCGGTACTTCGCCTCGGTGCTGAGGCCCGACGCCACCACCAGCGTGCCCGACAGCGCGGACGGCAACGTCGGCGTCGCATTGGGTCGATGGAAGGTCGTTCCGTCGCTGGCCTTGTAGTCGTGAATGGACGTCTGGAAGGCCTTGTTGAACTGGCCGATGGTGCCGCTCACCTTGATCGCCAGGTGATTGGGCAGCAGCTCGACCTGGGTCAGCCCCTGCTGCTTGATGAAGGCCTGCACCTTGGCGATGTCGCTGGCCGCGGCGCCGTACTGGTCCGCGAACTGGTCGGTGGTGAGGAAACGGTGGTAGGAGGGATTGCCCTGGGTGACCGTGCTGTAGATGAAGTTCTCCAGCGAGGACTGGTTGCGCAGGCCAAGGACCAGCGTGACGTTCACGGTCTGGCTCGGGTTGCTCGGTCCGAGATCTGCTGCTGACGAGCTGCCGGCAGCCAGGCTGGCGGTGGCGTAGCCACCCAACAGCAGTGCAAGGGACATCACGAGCGACTTGCGGTGCAAGTTCGAGAGCATGGGTCGTTTCTCCAAGGGTGGAAACGGCGGTGCCGGTCGATCACGGCGTCACCCAAGCGACGCCCCGCCAGTCGGCAAAACCGTTAGTCATACGGACGTGATCTCTTTCCCCACAACCCAGGCGGCCCCCTGAAGATCATCCGCGCTGGCCGTCCGAACCTAGCGGTCCGCGAGTCGACATGGAAGTGACTGAATTGACGAAATATGTTGCGGATTCCGCTTGGCGCCTCAAACGCCGCCGCAGAAAATTGCGCCTACAACTTCTGACCTAGGGTCCGCGCTCCAGCGCGGCCTGGCGGCCTGTTTTCGAGGTCGGGGGCCATTTGCGGCACAATAGAAGGGTTGTGCGTCGTGGACAGCCTGTTGCGACGCCGAATTCCCCCGGAGTCGAAGCAGCCGCCATGACCACCATCAAGCAAGACGATTTGATCCAGTCCGTCGCCGACGCCCTGCAGTACATCAGCTACTACCATCCCGTCGACTACATCACCAACCTCGCCGCCGCCTACGAGCGCGAGGAGTCGCCGGCCGCGAAGGACGCGATAGCGCAGATCCTGATCAACTCGCGCATGGCCGCCGAAGGCCACCGCCCGCTGTGCCAGGACACCGGCATCGTCACCGTGTTCCTCAAGGTGGGCATGAACGTGCGCTGGGACGCCACGATGTCGCTGGAAGACATGGTCAACGAGGGCGTGCGCCGTGCCTATAACGACCCGGACAACAAGCTGCGCGCCAGCGTGCTGGCCGACCCGGCCGGCAAGCGCACCAACACCAAGGACAACACGCCGGCGGTGATCAATGTGTCGATCGTGCCGGGCGACACCGTCGACGTGATCGTGGCCGCCAAGGGCGGCGGTTCGGAGGCGAAGTCCAAGTTCGTGATGCTCAACCCGTCCGATTCCATCGTCGACTGGGTGCTCAAGACCGTGCCGACCATGGGCGCCGGCTGGTGCCCGCCGGGCATGCTGGGCATCGGCATCGGCGGCACCGCCGAGAAGGCGATGCTGCTGGCCAAGGAAGCGCTGATGGAGCCGATCGACATCCAGGACCTGATTGCGCGCGGCCCGAAGAACCGCGCCGAAGAGCTGCGCATCGAGCTGTATGAAAAGGTCAATGCGCTGGGCATCGGCGCGCAGGGCCTGGGCGGCCTCACCACCGTGCTCGACATCAAGGTGAAGGATTACCCGACCCACGCGGCGAACCTGCCGGTGGCGCTGATTCCCAACTGCGCGGCCACCCGCCACGCGCACTTCACGCTGGACGGTTCCGGCCCGGTGATGCTCGACCCGCCGTCGCTGGAAGACTGGCCCAAGCTCACCTACGACGCCAGCAAGGGCCGTCGCGTGAACCTGGACACGGTGACCCGCGAGGACGTCGCCAGCTGGAAGCCGGGCGAAGTGCTGCTGCTCAACGGCAAGCTGCTTACCGGTCGCGACGCCGCGCACAAGCGCATGGTCGACATGCTCAACAAGGGCGAGCCGCTGCCGGTCGATTTCAACGGCCGCTTCATCTACTACGTGGGCCCGGTCGATCCGGTGCGCGACGAAGTGGTGGGCCCGGCTGGCCCGACCACCGCCACGCGCATGGACAAGTTCACCGAGCAGGTGCTGGCGCAGACCGGCCTGCTGGGCATGGTCGGCAAGGCCGAGCGCGGCCCCGCCGCCATCGAGGCGATCAAGAAGCACCGGTCGGTGTACCTGATGGCCGTGGGTGGCGCGGCGTATCTCGTGTCCAAGGCGATCAAGGCCTCGCGCGTGGTCGGCTTCGCCGACCTGGGCATGGAAGCGATCTACGAGTTCGAAGTGCAGGACATGCCGGTGACCGTCGCCGTCGATTCGGCCGGCACCTCGGTGCACCAGACCGGGCCGAAGGAATGGCAGGCGCGTATCGGCAAGATCCCCGTCGTCGTGGCCTGATGTTCCGCTTCCTCTCCCCTTTGGGGGGGAGGATCGAGGTGAGGGGCGGGTGCTCGCGTAAACCTCTCACTCCTGTCATCCCTGTTTGCGCAGGGATGACGGCTCCATTGGCGCCATGCGTCGCCGCATTTAGCCATCCAAACGCCTCAGTCTCCGAGCGGTTGCATTCCACCTGCTGCGGCGCAACACTGGACGAATTGTCTTCCCCAGCCACCACCGAAGGTACTCGTGAACCCGCAAAGCCCCGCGTCGCTTCCTGCCGACGCATCCTGGATCGTGATGAAGTTTGGCGGCACCAGTGTCGCCACCCTGCCGCGCTGGCAGAACATTCTGGAGCTGGTAGCCAGCCGCCGCGCCGAAGGCGCCCGCGTGCTCGTTGTCGTTTCGGCACTCTCCGGCATCACCGACGCACTCAAACAACTGTGCGCACAGGAAGACAAGGGCAAACGCATCGAGGCTGCCAAGGCGATCGCACAGCGTCACTACGACCTGCTCGATCACATGCAGCTGGCGGTTCCGGACACCCTCGGCACACGCCTCGCCGAGCTTGCGCAGCTGGCCGAGGATGGCCCTTCGCAGCTGGGCGAGCTGGCCTGGGCGGCGCTGGTGCAGGCGCACGGCGAGCTGATGTCCAGCGCGCTGGGCTCGGCGTTCCTCACCCATAGTGGCCTGCCCACGCAGTGGGTGGATGCGCGCGACTGCCTGGCGGCCATCGCGCTGCCCAACCAGAACGAGCGCACCAAGCTGCTCTCGGCGATGGTCGAGGCCAAGCCCGATCCGGTCCTGGGCGCGCGCCTCGCCGCGCTGGGCGAGGTGTTCATCACGCAAGGCTTCATTGCCCGCGAATCGCAGGGCCGCACGGTGCTGCTCGGCCGTGGTGGTTCGGACACGTCGGCCTCGTATTTCGGCGCGTTGCTGAAGGCGCAGCGCGTGGAAATATGGACCGACGTGGCCGGCATGTTCACCGCCAACCCGCGCCAGGTACCCAGCGCGCGCCTGCTGCAGCGGCTGGACTACGAAGAGGCCCAGGAAATCGCCTCCACCGGCGCCAAGGTGCTGCATCCACGCTGCCTGTCGCCGCTGCGCGAGCCGCGCGTGCCGTTGCTGATCAAGGACACCAACCGGCCCGAGCTGGAAGGCACCCTGATCGGCCCCGAGGTGCGCGAGCACGCGCCCAGCGTGAAGGCCATCAGCGCGCGCAAGGGCATCACCCTGGTGTCGATGGAATCGGTGGGCATGTGGCAGCAGGTCGGCTTCCTCGCCGACGTGTTCGCGCAGTTCAAGCAGCACGGCTTGTCGGTGGACATGATCGGCTCGGCCGAAACCAACGTCACCGTGTCGCTGGACCCCACCGAGAACCTGCTCGATTCCGACGCGCTCGCCGCCTTGGCCAGCGACCTGGCCAAGGTGTGTCGGGTGAAGGTGATCGCGCCGTGCGCGGCCATCACCCTGGTCGGCCGCGGCATGCGTTCCATGCTGCATACGCTGTCGGGCGTGCTGGCCGAGTTCGGCCAGTTGCGCGTTCACATGATTTCGCAGTCGTCCAACAACCTCAATCTCACCTTCGTGGTGGATGAAAACGTAGTGGACGAGCTGCTGCCGCACCTGCACGAGCTGCTGATCACCGCCGGCGCGCTGCGCACGGACGACAGCGCGCTGTTCGGGCCCAGCTGGCAGGCGCTGTACGGCAGCGGCGAGGTATTGCCGCCGGCGGCGTCGTGGTGGCGCCAGGAGCGTCGCGCCGAGTTGCTTAAGATTGGCGCCGAGGCAACGCCGCGCTACGTCTACCACCTGCCCACCGTGCGCCAGCAGGCGCGCGAGCTGAAGACGCTGGGCGCGGTGGATCGACTGCACTACGCGGTGAAGGCCAATACGCATCCGGCCATCCTCAAGACGCTGGCCGAAGAAGGCTTCGGCTTCGAATGCGTATCGCCGGGCGAGCTGAAGGCGGTGATGGCGGTGGTGCCCGCATCGGCGCCGCTGCTGTTCACGCCCAACTTCGCCCCGCGCGAGGACTACGCCTGGGCCCTGACCACCCGCGCCACGCTGTCGCTCGATTCGCTCTATCAGCTGGAACACTGGGGCGAGCTGTTCCGCGGTCGCGAAGTGGTGCTGCGTCTCGATCTCGGTCGTGGCCTGGGCCATCACGAGAAGGTGCGTACCGGCGGCAGCGGCAGCAAGTTCGGTCTGCCGGTCGAACAGCTGGATGCGTTCCTGCGCCTGGCCGATACCCATGGCGTGAGCGTGCGCGGCCTGCATGCCCACCTGGGCTCGGGCATTCTCGACGACAGTCACTGGGGCGAGGTCTACGGCCAGCTGGCCAGCCTGGCCGAGCGCATCGGCAGCGTCACCTTCCTGGATATCGGCGGCGGCCTCGGCGTGCCCTCGCATCCGGGCGAGGCGCGGCTGGACATCGCGGCGCTGGACAAGGTGTTGCGCGAGGTGAAGGCCGCTTACCCGCACTACCAGTTGTGGATGGAGCCGGGCCGCTACCTGGTGGCCGATGCCGGCGTGCTGCTGACCAAGGTCACCCAGACCAAGGGCAAGGGCAACGGGCAGATCCGCTACCTCGGCGTGGACACCGGCATGAACAGCCTGATCCGTCCCGCGCTGTACGAGGCCTGGCACGAGATCGTCAACCTCACCCAGTTGGATCAGCCCGGTACCGGACTATTCCAGGTGGTGGGCCCGATCTGCGAGAGCGGCGACGTGCTGGGCACGGATCGCCGCCTGCCCGAGCCCAAGGAGGGCGACGTGATGCTGATCGCCCAGGCCGGCGCGTATGGCAAGGTGATGTCCTCGCCGTACAACCTGCGGGACGAGGCTGAGGAAATCATCCTCGAATAACCCTCATTCCTTCACTTCTCCCTCTCCCCTCCGGGGAGAGGGTTGGGGTGAGGGGCGGGTGCTCGCGAAAACGCCACCATCGGGAGCGCTCAAGGACGAAGCGTTTACACGTCGATCGAGCTCGCAGTTTGCGGGCTGCGCAGACCGGAGCCGAGCAACTGCTTTGGTGCCGACTGCGCAACCGCCATTTGCAAGGCTGGAAATTCTGGCGCCAGCACGAAATCGGCCAGTACATCGTCGATTTTGTCTGTCCGGATGCTGGTCTGATCGTGGAGCTGGATGGCGGGCAGCATGGCGATCAACAGGTTTATGACGAACGCAGGACCTGCGAGCTGCAGGCCATGGGCTACAGAGTCCTGCGTTTCTGGAACAATGACGTACTGACGAACATTGACGGCGTGCTAGAGGTGCTGCTGGAGGCTTTGGCCGGCCCCGGCCCCTCACCCCAACCCTCTCCCCGGAGGGGAGAGGGAGCACGACATGGAGACTGAGGCGTGACAACCGACATCCAACCCCGCCTGACCCAGGTATTCCGCTTCGTGCGGTGCAGCTATGCCGATGGCGTGGCCGAGCTGGTGTATGCCTTCGACCATGGCGAGGAGCTGATCGAGCGTGTGCGCTTCCCCAATGCACCGGCCCTGCCGGCCGGCCATCGGGAAGCGTTCGATCAGGCATTGAAGCTGCTGCACCTGATCGCGGGCGTCAGCTACTACAAGGCCGGCGTGTCGCCGCGCATCGACGTGGCTGGCGGTCCGCTGGACGACGCCACCGCTGATCTGCTCGACGCGCTGTATCTGCACGGGCTGGCCGAATTCGCCTATCGCAACGGCCTGGACCTGCGCGGACGCATCGCCTTCCCGCGCGGCGCCGCGGCCCGGCCGGCCGCCAAGGCGCTGGGCTTGCCGCATCGCACCCTGGTGCCGATCGGTGGCGGCAAGGATTCGCTGGTCGCGGTGGAGGCGATCAAGTCCATCGGCGGCGACGCCACTGCCGTGTGGGTCGGCAATTCGCCACTGATCGCCGCCTGCGCCGAGCGCACCGGCCTGCCCACGCTGAACATCCAGCGCGAGCTGGCGCCAGGCCTGTTCGAATTGAACCGCCTGGGCGCGTGGAACGGGCACATCCCGGTGACCGCGGTGAACTCCGCCATCCTCGCCGTGGCGGCCATCCTCTACGGCTACGACAGCATTGCGTTCGCCAACGAGCGTTCCGCCTCGGCGGCCACGCTGGAGTACGACGGCCAGCAGGTGAACCACCAGTGGAGCAAGGGCTATGCGTTCGAGGTGTTGCTCGGCGACTGGCTGCACCAGCACGTGGCTGCCGATCTCGACTACTGCTCGCTGCTGCGCCCGTATTCGGAATTGGCGGTGACGCGCGCGTTCGCCAAGCTCACGCCGTACTTCGACGTGTTTTCCAGCTGCAACCGCAATTTCAAGCTGCTCGGTCCCAAGCCGGCCGATCGCTGGTGTGGGCAGTGTCCGAAGTGCCATTTCGTATTCCTTGCACTGGCGCCGTTCCTGGCCAAGCCGCGCTTGCTGTCGGTCTTTGGCCGCAACCTGCTGGACGACGAGAACCTCGCGCCCGGCTTCGACGCATTGCTGGAATACCAGGACCACAAGCCCTTCGAATGCGTGGGCGAGGGCGCCGAGGCGCGCGCCGCCATGGCTGCGCTGAGCCAGCGTTCGGAATGGCAGGAAGATGCCTTGGTGGCACGCTTCCGCAGCGAAATCCTGCCGCAGCTCGATGTGCAGGAACTGGCGCTGGAGCCGTGGCTGCAGCCTTCCGGCGAGCAGCGCATTCCGCCGCGGTTGCAGTCGGCGCTGGCCTTTTTCGCGTGAGCTTTCGTTCGCCGTTGCGCATCGCCGATCTCGCAGGCAAGCGCGTTGCCATCTGGGGTTTTGGCCGTGAAGGACGGGCCGCCATCACGGCGATCCGTTCACGCCTGCCGCAGTTGCCGTTGACGCTGTTCTGCAGCGAGACGGAAGTGGCGGCCGCGCATGCCTTCGATCCCGCGCTCGATGCGCATGGTGAGGAACCCGATGCCAGCGCGCTGTCGATGTTCGACGTGCTGGTGAAGTCGCCGGGCATTTCGGCCTACAAGCCGGCGCTGCTCGCGGCGCGCGAGGCAGGCATCCGCATCACCTCCGGCACCGCGCTGTGGTTTGCCGAAAGGCCGGATGCGCGTGTCGTCGCCGTGACCGGCACCAAGGGCAAGAGCACCACCACTGCCTTGCTCGCGCATCTGGCGCGCAGCCTGGGCGTGCGCACCGCGTTGGCCGGCAATATCGGCATGCCGATGCTGGAGCTGCTCGATCAGCAGGCGGAGTTGTGGGCCATCGAGTTGTCCAGCTTCCAGACTGGCGAGGCGGGTCCGGTGGAACTGGGCGTCATCACCAGCCTGTACGAGGAGCATCTCGACTGGCACGGTTCACGCGAGCGCTATCTTGAGGACAAGCTCAAGCTTGCCGGCGTTTCGAAGCAGCTCCTGGTGAATGCGCTGCAGCCGTTCCTGCTGGAACGCACCGCGCACCATCCGCACCGCATCGTGTTTGGCGACGTTGCGGGTTGGCATGTAGCGGGTGGCTTCATTCGACGCGGCGCCGAGTCGGTGTTCGACGTCGCCGGCCTTGCCGTTCCCGGTGAACACAACGCGCTCAATGCCTGCGCCGCGCTGGCCGCGCTCGAGGCGATGGAGTTCGATGCCGTGGCCGCGGCACCGTCGCTGGCTACGTTCCGGCCGCTGCCTCATCGCCTGCAGCCGATGGGTGAGCAGGGCGGCATCGCCTGGATCAACGACTCCATCAGCACTACGCCGCAGGCCACGCTCGCCGCGTTGGCCAGTTTGCGGGGGCGGGCGGTCACGGTGATTGTGGGTGGTCATGATCGTGGCCTCGACTGGAGCGATTTTGTGGGGGCGATGCGCCGCGCCGCGCCTCACGCGCTCATCGCGCAGGGTGCCAATGGCCCTCGTATTGCCGGCGCATTGCGCGACGCGGGCGTTCCGGTCGAGGAGGTTGCCGATCTGGCGGCGGCCGTCGAGCGTGCCCGCGAACTCACGCCGCAGGCTGGCGTGGTGTTGCTGTCGCCCGGCGCGCCGAGTTTCGATCAGTTCCACGACTATGCCGAGCGTGGTCGACGCTTCGCCGAACTGGCCGGTTTCGACAGCCACTCCATCACGGGTATCGAAGGCCTGGGTATCGGCTAAGCGTAGCGGCCCGGTCAGTACTAGACTCTGTCGACCGACGTCTTGCGGCTAGGCCA
This sequence comes from Dyella sp. RRB7, assembly GCF_022761115.1. GTDB lineage: Bacteria > Pseudomonadota > Gammaproteobacteria > Xanthomonadales > Rhodanobacteraceae > Dyella. The sequence continues at coordinate 416,068 of NZ_JAKWJS010000001.1, read as the reverse complement.
CGCCTGCCGCTGGATGGCCATCGTCATGGCCTTGGCGTTCCGCGTCGGCAGCTAGATCGTGACGTGGGAGTGATCACCATGAGCGACATACAGCGTCTCAAGGTTTTGCGCATCGTGCTGGTGGTAGTGGGCGTAGCCTGCCTCGGGGTGTATCCGCTGATGCTGCTCTGGCCTTCGGGCTGGGCGTGGCATTCGGGTTATTCGGATTACCCGATGATGATCGTGGGCGTCTACGCCACGCTAGGCGTGTTCCTGATCCGGGCCGCGCGCGATCCGCTCGCCAACCTCAGCCTGATCTGGTTTGCCGTGTGGTCGAGCGTGGTGCATGGCGCGATTATGGCCGTGCAGTCTTTTGCCCATGCCGGGCATATGGGCCATCTGCTGGGCGATGTGCCGGTGTTGTTCATCGTGGCCATCGCGTTGGGCGTGCTGACGCCACGCGGCGACAAGGCGAGGGCGTTGCGGGTGACGGCATAAAACGAAAGAGCCGCGTCCCTTGCGAGACGCGGCTCCTTGATGGCCCAAGGGCAACGGCTTACCAGATCTTCACGCGATCGGCCGGCGCCAGGTACAGCGTCTCGCCCGGCTTGGGCTGGAACGCGTCATACCAGGCATCGAGATTGCGCACGGTCTGGGCGCGGAAGCGGCCCGGTGCATGCTCGTTGCTGATCACGCGCTGGCGCAGAGCGGCATCGCGGATCTTTTCGCGCCACGACTGGCCGAAGGCGAGGAAGAAGCGCTGGTCGCCGGTGAGGCCGTCGATCACCGGGGCGGGCTTGCCGCCGAGCGACTTCTGGTAAGCCGCATAGGCGATGGTCAGGCCCGACAGGTCGGCGATGTTTTCGCCCAGCGTCTGCTGGCCGTTCACGTGCAGGCCCGGCAGGGCTTCATAGGCGTTGAACTGCTCGACCAGCTTCTGGCCGGCGGCCTTGAAGTGCGCCTGGTCTTCCGGCGTCCACCAGTTGGCCAGGTTGCCCTGCGCGTCGAACTCGGCGCCGAGGTTGTCGAAGCTGTGGCTGATCTCGTGGCCGATCACCGCGCCGATCGAACCATAGTTCGCGGCGGCGTCCGCCTTCGGGTCGAAGAACGGCGCTTCGAGGATGGCGGCGGGGAAGTTCAGCGCGTTCTGCAGCGGCAGGTTCACTGCGTTCACCGTCTGCGGCGTCATCCACCATTCGCCGCGATCCACCGGCTGGCTCAGCTTGGCCAGCTGGTGCTCATACTCGTATTTCTTGGCGCGCTGCTGGTTGCCCAGCGCGTCATCGGCGCGGATATCCAGCGTGCCGTAGTTGCGCCAGGTATCGGGGTAGCCGACGCTGACGCGGATGCTGGCGATCTTGGCCTTGGCCTTCTGGCGGGTGGCGGGGGTCATCCAGTCCAGGTGATCCACGCGTTCGTCGAAGGCGGCGAGGATGTTCTTCACCATCTGCTCGACTTCCTGCTTGGACGAGGCGGGGAAGTACTTCTTCACGTAGATCTGGCCCACCGCGTCGCCCAGGGCGACGTTGGTGCTGGCGATGGCGCGCTTCCAGCGGTCACGCTGCTTGGGCGTGCCCGAGAGGGTCTGGCCGTAGAAGCCGAAGCTGAGGTCGGCATAGGCCTTGGGCAGCAGGCTGGCGCTTTCGTTGAGCGCGTGGAAGGTGAGGTAATCCTTCCAGGTCTGCAGCGGTTCGCTGGCGGTCAGCGCGGACAGGCCCTTGATGCCGGGCAGCTGCCACACGTCGATGATCTTCTGCTGGTCGAGGCCGGCGGCCTTGAAGTAGGTGTTCCAGTCCAGGCCCGGCGCATTCTTGGCGAACGAACCGAGCGGCCACGGGTTGTTGGCCTTGTGGATGTCCTGGCTGTCGACGATGTCGACCTGGGCCTTGGCGATCTTGGTTTCCAGCTCGAGGATGGCCTTGGCCTTGGCGTCGCTATCGGCCACGCCGGCCTGCTTGAGCAGGGCGGCGACATAGGCCTGGTACTTTTCGCGCGTGGCGACCATGTCCTTGTCGTCGGACAGGTAGTAGTCGCGCGTGGGCATCCCCAGGCCACCCTGCAGCAGGTAGGGGATGTTGTGGGTGGCGTCGTCCAGGCCGTGCGAGACGAACAGGCCGAACAGGTGCTCGGTCTCGAAGTTGGTGGCGTTGACCGGATCGACGTCGGCACGCAGGCCGCTGCCCAGCACGCGGGCCAGGTCGGCCCGGCTGGCGATGGCGTCGATCTGCTTCAGCTCGGGCTGCAGCGGCGCGAGGCCGCGCTTCTCGATGGTGGCTTCGTCCATGAAGGCCGCGTAGTAGTCGGCGATCTTGCGCTCGTCGCTGCCGGCCGGCGCGTTGCTGGCGGCCGCGGCCTTGATCAGGTCGGCGTTGCGCTGCTCGGCCTTCAGGAATACCTGCAGGAAGATGCCGGTGCTGGAGCGGTCAGCGGGAATCTCGGCGGTCTTCTTCCAGTTGCCGTTGGCGTAGTTGTCGAAATCGTTGCCCGGCAGCACGCTGTGGTCGATGCCGGCCAGATCGATGCCGCTGGGGCCACGGGCCGGTGCCTGCGCCGCCACCGGTACCACCGGCGGGGTCGCCAGGGCGCAGGTGCTGGCCAGCGCCGCTGCGGTGAGAATCCAACGAAATTGCCGCATGAGCGGTCTCCTGGGTGGGTAAAACGCCAACGATAGTCCGTTGCTCCATCGGGCGGGGCATGACTTTTGGGCTAGGCGGCGGCGCCTTGTTTCTCTGTAGGAGCTAGCGTTCGTAGCGGTAGTTGAGGCTCGCGCGGCTGAATTCGGTGGCGTTCTGCGCCTCGAAGCTCCAGCGGCCGTTCAAGCGATAGCGCAGGGTGATCACCTGGCCGGGATCGAACAGGCCCACGCCGTAGCTCAGGTAGAGGCGCGGCGACAGGTATTTGCCCACGGTGAAGGCCGAGCCACCGCTGAGCGCATCGCTGCTGCTCACGCCGATGTCGTCGACGCCCAGGCGCGAGCCGATGCTCTTGGCCAGCAGGTTGCCGGTGGCCGAACCCAGCGCCTGTGCCGCCGCGCCCACCATGCTGCCTTCGCCGCCCTTCACTTGCGACAACGGCTTGCCGGTGACCAGGTAGGACAGCGCATCGGACTGTTCCATCACCGGCTGCGAGAACACGGTGAGCACCGGGCGCTGCGCGGTGCCGGCCACGTTGAGCCCCACCTGCTGGCCATTGTCGATGGTGGCATTGGGGTTGAGCTTGCGTACGGCACGGATGTTGAGGCCGGGGTTGTCGATCGGGGTGCCCGCGAACAACAGCTGGCCGCGTTGGATCTGCAGGTTCTGGCCGTAGGCCTTGTAGGTGCCGTCCACCTGGATCTGGCCCTGGCCGCTGGTGGGACGTCCCGGGCGCTCGCTCACGACCAGCTGGCCATGCAGGCGTCCGTCCAGGCCCATGCCGACCAGGTGCGCCTTGTTGCCCAGCTTCACCGTGACCGTGGCGGTGATCGGCATCCGCACCGCTTCTTCCTGGCGTCGCTGGTCATCGACCACGACCACGTCCGGCGAGGCCTTGGTGGCGCCGGCGCCCGGCAGCTTGTCCAGGTTCACTTCGGCGCTGTCGAGGGTCACCGCGCCGGTGATGTCCAGCCCGTTGGCGCTGTGATGGACGGCGAGATCGGGCGAGACGGCGACCTTGGCCGAGGGGATGTCGATCACCCGCACGTTGCTGCCCTTCACCGACAGCACGCTTTGCGCGTCGCTGCCCAGCGAGGCGGTGCCTGCCAGCAGCAGGCTGCCGTCGCCGGAACGCAGGCTGCCATCCAGGCGGAAGGTCTTGGCGTCGTTGGTGGTCACGCTGACCTGGCCCTGGTCCAGCTTCAGGCCCATCGCGGGGATTTCCGCGGCGAAGTTGCTCAGCGTGGCCTGGCCGGTGATGGCCGGTTGTTCGAGCGTGCCCGCGAGGGCGAATTCGCCGCCAAGGGCGCCCTTGGGGTTGACCACGGCGGTGGTGAATATCTCCAGCAGCGCCAGGTTGGTGACATGCAGCGAGACGTGGCCGGAAAGTGCCTGCTGCGCGCCGCTGAGGGTGGCCTGGCCGTCCAGACGTCCATTGTTGGTGAGGCCGGCATGCAACTCGATATGTTGGCTGGAAGGACTCAGCTGGGCATTGAGCGCGAGATGGTCGTAGGTGAGCAGCGGCTGGTCGGTGCGGTCGGCATAGGCGATCACCCCATGCGCAGAGGTGATCGATGCCGTTCCGTTCAACGCGCCTGCCGTATTGCGGCGGACACTGCCGCTGCCTTCCAATGACCCATCCACCTGCATCGGCACCTTGCTGTCGCTGATCGCGCTCATCAGCAGGGCAATCGGCAGGCTGTGCAGGCGATAGCTGGCGTCCAGGTTGCCGGCCTTGTCCTGCCTGGCGGCGGAGCACAGCAGCGGTTCGCCGGCCGTAAGACACAGCTCGGACAGGTTCATGACACCGTCGTTGTACGACAGCTGGGTGGATTGCTGCAGGCGCCAGCGCGGCAGTCCGGCGAGGTCGATGTCGAGGGTGGACAGCGTGCCGCTCCAGGCCGAGCCCTTGAGGCTGCCGCTGAGCGCGAGATCGGTGGACAGCGGTGAGCCCCGCGCATCCAGGGTAAGGCTGTGCCGTGCCGCCGTGCCGTCACCTCGCAGGTTGACCTGGGTGAAGGCCAGCCCGCCCGCATTCACGCCCGTGGCCTGCAGATCGAGCTTGCCGCCAGGCTGGCTGAGGTCGGGCAGGTTGGCGAGCAGGTGCAGGCTGTCCACATGCTGGCCCGCATAGCTCAATGCCTGTCCCTGCACCTTGGCGTCGACCGCCAGCTTCGGCTGCCTGCCGCGCACGTGGATGGTGCCCTGCAGGCGGCCGGCGGCATCGGGCAGCCAGTCCGCCAGCGTGGCCACGGCCAGCGTGACGGTGATGTTGTTGCTGCTGCCCGGCTTGGCCTCGATGGTGGCGTCGCTGCCGCCCGAGAGCAGGTGCAGCTTGCCATCCACCACGCCTTCCGGCGGCAGGTGCAGCTTGCCGTCGCCGTGCACGATGCGATCGCGCAGGTGGCCGTCGAGCTTACGGATGTCCAGGGTGACGTCGGGATGATCCTGCGGCAGCGTTCCCTGCGAGGCGATATCGAAATCCAGCGAACCATGCCATTGGGCCAGCAGGTGTCCGGGATCGAACTTGCTGGCGGTGGCCTGCAGTTGCCATCCCAGCACCGGCTGCAAGGTGAGTACGCCCTTGGCCTGCAGGTTGCCCGGCGCCTGCTTGACGGTCAGCGAGTGCAGTTCGATCCGCTTCGGCGTGCCGTCGAGGTCGAGCGACACGTCGGCCAGCTGGCCTTCCGCGCCGATGGCCAGTTCGCTGCTGGCGTGGAACTGCTCCGGGGTGCCCTTGGCGCTCAGCCGGCCATGGCTGAGCAGGCGCTGCCCGGCCAGTGCCTCGGGCAGTTCCACGCCGGTCCAGTCGACGGCCAGTTCGGCGGCGAGTGGCTTGGCATCCAGCTGCAGCGTGCCACGCGCGGTGACATCACCCTTGAACTGGGGTGAGCCGAGCGCGAGCTGTTCGATGGTGAGCGTGTTGAAGTCGTCACTGAAGCGCGCACTCAACGGGTGCAGCAACAACTGATAATCGTTGAGGCCCAGTTGCCCGTTCAGCGTGGCGCGGTGGCGGTCGCCGTTGCCTTCGAGCGCCACCGCCAGCCCATGCAGGGCACTGTCGCCCAGCAGCGGCTTGGGATCGAAGCGTGGCGCATCCAGCCGCGCCGTCCAGGCGTAGTCGCCGCTTTGCGCCAGCTGCAGCTGCAGGCGGGCGGCCATCGGCTGGGCGAGTTGCAGATCGACCGTGGCTTGCCTGCCATCGCCATGCGTCTGCAGCGTGCCGGCATAGCCGATGCCGCCGACGGTCCAGGCGAAGCCTGCCTTGCCGTCGCCGCGGTAATTGCCCGCCACCACCAAGGTGCCGTTGAGGTCGGCATGGCCGTCCGGCGCGCGCAGCGCCAGCTGGCGCAGTTCGATGCCGCGCTGGGTCCAACCGCCCGCCAGGTCGAGCGAATCGGAGGCGAACAGGGTCTGGCCATCCTGGATGATGCGCGCCGTGCCCAGGTGCGCCCGGTCGAGCAGCATGTCGAACGGCGGCTTCCACCAGGCGCTGTTCTCGCTGGGGGGCTCGTCCGGCTTGCTCTTGGGCAGCGTCACCGCCAGGCCGTCCGCGTCCAGGTCGAGCACATGCAGGCGCTTGCGCAGCAAGGAAGCGGCGCGCAGGTCGAGATGCGCGCGCGCCAGTTTCACTTCCAGGCCGTCGCCATCGGCATAACGCACGCCGGTGAGATCAAGCGGGCCGACCAGGCGACCTTCGGCCGATTGCACGCTGACCGCGCCGTGGGTGAGGCCTTCGGTACGCGCCAGCGCAAAGCGCAGGCCCGACGATGTGCCGAGCAACCACAGGACGGCCGCGCCCAGCAGCAGCAACACCACCAGCACGCCCAGCAGGCTCCAGCGGACCCAGTGACGCCGCCGCTTGGGCGCGGCGGCGGGGGGCGGGGCGGGCGTGGCGGAAGTCATCGCGGCGTTCTCACAGATCCGGGCCGATCACGACGTGAAGTTCCACGCCATGTTTATCGGAATTGTCCACCGGCGTGCCCAGATCCACCCGGATCATACCCACCGGCGACAGCCAGCGTACGCCCAGGCCGGTGCCCAGCTGGGGGCGATAGTCCGTGCCATTGAAGGCGTTGCCGGCGTCCACAAACACCGCCATGCCCCATTTGGGGGTGAAGTAGTGCTCCACCTCGGTGCTGCCCACCAACAGGTTCTTGCCGCCGATCACGCGGCCGTAGCTGTTCTCCGGGCCGATGCTCTGGTAACCGTAGCCGCGCACCGAGCGGTCGCCACCGGCGAAGAAGCGCAACTGCGGTGGCAGGTCGGCAAAGTCGTCGGTCCAGGTCATGCCGGCCGAGCCGCGCAGGATCAGGCGGTTGTTGTCCCAGAACGATTTGATCCATTTGGCGTCCGCCGTCACCTGGCTGAAGCTGGTGGTCGACAGGAACGGGCCCAGCGTGCTGCGCGCGGCAAGCGTCAGCGACCAGCCATTGCGCACGAAGATCGGGTTGTCGCCGGATTTGCGCGACAGCGAAATCTCCGGATAGAACAGGTTGCTGCGGCCGTGGTCCACGCCCGGCGCGTTGTCCGATTCGCCGTTCCGCTGGCCCACGGTGAAGGTGCCATCCAGCGCGTGGAGTCCGATGGTGCGCACCCAGCCGTACCACTGGCGCGTCTCGTTGGCGACGACTTCCAGCGTCTTCGAATGCGAGGTATCGGTGTCGGAGTCGCGGTAGGTGGCGCCGTAGTTGAAGCTGCGCTGGTTGGGGCCGGGCATGGGCACGGAGTAGAGCGTGGACAGGGTCTTGAGGTTCTGCGCCAGCACCAGCTCGTTCTTCCACTTGTGGCCGCGGCTGTTCACCCAGCGCCGCTCGCTGCCCAGCCGCACGCCGAAGCCGGTATCGGTGCCGAAGAACGGGCCGCCGGTGTAGACGGTGCGCTTGGCCGGCACCAGTTCCACCTTGACGTCGACCACGCCGTTTTTCTTGTCGTCCACGTCGGGCTGCACGTTGACCACGGCGAAGTAGTCGGCGCCGTTCAAGGCCTGCTGCAACTGCAGCAGCTTGTCCTGCACGAAGTAGTCGCCGGCCTTGAACGGCACATAGCGCTGCAGAAAGCCGGGGCGGAACTGCGAGCCCTCGAAATGCACCTGGCCGAAGCGGTAGCGCGGGCCGGCCTGCCAGGCCAGGTGGATGACCGCGCTGCGTTCGCCACGGTTCACCTCCACCCGGTGGGTGACCAGCCGCGCATCGAGAAAGCCGTTGGCGGTGAGCGCGCCGCTCAACGCGTCGCGGTCGGCATCGTACACGCCGTGGTCGAGCGTCTCCCCCTTCAGATTTTCGATCGCGCGCTGGGCACGACGGATGGCGGGGATCGCCGCTGCCGTGGCATCGAGTTGCAGGTCCACCGCGGTGATCTTCACCGGCGTGCCGGGGGTGACGTGCAGCGTAACGCGCCAGTTGCCGCCGACCGGGTCCAGCTGACCCTGCACGCTCGCCTCGTAATAGCCGTACGGCTCCAGCGCGCTCTTGGCCTGGTCGATCGCCAGGCCGTAGAGGCGCTTGACCTGCGCTTCGGTGACGTCGCGGTTGGCGTACTGCGAGATATCCACGCCCGAGCTGACCGCCAGTTTCAGCGGATCGTCCACGCCATCGACCACCAGCTGTACGCCCGCATGCGCAAGCAGCGGGGCCAGCAATAGCGGCAGCAGCGTCAGGCGTCGAAGTCGGCGCATGCGATCCTGTTCCGTCCTGGAAGTGGCAGCGTGCGCGCATGGGCAACACGCGGGGTCCAAGCTTAGCCCATCAATCGCCGGGTGCCGATGAATGGCACCTGGCGGAACCGGTGTGCATCAGCCTGCCTTGTCGCCGGCCTTGTGCGCGATCCATGCGCCGACCACGGCCGACACGTACGGAATCGACTGCGCCGCCAGGATGAACATCCACAGCGTGCCTTCGACATAGTGCGTGCCAAAGCGCAGGCCCATGCCGATGACGCAGCACAGCAGGGCGACCGCCATCAGCAGTTCCTCGCGCACCGGCGCGAAGGCGGCGAAGTTGCTGCCGCCCAGGCGTCGGCTCTTGGCGGTCACCACGAACGAGGTCTTCTCGCGGGTAAGACCATGCAGGATGCCGCGCGCGATGGCGTGCGACAGGCCCATGCTGGCCAGCGAGGCCATCAAGGTGTCGTACCAGCCGCAGGGGACGCGGGCGCGGTACAGCACGATGCCGAAGATGGCCTTGGCGAAGAAGAAGCCGATCACCGGGATCAGGAACAGCTGCATGGGCAGGCTGAACAAGGTGGGGAAGGCCACCATGCCGGCGGTCCAGAAGATCGCCATCATGGTGAAGATCAGGTGCAGCGCATCGGCGAACCAGCTGAACCAGCCGGTGAGGAAGTGGAAGCGCTGTCCGCCCGAGAGCGGGCCCTTCTTGGTCATCCAGTCCCAGCGGCCCTTGAGGATCTGCATGGCGCCGAAGGCCCAGCGGTAGCGCTGGCTCTTGTACGCCTTGAAGTCCGCCGGGGTGAGGCCCTTGCCCATCAGCTCGTCGACATAGACCAGCTCATAGCCGGCGTGCATCAGGCGCAGGCCCAGCTCGGCGTCCTCGCAGATGGTCCATTCCGACCAGCCGCCGGTGCCTTCCAGCGCAGAGCGGCGCACCATGGTCATGGTGCCGTGCTGGATGATGGCGTTGCGCTCGTTGCGATGGTGCATGCCGATGCGGAAGAAGCCGTCGTACTCCCACGCGGTCATGCGGCGGAAGCGGTTGTGCTCGAAGTCGCGGTGCGCCTGCGGGCACTGCACCACGGCCACCTTCGGGTCGTGGAAGTAGCCGGTCAGCGAGGACAGCCAGTCTTCGCGCACTTCGTAGTCGGCGTCGATCACCGCCACCACGTCGGCGCGCGGATCGGTTTCCTTCAGGCCGAAGTTCAGCGCGCCGGCCTTGAAGCCCGGCCACGGTTCCAGGTGGAAGAAGCGGAACTTGCTGCCCAGCTTCTCGCAGTAATCCTGCACCGGCTTCCAGATCGCCGGGTCCTTGGTGTTGTTGTCGATCACCAGCACTTCGTAGTTCTGGTACTGCAGCTTGGCCAGCGAATCGAGCGTGACGAACACCATCTCCGGCGGCTCGTTGTAGCAGGCCAGGTGGATCGACACGAACGGCTGCTTCTCCACCGGATCGGGCGTGAGCAGGCCGGCATGGCGCACCCAGTTGCGGCGCCACAGCACTTCGGTGAACTCGAAGCCGTTGATCAGCAGGATGGCGAGGATCGCGATCTGGGCCGGGAACAACAGCACCAGCATGGTCCAGTCGATCCAGCTCAGGTAGAAATTGAACGGCAGCGTAGCCGACCAGGTGATCAGGCCGCAGGCCAGCTGGATCAGCGCGCAGAAGAAGAACCGCCCCATCAGCTTGAAGCGGCTGTAGTGGCGCGCGAACCAGATCATCGGCAGCAGCGCGAGCAGGCTCGCCGCCAGCGCCTTCCACGGCCAGCCGGTGTCCTCGGTCACCGGGCCGGTGAACGGGAATTTCGGCTGGCGGTCGGCATTGAACATGCCCCAATAGGCTTCGGTACGGCCGGAGAGCTTCTCCTTCCAGGGCTGGTCGAACGCCTCCATCACGTAGTAGTCGATGTTCTCGCGCTTGGCCGTGTTGAACCACGTGCGCAGGAAGATCGCCTCGTTGGACACCGACGGATCGGCGTACTTGTAGCGGTCACCGTTCGACGGCCAGCCGATTTCGCCGATCACCACCGGCTTGTTGGGGAACATCTTCTTGAGCGCCTCGTAGCTCGCCAGCGCGTCCTTCACCGCCGGGTAGCCATCGAGAGGATCTTTGTTGCTTGGGATGCCCGTGGCGGCGATGCCGTTCCAGTAGGGGAACAGGTGCACCGTGATGAAGTCCACGTGGTTGGCCAGCTCGGGGTACTTGACCCAGATGTGGAAGGGCTCGGCGATGGATACCGGCTGGTGCAGCGCCGCGCGCACGCGGTCGGCGTAGGCCATCAGCTGCTCGGGCGGCACGTCGTTGCGGAACAGCACCTCGTTGCCCACCAGCACGCGGGTGACGGCATTGGGATAGCGGCGCGCCTGCGCGATCAGCGCCTCGATTTCCTTTTCATTGTTGTCCAGGCGGCGGTCGATCCAGGCGCCGGCCAGTACGTCCATCCCGTCCTTCTCGGCCAGGCGATAGACCTGCGGGTTCTGCAGGGTCGAATAAGTGCGGATGCGCGAGGTGTAGTGGCTGAGCAGCTTCAGGTCGCCGTCGATCTGTTCCTCGGACGGGAAGTCGTTCTTGAACGGGCTCTGGTAGCGCTGGAAGGCGGACAGCGCGAAGCCGCTGATCGGGCCCTTCCAGTCCTCGGGGCCGTGGGGCAGGTTGCTCCACCACCACAGGCCGATATTCATGGCCGCCACGATCAGGGCGAGCAGGATGGCTGCGAGCAGCGGGTGCCGACTGTCGTGGGTGGTTGGTGTAGCGCTCAAAACGATCCCCGTGGCTGCCTCACACGAGGCCGAAAAGCGTAAGGAGCTTAACCATGCAGGGCATTTCGCTCAATAAAAGAAGCGAAAGATGGTCAGCCCGAGGTCAGGCCATACGGTTTTGCGCGGGGTTTTCGCGGTGGGATGTTCAAGGGCCGTGACGATGGTGGCCGGTCATCCGGGCAGGACGGTGCAGCGGAAACCCGGCGGGCCCCCTCGTGGATGGGACTAGGAGAGGGCCGCCGGGCGATGGCAAGGTGACTTACTTCAGCAGCGAACGCAGCATCCAGGCGGTTTTCTCGTGCTCCTTCAGGCGGCCGGTGACGATGTCGGCGGTGCCTTCGTCGCCAGCCGCGTCCGCTGCCTTGATGACCTCGCGCGCGGTATGCGCGGCGATTTCGTGGCCTTCGACCAACTGGCCCACCATGTCCTTCCAGTCCGGCACGCCCGACTCCTCCTTGATGGTGGTGAGCTTGCCGAACTGGCTGTAGGAGCCAGGGGCGAACACGTCCAGCGTGCGGATGCGCTCGGCGATCTCGTCGGCGGCCAGCCACAGTTCGTTGTACTGCGTCTCGAACATGGTGTGCAGGCTGTTGAAGTGCGGGCCGGTGATGTTCCAGTGGAAGCTGTGGGTCTTCAGGTACAGCGAATAGGTGTCGGCCAGCAGCTTGGAAAGGTGTTGACCGATCTGTTCCCGGTCCTTCTTGGCGATACCGATGGAAATGGCCATGGCTTGCTCCTTGGGAGAGTGGTGGGATGGAAGCTGGTTCGAGCTTAGTCAGCCGTTACATCGCGGGGAAATGAATCCTGCCGATGTTGGCGATAGATCGAGGCTATCGCCGGCACTCGACCGTGCGCTATCAACCAGTTGATGGCGCTGGCCCGGTCATTCGAGGGGCTCGCGGCAAACTGCCACGCCATGGCCGCCCATCGGCGGGGCATGCCGCGGCGCCGGTGTCGTCGAACCTCCGGGCGCTTGTATGGCGGGCCAGCAGTTATCATGTGCGGTCCGATGACCCATGCCGCCGCCAACGCCGCCTCCGCGCCAGACGCACGCCTGCGTCCGCTGCGCCAGGCACTCGATACCGTGTCCAGCCGCGACTTCGGCCGCCTGCTGGGCCGTTGGCGCGAGCTGACGCGTCGCTTCGACGAGAAGAAGCTGGCCGCGCTGGGGGCCGATATCGAGGCCTCCGCCGCCAGGCGCCGGGCCCGCGTCGAGGCCAAGCCGGCGATCCGGCTGGACGAATCGCTGCCCATCACCGCCCGTGCCGACGAGATCGTCGAACTGATCCGCAAGCATCAGGTGGTGGTGATCGCCGGCGAGACCGGCTCGGGCAAGACCACCCAGCTGCCCAAGCTGTGCCTGGCCGCGGGGCGGGGCGAGGCCGGCATGATCGGCTGTACCCAGCCGCGCCGGCTGGCGGCGCGTTCGGTGGCGCGCCGCGTGGCCGAGGAACTGGGCACCCAGCTGGGCGACCAGGTCGGTTTCCAGGTGCGCTTCAACGACCAGGTATCCGAACGCAGCCTGGTCAAGTTCATGACCGACGGCATCCTGCTGGCCGAGACGCAGGGCGATCCCTGGCTGAGCGCCTACGACACCATCATCATCGACGAAGCGCACGAGCGCAGCCTCAATATCGATTTCCTGCTGGGCTATCTGAAGCGGCTGGCGGCCAAGCGGCCCACGCTGAAGATCATCGTCACCTCGGCCACCATCGACACGGCGCGCTTTGCCGAGCATTTCGACGGGGCGCCCATCGTCTCGGTGGAAGGGCGCACGTATCCGGTGGAGGTGCGCTGGCGTTCCGTGGACGACGTGGCCGCGAGGCGTGGCCAGCGGGCAGGCGACCTGCAGCAGGGCAGTGCCGACCATGTGGCCGCCGTGCTGGATGAGATCACCCATGACGACCCGCGCGGCGATGTGCTGATCTTCCTGCCGGGCGAGCGCGAGATCCGCGACGCGCACCTGCTGCTGTCGCGCCGCCAGTATCGCGAGACGGAAGTGTTGCCGCTGTATGCGCGGCTTTCCGCCGGCGACCAGGATCGCGTGTTCAAGCCGGGCACCAAGCGTCGCGTGGTACTGGCCACCAACGTGGCCGAAACCTCGCTGACGGTGCCGCGCATCCGCTACGTCATTGACACCGGGCAGGCGCGCGTGAAGCGCTACAGCCAGCGCAGCCAGCTCGAACGCCTGCACGTGGAGCCGATTTCGCGCGCCGCCGCCGACCAGCGCAAGGGGCGTTGCGGCCGCGTGGGTCCCGGCACCTGCTATCGCCTCTACGACGAGGCCGATTATGCGAGCCGCGCGGCATTTACCGATCCGGAACTGCTGCGCTCGTCGCTGGCCAACGTGATCCTGCGCATGCTCGCGTTGCAGTTGGGCGAGGTGGATCAGTTTCCGTTCCTCGAAGCGCCCGACCCGCGCGTGGTGGCCGATGGCTACCGCCGTCTGGCCGAGATATCGGCGATCGACGATGCGCGCCGGCTGACGCCCATCGGCCGCACCGTCGCCAAGCTGCCCATCGATGTGCAGCTGGCGCGCATGCTGGTGGAAGCGGAAAAGCTGCACAGCCTGCGCGACCTGCTCACCATCGTGTCCTTCCTCAGCATCCAGGACCCGCGCGAGCGCCCCGCCGACGCACGCCAGCAAGCCGATGCCGCGCATGCGGCGTTTGCCGATCCCAAGTCCGACTTCGTGGGCGTGCTCAATCTGTGGCGCGAATACGGCAAGGCGCATGAAGAACTGACGCAATCGAAGCTGCGCGACTGGTGCACGCGGCATTTCCTCAGCTTCATGCGCATGCGCGAGTGGCGCGAGCTGCATCGGCAGCTGTTGCTGGTGGTGCAGGAGCTGGGCTGGAGCCTGGAAGCGGCGACGCCTTCTCCCCTGCGCGGAGAAGGCCGGGACGAGCGGCCGGCCTCGCGAGGTGCGGCAAAGGCAAAGGTGGCCGCCGTGCGCCCAAAGGGAGGGGAGAGTCAGGATGACGAAGCCGCTCGCCACTACGAAGCCATCCATCGCAGCCTGCTCGCCGGCTTGCCCACCCAGGTGGGCCACAAGGACGAGAAGGGCGTCTATCGCAGCACGCGCGAGCGCCGCTTCCAGGTGTTTCCCGGCTCGGCCTTGTCGAAGGTGCCGCCGAACTGGATCTTCGCCGCGCAGATCCTCGACGTCGGCGGACGCGTGTGGGGCATGGCGTGTGCCCGCGTGGAGCCGCTGTGGATCGAGCAGCAGGCGGCGCATCTGCTGCGTTCCTCCTGCCGCGATCCGCACTGGTCGCGCAAGCGCGGGCATGTGGTGGCGTACGAGCAGGTCAGCCTGTTCGGGCTGACCCTGGTCGAGCGCCGGCCGGTCACGTTCCAGCAGCAGGACCCGGCCCTGGCGCATGAGATATTCCTGCGCGAAGCGCTGGTGCGTTGCGATATCGATGCGCGCGCCGATTTCATCCGAGCCAACCAGCGCGTGCTGGAGGACGCGCTCGGCATCGAAGCCAAGCAGCGCCGCGAGGGGTTGTTGCGCCACGAGGACGAGCTGGTCGGCTTCTTCGAAGGCAAGCTGCCCCAGGACATCGCCGACAGTCGGGCGCTCGACGCGTGGTATCGCAAGGCGCGCCCAGCCGAGCAGGCCGCCTTGCGCTGGTCGCTGGACGATGTGATGAGCGGCGGGGCGGGGCTCGACCCGAGGGCTTTCCCGGCGTCACTGGAGGTGACGCCGCAGAAGTACCGCCTGGAATACCGTTTCGTGCCGGGCGACGATGCCGACGGCGTCACCCTGCACCTGCCGCTGGCCATGTTGAACGCCTTGCCGGCGGCGCGCTGCGAATGGCTGGTGCCTGGCCTGCTGGCCGAAAAGGTGGCCGAGCTGATCCGTGGCCTGCCCAAGGCGCTGCGGCGCAACTTCGTGCCCGCGCCGGATTTCGCCCGCGCCTTCGTGGAAGCCGAGGCGCCGCGCGACGAGCCGCTGGCCAAGGCGCTCGCCGCGTTCCTCAAGCGGGCCACGGGTGTCGACGTGTCGGCCGCGGAATTCGACGCGGTAGAGTTGCCCGCGCATTTCCGCATGCGTTATCGCCTGCACGACGAGAACGGCAAGACCTTGGCATCCGGGCGCGATCTCGCCGCCCTGCGGGCGCACTGGGAAGGACAGGCGCGCGAGGCGTTCTCGCGCAAGACCGATGTCGAGCTGACCCGCGAGGACATCGCCAGCTGGGATTTCGAGGAAATCCCCACGCAGGTGCGTTCGAGCGGCGGCCTGATGGCGTATCCGGCGCTGGTCGATCTGGGCGAGACGGTGGCCTTGCGTGTGTTCGAGCGCAGCGACGAAGCGCGCGAAGCACACCGGCAAGGCGTCGTGCGCCTGCTGCGCAACGCGCTGGCCAGCGACATGAAACAGGCACGCCGGCGTTTGCCGGT
Source organism: Dyella sp. RRB7 (assembly GCF_022761115.1). GTDB lineage: Bacteria > Pseudomonadota > Gammaproteobacteria > Xanthomonadales > Rhodanobacteraceae > Dyella. The sequence continues at coordinate 400,624 of NZ_JAKWJS010000001.1, read as the reverse complement.
GGGCCATCCGCTGGCACTCAAGTACGCGCCGCTCGGCGGCGTCGATGGACTGCGCGAGGATCTGGTGGAAGGCGGTTTCAGCGATCTGCTGCAACGCCATGCCCTCGATGTGCGTACGGCCGGCGCCTTCGAGGCGTTGCATGCCCAGGCCGCGCGTGAACTGTTCGCGGCGGCGGTGGAGCGGCTGAAACTGGCCGAGCCGATCATCGAGGCGCAGGCCGAGCTCAAGCCCTGGCTGCAGCCGCCGCTGATGGGCTTTGCGCGGGCCAGCTACGACGACCTGCGCGAACAACTCGATGCGCTGCTCACGCCGGGTTTCCTGCGCGAGCTGCCGACCTCGCGGCTGGCGCACTATCCGCGCTACCTCAAGGCGATGCGGCTGCGCGCGGAACGTTTGCGCCAGGACCCGGCCAAGGACCAGCAGCGCCTGCTGCAGGTGCTGCCGTTCTGGCGCGAGTACCTGAAGCATCGCGCCGCCGGCAGCGAAGCGCTGGAAGAACTGCGCTGGCTGATCGAGGAATGGCGCGTGTCGCTGTTCGCGCAGGAATTGAAGACGGCCGAGCCGGTTTCCGCCAAGCGGCTTACCCGCGCGCTTGAGGTTCTACGGTAGGAGCGCACCCGGTGCGCGCCTACCAGAAATGGCCTCTTATTTGATGCGCACCACGCTGGTGGTGTCGTTGCAACCGTCCACGGCTGCCATCCAGTTACCCATCAGCGAGCGACGGATGGTCACCTTCGGATTGGTGCTGCTCATGCACGAGATTCGGGTACTGTCAGCCTGCTTCCACACCTGGCCATTGTCCAGGGTGAACTCGCCGTGGCCGTTGAAACCGGCAAATTCGCCCTGCACGCGGGCCTGGATCGGGCCGGCTTTTTCCTTGCTGGGGTAGAACACTGGATTGCCTTCGGTATCGATCACCTTGGTGGTGACCTTGGCGTGCCCGCTCAGCCAGTTGTCGAGGTTCTTCAGCTCATCCGGCGAAAGCTTGTCCAGGCCGGCGGCCCTGAACTCTTCGGGGGACATGCGCTGTTGCAGCGGCACGTACTGGTCGGTGGCCAGGGCAGCCATGGGAACAGCAAGGGCGACACTCATCAGCAACGGCAACAGACGGACCAGACGCATGGGGCAATCCTCTCGGACAAAGGGAAGAAACGTCGCCGGCGCAGCATACACGGCATGAACCGCCGGTTCATGCGCGAAGCAGGCGAACGGGCCGGGCTGCACTAGAATGGCCACATGGTCCAAGCCGTCACCCAACCCAGTTCCGGTCTGGCCGAATGGCAACATCGCGCCGGCCAGGTGCCGCCCGTGCTGGGGGAGGCGCTGGAGGCGTGCGCCTCGCATCCGGTGAACCAGGCCGAATGCGTCGATGTGCTCGACCTGCTGGCCATGCTCGGCTGCGACGCGCAGACCCAGGCGGCGGCGCTGTGGTTCGAGGTGGCGCGCATCGATCCGGCATTGTGGGCCCAGCGGGAGCCGGGCCTGCCGCCCGAGCTGCAGCGCCTGGTCGGTGGCCAGGTGGCGGCCGAGCGCGTATGGGCGCTGCACGCCCAGCACGGTGCGGACCATGGCGCCGAAGGCCTGCGCCGCCTGCTGCTGGCGATCATCCGCGACCTGCGCGTGGTGTTCATCCTGCTGGCGCGGCAGCTGGCGCGCATGCGCGCGGCGAGCGCACTGCCGGAGGCCGCGCGCCAGCTGCTGGCGCGGCTCACCCAGGACATCCACGCGCCGCTGGCCAATCGCCTCGGCATCTGGCAGCTCAAGTGGGAGCTGGAAGATCTCGCCTTCCGCTACCTGCACCCGGAGACCTACAAGCGCATCGCGCACCTGCTCGACGAGCGCCGCAGCGACCGCGAGGAATTCATCCGCGAATCGCTCGACGTACTGCATCGCGCGCTCGATGCCGCCGGCATCCGCGCCGAACTGGCGGGGCGGCCCAAGCACATCTATTCGATCTGGAAGAAGATGCAGCGCAAGGCGCTGGAGTTCTCCGATCTCTACGACATCCGCGCCGTGCGCGTGCTGGTCGACAACGTGGCCGACTGCTACGGCGCGCTGGGCGTGGTGCATACATTGTGGCCACACCTGCCGGGCGAATTCGACGATTACATCGCGCGGCCCAAGGGCAACGACTACCGTTCGCTGCACACGGCGGTGATCGGCCCGCGCGGCAAGACGCTGGAAGTGCAGATCCGCACGCACGAGATGCACCGCATCAACGAGCTGGGCGTGGCCGCGCACTGGCGCTACAAGGAAGGCGGCAGCGGCGACAGCGAGTTCGAGGCGAAGATCGCCTGGATGCGCCGCCTGCTCGAACCGCGCCCGGACAGCGAGGGCGACCTGGCCGCCGAGCTGCACACCGAACTGCTGGAAGACCGCGTCTACGTGCTCACGCCCAAGGGCGAGGTGGTGGACCTGCCGCATGGTGCCACCGTGCTCGACTTCGCCTATCACGTGCACACCGAAGTGGGTCACCGCTGCCGTGGCGCCAAGGTCAACGGCCGCATCGTGCCGCTCACCTACCAGCCGCATAGCGGCGACCGCGTGGAAGTGCTCACCGCGAAGGTGGCCGAGCCCAGCCGCGACTGGCTGTCGGCGCATCACGGCTACCTGCATACCTCGCGCGCGAAGGAAAAGGTGCGCACCTGGTTCCGCCGCATCGCCCACGACGCCAACCTGGCGGCCGGCCGCGCGATGTTCGAAAAAGAACTCAGGCGGCTTGCGCTGCCGGCGGCGGACGTGGCCAAGCTGCCCGCGCACTTCCATCTGAAGACGCACGACGATCTGCTGGTGGCGCTGGCGCTTGGCGAAGTGGCCCCCGGCCAGATCGCGCGCGTGCTGCAGGAGGCGGCGGCGCCCCCGGTGGAGACGCCGCCGCCCGCCGCCGCCCGCCAGCTGCCGCGCGATCACAGCGCCCTCAGCATCGAAGGCGTGGGCAACCTGCTCACCACGCTGGCGCGCTGCTGCCAGCCGCTGCCGGGCGATCCGGTGCGCGGCTTCGTGACCCGTGGGCGCGGCGTCTCGGTGCACCGGGCCGACTGCGTCAGCCTGGCCCGGCTGGCGCGGCGCGATCCCGACCGCGTGATCGACATGGAGTGGGGCAAGGCCTCGGTCCAGGCCTACGAAGTGGAGATCGAGCTGCGCGGCTACGACCGCAAGGGCTTGCAGAAAGACGTCACCGGCCTGATCAGCAACGAGGGCATCAACATCGTGGCCTCGTCCAGCCGGCTGTTCGCCCACACCGGCGAAGTGGAGATGCGTTTCACCTTGCGTGTCCGCGATTTCGAGCAATTGTCCGGATTGCTGGCGCGGCTGGTGGCGCTGCCCAACGTGGTCGATGCCCGCCGCGTCAGCGCCGGCTGAACACCGTGCGTTGGAGGACGGGTGATGACGCGGTGCAATGCTAAGCTGCGGTGGTTCCATCCCCCATCTTCCTGAGCCCATGAACGGACGCAAAGACCAGCACGACCACGGGTCACCGGGCCGCACCGAACCCACCCTGGGCGATCTCGACCATCTGGATGCGCCGGCGCCGACGGGGGCCAGGCGTGACGACGGCCTGCCGCAGCTCACCCTGCAGCCGGACCAGCGCCGCAAGGCGCCGCCGCGCCCCGCGCCGCGCCAGCGTCGCCGTGGCTGGTTGATCCCGCTGGTGCTGCTGATCGTGATCGGTGCCGGCACCACGCTCTGGATGGAACAGGACAAGCTGCGCGGGCTGGTGCCCAGCACCGAGCTGGACGGGGTGCTCGGCCGCGCCGAAACGGCGCTGCAGCAAGGCCACCTCGACGGCAACGATGGCACCAGCGCGCGCGAACTGTTCGAAGCGGCGCGCGCCTTGCAGCCGGACAACGACCGCGCCCGCGATGGCCTGCGCAAGGTCGGCATGGCCGAAGTGGCGCGTGCCGACGCCGCCCTGCAGGCCGGCAAGCTGGACGAGGCCGACCAGGCGCTGGCCACTGCGCGCGAGCTGCTCGGCGGCGGCGCCGATGTCGATCGGCTTACCCAGGCATTGGCCAGTGCCCGCAATGGCTCGGTGGAAACCGAGCGGCTGATCGAACAGGCCCAGCAGGCCTTCGACGCCGGCAAGTTCGATGGCGACGACGGCGCCGGTGCCCTGTATCGGCGCGTGCTTGCGGCCGACCCTGGCAACGCCGTGGCCGCCCATGGCCTGGACAAGGTGGGCGACGCGCTGGCCGGCCAGGCACACAAGGCGCTGGACGCGGGCGACCGCGCCACCGCGTCGGCGCTGGTCGACAAGCTCGCCGCGCTGCTGCCCAACTACGGTGAGCTGCCGGCACTGCGCGCCGCGCTGGTGCAGGTGGACCAGCAGGACAACGGCGCCCTCGCCGACGCCCTCAAGCAAGGCCAGGACGCCCTGCGCGCCGGCCGCATCGCCGGTGCCGGCGACGATACGGCGCTGGCCCACTTCAAGGCCGCGCTGGCGCTCGATCCCGACAACGCTGATGCCAAGGCGGGTCTTGGCCAGGTGGCGCAGGCGCTGATCGTGCAGGCCGATGCGGCGCTGGACGGTGGCGATACCGCCCAGGCCCGCAAGCTGCTCGACCAGGCCGCCGAACTGGCGCCGCGCTCGGCCGAGCTGGCCGCGGCGCGCGCCCGCATGGGCGATGCGCGCAAGACCGCGGCGGCCCAGGTCGCCGGCGACATCGCGGCGGACAGCGACGATTCGCTGCAGCATCCGCTGCTCACGCCGCAGCAAAGCGCCGAGCTCGCCCGCATCATCCAGCACGCGGACGCCGCCGCCCGCGCGGGCAAGATCATGCTGCCGCCCGGCGAAAGCGCCTATGACCTCTACCGGCAGGCGCTGGCCATGGACGGCAACAACGAAGCAGCCCGCCATGGCCTGGAAACTTTGTCCAACCTCGCCATCGGCCAGTTCAACCAGGCGCTGGCCAACGGCAACCTGGGCGTGGCCAGCGATCGCCTGGCGGACCTGGGCGATCTCTCGCCGGGCGACGCCGGGCAGAGCCAGCTGCGCCAGCGCCTGGCCGGCGCCTGGATGGATCAGGCCGAACAACAGCTGCAGAGCGGCGACCGTGCTGGTGCGGCCCAATCCTTGGACAGTGCGCGCAAGCTGGCGCCGGGCAACCCGCGGCTGGCCGCGCTGACCGCGCGCCTGCAGGCCGGTTCCTGAGGCTTTACCCGTGACGATCCTGGTATTTGGGGCCAGCAGCCAGATTGGCCGATTCCTGCTGCCGCGCCTGCACGCGCGCGGCGAGCAGGTGCTGGCATTGAGCCGGCGGGCACATGCCGACGTCCCCGGCGTCACCTGGCTGCAGGGCCGGCTGCCGGGCGAGATCCCGCTGCGCGAACGGCCATCGGCGGTGATCAGCTTCGGGCCGCTGCTGCCGTTCGCCCAGTGGCTGGCCACGGCCGCGCTGGCGCCAGCGACGCGCATCATCGCGACCAGTTCGATGAGCGCCGAATCCAAGCAGGCCTCGGACGTGCCCGCCGAGCGCGTTATCTCGCAGACCCTGCGTGACGGCGAGGCGGCGTTGGCCGCGGCGAGCGAGCGTCTTGGCGCCTTGTGGACAGTGTTCCGGCCCACGCTCATCTATGGCGCCGGCCTGGACAAGAGCCTTACGCCGATCGCCCACCGTGCGATGCGCCTGCGCGTCTTTCCCTTGCCGGCCGGTCGCGGCCTGCGCCAGCCGGTGCATGCGGACGACATCGCCGCCGCGGTGGTGGCCGCGCTCGATCATGCCGAGGCAGCCGGTCGCGTGCTGCCGCTGGGCGGTGGCGAACGGCTGACGGCGGGCGAGATGTTTGCCCGGGTGCAACAAAGCCTGCCGGTGACGACCTTGCCGGTACCGCTGCCGGCCTGGCTGCTGCGCGCGGGACGCCATGCGGTGCCGCGCCTGCGCGGCCCGCTGACCCGGCTGGAGGCCGACCTGATCGCCGACAACCGCGAGTTGCAGCGCCTGCTTGGCATCTCGCCCCGCCCGTTCCGTCCCGACGCGGCCTGCTGGCTGCCGTCCGGCGGACCCTGAGGCCGCCACGACGCAGCCCTTCCGGCGCCATAAACCGCGGCCTGCGTTCAGATGCCCGCCGGGCGGCAGGGCCTATGATCGCCCAGCCTTCCTGTTCAGGATTCTCTCTCCTTGGCCTTCTTGACCCGTCTCCGTTCGTTTGCCGCCGCCGCGTGGCCCTGGGTGCGCATACCGTTCTGGATCTGCATGGGTCTGCTGTTCGGCTTCGTGTTGCCCTACACGCTGGTGCTGAACAAGCGCGTGCAGGATCGGTTCAACGACCTCGTTTTCGCGGTGCCCACCCGCGTCTATGCGCGCCCGCTGCCGCTGGCCGCCGGCACGCCGATGACACCCGCCGCGCTGGAGCTGGAGCTGACCTTCGCCGGCTACAGCAATGACGGCCATGGCCAGGTGGCCGGCACCTGGCTGAAGGACGGCAGCACCTACACCATCGCCTCGCGCGGCTATGCCGGGCCCGATGGCGGCGAGTTGCCCAAGCGCATCCGCGTGGCGCTGGGCAAGGGGCAGGTGGCCAGCGTGAAGGATGCCGCCAGCGGCAAGCCGGTCGAGCTGGCGCATCTGGACCCGGCCCGCATCGCCACGCTGTACGGCGCGCAGCAGGAGGAACGCCGCATCGTGCGCCTGCCCGACGTGCCGCCGCTGCTGCTGGCCGGGTTGCAGGCGGTGGAGGACCGCGACTTCAAGCATCACTTCGGCATCGACCTCACCGCCATCCTGCGCGCCTCGTTCGCCAACCTGCGCGCGGGCCACACGGTGCAGGGCGGCTCCACGCTGACCCAGCAGCTGGTGCGCAACCTGTTCCTCGATCGCGAGCAGAATTTCTCGCGCAAGTTCAACGAAGCGCTGATGTCGATCCTGATCGAGGCGCACTACGACAAGAGCCGCATCCTCGAGGCCTATGTCAACGAGGTGTTCCTCGGCCAGCAGGGCAGCCAGGCCGTGCACGGTTTTGCCGCGGCGTCGGAGTTCTACTTCGGCCGCCGCATGGAAGACCTCAAGCCGCAGGAAATGGCCTTGCTGATCGGCATGGTGAAGGGGCCGAGCTACTACGACCCGCGCCGCTATCCCGACCGCGCGCTGTCGCGCCGCAACCTGGTGCTGGACCAGTTCGTGGAAACCGGCCTGCTCAATGCCGACCAGGCCGCCGCCTACAAGGCGACTCCGCTGGGCATCGTCAGCAACGGGCAATTGCCGCATAACCGTTTCCCCGCCTTCATGCAGCTGGTGCGCGCGCAGATCACCAGTGATTTCGACGACGACACGCTTTCCCAGGGCAACCTCAGCGTCTTCACCACGCTGGACCCTGCTGCGCAGCTGTATGCGGAGCAGGCCATCACCGCCACCACCGGCAGCCTGGGCAAGCGCGGCGACGCGGCGCAGGCCGCGGCGGTGGTGACCGAAGCGCAGACCGGCGCCGTGCTCGCCATCGTCGGCAGCAAGGAGCCGGGCGACCAGGGCTTCAATCGCGCACTGGATGCACGTCGCCCGATCGGCTCGCTGGTGAAGCCGCTGGTGTACCTGGTCGCGCTGGCCAATCCGCAGCGCTGGAACCTCGGCAGCCCGGTCGACGACTCGCCGATCAGCATGCGCCAGCCCGACGGCAGCTACTGGACGCCCAAGAACGACGAGGGCGATTCCCACGGCGAAGTGCCGATGATCGACGGGCTGGTGCATTCGTGGAACCTGGCGACCATCAACCTGGGCATGAACGTGGGGCTGGCGCGCATCAAGGCCTTCCTCGAATCGTTCGGGCTCACCGACGTCAATCCCAGTCCGTCGCTGCTGATCGGCGCGCTGGACATGTCGCCGCTGCAGGCCACCCAGCTCTACCAGTACATCGCCGCCGATGGCCATGCCTTGCCGCTGGTGGCGGTGCGCGGCGTGGTCGACGAGAAAGGCCAGACCATCAAGCGCTATGAAGTGAAGATGGGTCCGGGCGAATACCAGCCGGCCGTGCGCCTGGTGACCTGGGCCATGCAGCAGGTGGCGCGCTCGGGCACGGCGGCATCGATCGGCAGCTCCGGCCTGGCCTACCTCAATGCCGCCGGCAAGACCGGCACCAGCAACGACATGCGCGACAGCTGGTTCGCCGGCTTTACCGGCGACCACCTGGCGGTGTTCTGGATGGGCCGCGACGACAACAAGCCCAGCGGCCTGTATGGCGCCACCGGCAGCCTGCGCGCCTGGCAGGAACTGTTCCGCAAGCTGCCCACGCGGCCGTTGTCGGCGGCCCCCGGCGAGGGCCTGGAAATGGCCTGGATCAACACGTCCGACGGCAAGCGTTCGGAGGAGGGCTGCGAGGGAGCGCGTCAATTGCCGGTGGTCGCCGGTACACTGTCGCCAGATGCCGAGGGCTGCTTCTGGCAGCACGTCGGCAACCTTTTCGGCGGCGGTGAGCAGACCCCGGCGCCGGCTTCCACCGCACCAACCCGAGATTGATCATGTTGCGTCGTACCCTTCGTCTTTCTGCCGTTCCCGTGGCGTTGAGCGTGCTGCTGGCCGCGTGCAACCAGCCCAGCGCCCCGTCGCCGCAAGCCACCCGTCCCACGCGTTCCGACGACCAGATGCTCGCGTCCATCCGCGCGGCCGGCGACAAGGAAAAATCCGCCATCGACGTGAACCCGCTGCGCGACCCGGGCGTGGCCGCGCTGCAGGACGCCGCCGATGGCGACATCCGCACCGGCCAGTACGATGCCGCCGCGACCAAGCTCGACCAGGCCCTCAAGCTCAGCCCCGATTCGCCGGACCTGCTGCAGGACCGCGCCGAACTGGCCATCCATCTGAAGGATTACGCCAGCGCCGAAAAGCTCGCGCATCGTTCGTGGGAGCTGGGTCCGAAGCTGGGGCCGTTGTGCGCGCGCAACTGGCAGACCATCGCCGAGCTGCGCCAGCACGCGGGCGACGAGAGCGGTGCGGTCAGTGCCGCCAAGTGGGTACAGCAGTGCCACGTGGAAGGCTTGCAGCGGTACTGAGCGTTCCCCGTGCCTCTGGCCGTGCGCCGGCTCGGTCCAAACAGAGCCGGCTAGCGTCGAGTCGTCAGATATCCGACAGCAGCTGCACCAGCCCGCCGCGGCGACGGGCATTGAGTTTGCGCATCGCGCTCACCACGGCGCGCTCCTGTGCGGAAAGCGTCTTGTAGGCACCGCCGGGTTCACGCACCTGGCCGCTGGATGGCAATCGTCCCAGCAGCAACCAATCCAGGCTGCATTCCAGTTCCTCGGCCAGCTCCAGCAGGCGGGATACCTCGGGCACGGCCCGTCCGTGCAGCCATTGGCGTACCGCTTCGGTGGATACGCCAAAGCGCGATGCGAGCGCGTTGCTCCGCGCCCGGCCTTCGGGAATGTCCGCCGCATCGCAGGCTTCCTGTAAGCGCTCCGCGAAACCGGCGTAAGGGTTGGTAGTTTTATTGATGGGCAAGTTAAACCTTGCGTTCGTAAAGCCCAATGCCAAGCCATTCTTGTGAGTTGGCATGGTCAAAAAGACAAGTTTGACTTGCTTGCAAGGTTTTGATTGTTTTCACCCCGCAGCGCAACGGGCACTGCATTTCGGTGCGGAGGGCGCGCCGGTCCGTCGATCACCAGGCGGCATCGCCTCGGATCGCCACGGTCATTTGGGACGCACGGCCCAGTCCAGGGCGCCCGCATCGGGGCTCCGGCACGGCGCCAGGCTCTCGAGGGGAGAACACTCGAAATGAATTCGCGCAATGGATCTTCCACCTATCGCCTGCACCGGCTGGTACTGGCCATCGCCTTGGGCTTGGCCAGTGGCGCCACGCTGGCTCAAAGCACGGCGGGTGATATTGCGGGTACCGCAGCCTATGCGGCTGGCGGCGTGGTGGTCATCAAAAATCTGGACTCTGGCCTTTCCCGTTCGATCAATCTGGCGACTGACGGTAAGTTTCGCGTGCCATCGCTGCCCAGTGGCCGGTATGAGGTGCAACTGCTCCACAACGACAAGGTGGTCAGCGGCAGCCAGGTGGTCGTGGTGGCGGGCCAGACCGTCCAGGTCGACCTTACGGCCAGCGCCGCCCAGGCGACCAACTTGTCCGGCATCACGGTGACCGCCAATACGATGCCGGCCATCGATGTCAGCACGGTGGAAACCCGCACCACCTTTTCCGCCACGCAGCTGAATTCACTGCCGGTGCCGCGCGATATCGTCAGCGTGGCCTTGTTGGCGCCGGGCGTGGTGAAGGGCAACGCGGTGTTCGGCAACCTGCCGTCGTTTGGTGGTTCGTCGGTGGCCGAGAACAGCTACTACGTCAACGGCTTCAACGTCACTAATCTCTACAACAACCTGTCGTATGGCCAGGTGCCGTTCCAGGCCATCGACCAGCTCGATGTGCAATCGGGTGGCTACGGTGCGCAATACGGTTTTTCCACGGGCGGCGTCACCTCGGTAAACATCAAGCGCGGCACCAATGAGTGGAAGGGTGGTGTGAGCTGGACCACGGCCCCGAACTGGGCGCGCGAGACACCGCCGAATGTCACGCGCAGCAATGGCACCACGTTCCGCAATTACGACAAGAACCGCAGCAACAGCAATACCTACGACACCTGGATCGGCGGTCCGCTCATCAAGGACAAGCTGTTTCTCTTTGCCCTGGGCGAATTCACCCGATCGACCGGCGCCACCTATGGCGCCTCATCGACCACCAGCCTGAGCAATTCCAATACGGCGTCCACTGCCTACGATTTCACGACCAAGAGCCCGTATTGGGTGGTGAAGGTCGACTGGAATATCAACGATGGCAATCACCTCGAATACACCGGCTTCAACAACACCGACAAAAACACCTACAGCTATTACAACGCGCCGTACGTCGACGGCGTGCCGTCCAAGACCACATACAAAGGCAATCTGTACACGAAGTACGGTGGGCAGACCCACATCTTCAAGTACACCGGCTATCTCACGGACGATCTGACGCTGACCGCCCAGTGGGGCAAGATGGACAGCGACAATTCCACCTATACGGTCAGCCCGACCGGGATCTATACCCGCTATACCGGGGACATCAACGCACCAGCATCCGGCTGCGCTTATACGGCGTACAACGGCACGCCGTGGGGACCAGCCACCTGCGCCATCACCAGCAGCGTCGACGTGTACGGTGGCGAGGACCAGCGCAAGGCATGGCGCGTGGACCTGGATTGGAAGCTCGGTGACCACGATATCGGCGGCGGCTACTCGGACGAGAAGTGGTCATCCGATGCCGGCACTTCGTACTCGGGCGGTGCCTATAACTATTACTACTCCAAACCCACTGCGAAAGCGCCGGGCATGGTGTTTATCTATAACTTCCGTACCGGTGGCCACATCGATGTCGATCAACAGTCCTGGTATCTGGAAGACCACTGGCAAGTCACCGACAGGTGGATGCTCTATGGCGGCATTCGCAACGACGGTTTCAACAACAAGAACGGTGGCGGTGAAACCTTCGTCAAGCAGAACAACATCTGGCAGCCGCGCCTGGGCTTTTCGTGGGATGTGATGGGCGACGCGTCGTTCAAGGTTTCCGGCAGCGCCGGCCGCTACTCGTTGCCGATGGCCGCCAACGTCGCCCTGCGTGCCGCGACGGCCTCGCTCTATACCGAGGACGACAGTTTGTATTCCGCCATCAATCCCGACGGCTCGCCGGTATTGGTGGGCGAAAAGGGCAGCCAGGGACACTACGTTATCAACGGCGAGGACGGCAGCACGCCGAATCCGAAGGCGGTGGCATCCAAGGATCTGAAGCCGTATGTGCAGGATGAGTACATCCTGGGCGTCCAGAAGAGCCTGCGCAGCGATATCAGCTTCCTCGACAACTGGACGGTTGGCGTCAAGGCGACGTATCGCAAGCTGCGCACCAGCATCGACGACACCTGCGATTCGCGCCCGTTCTATGCCGAGGCCGTGAAGCAGGGCGTGGGCGGCGCCTGGGACGACGAATGGACGGTGCCCGACGGCATGGGCGGTTGCTGGATCTACAACCCCGGTAGCGCGCTGGCCTTGACCACCACGTTGGACGGCAGCCCCAAAACGTTCGACGTGACGATTCCGGGCAATGTGCTGGGTCCACGTGCCAAGCGCTCCTATCAAGGCCTGGAGCTCAGCGCCAAGAAGCAGTCCGACAAGTACTACGTGAGCGCTTCGTACACCTGGTCGAAAAGCTACGGCAACACCGAGGGTTTGGTGAAGTCGAGCAATGGCCAGGCCGACACCGGTACCACGGCCGATTTCGATTTTCCGGAAATCATGGTGGGCGCCAACGGCTACCTGCCGAACGATCGCCGGCACAGCTTCAAGGTTTACGGCGCTTACAAGTTCACGCCGGAGTGGTCGACGGGTCTCAATCTGCTGGCGCAGTCCGGCGCCCCGATCAGCTGCTATGGCGGTGGCGGCGGTACGTTCGGCACACGGTTCGGCTATGGCTCGTCATTTCACGTCTGCAACGGGCAAATCAGCCCGGAGGGTACGGCGGGACGCACGCCCTGGGTGTGGACCGTCAGTCCGAACGTGATGTATCAGCCGTCGTGGGCGAAGGGGCTGAGCATGCAGCTGTCGGTGATCAACGTGTTCGACAACGACGCGCCGACCTTCGTGTACGAACAGTACGAAACCATTTCGGCGGCGGGTCGCAAGACCAGCTATACCCACTACAAATTGCCGAAGTACTTCAATACGCCGCGTTATGCACGCTTCCAGGTGCAGTATGACTTCTCGCTGTAGTTCAGCGGCCGGCTTGGCCGGATAGCTACAGGGGCGACTCCCCGCACCCGTCGGGGAGGCCCCGCACGAACTGGTACCCCGAAGCCAGTCCGTACGGGAAGAGCGGAGACCGGAGCCGCCAGGGTGGTGCGCGCCAGGTTCGCCTGGCGCGCATCCGGTTTTTCGGGGGGCGATCAGGCGCGGCGGCGCTCTTCCATCAAGCCGACCAGGTTGCCGTCCGGGTCGCGCAGGAAGGCCAGCCACAGCGTGTGGTCGGACAGCTCCGCCGTGGCCTGGGGTTCGCGTTCGCCCACCGCGCCGCGATCCAGCAGTGCTTCGAAGGTGGCGCCGATGTCGGCGACCTTGAAATACAGGATGGAATTGCCGCTGACCGTGCCGGCGCCTTGCGGTGTCGACAACATCAGGCGGATGCCGCCGCTGTCGAGAAAGGCGAGGTTGGGGGCGGGGCGGAACAGGAAGCTCAAGCCAAGAATGTCGCGATAGAACGCCAGCGCGGCATCGACATCGCTGACCGTGACGGCGATCTGACCAATGCCGATGATGGGCGTGGACATGGCAATGCTCCGTGGAGGGCCGCCCGCAGTCTAAGGCATTCGCAGGCGCGGCTCAGGTCGGCCATACTTTCACGATGATCGATGACGAGGATGTTGCCGCGCTGCTGGGCACGGATGGCCCATTTGCCCGCGAGCTGCCCAATTTCGCCCCGCGCGCCGCCCAGCAGGCGATGGCGCGCGCGGTGCAGCACGCCATCGCCGAGCGCGAGACGCTGATCGCCGAGGCCGGCACCGGCACCGGCAAGACCTTTGCCTACCTGGTGCCTGCGCTGCTTTCCGGTCAACGAGTAATTGTCTCCACCGGCACCAAGGCGCTGCAGGACCAGTTGTACTTCCGCGATCTTCCGCGCGTGCGTTCGGTGCTGGATGCGCGCCTGAAAACCGCGCTGCTCAAGGGCCGCGCCAACTATCTGTGCCTGTACCGGCTCGACCAGACCGTGCGCGAAGGCGCCACCTTCGATCGTGCGCAGGCCTCGCAGCTGGCCGCCATCCGCACCTGGTCGGCGCGCACGCGGCGCGGGGATCGCATGGAGCTGGCCGAAGTGCCGGAGGAGTCGCCGCTATGGCCGCGCGTCACCTCCACGCCGGAGAATTGCCTGGGCGTGGAATGCCCGTTCTACGACGATTGCCATGTGATCAAGGCACGTCGCGAAGCGCAGGAGGCGGATCTGGTGGTGGTCAACCATCACCTGCTGTTTGCCGACTTGGCGCTCAAGCAGGAAGGCTTCGGCGAGATCCTTCCTGGTGCGCACGCTTTTATCCTGGATGAGGCGCACCAGATACCGGAGCTGGCGGGGCAGTTCTTTTCCCAGAGCATCAGCGCGCGGCAGCTGACCGAGCTGGCGCAGGACAGCCTGAGCGAATGCAATGGCGTCACCGGCGCGATCGGTTTGTTGCTGGAACCGGTCGAGGCGTTGCAGGACGCCGTTCGCAACCTGCGCCTGGCGATGGATGCTTTGCCCGAGCGGGGGGCGTTCCAGCAGCTCGAAGCCAGCGACAAGATCGCCGGCATGTTGCATGAGCTGCGCGAGGTGCTGGCGGCACTCACCGACGGTCTCGCTTCGCAGGCCGAGCGTTCGCGCGGCTTTGCCAACGCGCACGAGCGCGCGGCGCACCTGAGCGAGCGGCTGGATCGCATCGCCGAGCGCAACAGCGAGCGCGACGTGCGCTGGTATGAACTGTTCCCGCGAGGCTTCGCGCTGCACGCCACGCCATTGGATCTCGCCGCGCCGTTGCGTGCGATGCGCGAGCAGACCCAGGCCGCGTGGATCCATACCTCGGCCACCTTGTCGGTGGCGGGCAGCTTCGATCATTTCGCGCGCCAGTTGGGGCTGGACGATCCGCAGACGCTGCATGTGGACAGTCCGTTCGACTACGCCACCCAGGCGCTCTGCTATCTGCCCCCGGGCCTGCCCGATCCCGCCGCGCGTGACTATACCGACCGGGTGCTCGATGCGGTGCTGCCGGTGCTGCATGCCTCGCACGGCCGCGCCTTTCTGCTGTTCACCTCGCACCGGGCGTTGCGCCGGGCGGCCGATTTGTTGCGCGAGCGCGTGCCGTGGCCGCTGTTCGTGCAGGGCTCGGCGCCGCGCCATCGCCTGCTGGAGGAATTCCGCGCCAGTGGCCACGGCGTGCTGCTGGGCGCGGCGAGCTTCTGGGAAGGCGTGGACGTGGCCGGCGAAGCGCTCAGCGTGGTGGTGATCGACAAGCTGCCGTTCGCCTCGCCGGACGACCCGGTGCTGCAGGCGCGGCTGGAAGCGCTGGAGCAGGCCGGCATCAATCCCTTCATGGGCTGGCAGGTGCCCAGCGCGGTGATCGCGTTGAAGCAGGGCGCGGGGCGGCTGATCCGCGATGTGCGTGACCGGGGTGTGCTGGTATTGTGCGATCCACGGCTCACCAGCAAAGGGTATGGGCGTCTGTTTCTCGCCAGTCTGCCCGCCATGCCGCGCACGCGCGAGTTGGGCGACGTGCAAAGGTTTTTTGCGCACGAGATGTCTTCGTCTATGTAGCAACCTCAACGAGGAGGATCGGAACATGGCAAAAGTCATCGGGCTGGGCGGCATCTTCTTCAAATCGCACGATCCCAAGGCGTTGAGCGAGTGGTACGCGCAACATCTGGGGCTGCCGGTGCACAAGTGGGGTGGCGCGACTTTCGACGAAGACGAAAGCCGCAAGGGCAAGACGCTGTGGTCGCCTTTTGCAGCCGACACCACGTATTTCGCGCCCAGCACGCAGCCCTACATGATCAATTTCCGCGTGGACGACCTGGACGGCTTGCTGGCGCAGCTGCGCGAAGCCGGCGTCACCGTGGACGACCGCGTCGATGAAAGCGAGTTCGGCCGCTTCGGCTGGATCATGGACCCCGAAGGCACGCGCATCGAACTGTGGCAGCCGCCGGCCGGCTGATCGTCGTTTCGCCATCAACCCGCCGTGGTTCGGCCGTATCGCGACCCAGCCCCGGCCCTTGGGGCTGCTTCCATCGTGACTCTTGTCTTCAGGAGTGCGTGCGATGGGAAGCTGGATGCGAGGTTGGACCGCCAAGGTGCTTGGCATCGGCCTGTTGGCGCTGCTGATGCTGCTGCCGCTGTGGAAGGCGCAATCGCTGGTGGATGAGCGCCAGGGCATGCGCCAGGCCGCCATCAACCAGATTGCGCAGGGCTGGGGTGGCGAGCAGGTGCTCGGTGGCCTGGTGCTGGCCGTGCCGACGCGCCATCGCATCGACAGCGGCGCCAACGGGATCAGGGAGCTGCCGGACACGACGGTGATCCTGCCCGATGCCGCCTCGATGGAGGTCGCCATGACGGTCGACAAGCGCCGCTACGGCATCTACGAGGCACCGGTGTTCGCCTCTACGGTGCAGTTGCGCGGGCGCTTTCGTGCCGAGGATATCGCCCGGTACTCCCGCGCGGATGAAACTGCGGCGCAGGGCGACAAGGCGGAGCTGCGGCTGGTGGTGAGCGACCTGCGTGGCCTGCAGGAGGTGACGGAACTGCTGATCAACGGCAAGCCGCAACAGTTTTCCTCGTCGGCGGCGACCTTGGCGGGCCAGTGGCCGACGGTGACCGTACCCATCGATCTCGATGCCTTGGATGGGCAACCCATCGAGTTCGCACTCAGCTTCCGCCTTGCCGGCACCCAGTCGCTGCAGCTGCTGCCGTTGGCGCGCACCATGGACGTGAAGATGCATGCGCCGTGGCCGGATCCGAGTTTCATGGGCGCGGCGTTGCCGCTGGAGCGGCAGGTGGATGCGCATGGTTTCACCGCGCGCTGGCATATGCTCGATCTCAACCGCAGCTATGGCCAGTTGTGGCACGAGAGCGATGCGCGGGTGAGTGACGCGCTGCGCGACTCCGCCTTCGGCGTGGCCCTGTTCCAGCCGGTCGATGTGTATCAGCGCAATGTACGCGCGGGGAAATATGGCCTGCTGTTCATCACCCTGACCTTCGTGGCGTTCTTCCTGTTCGAGGTGCTCAAGCACTTGCGCGTACACCCGGTGCAATACCTGCTGGTCGGCGCGGCGCTGACCTCGTTCTATGTGTTGCTGTTGGCCTTGTCCGAGCAGATCGGCTTCGGTCCGGCCTATGCGGTGGCGGCCGCTTCCGTGGTGGTGGTCATCGGCGGTTATGCCATGGCGGTGCTGGGCGCCCGGCGGGCGGGCCTGATGCTGGGCGGCGCGCTGGCGCTGGTCTACGCCATGCTCTATGGGGTGCTGGCGGCGGAGCAGTACGCCTTGTTGATCGGCGCCATGGTGTTGATTTTCACCGTGGCCCTGCTGATGTACCTGACCCGGCGCATCGACTGGTATGCCAGCCTGCCCACCGCGGTGGGGCCGGCACCCGTTATCATGGAAACACCATGAACCTGCTCGCCATCGAAACCGCCACCGAAGCCTGTTCCGTCGCTCTGATCCACGGCGACGAAGTGATCGCGCGCAGCGAACTCGCCCCCCGTCGCCACGCCGAGCTGGTGCTGCCCATGGCCGATGCCTTGCTGGCCGAGGCAGGCCTGGGGCGCCACGCGCTGGATGTCATCGCGGTGGGGCGCGGGCCGGGTGCGTTTACCGGCGTCAGGCTTGGCATTTCGCTGGCCCAGGGCATGGCGCTTGCGTTGGATGTACCGGTGATTACCGTTTCCTCATTGGCGGCGCTGGCCTTGGAAGCGCCGGAAGATGACGCCTGCATCCTCGCCGTGATCGACGCGCGCATGGGCGAAATCTATGCGGCCAGCTATCGTCGCGACGACAACGGTGGCCTGCTCGCGCTCGACGAGGAGCGCGTGTGCACGCCCGAATCGCTGACGCTGCCATCGGCTGGCGCCTGGCATGTCGTCGGCACCGGCTGGGCCACTTACGCCGAGGTGCTGCGCAGCCGCCTCACCGGCGAACTGCGTTCCGCGGATGGAGCGCGTTATCCGCAGGCCCGTCACGTCGCCGAACTGGCTGCCCGGGAATTCGCCGCCGGGCGCGCCTCTGCGCCCGAGCATGCCCTGCCGGTGTACCTGCGCGACAAGGTGGCGCTCACCCTGGTGGAGCAGGGCAAGGCCTGAAGGCCGGGGGAAGCTCGCCTGCAAGATCGTCGTTCCCTTTTGCGGCGGCCGCATGGCACAGTGCGCACTTGCGGACGGCTATGGGAGCACCGTGAGTCATGCTGAGAGAATTCACCCAGACCTTTCTGCTGCTCTTCACCGGCCTGTTCCCCATCATCAATCCGCCCGCCTCGGCGCTCATCGTGCTCAGCCTGCTTCCCCACGCGACGCCGGCGGAACGGACCGACCTGGCCTGGCGCATCACCACCAACAGCTTCGCCATCCTGCTGGGGTCGTTGTTGATTGGCGCTTACGTGCTGGCCTTTTTCGGGATTTCCATTCCAGTACTGCGCGTGGCGGGCGGCCTGATCATCGGCATGGCGGGCTGGAACCTGCTGCAAAAGCCCGACGACGAGGACAATGGGGACGAAGCCCAGGCGATGGATGCGCGTCAGCGCACGGGGTCGCTGGCCTCCAAGGCCTTTTATCCGTTGACCATGCCACTGACCGTTGGACCGGGTTCCATCGCGGTGGCGATTGCGCTGGGCACGGGGTCGCCCCGCGAGGGTCTTTCCCCAGGGCATATCGGCGGCGTGGGCGCGGCATTGGTGGCGCTTTGCGCGAGCATCTATATCTGCGTGCGTTTTGCGGGCGACCTGGAGCGCCTGCTGGGTACGGTGGGCACCAAGATCGCCATGCGGCTGTTCGCCTTCGTGATCTTCTGCATCGGCGTGCAGCTGTTCTGGATCGGCCTGTCCGAGCTGCTCGCTTCCGTGGCATGGAAGTGATGCTGCGGGAAGCCGCCTGACTCAGGAGAAGCGTTTCATCAGGAAATAGCGTGCGCTGCGATCTCTTCGGCCTGATGCATCAGGTCGGCGCCCAGATATTTCCCGCGCATGCTTTCAGGCACGGACAGCAGTTCGACATACAGCCAGTCGTATACCGTATGGACGCCCGCAAAGGATGCGGGTCGCGCCTTACAGCCGGCAAGCTACCAGCGCGCATGCATCGGATTCACGGCAGCGGATGGATCATGCCACGTTGCTTACCCTTACCACGCGACTTCAGGCGGCCGGCCGTGACTAGCGAGCATACCGAACAGGACATCATCCGCATCCAGATCCCCTACGGTGTGACGGAGGCGGTGGAGAAGCTCGAGCAGATTCTCCACGCCCATGACATCACCATCTTTGCGCGGATCGATTTCAGCGGGGATGCCGGGCGTGCCGGCTTGACCATGCGGCCGGAGCAGATGCTGATCTTCGGCAATCCGAAGGCAGGAACACCGCTGATGCAGGCCGAGCCCGCGGCGGGTCTGGATCTACCCCTCAAGGCGCTGCTGTGGGAGGACGTACAGGGCGTGACCTGGCTGGCCTGCAATTCGCCGGACTATACCGTTCGCCGTCACGGCCTTCCGGCGGCGCTGGCTGCCAATCTCGCCGGTGCCGTGAACCTGCTGCGGCAGTTGGCCGGATGAGTTGCGTCCGCCGTCAGGCGAGGGTTTCGACGTATTTCACGTCGGCGATCCAGTAGAGCTTGCGACGAGCGAGCTTCGACGCGGCATCTTCGTTCCCAAAGCTTCTCGAGCTGCGCTGGATCTGCGCCGGGTCGACATTATCGAACGCATTCACGTTGACCACCGCGTAAAGGCGTCCATCGATTTCGCTGGTGACCACCGGCACCACGCCGCAGTGGGCGCAGGTAAGAAACTCCGCGGTCTTGGTGCCGAAGGCATAGCGGGATACTCGCGATGCGTCCCGGATGGCGATCTGCAGCGCGCCATCCGGATGGGACGTCCAAACGCCGCCGTGTCGGGTGCAAAAGGAACAGTCGCAGGCACGGGCGGGAATCTCGGTGGGATCGGGCGCCCAGTTGAGCGTAAAGGCGATGTTCCCGCAGTGACATTGGCCGTGGATAAGCATGTCCGTTCGAATCGTTGGCGGCACCAGTCACGCAGCGTAATGCGTTTGCTCCGTCAAAGCTGCCCGATCACCAGTTGCACCAGCAGACTGCTGACCGAGACGGCGGCCCACACGCCCAGGCCGAGCAGGATGGGGCGGGCACCGGTGGAAGCCATGCGGCGCAGGTTGGCCGAAAGGCCGATGGCGGTGAGCGCCACGATGATCAGGAACTCCGCCGCCATATGCAGCGCCGGCTGGATCGTCACCGGCACCAGGCCCATCGTGCGCACCGCCGAGGCCACCAGGAACCACAGGATGAACCAGGGAAAGATGCGGCGCAGGCTGAAGTCGCTGGCGCCCTGCTTTTTCTGCTTCCACGCCGTGGCGAAGGCCAGCACCAGGCATACCGGGATGATCAGCGTGGCGCGCGTCAGCTTGACGATGGTGGCGTAGTCGCCCGCCTGCTTGCTGAAGCTGTAGCCGGCGGCCACCACCGAGGAAGTGTCGTTGATCGCGGTGCCGGCCCACAGGCCAAAGCCCAGGTCGGAAAGATGCAGCAGATGGCCCAGCAGCGGGAACAACAACACCGCGACCAGGTTGAACAGGAAGATGGTGGAGATCGCGAAGGCGGTGTCGTGGTCGTCCGGCTTGATGATCGGCGTCACCGCGGCAATGGCCGAACCACCGCAGATGGCCGTGCCCACGCCGATCAGGATCTTCAGCTTGTCGTGCACCTTCAGCATGCGGCCCAGCGCCCACGCAGTGAGAAAGGCGACGGTCATGGTCACCAGCGTCACCGACAGCGACTCCAGCCCGGTCTTGGCCACCTGGTTGAGGCTGAGGCCGAAGCCCAGCGCAATGATCGACCACTGCAGCACCTGCTTGCCGGCGAACTGGATGCCCGGCGTATAGGTGCCGCCCGGCGACATCGTGTTGCGCACCAGGATGCCCAGCACGATGCCGAACACCGGGCCGCCGATCAGCGGCGCGATACGCCCCAGTCCCAGCGCCACCAGGGCGATCACCACCGACAGCAGCAGGCCCGGCAGGCGCTGGTGAAAGGTTGGTGGGGCGACGACGGTGGCGGTGGTGGCGGTGGTGGCGTTCATGGCGTTCTCCTGCGATGGCGCCATTGTCCGCTTGGGTTTTCATCAAGAAAACTTTGAATTATTGATGCATGTAATAAGATTGGCTGATGATCAATATCAGCCCGCGCCAGATCGAGGTGTTCGTGCAGATCGCGCGACTGGGCAGCGTGCGCGCTGCCGCCGAGGTGCTGCACCTGACCCAGCCGGCCGCCAGCATGGCGCTGGCCGAAATGGAGCGGCAGCTGGAGGCGCCCGTGTTCGCGCGGGAACGCGGCCGCCTGCGGCTCAACACCCGTGGCCGCGAGCTATTGCCGCTGGCGCAGGAACTGCTGGAACGCTATGCCGAATTCGGGCGCATCGGCAGCGGTGGTACCCAGGCGCTGGGCGGTGAGTTGCGCGTGGGGGCCAGCAACACCGTGGGCAACTACCGGGTAGGGGAGTTGCTGGGCGATTTCGTGCGGGCCCACCCCCATGTGTCGGTGCGCCTGCGCGTCGCCAATACGGCGGAAATCGTCGCCGCCATGCTCGATCACGCGCTGGAACTGGGCTGCGTCGAGGGCCCGGTAGCGCATCCTTCGCTGGAGGTACGCCCCTGGCGCGACGACGCGCTGGTGGTATGCGCGCCACCGGATCACCCCCTGGCACGCAAGCGGCGCCTGCAGCCCGACGATTTCGCGGGCGCGCGCTGGGTGCTGCGCGAACCCGGCTCGGCCACCCGCAGCCTGAGCGAACGCGCCCTGTCCAACCTGCCCATGGGCGAGACGGTGCTGGAACTGGATCAGGCCGAGGCGATCAAGCAGGCGGTGATCGCCGGCCTGGGCATCGCCTGCCTGCCCCAGGTGGCGGTGACGGATGCGGTGGCTGCCGGGCGACTGCGTGTACTCAAGACGCCCTTCCTCGACCTGCAGCGCAAGCTGTCGCTATTGCTGCATCGGCAGCGCTATCGCGGCGCGCTGATCGAGGCGTTCATAAATGGCACATCCAGCGGATCGAAGTGATTTCGCCACAGGCTCCTTCGACGATATCGCGCGCTAGTGCCTGCCTTCAAGCTACCAGCTATAGGGTCCGCCGGGCTGAAACTTGGCATCGGTTATCTGAGAAACCAACGACACCAGGTCGTGTGGATCCTCCCCACCTATGCCACCCCAGACGAACGCGGGTCCACTGGGCTTGGAGATATCGATCACTACAACAGCACGAGTGGTCGCAATGCCGCCCTTCTCGTAGTAGACGATGCAACGATCTGGCGTCGATCCGCCGAGGATTAAGCGGCGCCAGGGAAGACGCGGATTCTGCGTTATCACATCCGTTGCCTGATAAGGCTGCCCCGGATTGGCGAGTTCAAAGGATCGCTCACCAATTTGCTTCGCAAACCCTTTCTTGCAGGCATCGGGAAATGACGTCGTATCATGAACTGGGGTAAATGCCGAGGACTTCAGTTTTATGCTTTCGTCTGTTGATGGCTGCGATGTGGATGCGCGTTGTGACGGCGAAAAAAGACGGAAGTCTGCCGCATTAAATCCTGAGGAGCTTCGGTCTTGCCCTAGCGCAATGGATGAGAGGGCAGTCATGACGAAAAATTGCGCGCCAGCTAGCAGTCCAATCTTTCTTCGGTTAAATGACATAAATTATGTCTCAGTGCGATTTTCAAGCTCTATCGAACTCTTAGTTGATCCGTAGCGGCCGTTACGCCAAGAAGGCGAAGTGGCCCGCAACGCCCCGTTGGCCGCCCATCAGCATAAAGGCGCCCCGCTCAGTGGCGGGGCGCCTTGCCGAAATATCACCTGATGTAGATGCGGGTCCAACCACCATAGATATTGGACTGGAAGGTTTCGCCGGCACCATTAGTGTAGAACACGTTGGTCGACCGCTCTCCCTTCCACCATTCGAGGCCGCCGCTGACCTGTTCGATTTCCATTTGGTTCAGTTCTTTCATATGGCGGTGTCAATCTAGAAGTGCATCATCGATGGCTTGGGCAAGGTCATCACGCCCCAGCGCACGCATGATCATCTCCGCAGGACAGTGGTAGTCCAGAGTGGCTCGCGGGCGCAGGTTCATTTCCCGGGCGATGGCATCGAGCTTTCGTTGGCTATGCACGGACAGATCGGTGCCTTTGGGTAAGTACTGGCGCAGCAGGCCGTTGGTGTTCTCGCAGATGCCCCGCTGCCAGGGACTGCGTGGATCGGCAAAGTAGATCGCCAACCCCGTGCGCCGGGACAACGTCTTGTACAGCGCCATTTCCTTGCCCTGGTCGTACGTCAGCGTCTGGCGCAGCGCCGGCGGCAGCGGCCCAAAGGCACGACTGAAGCCCTTGAGCGCGTCCTCGGCCGAGCAGCCGTCCATCTTCACCAGCTTCAGGAACAAGGTGCGCCGATCCACCAGGACGCCGACCGACGACTGGTTGCGCGCCCCCTTGAGGAAGTCCCCTTCCCAGTGGCCCGGCAACAAGCGTTCGTTCGCCTCCGGCGGCCGATCGTGGATACTGGGCAGGTCGTGCATGCGGCCACGACGGTTGGCGCCTTGGCCCCGTGGGCGGCGCGCGCACTTGTGCTGGCGCAGCAGCGCCACCAGCCCTCGCCGCAGCTCCCCGCGCGGGGCGGCGTAGATCGCGGTGTAAATCGTCTCGTGGGACACGTGCTTGGCCGGCTCGTCGGGATGCTGTCGGCGCAGTGTGCGGCTCACTTCTTGTGGTGACCAGCGTCGGGCCAACAGGTGGCGCACCAGGCGCCACAAGGCGCCGTCTCGGTGCAACTTATGCGGTCGGCGCGCCTTATGAGCCAATCGTCGGGCTCGCTGACCGGCGCGCAGGGCGTCATAGCCGAGTGTCGGACGGCCCAGGCGAGGGCTGGCCGACGGCTCACGGTGCCCGTTACGCGCCAGCTCTCGTGAGATCGTGCTGGGCGAACGGCCCAGCAGTATGGCCAGCTGCCGAGCGCTCTCCCCGCGGGCCTTGCCCACCATGATCGCGCCTCGCTCTTCGGCGCTCAGATGACTGTAGTTCTGAACCATGCATCACCTCGAAGGGGGTGTTGCACTTGATGTTAGAGACCGCCTATCTAACTCCTTCAACAACCGTAGGGCGAAGATCCTCCGCCGGGACTTAATCAGTCGAAGCCAAACTTCGGCTGATCAATTTCGTTTTCCCTTGACTTGGGGTTGCTCTGATCTATCGACTCGCATCCTGTGCCTCCATCCGCCCAGGAGATATCAGACAAATCTAAAAGACGCCCGCGCTTGTAGGGACTTGGGAGATAGGTAACGGGTGTGCATGGACATCGGAAACAGGCCGGACTTAGCGGAATGATCTGTGATTGCCTGGCTTGGTGGCGCGTTCACACGCTAGCTATAGCTTGCGCACCATGTATGTCAGTTCCGAGCGTAATTGAGCATAAGATTTCGCCTGCTTGCTTGAGGCCGTCGGTTCAGGTGTAGCAGTCAAGTGTGTGTCTGAAGACACCGTTCCTCGGCACCAGCACAGGTTGTCGCTGCTGCATCGAGGTGCTACTGCAGCGCGCTAATTGAGGCATTCCTTGCGCAGGCTGGTAGCGCGCAATGAACGCTGGTTGGCGCCATTCAACTCTTGGCCGACTGGCATTCGCGAGATTGGATGGCGCGGCAATCGGGGCTTGGCTGATTGTCGGCGGTGCAGTGGTTCGAGGCTACTGGAAATTGTGGCTCAGGCCGTGATGCTGGCCAGCAGCGCCTCGGCTTCCTCGTGCGTGCGCGCACGCAGGATGCGCGGCGCCTGCGCGCGCAAGACGCTGCGATCCAGCATGGCCAGCCGGTCACGGACATGCAGCAGCTGGCTCGGGTGCATGCTGAATTCGCACAGACCCAGCGCCAGCAGCAGCGAGGTGAAGTTGACGTCGCCGCCGATCTCGCCGCACAGGCTTACCGGCTTCTTCGCGCGGCGACCCTCGGCGATCACATACGACAGCAGCCGCAGCAGCGCCGGCTGCAGCGGGTTGTAGATGTTGTCCAGCGCATCGTTGCCACGATCGGCCGCGAGCACGTATTGGGCCAGGTCGTTGGTGCCGATGGCAAGGAAGTCGGCATGTTCCAGCAGCGCGCGCACGTTGATGGCGGCCGCGGGCACTTCGACCATCGCGCCCAGCGCAAGCTTCTCGGGCAGGTCCACGTTCTCGCGCTTGAGTTCCTGCCGCGCCAGCTTGAACAGCGTGCGCACGGCGATCATCTCGTCGGGCTGGGTCACCATCGGCACCAGCACGCGCACCGGGCCGTAGCAGGCGGCGCGCAGGATGGCGCGGATCTGGGTGGTGAACACCGCCGGGTAGCGCAACGACAGGCGCACGCCGCGCACGCCGAGCGCGGGGTTGTCCTCGCCACGCAGGACCAGGCCCGCGGCGTCGGCCTTGTCGGCGCCCAGGTCCAGCGTGCGGATGGTGACCGGCAGGCCGCCCATGCCTAGCACCAGGTCGCGATAGGCGATGAACTGTTCGTCCTCGGTGGGCAAGCCCTTCTGGCGCAGGAACAGGAATTCGGTGCGATACAGGCCCACGCCGTCGGCGCCGCGCGCGCGGGCCATGGCGATGTCGGGCGGCATCTCGGCGTTGGCCAGCAGGCGAATGTCGGTGCCGTCCTTCGTGCGGGTGGGCGCGTTGGCCAGCGTGGCCAGGCGGCGTCCCTCCTGGGCGGCTTCGCGCTGCCAGGCGCGGTATCGCGCCAGATCCTGCGCAGTGGGATGCACCACCACTTCGCCGCGTTCGGTGTCGAGCAGGATCAGGTCGTCGTCATGGATGGTGGAGAGCGCGTCGCGCACGCCCACCATCATGGGCAGGTCCAGGCTGCGCGCGAGGATGGCGCTATGCGAATACGCACTGCCCGAGCTGGCGACCACGCCAAGCAGGCCACTGCCCGCCAGGTGCGCCATGTCGGCCGGGGCGATGGTGTCGGCGATCAGGATCTCGCCCACGCGGGCCGCCAGCTTGCGTTCTTCGCGGCTGGTCTGGCGCTGCAGCGCGGAGATGACGCGGTTGATGACCTGGTCGACGTCTTCCTTGCGCGAGCGCAGGTAAGGATCGTCCATCGCCTCGAATACCGCGGCCAGGCGATCGCGCTGCTTCTTCAGCGCCGCGCCGGGACGGTAGTGGCCGATGCGCACCAGGTCGTCCAGGCCGCGCAGCAGTTCCGGGTCGTCCAGCAGCAGGCTGTGGGCGTCGATGAACTCGTTGACCTCGCGCGCCAGCGCGCCGTGCAGCTTGCCGCGCAGTTCGTGCAACTCCTGCCGCGCGGTTTCCAGCGCACGGTGCAGGTGCGCCAGCTCGACATCCACCTCGTCCTCGTTGAGCGGGCGGGTATCGACCAGATAACGGCTGGGCTGTACCAGGCGGGCGCGGCCAAGGGCCATGCCTTTCGCTGCCGTGGTGCCAGTCAATATCTGTCTCATGCGGGCCTTCCGTGGTGGAGCGGCTTGCCGTGCCGCTGTTGACGTCGGCATCCGGCCGACGCCTCGAATCCCGCGGCGGAAAGATCGCACGGCGCAACCCACCGGGTCGTGAATACGGCCTCAGGATGCTGCGTTCTGGCGAGAACTTTTCGCACTCAGGCTCCTTCGTCGAACTTGCGATCGAACAACGCCACCACGGCGTTGAGGGCGGACTCTTCGTCCGGTCCTTCGGCACGTACGGTCAGCGGCGTGCCCATGCCTGCCGCAAGCATCATGACGCCCATGATGCTCTGTGCGTTGACTTCGCGGCCCTTGCTGACCAGCCAAACCGTCGATTTGAAACCCTGCACCAGTTGCACCAGCTTGGCCGAGGCGCGGGCGTGCAGGCCCAGCTTGTTCGAAACCACGATTTCTTGTTCACGCATGATCGATGAAGATTCCCCCGCGGCCACCGCTGGCGGCGATTTCCGCCAGTTCGTCCAGTGGTTTTTCCGCATAGTTGAGTACACGCAGCAGCATCGGCAGGTTGAGTCCCGACACGCAGCGCAGATGAACGCCGAGCTCGCTTAGCGACAGCCCGATATTGCAGGGCGTGGCGCCATACAGGTCGGCCAGCACCAGCACGCCGTCGCCCAGGTCGAGTTCGCGGGCGTGCACCGCGGTGAGCATGCGCATCACGTCCGGGTCGGCCTCGGGCGGTATTTCCACCGCCTCCACCTTCAGCGGCAGCTTGGGCAGCACGTGGTGGGCGGCCGAGATCAGCGCCTTGCCCACCGCCTCGTGCGTCATCAGCAATACACCGACGCTCACGACGGCGTGCCATTCCGGTTAAAGGACATCGACAGCATGGCAATCACTCAAGTTCGCGATGGAAGGTAAGTACGCCGGTACGCAGCGCACGGTAGTGGGCCGCCAGTTTTTCCACCAGATAGACCGAGCGGTGCCGGCCCCCGGTGCAGCCGACGGAAATGGTGACATAGCTGCGGTCGTCCGCTTCGAAACGCGGCAGCCAGGCATCCAGCCAGCGCGCCGTGTCGGCGAAATACTCGGCGACCAGCGGCTGCGATTCCAGGTAGTCGCGCACCGGGCCGTCCTTGCCTGACAGCGGGCGCAGGGCAGGGTCCCAGTGCGGGTTGGGCAGGCAGCGCGCGTCGAATACGAAATCGGCGTCCAGCGGCAGGCCGCGGCGGAAGGCGAACGACTGGAACATCAGCGTCAGCCCGTCGGTGGCCTCGGCATAGCCGGTGGCGATCAGGCGGCGCAGCTGGTGCACGTTCATGTCGCTGGAATCGATCACCTTGTCGGCAATCGAGGAAAGCGGGCGCAGCACGCGGCGCTCTTCGGCGATGGCGTCGGCCAGCGACAGCCCCCGGGCCGACAGGGGATGGCGTCGGCGCGTTTCCGAGTAGCGCTTGATCAGCACGTCGTCGCGGCAGTCCAGGAAAATCAGGTGCGCATGCACGCCCGCCGTGGCCAGTTCCGACAGCACGGCCGGCATGCGCTGCAGGTCTTCCTCGGGATTGCGCACGTCCACGCCCACCGCGACGTTGCGGCGCCGCCCCTCGTTGCCCCGGCTTACCGCGGCCACCAGCTGGGGCAGCAGGGCGGTGGGCAGGTTGTCGACGCAATAGAACTCCAGGTCTTCCAGCGCGCGCAGGGCCACCGTCTTGCCACCACCGGACATGCCGGTGAGCACGATCAGGTGGATCGCGTCAGGGTGGTGGATGGTCGGGCTGGATGTCGTGTGGCTCATGGGTCACCAGGGGGGCAGCCGGCGCATCTGGTGCGCCTGGCGGTCGATGAAGGTCTGCGCCGGGTCGATGCCCTTGCTCTTGAGCACGTGGTTGCGCACCGCCGCCTCCACCAGCACGGCCAGGTTGCGGCCGGGCGCCACCGGGATGGTGATCATCGGCACCTGCACCTCGAAGATCTCGCGGTGGCCGATGTCGCCGGTGAGGCGGGTCAGGCCATCGGTGTCCTCGCCTTCGCGCAGCGGCTTGAGATGCACCACCAGGCGCAGGTATTTGGACGGCTTGACCGCGGTGTGACCGAACATCTCGCGCACGTTGAGCACGCCCAGGCCGCGCACTTCCAGCAAATCCTGCAGCAGTTCGGGGCAGGTGCCGTCGATCACGTCCGGGGCGATCAGGGTGAACTCGGTGGCGTCGTCGGCCACCAGGCGATGGCCGCGGCTGATCAGTTCCAGCGCCAGCTCGCTCTTGCCCGAGCCCGATTCGCCGGTGATCAGCACGCCGATGGAGAACACCTCCAGGAACACGCCGTGCAGGGTGATCTTGGGCGCCAGCATGCGCGCCAGGTAGTACTGCATCCAGGTCAGCAGCTCGTGGCCGCGCTTGGAGCTGATCCACAGCGGGGTGTTGGTTTCCTCGGCCACCTCGCGCAGGTCGGTGGGGATGGCCTGGTCCTTGGTGACGATGATCGCCACCGGCTGGTAGGCGGCGATCTTGTTGATCGCCTCCCAGCGCTGGCGCGAATCCAGGCCATCGAGGAAATTCAGTTCCTCCGTGCCGATGATCTGGATCTTGTTGGGATAGATGACGTTGAGATAGCCGATCAGCGACGGGCGGCGCGTGGTGGTGGCGGCCTGTTCGAGCACGCGCGACTCGCCGCGCATGCCGGAAACCCAGCGCAGCGCCATGCGCTCGTGGACACCATCGTAGAGTTGTCGGGCGGTGAGCCGATCCAAGCCAGGTCCTTTGTGCTGCGGGATTGAGGGCGCCTGCGCCCGTGCAGCGACATGGACATTGTGCCAGTTCGCACCGGCCGGTGCCCTGGATGGCGGAAAACGCTGGGGGAAAAGGCCCGCCCCGGGGAGGGACGGGCCGGGCTGGTCAGCCGTATTGGCGCTCTTCGCGCACGGCGCGCTGGTGCTTGTCGCAGATCTTGTCGCGATGCTTGCGCAGCTGGGTGACCAGTTTGTCGAACAGGACATCAATGGAGACGTACATGTCGGCCTCGAGGGCTTCGGCGTGCAGGGTGGCACCCGATACGGCGAGCGTACCTTCGGCACGTTGCTGAAGCTTGTTGACGGAAAGCACGATGGCGAGGCTGAGTATTTTGTCGTCGAGGCGGGTGAGGCGGTCGAGTCGACTGTTCACGTGATCCCGGAGTGCCGGGGTGATTTCGATCTGCTGACCGCTGAGCTGAACTTGCATGTTGCGCCTCCTCTGGTGCTTGCCGCTGGCGCGGCTGGGGTCGATGCGCCGGTCGCGTGACCGTGGCCGACACACCTTCAAAATTCCAGGGTTGTCAGGATGAGTGTTCAGGTCTCCTCGCCGAAGGCTGGGTGTCCACTATGCTCTTCTGGTTTATCGGCCGCGTTATGTAAACCTTCACCGCCGCGAACATGACAGGTTTTCCTTCGGCAGGACGCCCTTGCAGTATGGAGACGGCTTTTGGGGCCGGCAAGTTCCCGGGGCGTCCGGTCGCGGTGGGGGGGCGCGTTGCCCGTGCGTAGCCGTTCAACCGGCGCGCTGGCGCTCGCTGGAGCTGGGAATGCGCATGGCTTCCCGGTATTTGGCCACCGTGCGGCGGGCTACCTGAATGCCCTTGCGGTGCAGCTCCTCGGCGATGGCCTGGTCGGAAAGCGGCTTGCGCGCATCCTCGGCGTCGACCAGCTTGCGCAGCATGGCCTGGATGGCGGTGGCCGAGGCGCTGCCGCCGTCTTCGGTGGAGACGCCGCTGGAGAAGAAATGCTTCAGTTCGAAAGTACCGCGCGGCGTATGGATGTACTTGCGCGTGGTGACGCGGGAAATGGTCGATTCGTGCATGCCCACTTCCTCGGCCACCTCGCGCAATACCAGCGGGTGCATGGCTTCCGGGCCATAGTCGAGGAAGGCGCTTTGCCGGCGCACGATGGCCTCGGCCACCTTGAGCAGGGTTTCCGCGCGCGATTCCAGGCTTTTGATGAGCCAGCGCGCTTCCTGCAATTGGCCGCGCATCCAGCTGGCATCGGTGCCGCGCGCCTGGGCAATGAGGCCGCAGTAATGCTGGTTGAGTCCCAGGCGTGGCTGGCAGTCGGGGTTGAGGCTGACGCGCCAGCGACCGCCGTCCTTGCGCGCATAGACATCCGGTGCCACGTATTCCACCGGCGTGACGTCGAGCGCCGCGCCGGGGCGCGGGTCGAGGCTGCGGATCAATACGGCGGCAGCGGCGGTGTCGTCCTCGCTGGCGCGCAGCTTGCGCGCCAGCCGGGCAATGTCGTTGCGGGCCAGCAGTTCCAGTTCGCTGTCGACGATGCGCAGCGCCAGTTCGCGCTGCGGCAGTTGCGGATCGAACTGTTCCAGCTGCACGCGCAGGCAGTCGCGCAAATCGAGGCTGGCCACGCCGGTGGGGTCGAAGCGCTGCAGCATGCGCCGCACGGTTTCCACTTCGGCGGCACTGGCCTTGAGGTCGGCGGGCAGGGCGCCAAGCAGCGATTCCACGCCCTCGGTGAGATAACCGTCGGGATTGAGGGCGTCGATCAGCACCGTGGCAATGGTGCGCTCGCGCACGCTCATGTGCGTGAGGTTGAGCTGCCACAGCAGGTGTTCCTGCAAGGTTTCCGGCGCCGCACTCTGCGGTTCGAAACCGTCCTCGTCGACGTTGCTGCCGTTGCGCGAGGTGTTGCCGCTGCTGGAGAAGTCGATCGGATCTTCGCCACCGCCGTCACCGTCGCTCCAGTCCGGCGCGTCGGCGTCGTCGACGGTATCGCTGGTGCTCGTGCTGGCGCTGCTGCTTGGCAGTGGTTCGACGACCTCGCGGTCGTCACCGTCGATGTCTTCCGGGTTGTCCTCGGAAAACTCCAGCAGCGGATTGCTCTCCGCGATCTGGCGCAACTCCGCCTCAAGCTCAAGCTGCGACAGCTGCAGCAGGCGAATGGCCTGCTGCAGCTGAGGAGTCAGCGTGAGCTGTTGATTGAGTCGAAATTGCAGTCCGGGTTTCATGCCAGCGGGTCGGATGAGCTTGAATGTCATCCTAGCGCCTGGCCGGAGGGTCGGCCATAGGTCAAAGGCCGAATCGCGTACTACCTCCGGTTTATCGCTGTAGCGCGACTGTTACAGGCGGAACTCGCGGCCCAGGTAGACCTCGCGCACCTTCTCGTCGGCGAGGATGTGCGCGGGCGTGCCGCGCGACAACACTTCACCGTCGTTGAGGATGTAGGCGCGGTCACAGATGCCCAGCGTCTCGCGCACGTTGTGGTCGGTGATGAGCACGCCGATGCCGCGTTCCTTGAGGTGGCGCACGATGCGCTGGATTTCGCCCACCGAAATGGGGTCCACGCCGGCGAACGGTTCGTCCAGCAGCATGTAGCGCGGATGGGCGGCCAGGGCGCGGGCAATCTCCACGCGACGGCGTTCGCCGCCGGACAGGCTGATGCCCTTCTGGTCGGCGATGTGGGCGATCTTCAACTCGTCCAGCAGGCTTTCCAGTTCGTTGGTGCGGCGCTTCTCGTCCCAGCCTTCGCGCAGTTCCAGCACGGCCATGATGTTGTCGGCCACGCTCAGGCGGCGGAACACCGAGGCTTCCTGGGGCAGGTAGCCGATGCCCAGCTTGGCGCGCAGGTGCATCGGCAGGCCGGTGATGTCCTGCTTGTCGAGCTTGATGACGCCGGCGTCGGCCTCGATCAGGCCCACCACCATGTAGAAGCAGGTGGTCTTGCCGGCACCGTTGGGGCCGAGCAGTCCCACGACCTCGCCTTCGCGGATGGAGAAGGCGAAATCGCGCACCACTTTGCGCGCCTTGAAACTCTTTTGCAGACCTTCAGCGGAAAGCATCGATTACTGGCTCCCGGCCGGCTTGCTGGGCGCGGCTGGCGTGGTGGTCGGCTTGGCCGGCGTATTGGTTGTCGGCGCCGGTGCGGGCTTGGCCGGCGGCGTGGCTGCTGGCGCACCTGGGGTGCCGGGCTTGGGCTTGGGCAGGATCACGCCATGCACCAGGCCATCGCCGCCGGCCTGGCCGGTGATCAGCGCGGTGTTGGTGTTGTAGGTGAGCTTGTCGCCATGGAACTCGCCGCGGCCCTGCTGGCGCACCACGGCGTTGCCGGTGAGCACGGCGATGCCGTTGATGTTGTCGTAATCGAGCTGGGCGGCGTCGCCCTGCATCAGATTATTGGCATCGTCCAACTGCTCGATGTGCGCCGGGTTGCCGGTCACCACGGCGCGAGCCACCTGGGTGTCCTGGTCCAGGTACAGCTTCGCCACGTCGCCGGTGAGCTTCATGGTGCCCTGGGTGGCCACGACACTGCCCGTCAACGTGGTGATGGTGTTGGGCGCGTTATAGCCGTCCACCGTCTTGGACACGAAGTTCATGGGCTGGTTGCGGTCATCCTGCTTAGCCAGGGCAGGCTGCAGTGCGAAGAGCCCCAGGGATAACAGGCTGAGCACCAGCTTGGGACTTATTCTTGCGCGGCGGGAACGTGCCGTGGCTTTCATCGAACAGCTCCAGATGATTGGTGTTGAGGTTGGCACGCATGCCCACCCCGCTAAGTTTACTGTCGCCTTGCACCATCTGCGCGGGAGCCGCCGTCACCATGCGGTTTTCCTTGGGCCACGCGGTAACGTCCGAGGTGTGCATCTCCGCGGCCGCCGTTGCGCAGAAGGCGGCGCGGTGCATATAGACCGGCCCCTGCAGCTTCAGCAGCGTGCCACTCTTGTCGACCCAGGCATACAGCGATTTGCCCAGCCAGGGCGGCACCCCAAGCTGCTTGGACGGCATTTCGAAGTCCGGGGTATTGATGTACAGCGATTCGTCGTTTTCGCGCCGCTCCAGGTGGGGGGCCACCATGCTGAAAGCGGGCAGGCCGTCCACGTCATAAGACCACAGCTTGAAATTGGTCAGCGTGTAGCCCGAGCGCGGCGGGCCGACGAAGTCGTTGACCTTGGGCGCGGGCGCCAGCCACCAGTACAGCATCTGTGCCGCGCCCGTCGCCAGGCCGACCAGCACGATCGCCACCGGCACGCCGCGGTCGCGCAGGTATCTGCGCAAACTCACTGCCAGCGCTCCCGTTCGGCCGCAGTCTTGCCCTGCGCATGCAGGATCAGGTCACAGACCTCGCGCGCTGCGCCCAGGCCACCGGCCAGGCGGGTATGCCAGTGGGCCTGCTCGGCGATCCACGGGTGCGCGTTGGCCACCGCCACGGCAAGGCCGACCATGCGCATCGGCGGCAGGTCGGGCAGGTCGTCGCCGACGAAGGCGGCCTGCTCGGGCGTCAGCTGCAGCGCCTCCAGCAACTGTTCGAGGCAGGCGCGCTTGTCGCCCTGGCCCTGGTAGACGTGGGCGATGTCCAGTTCCTCCGCACGCAGGGCCACCGGGTGGCTGATGCGCGCCGACACGATGGCCACCTGCACGCCGTTGGCCAGCAGCAGCTTCAGGCCGAGCCCGTCGTGGACGTGGAACACCTTGGTTTCGTGGCCGTCCTCGGCATACCAGAGGCGACCATCGGTGAGCGTGCCGTCCACGTCGAACACGACGAGGCGGATCTTGGCGGCACGGGCGAGTACGTCAGCGGGGATGTCAGCCAGATACATGGGCGAGGTCGGCAGGGGGCGAGAGGGCGATACCGTCAAACGTCGGGCTTGCCGGACGGTGGACGCGACAGGGCGAACGGGGGTGATAACGGCCGAACCGCGAAATCAGACCACACGCGCACGGAGTAGATCGTGAATGTTAAGCGCGCCCACCACCTGCTGCTGGTCGTTGACCACCAGCAGGGCGTGGATCTGGTGCTTTTCCATCAGCTGCGCCGCCTCGATGGCGAGCTTGTCCGCCCCGATGGTCTTGGGGCCGCGGGTCATCAGCTCGGCCACGGTGGCGCCGCGCAGGTCCACGCCATCATCGTCCAGTGCGCGGCGCAGGTCGCCGTCGGTGAAGACGCCCAGCAGGCGCCGGTCGGCATCGATCACCGCAGTCATGCCCAGGTGCTTGCGGGTCATTTCCATCAGTGCCTGGGTCAGCGTGGCGTCCGGCGCCACGGCGGGAATGCCCTCGCCGGTATGCATCACGTCGCTGATATGCAGCAGCAGGCGACGGCCCAGGCTGCCGGCCGGGTGCGAACGGGCGAAGTCCTCGGAGGTGAAGCCGCGCGCTTCCAGCAGCGCAATGGCCAGCGCATCGCCCATCACCAGCGCCGCCGTGGTGCTGGCGGTGGGGGCCAGGCCCAGCGGGCAGGCTTCGGCGGCAATGCTGGCGTCCAGGTGCACGGTGGCCTGGTCGGCCAGCGACGAATGGGCGTTGCCCGTGATGGCGATCAGGGGAATGCCCTGGCGCTTGATCACCGGCAGGATGAACAGCACTTCGTCCGTCTCGCCCGAATTGGACAGGGCCAGCACTATGTCCTGCGGCAGGATCATGCCCAGGTCGCCATGGCTGGCCTCGCCCGGGTGCACGAAGAACGCCGGCGTGCCGGTGGAGGCCAGGGTGGCCGCGATCTTGCGGGCCACATGCCCGGACTTGCCCATGCCGGTGACCACCACGCGCCCGGCGCAGCCCAGGATGAGGCGGCAGGCGTCGACGAATTCCGGCCCGACCCGCGGCTCCAGGGCGCGGATGGCGGCCGCCTCGGTGGCGATTACGGTACGCGCGCTTTGCACGATGGCATCGGCGTTGATCGCGTTCTGGCTGGTGGTGGCGACGTGGGCGTTCATGCGTTCTCGGGATAGGTGCCGGAATTCCGCCGCGGCCCGAATGGCCCTGGCTTTATAAGAATTTCCGTTAAATCATGCTCTTGGGGTCTGGCGGCGGCCTGGAAGCAAGAGCCGGCGTCTACTCGTGTCGTTTCTGCGACAGAGGTTTTCCATTAACATGGCATATTCGCATTTTAACGTCATAGTCGGCGCCATTGGATTCCTCAGCCTTTCGAATCCCCGGCGCCGACCAGAACCCCGCAAGTGGAAAAACCATGGACGCTGCCACCATCCAGGCAATGATCGAACAAGGCCTGCCCGGTGCACAGGCGGCCGTCAACGGCGACGACGGCGTACATTTCGAGGCTGAGGTGGTGGCGGAGCAGTTCGCCGGCAAGCTGCCGTTGGCACGGCATCGTCTGGTCTATGCCACGCTGGGGGATCTCATGGGCGGCGCGATCCACGCGCTGGCCCTGAAAACCCTGACTCCCGCGGAGGCCGCGGCGCGCCGTTGAGGTTGCCTGCGACTCCCACGCATTTTCGTAAGGACTTTCGATGGCCAAGATCCTGATCAGTGGCGGCGAGCCGCTTCACGGTGAGGTGGGTATTTCCGGCGCCAAGAACGCCGTGCTGCCGATCCTCGCCTCCTGCCTGCTGGCCGACGAGCCGGTGGCGATCAGCAACGTGCCGCACCTGCACGATGTCACCACCTTCATCGAGCTGCTGGGCCAGATGGGCACGCAGCTGGTGCTGGACGACCGCATGAAGATGCATGTCGACCCGCGCTCCACCGACAAGTATTTCGCCCCCTACGACCTGGTGCGCACGATGCGCGCCTCGATCCTGGTGCTGGGCCCGCTGGTGGCGCGTTTCGGCGAGGCGGAAGTATCGCTGCCGGGCGGCTGCGCGATCGGCTCGCGCCCGGTCGACCAGCACATCCGCGGCCTGCAGGCGCTGGGCGCCGAGGTCGTGGTGGAGAACGGCTACATCAAGGCCAAGGCCAGGCGCCTCAAGGGCGCCCGCATCGCGATGGACATGGTCACCGTCACCGGCACCGAGAACATCATGATGGCCGCCGCGCTTGCGCAGGGCACCACCGTCATCGAGAACGCGGCGCAGGAGCCGGAAGTGGTCGACCTGGCGCATTGCCTGATCGCCATGGGCGCGCAGATCGAAGGCGCTGGCACCTCTACGCTGGTCATCCACGGCGTCGAGCGCCTGCATGGCGCCGAGTACGAAGTGCTGCCGGACCGCATCGAAACCGGCACCTTCCTGGTCGGCGCCGCCATGACCGGCGGCAAGGTGCGTGCACGCAACGCCCGCGCCGACACGCTGGACGCGGTGTTGAGCAAGCTGGAAGACGCCGGTGCGCAGATTTCCACCGGCGCCGACTGGATCGAGCTGGACATGCGCGGCCGCCGCCCCAAGGCGGTGAACATCACCACCGCGCCGTACCCGGCGTTCCCCACCGACATGCAGGCGCAGTTCACCGCGCTCAACTGCGTGGCCGAGGGCGTGGGCGTGATCACCGAGACGGTGTTCGAAAACCGCTTCATGCATGCGCTGGAACTGCAGCGCCTGGGCGCGGACATCCGCCTGGAAGGCAACACCGCGATCATCAAGGGCGTGGAGAAGATGAGCGGCGCGCCGATCATGGCCACCGACCTGCGCGCTTCCGCCTGCCTGGTGCTGGCCGGCCTGGTGGCCGAGGGCGATACCACGGTCGATCGCGTGTACCACATCGATCGTGGCTACGAGAACATCGAGGAAAAGCTGGGCGTGCTGGGGGCGAAGATTCGTCGCCTGCCGTCGTAAGCCCGGGTTACTCGCAAAACAAAAAAGCCGCGTCAGCGGCTTTTTTTGTTTGCTTTTTGCCGTCATCCCCGCTTTCGCGGGGATGACGAATGGTGAAGCGGTCAGTTGCCGCTCTTGAAGCTCACCAGTTGCAGCTCCAGGTTGCCGCCATCGCTCTGTGCCAGCTTCACCGGCACCGGATACTTCTGCGGGGCGTACCAGGCACTGAAGGCCTTGTCGTTGTCGCTGCGTTCCACCCGCTCGGTCTGGAAGCTGCCGGCGGGGACTTTCACGGTCTCCTTGGCGGCGACCTTGAACTGCTGGGTTTCGACATTGCGCTTCACCGCGACTGGCAGCTCGACCGCCTGCTTGCCGCCGCGCAACGCCAGGCCAATGGCCAGCGGAGTGGTGTTGCGATCCACCATGCCGGGCACGCTGGCGTAGCTCATCGGGCCTTTGCCCTCATCCACGGTGACCTGGCTGGTGGTCCAGTTGACTTCGGTATGGCGCTGCTTGCTCTTGATGGCGGCGTCCATGTGGTAGTCGTAGGTCACCGTCTCCGGCACGTTGTTGTTCCAGCGAAAGCGCGTCGTTTCGATGGAATTGGCGCCCAGCGCGGCAGCCAGGCCCGAGGTGCCATGGGTCTGGTTGCTGTATTCCCACTGGCCGTTGCCTGCCGGCTTGAGGGTGACCACGGCCTCGCCGATGACCTGGCCGCCCTGCGAAACCTGATAGGTCGCGGTGAACGGGGTAGGCGTGGCGGCAAGGGCGGCGGTGGTGGAGAAGGCCAACACCAGGCCGGCGGCGAATGTGCGGAGAGCGGTGGTTGAGGTCATGGGGCCGCAGTCTACGTGTTCATCCTGAACGAGTTGTAGAGAGGCGCGCCGGACTTAAGTCAACCAGGACGCCGTTGCGAAGTTGCAGCGGTTCGGACTGCGCCTGGCCGTCCAGGGCGATGCGGTCGGGCGGCAGCAGCGCCAGCCGGTCCTGCGCGATCAGTCGCAATACCGCGGGCAGCAGTTGGTGTTCGAAGGCGAGCAGGCGCTGGGCCAGCACGTGCTCGTCGTCGCCCGGCAGGATGTCGATGCGTGCCTGCGCAATCACCGGGCCGCCATCCAGTTCGGCCGTTACATAGTGCACGCTGGCCCCGTGTTCGGCGTCGCCCGCTTCCAGGGCGCGGCGATGCGTATGCAGGCCCCGGTACTTGGGCAGCAGGGATGGGTGGACGTTGATCATCCGCCCCACCCAGGGCTTCAAGGCCTCGCCGTCGATGATGCGCATGAAGCCGGCCAGCACCAGCACCTGCGCGCCGCTGGCGTCCAGGCGCCGGAACAGTGCCAGGTCGTAATCGCGCCGGCTGGGGTAATCCTTCGGGTTGAGCGTGAAGGTTGGGATGCCGGCATCCCTGGCCAGCTGCAACGCGCCCGCTTGGGCCTTGTCGCTGCCGACCACCACGAAGTCGACCGGCAGCTCGCCCGCATCACGGGCGGCGATCAGGGCCTGCAGGTTGCTGCCGCGCCCGGAGGCGAGCACGGCGACACTTAGACGCGATGCGGACACGGGTTCAGCCGATATGGACGCGCTCGTCGCCCCGGGCGGGCACGATCTCGCCGATCACCGCGCTGGCCAGGCCATGCCTGGCCAGCAGCGCCGAGGCGCCCGCGGCCGCATCGCGCGGCAGGATGACGGTGAAGCCGATGCCGCAGTTGAAGGTGCGCCACATTTCCTCGCGCGCCACGTTGCCTTCGCGCATCAGCCACTCGAACACCGGCGGCAGCACGATGGCCGAGGCCTCCAGCTGGATGCCCAGGCCATCGGGCACCACGCGGATGATGTTTTCCTTGAGGCCGCCACCGGTGATGTGGGCCATGCCGTGGACGGGCTGCTGCTTCAGCAGGTCCAGCATCGGCTTCACATAGATGGTGGTCGGCGCCATCAGCGCGTCGGCCAGCGTCACGCCGCCAAGGTCCAGCTCCAGCGGGCGGCCGGCGCGTTCGACGATCTTGCGGATCAGCGAATAGCCGTTGGAGTGCGGGCCGGAGGAGGCCACGCCCAGGATCACGTCGCCAGCCACGATGCTGTCGCCGCTGAGCAGCTGCGACTTTTCCACGGCGCCCACGGTGAAGCCGGCCAGGTCGTATTCGCCCGGCGGATACATGTCGGGCATCTCGGCGGTTTCGCCGCCGATCAGGGCGCAGCCGGCCAGCTCGCAACCCTTGGCGATGCCGCCGACCACGGCCACCGTGGTGTCCACGTCCAGCTTGCCGGTGGCGAAGTAGTCGAGGAAGAACAGCGGCTCGGCGCCCTGCACCAGCACGTCGTTGACGCACATGCCGACCAGGTCGATGCCGATGGTGTCGTGGCGGCCCAGCTGCTGGGCGAGCTTGAGCTTGGTGCCCACGCCATCGGTGCCGGACACCAGCACCGGCTCCTTGAAGCGGCCGGACAGGTCGAACAGGCCGCCGAAGCCGCCCAGGCCGCCCATCACTTCGGGACGAAACGTGCGCTTGACCAGCGGCTTGATGCGTTCGACCACGGCATTGCCCGCGTCGATGTCGACGCCAGCGGCGCGGTAGGTGAGGGCGTCGGACATGGGGGTAACCCGGCGTGGAGAAACGATGAATTGTAGCAGCGAAGCAGGCGGGACGGCGTGGTCGGGGCGCTCACCGAAGCGGGACGCTTTCGATGGACGCTGCCGCCCGGATTGGGCAGACTTCCCAGGGTTTCCCTCCGGATATCGCTCCCCATGCGTCTGTCCCGCCTGCTGTTGGTCTGTTTCGTGCTGGGCTTTGCCCCGCTGTTGTCCGTGCATGCACAGGGGCAGGTGTCGCCGTATACCGTGGTGGTTTCGGTCGCCGATACCAGCGACGCGGCCCGCAACAATGCCTTCAGCGATGCGCTGGCCCAGGTGCTGGCCCGCACCTCCGGCGGCCAGGACCTCAGCAGCAAGCCCGGCTACCCCGACGTGCTCAAGGGGGCGTCCGGCATCGTGCAGCAGTTCCAGTACCAGCGGGCTGCCACCGGGCTGAGCCTGCAGGTGACCTTCGACCAGGCAGCCGTGCAGCGCGCCGTGCAACAGATGGGCGTGGCCAGCGCCGGCTCCAAGCCGCCCGTGTTGCTGGTGGTGCGCGACGAGGACGGCAGCGTGCTCACCCGCGATGCCCTGGCCGCGCTCACCCAGGCGGTGGCGGCCAAGGGCTACAGCACCATCCTGGCCGACCCGGGCAAGACCGGCGATACGCCCAACCTCGCCACGGCCGAGCCCGATCAGCTGGCCGCGCTGGCCCGCCAGTACAAGACCGGCCTGATCCTGCTGGGCCAGTTGCGCCCCAACGGGGCCGACTGGGTGCTGGTGTCCGGCGGTCCGCAGCAGCGCTGGAGCAGTGAGGGCGCGAACAACGCGGCCGTGCTCACCGATGCCGGCAACGGCCTCGCCGACCGCCTGGGCAAGCAGCTCAACGTGATCGGATCGGCCACCATCGACGGCAAGTTGTGGGTATCGCAGGTCAACTCGGCCAACGATTACGCCAACCTGCTGGCCACCCTGCGTGCCGACCCGTCGGTGCGCCAGGTCAGTACGCTGAGCGCGCAGGGCGATGGCATGCTGTTCGCGGTCAAGTCCAGCCTGCCGATGGATGCG
Organism: Dyella sp. RRB7; assembly: GCF_022761115.1. Classification (GTDB taxonomy): domain Bacteria; phylum Pseudomonadota; class Gammaproteobacteria; order Xanthomonadales; family Rhodanobacteraceae; genus Dyella. The sequence goes on along the minus strand of NZ_JAKWJS010000001.1, from coordinate 360,368 downwards.
CTGTCGGCCAATCTCGCCGCTGGCGGGCGCCTGCTGCGTGGCGATACCCACACCGATGCCGACGCCAGCCTGCGCTGGGTCCACTGAGCGCCTGTTCGCCTTTCGCGAGGCAGTGGGGCACACTGCCCAACCCCATGCGATGAGCCATACCGATGACTCATGACACCTCCCGCCGTTGGCAGATGCTCGCGATCACCGCGGCCATCATCTATGTGTTCTGGCTGTTGGCGCCGATGCTGATGCCGTTCGCGTTCGCCGGCATGCTCGCCTATCTCGGCGATCCACTGGCCCATCGCCTGCAGCGCCTCGGGCTGGGCCGCACGCTGGCGGTGACCATCGTTTTCGTGGTGCTGTTGCTGCTCACGGTCGGCGCCTTGCTGCTGCTGATCCCGCTGATCTCGCGCCAGGTCGACAACCTGGTGCAGAACCTGCCGCACTACGTGGACTGGGTGCGCAACACCGCGATGCCCTGGCTGCAGGCCAAGCTGCACCTCGATCCGCGCGCCTTCGATACCGACCAGCTGATGGCGCAGCTGAAGGAGCACATCGGCTCGATTGGCGGCGCCGCATCCACAGTGCTCGGCGAGATTTCCCGTTCCAGCCTCGGCGTGGTGCTGTGGCTGACCAACCTGGTGCTGATCCCGGTGGTGGCGTTCTATCTGCTGCGCGACTGGGACCGCCTGGTGTCGTGGATCGACCGCATGCTGCCGCGCTCGATCGAGCCCACCATCGCGCATCTCGCGCGCGAGGCCGACAACGTGCTGGGCGCCTTCGTGCGCGGCCAGCTGCTGGTGATGCTGGCGCTGGGTATTTTCTACGGCGCCGCGCTGACCATCATCGGGCTGTCGGTGGGTCCGTTGATCGGCATGATCGCCGGCCTGCTGAGCTTCGTGCCGTACCTGGGTTTCATCGTGGGTTTCGGTTCGGCGCTGGTCGCCGCCCTGGTGCAGTACGGTGACTGGAACCACGTACTGCTGGTGGTGGGTATTTTCACCGCCGGCCAGCTGCTGGAAGGCTACGTGCTGGTACCGCGGCTGGTGGGCGAGAAGATCGGCCTGCATCCGGTGGCGGTGATCTTTGCCGTGCTGGCGGGCGGCTACCTGTTCGGCTTCCTCGGCGTGCTGCTGGCCTTGCCGGCGGCGTCGGTGATCCTGGTGGTGCTGCGTTACCTGACCGAGCGTTACCGGCAGAGCGATCTGTATACCGAAGAAGGCGAGGGCGATCCGGTGCTCGCCGAAGTCGACGTCGTGGTGGAGACCGCGGACGGTGCGGTGGAGACGGATACCGTCGTCAGCCACACCGGCAAGAAGGAAGAAGTACCACCCCCATGATTCCGCAGTTGCCGCTTGCCCTGCGCTGGCCACGTCGCCAGCGCTTCGAACATTTCCATCCCGGCGCCAACGCCGCCACGCTCGCCGCCGTGGTGCAGTTGGCGAACGTGCCTGGCACGCCGTGGCTCTATGTGTGCGGCCCGGCCGGCAGCGGCAAGAGCCATCTGCTGGTATCCGCCTGCCAGGTGGCCGTCGAAGGCGGGCGCACGGTGCAGTACCTGCCGCTGGCCAGCCTGCGCGACAAGGCGGCGGCCATACGCGGTGTGGCCGGCAGCGAATTCCTGGCGCTGGATGATCTCGGCGCGATTGCCGGCGACCGCGAGGCCGAGCACGCGCTGTTCGACGTCTACAACCGCGCCAAGGCCGAGGGGGCGGCCCTGCTGTTCGGTGCCGAAGCGCTGCCTTCCCAACTGGGGCTCAGCCTGCCCGATCTGCGCTCGCGCCTGGGCGCCTGCCAGCAGGCCCTGCTCAAGCCGCTGGACGATGCCGAACGCCGCGCCGTGCTGCAGCGGCAGGCCGCCTTGCGCGGCATCGAGCTGGACGACACCGTGCTGGACTGGTTGTTCACCCGCTACGCGCGCGACCTGGGGGCGTTGCTGGATCTGCTCGACCGGCTGGACCAAGCCTCGCTGGCGGCGCAGCGGCGCATCACCGTGCCATTCCTGCGTGGATTCCTGCGCGACGCGGAGCCACCGACCTCTTTGTAGGAGCGCACTCTGTGCGCGACAAGCCTACGGAGCAGTACCACGCATCTCTAATCTGTGGTCGCGCACAGGGTGCGCTCCTGCAGAAAAGCAAAAGGCGCCCGGAGGGCGCCTTTTGTCTATCGGCTGATGTGCGCTTAGGCCATCAACAACCGCGGCGTGGCATTGGCGCTGATGGCATCGACCATCGCCTGCACCACGTGCATGTTGCCGGCGACGATGTTGCCGCTTTCCGGAATGCCGTCGCGGCCGGCGAAATCGCAGTAGCGGCCCGCGGCCTCGCGCACCAGCAGGGCGCCGGCGGCCATGTCCCACGGCTTGAGGCCGATCTCGAAGAAGCCGTCGTAGCGGCCCGCGGCGGTGTAGGCCAGGTCCAGCGCGGCCGAGCCGGAGCGGCGGATGTCTTCGGCCTGGCCGAGGATGGCGCGGGTCATATCCAGCTGAGCGTCGAGGTGCGAGCGCTGCCGGTAGGGAAAGCCGGTGGCGATCATGGCGCCGCCCAGGTTCTCGCGCTTGCTGACGCGGATGCGGCGGTCGTTGAGGTAGGCGCCGTCGCCCTTGCTGGCGGTGAACAGCTCGTCGCGCAGCGGGTCGAACACCACGGCGTAGACCGGCTCACCCTTGTCGAGCAGGGCGATCGAGACGCAGAAGTGCGGGATGCCGCGCAGGTAGTTGTGGGTGCCGTCGAGCGGGTCGATCACCCACACCAGCGGTCCCTTGCCCATGGCGCCGCTTTCCTCGGCGAGAAAGGCGTGGGTGGGGTAGGCGCGCTTGAGTTCCTTGACGATCTCGGCTTCGGCAAGCTTGTCGACTTCCGAGGCGAAGTCCATGCGTTGCTTTTCGACGACATTGAGGCCGTCGATACGGTTCATGTAGCGCAGGATGATGTTTCCTGCGGAGCGCGCGGCGCGCACCGCGACATTGACGGCGGGTCTGGGCATGGCTTCGACTTTCGAAAGAACGGGGGTTTCGGCCGCGAAGTCTACCAGAGAGCGCGCCAGGAGACAGTCCGGCCGGGTGCGGCGGGATGGCCGGGTTTGACAGGCGGGCCCGCAGTTTCCAAGCTTTGCGCCCGTTTTGCCGCGATAAGCCCCGCCGATGAGCCCCGACACCGACCTCGCCGCCCGCATCCGCTACGTGCTGGTGCGCACCTCGCATCCGGGCAATATCGGCAGCTCGGCGCGGGCCATGCGCACCATGGGCTTCGGCCGCATGGCGCTGGTCTCGCCGTTCCGCTTCCCCGACCGCGAGGCCTCGGCGCTGGCGGCCGGCGCCGACGATGTGCTCGAAGGGGCAGTGGTCAGCGAGGGTCTGGTGGAAGCCCTGGCTGGCACCAGCCTGGCGCTGGGGCTGTCGGCCCGTCGCCGCGGCGTGGACCTGGAAGAGATCTCCCCCCGCGAGGCCGCCCGCCGTGCGCTGGTTGCGGCCGCCCGCGGTGAGCAGGTGGCGTTGGTGTTCGGCAATGAGCGCACCGGCCTGGAAAACGAGGAGCTGGCGCGCTGCCACGCGATGGTGCGCATCCCCAGCGTGGACGATTTCAGCTCGCTCAACCTGTCGCAGGCGGTGCAGGTGATGGCCTATGAGCTGCGCGTGGCGTCGCTGGGCGAGGTCGCCGCGCCGGTGCGCGCGGATGCCGAACCGCCGGCCGATGCCGCGCAGATGGAGCGCTTCTACGAACACCTGGCCCAGATGCTCGATGACATCGACTTCCACAAGGGCCGGGCGCCGACCACCATCATGTTGCGCCTGCGCAAGCTGTTCCAGCGCGCCCAGATGGACGAGCGCGAACTGCGCGTGATGCACGGCATCTTCGCCGATGCGCAGCGCATGGCGCAGATCGCCAACACGACCCTGAAGGGCAACAAGGACTAAAAGTGGGAGCGCAGCCTGTGCGCGACCAACCTGGCTGGCGGTCGCGCACAGGCTACGCTCCTACGGCGAACCTTCAAAACCCATCCTCATCCGCATCGATCTGCGGCACCGGGGTGATCAGCAGCTTGTCGATGCGGGCGCCGTCCAGGTCCACCACTTCCACGCGGAAGCCGCGCCACTCGAACACCTCGCCCGTTTGCGGGATATGGCCCAGCGCGGCCATGACCATGCCGGCGGCGGTGCGGTACTCGTGTTCCGCTTCGCCGGGCAGGGCGTCCACGTGCAGCAGTTCGCGCAGGTCGTCGGTGGACAGTGAGCCGTCGACCAGCCAGCTGCCGTCCTCGCGCTGCACGATCAACTGGTGTTCCTCTGCCCCGCTGCTGCCCAGCTGGGTGGCGCCGACGATGGCGGCCAGCAGGTCGTTGAGCGTCACCAGGCCCACGATGTCGCCGTACTCGTCCACCACCAGGGCCAGCTGGGTTTCCGCGTCGCGGAATTCCTCCAGCAGGTCGAGCGCGCGCGCGGTGGCGGGCACGTAGAGCGGCTTGGACAACTGCCCGAAGATATCCGGCTTGCCCTCGGCGTAGCCGCGCAGCAGGCGCTTCACCTCGACCACGCCCAGGACATCGCTCTCGTCGCCGCGATAGACCGGGTAGCGCGAGTACGGCGTGCTGCGCAGGATCTCGACGTTCTCGGCATAGCCGGCCGCCTGGTCCAGCCACACGATGCGGGTGCGCGGCGTCATCATGCTGTCGACGGTGCGGTCGCCCAGGCGCAGCACGCGGTTGACCATGTTGTGCTCGTCGCGATCCAGCACGCCATGCTCGGCGCTTTCGGCGACCAGCAGGCGGATTTCCTCTTCCGTCGCCACGTCGCTGCCGCGTCCATGCACGTGCAGCAGGCGCAGCAGGGCGCTGCTGGAGACATTGAGCAGCCACACGAAGGGGGCGGCGGCGCGCGACAGCACCAGCATGGGCACGGCCACGTGGCCGGAGATCACCTCGGGGGCGGACAGGGCCAGGCGCTTGGGCACCAGCTCGCCGATCACGATCTGGATGAAGGAGATCAGCGCGAAGCCCAGGGCCAGCCCGATGACCTTGGCATAGGGCTCGATCCAGGCGGCGCGTCCGCCGTGGATGGCCGTGGCGATGTGGTCGCCCAGCGCGTCGCCGGCCAGGGCGCCGGTGATCAGGATCACCAGGGTCATGCCTACCTGCACGGTGGACAGGAAGCGTTCCGGCGCCTCCGCATGCCGCAGCGCCGCGCGGGCACGCCGGCTGGTGCGCGCCATCTGCTTGAGGCGGGTCTTGCGCGAGGCCACCAGCGCCATTTCGGAGAGCGCAAAGAAGCCGTTGAACAGCGAAAGGACGATGACGAGCGCGATTTCGGTCAGCATCGGGGCGGCCGGTCGCTAGAGAGGTCGCTTGTGGGCATGAGACGCAGTGTAAGGCCTAAGCGGCGAATCGAGGGCTGTGGCGGGCGCCAGCGCCCCGTTGGGGGCGTGATGCGGTGCGGCAGGGGCGTCCTGTAACATACCCGTCATTTCGGCATCCCCGCACCCCAGGCAATAACCGCATGTTTTCATTGCAAACGATTTTCGGCAAAGGCGACAAGTTCTATGGCCTGCTCGAGCAAAGCGCCGAGGCGGCGCGCGAGAGCGCCAAGGCCCTGCATGAACTGGTCACGCGCAAGGATCATGCGCCGGTGATGGCCGCCTTTGCCGCCGCACGGGCGCGCGAGAAGGCACTTGCCGGGCAGATCAGCGAGGAACTGGTCAACACCTTCGTCACCGCGCTCGACCGCGAGGACATCGAGGCGCTCAACTCCGCGCTGTACAAGATTCCCAAGACCATCGAGAAATTCGCCGAGCGCTACGAGATCGTGGCCGACCGCTTGAGCGATGTGGATTTCGGCGCGCGCGCCCTGGTGCTGGAGCGTGCCGCCACGGTGGTGTCGGAGATGATCGGCGAACTGCGCCGCGGCCTGCGCATCGACCCGGTGAAGAAGCTGCAGGACCGCCTGCAGACGCTGGAATCGGAAGGCGACCGCATGCTGCTCTCGCCATACCGCACGCTCTACGTGGAAGGCAACGATGCCATGCGCGCCATGCTGGCGAAGGACTTGTTCGAGCTGCTCGAAAAGGCCATCGACAAGTGCCGCGACGTGGGCAACACCGTCTATTCGATTGTGCTGAAGAACTCCTGAGGCACGGCCTGATGATCTCCTTGCATTTGCGTTGCCCGGTGTCGTTCCGGGCTTCCGGCGTCGTGCGTGAGGGTCGCGCATGAGCATCGGTCTTGCCCTGGCCGTAGTGTTCATCGCACTGGCCTTCACCTATATCAACGGTTTCCACGACACCGCCAACTCCATCGCCACCGTGGTGGCGACCAAGGTGCTGACGCCCGGCCAGGCCGTGCTGATGGCGGCGATCACCAATCTCATCGGTGCGTTGTGGGGTACGGCGGTGGCCAAGACCATCGCGGCCGGCCTTATCGACACCCATGTGATTGCGGCGGGACCGCAATTGCTGATCTGCGCCTTGCTGGCGGCCACCGTGTGGAACCTCATCACCTGGTGGCTGGGCTTGCCGTCCAGCTCCAGCCACGCGCTGGTGGGTGCGCTGGTCGGCTCGGCCATCGCCGCTTCCGGCAATAATTTCGCCTCGGTGATCTGGTGGCAGTGGGCCGGCACGCACTGGTGGCAGGGCAATGGCGTGGTGCCCAAGGTGGTGTTGCCCATGGTGATATCGCCCCTGATGGGCTTCATCATCGGCTTCCTGTTGATGGGCGGCCTGTATGCGCTGCTGAGCTGGTTTTCCAGTCGTACCGGATTCCTGCGGCGGTTCGGCCGCACGCCTTTCGTCAACAGCTTCTTCGGCAAGGCGCAGATCGTTTCGGCCAGCGCCATGGGCCTGGCGCACGGCATGAACGACGCGCAGAAGAGCATGGGCATCATCGCGCTGGCCCTGGCCGGCGCCACCGCGGCGGGTCAGTTCGAAGGACTGCCGGCGTGGCTGGGCTTCCTGCGCATCCAGGGTTCCACGGATGGCGGTTTCAGTGTGCCTTCGTGGGTGGCGGTGGTCTGCGCGCTGACCATGGCTGCGGGTACCGCCGGCGGCGGCTGGCGCATCATCAAGACGTTGGGCCACAAGATGGTGAAGCTGCATCCCATCAACGGCTTCGCGGCGGAAGGCAGTTCTGCCGCGGTCATTCTCACCGCTTCCGCCTTCGGTATTCCGGTGTCGACCACGCACAACGTATCGGCCTCGATCATGGGCGTGGGCGCAGCCAAGCGCTGGAACGCGATTCGCTGGTCGGTGGTGGAGCGCATGGTGTGGGCGTGGATCCTCACGCTGCCTGTCACCGCCGTGCTGGCCTATGGCATGGTGCGGCTCGCCCAGCTGTTCTAAGCGTCGAATGGTCTCATTTGCAGGAGCGCACCCGGTGCGCGATCACGGAGTTGTCGCTCCTTAGGCTTGTCGCGCACCGAGCGCGTGCCTGCAACGTGCGCCTAAAGGGCGTCGCCACCCATGGCGACGATCCGCTCCAGCTGATCGCCCAGTGCGCCCAGCTCTTCGATCAGGCGCTTCAGTTCGGCGGCATCCAGCAGTTCGTACGGACGGTTTTCGCACAGGTGCAGGTAGGGCGAGCCATCCAGGTCCGCCACGGCCAGGAAGCCCTTGCGTTGCTCCCAGTTGAAACGCAGGCAGCGGCGCGGATCGGCGCCGGCCAGCGGGCCCACCGGCGTGGAGATGCGCAGATAGCGTCCGCCGGCTTCGTCTTCCAGTTCGGCGAGATAGATGCCCTGGTGCCGGTCGTGCGGCAGCGTCAGGTCGAAGCTGATCAGGTACGGATCGTTGTGACGCAGCTGGTGCAGGCTGCCGATATGGGAACGCACGGCTTCAAAGTGGCGCATGGTGCGATCTCCTTGGCAGGCGGATTAAGCGCCGCTACTGTGCCACGACCCGGTGTAAAGAGCCTGTTGAAGATCATGCATAGCGCCATCGACGACGCCCATGCCCGCGTCTATGCCGCCATCGCCGCCATTCCCCGTGGCCGCGTTGCCAGCTATGGCGCCATCGCCGCACGCGCCGGCCTGCCCGGGCGGGCGCGCCTGGTGGGACGGCTGCTGGGCGAAGTGCCCGAGGGCATGGTGTTGCCGTGGTATCGCGTGCTGCGGGCCAGCGGCCATATCGCGATGCCACCGGGCAGCCGCGGCTTTCGCGAACAATGCTGGCTGCTGCGGGCGGAAGGCGTCGAGGTGAAGAACGGCCGCGTGGCGCTGTCCGCCTTCGGGTTGGATGCCGACCTTGATCGAGCCTTGTGGGGCGCGCCGGACTGAACGCCAATAGGGCGGCCCATTGCCGGGCCGCCCCGTGGTGGTGCCTCCGTATCGGCTAGAAGCGCTGCGTGTACTTGAGGTAGTAGAGGCGGCCGATGTCGAAGCCGCCGTAATACACGAACGAGCTGTTTGGCTTGGAGTACATGATGGGGCCGACCTTGTCGAACACATTGTTGGCGCCCACCGAGATCACCCCCTTCCACGGCATGCTCCAGCGGAACTGCACATCGTTGAAGGTAGTGCTGGCCACGTGGCGCATCGGTTGCACGCCATAGAACGGGTCCACGTGATCGGGCTCGTTGCACTCGGTGGTGAACGAGCACTTCTCCGTCATGCCGGAGTAGTAGCGCACCGTCCAGGTCGCGCCGAAAATGCCGCGGGTCCAGTCCAGGCTGAGGTTGGAGCGCACGCGGAAATTGGCATTGTTTCCGGTGAGCGGTTGGACCTTGGTGGCCGGGTTGTCGTCCGCCTTGATATTGAGGTAATCGACGTAGGTGGTATTCCAGCGCGCCGCGAACTGGCCTGCCGACGCGATGGAAAAGCGGTAGTTCACGCCGAAGTCGTAGCCCGCGGTCTTCTCCCAGCCCTTGTTGGTCAACCCGTAGTACATGTTGGTGATGACGCCGGTCGCCGGGTCGCGCTGGAAGCTGGAGCAGCGCGATGCAATGCCGGCCTGGTAGCAATCGTCCAGGATGTTCTGCACCGTATCCGCGCTGATCACGTGCTTGATGTCGATCTTGTACCAGTCCAGCGAGACGTCGAAGCCCTCCAGGTAGTGCGGGCTGTAGATCAGGCCCAGCGTGCGGGTGGTGGCGGTTTCCGGCGTCAGGTTGGGGTTGGAGCCGTTGGTGAACTGGTAGCCGGTCTGGCAGGGATACGTCGTACAGGGCAGGGAAGCCTGGCCCAACTGCACATAGTTCGCCGCCACCGGCGCCTGGCCGCCGAAGCCCGAGCCGCACCGAGTCGCCACGGACGGGTTGCCATGCGCGGCGCCTCGCTTCGCGTCGCAGGGATCGATATAGGACTCGAAGCTGCTGCCGATGCCGCCGTACAGGTCGGAGATGGTGGGCGCACGGAAGCCCTGCGACCAGCTGCCACGCACCAGCAGGTCCTCGATCGGCTTCCACTTGAGGCCGAACTTGCTGTTGGTGGTGCTGCCGAAGTTGTCGTAGTGGGAGTAGCGCGAGGCCATGTCGACCGACAGCTCGCGCGCCATCGTCATGTCCTTCAGCAACGGCACGTCCAGCTCCAGGTAGGCCTCCTTCACCGAGTACTTGCCCGATGTCGTGGTGGCCGCCAGGCCCGAACTCAGGCCGGCCTGATTGAATGCGTCCGGTACGAAGCGACCATCCTCGTGGCGGGACTCCACGCCCACGGCAAGGCCGAGATCGCCGGCTGGCAGCGAGAACAGCGTGCCGGCCAGGTTTGCCGCGTAGTCGGTCGTGGTGGTCTTGCCGGTGTCGTGGTACTCGGGGAACAGGTATTGCTGCACCGCCGGGTCGGCCAGCGAGCCGACGCCCGCCTGGCCGTAGGGCAGTAGTGGGTTCCACGGCACGCAGCCGGTGGACGGCTTGGCGGCGGTGCCGCAATGGACCTTGCCGTCCGAACCCAGGAAGGACGGCCCCACGGCATTGCCGACCGCAACCAGGTTGAAGTCGCCGTGGCCGTTCTTCAGCATGTCGTTGCGGTTGGTCATGACGCCGGCATCCCAGTTCCAGGTATGCCCGCCAAAATCAAAATATCCCTCGAAACCGGCTGTCCAGCGATAGGTCTCCAGCTCGCTGTCAGTGGTGCGGGGCATTTCCCAGCCGCGGCGGACGAAGTTCAGTTCCTTGCCCAGCGGATTGAAATAGCTTTCGGCCGACATCGGCGTGCCAAACGCGCTCGATTGGTACGGATAGCCCGCGATCTGCTGGGAGGTACGGCGCTTGTTGTAGAGAAAATCGGACTTGAACGCGATGTTGTCGCCCAGGTTGTACTTGCCGGCCACGAACAGCGAGGTGCGCTCGGTCCCGGTCTGCAGCGTCATCTGCTGGTTGGTGTTGGCGTACTGGGCGGGCGTGAGCGGGTGATAGTTGGCGATATTGCGCGGATCGGTGCCCGGCGTCAGGGTGCAGCTCGCCGCCTTGCCACCGGGGCCGCAGGGGCCCTTCACGATGTAGCCGTACTGGCTGATGCCGCTCCATCCCGCGGTGGGCTCCGGATGATTCGGGCCTGACGGGTAGGCGCTGAAGTCGCGGTCCTTGGCCCAGACCGGATCGTCCTTCTGGTATTGCGCGCTCAACATGATCGAGCCGCGCTCGTTGGCGGTGCCGAGGGTGAAGTCGTAGCTCTGCTTCTTGCCATCGGCTTGTTCGTACTCGCCGACGTAGGCGTTGGCTTCCGCACCGGTGAAGTTGCTGCGGGTGATCACGTTCACCACGCCGGCGATGGCGTCCGAGCCGTAGATCGACGAGCCGCCATCCTTAAGCACTTCGATGCGTTCGATGGCCGACACCGGAATCTGGCCGAGGTCCTGCAGTCCGGTCGTATTCTGGCCAAGGCGCTTGCCGTTGATCAGGATCAAGGTGCGATTGGCGCCCAGGTTGCGCAAGTCCACGTAGTAACCGCCCACGTTTTCGCCGGAAGACAAGGCATTGGCGCGGCTGATCTGCGGCGTACCCACCTCGGTGAGGTTCTGCAGGATGTCGGCGACCGAGGTGAAGCCCTGGTTCTCGATCTGCTTGCGGTCGATGGTGACGACCGGCTGGGCGGTCTCGATATCCGTGCGAGGAATGCGCGAGCCGGTCACCGTGACTACGTCGAGGTTCTTGGCGGATTCGGGCTTGGCTTGCATGTTGCCCGATGTGCTCTGCGCGAACGTCGGTCCGGCGGCGATAGCGGTACCCATGGCCAAGGCCATGCGAACGGCAAAGGCGAGCTTGCCTTGATCAAGCGATTTCAATTGATTACTCCCCAGAGATCGTCGTCTCAATGATTTCGAATGGCGCACAGGTCGCTCCCCGGCGGCTGTGGGCAAGTGGGATCCGACGCATGTGTGGTTCGGTCACCCGTTGTGGGCGCTGCTTCAGCTCACCCACAATTTCTTGCCGTTATCATCATGTTTTTGCGGGGCACTGAAGCCCATGCCTGATTGGCTGACGCTCTTGTCGGGGTTCGCCGGGCTCTGCTGTGATCTATTTCTTGTGCGGGTCCGTTCCCCGCGAGGAAGTGACGCCTGCATCGCCCCACGAGGATCACGGCGATGCCGGAAGTCGGCGTCGCAAGCCGCATTTGCTAGCATCACGGGGATGCTTCCTACTGCCCACGACATTCTTCACAGCATTTTCGGCTACACCCAGTTCCGCGATCAGCAGCAGGCGATCGTCGAGCAGTTGATCGACGGGGGCGACGCGCTGGTGCTGATGCCTACCGGCGGCGGCAAGTCGTTGTGCTACCAGATTCCGGCGTTGGTGCGGCAAGGCACCGGCATCGTGGTGTCGCCGCTGATTGCGCTGATGCAGGATCAGGTGGACGCGCTGCGCGAGGCGGGTGTGGCGGCGGCGTACCTCAACTCCAGCCTGGGCGCGGAAGACCAGCGCGAGGTGGAGCGGCGGCTGCTCGCCGGTGAGCTGAACCTGCTGTACGTGGCGCCGGAGCGTTTGCTCACCGGGCGTTTTCTCAGCCTGCTCGAACGTACCGAAGTGGCGCTGTTCGCCATCGACGAGGCGCATTGCGTCTCGCAGTGGGGGCATGATTTCCGGCCGGAGTACCGCGAGCTGGCGGTGCTGCACCAGCGCTTTCCGCAGGTGCCGCGCATCGCGCTGACCGCCACGGCGGACGATCGCACGCGCGAGGAAATCGTCGAGAGGCTGGCCCTGCAGGATGCCCGCCAGTTCGTCTCCAGCTTCGATCGCCCCAACATCCGCTACCAGGTGGGCCTGCGCCACAACGCGCGGCGGCAGCTGATGGATTTCCTGGAGCGCCGCCGTGGCGAAACCGGCATCGTGTACGCGCTCAGCCGCCGCAAGGTGGACGAGACGGCGGCGTGGCTGGCCGAGGCCGGCATCGATGCCTTGCCGTACCACGCAGGCCTGGATGCCGCCACGCGCCATGCGCACCAGCGCCGCTTCCTGCGCGAGGACGGCCTGGTGATGGTGGCCACGGTGGCGTTCGGCATGGGCATCGACAAGCCCGACGTGCGCTTCGTGGCGCATCTGGACCTGCCGCGCAGCATGGAGGGCTATTACCAGGAAACCGGCCGCGCCGGCCGCGATGGCCTGCCTGCCGATGCCTGGATGATCTACGGCCTGTCGGACGTGGTCACCATGAGCCAGATGATCGCCCAGTCCGAATCGGCCGACGAGCGCAAGCGGGTGGAGCGGCAGAAGCTGGAGTCGCTGCTGGCCTATGCCGAGGCCACGCAATGTCGTCGCGAGTTGCTGTTGGCTGCGTTCGGCGAGGCGTTCCACGGTCCTTGCGGTCGCTGCGACAACTGCATCGAACCGCCCAAGACCTGGGACGCCACCGTGCCGGCGCAGAAGGCGCTATCCGCCGTCTATCGCAGTGGGCAGCGCTTTGGTTCGGGACACGTCATCGCCATCCTGCGCGGCGAGGACAGTTCGCGCATGAGCGAGCTTGGCCATGATCGCCTGTCCACCTTCGGCATCGGCGCCGACATGGACGAGAAGCAGTGGCGGTCGGTGTTTCGGCAACTACTGGCGATGGGGCTTTTGGAAGCCGATGCGGAAGGCTTTGGCACCTTGCGCCTGACCAAGGCCAGCCGCGAAGTGCTCACCGGCAACCGTTCCGTGCGCCTGCGCGAGGATGCACGTCCGGCGCGGGCTTCGCGCAAGCGGCGGGACAGCCAGTTGGTGACGGGCGGCAGTCTTGGCGTGGAAGCCTACGAGCAGCCGCTATGGGAGGAGCTGCGCAAGCTGCGTGTCCAACTGGCCCGGCAGCATGGGGTACCGCCGTACGTGATCTTCCACGACGCCACCTTGCTCGCCATGTTGCGGGCGTTGCCGTCCAACGAAGCGGAGCTGGGCGCCATCAGCGGCGTGGGCGAGGCCAAGTTGAAGCGTTACGGGCGGGACTTCCTGGCGGTGATCAACGCGCAGGAGTGATGCCCTGCTTCCTCTCCCCTTTGGGGCGAGGATCGAGATGAGGGATGGGCACCCGCGGACGTGTTTATTCGAGCCGGTTCGGGCTCGGCGTGATCGCCAGCTTGGCCCCTCACTCCAGCCCACTCCCCAAAGGGCCTGATGGGCGTCGAATCTCGATCAGGCCATTCTTTGCTCGCCATTCCCGCTTTCGCGGGAATGGCGATGGGGCCAAAGGGTTCGTGGCTGAGATTCAACGCCCGTCAGGCCCAAGAGGGAGGGGAGGAAAAGCGTGTCATCCCGTCAGCCGCCAGCGCGTGCCTTCACCCGACACCCGCGAATGCGCCAGCGCCTGTTCGGGGATATAGCGCCACTGCGCCAGCTTGCCGGGCAAGCGGGCCTGCGGGCAGGCGATGCGGGCGGCGATCAAGGCGGACTCGGCGGTCTCGTGCCGCCCGATTTCCTGTTCCTCGCACAGCGCGCGCCACTGGCGACCGTGACGGATGATGCGGAACAGGCCGGTTTTCGAGGGGTAGACGTATTGCGCCAGCATGGGTCGGACGATCTTCTACGGCAGATGACGCATAGCCTGCCTGCTGTCCATGACTTCCCGGTGATGCCGTCGCGACGGTTGCATGGCGGCCGGCTGGCTGGTGGATGACCGCGATGCTGCGGTTCTGTTGCGCCCGTCATCTGAGTCAGCGTGACGTGAAAATGCACCTCGCCCGATAGAAAAACGGCCCGCATCGCTGCGGGCCGATCTCGATACACGCAGGGCGCGTTTACTTGCGCTGTGCGGCGGTGGCGTCGCGGGCGGCGCGGAACTCCGAATCCTTGCTCCAGTTGGGCCAGGTGTCGGAATTGGCCAGCTGGCTGCCCAGCGTGTAGAGGATCTGCAGGTCGCGCGCCATGCCGGTGAACTGCCAGCTTGCCTGCCACTCGTCCGACGGCTGGTGGTAGTGCTTGGCGACGTACTCTTCCTCGGCGGCCTTGCCGGCGGCCAGGCCGCCATCGACCCAGTCGTTGCCCGAGCCGAACGAAATGGCCGGCACGCCGCGCTTGGCGAAGGAGAAGTGATCGGAGCGGAAGAAGTGGCCCGCTTCCGGCTTCGGATCAGGCTCGTAGGTCAGGTTCCACTGCTTGGCCGTATCGGTCAGCTCATCGAGCAGGTCGAGCTTGGCGCTGCCGGAAATGGTGAAGTCGCGTGCCGGCCCGTGCGGGTCGAGCGCATCCATGTTGATATCGGCCACGGTCTTGGCTAGCGGATAGAGCGGTTTGGTCGCGTAGTACTCGGAGCCGAGCAGGCCCTTTTCCTCGGCCGTGACATTGAGGAACACCACCGAACGCTCCGGCCTGGGCTGGCTGGCGAAGGCGCGGGCCAGCTCGATCAGCGCGGCAGTGCCGGTGGCGTTGTCCACGGCGCCGTTGTAGATCTTGTCGCCGGTGGCATCGGGCGCGCCTATGCCCAGGTGATCCCAGTGCGCGCTGTAGATCACGGTTTCATCGGGGCGCTTGCTGCCTTCGATGCGCGCCACGATGTTGTGCGAGGTGATCACCTTGGAGTCGATCTTGTAGTTGGCCGAGAAGGTCTCGCCCTTGAGCACCACCGGCTTGAACTCGCGCGTCTGCGCCTGCTTCTTCAGCGCCTCGAAATCCAGGCCGGCGGCCTTGAACAGGTCCACCGCCACGTCGCGCTGGATCCACGCTTCCACCGGCGTGTGCACGCTGGAGGGATGGTCGCGCACCACGTCGAACTGGGTGTTGGTGTTGGAATTGGCCACCGTGGCCCAGCCGTAGGAGGCCGGCGCGGTCTCGTGGATGATCAGCATGCCGGCGGCGCCCTGGCGGGCGGCTTCCTCGTACTTGTAGGTCCAGCGGCCGTAGTAGGTCATGGCCTTGCCGCCGAAATCACCCACGCCGGTCTCGAAGTCCGGGTCGTTGATCAGCACCACGGCGATCTTGCCGTGCAGGTCCACGCCCTTGAAGTCGTCCCAGTTGCGCTCCGGCGCCTTCACGCCGTAGCCGACGAACACCAGCGGCGCGTTGTTGATCGCCACGGCCTTGGAGCCGTCCAGCGCGGAGCGCACGGCGATTTCCTTGCCCTGGGTAAGGTCCTCGGTCTTGCCGTTGACGGTGAAGGACAAGGCTGGCTTGCCGACGATGTCCGACTGCAGCAGCGGCACGGCCTGGGTCCACTCGCGCTTGCCGTTCTTGAGGTCGCCTCCGGGCTGGACACCGGCCGCCTTGAACTGGGCGATCATGTAGTCGATGGTCTTGGTCTCGGCTGCCGTGGCAGGCCCGCGACCTTCAAAGGCATCGGAGGACAGGGTTTTGACCTCGTCCGACAAGCGGTGCGGGTCGATGGTCGGCGTGGTCGATGCGGCGAACAGCACCGTCGACACGGACAGGGCAAGCACGGATAAGGCCAGACGCTTCATGGTTACCACCAGGCGGGGAAACGAACCTCGATAGTAGACAGCGTCCGCGCCACGGGTCCATAGCCGGGCCTTGCCGGGAGGCGGCGGCCGGGTGGTGCTTCCCTCGGAAAAGTCCTAGAAAACAGGCTTGCGGAGCCCGCAATCGTGACTTTCTTCACCCCCGCCTGACCGGAACTGCAAAAAAACCGCATTTTTTCCGTCTTGCAGCTTGGCGCGATGGGCTGGCATGCCATACATTCCGCAATGCCGAGAGGCATTGAACACACCATCATCTTGATGACCACGGGGAAATGTATGGCGAAGGCGCAGAAAGCCGTAGCAAAGAAGAAGGCCGCTCCGAAGGCAGCTCCGAAGACCGCCGCCAAGGCAGTCGTCCACAAGCCGATCAAGGAAGCCCTGGGCAAGTCGGGCCTGGTCGCTCACATCGCTGAAACCAGCGGCGTGATCGCCAAGGACGTGCGCGCCGTGCTGGCGTCGCTCGAGGCAGCCGTGACCGGTTCGGTGCACAAGAAGGGTGCCGGCCACTTCACCTTGCCGGGCCTGCTGAAGATCACCGCTGTCAGCGTGCCGGCCAAGCCGAAGCGCAAGGGCATCAACCCCTTCACCAAGGAAGAGCAGTGGTTTGCTGCCAAGCCCGCCACGGTGAAGCTGAAGGTTCGCCCGCTGAAGAAGCTCAAGGACGCTGCGCTCTAAGCGTAGTCGTTCGATAGCACCAGGCCCAGGTGCGGTGTCATCGCCGCACCTGGGCTACCAGTCGATCACGACGGTCTATGTGCTGCACGTGCCGCGAGGCGGGGCGCCACGTCGCCACCAGCCCTGTCGATCGCGACCTCGACCCATGCCGGTCGGTGCCGATGATCCGGCCTGTATCCAGGGTGGGCTGTAACGCCACGCTCTTGTCCGCCGGCTTGTTCATCCGCCTTGGCGGTCGCCAGAAACCTTCCTTCAAATCACATCGCGCACGTGGGTATGGCCCCCGGCGGACAGTTTCGCGCGCGCCATCTTCTCGTGCTCGGCGCTACGTGCTTTGGCCGTCCAATCGCTGAACTAACGGGAATAACCCGGCCAGTGCCGTGCCCGCCCGGTTGCCGTGACACCGGCATCACGACGCCAACGCTAGTGTCTGGTGGTCTGGCTTTTCTGATTCCGCTTGCCGCAATGCATGCGTGCTGTCGACCATCGAGGCCCTGGATCATGACTACCCAAAGCGATCTGCCGCTCAACCTCTACAAAGCCAATGCCGAGCTTCAGTTGCGCATAAGCAAGCTGGTGATGGAGAACTGGAAGAAATGGCTGGAGCTGTCCAGTCGCGCGGTCGACGACGGCATCGCCGAGTCGCAGTCGAAGGTGGAGCAGCTGCTGAAGGCGCAGGACTGGCAAGCGCTGGCGACGATGCCGGCCGAAACCTTCCGGCGTCTGCTTCAGCAGAGGATGGGCGACAGCACGGTCAACAACCAGATTGCAGCCAATGTACAGGCGCATTTCGCGCAGGGTCTGCAGGAGGCGATCCAGACCTGGCAGCAGGACACTGCCCGTGCACTGGGAAGCGTGGGCGATGTCGGTTTGGCCAACACGCCGTGGAACGACATCGTGGCCCAGTGGGGCAAGCTGTGGCCGTGGGCGGAAGGAAAGGGACCTGCGAAGGACAAGTAACGTCGCCCCCATGGGCCATGCTGTCCATTTTTACCGGCGATGATCAACAACACGGTTGCCGCTCCCATCGCTGGCGGCACGGATAAACTGCTCACGCCCGCTTGACGCCTTTGCGCGGAACCTGCCGCTGATGCCGATGACCAGCCGCATGCCATTGGCGCAGTACAGCGCATGGCATTCCTGGTGAAACGGCCTAGGAGCGCGTGATGAAAAAGACCGTGTGGATCGTGGTCGCCAACCGCGCGGTGGCGCGGTTGTTCCAGGCCACTCAGCCCATGGGCCCGCTGCGAGAGCTGGACTCATTCATCCATCCCGAAGGCCGTCTGCAGGACCACGAGTTGGTTTCTGACAAGCCGGGACGTGCCTTTGATCGCTTCGGGCCTGGGCGTCACGCCGAAGATCCCGATACCACGGCAACGGAGCAGGAAGCGGCCATCTTTGCCCTCGAGCTGGCCCGGTTCCTGAAGAAGGGCTGCAACGATGGCCGCTTCGATGCGCTCGTGCTGATCGCGGCGCCTGCCTTCCTCGGCGTCATTCGCGATCGGCTGGATGCGCCGATGCGTCAACGCGTCTTGCTCGAAGTGGACAAGAACCTCGTTCACCTCGACGCCGCCGCCTTGCGCGGCTATCTGCCCGAGCGGTTGTACTCGGCGGTTGAAGGCTGACGAGCATTGCTGTTGGTTTCGGAGGGGCGTGGTGATTCGAGCTGCCCCGCAGCAAGGTCGTTATGGCCATTAGCCCGGACTAGGGCTTGTATCTAGACCGGTATGGAGAGGGTCGCTCGGACAATTCTCGGCCGATGGCAATTTCGATACTGATTGAGTATCGGGAACGATGACTCGGAATCCGTCAATGCGTCCGTGCCACTGTCCCCGATCTGGCGCACAAAGTATCTGTATCCATAGGTTTTGATCATCAACAATATAGAACGTCGACAACTCCGAGCCACCCTTGAGCAGATTGACTACGCGCGTCTTCCTTCCATTGGCCAGAGCTTGTTTGACCTTGCCCCTTGCCCTCGCTGAGCGTCGGCCCAATTCTTCTCGAACGTCATGGGGCTGACGTAGTTCAATGTCGAATGCAGTCGGCGGGCATTGTAGAAGCCAAGCCAGTCGATGATTTCATCCATCGCGGCACGCCGCGTCGCGAAGTGCTGACCGTGCAGTCGTGCGACCTTCAGCGAACCCCACAGGCTTTCGGTCGGCGCATCCCAACAATCGCTGCGCCGGCTCATCGATGAACGCATGCCGTACGCCTTGAGCGTGTCCTGGAAGAGTCCGCTGCAATACTGGCTACCGCGGTCGCTATGCACAATCACGCCGGCTTCGGGGCGGCGCCGGAACCATGCCATGCGCAGCGCGTCCGTGACCATCTCGGCCTTCATATGCGGCTGCATCGACCAGCCCACCACCTGCCGGCTGAACAGGTCGATGATGACGGCCAGATACAGCCAACCTTCGGCCGTCGCCACATACGTGATGTCGCTCGTCCAGACCTGATTCGGCGCTGTCGCCGCGAAGTTGCGCTCCAACAGGTTCGGAGCGACCGGCAGGTTGTGGTTCGAGTTCGTCGTCGCGATGTACTTGCGCTTGTGCCGTGCGCGAATACCATGCTGCGCCATCAGCTTGCGAACTCGCTCCTTGCCCACGCGTACGCTGCGTGCAACCAGCTCTTTCCACATGCGCGGCCACCCGTATTCGCCCTTGACCTCCGCGTGAATCGCCTTGATGTGCGCCGGTGCGGCTTGTGCTGCGTGATACGTTGGCGCCGCTGATGAAAGCCGCTGGGGCTCACATCGAGTACTTCGCATAACACCGAAATCGGCCAGTGACGGCGATTGCGTTCGATGAACGCGTACTTCACGTCGAGTCCTGCGCGAAGTACGCACAGGCTTTTTTAGGATGTCGCGCTCCATCTTCAGCCGCGCCATTTCGGCACGAAGTCTCGACAACTCTATCTGCTCCGGGCTCGCCGGCTTCGTACCCGCTCCGCCAAGCTTGCCTTCCTGCTCAGCCTTGACCCAGTTGGAAATCGACTGCGCTGGCACGTCCAGCGTCGCGGTCACGGCCGCAACGCTCTGACCGGCTTTGACCAGCCGAACCGCTTCCAGCTTGAATTAGAGCGTGTACCGCGCCCGCGTCGTCTTGCTCATTTTCTTGACTCTCCTTGCTTGAGTTTAAACGCTCAGCAAGGGATTCGTTTTTTCGAGGGCAAGCTCAGTACCAATTGGATTTGGCCCTTAGTTGGGGCAAGGCGCAGGGCATCCGGCACCCGGATGGTGGCAATCGAAGGATCGCTAGCCAAATGCTAGACATGGCACTGCTAGACGATTTGGCTGGCGTTTTATGCCCTTCAGGGCAGGCAGCAACTTGCTTCTTGCTTCATTGCCAAACATACCTGTCATGGATCAGAAATTGATTTATGACACGATAGATTGCAGTATTGTAATTGTGGCAATGCGACGCACTGCGCAGTAGCTGCTAGGGGAAACGTGATTGGCCCGGCGAGTGGGGAAGGCTCGCCCTCTGCATCAGCTGCGATGGGCTGACCACATGGAAGAGAGAGATCATGAATATTGAAAGTGCAACGAAGACGGTCCTGAGCTCGCCAAACGTGGCGCGAATGGGGGCGACTAGCGTGACCATTAGTGCAATGCGAGCAGACCAGCCAACTGTTTTTTTAGCATTCTCTTCCGGTCACTACACGGGAATGCAGGTGACCTTTCATGGCACTGCAGATGAAATGCGGGCTTTTGCCGTGGAGTTGATCCGCCACGCGGAAGCTGCCGACGCTGCGTATGCTTCTAGGGCAGAGGCGGGCCAGGCTCGGACAGTTTCGACTCTGTAATTAAAGAAAAGCTCATATAAGCGAGTTTAGTTTGTAGGCTGAACCCGGCTATTTAGTTAGGCTGGTACGCCCCTGATTCCGTAGACACCTGATAGTGTCTATTGAGGATCGGAGGATCTATGACCAGCAAGCGTTTCACTGACGAGTTCAAGGCGGAAGCGGTCAAGCAAGTTAGCGAGCGTGGCTACCCCTCACCTAGGTGGCCGAGCGCCTCGGCGTGTCATCGCACAGTCTCTATGTGTGGCTTCGTGAGCGCGGCGTCAGCCGCGATGCGCGTAAAGCGCAGAAGGATGTTGACCTAACTATTTCGGCATCATGCCTCTACAGAGTTTAGGGAGCCAATGGCGGTTGAGCATAGATATTCTGGTTGTTTCGCCCCGAGGGGGCGTTGATTAGCCAATTGCAGGGGAGCCAAAAGCAAACGGCAACCGAATGGCAACCAGATCGTCGAGATTCAAAAATGAAAAGGGCCTGCATCGCTGCAAGCCCTTGAAATCATGGTGGCCGGGGACGGAATCGAACCGCCGACACGGGGATTTTCAATCCCCTGCTCTACCAACTGAGCTACCCGGCCAGAATGTCTACGAGCGCGCGTGGCGCTGCGTGGAGCCGTGCATTAAAACGGAAGCGGGTCGCTTCGTCAAGACTCTTGCTCGGGGGCGACGTAGCCTTCGGGCTGTTTTACCTCACCGCCGAACAGGAATTTCTCCATTTCGGCGCTCAGGAACTGGCGCGATTTGGGGTCGAGCGGGTTGAGGCGGTATTCGTTGAGCAGCATGGTCTGGTGGGCCAGCCACTGTTGCCAGGCCTGTTTGGAGATTTCGGCGTAGATGCGTTGGCCGAGCGGGCCGGGCCAGGGGGCGAAGTCCAGGCCTTCGGCGTCTTGGCCAAGCTTGGCGCAGTGAATGATGCGGCTCATGCGATGGGGCTCATGCGTTGGGTATCAGAGGTCCTGCAGCAGGCTGCGCACGGGGGCGGGCAGGCCGAGGGCGGCGCGGTCGCCGGCGTCACACCAGCGCAGGGACGGATTATCGGCGATGCGCCGGTGCGCTGTCGCCTCGTCGAACAGCAGCGGCTCGACCTGCAAGCGGTAGTGGCTGAAGACGTGCGTAAAGGCGGGCAGTGCTTGGGCGTCGTCGATCTGCGCGAACGACTGAGCGAGGCGCCATGCACCTTCGTGGTCGCTGGCTTCGGGCAGGCTCCACAGGCCCGACCATACGCCTTGCGGGCCGCGGCGCTCCAACAGCACGCGCCCCTTGGCATCGCGCAGTATCAGCATCACGGTATCGCGCGTGGGTATGGCTTTGGACGGCTTGGCGCTGGGCAGCTGGGCGGTGAGTCCGTCGCGCTTGGCCACGCAGGTATCGGCCAGCGGGCACGCGGCGCATGATGGGCGCGAGCGCACGCAGAGCGTGGCGCCCAGGTCCATGATGGCCTGCGTGTAGTCGGCCACGCGTTCGCTGGGGGTGAGTGCATCGGCGTGCTGCCACAGCACTTTTTCCACGGCACTTTGGCCCGGGTGTCCATGGATGCCGAGGTGGCGCGTCAGCACGCGCTTCACGTTGCCGTCGAGAATGGGGAAGCGCAGGCCATGCGCTTGCGCGAGGATGGCGCCCGCAGTGGAACGGCCAATGCCGGGCAGGGCGGCGAGCGCATCGAAATCTCGCGGCAGCTCGCCGCCGTGCTGCGCCACGCAGATCTGCGCGGCGCGTTGCAGGAAACGGGCGCGACGGTAGTAGCCAAGGCCCGACCACAATGCCAGCACGGTGTCTTCGTCGGCAGCCGCCAGGTCGCGCAGCGTGGGAAGGGTCTCGATGAAACGCTGGAAGTACGGAATCACCGTGACTACCTGCGTCTGCTGCAGCATCACTTCCGACAGCCACACGCGATAGGCATCGCGCGGCTGTTGCCACGGCAGGTCCTTGCGGCCGTGGTGATCGAACCAGGCCAGCAATGCGGCGGCAAACGGGTTCATGGCGTCTTGCTTGCGGGTGCGGGTTTGGCTGCCGCCGGCTTGGCCGGTGTGGGGCTGCTTGCGGCGGCTGCGGGTACATCGGTGCCTGCCTGGATGGTCAGGCCCTCGATGCTGACGTCGCCGGTGTCGATCCGGGCGATTTCGGCATGGCCATTGCCCGGCGGTACGGCCAGCTTCGGGCCATCGTCGTGGTCGAGTTGGGCCCACCAGTTGGCGAGGGCGAGCGGCGGCAGGTGCAGGTCGGCATGGTTGTCGGGGCCGTCGAGCTTCAGCCACAGCATGAGCGGATTGCTTTCGTTGGCAGGCACCAGTTCGATCGCGGTGACGTAGGTGCCGCTGTCGGCATGGTCGAGCTTGCCGGAAAGATGCGCGGAGGCATCGGCGGCGCCATGCCAATGGGCGTCACCGGTGAGCTGCAGGGTAAGCGCGGTGCCGTGGGTGAGTCGCAGGGCAATGTTGTCGAGCTGCAGTGCGCCCGCCTTGATGTGCGGCGTCAGCGACAGGCGCAGCTGCATGGGCGTGTCCTGCGGATCCTTGGCGGCGATGGTGATCGAGAACGGATGGCCGGGCGCCAGTCGGCCGGCGTCCATCGTCATGTCGGTGAGCAGCAGCTGGTTGCCGCGCACCAGGCTGCCGCGCGTGATGTGGATGCCGGCATCGATGCGCGGAATTTCCGCGGGCGGCGCGGTCGGCCCGGAGGGCATGTCGGCCAGCCAGGATTGCAGGGCATCCAGGTCCACGCGCGGCGAGTCGATCTGCATCTGCGAGATCACCGTGTCGCCCCGGAACAGGGTGCGCCAGGGCAGCGCAAGCGTGCCGCGTGCGGCCAGCAGAATCGGCATGCTCGCGCCTTGCGCACTCAGCGTGATGCCCTCGAGCTCCAGTGCCGGACGCGGGAACAAGGCAGGCGTGGCCGGGCTGGCGAGGTTGAGTTCCAGGCCGGCATCGCGTGCCTGGGTCTGCAGCACGGCGGTGATGCGCTCCGGTTGCAGCAGGACATGCACGGTGACCAGCGCCACCGCCACCAGCAGCAGCGTGGCGCTACTGGCGATCAGCAAGGTCAGTCGGAGCCAGCGCGGCACCGGTCAGCGCTCCTCAACCCAGGCTCTGCGGGAGCAGGCCATCGACATAGGCATCGGCGTCGAACACGCGCAGGTCGGTGGCCGTTTCGCCCAGGCCCACATAGCGGATCGGCAGGCCGAACTCGCGCGCCAGCGCAAACACCACGCCGCCCTTGGCGGTGCCGTCGAGCTTGGTCACGACCAGGCCGGTGACGCCGACAATCTGGCGGAACTGGCGCACCTGGTTCACTGCGTTCTGTCCGGTGGTCCCGTCGATCACCATCAGCACCTCGTGCGGCGCCTCGGCGTCGAGCTTCTTCATCACGCGGGCGATCTTGCCCAGCTCGTCCATCAGGCCGCCCTGCGTGTGCAGGCGGCCGGCGGTGTCGGCGATGAGCACGTCGGCGCCGCGCGAGCGGGCGGCCTGCAGCGCATCGAAGATCACGCTGGCGGCATCGGCGTCCTGGCCCT
Organism: Dyella sp. RRB7; assembly: GCF_022761115.1. Lineage (GTDB taxonomy): Bacteria > Pseudomonadota > Gammaproteobacteria > Xanthomonadales > Rhodanobacteraceae > Dyella. The sequence goes on along the minus strand of NZ_JAKWJS010000001.1, from coordinate 336,594 downwards.
GGGAAATCACCGGTACCTGGTTGCGTTCGCCCCAGGTCTTGAGCTGTTCCACGGCGGCGGCGCGGAACGTATCGCCGGCCGCCAGCAGCACCTGGTGGCCTTCGTCGCGATAGCGGCGGGCCAGTTTGCCGATGGTGGTGGTCTTGCCGACGCCGTTGATGCCCACGGTAAGAATGACGAATGGCTTGCTGCCGGTAACGGCGAGCGGCTGGGCCACCGGACGCAGCAGGGTGACCAGCGACTGGCGCAAGGCGGCGAGCAATGCGCCGGCATCGGCGAACTCGCGCTTGTGCATGCGCTTGCGCAGGTCTTCGACCAGGGCAGTGCTGGCCTCGATACCGACATCGGCGGTGATGAGGGTGGTTTCCAGCTCGTCCAGCAGCTCGTCATCGAGCTTGGGGTGGCGATTGAACAGCGATGACAGGCCGCGAGCGAACGAGCTGCCGGAGAGACGCTCGCGCCAGCTGCGCTTGGCGGGCGCCGCCGCCTCGGCGATGGCGGTGCGTTCGAACGACTCGTCTTCCGCCGGCGTTTCGGGGCGCGGCGGCGTTTCGGCCAGGGCCTCGTCCAGCAAGGGGGCGGCGTGATCCAGCGAGGCGGCATCCGTGTCGTGCGGGAAACCCGTTGCCGGCGTGGGCTCGGCCGCGGGAGCGGCGGGCTGGCCCGGAGGCGTTTGCGCGGGTTTCTTCTTCCAGAACTTGAGCATTGCGGCGGCGATTCAAAGACAATGGGCGGCATGCTACCACCCCCACCCGTACTGACCGCTGAGTCGGCGCTTCCATGAAGAGCGCCCCCGGGCGCATCCGCATCATTGGCGGCCAGCTGCGCAATTCCCGTCTCGACGTACCCGATCTGCCCGGCCTGCGGCCCACCGCCGAGCGGGTGCGCGAAACCCTGTTCAACTGGCTGGCGCCGGTCATTGCCGGGGCGCGTTGCCTGGACCTCTGCGCCGGCACGGGCGCGCTGGGCATCGAGGCACTCTCGCGTGGCGCGGCCAGCGTGCAGTTCGTGGAGCGTGACGCCAGGGCGGCGCAGGCCTTGCGCGACAACCTGAGCCGGCTGAAGGCGCCGGGCGGGCAGGTGGCTGCGGTCGATGCGCTGGCGTTTCTGCACGGCGCGGCCCAGCCCTACGGGCTGGTATTTCTTGATCCGCCATTTGCGCTGGCGATGTGGGAACCCATAGCGCAGCGGCTGGAGCAGGACGGCTGGCTGGCGCCTGGCGCATGGATTTACGTGGAGTCCCCCCGCAGCAGCGCGTTGCGCTTGCCAAATACCTGGGTCGAGCACCGGGAAGGCGCGGCGGGCGAGGTGCGTTATGCGCTTTATCGGCGGGTTTTGGCGGCTGCCTGACCCGATAAAGCCGAGGCGGGACAGGCCGCGTTTCGCGTAGCTTCCGAAGGGTTTTCAAGGGCTCATTGCCGGGCTAGGCGGAGGCCGCGATCGGGCCTAAGCTAGCCGCCCCTGTCCCCAGTGGTCCGTCACGTGAACAAGTCGCCGGTCAATACGCGTCTCGCTGTCTATCCGGGCACCTTCGACCCGATCACCAACGGTCATGCGGACCTGGTGGCGCGGGCGGCGCCGCTGTTCGATCGCATCATCGTGGCGGTGGCCGAAAGCCCCAACAAGGGCAAGGGCCCGGGCTTCAGTCTCAACGAACGCATCACCCTGGCCCGCCTGGCGCTGGCCGACCTGAAGAATGTGGAAGTACGTGGTTTCGATGGCTTGCTGGCGCACTTCGTGGACGAGGTCGGGGCGGGCGTGATCATCCGCGGCCTGCGTGCCGTGTCCGACTTCGAATACGAGTTCCAGCTGGCCAGCATGAATCGCCATCTGATTCCGCAGGCGGAGACGCTGTTCCTTACCCCCGCGGAGCAATACAGCTTTATTTCCTCCACCCTGGTGCGCGAGATCGGCCGCCTGGGCGGGGACATTTCCGGCTTCGTGCATCCGGCCGTCCAGCAGGCCATGCGCCAGCGCTGGCACTGAGCGCCAACTCCGCACTGCAACACGTCCGGCGGTGTCGGCCCGGCCCGGCGTCGTGTATCCTCGCCGGCATCCTGCGGACAGGACAGTCACTCGCCGCGTACCAGGGGCGCGAGAAGGGTCGGGGCAACGGTTTCGCCGTTGCCGTCAACCTCATCACCCGGGGGCGGTGTCGTCGCATGACGGCTGGATGGTCCAGTCATCCAACGGATTCAACGCCCAGATTCCACCATCCAAGGTGACCATCATGAAGAAGTACGCTCTCCTCGCCGCCCTCGCGCTTACCGGTACGCTGTCCATCACCGCCTGCAGCCAGCAGGAAGAGGCCCAGCAGCCGACCGAGCAGGTCCAGGCCGTTTCCAAGCCGACCGATCCGAACGATTCCAAGGCGTGGAACGCCTACCTTGGCCAGATCGTGCAGAAGAACATGCAGGGCATGACGGCTGACCGCCCGTACCCGTACCTGGTGCCGGCCGGCGACAGCGACGACGCCAATGCGCTGCGCCAGCGCCAGCTCGAGCAGGTGCAGGACACCGTGGCCCGTGGCGTGCTGCCGGGCAACATGCTGGTGTTCGCCGGCCCGGATTCGGCCAAGACCGCCGAGTTCGTGGGCAATGCGTTCAAGGACGCCAAGCCGGGCGCGTTCAAGGACGTGATCGTGCTGGTGATCGGCGATGCGGCCGACAAGGACAAGGTGTCCGCCGTGCTGCAGCCGACCGGCGCCACCGTGCGCTACGTCAACATGTAATTACGACGGCAAGTGCTTGTTTCAAGGCCTGCGGCGCGAAAGCGCCGCAGGCCTTTTCGTTTTCGCAACGGCGGCGGTGCGCCGCAACCTCGGCGCCCAGCGTGTAAACTCGCGCAATGTCCCTGAAAATCCTCGACACCTGCGTCAATTGCGACGTCTGCGAACCGGTTTGTCCGAACAAGGCCATCTCGCTGGGCGAGGAGTACTACGTGATCGAACCGGCGTTGTGCACCGAGTGCATCGGTCACTACGACCAGCCGCAATGCGTGGAGGTGTGTCCGGTCGAATGCATCATCGTCGACCCCGAGCGCCCCGAGTCGCATGAACAGCTCGAACTGAAGTATCACCATTTGATGGCCGCAAAGGACGACGCATGAGGGTTTCGTTGAACTGGCGCGTGACGCTGCTTGGCTTGTTGCTTGGCGCAAGCGTCGCCTATGCCGCCGATAGCCGCCCACCCGTTTCCCCCGCCGCGCCGCCAGCCGCGCACCTACCGACCCAACGCCCCGGCCATGCCGGCATCGCCAGCGCCAATTTCCATGCCACCGAAGCCGGCCTTGAAGTGCTGGCCAAGGGCGGCAACGCGTTCGATGCGGCCATCGCGGTGGCGTCCACGCTGTCGGTGGTGGAGCCGGAGAGCTCCGGCATCGGCGGTGGCTTCATGGCCGTGTTGCACCGCGCCGCGGACGGGCGCGAGGTGTTCATCGACGCGCGCGAGACGGCGCCCGCCGCAGTGAACCCCAAGGATTACCTCGACAAGAACGGCGAGCCCAATCGCGATACCGCGCTCAACGGACCGCTCTCGGCCGGCATTCCCGGCGAGCCGGCCGGCCTGGCGTGGCTGGCGGCGCACTACGGCAAGCTGCCGTTGAGGGATTCGCTGGCACCGGCCATCCGCATCGCGCGCGACGGCTTCGAACCCGACGGGCGACTGGTCAACGCGATCGGCGAGCGCGAGCAGGACATCCGCCGCTGGCCCGCTTCGGCGGCCAAGTACCTGCCCGACGGCAAGCCGCCGGTGAAGGGGCAGCTGTGGCGCGATCCCGAACAGGCCCGCACGCTGGAAGTGCTGGGCGAGCACGGCTTCGATGGCTTCTATCGCGGCGAAACGGCAAAGAAACTGGTCGATGCGGTGCGTGCCGCCGGTGGCAACTGGACGGCCAAGGACCTGGAGAACTACCAGGTGAAGGAACGCGCGCCGATCATCGTGGACTATCGCGGCTATCGCGTGGTGACCGCGCCGCCGTCGTCCTCGGGTGGCGTTGCCGTGGCCGAGATCCTCAATATTCTTTCGGGCTACGACCTGACCCGGCTGGACGAGGCCCATCGCATCCACCTGGTCATCGAGGCCATGCGTCGCGCGTTCCGCGACCATAACGACTACCTCGGCGATCCGGACTTCGTGAAGATGCCGCTGGACATGCTGCTGTCGCCTTACTACGCGGCCGGCCTGCGCCAGACCATTTTGCCGGACAAGGCCACGCCGTCGTCGATGCTGCCGGTCAGCACCGGCGTCGATCCGGGCATGCACACCACGCACTTCTCGGTGATCGATGCGGACGGCAATATCGCCTCCATCACGCTCACGGTGAACTACACCATGGGCTCCACCTTCGTGGCGGCCGGCACCGGCGTGCTGCTCAACGACGAGATGGACGACTTCGCGCTGGTGCCGAACAAGCCCAACGTCTATGGCCTGCTGGGCAGCGTGGCGAATGCGCCGGCGCCGGGCAAGCGCATGCTGTCGTCGATGACGCCGAGCATCGTGTTCGGCGCCGATCGCGTCGGCGTGATCGGTTCGCCGGGCGGTTCCACCATCATCACCCAGGTACTGGAAGGCATCCTCGCCTTCATCGATGGCAAGGACGCTGCCGGCATCGCCGGGCAGAAGCGCTACCACCACCAGTACATGCCCGATCGCGTGGACGTGGAGCCGGGCGCGTTCGACCCGGCCACCGCCGAGGCGCTGACGCGCATGGGCTACACCTTGCAGGACCGCAGCCCCTGGGGCTTCATGAACGTGGTGACCTGGGACCTGAAGACCAACAAGCTCGACGCGGCCAGCGATCCGCGCCGCGAGTCGGGCCTGGGCAAGGTGCAGTAGCGATGGAAATGTGGTCGCTCATCGGCAACTCGCAGCGGCTCGATGGCGGAGCGATGTTCGGTAATGCCCCTAAGGCGCTGTGGTCGCGCTGGATCGCGCCGGATGCGGACAACCGCATCCCGCTCGCCTGCCGCTGCCTGCTGGTGAAGGACCTGGACGGCCGCAACGTGCTGTTCGAAACCGGCATCGGCGCGTTCTTCGAGCCCGCGTTGCGCGAGCGCTACGGCGTGGTGGAAGACCGCCATGTGCTGCTCGACTCGCTGGCCGAGGCGGGGCTGACGCACGAGGACATCGACGTCGTGGTGCTTTCGCACCTGCACTTCGACCACGCCGGCGGCCTGCTTGCCGAATGGGAAGCGGGGCAACCGCCGCGCCTGCTGTTTCCCAAGGCGACGTATCTGGTAGGTGCCGAACACTGGCGCCGCGCATCGCAGCCGCATCCGCGCGATCGCGCCTCGTTCGTGCCGGAGCTGCAGCCGCTGCTGGAAGCCAGTGGCCGGCTGGAGCGGGTCGAGGGCGAGTTTTCCAAGGCCTTGGGCGCGTCCGTGCGCTTCAGCTATTCGGACGGCCATACGCCGGGGCTGATGCTGGCCGAAGTCGGTGGCGTGGTGTTCTGCGCGGACCTGATTCCCGGTCGCTTCTGGGTGCACCTGCCCATCACCATGGGCTATGACCGCTGGCCGGAAAAGCTGATCGACGAGAAGCGCGCCTTCCTGGACGACAAGCTGGCGCGCGGGGTGCGGCTGTTCTTTACGCACGATCACGATTGCGCGGTGGCGCGTGTGGTGCGCGACGATCGTGGTCGCTACGGCACCGACGAGGAACGGCGCGAGCTGCGCGGATAGGAGCAGGCATGGGCAGTCGGCAGGGGAGGGGAACCGATATGCAGCAATGGTTGCGACGCGCGCTCGGTGCGCTGCTGTTGCTGGGCAGCGTCGGCCTGGTGGCGATGACGGAGCAGGGCTTGCTGGATCATCGCCATGCCTCGCAGCGGCACGGGGGGCAGATCCTCGACCTGGGGGCCGGCGGGCCGCCGCAGGCCGGCCAGCATGGCTACATGGTGCGCGTGGCCGGCCCGGTCAGGGTGGTGGAGGCGCCGTACGATCCGGAGTTCGGCCAGCGGGCGCAGGCGCCCGTGCTGATCCGCCATGTGGAGATGTTCCAGTGGCGCGAAGTGCGCGTCGGCGACGATGTGCATTACGAGCTGGACTGGGTCGACCGGCCGGTGGATTCGCGCCGCTTCGAACGCACGATCGGTCACGCCAACCCCGAGAGCTTCCCGATCCAGGGCAAGCAGTTCGACGCCGGGCAGGTGCGCGTCGGCGCCTATTCGCTGTCGCCGGCGTTGCTGCATGCCTTGCCCGGCAGCAACCCGGTGGCACCCGATATGAAATCGCTGCCGCCGAACCTGGCCGCCAGCTTTTCGCTCTACAACGGCTACCTCACGACCAGCGCCAAGCCCGAGCAGCCACGCCTGGGTGACCTGCGGGTGAGCTGGGAGGCAGTGCCGGCGCAGGAGATCACCGTGTTCGCCCAGCTGGACGGCGATCAGCTGGTGCCCGCCGTGCATGCCACCGACGGCAAGGGCTTTGACGTGCAGGTGGGGGATCGCGATCTGGTCGACGTGGTACCCGATGTACCCGAGTCACCCTCGTTCGTCTGGCTGCGCCGCATCCTCGCGCTGGTGCTGGGCATGTTTGGCGCGCTGTTGCTGCTGCCGGAGCGCCCGCGCACCTATCACGACCTGCTGCTGGCGGCGGGTGCGGGTGCGTTGCTGGTGGGGGCGGTGGCCAGTGTGCTGTGGCTGGGCACGGACATGGCCATTGGCGGCGCCTGGTTTGGCGTGGCGCTGCTGGGCCTGGGGCTGGCGGTGTGGCGGATTCGCGCGTCGGCGAGCTGATTTCCTCTCCCCAGGGGGAGAGGGATAAGGCTTAGTTCGGACGCTGGTCGGCGAACGCGTAGACGTGGTCGGCCCACTGGGTGGCTTCGAGGTAGATCGCCGCCATGCGCCGGATCACCTGCGGCTGCACTTCGCCGCTGCGCAGGTCGCCGGCTTCCCAGGCATAGATCTGTTCCAGCAGTGGCGCGAACGGGCCCTTGCCTTCGAGCAGTGCGCTGCTGATCTCGCGCGCCAGCGGCAGGTGCCACAGCACGAAATCCATCGGCGCTTCCATCAGCGTGTCGAGCAGCGAGAACAGGCCGGCGGTGAACGCCATCTCGCGCTGTTCGGCCGGCATGTGCTGCGCCAGCTTTTCGCACATGTGCGCGCGGATCAACGCGGCGCGCAGCAGCTCCGGCGGACGGTCGCCCACGCCGCTGAGCGCCATGGTGTAGATCCAGTTGCGGATGCGTGCGGCGCCAAAGAAGATCGCCGCCTGCTGCACCGACTTGAGCTGGCGCGGCAAGGCGAAGTAGGCGGAGTTGACGCAGCCCAGCAGCTTGTAGCTGAGGATGGCGTCGTCACGCACGATCTGGCCCAGTTCGACCGGACCGGGATTGCCTTCCTGCAGTGCCTTCATCAATCGCAGCAGGCTCAGGCGGTTGGCGGTAAGCACGGGCACTTCGACCGGCTCGGGCTTGAGCAGGAAGCGGCCCTGGATCGCCTGCAACGGCAACTTTTCGCACAGGTGATAGGTGTCGTGGTCGTCGACGTGGCCGGCGATCACATGCGTGCCGCGCGCGTGCAGGTACTCGCTGCGCGAGCGCAGCGTGGCCGAATCCAGCTTGCTGGCATCCAGGCGGACGAACTGCACCACCTTCAGCAGCGGCTCCACCGCGGCGTTGAATTCCAGCGCCGTGGCGCCGGCATCGAGCATCAGCGGACAGCCGCGCTGGGCCATGCGCGTGAGACGTTCGACCAGGGCGGGATCGCTGGCGGCTTCCGGTTGCAGCAGCACACCGAAGCGCGGCTGATGCTGCAGTACGTCGGTTTCTTCCATCAACAGGTCGCGCGTGAGCCGCAGGAAGGTGCGGTTGCCGCGTACCAGGCGGGCCAGCGCCCCATCGGTGATGGTGGCAAGCGCGCGGCGCATCAGTGCGGCTTCGTCCTCGGTCTCGTCCTGGAACACGATCTCGTAGGCGAACAGTTCGCGCTTGGCATCCAGCATGGGCAGGCGGATGACGGGCAGCGGTTGCTCGCTGGCGCCGGCGCCGGATGCGTCGTGGGCAGAGGGGAGGGCCGCAGCTTCGCTCATGGTCGGTTGATCGGTTGGCGGTGATTGGGTGTGATGACGACTGCCGTTTGCAGGTGGACGCGCAGCGCGTCGAGGGTCGCGCGCGTCATCGGGTTCAGACCTCGGCCAATGTCTGCGGGCGCAGGCTGGTGCGCAGTTCGCCGGCGCGGCCGTAGACGCTGGGTTCGACATCGTTGCCGGTCAGCACGGCGAGCGCCTTGCGCACCTGCTGCAGACGGATGCCGACGAGGTATCCATTGCGCTGGTTGAGCTGCTGGCATGCGCGCAGCGATTGCAGTATCTGCTGCCACATCGGCGCCAGCGTGCGGCTGGCCTCGGGGGCGCCCTGGCTCAGCTGCACGCGCTCGGCGTCGAGCTGTTCCAGCCGCAGCATCAGGGCATGCTTGTCGGCGCCGGCGCGGTTCAAGGTATCCACATCGGCCGTTTCCAGCGCGGTGCGTTCGGCCTGCAGGGCATCGGCCAGTTGCTCCACTGCGAGCCGCATGTCCCCGACCGTGGCCGTCAGGGCTTGGTCCAGTTCGGCTTGCAGTGAGGTGTTCATGACTTGCCGCTGATCTGGCTGTCCAGCGCCAGCATGCGGTCGGCGATGCGGCTGGGGTCGATCTTGTAGGTGCCGTTGGCCAGGGCCTGGCGGACCTGTTCCACCTTCTGGGTGTCGACCGTGGCGCCGCTGCTCGTGCTGGAGGCCTGTTGCAGGGCTCGCGCCGAGTCGGTCAGCTGCACGCGGTCGTCCGCACCCGAGGTACCGGCGGCGGCGTCGCTGCCGGCCGCGCCGGTGGCGTTCTGCGCCGAACCGCTGCCCTGGCCACTGGGGGGCTGGGGAAGCTTGGGCAAGCCATGGTTGGAAATGGTGGTGTTCATGGGGTCCGTTCTCTATGCGGTTTTGGCCCTGTTACCGACAGGATCGGCCGGGTGGCCGCAAACTTTAGTGGTCCGTAGGGTAGATGGTCATGGCAATGCCTGCACCTCGCCGGGGGCGGTGACCATGGCGTCGACCACCTTGCCCGAGCTGCCGTTGCGCACGCGCAGGCGCGAACCGCTGTCACCGCTGCCCAGCGCGATGCCGCTGGCGCGCACTTCGATGCCGTCCAGGCGCGACACGAGCTGTACCTGGTCGCCCGCGCGTACCGCGCTGCGCCCACCCAGGGCACCCGGGGTGAGCACGCTGCCTACGGCCAGGGCGCGCGACAGCGAGCGGCCTTCGACCTCGCCCATGTCGCTTACATAGCCATAGCCCAGGCGGGTGATGTCGCGTTCCTCGCTGTGCACGTCGTCGGGGTGGATGCCGTCGCCGCGCTGCAGGGGGCGCGAGACCACGAACACCTGGCGATAGACCTGCAGCGCCACCGGCACGCGCACCATCCAGCCGTTGGGCTGGGGGCAATGCACCTGCACGGTCATGCGCGGGGTCAGGCGGGTGCCTTCGATCAGGCTGGCGTTCAAGGCCGCGCCACAGGGGGGGAGCGTGAGGCGTGGGTCCAGCGCGCCGGCCTGGGCCACCACGCGGCTGCCCGGGGTGGCGTATTGATCGTGCAGCCAACGTTCGGCCGTGGCGCGCGCAGCCTGCGCCGGCTCGTCCGCGGCAAACGCGGGCAAGGCCGAGGCGCACAGCAGCAGCGCGACCAACGGGCGTGGCGTCATAGGTCGGCCAGCAACGCGTTCAGTTGAGCCAGCAGCGCCTCGCGCTCGGTCTCCAGCTGTTGCACCAGCTGGCCGGCCTGGTCGAGCTGGCCGTCGCACAGCAGAGTGGCGAAGCTGCTGCCGTGTTCGCGCAGGCGCGCGCCGGCGGCGGTGAGCGCGCTGGCGGCAGGGTGGCCATCGCGGCCGGCGGTCAGGCGATGCAGCGTGCGGTTCAATGCCTGGGTGTCGAACCAGCGACGGTCGAGCGCCGCCGGTTCCTGCAAGGCCAGTTCCATCGCCTGGCGCAGGCCCTGGGCTGCTTCGCGCACGGTCAGGCTAAGGCTGGCCGGATCGGTGCCGCTTTCGGTTTCCAGCCAGTCCAGCGCAAGACGATGGGCCAGCAGGGCGGCGCGGCTCAGCGCCTCGGCCTGTCGGCTGGCCTCGGCGGCGCGTCGATGCCACGCGCCCAGCGCAGCCTGCGCGGCTACCGCGCGGGCGTGCTGGGCGTCCTGGTTCTTGTGCATGGCGGTGATGCGTTCACCGACCTGGCGCAGCGCTTCACCGCTGTCCTGCAGCGAGGCCTCGGTCTGGGTCACGCCGCCCTGCGCGCGCTCCAGGCGCTGCAGGCCTTGCTGTACGTCGCCGTCCAACTGCAACGAGAACTCGCCGATGGAGCCGGTGACCAGTTCGATCTCGCCGGTGGCCTGGGAGGTCTTCTCGGCCAGTTGCTTCACTTCGTCGGCCACCACGGCAAAGCCGCGGCCGGCCTCGCCCGCACGCGCCGCCTCGATGGCGGCGTTCAAGGCCACCAGGTTGGTCTGGTGGGCGATTTCCTGCACCACCCCGGTGAGCTTGCGGATCTGCGCCACCTGTTCGGCGAGCTTGCTCTGGTTGCGGTTCATCGCCGACAGGGCCGTGCGCAGCAGGCGCAGCTGGCCATTGAGCTCGCTGACGTGGCGCTCGCTGGCTTCGCCGGTCTGCCGCGCATAGTCCAGCCCGGTGCTGACCTGCTGCAGCGACGTCGAGATCCCGGCACTGCCGTCCGTCAAACGGCCGACGCCGTCACGGCTCTCCTGCGCGGATTGGTGCATCGCCGCCTGCTCGCGCGCCAATTGCTGCGAGGAGGCCAGGACCAGGCCTTGCTGCTCCAGCGTCTGCAGCGCCACCGCCGCCGGCGGCCGCGAGCTGGAGACGGCGGCCAGTAGGGGTGCCAGTGCCCGTGCCGCACGGGGATGGCGGGCAGATAGCTGCGCCACCCGTGCCTGGTCGCCCGCGGCGGCGGCGCGCGCAAGCTCGGCGAGATGCTGGCTCCAGATCAGACTCATGGGTGAATCATTCCTTCCTGCAGGGTTCGTCCCCGCATCGGCGGGGAACACGGAAACTTGAGAAGCAAGCGACGTGCCACGGCTGTGACCGGGGCAGGCTCAAGCGCGCCGGCGCGGTGCCGATACGCCAGCGGTAACCTGCGGCACGGCCGCCTGGCGAGGAGCACGCATGAGCGGCACGTGGATGGACAAGGTGGAGCAGCAGACCCGGCTGGCGGGGCACAACCGCGTGGCCATGCTGCTGTTCCGGATGGGCGATGAGCAGCAGTTCGGCATCAATGTGTTCAAGGTACGCGAAGTGATGCGCCGACCGCCGATGGAGCGCATGCCCGACGCCCACTCGCTGGTGGCCGGCAGCTGCGACTACCGCGGCCAGACCATTCCGGTGATCGACCTGGCGGTGGCGCTGGGCTACCCGTCGTTGCGCGACGATCCGTCGGCGCACCTGATGGTCACCGAGTTCAGCCGGTCCGTGCAGGGTTTCCTGGTGGCCGACCCGCAACGCCTGGTCCACTGCGAAGGCGAATCGCTGTCGGCGCCGTCCCCGGCCCTGGGCTTTGGCACGCGCGTCAATGCGGTGACCCGCGTGGACGGCGCGCTGGTGGCGGTGGTGGACGTGGAGCACGTGCTGGCCAGCCTCAATGCCACGCGCACCGAGCTGTCCGCGCCGATGCAGCGCATGGCGCGCGTGCACGACCTGCAGCCGCGCCGGGTGATGGTGGTGGACGATTCGCTGGTGGCGCGCAACCAGCTGGTGGGCCTGTTCCGCCAGATGGACGTGGAATGCGTAGTGGCCCAGGACGGCCGCGAGGCACTGGCGCGCCTGGAGGAACTGGCGAAGGCGCCGGAAGGCGAGGGCGTGACCCTGGTGGTGTCCGACATCGAGATGCCGGGCATGGATGGGTACGCGTTGACCCGGGCGATTCGCGAGACGCCTTCGCTACGGCCGTTGAAGGTGGTGCTGCATAGTTCGATCAGCGGCATCTTCAATGAGGCGATGGTGCGCGAGGTGAGCGCGGATCGTTTCGTGGCGAAGTTTCAGCCGGATCTGCTGGCGCAGACGGTGTTGGAGTTGATGCCGGAGCATTTTGAGCGGTTCTGATCTTTTTGCTTTTTTCCCCTGTGGGATGCGCTCAAGCTCGTCATTCCCGCGAAAGCGGGGGGGGGCTGGGACTTTCGCTTTTGTTGGCGTGGTCGCCAGGGTGCCGCCTACGCGGCGGGCGTTTCGACCTCCTGCCGGAGGCCGAGTCACTTCTCTTTGCTGGCCCAAAGAGAAGTAACCCAGAGAAATGGCCTGAAAGGCCAAGGCTCGTAGCGTTGCGTGGCATACCAGCCGGAACGGTCTTTGGGGCCTCGTTGCGGGACGCCTTCGCCGCTACACAGCGGCGATGCCGTAGCGCCACGCAACGCGCCATAGCGAAGAGGGCTTAAAGCCGGTGTGGCGGCGTTGATGGGTTGCTATAGCTCCCGAAGGTGGCGGTATCTATGGTTATAACCGCCACCGAGGCTAGATGGTCCCCTCACCCCAACCCTCTCCCCGGAGGGGAGAGGGAGCCAAGACGCGAAGCGCGCCGCTTTAAGTCCTCAGCGCGGTGGCGCGTTGCGCAGCGTTATGGCCTAGCCGCTGTGTAGCGGCGGAGGTTGTCCCGCAGCGAAGTACCTCAAGCGCTCGGGCTTTTCCCAACGTAATGCTGCCAGCTCTTCCGGCCATTTTCTTTGGGTTACTTTTCTTTGACTCCGGGCATCCTGCCCTTCGCCCTTCGGGCCGGCTTCGCCGTTCGCATGCGCTCCTGCGCATGCGTGGGCCAGCAAAAGAAAAGTGACTCGAGCGTCGGCAGACGATCGAAACGCCCGCTGCGTAAGCGGCACCCTGGCAACCACGCCCAAGAAGAAGCGAAAGTCACTGGGTCCCTGCTTCCGCAGGGATGACGACCAAAGAGGCGTCCATTTTCCGGCGACAAGAAGCCGCTACGAAGCGCGTCAGATTTCTGACATCGGTGCGCCAGGCACCCCCGGCAAAACCCTCGCAGCCCAATAACGGCGCGCCCTGCGCCCCCTTCAAAAACCCATGGCACGCAACTTGCTGAAAGCCTCCTGCGGCGATCACCGCAGGAGTGAGCCATGACTTCGATAAACGACAACCTGTTCGGCTTGCACACCCAGGCGCTCGACCTTTGGCAGCGCCGTAGTGAAGTGCTGGCCAGTAACTTGGCCAATGCCGACACGCCGGGCTATCTCGCCCGCGACATCGATTTCAAGAAGGCGCTGTCCAGCGCCAGCGGGCAGAGCGATAGCCTGCCGCTCAGCATTACCCAGCCGGGGCAGATCGACCCGAAGGCGCAGGCCACCGATCAGCTTGCCTATCGCGTGCCCAGCCAGCCGACGATGGATGGCAACACCGTCGACACGCAGGCCGAGCAGGCCAGCTTTGCCGCCAATGGCGTGCATTACCAGGCCAGCCTGTCGTTCATCACGGCGCAGATCCACATGCTGCGCACCGCCATCACCGGAGGCCAGAGCTGATGTCGATGTTCAAGATTTTCGATGTGGCCGGTTCGGGCATGGCGGCGCAGTCGCTGCGCCTCAATACCGTGGCCAGCAACCTGGCCAATGCCGACAGTGTGTCGAGTACGCCCGAAGGGGCATATCGCGCCAAGGAGCCGTTGTTCGCCGCCGTGCAGCGTTCGCTGGGCAGCGCCAAAAGCGCCGACAGCGACAGCGCCGTGGGCGTGCAGGTGAAGGGCGTGACCGAAAGCCAGGCCGATGTGCAGAGCCGCTACGAGCCGGGCAATCCGATGGCCGATGGCGATGGCTATGTATACGGCAGCAACGTCAACCCCATCGATGAGCTGGTCAACATGATTTCCGCTTCGCGCTCGTACCAGAACAACGTCGAGACGATGAATACCACCAAGCAGCTGATGCTCAAGACCCTCGACCTCGGCAAGTGAGCCGGGAGGAGCCATTCGTGACCACGATTCCCAGTACCAACAGCGCGACCAGCAGCACCAGTTCGAGCAGCGCCAGTTCCAGTTCCGGCAGCTCGAGCGTGAGTTCGGCCCTGTCGAGCACGATGACGCAGGCGGATTTCCTGAAGCTGATGACGGCGCAGCTGCAGGCGCAGGACCCCACTAACCCGGTGGACAACTCGCAGTTCGTGTCGCAGATGGCGCAGTTCAGCACGCTGTCGGCGACGCAGCAGCTCGATACCGATCTGAACACGTTCAGCAGCAGTGTGACGTCTGGCATGCAGACCTCGCAGGTGCTCAGCTCGTCGAACCTGGTCAATCGCTCGGTGATGGTGCCTTCCAGCACCGCCACCTTCGACGGCAGTGACAGCGTGGCCGGTGCGGTCAATGTGCCGACGGCCGGCAGTGTCAGCGTGCAGGTGCTCGATGGCAGCGGCAACGTGGTGCGCACCATCCCGATGGGAAGCCAGAGCGCGGGCCTGCAGCAGTTCAGCTGGGATGGCAAGGACGACAACGGCAACACCGTCACCGCCGGTACCTACACGCTCGCGGCCACCAGCGGCAGCACGTCGCTGGACACCTATGTGGCCGGCAAGGTCACCGGCGTGGGTTATGGCGGTAGCACGCTGGGTACTTACCTGCAGGTGTCCGGCGTGGGCGGTGTCCCGCTCAGCCAGGTCGCCCAGATTCTCTGACGCTCCACGCACACACTCATCACGAGGAACCCATCATGGCTCTGAATACGGCGCTCAGCGGCATCAACGCGGCCCAGTCCGATCTCAACGTCATCGCCAATAACATCGCCAATGCCGACACCACCGGCTTCAAGGGTTCGCGCGCGGAGTTCGCGGACATCTATGCCGTCTCCGGCCTGAATCTGAGCGCCACCACCGTGGGCAGCGGCGCATATCTGCAGAACGTGGCGCAGCAGTTCACCCAGGGCGACATCCAGACCACCGGCAACAGCCTGGACCTGGCGATCAGCGGCAATGGCTTCTTTGCCATCAACAATGGCAGCGGCGTCACCTATACGCGCGCAGGCGATTTCCAGCAGAACTCGAACGGCTACGTGACCACGCCCGATGGTTCGAAGCTGCAGATCTATCCGCCCAATGGCGCCGGTGGCTTCGACACCAGCACGCTGACCAACTTCAGCTGGATCACCGCGCAGAGCAACGCCACGGCCACCTCGACGGTCACCATGACCTCGAATCTGCCGGCCAGCGCCACGGTGCCGACCAATACGTTCAGCACCAGCGATTCCACCAGCTACAACGCCGCCACGCCGGTGACGGTGTACGACTCGCAGGGCGGTTCGCATCAGGGCACCGTCTATTACGTCAAGACCGGCACCAATACCTGGAACGCCAACCTGTACGTGGATGGCCAGAGCGCCGGCACGCAGCAGATGGCATTCAACACCAGTGGCGCGCTGACGACGCCGTCCAATGGCGTGCTGAACTTCAATCCGGTCACGCTGGGCAACGGTTCGTCCCCGCTGGCGCTGTCCTTGAACGTGACCAACACGACGCAGTACGGCACCGCCTATTCCCCCGGCACGATCGTGCAGAACGGTTTCCCGGCGGGCACCTTGTCGAGCCTGGCCATCGATGGCAACGGCGTCATCACCGCCAATTACTCCAACAACCAGAGTGCGCAGATCGGCCAGGTGGCCATCGCCAACTTCGCCAATGTGCAGGGCCTGAACCAGCTCGGCACCGCCAGCTGGGCGGCCAGCACCAACTCCGGCCCGGCGGTGATGGGCACGGCGGGCGTGGGCCAGTTCGGCAACATCCAGTCGGGCGCATTGGAAAGTTCCAACACGTCGGATACCACGTCGCAGCTGGTGGACATGATCCAGGCGCAGCGTGACTACCAGGCCAATGCGCAGGTGCTGTCCACCGACAACACGCTGGCGACGACGTTGTTCAACGCGGTTGGTCACTGATAGATCGCCATGGACCGTTCCGTCTATGTAGCAATGACCGGGGCGACGCAGATCATGCGCGCCCAGGATGCGGTGAGCCACAACCTGGCCAACGCTTCCACGGCGGGCTTCAAGAGCGAGCTTTCCGCTTTCCAGAGCGTACCGGTGCTGGGCGATGGCACGCCATCGCGCATCAACGCCGTGACGCAGGGCATCGGGCAGAGCGCCGCGCAGGGCTCGTCGATCACCACGGGCCGCTCGCTCGACATATCGGTGCGCGGCCCGGGCTGGATCGCGGTGCAATCGCAGGACGGTACGGTGGGTTACACGCGCGCCGGCGACCTGCAGCTGACCGCGGACGGGCAACTCACCGACGCGCGCGGCAATGCGGTGATGGGCAGTTCGGGGCCCATCACCATCACGCCCAGCACGGATATCAGCATCGGTACGGACGGCACCATCTCCACGGTGCCGCTGGGGCAGGGGCCCAATTCGGTCTCCACCATCGACAAGATCCAGCTGGTCAATCCCGACGCGAGCCAGCTGGTGCAGGGCGCGGACGGCCTCATGCATATGGCCGACGGCAGCACCGCGGCTGCCGACGATACCGTGACGCTGGCCTCGGGCGTGCTCGAAGGCAGCAACGTCAATCCTTCCGCCGAGCTGGTGAAGATGATCGCGTTGTCGCGCCAGTACGACATGCAGGTGAAGTCCATCAAGACCTCCGAGGACAACGCCGATTCCGCCATCAAACTGCTGCAGTCCAGCTAAGCCAGCAGACCTCTCATGGAGTGACCGATGTTTTCTTCCTTGTGGATCGCCAAGACCGGCCTCGATGCGCAGCAGACGCGCATGGATGTGATTTCCAACAACCTGGCCAACGCCAACACGACCGCGTTCAAGAGCTCGATCGCGTCGTTCCAGGACATGATGTACCAGAACAAGGGCCAACCGGGCGGCCAGACTACCGAGCAGACGCTGTCGCCGTCGGGCCTGATGCTGGGCACCGGCGTGCGCGTGGTGGGCAACGAGAAGCTGTTCACCGAAGGCAGCATCACGCAGACCGGCAACTCGCTCGACGTGGCGATCCAGGGCCGCGGTTTCCTGCAGGTGAGCATGCCGGACGGCAGCGTGGCGTACACGCGCGACGGTTCGCTGCATACCGATGCCAACGGCCAGATCGTCACCGCCGACGGCTACCCGCTGGACCCGGCCATCACCGTGCCGCCCAGTGTGCAGAGCCTGACCATCGGCAGCGATGGCACGGTGTCGGCAACCACCACGGCCTCGGCCAACCCGACCACGCTGGGTACGCTGCAGCTGGCCGACTTCATCAACCCGCCCGGCCTGCAGCCGGTGGGCCAGAACCTTTATGTGGAGACGGCCTCCAGCGGCGCGCCGCAGACCGGGCAGCCGTCGCTCAACGGCATGGGTTCGCTGATGCAGGGCTCGCTGGAGTCCTCCAACGTCAACGTGGTGGCCGAGATGGTCAACATGATCGAGACGCAGCGCACCTACGAAATGAATTCCAAGGCGATCAGCAGCACCGACCAGATGCTGCAGGACCTGACCGACAAGATGTGAGCACGCCCATGTCGTTCCTACGCTTGCTTTCCCGAATCCCCGTGTCGCTCGCGTTCGCCGCGCTGGCGGGCTGCATGTCGCAGCCCGCGCACGACGAACAGCAATGGGCGGCCACCATGCCGGTGGAGCCCACCGCGGCGCCGCCGACCGATGGCTCCATCTACCACGCCGACCAGGGCATCGAACTGTTCAACGATGCGCGCGCGCATCGCGTGGGCGACATCCTCACCATCACGCTGGTGGAGAGCACGCAGGCCTCGAAGACGGCGAGCACCAGCACGAGCAAGAAGGACGCCAGCACGGTCTCGGCGCCGAGCATCCTGGGGCATACGTTGAAGGTGGCGGGGCAGACCGCCGATACCAACCTCAACGCCAACCGTGCCTTTGATGGCAGCGGCGACAGCAGCCAGAGCAACCAGTTGAACGGCTCGATCACGGTGACCGTGGCGCAGCGCCTTTCCAACGGCAACCTGCAGGTGCGTGGCGAGAAGATGCTCACCATCAACCAGGGGCAGGAGCTGATCCGCATTTCCGGCATCGTGCGTCCCCAGGACATCCTGCAGGACAACAGCGTGCCGTCCACGCGCGTGGCCGACGCGCAGATTGGCTACACCGGCAAGGGCTCGCTGGCCGATGCGAATACGCAGGGTTGGCTGTCGCGTTTCTTCAGCTCCAAGTGGATGCCTTACTGATGAACGGGCTCATCGCACGTTTGATGTCATGCGCTGGGGTGGAGCTACCCCCTTCCAGCCTCCCCCTGCCAGCGGAGGGAGGGGCCGAGCCCCGCACTGCTCCCTCCCCTGCAGGCAGGCGAGGGAGGGGTTGGGCTGTTGCTTCCGCACTATTCGCTTTGTTCGCCATCACCCATCCGGCCCACGCCGACAAGATCCGCGACCTGGCCCAGGTGGCCGGCGTGCGCAGCAACCAGCTGATCGGCTACGGCCTGGTGGTAGGCCTGGATGGCAGCGGCGACCAGACCACGCAGACGCCGTTCACCACGCAGAGCCTGGAAAACATGCTGGTGCAGTTCGGCATCACCGTGCCGGCCAGCGCGCGCCCGCAGTTGAAGAATGCCGCGGCGGTGACGGTGACGGCGCAGTTGCCGCCGTTCGCCAAGCCGGGCCAGGTCATCGACATCACGGTGGCGTCGATCGGCAATGCCAAGAGCATCCGTGGCGGCGAATTGCTGATGACGCCTTTGCGCGGTGCGGACGGCAACGTCTACGCCATGGCGCAGGGCAGTGTGGTGGTGGGCGGTGTCAGCGCGCAGGGCAAGAGCGGTTCCAGCGTGCAGGTGAATATCTCGGCCAGCGGCCGCGTGCCCAATGGCGCGACGGTGGAGCGCAGCGTCGCCTCGTCGTTCGGCGCCAACGGTGGCGACCTGGTGCTCAACCTCAATACGCCCGATTTCACCACCGCCGCGCACATCGCCGAGGCGGTCAACCGTACTTATGGTGCCGGCACCGCCAGTGCGATCGATGGCGGTTCGGTAAGCGTGCGCGGTCCGGTCGATCCGAGCCAGCGCGTGGCGTGGCTGGGTGCGATCCAGGGCATCGAGGTGACGCCCGGTGATGCGCCGGCCCGCGTAGTGGTCAACTCGCGCACCGGTACCGTGGTGATCGGTTCCGAGGTTCGCGTGACCCCGGCGGCGGTGGCGCACGGTTCCATCCAGGTCACCATCAGCGAGCAGCCGCAGGTGAGCCAGCCGGGGCCGTTCAGCAAGGGTGGCCAGACCGTGGTGGTGCCCAACAGCGACGTGCAGGTCAGCGAAGACGGCGGCCACATGTTCAAGTTTGGCCCGGGCACCAATCTGGACACCATCGTGCGCGCGGTGAACCAGGTGGGCGCCTCGCCAAGCGATCTCATCTCGATCCTGCAGGCCCTGAAGCAGGCCGGTGCCCTGCATGCGGAACTGGTGGTGATCTGATGGCGATGCCTGGCGATGCCATGAAGAGCGTGAGCACCTGGACCGATCTGTCCGGGTTCGCCGCGCTGCGGCAGAGCGCACAGAGCGACGCCAAGTCCGCGCTGCCGGTGGTGGCCAAGCAGTTCGAATCGATCTTTACCCAGATGATGCTCAAGTCGATGCGCGATGCCAGCGAGGGCGACGGGCTGTTCGACAGCCAGGGCGGCGACGCCTGGCGCGACATGTTCGACCAGCAGCTCTCCATCGAACTGTCGCAGCATGGCAATGGCCTGGGCATCGCGCAGATGCTGACGCGCCAGCTCGGCGGCTCGGCGGATGGCAACGGCGTGGACAAGGGCACGCTGGCCTCGGTGGATGACGACTGGCGCCAGCGCCTGCGTTCGGTGGCGGGGGCCGCGCGCGCGGTGGGCAGCGAGGCGATGAAATGGCTGCCGCAGGACGCGCAGGATTTCGTGCGCCAGCTGGCGCCCCATGCGCAGAAGGCGGCCGAGAAGCTGGGCGTGTCGGTGCGCGCGGTATTGGCCCAGGCGGCGCTGGAAACCCAGTGGGGCCAGCACATGCCTGCCCGCGCCAACGGCAACAGCAGCAACAACCTGTTCGGCATGAAGGCCGGCAGCAGTTGGGGCGGCGAGAGCGTGAGCGTGCCTACGGTGGAATTCGAGGATGGCGTGGCGGTGCGCAAGCGCGCCCAGTTCCGGGCCTACAGCAATCCGGCGGAGTCTTTCGCCGACTACGCGCAGCTCATCGCGGAGAACCCGCGTTATGCCGGCGCCCTCAATCACGGCGAGGACGTGCTTGGTTTCGCGCGCGGGCTGGTGAACGGCGGCTACGCCACCGACCCGGCCTATGCGCAGAAACTTGCCGCCATCGCCAACAGTCCCGCGATGCGTGATGCGCTCGCGGCGCTCAAGAAAGTCGCCAACACGCCGAATCCCTCCGAGTGATGTGTCCAGGAATGACTCATGTCTAACCTTCTCAGTATTGGCGTGTCGGGGCTGAATGCCGCTCAGGTGGCGCTCAACACCGTCGGCAACAACATCAGCAATGCCAGTACGCCCGGCTACAGCCGGCAGACGGTGGTGCAGAGCGAGAACATCTCGTCCTCCAACGGGCTGTACACCATCGGCAGCGGCGTCAATGTGACGGCGGTGCAGCGCGCCTACAGCGCCTTCCTCACCAGTGCGGTGTGGAGCAGCAATTCCAGCATGCAGGGCGCGACCACCACCAATGACCTCGCCACCACGCTGAACAGCGCGCTGAGCGCCAGCGGCAATCTGCAGAATGCGCTGGACAGCTTCTACGGCTCCTTCAGCACGCTGGCCAACACGCCGGGCGTGACATCCAGCCGCCAGGCGGCGCTGGGCAGCGCCAGCTCGCTGGCCACGGTATTCAATACCCTGGGGCAGCAGCTGAGCCTGCAGCAAAGCCAGATCAACGGCCAGATCAGCACGACAGTCAACAGCATCAACAGCACGGCCAGCAGCATCGCGGCGCTCAATACCCAGATCAGCCAGGCCGGCAGCACCGCCCCGAATGACCTGCTCGACCAGCGCGATGCGCTGGTGCAGACCCTTTCGGGCTATCTGGGCGTATCCACCTCGACCCAGCCCGATGGCAGCATCAGCGTGTACGCCGCCAACGGACAGGCGCTGGTCAATGGCGGCAACTCGTATGCGCTCTCCTCCGGCAACAACGCCTACGACCCCACCCGTACCGATGTGTTCGACAGTACCGGCACCGACGTCAGCAGCAAGTTGAGCGGCGGCAGCCTTGGCGCGCTGCTCAATTACCGCAGCAGCGTGCTGGACAACGTGCAGAACCAGCTGGGCAACGCCGCGGTCGCCTTGTCGAGCAGCGTGAACGCCCAGCAGGCCAAGGGCCTGAATCTCAGTGGCGCGCAAGGCGGCGCCATGTTCAGCGTACCGTCGCCGGTGGTGCTGCCCAGCAGCGCCAACCAGGGCAGCGCCAGCGTGTCGGCCAGCATCAGCGATGTGTCGCAGCTGGGCACGTCCAACTATGTGCTGAGCTACAACGGCAGCGCCTGGCAGATGCAGACCACCAGCGGGCAGAGCGTGGCGCTTACCAGCAATCCCGATGGCACGCTGTCGGCGGGCGGGTTGACCTTCAGCGTGTCCGGCTCGGCGAAGGCGGGCGACAGTTTCGAGATCCAGCCGACCGCGCAGGCCGCCACCGGGCTCAGCGTGGTGATGACCGATCCCAATGGCATTGCCGCGGCGGCTGCGCTGGTGGCCACTCCCACCAGCGGCAACACCGGCACCGGCAGCATCGGCTCGGTGACCGTGCAGAACGCGTCCAACCCCGCGCTGCTGAGCTCTGCCACGCTGAGCTTTCCTTCGGCCAACAGCTATCAGGTCACCGACAGCTCCGGCAATGTGCTGGCCAGCGGCAGCTATGCCCCCGGGCAGACCATCAGCGCGAATGGCTGGAGCGTCACGCCCTCGGGCACGCCGGCGGCCAAGGACAGCTTCAGCATCGGCGCCAACAGCAATGGCCTCAACGACACCAGCAACGCGCTGGCCATGGCGGGGCTGGCCGATGTCGGCGTGCTCAATGGTGGCAGCAGCTCGGTGGTTGCCGCGTATGGCCAGCTGACCACGCAGATCGGCACCGTGGGTAGCCAGGCGCAGACCAACCTGACCACGCAGACGAGCCTGTACAACCAGGCGGTGTCTTCGCAGCAGAGCGTCTCCGGCGTGAACCTCGATCAGGAAGCGGCCAGCCTGGTGCAGTACCAGCAGGCCTACCAGGCGTCGGCGCAGGTCATCTCCGCATCTCAAACCATTTTCGCCAGCCTGATTACCGCGCTGCAGACCACCTAGGAATAAACGCCATGCGCCTTTCCACCAGCTGGATGTACCAGCAGTCGGTCAACAACATGCTCGCCCAGCAGAGCGCGCTGTCCATCACCGAAAACCAGGTGTCCAGCGGGCAGCGCATCAACGTGGCCTCGGACGATCCGGCGGGTGCGGGGCAGGTGGTGTCGTTGAACCACGTCATTGCGGCGAACACGCAGTACACCAGCAACATCAACAACGCGACGACCAGCCTCAACGCCGAGTCGAGCACGTTGAGTTCCATCAATACCGTGCTGACCACGGCGCGCACGCTGGCGCTGCAGGCGATCAACGGCACCATGTCCAACAGCGACCTCAACAGCATCGCCAGCCAGATCAGCCAGATCCGCCAGCAGGTGGTGCAGCTGGCCAATGGCACCGATGCCAACGGCAACGCGCTGTTCGCCGGTACCAGCAGCGCTACGCCGTTCCAGGTGGGGGCCAACGGTACGGTGACCTACCAGGGCAACGGCCAGCAGCAGCACACGTCGGTGGGCTCGGGCCTGCAGATAGCCACCAATGATTCGGGCGCCGGCCTGTTCATGAACATCCCGACCGGCAACGGCACCTTCCAGGCCAGCGCCGGCTCGTCCAACACCGGTACGCTGGTGGTGGGCGCGAACAGTGTCAGCGACTTGTCTGCGTGGAACAGCAGCGTTGCCAGCAGCGGCGGCGGCTACACCATTACCTTCGGTGCCGGCGGTAGCTGGAGCGCCACCAACGCCAATGGCGCCGCGGTGCTGGACAGCAGCGGTAATCCGGTGACTGGCACCTATACCGATGACGGCAGCATCAGCTTCAACGGCATGTCCATCAGCATGGATGGCACGCCGTCGGCCGGCGACACCGTATCGGTGCAGGCGGGCGGCACGCAGGACATCTTCAGCACCTTGACCAATATGATCAATGCGCTGCAGAGCGGTGGTTCGAGCACCCAGATCACCAATGCGCTCAACCGCCAGGTCGAGTCGCTGGACCAGACCCAGAACTCGATCAGCAACGTGCAGGTGGCCGTGGGCGGGCGCCTGGATACCTTGCAGCAGCAGTCGAGCACGTATTCGGACCTCAACGTCACCTACCAGACGGCGCTGTCCGATGTGCAGAACGTGGATGCGTACACTGCCATCAGCAACCTGTCGCTGCAGCAGACGGCGCTGCAGGCATCGCAGCAATTATTTGCGCAGGTGAAGTCGATGAGCCTGTTCGATTACCTGAAGTAAGCGGGCGCGGGCTGGAGCCATACGAGACGGAGCAAAGCACCCAGCGAGAGACAAAGACTCAAGAACTTGCGAATTAGGCCGAAAGATCTTACTGAGGCGGGCGCACCTTCATGGAATCGTGCCGCCGGTAGGAATCCAGCCCATTCGCCGGTAACGGTCTTTTAGGAGTCATCCATGTCTCTCGTCATCAACACCAATATCTCGTCGCTGCAGACGCAGAACAACCTGAGCAAGTCGCAGAGCGCGCTGGCCCAGGCCACCCAACGCCTGTCCTCCGGCCTGAAGATCAACAGCGCGGCCGACAACGCCGCCGGCTTTGCGATCTCGCAGCAGTACAACACCCAGGTCGGCGGCCTGCGCCAGGCCAGCGCCAACGCCTCGGATGCGATCAACCTGGCCCAGACCGCCGGTTCGGCGCTGGACCAGGTGACCGCCAACCTGCAGGCGATCCGTGACCTGGCGGTGCAGTCGGCCAACGGCACCTATACCGATGCCGATCGCGCCTCGATCAACCAGGAAGTGCAGCAGCGCCTGCAGGAAATCACCCGCATCGCCAACCAGACCACGTTCAACGGTTCGAACGTGCTGGACGGCTCGATGAAGACCAAGAGCTTCCAGATCGGCGCGAACGTGGGCCAGACCATCAGCGTCAGCCTCGAAACCAACGTCAAGGCCAGCAAGATCGGCCAGGTGGCGGAAGTGAATACCGGCTCGATCGCCAGCACGTTTGCCGGCCTGAGCGTGGCCTCGGGCAGCACCGGCGGCCTGACCGTGGCGGTCGGCAGCGGCGCCGCGGTGAACGTGGCCGCCGGCACCTACCACAGCGTCAGCGGCCTGGCGGCTGCCATCAACAACGCGGCAGGGGGCAGCACGCCGTTGGCCACCGTGAATGCATCCGGCCAGCTGGTACTCGACAGCAGCGTCACGCTGGGCGGCGACGATGCGACCACGCTGGGGACCCCCGATAGCACGACCGGGGTGGTGCCGAACGCGCAGACCGCGGTGGGCGACCTGTCGGGTCAAACCCTCACCATCAATGGCCAGGACGTCAAGCTGACCGGCGTCACCAGCCTGCAGGACCTGTCCGATGCCATCAACGCGGCCGGCATCGCCGGTGTCGGCGCCGCCGTGAATGCGGCGGGCACGGGGGTCAATTTCTACTCCAGTGGTGCACTGAGCATCACCGACAGCGCGGGCTCGGTGATCACGGGCAACGCCATCGATGGCAACAGCGGCCAGGCGTACAAGTCGGGCGATTCGGCCGGTACCGCCGGATCGCTGGCCAACGGCAGCGTGCTGACGGTGGACTCGGCCAACGACCTGATCTCGCGCATCGACGTCGCGTTGACCACGGTGAGCAACTTCTCGGCGCAGCTGGGCGCGGTGCAGAACCGCTTCCAGTCCACCATCTCCACGGTGCAGGCGCAGACCACCAACCTGCAATCCTCGCAGTCGACCATCCAGGACGCGGACTTTGCCTCGGAGACGGCGTCGCTGAGCAAGGCGCAGGTGCTCCAGCAGGCGGGCATCTCGGTGCTGGCCCAGGCCAACTCCAATCCGCAGCAGGTGCTGAAGCTGTTGCAGTAACGTCGTATCTCCGGGCCGCGCAGGTCGTGGCCCGGTCGATGGAAGCAAACGCCGGCTTAGCGCCGGCGTTTGTCGTTGAAGGCGTGGTGTACTCAGTCCGGCAGCCAGGCCTTGCGCCAGTTCACCAGGTGCTCGCCTTCCAGCATCCAGTCGCGCCGCACCGCGTCGCGCAGTGCGTCGCCCATGCGGGCACAGGCATCCATGTCGGCCAGGTGCATGCGGATGGCATCGACCCAGTCCTTGTAGCGGTTGCGCACGCGGGTCACCGGGAGGTCGCCGCGATAGCATTCGATGTCGCTGCACACCACGGGAAAGCCGCACGCGCCGTATTCCAGCAGGCGCAGGTTGCTCTTGCAGCTGTTGAAGACATGGTCTTCCAGCGGCGCGATGGCCAGGTCCAGGTCCATCGAGGCCAGCTTGGCCGGATACTGTGAGATGGCCACGCCCTCGTGGAACTCGCTGATGTAGGGGCGCAGTTTCGGCGGGCATAGGCCGAAGAACACCCAGTCGACTTCGCCGGCCAGTTCGCGCACCACGTCCGCGACCACTTCCAGGTCGCCACGGTGACTCGATCCGCCACCCCAGCCCACGCGTGGCTTGGGGCCGCGGCGGCGCACGGCGCTGAGATCGCGCCACCAATGGACGGGCAAACGGTTGTGGACCACCCGGATATCGTCATGCATGCCGACGAACTGCTCGGCCAGCGGCGCGGTGGAAACGACGAAGCGGTCGACCAGGGTCAGCGCCTTGCGCAGCGACTTCAGCACGTCCTTGGGCATCTCGCCCTTGTGATGGTTCTTCAATGGCAGTTTGGGCAGGTAGTCGTCGAGTTCGTAGACCTTGAAGGCCGAACTGAACTCGCGATAGTTGCGCATGAACTTCAGCTGGTTTTGGGTGATCTGGCGTTGCAGCACGATCGATGTGGGTGCGAACTGCTCCATCGCCACCGGGTTGAGATGCAGCAGGGCGAGCGAACCTTCGGCGAGGCCTTGACGCTGCATCGCCTGGAACGGCTGCCTGATGCGGTAATGCCCGCAGCCGAATTCATCCGCCGCGACGCAGAAAAAGCGCGGCAGCAGCGCTTGCTCGAACGGTTCCCAGGCAAGATGCCGGGTCTGCTGCAAGCCGTAGCCGTTGCCCTCCAGGCTCAGGTTGCGGTTATAGGCGGGGTCGCGCGCCAGCACGGGCAGCCACTTGCGGTACATCACACGCTGGTCGTCTTCGAAGCGCTTCATCTGGTCGGCGAGCTGTGTCTTATCCAGCTGGCGATGGCTGGCGCCATCCTCGTGCATCAGGCGGGCATAGGGCGTCCATACCGTGAGGTAGCCGGCGGCGCGCACTTTCAGGCACAGGTCGACGTCGCTGTGCGACAGCTTGAGTTCGGTCTCGTCGAGACCGCCGACCTGCTCATACACCGATTTGCGTATCATCAGGCAGGCCGCGGTAACGGCCGTGTAGTTCTGGTCCACCAGCAGGCGATGCATGTAGCCCGGAGCATCCATGGCGTCGCCCAGGAAGGGGTGGCTGGCCGCCCCGCGCAGGCCCAGCACCATGCCGGCATGCTGGATGCGGCCATCGGGGTAGTGCAGCTTGGCGCCGACGATGCCGACCTCCGGTCGCTGCGCATGGTTGAGCAGTGCTTCCAGCCAGTCGTCGTGGAGCACGGCGGTATCGTTGTTGAGCAGCAGCAGATATTCGCCGCGCGCCTGCGCGGCGGCGAAGTTGTTGATCGCCGCGTAGTTGAACGGATGGGGCCAGCGCAGCACGCGCAACTGCGGGTTGTTCAGCCGTTCGATGCCATCGAGGTAGGCGCAGGTGGCAGGGTCGCGGCTATCGTTGTCGACGATGAGCAGCTCGTAGTTGCGGTAGCTGGTCTTGGCCAGCAGGCTGTCGAGCAGACCGTTCAGCAGGGGCATGTGGTCGCGGGTCGGGATGATGATCGACACCGGCGGACGCTGGTGGTGCGTGTAGCGCACACGGTTGATGCCAGGTACGCCGGCGGACTGCACGTCGTGCGCGATGCCCAGCCGGTCCAGGTGCGACGACACCACGCTCGCCGAGCGCTCGGTCACCGAGGGCGAGGCCAGCCACTGCACGAACGGCAGGCCTGCGTTGAGCAAGGGCTCGGCAATGTGTCCGATGGATTCCAGGCCGTGGCGCTCGATCAGGCGGAAGATCAGGTCGTGGTTGCCGAGTCCTGCGGGATCCTCGTTGAAACCTCCCAGCGCCACGCAGTGCTCGCGCCGGATGGCCAGCGAGTGGCCCGTGTAGGGGTAGCTGCGCAGCAGATCCAGGTTGAGGTCGGGCTTGAAAATCGGCGCTGCCGGACTGCCGTTGGACGAGCTGTCTTCGTCGGTGTAAACGGCGCTGAGCCCGGGGTGATGGGCCAGCTGATCCTCCAGCAGGTGGGCGAACAGCGGCGAAAGCTGGTCACCCGCGGCGACCAATTGGATCCAGTCCGCGTCCGACTGCTCCAGCAGGGCATTGAGCCGTGGCAGGGCCGTCGCCGCGTCCGCCTCGATGGCGATGACATGCTCGAACGCCGGCGGCAACGGCACGTTGCCGAGCACGTGGATGGCATGGGCTGCAGGGGATATCCCGGCGATGCTCTGCAGCGTGCGCGCCAGGGCCGTCTCGTTGCCGTCGACGGCCAGGACGACGTAGCCAATGCGAAGCTGCGTGATCGGCCGGGTGGCCTGGGCTACCTCCAGCAACTGGTTTGCCGTGGGGCTGCACCGGGCGAGGATTTCGGCGTAGTCGAGCGGACGGGACAAGGCCCCGACCTGGGGCCGGAAACGATAGCTGTCCACGCGCCACCAGCGACCGTTGTCGTACACCTCGCGCCACAGCAGGCCGTCAATATCCAGCGCGGTCTGGTAGGCATCCGCGTCGTACTCCCAGCCAGCCTCGCGACATAGCCACTGGACCTTGGCGGCCGGATCGCCCTCGGGCAACACCGTGGCCAAGGCCGGGTCCCAGGTCAGCATCATCAGGCCGCGGTAGAGCGGCGTGCTGACGGGAATGAGGCCGGGCAGGCGCCATTCGCGATCGATGTGGGCGCATTGGCCATCCTTCTGCAGGATGAGGTTGGATGGGATCACATCCATCCACTCGCCCGGCAGCATGCCTTGTTCGTCAGCGCCGGCCCGCAGCATGTCGGACCAGAGGTTGAGCAGTTCCACCAATTCCGCCGTGCGCCCGGTCACCGCGGCGCGACGCATCAGCGTCGACAGGCTGCGACCGGTCTGGTAACGCTCCTGGGTAAACACATGTTCGATGCCCCGGAGTGCCAGTACCTCACGATTGATGGGCTGCTTGATCACCGCGATCCCATCGCGGTCCTTGATGAAGTCAGTCACGCAATTGAGACCGGGACGGCGCGCATCGCTGTACTTCTGGGCCAGCAGTTCGGGACGGGTCAGGGGGGAAGGGTCATGACGCGTGGCCAGCACCAGGAACGAGTTGGCCATGTCGCCCAGCAAGCCCTCTTCGTGCAGGCTTTGCAACGTCATATCGAGGTTGAACTGGGCCCGGCCGGTATGGTTGTAGTCGCGATGGTCCAGCCCCTGCAGCAAGTCGTCGGGGCGAAAGCCGTCCTCGTCCAGGGCCTGCTCGGACACCAGCGCTTCCGGCAGTTTGTAGTCGGGGAACGGGAAATAGAACGAGACGTTGCCGAACCCGGCCGCGCGCAACTTGCGTTCCAGCCCCTGGCGACCGTAGGTGGTGGTCTGCTGTTTGCCGTAACGGCCTTCGATGCCGTAATAGGGGCGGTTGAAATGGTCTTCGGAGATGCCGGCGAAGTACTTCAGGCCCATCCTGTTCTCGATCGCCACCAGCAGCGTGCCGCCGGGCTTGAGCGCACTCAGGGCAATCTGCAGGCAGGCGACGAAGGGGTCGGGCGCATCCAGATAGACCGGTGAATATTCGAGTACGCCGATCAGGGTGACCAGGTCGTATACCGGCTCCAGCGCCACGTCCTGGAAGTTGGAGTGGTAGACGGCGGCGTTGGGATGGTTGCGCACGCGCGATGCGGCCACGCGGGCGCGACGCGGCGAGCCTTCGATGGCATCCACCCGGCAACCGGTTTCCGCCAGCGCCTTGGTGATCGCGCCGCAGCCGCATCCCAGTTCGAGCACGCGGTGCGATGCGTCCAGGTCGAGCAGCCGGATCACGTTGGCGCGGCGGGGCGAGAAGTGGTACTCGCTGGGCCAGTCGTTGATCTGGCTGACCAGCTCCGACGAATAGACGTCCGTATTGCTGGCGCCGGCGACGATGCGATACATGCGTTCCTCCGTCGCATCGCCGTCGGAGTAGTTGAAGGGCTTGGCATGCGGGGACTGCCAGACGCCGGCATCGTTGCGGATGAATTCGCTCATCCGCGGCAGCACGGCCGCTGCCTCGGTTTCTGGATGGTCGATGGTCGCGGTAGGAATGCTCATGCGTGGTCCAGGGCCTCGCGGCGCCGTGTCGAAAATTTGGCGCCGTGTCGGCGCGGTGGTGCCATCCGTCTTCCGCGGCGACCGGGGCCCGGCCGGCGCCCATACGCTGGACTCCAGGCGATTTCCCGATGCCGCCGCACGAAGAAAGTGGCATGGCGCAACGGCATCGCGTCGGATTTCCAACGCGTGCCGTCGCAGCTCATGGATTGATTGCAAGCGGAGTGCCAAGGCGTGGGCGCGTTACAGGCATCAGTGCAAAGCCTTATGCATCAAGGACTCGTGGCCGATCGTCCGGTCATGGCCCGGCCGCCTGATCATGGCCGCCGGGGAAAGGGTGCGCCGTAGCGCACTTTGGCCCGCGTGTTGCTTAGACCACTCAAGTAATCCCACGCAAGGCCGAAATGTTCCCCGAGGCGGACGGCATTCCCTAGTGAGGAATCTTCCCGCTGGTACGACAAAGCCAACTAACCGGCAACGGTCCCGTAGGAGTAGTCCATGTCTCTCGTTATCAATACCAATATTTCGTCGCTGCAGACGCAGAACAACCTGAGCAAGTCGCAGAGCGCGCTGGCCCAGGCCACGGAGCGTCTGTCGTCGGGTCTGAAGATCAACAGCGCGGCCGACAACGCCGCCGGCTTTGCCATCTCGCAGCAGTACACCACCCAGATCGGTGGCCTGACCCAGGCCAGCGCCAACGCTTCGGACGCGATCAACCTGGCCCAGACCGCCGGTTCGGCGCTGGATCAGGTGACCTCCAACCTGCAGGCCATCCGTGACCTGGCGGTGCAGTCGGCCAACGGCACCTACACCTCGGCTGACCGCGCCTCGATCGACCAGGAAGTGCAGCAGCGCCTGCAGGAAATCACCCGCATCGCCAACCAGACCACGTTCAACGGCTCCAACATCCTGGACGGCTCGCTGGGCACCAAGAGCTTCCAGATCGGCGCGAACGTGGGCCAGACCATCAGCGTCAGCCTCAACACCGACGTCAAGGCCAGCCAGATCGGCCAGGTGGCGGAAGTGAATACGGGCTCGATCAGCGGCGCGTTTGCCGGCCTGAGCGTGAGCACCGGCAGCGGCTCGGGCACCGGTGCTCTCACCGTGACGACTGGCGGCACTGGCGGCACTGCGGTGAACGTCGCCGTCGGCACCTACCACAGCGTCAGCGGCCTGGCGGCTGCCATCAACAACGCAGCCGGGACTGGCGTGGCCACCGTGAATTCATCCGGCCAGCTAGTGCTCGCCAGCGGCACCACGCTCGGTGGTGGCGATGCGACCGCGCTGGGAACCGTCGGTAGCGGTGGTCTGGTCTCGGGCGCGCAGGCCGCCGTGGGCGACCTCTCGGCCGAAACCCTCACCATCAATGGCAAGGCGGTCAAGCTGACTGGCGTCACCAGCCTGCAGGACCTGTCCGACACCATCAACGCAGCCGGCGTCAGCGGCGTCACCGCCGCCGTGAATGCGGCTGGCAACGGCGTGAATTTCTACTCCAGCAATGCGCTGACCATCTCGGACTCCACCAGCGGAGTGATCACCTCCGGCGCCACTGACGGCAACACCGGGGTCAACTTTACGGCGGGTTCGGCTAACGCCAGCACCGGTGGTTCGCTGGCCAACGGCAACGTGTTGACGGTGGACTCGGCCAACGACCTGATCTCGCGCATCGACGTCGCGTTGACCACGGTGAGCAACTTCTCGGCGCAGCTGGGCGCGGTGCAGAACCGCTTCCAGTCCACCATCTCCACGGTGCAGGCGCAGACCACCAACCTGCAGTCCTCGCAGTCGACCATCCAGGACGCGGACTTCGCGTCGGAGACGGCGTCACTGAGCCAGGCGCAGGTGCTCCAGCAGGCGGGTATCTCGGTGCTGGCCCAGGCCAACTCCAACCCGCAGCAGGTGCTCAAGCTGTTGCAGTAACTCCTCCGAACTGGGCCGTGGAGAACACGGCCCAGCCGGCGGATCGAGTCGCCGGGTCGCCAAGCGACCCGGTGGCTGGTTCAGGAGCCGCCGGCAAAGTCCTTGCCTGACGAGGGTTTTGCCGGCGGCTTGGAAGCCCCTTGAGTGGGGCTGTTTCAAGTCCACTGAGAGAGATTTTGTCGATGACGACTACCAGCAGCGCCACTTCCAGCAGTCTAAGTTCCCTGCTCGGTGCCCTGACCGGCAGCAGCTCCGGCTCGTCCGGTACCACCACGACGACGACCACGACCACGCCGAGCAGCGGGTCCTCCACCTCATCGACCGGCCAGTCGATTCTCAGCTCGGCCGGCATCGGCTCGGGGCTCGATGTCAGCTCCATCGTCAGCGCCCTGGTGGCGGCGCGCCAGGCGGCGCCGCAGCAGTCGATCACCAACCAGACCACGGCGCTGAACAACCAGCTGAGCGGCCTGACCCAGCTGAATTCGGCGCTGACCTCGCTGCAGAGTTCGCTGACGGCGCTGACCACAGCCAGCACCTATCAGAGCTACACCGCCTCGCTCGCTTCCACCAGCGGCGGCAGCAGCATCGGCAGCGCCACCACCATGAGCAGTGCCCAGCCGGGTACGTACACGGTGGCGGTGAGCCAGCTGGCCACCGCACAGTCGCGTACCAGCAGCGCCGTGGCCACTGGCACCGCCGTCGGCGCGGGCACCCTTACCATCGCGATCGGTTCCAACTCGATGAACGTCGCGGTGTCGGCCACCAACACCTTGTCGGACATCGCCGCGGCGATCAACAGCTCATCGTCCAATCCGGGCGTGAATGCCACCATCGTCAATGGCGTCAACGGCCAGCAGCTGATCCTGACGTCGCAGAAGACGGGCGTGGCCAACGCCTTCACGGTAAGCGCCAACGCTACCAGCAGCAGCGGTCTGCAGTCGCTGGCCACCCAGCTCAATACCGCCGGCAGCAGCGAGGCGCAGGACGCCAAGCTGACCATCAACGGCATCGCGGCCACCAGCGCCTCGAACTCGGTGTCCGGTGTGCTCGACGGCGTCACGCTCAATCTCACCTCGACCGGCACCAACCAGCTGACGGTGGCGCAGAACACTTCGGCCGCCTCCACCGCGATCCAGTCCTTCGTCACCGCCTACAACAGCTACGTGTCGACGGCGAGCTCCCTGACCAGTTATGACGCCAGTTCCAGCACGGTGGGCTTGCTGCTGGGCAACTCGACCATGACGCAGGTACAGAACCAGATCAACCAGGTGCTCAGTGCCTCGGTCAAGGGCAATAGCATCGGCAGCCTGGCGAACCTCGGCATCACCCGCCAGGCCGACGGCACGCTCAGCATCGACAGCGCCACCCTCAACAGCACGTTGAGCAGCAACCCCAGCGCGGTGCAGAACCTGTTCAGCGGCACGACCGGCTATGGCACCACGTTGAACAATGCGCTGAACGTGTTCACCACGTCCAGCTCCGGCATCATCCCGGCGCAGATCACCAGCATCAACAGCCAGCTGACC
The DNA here is from genome assembly GCF_022761115.1 of Dyella sp. RRB7. Taxonomy (GTDB): domain Bacteria; phylum Pseudomonadota; class Gammaproteobacteria; order Xanthomonadales; family Rhodanobacteraceae; genus Dyella. Next base: position 303,669 of record NZ_JAKWJS010000001.1, on the reverse strand, counting down.
CAGCTGCAGACCGAGCAGACCGCGCTGACCGCGCGCATGGCGGTCTACCAGCAGCAGCTGCAAGCCCAGTACACCAATCTGGACACGATGATGTCATCGCTGAACAGCACCAGCAGCTACCTGACCACGGCGCTGGCCCAGTTGAACAATTCGAGCAGCAGTTCCAAGAGCTGAGTGAGGACAAGCGACGATGAGTTACGGCTATATGCGCAATGCCAGCGCGATGTACCAGGACACCAGCGTGCGCGGCAAGGTGGAGGGCGCCGACCGGCACCAGCTCACCGGCCTGCTCTACGACGGGTTGATCGACCGCATCAACCAGGCGCGCGGCGCCTTGCGCCGTGGCGACGTGCCGGCCAAGGGCGCCCACTTCGCCCGCGCGCAGGCCATCCTGATCGAACTGCGCGGCAGCCTCAATCACGAGGTCGGTGGCCAGCTCGCCGGGCGGCTTGATGCCCTCTATGACTATGTCGGCCGCCGCATGCTGAGTGCGCAGCTCAACGACGATGAGCGCGCATTCGACGAGGTTCTGGGGCTGCTGACCCCGATTCGCGATGCCTGGCAGAAAATCCGCCCGGCCTTCCTCGATTCCCAGCGCGGCGTGGCGGCGTGAGCAGGATGGACGCGGTGTCCGACCTGGTGGAAGTCAGCGCCCGCATGCTCGGACGTGCCCGTGACGGTGCCTGGGAGCACGCGGCCCAGGACATGGCCTTGCGCGATGAACTGCTGTACGCGTTGCCCGTCAACGATCCGGAGCTGCGCGAGACCCTGCAGCTGCTGCTCGATCACAATGAAGAAGTACGCGCCTTGGCCGGCCATGCGCACGATCAGGTGGGCACCCAGTTGGGCGAACAGCAACATACCCGGCGCGCCCTGCATACCTACCTGGCCGCCGCCAGCGATTGACCCCAGCGTGGGCGGCGCGCCGTAGTGGCCTCATGCATTCACGCATAATGGCGCTGCGGTGATCATGCCGCGACCAACGATCGAAGGGCTCATGCAAGACGCATCCTGGTTGGCATTTTCCGAGCGGGTGAGCTACGACGACGGCCTGCACGTCAGTTGTGTCGCCGTGCCGCAGCCACTTTCCGAATTGCAGTTGGCCGCCATGCGAGAGCGCAACCTCAGCGTGCTGGGCACGCTGGCCGTGTTCAGTGAGCGGCGCCTGGATGCCGCGGATGACGAAAGCCCGGTGGCGCAGGATATCCAGCGCCTGGACAGCAAGCTCAACGTACTGATGGCCATGCTGGACCAGTTGCTCCAGCGCGGGACTGAGCTGCCGCCGCGCCAGCCGGTGCGCTTCAACGCCGTGGGCGCGTTGCTGCCGCGCGCGCTATGGCCGTCGGGCGCGGCCACTGCGCTGCTGCGCCTGCATTTCGACGGCTGCCTGGCGCTGCCTTTGGAGTTGCCGGCACGACTCGTGCAGGAGCGTGACGAGGGTCACATTTTCGTGAGCTTCGAAACGATGGATGACGTGACTGCTGACGCGCTTGAGCGGCTCGTGTTCCGCCATCACCGACGTAAAGTGGCAGGTCGCCGCCTGACATCACCTTAGGCCGGCGCTGACAGCAGAGTGCGTAGTGTGACTGACGTCACGTTACGAAAAGTCGGCACGAAAGTTCTTTGACGCAGCTCTCGCCCGGGTGCCGTTCCAGGTCACCTTTTCCTGCGCCTTCATCCCCTGTTTTTGCCCAATGGATTCAGTGACATGTCGCACACCCTTGCGAACTGCTTGAGGGCCCGCGCGCACAAGTGACGCATACCGACACCCACATGGCGTGGCGAGCGTCAGAAATACGTGTCGTGCTGGCCTTCTTCTTGCTGAACCATTCCTGAGATCGACGACGGATTGTCGACACGCAGCGGCGCAGTCCAGGGTTCAGGGGTCCACAGATGAAGCAGCACGCACGAGAATCAGGCATGGGCAAGTTCGATGTACTGGTGGTCGAATCCGATCACCGCAGGGCGGAGTCAATCGTTTCAGCGCTTCAATTCCTCGGCTATCGCCCGCAAAGGGGAGAGGAATGCGTGGAGGTCGATGAATCGACCCACGCATGGCGCGCGGTCTATGTGGGCAATGTGGTCGATGACGCGGAGGCCGAGCGGCAATTCGGCCTGCTTGGGGCAGCTGCCGGCCACGTGATGGTGTTGTTGGCCGCCGACTCGAGCTGGGTGTCCCGGCTGGGCGCCAATTCGTCGCCGTTCGCGGCCCGGTTGGGCATGGTCGAATTCCCGCTGCGTTACGAGCAGCTCGCGGAAGTCTTGCGCGGGCCGCAGCTTCAGGCGAATGCGCGGCGCCAGGAATTGCGCCTGGTCGGCAGTTCGGCGCCGATGTCCCGCATGAACGCGCTGGTGCGCCAGGTGGCTCCCTTCGATTCCAGCGTGCTGGTGCTGGGCGAATCGGGCACCGGCAAGGAGATGGTGGCGCGCAGCATTCATGAGTGCTCGTCGCGTCGCGACAAGCCGTTCGTGGCCATCAACTGCGGCGCCATCCCGGCCGAGCTGCTGGAAAGCGAGCTGTTCGGCCATGAGAAGGGGGCCTTCACCGGCGCCATCAGCGCGCGCAAGGGCCGCTTCGAGCTGGCCGAGGGCGGCACGCTGTTCCTCGATGAAATTGGCGACATGAGCCTGCCGATGCAGGTGAAGCTGCTGCGCGTGTTGCAGGAGCGCGTGTTCGAGCGCGTCGGCGGCAACCGCACGCAGCGTTGCGATGTGCGCATCATCGCCGCGACGCACCGCAACCTGGAGGCGGCCATCGCCAACGGCCAGTTCCGTGAAGACCTGTTCTATCGCCTGAGCGTGTTCCCGCTGGAGATGCCCGCGCTGCGCGAGCACCTGGACGATCTGCCGGAGCTGATCGCCGAATTCAATCAGCGCCTCTCGCGCCGCGGCCTGGCCAACGTGCGTTTCAGTGCCGGCGCGATGCACGCATTGCATGGCTATGCGTGGCCGGGCAACGTGCGCGAGCTGTACAACCTGGTGGAGCGCCTCTCCATTCTCTATCCGCACAGCGAGGTGCGGGTCAGCGACCTGCCGGAGAAATATCGCGGCCAGCAGGTGGTGGAGGAAGTGCGCGGCGCGGCCTTGCTCTCGCTGATGACCGGGCATGCCAGCGTGCTGCCGGAGCCGATGACGATGGTGTCCACCGACTCGCTGGTGTTGCTGCCCGAAGGCGGGCTCGACCTGAAGGATCACCTGGCCGACATCGAGGTGGGGTTGATCCGTCAAGCGCTTGACGTGACCGGCGGCGTAGTGGCGCATGCGGCGAAATTACTGCGCATGCAGCGCACGACGCTGGTGGAGAAGCTTCGCAAGTATGGCCTGCAGCCCAGTCTGCAGGCCTGATGGCGCGCTTTTTTGCATGGCACGGCTTGTGCATTTATAGCCTTGATTACCGTCACGCGTTGGAATTCCGTCATGAGCCAGATCGACGTCAACAACCTGCTGTCGCAGATGCGCCAACTTTCTTCGCAGGTGAAACCTGCGGAGCAGTCGTTCACGGCGGCGGCGCCAGGGCAGATGGATTTTTCCAGCCTGCTCAAGCAATCGATTTCATCGGTCGCCGACACGCAGACGGAAGCCGGTCGCCTCGCCGCCAGTTTTGAGCGCGGCGATGCTGGCGCCGATCTGGGCAAGACCATGGTGGCCGTGCAGAAGGCCGACCTGTCGTTGAACACGCTGACCCAGGTGCGCAACAAACTGGTCGATGCCTACAACAACATCATGAACATGCCGGTTTGACCGGCCTGTTGACGACACCCACGCGCACCTACCGCACGAGCAGTCTTCATGGCCGATAACGCCCTCGCGACCACCGACGACAAGGCCGGTTCTCGCCTGGACCTTAAACAACTTGCGCGCACGCCGGCATCACGGCAGCTGTTGCTGCTGGTTGGCGTGGCGGCTGCCGTCGCGCTCGGCGTCGCCGTGGTGCTGTGGTCGCGCGGACCCAACTACGGCCTGCTCTACGCCGGCCTGGAACAGAAAGACGCCGCGGCGGTGACGCAAGCGCTGCAGGCCTCCAATACGCCGTATACGTTGGGTGCCGACGGCAGCTCGATCATGGTGCCGGCCTCCGACCTGTCGGCCATCCGGCTGAAGCTCGCCGCGCAGGGCTTGCCGCAGGGCAATGCGGCCGCGACCACGGTTCCCCCGGCCGACTCGCCGTTCGGCATGAGCGACCTGGCCGAGCGCACGCGCTACCAGCAGATGCTGGAGACCGACCTGGGCAACACCATCGCCGGCCTGCAGTCGGTGCGCGCCGCGCGCGTGCACCTGGCGTTGCCCAAGCCCTCGGCGTTCATCCGCGACAGCCACGAGGCCAGTGCCTCGGTGCTGGTGACGCTGTACCCCGGTCGCCAGCTCGACGCCAGCCAGGTGGCGGCGATCGTGCACCTGGTGGCGGCGAGCGTACCCAACCTCGATCCCAAGCAGGTATCGGTGGTCGACCAGCAGGGGCAACTGCTGACCAGCACCGATCCGAACAGCGCCAGCTCGGTGGGCGATACGCGCCTGCGCCTGGCTACGCGCATCGAGAACACCTACGCACAGCGCATCGAGGAACTGCTCACCCCGTTGGTGGGGCCGGGCAAGGTGCGCGCGCAGGTGTATGCGGACCTGGACTTCAGCGAAACCGAAAAGGCCACCGAAACGTTCGACCACGAACACCCGGCGTTGCGCAGCGAGCAGACCAACAGCGAACAGCGCGTCGGCGAGGCCAGTGAGGGCGGCGTGCCGGGGGCGCTGAGCAACCAGCCGCCCAATACGGTGACGCAGCCCACCGCGGCCCGCCCGAATGCCGGCAAGGCGCCGGGCAAGGGCGGGGCGAACGCGACCACCGCGCAGGCCAGTGGCCCGGGTGAAACCACCAGCAGCGCCACGCGCAATTACGAGCTCGACCGCACCATCAGCCACGTCAGCGACCCGGCGGGACGCCTGGCGCGCCTTACCGTGGCGGTGGTGGTCGACAACAAGTCCGTGCCGGGCGACAAGGGCGACAAGAGCGTGCCGTTCACGCCGCAGGAGCTTGAGCACCTCACCACGCTCACCCGCAACGCGGTGGGCTACAACGAGGCGCGCGGCGACAACGTCAGCGTGATCAACCAGCCGTTCCACCAGGACGCCACCAGCGACAGCGCGCCGCCCCCGCCGCAGTTCTGGGAGCGCCCCGGCATGCTCGACCTGATCAAGCAGGCAGCCGGCATCCTGGTGGCGCTGCTGGTGGCCTTCGGGCTGCTGCGCCCCTTGCTGCGTGGTCTCTCACGCGCGCCCACGCCGGGCAAGGGCGTGGCCGTGGCACAGGAACCGGCGCCGCCCACCATTTCCGTGCGCGTTGACGACAAGGACGAAGACGACGACCTGATGCGCCTGAGCGTGCCCTCGGCGATGGCCTATGAGCAGCGCATCGGCATGGCGCGGCGCATGGTCAGCGAAAACCCCAAGCAGGTCGCGCAGGTAGTGAAGAACTGGGTGGGCGAAGATGGCAGCTAAGCACCTGCGCACGCCCAGGGCCGCATCGCGGCTTCGGAAAGCGGCCGCTTGGCCGATATGCGCCAGAGAGGCCGCGCGTTTCGTCGCGGTGGACGGCTCGGTCAAGGCGAAGCAATCAGGCTGGCGGGACAGATCATGAAGTCAGACACGCAAATCGGCGGCGCGCAGCGCGCGGCCATCCTGCTGCTCACCCTGGGTGAGCAGGACGCGGCCGAGGTGCTCAAGCACCTCAGCGCACGCGACGTACAGGCCGTGGGCACGGCCATGGCCGGCCTCACCAATGTCTCGCGCGAACAGGTCGAACAGGTGCTCGGCCGGCTCAACGAGGACATGGGGCGCAACACGTCGCTGGGCGTGGGCACCGAGGAGTACATCCGCAAGATCCTGGTCAACGCGCTGGGCGAGAGCAAGGCAGGCGGCCTGATCGACCGCATCCTGCTGGGCCGTTCCAGCAAGGGCCTGGAGTCGCTGAAGTGGATGGAAAGCCGCGCCATCGCCGAGATGATCAACCAGGAGCATCCGCAGATCATCGCGCTGGTGCTGGCGCACCTGGAGCCGGACCAGGCGGCGGAAGTCATCGGCTACCTGCCGCCGCGCACGCGCAGCGACGCGGTGATGCGCATCGCCACGCTCGACGGCGTGCAGCCGCACGCGCTCAACGAGCTGGACGAAATCATGGAGCGGCAGTTTTCCGGCGGCAACACCAAGAAGCTCAAGTCCGCCTCGGTGGGCGGCCTGAAGGCGGCGGCCAACATCCTCAACGCGATGGAGTCCTCGCGCGAGAACGAGCTGATGGCGGCCATCCGCACCCACGACGCCGGCCTGGGCGGGCGCATCGAAGAACTGATGTTCGTGTTCGAAGACCTGGCCGAGCTGGACGACCGCAGCATGCAGACGCTGCTGCGCGAAGTGCCCACCGCGCGCCTGGTCACGGCGCTCAAGGGCGCCGAGCCGGGCGTGCGCGAGCGCATCTTCGCCAACATGTCCAAGCGCGCCGCCGACATGTTGCGCGACGACCTGGAGGTGTCCGGGCCGGTACGCCTGAGCGAAGTGGACGCGGCGCAGAAGGAAGTATTGGGCATCGCGCGCAAGCTGGCCGATTCGGGCGCGATCAATCTCTCTGGCACGGGTGACGAGCTGGTGGCATGAACGCCATATGGAGCCGCGACAACCTGGTCGGTCTTGAGCGCTGGCTGCCTCCCGAAGTCGGCGAGCCGCCCGTGGCCGAGCCGGCGCCGGTGGAGCCGGCGGCGCAGCCCACCGTGCGCGATCTCGAAGCGATCGAGCAGCAGGCGCGCGAGGAAGGCTATGCGGCCGGGCACGCCGAAGGCATGGCGGCCGCACGCGACGTGCTGAACACGCGCATGGCCCGGCTCGATGCCCTGCTGGAAGCGGCCGCGCGTCCGCTGCGCGCGATGGATGAACTGGTCGAGCTGGAACTGGCCCGCCTGGCCATGACCGTGGCGCGCCAGGTGCTGGCCCACGAACTGCGCACCTCGCCCGACCTGGTGGTGGAGGCCGTGCGCCAGGCCGCGCTGGCGTTGCCCTCGGCTACCGGCCACCTGCGGGTCCGGTTGCATCCCGAAGACCTTGCCCTGCTGCGTTCGCTCGATGTCGCCGAGTCGAATTGGCAGCTGGTTGGCGATGCAAGCTTGCAGCGTGGCGACTGCCTGCTGGAAAGCGAGCGTTCGCGGCTGGACGCGCGGGTGGAAACCCGCCTGGCCGCCGTCGTCGATGCCGTGCTCGGCGCCGAGGCGGAAGACATCGATGTCGACGCCGACGAGGTGCGCGGATGAATGCGCCGGCCGGCCATTCGCCCACGGCGCTATGGCAGGAGCGGCTGGCGCGCCGCCGCCAGCGTGCCGTCAATGCGCGCACGCTGACCGTGGAAGGCCGCCTGCGCCGCGTGGTCGGCCTCACCCTGGAAGCGGAAGGCTGCGAGGCGCCGCTGGGCGCGCGCTGCATGGTGACCACCGCCGATGGCAGCGAACTGGATACCGAAGTGGTCGGCTTCGCCGACGAACGCCTGCTGTTGATGCCGGTGACCGAGATGCACGGCGTACTGCCCAATGCGCGCGTGCGTCCGTGCGCGCACAGCAGCGGCCTGCCGGTAGGCATGGCCTTGCTGGGTCGCGTGGTGGGCGCCGATGGCGTGCCGCTCGACGGCATGGGCCCGCTCGACGTGGACGAGCACGCCACGCTCAAGCGCGAGCCGATCAATCCCATGTCGCGCAAGCCGATCGATACGCCGCTGGATACCGGCGTGCGTGCCATCAACGCCTTGCTCACGGTGGGCCGCGGCCAGCGCCTGGGCCTGTTCGCCGGCTCCGGCGTGGGCAAGTCCACGCTGCTGGGCATGATGACGCGCTACACCGACGCCGATGTGGTGGTGGTGGGCCTGATCGGCGAGCGCGGCCGCGAAGTGAAGGAATTCGTGGAACACACGCTGGGCCCGGAAGGGCGCGCGCGCGCGGTCATCGTCGCCGCGCCGGCCGATGCGCCACCGCTCAAGCGCCTGCGTGGCGCGCAGTACGCCACGGCCATTGCCGAATGGTTCCGCGATCGCGGCCAGCGCGTGCTGCTGCTGATGGACTCGATCACGCGCTATGCGCAGGCGCAGCGCGAGATCGCCCTGGCCATCGGCGAGCCGCCGGCCACCAAGGGCTATCCGCCGTCGGTGTTCGCCATGCTGCCCGCCCTGGTCGAGCGCGCGGGCAATGACGCCGAGGGGCGCGGCTCCATCACCGCCTTCTATACCGTGCTGACCGAGGGCGACGATTACCGGCACGATCCCATCGCCGATGCGTCGCGCGCCATCCTCGACGGCCATATCGTGCTCTCGCGCGACCTGGCCGAGGCCGGCCACTATCCGGCGATCGACATCGAGGCATCGATCAGCCGCGTGATGCCCGCTGTGGTCAAGCGCGAGCACCTGCGCGCCGCGCAGCGTTTCCGCCAGGTGTATTCGGCCTATCGCCAGCAGCGCGACTTGATCGCCGTGGGCGCCTACCAGAAGGGTTCCGACCCCCAGGTCGACCATGCCATCACCATGTGGCCACGCCTGCGCGACTTCCTGCAGCAGGAAGTGGACGCGCCGACCACGCTGGTCGAATCCATTGCCGGGCTGGAAATGCTCACCGCCGGAGGTGTCCCGTGAAATCGCGTGCGAACCGCCTGCAACCCGCCGCCGATCTTGCGCGCGAGCGCCAGGAAGCGGCCATGCAGAAGCTGGCCGAACACCAGCAGCGCGTAGCCAAGGCCGAGCAACAGCTGGCCGAATTGGAACGCTACCGCCAGGAGTATGCCGATACCTCCGGCGGCGTCAGCGTGAGCGCACTGCTCAATCGCCGCCAGTTTGTGGAACGCATCGACCAGGTGATCTCGCAGCAGATCGTCGAGGTGGCGCGACTGAATCGGCAGCTCGACCAGGCACGTGGCCAGTGGCGCGACGCGCACGCACGCGAGCGCGCCCTCGGCAGCGTGATCGACAGCTACCGCGAGCAGGAGCGCAAGAGCGAAGAGCGCCGCGAGCAGTCCGAAATCGACGAACGCATGCAGCATCGCCGACCCACCAAGGGGTGGTCGTGATGAAACGCCAGCGGTATACCTTTAGGGAGATAAACCCATGACGTCTTCCGTCGTCCTGGCCGTGAACGCGGCGCCGCCGTCGCCCGCACCGGCATCGACCCCCTCGACATCGCCCGGGTCGTCCGGCAACACCGGTTCCAGCGATTTCAGCCGACCCATGCTGGAAGCACGCCAGCAGCAGGCGAAACAGGCATCCTCGTCGGGTCGTCCTCCCTCGACGCCCGCGTCGACCTCGCCGTCGTCCAAGGGGAAAACCGCATGGTCTTCCCACGCGTCGCAAGACCAGGACAAGGACGACAGCAAGCCGACCAAGAGTGATCCGACGGACGCCACCAGCGCCATGCTTGCCTTGCTGGGCCAAAGCGTTCCGGCGATGACACCCGCCGTCGCGGCCGCGCCGACAGGCGGCGGTTCCGCCGATGCCAAGGCGACGACCGCCAGCGCCCCCGTTGCCGCCATGCCTGCACTAATCCCCGGCGCCGTCCCGCTGGGCGCCGCCATGACCGCGGGGCAGGCCGCCGCCGAGGGTGACGACGCAGGCGACGACGTCGGCGCGCTCGGTGGCGTCAAGGACAGCGCCTCGCCCGCCGCCGCCAGCAGTGATACCGACGACGACATCGTCACCGCGCTGGCCACCGCCGTCTCCACCAGCGCCAAAGCCGACCCTATCGGCCAGGCGACCTCCGGGCCCGCCACGCAGAACAACCACGACGACCCGCTCGATGCACTGCGCGCGATGACCGCGGCCACCACGACCATGCAGCAACCGGTCACCGCGCAGGCGACCGCACCAGCCCATGCCTTGACCATGAACGCACCCGTCGGCTCGCCCTCGTTCGGGCAGGAATTGGGTCAGCAGGTGGCATGGCTCGGCGGCCAGGACGTCAAGCAGGCGCGCATCCGCCTCAACCCCGAAGACCTCGGCCCGCTCGACGTCAAGGTCAGCGTGCTGCACGACCACGTCGACGTGAGCTTCGTCGTGCAACATCCCCAGGCGGTACACGCCGTGCAACAGACCCTGAGCCAGCTCGATTCCATGCTCGCGCAACACGGCCTCACGTTGGGGCAGGCGCAGGTGGGGCAGGGTGGAAGTGGCAATGCCTCGGGGCAAGGGGCGTCGTCTGGCTCCGCGGCCAGCGGTGATGCGGAGTCGGCCGATACCGGGGTGGTGGCTTCGGTGGGGGCCGCGGTGGTGAGTGGGGTGGGGTTGCTGGATACGTTTGCGTGAGGTGAGGGTGGCGTCGCAGGGGCGCTGTCTTTTGCTCGTCATCCCCGCGAAAGCGGAGGCTGGGACTTTCGCTCTTGTTGGCGTGGTCGCCAGGGTGCCGCCCGCTGCGTAAGCGGCAACCTCGCAGAAGCGCCCAAGGAAAAGCGAAAGTCCCTAGGCCCCCGCTTTCGCGGGGATGACGAGTAAAAGCGCACCCGCGCGACAACCTTCCGACAACCGCCGCCACCCCGCCGCGACCAATCCCCGTCGCGCGTCAAGAAAGCGCCACCACCCCGTCTCCGATCCCTGCAAACCCAGCAGCCACAACACTTCCCAGCGATGGCACGGCGTTTGCTACCAACGGTCATGCGGCGCTCGTGGCGAGTGGCCGAGGCATTTGTGACTGATAGGGATCGAGACAGGCATGGCTCAGAACGAGCAAGTAACGGAAGCCCCCGTTTCCATCGCGAAAAAGGGCTCGTCCAAGACGGTGGTCATCATGGGCGTGGCCTTGCTGGCCATGGCCGGCGTGTGTGCCTACGTATTGTTGGGTACGCGTGGCGCGCAAGGCGCGGCTGGTGCGACCGACGATGCCAAGGTGGTGATGTCCAAGCAGGAGCAGTACCTGCCGATGGACCCGCCGTTCGTGGTGAATTTCCGCGATGACCAGTCCATGCGCTTCCTGCAGGTCGGCGTCAGCCTGATGTCGCACGACGCGGCGGCGCTGGCAGCGGCGAAGGACGCTGACCCGGTGATCCGCAATGCGCTGGTGATGCTGTTCAGCAGCCAGGACTATTCGATTCTCAGCGATGCCGCCGGCAAGCAGAAGCTGCAGGCGCAGGCGTTGGCGGCGGTGCGCAAGATCGTCGGCGACCGGCTCGGTCGTCCCGGCATCGAAGCGCTGTATTTCACCAGCTTCGTGATGCAGTGACGGGCGGGTAGGCAGTCCATGAGCGATCTGCTTTCACAAGAGGAAATCGATGCCCTGCTCGATGGCGTCGAGGGCGGCGCCGTCGAAACCGGCAATGACGAGCCGGTGCCGCGCGATGCGGTGATTTCGTATGACTTCACCCAGCAGGACCGCATCGTGCGCGGTCGCCTGCCGACGCTGGAAATGGTCAACGACCGTTTTGCGCGCTTCTTCCGCACCGCCATCTTCGGCGTGCTGCGCAAGACCTGCGAGGTGTCGGTGCTGGGCGTGAAGATGATCAAGTTCGCCGAGTACGTGCATGGCCTGTCGGTGCCGAGCAATCTCAACCTGGTGCGCATCAAGCCGCTGCGCGGCACCGCGCTGGTGGTGATGGAGCCGCGCCTGGTGTTCACCGTGATCGACAATTTCTTCGGCGGCGACGGGCGCTATCACGCGCGTATCGAGGGTCGCGATTTCACCGCCACCGAAAACCGCGTCATCCAGATCATGCTGACGGAGCTGTTCGCCTCGATGGTGGAAGCGTGGGCGCCGGTGCTGCCGTTGAGCTTTGAATACCTGAACTCGGAAATCAATCCGCAGTTCGCCAACATCGTCAGCCCTACCGAAACCGTGGTGGTGTCGCGCTTCCATGTGGAACTCGACGGCGGTGGCGGCGAAATACACCTGACGCTGCCATACGCCATGGTCGAGCCGATCCGCTCGCTGCTCGATGCCGGCGTGCAGAGCGACCGCGTGGACCGTGACGACCGCTGGGCGGAGAACCTGCAGGACGAGGTGCTCGATGCCGAAGTGGAGCTGAGCGCGCTGCTGCTGGAAACGCGCCTGAGCATCGGCGAGTTCCTGCGCCTGCGTCCGGGCGACGTCATCCCCATCCAGCTGCCCGAGCTGAGCACGATCTTCGCCGAAGACGTGCCGGTCTTTCGCGGCCGCTATGGCCAGTCCAATGGCCGCAACGCTGTTCGTTTCCACGCCCCGACCGGCCGCCGCGAGATGCGCCTGTCGACTGACCCCCTCCCGGAGATCATCCCCGCATGACCACGACCAACGACGCCGCCGCCGCGACCCAACGCGTCGAGTTCGACCAGCTCAACGGCCCCGCGGCCGATGGCGCCGAGGTGAATCTCGACATGATCCTCGATGTGCCGGTGACGCTGGCCATGGAGGTCGGCCGCACCCGCATCAGCATCCGCAACCTGCTGCAGCTCAACCAGGGCTCGGTGGTGGAACTGGACCGTTCCGCCGGCGAGCCGCTGGACGTGTTCGTCAACGGCACCCTGGTGGCCCACGGCGAAGTGGTGGTGATCAACGAGCGCTTCGGCATCCGTCTCACCGACGTCATCAGCCCCGCCGAGCGCGTGCGCAAGCTGCGGTGACCACTATGTTGATGCTTGCCCTCGCCGTACCGGTTGCCGCCGCGCCCGACATCAACGTCGGCGGCGAGCTGGTGCGCGTACTGCTGAGCCTGTGCGGTATCGTCGCGCTGATCTTCGCCGCCGGCTGGCTGAGCCGGCGATTGCAGGCACGCGCCACGCCGGGCGGCCGTCGCCTGCGTTGCGTGGAAACGATGGCGGTGGGCGCGCGCGATCGCCTGCTGCTGGTCGATGCCGATGGCAAGCGCCTGCTGATCGGCGTGGGGCCGGGCGGCATGCGCGCCTTGCACGTCTACGAGGGCACGACTTCAGCACCGGAGGCACCCGGCGCCAACCCGCCGCCGCTGGGCTTTGGCGATCTGCTGGCGCGCTGGAAGCGCACGCCATGAAGACGCTGCGCTGGTTGCTCCTCGTACTGCTGATGCTTGCGCCGACGCTGGCCTGGGCTGCGCCGGCCATGCCCGCGATGCCGTCCATGCCGCAGATGCCGTCCTCGCCCACGGGCATTCCCGTGCTGACCGTGCAGAATGCGCCGGGCGGTGCCCAGAACTGGACGCTGTCGTTGCAGATGCTGGCGCTGATGACGGTGCTGACCATCCTGCCCGCCGTGCTGCTGATGATGACCTCGTTCACCCGCATCATGGTGGTGCTGGGTTTTCTGCGGCAGGCGCTGGGCACGCAGTCCACGCCGTCGAACCAGATCCTGCTGGGCCTGTCGCTGTTTCTCACCTTGTTCGTGATGTCGCCGGTGCTCAACCGCGCCTATGCCGACGGCATCAAGCCCTATATGGACGGCCAGATGGGCGCCGAGCAGGCGGTGCCCGCGGCGGCCGCGCCGTTCAAGCGCTTCATGCTCGACCAGACGCGCGAGGCTGACCTGCAGCTGTTCACGCACCTGGCCAACGAGCAGCCTTATGCGAGCAAGGAAGATGTGCCGTTTCGCGTGGCCATGCCGGCCTTCGTCACCAGCGAGCTGAAGACGGCCTTCCAGATGGGTTTCCTGCTGTTCATCCCGTTCCTGATCATCGACCTGGTGGTGGCGAGCGTGCTGATGTCGATGGGCATGATGATGGTGTCGCCCACCATCATCTCGTTGCCGTTCAAGATCATGCTGTTCGTGCTGGTGGACGGGTGGACGCTGCTGCTGGGGACGCTGGCGGGGAGCTTCTACACGTGACGCCCGAATCCGTCATCGAGTTTGGCCAGCACGCGCTGTACGTGGCGATGATGATCGCCGCGCCCTTGCTGCTCACCGCGTTGCTGGTGGGCCTGGTGATCGGCGTGGTGCAGGCCGCCACGCAGATCAACGAAATGACCCTGAGCTTCATCCCCAAGGTGATCGCCATGGCGGCGGTGGGTTTGATCGCCGGGCCGTGGATGCTGCGCACGTTGGTGCAGTTCACCCGCCAGTTGATCGAGAGCCTGCCGGGAGCGGTGAAGTGACCACCGTCGACCTGGCCCAACTGCAGCACATGCTGGGCTCGCTGATGTGGGCCATGGGCCGGGTGGGCGGGCTGTGCCTGATCGCGCCGGTATTCGGTGACGCGGTCAGCCCCCAGCGCATCCGGCTGGGCATCATGCTGGTGCTGACCGCCGTGCTGGCGCCGCTGGCGCCTGCCTCGGTGGACCCGATGACGGCCGACGGCATCAGCCTGATGGTGAGCCAGGTGCTGATCGGTGCTGCCATTGGCTTTGTGCTCAAGCTGATTTTCGAAGCGGTGTCGTTCGGCGGCCAGCTGGTGGGGCAGAGCATGAGCCTGGGTTTCGCCGAAACGGTCGACCCGCGCGGTGGCGGCAGCTCGCCGGTGATCAGCCAGTTCTATCTGTTGATGGTGACCTTGCTGTTCCTGGCGATGGATGGCCATCTGCGCCTGATCGCCCTGCTGGCGGAAAGCTTCCGCACGCTGCCTCCTGGCGAGGCAGCCATCGGTCCCGATGGTTTCCATGCGGTGGTGGCGTTTGCCAGCCAGCTGTTCGGCGGCGCGGTGCGCGTCGCCTTGCCGGCCACGACCTCGTTGCTGCTGGTCAATCTCGGCTTTGCCGCGATCAGTCGCGCGGCGCCGTCGATGAACCTGTTTGCGGTGGGGTTTCCCATCACCATCACGCTGGGCTTCGTGGCGCTATGGCTGTCCGTGCGTAGCGTGCCCGGCGCTTTCGAGTCGTTGCAGAACAGCGCATGGACGCTGATGCACGACCTGGCCGGCGGCTAAGGGAGCATCGCCATGGCCGAGAACAACGACGATCAGGAACGCACCGAACAACCTTCGGAAAAACGCCTGCGCGAAGCACGCGAAAAGGGCGACATACCCCGCTCGCGCGACCTGTCCGGCGCCGTGGTGGTGCTGGCCGGCGTGGCCACGCTGATCAGCGGTGGCCATCAGTCGCTGGAACATATCCGACGCATCTACGGGTTTGGCCTGAGCTATGGACGCGATGCCCTGTTCAGTGACGAACTTCCCGCGCGGATACTGAACATGGCCTTGCACGAGGCCATGGCCCTGTTGGCGCCGGTAGCGCTGGCCACCCTGCTGGCCGCGCTGGCGGCGCCTATTTTGCTGGGTGGCCTCAGCTTCAGCGCCCAGGCACTGGAACCGAAGCTGGAGCGTCTGGACCCCATCAGCGGGCTCGGTCGCATCTTCGCCTTGCGTGGCCTGGTCGAGCTGGCCAAGTCGCTGGCCAAGCTGCTGCTGATCGGCACCGTGCTGGTGATGGTGATGAAGAACTGGCAGGACGACCTGATGGCTACCGGTCGCGGCGAGGTCGGCGCCGGCATGGTGATGTCGTTCGGCCTGCTCGGCCATGCCGCCCTGTTGTTCGGCTCCATCCTGGCCTTGATCGGCGGTGCCGACGCGCTGTACCAGAAGTTCGACTACAACAAGCGCCTGCGCATGTCGCGGCAGGAGCTGAAGGACGAGTCGAAGGAAAGCGACGGCAATCCCGAGCTCAAGGGCCGCATCCGCCAGCTGCAGTTCCAGATGGCGCGCAAGCGCATGATGCAGGAGCTGCCCAAGGCGGACGTGGTGATCACCAACCCCACCCACTTCGCGGTGGCGCTGCGCTATGACGAAGGCCGCATGGGCGCGCCGCGGGTGATCGCCAAGGGCGTGGACGAGCTGGCCCAGCAGATTCGCCTGGTCGCCAGCAGCCATCGTGTTCCGCTGGTGGAAGCGCCGCCGCTGGCGCGTGCGCTGTACGCCACCACCCAGCTCGATCGCGAAATTCCCGCCTCGCTCTACGTCGCCGTGGCGCAGGTGCTGGCCTACGTGTTCCAGCTCAAGCAGGCCGCGGTGCGCGGTGACGACCCGCCGCCCAAGCCCAAGCCCGAGATCGATCCGGACCTGATGGGTCCCTACAAGTTCTGACGGAATTCCCATGGCTGCAGCCAGTGCAATCAATAGCCTGAAATCGCTCGGACGCCGCGGCGTAGGCGCGCCGGTGGTCATGCTCGCCATGCTGGCGATGATGATGTTGCCGCTGCCGCCGTTCCTGCTGGACATGCTTTTCAGCTTCAACATCGCATTGTCGCTGGTGATCCTGCTGGCGGTGATCTACGTGATGCGGCCGCTGGAATTCGCCGCGTTCCCCACCGTGGTGCTGATGGCCACCCTGTTGCGCCTGGCGCTCAACATCGCCTCTACCCGCGTGGTGCTGCTGCATGGCCATGACGGCCCCGGCGCGGCGGGCAAGGTGATCGAGGCGTTCGGCGAGTTCGTCATCGGCGGCAACTTCGCGGTGGGCCTGGTGGTGTTCGCCATCCTCACCATCATCAACTTCGTGGTGGTGACCAAGGGCGCCACGCGCGTGTCCGAGGTGACCGCGCGCTTCACCCTCGACGCCATGCCCGGCAAGCAGATGGCCATCGACGCCGACCTCAACGCCGGCCTGCTCAACCAGGAACAGGCGCGCGACCGCCGCCAGGAAGTGCGCGAGGAAGCGGACTTCTACGGCTCCATGGACGGTGCTTCCAAGTTCGTGCGCGGCGATGCCACGGCGGGCATCCTGATCCTGCTGATCAACATCGTGGGCGGCTTCTTCGTCGGCGTGATGCAGCACGGCCTGTCCGCCAGCGAAGCGGCCAAGACCTATACGCTGCTGACCATCGGCGACGGCCTGGTGGCGCAGGTGCCGTCGCTGATGCTGTCGATCGCCACCGCGGTGATCGTCACCCGCGTGTCCAAGTCGCAGGACATGGGCAAGCAGCTGATCGGCCAGGTGTTCGGCCAGCCGCGCGCGCTGGCGGTGGCCGGCGTGGTGCTGGGCGTGATGGGGCTGGTGCCCGGCATGCCCAACATCGCTTTCCTGCTGCTGGGCGGCTCCTGCGGCGGCGCCGCGTGGCTGATGGTCAAGCGCGAGCGCGAGGCCAAGGAAAAGCTGGCGCAGGCGGTGGTCGAGGTGCCCGCCGCGGCAACGCCGGCCGAGCGTCTGGAGCTGGGCTGGGAAGACGTGGCCAGCGTCGATCCGCTGGGGCTGGAAGTGGGTTACCGGCTGATCCCGCTGGTGGACACGCACCAGGGCGGCGAGCTGATGGGGCGCATCAAGTCGGTGCGCCGCAAGCTGTCGCAGGAACTGGGTTTCCTGGTGCCGCCGGTGCATATCCGCGACAACCTGGACCTGGGCCCCAGCACCTATCGCATCACCCTGATGGGCGTGCCGATGGGCGAGGCCGAAGTGCACAGCGATCGCCTGCTGGCGATCAACCCCGGCCGCGTGCAGGAAGGCCTGCAGGGCATCAGCACGCGCGATCCCGCGTTCGGCCTCGAAGCGATGTGGATCGAGCCCGGCCAGCGCGAGCAGGCGCAGAGCCTGGGCTATACCGTGGTCGACCCGGCCACGGTCATTGCCACGCATCTGTCGCACATCCTGCAGGGCCATGCGCACGAACTGCTGGGCCACCAGGACGTGCAGCAGCTGCTGGACCGCCTGGCGCAGACCGCGCCCAAGCTGGTGGAGGACCTGGTGCCCAAGCGCCTGTCGCTGGGCGTGGTGGTCAAGGTGATGCAGAACCTGCTGGCCGAGCGGGTGCCGATCCGCAATATGCGCAGCATCGTCGAATCCTTGGCGGAGCACGCGGGGCAGAGTCAGGATCCCGGCGCGCTCACCGCCGCCGTGCGCGTCGCGCTGGGCCGGCAGATCGTGCAGGAGATCACCGGGCTGGGCACCGAGATCCCCGTCATCACGCTGGCACCGGAGCTGGAGCAGATCCTGCTCGGCTCGCTCGCCAATGGCGGCGTGGCGGGCGCGGCGGTGGAACCGGGCCTGGCGGACCGCTTGCAGCAAGGCGTGGCCGACGCCGCGCGCAAGCAGGAAATGAGCGGCGAACCGGCCGTGCTGCTGGTCGCGCCGCAGCTGCGCCCGTGGCTGGCGCGCTTCACTCGCCACGTGGCACAGAACCTGCACGTACTGGCCTACAACGAGGTGCCGGACAACCGGAGAGTGCGGTTGGTGCAGGCGCTGGGGCGATAAGAGCAGAGAGTCGAGCATGGAAAGTCGGGAACTGAAACAGCAAGCCGTACCGCGCCCCGAAGGCGCATCGCTGGCTCGTCCGGCCGCCCCGATGGCTGACTCCCGTTTGCGGAGCAAAGCATGAAGATCAAACGTTTCGTGGCAGCCGACATGCGCCAGGCCATGCGTGAAGTACGCGAGGAACAGGGCCCGGATGCGGTGATCCTTTCCACCCGCCGGCTGGACGAAGGCATCGAGATCATCGCTGCCGTCGACTTCGATGAGGCGCTGGTGCGCGAAGCCGCGCGCCACGGCGCGCCGCTGCAGGTGGAGTCGCACAGGCCTGCGGCGGCACCCGTCGCCGCCGCCGCTGCCGCCGCGCCGATGGCGACGCGTCGCAGCGACGTACTGCCGCCGCCGCTGCCGCCAACGTCCCGTCACGATGACGGCGTCACCGTCAGCTTGTCGCGCGCCACGCCACCCGCGGCGCCCGTCGCCGCGGAAGCGCCCGTCGGCAAGGCGCCGCCGGCACCGGTGGCGGTGAAGGTGGCGCCGATCGAGGCCGCCAAGCCCGAGCCGACGATTGATCCGTCGGCACCGATCCATCCGTTGCTGGAACGCGCCGTGCAGGACACCGCACGCGTGCGGGCCGAACTGGGCAGCCTGCGCGAGCTGCTGGAAACGCAGCTTTCCAGCCTGGTCTGGAACGACATGGAGCGCCGTCAGCCGATGCGCGCCCGCGTGCTGCGCGAGATGACCCGCCTGGGCATCGAGCCCGACGTGGCCCGCCAGCTGGTGGATGAGCTGCCGCCCAACATCAACGCCGAGCAGGCGCGTTATCTGCCGCTGGGCATGCTCAGCCGCAGCCTGTCGGTCAGCCGGCGTGACCAGTCCGAACGCCACGGCGTGACCGCGCTGGTCGGCCCCACTGGCGTGGGCAAGACCACCACCATCGCCAAGCTCGCCGCGCGGGCGGTGATGCGCCATGGTTCATCGCAGGTGGCGCTGGTCAGCACCGACCATTACCGCATCGGCGCCGCCGCCCAGCTGGAGCATTACGGCCGCCTGCTCGGCGTGCGCGTGTATCCCGCCTATGACGCGGACAGCCTGCGCCAGGTGCTGGAACTGCTGCGCGGCTGCCATACCGTGCTGGTGGATACGGCGGGCCTGGCCGGCGGCGATCCGCGCCTGGCCGAACAGCTGGACGTGCTGGGCAACGGGGGCGACCTGCGCGCCTGCCTGGCGCTGGCCGCCAATGCGCAGGCCTCGTCGCTGGACGAGGCGGTGCGCGCCTACCTGCCGCTCAAGCCGCACGCCTGCATCCTCACCAAGCTCGATGAAGCGCCCAGCCTCGGCGGCGCGCTGTCGGTGCTGATCCGTCACCGGCTCGCGCTCGACTACGTCACCGACGGCCAGCGCGTGCCCGAGGACATCGCCACGGCCGACGCCCGCGTGCTGGTGTGCCGTGCCGCGCAGGTACTCAAGGGCGGCGCCGCGGCAGCGGACGATGAAGTGATGGCGGAACGTTTCGGACTGGCGGTAGCTAACGCATGAACGGTGTCTTCGCGATGAATCAGGCGATGGGTCTGGAAGGCATGTTGCGCGCGTTGGCTGAGCGGCATGGCAAGCAGGCGCCCTCCCACGACCAGGCGTTCGGCCTGGCCCGGCCACCAGCGCGCCGGCGTTGCCGCGCCATTGCGGTGGCCGGCGGCAAGGGCGGCGTGGGCAAGACCACCATTTCGGTCAACCTCGGCATGTCGCTGGCGATGGCCGGGCACGAGGTCATCCTGCTCGATGCGGACATGGGGCTGGCCAATATCGATGTGCTGCTGGGGCTGACCCCCACGCGCCATATCGGCCACCTGCTCGACGGCAGCTGCGGCATCGAGGATCTGCTGCTCACCGGCCCCCACGGGTTGAAAGTGGTGCCGGCCGGCTCGGGCACGCGGCGGCTGGCGCAGCTGAGCAACAACGAGCACGCGGCCGTGATCCGCGCCTTCGACGACCTGGCGGTGCCGCCGGACTACCTGCTGGTGGATACCGCGGCGGGCCTGTCCGACAACGTGGCGATGTTCGCGGCGGCGGCGGACGACGTGGTGCTGGTGGTCTGCGACGAGCCGGCCTCGCTCACCGACGCCTATGCGGTGCTGAAGGTGTTGAGCCGCGACTTCGGCGTGCGTCGCTTCCGCATGGTCGCCAACATGGTGCGCAACGCCGGCGAAGCCCGCGCGCTGCATCAGAAGCTGGCGCGCGTATGCGACCGCTTCCTCGACGTGGCGCTGGAATTCATGGGCATGGTGCCGCAGGACGAACGGCTCCGGCAGGCCATTCGCCGGCAGAGCGCGGTGGTGGACCTGTGGCCGGCCAGCCGGTCGGCGGAGGCATTCAAGCAATTGGCAGGTGCGGTCGATACATGGGGTGAACCCGAGCGACTGGCGCTGGACCGCATCGCCTTCTTCAGCAGGCAGGCCGCAGCGGCGACCGGGTGGTGAGATGAACGTGGCTTCCGAATACCTGCAACTGCAACGGCAAAGTGCCGACGAATTGGTTCGCCAGCATGCGCCACTGGTGCGACGCATCGCCTATCACCTGATGGGTCGATTGCCGCCGAGTGTCGATGTGGCAGACCTGATCCAGGCCGGCATGATCGGTCTACTGGAGGCTGCGCGAAATTTCACCACCGGGCGCAACGCGAGCTTCGAAACGTTTGCGGGCATCCGCATCCGTGGCGCCATGCTCGACGAGCTGCGACGCACCGACTGGACGCCCCGCTCGGTACACCGGAAGGTACGCGAGATGGCCGAGGTGGTACGCCAGATCGAGATAGAAACCGGTGCCGATGCCGAGGACGCCGAGGTGATGCGGCGACTGGGCATGGGGCCGGAGGAGTACCACCAGGCATTGGCCGACGCGGCAAGCGCCCGGTTGCTCAGCCTGTCCGTGCCCGACGACGCCGAAGGTGGCGCGGCGCTGGATGTGGCTGACGCGGACAGCCTGGGACCGCAGGACAACGTCGAGCGCGATGGCATGCGCGAGGCGCTGATCGAATCGATCGGCAGCCTGCCCGAACGCGAGCAGTTGGTGATGTCGCTGTATTACGAAGAGGAAATGAACCTCAAGGAGATCGGCGCAGTACTTGGCGTCACCGAGTCGAGGGTATGCCAGATCCATGGCCAGGCCATCGTGCGACTGCGTGCGCGCATGACAGGCTGGCGCGAACACGCATAGCAGCACCCCAACATTCCCTGAGGCTTGGCGCACCGGACCGCACGGTGCAAGCGGAGAAAGTGGTTTGGACAAGAATATGAAGATCCTGGTGGTGGACGACTTTTCCACCATGCGGCGCATCGTTCGCAACCTGCTGGTGGAGCTGGGTTTCAGCAATCCGCTGATCCAGGAAGCCGACGACGGCGAGAACGCGCTGACCATGCTGCGCGCCAACGCGTTCGACCTGGTCGTCACCGACTGGAACATGCCCAACATGACCGGCATCGACCTGTTGCGCGCCATTCGCGCCGAGCCCTCGCTGAAGGGCATGCCGGTGCTGATGGTCACGGCGGAAAACAATCGCGACCAGATCATCGCCGCCGCCCAGGCCGGCGTGAACGGCTACATCGTCAAGCCATTCACCGCCGCCACCCTGCAGGAAAAACTCACCAAGATCTTTGAGCGCCTTGCCGCGAGCGGAGCCACCGCATGACCGCACAACCTGCCCTGTTGACCGGCGAAACGCTGCCGCCCGAACTGCATGACCTGCTCAACAGCGCCGATGGCGCCGCCTTCGAGCAGGCCCTGGACGTGCTGGTGCGCCAGCGCGAGCACCGCCTGTTCCGCGCGCTGGGCCTGTTGGCGCGCGACCTCCACGACGCGGTGCGCCGTCTCGGTGGCGACCTGGCCCAGGAGGGCGTGCCGGGCAGCGTCGCCGATGCGCGCAAGCATCTGGAAGACGTGCTGGAAATGAGTTCGCAGGCCGCGCACCGCACGCTCGATTTCGCCGAGCGCATGCGTCCGCAGGCCGACGCCGTGGCGCAGAACGCCAGCGAGGTCATCGACGGCACGCCGCCGGGCGACGTCGCCCACGTGCTTGCCGTGCAGGCTGCCGCCTTCGCCAACGAATGCCGCGACGGACTGGCCGATTTCGTGGTGGCGCAGTCATGGCAGGACTTGTCCGGCCAGCGCATCAAGAAAGTGGTCAACTTCATCGGCAGCGTGGAGAACTCGTTGCTGGAACTGGTCAGCCTCACCGGCGCACTGGCCGGCGAAGCCGCGGTGGGCCCGGTCAAGGTCACCAGCCAGGACGAGGCTGATCGTCTGCTGAGCGAATTTGGATTCTGAGCATGGATCCGTCGCTGGACAGCGAGCTGCGCAATGATTTCCTGGTGGAAGCCGGGGAGCTGGTGCAGCGTCTGGGCGAGCAGTTGATCGGCCTGGAGACCGCGCCGCGCGACGCCGAGCTGCTCAATGCGGTGTTCCGCGCCTTTCACACGGTGAAGGGCGGTGCCGGCTTTCTCGCCATCGAGCCGATGGTGCAGCTATGCCATCACGCGGAAGATCTGCTCAACGTCGCGCGCAACGGCCAGTTGCTGCTCGACGCCAGCCGCATGGATGCGTTGCTCGAAGCACTGGACCTGCTCAATGACATGCTGGCCTCGCTGGCCGGCGGCAGCGCCATGGCCATGCCGCCGCCGAGCTTGCTGCAGCGCCTGACGCCGGGTGCCGCGGCCACACCGCCGCCGCCGCCCAGGCCGGTAGCGCCGCCGGTGGCCGCGCCGCCGGGCGACGGCACCATCGACGACTCCGAATTCGAAGCACTGCTGGACAGCCTCTATGGCAGCGGTGGTGCTCCCGGCGCGCCGGCATCGGCGCCGGTGGCCTCGGGCAGCATCAGCGACGACGAATTCGAAGCGTTGCTCGACAACCTGCACGGCAAGGGCGTCACGCCCGGTACGGCGCCTGTCGCCGTGGCGCCGCCGGCCGTCTCCGGCAGCATCTCCGACGATGAGTTCGAGGCGCTGCTCGACAACCTGCACGGCAAGGGTGCGGCCCCTGGCACGCCAGCGGCGGCACCGACTCCCGCCGCGCCTGCGGCCGCCCCCGCGGCACGCCACGCGGCGCCGGCGCCGGAAGCCACCGTGCGCGTGGACACCGCCCGCCTCGATGCGCTGGTGCATCGCGCCGGTGAACTGGTGCTGGTGCGCAACCGCCTGCTCAGTCTCGCCGCCAAGCACGGCGATGAAACCCTCGCGCTCGCCGCGAGCGAGCTCGATCGCGTCTCCGACGCGCTGCAGAACGCCGTGCTGGGCATGCGCATGCAGCCGGTGGGGCGCCTGTTCCAGCGCTTCCCGCGCATCGTGCGCGATCTTTCGCGCCAGCTCGGCAAGGAAGTGGAACTGGTGCAGGAAGGCGAGGGCACCGATCTCGATCGCAGCCTGGTCGAGGCGTTGGCCGACCCCATGGTGCACCTGATCCGCAACGCGCTCGATCATGGCCTGGAAATGCCCGATGAGCGCGAGCGCGCCGGCAAGCCGCGCAAGGGCAAGGTGACGCTGTCGGCAAGCCAGCGTGGCGAGCGCATCGTCATCACCGTGGCCGATGACGGTCGCGGCATGAATCCCGACGTCCTGCGCCGCAAGGCGGTGGAGAAGGGCGTCATCGACGAGGCGCAGGCGGCGCGCCTCAGCGAAAACGAATGCTATGAGCTGATTTTCCGCCCGGGCTTCAGTACCGCCGCCACCGTGTCGGATATCTCCGGGCGCGGCGTTGGCATGGACGTGGTGAAAACCCGCGTCGCCGAACTGGGCGGCACGCTGCAGGTGCGTTCGCAGCTGGGTCGCGGCAGTACGCTGGAGCTGGCCGTGCCGCTCACCCTGGCGATCCAGCGCGTGCTGATGGTGCGCGTGGGCGCACGCCTGCTGGCGCTGCCGCTCAGCAATATCGAGGAAGTCTTCGAGCTGGCGTCCGGGCAGCAACAGCGCCTGGATGGCCGCGTGGTGGCGGCCCATCGTGGCCGTGCGCTGGCGCTGGCCGACCTGGCCGGCTGGGTCGGCGTCACCGGCCCGTCGGGTCGGCATGTGGTGGTGCTGCACATCGGCCACATGCGTCTGGGTTGCCTGGTGCACGACGTGCTGGGGCGCGAAGACGTCATGGTGAAACCGCTTGGTCCCCTGTTCGAAGGCGTGCCCGCCGTGGCGGGCGCCACCGTCACCGGCGATGGCCGTCTCGCGCTGGTGATGGACCTGGCCGGCCTGGCCGGCAACGACGGCCAACTCCTCCCTTCCCTGAGAGTAAGCGCCTGACATGGACCTGGTAAGTCTCATCGGCACGATCCTCGCCTTCGTGGTGGTGATCGTCGGCACCATCCTCAAGGGCTCCAGCGTGGGAGCGCTGTGGAACCCGGCGGCCTTCGTCATCGTGTTCCTGGGCACCATCGCGGCGCTGCTGGTGCAGAACCCGGGCCGGGTGCTCAAGCAGGCGCTGGGCATGTTCCCGATGGTGTACAAGCCACCGCAGCACCAGCCCTCGGACCTGATCAGCCGCATCGTGGGCTGGAGCGAGATCTCGCGCCGCCAGGGCCTGCTGGGCCTGGAACCGCAGATCGAGTCCGAGAGCGATACCTTCACCCGCAAGGGCCTGCAGTTGCTGGTCGACGGCAGCGAGCCGGATGCGATTCGCGGCGTGCTCGAAGTGGAGCTGGGCGCGCGCGAGCACAGCGACCTGGCGGCGGCCAAGGTATTCGAAAACGCCGGCATCTACTCGCCCACCATGGGCATCATCGGCGCGGTGATGGGCCTGATGGCGGTGATGCAGAACCTCGCCGACCCCAGCAAGCTCGGCCACGGCATCGCCGCGGCCTTCGTGGCCACCATCTATGGCGTGGCGCTGGCCAACCTGCTGATGCTGCCGATGGCCTCGCGCCTGAAGGGGATGGTGCACAAGCAGACGCAGATGCGCGAGATCCTGGTCGAGGGCCTGGTTTCCATCGCCGAAGGCGCCAATCCGCGCCAGATCGAAGCGAAGTTGCAGGGTTATCTATCGTGAAAAGGCGCAAGCGCCACGAGGATCATCTCAATCACGAGGCGTGGGCCATTCCCTATGCCGACCTGATGACGTTGCTGCTCGCGTTCTTCGTGGTGATGTACGCCGTGTCGGTGGTGAACGAGGGCAAGTACCGCGTGATGTCCGAGTCGATCATCGAGGCATTCAACGGTTCCAGCCACGTGATCGCGGCCATGCCGCAGTCGCGCGCGCGGCCGCACAACGTCGACCCCGCGATAGCCGCGCCAGCCGGCCAGCCCGGCGCCGCCACCACGCCGGTGAACGTGCCGATTCCGCAGCGTCCGGCGCCGATGCGCGCGGTGGATCTGCGCGAACTGCGACAGGCCGAGCAGCCGACCCTGTCGGAGCGGAACCTGTTGCTGATCCGCGACGAAGTGCAACGAGCATTGCAGCCGCTGATCGACAAGAAGATGGTGGTCGTGCGCAAGACCACTACCTGGCTGGAAATCGAGCTGCGCACCGACATCCTGTTTCCCAGCGGCGTGGCCAAGCTTTCGCCGCCGGCCGATGGCGTGCTCAACCAGATCGCGGCCATCCTCAAGCCCTTCGGCAACCCCGTGCGGGTGGAGGGCTATACCGACGACCGGCCGATCAACACCGCGCTGTATCCCTCCAACTGGGAGCTGTCCGCGGCGCGCGCCGCCAGCGTGGCGCGGTTGTTCTCCGAGCAGGGCATCGACCCGTCGCGCCTGGGCATCGTCGGCTGGAGCGAATACCGTCCCAGCGCCGACAACGCCACCGAAGACGGCCGCAACCGCAACCGTCGCGTGCTGGTGGTGGTGCTGAGTGACGAAAACGCGCCCAAGCGCTTCTACAACGACGCCCAGCACATGGGGCAGGTCGCCGAGGGCGGCGATGCCCCGGCGTCGCCTGCCGCCGCCGCACCGGCCAGCGCGCCAGTGACCACCACGCCGCCCGTGGCGAACGGCAGCGATGTACCGGTCAACAAAGTGATCCTCGCCGGGCCGCCGGCCGAGGCGCGCGACACGGGCGATGCCTCCGCGTCCACCGCGGACGAGATGGTTTCCCATGCCGCCTCCGGCACCATCACCGTGACCGCGCCGCGCCCCATCACGCCGGAGCGCAGCCCCTGATGTTCGCCCTTGTTCCGCCCGCAGCACCGGCGCATGCCGGGGAGTCGATGTCTTGACCGATACCACCACCCCCGCCACCGAAGGTCGCTGGCTTTCGTTTCGTCTCGGCGGGCAGCTGTATGCCACGCCATTGGCCCAGGTGAGCGAAGTCATCCGTGATGGCGAGCTGACGCCGGTACCCGGTGCCGCATCCGACCTGCTTGGCATCCGTCATCTGCGTGGCCGCATCGTGCCGGTGCTCGATGGCCGCCGCCGGCTTGGCCTGTCCGACGCGTTCGAGGCTGACGACGCCGAAGTGCGCGTGGTGATGCTCGCTTATGGCAGCCAGCTGGTGGGCCTGCGGGTGGATGCGGTGGGCGATCTGATCTCGCCGGAAACGACGGAGGTGGCGCCGCCGCTGCCGGGTGGTGCGCCGCGCGATGATGATCCGGTGCATGGTGTGTTGCCGTGGCAGGGCGGGTTTGTGGCGTTGCTGGATGTGCGGCGGTTGTGCCGCCTGCCGCTGGAAAGCGAAACGGGCTGACTCACCGCGGCTCAACGCGGGCTACGGGGAGATGGTGAACAGGCTCTCAGGGCACGCACCTGATGAAGGACGGTGCGTACGCATTTTAGGGGGCTGTCTGATAGACGGGTATTCGCACCGCCACTAGCGTCCAGCCTATCTGTGCCCGTCGGGATCGACGGGCCGTGCTTGCGTTAGAAAGGATGCAGTAGCCATGACCCGCCCGCTGCGACAGGTGCGCCGCCTGCAATATCTCGCCCTCGTTGGATTTATCAGCTTTTTAGGAACCACCACCACGACCCATGCCAGCCCCGACCATCAAGCCGTTGACGCCGTGGCACTGAGCGGCGACTGGGGCGACTACAAGCACGGCGTCAGCGTCGCTGATGGACGTTTTCGGGTGATCTACCGGGGCGGCGTGCCCGACATCGAAAAAGCCACCCCATTGGGGCAAGGCACCGGTGCGGGGGTGCTGGAGGGGCCGCTAACGGCGCCCGATCCCCGTTGGGATCAGGCGCGCAAGGTGATTTGCGAGGGGACCGACTTTGGTGGCATGAACCCCGGTAATTCGATGGGCTGGGGCAGTGCCCGCTGCGCCTCCGGTGAAATCAAGAGTGCCAGTGCGGACCCCATTGTGGGCGGCCGCGATGCGAAGATGCTGACCTACCTGTTTGGTAACTTGCTGTTGTCCTATTACCGCGAAGGCATGAGTGCCCAAGGCAGCCGCCAGGTGTGGCTGGAAGCGGAGACTTATGTGGCGCCCGCAGGCGACAAGCTCAAGGTTACCTTGCGGTTGATCAATAGCGGCAAGGAGGACCTTGTGTTGGAAAGCCCTGAGCAATGGGAGGGCATTCGCAACCCGATGGGCGAGGGGGCTACTTATGTAGCGGTAGGAGCCGATGGCGATACGGGGCACGAGTTTGGTCTACCCAGGTTAGGCGGCACGTCACTGGCGCCGGGGCAAAGCTTCCCCGATGGGCGCTTGATCGTACCTGCCGGACAACACCGCGATGTGATGTTTCTGAGCTATGCCGAGAAACCGTTCCCAGCGGGCAATTACACCACACGTGGCTCGGTGAATTCCCTGCATGTGCTAGCCCCGGCCAGCCTCAAGGGCTCGGTGCAAATGTGGTTTCGCCCAACCAGCGGCAACCGCTTCGAGTGCAACTACCCCACCAACGACGCCGACCTGTCCAGGCTGGAAGCGGCGCGACGCCAACGTGAGGCCACCTTGCCCGCATTGACCGTGGGCAGCAAGGTCACCGAAGGCGGTTGGTATCGCGCCGTCGGCGATCAGTCGAGTCAGGGCGAGCCGCGCAGTGACGTACCGCGCCTGTTCTACACGGGCGACACGTTGCCGGCCGAGCCGCTGGTGCATGTGGCCGCGGACGGCAGCCATGACGCCGGCATCGCGACCGGCTGGCGTTGGGAGGCGTATCTCGAAGCGCCGCTCACGGGCCATGCCGCTGCCGGGTGGTGTGCCACGCGATGATGATCCGGTGCATGGTGTGTACCGCCGTGGCAGGGCGGGTTTGTGGCGTTGCTGGATGTGCGGCGGTTGTGTCGATTGCCGTTGGAGAGTGAGGCGGCTTGAGGCTTCGGGAGGCTCGAAAGCGAGATCGCTTGGCTTGTCATTCTTGCGAGGGCTGGATCAGCGCGAGGCGCTTTCTTAGTTCGTCATCCCTGCTTGCGCAGGAATGACGATATGTCCCTCAATCGGGATGGTTATGAATTTCAGGGTCTCCATTGCCAACATGCGTGACAGACGGCCAAGTGATCTTCACGCCACCCACCCAGAGATTGATGACATAGGGATAGGTTCCATCGGCACTCACCGTATCGGTGCAGGTGGCGGTGTTGTTGCTTGAGTCGTAGGTCGGCGTGGTCAGCGGCGTGTGGTTGCCGGTGAACGCGATGGGCGTGGTGGCATCGAAAGTAAAGGCGACGCCGCTACCGGCTTGCCATACGATGTCGAAGGTGCCGTCGCTATCCACATTCAATTTGTTGGGCGATACCGAAACCGAATAATTGCCGGGGCTGCCGCTGACGGTAACGGTGATGGACAGGGTGGTGTCGCCGACCATGGTGTTCTCCTCGCGGTGGTTGCAGGCGCGTCCGGGATGGGCGCGTTCGGGACAGCGTCAGTTCGATGGCGTGGACGTTGGGCTTGGGGCGGTGGCGGGCGATGCGTGGCATGGGGTGGCGGCGATGGTCCGCAGATATTGCGCATCGCGGTCACCGAGTCCGGCGAGAGTGGCCGCAACGGGCTCGCCTTCGGCAGTCCGGCCAAGCAGGCACAGTGCTTCCGCGTGGGGTTCCAGCAGGGCCGGCTGCGGATCCAGGGACGATCCCGTGCCGGATTGGAGCGCCTGCAGCGCGGCGCCCCAGCTTTGCGCCGCCGCCGACAGGTCGCCGCTGGCGGCCTGCAGTTGCCCAAGCAGGACACGGCTTTCCGCCAGCAGTGGCAGCGCGCGCGCATAGTCGGCGTGTTTCTTCAGCACGCTGACGAGCAGCGACTGCGCGGCGTCGGCGCCGCGCGTGGCTGCGGCGAGGTCGCCGGCTTGCCATGAAAGATGTGCGGACTCGATATCGGTGGCCGCCAGGTTGGTCTGCCAGGCCGGTTCATCGGGCTCCCTGGTCGCGAGCTGGGTGTAGTACGCGGTGGCCTCGCGCAGTAGTTGTTCCGCGTGCGAAGGATCGCCGTCGAGTCGGCGCTGGTGAGCCAGCGAGCGGCTGTAGCTGGCGATGTCGCTGATGCTTTCCGTGCTGGTCGGATTGACCGCGAGCAAATGCTTGCCGATGCCGAGGGCGGCATCGAACGCGGCGGTGGCTGCAGCGGCATCGCCGCGGGCCTGCAAGACCTTGCCCTGCATGGCGGTGGCGCGGGCCAGGTACATTTGCACCGACATGTCGGTCGGGTCCTGTTGCGCCAGCGACTGCCAAATCGCCAGTGCCCTTGATGCGTAGTCTTGTGCGTCGGTCAGCGCGCCCAGCGCATAGGTGATGCCGGCCAGGTTGCCATAGGCATGCCCAAGCTCCGAGCGATAGCGCCGGTCGGTGGGTTCGCGTCGCACCAGCGTCCGGTAGATGCCCAGTACGACCTTGTACTCCTGGCGCGCCGCCGGTAGTTGCGCGTCCGCTTCGAGCACGTGGCCAAGGTTGTTGTGCAGCCAGCCCAGATGCTTGAACCAGTCCAGATTCTCCGGATGCCGCTGCACGACGTCTTCGACCAGCGGCGCGGCCAGGCGGAACCGGCCGAGCGCCGATGGCATGTCGCCGCGATCCCAGGCGACCATGCCCAGCCACGAGTAGCTGTCGGCGAGCGCGATCTGCCATGCGGCGTTGTGTGGCTGGCGGGCCACCAAGGGTTTCATCAATTGACTTGCATCGTTGAAGGCGTGCGTGGCGTCGTCCAGTTTCCCTTGCTCTTCGCGCACGCGGCCGATCAGCTGCAGCGCCTTGGCGCGTTGCGCGAGCGAGTCGTCGGTGACCTCCGACTCGTCCAGCGCGCTGAAATAGTCCATCGCCTTGCCGGCGACGTCATCGAGAATATCCAGCCGGTTGGCGGCTTCCAGCTTGGTATGCAGATGGCCCAGCATGAAGCCGATCAGGTCTTCGGCCTGGCTGCGTTCGTATTCGGCGATGCGCTGGGCGCGCAAGGCCATCACGGCGAGCGTGGTGGTGATGGCCGTGACCAGCACGGCCAGGGCGGTAATCGCCGCCATCCGCCGCTGGCGTCGTTGTTGCTCGCGCTGCTTGAGCTTGTCGTAGGCAAGGTCCAGCATGCCGGCGATCAGTTTCAATTTCGCGTTGGTCTTGCCGTCCTTGCCTGGCCGGGCGTCGGCGGCGATGGGTTCGGTGGCTTGGTCGCTCAATGCGTGGTCGGCACCGGGTCGATAGCGTAATGCCGGGACGAAGCATTCCTCGGCTTCGCGGCCAGGCAACCCGCTGGCATTGGGTTCGCCATCGACGACCAGGCAGAACACGCGCTCGCTGCGTCCCAGCCGTTTGAATGCCCGGACTTCCTCGTTGACCCAGCGCGAGGCGGCCGAGTGCGGCGAGCAGATCACGATCAGGTTTGCCGATTGCTCCAGCGCTTCGTTGACCTTGCGTCCCAGGTCGGTGGCGCTGGCCAGTTCATCACGATCGCGGAAGATCGGCGCGAGACGCCGCGGCACCGTGCCGGCAGCCGTCCGCGTGCCCACCAGGCGCGAAGGGAGGCGATAGGTTTCCAGCGCCTTGTGCAGCCAGTCGGCCCAGGCTTTGTCCTGGTGGCTGTAGCTGATGAAGGCGCGGTACCGGAGCGCGGGCCCCGGGGAAACCTGTGCCATGGCGAACCGCACTCCCGCACGAGGTGATGCATTCCCTTGCAGGAAAGTCCTCATACCACTGGGCGGTTGTGTGTTGCGGTGGAGCCGCGTCCCCTGTCGACGCTTCAAGCGGGCAAGCATACTCCCTGCGAGCATTCATCTAGCGGGGAAGTTCTTTCGGACGGCCAAGCAAGGATCGTACCCAACGCGTCGCGGTCGCGGCCGTCTTTACCGCCATTTACGGGTGGCGGATGGGGTTGCGAGGCTTATGGCTGGTCTTCCGCCGCATCGTAGATGCTGGCCAGTACCGCCGCTGCCGCCGCATACAGTGTCGCGGGCACATCCTGGCGCAGGCGCAGCGAAGCGAGCAGGGCGGCCATCTGCGGGTCGTGATGCAGTGGAATGCCCAGGGCACGCGCACGTGCCAGCAGGGTTTCCAGCGATTCGGGCGGCAGGCTGGCCGGCGGCGCCGCGTCGGCGGGGCCACCGGACAGGCGCAGGGTGACGCGGCGGCGGGCGGGGGGCAGTGGCGTGCTCATGCCATCGTCTTCAGCAGGATGGCGCTATGCGGGCTGGCCGATTGCGGCAGGCCCTGCTGGCAGCTCAGCTGGTCGAGGATCAGGCCGCTGGCGGAAAGCTGGTTTCGCAAAGTGGAGAATTGTTGCTCCAGTCGCCGCACGGTGTCGGCACGCTCGGCCCACAGTCGAACCGCCAGGCGCAGGTCGCGCAGTTGCAGTTCGCCGTGGATCGGGCCCAGCGCCGGCAGATCCAGCGCGAAGCCCAGCGTCCACGCCGAGCCGCCTTCGGCCCCGCCGTTGTGCTGCAACTGAAGTTGCAGGATGTCGCGTCCGTTCTCGCCCTGCAGCGGGATCTCGATCATCCACGCCGGCACGGTGGTGGCTTCCAGCTGCGCCACCTCCACGCGGGCCAGCGCGGCGTGCACTTCGCCGTGCAGGCGGCCGAGCAAGCTGTCGATATCGTCGTTGAGCAGTTCCGGCGGCAACTGCACCCGGGGCTGTGCCTGCAGGCCGCGCTGCTGCAGCGGCGGCGGTGTTTCGCTATCGCCCGATGGCGCACGGCGCGCGGGCAGGTAGTCGTCGAGCAGGCTGGCCAGGCGCAGCAGCGCGCCTTTCCAGTCTTCCTGGCTCAGCACGGCCATGTCGACCTGGGCCTGCGCCAGTTGCGATTCGAGGAACAGGCCGCTGCGGTTGATCGCTTCCTCCAGCCCTTCGCCGCGGGTGATCTCGGCGGGCGTGCGCACGCCATGTTCCAGCAAGGCGAGCGCGGGACGCAGGTAGGCCGGCAGCTGGCGCAGGGCCGGGCGTTGGGCCAGCGCGTCGAGCGTGGCCAGCAGCGGGCCATAGCCGTTCTGCTGCGGCAGGCGCTCGCGCAGCGCCACCTGCATGGCGGGCTCGGGCATGCTCGCGCCGATCACTTCGAGCAACGGCTCGGCGCCCAGGCTGAGCACGCGCACCTGAAATTGCGACGGCAGCTGGCTGCGGGGCGCCTCGGCTTCCACCGTGAGCGCGCCGATCTGCAGCACCATCAGGCCGTCCTGGTTGATCCCCAACGGACGCGCGGCAAGCACGGTGCCGATGCGCCAGCTCTCCGCCGCACTGCCTGAGGCAGCGCCGGCCCAGGCCAGGGCAGCGAGGCTGGTGGGTTGAATGATCAAGCATGGCTCCTTGCGGCGAGGAGTCGTGCGCGCGCCTCTCCGTGCCTTGGACATCGGCGGCCGCGCACGGAACTTGAGGATCTTTTTGCCGGTTTCATCACAGCTTTGGCGGAGTGGGGAGCCCTAAAGCCAGCGTGGGGCTGGCCGATAACCATCCCGAAGACGCTCGCGGGGCGCAGTGAGGACGGACGCAATGGGCAGCAAGACGGCACAACGCAAGAGTGAGGCGCGCGTAGTGGCGCTGCCTGCCGATTTTCGTCTGGCCGAGCTGGCCGCCGTCAAGTCCGAGCTGATCGACGCCTTCGACGCGCCGGCCGTGCAGCTCGACGGCGGCGCCGTGGAGCGCGTGGATACCGCGGCGCTGCAGCTGCTGGTGGCGTTCCGTCGCGAAGCGGCGGCGCGCGGCCAGCTGCCGGCGTGGCTGGGTGTGAGCACGGCGATACGCGATGCGGCCGGGGTACTCGGCCTGGCACAGGCTTTGGAATTGCCGGCAACCATGCCGGCCTGAAACTGAGGTGGAAGATGGCAAAGATTCTTGCGGTGGACGATTCGGCTTCGATGCGCGGCATGGTGGCCTTCACCCTGCGTGGCGCCGGTCATGACGTGAGCGAAGCCGAGAACGGCCAGCTGGCGCTCGACGCGGCGCGCGGCGGTCGTTACGACCTGGTGCTGGCCGACGTCAACATGCCGGTGATGGACGGCATCAGCATGGTGCGCGAATTGCGCACGCTGCCCGAATACAAGGGCGTGCCGATCCTGATGCTGACCACCGAATCGCATACCGACAAAAAGATGGAAGGCAAGGCAGCCGGCGCCACCGGCTGGCTGGTGAAGCCGTTCGATCCCGAGCAGTTGCTGGCCACCGTCAAGCGCGTGCTCGGCTGATGTTCTTGCCCGTCATTCCCGCGGAAGCGGGAATCCAGTGCCTTTGTCGCCGCACGAAAGACGCTGGATCCCTGCTTTCGCAGGGATGACGGGTGGTGAGGCACCGCGAAGCTATCCCGAAGAGTAGAGATTCCCATGAGCAAGGCCGGTCTGGCGCAGTTCCAACAGGTATTCATCGAGGAGAGTCTGGAAGGACTCGATACGATGGAATCGTCGCTGCTTGCGCTGGATGACGGCGGTGACGCGGAGCTGGTGCATACCATTTTCCGCGCGGCGCACTCGATCAAGGGCGGCGCGGCCACCTTCGGGTTTCCGGAGATGTCCTCGTTCACCCACGAGGCGGAGTCGCTGCTGGACGAGGTGCGCAGCGGCAAGCGCGCCATCGACGGCGCCATCATCGAACTGCTGCTGCGCACGGTGGACTGCCTGCGCGGCATGTTTGCGCGGGCCCAGGCCGGCGAGCCGCTCAATGACGCGGTGGCGGAAGGGCTGCGCAACGAGCTGGCCCTGGCGATGGGCCGCGGCGTCGCCGCCAATGACCTGCAGGCGCGCCGGTCCGAGGACCATGCCGACGCCTGGACGGTTCGCTTCCGTCCCCATCCGGGCATGCTGGCCGGCGGCAACGAGCCGCTGCGCCTGATCCGTGAACTGGCCGGGCTGGGCGAGCTGAGCGTCACGCCCGAGTTCGACCGGCTGCCGGCCACGCTGGCGGCGCTGGAACCTTCCGAATGCCATCTCGGCTGGACCATCGAACTGAAGGGGCCGGCGAAGCGGGCGGATATCGCCGCCGTGTTCGACTGGGTCGAGGACGAGTGCGACCTGGTCATCGAGGCCAGGCACGTGGTGGCCGCGGCGGCACCCGCGCCCGCGCCGGCCGTGACGGCGCCGGTCGCCGCCGTCGCCGATGCCGGGGCGGCGCGCACGCAGCGCGATAGCAGTGCCGAATCCAGCTCGGTGCGCGTGTCGATCGACAAGATCGACGGACTGATCAACCTGGTGGGCGAGCTGGTGATTACCCAGTCCATGCTCGACACCTTCCGCGAAGGCGATATCGATGCCGCGCGGCTGGCCGTGCTCGAACAGGGCCTGGCGCAGCTGGCCCGCCATACGCGCGAGTTGCAGGAAAGCGTCATGGGCATCCGCATGCTGCCCATCGCCTCGGTGTTCAACCGCTTCCCGCGCATGGTGCGCGATATCAGCCAGAAGCTCGGCAAGCAGGTGAAGCTGGAACTGGTCGGCGAGCAGACCGAGCTGGACAAGACGGTGCTGGAGAAAATCGGCGACCCGATGGTGCATCTGGTGCGCAACGCCATCGACCATGGCCTGGAAACGCCGGACAAGCGCCGCGCCGCCGGCAAGGGCGACATCGGTACGCTGAAACTGGAGGCCTCGCACCGTGGCGGCAACATCGTGGTGGAAGTGTCCGACGATGGCGCCGGCCTCAATCGCGATGCCATCGTGGCCAAGGCGGTGCAGCGCGGCCTGATTGCCAACGGTGAGGGCATGAGCGACGACGCCGTGGCCGAGCTGATCTTCCAGCCGGGCTTTTCGACGGCGGCCGTCACCACCGATCTTTCCGGCCGCGGCGTGGGCATGGACGTGGTCCGCCGCAACGTGGCCGACCTGGGCGGCACGGTCACCATCCGCAGCACGCAGGGCAAGGGCAGCGTGTTCACCATCACCTTGCCGCTGACGCTGGCGATCATCGACGGCCTCACCGCCGCGGTGGGCGACGAGCGCTATATCGTGCCGCTGGTGTCCATCGTCGAATCGGTGCAGCTCAAGGCCGATGCCGTACGCAGCGTGGCCGGCGGCGGCGAGCTGTTCCGTTTCCGCAACGAATACCTGCCGGTGGTCCGCCTGCACGAAGCGTTCGGCTGTGCCCATGCGGTGCACGCCATCGAGCAGGGCCTGATGGTGGTGGTGGAAGGCGACGGCAGCCGCGTGGGCCTGTTCGTCGATGGCCTGATCGGCCAGCAGCAGGCGGTGGTGAAATCGCTGGAGGCCAACTACCGCCGCGTGCAGGGCGTGTCGGGCGCCACCATCCTGGCCGACGGTTCGGTGGCGCTGATCGTGGATATAGCGGGCCTCGTGCGCCTGCAGGGCCGGCGCAAGGCAGCCTGATCCAGGCCCCGGCAGCGGCGAGGCAACGGGGCGCCGCATGCCCAACAGCATCACCATCAGCCGCGACAGGAAGCCGCGGTCGCTGGCCTGCGGGCCGGTGTCGAGCAGTGCAGGGAATGAATCCGGGCCATCGCACCCCCGCCCTCTTTCATTCTGAAGGTCCTCCTCTCATGAAGTCCCCACTGACATGTATCGATCGCCTCGGTCTCTCGGCCAAGGTATGGCTGGTCATCGCCTTCGTGGTGGCCGGGTTGGTGGCGCTTACCGTCATTTCCGCGATGGACAGCCGCCGCCTGCAGATGGAGGCACGTACGCGCGCATTGGGTGACGAGGTGAGCACGGCCACGGCCTTGCTGGACAGTTACCACGCGCGCGCCGCGGCGGGCGAGTTCAGCGACGAGGAGGCGCTGAAGCGCGCCTTGAAGGAACTGTCCGCGCTGCGCTGGAACGACGGCAACGGTTATGTGTTCGTGTTCGACTCCAACTACGTCATGCGCATGCACCCGATCATGCCCAAGCGTGTCGGCACCAACATCGAGAACGACGCGGACGTCACCGGCAAGCACTTCTACCAGCAGATGATGGCGTCCGACCGCAAGGACGGCCATGGTGCCACCGAATACATCTGGCCGATGCCGGGCTCCAAGGACAACGAGCACAAGATCACCTACACCGCCTGGTACAAGCCCTGGGACCTGCACGTGGGCGCCGGCGCGTACTTCGTCGATATCGATGCGCAGTTCCGCACGATGCTGGAAGGCAGCCTGTTGCGCGCGCTGCTGGTGGGCGTGCTGGTGATCGGCGTGGTATGGCAGTCGATGCACAGCATCCGCCAGAGTATCGGCGGCGAGCCGGCCTATGCGCTGGCCATGGCGGCGCGCATCGCCGATGGCGATTTGGGTGGCAAGGATGCGTCCGCCACGTTCGCGCCCGGCAGCATGCTCGACGCATTGCAGCGCATGCGCAGCAAGCTGGTGGAGATCGTTCGCGAGGTACAGCAGGGTTCCCAGGCGGTGTCTTCGGCCGCGCAGCAGATCTCCCGCGGCAACGACGACCTGTCGCATCGCACCCAGGAGCAAGCCTCCAGCCTGGAGGAAACCGCCGCGTCGATGGAGGAAATGACCTCCATCGTTCGCCAGAGTGCCGATCACGCCGGTCACGCCGACCAACTCGCGCGCAGCACGCGGGTCCAGGCCGAACGCGGCGGCGAAGTGGCCATGCGCACCAGCGGCGCCATGCGCGAGATCGAGGCGGCCAGCCGCCAGATCACCGAGATCGTGCACCTGATCGATGAAATCGCTTTCCAGACCAACCTGCTGGCGCTCAACGCGGCGGTGGAAGCGGCGCGTGCCGGCGAACAAGGCCGCGGCTTCGCGGTGGTGGCGGGCGAAGTGCGCAGCCTGGCCCAGCGCAGCGCTGGCGCCGCCAAGCAGATCAAGGCGCTGATCGGCGACACCGTCGACAAGGTGCAGGCCGGCTCGGCACTGGTGGCGGAATCCAGCCAGGTGCTGGAGGGCATCGTCGGCAGCGTGAAGCGGGTGACCGATATCGTGGCCGAGATCGCCGCGGCCAGCCAGGAGCAGTCCTCCGGCATCGACCAGGTCAACCGGGCGGTGATGCAGATGGACGAAGTGACCCAGCAGAACGCCGCGCTGGTGGAAGAGGCCGCCGCCGCCGCCCGCGCCATGCAGGAGCAGGCCGACGAGCTGCAGCGGCAGGTCCGTTACTTCCGCCTGCAGGAACAAGCCTCTGCGCCCGTTCGCACGGCCCGCGCCGCGCCCGCCATGGCGAAGGCGCCGGCCCTGCGGCCGCCCGTCGCGGTCGCGGCGGGCGGCTGGAGCGAGTTCTAACGGCGGAGGGGGCGATCGAGGCGCTCCGGCGGTACGGCTCCATAGGCTTTTCGCGACTCAAGTTTCCCCTTTTCCAGCCGATCCAGATTCCGAAAGGGGACCCAGCACGTGGGTCCCACCGACGAGGCAAACCATGTCCGACAACATCCGGAGCGAGGCGCTCCAGTCGCAGTACCTCACCGTCAACCTCGCCCATGAGGAATACGGCATCGACATCCTGGCGGTACGCGAGATTCGTGGCTGGACCCCGGTCACGCGTATTCCGCAGGCGCCGCACTACGTGCTGGGCGTACTCAACCTGCGTGGCGCCATCGTGCCGGTGATCGACATGCGCCTGCGCTTCGGCCTGGCGCGCGAGGAATACAACGCCACCACGGTCACGGTGATCGTGACGGTGGCGGGGCGCAACTTCGGCGTAGTGGTGGACGCCGTGTCGGACGTGCTCGACGTCACCACCGACGCGATCCGCCCCGTGCCTGACATGGGCACCGCGGTGGATACCGAATACCTCAAGGGACTGACTTCCGCCGGCGAGCGCATGGTGCTGCTGCTGGACGTGGACAAGCTCCTGCAGCCGCAGGATGCGCAAATGCTGGAGGCTGCGCTGCCCGCGGTCTCCGATGTGAAAGCCGTGGCCTGAACGATTTAGCAGGAAGTGGAATCAATGAAGAAGTTCACACTGAAAGTCCCCGAACTCTCCGTCCGCAACCGCCTGCGCGTGGTATTTGGCCTGCTGGGCCTGATGCTGATCGGCGGCGCGATCATCGGCCTGGGCTCCATGCAGCAACAGAACGACGGCATGGGCAAGATCTATGACGAAGAGATCGTGCCTACCCAGCTCGTCTCCCAGATCACCGCACACCAGCTGATGTCGTTCATTCTGCTGGGTGAGTCCGCCTCGCTGGTGAGCAAGCCGGATCAGGTCAAGGCCAAGCTGGCCGAGTACGACAAGCTGCAGGCGGAGTTGGGTGCGCTCAACAAGCAGCTCGCCGCCATCCCGATGAGCGATGGCGTCAAGAAGCACTTCAGCGACTGGCATTCCACCGATGCCGACTACGCCGACGCCAACAGTTCATTGGTCGACGCGCTCAAGCAGGGCGACACCGGTTCCAATGATCTGCTCGAAATGCAGGTGCGCCCGCTGCTGATGCAGCGCCAGGACTCGCTCGCGAAACTGGTGGACGCGCAGCGCGCCGACGCCAAGGAAATCTTCGACGCCCAGGTCGCGCGCTATCACCTGGTGCGCACGATCAGCCTGGTGGCGCTGTTCGCTGGCCTGCTGATTGCCGGCATCATGGCCGTGCTGCTGATGCGCTCCATCCTCAACACCCTGAGCCGTGCCGTCTCGGTGGCGCATGCCATCGCCTCGGGCCGGCTGGGCCATCGCATCACCACGCACCGCAAGGACGAGCTGGGCGAATTGCTCGATGCCCTGCGCACCATGGACGAGCGCCTGAGCAGCATCGTGGGCGAAGTGCGCCATGGTTCCGGCTCGGTCAGCTCCGCCGCGCAGCAGATCGCCCGCGGCAACGACGACCTGAGCCA
Source organism: Dyella sp. RRB7 (assembly GCF_022761115.1). GTDB lineage: Bacteria > Pseudomonadota > Gammaproteobacteria > Xanthomonadales > Rhodanobacteraceae > Dyella. The sequence goes on along the minus strand of NZ_JAKWJS010000001.1, from coordinate 264,600 downwards.
GCGCACGCAGGAACAGGCCTCGAGCCTGGAAGAAACCGCCTCGTCGATGGAGGAAATGACCTCCACCGTCAAGCAGAACGCCGAGAACGCCAGCCATGCCAACCAGCTTGCCAGCGCCACGCGCCGTCAGGCGGAACACGGCGGCGAAGTGGCTGCGCAGGCCAGCACGGCGATGCGCGAGATCAACGAGTCCAGCCGCAAGATCTCCGACATCGTCAGCCTGATCGACGAGATCGCCTTCCAGACCAACCTGCTGGCGCTCAACGCCGCGGTGGAAGCCGCCCGTGCCGGCGAGCAGGGTCGCGGCTTTGCGGTGGTGGCCACCGAAGTGCGCAACCTGGCGCAGCGCAGTGCCGGCGCGGCCAAGGAGATCAAGGGCCTCATCAACGACAGCGCGGAGAAGGTACGCGTGGGTTCGTCGCTGGTGGACCAGTCGGGCAAGGCACTGGCCGAGATCGTGGACAGCGTGAAGAAGGTCACCGACATCGTGGCCGAGATCGCCGCGGCCAGCCAGGAGCAGTCGGCCGGTATCGACCAGGTCAACCACGCCGTGCTGCAGATGGACGAGATGACCCAGCAGAACGCCGCGCTGGTGGAAGAGGCCGCCGCCGCCGCCCGCGCCATGCACGAACAGGCCGGCGAACTGGCCCGCCAGGTCAGCTTCTTCCAGCTGGGCGAGCTGTCGGGTGAGCCGGCGACGGAGAAGGTCCGTACGAAAACCGTGATGGCCGAGGCCGAGGCCGTGTTCGCCGCGGTGCGCAATTCGCCTGCCGCGGCCCATCAGCCGCGCTCGGCCGAAGCGGCCGATGCCGGTAGCTGGAAGGAGTTCTGAGCATGACCATGCCCGCCACCCTCGATGGCAACACCGCTGTGGCGGGCATGAATGGTCCGACGCTGGGTGACAGCGAGTTCAGTTTCCTGCGCGCCTTTGTCTACGAGCACTGTGGCATTTCACTGGGCGAGCACAAGCGCCAGCTGGTGCAGGGCCGGTTGCTGCGTCGCCTGCGTGCGCTGAAGCTGCGCGATTTCCAGGGTTATTGCGAGCTGTTGCGGCGCGATCCGCACGCTGAACTCGGCGAGCTGGCCAGCGCCATCAGCACCAACGTCACGGCGTTCTTCCGTGAGTCGCATCACTTCGACCTGCTGACCAACGAATTGCTGCCGCGCTGGTTGGCCGAGAAGAAGCACGGCGGCCGCCTGCGCATCTGGTCGGCCGGCTGCGCCACCGGCGAAGAGCCGTACACGCTGGCCATCGTGCTGGCCGAGGCGCTGGAGAAGCACGGCGGCAACGTCGACGCCAAGATCCTGGCCACCGATCTTTCGCCGCAGGCATTGGAAACGGCGCGCAAGGGCGTGTATCCCATCGAGCGTCTCGAAGGCGTGAGTACCGAGCGTCGCCGCCGCTGGTTCCTGCGTGGCGAAGGCGAGTACGACCAGTACGCCTGCGTGCATCCGCGCCTGCGCGAGCTGGTCAGCATCCTGCCGCTGAACCTGCTGCACGACTGGCCGATGCAGGGTCCGTTCGACGCGATTTTCTGCCGTAACGTGGTCATCTATTTCGACAAGCCCACCAAGCAGCGCCTGTTCCAGCGCTATGCCGGCCTGCTGCCGGAGGGCGGTTACCTGTTTCTTGGCCATTCCGAGTCCATGTATGGACTCAATGACAGCTTTGACCTGATGGGACGCACGGTCTACCGGAAGCGCAGTGCATGAGCGTCCCCGCCGTCAATCTTCCCAGCGGTGCAAGCTACGATCCGGCGCGCGTGCTGCCCGGCTTCGAGCACCTGCGCCGCTTCTGGGACCCCGCGCATGCCTGCGTCACGGTGAAGGTGTTGCCCGGCGAGTTCTATGTGAGCCGGCAGGAGGAGATGATCTCCACCGTGCTCGGCTCCTGCGTGTCGGCCTGCATCTATGACACGCAGCGCGGCATCGGCGGCATGAACCATTTCATGTTGCCCGAGCCCATCGGCGAGCGTGGCGCCTGGGCCGATACCGTCGGTCGCGCGGCACGCTACGGCAACGACGCGATGGAACAGCTCATCAACGCCATCCTCAAGGCCGGTGGCCAGCGCGCGAACCTGCAAGTGAAGGTGTTCGGCGGCGGTCGCGTGCTGGCCACGATGACCGACATCGGCCAGCGCAACATCGCCTTCGTCAAGCGCTACCTGGAAGCGGAGCGGCTGGAAGTGCGCGCCGCCGATCTTGGCGACGTGCATCCGCGCCATGTGCAGTTTTTCCCCAGCACCGGCAAGGCGCGCGTGCGCCAGCTGCGTGGCCGCACCGATGGCGTGCTGGTCGACGGCGAGCGGCTGTATCTCAAGCGATTGGCAAACGATCCGATAAAGGGAGAGGTGGAGCTGTTCTAGCGCACTCGCGCAGCAACAGCCTCACATGGGCAGTATCCGGCGCCGACACGGGCCAGCGGGCGTGGGTTGCGACCCGTCCACACCGCACGACGAAGGCGAGACTTAAAGGCGATGGAAAGAGTACGTGTCCTGGTGGTCGATGATTCCGCACTCGTGCGGAAGCTGCTGTCGACCATGCTTTCGTGCGATCCGGGCATCGAAGTGGTGGGTACGGCGGCGGACCCGCTGATTGCCCGCGACAAGATCAAGCAGCTCAATCCGGATGTGCTCACGCTCGATGTGGAAATGCCGCGCATGGACGGCATTACCTTCCTCGAGAACCTCATGCGCCTGCGCCCGATGCCGGTGGTGATGGTGTCTTCGCTGACCCAGGAAGGCGCGGAGGTGACCTTGCGCGCGCTGGAACTGGGCGCGGTGGATTTCTTCACCAAGCCGAGCAACGACCTAGCCAGCACGTTTGCCGAGGGTGCACAGGAAATCTGCGCCAAGGTGAAGCTGGCGGCGCTGGCTCGGCCCCGCCAGCGCACCGCCGTGCGCAAGCTCGACGTGCCGCCGCGCCTGACCGCCGATGCGGTGCTGCCGCGCGCGCAGAGCGCCGGCACGCGCGGCGGCAGCCCGATCATCGCCATCGGCGCTTCCACCGGCGGCACCGAAGCCATTCGCGTGGTGCTGGAGGCGATGCCGCCCGATGCGCCGCCGATCGTCATCACCCAGCATATTCCGGCAGCCTTCAGTGGCCCGTTCGCCGCACGCATGGACGCCTGTTCGGCCATGCGCGTGTGCGAGGCGCGCGACGGCCAGCCGATCCAGCAGGGCCATGCCTATATCGCGCCGGGCAGCCAGCACCTGCTGGTGATGTGGGACGGCGCCAAATACGTGTGCCGCCTGCACAACGGCCCGCCGGTGAATCGTCACAAGCCGAGCGTGGACGTGCTGTTCCGCTCCATGGCGGCCAGCGTGGGCAAGGCGGCGGTAGCTGCGCTGCTTACCGGCATGGGCGACGACGGCGCGCGCGGCCTGCTGGAGTTGCAGCAGGGCGGCGCGCGCACGCTGGTGCAGGACGAGGAGTCTTCCGTGGTCTGGGGCATGCCCGGGGCCGCCTGGAAGCTCGGCGCCGCCAGCGAGAAATTGCCGCTCGACCACATTGCCGCGCGCCTGCTCGCGCTGGCCCATCAACCCATTCCACGCGCCGCCGTCGCGGCGCCCTGATCTGCGGATAAGCCCATGGATGCCATTCTCTCTTTCCTGCGCGTGCGCCCGGTCATCGGGTTGGGTGCCAGCGCCATCGCCCTGCTGCTGACCCTGCTATGGCCCTCGGCTTGGCTGGCGCCCGTGCTGATCGTGCTGCTGGCGGGCGCGTGGATCGTCGAGCTGCGCCGCGCCGCACCGATCGAGGAGCCGGTGATCGCCGCCTCGCTGGAGCATCACGCCCCCGTGCGCGAGGCGCTGGAAGAAGTGCGCAGCTCGCTGGTCGACGAGCTTGGCCACGCCACGCGCGAGCTGCACCAGGCGCTGGACCTGCTGCGCGACGCGGTGTCCGAGCTGGGCGGCGGCTTCGACGGCCTCTCGCGCAAGACCGGCATGCAGCAGTCGCTGCTGCGCCAGATCATCGATGCGCAGAACGAAGGCGTCTCCGTGCAGGATTTCGCTGCGCGCACCGGCGATCTGCTGGAACACTTCGTCGGCATGGTGGTGCAGATGTCGCGCGAGAGCCTGCGCATCGTCTACCGCATCGACGGCATGGCCAAGGAAATGGACGCGGTGTTCGGCCTGCTCAAGAACGTCAACACCATCGCCGAGGAAACCAACCTGCTGGCGCTCAATGCCGCCATTGAAGCGGCACGTGCGGGCGAATCGGGTCGTGGCTTCGCGGTAGTGGCGGGCGAGATCCGCAACCTGGCCAGCCATTCCAACCAGTTCAACGAGCAGATCGGCAGCCACGTCGAGCGCGCCCGCACCGCGATGGAACAGCTGCGCGGACTGGTCGGCACCATGGCCTCGCAGGATCTCAACGTGGCGCTGTCCGCCAAGGGCGGCATCGACGCCATGATGGCGCACGTCACCGAAAGCGATGCACGCACCAGCGCGGTGGCCGACCAGGTGGTCGAGATCAACCGCGGCCTGGGCACCGACGTTTCCACCACCATCCGTTCGCTGCAGTTCGAGGACATCCTGAGCCAGCTGATCAACCAGACGCGCGTGCGCCTGGTGGAGCTGCAGGAAATCACCACCGAGTGCACCCGCGACATCGAGGAGCTCGCCTGCAACCCGATCGACGCCGACCTGCTGGCCCAGCGGGCCGAACGCGTGCGCAGCCGCCTGGCCATCCAGCGCGAGAAGGCACGCCTGCGCTCCCGTGGCCCGGCATTGCAGAACTCGATGGATGCCGGCGAGATCGAACTGTTCTGAGGAATCGACCATGAGCCTGACCGTCCACCACGACCCCGAACAAGACTGCGTCACCCTGCAACTGGGCGAGCGCTTCGACTTCAGCGTCCACCGCGATTTCCACGATGCCTGCCTGGGTGGTCGCGCCGCGCGCAGCTATGTGATCGACCTGGGCGAGGTGTCCAGCATGGACAGCTCCGCGCTGGGCATGCTGATGCTGTTGCGCGAGCATGCAGGGGCGGACCGCGCCGAGATCCGCATCGTGAATGCGGGCAGCAGCCTGCGGGGCACGTTGCGAGTGGCGGGGTTCGACAAGTTGTTCGTGTTGCACTGATTCGTGCTGCTTGTCTGAGTGCATTGGGTGCTTGGTTGTGGCGTGATCGCCAGGCTGCCGCCCGCCGCGTAGGCGGCACCCTGGCCACAACGCCGACCCTACTCATCATTCCTGCGTTGCCCCTGCATCCCCCGCACCAGCAACCCCTGATCCCCCTTGCGCCGCCCGAAATGCCCGTGACGCCGCATTGGCCCTGGCGATGCGTTCCTCGTCCAAGGGATGGCTGGATATATAACGCAGCCCCTTGGCTCCCTGTAGCTCTGGGTGCGCCTTCTCCAGCGCCTGCATCGCATGCACGAAGGCCACTGGATCGATGCCCTGGCTTGCCAGCGCGCGAAAGGCGAAGTCGTCGGCGTCTTGCTCGAAGCGGCGCGTGTAGTGGCTGTCGACCAGAAACACCGGAATACTCGCCGACATGCCACCCAGCGAGGTGACATCACCCATCAGCATGCCGGCAACGATAAACACGCCGGAACTGCGCAGTACCTGCCGCATCATGTGGTGGCCCGCCTGATGGCCAAGCTCGTGCGCGATGACGGCGATGAAGGCCTGGTCATCCGGTACCGCGCGGGCCAGCGCGTCGGTGAATACGATGGTGCCGTCGGGCAGGGCAAAGGCGTTGGCGCCAATGGCGGGGGCGAGATAAAAACGTAGCCGCACCGCAGGCAAGCCCGGCACGCCGTTGACGAAGTGCCAAAACACCGACTGCAGATGCGACTGACGGTCTGGGCCGAGCCTTGTAGGTAGCAATATCCGGCCTTCCAGTGCCGCCAGCGATTGCTTGCCCATCGAGGTCTCCAGCGCCTGCGGCATATGGGCGGCAATGCGGTCGGCCGCCCACGGCAGTCCATACTCGAATAGCCCAAGCAACGACGCCACCACCACGACTACGCCTACCAGCGCGGCGATCCAGCGGCGCTCCAGCCAGTCCACCAGCTGTTCCAGGCGATGGTGGCGCGGAAACCAGTCCGCAGGCAGCAGATCATGATCGACCTGCAGGTGGCCACCGTCCGCCAGGCGCAGTACGAACGGCACGCCGGCGACCCGTGCACTGGGCTCGACCGAATCCAATGGTGCACTCCATTCGTGGCTGCGCTCCGGCGTGCGCCAGCGCAGCGTGCCCTCCTCGCGCCACAGGGAAACCGGCGTGGCGCGACTGGAACATCCGTCGAAATAGACCGCCGGAATCATTGCCGTCACAGGCCGATGTCGATACCCAGCAAGCTGTCCATCTCGGTTCCCGTGGCACCGACCTCGCCATGGGCGAAGGCGTCGCGGACAAAATCGCTGAGATCGCCGTCACCGACGATGGCCAGATGAGCGGCGCGATAGCGCGCCAGGCGGATGCGTGCCCACGGTATGGCCAGACCGATGGAGCACACGATGGCCAGTGCGTTGGTGAGGTACAGGCCAAGCATCGGCCAGTACGCGAGGGTTGAGCTGAAGCTGTACAAACCTAGCCGCGCCTGGTTGTAGAGCATATTGGTCATGCGCACCTGCGCGTAGGTCCAAACCCCCAGGTACGTGGGAGCCATGCAGGCATAGACGATGGCGACGAAGGTCAGTGGCGGCGTCTTGGGGTTGAACGGTTGCGCATGCCCTTTCGCAATGCCGGCGATGATCAGCCCAAGCAGCAGCGCGGTTGGCACGAACCACGCCAGCGATACCGCAACGGCCTTGAGGTACACGCCGTAGTAGTTGCCGATGTTGCCCTTGAAGCGAAACGATTTCCCGCCGAAATGGTGATGCTCGATCATCCACTGCTGTTGGTTGCCCTTGATCCAGGGGTAGATGCCGGTGAAGGCGGCGAAGGCGATCAGCAGGCCCATCGTCGGATGCCCGCCTGCCGCGAGCACGACCACCAGGATCATCGGAATGCCCAGCAGCAGGTAGACCAGCAGATACCACTGGTAGGCCCCGCCGTAGTCGTTGGTGAAGTAGAAGCGCAGGCCGCGCCACGACGAATAGCGGGCGCGAAACATCAGGCTCTTGACGATCATCCAGGGCATGAATGCGCCTACCAACAACGCGGCGCCCAATTGCAGCGGTTTGGAGATATGCCCGGCCAGCGCGTAGAGCGCGAAAATGAAAGCCGTCAGCAGGCGCCCCTTCAGAATCGGCAACGGCCGCGCCAGGTATTCAAACGGTGTGTCCGCGAGCGTGGTGCTCGAATACATGTAGCGTCGCGTACGTACGGTGGCCCAGGCCGAATAGATACCCAGCGTGACCAGGCTCAGCGCGACGTTGACGATCCAGATGCGGAAATAGTCTTTGGCGTTGCCGGCAAATTCCAGGTGGCGTGCCCTGCTGGCGTAGCGGGCAGGTGCAGCATCCATTTCGGGCAGGTACACGCCCGAGGCCATGGTCTCGTCATGCATATCCTTGGATCCCCTGTGCTTTGAATGCTTCCCCCCGGAAGCGAGGGCAGCATATCCGAGAATTCGCCGCTCAATGGGGTCAAGAACTTACGTTTGTGTAGGGCAATTCTGAAACTGGCGTCAGCAACGCAAGTCGCCTGCTTGGGCGAAGGGCAGATCGTCGATGTCCGCCGAGCTGACCCCATTACGCCCGTCAAACTTGGTCCGATACATCGCCTCATCCGCCTGGCGCACCAGCTGCTCGAAGCGCACACCGGGCCGCGCCGCGGCCACGCCGATGCTGGCGGTGACGGGAATGGACTGGTTGTCGATGCGGGCGTGGGAGTGGGCCAGGGTATGGCGCAGCTTTTCGGCGAGGTCCATGGCCTGGACAAGTGTGGTTTCCGGCAACGCCAGCACGAACTCCTCGCCGCCGTAGCGGCTGGCCAGGCAGCCGGATGCGCGCGTCAGCTCGCGCACGATGGCGGTGACATGCCGAAGCACGGCGTCGCCGGCATCGTGTCCCCAGGTGTCATTGATCTGCTTGAAATGATCGAGATCGAAGATCAGCAGGGCGAATGGCTGGCCTCGCTGCATGCAGCGGGCGAGCGAGGCACGTCCTTCGGCGACGATGGCGCTGCGATTGAGCAGGCCAGTTAGGCCATCGGTACGCGCGGCGCGGCCCAGGTCCACCATCAATCGCTCGGTGACCAGTTGCAACAGCGCAAAGTAGGTTGCCAGGCCGGTCAGGATGCCCAGCACGTAGGTGGCGGCGATGGGAGAGCCGGCTTTCATCAGGTCCTGGCCGGCGCCCGGCGCCAGCGGCATGAACAGGCGACCGAAGAAAAAGACGGCGTTGACCAGCATGATCGCACCGGCGATGCGGCAGCTGGTGCGAATTTCGGACTCGGCGTAACGAAGCAGCAGGTAGGCATTGGCCAGGTAGAAGATCACTGCCTGCAGGCTGCCCAGCACGATGCGCATGTGCAGGTCGGGCGTGACGAAGGTGAGCCAGGCGCTGAAGCCCGTGTAGATGAGCACGAAGCCGATCGGCCATCGCCAGCGCAGCGGTTGGCCAAGGTGCCTGGCGATGCCTTTCATCACGATGACATTGGATAGCACCACCAGGCCGTTGCCGATCACGACCGAACCGAGGTCTGGAATCCGGTGGCGCAAACCGATCAGCAGCATGCCCGCCGTGCCTATCCACAGGGCGGCCACCCATGTGCGCAACACCATCTGGTTGTGCAGCACGGTCATCAGCGAGGTAAAACCGATCGAGGCCCCGATGCCCATCAGAAGGCTGATGAAGGCCAGGGTCGGTATGTCCAGGTACATGGCGCTCTCTTGTGCCGCCGTTCCATGGCCCTGCCCGAAGGCAGGGGGCCACCATGGAGCGAGGTCGGCGTTATTGGTCGACAGTGTATCGGCCAGGTGCGCGAAACTTGAGCTGCGTCACAAAAATGAGCGCAAGGGAAGGCCAGGGGATAAAAAAAGAGGCCCCTTGCGGGGCCTCAAGCAAAGCCAAGTTCAAAAGGGCATTACCAGGTACGCACGTCGGCCACGCCGACGGTGTAGGACTGCATCTCGGGGTCGAAGCGGAACAGACGGCCAAGGTCGAAGTCCACCGACTGGCCAGGACCGATATTGGTGGTGCCTGCCGGCCAGCCCTTCTTGGACTGCAGCACCTTGCCGGACCCGTCCTTGGCGTCGATCGAGATCTGCGCGGCGGCGGGCTCGGCGCAATGGTTCACCAGCTGGCCGCTGAGGCTCAGGCGGGCCCCCATGCCGCTGCCGACGACCTTCATCTTGAAGTCCTGCACGGCGAAGTCGGTAGGGGCGCAGGCGGCGTGCGCGGCCAGCGGGGCAAACAGGAGCAGGGCAGAGGCGATCAGGGTCTTCATAGCGGTATCCGTCGATGGGGTCAGGTCGGAAAGGGAAACGACATGACAAACATCGGCGGGTCCGGCAGATTCTTTAGTGACGCCTCCGCTTTGCGTTCAGCCAGGCAGGTCGATCCCGGTGTGCTCGATGAACCACAGGCCCGCAAACAGTTTCGGGTCGATCGAATAGCCCTCGGCCGCGCGTGCGAACAACCAGTGGCCCGCCTCCTTGCGTGGCACTTCGTGCACCACGATGTTCTCGGTTTCGTCGCCGCCGCCCGGGCCGACCTTCTCCAGGCCCCAGGCACGTACGAAGGTGATCATCTCGGTGCTCATGCCGGATGAGGATGGCCCCTCATGCACGAATTCCAGCCGCTGGCAGCGGTAGCCGGTTTCCTCCTCCAGCTCGCGGCCGGCGGCCAGCAGCGGATCCTCGTCGGCATGGGCGTGCAGGTCGCCCACCAGCCCTGCCGGCATCTCGATGGTGTTCTTCAGGATCGACACCCGGTATTGCTCGACGAACAGCACCTTGTCCTCCGGGGTCACTGCCAGGATGATCACCGCCCCGCCGGGATTGTTGCGCTCGGCAAACTCCCAACGGCCGCGCTTGCGCAGGCTGAGCCACTTGCCGACATAAAGGGTTTCCACCGGGGCGCTGGCGTCGGCGGGGATACGGCTGTCTGGATGATTCATCGGCATCGCATGCGGGCGGTAAGGTGCCCGCATGTTGCCGCGCCCATGTGGCAGCTACAACCTCTTGCCGCCATCCCCGTAGATATTCATCGCCGCAGGTGGACCTGCTCCGGGCTGCGGGTGCCATCCGTGGGCAATGCGGGCGCGATGCCTCAGCCGATCAGGGCTTTCAATCGATTGCGCGTCAGCGGCCCGAAGCGCAGGCGTTCGCATAACGCCTCGATGGCTTCCATCTCGCCTGGCGTGCGTCGCAGCGCATCGGCTTCCGCGGCCACCGGGGCATCCAGCGCAATGCGTGTCAGCCGTCTATACATCCGTGCAGCTTGCGCATGTTCGCGCAGTTTCACCGCGCAACTGGCGGCGCCGCGCAGGCGCAGGAACGGCACCTCGTCCACCCGGTCGAGCAACGCATCGAGGCTGCCGAAGTGCGCCAGCAGTACTGCAGCGGTCTTGGCGCCGATGCCGGGCACGCCGGGGATGTTGTCCACCGCGTCGCCGCACAGGGCGAGGTAATCGGCCACCTGGTGCGGATGCACGCCCAGCCGCTCATGCACGCCGGCCGGTCCCCAACGCATGCCGCGCGCGTAGTCCCACTGTTCGTCGTGTTCGCCGAGCAACTGGCCGAAGTCCTTGTCGGCCGACACGATCACGCTGCGGAAACCATGTCCGCGCAGGCTCCACAGCGCGCTGCCGATCAGGTCGTCGGCCTCGTAGGTGTGGTCGATCAGCACCGGCACGCCGAGCGCTTGCGTCACCTCGCGGCACAGCACGAACTGGCGCTCCAGGTCCGGCGGCGGCAGTTCGCGGTTGGCTTTGTAGGCGGGATAGATGGCGTTGCGGAACGAGGTGGTCAGCGAGGCATCGAAAGCCACCGCCAGATGCCCGGGGTTCACCCGCTCCAGCAATTCGCACAGGAAGCGGGTGAAGCCATGCACGGCGTTGACCGGATGGCCGTCCGCATCGTGGAACTCGTCGGGCATCGAATGCCAGGCACGGAACACGTACAGGCTGCCGTCGATCAGGTGGGCGGCGGGGCGGTTCACGGCGTCCATGTGCTGAGCACGTCGGCAAGGGCGGGGCGGTCACGATCCGGGACGTCGATCTGGGATGTGCCGATGTGGACGAAGCCGATCACCTGCTCGTTGTCGGCCAGTCCCAGGATGGCGGCTGCTTCGCGGTTGTAGGCCGCCCAGCCGGTAAGCCATTGCGCGCCGTAACCCAGCGCCTCGGCGCCGAGCAGCAGGTTGTAGGCGACGCAGCCGGCACTGAGCTGCTGCTCGATCACCGGCACCTGGCTGTCCGCATCGATGCGGGCAACCACGGCCACCACCAGCGGTGCGAAGGCGTAGCGCGTGCGCTCCTTCTCGCGCTTGGATTCGGGCAGGTCCGGATGCAGGCGCAGCGACAGCGCCGCCAGTCGCTCGCCGAAGGTCAGCTTGGCGGCGCCTTGCAGCAGGATCAGGCGGAACGGTTGCAGTTTGCCGTGATCCGGCACGCGGATCGCCGCTTCAAGCAGCGCATGCAGCGTGGCGCCTGCCGGTGCCGGTTCGCCAAGCTGGCGGGACGGGGCCGAGTGGCGTTGCAGCAGCAGGGAAAGGGGATTGGACATGGCAGGATCTGGCAAGGCAAACGTGCATGCTAATCCGCCGCGGGTTCATAGGCGAATGCGGGCGACGTCCGGCAGCCCGTACTCCGGGCTGCGCGAGGCACGGGGCCTGTGCTGGCGTCAGGCGTTCACGGCGAGCCGGAAGGACCCCGGCAACAGCGCGCCCACCGTGGTTTCCTGCACGACGCCGTTGAGATTGCCCAGCCATACGGGCATGTCCTCGCGGCATAGCTCGGCCATCACCTGGCGGCAGGCACCGCAGGGACTGATCGGGCCCTGCGTATCGCCGATCACCGCCAGGGCCTCGAAATCGCCTGGCTTGCAACCCGCCGCCACGGCGGTGAACAGCGCGGTGCGTTCGGCGCAGTTGCACAGCCCATAGGAGGCGTTTTCCACGTTACAGCCACTGAAGTGGCGACCATCGCGGGTCACCAGGGCGGCCCCCACCAGGAAGCGGGAGTAGGGCGCATACGCCTGTTCGCGCGCCTGGCGCGCCATCGTCAACAACACATCGGGAGCAACCTGCACGGACATCGGGATCTCCATTGCGTGACCCCGTGACCTCGACGGCCAAGCGTGCCTTCGAAGTTGGCGGTGGATCAGTCTAACCCTGTCGGGTAGGTCAGCGGCAAGGGGCGGTGGCTGGCCTGGCGGGGCATCGGCTACGATGCGGAGACCTTTTCGCTGGGGAATGCACGATGCCGATCACCGTGGCTGCATTGCGCGAAACCGCCGCTGGCGAACGCCGCGTGGCGATTACACCCGAAGTGGCGAAGAAACTGCGCGGCAAGAGTCTGCGCGTATTGCTGGAACATGGCGCCGGAGAGGCGGCCGGCTTTCCCGACGACAGCTATGCGGAGGTCGATTTTGCCGACGCGGCGGGCGTGCTCGCGCAGGCCGACCTGCTGGCCTGCGTATTGCCTCCCGACGACAGCGTGTGGCCGCAACTGCGCGAAGGCGCCATCGTGGTGGGGCAGCTTCGCCCCTACGGCGCGGCAGCCCGCATCGTCGCCATGGGCAAGCGCCGGCTCACCGCGTTTGCGCTGGAACTGCTGCCGCGCACCACGCGCGCCCAGGCCATGGACGTGCTCAGCTCGCAGGCCGCAGTGGCGGGTTATCGCGCCATGCTGATCGCCGCCGAAGCGGCGCCCAAGTTCTTTCCCATGCTGACCACGGCGGCCGGCACCATCCGACCCTCCCGCGTGCTGGTCATCGGCGCCGGCGTGGCCGGCCTGCAGGCCATCGCCACCGCGCGCCGGCTGGGCGCGCAGACCGAGGGCTACGACGTGCGGCCCGAAACCCGCGAGCAGGTGGAGTCGCTGGGCGCGAAGTTCCTGGAGCTGGGTGTCAGCGCGGCCGGCAGCGGCGGTTATGCGCGCGAGTTGTCGGCGGAAGAACGCGCCGCGCAGCAGCAGGCCCTGGCCGAACACCTCAAGGCGGTGGACGTGATCGTGACCACCGCGGCAGTGCCGGGCCGGCCATCGCCCAAAATCCTGACCGCCGCCATGGTCGATGGCATGAAACCCGGCGCACTGATCGTCGACCTCGCCGCCGAGGGCGGTGGCAACTGCGAGCTGACCCGGCCGGGCGAGCGGGTGGAGCACCACGGCGTGGTGATCCTGGGCCCGCTCAACCTGCCGGCCGGCGCCCCGCTGCACGCCTCGGAGATGATCGCGCGCAACATCTACAACTTTGTCGAATTGCTGGTGCAGGGCGAGGCGCTGGCGCCGGACTTCAACGATGAGCTGGTCGCCAAGAGCTGCGTGACGCGCAACGGCGAGCCCCACTTCCAGGGCTAGCCGGCACGGATACGAAAAACCCCGCATCGGCGGGGTTTTTCTTCAGTGTCGCGGCGAGCCGCCGGGCGGCCCATGCGGGGCCGGCCCATCATGCCCGTCGTGGAAAGGCGCCGGTCCATCGTGCATTTCCTGACGCCACTGGCGCAGCAACAGCTCGCGCTGATCCGGCGGCAGTTGCTGGAAGTGCTGGAACGCCGCATGCAGTCGTTCGCGCTCTGCCGGCGGCAACTCCTGGAAGCGACGGCTGTTCTCGCTGGCCTGCTCGCGCTGCTCGGGGGTCATTTTCTGCCATTGGTCGATCCGCTTGCGGATCTCCTCACGCTGCTCCGGCGGCAGTGATTTCCATTGCTGGGCGCGCTGCAGCATGCGGGCCTGGCGATCGGGCGGAAACGAATTCCACTTGTCCGCCAGCGGCGCGAGGATGTCGCGCTCGGCCGGACTCAGGCTTTGCCACGGACGCGGCGCTGGCGGCGGACCCGGCGGTGCGCCCGGCGGCGGACCGGGAGGAAAGCCCCCGGGCGGCCCGTTCTGTGCGATAGCGGTAGAAGCGATGCCGCTCAGCCCAACGGCCAACAGCAGCGGCATGAAGATACGGCTTCGACGCATGATCACCTGCTCGCCTGGCTGTTGCCGTTCTTGGCCAGCCAGCCATAGAAATCCATGTTCTGGTACAGCGCGGGGTCGGCCGCTGCGGCGTCGGGCGGCAGGTCGCCATCCGTATCGGCGACCGTTGCCGACAGCGTCCCCACGGGGGCGCCGCTGGTGGGGTTCTCGGCCGGGGAGGACAGCATCAGCGCGGCAAAGGCAATGGCCGCGAACGCACCTGCCGGCAACAGCAACTGCAACAGGCGATGGGCAAACGATGATCCATCGGCACCAGCCAGCGCCGAGCGCCGCGCGGCGCGCAGGCGGGCAGCCGTTGCCGGGTCGATTTGGCGCGCAGCCTCGCGATAAAGCTCACGGGCGCGGCGTTCGAGGTGGTCAGCAGGCGCATTCATCGCCATTCCTCCAGTTGGTCGCGCAGACGTTGCAGCGCGCGCGACAGGTGTGTTTTCACGCTCCCTTCCGAACAACCCATGGCCTGGGCCGTCTCCGCAACATCCAGGCCTTCCAGCACGCGCAGCATGAAAGCTTCGCGTTGCCGCTGTGGCAGCAGCTTCACCGCCGCCGCCATATCAGCATACGACTGCGCATCATGCAGCCGCTCCAAAGGACCCGGCGAGTTGTCGGCGGGCTCCCACATCGGCAGCTCGTCGCCATCCTCGTCGCGCCCACCCAGCCAGCCCACCATGATCGAGCGCACCTTGCGGCGACGCTGCAGATCCACGATGCGCCGGCGCAGGATGCCCCAGAACAGCGGCGTCCATTCCTGGGCGGGCTTGTCGCTGTAGTGCTTGACCAGCCGGAGCATGGCGTCCTGCACGGCGTCCAGCGCGTCCTCCCGATGACCCAGGTTCAGTTCGGCCATGCGGAATGCGCGCCGTTCCACCTGCGCCAGGAAAGCATCCATCGAGGCGGGCACCGCGCGGATGTCTTCGGTCAACAGCTCGGCTTCCAGTGTGGAAACGGCGCTATTCATGGCGTCATCGTCCGCTTCGCCGGATCGGGCATCCTGGGATTCCATCGGTACGTCCTTGTGCATCAACGCTCAAGGCTCGCACGGGTTGACCCACGCCCGTATGATGCGGGGACAACGGTGTCCTGGCGGGGAGAGGTCATGATCGACGGGTTCCTGGCACTTTATATCTTCATGCTGGCCGCATTCACGGGTTACGAGATCATCGCCCGCGTGCCGGTGATTCTCCACACACCGTTGATGTCTGGTTCGAACTTCATTCACGGCATTGTGCTGGTGGGCGCCATGATAGCGCTAGGCCATGCGCAGACAGCTTTCGAGATCGCCATCGGCTTTCTGGGGGTGTTGCTGGGGGCGGGCAATGCCGCCGGCGGTTATGTGGTGACCGAACGCATGCTGGAGATGTTCAAGTCCAGCAAGCCCGCTGCCGGCAAGGAGGCCAAGTGATGGCCTGGCTGCCGGTGGTGATCAAGGCCTGTTATTTCCTCGCCGCCCTGCTGTTCATCCTCGGCCTCAAGCGCATGAGCTCCCCGCGTACGGCGCGGGGCGGCATCCTGTGGGCCGGGGTGGGCATGCTGGTGGCGGTGATCGCCACCTTCGCGCTGCCGGACATGCACAACCGGGGGCTGATCCTAGCGGCGGTGCTGATCGGCGTGGCCGCAGCCTGGTGGTCCGGGCGGCGCGTGGCGATGACCGCCATGCCGCAGATGGTGGCGCTCTATAACGGCATGGGCGGCGGCGCGGCGGCGGCCATCGGCGCCTCGGAACTGTTCGGCTACGCCGGCAGCGCGGTGACCCTGCTCGATGGCGGCCAGTTCACCGCCAGCGGGGCGGACACGCCGGGCACGGCGCAGCTGGTGCTGGCCGTGCTGGGGGCGCTGATCGGCTCGGTGAGCTTCTCGGGCTCGCTGATCGCCTTCGCCAAGCTGCAGGGCTGGCTGGACAAGCGTTTCGTGTTTCCCGGCCAGCGGGTGGTGAATCTGCTGGTGCTGGCCGGCGCGGTAGTGCTGGGCGGCATGATCGCCAGCGGCCAGCTGACGATGCCGCTAATCATCGCGTTCTTCGTGCTGGCGCTGCTGTTCGGCCTGCTGATGACGCTGCCCATCGGCGGCGCCGACATGCCGGTGGTGATCTCGCTGTACAACGCGTTCACCGGGCTGGCGGTGGCCTTCGAGGGCTTCGTGCTGCAGAACGAGGCCATGATCATCGCCGGCATGGTGGTCGGCGCCGCCGGTACCTTGCTGACCCAGCTGATGGCCAAGGCGATGAACCGCTCCATCGGCAACGTGCTGTTCGGCAGTTTTGGTGCCGCCGCCGGTGCCGAGGCGCAGGCCATCGGCGGCAGCCAGAAGCCGATCGAGGCCAGCGACGCGGCGGTGATGATGGCCTACGCCGAGCGCGTGGTGATCGTGCCCGGCTACGGCATGGCCGTGGCGCAGGCGCAACACAAGGTGTGGGAGTTCGCCAAGCTGCTGATCGAGCGCGGCGTGAAGGTGAAATTCGCCATCCATCCAGTGGCGGGGCGCATGCCCGGCCATATGAACGTGCTGCTGGCGGAGGCGGGCGTGCCCTACGACCTCATCGCCGACATGGACGACATCAACCCCGAATTCCCCAACACCGACGTGGCCCTGGTCATCGGCGCCAACGACGTGGTCAACCCGTTGGCCAAGACCGACCCGAGCTCGCCCATCTACGGCATGCCGATTCTCGATGTAGCCGCCGCCAAGCAGGTGATCGTGGTCAAGCGCGGCAAAGGCACCGGCTTTGCCGGCATCGAGAACGCGCTGTTCTATGCCGACAACGCCCGCATGCTCTATGGCGACGGCCAGGCCGCCGCGGGGCAGCTGGTGGCGGAGCTCAAATCGCTGGAGACGTAAGGGCGGCGGCTCAGGCGCCGGGCGGGTCCTGGCGCCCGCTGCGCAGGGCCGCCAGGGCGGCCACGCCCATGCCCAGGGCGTACCAGACATCGTCCCAGGGCGACTGGCCGATCTCGGCCAGTTGGAGCAGCAGGTGGAAACCTGCCGTACGCATCGTATCGATCAGGCCCATGCCCATCAGGCCGGCGATGCGGGCGGCTGCCGTCAGCAGGTTCACGTAGAGCGCCGCGACGAAGGTGGCCAGCGCGGCCAATACGGCCGCATGGCGACCCGCCGGCCGTACCCAGCCGCGCACGGTCTTGCCCAGCAGCCAGCCGATCGGCAGCACGGCCCAGGGCAGCGGCTGTTGCAGATAGAGGGTGGGAACCATCCACACCGCACCGGCGGCCAGGCCCAGCATGAGCGCGCTGATCAGGGCAAACAGCGAAGAGAAGGCGACCCGTACGTTCATGAACAAGCGGGCAAAAGCTGGGCTGCAGGCACGGGTTCCACTCGGGCGTAAAACCACCATGATAGCGCGGCAAGTCAGGCCGCCACCCCTTGAGATCGTCCCGTCCGGGCCTGATGTGTGCAAGCGTGTCCGGCCGGCAACCGGCATAATAGGCAGCTTGGCGCGACTTCTTGCCGCGCCCAACGATGAGATTTGGCAGGATCGGCATGAGCGGTTTCAGTCTAAGCAGCGAACCTTTCACCCTGGAGCGCGACTGCCAGGCAGTCATGGTGCCGCAGGGCGAAACCGTGAGCCTGCCGGCCGGCCAGATCGGCTATATCACCCAGGCGCTGGGTGGCAGCTTCACCGTCTACGTGGAAGGCAATCTGTTCCGCATCGCCGGCAATGACGCCGATGCCCTGGGCAAGGAGCCGCCGCCGCCGATCGAGCTGGGCGTGGATGCCACCGATGCGGATGTCGAGAACCTGGTGTGGCAGCAGCTGCGCACGGTGTTCGATCCGGAAATTCCGATCAACGTGGTGGAGCTGGGCCTGGTCTATGACGTGAGCCTGGAGCACCTGGGGCCGGAGCAGCGCAAGGTCTACGTGAAGATGACGCTGACCGCGCCGGGTTGCGGCATGGGCGACATCCTGGTGGATGACGTGCGCACCAAGCTCGAACTCATTCCCACCGTGGCCGAGGCCGATGTGGACCTGGTGTTCGATCCGCCGTGGAACCACTCGATGATGTCGGATGCCGCCAAGCTCGAAACCGGCATGCTCTGACCTGCTTCACCGCCTCGGTGGGAGCGCATGATCCATATCAACACGCCTGTGGCCGGGTGACGCCAGACTGCGTGGCGCAGTCTGACTCACGATCTGGAGCACGCATGTTTCCCGAGTTTCGCGACCTGATCACTGAGCTGAAAGGCCAGGATCCGCATTTTTCCCGCCTGTTCCACCGCCACAACGAGCTGGACCAGGAAATCAAGAACATGGAGATGGGCCTGGTGCCCGCCGGCGACCAGGCCATCGAGCAGCTGAAGAAAGAAAAGCTGCATCTCAAGGACCAGCTCTACGGCATCCTGCGCAAGGCATCGATGGCCTGAGCGCCCGGCGCTCCCTCATGTGCCGGGCCCTGGCGGCGCGGCTTTCCCATAGAAACCTATCAGGGGGGCGACATCGTGTCGTCGACCACTACGCGTCGTATTTCAGCAGCTGCACGCAGCCGCAAGACCTCCACCTCGACCGCGCCCGTCAATGGCGTCGATTCGCCTGTCGCCACGGCGCGCGCCAAGGAGCGCGAAGCGGTGGGAGGCGCCATCGAGTCCGCCCAGGCGCTGCTGGCCGATGGCATGCAGGACATCCTCGACCAAGCCACCGGACAGGATGTGGATACCTTGCAGAGCACCGTGAAGACCATCCTCGATGGCCTTTCGCCCGACGATGCCGCGCGTTTCCGCAGCCTGGTGCTGGAAGGCGACCCGAATCTCCGCAACGGCGCGGCGGTTCGGCATCCGGACGAAGAGCTTTCACCGGGCTGGCGCAAGGGCGAGTACCCCTATCGCAACAAGATGTCGCGCCGCAATTACGAGCGACAGAAGTACCGCTTGCAGGTGGAGCTGCTCAAGCTGCAGGCGTGGGTGCGCGAGAGCGGGCAGCGCGTGATCATCCTGTTCGAGGGGCGTGACGCGGCCGGCAAGGGCGGTGCGATCAAGCGCTTCATGGAGCACCTCAACCCGCGTGGCGCGCGCGTGGTGGCGCTGGAAAAGCCATCTGAGTCGGAGCGGGGACAGTGGTACTTCCAGCGCTATATCCAGCACCTGCCGACCAAGGGCGAAATCGTGCTGTTCGACCGCAGCTGGTACAACCGCGCCGGCGTGGAGCACGTGATGGGTTTCTGCACGCCGCAGGAGTACGACGAGTTCATGCGGCAGGTGCCCGAGTTCGAGCGGCACCTGGTGGCCAGCGGCATCCATCTGTTCAAGTTCTGGTTCTCGGTGAGCCAGGCCGAGCAGCGGCGGCGTTTCGGGGAACGCAAGCTGCATCCGCTCAAGCAGTGGAAGCTGAGCCCGGTGGACCTCGCCTCGCTCGACAAATGGGACGCTTATACGCGCGCCAAGGAAGCCATGTTCGCGCATACGGATACGGCCGACTCGCCGTGGATCGTGATCCGCTCCGATTGCAAGAAGCGGGCGCGACTCAACGCCATGCGTCACGTGTTGAACCGGCTTCCCTATGCCAATCGCGATACCCAGGTGGTGGGCCTGGCCGATCCGTTGATCGTGGGGCGCGCATTGTTCGGCTGATCGCAAACAGCATGCTGAAACGACACAGGCCCCGGCAGCGATGCCGGGGCCTGTGCTTGGGTGAATGGCAAGCTGGCGTCAGCCGTTCGCTTCCTCGAAGCGGTTGGCATCGCGGTTCTTGCGCACCTTGGCCGGGTCCCACACGCGGCCGTTCATGGTGATGTACACGCCATCGGGCAGCGTCTGCACGGCGGCGACGGCGCAGCCGATGTTGAACACCGCGTCCGAGCCCTGGAAACGCGCCGGGTTGAGCGCGCCGGTGAGCACGATCACCTTGCCCTTGATCTGGGCCAGCTCGCGGGCGGTTTCGACCATGGTGTCGGTGCCGTGCGTGACCAGTACGTGGCGGTGCGGCTGGGCCTCGATGGTGGAGCGCACCAGCGCGCGATCCTCGTCGGTCATGTGCAGGCTGTCCTTGCGCAGGATCGGGATCACATCGAACTGGAACGCCACGCCGAGCTGGCTGAGGATGTCGCCGATCTGCGGCGAGCCGATCTTGTAGTCCGACTTGTCATCGAAATAGATCTTGTCGATGGTGCCGCCGGTGGTGACGATGGTCAGATGCTGCATGGTCGGGGATCGCAAGGAGGGAAGGCGCGCATTTTAGCTGCTGGCGCCGGCCCGTGCTCAGTGCGGCCCCAGCAGCAGGGCGGTATCCGTGGCATCGGTGGTAGACAGGCGCAGCAGCCCATGCCCGACGAAGCGACGTAAGGCCGCGCCCGTTCGCGCGCTGCCGAGCGGTGCCGACCAGCTGTCGTGGCGTGCCAGCAGCGCCGCTGCCGCGCAGCGTGCCAGGGTGATGGCCAGGCCGCGCGCGTCCGCTTCCAGCGCGTCGCGCTGCCCGGCATGGCTGCGCCATTGGGCCGTGGCGGCATCCATCGCCGCATGGATCTGCTGGCGCGCATGGGCATCGATGCTCCCGGCCAGCCAGCTATCGATGGCGGTGCGCAGCGCGCCGATATTGTCGCCGGCCAATGCGCGCAGGCTGTCCAGCGACAGCACGTTGGTGGTGCCCTCCCAGATGGCGTACACCTGCGCATCGCGCAGCAGCTGGGGCAGGCCGGTGTCCTCGATGTAGCCGGCACCGCCGAAGCATTCCAGCGTTTCCGAGCACAATTTCACCGCCATCTTGCCGGTCCACAGCTTGGCCAGCGGGGTAAGCAGCCGCAGCAGGGCGGCCTCGTGCGGTTGCGCGGCGCCGTGCTCCACGCGGCCGAGCAGGTGCGCCACTTCGAAGGTCAGCGCAAAGGCGCCCTCGAACTCGGCCTGCATGTCGGCGAGCGTCTGCGCGTGTAGCGGTTGTTCGATCAGCGGCTTGCCGAAGGCCTGGCGTCGCGTGGCGTAGTCGCGTGCCAGCGCGATGGCGCGGGCCATGCTGGCGGTGGCGCCCACCGCATTCCAGGTGCGCGTGATGTTGAGCATCGGCGCCACCTGGCGCACGCCGTTGGCAAGCTCGCCCAGCGGCCACGCGGGCAGGCCATCGAGATGGATCTCCGCGGTGGGTAGTTCGTGCGTGCCGAGCTTGTCCTTGAGGCGGTCGATGATCAGCTCCGGCTTGCGTCGCTCGCCGTCCATGGTTTCCACGTAGAACAACGCCAGCGCACCGGTGCCGGGGCCGGCGCCTTCGGGGCGCGCCAGTGCCAGCGCCACCTCGCCCACCACCGCCGAGCTGAACCATTTGCGGCCGTACAGCCGCCATTGGCCGGAGGCATCCTTGCGCGCCACGGTTTCGGTGTTGCCCACGTCGGAGCCGCCGGTGTTCTCGGTCATCCACTGGCCGCTCAGCCAGAAGCTGGCGGCGTCGCGACTGAGCAGGTGCGGCAGGGCGCGTTCCATCAAGGCCTTGTTGCCGGAAGCCTTCAGCGCGGTGGCGGCACCGTCGGTCATCGCCAGCGGGCAGGTATAGAACTCGCTGGCCACGTGATACAGGTACACGCGGGCGAATTCTTCCAGCCGCGCATGCTCGCTGGCTTCATGGCCGGCGGCGAGCACGCCGTGGGTGGTGGTGATGTGCGGGCCTTCCTGCCAGGCTTCGGTCAGCTCGATGCGGTCGACGCGGTTGCCCCAGGCGTCCCACTGGGTCAGCACCGGCTTGCGCCGCGTGGTGCGGCAGGCGCGTTGCCATGCCATCTGGGCATAGTCGCCGAGCGCCTGCAGGTCGGCGTCCAGGGCGCCGCGACGGGCGGGCGGCAGCGCGCGATCGAGCATGGCGCGCAGCAGGCGGTCTTCACCATACGGATGAGCGAGCTGCGGCGGATCTTGCAGGAATCCCATGGTCGGCTCTCGGTGGATCGGTCGCCCGAGTATAGGCGCGCCCCGCGTTTTCAGCCGGACTGGATTGCGCCGAAATCGACGAAATCTTCCTGCTCGCCGTTGATGTACAGGCGCAGCCCGCGATGCGGGTAATCGCACACGTCGTGCTCCAGGCGTTGCCCGGCGACCAGCAACACCAGCGGCTCGTTGCCGGTATTGGTCACCACGTGAGCGGGGCCGTTGCGCGCGAAGCCGAGGAAATCGCCTGCGTCGATGGGATAGGCGCAATCGTCGATCAGTGCACTGCCCGCACCGGACAGCACATAGACGCATTCTTCCTCGTAGAGGTGCCGGTGATATTCGCTGGAGTCATGGCCGGGCATCAGCTCGATGCGATGAAAGCCGAACTGCGTGAGTCCCGTGGCATCGCCCAGTGACTTGCGATGACGCACCGCATTGGGGTTGAGCGCATGGACCTTGACGGTGGCCTCCGTCGCTTCGATATCAGCCGCTTTCAACAACTCACGTGGTGGCTTGGTCATGGGCTAACCCGGGCAAGGCAATGGCGAAAAGGAAGCCTTGCCATCGTAGCGCGACGGCATCAGGGCTTGAGGAACTTGAAGATGAAGCGGTCGGTGTCGCCGCGGATGGATGGATCGCGGATGCCCAGGGTGTGGTTGTCGGCGGGGTTGCGCAGTGCGTCGCTCTCGCCGTCGAAGCGGAAGCCTGCCGCGGTGACTTCCGCCTTCACCGTCGCAGGATCGATCCGGTGCAGGTCATCGGTGTGCGTCACGCCACTGCCCGCTGCCGCCGCGTGGTCGAGCACCACCAGCACGCCGCCGGGCTTCAAGGCATCGAACAGGGTGCGGTCGAGGTGCGTCATATCCGGCGAGCCCATGAAGGGATCGTGGAGGTCGTGGTAGTTCTGCGAGGTAAAGATCATGTCGACGGGTTCTGGAATCGCGATGGTGGAGACGGGTTGCACCAGCACCACCACGTTGGCATACGGCGGCGTGCCGGCAAAGCTGCGCAGGCTCTGCAGGCCCTTGGGCGCGGCCTTGTCCATTTCCACCGGTTGCAGCGCGTAGACCTTGCCACGCGGTCCCACGATCTTGCTGAGGATGCGCGTGTAGTAGCCCGAGCCGGGCATCAGGTCCACCACGGTGTCGCCGGGCTTGACGCCGGTGAAGGCCATCACCTCGACGGGCTTGCGATGGATGTCCTGGCTGCGGTCGTCGGCGGGCCGGTGCTTGTCGGCCACGGCGAGGGCCACGAAGCTGGGCAGGGCGGTCGCCGTTCTGAACGGCGCGGCGACCGTGAGCAAAATCGTCAGCATGAGCAGCAAGCGCAATGTCATGGCGTGACCTCGTCGGTGTGCGTTCGCGTTGCCAAATGTCCGGAGAGTTGTATCAGTGCACGCAGTTGAGCGCTATCGCCGGCGTGATGGAGGAGGGTACGCGATGCGTGGCCGGAATCACTTGCACGCCCAGCAGCAGGCCGATATGGGGTGTCCAGCTGTATTCGATGGCGGGTGCGAAGCCCAGCGTGCGGGTCCTTCCGACCTCATCGCCCACGCCAAGGCAAGCAAGCCGCGGCAGCCCCGGCAACCTGACCGGGCGCCGTCGCCGCGCCACCTGTCGCGACGTGCGGCGCAGATGCGTGCGCCGGCTCAGCCGCTGCTTCTGGCCGGGCGGGCCTTGCGCCTTACCCCGGCGCCCAGCGTGCCGATCAGCGTCAGCGTGAGCACGATCTCGATCCAGGCCAGCACGCGTTCGGATGGCGAACTCCACGCCTCGGCGATGCCATGGCAGAAGTAGAACAGGCTGAGGATGCCGACCCAGAGCAGGGCGCGACGCGCGTCGCGAATAGCCAGCAGGGGCAGCAGCAGCGGAATCACCGTGATGGCGAGCACCACCGCCACCGGCATGCCGCGGGCGGGAAACAGCCAGCCGTGCCAGAGCAACTGCAGCAGCGCCAGCGCCGCCCAGGTCGCCAGGCCGACGCGGTAGGTGGTGGCGATGGGCGTTGCACTCATGCGTGGCCGCCCAGGCGACGCGCCACCTCGGCGAGGCGACGGCCCAGGGCCCGCGCCAGTTCGCGCTCGTGCTCGCTGATCGCGTTGTCGCCCTTCGCGCCGGCCACGTGGCTGGCGCCATACGGCGTGCCGCCGCTCTGCGTGGCGGTGAGTGCCGGCTCGGTATAGGGCAGGCCGACGATCAGCATGCCGTGGTGGAGCAGCGGCAGCGCCATGGTCAGCAGGGTGGATTCCTGCCCGCCATGCATGCTGCTGGTGGCGGTGAACAGCGCGGCCGGCTTGCCGGCCAGGGCGCCGCTGGCCCATTCGGCGCCGGTGGAGTCGAGGAAATACTTCAGCGGCGCGGCCATGTTGCCGAAGCGGGTGGGGCTGCCCAGCGCCAGGCCGGCGCACTCGACCAGGTCGTCGCGGGTGACGTAGGGCGCGCCTTCCTCCGGTTCCGGTGGTTGCGCCACCTCGGTCACCGGCGCCACCGGCGGTACCTGGCGCAGCCGTGCACGCATGCCCGGTACCTCTTCCACGCCGCGCGCGAGCAGGCGGGCGAGCTGGGCGGTATGGCCCGTACGGCTGTAGTAGAGGACCAGGATGTCTTGGTTCATGGCTTGGGTCATGGCGTGGCGATCGGTTAGTGTACCGGGCGATCCCGCCCATGTTGCCCGCCTGTTCACGCCCTGCCCAACAGGCCGGGCGCCACCATGGACGGACTCCGACAGCTGGCGCCGAGGAAGGAACAGTCATGGCCCTGCGTTTCGATCGCGACCGTCTCAGCAGCTTCAGCCATTTCGTGTGGCAGCGGTTTATCGACGACAAGTGTTTCGAGACAGCCGGTGCGCTGTCCTACACCACGCTGGTGTCGCTGGTGCCGCTGATCGTGGCCTCGCTGGCGATTTTCGCCGCGTTTCCCGCCTTTGCCGACGCGCGCACCACGCTGATCGAATTCGTCTTCAGCAATTTCGTGCCGGCGGCGGGCGAAAAAGTGCAGGAGTACCTGAATGGCTTTGCGGACAACGCCAGCAGGCTCACTGGCATCAGCATCCTGGTGATGTTCTTCAGCGCGGTGTCGATGATGATCAGCATCGAGGACCGGCTCAACCGTATCTGGCGGGTGCAGCGCCAGCGCAGCTGGATGTCGCGCGTGCTGCTGTACTGGGCGGCGCTCACGCTTGGGCCGGTGCTGGTGGTGGGCGGGCTGGCGGTGTCGTCGTATGTCACCGCGGTGCCCTTGCTGCACGATGCGGCCGACCAGCTGGGGTTGCGCCAGCGCCTGCTTTCCACGCTGCCGTTCATCGTCACCTTCGTCACGCTGGGCCTGTTGTACATGCTGGTGCCCAATCGCCGGGTGCGCTGGCAGGAGGCGGCCATGGGGGCGCTGCTGGGCGCCGTGCTGTTCGAGCTGGCGCGCTGGGGCTTTGCGCGATTCGTCCATCATGCGCACACCTACCAGCAGGTCTATGGCGCGGCGCTGGCGGCGATACCGATCTTCCTGCTGTGGATCTATCTTTCGTGGGTGATCGTGATTTTGTGCGCATCGGTGGCCGCGTCGGTGTCGGCATTCGACTATCAGCCGCCGGTGATGTGCCTGTCCGAGGACGCCGCGTTCCTGGGCCTGCTGGTGGTGTTGCGCCATTTCATCGATGCGCAGCGGCAGGGACGCCAGGTCGATCCGGAAAGCGTGCGCGCCAGCGAGCCGCGCCTGCACAGCGCATCGATTGCGCGTTATTTCGCCGACCTGCAGCGCGCCGAGGTGATTCGGCGCGAGGAGAGCGGTGGCTGGCTGCTCAGCCGCAGCCTCGACAGCACCGACCTCATGCGCGTGTATGCGCACAGCCACTACCGCTTGCCGCTGCGGCCGTCGCAGGCAGCCCGTGCCAACGATATCGAGCTTCCGCCCGAGCTGATCGCCTTGCTCGATATCGCCGCGCAGTCGCTCGATGCCAGCTTGGCCACCCGGCTCGACCGGGCTTACCCGCCGCCGGCCACGCCGGCCACCCAGACCTCCGAGGATATTCGTCTATGACATGGTTGAAGTCGCTTGCCGCGTTGGGCCTGGCCCTTGGCTTGGCCGGCACGGTGCAGGCTGCGATGCCGCAACAGCCTTCCATCAAGGTCACCACGCTCGACGGCAAGCCTTTCGATCTGGCGGCGCAACGCGGCAAGTGGGTGATCGTCAACTATTGGGCGACGTGGTGCGTGCCGTGCATCAAGGAAATGCCCGACATCTCCCGGTTCGTCAGCGCGCACCGGGACAAGGTCGCCGCCATCGGCCTGGCCTACGATGATAGCGACAAGGCCGATATCCAGGCTTTCCTGGCCAAGCACCCGGTGAGCTATCCGGTGGCGCAGGTCACCTTGGACAAGCCGCTGAAGGATTTCGACGAACCTCGCGGCCTGCCCACTACGTGGTTGATCGGCCCCGACGGCAAGGTGGCCAAGCGCTTCGTGGGCACCGTGAACGAAACGTCCCTCGGCCAGGCCATCGGCTTGGGCAAGTAGCGATGGCGGCGGCGCGTTTCCTGGTCAGCGGCAGGGTACAGGGCGTGTTCTATCGTGGCAGCGCCCGGGAACGCGCGCTGGCGCTGGGGCTTTCCGGTTATGCGAGGAATTTGCCGGACGGCCGCGTGGAAGTGGTCGCCAGCGGTTCCACTGAGGCGCTTGAGGCGCTGGAACGCTGGTTGTGGCAGGGGCCGGCCGCTGCCCGCGTGGATGCCGTGGCGCGCGAGGCTTGCGCAGCGCCGGATGTGAAAGGATTCCTGACCGGCTGAATCGGCCGGCCAGACAGGCTGCGGGCGAAGCGCATCAGTTGCCGCAGGTGTCGGGCACCCACAATGCCTTGCTGGTGACATGCTCGGTCCGCGGCTTGCTCTTGAGCTTGGGCAGCTTGGGCTCGGGAATGGTTTCATCGTGTCGCGGTACTTGCTGCAGCAGGTGCCGGATCAGGTTGACCCGCCCACGCTTCTGGTCGTTGAAGTCGACCACGAACCACGGCGCATGGGGGCGATGGGTGCGCTCGATCATCACGTCGCGCAACTTGCCCATCTCCGCGTACTTCTCGCGCGAGGCGAGGTCGTTGGGCGAAAGCTTCCAGCGCTTCAACGGATCCTTGGCGCGTTCGGCGAAGCGTTCCTCCTGCTGCTCCTGGTCCACCGCCAGCCAGTACTTGAGCAGGATGATGCCGTCGTCGGTCAGCAGTTTTTCGAAGGCCGGCACCGCGGCCATGAACGCCTTGTACTGCGCCTTGGTGCAGAAGCCCATCGCCGGCTCGACCACCGCGCGGTTGTACCAGCTGCGGTCGAACAACACGATCTCACCCGCGCTGGGCAGATGCGATACGTAGCGCTGGAAATACCACTGCGAGGCTTCCTGCTCGTTGGGTTTGGGCAGCGCGGCGATACGGTAGCCTTGCGTATCCATCGACGCGGTGATGGCCTTGATGGTGCCGCCCTTGCCGGCGGCATCGCGGCCCTCGAAGATCACCACCAGTCGATGGTGGCTGCGCTGCAGCCATTGGTTCAACTCGGCCAGTTCCAGCTGCAGCCCTTCCATCTCGCGGCGGTAAAGCTTGCTTTTCTTGGCCATGGGGGGTCCTTTGGACTAGATATCCAGGTCTTTGGGCTTGCGGCCGATGCGGTAGCGCGCGCTCATCGCCTGCACCGCGCGCTGGAAGTCGGCGGCATAGCCTTGCATGTCGAACAGCGTGCTCTGCGCACCTTGCTGGGCAAGGTGATTGCGCAACGTGTGGAGCGCATCGCGGTCGTTGCCCAGCTGCGTGGCCATGGCGATGAAGGCTTCCTCGTCCTCGCAGGCCAGTTCCGGCAGGCCCAACTGCTGCAGCAGGCTGGTGGCGACGCGTCCGGCAAACGTGCGACCGGTGCAGGTGAGCACCGGGCAACCGGCCCACAGGGCGTCGGAGGCGGTGGTGTGCGCGTTGTAGGGCAGCGTGTCCAGGAACAGGTCGGCGTGCTTGTAGCGCGCCAGGTAGTCCGCATGCGGCAGGCGCGGCAGGAACACCAGTCGCTCCGGCGCCATGCCCGCCGCGCTGGCGGCATGGCGCAGGCGATCATCGGCGCCTTCCGGTCCGCTCAGCAACCACAGCACGCTGTCGGGCACCTGCTGCAGGATCAACATCAAGCGCGCGAACGCGGCGGGGTTGATCTTGTAGCTGTTGTTGAAGCAGGCGAACACGGTGCCTTCGGCGGGCAGGCCGCAATCGGCGCGCGACGGCGGCTCGGACACCACGCGGGTCGGGTCGTTGGGCTGATAGCAGCGCGGCAGGCGCAGCAGCTTTTCGCTGACTTCGCCGCGCAGGCTGTCGGGCAGCACCACGGCATCGGCCAGCAGGTAGTCCATCCACGGCGCGCCGGTCGAGCCCGGGTAGGCCAGCCAGTTCACCTGTACCGGGGCCGGGCGCAGCGCGAACAGCTCGCCGTTGTCCCTGCCCGAGTAGCCATTGA
Source organism: Dyella sp. RRB7 (assembly GCF_022761115.1). GTDB lineage: Bacteria > Pseudomonadota > Gammaproteobacteria > Xanthomonadales > Rhodanobacteraceae > Dyella. Next base: position 236,241 of record NZ_JAKWJS010000001.1, on the reverse strand, counting down.
GGTCGAACAGGATCTCGATGCCGGCTTCGTGGATGCGCTGCGCGATCTGTGCGTGGTTGAGCGCGGAGACATCGTGCAGCGTGGTGGCCGCGGCCAGGCGGCGACGGATCGGGCCGCCATCGTCCGGCGTGGTGGCAAACAGGTGCAGCTCCAGGCCCTTGCCGGCGAGTGCCTCGAACATCGCCACCACCAACAGGCCGGTGGCGTGTTCGTTGAAGCCGTCGGCCACGAAACCGGCGCGGATCGGCGCGTCCGCGGCGGGCTTGCCATGGGTGAATGCCAGCTGCTTGCGCAATGGCGCCACCTGCGACTCGATCGACGTCGCGTAGGTGGTGGCGCAGCGCAGCTGCATGGCCGCGTCGACATCCTCGGCCAGTGTCACGAACGGGCTGACCACGCTATGGCCGTCGGCGATGGCCTGCTGCAGCTGCGCGCTGAGCGCGTCCAGCTCGCGCCAGTCGCACAGGCGGCGGCGCACGAACAAAAGCTGGGAGAGGGCCTGGCCATAGGCCGGATCGAGGCGGAGCGCGCGCGCATAGGCGTCGGCGGCAGCGGTGATCTTGCCGGCGTCTTCCAGCGCCTGTCCCGCCGCAAAGGGGTAGCGAGGGTTTTGCGGCACCAGTCGTTCGGCCAGCAGCCATGCCTCGCTGGCCTCGCCGGGCTTGCCCAGGGACTGCAGGATGCGTCCGCGCAAGGCGTAGGCGGCATCGAAGCGCGGATGCAGCTGCAGCGCTTCGTCGGTATGCAGTTGGGCGCGGTCGACGTTGCCCAATTCCATCTCGGCCGCGGCCAGGTTGAGGCGCAGGCCCGGATGCTCGGGGGCGCCATGCGTGGCCATGGCATACGACTCGCGGGCGTGCTGGTAGCGCGCGGCCGCCATCAGCGCATTGCCCAGGGCCAGCAGCACGGCGGGGTGCCCGGGCGCCATGCGCAGGGCGGCGCGCAGGCGTTCGATGGCACCGTCGGCGTCGCCACGATTGAGCTGCGCGCTGCCCAGGTTGCATTGCACCTCGATGCTCTGCGGCGCCAGCTGTTCGGCCTGCTCGAGCACGCGATACGCGTCGTCATGTCGTTGCAGCTGGATCAGCGCGATGCCTTGCAGGCGTGCCAGCTCGGCGTCTTCGGGATATTCAAGGCGTGCCTGGGCGGCGGCCTGTTCGGCGTCGCTGTACGCACCGCGCTCGAACTGGTCCACGATCTGTTGCGCCAGTACCTGCGCGGAGGGGGAAAAGAGGTCGGTCATCCGCGCAAACTAACGCAGGGAGCCGTTGCTGCCAATCCGTAGGGCGGATGGGCACGAACTTGCGCCCAGGAACTAGCTGGACGTGAGCGCCTTCAGTTCGTCGGCCTGGTGCTCGCGCGTGAGCGTATCGACCAGCTCGTCCAGGTCGCCCTGCAGCACTTCCGGCAGCCGGTACAGCGTGAGGTTGACGCGATGGTCGGTGATGCGTCCCTGCGGGAAGTTGTAGGTGCGGATGCGCTGGCTGCGGTCGCCCGAGCCCACCTGCAGGCGCCGCGACTCGGCCTGTGCCGCGGCCTGCCTGCTGCGTTCGTCGTCCAGCAGGCGCGCCTTGAGCAGGCTCAGCGCGCGGGCGCGGTTCTTGTGCTGGCTGCGCTCGTCCTGGCACTCGACCACGATGCCGGTGGGCAGGTGGGTGATGCGGATGGCCGAGTCGGTCTTGTTGACGTGCTGGCCGCCCGCGCCCGAGGCGCGGAACGTGTCGGTCTTGAGGTCGGCGGGGTTGATCTCGATGTCGTCGATCTCGTCCATCTCGGGCAGGATCGCCACGGTCGCCGCCGAAGTGTGGATGCGCCCCTGCGATTCGGTTTCCGGCACGCGCTGCACGCGATGCGTGCCCGACTCGAACTTCAGGCGCGAATACGCGCCCTTGCCTTCGATGCGCGCCACGATTTCCTTGTAGCCGCCATGTTCGCCGGGGTTTTCGCTGAGCACCTCGACGTGCCAGCGGCGGCGCTCGGCGTAGCGTGCGTACATGCGGAACAGGTCGCCGGCGAAGATGGCGGCTTCGTCGCCGCCGGTGCCGGCGCGCACTTCCAGGTACAGGTTGGCTTCGTCGCGCGGGTCCTTGGGCAGCAGCAGGATCTGCAGCTCGTCGTCGAGCGCGGTGAGCCGTGCTTCGAGCCGGCCGATATCGTCGCGCGCCATCTCGCGCAGCTCGGGGTCGTCCAGCATGGCGCGGGTTTCGGCCAGCTCGCGTTCGGCCTGGTCGTGCTCGTGCAGCGAGGCGGCCACGGGTTCCAGCTGCGCATATTCGCGCGACAGCTCGCGAAAGCGGTGGTTGTCGGCGAGCACGTCGGGCTGCGCCAGCAGCAGGCCGATTTCCTCATGACGTTCGGCGAGGGATTCGAGCTTGCGGCGGATCGAGGGAGTCATGGGATGGCGAGAGTCGGGGTGGGGGCGAAAGCCCGTGCGCTCACGCTCTAGCGTGCGGCGCAAACGGCAGAGGGTACCGCAGCTGCGGGAATACGGGCAGTGACGCCCGGCTAATCGTCCCGCGTTTCCGGCGCCGTCTCGCCCAGGCCATAGAGCCGGCCCGCCGCGTGCAGCAGGTCCATGTCGCCGCTCAAGGCCGCCTCGCGCAGCCGGGCGCTGGGGTGGTGCAACAGCTTGTTGGTGAGCGTATTGGCCAGGTAGGCCAGTGCCTCGTCCGGCGACTTGCCGCGCGCGATCATGGCGCGGGCCTTCTCCAGCACCTCGTCGCGATAGATCTCGGCGTGCTGGCGCATGTCCAGCGCCGGGTTGCGCAGGGTGAGCGCGCGACGCCAGGCCATGTAGCGTTCGACCTGAAGGTCGATGATGGCATCGGCCTCGCGAGCAGCGGCTTCGCGCGAGCGGCGGTTGTCGTCGATGACCTGGCGCAGGTCGTCGATGCCGTAGAGGAACACGTCGCCCAGCGCGCCCACCGACGGCTCGATGTCGCGCGGCACCGCGATGTCCACCATGAACATCGGCTTGCGCCGCCGCGCGGCGATGGCCCTCTCGACCATCGCATGGGTCACCACCGGCTGGCGCGCCGCGGTGGAGCTGATGACGATATCGGCATCGGCCAGGTGCTGGGGAAGGTCGGCCAGCGAGATGGCGTAGCCGCCGTGGCGGCTGGCCAGTTCCTGCGCGTTTTCCAGCGTGCGGTTGGCCACGATGAGCCGGCGTACCTGCTTGTCGACCAGGTGGCGCGCGGCCAGCTCGATGGTGTCGCCCGCGCCGATCAGCAGCACGCAGGCCTGGCGCAGGTCGGCAAACACCTGTTCGGCCAGCCGCACCGCGGTGAAGGCCACCGAGACGGTGTGGGCGCCGATGCGGGTATCGGTGCGCACGCGCTTGGCCACGGCAAAGGTGTGCTGCAGCAGGCGCTCCATGGGCGCGCGCAGCGCCTGCGCGTCGCGCGCCTGCTGGTAGGCGTCCTTGACCTGGCCGAGGATCTGCGGCTCGCCCAGCACCATCGAGTCCAGCCCGGTGGCGACGCGGAACATGTGGCGAACGGCCGCGTCTTCATCGTGCCGATACAGGAACTCGTCGAGCTTGCCCGCCGTCAGTCGATGGTGGCGGCTGAGCCACGCCTGTGGCACGCCCTCGGCCCCTGCCGTGACGCTCACATAAAGTTCGGTACGGTTGCAGGTGGAGAGGATCATTGCCTCCTCCACACCCGGTTCGCGGGCAAGCGCCTGCAGGGCGGCGGCGGTCGACTCCGCATCGAATGCCACTTGCTCGCGCAGGTTGACCGGCGCGGTGAGGTGATTGAGCCCTAGGGCGATCAGCGTCATGGTGTGGGGTGTCGGGGCGGGAGGCATCCGGCGGCGTAAACTAGGCTATAGCACCGGCCGTTCTAAAAGTGGCGGCGGCCGACACAGACGGATGAGCGGAGAATAGTGTGCTGAGCAGGTGGTCCAAGTTCAAGCAACTGCGGCATTTTGCGGCGAGCGGCATGGCGGTGCTGGTCCTGGCGGGCTGCGCCATGGCACCCGGCCGGCCGGGCCGCGAGTCGTCCGCGTCCACCCAGCCGTTGGCGCATATGGTGGTGGCCACGCCGGACGAGGATCACGACCTGATCGCCCAGCTGCTGGCTGGCGAGATGGCGCTCACCCGTACCGATCTCAATGGCGCCTCGGCGGCCTTCGGCCGGGCCATGGTGCTGTCCAATGATCCCGATGTGGCCGAACAGGCTGCCGCCCTGGCCATTGCCGTGCGCGATACGCCAGGCGCGCAAGCGGCCATTGCGCGCTGGGCGGCGCTGGGCGCCAAGCCCGGGCCGCTGGCCCAGGCGCGGGCCCAGCTGGCACTGAGCCAGGGCAATACCGACGAAGCGCGCCGGCAGCTTGAGCTGCTGGTGGCCACGGGTGACCCGGATGCCTGGCGCCAGTTTGGCCGCGTCCTCGTGGGCAGCCGCGACGCCGCCCAGGCAGCCCAGCTGCTGGAGGCCGTGGCCACCCCGCAACGGCTGCCCGCCGACCCGCAGGCCTGGCTGGCGATGAGTGAGCTGGGCGACAAGCTGGGTCGCCACGCCTATGCCCTGCAGATCGCCGATGCCGCCGCGAAGCGCTTCGGCAGTGGGGAAACCTATGCCTGGCTGGCGCAGATGAAGTACCGCGACGGCGACAAGGCAGGCGCCAAGGCGTTGTTCGACAAGGCGCTGGCCAAGGATCCCAAGAACACCCACCTGCGCCTGGCCTATGCCACCTTGCTGGGCCAGAACGGCGATTACGCAGGCGCCGCGCGCCTGCTGGACAGCGGTCCGCAGGACACCGACACCTATGCGATGCGCGCCGCCCTGGCCGCCCGCAGCAACGACACCAAGACCATCAATCGCCTGTACACCCAGTTGCAGCGCTCGCCCGAGGACGTTCGCCAGAACAGTGCCTACCTGCTGGGCCAACTGGCCGAGATGCTCGATCGCAAGGAAGAAGCGCTGAAGTGGTACGACCAGGTTCCCGATGACGACGACCATGCGTTCGACGCCGACCTGCGCAGCGCGGTGCTGATGCAGGATCTTGGCCGCAGCGCCGAGGCGCACGAACAGCTGGCGCAGATGCAGACCGACTATCTCGACCAGCCGACCATGCTGCGCCGTGCCTACGAGGTGGACGCCGAGCTCTACATGAACGACCAGCAGTACGCGCAGGCCGAGCGCGCCTTCAGCCGCGCCCTGCAGATAACGCCCGACGATCCGGGCCTGCTGTACGGTCGCGGCCTGGCCTATGCCGAAGAAGGCAAGACCGATCAGGCGGTGAATGACTTCCGCCGCCTGCTGGCGCTCAAGCCGGATGACACCGACGCCAGCAATGCGCTCGGCTACACGCTGGCCGACGCCAACCGCGACCTGCCCGAGGCGCAGCGGCTGATCGAGGCCGCCCGCGCGGCGCGGCCGGACGATCCGGCCATCCAGGATTCCTGGGGCTGGCTGCAATACCGCCTGGGCCACCTCGACCAGGCCGAGCAGACCTTGCGCGGTGCCTGGATGGCGCACAAGGACGCCGATGTCGGCGTGCACCTGGGCGAAGTGCTGTGGAAACAGGGCCGGCAGCAGGACGCGCGGCGCGTGTTTGACGAAGTGCGTAAGATCGACCCGCAGAGCACCAGCCTCCACAACACCCTCAAGCGCCTTAATCCATGAAGCTTCCCATTCGATTGATCGCGGTAGCCTTGCCGCTGCTGCTAGCCGCCTGTGTGCACAAGGAAACGGTGCGTCCGCCGGCCCCCAAGGCTGATTTCGCCGCCTTGCTCGACCAGCAGCGCGCCCGCGAACACCTGCTTGCCAAGACCGACCATTGGGTGCTGCAGGGCAAGATCGGCGTGTCCGGTCCCGTCAACGGCAAGTCGGAGGGCGGCAGCGGCACGTTGATCTGGACCCAGAACGGCAACAGCTACGATTTCGTGGTGCGCGGCCCGGTGGGCAGCAAGAGCTTCCGCCTCAGCGTCACCCCGGATGGCGCTCTGCTGGAAGGGCTCGATGGCGGTCCGCAGCGCGGCCAGGACCCGGAGACGCTGGTGGAGAACGCACTGGGCTGGCATTTGCCGTTCCGCGACCTGCGTGCCTGGGTGCTGGGCTTGCGCTCCGAGGCTGGCCCGGCCGACTTCAAGTTCGGTGACGATGGCCTGCCGTTGCAGATGGTGCAGGGCGGCTGGACCGTTTCGTACCCGGCCTGGGACACCACGCGCGAGCCGGCCGTGCCGTCCAAGGTGTTCGCCGAAAATCCGCCGTACAAGGTGCGCCTGTCGGTGGAGTCCTGGAACATCCAGCAGTAACGCCGTGACATTCCCTTTCCCCTTGGGGAGAGGGTAGGGTGCGGGGCCAATCTTGCGATGGCGCTTTATTGGAGCGTGCTCCGTAGCCGCCCTGCCGCGAGCACCCGCCCCTCACCTCTAATCCTCTCCCCAGCGGGGAGAGGAAGTAAAAGACCGGGAGCTCCATGACCTACCACATCGAACGCGCCCGCCCCGATCAGGTCGACGCCCTGTGCGCCATCGAGCGCGCCGCGGTGGAGCTGTTCCGTGGCCATCGCGCCTGGTCCTCCTACCGGCGCGTGTCGGTGCCTCCGGAGGTGCTGCGCGAAGCGATCGCCCGCGGGCTGGTCTGGGTTGCGGTTATCGGTTCGGGCGAGCCGGTTGGCTTTGTGTGGCTGGATACGGAAGAGGGCGGCGCGGCCATCGGCGTGGCCGAGATGGATGTGCTGCCCTCGCATGGGCAGCGCGGCATCGGAGCGGCCCTGCTGGAACACGCCTGCGCCTGGGCCCGCATGGCCGGTTACCACCGGGTGGACCTGGGCACGCTGGCGGATGTGCCCTGGAACGCGCCGTTCTACGCCAAACACGGATTTGTCATCGTCGACAAGAACAGCCCCGAGCTGGCCTTTGCCCGCGAGCGGGATCGCGAGAACGGCTTTCCCGAGGATCTGCGCGTGTTCATGAGCCGTCCGCTGGCGTCACCCGACGCGACCGACTGGACCGCCTGGCCGGCACCGGCCAAGCTGAACCTGTTTCTGCGTATCACCGGCCGGCGAGCCGATGGCTACCACGAGCTGCAGACGGTGTTCCGGCTGCTCGACTGGGGCGATGAGATCCGTCTGCGCGTGCGCCGCGATGGCGAGATCCATCGCCTCACCGACGTTCCCGGCGTGCCGGCCGACACCGACCTGGTGGTGCGCGCCGCCCGCCTGCTGCAACCCCACGCTCCCGGCGGCCTGGGGGCCGATATCGAGGTGGACAAGCGCATCCCCATGGGCGGCGGCCTGGGCGGCGGCAGTTCGGACGCCGCCACGGTGCTGGTGGCGCTGAACCGGTTGTGGGGCGCGGGGCTGGACGAGGACGCGCTGGCCGAGCTGGGTCGCCAGCTGGGTGCCGATGTGCCGGTGTTCGTGCGTGGCCGCTCGGCCTGGGCCGAGGGCGTGGGCGAAAAACTCACCCCATTGAGCCTTCCCCGGCGCTGGTATGTGGTGCTCGACCCCCACGAACACGTGCCCACCGCGGCACTTTTTCAAGCGTCTGAATTGACACGAAATGCCCCGCCCGCCACAATTTCATCCTTTGCTTCGGGCGAAACGGTCGAGAACGCGTTCGTGGCGGTGGTTCGCGCGCGACATCCGCGCGTTGCCGCGGCGCTGGACTGGCTCGGCGGCTTCGGCCGGGCGAAGCTTTCTGGCAGCGGTGCGTGTGTGTTCCTGGAGACGGAGTCGCCAGAACGCGCCGAGGCCATAGCGGAACGGTGTCCTGCCCGGTTCACGGCTCATGTGGCCATGGGTGTGGATACTTCTCCGCTGCAGCTTGCCCTGGCGCGCCATCGCGGTGCCGCTGGGGCAGGCCGGTAGCAACATCAATTCCAGTGATACTGGGGCGTCGCCAAGCTGGTTAAGGCACGGGATTTTGATTCCCGCATGCGCAGGTTCGAATCCTGCCGCCCCAGCCATTCCACACAATGGCTCAGGTTCAATAAAGATGACTGTCGACACCTCCGGTCCGATGCTCTTCACCGGCAACGCGCACCGCGCGCTCGCCGAGGATGTCGCCCAGCGCCTGGGCGTGCCGCTGGGCAAGGCCCTGGTCGGCCGTTTCAGCGACGGCGAAACCCAGATCGAGATCGAGGAAAACGTCCGTCGCCAGGAAGTGTTCGTGTTGCAGCCCACCGGTGCGCCGAGCGCGGAAAACCTGTTCGAGCTGCTGACCCTGGTCGATGCGCTCAAGCGCGCCTCGGCCGCCAGCGTCACCGCGGTGATGCCGTACTTCGGCTACGCCCGCCAGGACCGCCGCCCGCGTTCGGCGCGCGTGCCGATCACGGCCAAGCTGGCGGCCAAGCTGATCGGCACCGCCGGTGTCGACCGCGTGCTCACGGTCGACCTGCACGCCGACCAGATCCAGGGCTTCTTCGATATCCCGGTGGACAACGTGTATGCCTCGCCGGTGCTGCTGGCGGACATCTGGCGCAACCACAGCATGGACGACCTGATCGTGGTCAGCCCGGACGTCGGTGGCGTGGTGCGCGCCCGTGCCATGGCCAAGCGCCTCGATGACGCCGATCTGGCCATCATCGACAAGCGCCGCCCGAAGGCCAACGTCGCCACGGTGATGAACATCATCGGCGACGTGGACGGCAAGACCTGCGTGCTGGTGGACGACATCGTCGACACCGCCGGCACGCTTTGCGCGGCGGCGGCGGCCCTGAAGGAGCGCGGCGCCCGCAAGGTAGTGGCCTACTGCGTGCACCCGGTGCTGTCGGGCGCGGCCATCCGCAATATCGAAGGCTCCCAGCTCGACCAGCTGGTGGTCACCAACACCTTGCCGCTGCGCCCGGAAGTGGCTGCCTGCGCCAAGATCCGCCAGCTCTCGGTCGCCGAGCTGCTGGCGGAAACGATCCGCCGCATCGCCTTTGGCGAGTCGGTGAGCTCGTTGTACATCGACTGATTTCATCGCGGCGGGCATGGTGTCCGTCGCTGTTGTATGACTCCTCTGGTCGCGGGGGAGTCACCTGACTGCCGCGAGGCAGCTCACTACTCAAAGGCAATACCAACATGGCTACGACTCACGAAATCAAGGCTCAGAGCCGCAAGGACGAGGGGAAAGGTGCGAGCCGCCGCCTGCGTCATGCCGGCTTCGTGCCTGCTGTTGTCTACGGCGCCGGCCAGGCTCCGGAGAGCATCCAGATCGAGCACAACACCATCCTGCTCGCCGCCAAGCACGAGTGGTTCTTCTCGTCCGTGCTCGACCTGAACGTCGACGGCAAGGTGCAGAAGGTGCTGGTGCGTGACTGGCAGAAGCATCCGTTCAAGCTGCAGATGCTGCACATGGACTTCCTGCGCATCGACGAGAACGCGGCTGTCCGCGTCAACGTCCCGCTGCACTTCCTCAACCAGGAGAAGTCGCCGGCCGCCAAGACCGCTGGCGTGGTGATCTCGCACAACCTGACCGAAGTGGAAATCTCCTGCCTGCCGAAGGACCTGCCGGAGTTCATCGCACTGGATCTGGTCGACCTGAAGCCGGGCGACATCATCCACCTGTCGCAGCTCAAGCTGCCGGCCGGCGTGGAGATCGTTGCGCTGCACCTGGGTGCGGACCACGACACCGCCATCGTCACCGCCAACACGGTGAAGGAAGAAGTCGACGCCGCTCCGGCCGAGGGCGAGGCAGCCCCGGCACCCGAGGCGCCCAAGAAGTAAGTCGCTGCGGACCGCACCCACCCGGGGGCGGTCCGTCAGTGTGCTTGCGCGCTTATGGCGGGACTGCGCCTTATCGTCGGCCTGGGCAACCCCGGTGCCGAATACCTCCGAACCCGGCACAACGCCGGGTTCTGGTTTGTTGATGCCCTGGCGTCAGGGCAGGGCGAGCGCTTCGGTTTCGACGGCAAGCTGCATGGCGAAACCTGCAAGGTTCGCATCGGCGGCCAGTCGGTGTGGCTGCTCAAGCCCTCCACCTTCATGAACAAGAGCGGCATCGCCGTGGTTTCGGCGCTGCGCTACTACAAGATCGAGCCGGAAGAGTGCCTGGTGGCGCATGACGAGCTGGATCTGGATGCCGGCACCGTGCGCCTGAAGTTCGACGGCGGCCATGGCGGACAGAACGGCCTGCGCGACATCGTGGCGCATCTGGGACACGCGAAATTCCATCGCCTGCGCGTCGGCATCGGTCATCCCGGCCACAAGGACAAGGTGACGCCATGGGTGCTCGGCCGCCCGTCCGCGAAGGACGAGGAGGCGATCCTCGATGGCATCGCCCGCGCACTCGATGTGCTGCCGTTGGCGGTTGACGGCCAGTTCGACAAGGCCATGCAGAAGCTCCACACGCCGAGCGCGTGAGCCAGGCCGCGCGCTGCAAGGTCGCGTTGCGTCCATGGGGATCGGCGCCCACGCGCTGCGCTTTCCCTTTACCATTCACTCTTTGCAGGCGCTGAAAGCGCCGACTTCACGGATTAAACATGGGCATCAAATGCGGCATCGTCGGCCTGCCTAACGTCGGCAAGTCCACCCTGTTCAACGCGCTGACCAAGGCGGGCATCGCCGCGGCCAACTTCCCGTTCTGCACCATCGAGCCGAACGTGGGCGTGGTGCCGGTGCCGGACCCGCGCATGCAGGCGCTGTCGGAGATCGTCAAGCCGCAAAAGACGGTGCCGACGGCGGTGGAATTCGTCGACATCGCCGGCCTGGTGGCCGGTGCGTCGAAGGGCGAGGGCCTGGGCAACAAGTTCCTTGCGCACATCCGTGAGGTGGACGCGATCGCCCACGTGGTGCGCTGCTTCGAGCATGGCGACATCGTTCACGTGGCCGGCAAGGTCGACCCGATCGCCGATATCGAGACCATCGATACCGAGCTGGCGCTGGCCGACCTGGATTCCGTCGAGAAGGCATTGAACCGCGCCGAGCGCGCGGCCAAGGCCAACGACAAGGACGCGCTGGCCCGGAAGCCGGTGCTGCAGAAGCTTGCCGCCGGCCTCAACGAGGGCAAGTCCGCCCGCAGCCTGGGCCTGGACGACGAGGAAAAGGCGCTGGTGCGCGACCTGTTCCTGCTCACGCTCAAGCCGCTGATGTACATCGCCAATGTGCGCGAGGACGGCTTCGAGAACAACCCGCACCTGGATGCCGTGCGTGCCCGCGCGGTGACCGAGGGCGCCGAGGTGGTGCCGGTGTGCGCCGCCATCGAAGAGGAGCTTTCGCAGCTCGAGGATGCCGACCGCGACGAGTTCCTCAAGGATCTCGGTCTCGAAGAGCCGGGCCTCAATCGCGTGATCCGCGCGGCCTACAAGCTGCTCGACCTGCAGACCTACTTCACCGCCGGCGTGAAGGAAGTGCGCGCCTGGACCATCAAGCGCGGCTTCACCGCGCCGCAGGCGGCGGGCGTGATCCACACCGACTTCGAGCGCGGCTTCATCCGCGCCGAAACCGTCTCCTACGACGACTTCATCCAGTACAAGGGCGAGTCCGGCGCCGCCGCGGCCGGTCGCCTGCGCAAGGAAGGCAAGGACTACGTCGTCAAGGATGGCGACGTGCTGCACTTCCTGTTCAACGTCTGATCGATCTCCGGATCGTGGCAAGCGGACGCCCTGCGCGGCTCCGCTTGCCGATCCGGATTCAGTCCTCGCCTTCGGCGCCGTCCACGATGCGACGCTGGATGCGGTCGAGATAGTCGTCCAGCTCGCGGGTGCTGGCGAAGACTTCATTCACCGGCACCGCCTTGACGATGTCGAATACCTTGTGCACCTGGGGCTGCGGATTCACCAGCAGGGTCCGTCCGCCGTGGCCGCGCATGTGCTTGCGGATCTTGGCGATGCTGCGCAGGCCGGCGCTGCTGATGTACTCGAGCGCGGAAAGGTCCAGCACCATGGTGCCCGCGTCCGCCATCCGGGACAGCAGCGGCTGTATCGCGTCGTCGAATTCGCCGAAGGTGAGCGCATCGAGCCGGCCATGGAGTTGCACGGTGGTGCGTTCGGGCAGTGCGCTTTCGATGCTAAGGCTGAACGTCATGCTCGGGCTCCGTGCGCGTGGGATGGATGAAGCGTAGCTGCAGATGGTTACCGTGTTCGTCGTGGCTGTAGCTGAGGTCGTTGGCCATGGCGCGCACCAGGTGAATGCCGAAGCCGCCGATGTCCTCCTGGTCGGCCAGGTCGCCGGTCAATACAGGAGGCGGGGCCTGCAGCGGATCGAACGGCTGGCCGTCGTGGTGCAGCTCGATGAGGATCGCCCCGTCGGTCAGCTGCATGCGCAGGTCGATGGTGCCGCCGGCCGTGGCGGTGCGGCCGTGCTGCACCATGTTCACCAGCAATTCCTCCAGCACCAGTCGAACGTCCTCGCGCACGGTGGGCAGCACGCCGTTCTCGAGCAATGAGGCTTCGCATCGGTCGAGCGCCTCGAAGACGTCGTTCATGGTGGCGGTGGCGGTCAGGTCCAGCATGGGTCCCTCCACGTCGTGGCTGGCATGATGCCAGTGCAGTGCGAGCACGGTGATGTCGTCGGTCTGGCCGGCGCCGGCGGCGAAATCGTCCACGTCGGCAAGCAGCCGCCCGGCCAGTTCGGCGGCGCCGTGGGGCGCCGGCTGCGCCAGGCACGCGAGCATGCGCTGCTGGCCGTACATCCGCTGGGCGAGGTCGCCCGCTTCGGTGATGCCGTCGGTGTACATCAGCAGGGTTTCGTCGGGCCGCAGGCGCAGGACGTGGGCCGGGTATGTGGCGTCTTCATCCAGGCCCAGCGCCGTGCCGGTGTCGAGTTCGAGCAGGCGCGGCGCGGCCGTGGGGGCGCACAGCACCGGCGGTTCGTGGCCGGCGCTGGCCAGCAGCAGTTCGCCGGTATGCGTATCGAGCATGCCGCACAGCAGGGTGACGAACATGCAGCTGTCGTTGTGGCGGCACAGTTCGCGGTTGAGCAGGGCCAGCAATTGCTGCGGGGAACGCGCGCGCGACGCCAGCGCCTTGGCCAGGGTGATCGTGCGCGCCATGAACAGGGCGGCCGGGATGCCCTTGTCGGACACGTCGCCCACCATCACGCAGAAGCGCCGGTCGCCGAGCATGAAATAGCCGTACAGGTCGCCGCCGACGGCGCGCGCCGGGCGCAGCAGCGCGTGCAGTTCGAAATTCTCGCAGCGCGCGTCCTGGTAATGCTCGCCGGGCAGCAGGGCCGTCTGGATCTGGTGGGCGATTTCCAGCTCGCTGCTGAGGCGCTGTTGTTCGCGCGTCGTGCGGGTGAGCTCGGCGAGGTGCTCTGCCAGTTCGGTGCGCATGCGATCGAATGCCTGCGTCAGCCGGCCGATCTCGTCGGGGCGGCGGGCCGGAGGCAATTCGAAGCTCAGGGCGCCGCGGGCCACTTCCTCCGCCCGCGCGGTCAGCGTGGCGAGCGGGTTCATCGTGCGCCGCACGATCACCAGGGTGAGTACGGTGAGGGCCAGCAGGGCCAGCAGCCCCAGCACCAGCCCGTCGAGAAAGGCGTGGCGCACGTCGGCGTAGATCATGTCTTCCGGAATCGCCAGGCCGAACTGCCAGTGCGTGCCGTCGATGGGTACGGCGTAGATCCGCACGGGTTGCGGATACTGGTCGTCCTCCAGGCGCAGCGACGCGGCCTGATGGCGGGCCAGTGCCTGCAGCAGGGCCGGCACGCCAGGTTGGTCGACCAGCGAAGGATTGTCGTGGGCGAGGTAGCGGCCGTCCCCGTCCAGCAGGAACGCATAGGCGCCGACCGGTTTGTTGAGGGACTGCAGCACGCTGCCGAGCCAGTCGAGCGTGACATCGGCATTGACCAGGCCGATGGCATGTCCGCCCTGCATGATCGCCACCGAGTAGTTGACCAGCCGGCGATGGCGCGATTGCGAGTAGAACGGCTGCTGCCAGCAGCCGTCGACGCAGGCGAGGCCGTCCTGGAACCAGGGTTTGTCCCAGTACGGGCTGGGGTCTTTGCGCATGTCGCGAACGCTCAGGCTGCCGTTGTCTTCCCGGCGCACGAACGGCGAATTGGGTGCGTCCTGGGCGCCGCCGGCGGCAGGTACGAAGACGGCCGCCAGGCCGGCCAGGTCGGCATTGCGGGATATCGCGCTGCTCAGCATGTCCTGGGCCTCGCGCGGGCGCGGGCCGATCACGGCGGCGAGGATTCTGGTGGTGTCGGCCACCCGCGCCAGGCGGTGCCCGATGCGGTTGCCGGCATCCTGGGCCAGGGCGGAGGCTTCACCCTCGGCATGGCGAAGGATCTGCTCGCGCACACGCTGGAAAAGCAGCAGGCCGGCCACGACAAGCACCAGCGTCGAGCCTGCGAGGACCCATAAGGATAGGCGCGAAGCGATGCTGCGCAGAATCATGTCGAGCCCCTGTGGACGACTCAATCTAGCCATGCGGTCGATGGCCCTGCAAGCATCCGTGCGGTGACAGCCGCACGCGGCGCAATGGCGTGATGATCGTCCGGGTTACAACCTTGCACGATGTCCCTTCAGCAGGACAACGAATAGGAAGCGCCCAGATCTCCAACTGGGACTCCATTTCGTCTCCAGCGGTGGCCTCAAGTGGCGGTGCACCGGTGTCGGAATACGGGCCATCGTAGCGATGCGTGGTCGACACCCGCGCACATGACTCAACGATTGCCGGTGCGCTCGCGTTCGGTGTGGCGGCGCGCCTGTTCCTCGAAGGCCTGCAGCACCCGGGTGGCCGTTTCCAGGTCTTGGGCGGGGATGTCCTTGAGTACTTCGGCACGCAGTTTCCTGAGCGCCAGCTCCATCGCGGCGGCGAGTCGCTGTCCTTCGGGCAGCAGGTAGATCGCGCGTTGCCGGCGGTTGGCCGGCACCACGCGTCGTTCCAGCAATTGCGCTTTTTCGGCCTGGTCCAGGGTGCGCACCAGGGCGGCCGGGTGCACGCCGATCCGCTCAGCCAGCACCTGCTGGGAGACGCCGTCGCCCATCCGCGATACGAGCAGTACCGGGGTGGCCAGTGTGACCGACAGCCCGGTATCGGCCAGGACGATGCCGGCCGCCTGTTGCCAGGCCTGGCGGGCGGGCTGCAGGGCGACGGTGAAGGCGTAGTGCAGATCGTGTGGCATCGACGGGCGTCTCTGACTGGGTGCGAGCAGTTAACCTTCGCACGTCAATCATTGGAATGCATATAGTTTATTTGACAATAATATACATGACATAAATAATGCGCGGCCATGAGGCCCGCTCGTGGGCCTGCTGGCGCCGCGCTTCCATGACTACCCCGTTTCGCCCACCCAATATGGTCCTGGCGACCATCGGCCTGTCGCTGGCCACCTTCATGCAGGTGCTGGACACGACGATCGCCAACGTATCCCTGCCTACCATCGCCGGCAATCTCGGCGTCAGCAGCGACCAGAGCACCTGGGTGATCACCTCGTTCGCGGTCAGCCAGGCGATCTCCCTGCCATTGACCGGCTTCCTCAGCCGGCGCGTGGGCGAGGTGCGCTTGTTCGTGTGGTGCACGCTGTTGTTCGTGCTGGCCTCGTTCCTGTGTGGCGTTTCGCAGAGCATGGGCATGCTGATCGCGTTCCGCGCCATCCAGGGTGCGGTGGCGGGGCCGATGTATCCGATCACGCAGAGCCTGATGATCGGTATCTACCCGGCGCAAAAGCGCGGCATGGCGCTGTCGCTCCTGTCGATGGTGGCGGTGGTGGCGCCGATCACCGGGCCGATCCTGGGCGGCTGGATCACCGACAATTATTCGTGGCCGTGGATTTTCTTCATCAATGTGCCGGTGGGCATCTTCGCCAGCATGGTGGTGGCCCAGCAGATGAAGGGGCGCATCGACGTGATCGAGCGGCCGCGCTTCGATTACGTGGGTTTGATCACCCTGATCATCGGGGTGGGGGCGCTGCAGATCATGCTCGACAAGGGCAATGACGAGGACTGGTTCCACTCCAGCTTCATCATCGTCACCACTATCGTTTCGGCCATCAGCCTGGCCGTCTTCCTGATCTGGGAGTTGACCGATGCGCAGCCCATCGTGGACCTGCGCCTGCTGCGGCATCGCAATTTCAAATTCGGCACGCTGGCGCTGGTGCTGTCGTACTCGGCGTATTTCGCCATCAACCTGCTGCTGCCGCAGTGGTTGCAGCGCAACCTGGGCTACACCGCCACCTGGGCTGGCTTCGCCGCGGCGCCCATCGGTGTCGCGCCGGTGCTGTTGACCTTCCTGGTCGGGCGTTACGCGATGCGTTTCGACCTGCGCGTGCTGGCCTCCATTGCGTTCGTGGTGATGGGGGCGACGTGTTTTCTGCGCTCGAACTTCTATCTCGAGATCGACTTCTTCCACGTCGCGATGATGCAGGCGCTGATGGGGGTGGGCGTGGCGCTGTTCTTCATGCCGGTCACCGTGGTGCTGTTGTCGGACCTGGATCGCAACGAGATCGCCTCGGGCTCGGGACTGGCCACCTTCCTGCGCACGCTGGGTGGCAGCTTCTCCGCCTCGCTCACCACCTTCCTGTGGGATCGTCGCGCCGTGCTGCATCACGCGCAGCTGGCCGAGCACGTCACCGTCTACAACCACGACGCGATGGCCGCGGTGAATCAGCTCGGCGGCGGCGACGCCTTGATGGGGGAGGGCATCGTCAACGGCATGATCACCCAGCAGAGCTACCAGATTGCCTTCAACGAGCTGTTCCATGCGCTGGGTTGGATCTTCCTGGGCTTGATCGTGTTCGTCTGGCTCACGCGGCCGCCGTTTTCCGCCAAGTCCGACGCTGGCGCCGGCGCACATTGAGCCGCCTTGTGGCGTTTGCGGGCCCATGTTGAGATGTCGTCATGGGTCAATTGCACTTTCGACTGGCGCACGTCGATGATGCGGCGGCCATAGCCTTGCTGGCCCGGCGTGTCGTGCGTCGCTGGATCGTCGCCGAGCAACCGCCGGAGGGCGTGCGGGCACTCGAGGAGACGCTGAGTACACCGGCCATCCGAGAGCGGCTCCGGGCCGGCCAGCGCATCCATCTGGCCTTCGTCGACGGCGTGCTGGCAGGCCTTGCGGCGGTGCGTGACGACAGCCATGTGTCCCAGTTCCTGGTAGGCACCCGCTATCAAGGGCAGGGCATTGGACGAAGGCTGTGGAGCCGGGTGCGCCGCGACTGCATGCGTCGCGCCGGCACGCAGGTGTTCACGCTCAATGCGTCCCGGGGCGCCATGCCGTTCTATCAGCGCCTGGGCTTCGTGCGGGACGACGATCCGCAGCGCAAGCCGGGCAAGGTGGTCGCCACGCCCATGATCTATTGGGTAGATGGCTGCCCCTGGAGTCGTGTGTCCCATGATTCGCGTCACCCATGTGCGACTGCGCGACGCGGCGCATAATGGCGGTTTTCCGCACCTCGGAGTCTCCGATCCATGCCCGGCAAGCAGCACGAAGTGAACTTCCGTTTCCTGGCCCAGCCGACCGACGTCAATTTCGGTGGCAAGGTCCATGGCGGCATGGTGATGAAGTGGATCGACCAGGCGGGCTATGCCTGCGCGGTGGCATGGAGCGGCGCCTACTGCGTGACGGCGGCGGTCAGCGGCATCCAGTTCGTGGCGCCCATCCTGATCGGCGACCTGGTCACCGTGCGCGCCCGCGTGATCCACACCGGGCGGTCGAGCATGCACCTGGCGGTGGACGTGCTGGCGCGCGACCTGCGCAAGGACGAGCATCACCTGGCCACCAGCTGCGTGATGGTGTTCGTGGCGCTGGATGCGCCTGACGGCAAGCCCACGCCGGTGCCGGCCTGGGAGCCGCGCGACGACAATGAGCGACAACTGCAGTTGCAGGCCATGAAGCTGATGGAGCTGTCCAAGGAGATGGAGCAGCTGGTCGACGTGCGCGCGGCGCAGAGCATCTAGCCGGCGGCGAAAAAATTATCGCGAAAACCCCGAAATTTTCCGCGTCGGGTGTTGACAGCCAAGGGCTCGATCCACACAATAGCCGTTCTTTGTTGGAGGGATACCCAAGCGGCCAACGGGGGCAGACTGTAAATCTGCTGGCTTACGCCTTCGGTGGTTCGAATCCACCTCCCTCCACCAGACGATTTCCGCAAAGGCTGATTCAACCAGGCGGGAGTAGTTCAATGGTAGAACCTCAGCCTTCCAAGCTGATGGTGCGGGTTCGATTCCCGTCTCCCGCTCCATTGAAGTCGTCTCAGGTGTTTCGTGCTCATGTAGCTCAGTCGGTAGAGCACTTCCTTGGTAAGGAAGAGGTCGCTGGTTCGATTCCAGTCATGAGCACCATCTCACCGCGGTCCGCGGGTATCAGCTTCCACTTTCATCATTTGACTCCATCGGGGTTTTAGGCGTATGGCAAAGGGTAAATTCGAACGCACCAAGCCGCACGTCAACGTCGGCACGATTGGTCACGTGGACCACGGCAAGACGACGCTGACGGCCGCGCTGACGAAGGTCGGCGCCGAGCGATTCGGTGGCGAGTTCAAGGCATATGACGCGATCGACGCGGCGCCGGAAGAAAAGGCGCGCGGCATCACGATCTCGACCGCCCACGTCGAATACGAATCGCCGACCCGTCACTACGCCCACGTGGACTGCCCGGGCCATGCCGACTACGTGAAGAACATGATCACGGGTGCCGCGCAGATGGACGGCGCGATCCTGGTGTGCTCGGCCGCTGACGGCCCGATGCCGCAGACGCGTGAGCACATCCTGCTGTCGCGCCAGGTGGGCGTGCCGTACATCGTCGTGTTCCTGAACAAGGCCGACATGGTGGACGACGCCGAACTGCTCGAGCTGGTCGAGATGGAAGTGCGCGAACTGCTCTCCAAGTACGACTTCCCGGGCGACGACACCCCGATCATCAAGGGTTCGGCGCTGAAGGCGCTGGAAGGCGACCAGAGCGAGATCGGCGTGCCGGCCATCGTGGCCCTGGTGGACGCGCTGGACAGCTACATCCCCGAGCCGGTGCGTGCGATCGACAAGCCGTTCCTGATGCCGGTGGAAGACGTGTTCTCGATCTCCGGCCGCGGCACCGTGGTGACCGGTCGTATCGAGCGCGGCGTGATCAAGGTCGGTGACGAAATCGAAGTGGTCGGCATCCGTCCGACCCAGAAGACCACCGTCACGGGCGTGGAAATGTTCCGCAAGCTGCTGGACCAGGGCCAGGCAGGCGACAACGCCGGTCTGCTGCTGCGCGGTCTCAAGCGCGACGACGTGGAGCGTGGCCAGGTGCTGGCCAAGCCGGGCACGATCACCCCGCACACCGACTTCGAAGCCGAAGTGTACGTGCTGTCGAAGGACGAGGGTGGCCGTCATACCCCGTTCTTCAAGGGCTACCGCCCGCAGTTCTACTTCCGCACCACCGACGTGACCGGTGCGGTGACGCTGCCGGAAGGCGTGGAAATGGTGATGCCGGGCGACAACGTGAAGATGGTGGTCAGCCTGATCCACCCGATCGCGATGGACGAAGGCCTGCGTTTCGCCATCCGCGAAGGCGGCCGCACCGTCGGCGCCGGCGTGGTGGCCAAGGTCATCAAGTAAGCTGTAGACTGGGAAGTCGCCCGCATTGCGGGCTGCAAGGAACCGGGGCGGGGTAGTCAAGACTCTCCACCCGGGTTGGCGCCAAGGGCGCCTCCTTGCGGCGGCAAGGCGAGCGGCTTCACTATTTCCGAATACGCCAGTAGCTCAATTGGCAGAGCAGCGGTCTCCAAAACCGCAGGTTGGGGGTTCGAGTCCCTCCTGGCGTGCCATCTTCCCGAGGATCGACGACGGATGGTGGGTGGCATACGGGCCGTAATCCGGTCGTTGCCCTCTCTCATCCGACCACTGCGCATGAATACGAAGGCAGAACAGACCAAGGGCGTCAATGTCGCCGATATCGGCAAGCTGGTACTGGCTGGGCTAGTGCTGGCTGCTGGCATTTTTGCCTACTCGTGGTTCGGCAGCGACGGCTCCATCCCGCAGTCCGTCCTCCTGCTTGGCGTGGTGGCGGCGCTGGTGGTGGCTTTGGCCATCGGTGCCTTTACCGCCCCGGGCCGCCGTGTGCGCGCCTTCCTCGGCGAGTCGCAGTTTGAGTTGCGCAAGGTGGTCTGGCCCACCCGCGACGAGACGCTAAAGACCACCGGCATCATTATTGTTGTGGTGATTGTGCTTTCGCTGCTGTTGGGCCTGATCGACCTGATCCTGAAGTCGGTCGTGCTCGACTGGCTGCTCAAGCTGGGTACATGAGGTGATGGCATGAGCAAGCGTTGGTATGTGGTGCACGCCTATTCGGGCTTCGAAAACCAGGTGAAGCGTTCGCTCGATGAGCGTATCCGCCGCGCCGGCATGGAAGAGAAGTTCGGCGAGGTGTTGGTGCCGACCGAAGAGGTCATCGAGATGCGCAGCGGCCAGAAGCGCCGCAGCGAGCGCAAGTTCTTCCCGGGCTACGTTCTCGTGCAGATCGAGACGGACACCGAGGGCAAGGCGCCGCGCATCGACGACGAGTGCTGGCATCTGGTCAAGGAAACCCCGAAGGTCATGGGTTTCATCGGTGGCACGGCGGATCGCCCGCTGCCGATTCGCGACAGCGAGGCCGACGCCATTCTCAGTCGCGTCCGCGAGGGCGTCGAGAAGCCCCGCCCGAAGGTGCTGTTCGAGCCGGGCGAGATGGTTCGCGTCACCGACGGCCCGTTCAACGACTTCAACGGCGTGGTCGAGGAAGTCAACTACGAAAAGAGCCGCCTGCGCGTTGCGGTGCTCATTTTCGGTCGCTCGACCCCGGTCGAGCTGGAGTTCGGCCAGGTCGAGAAAGCCTGATCGACCCGATTGGGCAGCCCCAGGCATGGGGCTTGCTTAAAACTTGATCAGTCTCTAAACTACGCGGTTCACGCCGGAGCCTTTTGGTTCGGCGTGCCCGTGTTTCCGGGGTCCGCAGGACGGCGGGCCTTCCTCTATCCAGGGACGAAGTACTGCGAGGAGCCGCAAGGCGCTTGAACTCGCGAGGAAAAACCAATGGCAAAGAAAGTAACTGGTTACATCAAGCTGCAGGTCAAGGCCGGTCAGGCCAACCCGTCGCCGCCGGTGGGTCCTGCCCTCGGTCAGCGCGGCCTGAACATCATGGAATTCTGCAAGGCGTTCAATGCCGCCACGCAGAAGCTGGAGCCGGGTCTGCCGATTCCGGTCATCATCACGGCCTATTCCGACCGTAGCTTCACCTTTATCACCAAGACCCCGCCGGCCTCGATCCTGATCAAGAAGGCCACCGGCGTCGCCAAGGGCTCGTCCAAGCCGAACACCGACAAGGTCGGCAAGATCACTCGCAAGCAGCTGGAAGACATTGCGAAGCAGAAGGAGCCGGATCTCACGGCTGCTGATCTGGACGCTGCCGTGCGCACCATCGCTGGTAGCGCGCGCAGCATGGGCTTGGTGGTGGAGGGTTAAGACATGGCAAAGCTCACGAAGCGTTTGAAGGCGGCCCAGGCCGCAGTGCAGCCGGGCAAGCTCTATGGCCTGGAAGAAGCCCTGAACATCGTCAAGAACAACGCCAAGGCGAAGTTCGCCGAGTCCGTGGACGTCGCCGTCCGCCTCGGCATCGACGCGAAGAAGTCCGACCAGGGCGTGCGCGGCTCCTCGCTGCTGCCGCACGGCACCGGCAAGACCGTCAAGGTCGCCGTGTTCGTGCCGGCCGGTGAGAAGGCCGAGGCTGCCAAGGCCGCCGGTGCCGACGCCGTCGGCATGGACGACCTGGCCGAGCGCATGCAGGCCGGCGAGCTCGACTTCGGTCGCGTCATCGCCACGCCGGACGCGATGCGCGTGGTCGGTAAGCTCGGCCAGCTGCTCGGCCCCCGCGGCCTGATGCCGAACCCGAAGGACGGCTCGGTCACCGCCGACGTCGCCACCGCCGTCAAGAACGCCAAGGCCGGCCAGGTCAAGTTCCGCAACGACAAGGCAGGCATCATCCACGCCACCATCGGCAAGGCCAGCTTCGACGCTGCCCAGCTGGCCGACAACCTGAACACCCTGGTTGCCGACCTGCTGAAGGCCAAGCCGGCCACGGCCAAGGGTCAGTACCTGCAGAAGGTTGCCCTGTCCAGCACCATGGGCGTGGGCGTGCCGGTCGATACCTCGTCGCTGACGATCTCGGCCAAGTAAGAATCAAGTCCCGCACGGCCTCGTGCCGTGCGGGCACGTTTTTGAGGGCAGCCCCGGCTAAAAGCCGGAGCCGCCGTCAAAGACCGCAGGCGCGATCAGCGCGCGACGACGACGAGCAGGGAGCTCGTGTTGGCATGGAATCGCCGTCGCCGTTAGCGGGGTCGCTTAATCGGGTTCCCCGCGGACCTGGCCTGCGTAGATGGTGCTGCCCCTTCTGGAATTGTTTTACCTGTTCTGGAAAGGCCACCACCCGGGACACCCCGTGTCCCCGACGTCACGGATGGCGTCGCTCAGGACCGCAAGCGGCAGGAGCCGTAAGCGGAGTTCATAAGAGGAGTGAAAAATGGCTCTGAATCTCTCGCAGAAGCAAGAAGTAGTCGCCGAGCTGGCAGAAGTCGCTGCGAAGGCACACTCCTTGGTCGCAGCCGAGTATGCGGGCACCACGGTCGAACAGATGACCGCGATGCGCAAGAAGGCCCGTGAATCGGGTGTGTTCCTGAAAGTTGTCAAGAACACGCTCGCTTCGCGCGCCGTGGTGGGTACCGAGTTCGAGGTCGTCAAGGACGCCCTGACCGGTCCGCTGCTGTACGCATTCTCGACCGAGGAGCCCGGCGCTGCCGGTCGCCTGATCAAGGAATTCGCCAAGGGCAACGACAAGCTGAAGGCGCGCATCGTCTCGGTGGAAGGCAAGTTGCTGCCGGCTGAGCACGTCGAAGTGCTGGCATCGCTGCCGACCCGCGAACAGGCCCTGTCCATGCTGGCCCGTGTGCTGGCCGAGCCGGCCGCCATGTTCGCCCGCGTCGTCAAGGCCGTGGCCGACAAGCAGGGTGGTGGCGAAGTCGCCGCCGAAGCCCCGGCTGAAGTCGAGCCCGCCTAAGTTCGCCGTCTACTTACATCGAATCAATTTCCAGAGGTAAATGAAAATGTCCCTGACCAACGAACAGATCGTTGAAGCCGTCGCCGCCAAGTCGCTGATGGAAGTGATGGACCTGGTGAAGGCCATCGAAGAGAAGTTTGGCGTGACCGCCGCCGCCCCGGTGATGGTTGCCGCTGGCCCGGCCGCCGCCGGCCCGGCTGCTGAAGAGCAGACCGAGTTCGACGTGATCCTGAAGAGCGCCGGCGACAAGAAGGTCGACGTGATCAAGGCCGTCCGCGCCATCACGGGCCTGGGCCTGAAGGAAGCGAAGGACCTGACCGAAGCCGGTGGCGTCGTGAAGGAAGCCGCTTCGAAGGAAGACGCTGCGAAGTTCAAGAAGGACCTCGAAGCTGCAGGCGCCACGGTCGAACTGAAGTAATCGGCGCTCTTGCGCGCCGTCAGTTTGATCCAGCGTCAAGCAAGCCTGGGGACGTAAGTCCCCGGGCTTTGCCTGTTACAGGAACTTGGCGTGGGAGCACGCGGCCTGTAACGACCAAGTGTCATTTTCAAGGTTCGTGTTTTACGCGGCGGGAAGACAGCACTGAAAGGCCTGCGGAACATCGCCGACCTTTGATTTATGCCTTTTTGACGCATCGACGGGTGGGACAGCACACCTTGCCCGTCGACGGCAGACACAGCTTTCACAATTCAGCCGGTGTGTGCACCACCGGCGTCACTGCGAACCGAGGCGGTACCCACCATGACCTACTCGTTTACCGAGAAGAAGCGCATCCGCAAGGATTTCGGCAAGCGTCCACCTGTATTGGGCGTGCCGAACCTGCTGACCATCCAGACCGATTCCTATCGCGAGTTTCTGCAGGAGCATGTCGCTCCCAAGCAGCGCGACGACAAGGGTCTCCACGCCGCGCTGAAGTCGGTGTTCCCGATTGCCAGCTATTCGGGCAATGCCGCGCTTGAGTATGTCGACTATCGCCTGGGCGAGCCCGCCTTTGACGAACGCGAATGCCGCAACCGTGGCATGACCTTCGGCGCGCCGCTGCGCGTGACCGTGCGCCTGGTCATTTATGACAAGGACAGCCCGGCCTCCAAGAAGGCCGTCAAGTACGTGAAGGAGCAGGAAGTCTACATGGGCGAAATTCCGCTCATGACCGACACCGGCACCTTCATCATCAACGGCACCGAGCGCGTCATCGTCTCGCAGCTGCATCGTTCGCCGGGCGTGTTCTTCGACCACGACCGCGGCAAGACGCACAGCTCGGGCAAGCTGCTGTTCTCGGCCCGCGTCATTCCTTACCGCGGCTCGTGGCTCGACTTCGAGTTCGACCCGAAGGACGCGCTGTTCACCCGTATCGACCGTCGCCGCAAGCTGCCGGTGACGGTGCTGCTGCGCGCGCTCGGCTACAACAACGTCGAGATGCTGGAGACCTTCTTCGAGCACAACGTGTTCCACCTGGGCAAGAAGGGTGGCACCACGCTGGAGCTGGTCGCCGAGCGCCTGCGCGGCGAAACGCTGAGCTTCGACCTGACCATCGGTGACAAGGTGCTGGTGGAAGCCGGCAAGCGCATCACCGCGCGTCACGTGCGCCAGCTGGCCGCCGAGAACATCACCGCGCTGGAAGTGCCGGACGACTACCCGGTCGGCCGCATCCTGGCCACCGACATCGTCGACAGCAAGACCGGCGAACTGCTGGCCTCGGCCAACGACGAGATCACCGCCGAGCAGCTGGAGAACTTCCGCAAGGCGGGCATCGAGGTGGTGCCGACGCTGTACGTGAACGATCTCGATCGCGGCGCGTACATCTCGCACACCCTGCGCATCGACAACACCAAGACGCAGCTCGAAGCGCTGGTGGAAATCTATCGCATGATGCGCCCGGGCGAGCCGCCGACCAAGGACGCCGCGCAGAACCTGTTCTACAACCTGTTCTTCACCTTCGACCGCTACGACCTGTCGGCCGTGGGCCGCATGAAGTTCAACCGCCGCGTCGGTCGCCAGGAGATCGTCGGTCCGGGCGTGCTGTACGACTACAAGTACTTCGCCGAGCGCAAGGAAGAAGAGGCGCAGGCGCTGGTCAAGTCGCAGGGCGTCACCTCGGACATCCTCGACGTGCTCAAGGTGCTCATCGACATCAAGAACGGTCATGGCACCGTCGATGACATCGACCACCTGGGCAACCGTCGCGTGCGTTCGGTCGGCGAAATGGCCGAGAACACCTTCCGCATCGGCCTGGTGCGCGTCGAGCGCGCCGTGCGCGAGCGCCTGAGCCTGGCCGAGTCCGAGGGTCTGACCCCGCAGGAGCTGATCAACGCCAAGCCGGTCGCGGCGGCGGTGAAGGAGTTCTTCGGCTCCTCGCAGCTCAGCCAGTTCATGGACCAGAACAACCCGCTGTCGGAAGTGACGCACAAGCGCCGCGTTTCGGCCCTGGGGCCAGGCGGCCTGACCCGCGAGCGCGCCGGCTTCGAAGTGCGCGACGTGCATCCGACCCATTACGGCCGCGTCTGCACCATCGAAACGCCGGAAGGCCCGAACATCGGCCTGATCAACTCGCTGGCCGTGTACGCCCGCACCAACACGTATGGCTTCCTCGAGACGCCGTACCGCAAGGTCGTGGGCGGCAAGGTCACCGATACGGTGGACTACCTCTCGGCCATCGAAGAAGGCGACCACGTCATTGCGCAGGCGAACTCGCCGCTCAAGGACGGTGCCTTCGTCGAAGACTTCGTGTCCTGCCGCTTCCGCGGCGAGTCCGAACTGCGTCCGGCAGCCGAAGTCGACTACATGGACGTCTCGCCGATGCAGACCGTGTCGGTCGCCGCCGCGCTGGTGCCGTTCCTGGAGCACGATGACGCGAACCGCGCACTGATGGGCGCGAACATGCAGCGCCAGGCCGTGCCGACCTTGCGTTCGCAGACCCCGCTGGTGGGTACCGGCATCGAGCGCGCCGTGGCGCGCGACTCGGGCGTCATCGTCACCGCCAAGCGCGGCGGCGTGATCGACCAGGTCGACGCCGGCCGTATCGTGGTGCGCGTGAACGAGGAAGAGGTCGGCGACAACGACGCCGGCGTCGATATCTACACGCTGACCAAGTACACCCGTTCCAACCAGAACACCAACCTCAACCAGCGCCCGCTGGTGAACGTGGGTGACATCGTGGCGAAGGGCGACACGCTGGCCGACGGTTCGTCGACCGACTTGGGCGAGCTCGCGCTCGGCCAGAACATGCTGATCGCCTTCATGCCGTGGAACGGCTACAACTTCGAAGACTCGATCCTGCTCTCCGAGCGCGTCGTGCAGGAAGACCGCTACACCTCGATCCACATCGAGGAGCTGTCGTGCATCGCGCGTGACACCAAGCTGGGCGCCGAGGAAATCACCGCCGACATCCCGAACGTGGGTGAGCAGGCGCTGGCTCGCCTCGACGAATCCGGCATCGTGTACATCGGCGCGGAAGTGAAGGCCGGCGACATCATGGTCGGCAAGGTCACGCCCAAGGGCGAAAGCCAGCTGACCCCGGAAGAGAAGCTGCTGCGCGCGATCTTCGGCGAGAAGGCTTCGGACGTGAAGGACAGCTCGCTGCGCGTGCCGCCGGGCATGGACGGCACCGTCATCGACGTGCAGGTGTTCACCCGCGACGGCATCGAGAAGGACAAGCGCGCCAAGCAGATCGAGGAAATGGAAATCAAGCGTATCCGCAAGGACCTTGATGACCAGTTCCGCATCCTCGAAGGCGCCATCTACAACCGCATGCGCACCCAGCTCGTCGGCAAGTCCGCGATGAGCGGCCCGGGCGGGCTCAAGCGCGGCGCCGAAATCACCGACGCCTACCTGGACGGCCTGAAGAAGGACGACTGGTTCAAGATCAACGTCAAGGAAGAGGACGTCACCGAGTTCCTCGAGCGCGCGGCCGACCAGATCAAGCGCCACAAGGAAGAGTTCGACAAGCGCTTCAAGGAGAAGCAGGGCAAGATCACCCAGGGCGACGACCTCGCGCCGGGCGTGCTCAAGATGGTCAAGGTGTTCCTGGCCGTGAAGCGCCGCATCCAGCCGGGCGACAAGATGGCCGGTCGCCACGGCAACAAGGGTGTGGTGTCGAACGTGGTGCCGGTGGAGGACATGCCGTTCTCCGCCGACGGTACCCCGGTGGACATCGTGCTGAACCCGCTGGGCGTGCCTTCGCGTATGAACATCGGTCAGATTCTGGAAGTGCATCTAGGCTGGGCCGCCAAGGGCCTGGGCAAGAAGATCCAGAAGATGATCGAGGCGCAGGCCAAGGTCACGCAGATCCGCGAGTTCCTCGACCAGATCTACAACCATCACGTGGCCGGTGCCGTGCAGCACGTCGACCTGAAGTCGCTGACCGATGAGGAAATCATCGCGCTGGCGAACAACCTGCAGGAAGGCGTGCCGATGGCCACCCCGGTGTTCGACGGTGCCGAGGAAACCGAGATCAAGGCGATGCTCAGGCTTGCCGATCTGCCGGAGTCCGGCCAGACCACGCTGTTCGACGGTCGCACCGGCGAGGCATTCGATCGCCCGGTGACGGTCGGTTACATGCACTACCTGAAGCTGAACCACCTGGTCGACGACAAGATGCACGCGCGTTCGACCGGTCCGTACTCGCTCGTCACCCAGCAGCCGCTGGGCGGCAAGGCGCAGTTCGGTGGTCAGCGCTTCGGCGAAATGGAAGTCTGGGCGCTGGAAGCCTACGGCGCGGCCTACACCCTGCAGGAAATGCTGACGGTGAAGTCCGACGACGTGCAGGGCCGCAACCAGATGTACAAGAACATCGTCGACGGTAACCACGAAATGGCGGCGGGCATGCCGGAATCCTTCAACGTGTTGGTGAAGGAAATCCGCTCGCTCGGTATCGACATCGACCTCGAAGAGGTCAAGTGATCGTCGCGGTCACGGGAGATTACGCATGAAAGACTTGCTCAATCTGTTCAATCAGCAGCGCACCGCGCCTGACTTCGACGCGATCAAGATCGCCCTGGCATCGCCGGAGCTGATCCGCTCGTGGTCGTATGGCGAGGTGAAGAAGCCTGAGACGATCAACTACCGCACCTTCAAGCCCGAGCGTGACGGCCTGTTCTGCGCCGCCATCTTCGGTCCGGTGAAGGACTACGAGTGCCTGTGCGGCAAGTACAAGCGCATGAAGCACCGTGGCGTGGTCTGCGAGAAGTGCGGCACGGAAGTGACGCTGGCCAAGGTGCGTCGCGAGCGCATGGGCCATATCGAGCTGGCGTCGCCCACCGCGCACATCTGGTTCCTCAAGTCGCTGCCCTCGCGCATCGGCCTGATGCTGGACATGACGCTGCGCGACATCGAGCGCATCCTGTACTTCGAAGCCTTCGTGGTGATCGATCCGGGCCTGACCGCGCTCGAGCGCGGCCAGCTGCTCAGCGAAGACCAGTACCTCGAAGCGGTTGAGGAGCACGGCGACGAGTTCGACGCCCGCATGGGTGCCGAGGCCGTCTACGAGCTGCTGAAGTCGCTCGACCTGCCGGGCGAAGTGATTCGCCTCAAGGAAGAGATCGCTTCGACCAACTCCGAGACCAAGCTCAAGCGCCTCACCAAGCGCGTCAAGCTGATCGAGGCGTTCCTGGAGTCGGGCAACCGTCCGGAATGGATGGTGCTGACCGTGCTGCCGGTGCTGCCGCCGGACCTGCGTCCGCTGGTGCCGCTGGACGGTGGCCGTTTCGCCACCTCCGACCTCAATGACCTGTATCGCCGCGTCATCAACCGCAACAACCGCCTGCGTCGCCTGCTCGAACTCAATGCGCCCGACATCATCGTGCGCAACGAGAAGCGCATGCTGCAGGAATCGGTCGATGCGCTGCTCGACAACGGCCGTCGCGGCCGTGCCATCACCGGCACGAACAAGCGCGCGCTGAAGTCGCTGGCCGACATGATCAAGGGCAAGCAGGGCCGCTTCCGCCAGAACCTGCTCGGCAAGCGCGTGGACTACTCCGGTCGTTCGGTGATCGTGGTCGGCCCGACCCTGCGCCTGCACCAGTGCGGCCTGCCCAAGAAGATGGCGCTTGAGCTGTTCAAGCCCTTCATCTTCGCCAAGCTGCAGGCCCGCGGCGAAGCCACCACCATCAAGGCGGCCAAGAAGCTGGTCGAGCGCGAAGAAGGCCAGGTGTGGGACATCCTCGAAGAGGTGATCCGCGAGCATCCCGTGATGCTCAACCGCGCGCCGACGCTGCATCGTCTGGGCATCCAGGCGTTCGAGCCGAAGCTGATCGAAGGCAAGGCCATCCAGCTGCATCCGCTGGTCTGTACGGCATTCAACGCCGACTTCGACGGTGACCAGATGGCCGTGCACGTGCCGCTGTCGATCGAGGCGCAGCTCGAAGCGCGCGCCCTGATGATGGCGACCAACAACATCCTGTCGCCCGCCAACGGCGAGCCGATCATCGTGCCGACCCAGGACGTGGTGCTGGGCCTGTACTACATGACCCGCGAGCTGGTGAACGCCAAGGGCAACGGCATGGTGTTCTCGGGCATCGGCGAAGTGCGCCGCGCCTATGACAACCGCGCCGTGCAGCTGCATGCCAAGGTCAAGGTGCGCATCAAGCAGGTGAACGTGGCCGAGGATGGCACGCGCACCACCGAAACCCTGCTGGTGGATACCACCGTGGGTCGCGCGCTGCTGCTCGAAATCATGCCGGAAGGCCTGCCGTTCTCGCTGGCCAACACCGAGCTGACCAAGAAGAACATCTCGCGCCTGATCAACCAGTGCTACCGCCGCCTGGGTCTGAAGGACACCGTGGTGTTCGCGGATCACCTGATGTACACCGGCTTCCGCTTCGCTACCCGCGCCGGCATCTCCATCGGCATCGATGACATGATCATCCCCGCCGAGAAGAAGCCGATCCTGGAAGAGGCCGAGAAGGAAGTGGTCGAGATCCAGGAGCAGTACCAGTCGGGCCTGGTCACCGCCGGCGAGCGCTACAACAAGGTGGTCGACATCTGGTCGCGCACCAACGAGCTCGTGGCCAAGGCGATGATCGACGGTATCGGTACCGAGAAGGTCACCGATGCCGAGGGCAAGACGGTCAACCAGAAGTCCATGAACTCGCTGTACATCATGGCCGACTCGGGCGCCCGTGGTTCGGTGGCGCAGATTCGCCAGCTGGCCGGCATGCGCGGCCTGATGGCTCGCCCGGACGGCTCGATCATCGAGACGCCCATCAAGGCGAACTTCCGCGAAGGCCTGAACGTGCTGCAGTACTTCAACTCCACCCACGGTGCCCGTAAGGGCCTGGCGGATACGGCGTTGAAGACGGCGAACTCCGGTTACCTCACCCGTCGTCTCGTCGACGTGGCGCAGGACGTGGTGATCACCTCGTCCGATTGCGGTACCGAGGACGGCGTGATCATGCAGCCGATCGTCGAAGGCGGTGACGTGGTCGAGCCGTTGCGCGAGCGCGTGCTGGGCCGCGTGGCGGTCGAGGACGTCTACGGCCCTGGCGATGACGACCAGCCGATCGTGACGCGCGACACCCTGCTGGACGAAGCCCTGGTCGAGAAGCTCGACAAGGCCGGCGTGCAGTCGATCAAAGTGCGTTCGCCGATCACCTGCGCCGCCAGCCATGGCGTGTGCGCCCTGTGCTATGGCCGCGATCTGGCCCGTGGCCACCTTGTCAACATGGGCGAGGCCGTGGGTGTGGTCGCCGCGCAGTCGATCGGTGAGCCGGGTACCCAGCTGACCATGCGTACGTTCCACATCGGTGGTGCGGCTTCGCGTGCGGCTGCCGTGGACAACGTGACGGTGAAGACCACCGGCACGCTGAAGTTCAACAACCTGAAGACCGTGCAGCACAACCAGGGTCACCTGGTGGCGGTGTCGCGTTCGGGCGAAGTCAGCGTCATCGACGCCAACGGCCGCGAGCGCGAGCGCTACAAGGTGCCTTACGGCGCCACCATCGCGGTCAAGGACGGCGATCCGGTCAAGGCCGGCCAGGCCGTGGCCAACTGGGATCCGCATACCCACCCGATCGTGTCGGAAGTGGCCGGTACCGTGCGCTTCATCGACTTCATCGATGGCATCACCGTGCAGAGCCAGACCGATGAACTGACCGGCCTGGAGTCGGCGGTGGTGACCGATCCGAAGCGCCGTGGTACGGCCGCCAAGGATCTGCGCCCGATCGTGCGCCTGGAAGATGCCAAGGGTCGCGAGCTGAAGCTGCCGGGCACCGACGTGCCGGCGCAGTACATGCTCCCGGCCGGCGCCATCGTGTCGATCCAGAACGGCGTGCAGGTGGGCGTGGGTGACGTGGTCGCCCGTATCCCGCAGGAAACCTCCAAGACCCGCGACATCACCGGCGGTCTGCCGCGCGTGGCGGACTTGTTCGAAGCCCGCAAGCCGAAGGAACCGGCGATCCTCGCCGAGCGTTCGGGTGTGATCAGCTTCGGCAAGGACACCAAGGGCAAGCAGCGCCTGATCATCAAGGACGTGGACGGCAACGAGCACGAGGAGCTGATTCCCAAGTGGCGTCAGGTCATCGTGTTCGAAGGCGAGCACGTGGAGAAGGGCGAAACCGTGGTGGATGGCGAGCCCAGTCCGCACGACATCCTGCGCCTGCTGGGTGTCGAGCCGCTGGCCGCCTACCTGGTCAAGGAAATCCAGGACGTCTACCGTCTGCAGGGCGTGAAGATCAACGACAAGCACATCGAAGCGATCATTCGCCAGATGCTGCGCAAGGTCGAGATCACCGATCCGGGCGACAGCCACTACCTGCGCGGCGAGCAGGTCGAGCGTGTCCGCATCAATGCGGAAAACGAGCGCGCCATCAGCCGCGGTGAGCGTCCGGCCGAGTACCAGTCGGTGTTGCTGGGCATCACCAAGGCCTCGCTGGCCACGGAATCCTTCATTTCGGCCGCCTCCTTCCAGGAGACGACCCGAGTGTTGACGGAAGCCGCGGTGCGTGGCACGCGTGACACCTTGCGCGGCCTGAAGGAAAATGTTATTGTCGGCCGTCTAATTCCGGCGGGAACGGGTCTGGCGTACCACGCGCAGCGTCATCGCCAGGGCGGTCTTACTGCCTCGGAGCTCGAAACGCTTTCCGGCTCCGCTTCGTCGGCCTCCTTCGCGGAAGCCACCACCGGTAGCGACATTGGTGTGGAGTAAGCCCCTCGCGGGCTCTACTCGCTGACATACGAAATGAGGCGCAAGGATGGCGCCTCGTGTTCGGGCTATGGACGGCAGGGCGTCAGCTTGTCTGTGACAAGCTGCCCATGTTAAATTCCCGCTTCTTGGCAGACCGAGCCGGTTCGGTCTGCCTTTATGTTTCTCAGGAACAGCTTCAGATGACGACAGTCAACCAGTTGGTTCGCAAATCCCGTAGCCCGAAGACCTACAAGAGTGCTTCGCCGGCTTTGCAGAACAGCCCGCAGCGCCGCGGCGTCTGCACGCGCGTGTACACGACCACCCCGAAAAAGCCGAACTCGGCGCTGCGTAAGGTTGCCAAGGTGCGCCTGACCAACGGCTACGAGGTCATCAGCTACATCGGTGGCGAAGGTCACAACCTGCAGGAGCACTCGGTGGTGCTGATCCGCGGCGGTCGCGTCAAGGATCTCCCGGGTGTGCGTTACCACACGGTGCGCGGCAGCCTCGACTGCGCCGGTGTCACCAAGCGCCGCCAGTCGCGCTCCAAGTACGGCGCCAAGCGCCCGAAGTCCTGATCTCTAGGAAATAAATCATGTCGCGTAAAGGTTCACATCCCGCCCGTCTGATCCTGCCGGATCCCAAGCACGGTAGCCAGCTGATCGCCCGCTTCATCAACATGGTGATGAAGAGCGGCAAGAAGTCGGTCGCCGAGAGCATCGTCTACGGTGCGCTGGCCCACCTGGGCGAAAAGAACGCCGAGCCGGTCCAGCTCGTCGAGAAGGCCCTGAACAACATCGCCCCGGCGGTCGAGGTGAAGTCCCGTCGTGTCGGCGGCGCCACCTACCAGGTGCCGGTCGAAGTGCGTCCGGGTCGCCGCATGGCGCTGGCCATGCGCTGGGCCATCGATTCCGCCCGCAAGCGTGGCGAGACCTCGATGCCGCGCAAGCTGGCCGCCGAGCTGCTCGAAGCTTCGGAAAATCGCGGTGGCGCGATCAAGAAGCGCGAAGAGACGCACCGCATGGCGGAAGCCAACAAGGCCTTCTCGCATTACCGCTGGTAAGCAGTAGTTCGCTTAAAGCAAGCACTTTTAGAGGTTAAGACCGTGGCACGCACCACTCCTATCGAGCGCTACCGCAACTTCGGCATCATGGCTCACATCGATGCCGGCAAGACCACCACCACGGAGCGCATCCTGTTCTACACCGGCGTCAGTCACAAGATTGGCGAGGTGCATGATGGTGCTGCAACGATGGACTGGATGGAGCAGGAGCAGGAGCGCGGCATCACCATTACGTCGGCGGCAACGACGGCGTTCTGGAAGGGCATGGATCGCTCCATGCCCGAGCACCGCTTCAACATCATCGACACCCCAGGCCACGTGGACTTCACCATCGAGGTGGAGCGTTCGCTGCGCGTGCTCGATGGTGCGGTGTTCGTGCTCTGCGCCGTGGGTGGTGTGCAGCCGCAGTCGGAAACCGTCTGGCGCCAGGCCAACAAGTACAAGGTGCCGCGCCTCGCGTTCGTCAACAAGATGGACCGCACTGGCGCGAACTTCTACAAGGTCGTGGACCAGCTGAAGGCTCGCCTGGGTGCCAACCCGGTGCCGATGCAGGTGCCGATCGGCGCCGAAGACAACTTCGATGGCGTGGTCGACCTGCTCAAGATGAAGGCGATCATCTGGGACATGGAGTCCCAGGGCATGAAGTTCGAGTACCAGGACATTCCGGCCAACCTGAAGGAGAAGGCTGAAGAAGCCCGCTCCTACATGGTGGAGTCGGCGGCCGAAGCGTCCGAAGAGCTGATGAACAAGTACCTGGAAGAGGGCGACCTCTCCGAGGAAGAGATCATCGGCGGTTTGCGCACGCGCACCCTGTCCAGCGAGATCATCCCGGTCTTCTGCGGCACGGCGTTCAAGAACAAGGGCGTCCAGGCCATGCTCGACGCGGTGGTGAACCTGCTGCCGTCGCCGGTCGACCGTCCGCCGGTTGCCGGCGTGGACGAGGACGAGAAGGAAGCCACCCGCAAGGCCGACGACGCGGCGCCGTTCTCTGCGCTCGCGTTCAAGATCATGACCGATCCGTTCGTTGGCTCGCTTACGTTCTTCCGCGTCTACTCGGGCACGCTCAACGCCGGCGACCAGGTGTACAACCCGGTCAAGTCCAAGAAGGAGCGCATCGGCCGCATCCTGCAGATGCACGCGAACGAGCGTCATGAACTGAAGGAAGTCCGCGCTGGCGACATCGCCGCGGCGGTCGGCCTGAAGGACGTGACCACCGGTGACACGCTGTGCTCGCAGGATCACATCATCACCCTGGAGCGCATGACGTTCCCGGAGCCGGTGATCTCGATGGCGGTGGAGCCGAAGACCAAGTCGGACCAGGAAAAGATGGGTATCGCCCTCGGCCGTCTGGCTGCGGAAGATCCGTCGTTCCGCGTCCGCACGGACGAAGAATCGGGCCAGACCATCATCTCGGGCATGGGCGAGCTTCACCTGGACATCCTGGTGGACCGCATGAAGCGCGAGTTCAACGTCGAGGCCAACGTCGGCAAGCCGCAGGTGGCCTACCGCGAAACGATCCGCAGCTCGGACGTCAAGTCGGACTACAAGCACGCCAAGCAGTCGGGCGGTAAGGGTCAGTACGGTCACGTGGTGATCGAGCTGTCGCCGATGACCGAGGAAGACCGCAAGAATCCGGCCGTCAAGGATGACTTCCTGTTCATCAACGACATCACCGGTGGCGTGATTCCGAAGGAATTCATCCCGTCCGTCGAAAAGGGCCTGCGCGAAACCATCACCAGCGGTCCGCTGGCTGGCTTCCCGGTGGTCGGCGTGAAGGTCAAGCTGGTGTTCGGTTCGTATCACGACGTCGACTCGTCGGAAATGGCGTTCAAGCTCGCCGCTTCGATGGCGTTCAAGCAGGGCTTTGCCAAGGCATCGCCGGTGCTGCTCGAGCCGATCATGAAGGTCGAGGTGGTGACGCCGGAAGACTACGTCGGTGACGTGATGGGCGATCTGAGTCGTCGTCGCGGCCTGCTCCAGGGCCAGGACGACACGCCGTCGGGCAAGACCATCAACGCGATGGTCCCGCTGGGCGAGATGTTCGGTTATGCGACGACCATTCGTTCGCTGACCCAGGGTCGCGCCACCTTCACGATGGAATTCGACCATTACGCCGAAGCGCCGAACAACATCGCCGAGCAGGTCATGAAGAAGGCCTGATAAGGCTTTCTATTTAATTAGTGCGATCATCCGTGATCGCGTGGATCAAAAAGCGGCCACCCATGGCCGCACTAATTAATCCGTTCTTTTCTAGAGGTTTAGAGTCATGGCAAAGGGTAAATTCGAACGCACCAAGCCGCACGTCAACGTCGGCACGATTGGTCACGTGGACCACGGCAAGACGACGCTGACGGCCGCGCTGACGAAGGTCGGCGCCGAGCGATTCGGTGGCGAGTTCAAGGCATATGACGCGATCGACGCGGCGCCGGAAGAAAAGGCGCGCGGCATCACGATCTCGACCGCCCACGTCGAATACGAATCGCCGACCCGTCACTACGCCCACGTGGACTGCCCGGGCCATGCCGACTACGTGAAGAACATGATCACGGGTGCCGCGCAGATGGACGGCGCGATCCTGGTGTGCTCGGCCGCTGACGGCCCGATGCCGCAGACGCGTGAGCACATCCTGCTGTCGCGCCAGGTGGGCGTGCCGTACATCGTCGTGTTCCTGAACAAGGCCGACATGGTGGACGACGCCGAACTGCTCGAGCTGGTCGAGATGGAAGTGCGCGAACTGCTCTCCAAGTACGACTTCCCGGGCGACGACACCCCGATCATCAAGGGTTCGGCGCTGAAGGCGCTGGAAGGCGACCAGAGCGAGATCGGCGTGCCGGCCATCGTGGCCCTGGTGGACGCGCTGGACAGCTACATCCCCGAGCCGGTGCGTGCGATCGACAAGCCGTTCCTGATGCCGGTGGAAGACGTGTTCTCGATCTCCGGCCGCGGCACCGTGGTGACCGGTCGTATCGAGCGCGGCGTGATCAAGGTCGGTGACGAAATCGAAGTGGTCGGCATCCGTCCGACCCAGAAGACCACCGTCACGGGCGTGGAAATGTTCCGCAAGCTGCTGGACCAGGGCCAGGCAGGCGACAACGCCGGTCTGCTGCTGCGCGGTCTCAAGCGCGACGACGTGGAGCGTGGCCAGGTGCTGGCCAAGCCGGGCACGATCACCCCGCACACCGACTTCGAAGCCGAAGTGTACGTGCTGTCGAAGGACGAGGGTGGCCGTCATACCCCGTTCTTCAAGGGCTACCGCCCGCAGTTCTACTTCCGCACCACCGACGTGACCGGTGCGGTGACGCTGCCGGAAGGCGTGGAAATGGTGATGCCGGGCGACAACGTGAAGATGGTGGTCAGCCTGATCCACCCGATCGCGATGGACGAAGGCCTGCGTTTCGCCATCCGCGAAGGCGGCCGCACCGTCGGCGCCGGCGTGGTGGCCAAGGTCATCAAGTAAGTACGACGGGCCTCCACTGGAACGGTGGAGGCCAGCCCCGCAAGCCCGCCCAGGCGGGCTTGTGCGGAAAGTTCAGCCGGGAGAAGGTTTTAGGCTTTCCTTGGCGCGGGTTTACCGCTATAGTTGGCAGCTTGCTAGTCGTCAGCCCCAGAAGCTGGTCGACACTACCGCGAAATGAGGCGCAGGAAGTGCTTCGAGTTCGCTGGCCGGGATGGCCAACACGCAAGAACGGCTTGGGTTGCGAAGCGTGACGCTTTGTTGACCTGGGCATTTCGCGCGTTTTATACTTTTCCGTCTGGGCGGGCCCGTTTAGGGCCTGCCTAGTCTTTTAGGGTCAATCAAGCGGCATGGCAGTCGCTCGCCGAGATTGGCTTGTAGTGCCGCAGCGACAATGGGTTGTGCGGGTAGGTGAGAAGCCTGCCCGGTTCACAGTTTTTGTTCTTTCGATAACAGGACACGGTTTATGGCGAACCAAAAGATTCGCATCCGGCTCAAGGCGTTCGATCATCGTCTGATCGACCGTTCGGCCAGCGAAATCGTCGAGACGGCCAAGCGCACCGGCGCTACGGTTCTCGGCCCGATTCCGCTCCCGACCAAGATCGAGCGTTACACCATTCTGGTGTCGCCGCACGTCGACAAAGATGCCCGCGACCAGTACGAGACCCGTACGCACAAGCGCGTGCTGGACATCGTCGACCCCAACGACAAGACCGTGGACGCGCTCATGAAGCTTGATCTCGCCGCTGGCGTTGACGTTCAGATCAAGCTCGGTTGAGCGATAGATAGGATACGAAGATGAGTATCGGACTGGTTGGCCGCAAGTGCGGCATGAGCCGACTCTTCACTGAAGATGGACGCTCGATTCCGGTGACGCTGATTGAAGCCACCCCGAATCGCGTCACCCAGCTGAAGACGGAAGATAACGATGGTTACAGCGCTGTGCAGGTCGCGGCGGGCGTCAAGCGCGCCAGCCTGCTGACCCAGCCGCTGAAGGGTCACTACGCCAAGGCGAAGGTCGAGCCGGGTCGTGGTCTGTGGGAGTTCCGCGTGTCTGCCGATGACCTCGGCAAGTACAGCGTGGGCGCCGAGATCAAGGCCGACGACGTGTTCCAGGTCGGTCAGATCGTTGACGTGGCCGGCGTGTCGAAGGGTAAGGGTTTCCAGGGCACCATCAAGCGCCACAACTTCACCATGGGTGACGCTACCCACGGTAACTCGCTGTCGCATCGCGCGCCGGGTTCTATCGGTCAGCGTCAGACCCCAGGCCGCGTGTTCCCGGGCAAGAAGATGTCGGGTCACATGGGTGCGGTGAACCGCACGCAGCAGGGCCTGGAAGTGGTCAAGGTGGACGCCGAGCGTCATCTGATCGCGGTGAAGGGCGCGGTGCCGGGTGCTACCGGCGGCGACGTCGTCATCCGTCCGACGACCAAGGGTTGAGGAGAAACGCCATGGAACTGAATGTCATTGGCGCCAAGCCGCTCAACGTGTCGGACGAAGTGTTCGGCGGTGAGTTCAAGCAAGCCCTGATCCACCAGGTGGTGGTGGCCTACCAGGCCGGCGGTCGCGCCGGTACCAAGGCCCAGCTGTCGCGTGGTGAGATGTCGGGTACCACCAAGAAGTTCAAGAAGCAGAAGGGCGGCGGCGCCCGTCACGGCGATTACCGCGCTCCGATCTTTGTCGGCGGTGGTGTCACGTTCGCAGCCAAGCCGCGCAGCTTCGAGCAGAAGGTCAACCGCAAGGCTTACCGTGTCGCGCTTCGTTCGATTCTTTCCGAGCTGATCCGCCAGGATCGCCTGAAGGTCGTCGAGAGCTTCGGCATCGATACCCCGAAGACCAAGGCGATGGTCGCCAAGCTGGCCGAGCTGCAGGTTTCCGGGCGCGTACTGCTGGTGTCGGAAGACGCCAACGAGGCCACCTTCCTGGCCGCGCGCAACATCCCGTACATCCACGTGGTGGACGTGCTGGCGCTGAACCCGGTCAGCCTGGTCGGTTCGGACCACATCGTCATGACCGTCGATGCGGTGAAGAAGATCGAGGAGTGGCTGGCATGAGCAACGAACGCATTCTGAATACGCTGCGTGCGCCGCATATCTCGGAGAAGGCCGCGCGCCTGGCCGAGAAGAACCAGTACGTATTCGTGGTCGCCCCCGAGGCAACCAAGGCCGATGTCCGCGCTGCGGTGGAACAGATGTTCGACGTCAAGGTCGAGCAGGTGAACCTCGTCAATGCCAAGGGCAAGGTCAAGTCCTTCCGTTTCCGCACTGGCAGCCGCCAGGGCAAGCGCAAGGCCTATGTCCGCCTCGCTGATGGCCAGACCATCGACGTGTCGGCCAAGGCCTGAGCCAGGAGTTGAATTGAGATGGCACTGATCACTCATAAGCCGACCTCCCCCGGCCGTCGCGACGCAGTCAGCGTCCGCACCGAGGGCCTTCACAAGGGCGCGCCGTACGCGGCGTTGACCGAGGCGAAGACCAAGAACGGCGGTCGCAACCACTACGGTCGCATCACCGTTCGCCACCAGGGTGGCGGTCACAAGCAGCGTTACCGCATCATCGACTTCAAGCGCGACAAGGAAGGCATTGCCGCCCGCGTCGAGCGCATCGAGTACGATCCCAACCGCACCGCGCACATCGCGTTGCTGTGCTATGCCGACGGCGAGCGCCGCTACATCATCGCGCCGAAGGGCGTGCAGGCGGGCGACCGCCTGGTGTCGGGCAGCGACGCGCCGATCAAGGCTGGCAACAGCCTGCCGCTGCGCGCCATTCCGGTCGGTTCGACCATTCACTGCATCGAGATGAAGCCGGGCAAGGGTGCGCAGATCGCACGCTCCGCCGGTGCCTCGGTGCAGCTGGTCGCTCGCGAATCGGGTTACGCCACGCTGCGCCTGCGCTCCGGCGAAATGCGCCGCGTGCCGGTCGACTGCCGCGCCACCATCGGTGAAGTGGGCAACAGCGAGCACAGCTTGAAGAAGCTGGGCAAGGCCGGCGCCAAGCGTTGGCTGGGTATCCGCCCGACCGTTCGCGGCGTGGTGATGAACCCGGTCGACCATCCGCACGGCGGTGGTGAAGGCCGTACCTCCGGCGGCCGTCATCCGGTCAGCCCGTGGGGCACGCCGACCAAGGGTTACAAGACGCGCAATAACAAGCGCACCCAGCAGTTCATCGTGCGTCGTCGCAAGTAATAGGAAACGATTATGCCGCGCTCTCTAAAGAAAGGTCCGTTTGTCGACCTGCACCTCGTAAAGAAGGTGGAAGCCGCCGTTTCCGCCAATAACAAGCGTCCGATCAAGACCTGGTCGCGTCGTTCGATGATCCTGCCGGAGATGGTCGGCCTGACCATCGCCATCCACAATGGCCGTCAGCATGTCCCCGTGCTGGTCAACGAGAACATGGTCGGGCACAAGCTCGGCGAGTTCGCGGTGACCCGTACCTTCAAGGGCCATGGCGGCGACAAGAAGGGCAAGTGATGAGCACTGAAGCCAAAGCGATCCTGCGCAGCGCCCGCATTTCGGCGCAGAAGGCACGCCTGGTAGCTGACCTGGTCCGCGGCATGCCCGTGGGCCGAGCCAGCGACGTGCTCCAGTTCACCAACAAGAAGGCCGCACACCTCGTTCGCAAGGTGCTGCTGTCGGCCGTCGCCAACGCCGAGAACAACCTCGGTGCTGACGTGGACGAGCTGAAGGTCTCGCGCATCTTCGTGGACGAAGGTCCGGCGATGAAGCGTATGTACGCCCGCGCCAAAGGCCGCGGTTCCCGCATCCTGAAGCGCACGAGCCACATCACTGTGGTCGTTGGCAACTAACTGAGGACGTAGACGATGGGTCATAAAGTTCATCCCACCGGTATCCGCCTCGGCATTGCCAAGGACTGGAACTCGAAGTGGTACGCCAACAAGGGCGATTACGCCAAGTACCTCGCGGCTGACCTGAAGGTCCGCGAGATGCTTCGCAAGAAGCTGGCCCAGGCCGGCATCTCCAAGATTCTCATCGAGCGTCCGGCCAAGACCGCGCGCGTGACGATCCACACCGCCCGTCCGGGCGTGGTGATCGGCAAGAAGGGTGAGGATATCGAGAAGCTGCGCAAGGAAGTCAGCGACATGATGGGCGTTCCGGCGCACATCAACGTCAGCGAAGTGCGCAAGCCCGAGCTGGACGCGCAGCTGGTTGCCGAGTCGATCGCGCAGCAGCTGGAGCGTCGCATCATGTTCCGCCGCGCCATGAAGCGTGCGGTCGGCAACGCGATGCGCCTGGGCGCCCTGGGTATCAAGATCAATGTCTCTGGCCGTCTGAACGGCGCTGAGATTGCCCGTTCCGAATGGAGCCGCGAAGGTCGCGTGCCGCTGCATACGCTGCGCGCCGACATCGACTATGGCTTCGCCGAGGCGAAGACCACCTACGGCATCATCGGCATCAAGGTGTGGGTCTACAAGGGCGAGATCTTCGATCTGTCCCAGATCAACCAAGAGTCGAAGGAAGAGCAGTCCCAGCCGCGCCGTGAGGGTGGTGAGGGTCGTCGTGAGTCGCGTCGCGAGGGCGGTGAAGGCCGTCGCGAGCGGACGGCGAAGTAAGGAGAGTTGCCATGCTGCAACCCAAGCGAACCAAATACCGTAAGCAGTTCAAGGGCCGTAACGACGGTCTGGCCTTCTCGTCCAACCTCGTCAGCTTTGGCGAGTACGGCCTGAAGGCAACCACGCACGGCATGCTCACCGCACGCCAGATCGAGGCCGCCCGTCGTTGCATCACCCGCTTCGTGAAGCGTGGTGGCAAGCTCTGGATCCGCGTGTACCCCGACAAGCCGATCACCAAGAAGCCCATCGAAGTTCGAATGGGTGCAGGTAAGGGTGGCGTCGAATACTGGGTCGCCCCGATCCAGCCGGGCCGCATGCTTTATGAAATCGAGGGCATCGACGAGACGACCGCACGCGAGGCTTTCCGCCTGGCCGCTGCCAAGCTGTCCGTCCAGACCCAATTCGTGACCCGGGCGGTGATGTGATATGGCCATCAAAGATTTGACCACCAAGTCGGCCGAAGAGCTGAACAAGCACCTGCTGGAGCTGCGCAAGGAGCAGTTCAACCTGCGCATGCAGAAAGGCACCGGCCAGCTCAACCAGCCGCACCAGCTGCGCCGCGTTCGGCGCGACATCGCCCGCACGAAGTTCGTGCTCGGCGGCAAGAAGTAAGGGACGGCCGATATGAGCGACAACCAAAAGCAGACGCGCACCCTCGAGGGCCGCGTCATCAGCAACAAGATGGACAAGACGGTCACCGTCCTGATCGAGCGCCAGGAACAGCATCCGCTGATCGGCAAGATCATTCGGCGTTCGACCAAGCTTCACGCGCAGGACGACCTGGGCGCGAACGAGGGTGACCTCGTGCGCATCGCAGAATGCCGTCCTCTGTCCAAGACCAAGCATCACCGCGTGGTCGAAATCATCACGCGCGCTAACGTCTAAGGGAGGGTGCAGACATGATCCAGATGCAAAGCACGCTTTCCGCGGCTGACAATAGCGGCGCCCGCGAACTGATGTGCATCAAGGTGCTCGGCGGCTCCAAGCGCCGTTACGCCGCGATCGGTGACGTCATCAAGGTCACCGTGAAAGATGCCATTCCCCGCGGCAAGGTGAAGAAGGGCGAGGTGTACAACGCCGTGGTGGTTCGTACCGCCAAGGGTGTGCGCCGTCCCGACGGCTCGCTGATCCGTTTCGACGGTAACGCAGCAGTCCTCCTCAACAATAAGCTCGAGCCGATCGGTACCCGTATTTTCGGGCCGGTTACCCGCGAGCTGCGCAGCGAGAAGTTCATGAAGATCGTCTCGCTCGCGCCCGAAGTGCTCTGAGCGGAGGCCAGACATGAACCGTATCCGCAAGGGTGATCAGGTCCTCGTGATCACCGGCAAAAACAAGGGTCAGCGCGGCGACGTGCTGCGCGTGGATGGCGACCGTGTGTTCGTCTCCAACGTGAACCTGGTCAAGCGTCACACCAAGCCGAATCCGCAGGCCAACCAGGCTGGCGGCATCGTCGAGCGTGAGGCTTCGATCCATATCTCCAATGTGCAGCTGTTCAACCCCGCCACGAACAAGGGTGAACGCGTAGGTGCCAAGACGCTCTCTGATGGGCGCAAGGTCCGCGTGTTCCGTTCGTCTGGCGAGGTCGTGGACGCGTGAGGAAATAAGTCATGACGCGCCTTGAAACGTTTTACAAAGAACAGGTAATGAAGAAGCTCACCGAGCGCTTCGGTTACCAGAACGTGATGCAGGTTCCCCGCATCACCAAGATCACGCTGAACATGGGCGTGGGCGAAGCGGCGGGCAACAAGAAAGTGCTCGAGAACGCCGTGGCCGACATGGCCAAGATCTCCGGCCAGAAGCCGATCCAGACCAAGGCGCGCGTTTCCGTCGCCTCGTTCAAGATCCGCGACGGCTGGCCGATCGGCTGCAAGGTCACCCTGCGCCGCGCGCAGATGTGGGAATTCCTGGATCGCCTGATCAACATCTCGCTGCCGCGTACGCGCGACTTCCGTGGTGTGTCGGGTCGTGCCTTCGATGGCCGTGGTAACTACAACTTCGGCATCAAGGAACAGATCATCTTCCCGGAAATCGACTTCGACGCCGTTGACGCGATGCGTGGCATGGATATCTCCATCACCACCACCGCCAAGACCGACGAAGAAGCCAAAGCGCTGCTGGAAGCCTTCAGCTTCCCGTTCCGCAACTGATAGACGCGAGAGATACCTATGGCAAAGACCTCGATGGTCAACCGCGATATCAAGCGGACCAAGCTCGTCAAGAAGTACGCCGCCAAGCGCGCCGAACTGAAGGCGATCGTGCTGAGCCCCACCGCCTCCTACGAGGAGAAGATGGAAGCCCAGGCCAAGCTGCAGAAGCTGCCGCGTGACGCGAGCCCGTCTCGCCAGCGTACCCGCTGCGCTCTGACCGGCCGTCCGCGCGCCGTGTATCAGAAGTTCGGCCTCGGCCGCAACAAGCTCCGCGAAGCCACCATGCGTGGCGACGTTCCTGGCCTGCGCAAGGCCAGCTGGTAAGACCCCAAACAGGGCGCAGACGGGTGTTGAGCCCGTCGACGTTCGATGCGGCGGCGGGCCCGTGCCTGCCGCCGTTGGCGCGATTGACGCGCCGATGTTCGCAAAGTCGGAATAAAGCTGCTATAGTCGTTGGTCTGCGTTCTGCAGGTCGGCGCCGTGCCGGCTCACAATTGAATTGATTTCCGGTTTTTCGGATATCGGTGCACTCTGAAGGATGTTTTCATGAGCATGACTGATCCCATCGCCGATCTGTTTACGCGCATCCGCAATGCCCAGCTCACGGGCAAGCAGGCCGTAAACATGCCGTCGTCGAAGCTGAAGGTGGCCATCGCCAACCTTCTCAAGAATGAGGGCTATATCCTCGACGCCAAGACCTCCACCGAGGAGGGCAAGCCGGTGCTCGAGATCAAGCTCAAGTATTTCGAAGGCCGTCCGGCTATCGAAACCATCTCCCGTGTCAGCCGTTCCGGCCTCCGCGTCTACCGCGGCAAGGACGAGTTGCCGAAGGTCCTCGGTGGCCTGGGTATTTCGATCATCTCGACTTCTGCCGGTCTGCTGACCGATGCGCAGGCCCGTGCCAAGGGTCTGGGCGGCGAAGTCATCGGCCTGGTCGCATAAGGAGCCGACGATGTCCCGTGTTGCCAAGAAACCGATTACCCTGCCCAAGGGCGTGGAGCTCAAGGTCGATGCCAACGGCATCACCGTGAAGGGCGCTAAGGGCACCCTG
The DNA here is from genome assembly GCF_022761115.1 of Dyella sp. RRB7. Lineage (GTDB taxonomy): Bacteria > Pseudomonadota > Gammaproteobacteria > Xanthomonadales > Rhodanobacteraceae > Dyella. The sequence goes on along the minus strand of NZ_JAKWJS010000001.1, from coordinate 191,955 downwards.
TCGACCCATGCGCTCCCGGGCGCTTCCGTGGTCGTCGACAACGGCGTGGCCACCATCCAGGTCGCCGAGGGCGCCGAAGACAAGTTCGGCGGCACCCTGCGTGCACTGCTCGCCAACATGGTCAAGGGTGTGTCCGATGGTTACGAGCGCAAGCTCGAGCTGGTCGGCGTGGGCTACCGTGCCTCCATGGCCGGCAAGTCGCTGAACATCGCCCTGGGCTTCTCCCATCCGGTGGTGTTCGATGCGCCGGAAGGCATCAGCATCGAAACCCCGACGCAGACCGAAATCCTCATCAAGGGTTCGGACAAGCAGCGCGTGGGTGAGGTGGCCGCCAAGATCCGCGCGTTCCGTCCGCCGGAGCCGTACAAGGGCAAGGGCGTCCGCTACGCTGGCGAGAAGATCACGCTGAAGGAAGCCAAGAAGGCTTAATCGCCTATCCGCTTCCTGGAGATAACACGATGAACAAGAACGAATCCCGCCTGCGTCGCGCCAAGTCCACCCGCTCGCATATCCGCAAGCTGGCCGTGGCTCGCCTGTCGGTGCATCGCACCGGTCAGCACCTGTACGCGCAGGTGTTCGACGCTTCCGGCAAGAATGTGGTGGCTGCGGCTTCCACCGTGCAGAAGTCGATCGCCGAAGGCCTGAAGGGCACCAAGAACCTTGAGGCAGCCCAGGCTGTCGGCAAGGCGGTGGCCGAGCGTGCCCTGGCCGCTGGCGTCGAGTCCGTGGCGTTTGATCGCTCGGGCTTCCGCTACCACGGTCGCATCAAGGCGCTGGCCGACGCGGCCCGCGAAGCCGGCCTGAAGTTCTAAGCCGGTCGGAGTCAGGTGCCGGACTCGTCCGGTACCTGGTTCCAGCAGTAGCACCTACAACTCCAAGCGGCTCAGCCGCAAGCAAAAGTCCCGGTTCGCCGGGCATACGGAAAAGAACATGTCTTCTACCGATCGCGAAAATTCAGACGGCCTGCTCGAAAAGCTGATCGCCGTCAACCGCGTGGCCAAGACCGTCAAGGGTGGCCGCCAGATGAGCTTCACCGCGCTGACCGTGGTCGGCGATGGCGAAGGTCGCGTGGGCTTCGGCTATGGCAAGGCGCGTGAAGTGCCGGTTGCCATCTCCAAGGCCATGGACCGCGCCCGCCGCAACATGGTGAGCATCGATCTCAACAACGGCACCCTGTGGTACGCCATCAAGGCCAACCACGGTGCAGCCCGCGTCTTCATGCAGCCGGCTTCCGAAGGTACCGGCGTGATCGCCGGCGGCGCCATGCGCGCCGTGCTGGAAGTGGTTGGCGTGAAGAACGTGCTGGCCAAGGCCGTCGGTTCGCGCAACCCGATCAACCTGGTGCGCGCCACCATCAAGGGCCTGCAGGCCGTTGCCTCGCCGAAGCAGATCGCTGCCAAGCGTGGCAAGACGCTGGAAGAGGTGCTGGGTAATGGCTAAGAACAACGAAACCGCCGCCACCGTGCGCGTGCGCCTGGTCAAGGGCCTGCGCGGTGTGCAGAGCCGTCATCGCCTGAGCGTGAAGGCCCTGGGCCTGAACAAGCTCAACGACGTCCGTGAACTGAAGGACAGCCCGCAGGTGCGTGGCCTGATCAACACGGTCTACTACCTGGTGCGGGTCGAGGAGTAATCACCATGCGTCTTAACGACATCAAGCCGGCCGCCGGTTCCCGCAAGACCCGCCTTCGCGTGGGCCGCGGTATCGGTTCGGGCCTGGGCAAGACCGCCGGTCGCGGTCACAAGGGTCAGCACGCTCGCGCGGGCGGCACCCACAAGTACGGTTTCGAAGGCGGTCAGATGCCGCTGCAGCGCCGCCTGCCGAAGGTCGGCTTCCGTTCGCTGAAGAAGGTCGAGAGCCAGGAAGTGTTCCTGTACCAGCTCGCCTCCCTCAAGGCTGACGTGATCGACCCGATCGTGCTGCACCAGGCCGGTCTGATCGATAGCCGCGCCAAGAAGGTCAAGGTCGTCGCCAAGGGCGAGATCGGCCGCGCGGTGAAGCTGTCGGGCGTGCTGGCAACGGCCGGCGCGAAGGCAGCTATCGAAGCTGCCGGCGGCAGCGTGGAGTAATCACGTGGCGTCAGCCCAGGGCACATCGCTCGGATCGCTCGGCAAGCTGACGGAACTGCGTCAGCGCATCTTCTTCGTGATTGGTGCGCTGATCGTTTTCCGTCTCGGTTCCTTCATCCCGGTTCCCGGCGTCAACCCGGAAGCCATGACGAACCTGATCGAGCAGGGCGGCGGCCTGATGAACATGTTCAACATGTTCTCGGGTGGCTCGCTGGCACGCTTCTCGGTGTTCGCGCTCGGCGTGGTGCCGTACATCTCCGCATCCATCGTGGTGCAGATGATGGGTTCGGTCATCCCGAGCCTGCAGGCGCTGCGCAAGGAGGGTGAGGCCGGTCGTCGCAAGATGACTACCTACACCCGCTTCGGCACGGTGGGCTTGGCGGCCTTCCAGGCGTTCGGCATCGCGGTGGCCCTGCAGAAGCAGGTCGCGGCGGGCGGGGCGCCGGTGGTCTACACCCCGGGCATGGGTTTCATCATGGCGTCGATCGTCGGCCTTACCGCCGGCACGATGTTCCTGATGTGGCTGGGTGAGCAGATCACCGAGCGTGGCATCGGCAACGGCATTTCGCTGCTGATCTTCGCCGGTATCGTCGCCGGCCTCCCGGGTGCGGTGGCGCACACGCTGACCATGGCCAGCAATGGCGAGCTGTCCGTGATCAAAATGATCATGGTGGTGGGCCTGATCCTTGCGGTGACGGCGTTCGTGGTGTTCATGGAGCGCGCCCAGCGGCGCATCACCGTGAACTACGCGCGTCGTTCCGGCGGGCAGCGGGCCTACATGAACCAGACCTCGCACCTGCCGCTGAAGATCAACATGGCGGGCGTCATTCCGCCGATCTTCGCGTCGAGCCTGCTGATGTTCCCGGCTACCGCGGCGACCTGGTTCAGTGCCGGTCACCAGTCGCGCTGGCTGCAGGAGCTGACCCAGGCGCTGACCCCGGGCGAACCGCTGTACGACATCGTCTTCGCCGTGCTGGTGATCACTTTCGCCTTCTTCTACACGGCGATCGTGTTCAACTCCCAGGAGACGGCGGACAACCTCAAGCGCTCCGGCGCCTTGATTCCGGGCATCCGCCCGGGCCGGTCCACGGCGGACTACATCGACAACGTGATGACCCGTTTGACCGGTGTCGGCGCGCTGTACCTGGTGCTGGTCTGTCTGGTTCCATCGTTTATGCAAAAGGCTTGGCACGTCCCGTTCTACTTCGGCGGCACCTCTCTGCTGATCGTGGTGGTCGTGGTGATGGATTTCACTGCTCAGGTGCAGGCGCACTTGGTCAGTCACCAGTACGAAAGCCTGCTCAAGAAGGCCAATCTCCGCCGCAACTGATGGCTGCTGGGGTGGTGTGGGTTGGTCTAGGTCGGAGGGTGGCGGCACCGCGGTGCCGCAGGGCTTTCCTGTTGGGTTAATTAAGGTTAGAATTGCGCGTTTACCGCGCACGAAACGCATCGGAGAAATACATCATGGCGCGCATCGCGGGTGTCAATTTGCCGGTCCAGAAGCACGTCTGGGTCGGCCTGCAGAGCATTTACGGGATCGGCCGCAGCCGGGCCAAGAAGGTCTGCGCGGACGCAGGCGTGGTTCCCACCACGCAGATCAAGTCCCTGAGTGAAGGTGAAGTCGAAAAGCTTCGCCACGAAATCGGCAAGTATGTCGTCGAAGGCGATCTTCGTCGCGAAGTGGGTATCGCCATCAAGCGTCTGATGGACCTGGGCTGCTACCGCGGCCTGCGTCATCGTCGCGGTTTGCCGGTGCGCGGCCAGCGCACGCGTACCAACGCACGCACCCGCAAGGGTCCGCGTCGCGCGATCAAGAAGTAACGGATTCCGAATATGGCTAAGCCGGTTAAGACCAAGAAGAAGATTAAGCGCGTTGTCACGGATGCCGTGGCCCACGTGCAAGCCTCCTTCAACAACACCATCGTCACGATCACCGATCGCCAGGGCAACGCCCTGTCGTGGGCGACGGCGGGCGGCGCGGGTTTCCGCGGCTCGCGCAAGTCGACCCCGTTTGCTGCGCAGGTTGCCGCCGAAAAGGCTGGCCGCGCTGCAGGCGACTACGGCGTGAAGACCGTGGAAGTTCGTATCAAGGGCCCGGGCCCGGGCCGCGAGTCGGCCGTGCGTTCGCTGAACGCGCTCGGCTACAAGGTCCTCAACATCATCGACGTCACGCCGATTCCGCATAACGGCTGCCGTCCCCCCAAGAAGCGTCGAGTCTAAAGGAGCATACCCATGGCCCGTTATCGTGGAGCTACCTGCAAACTCGCCCGTCGTGAGGGTGCAGATCTCAGCCTGAAGAGTCCGGCTCGCGCCATCGACTCCAAGTGCAAACTGGAAAACAAGCCCGGCCAGCACGGCGCCAACAAGCGCATGCGCATGTCGGACTACGCCAACCAGCTGCGTGAAAAGCAGAAGGTCAAGCGCATCTACGGCGTGCTCGAGCGCCAGTTCAGCAACTACTACTCCAAGGCGTCGACCCTCAAGGGCAACACCGGCGAGAACCTGCTGCGCCTGCTCGAAAGCCGTCTGGACAACGTCGTCTATCGCATGGGTTTCGCGGTCACCCGCGCCCAGGCCCGTCAGCTGGTCAGCCACAAGGCTGTGCTGGTCAACGGCAAGAAGGTGAACATTCCGTCGTACCAGGTTCGTCCGGGCGACGCGATTGCCCTGACCGAGCGTGCCCGCGCCCAGCTGCGCGTGCAGGAAGCGGCAACCGTGTTCGACACCATGGACCTTCGCCCGCAGTGGGTGGAAGTCGACAGCAAGAAGTTCGAAGGTACGTTCAAGGCGATGCCGGACCGCGGCGATCTGCCGACCGACATCAACGAGAGCCTGATCGTCGAGCTTTACTCGAAGTAATCAACCGGAGCCCTGCATGGCAGTTTCGTCTACTAGCGTGCTGCGGCCTCGCGGCCTCAGCGTCGAGCAACTCGGAGCCAACCGCGCCAAGGTGGTGGTCGAGCCGCTCGAGCGTGGTTTCGGCCACACCCTGGGCAACGCGCTGCGCCGCGTGCTGCTCTCCTCGATCCCTGGCAGTGCCATCGTCGAGGTGGAAATTGATGGCGTGCTGCACGAGTACACCACGCTTGAGGGTCTGCAGGAGGACGTGATCGAAGTCCTGCTGAACCTCAAGGATGTGGCCATCCGTCAGCATTCGGGTGATGAAGTCACCCTGACCTTGTCCAAGAAGGGCAAGGGCGTGGTCACCGCCGGCGACATCGCCGTCGACCACTCGGTGGAAATCATCAACCCCGAGCATGTGATCTGCCATCTGACCAAGGACATCGCTCTCAACATGCGCCTGAAGGTGCGTCGCGGCGTCGGCTACCAGCCGGCCAGCGCGCGCCAGCATCCGGATGATGAAGCCCGTCCGATCGGCCGCCTACAGCTCGACGCGTCGTTCGCGCCGGTGCTTCGCGTGGCTTACGAAGTTGACGCCGCTCGTGTCGAGCAGCGCACCAACCTCGACAAGCTGGTGCTGGATATCGAGACCAACGGCACCATCGGTGCGGAAGACGCGGTTCGCAAGGCCGCCGAAATCCTCAACGACCAGCTGTCGGTGTTCGGTGATTTCTCGCGTCGCGAGAGCGCCACGGACAAGGCGGAGAAGGGCGGTTTCGACCCGCTGCTGCTGCGTCCGATCGACGATCTGGAGCTCACCGTGCGTTCGGCCAACTGCCTGAAGGCCGAGAGCATCTACTACATCGGCGATCTGGTTCAGAAGACCGAAGTCGAGCTGCTCAAGACGCCGAACCTGGGCAAGAAGTCGCTGACCGAAATCAAGGACGTCCTTGGCGGTCGTGGCCTCGCTCTTGGCATGAAGCTCGAAAACTGGCCGCCGCCGGGCTTGTCCCACGGCATGCAGTTGGGCTGATGATTCAGGCGATCGTTTGCGATCGCGGTGGTACCGATGACCTGGCGAGTGCATGCGAGCATGCGCTCGCCAGTCTCTTTAAGCGGCGTACACAGCCGCGGTGTTGGCGATCAGGCTTGATCGCGTTATTTGGCGATACGGCGAACGTGCGGAATGCATGCTTGATCTGACGCCAGCAGCGACCCTCTTGGTCGCGCTTCCTCATAAAGAGCCCGTTTTAAGCAAGGCTCACAATAGCGGGTAACCGCGGGAAGCTGGACAGCATTGCCAGCTTTTCATAACAACAGACTAGAGAGTAAAAGCCATGCGCCACCAGAAATCCGGACGCAAACTCAATCGCACCAGTTCGCATCGCGAAGCCATGTTCAAGAACATGGCCGCCTCGCTGATCAAGCACGAGCTGATCCGCACCACGCTGCCCAAGGCGAAGGAACTTCGCCGTGTGGCCGAGCCGCTGATCACGCTCGCCAAGACCGATGGCGTGGCCAATCGCCGCCTTGCTTTCGCGCGCCTGCGCGACAAGGAAGCCGTGGGCAAGCTGTTCATCGAGCTGGGCCCCCGTTACCGCGAGCGTCCCGGCGGTTACCTGCGTATCCTCAAGGCCGGCTTCCGCCCGGGCGACAACGCGCCGATGGCGTATGTCGAACTGGTCGATCGCCCGCGCGCTGAGGCGGCTGCCGAGTAATCGGTTGCCACCCCGTGTATGACAAAACCCCGGCCGGGTAACCTGCCGGGGTTTTGTTTTTTGCGCTCCTGCCGGGTTGAGGCAGGGCTGACAGGGGCGGGGCGTAGCGGTTAATGTCGCTGTCTCGCAACGCGCAACATGGCTGCCATGAATCCTTTCCGCTGGTCGTACCGGGTCACCTATCTCGTCGGCTTTTTCCTCTGCGCGGCCTTGCTGGGGTATGCGCTTTATGCCGAACACGTGCTGGGCATGGTTCCGTGTCCGCTGTGCATCTTCCAGCGCATCGCCTTCATGGTCATGGGCGTGTTCTTTTTGCTCGGTGGCTTGCATGCTCCGCGCGGCGGTGGCCGTTGGGTCTATGCCGGGGGCGTCCTGCTGGGCGCGGCGGCTGGTATCGCCACGGCGGCGCGGCATCTGTGGCTGCAGACGCTGCCGGCGGACCAGATCCCTTCCTGTGGCCCCAATCTCGGCTACATGATGGATACGTTTCCGTTCGCCAAGGTGCTTAAAATGGTTTTCACCGGTTCGGGCGAATGCGCCAAGATCGAGCCGGTGTTTGGGCTGCCGATGCCGGCGTGGACGCTGGCCTGGTATCTGCTGTTGGCCTTCGCGGCGATCTACGCCGCCGCGCGCAAGCGCGCCAGAGGGGCTAGGTGATGTCTCACGTCCTGCCTGCCGTTCCTTCCTCTGTCTCGATTTCCGGCGACTGGACGCCGGGCAGCTGGCAGCGGCGCCAAGCCTTGCAGCAACCGCAATACCAGGATGCCGCTGAGCTGGCCCGGGCCACCGGGCAGCTCGCCTCGCTGCCGCCGCTGGTGACCTCGTGGGAGGTGTTGGCGCTGAAGCACGCGCTGGCGGAGGCCCAGGAGGGCAAGCGTTTCCTGTTGCAGGGCGGCGATTGCGCCGAGAGCTTTGCCGACTGCACCAGCCCGATCATCTCCAACCGGCTCAAGGTGCTGTTGCAGATGAGCCTGGTGCTGGTGCATGGCCTCAAGCGGCCGGTGCTGCGCGTGGGGCGTTTCGCGGGCCAGTACGCCAAGCCGCGCTCGGCCGATAGCGAGACGCGCGATGGCGTGACGCTGCCGAGTTTTCGCGGCGACCTGGTCAACGGCCCGGAATTCACCCCCGAGGCGCGGAGGCCTGATCCGCAGCGGCTGATCCAGGCCCATTCGCACTCCGCGCTGACCATGAATTTCGTGCGCGCGCTGATCGACGGCGGTTTCGCCGACCTGCATCACCCCGAATACTGGGACCTGGCCTGGGTCGAGCACTCGCCGCTGGCGGCGGAGTACCGGCGCATGGTCGCCGCCATCGGTGACTCGCTGCGCTTCATGGAGACGCTGGCCGGGCCGATCGCCGGTTTCTCGCGGGTGGATTTCTTCACTTCGCACGAGGCCTTGCTGCTGCACTATGAGGAGGCGTTGACGCGTCAGGTGCCGCGGCACCAGGGCTGGTTCAACCTGTCGACGCATTTCCCGTGGATCGGCATGCGCACGGCGGCCCTCGACGGGGCGCACGTGGAGTATTTCCGCGGCATCCGCAATCCGATCGCGGTGAAGGTGGGGCCGTCGGTCACGCCGGCGCAGCTGTTGCCGCTGATCGATGCGCTCAACCCCGAGGACGAGCCGGGGCGGCTGACGCTGATCCACCGCATGGGCAATGCCCAGATCGGCAGTGCGCTGCCGCCCTTGCTGGCCGCGGTGAAGCGCGAGGGACGCCGGGTGCTGTGGGTGGCCGATCCGATGCACGGCAATACGGAGAGCACGTCCAATGGCTACAAGACGCGCCGCTTCGACAATATCCGGGGCGAACTGGACCAGGCCTTCGATATCCACGCGGCGGCCGGCACTCGCCTGGGCGGCGTACACCTGGAGCTGACCGGCGAGGATGTCACCGAATGCATGGGGGGGGCGCGTGACCTGAATGAGGCGGACCTCGATCGTGCCTACAAGTCCATGGTCGATCCGCGCCTCAACTATGAGCAGTCGCTGGAGCTGGCGATGCTGATCGTGCGCAAATCCGTGGGTACGACGGGCGTCTGAGGCGTTCCTCGGTGCAGGGCCAGGGCAACAGCCCGGCATGCGCCGGGCTTTCCTTGTAAGGGGATTGCAATGTCTCCGTCTCGCTCGTCCCTGAAGATGAGCGTTCGATGAACCCGTGAGCGGATTTCCTGAGAGAATGGCGCAACGCACGCGCAGTTCCGAACTTCAGATCCCACGGGATCGCCGGGAAGGGATGCGGCTTCCGGACAGGATTTGGCACGAGTCGATGGTTACTGCAACGAACGGAACGAACGGCAAGGCGCTGCGCGCCGCATTCCGCGAAGGTTGGCGGCAGCTCGGCGTGACTGTCGCCTACGCGGTTTGCTACACGCTGCTGCGCGATGTGTCGGTGTCCCATTGGAATCTCCCGGCGGGATTGCGCGTGCTTTGCCTGTTGCTGGTGCCCTACCGTTATTGGCCGGCGCTGTTCGTGGGCGAGGCCCTGCCGCTGGCTTACCTGGGCTGGTCGAACCACGACCGCTTCGGATGGATGTGGGCCTGCCTGCTTGCGGTGCCTCCCATCCTGCTCAGTGCGCCCTGGTTTGCCTGGTGTCGCCGCCGCATGACGTTGTTCCGTGGCGGACAGGCCAATATGGGCATGCTGCTGTCGAGCATCCTGGCGGAAGCGACCGTTGGCGCTCTCGCCAACACCATGACCCTGGCCGTGATGCACATGCCAGCGGGTGAAGTGGCGCCGGCGATCACCTGGCAGATCGTGTTGAACTATTTTCTGGGTAGTTATTTGGGCGCGTTGACGCTGGTGCCGCTGTTCTTCGCGCTGCGGCCCGGCGCTTCATGGCGGCGCGTTGCCTGGGCCGATGTCATGAAGAGCGCTTTGGCCAAGGACTGCGTGACAGGTGTGCTGCCGCCTCTGTTGTTGCTGCTGTGGATGGCGATGTCCGTCCACCACGTCGACCTGGTGCAGGTAGCGCGCATAGCGATGTTCCTGCCCGTCGCGTGGTTGACCCTGCGACATGGCTGGCAGGGCGGGGCGATTGCCGGCGCCTTGGCCAGCGTGGCGGTGCAGCTCACCATGACCGTCGTGCGCGATCCGGCGGTGATCCAGGCGCAGGCGCTGATCGCTTTTGCGGTGTCGAGCCTGCTTATGCTGGGCGCGCGCCTGCCGCGAAAAGCGGTGGACGACGGACGGCCTGACGTCGAGGTTCTGCGCGGGTTTCACCTCGCCCAGCAGGGTCTCTACCAGGAGGAACTGCGCCTGCGTCATGTGGCCGAATCACTGGACCGACTCGGCCAGTCGATGCGCGAGGGCCAGAAGCGGATGATGGATCGCCTGCTGCCCGTGCTGCCGGAAAACACCCGGTATGCCTACGCGCGCTACCTGGACCTCACCCAGCTGGAGATGCAGCGCCTGGCCAATGCCCTGCATCCGCGCTCGTGGCGGGAGCGCGGGCTGGCCGCCACCTTCGAAGAAGGGCCGCTGTTGCAGGCGTCTTCATTGGTCGGTGCGTCGTATCGCTGCGAATGGACGGGCAATGGGCTGGACCGGCTTGCCCCGGATGTCCACCTGATGCTCTATCGGCAGGCCTGCGAGGTACTGGTCTACATGCTGGCGCGCGAGCCGCTGCGGTGTATTCGGGTGCAGATCCGCGGCGGCTTCACGCGCGGCCGGCGCTGGGTGGTGTTGCGCATCACGGGCCTGCGGGCCGCGCCCGCGCAACGGGGCAAGCCGGTGCCGGAATGGCGGCAGCTGGTATCGCTGCTGGGAACCAATGGCCAGGGCATTGCCACCATTCGCGAGCGCGCGCTCATCTATGGCGGGATCGTGCACCAGCACGAGGATGACGAACGCCTCGGCGTCACGCTGCTGCTGCATGACGCATTGCGTACCGAGCCCGCCGTGACCACCGGCGTCGAGCTTGGGCGGCCGGTTTCCATCTAGTTTGTCGCAGCACAGTTCGCCGTAGCTGGATAGCCGCCACGCGCAATGCGCTGCGGCATGATGTCGCGAAACCGAAGCTTGTCGGCGCTTGTCGTGGCCTAACCAGGGGCGACGCCTATAATCGCGTGACCGACGGCGGTGGCTGGCCGTCCTGGCAATCGCGCCATCACGCGCATGACGGGAACATCATGAAAAGGCTCTCAGCGAAGCTGTGGCAGGTGAAGCGTGTCGTCGGTCCATGCATGCTGCTGATGATGGCGGCATCCGTCGCTCATGCGCAGGATGCGCCGCATCCGGTGATTCCTGACACCATCCAGCAACGCATTGCCGCCTGCACGGCCTGTCACGGTGTGCACGGCGAGGGCACGCCAGAGAGTGGTTTCTTCCCGCGCCTGGCAGGCAAGCCGGCCGGATACCTCGCCCGACAGTTGCAGGATTTCCAGGATGGCCTGCGCAAGTACGGCCCCATGGAATACACGGTGCGCCAGCTCAGCCCCGAGTACATGCGCGAGATCGCCGCCTATTTCTCCGCACAAGACGTGCCCTACACCCGTTCGCCGATGCCGCGTCTTTCGGGCGATGCGCTCCAGCGGGGCGAACAGCTGGTGACGCACGGCGATCCGTCGCGAAAGATCCCGGCCTGCTCCGCCTGCCATGGCGCGCAGCTTACCGGCGTGCAACCGGATATTCCGGGCCTGATCGGCCTGCCCTATGACTACATCAGCTCGCAGCTCGGTTCGTGGCGGACCAGGACGCGAGCCACGGTGGCGCCCGATTGCATGTCGGAGATCGCCAATCGGCTCAGCGAATCGGATATCAGCGCGGTATCGGCATGGCTGGCGGGACGTGAGCTGCCGGGGGACATGCACGCGCAGCCGGCCGGCTCGGTGACTCCGCCGCTGCATTGCGGCGTGCTGGGCGACAAGGGAGATGGCGTATGAAGCGCGTGATCGTCATCGTGGTCGTGCTGCTGGCGTTGGTGCTCATCGGTGGATGGTGGTGGCGCAGCGGCACAACGCAGCCGGTGTCGCCCGCGGCGAGTGCGGTGAGCGCGGCCACCTTGAAGGACCCGGCGCTCATTGCCAAGGGCGAGTACCTTGCCACCGTGGGTGACTGCGCGGCGTGCCATACCGAGCAGGGTGGCGCGCGTTATGCCGGCGGCCGCGTGCTGGCCACGCCGTTTGGCAATATTCCCGCGCCCAACATCACGCCCGATCGCGAGACGGGCCTGGGCGACTGGAGCTTCGAGGATTTCTGGCAGGCGCTGCACAGCGGCCGTGGCCGCCACGGCGAGCTGCTTTATCCCGTGTTCTCCTACACCTCGTTCACCAAGGTCACGCATGACGACGCGCTGGCGATGTTCGCCTACCTGCAGTCGTTGCCGCCGGTGCACCAGCCGGCCAAGCCGCTGGGGCTGGATTTCCCGTACAACGTGCGCAGCAGCCTCAATGCCTGGCGTGCGCTGTATTTCCGCGAGGGCACGTACCAGCCCGATCCGGGCAAGTCCGAGGCGTGGAACCGGGGCGCCTACCTGGTGCAGGGGCTGGGCCATTGCAATGAATGCCACGCGCCGCGCGATTCGCTGGGCGGCATGCAGAGCAATCCGTCGCTGGCCGGCGGACAGATTCCCGCACAGAACTGGTACGCGCCCGATCTCAGCACGCAGGCCAACGGTGGCCTCGCCGGCTGGAGCGAGCAGGACATCGTCGACCTGCTGAAGACCGGCCAGTCGGCACGCGGCACCGCATTCGGACCGATGGCCGAAGTGGTGGCGCGCAGCACGCAGCATCTGCAGGACGACGACCTGCACGCGATCGCCACCTACCTGCAGTCGCTGCCGGCACGCGCGCCGGTGGCGGCGGACCGCTCGCCGCTGGATACCCGCGCCATCCTTGCCCAGGGGGCGAAGGTGTACGCGGATCGTTGCGCCGATTGCCACGGCAAGGACGGCAACGGCGTGGCGGGCATCTATCCGCCGCTGAACGGCAACTCCTCGGTGAACGAGCCGACCGGCATCAATGCCGTGCGCGTGGTGCTGCTGGGCGGTTTCGCGCCGCTGACGGCCGGCAATCCGCGGCCGTACTCGATGCCGCCTTTCGCCCAGCAGCTCAACGACAGCGACGTGGCCGCGGTGGTGACCTATATCCGCCAGGCATGGACGAACAACGCGTCACCCATACTCGAGCGCGATGTGATCAAGAACCGGCATACGCCGATCGATTGACCGGGGCGAGGCAACCGGCGCCCGTCAGCGTCGCGCGCAGCGCCTCGTCGAGCGGCGTATACAACGGGCCGTCGAGGAACGCCTGCAGTTTTTCGTCATCGAGCCGGATCGGTTCGCGCCACAGATAGCGCATCTTGGTCAGCTCGCGCAGCGTTTCGTTGAAGGGCGCGGCAAGCCGCGCCAGCCACCATGGGAAATGCCCGGCCCGGATGCCGGGGTTGTCCGTCGCATGGCGCAGCGCGGCGAGCATGCCGTGGCCATCGAGCCAATAGCCGCCGAAATGGAAGGTGGCGAACGGCGGCAGTTCGGCGTCGCGATCGAGCAGCCGGGCCATTACCTCGGCGACATCCGGCAGGTAGGCCCAGCTATGACCCAGGCCGTAGTCGCCGGGATAAAGCATGCGTCGCACCGGCGCACCCTGGCGGATCAGTCCCTGCGCCAGCCAGTTGTTGCCGGCATGCGGTCCGAAAAAATCGCCGCAGCGCAGGACCAGGCTGGATACGCCTTCGGCGGCGGCCGCTTGCAGGCGACGCTCCATCTCGGCACGAATCTCGCCCTTGCGCGTGGGTGGATGTTGCGGCGAGCGCTCGGTCAGCCGCGGAAAGGCGTCGGGCCCGTAGTTGTAGATGGTGCCGGGCAACACGACGCGGGCGCCATGGGCGCGCGCCGCGGCGATGGTGTGGTCCAGCATGGGCAGCACCAGCCGGTTCCAGCCCCGGTAGCCCGGCGGATTCACGGCGTGGACGATCACGGCCACGCCGGCTGCGGCCTGGCGCACGTCGTCGGCGTTCATGGCATCACCCACCCGCCATTCAATGCCGTTGCGTTGGCTGTCTGCCGGCGGCCGGCGCACCAGGGCGCGTACCTTCCAGCCATGCCGACGCAGGGCCGAGCAGGCCTCGCGGCCGATGCCGCCGTTGGCGCCGATGACCAGGGCCGTCTTGGAAGTGTCCATAGTGCTGTCCTCATCCTCATCAGTGGAGTCGACCCCTAGCTTGGGCGTCCAGGGCATCAATGAAAATTGCCTAATGACGAAGATCAGGTATAAAAATATGCATGGCCAATCCTGATCCCAGCTGGGAGTTGTACCGATCGTTCCTCGCGGTGATGCGCGAGGGCAGCCTGTCCGGGGCAGCACGGGCGTTGGGCATGACCCAGCCCAGCCTGGGCCGGCATATGCGGGAGCTGGAGTCCGCCCTGGGCGCGGTGCTGTTTGCCCGCTCGCCGCAGGGGCTGGCGCCCACCGAGCTGGCGCGCGAACTGGTCGCGCATGCCGAGGCCATGGCGTCGGCCTCGGCCGCCTTGCGGCGAACGGCGTCGGCCGGGCGCGACGAGATCAGCGGCGCCGTACGCATCAGCGCCAGCGTGGTCATCGGCGCGGAAGTGCTGCCGCCGATCCTTACCGCCTTCCGGGAACGGCATCCGGGCATCGTGATCGAGCTGGTGCTGTCCAACCAGGCGACGGACGTGCTGCGGCGCGATGCCGATATCGCCATCCGCATGGTGCAGCCCACGCAGGACGCGCTGGTGGCGCGGCAGGTCGGCAGGGTGATGCTGGGGTTGTTCGCGCACCGGCGCTATCTGGACGCGCACGGGCGTCCCGGCACGCTCGCCGAGCTGGCCGGACATGCCTTGATCGGTTTCGATACCGAGCTGCCGTATATCCGGCGCCTGCGGCCCGAGGGCCTGCCCTACACGCGCGAGCATTTCGCCTTGCGCACCGATGACGACTTGGCCGCGCTGGCGGCCTTGCGCGCCGGCTTCGGCATCGGCATCGCCCAGGTCAACCTGGCGCAGCGCGATGCCCAACTGGTGCGCCTGTTGCCCGACGACGTCGCCGTGCCGCTGGATATCTGGACGGTGATGCACGAGGACCTGCGCCAGAGCCTGCGGGTACGCCGACTGTTCGACTACCTGGGCGAGGCCCTGGGCGACTATGCGCGGACTTGAGCGCCGCGTACCCGATCCGCCAGCGCCTGCCACGGCGCAAGATCCCAATGCCCGCGAGCCTGGCCCGAGGGGGAGGGCAGCACGAACAGTTCGGTGACGCCGATGCATTCCTCCTGCAATCCATAACCGGTGGCGCGCCCGAGCACGGCCCGGGCCGCCGCCTTGCTGGTGAAGGCCAGCAGGCCCGGTGCATGGCGCTCGATCCGCGCCTTCAGCGCGGCCACGTCGAAGGCATCGCGCGGCAGCTCGTCATCGTTGCCCATATGGTGCTTGGCCAGGTCGGTGAGGCCGATGCCCAGTGCGGGCAACAACGGGAACTCCGCCGGCGCCAACTGTCGCGGCGTCAGCTGCACCGCATGCAGGGCGCGCCAGAACAGGTTGCCCGGATGGGCGTAGTACGCACCTTCGGCGGCGGAACGGCGACCGGCAGCGGTGCCGCAGAACACCAGCGCCAGGCCTGGTTGCAGCAGGTCGGGAAGAATCGGTTTGCGCATCGCCGTGCAGGATAGCGGTCACTGGTGGGGTGTATCCAATGAAACACTGGCCGGTACACCAAATGACACGATGGCGCGTATTTCACCTGGCCCGAGGCTGCAGCCACCGAAACTGTCATCGGCGACGTGAGCCACGCATCGACAGTGTGCGCGTACTGCCGCTATAAAGATTGTCCATCCAGGGGAGTGCCCGGTGAGCGAAGAAATCCTGATCAACGTGACCCCGCGCGAGACTCGCGTCGGCGTAGTAGAGAACGGCATGTTGCAGGAGGTGCACGTGGAGCGGGCCTCCCGGCGCGGCTATGTGGGCAATGTGTACAAGGGGCGCGTGCAGCGGGTGATGCCCGGCATGCAGGCGGTGTTCGTCGATATCGGGCTGGAGCGCGCGGCGTTCCTGCATGCCTCGGACATCCTGCGCCCGCCGCTGCCGGCGTCGGCCGAAGGCGCCGAACTGGTGCCGGCCGGCAATGGCCATGTGCCGTCGATCAGCGAGCTGGTCCACGAGGGCCAGGAAATCGTGGTGCAGGTGGTCAAGGACCCGATCGGCACCAAGGGCGCGCGCCTGTCCACCCACCTGTCCATCCCTTCGCGCTACCTGGTGCTGCTGCCGCATGCCAAGACGCTGGGCATCTCCGCCCGCATCGAGGAAGAGGCCGAGCGCCAGCGCCTGAAGGAAGTGCTGACCGCGTTGATCGGCGACAACCCGCTGGGCTACATCGTGCGCACCAATGCCGAGGGACAGACCGCCGAGTCGCTGGCCTTCGACGTGACCTACCTGGGCAAGGTATGGCGCGTGGTGCAGGAAAACATCGCCAAGGCCAAGGTGGGCGAGCGGGTGTACGAGGAGTTGTCGTTGCCGCTGCGCAGCCTGCGCGACATGCTCAACGACGACATCGAGAAGGTGCGGGTGGACTCGCGCGAAACCTTCGACAAGGTGGTCAAGTTCGTGCACAAGTTCATGCCCACGCTGGACGACCGCATCGAGCACTACACCGGCGAGCGCCCGATCTTCGACCTGTACGGGGTGGAGGACGAGGTCCAGCGGGCGCTAAGGAAGGAAGTGCCGCTGAAGTCGGGCGGCTACCTGATCGTCGACCAGACCGAGGCGATGACCACCATCGATGTGAATACCGGCGGCTATGTCGGTACGCGAAATCTCGAGGAAACCGTTTACCGCACCAACCTGGAAGCCGCCCAGGCGGCAGCGCGCCAGCTGCGACTGCGCAACCTCGGGGGCATCATCATCATCGACTTCATCGACATGACCGACGAGGAGCATCGGCGCCAGGTGCTGCGCATGCTCGAAAAGGGGCTGGCGCGGGACCACGCCAAGACCACCGTCTACCCGATGTCGGCGCTCGGCCTGGTGGAGATGACGCGCAAGCGCACCACCGAGAGCCTGGAGCGCCAGCTGTGCGAACCGTGTCCCGCCTGCAGCGGCCGGGGCACGGTGAAGACGGCGGAAACGGTCACCTACGAGATTTTTCGCGAAATCACCCGGGCGGTGCGTCAGTTCAACACCGAAAAACTGCTGGTCATGGCCAGCCCCAAGGTCGTCGGGCGCATCCTGGAGGAGGAATCCGTCGCGGTGGCCGAATTGGAAGAGTTCATCTCCAAAAGCATACGCTTCCAGCCCGAAGAGCATTATTCGCAGGAACAGTTCGATGTGGTTTTGCTTTAAGACGCCATCCCGGGGGGGATGCCGCGTCGTGAGCTTGCCGTGATCCCCCTGTGGCAGAAGCGCCTGCACCAGGGCGCGCGCCTGCTGGGCTGGGTCGCGGGCGTAGCGCTGATTTCGCTGGCTGTGCTGATGGCACTGGCCCAGCTGCTGCTGCCTACGCTGGCCAGCCACCCCGAGTGGGTCGCCGCACAGTTGAGCGCCCAATTGCAGCGCCCGGTGACGTTCCAGTCGCTGGAGGGACACCAGCAACCCGCCGGCCCGCTGTTCGTGATGCGTGGCTTGACGGTCGAGTCGACCGACGGCGGCGTGCCGCTGCATATCCCCGAGGCCGAGCTGAAACTGGATTTCGGCGGTTGGCTGCTGCCGGGTCGGCACCTGCTTAACCTGCGCGCGCGCGGGCTGCAGCTGGATCTCAGCCGCGACCTGGATGGTGCGTGGCATATCAACGGCATCGGCCTGGCCGGCGGCGAGGAGCGGCAGAAGCCGGCGTTTGGGCAATTGTCGGTGGGCCTGTGGCTGCGAGATGTCCGGCTGGAGATCACCGACAACCGCCTGGGGAAACACTATGCATTGCTGGCCGACCAGCTACGGCTGAGCCACCAGGGCCGGCGTATCCGCGTGGGTGCCTTGCTGCGCCGCGAGGGCGTGCCCAGCCAGTTGCGCGGCGCGGGCAGCTTCAGTGACGACGGTGCCGACGGCAAGCTGTGGATCAGCGGCACGGATATCGATTTACGCGCCCTGTCGTCCGACGTCGATATGGGCGGCTATACGGCTGAAAGCGGCTCCGGCTCGTTCGAGAGCTGGCTCGACTGGCGCGATGCGAAGATCGTGCGCAGTCTCACGCGCTTGCATGTCGCGCAGTTGTCGATCACCAATCCGGATGGCGCACGCGCTGTCGTTTCCGAGCTGGACGGGTTGGCCGAGCTGGCCGTGAAGAGCGATGGCTACACCTTGCGCTGGGCCAGCGATGACGGCGGCGCCGTGGCCGCCAGCCTGCGTGGCCTGGGCACCGACCAGGCCCAGGTTGAAGTGAATGCACGACATCTGCAGCTGGCGCCGCTGGCGCCGTGGCTGGCGCTCAAGCCGCAGCTGTCGCCCGCGCTGGCGCAGTGGGTGGGCAGTGGCAAGCCGCGTGGCGAAATCTCGCAGGCAAGTTTGCGCTGGAGTCATGTCGACGGGCTGCAGATGCTGGACGCCAGCTTCGATGGCCTGGCGATCGATCCCGTGGGCAAGTTGCCGGGCGTGGATGGGCTGCATGGCGAGCTGCGTGGCGATGCCGAGGCGTTGTCGTTGTCGTTGCCCAGCCAGTCCACCGTGCTGCGCTTTCCCCATACGTTCCGCGAACCGTTCACCATGTCGCAGTTCGGCGGTGACGTCGCGTTCTGGCACCAGGACGATGCCTGGCATATCGGCATCGATCCGTTGGCCTTCCAGGGGGCCGGCTTCGGCGGCGAAGCGCGCGGCGAAGTGGCGCTGCCCGATGCGGGTGGGCGTCCGTTCCTCGACCTGTACGCGTCGCTGAGCCATGCCGACGTCGACGCCGCCAAACTGTTCTGGCCGATCGACTCGATGTCCCCGGCGGCCATCCAGTGGCTCGACCAGGCGCTGGTCAGCGGCAAGCTCGACAGCGGCGACGTGCTGGTGCGCGGCGATCTGAAGGACTGGCCGTTCCACTACAACGAAGGCCGGTTCGAGGCGCACGCGGTATTGAGCGATCTCGAACTCGACTATGGCAAGGACTGGCCGCACGCCCAGGGCATCAGCGCCGTCGCCAGCTTCGTCAACAGCGGCATGCTGGTGGAGGCCAGCGCGGGCGAGTCGCTGGGCAACAAGGTGGACCGCGCCGTTGCGCTAATTCCCGAACTTGGCCACACCGTGCTGGATCTCAACGTGACCGGCAACGGTACCGGCGCCAGCATGATGGACTTCGTGCGCAAGAGCCCGATTGGCATCCACCAGGCCGACGCACTGTCCAAGATCAATCTGGGCGGCACCGGCAGCTTCGACTTCCATCTGTCGTTGCCGGTGGCCGATGCCAGCCACTTCCTGCTCGAGGGGCGGGCGCAGCTGAAGGACATGGATTTCAACGCGCCGGCGTGGAATCTCAAGTTGGACAAGCTCACCGGGCCGGCCATCTTCGACAAGGCCGGTTTTCACGCGGGGCCGCTCGATACCAGCTTTCACGGACAGCCGTCCAAACTGGACCTGGCCATTGCCGGTGCCACCGGGCAGGCCGATACCTTGCTGGCAGCGAAGCTCAGTGGCCGCTACAACATGGGGGAGCTGACCCAGGGCTACAAACAGCTCGACTGGTTGAGCCAGGTGGCCACGGGCCGCAGCGATTTCACCGTCGGCTTCGGCATCCTGCACACCGGCGGCACGGCGGCCACCACGCAGCAGCTGAGCCTGGATTCGAACCTCGGCGGCATGACGCTGGATTTTCCGGTGCCGCTGAAGAAGCCGGCGGATGCGATGCTGCCCTTGCATATGGACATGAACCTGCCGATGGAAGGCAGCGACGTGCAGTTGAGCGTGGGGCAGGTGGTGAGGGCACGGTTGCGCTTGCCGCAGAACGCCGATCAGTCGCTGGCGGCGACCTTCGCCTTCGGCACCAAGGTGCCCGACAGCATGCCCGACAAAGGCATCCGCATTCGCGGTCGCGCGGCCAAGCTCGACGTTACCGGCTGGGTGCAGTACGCCGCTTCCGGCAGCAGCAGCGGTGGTCCGGGGCTGGAAAGCATCGACGTGAGCACGGACCAGGCGCTGGTGTTTGGCCATCCCTTTGCCAACATGCATCTGCTGGCCACGTCGCAGGCGGATGGTCTTACGGTGGATGTGGATAGCGCCGGGCTGGCCGGACGTTTTGCCGTTCCGCTGGCCGACCTCAACAAGCGCGGCGTGACGGCACGCCTGCAACGACTCTATTGGCCCAAGGATGTGGCGCCGGTGAAGAACGCGGGCGCGGATACGAGCGCGGCGGCGAATGTGGCGGCTTCCTCGTCGGCGCCGAATCCCGCGGCGCCGGTGGTCAATCCTGCCGCCACCGGAATCACCCCGTCGGCACTGCCGCCGTTCCATTTGTGGGTGAGTGACCTGCGCTTTGGCGATTCCAAGCTCGGCGATGCGCGGCTGGAGACCTGGCCCACCGATCACGGCATGCACATCGATCAGCTGCGTACGCTGTCGCGTGGTGTGCAGATCAATGGCGCCGGTGATTGGGATGGCACGGCTGGCGACAGCCACTCCCACATGCGCATCGATTTCGCGGCGGACAACCTGGGCGAGATGCTCGGCGCGTTCGGTTTCGAAGGCTTGTTGGCCGGTGGCAAGGTACGCTCCCAGCTGGATGCCACCTGGCCAGGCGCTCCCTCCGCCATGGAGCTGGGCAATATGGACGGCAAGCTGAGCATCAATGTGACCGACGGTCGCATGCCTGAAGTGACGCCCGGCGTGGCGCGCATCTTCGGCCTGGTGTCGGTGCTGGAACTGCCGCGGCGTCTCTCGCTCAACTTCGGCGACGTGTTCGGCAAGGGCCTGGCCTTCGATGCCATCGTGGGTGATTTCAAGCTGGGCGACGGCAACGCCAACACCGACAACCTGCAGATCCGCAGTCCCGCCGCGGAAATCACCATCAAGGGCCGCACCGGCGTGCGTGCGAAGGACTATGACCTGCAGGTGCTGGCGATTCCGCACGCCGGCAACAGCCTGCCCATCGTGGGCGCGGTGGTGGGCGGTCCCATCGGCATTGCCGCGGGCTTTCTCGCCCAGGGGCTGCTGGGCAAGGGCATCAACCATGCAGCCAGCGCGCGCTACTCGATTACCGGCAGCTGGGACAAGCCGGTGATCACGCTGATCGAGAAGAAGGATGTGACGGTGCCCCCGGCCACGCTGCCACCTGCGGTGCCGGCTGCGACGGCGGCACCCGCGGGCGGCGCACCCTGACGCTTGCTGTGCCCGTGGGCGCTTTAAACCGGGCCGTTTGGCCCCACCTGTTACAGTCTGGTTTCCCCACAATGGCAATGATTTCATGGATTCCCTGATCGCACAGGCCGAACGCCGCTTGCTGGCGCCGGGCGGCCTGGCCGCCACCGACCTCGACCGCGTGTTCAACCAGTTGATGGGGCCGTCCATCGACGCCGCCGACCTGTATTTCCAGCACTCGCGCAGCGAGTCCTGGGTGCTGGAGGAGGGCATCGTCAAGGACGGCAGCCACTCCATCGAACAGGGCGTGGGCGTGCGCGCGATCAGTGGCGAGAAGACCGGTTTCGCATACTCCGATGAGATCGTGCTGCCGCAGCTGCTGGATGCCTCCAAGGCCGCGCGGGCGATCGCCCAGGGCGGTAATGGCGCCGGCAAGCCGCTGGCGCTGAATGGCGCGCGCCAGCTGTATCCGGCCATCGACCCGGTGGAAAGCCTGCCCAACCCGGACAAGATCGCCTTGTTGCGTGAAGTGGACGCCTACGCGCGCTCGCGCGACCCGCGCGTGAAGCAGGTGATCGTGAGCCTGGCCGCCACCATGGACACCGTGCTGGTGGCCGCCTCCGACGGCACCCTGGCCGCCGACGTGCGCCCGCTGGTGCGCCTGAACGTGCAGGTGATCGCCGAGCAGAACGGTCGCCGCGAGCAGGGCAGCGCTGGCGGTGGCGGCCGCTATGGCTATCGCGAACTGATCGACAACGGCCGCGCGATGGCTTTCGCCGAAGAGGCGGTGCGTTCGGCGCTGGTCAACCTCGATGCGGTGGACGCGCCGGCCGGCAGCATGCCGGTGGTGCTCGGCCCCGGCTGGCCCGGCGTGCTGCTGCACGAGGCCATCGGCCATGGCCTGGAAGGCGACTTCAACCGCAAGGGCAGTTCGGCCTTCGCCGGCCGCATCGGCCAGCGCGTGGCGGCGCCCGGCGTTACCGTGGTGGACGACGGCACCCTGCAGGGTCGCCGCGGCTCGCTCAGCGTGGACGACGAAGGCACGCCGACCGAGTGCACCACGCTGATCGAGGACGGCATCCTCAAGGGCTACATGCAGGACAAGCTCAATGCCCGCCTGATGGGCATGGCGCCCACTGGCAACGGCCGCCGCGAATCGTTCGCCCAGCTGCCGATGCCGCGCATGACCAACACCTACATGCTGGCCGGCCAGCACGACCCGCAGGAAATCATCCGTTCGGTGAAGAAGGGCCTGTACGCGGTGAACTTCGGCGGCGGCCAGGTCGACATCACCAGCGGCAAGTTCGTGTTCTCCGCCAGCGAGGCCTACCTGATCGAGGACGGCAAGGTGACCCGCCCGGTGAAGGGTGCCACCCTGATCGGCAGCGGCCCGGACGTGCTGACCCGCGTCTCCATGATCGGCAACGACCTGGCCCTGGACGAGGGCGTGGGTGTCTGCGGCAAGGATGGCCAGAGCGTGCCGGTCGGCGTCGGCCAGCCCACGCTCAAGGTGGATGCGATGACGGTGGGTGGTACCGCGTCCTGACGCTTCGTGCCCCTGCTTCCGCCGATGGGAAGGTGGGGCATGGGGAGCGGTGGCTTGCATTGTCGCCGCCGTTTTGGCCAGAACACCGCGCAGGAATGGCGACGCCCATTCCTGCATATCGTTAGAACGAAAGCTTATTTCGCTTTCGCCCGAGGCACGCGGACAGTGTGCAATGCGGCTTGCGCCCAGCGCGGAGCCGTCCAGACGTCCAGCCGTCTGGTACTACACCGTTCAGACGAGGGGCGTTGCCATGAGTGAAGTCACACGCGTGCTGCCAGCGGGGCCGCAGCCGGTCGAGGCGAGGGTGTCGCGCGCCGGCATCTTCTCCAACGAAGACTGGTGGTCGGTGTGGATCGGCCTGCTGGTGATCGTGGTGGCCTGGGCGTTGTTCGCCCATGGCAGCAGCCTGAAATGGCTGGCGGTGGCGCCGGGCAAGTGGAAGACGCTGGCCGAGGCGGGGCAAGGGCTGGCGACGCACTGGCCCAACTACCTGGCGTTGTTCGCGACTTTCGCCCTGTTGTTTGGCACGGTGCTGGCGGTGCTGGGGCAGTCGCTGTCGCGCTTCCTGCCGAGTTTCCTGATCCTGTTCGTGGCGTCGCTGCTGATCTTCACGGCGTCGGCATGGACGCAAGCCTCGCACTACAACCTAGAGGCGCCGCTGATCGCGCTGGTGCTGGGCCTGCTGGTATCCAACGCGGTGGCGTTGCCGGAATGGTTCCAGGCGGGGTTGCGCGTGGAGTTCTACATCAAGGTGGGCATCGTGCTGCTGGGCGCGACGTTGCCGCTCACCCTGCTGGTATGGGCGGGTCCGGTGGCGGTGGGGCAGGCGACCATCGTCTCGCTCGCTACGTTTTTCGTGATCTTTCTCACTGGCAAGGCGCTGGGGCTGGACCAGCGCTTTGCGGCGGTGCTCGGCGTGGGCGGCGCGGTGTGCGGCGTATCGGCGGCGATTGCCGCGGGTGGCGCGGTGCGTGCACGACGCGAGCAGACCTCGATGGCGATCACGCTGGTGGTGGTGTGGGCGATCGTGATGATCTTCGTGCTGCCGTTTGCCGCGCGTGCGCTGGGTTTGTCGACGGCGGTCGCCGGTGCATGGATCGGTACGTCGGAGTTTGCCGATGCCGCTGGTATCGCCGCGGCGCAGGCTTATGGCGACGCCGCGCGCAACGCGGGCGGGGCGATTGCGGGCGCGCCGGATGCCGCCGTGCAGGCCTTTACGCTGATGAAGGTGGTGGGGCGCGATATCTGGATCGGCATCTGGGCCTTCACGCTGGCCTGGGTGGCGACCACGCGCTGGGACACCGGTGCCGATGGCGTGCAGGCCAAGGCCGAGGTGGGCGAGATATGGGCGCGCTTTCCCAAGTTCGTGATCGGCTTTGTGCTGGCCTCGGCGCTGGTCACCTGGATCGCCAGCCATTATTCGCTGGCCGACTATCGAAAGATCGTCACGCCGGACCTGGTGGCGCCGATCAGCACGTTGCGCACCTGGGCTTTCACGTTCTGCTTTCTCAGCATCGGCCTGACCACGCGGTTGCGCTCGCTCAGTGCCACCGGGTGGCGTCCCCTGCTGGCATTCACGGCGGGCGTGGTGGTGAACATCATCATTGGCTACGTGCTGTCGGTGCACGTGTTTGCGGACTACTGGAATGGGCTGGGGGGATGAGCGGGGCATGCCCGCGCGTGACGTGACCGCGTGTTGCGGGCATTGCCGTCACCGGCTGGATGATCGGCGCGCGACAGAGCAGCGCGTGGCGGGGCTGGCGTCGTTCGGCTCCGCCTATGGCGCGAGCATCGCGGCAAGCCGGCTGTGCGGCGTGCGTGACTGCTGGGTGTCGCCACAGGACGGTTGCGCCAGTTTTACGCCGAAAGGCTGACCTGCCCCTCACCGTCATCCCCGCGAAAGCGGGGATGACGGCTCTGTTGAATGGGCGAAACGATGGTGGGAAACGAGGCCCCAGAGGGCGCTCAGGGCGTTTCTTCTTCCAAGCCATCCACGCCGCCCTGTTCGGCGTCCTCGCCCGGCGCCAGCTCCTTGAGCAGCTGGAAAATCTCCCGGTAGGCCCGCGGCGGCTTGTTCGATTCCTTCTCGGCCTTGGCCTGGCGTACCAGCGAGCGCAGGTGCTGGCGGTCGATGGTCGGGAACTGCTCGATCAGCTCACCCATGGCGACATCGGTATCGGCCAGCAGGCGGTCGCGCGTGGCTTCCAGGCGGTGCATGGCCGCGGTTTCCTGGCGCTGGCGTTCGCGGTTTTCGCCGAGTGCGGCGCGCACGCCGTCGAACACGGCCGTGTCGTGACGACGCATCACCTTCGCCAGGAACGCCAGTTGCCGCTTGCGCGCGATGTGCGCGGTGATGCGGCGGGTCTGCGCGATCTCGCGCTGCACGTCCTCGGGCAGGTCCAGCTTGGCCAGCTTGCTCGGCGGCAGTTCGACCAGTTGGTTGGCCAGCGCCAGCACGGCCAGCGCATCGCGACGCTGCTGCGTGCGGGTCGGGCCGTAGTCGTGCTCGGGATTGTCGGTGTAGGTGCGGTTCACAGGGATTTCCAGGAAGTCGGCCCGGGTGGGCCGGGCCTTCAATGCGTGGCGTCGTGTCGGTCGGCAGGCGCCGGCTCGGCCTGTTCCAGCGCGAAGCGCGGAATCGGTTCGCCGTCCAGTTCCACCGTTTCGCAGAACATCGCCGCCGGGCGCACCCACAGGCCGTAGTCGCCATAGAGCGCCTGGTAGACCACCACTTCCTCCATCGTCTCGCTGTGACGGGCGGTGCCCAGCACGCGGTAACGCTGGCCTTTGTAGTGACGGTAGATGCCGGCTGCCGGTGACATGGCGTTCTCCGTGGGACGCTCTTTGCATTTCGGCCGCGCTACCCCCATGTTGGGAAGTTGCGCGGGTCGGACCGCGTATTCTACCCGCCCGCCTGCAGGAAACCCACGCGTGACCGAATTGAGCCCCACCCAGGACCGCAGCCTTGCCGATCTCGACCGACTGGCCCAACTGGCCGAGGACGTGATCCGCCGCGCCCGCGCCGCCGGCGCCAGCCAGGCCGAGGTGGCCGCCAGCATCGACACCGGCCTGAGCGTGAACGTGCGCCTGGGCGAGGTGGAAACGGTGGAGCACACGCGCGACCGCGGGTTCGGGCTCACCGTGTATTTCGGCCAGCGCAAGGGTTCGGCCAGCACGGCCGACCTCAACCCGGACTCGATCCAGGCTACCCTGGACCAGGCCTGCGCCATCGCCCGCTTCACCGAGGAAGACCCCGCCGCCGGCCTGGCCGACGCCTCGCGGATGGCCACCCAGTTCCCCGAGCTGGACCTGTGGCATCCCTGGCACATCGACACCGCGCAGGCCATCGCGCTGGGCAAGGACATCGAGGATGCGGGCCGGTCGCACGCGGGCATCACCAATTCCGACGGCGCCGGCGTGCAGATGGGCGAAAGCCTGGCGGTCTACGCCAACTCGCATGGTTTTCTCGGTCGCGAGCGCGGCACCCGGCACTCGCTGTCGCTGTCGCTGATCGCGGGCGACGAAGAGGGCATGCAGCGCGACTACTGGTACGACAGCGTGCGCGCGGCCAGTGACTTCATGAGCGCCCAGGCGCTGGGCGACAAGGCTGCGCAGCGTACGCTGGCGCGGCTGGGCGCGCAGCGGCTTTCCACGCGCCAGTGCCCGGTGCTGTTCGCCCCGGAAGTCGCCCGTGGCCTGATCGGCCACCTGGTGGGTGCGGTCAGCGGCGGCGCGCTGTATCGCCGCGCCAGTTTCCTGCTGGACCACGTGGGCAAGCAGGTGATGCCGTCGTGGCTCAACATCGTGGAGCGCCCGTTCCTGCTGCGCGGCCAGGGCTCGGGCGCCTTCGATGCCGAGGGCGTAGCCACCCGCGACAGCTCACTGATCGAGAACGGCGTGCTCGCACGCTACGTGCTGGGCAGCTATTCGGCGCGCAAGCTGGGGCTGGAGTCCACCGGCAACGCGGGCGGCATCCACAACCTGATCGTCGAGCCGGGCCAGGACGATTTCGCGGGCATGCTCCGGCGCCTGGGCACCGGCCTGCTGGTGACCGAGGTAATGGGGCAGGGCGTATCCACCGTGACGGGTGACTACTCCCGTGGCGCAGCCGGTTTCTGGGTAGAGAGCGGGCAGATCGCCTACCCGGTGGAGGAAATCACCATCGCGGCCAACCTGCGCGACATGTACGCGGGCATCGTGGCGGTGGGGGCGGATGTCGACCCGCGCTCGTCCATCCTCACCGGTTCCATCCTGCTGGAACAGATGACCATCGCCGGCGAGTAGGACATCGACGCCCTCCCCGATCTGCAGGGGAGGGGCGAGATTGGCGCGACGCGGCGTAGACTTCTGGCATCGGAAAAAGCGGCCGGCACTTGCTAGGATCGGGGGCGTCGGCAATTTGCCGACCAGGAAAAACCAGGCTAACGACCAGGAGATGCGCATGAGCGTTCCGCCCGAGTCCGTCGTACCGCCGCCGTCGAACGATGCCACCGCCACGCCATCCGGCACGCCCTCCACCCAGGAGCGGCAATGGGCCATGTTTACCCAC
Organism: Dyella sp. RRB7; assembly: GCF_022761115.1. Lineage (GTDB taxonomy): Bacteria > Pseudomonadota > Gammaproteobacteria > Xanthomonadales > Rhodanobacteraceae > Dyella. The sequence goes on along the minus strand of NZ_JAKWJS010000001.1, from coordinate 165,022 downwards.
CTTTCCGCCTTGCTTGGCCTCATCCTCACCGGCCATTGGTTTGGCTGGGGATGTTTCCTGGGGCCCTTGATCATCTGGCTGGTGAAGAAAGACGCGATGCCCTTCGTGGACGATCAGGGCAAGGAAGCGCTGAACTTCAACATCACCGTCGCGATCGTGTTCTTTGCGCTGTTCGTGCTCACGCTGATCACCCTGGGATTGGGGGTGGTGATTGCCATACCCATTGGCGTGGTGGTGGGCATAGCGTGGCTGGTGTTCACCATCATCGCCGCGATCCGCGCCAACGAAGGCGTGCGTTATCGCTATCCGTACACGCTGCGCCTGATCAAGTAGGCGCCGCTGCCGTTCGTGGGAGCCGCTTCAGCCGCGACAGCTGCCGACCCCGTTGGTCGTGACTGAAGTCGCTCCCACACCGGCGCTAGTGCAGGCCGACGTAGGTGCGCTTGAACGACACCGGTTCCTGCAGCGTGGGCACCTTCCAGCTGCCGGTGACCACCAGCTGCTGGCCATCGGGGGACATGGCCCAGTTCTGCACGAGCTGGGTACCGTCGGCATAGGCGATGGAGACGACCAGCTGGCCGCCTTCGACGTGGCCTCGCACCATGGCATTGCCGTTGAGCGTCTGGTGGGGCTGGCCGTCCAGCTTGCCGGTGAGCTGGTCGCCATTGTTCAGGTGAATCTGGAAGGTCTTGGCATCCTGCTGTACCAGCAGTACCGAATCGACGTTCAGCAGGGGCGGCATCGGATAGGTGGCCGTGGCCAGTGGGTCTTTGTCGGTACTGGCCGGCTTGCTGTCGCCATGGTCGCCGCCGTGCTTGCCGCCGCCGCGGCCCATGCCTCCACCGCCACCGCCCATGCCGCCGCCGCCGTGATGGCCGCCACCGGCACGGCCGTTGGCCGGCGTCGAGCTGGTCGATGACGAGGCCGGTGCCTGCTGCGTGGTGGCTTCCTGCTCCTTGCGCGCTTCTACGCGCATGGATGCCGTGAGGGTGTCGGGGGTATCGCTGTTGCGGTCATCCAGGCGCCAGGCGCCGCTGAAGTCCACGTTCTGGGGCGGGGCGGCGTGTACCGCGGCGGCGGCCAGCAAGGTGCCGGCCACGGCGGTCAGCAGTGCAGCGCCGCTACGGCGCGCCAGGTAGCGAAGAGGGGACATGGCTTGGCTGACGAATGGCTGACGCATTGGCTATACAAACGCCCGAGTCTTACGGCTGTTGACGCAAGGAGGTGCCGTTGGCTGCGCATGGAGCGCTGCGGCAACCGGGGCCGGTCAGCGCAGCCGCGCCGCGGCGTAGCGGGCGAGTTCTTCCAGCAGCGCACCACGCTCGCCCAGCGGGGCGATGGCGTCGAGCGCATCGGCGGTGAGCCGGGCAAGGTGTTCGCGCGAGGCGTCCATGCCGATGATCGAGGGGAACGTCGGCTTGTCGGCGGCCGCGTCCTTGCCGACGGTCTTGCCGAGCACGGTCGATTCCCCTTCCACATCGAGGATGTCGTCGCGGACCTGGAAGGCCAGGCCCACGGCGTGCGCGTAGCGGTCGAGGGCGGCCAGGGCATCGTCATCGGCGCCGGCGGCCAGGGCGCCCAGGCGCACCGAGGCGCGAATCAGCGCACCGGTCTTGCAGGCATGCATGTGCTCCAGCTCGGCCAGCGACAGCTTGCGGCCGACCGCGGCCAGATCCAGCGCCTGTCCACCGGCCATGCCCTCGGCGCCGCAGGCGCGGCCGAGCACCCGCAACATTTCCACGCAGCGGGTGGGGGACACGCCCGTCTCGATATCGTGGGCCAGCAGCTCGAAGGCCAGCGCCTGCAGGGCATCGCCCGCGAGAATGGCCATCGCTTCGCCGAACACGATGTGGCAGGTGGGCCGGCCGCGACGCATGTCATCGTCGTCCATCGCCGGCAGGTCGTCGTGCACCAGCGAATAGGCGTGGATCAGCTCCACCGCGCAGGCCGGCGCATCCAAGCGCGCGCCGCTCTCGCCAAAGGCGTGGCCGGTGGCGTACACCAGCAGCGGGCGCAGTCGTTTGCCGCCGCCGAGCACGGCATAGTGCATGGCGCGATGCAGTTCGACGGGGGCGCTTTGTTCGGGCGGCAGCGAGCGGATCAGCGACTGGTCGGCGCGCGCGATCAGCGACTTGAGGTCATTGCCGAGTTTAGAGTTCGGGTTCAAACGGTTCGGCAGTGTCGGGAGCGTCGGGATCGAGCAGCAGTCGCACGCGCAGTTCGGCACTTTCCAGTGCCTGCTGGCAATGACGGTACAGGCCGATGCCGCGCTCGAAGGAGGCGAGGGATTCGTCCAGGCTCAGCTCGCCGCCTTCCATACGCGCGACCAGCTGCTCGAGTTCGTCCAGCGAGTGTTCGAAATCGGCGGCGGGAGCCGGACTGGCGGGAGCGGATGCGGACTTGGCCATGGCCCGCAAAGCTAACGCAGGGGACGTGCGGAATCAATGCGCGGGCGGGCAAACGTCGCGCCGAATGTGCGATGGCGCGAACGCCCATCACGCCAAGGTCAGCAGGCGGGCTGCCAGTAGGGGGTAGCGCCGGCTTGCAGGAACAGGGCCTTGCCGTGCTCGGTCAGCCAGCGATCGCCCACGCCGATCAATTCATCGCCGCTATGCAGCAGCGGGCAGGCAGCGCGGCGCCAGGGCGGCATGCCGCTCTGCTGGAACAGGTCGCGCAGCTCGCGGGTGTGCGCGTCGCCGGCGGGGCGGAGGTGTTCACCGCCCTGGCGCAGGCGCACCAGCAGGGGCTCGGCGAGCCGGGCGGGCGGGTCCAGCCGCAAGCTGCCGCCATCGGGCAGGGCCAGGGGTTCGCCATGCCAGCTGGCGTGCCAGTGCGGGTCGATGCTCCGTTGCGGAGGCAACGCCCACAGCCGCCCCTTCCACACATGCAGCTCGGCGCCGGCCCAGCGGATGCACGGCAACTGGCCGTCGCGGGCTGCGCATTGGCGCTCGATCTGCGCGCGTTGCGCCGTGGTCGGCGCGGGCAGGCCGCGAGCATGCAGCCAGTCGTCGAGCAGCGGATGGCGCAGCGCGGGCGACAACGCCAGCCAGCCTGCGGCGTCCAGGCTGCCGGAGCTCGGGTCGAGCAAACGGGCCTGCTCGGCGCGCCACTGCTGTTCCAGCGCATCGCTGGCGGCGCGGCTGAGGCGGGCGCTGTGGGTGATCGACTCCAGCGCCTGCGGCCAGTGCTGGCTCAGGCGAGGCAGGATCTCGTGGCGAAGGAAGTTCCGTGACAGGCGGCTGTCGGCATTGGATGGATCGTCGATGCACGGCAGCCCCTGAACCTGGACGTAGCCACGCAGCACCTCGCGGGGCAGCTCGAGCAGCGGGCGCCACAGCCGGCCCTGCCCCAGCGGGCGCAGCGCACGCATGCCGCCCAGGCCCTCCGGCCCTGCGCCGCGCAGCAGCTTCAGCAGCACGGTTTCGGCCTGGTCGTCGCGATGATGGCCGAGCAGCAGCAGCTCGCCCTTGCGCAAGGACAAGGCGAAGGCGCGGTAGCGTGCTTCCCGCGCGGCGGCCTCCAGCCCGTAGCCACGGGCATGCTCCACGTCCACTCGCAGCACCAGGCAGGGCACGCCCCACTCCTGGGCGAGCTGCCGGCAGTGTTCGGACCATTGCCGGCTGTCCGGATGCAGGCCGTGGTCGATATGCAGCGCGCGCAGGCCGCGTTGCTGCGCTTCGGGCAGTTGCGCAAGCGCATGCAACAGCGCGGTGGAATCCGGTCCGCCGCTGTACGCCACGCACAGCGGGCCCGGCGGCTGCTCGCGCAAGGCTTGTAGCAGGGTCGCGTCGAGCTTACTCACGGGGTGGCGATTTCCGGGTCTTGTTGCGCACGTAGATGACCTTGGGCCGTCCGTCGCCCGGGCTGCGGCGATCCATTTCGAACAGGGTGGTTGCCGCGATCAACTCACTGAGCTTGTTGTAGCCGTAGCTGCGTGCGTCGAAGTTGGGACGCTGCTTGGTGATGATGGAGCCCACGCCGCCCAGCGCGGCCCAGCCGTCGTCGTCGGAAGCCGCCTCCACCGCGTTGCGCAGCAGGTTGACCAGGCTGGTGTCCTGCTTGAGCTGGGCGGCGGTGCGCGGCTTGAGCGGTTGTTCTTCGTCGGGCTTGGCGACCAGGATGTCGGTGTAGACGAACTTGTCGCAGGCGGCCACGAACGGGTCGGGCGTCTTGCGCTCGCCGAAGCCGTACACGATCAGGCCGGACTCGCGGATGCGCGCGGCCAGCCGGGTGAAATCGCTGTCGCTGGAGACGATGCAGAAGCCGTCCAGGCGCCCCGAATACAGTAGGTCCATCGCATCGATGATCATCGCCGAGTCGGTGGCGTTCTTGCCGCTGGTGTAGCCGAATTGCTGGATCGGCTGGATCGACTGGGTGAGCAGTTGCTCTTTCCAGCCTTTCAGGTGCGTGCTGGTCCAGTCGCCATAGGCACGCTTGACGTGCGCGGTGCCGTACTTGGCCACTTCGGCCAGCAGCGCCTCGGCGATGGCCGGCTGTGCGTTGTCGGCGTCGATCAGCACGGCGAGCTTGGTAACGTGTTCGTTGGCCATGGCGCATGTTCCTGGCGGGGATGCGCCGATGGTAGCGCCGCCTGTGTGGTCAGCGCTGGTCGGTGCGGAAATTCAGCTCGATGCCGACACCGGCCGGATCACTCAGGAACAACTGCACCTGGCCCGGCGCATCCACGATCTCGACGCGGTACGGCACGCCGGCCGCATCGAGTCGGGCACGCATGGCCTCCAGGTCGTCACAGGCCAGCGCAACGTGGCTTAGCCAGCCGGTGCGCTGCGGTTGGCCGTCGCCGTCCGCGGCGATCCCCAGGTGGATCAGCGCCCGCTCGCCGGCATACAGCCAATGGCCGCGCGAGCCCGAGCGCGGGGTAGGGCGCGGACCTTCGCGCAGGCCGATGAGGTCGGTATAAAAGCGACGCAGCCGCTCAACGAGGTCGGCGGGTGCGCGCAGGTTCACGTGATCGATCCCGCGCACGCCCATGGTGCTTATTCCTGGTAGGAACCGTAACCGCGCAGGCGCTTGTAGCGCAGTTCGAGCAGGTCGTTGATGGGCAGCGCTTCCAGCTCGTCGAGCTGGTTCAGCAGCACCGCCTTCAGGCGCACCGCCATCGAATGCGGATTGCGATGGGCGCCGCCCAGCGGTTCGCGCACCACCTTGTCGATCAGGCCCAGCTCCAGCAGGCGCGGTGCGGTCAGGCCCAGCGCCTCGGCGGCATCCTTGGCCTTGTCGGCGCTCTTCCACAGGATGGACGCGCAGCCTTCCGGCGAGATCACCGAATACGTGGAGTACTGCAACATGACGGTGCGATCGCCCACACCGATGGCCAGCGCGCCGCCCGAGCCGCCTTCGCCGATCACGGTACACACGATGGGCGTCTTGAGGTCGGCCATTTCCAGCAGGTTGCGGGCGATGGCTTCGCTCTGGCCGCGCTCCTCGGCGCCGACGCCGGGGTAGGCGCCCGGGGTGTCGATCAGGGTGATCAGCGGCAGGCCGAAGCGCTCGGCCATCTTCATCAGGCGCAGCGCCTTGCGGTAACCCTCGGGGCGCGGCATGCCGAAGTTGCGGCGCACCTTGCCCTTGGTGTCGCGTGCCTTCTGGTGGCCGATGATCATCACCGAGCGGCCGTTGATGCGGCCCAGGCCACCCACGATGGCGGCGTCGTCCGCATAGGCGCGGTCGCCGGCCAGCTCGTGGAATTCGTCGCACATCACGCTGATGTAATCGAGCGTGTAGGGGCGCGCGGGATGCCGCGACAGCTGGGTCACCTGCCACGGCGTGAGGTTGCGGAAGATCTCGTTGGTCTTGAGCTTCAGCTTCTCGCGCAGGCGGCCGACTTCTTCGTCGATGTTGAACGCCTGCCCATGGCTGGCGTGGCGAAGCTCTTCAATCTTCGCGTCCAGCTCGGCAATAGGTTGTTCGAAATCGAGGAAGTTAGGGTTCATTCGGTGCTATTCGTGACACGGAAGCGGGCCAGTATACCGATCCGCGAAAAAAGGCGGGAACGGCGGCGTATGGGAAGTGTGAAGGCGGCCGCGGACGCCCCGCTGGCGCTAGTCGCCGCGCGGCCTGTCGTCGGTCTTGACGATGCGCAGCCTGGCCGCCTCTACCCCGGGCACGGCGCGGATGGCGCGCAGCAGCTCGGGGATGGCATCCACCCGCCACTCCTCGCCCAGCTCCAGGTCGGCCTGGGCCACGCGGTTGTGGTAGCCGTACAGCACCACGCTGGCGCGGCCGCCGCGATAGCCGGCCAGGGTGCGACGCAGGTCGTCGACAAAGCCGGGGCCGACCCCATTGAGCTTTAGACGCAGCAGGCGGGCGAAGCGGCGGCAGGCGTCGCCGAGGGTATAGGCGCTGCGGGCACGCAGGGCGAAGCCGCCGCCGGAGAAGTCGTCGATGCGCAGGCCGCCCTCGACCACCAGCAGCGCGTCGCGCGTAAGCATCGGCGCGACCTGCTGGTACAGCTCGCCGAAGAAGCTCACCTCGATGATGCCGGTGCCGTCTTCCAGGCGCACGAAGGCGTCGCTGTCGCCGCGTTTGCGGATGGCGGTGACCATGCCGGCCACCGTCCACGGCGTATCCGGGCCACGGCGGAAACGGTTGTTGTCGCCGTCGTCGTTCTTGCGCGGCTTGGGGGGCTGGTAGCGCTCGGCGATCTCGCCCAGCGGGCAGGTCGACAGCTGGGCCAGCTCGTCCTTCCATGGGTCGGTGGGATGGCCGGAAAGGTAATGGCCAAGCGTGTCGCGCTCGCCTTGCAGGGTTTGTTCCAGCGGCCAGTCGGGCACGATGGGCAGGTCCACCTGCACGACCGGGGCCACGCTCCCCATCATGGCGCCGAACATGTCGTTCTGGCCCGACTGCTTGTCACGCAGGTGCTGCTCGGCCACCTTCATCGCATTGGGCAGCTGGGCCATCAGGCTGGCGCGGTTGGGCGCCAGCGCGTCGAGCGCGCCGGACAGGATCAGCGCTTCCAGCACGCGGCGGTTGAGCTTGCTCGAGTCGACGCGGCGGCAGAAGTCAGGCAGGTCCTTGAACGGGCCGCCACGCTTGCGCTCGTCGGCGATCGCTTCGCAGGCGCCCTGGCCGACGCCCTTGATGGCGCCCAGGCCGTAGCGGATCACCTTGGGTTCGACGGCGACGAACATGAACTCGGAGGCGTTGACGTCCGGCGGCAGCACCGTGAGGCCGATCGCCTTGGACTCGTCGATGAAGGTCACCGCCTTGTCGGTGTTGTCCATGTCCGACGAGATCGTCGCGGCCATGAACTCGGCCGGGTAGTGCGCCTTCAGCCAGGCGGTCTGGTAGGAGACCAGCGCGTAGGCGGCGGCGTGCGACTTGTTGAAGCCGTAGCCGGCGAATTTTTCCATCAGGTCGAAGATGGCATCGGCCTTGTCGCCGCTGAGCCCGTCCTTGGCGGCGCCCTCGCGGAACTTGGCACGCTCCTTCGCCATTTCCTCGACTTTCTTCTTGCCCATCGCGCGGCGCAGCAGGTCGGCGCCGCCGAGCGAATAGCCGCCCACGATCTGCGCCATCTGCATCACCTGCTCCTGGTAGACCATGATGCCGTAGGTCTCTTTCAGGATCGGCTCGACGCGCGGGTCGGGGTATTCCACTTCCTCGCGGCCGTGCTTGCGCGCCACGAAGCTGGGGATCAGGTCCATCGGGCCGGGGCGGTACAGCGCCACCAGCGCGATGATGTCCTCGAAGCGGTCGGGCCTGGCGTCCTTGAGCATGCGCTGCATGCCGGAGGATTCGAGCTGGAACACCGCCACCGTCTGCGCTTTCTTCAGCAGCTCGTAGGTGGGCACGTCGTCCAGCGGCAGCGCGGAAATATCCAGCGCCTCCTCGCCGCTCGCCGCGCGGCGGGCGTTGATGGCCTTCACCGCCCAGTCGATGATGGTGAGCGTGCGCAGGCCAAGGAAGTCGAACTTCACCAGGCCGACGGCTTCCACGTCGTCCTTGTCGTACTGCGTCACCACACCGCCGCCGCCCGGTTCGCAGTACAGCGGGGCGAACTCGGTGAGCGGCCTGGGGCCGATCACCACGCCGCCGGCGTGCTTGCCGACGTTGCGGGTGAGGTTTTCGAGCTTGAGCGCAAGGTCGATCAGCGTGCGCGCTTCCTCGTCCTGCTCGTACAGCTCGCAGAACTCCTTGACGATGCGATCGGGTTCTTTCTTGGCCTTTTCCGAACGGCCGAGCGCGCACGACAGGGTGAGGTCGAGCGGGCGCGCGGGAATCAGCTTGGCGATGCGGTCGACCGCGTTGTAGCCCATGCCCAGCACGCGGCCCGAATCGCGCAGCACCGCCTTGGCGGCCATGGAGCCGTAGGTGATGATCTGGCTGACGTGCTCGCGGCCGTACTTGCGCGCCACGTAGTCGATCACCTCGTCGCGGCGATCCATGCAGAAGTCGATGTCGAAGTCGGGCATCGACACGCGTTCGGGGTTGAGGAAGCGCTCGAACAGCAGCTCGAACTGGATCGGGTCCAGGTCGGTGATCTTCAGCACCCAGGCCACCAGCGAGCCGGCGCCCGAACCACGGCCCGGGCCCACCGGAATGCCGTTCTGCTTACCCCAGTTGATGAAGTCCGCCACGATCAGGAAGTAGCCGGGGAAGCCCATCTTGATGATGACGTCCAGCTCGCGCTCCAGGCGCGCTTCGTATTCTTCCCGCGTGCGGCCCGGCGCCAGCGGCGCGTGGGTAAGGCGTTCCTTCAGGCCTTCGCGCGCGATCTCGCGGATATAGCTGGCCAGGTCGTGGCCTTCGGGCACCGGGAAGTCGGGCAGGTAGTACGTGCCGAAGCTCAGTTCGAGCGTGCAGCGCTTGGCCAGCTCGATGGTGTTTTCCAGCGCCTCGGGCAGGTCGGCGAACAGCGCCGCCATTTCCTCGGGCGTCTTGACGTACTGCTGGTCGCTGTAGTCGCGCGGGCGCTTGGGGTCGGCCAGCACGCGGCCCTGGTTGATGCATACGCGTGCTTCGTGCGCCTCGAAGTCGTCCTGCTTGAGAAAGCGCACGTCGTTGGTGGCGATCACCGGCAGGTCGAGCTCGGCTGCCAGCGCCAGCGCGGCGATGTTCCAGTTTTCCTCGCCATCGCGGCCGCAACGGGTCAGCTCCAGGTAGAGCCGGTCGGCCATCTGCCGCGCGTACGGGCGCAGGCGTGCGGCGGCCGCGTCGATGCCCTGGTTGACCGCGATGCGGCCCGCCTCGCTTTCGCGGCCGAGCATGGCGATCAACCCGCTCGTCGCCTCGGGCGTGAGCCAGCTGGCATCGACCAGGGCGCGGCCGCTGTGCTGGCCGTCGCGCCAGGCGCGCGACACCAGGCGCGACAGGTTGAGATAACCCTCGTGGTTCTGGCAGAACACGGTGAGACGCCACGGGCGCGGATCGTCCGGCGCGCTGACCCACAGGTCGCAACCGCCAATCGGCTTGATACCGGCCGCGCTGCACGCCTTGTAGAACTTCACCAGGGCGAACATGTTGCTGTCGTCGGTCAGCGCTACCGCGGGCACGCCCTGGCGCACGCAGGCCTCGACCAGCGCCTTGATGCGGATGGTCGAATCGACCAGCGAATATTCGCTGTGCAGATGAAGGTGGGCGAAGCGGACGGACATGGCGCACGCGCAGAATGGAGCATCAGCCTACCGGTGCGGCGTGGGGCGGGCAAGAATTGACATTGCCGCCGAGGCCGCGCCTTCAGCTGGCTGGCGTGGCGGGCGCAGGTGCGGCGGGGGCCGGAGCGGGCTGGTCGAGCAGTTCGTCGACTTCATCGAGGATCTGGCCCACCATGTCCTCGCCATAACCGACGTGCACATGGGCGATGCGCCCGTCGCGGCCGATCATCACCATATGGGGGATCCCGTCGACCGCATAGGGATTGGCGATGCGATGGTCGCCCGCATCGTAGGTGAGGATGACGTCCAGGTTCTTCCAGCGACTCCGGATCTTGCGGAAGGTATCCAGGTTGTCGTCGTGGCTGACACCGATCACCTGCAGATCGGCAGGCCCCTTCATTTTCTGGAGAGCAGCCAGTGTCGGCAATTCTTTCATGCAGTAGCTGCACCACGACGCCCAGAAAGAGACAATCACCACCTTGCCGCGCAGCGCCGAGACACGAACGTCATGGCCATCGCGATCACGCCCCAGGTAATCCGGCGGCACATCGCCCACGCCGGGGCGGGCATGGCCGATGGATGCAGCGGCCAGTGCAAGAACGGCCAGCGTATGCCGGATAGAGCGTTTCATGGTGGTTCCCCCTGGACGGCAGGTTAGCGCAAGCGGATGTTGCCGTCAGTCCCGGGCAGCCATCTTGTGGCGGTTGCGGGGATGGGCGATGACTGGCATGGTCGGGCGCTTTACCTGACTCGCACGGCCGCCGCGTCGCGCTGCCCGGATACCGCCCATGTCCCTGATCCGTTCGTTGTTCTCCCTCAAGCCCATCGAATCGTCGCTTTCCGCCGGTGATGCGCTACGCCGCACGCTGGGCCTGAAGGATTTGATTGTGCTGGGCGTGGGAGCGGTGATTGGCGCCGGTATTTTCGTCATCACCGGCCAGGCGGCGGCCGAGCACGCGGGTCCGGCGCTGACTCTTTCTTTCGTGCTGGCAGGTTTGGCGGCGGCGCTGGCGGCGCTCAGCTATGCCGAGTTCGCGGCCATGTTGCCGGTATCGGGCAGTGCCTATGTGTATGCCTATGCCACTTTCGGCGAACTGCTGGCCTGGTTTATCGGCTGGAACGTGGTGGCCGAGTACTTGCTGGCGGTGTCGTCGGTGGCGGTGGGCTGGTCGGGCTACGGCGTGGGGCTGTTGCATAGCCTGGGCATCGATGTGCCTGCCGTGTTGGCGAATGCGCCGCTGAGTTTCCGCGACGGCCATTTCGTGGCCACCGGCGCCTGGATCAATCTGCCGGCGTTGCTGGTGGTGGCGGCGATCACGGCGTTGCTCTATTCGGGCACGCGCCAGTCCACGCTGTTTGCCAGCGTGGTGGTGGCGCTCAAGGTGCTGGTGGTGATCCTGTTCGTGGTGTTCGGCCTGCAGTATCTCGATACCTCGCTGTGGCATCCCTACGTGCCGGCCAGCCAGGGCGGCGACCACTACGGCTGGAGCGGTGTGTTCCGTGCGGCCACCAGCGTGTTCTACGCCTATATCGGTTTCGATGCGGTGGCGACGGCGGCGCAGGAAACGCGCAATCCGCAGCAGAACGTGCCGGCGGGCATTCTCATTTCGCTGGCGATCTGCACGGTGCTCTACATCATCGTGGCGGCGGTACTCACCGGCCTGGTGCCGTATCCGCAGCTGGCCACCGCCGAGCCGGTGGCCACCGCGCTGGCGGCCCATCCGGGGCTGGCGTGGCTGAAGCTGCTGACCCAGGTCGGTGCGGTGGCGGGCCTTACCTCGGTGATCCTGGTGATGCACATGGGGCTGGCGCGCATTCTCTACAGCATGGCGGGCGATGGCTTGTTGCCGTGCCTGTTCGGCGCCGTGCACGAGCGGTTTCGCACGCCGCATCGCACCACCTTGCTGGTGGGCATCGTGGGCGGCGTGCTGGCGGCGGTGTTTCCGCTGAGCCTGCTGGGCGATCTGCTTTCGATGGGCACGCTGCTGGCTTTTGCCACGGTCTGCATCGGCGTGCTGGTATTGCGTCGCACGCGCCCCGAGCTGCCGCGTGGCTTTCGCGTGCCGGCGGCGCCCTTCGTGTGCACGCTGGGCGTGATCGTGTGCCTGTTCCTGCTGGCGCAGATGAACGCGGCGAACTGGGCCTTGCTGGCGGGGTGGACCGCCCTGGGCATGCTGATCTACGCCGGTTACGGCTATCGGCATAGCCGCTTGCGCGAAGGCGCCCGATAGCTGCCCTCCTGCGACGACGGATGGGTGTTCCCGTCGTCGCTAACGCTCATGTCGTCATGAGATATGGAATCGCTCGTCACCTGGCGGTGCGTCGATGTAGTGATCGAGCCCCTGCACCTTGAGCGGGTGCCGGTCGTAATCGACGTGCTGGTATTCCGCGTCGACGATGGTGTTCAGCTCCTCGGGGGGCAGGAGCGGCGCTGGCGACACGGTGGCCTGGCCGGTACGGCCAGATGGCGTGGCGTTCTGCGGGCGGTGGCGAAGCGTCATGACACGACTCCTGCGGTCGAATGCGCGCGTGGGCGTCTCAGGGCCGCATGATCGATGGGATCACACGGGATGGCTCGTGCGTCCATGCCTTTGCTTGAAGCACACCGCGCCGTGGCATCGGGCGTTTCGGTGGTTTGGCGTGGGCGGGGTGGCCCGGCGACTTCGCTTCCTGTATCTGTTCAGATGCAGCGGTATCGGAAATGGTTGCCTCGACGAAAAATCCATGCGCCCATGGCGATAACGGGATCTCTCGTGGCTGCTGCATTCTAGTCCCACGATTGCTAAGTGAGCGTGGGTCATTGGGCATGCACGGACGCGCCGCCGTTGGCCCCTTTGATGCTAGGGGCGGTGGCCCAGCGGTGTTGATATGGACGTCTATCCGATCGCTGCGATCAGAACAGTACGCCCTGGTCCACCAGCAACTTCACCGGCGCAAAACTGCGCCGGTGGTGGGAGCAGGGGCCGAGCTGGCGCAGAGCCTCCAGGTGCCCGGGCGTGCCGTAGCCCTTGTGTTCGGCGAAGCCATAGCCCGGGTGCTCGCGGTCGAGCGCGACCATCCAGCGGTCGCGGGTGACCTTGGCGAGGATCGATGCCGCGCTGATGGCCGGCTCCAGCGCGTCGCCACCGACGATGGCGCGGCCCGCGCATGGCAGCTCGCGCGGCAGGGCATTGCCGTCGATCCAGGCTTCATGCGCCGCGGGGTTGAGGCCCGCAAGGGCCCGGCACATGCCGGTCATGGTGGCTTGGAAGATGTTGATGCGATCGATCTCGTCCGGCATCACCAGCACCACGCAATGGGCCAGGGCGAATTCGATGATCTGCGGATAGAGCGCCTCGCGGCGCGCCTCGCTCAGCTTCTTGGAATCATTGAGGCCCGCGATGGGGCGTGCCGGATCGAGGATCACCGCGGCGACCGCCACCGGGCCGGCCAGCGGCCCGCGTCCGGCCTCGTCGACGCCTGCGATAAGCACGTGGGCAGGGTTTCCCTCGCGTGTCGCCAGCAGGGACGGCGATGCGCGTCGAGGGCGCGTCGGGGCCTTCCTGTCAGCCACGCCCGACCTCCACCAGTTCGGCCACCGCGGCGGCGGCGAGGTCGCCCGCATGGCCTTCCAGGTCGCCACGCAGCGCCATGTGCAACTGCTCGAACGCACCCACGATGGCGCCGCGCCGTTCGCTGTCCTGGAACAGGGCCAGGGTGGCGGCGGCAAGCTTGTCGACGGTGAAATCGTCCTGCATCAGCTCGGGAACCAGCACGATGTCGTCACCCATGCCGCCCGCGCGGGCGAGGATGTTGGGCAGCGAATAGACGTCCGTCTTGAGCATGTTCAACGCGCGCGCAATGCGATAGCTCACCGGCGAGACGCGATAGCCCACCACCATCGGTCGCTTGGCCAGCATCGCCTCCAGCGTGGCCGTGCCGGAGGCCAGCAGCACCACATCGGCGGCGAGCATGGCCTCGTGCGCATGGCCATGCAGCAGCAGTGGCGCATCATCGCCCCTGGCTTCACCAAGGATGGCCTGCAGGCTGGCGTGTACGCGCTCGTTGGCCGCGGGGATCACGATGCGCAGGCCCGGCAGGCTCGCGGCGACCTTGCGGGCGGCCTCGATAAAGGTCCGTCCCAGCATGGACAGTTCCGACCCGCGGCTGCCCGGCAGCACGGCCAGCACCGGTACGTTTTGCGGCAGCTGCAGGAATTCGCGCGCGCCGGCGCGATCGGATACCAGCGCAAACCGATCGGCCAAGGGGTGCCCCACGAAACGCGCATCGATGCCGTGCCTGGCATAGATGGCCGGCTCCATGGGAAACAGGCACAGCACGCGGTCGGCGCTGCGGCCGATCTTTTCCGCACGCTTCTCCCGCCAGGCCCATACCGACGGACTCACGTAGTGCACGGTGCGGATGCCAGCCTCGCGCAGTCGCTTCTCCATGCCCAGGTTGAAGTCGGGTGCATCGATGCCAACCACGACCGCGGGCTTGGCGGCGATCAGCCGTGCGACGAGTGCCTTGCGCAAGCGCAACAGGCGCGGCAGGTGCGACACCACTTCGGCGAAGCCGAACAGCGAAAGCTCCTTGATGTCGTACCAGGAGTCGAAGCCTGCCGCCTGCATGCGGGCGCCGCCGATGCCGACGAAGCGGGCCTCGGGATAGCGCCTGCGCAGTGCGCCGATCAGATCGGCACCGAGCTGATCGCCGGAATCTTCGCCGGCGATCAGGGCGATCAGGGGAGCCTGGTTTGTCGCTTCGGTCTGAGGCATGGTTGTGGGTTACCGACGCCAGCAAAGGCAAGAGCGAGCGTTTGATTCGCCGATAGGAGCGAAGCCCCTATCGGCGGTGCATGTCAACGCGCCAGCGATCGCTCGCTGCGATCGAGGAACTCCAGCATGGCGCGCACGTCTTCACTGCCCTCAGCCTGTGCCGTCAGTTGCTCGCGTGCGTCAGCCAGGGTAAGGCCCGCCATGTACAGCGTGCGATACGCGCGCTTGATCGCCGAGATCCGCGCGGTATCGAAGCCGCGACGCTTGAGGCCCTCGCTGTTGATGCCGCGTGGACGCCCGCGCTGCTCGTTGGCCATCGTCACGAACGGCGGCACATCCGAACCCAGCAGGCAGCCCATGCCGATAAAGGCATGCGCGCCGATCTTGCAGAACTGGTGCGCACCGGAGAACCCTGCCATCACCACCCAGTCGCCGACTTCCACGTGGCCGGCCAGCGCCGAGTAGTTGGAGAACACGGTGTTGTTGCCGATATGGCAATCATGGGCCACATGCACGTAGGCCAGCAGCCAGTTGTCGTTGCCGATGCGGGTGGCGCCGCCGCCGTCGCCGGTGCCGCGGTTGATGGTGACGAACTCGCGGATATGGTTGCGGTCGCCGATGATCAGCTCGGTGCGCTCGCCGGCGAACTTCTTGTCCTGCGGCGCGCCGCCCAGCGAGGCGAACTGGCTGATGCGATTGTCACGGCCGATACGCGTGGGACCTTCGATCACCACGTGAGGGCCCACCACCGTGCCGTCGCCAATCTGCACCTCGGCACCGATCACGCTGAAGGCGCCGATGCTGACGTTGTCGCCGATAACGGCAGAAGGATCGATCTGCGCGGTGGGATGGATCATTTGTCGGACCTCGCGGCGCACATCAGTTCGCAGCTGGCCACTTCCTTGCCGTCGACCATGGTGCGAGCCTCGAACAGGCCCATGCTGCGCAGCAGGCGCTTGAGCGTCACTTCCAGGCGCAGCTGGTCGCCCGGCACCACCGGCGCATTGAAGCGCGCGTTGTCGACCTTGGCCAGATAGAACAGCGGGCTGCCGGTGTTGCCCTGCAGGCGGCTGGAGATCTGCGTCAGCAGGCCTGCGGTCTGCGCCATGGCCTCGACGATCAGCACGCCGGGCATCACCGGATGGCCGGGGAAGTGACCCTGGAAGAACGGCTCGTTGATGGTCACGTTCTTCAGCGCCACCACGCTTTTGCCGGGATCCAGTTCGATGACGCGGTCGACCAGCAGAAACGGGTAGCGATGCGGCAACAGCTGCTGGATGTGTTCCACGGTCACCGGAAGGTGGAAGGGCACGGTGAGGTCACTCATTATTGCGGTCCTTCTCCAGCGCCGAGAGTCGGCGCGCGTATTCGTCGAGATGTTTGAAGCGGGCTGCGTTGCGCCGCCACAGGCGGTTCTCCTGCAACGGCACGCCCGAGGAATATTCGCCGGGCTCGCGTATGGAGTGCGTGACCAGGCTCTTGGCGGTAATGGTAACCCGGTCGGCCACTTCCAGATGGCCCAGCACGCCCGCGTTGCCGCCGATCATGCAGTAACGGCCGATCTTGGCGCTGCCGGCCACCGCGGCGCAGCCTGCCAGGGCCGTGTGCGCGCCGATATGGACGTTGTGCGCGATCTGGATCTGGTTGTCCAGCCGCACATCCTCTTCCAGCACCGTGTCGTCGAGTGCGCCACGGTCGATGGTGGTGTTGGCGCCGATCTCGCAGTCGTCCCCGATGCGCACGCCGCCGAGCTGGGGCAGCTTGATCCAGTGGTCGCGGTCGAAGGCGAGGCCGAAGCCATCCGAGCCGATCACGGCGCCCGGATGCACCAGCACGCGCTTGCCCAAAGTGACGCGGGTGACCAGGGTCACGCGTGCCACCAGGCGGCACTGCGCACCCACGACACAGCCCTCGCCGATGATGCAGTGGGGGCCTAGCACCGCGCCGTCCTCGATGGTCGCGCCGTCCTCGATGACGCAGCCAGGGCCAATGCTGGCGGTCGGCGCTACACGTGCGCCGGCAGCCACCACGGCGCTGGCATGGACGCCATGGGGCGCGGCGGGCAGGCGTTCGAACAGGGCGGCGATCTTCGCGTAGGCCACATAGGGGTCTCGCGCGACGAGTGCCGTCACGGGGCTGTCCGCCACGTTCTCCTCGCGCATCACCACCACGCCGGCTTGCGTGCCGCTCAATTGCGAGGCGTACTTGCTGTTGGACAGGAAGCTCAGCTGGCTCGGGCCAGCGCCTGCCAGCGTGCCGACGCCATCGATGACGCGAGTGCCATCGCCATGGAAGGAAAGGGCGAACCGCTCGGCGAGTTCGGCCACCGTGATTTGGAAAGCGCTCATGCCTGGCTCCCTAGCCATCGGGCCATTGTAGGACGTGTATCTCTTGCGGGTATCCGGAAAAAGAAAGCGCGGCATCGCCGCGCCCTCTCCTTGCCTTCAACCCTTTGCTATTCAACGCATCAGAACTGGCTGCCGAAGGTGAACTGGATGCGTTCTTCGTAATGGCCGTCATCCGCCTGGGTACGCAGCGGAATGGCGAAGTTGATGATCAGCGGACCGATCGGCGCCTGCCAGTGCAGCGAAATACCGGTCGACACGCGCAGCGTGCTGGCGGTGAAGGCCGAGTAGCTCGAGTACGCGTTGCCGACGTCGACGAACCACGACACGCGAGCCGTGTTGATGTCCTTCAGGAACGGCAGCGGCAGGTACAGCTCGGCCGTGCCCAGCACCTTGAACGCACCACCCAGCGGCTGCGCGTAGCTGTACACGCTGCCGGTACAGGTGCCATCCGGGTTCGGCGTGATCGGCACCACCTTGCCCGCGGCATTGGTCGTGGTGCCTACGCAGACGCGGGGACCCAGGGTGTTGTCCTGGAAGCCACGCACGTCGCGCACACCACCGGAGTAGTAGTTTTCCCAGAACGGGAACGGGATCTTCTGGCCGGCCTGGTAGAGGCCATCGTCGCTGCTGTTGTCGAAGGTCTGGCCGTAGGTCTTGCCGTAGCCGACCTGGCCGTCCACGTACAGCACGAAGCCCTTGCCGATCGGCCAGTAGTGGTTGGCCTCGCCGAAGATCTTGTAGTACTGCACGGTGGAGCCGGGCAGGGCGATATCGGTCGACAGCGAGATCAGGCCGCCGCGGGTCGGCGCCCAGTAGCCGTTGCGGGTGTCGTGGTTCCAGCCCAGCGTGGCGTCCCAGGTGTGGATGGTCTCGTGGCCAAGCGCGTTCTGATAATCGATCAGCACCTGCGGCGAGTAGTTGACCGTCTGGGTTTCGGTGTTGCCGTTGGCGTCGATGACGGGGTTGCCGTTCTCGTCCAGAACGGCTTGCTGGTAGCTGAGATTGATCTTGTTGCTGCTCAGGCCCAGGCCGGTGCGGATGTTGTCCGTTTCCGAAATCGGGAAGCTGAGGAAGGCGGAGAACGACTTCATGCTGCTTTCGTAGTTCACGAAGTCGCTGTTGGTATCGCCGTAATTGCTCTTGGTGAAGCCCGCGTTGTAGCCGATGCCCACGCCGCTGTCGGTCAGGTACGGGTTGAAGTAGCTGGCATTGATCGCCGTGGAGTAATCGCTGCGCGACGCGCCCACGGTGAAGCTGTCACCCGTGCCCATGAAGTTGTTCTGCGACACCGACGCGGACAGGATGATGCCCGAGTACTGCGAGTAGCCCACGCCGAACATCAGGCTGCCGGCGGACTGCTCTTCCACCTTCACGGTCAGGTCGACCTGGTCCTCGGTGCCGGGCACCAGGGCCTTGTCGATATTGACGGTCTTGAAGTAGCCCAGGCGCTGCAGGCGGATCTTGGAGCGGTCGATCGCCGGCTGCGAGAACCAGCTGCCTTCCAGCTGGCGCATTTCGCGGCGCATCACGTCGTCTTCCGTGCGGGTGTTGCCCTGGAAGATCACGCGGCGCACGTACACGCGCTTGCCCGGCTCGATGTAGAGCGTCAGGTCGACCGTGCGCTTGTCCTTGTCCAGCTTCGGCACCGGTGTCACCTTGGCGAACGCGTAGCCGATGCTGGCCAGGATGCTCTTGATCGAGTTCGAGCTTGCTTCGATGGCCTTGCGGTTGAAGGTGTCGCCCTTCTTCACGTACACCAGCTGCCTGAGCGAATCCTCGGGGAGGATCAGCTCGCCGAGCAGATGCACGTCGGAGATGGTGTAGATGTCGCCTTCCTTGACGCTGGCGGCGATGTACATGGAGCGCTTGTCCGGCGCGATCGTCACCTGGGTGGAGTCGACGCCGAAGTCCGCATAGCCACGGTCCATGTAGTACGACTGCAGCTTTTCCAGGTCGCCGCTGAGCTTCTCGCGCGAGTACTGGTCGTCCTTGGAGTACCAGGACAGCCAGTTGGACGTGCTCGACTCGAAGCCCTTGCGGATCTCCTTGTCGGTGAACGCCGTGTTGCCGACGATGTTGATTTCCTTGATCTTGGCAACCTTGCCTTCGCGGATCTCAATGTCGATGGCCACGCGGTTGCGATCGAGGTTGGTCACATGCGGGTCGACCGAGACGTTGTACTTGCCGCGGTTGTAGTACTGGCGGATCAGTTCCTGCTGCACGCGGTCCAGCGACAGGCGGTCGAAGGTCTCGCCCTCGGACAGGCCGATCTCCTTCAGGCCCTTGCGCAGGTCGTCTTCCTTGATGTCCTTGTTGCCGCGCAGCGACAGCTTGGCGATCGACGGACGCTCGACCACCTTGATGACCATGATGTCACCCTCGCGATCGATCTCCACGTCACTGAAGAACTTGGTCTGGTACAGGGCACGGATGGCGCGCTGGGCAGCATCGTTGGTCAGGCGGTCGCCCTTGTTGATGGGCAGGTAGTTGAGCACCGTGCCAGTGGAAATACGGCTGAGGCCATCGATACGGATGTCGGAAACGACGAACGGCTCGAATGCAAGTGCATTGGCGGACAGGGAGGCAAGCAGGATCAGGGCGGCGATACGCTTCATCGTCGATTCCGTTGGTTTATTCCGATGAGGCGGCCGAAACCGCCCCGATCAATACGTGAAGCCAGGACAAGCCCAGCCTTGAAAGGGTGCTTGCATCTTCCCCAGATGCGTCGGGTAAACCACCGCCGTGTCCGACGGGCTTGCGCATCGATGCGCAAGCCCTGGACAGGCCATTACCCCCGGACACCGTGCGACTTTCGGCAAAGTCAGCACGTATCACGAGGGCAAGAAGCGATGGATGTCGTTGTAGAAAGCCAATCCCATCAACGTGAACAGCAGCACCAGGCCGACATACTGACCGGCCATCATGGTGCGTTCGCTGACAGGGCTGCCCTTGACCAACTCAATAAGGTAATACAGCAGGTAACCCCCGTCCAAGACGGGGATGGGCATCAGGTTGAGAATCGCAAGACTGAGCGAGACCATGGCCAGGAAGCTCAGGAACCAACCGGCGCCCATATGGGCGGACGCGTTGGCGACCTGGGCGATGCCGATAACGCCGGACAGATTCTTGGTGGAAGCCTGTCCGGTCAACATCTTGCCGATCATGTTGAAGGTCGAGGCGGCCGTGTTCCAGGTGGTCTGCAACGAGGCGCTGGCGGCCTTCAACGGGCCGTAGCGCAGCACGGCGGGTTCGCGTTCCAGCGGCGAGACGCCGATGATCCACGTGGTGGGCTGACCTTCCAGCGACTCCATGCGCGCGGTGATCGTCAGCGGCAGCGTCTTGCCGTCGCGCTCGACCACCACATCCAGGGCGGGCGACTTGGCCGCGTCGAGCGGGATCGCGTGCTGGAAGTCGTCATAGCTGCTCATGGCCTGGCCATTGATGGTCAGGATCCGGTCGCCACCCTTCATGCCGGCCTCGGCGGCCGGCTTGCCCGGCAGCACCGTCGCGGCGACGGGGGGCAGGGGAGCCAGCTTCAGGCCCAGCTTGTCGAGGTACTGCCCGATGTCTTCACCGGCAGGGAGCTGATTGAGCGGCAACACCAGCTTGCGCTCGGCGCCATCGGTGCCGCGCACTTCGACCGGCAGCGGGTCGCGGCCGAGCATCGCGTTGACCACGGCATCCATGGCGTCGCTCCAGGTCGCCACCGGGCTGCCGTCGATGGCCAGGATGCGGTCGCCGGTGCGGACGCCAGCCTCGGCCGCGATGCTCTGCGGCACGGCGGCGATCACCGGGGCGACGTCCGGCTTGCCCACCATGAACATCGCCCAGAACGCCACGAGGGTGAAGATCAGGTTGAAGCCCGGGCCCGCTGCGACGATGGCGATGCGCTGCCACACCGGCTTGCCGGTGAATTCCTGGTTGACCAATGCAGGGTCGACCTCGCCTTCGCGGGCGTCCAGCATCTTCACGTAGCCACCGAGCGGGATCATGGCCACCTGGTATTCGGTGCCGTCCTTGCCGATGCGCTTCCAGATCGCGCGGCCAAAGCCCACGGAGAAGCGCAGCACCTTGACGCCGCAGCGTCGCGCTACCCAGTAGTGGCCGAATTCGTGAAAGGTCACCAGCACGCCAAGCGTAACCAGCAACCAGAACACGGAACCGAAGAGACTATTCATCTGTAAGAGCTTATCAGGCTTGTCAGCACGCGTTGCGGAGGAGGCGTCGGGCGGCGTCGCGGGCTGTCCGGTCGCGTTCATTCAGGGTCTGGACATCGACCACAGCTTGCGGCGGCAGTTCCGTAAGTACGCTCTCGACCAGATCGGCGATGCCGAGGAAGGGCAGGCCGCCCGTGAGAAACGCTTCCACCGCCACTTCGTTCGCGGCGTTGAGGATGGCCGGCGCATCCCCGCCGGCGCGCAGGGCCTGGAAGGCCAGCGCGAGGCAGCGGAAGGTGGCCAGGTCGGGCGACTCGAACGCCAGCGGTGCCGAGGCGGCCAGGTCGAGCGGCGACACGCCGGCTTCGATGCGGGTGGGCCAGGCCAGCGCGTGGGCGATCGCCGTGCGCATGTCCGGATTGCCCAGCTGGGCCAGCACCGAGCCGTCCACGTATTCCACCAGCGAGTGCACCAGGCTTTGCGGATGGACCAGCACGTCGATGACGTCGGGTGATGCGCCGAACAGATGATGCGCCTCGATCACTTCGAGGCCCTTGTTCATCAGCGTGGCCGAATCCACCGAGATCTTGCGCCCCATCACCCAGTTGGGGTGCTTGCAGGCCTGCTCCGGCGTCACGCCCGCCAGTTCGGCGCGGCTGCGCCCGCGGAACGGGCCGCCGGAGGCGGTGAGTATCAGGCGTCGCACACCGCTGCTGGCCAGCGCGGGGCGCCCGCCTGGCAGGCACTGGAAGATTGCGTTGTGCTCGGAGTCCACCGGAATCAGCTCGCCGCCACCCTCGGCCAGCGCGGCCAGCAACAGCGGGCCGGCCATCACGATGGATTCCTTGTTGGCCAGCAGCAGGCGCTTGCCGGTGCGCGCGGCGGCCAGGGTGGAGTCGAGTCCGGCGGCGCCGACGATGGCGGCGACCACGGTGTCGCAGAACGTGCCCGCCACGGCCGCCGTGATGGCGTCGTGGCCGCTGGCGACCTCGCAACGGACGCCCGCGGCAGCCAGCCGACGGGCCAGTTCACCTTCCAGCGCGGGATCGGCGATGACGGCCAGCTCGGGCCGATGACGGACACACAAATCGGCCAATGCCGCCACGTTGCTATGCGCGGTAAGCACGCTGGCGCGGAAGCGCGCGGGGTGACGGGCAATGACGTCGAGCGTGCTGCCGCCGATGGAGCCGGTGGCCCCCAGGACGGCGACATGGCGGAGGGTCGACGTGCTCATAGGCCCAGCAGCAGCTTGCCGATGGCAAACACGGGCAGGGCGGCGAACACGCTGTCGAGGCGATCGAGCAGGCCGCCATGTCCCGGGAACAGGCTGCCCGAGTCCTTTACGGCGGCATGCCGCTTCATCAGGCTCTCCAGCAGGTCGCCGACGATAGAGGCGACCACCGTCACCACGGACAGCACCAGCAGGCCTGCCAGCTGGCCGCCGTGCACGCCCAGCAGCAGGCCGCCGCCCAGCGCCACGGCGGCGCCGGCCACGAACGCGCCATAGACGCCGGCCCAGGTCTTGCCCGGGCTGATGGTGGGGGCAAGCTTGCGCCGGCCGAACTGGCGACCGCTGAAATAGGCGCCGATATCCGCCGCCCACACGATGAACAGGGCCAGCAGGGTCCACCAGTGGCCGTATGCGCCCGAGCCGTGGATGGCCACGGCCGCCACCCAGGCCGGCACGATCACCAGCAGGCCGGCACCCAGCTTGAACAGGAGGTTCTCACGCGTCGGCGCGGCAGCAAAGGCGAAGTGGCGCAGCCACTGGCCGGCCGCGACCCACCAGAGCACGCCCAGGCCGATCAGCGCCGGCCACCACGCGGTATCGCGCACCCACCAGCACAGCGCCAGCAGCACGGCCGTGAAGACCAGCAGGGCACCGCGTACCGCCAGGTCCTGCAGGCCCGACAGGCGGGTCCATTCCCACATGGCGGCCAGGAAGGCGATGGCGATGATCGGTGCGAACAGCCAGGTCGGCGTCAGCAGGATCAGGCCGATCACCAACGGAGCAAGTAGCAGAGCGGTGAGGGTGCGCTGGAGCAGCATGCAGATCCTTGGGTTACGCCTTTTGGGCGACCTGTTCGCCGGTGCGCCCATAGCGGCGCTCACGGCGGGCGTAGTCCTCGATCGCGCTCTTCAGGCACGCGTGGTCGAAGTCAGGCCAGAGGGTATCGGTGAAATGCAGCTCGGCATAGGCCAGCTGCCAAAGCAGGAAATTGCTGACACGGCACTCGCCACCGGTGCGGATGAACAGATCCAGCGGCGGCAGGTCGGACAGGCACATCCAGTGACCCAGCAGTTGCTCGTCGATCTCCTCGGCACGCAGTTCGCCGCGCGCGACCGCCTCGGCCGCCTTGCGCGCCGCCTGCACGATGTCCCAGCGGCCGCCGTAGTTCACCGCCACGTTAAGGTGCAGGGCATCGTTGCCGGCCGTACGCGCCATGGCGGCGAGCATGCGTTGACGCAGGCCGGCATCGAACGCATTCAGGTCTCCGACGAAGCGAATGCGCACGCCGTTGCCATGCAGCTCGTCCACTTCCTTGTCCAGCGCACGCAGGAACAGCTCCATCAGCGCGCTGACCTCGTCCTCGGGACGCCGCCAGTTTTCACTGGAAAAGGCGAACAGGGTGAGCACCTTCACGCCTTCGCGCAGGCAGCTTTCGACCACGGCGCGAACCGCCTTGCGTCCGGCGTTGTGGCCAAACGTGCGCGGGCGGTGACGAAGTTTTGCCCAACGGCCGTTGCCATCCATCACGATGGCGATGTGGCGCGGCAGCCGCGCGATATCGGCGCTGGTCATGGAACAGGCTCTCTGATGGCGCTTAGAGCGCCATCAGCTCCTCTTCCTTGTGCTTGACCACGCTGTCGACGTCCTTGACGAAGCGATCGGTGAGCTTCTGGATTTCATCCTCGGCCCGGCGCTCGTCGTCTTCGGTGATCAGCTTTTCCTTGAGCAGGTCCTTGACCTGCTGCAGGGCGTCACGACGCACGTTGCGGATGGCGACCTTGGCGTTCTCGCCTTCATGGGCCACGTGCTTGGCCAGCTCACGGCGGCGCTCTTCGGTGAGCGGCGGCATGTTCAGGCGAATCACGACGCCGGCGGTGGTCGGCGTGATGCCGACGTCCGAGGCCATGATGGCCTTTTCGATCGGGCCGATCAGGCTCTTCTCGAACGGCGTGATGATGATGGAGCGCGAATCGCCCAGCGCGATCGTGGCGACCTGGTTCAGCGGCATGTCCGAACCGTAGTAGGGCACCTTGATGCCTTCCACCAGGGCGGTGCTGGCGCGGCCGGTGCGCAGGCGGGTCAGGTCGTGCTTGAGCGAGTCGATGCTCTTGCCCATGCGGGTCTGGGCATCGTTCTTGATGTCATTGAGCATGGGTACTCCCCGTAATCCGTGCAAGCCGGCGAGTATAGCAGGGGGTGGTGTGGGCGCGGGATGGGCGGCGGTGCTTCCTCTCCCCCGCGGGTCATTCGAGGGGAGGGGAAGTAACGGCTCAGTGGTCCGACACCAGCGTACCGATGTGCTCGCCGCCCATGATGCGCATGAGGTTGCCGGCCACGGTCATATCGTAGATGCGCAGCGGCATGCGGTGGTCGCGGCAAAGCGCGATGGCGGCGGTGTCCATCACGGCCAGCTTGCGCTCGATCACTTCGTCGTAGGTGAGGTGGTCGTAGCGCGTGGCGTCGCTGTGGCGGGCCGGGTCGGCGGTGTACACGCCGTCGACCTTGGTGGCCTTGAGCAGCAGGTCGGCGCCCACTTCCACGGCGCGCAGCGCGGCGGCGGAGTCGGTGGTGAAGAACGGGTTGCCGGTGCCGGCCGCGAACAGCACGATGCGGCCCTTTTCGATATGGCGGATGGCGCGGCGGCGGATGAAATCCTCGGCCACGTCGTGGATCTGGATCGCGCTCATCACGCGGGCGTAGCCGCCCTTGCGTTCGATGGCGTCCTGCATGGCCAGCGCGTTCATCACGGTGGCGAGCATGCCCATGTGGTCGCCGGTGACGCGATCCATGCCGGCGGCGGCGAGGCCGGCGCCGCGGAAGATGTTGCCGCCGCCGATGACCACGCCGACCTGGATGCCGGCGCGCTGTACTTCGATGATTTCGTCGGCGAGGCGGCCGATGACCTTGGGATCGATGCCGTAATCGGCCTCGCCCATCAGGGCTTCACCGGAGAGCTTGAGCAGGATACGGCGGTAATTAAACGGTGCGCTCATGGGGTCTCCGGATTGTGTGGGGCAAAACGTGCGCATTGTAACGACAGCGACGCGAGCGGGTAAGGGTTTTATGCCGTGGTGGCAGGGGAAAAGCGCCGCTTGGTCGAGGGGGCGCCGACATCCGGCGCACGGTCGCGACCCGCTTCGCAAGGAGGCGGGTTGGGCCGGAACAGGGCTTTCATAAAACAAAAGAGCCGCGGTCTCCCGCGGCTCTTTGGGCGTACGAGGACGGCGAGGTGGTTAGACCTGCATCGCCTTCTGCACTTCGGCCAGATAGTCTTCCTGCACCTTCTCGATGCCTTCGCCCACGACCAGGCGAGCCACGGCCACCACGTCCGCGCCTTCCTTCTTCAGCGCGTCGCCGACGGTGACGTTGGTGTCCAGCACGTACGGCTGGCCGACCAGGGTCACTTCCGAGACGATCTTGTTGATCTTGCCGGAGATGATCTTTTCCAGGATTTCGGCCGGCTTGGCCTTGTCCTTGTCGGTCATCTGGCTCAGCGCGATGTCCTTTTCCTTCGCGATGAACTCGGCCGGGACGTCTTCCGGCTTGATGTGCGGCGGGTTCATGGCCGCCACGTGCATGGCGATGCCTTTGGCCAGCTCTTCCGAGCCGCCCTTGAGCGCCACGATCACGCCGATGCGGCCGCCGTGCAGGTAGGTGGCCAGCGGGCCGTCGTTGGCGATGCGCACCATGCGACGAACCTGGATGTTCTCGCCGATGGTGGCGATCTGGGCCTTGGTAGCCTCTTCGACCGAGCCGCCGGCCGGGTGGGCGGCGGCCTTCAGCGCGTCGACGTCGGCAGCGCCGGACTTCAGCGCCACGTCGGCGACGGAGTCGGCGAATTCCTTGAAGTTCGGGGCCTTGGCCACGAAGTCGGTTTCGCTGTTGATCTCGACCAGCACGGCCTGGCCGTTGGCCGAAGCGGCGGCGATCAGGCCTTCGGCGGCGACGCGGCTGGCCTTCTTGTCGGCCTTGGCCAGGCCGGTCTTGCGCAGGTACTCGACAGCGGCTTCGATGTCGCCGTTGTTCTCGACCAGGGCCTTCTTGCAATCCATCATGCCGGCGCCCGAACGCTCGCGCAGTTCGCTAACCAGTTTTGCGGTAATGGCAGTCATCTGGGTTCCTCAGAATCTTTGAAGCGCCCCGGCCGGTGAAGGCCGGGGCGGGTAAGGCTTACTCGCCGTCCGACGAAGACTCGTCGGCGCGACCGCGGCCGCCACGGCCGCCGTCACGACGCGGTGCGCCGGCACCCTTCTTGGCCGGACCGCGGTTGTCGCGGCGCGGCGGGGCAGCCTTGCGCTCGTCCTTGGCCACCGGGTTGCCTTCTTCGTCCAGCTCGACGAACTCGTTGGCGTCGCCCTGGGCGGCAGCCGGGGCAGCGGCCTTGCCTTCGAGGATGGCGTCAGCGGCAGCGCGGGCGTACAGCTGGATGGCGCGGATGGCGTCGTCGTTGCCCGGGATGGCGTAGTCGACCAGTTCCGGGTTGTAGTTGGTGTCGACCACCGCGATGACCGGGATGCCGAGCTTCTTGGCTTCCTGCACGGCGATGTCTTCGTGGCCGATGTCGATGATGAACAGCGCGTCGGGCAGACGGTTCATGTCCTTGATGCCGCCCAGCGAGTTCTCGAGCTTGTCGCGCTCACGGCGACGGGCCAGCACTTCGTGCTTGACCAGCTTCTCGAAGCTGCCGTCGGTCTCGGCGGCTTCCAGCTCCTTCAGGCGGGCCACGGACTGCTTGACCGTGCGGAAGTTGGTCAGCATGCCGCCGAGCCAGCGGGCGGTGACGAACGGCATGCCGGCGCGTGCGGCTTCCTCGGCCAGCGGCTCACGGGCGGAGCGCTTGGTGCCGACGAACAGCACGGTGCCGCGCTTCTGCGCGATCGCCGAGAGGAAGTTCATCGCGTCGGTGAACAGCGGCAGGGTCTTCTCGAGGTTGATGATGTGGATCTTGCCGCGGGCGCCGAAGATGTACGGGGCCATCTTCGGGTTCCAGTAACGGGTCTGGTGACCGAAATGGACGCCAGCTTCGAGCATCTGGCGCATGGTGACTTGAGCCATGGGGTAACTCCGATTTAAATGGGCCTATTGAAGACCCGGGGGTTGGGACCTCCACGCATCCCCGGCTTCGACCGTGGCAGCCCTTATCATGTGGTGGGCGTACCACGGCACCCCGAAGGCGGTGCCGATGCGTGTGTGGCGTTTAAGTGTCCAATCAAGGACTTGGGGGCTTGTACCGCAACGCGGTTACAATCTCCTCCGCTTTGCGACTACCGGTGGAATCGATCAAATCGGGCACAGGTGGTCAGCAAAACTTCGAAATTGTAGCCGGTACGCCGGCGACGCGGCAAGTTGCCTGGGATTTCACGTTGAACCCGGCCAATTTGTCGCCATGTGAGTGGAACTATGGCAGTCACCCTGAAAACCCCCCAAGACATCCAGGCCATGCGCGAGGCCGGCAAGCTGGCGGCTGAAGTGCTGGCCATGCTCAAGGAGCACGTCAAGCCCGGCGTCACCACCGAGGACCTGGACCGGCTCGCCTACGAGCACATCGTCAACGTGCAGAAGGCGATTCCCGCCAACGTGGGCTACAACGGCTTCCCCAAGACGCTGTGCACCTCGGTCAACCATGTGATCTGCCACGGCATTCCCAGCCCGGGCAAGGTGCTCAAGGACGGCGACATCATCAATCTCGACGTCACCGTCATCAAGGACGGCTGGCACGGCGACACCAGCCGCATGTATTTCGTCGGCACCCCGTCGGTGCTGGCCAAGCGCCTGGTGGACACCACCTACGAGGCGATGATGCGCGGCATCGAGGCGGTGCGTCCCGGCGCCACCCTCGGCGACATCGGCGCGGCCATCCAGAAGCACGCCGAGGCGGCGGGTTTCTCGGTGGTGCGCGAGTACTGCGGCCACGGCATCGGCAAGGTCTATCACGACGAACCGCAGGTGCTGCACTACGGCCGGCCGAGTACCGGGCTGGAACTGAAGAAGGGCATGACCTTCACGGTCGAGCCGATGGTCAATGCCGGCAAGCCGCAGACCAAGCAGTTGCCCGATGGCTGGACGGTGGTCACCAAGGACCATTCGCTCTCGGCACAGTGGGAGCACACCATCGCGGTGACCGACGATGGCTTCGAGATCCTGACGCCCTGGCCTGACGCGGCCTGAGGCGCGTTGCCGTGGTGGTGCTGGGGCTGTTCGAGTCCTGGCGTCAGCACGTGGTTGTCCTTGAGGGCCCCGTGGGACCCTGATACGGCGCGCGCATGGCAGACTTGTCATGTCGCCCCAAGCGCTTCCAGCCCATGCCTGTCGCCCCCATCGTGCTTCCCCCCTTGCCGCGCCTGCCGCCGGTGGTGCCGCGCTCGGGCGTGTCTAGCGATGCGCGGCGGGCGCTGCGGCAATTGCTGGGCGACGTCGATCGCGCGTTGGCCACGGCCTTTCGCGACGGCGCTGACGCCACCGCGCTGGCGCGTCGTCGCAGCGAGTCGGTGCAGCGCGTCGTGGTGCACGTGTGGACGGCCTGCCTCGGCGAGGTCAGCGACGCGGCATTGTTCGCTGTGGGCGGCTTCGGCCGTGGCCTGCTGTTTCCGTATTCGGACGTCGACCTGCTGGCGCTGGTGGGGCCGTCCGAACCGGCGCGCCTGCGCGCGCTGGAACAGTGTTTCGCCACCCTGTGGGATATCGGCCTGAAGGTCGGCCATGCGGTGCGCGACCTCGCGCAGTGCCGCGCGCTGGCGGCGCAGGACGCCAGCGTGTTCACCAGTCTGCTCGATGCGCGGCGGCTGGTGGGCGATGCGGCGCTGGAGCAAGGCCTCAAGGCGATCATCGACGACCCCGCACTATGGCCGCCGGCCGCGTACCTGGCGGCGCGCCTGGCCGAACGCGATGCGCGCCATGCGCGCTACAACGACACCGCCTACAACCTGGAGCCCAACCTGAAGGACGGCCCCGGTGGTCTGCGCACGCTCGATTCATTGCGCTGGCTCGGTCGTCGCCTGGCGCATGCCGACGACTTCGAGGACATGGTGGGCGAGGGTCTGCTCGATCCGGCCGAGAAGGACAGCCTGGAACAATCCGAGGCTACCCTGCGCCGTTACCGTTTCGCCTTGCACCTGGAGGCCGGCCGGCCCGAGGAACGGCTGCTGTTCGACTACCAGCGCGCGCTGGCCGCCCGGCTGGGCTTCCAGGACGAGCACGCGAAGAATCTCGGCGTCGAGCAGTTCATGCAGGGCTATTACCGCGCGGCCAGCCAGGTGGAACGACTGGGCGTGCAGATTGCCGAGCGCTTCGAGGAAATGCTCGAAACGCCGACTGCCGCGCAACCGGTAGGCGAGGATTTCATCCGCTACGGCCACCGTCTTGCCGTGCGCGATGGCGAGCTCTTCATGCGCCACCCGGCGGCGCTGGTGGAGGCGTTTATCGTGCGCCTGGGCGAACCGGGCATCACCGGTTTCACCGCCGACACCATGCGGCGCATTCACCAGGCCACCGCGGCGCTGGGGCCCACGCTGGCCGACGATGCCGAGGTGCTGGCCGCCTTCCTGCGCCTGCTGCGGCTGGGCGCGCCCGCGGTGGAGGCATTGTGGCGCATGAATCGCCATGGCTTGCTCGCCGCCATCCTGCCGGCGTTCGGCAAGGTGTTCGGTCGCATGCAGTACGACCTGTTCCATGTCTACACGGTGGACGAACACACGCTACGGGTGCTGCGCAACGTGGCCCGCTTCGCCGAGCCGGCCGCGGCCGCCGAATTTCCCATCGCCTGCGAGATCTGGCCCACGCTGGCCAAGCCCGAGCTGTTGCTGCTCGCTGCGTTGTTCCACGACATCGCCAAGGGGCGTGGTGGCGATCACTCCGTGCTCGGCGAGGAGGAGGCGCTGGCCTTCGGTCATCGACTGGGCCTGCCCGAGCAAGACACGCAACTGATCGCCTGGCTGGTGCGCTGGCACCTGTTGATGAGCACCACAGCGCAGCGCCAGGACATCACCGATCCCGACGTGGTGCAGCGTTTTGCCGAAACCGTGGGCGAGGCCGAGCGGCTGGACCTGCTCTACCTGCTGACCATCGCCGACATCATCGGTACCAGCCCCAAGCTATGGAACGGCTGGAAGGATCGCCTGCTGGCGGACCTCTACACCGCCACGCGCTACGCGCTGCGCAGCGAGGACCAGTTGCCCGCGGACGCCGAGGCGCGCGTGCGTGCCTGTCGTGAAAAGGCACTGGCGCTGCTGCAAGTGGACGGCTATACGGCGGACGACTGCCGGCGCATCTGGCGTGGTTTTCCGGAGTCGAGTTTCCTGCGCCATCATCCCGAGCAGATCGCCTGGCAGACCGCGGCGATCCTGCATGCGCGCGGCGCCACGCCGTTGGTGGAAGTGCACCCCAAGTCGGTGCGCGGCACCACCGAGCTGTTCGTCTACGCGCCGGATCGCGACGGCCTGTTCGCGGCGGTGACGGCCATGCTGGACCGCTTGCACTTCTCGGTGATGGAAGCACGCGTGCTCAGTTCATCCACCGGCATGGCGCTGGATACGTTCCTGTTGCTGGAATCGGACACCCAGCAGCCGGCCAGCGCCGAGCGCGCGGACGAACTCAAGCAACGCCTGCATCGCGCGCTGTCGCAGCCCGGGCATGCGCACCAGCCGTCGCGGCGCAGCATGTCGCGCCATCTCAAGCATTTCCAGGCGGCGCCCAAGATCGCCTTCAGCACGGTGGGCGGACGCACGCGCCTGGCGCTGGTGTGCAGCGATCGCCCGGGCCTGCTGGCGGCGGTCGCGCAGGCCATGATGGATGCCGGCGTGCGCGTGCACGACGCGCGCATCGCCACCTTCGGCGAGCGCGTGGAAGATTTCTTCCTCATCACCGACCGCCACGACGCGCCGCTGGGCGTGGAGCAGCAGGACCGCCTGCTGCACGCCCTGCTGGACCGGCTGGGGACGGCCAGACGGGCTTAGGCGCGGGCAGGCGCGTGATGCCTCGCCCTGAATACGCCGGTTCCGTTAGCATGCGTGGCTGTTATCCCCTCGCATCCCAACGCCATGCAAAGCATCGAATCCCTCATCAATGACGCCTTCGAGCGTCGCAACGAGTTGACCCAGGCCGAGATCGAAACCCATCTGCGTCCCGCCGTGGAACAGGTCATCGACCTGCTGGAATCGGGCGAGCGCCGCGTGGCCGAGCCCGATGGCAACGGCGGCTGGACGGTCAACCAGTGGATCAAGAAGGCCGTGCTGCTGTATTTCCGCATCAACGGCAATCGCGTAGTCGATGGCGGCCCGGCGCTGGCGTTCGACAAGGTGCCGCTGCGCTTCGCCCATGGCAACGACGCCGAGCTGCAGGGCCTGGGCGCGCGCGTGGTGCCTGGCGCGCTGGTGCGCCGTGGCGCGCACGTGGCGAAAGACGCCGTGCTGATGCCCAGCTACGTGAACATCGGCGCCCATGTGGGCGCGGGCAGCATGATCGACACCTGGGCCACGGTGGGGTCGTGCGCGCAGATCGGCGCGGGCGTGCATCTTTCCGGTGGCGTCGGCATCGGCGGCGTGCTGGAACCGCTGCAGGCCAACCCCACCATCATCGAGGACCACTGCTTTATCGGCGCACGCTCGGAAGTGGTCGAGGGCGTGATCGTGGAGAAGGGCAGCGTGATCGGCATGGGCGTGTTCCTGGGCCAGTCCACCCGCATCTACAACCGCGCCACCGGCGAGATCAGCTACGGCCGAGTGCCGGCCGGCAGCGTGGTGGTGGCCGGCAGCCTGCCGTCCAAGGACGGCACGCACAGCTTGTACGCCGCGATCATCGTCAAGCAGGTGGACGAGAAGACGCGCAGCAAGACCGGCATCAACGAACTGCTGCGGAGCGCCGAATGAGCGTGACGCTGTACGGCCTCACCACCTGCGATACCTGCCGCAAGGCGCGCAACTGGCTGGATCGCTTCGAGGTGCCGTTTACCTTTGTCGACTATCGCGCGAACCCCGTGCCGGCCGCGACCTTGAAGGTATGGGCGCAGCAGCTGGGCGGTTGGGAGAAGCTGGTCAACAAGGCTTCCACCACCTGGCGCGGCTTGCTGCCGCAGCGCAAGAACCCGGGCAGTGATCCGGAGTGGACGTTGCTGCTCAAGGAATACCCGGCCCTGATCCGCCGCCCGGTAGTACTGCAGGAGGATGGAGCGGTCAGCGTGGGTTTCAGCGACAACGGCTTCAAGAAGCTGTTCGGCAAGTGACATGAGCAAGCCACGCTCGGCCAGACACTATCGCGGCAACCTGCGCATCGAGCGCGACAACGCCGCGCTCTACGACAACCTGGCCGAGCTGGCGTCGGACGAGCGCCTCAGTCGCGCCTATCGCCGCATTGCCGATGGCGAGCGCGCCAATGCGCT
This sequence comes from Dyella sp. RRB7, assembly GCF_022761115.1. Classification (GTDB taxonomy): domain Bacteria; phylum Pseudomonadota; class Gammaproteobacteria; order Xanthomonadales; family Rhodanobacteraceae; genus Dyella. Next base: position 132,537 of record NZ_JAKWJS010000001.1, on the reverse strand, counting down.
GTTCTGGGAAGCAAGGCTCAAGCAGATGGGAGCGGCCGTGCCGCCACCGCGAGCCGGTGCGCGCGTGCGCGTGCTGACCTGGTTTGCGCGCCAGTTCGGCACTGAGTTCGTGATGCCCACGGTGGTGCGGCTGGAGCATGCCGATCATCTGCCGACGCCGGTGGACCGCAGCGGCCATCGCGATCATTTCCTCGAACCCCAGGCGCCGACCACGCGCAGTGGCCGCCATCGCACGCAAAGCGGCAATACGCTGCGTGCCGCGGTGCTGGGAGCGAACGATGGGCTGGTTTCCAACGCCAGTCTGGTGATGGGCATGGTCGGCGCCGCCTCGGGTGACCATGCCATTCTGCTGGCGGGTTTCGCCGGACTGGTTGCGGGGGCGTGTTCGATGGCGTTGGGCGAGTGGCTGTCGGTGAACAGTTCGCGCGAGTTCTATCAGGCGCAGATTGCCGCGCGCGCCGAACGCCTGGCGGTGGCGCCGGAAGACGGCACGCGCAGCATCGCCGGCATCTATCGCGAGAAGGGCATGGAGCCCGGCACGGCGGAAGCCTTGGCGGAGCAGATTTCCGAGCGCCCCCGTACGGCGCTCGACACCCTGGTGCGCGAGGATCTGGGTATCGATCCAGAAGAGCTGGGTGGTTCCGCCTATGGCGCCGCCATCTCGTCGTTCTGCCTGTTCGCGCTGGGCGCGTTCTTTCCGGTGGTGCCGTACCTGTTCCTGCACGGCCATGCCGCGTTCCTGGCCAGCATGGGTTCCACCACCGCCGGGCTGGTGCTGATCGGCATGGGCACGGCCTTGTTCACCGGGCGTAGCATGGCGTTTTCCATCGCGCGTCAACTTGGCATCACCGTGTCCGCCGCCGCGATTACCTATGCCGTGGGTCATGTATTGGGTGCGGCGCTGGTCGGGTGACGGCGCGCCGTTCGCTTATCTGAGGAAAACCGATGTCCGCCGTATTCGATCTCGCCTGTGAACTGATCAGCCGCCGCTCGGTAACGCCCGATGATGCGGGTTGCCAGGCTTTGATCGCGGCGCGACTGACCCAGGCCGGGTTCCGTTGCGAGCACTTGCGCTTCGGCGAGGTGGACAATCTCTGGGCCACGCATGGCAGCGGTGGCCCGTTGCTGGTGTTCCTGGGGCATACCGACGTGGTGCCCAGCGGCCCGGTGGAAAACTGGCAGGGCGACCCGTTCGAGCCGGTCGTTCGCGATGGACGTCTATATGGCCGTGGCGCGGCCGACATGAAAAGTGGCGTGGCCGCGATGGTGGTGGCGCTGGAAGCGTTCGTGACGAGGCATCCGCATCATCGGGGGCGTGTGGGCCTGCTGCTGACCAGCGACGAGGAAGGCCCTGCCAACCTCGACGGCGTGCGCCGCGTGGCGGAGCATTTCCGCAGCACTGGCGAGCGCATCGACTGGTGCGTGGTGGGTGAACCGTCGTCGAAGGAACGCCTGGGCGACCTGATCCGCGTCGGACGTCGCGGCTCGTTGTCGGGCACGCTCGTCGTGCGCGGCGTGCAGGGGCATGTGGCGTATCCGGAGAAGGCCAGGAACCCCATCCACGCCTTCGCGCCCGCGCTGGCCGAACTCGCCGCCGAACGCTGGGACGAGGGCAACCAGGATTTCCCGCCCACTTCGTTCCAGGTGTCCAACCTCAACGCGGGCACCGGCGCCAACAACGTCATCCCCGGCACGCTGACCGCGCTGATCAATTTCCGCTACAGCACAGCCAGCAGCGCGCAGGACTTGCGTGCGCGCACCGAAGCCATCCTCGACCGGCACGGGCTGGACTGGCAGGTCGACTGGTCGTTGTCCGGCGAGCCGTTCCTCACGCCGCCGGGCGGTGCCGTGCGCGAGGCGGTGGTCGCGGCCTGCCGCGAGCTATGCGGCATCGCGCCGGAAGAAAGCACCGGCGGCGGCACTTCCGATGGCCGCTTTATCGCCCCGCTGGGTGCGGAGGTGGTGGAGCTGGGGCCGGTCAACGCCACCATCCACAAGGTGGATGAATGCGTGGCGGTGGATGATCTGGAAAAGCTGCCGTCGCTGTACCTGGCGGTGTGCGAGCGGCTGCTGGGCTGACCTTTTCGGCAGGGACCGGAAGCCGGTCGGGCTTCCGGTCCGCAGCGATGCCGGCTCAAGGGGCGGCCGGCACCAACGTCAGCGTGTGCTGCTCCGGTCCCGGCAACAGCGGGGTGGGGCGGCCATTGACCCAGTCTTCCTCGCCGGCGCCGTGATAGGGCGACAGCGGGTTGTCGCTCTGGCCTCCGGGCATGTGCAGGATGCTTTGCGCCTCGTGGCCGGGCATGGCGTCCAGACGTTCGGAGGCGCCGAAGCCCGGCGAGACGACGCGCGGCATGTTGTGGTCGCCGGCCACCGCTTCGTCAGGCATGTCGAGGAAGCGGGCGACGAAGGGCGGCAGTGCACGCGACAACGGATCCCGGATGCCTGTGCGATTGATCTCGCCCCAGTTGCGTGCGGCCAGGCCACCCGGCTGCTTGCCCAGTTCGTCGACCACCTGGCGCGCGCTGGCCAGCAGCAGGGCATTCCAGTTGTCGTACTTCGCATCGAGCAACTGGATCGGGCGGTCGCGCACCAGGGTCCATACGGCGGCTTCGGCGTCGATCATGCCGGGCCAGCTGAAATCGTCGTATTTCTGCTTCACCCGCGCCACGAACGGTGACAGCACGTTCTCCTTCACCTTGTCGCGGAAGGCGCGCACCAGCCGGTAGTCGACGCTGCTGGGGTCGGCGCGTCCGGTCCAGCTGGCGGTGAGCTGGCGCAACTGTTCCAGTGCGGGATCGTTGGTGCCGGCCAGGGTGTCCTGCAACAGGCGTTGCCAGCGGGTGAGCAGCACCGCGCGATCGTCCAGTTGCACGTCGAGCAGGTTGCCGGGCGTGAAGCTGCCGCGGGCGCGCAGGTCGTCGCGGATCTGCTGGGCGCGTGCGCCCAGGTCGTGGCCGCCATTGCCCAGCAGGGCAAGGTCGTCGCCATCGACGGTGCGATTGTTGGCGGTCCACAGGCGGCCATCGGCGGGATCTTCGATGCGCGGATACTGCGAGGCATCGGCGCAGCCCACCCAGCCGGTGTCCGCGCTGGACCAGTCGGCCGGCAGCTGCGGATCGAAGCCCTTGCGCAGCGGAATGCAGTCGCCGGTGACGGTCCAGCCGATATGGCCGGCGCTGTCGGCCGCCAGCAGGTTTTGCGGCGGCATGCCCATGGTGTGCGCCAGGTCCAGCGCGGCGTGGGCGCTATCGGCATGTTCCAGCTGCATCACGCCCAGGTTGTAGCCCTGCGCACGATCGCCGATCCACGCCAGCGCCATCGGCGTGCCGTCGGTGTCCTTGCCCATGATCGGGCCCCAGCGCGTGTCTTCGACCTTCAGCGTGTGGCTGGGGGCGTCCTTGATGCGGATGACCTCGTCGTGCGATTCGATGCTGGCCCAGCCTTCCGGCACCTTGTAGCGGCTCGGGTCGTTCGGGTCGCGCAGCACGCGCACCCAGTCCAGCCAGTCGCCGTAGCTGTTGGTGAAACCCCAGGCCACCTGGCCATTGGAGCCGACCACCAGGGCCGGCGTGCCGGGCAGGGAGACACCACTGGCATCGCGCTGGCCCGCCGGGGCGGTGGGATCGGGATAGCGCAGGCGCACGCGGAACCAGATGTTGGGCACGCGCAGGCCCAGGTGCATGTCGTTGGCGAGAATGGCCGCGCCGTTTTCGGTAAGGCTGCCAGCCACCGCGAAGTTGTTGCTGCCAGGGCGCGCCTCGTCCAGCGCGGGCAACAGGGCCGCGGTGAGGGCGCTGCTGTCCGTGGCTGTCGACGGTTGCGCCTGGCGCAGGTTGAGCACGTCGGGCCCGGGGATCACCGGCGGATGCGAAAGATCGCCTTTCAACGGCGCTTCCCAGTTGGGATCGGGCGACAGCAGGAAATCCGCCACCGGCGCCGGCAAGGCGGAGCGCAGCTCGGCGATATGCAGCTCGCGCTCGTTGCGGCCGTCGCCGTTGAGGTCCAGGTACATCGCGGCGATCACCAGGAAGCTGTCTTCGGGGCGCCACGGCTGCGGCTTCTCGTTGAGCAGCAGGTATTCCCACGGTTTCACGTGCAGATCGGCCAGGCCGGCGTTGACGCCCGCGGCATACAGATCGAGCGCGTGCTTTTGCGCCGGCGCCAGCTGCGCATAAGCGGCTTCGGCCACGCTGCGCAGGCGATGGCGACGATGGTTGATGTCGGTATCCAGCGCCTTGGCGCCCACCAGTTCGGACAGCTCGCCGGCCGGCAGGCGGCGCATCAGGTCCATCGCGAAGAAGCGTTCCTGGCCGTGCACGTAACCCAGCGCGAAGCTCACGTCGTCGCGGCTTTGCCCCTTCAAGGTCACCGTACCCAGCGCGTCGCGGGTGATCGACACGGCGTCCTTGAGGCCGGCCAGGCGCACCTCGCCGTCGAGTTGCGCGCGACTGCCGGCGATCAGGTACCAGCCGGCGAGCAGCACGCCGACCACCAGTATCAGCAGCGTGCCGATGAGATAACGAAGCCAGCGAAAACGTCGTGCTTGGGTCATGGCGTGCGGAACCAGGTTCGTCGATGGAGGTGGAAGATCAAGACCGGCCGCATGAGCGCGTCGGCCTTATGGCGTGGGTTGGGCGAATACCGCGAAAATGCCGGCGTAGGGTTTCACCATGAACGTGGGCGCGCCGGCGTAGCCTTCGCCATCCACATAGAACTGCGAGATGGTGCCATCCAGGTACAGCGCGTCGCGGCAGCCCAGTTCCTCCTTGAACAGCCGCGCGAAGGTATGGAAGTTCACCGGCGCCTCGCTCACCGCGAACACCACCTGGTGCGGCGTCTTGGCGCAGACGCCGCTGCGCCACTTGAGGCTGTTGGAGTCGTCGATGAACTGTTCGTTGAGCTTGCCATCGATCACCAGCATCGGTCCCGACTGGCTGGCCCATTGCACGGGCTTGCCCTCCGCCTTGAAGGCGGCGCTGGTACGCACGGCCGCATGGCCATCGGGATAGATGGCGAAGACACCGTTGGGCAGCAGCGAGAAATTGCCCGAGGCCGGGTTGCCATGGGCAAGATTGAGCGGGACCACCGTTTTGCCGCCTTCCACGTACAGCCCCAGTGGCGCGAACTGGCGGTCATAGATGCCCGCGTTGGCGGCAAACAGCATGCGTCGGCCGTGCGACATGCCCCACTGGCGCAGCGCATTGATGGTGCCGTAGGGCTCGCCGCTCTGCGGGTCCTTCCAGTGCAGGCTCAGCGTCTCGCGCTTGAGGTCGATGCTGACCACGCGGAAGTTCTGGTTCTCGAACACCCGCTCGCTGCTGTCCACGGGCGGCGCCTGCCGCGCGCAACCGCTCATGCCGCCCAGCAGCATCAGCAGCGCTAGCAGTGGCCATGTCAGGCGGCGCAACGGCGAATGTCGGTTCGAAGACGTGGACATGCCCCCGATGGTCGCCGGGTCGGTGTGATCTGCGCAAGCCCGGCCGCAGCATGTCTTAAACTCGCGGTTTTCCCCTCAGGTGTCACGGACCCATGCCCTACACACCCATTGTCGCCACGCTCGGCTACGTGTTGTCGCCCGATCGCCGGCAGGTATTGATGATCCATCGCAACTCCCGCCCGGACGACCTGCACCTGGGCAAGTACAACGGCCTGGGCGGCAAGATGGAGCCGGGCGAGGACATTGCCGCCTGCATGCGCCGCGAAATCCTCGAGGAGGCGGGCATCACCTGCGAGTCGATGAGCATGCGCGGCACGCTCAACTGGCCCGGTTTCGGCAAGCAGGGCGAGGACTGGCTGGGCTTCATCTTCGTGATCGACCGCTTCAGTGGCACACCGCTGACCGCCAACCCCGAGGGCACGCTGGAGTGGGTGCCGCTGGACCGGCTGATGGAACTGCCCATGTGGGAAGGCGACCGCCATTTCCTGCCGCTGGTATTCGACGACGATCCGCGCCCGTTCCACGGCGTGATGCCGTACAAGGACGGGCGCATGCAGTCCTGGGCGTTCTCGCGGCTGTGAGTGACGCGCAATACATCCGCATCGTCGCGGCGGTGATCCGCGACGCGCAGGGATGCGTGCTGATGGTGCGCAAGCGCGGTGCCGTCGTGTGGCAGCAGCCGGGCGGCAAGCGTGACGCGGGCGATGCGGATGATCTGCATACGCTGTCGCGCGAACTGGCCGAGGAGCTCGGTTGCCGCATGCATCGCGAAGGCGCGCGCTGGCTGGGATGCTTCCGTGCGCCGGCGGCCAATGAGCCTGGCCATGTAGTGGAGGCGGAGGTCTATGAGGTGGCCGCTGAGGGGCCTTTTGAGGCGAAGGCGGAAATCGAAGAGGTGTGCTGGATCGATCCGGCGGCGCCGGGTGATGTGGCTATCGCGCGGCTGAGTCGCCAGCAGATATTGCCGAGGCTCTAGCTTTCTCTCCCGGTTGGGACGGAAGGCGCTCTTATTAGTCATCCCTGCGGAGGCGGCACCCTGGCGACCACGCCAACAAAAGCGACAGTCCCCGGGTCCTCACTTTTGCAGGGATGACGAACCAAAACCAACGCCGCCTATCGAATCGCGCCACTGCCCAAACAACATCCTGGCGAAGCCATCGCCACCCGGCGCGAGCAAACCCTACGGCCCCCGCCGAATCGCCACCACCGCATTGAGCCCGCCAAACGCAAACGAATTGCTGATGGCCGCATGCACGTTGATTTCGCGCGCCACATTGGGCACATAGTCCAGGTCGCAGGCCGGGTCGGGGCCCAGGTAGTTGAGCGTGGGCGGCACGATGCCGTCACGGATCGCACCGATGGCGGCTACCAGTTCCAGTGCGCCGCCCGCGCCCAGGGCGTGGCCATGCATGGGCTTGGTCGAGGTGACCACCAGCTCGCGCGCATGCGCGCCGAACACGCGATGGATCGCGCGCGTCTCCGTGCTGTCATTGGCGACGGTGCCGGTGCCGTGGGCGTTGATGTAATCCACCTCGTCGGGGGACATGCCGGCATCGCGCAAGGCCATGTTCATGGCGGCGGCGGCGCCGATGTCGGAGGGCGCGGCGATATCGCCTGCGTCCGAACTCATGCCGGTGCCGGCCAGCTCGCACAGGATGTTAGCGCCGCGTGCCTGGGCGGACTCCAGCGTTTCCAGCACGTACATGCCGGCGCCTTCGCCGAGTACGAGTCCTCGACGACCGGCGCTGAAGGGGCGGCAGGTATCCGGGGCCAGCACACGCATGGCTTCCCATGCACGCAAGGTACCCAGCGTGATGCAGGCTTCGGTGCCGCCCACCACGGCGGCGTCGACCATGCCCGAGCGGATCATCATGGCGGCCTGGGCAAAGGCATGGTTGGACGAGGCGCAGGCACTGGCCACCACGAAGGCGGGACCGGTGATGCCATGCACGATGCTCACCTGGCTGGCGGGCGCATTCGTCATCATGCGCACGATGCCCAGTGGGTGGAAACGACCCTGGTGTTCGCCGTAGAGGCGCTGGTACATCTCATCGCGGGTGTTTTCGCCGCCGGCGCCGGTGCCGATCACCACCGCGGTGCGCGCAGCGGCCTCGCCGGCGAAGCTGATGCCGGACTGGCGGATCGCCTCGTTGGCCGCGATCAGCGCGTACTCGCTGAACGGATCGAGCAAGGCGCGACGCGCTTCATCGAAGAAGCTGGCCGGATCGTAGTCGGTGATTTCGGCGGCGATGCCGCCATTGCGCAACTGGCCGGGCTGGATGTGATGGATCGGACCGATGCCGGAACGGCCCTCGGTCATCGCCTTCCACACGGACGGCGCGTCATGGCCCAGGGCGCAGATGGCGCCCATGCCGGTGATGACGATGCGACGCATGGCTTATTCGCTGGTCTTCTGGGCGAGTTGGCGCTCGATGGCTTCGACGAGCTGGCCCACCGTGCCGTTTTCCAGGTCGGTGTCCTCGTTGGGGAGGTTGATGTTGAAGTGCTCTTCGATGTCGAAGATCACTTCGATGGCATCCAGCGAGGCAATGCCCAGGTCCTTCAAGGTGGATTCCGGCTTGATCGTATCGAGCTCGATCTTGGCCTGTTTGGCGATGATGTCGAAGGTTTCCTGTTGCACTGTGCTCATGTTTGCTTTCCTGGATGCCATGGCGCCGGAGTGACAGGCATCCACCTGATGCCCTTGAGCAAGACTGACGAACGATCGTTGCAATGTCCAGAATGCCGGCGCTTGCCGAGCGTGCGCCCGATCGTCCGCCGGCTGCCTTTCATCCAGCTTATCGACTCAGGATGCACCGGCGGACCGTGCGGGGTCGTATCCTATGCACTTGTATCCAGTGGAGTGCGGTGTGCGGTACCTGAACCAGCTTGAGCCGGATGCGCTGATCGCCCGGTTCGCGGAGCATCCCCCCATCGATTTCCGTGTGCTGGAGGCTGCCGGCACCCCGGCGTTCGTGGCGCCCTTCGATCTGCTGACCACGGCGGACGCCGAGGTGAGGGATAAGGTCGTGCACGCTCCCGGCTACCGTTGGTGGGGGCGCCTGTTGCGTTGGCGCACCGCGTTCGTGGGCACCACCGTGTCGGAATACGCGCTGTTTCCGCGCGGCGCGGAGCCTGCACCATTGGCGACGGCGCTGCGCGACCAGTTGGGGCGTGGTCAACGCCTGTTGATCGTCAAGGACATCCCGCAGGCTTCGCCGCTGTTCGACGCGGCGACGGGCGAATGGTGCAAGCGCTTTGCCGAGGCCTGCGATGCGGCCGGCTTCCTGCTGTTGGAAGGACAGGCGCTGGCCTATGTGCCGATCGACTTTGCCAGCGAGGACGACTACCTGGCGCGGCTCTCGTCCGGCCGACGCAAGGACATCCGCCGCAAGCTGCGCAAGCGCGATGAGGTGGCGGTCGAATCGGTGCGTTGCGGCGACGCCTCGTTTGCCGATGACGCAGTGGTGGATGCGTACTACGCGCTCTACGAGAACGTGTATGCGCAAAGCGAAATCCATTTCGACAAGCTCAGTCGCGGCTTCTTTGCCGCCGTGCTGCGTGATGCCGGCAATGGCGGCGTGGTGTTCGTCTACCGTCATCAGGGTGACATGATCGGCTGGAACCTGTGCTTTGCGGTGGATGGCAAGCTGATCGACAAGTACGTGGGCTTTGCCTACCCGCAGGCACGCGAGCAGAACCTTTATTTCACCAGCTGGTTCCACAATCTGGCGTGGGCGCGCGAGCACGGCCTTACCCATTACGTGGCCGGCTGGACCGATCCGCAGATCAAGGCCTATCTGGGTGCACAATTCACCCTGACCCGGCACGCCATCTACCTGCGCAATCCGTTGCTGCGGATGCTGGCGAGACGGTTGGGCAAATTCTTCGAAAGCGACAGCCAATGGGCGGCGCATGAGCAAGCGTGAAGCGTTGATTCTGGATTTCGACGACTCGGTAGGCCAGATACCGGGCGCCACCACGCTGGCCCTGTCCGACTGGCAGGAGGCCATCCGTTTCGGCTGCACGCTGCGCACGTTCAACCGGCTGCGCAATTATCTCGATGCGCAGATGCCGTCCAGCTATGGCACCGTGCTGATGGGCTCGGGCGACTATCACCACCTGACCTGGCCGCTGGTGGAGCGCCAGCGCGCGCGTGGGCCTTTCCAGCTGGTGGTGTTCGACAATCATCCGGACAACATGCGTTTTCCCTGGGGCATCCATTGCGGCTCGTGGGTGCGACGCGTCGCCATGCTGCCCTATGTCAGCCATGTGCACGTGGTCGGCATCACCTCCGGCGACATCGGCGCCAGGCACGCCTGGGAGAATTACCTGCGTCCGCTGCAGGCCGGCAAGCTCAGCTATTGGTGCATGGACGTGGACGTGGGCTGGGCCAACCGGCTCGGACTGGCCGATGCCTTCCGTCGTTTCGACGATCCCGACGCGCTCACCACGGCCTTCGTCGCGCAACTGCGCCAGGCGCCGCAGGCCACCTACCTGTCGATCGACAAGGACGCCTTCAGCGTGGATACCGCGCGTACCAACTGGGACCAGGGCCGGCTGGAAGAAGTGCACGCCATGGCCATCATCGAGGCGCTGCGTGGCCGTATCGTGGCCAGCGACATCAACGGCGAGGTTTCCGCGTACCGGTACCGTACCTGGTGGAAGCGCCTGCTGAGCGGCATGGATGGCCAGCAGCCGATCCCGCAAAGCGAACTGGATGCCTGGCAGGCGCAGCAGCGTGCATTCAATACACGCCTGCTGGCGGCCATCGCGGCCAGCAGCACATAGGCGACCCATCCGTGGCAAGGTGCCGGCGGGATGCCGGTACGGATGGAGGCGAGTGAGGCAAGAGTGCCGGCTCGTTCCGGCGATCGTCAGAGTTGATGCCATCGTCATGACCACTGCCTTTCCCAGCAGCCGTCGCGTGCTTATTTTCCTGGCCGCTGCCTTCGCCATCACCTGGGTCGCCTGGGGCACGCTGATCGTGCTGGCCCGCGCGCAGGCCACGGCCTACGGTCAATGGCCGTACATGACGCTGTACGTGCTGGGCGGCCTGGGGCCGACCATCGCCGCCTATCTCGCCGTATGTCTCACCACCGCCCAGGCGCCGCTGGCCGAATTCCACCAGCGGCTGCTGCGGTGGCGCGTGCCATTGCCCTGGTATGCGCTGGCGCTGGGCCTGCCGATCATGCTGGCCTTCATGGCCCTTGGCGTGGCGGTGGCGCTGCGTCCCACCCTGTCGGGCCTGGTGGCGATCAAGCCGTGGTCGGCGTTTCCCTTGCTGTTCGCCATGACGATCGTCGGCGGCGGCCTGGAGGAGCTGGGCTGGCGCGGCATCGCCCAGGAAGAGTGGGGGCACGCCATTGGCCAGGGCCGCGCCGCGCTGCTGATCGGGCCGATCTGGGCGGTGTGGCATCTGCCGCTGTTCTTCCTGCCGGGCGTCAGCCAATACCATGCGCATTTCCCGCTGTTCCTGCTGGGCGTGATCAGCAACGCATTGCTGTTCGGTTGGCTCTACAGCCGCACGCGCAGCATCCTGCTATGCGTCTTCATGCATGCCGCAACCAATGCGGTCATCGTCATGGGCGTGATGATTCCCGCCCGGCAGGGGCTTTCGCTGATCGCGCCATGCCTGTCCCTGGGCGTGGGTGCGCTGCTGTTTCTTTCCAGCGGAAAGCGCGGGGTTCAGGCCGATTCGGCGATGCATTAGGCGCCGGCGGCGCGCTCCAGCACCGTGCAGATCGACGCGAAGGTCGCCTCATCCAGCCACAGGCTGTTGCTGATGGTGAGCGAGCGTGCGGCGAAGTCGCGCGCGTTGGGCAGCGGCGTGTCGGGCACGATGCCGCGCAGGTAGGCGTAGTCGGGCAGGGCGTGGATAAACAGCCGGCTGACGCCGACACCAGCGGTCCACAAGCTGCGCAGCGCGTCATCGCGAGCGGCTTCGCTGGGCAGCGTCAGCAGCAGGAACGGCCACACGCCGCGCTGGCGCGGGGCATCGTCGAACACCGTGACGCCGGGGATTCGGCACAGTCGCGCCACGCGCGCCAGCGCCTGGGTCCGCGTGGCATCCAGAAAGGCCGGCAGGCGCTTCAGGGCGCGACTGCCCACCGCCTGGCGCCAGGGGCTGACGGTATGCAGGGGAATATCCGGCCCGAAATCGTCGCCCACGGCGGCGACCGGATCATTGGCCGCCAGCGCCTTGCGCAGTGGACGCCCATAGGCGAGCGACAACAGCGAAGGGCGATAGGCCAGCGTATAGCCGATCAATTCCAGTGCGCGTTGCCAGTCCATGCGTGCATCGGGTCGGATGGTGGCGTCATGGCTGACGGCGAAGGCGTCGCGCAACACCGGGTCGCGAGTGAGCAGCAGGCCACCTTCGAACAGGGTGAGGCCCTTGCCCACCGCCAGGCTGAAGAAGCCGGCATCGCCGAGCAGGCCCACGCTGCGCCCGTCCTGCTGCGCGCCCAGCGCTTGCGCGGCGTCTTCCAGCACATAGGCGCCCACGCGATGGGCCACATCGAGCACCAGGTTGACGTCGGCGATGCGGCCGGCCAGATGCGTCGGCACGATGGCCAGCGTGCGCTCTCCCGCCAGCGCGCCAAGCTGGGCGGCGTCCATGTCGAAATGGTTGGGAGTGAGATCGCACAGCCGCGGCTTGAGGCCGGCGCGATGAATCGCCAGCGCCACCAGCGGGCACGTCCACGCCGGCACGATCACTTCATCACGCTGGGGACGCAGGCGGTGCATGGCGCGCAGTGCCACCACCATCGCGGCGGTGCCGGAGCATTCCAGTTGCAGCGGGTCGACGCCCAGCCACTGCGCCACGCGCTCGGCGAACGCTGCGCGACCGGGCCAGAGATCGGTCAGGCGAAGCGGCAGTCCTGCGGTGGGCGGCAGCTCGCGGGCCATGTCAGTCGCCCGCGGCGACGCCCAGCGCGCCCTTGGCTTCGGTGGGCGCGTCGTGTTCCGGATGCGCGCCGCTTTCGGCAAAGGCAAGGCAGATGATGCCGGCCACGATGGTGGTCGCGCCCAGCACGCGCGGCCAGGTCAGCGGTTCCTGGAACAGCCACGCCGAGAACAGCATCACGCTGACCACTTCCAGATGGGTCACCGCGAACGCGGGGCCGATCGGGGCGTGCTTGAGCAAGGTCATCCAGGTGAAGAAGTTGCCGACATAGCCGACCACCGCGAAATAGATCCACGGATGGCCAAACACGCGCACGATCCACGCCCAGTTGGCTTCGGGCGGAAACGCGTGGTTGCCGGCGTACTTGAAGCTCAGCTGCACAATGGTGTCGAACAGCACCAGGATGGTGAAGCCGAAGAAGTAAAAACGTTTCATCCGATCAACCTCCGCCCGCGATGCCGACCATGGCCACGCCAGCGGTAACCAGCAAAATGCCGGTCACGCGCAGTGGCGTGAGCTTCTCGCGGAACAGGATGCGCCCGGCGATCATGATGACGACGATATTGATCGAGCCCAGCAGCACGCCTTCGGAGAGATCCACCAGCGACAGGAAGGCGATCCACACCAGGAACTCGGCGACGTAGGAGACGATGCCGATCCAGATCCATGGCCGCGCCGCCATGTACTTCCAGCGCGCCAGGCCGTCACCCGCGCGCGGATCGCCGGCCGCGGCCTTGAAGGCAAGCTGGCCGACGGTATCCAGGGTGACGTTGAGCAGCCACAGCGTGACGACCAGGGGACTCATGGCGAGTCCTCAGGCCGCAGCGCGTGCAGCGGGCTCGTAGGCGGCGGCAACCTTGCGGAAGAATTCCGCCGAGCGATCCGTCAGCAGGCGGCGCTGGCGGTCCACCGTGATCATGTGGTAGCTGTCTTCCAGCCACAGCGTTTCCACCGGACCGGATACCGAACGCTGCACCAGGTAGGCATTCTCGAGGCTGGCGACGTCGTCTTCGGTGGCGTGGGCGATCAGGCACGGCGCGTTGACCTTGGGCAGTTCGCGCTTCACCACGGCGGCCATGTTGTACATCTCCGCCAGCGATGGCCACGGGTTGCCGGGCAGGCCCGCCGCCGCGCTGTCGCCGCCCAGCATGGCCGAGCTGATCTGCGCGCGCAGGCGCTCGTCGCGAATGCCATAGGGCTCGCTCTCGTGCACCATGCGGTGCTTGCCAATGCCGAACTTGTGCAGGAACGGCAGCAGGAAAGAGAACTTGCCGAACCACGGAATCGCCCAGCCGTCGTACTGGAAGGTGGCGCCGTACACGCCCACGCCCTTGATCCAGTCCGGATGGTCGGCGGCCAGCTTCAGCGCCAGCACGGCGCCCATCGACAGGCCGGCGACGAACAGATGATCCACTTCGTGGCGGTACTGCTCGGCCGCCGCTTCCACGCTGGCGTACCAGTCGCGCCAGCCGGTCTTCAGCAGGTCGTCGACATCGCCGCAATGCCCTGCCAATTGCATGCCATAGACGCTATAGCCGGCGCGGTTGAGGCCCTTGCCGAGCAGACGCATCTCGGTGGGGGTGCCGGTCAGGCCATGAATAAGCAGCACGCCACTGCGGCCGCCCTCGTAGCGGAACTCAACGTTCTGAATCACTCGGAAGCTCCGGTACAGCGGGCGGAATGCGGAAAATGGCGCGGCAGGCGCAGGGAAAGAGTGCAGTAAACCATGCTGCCAGTGTGGCCGCTGACCCTTTCCAAGAACTTTCGACCTTTTCGAGGTGGGGACCTATAGGCTCCCTCCCTTGCTTGTTGGGGAGGGTTGGGGAGGGGTAAAGCTCTTGCCCGTATGAAGAGCCCCCACCCCCATCCAGCCTCCCCCTGCAAGCAGGGGGAGGAGACAAGTCAGCGCCCGAAATGGCCCTGGGTACCGCCTACCGAGATGCTCATGCCGCCGGTGGGATGCTCACAGCTGCCAAAGGCCTGGCTGAGGGTGACGCCGCCGCCGGTATAGCCGCCACTGAAGTGATTGCCGGACACCACGCCGGTCGTCACCGAGCCGTGCACCTGGGGCTGGTTGTAGGTGGCGTCATCACAGGTGACCACGGGCTGGCTCACCGCGGCCTGCGTGTCGCCCAGGGCGCCGCTGGTATCGCCGTAGTAGGTACCCGGCGGGTCCTTGGAGCCATTGGCATTGGCAGGGGCGGTGCTGGCCGTCGCGCCCTGGCTGGGCGGCGTGGCGGCTTGGCCCGTCGTGCTGGCCGGCTTGGTGTCGGTGGTGGCCGGCGCGGCGCTGCTGGCGCTGGCGGCCGGTACATTGGCGGGGAGTTTGAGATTGAGTGGCTGGCCGCTGTCCTGCGCCCAAACCGGCGCAGTCAGCAGGCAGGCGGCCATGAGGCTGGTGATGCGGATGATCTTCATGGAAAACTCCGGGGACATGCTGCCTAGAACGCGCGACCGTCGCCGGTGTGCACATGTTTCCATTCGATGCCTGCCAGGGCAGGGAAGTTCCCTGCAGCCTCAACCGTAGGCGCGCAGCCCAAGGATACGCGCCTGCAGCTTTCTTCGTTCAGCCGGTGGTCTCGATGCGCTCCACCCGGCGCAGGCCGCGCGGCAGCACGCCGCCGCGAGTGGCGCGGTTGCCACCGTACTCGACCAGGTCGGACCACTTGAGCGTGAGCTTGCGCTGGCCGGCATAGAGCGTCACCTCGCCCTTGCCTTCGGCGACCACCGCCACGCCGACCACGCGCTCCTCGCCGGAGGTTAGCTTGGCCTTGGGCACGTCGATCAGCTTGTTGCCCTTGCCCTTGTCCAGCTCCGGCAGCTCAGCCACCGAGAACATCAGCAGATGGCCTTCGGTGGTGACCACCACGATGCGGTCGCGGGCCGGATCGGCGCTGACCTGCGGCGCCAGCACCTTGGCGCCGTCGCCCAGCGTGATGATCTGCTTGCCGGCCTTGTTGCGCCCGGTGAGCGCCTCGAAGCGGGTGACGAAGCCATAGCCGTGGTCGGTGGCAAGGAT
Source organism: Dyella sp. RRB7 (assembly GCF_022761115.1). Lineage (GTDB taxonomy): Bacteria > Pseudomonadota > Gammaproteobacteria > Xanthomonadales > Rhodanobacteraceae > Dyella. Next base: position 117,168 of record NZ_JAKWJS010000001.1, on the reverse strand, counting down.
CAGCCGCGTGTCGTTGTCGCCCGCGGCCAGCGCGTCGAAGCTGGCGCCCGATGGCGGGCTGAAGCGGCCCGTCAGCGGCTCGCCATTGCCGCGCGCCGAGGGCAGTGTATGCGCCGGCGTGGAATAGCTGCGGCCGGTGGAATCGATGATCGCCACCTGTTGCGTGGTGCGTGCCTTCACCGAGGCGAGCAGGCTGTCGCCATCGCGGTAGTTCAGCCCTTCGGCGTCGACGTCGTGGCCCTTGGCGGCACGGATCCAGCCCTTGGCGCTGAGCACCACGGTCACCGGCTCGCTGGCCACCAGCGCGCTTTCGTCCAGCGCCTGAGCCGCGCCGCGCTGCACCAGCGGCGAACGGCGGTCGTCGCCGAACTTGGCGGCGTCGGCGCGCAGTTCTTCCTTGATCAGGCCCTTGAGCTTGGCCGGCGACTTCAGCAGCACGTTGATGCGCGCGCGTTCTTCCTCGAGCTGGTCGCGCTCGGCGTTGATCTTCATTTCCTCGAGGCGGGCCAGCTGGCGCAGCTTGGTCTCGAGGATGTAGTCGGTCTGCTCCTCGCTCAACTTGAAGCGTGCCATCAGCACCGGTTTGGGCTCGTCCTCGGTGCGGACGATGCGGATCACCTCGTCCAGGTTGAGGTAGGCGATGCGCAGGCCTTCCAACAGGTGCAGGCGACGCTCGACCTTGGCCAGGCGATGCTCCAGGCGGCGGGTGACCGTGGTGGTGCGGAAGCTCAACCATTCGGTGAGGATGCGCTTGAGGTCCTTCACCTGCGGCCGGCCGTCCAGGCCGATCATGTTGAGGTTGATGCGGAAGCTCTTTTCCAGATCCGTGGTGGCGAACAGGTGCTGCATCACTTCATCCGCATCGACGCGGTTGGAGCGCGGCACCACCACCAGGCGGATCGGGTTTTCGTGATCGGACTCGTCGCGCAGGTCCTCGATCATCGGCAGCTTCTTGGCGCGCATCTGCGCGGCGATCTGCTCGAGGATCTTGGACGGGCTCACCTGGTGCGGCAGCGCGGTGATGACGATGTTGCCCTCGTCCATGTGATACACGGCGCGCGCGCGCAGCGAGCCGGTGCCGCCCTGGTACATCGCCAGCAGTTCCTGGCGCGAGGTGATGATCTCCGCCTCGGTCGGGTAGTCCGGACCCTGGATGTGCTCGCACAGGTCCGCCACGGTGGCGTCGGGATCGTCCAGCAGGCGGATGCAGGCGCTGGCCACCTCGCGCAGGTTATGCGGCGGAATGTCGGTGGCCATGCCCACGGCGATGCCCATGGAACCGTTGAGCAGCACGTGCGGCACGCGGGCGGGCAGCCAGCTGGGCTCGTCCATGGTGCCGTCGAAGTTCGGCACCCAGTCCACCGTGCCCTGGCCCAGCTCGCCGAGCAGGGCTTCGGCGATCGGGCTGAGCTTGGACTCGGTGTAGCGCATCGCCGCGAAGCTCTTGGGGTCGTCCGGCGAGCCGAAGTTGCCCTGGCCGTCGACCAGCGGGTAGCGGTACGAGAACGGCTGCGCCATCAGCACCATCGCCTCGTAGCACGAGGTGTCGCCGTGCGGATGGAATTTGCCGATGACGTCGCCGATGGTGCGCGCGGATTTCTTGGGCTTGGCGCTTGCGGCCAGGCCCAGCTCGCTCATGGCGTAGATGATGCGCCGCTGCACCGGCTTGAGCCCGTCGCCCACGAAGGGCAGGGCGCGGTCCAGCACCACGTACATCGAATAATCGAGGTAAGCCCGCTCGGCATATTCCTTGAGCGGGATCTGTTCAAAATTGGCTTGCAGATTCATGCGGTTACGTCGATGGGGTGCGCGCGGGGCGGCGCGCTTAGCCGGGCGATGGTGCCAGAAAGCAGGGGTGGCGGGCGAGCCCGGCGCTGCCTCAGTCCTTCACTTGCGTGGTTTCCACGCCCAGCTTGCGCAGTTGCGCCTGCACGCTGTCCGGCCCGGCCAGGTGGCCGGCACCCACCGCGATAAAGCTCACCCCTGGCTGCTGCATGCGCTCGGCGATGAGCTTGGCCCAGGCCTGGTTGCGATCGACGATCAGGCTCTGGTAGAGCCTGGTGCTTTCCTTGCGCACATCCTCGTCCTCGATGCGCGCGATGGCGGCGGTGTCGCCGTCGCGCCAGGCGTCGATCAGCTCGCGCAGCTTGGATGGGCCCTCGGCCACTTCCTTGAAGGACTGGCGCAGGAAGGCCAGCTGCATCGATTCGGGCAGATCGGCCAGCATGCGGATCTGCTGCTCGGCCGTCTCCAGCCCATCGACCGGCTTGCCGGCTTCGAGCATGCGTGCCTTGAGCAGCTTGTCCACGCCGAGGTTCGGGTCCATGCCGGCCTGCACCAGGGGCGCCATGGTGAGCGTGAGCGCCGCCAGCCAGGGCTGCATGGGCTGCAGCGTGGCGACGCCGCCGGGGAGCTTGGCCGTTTCCGCCGCCTGTTCGAGGGCTTGCCGGTCGTCGCTGTCGAGCTTGCTGGATAGTGGGTGCTCGACATCGATACCGTGCTGCATCACCAGGGCCTGCATCGAGGCGGTGTCGTCATCGACGATCTCGATGCTCAGTCGCTGGCTTTCGTCCAAGGCCTTGTCCAGCGCGGGCGAGCGCCAGTGGGTATCGGATGGCAACAGGTGCACGGTACCGAACAGATAGATCGTGGCGTGGTCGTTCCTGGCCACCCACAGGCCGGGCTGCGCCGCGACGGTGGTGACGAGCAGCAGGCTCAGGCAGAGCGCGGCGCCGATGTGTTTGAGCAGCTTCAAAGGGCATTCCAGGCGAAGGAGAAGGCGGCGTCCACCACGGCGCTATGCGCATCGGTGGAGCCGCCCGGCCTCGCTATCATGCAGAAAACCGGCGGGCACGTCGAAGGTGGCGGTGTGTTCAGCGTGGCACCCGATAACCGCCGGGAACGCCGCGGGGGCTCAGCGTGAGCTGCCAGAGCTGATCGCGCCGGCTGCGAAACACCGCGGCCGATACCGCCAGGTAGAAGTGCCACATGCGGCGGAAACGTTCGTCGTAGTCCACCGCCAGTTGCGGCCAGGCGGCATCGAAGTTGGCGCGCCAGGCGGTCAGGGTGAGGTCGTAGTCGGCACCGAAGTTGTGCCAGTCCTCCACCACGAACAGGCCCTGCAACGCCTCCGCTACCTGGCTGGAGGCCGGAATGACCGAGTTGGGAAAGATGTATTTCTCGATCCACGGATCGGGCCGGCTCGGCGAACTGTTGGTGCCGATGGTATGCAGCAGGAACAGGCCCTCCTCGCGCAGGCAGCGCCGCGCCACCTCGAAATAGGTGCGATAGTTCAGCGGCCCCACGTGCTCGAACATGCCGACCGAGAAGATCGCATCGAACGGTTCGTTGAGGTCGCGATAGTCCTGCAGGCGTATCTCGACGGGCAGCCCCGCGCACAGCTCGCGCGCGAATTCGGCCTGCTCCTGCGACACGGTGATGCCCACGCCCTCGACGCCATAGTGCTCGGCGGCGTATTTCAGCGCCTCGCCCCAGCCGCAGCCGATGTCCAGCACGCGCTGGCCGGGCTGCAGGCGCAGCTTGCGGCAGATCAGGTCAAGCTTGGCCACCTGCGCCTCGTCGAGCTGGCTGGCCTGCGCCCAGTAGCCGCAGGAATACACCAGCCGCTTGCCCAGCATGGCCTGGAACAGGTCGTTGCCGAGGTCGTAATGGGCCCGGCCGATCTCGAACGCGTGATCGCCCCGTTGCAGGTTGATGAAGCGCGCCTTGAGGTGGGCGATGAGCGTATCGAGCGTTTTCAGCTCATCGTCCAGCTGCGCGCGCAGCATGCGGGTGAACATGCCCGGCAGGTCGTCGGCATCCCACCAGCCGTCCATGTAGCTTTCGCCCAGCCCCAGCGATCCATGCGCGAAGACGCGTGCGTACAGGCGTTCGTCGTGCACGCGCAGGTCGGTCGGCGCAGGGCCGTCGATATGGATGCCGGCGTGTTCGAGCAGCTGGGTGGCGCGCTGCTTCAGGGAATCCTGGCTCATGCATTCCTCGCTTGGTTGGCAACGACGTTGCCGGACAACGGCTCAGGCCTTGCCCAGCTTCGCAAAGCTTGCAGGGGCGATTGCATAGACAACGTCGACACCACAGGCGCGCACCGCTTCGAGCAGCACTTGCGCCTGGGCTTCGGTGAGCAGGAACTCCACCTTCACCGCCAGGTCGTCCGCCAGCTCGAAGAATTGCTCCTCATGCAGCACGCCATGCCGCCCGAAGCCGCACATGGCGCGAAACGCCGAGCCGCCGCCGATGCCGGTTTTCTTGGCGCGTTCGAGCAGCCACTCGTACATCAGCACGCCGTCGTGGCGCGCACGCGTGTGGCAATAGAAGGACAGTTGTACGCCTTGATGCAGGGTTTCCCGTTCCATAAGGTCTCCTAGCCGCGCAGCACGGCGCGGGTGAGCGCGATGCCGGCTATGGTCATGGCGATCGAGCCCACCAGGTGCATGAGCAGGTGTCCGCCGAACCACAGGTATTGCTGGCGCAGCAGCAGGGTGGTCGACTCGGCGGAAAACGTCGAGAAAGTGGTGAGGCCGCCGAGGAAGCCGGTGGCGGCGAATAGCCGCAGTTCCGGCGGCAGGGTCTGGAAGTGGTCGAACACGCCCAGCACCACGCCCATCAGCAGCCCGCCCAGCAGGTTGGCCGCCAGCGTACCCATCGGCAGGGTGGGGAAGATCGGGTTGAACAGCACGCCAAGGGTCCAGCGCAGCCAGCAGCCCAGCGCGCCTCCGATTCCCACGGCTACAAATCCGGTAAGCCCCACGTCGCGTCTCCTCAAGTCAGCTGGACTTCCCGGAAACAGGCACGCACCTGCGCCCCCGGAAGCTCCGGCAGTGCAGGCATCATCAACCCGAAGGTGGTTTGCCCCGTGCGTTTGGCCCGACGAAGGCGGCGTCGCAGGGGCGGGAGGCATGCCATCTCCCTGGCTCATGCTAGCCGATGGAAGGCCGATCGTCATGGCTCGGGGCCGTGCTTGGCCGCCGCTATACTCGGCCTCCTTTCCCGCCGTTCCCCTAGGTCATGAGCCCAATCCAGCGCCCCGTAAGGCGCAGCCTGCCATGGCTGCTGGCGGGTCTGTCGATGATCGGACCGTTCTCGATCGACGCCGTGTTCCCGGCGTTTCCGCTGATCGGTGCGCGCTTTGCCGTGGACAGTGCCGGACTGCAGCAGATGATCAGCGTGTACCTGATCACCTATGCGGCGATGAGCCTGTTTCATGGCGCCATCTCCGATGCGATCGGGCGCAAGCCAGTCATCGTGTCGGGCATGCTGGTGTATGCGCTAGCCTCGGCGGGGGCGGCCATGTCGACCTCCTACGCCATGCTGCTGACCTGTCGCGCGTTGCAGGGCACCTGCGCCGGCGCGGGCCTGGTGGTGGGGCGGGCGGTGGTGCGCGACAGCCTGGATGGCGCGGCGGCCCAGCAGCTGATGTCCCGCGTGATGATGATCTTCGGCGTGGCGCCGGTGATCGCGCCGATGGTGGGTGCGCAGCTGTTGTTCCTCAACGGCTGGCACGGCATCTTCTGGGTGTTGATGGGCTTCACCCTGATGCTGGCGGTGGCGTTGATCCTGTTCCTCGATGAGAGCCATCCCATCGCTGCCCGCACGCCGTTCCATCCCAACAGCTTGCTGCACAGCTATGTGAGCTTTGGCCAGGACCGGCATTTCTGGCCGTTGCTGATCGCCTGCTCGGTGAATTTCGCCGGCTTGTTTCTGTATATCTCCTCGGCACCGCACATCATCCGCGATCTGCTGCACCTCAGTGCGCAGGGCTTTCCCTGGCTGTTCCTGCCGGTGGTGACGGGACTGGTCGGCGGTGCATGGCTATCGGGTCGTCTGGCCAGCCGGCGCAGCGTGGCCTACACGGTGAACCTGGGCTATGCCTCCATGTTGCTGGCCTGCGGGCTGCATGTGCTGATCGCGCTGGTCACACCCGCGCCGGTGTTGCCGTGGTCGATGCTGCCGCTGGTGCTGCATGGCATCGGCGTGCAGCTGGCCTTTCCCACCTTGACCCTGTTGCTGCTCGATCGCTTCCCGCATCGTCGCGGCGGAGCATCGTCAGTGCAGGCCTTCGCCAGTTTGTTGCTGTGTGCCGTGGTGGCGGGCGTGATCTCGCCGCTGCTGTCGGGTCACATGCTGTATCTGGCGTTGGGGGCGAGTGTGCTCACCTTGATCGGCTGGTTCTCGTGGCGCTGGTATCGCCATGTGACGCGGCGGCCGCTGGGGGCGCAGCATTTGGGGCCGACGGTGGAGACGGAGTTGCAGACGGAGATCACGGAGCCGAGGTAGGTTTTTGCTTTCGCTTCGGTGCTTTTGCTGTCATCCCTGCGAAAGCGGGGGGCTGGGACTTTCGCTTTTCCTTGGGCGCTTCTGCGAGGTTGCCGCTTACGCAGCGGGCGCTTCGCCCTCCTGCCGGAGGCCGAGTCACTTCTCTTTGCTGGCCCACGCATGCGCAGGAGCGCATGCGAACGGCGAAGTCGGCCCGAAGGGCGAAGGGCAGGATGCCCGGAGTCAAGAGAAGTAACCCAGAGAAATGGCCTTCAAAGCCAAGGCTCGTAGCATTGCGTTGAATACAAGCCGGAACGGTCTCTGGGGCATCGTTGCGCAGCGTTATGGCCTAGCCGCTGTGTAGCGGCGGAGGTTGTCCCGCAGCGAAGTACCTCAAGCGCTCGGGCTTTTCCCAACGTTATGCTGCCAGCCCTTCAGGCCATTTTCTTTGGGTTACTTTTCTTTTGGGCCAGCAAAAGAAAAGTGACTCGAGCGTCGGCAGACGATCGAAACGCCCGCCGCGCAGGCGGCACCCTGGCGGAAGCGCCAAAGAAAAAGCAAAAGTCACCAGGTCCCTGCTTCCGCCGGGATGACGATCAAAAGCGACCCCATCCGCTCCAGGAAGAAAGACAAAAGCGCGGACGAATAATCAACGAAAAACCGCGCGCCCACCCTCATCCAACAGCCCCCGCGAGATCAACCACCGCCTCGCATTCCCCGCATCCTGCTCGAACCACGCCTGTGTCGACCCCAGCCGGAACGAATACCCCCAGGCATCCATGTCCGTCATCAGGCGTTGCCGACCCACCCCGGGCAACTCATCGGCAAGCACGATCTGCAGATAGCAGGTGGCGTCTTCCTCGTCGATGGAATCCGTGGCGTCTGTATGGACGGAGGCGCGGCGCTCATCCGGCAGCACGATCAGGTGGCCAGCCTCATGCAGCAGCGAGTGCACGGGCGTGTCGTCGCGCGCGTAAACCATGTGTCCGATGATGCCGGCCTCTTCGTCACCCCAGAAGCTGCCGGGAATGGCTTCGCCGGATGCGACGCGCGTCAGCTGCAGGCCATAGCGGGCCAGCAGTTTTGCCGGCGCGGCGAAGCCGAGCTCGCCCAGGCGCATGACGCCGGCTTCGGAAGGGGGAGTGAGATCGTCCACGTGTATGGCGTCGGTGGCCGCTGCATGCTGGCTGCAGCGAAACGGCGGAAGGCGGCGCGGGTGGGATGCCCGCGCCGCGCGGTCAGACGGTTTTGGCCGGCGTGTTTTCCGGCAGCGCTACCGAAAGCTCAAGGATTTCGTGTCCGCTGTCGCGCTCGACGTTGATGTTGATGGCGTCGAGGTCGACGTGGACGTATTTCTTGATCACTTCAAGCAGCTCGTTGCGCAGCAACGGCAGGTAGTCGGGAGCGCCGCGGGTGGAACGCTCCTGGGCCACGATGATGCGAAGACGCTCCTTGGCGACCGCAGCGGTGGGTTCCGGCTTGCGCTTCAGGAAATCAAGAATACCCATCGCGATCAACCTCCGAACACGCGCTGGAAGAAGCCCTTCTTCGGCACCTCGAGGAAGCGCAGGGCACGTTCCTCGCCGAGGATACGGGCGACGGTGTCGCCGTAGGCCTGGCCGGCGAGCGAGTTGTCGTCGAGGATCACCGGCACGCCCGCGTTGGACGCCGCCAGCACGTTCTCCGATTCGGGGATCACGCCGACCACGTTGATGCCGAGGATTTCCTCCACGTCCTTGACGCTGAGCATCTCGCCCACGGCCACGCGGGCCGGGTTGTAGCGGGTCAGCAGCAGGTGCTGCTTGATCGCGCCGTCACCGCGCTCGGCGCGGCGGGTCTTGCTGGCGAGCAGGCCGAGGATGCGATCCGAATCGCGCACCGAGGACACTTCCGGGTTGACCACCACTACGGCGTGATCGGCGAAGTACATGGCCAGGTGCGCGCCCTTCTCGATACCGGCGGGCGAGTCGCAGACGACGTAGTCGAAGCCTTCCTTGCCCAGCTCCTCGAGCACCTTTTCCACGCCTTCCTGGGTGAGGGCGTCCTTGTCGCGCGTCTGGCTGGCGGCCAGCACGTAGAGGTTCTCGTAGCGCTTGTCCTTGATCAGGGCCTGCTTGAGCGTGGCTTCGTTGTGCACGACGTTGACGAAGTCGTACACCACGCGCCGCTCGCAGCCCATGATCAGGTCGAGGTTGCGCAGGCCGACGTCGAAATCGATCACCGCGACTTTCTTGCCGGCCATGGCAAGGCCGGTGGCAAGCGAAGCACTGGTGGTGGTCTTGCCGACGCCGCCCTTGCCTGAGGTGACAACGATAATCTCAGCAGTCAAGGCTCATCTCCGCATGTATTTTTTTGATAGTAGTGTGAGCGATCGTCAAAGCTTGGCGATCAACAGTTTTTCACCTTCGAGCCAGCATCGCACAGACTGGCCTTCGAGGTCTTTGGGAATTTGTTCAAATACCCGGTAATGGCCGGCGATGGCTACCAGTTCGGCACGAAAATCGGAAACGAAGATGCGTGCTTTCTCATCGCCCTGTGCGCCGGCCATCGCGCGGCCGCGCAGCCCGCCATAGACGTGGATGCTGCCGTCGGCGATGACTTCGGCGCCATTGGCGATGGCGCCGGTGACTACCAGGTCGCGGTCGCGCGCATAGATCTGCTGGCCGGAGCGTACCGTGCCGTCGTAAAGCTGGGCGCCGAGCACGGGTCCGGCGGGTGGCGCCGGTTCGCTGCGCACCGGTTCTGCGCGGCGCACCGGCTCGGCCGGCGCAGCCGATGGTGCCGGCGGCGCGATGCTGCCGCCATCGGCGGGCTCATAGGCGGCGCGGAACTTGGCGATCAGCGGCAGGCCCATGCGTTGGGCCAGCGCTTCCACCTCGCTGGTGCCGTAGGCCAGGCCCACCGGCAGCATGCCGGCGCTGCGCACGGCTTCGAGCAGGGCATCGACGGTGCCGTCATCGGGCAGGTCGAGCAGATGGCTCAGGTCCAGCACCACGGCGGCGCGGGAGAACAGCTGGGGGGCGGAGCGCACGCGGCGTTCCAGTTCGTCGCAAAGTGCGGCGGCGTCGGCGCGGCGTACGCGCACATTGGCAATGCCGACCTGGCCGAAGCGCAGGTCGCAAGCGTCTTGAGTATCCATTCGTGCATTCATGGGCGCCGCTCTCCGGCGAGGCGGCGCTTAGGGGTATCGGGGTGGAAAGGGCGCTGGCGCTCGGCCAGCCAGGGCTCGTCGGGCAGGCCGTCGTGGTCCAGGTAGGTTTCGCGCACGAAGGCGTAGCTGGGTAGGTCCTTGGCCAGCAGGCTGACCTGCGGGCCGTCCGCGCCCATGCGTTGCTGGCCTACTTCCTGGAAGCCGTAGGTGCCGTGGAACAGCACCACCACGTCGTCGCGGGGTTCCAGGAACACTTCGCAGGTCAGCAGCGGCACGCGCACTTCCGCGTAACTGGTGACGTCGCAATAGAAGATGCGACCCAGGCCGTGGCGGCGGTAGGCGTTGGCAATGACGATGCGGTCGATATAGGCGAACTGCGGGTAGTGCTCGCCAAACCAGTGGTAGTTGGGGCTGTCGTAGCTGCTGCCTTCGCGCAGCGCGATCAGGAACCCGGCGAGGTGGCCGTCGATCTCGGCCACCCGGAAGTAGTCCGCGTGGTCGTAGAAGTAGCGCAGCTGTGCCGCATCGAGGGCGAGGATGGTGCGGCCGGCGGCGTTGTTGAGCGCCAGCACGGCATCCAGGTCGTGCTCTCGCACGTCGCGGATGGCAAGGGCCATTCGTTGCTCCGCAGTGTGTGGTTCGATGACAAGACCGACGATCGGCCCCGCGTGACAGCCGGCATTATGGCATGTGACCGCCGGTCACACATATCACGGCGCACCATGTAAAACCTTTGTAAAGCGGTGGAAGGCATGGCTTCCGGCAGGGGTGGGGCAGTGACTTCTCGCGCATTGCGCCACGCGGGCAGGTAGCGAATGATGAGCCCATGGCATGGTCCAACATCAATCACATACGGCTACTGCGGTATGCCGGTCTGTTCACGTACCTGTGCGTCGCGCTGCCGCTGCTGTCCGGCCCGGGCGGCCTGGCGCAGGTCAACGCCTGGTGGAGCAATCCCAATATTTCGGGCTGGATACTCTCCTACCTGATCTTCGGCGTGACCTATCTGCTGCTGACCCGGCGCTCGGGCATGACGCGGCAGACCGGCTACCCCTCCATCGGCCAGTTGCTGGGGCTGGTGGTGCTGACCGGTTCGGCCGTGGCCATGGGCTGGTTCAGCCAGAGCGGCCTGTCGGCCATGCTGATGCTGGTGATCGCCGTGGTGTTGCCATGGCAGTTGCCGGTGGGGGCTGGGCTGATGTGGATGCTGCTGCAGAACCTGATGCTGATCCCGATCATCGCCAGCTACATGGGCTGGACCATCGTGACGGCGTTCCTGCAGGTATGCATGTACCTGGGCATTTCCGCGCTGGTGTTCTTCACCTCGATGATCGCCAGCCTGCAGGCCGAGGAGCGCGAGAACCAGCGCCGGCTCAATTCGGAGCTGCGGGCGACCCGCGCGCTGCTTGCCGAATCGACCCGCATCGCCGAGCGCATGCGCATTGCGCGCGACCTGCACGACCTGGTGGGTCATCATCTCACCGCGCTCAGCCTCAACCTGGAGGTGGCCAGCCATCTGGTCAACCCGCAGGCGGCGGCACACGTGCAGAAGGCGCAGGTGACCGCCAAGCATCTGCTCTCGGATGTGCGCGAGGTGGTCAGCGAGTTGCGCCAGGACGACGCCATCGAGCTTACCCAGGCCTTGCGCAGCCTGATCGAGGGCGTGCCGGGCCTGCGCGTGCATGTGGAAACGCCGCCGCGCTTCGGCGTGGAAGACCCGCGCCGCGCCCAGGTGCTATTGCGCTGCGCGCAGGAGATCATCACCAATACGGCCCGCCATGCCGGCGCGCGCAACCTGTGGCTGCGCTTCGACTACGTCAATGCGAACCTGCTGGAACTGTTCGCCCGCGACGACGGCCGGGGCGCCTCGCATTTCCGGCCCGGCAACGGCCTGTCCGGCATGCGCGAGCGCCTGGCGGAGTTCGAGGGCAGTGTTACGGTAGACCAGGCGCAGGGCCAGGGGTTTGCGCTTACCGTGCGCCTGCCGCTGGGGGAGGTGCCCGAGTTGGCGCACACGCCGTCACGGTTCGAGCCGCCCGCGCTGGGCATGCTGAAGGAGCCGCTTGACCGTGAGCTGTAAGAATTCACGTCTGACCGATGGGTCGTGCCAAAATGTGTTGCTTGGATAGCCGCATCGTTCTTCCCCGTAGCCCATGGGCATCGCACATGGGCCACAACCGTTTCGAGGATCCGCGATGATTTCCGTCTGTCTCGTCGACGACCAGAACCTGGTGCGCCAGGGTGTCCGTTCACTGCTGGATCTGGCGGAGGATATCCGCGTGGTGGCCGAATGCGCCGATGGCGCCCAGGCCGTGCAGGACATCCCGAGAATCAAGCCCGACGTGGTGCTGCTGGACCTGCGCATGCCCAACATGAGCGGGCTGGAAGTGCTGCAGGCCTTGTCTGCGCGCAACGAGTTGCCGCCGACCATCATCCTCACCACCTTCGATGACGACCAGCTGGTATTGCAGGGCCTCAAGGCCGGTGCACGCGGCTACCTGCTCAAGGATGTCTCGCTGGAGCAATTGGTGGAAGCCGTGCGCACCGTGGCGGCCGGCGGCTCGCTGGTGGCGCCGATGGTCACCCAGCGCCTGCTGGCCGGCGTGGGCCGCATGCAGAACCAGTTCACCAGCCTGGAACAGCCCGATCCGCTGACCGAGCGCGAGACCGAGATCCTGCGCCTGCTATCGGGTGGCTACAGCAACAAGGAGATCGCCAACTCCCTGAAAGTGGCGGAGGGGACGGTGAAGAACCACGTCTCCAACATCCTCTCCAAGCTGGGCGTGCGCGACCGCACCCGGGCCGTGCTCAAGGCGCTGGAGCTGGGCATCGTCTGATCCCCCGCGGGGCCAGGCCGGACGCCATTCGCGGGCGTCTGGTCGGCCCCCGTCAGGCCGCCTTTACGGCCGGATAGCGTTCCTGCGCGCGAGCAAGTACCATCGGTGGCTTCGGCGCTGGCCGACCCCCTGTCACGATGCGATTCTTCGGGAATCTCCCGTGGCGGGCCGGTCTCCGGCGACTGTCTTGTGCCGTGTACAGAGAGACGTGCGGAGAACCCTGGAATGATGCGTGTTCTTGAATTCATTGTTGCCCTGATCATCGTCGCCGTGGTGGCGGTGGTGGTGGGCTTTGTTATGCCTGGCAGCGGCCATGTCGAACGGTCGCAGGTCGTCGGCAAGGACATGCGTCAGGTCTATGACGTGCTGAACAACTTCCGTCGCTTCCCGGAGTATTCCGTGCAGCGCGAGTACGACCGCAATGTGAAGTTCGACTTCTCCGGCAAGGACTATGGTCCGGGCGCCGAAGTGAGCTGGTCCAGTCAGGACGACAAGGTCGGCAGCGGCAAGCTGACCATCGCTTCGGCCGATCCGAGCTTCGACAAGATCGACTCGACCGCCAAGAAGGCTTCCATCGTCTGGAACCTGGACAACGACTGGCACGGCAACGACAAGCACTTCACGCTCGACCTCGAGCGTCAGGGCAGCCGTGGCCAGCTGACCAACATCACCTGGTCGTATGACGTCGACTACGGCTTCAACCTGATCAACCGCTATTCCAGCCTGTACATTCATGGCGACCCGGATGCCTTCATCCAGTTCACCCTGACCAACCTGCAGAACGTGCTGGCGGCGGTGCCGAACCTCGACTACACCAAGCTGATCCCGTACATCGAGCAGACCCAGCCGACGCCGGTGCTGCTGGTGTCCACCTCGATCGAGCGCAAGGGAGGCCTCGAGGCGCTGAACGATGCGACCGACAAGGCCGTGGCCCAGATCCAGGCTGCCGCGAAGAAGCTGGGCGTGACCACCACCGGTCCGCGCATCATCTACACCACCAACTACGGCGACCAGACCTACACCTTCGACGTGGCCCTGCCGATCAGCGCGACCAGCCTGAACGTGGGTGGCCAGTCGGTGGACCTGACTGCCGCCAAGGCGCCGGATCTGACGTCTGCGCCGGCTGATGCCAGCACCAGCGCAGGTGCCGCCGCCGGCAACGCCGACAGCAACACCCCGGGTGGTCATGACCGCTTCGGCCGCCTGATCATCGACAACGACGTGCGCGCCTTCCTGGCCTTCGGTGGCCCGGCCCTCAAGGCCGTGTGGAACGGTACCGCCGCCGGCGTGCCGCAGACCCGCGACCTGCTGAAGGCCTATGCACAGACCCACGGCTACAAGTTCGACGAAGTGGTCAACCGCTTCTACGACATCGAAGCCAAGCCGGAAGTGAAGCAGGGTGACGAGGTCAAGAGCTACGCCGAGTACGACGTGTACCTGCCGCTGAGCTGGGCCCCGGCGCAGACCCCGGAGCAGGAAGCCGGCATCAAGCCGCCGTCGCTCGACGACAACGGTGACCAGGCTCCGGCCTCGTCCGGCACCGCCGCCGCACCGGCCAGCGCTGCCACCACCGCGCAGTAAGCCCGACCAACGGCAAGCTCCTGAAAAGGCCCTTCCCCGCGAAGGGCCTTTTCATTTTCGCGTTGCCCATCGCCCGGTAAGGGCGAACTTTTCGGTTACATTGCGGGTCGACCTCGCTGGACCCACTGGCGGCGCGCCTGCGGCGACTGCCTGCCACCTGCCTCGACCGGACATGATCGAAACCGAACAGCTGACCCGACGCTACGGCACCCTGATCGCGGTGGATTCCCTGAGCATCCGGGCCGAGCCTGGACAGGTGCTGGGCCTGCTCGGTCCCAATGGCGCCGGCAAGACCACGGCGATGCGCATGATTGCCGGTTTCCTGGAGCCCAGCTCCGGCACGGCCCGTGTCTGCGGCTACGACGTGCGCAAGGAGCCGTTGAAGGCCAAGCGCGCGCTGGGCTACCTGCCGGAGGGCGCGCCGAGCTATGGCGAGCTGACCGTGCGCGAATTCCTCACCTTCATCATCCGCATGCGTGGCCTGCAGCGTGACGAAGGCTACCGCCGCTTCGAGCGGGTGGTGGGTGGCCTGCAACTGGAAGGCGTGCTCGACCAGTGCATCGACACGTTGTCGAAGGGCCTGCGCCGCCGCGTGGGGCTGGCCCAGGCGATCGTGCACAACCCGCAGGTGCTGATGCTGGACGAGCCGACCGACGGCCTCGATCCCAACCAGAAGCACACCGTGCGCCAGCTGATCGACGCCATGGCGCGCGATCGCACCATCCTGATCTCCACGCATCTGCTGGAAGAAGTCCATGCCCTGTGCAATCGCGTGGTGATCATCGCCAACGGCCGCCTGCTGGCGGATGCGACGCCGGCAGAGCTGGAGGCGCGCTCGCGCTATCACGGCGCGGTGTCGTTCAGCGCGCCGGGCAGCGGGGTATCACAGGAGATGCTCGGCCGCCTGCCGCAGGTGGCTTCGATCGAGGTGGACCCGCTGGACGGCCGCATCACCGTGTTCCCCCGGCCGGGCGAGCGCATCCTCGAACCGGTGGAAACCTTGCTGCGCCAGCAGGGCCTGGAAGTATCGGAGATCCAGCTGGAGCGCGGCCGCCTCGACGAGGTCTTCCGCCAGATCACCACTGGTGTGGAGGGCGGCGCATGAGTCCCATCGCGGCGGTGGTGCGGCGTGAGCTGCGCAGCTATTTCGTGACGCCGGTGGCTTATGTGTTCCTGGTGATCTTCCTGGTGCTGGCCGGCATCCTCACTTTCTACGCGGGCGATTTCTACGAGCGAGGCCAGGCCGATCTGCAGCCGTTCTTCGTGATGCATCCCTGGCTGTATCTGGTGCTGGTGCCGGCCGTATCCATGCGCATGTGGGCGGAGGAGGCCAAGGGCGGCACGCTGGAATTGCTGCTCAGCCTGCCGCTGACCTTGGCGCAGGCCATGCTGGGCAAGTTTCTCGCCGCCTGGCTGTTCATCGGGCTGGCGCTGCTGCTCACGTTCCCGATCTGGATCACGGTGAATTATCTCGGCTCGCCGGACAACGGCGTCATCATCGCAGGTTACCTCGGTAGCTGGCTGATGGCTGGCGCCTTCCTGGCCATTGGCGCGTGCCTGTCGGCGGTGACGCAGAGCCAGGTGGTGGCCTTCGTGCTGACCCTGGTGGTGTGTTTCCTGCTGATCCTGGTGGGACAGCCGCAGGTGATGGAGTTTTTCCAGGGTGCGTTGCCGCGCAAGCTGGTCAATGGCCTGGCGCACCTGAGCATGCTGCGGCACTTCGAAGCCATTTCGCGCGGCGTGCTGGATCTGCGCGACCTGCTGTATTTCCTGCTGAGCATGGCGGCGTGGTTGACCGCCGGCGTGCTGGTGCTTGACCTGAAGCGGACGCCCTGAACCATGACGCGCATCCATTTCAGCCGCCGCACCGTCCTGCTGGCCGCACTGGTCCTGCTGGCCATCGTCTTTGTCACCCTCGTGCTGGGCAGCAGCCGCTGGGTGCGGGTTGCCCGCGTGGACCTCACCGCGGACAAGCTGTACACGCTGACGCCGGGCACCATCCATATCGTCGATGGCATGCACGCGCCGCTCAAGCTGACGCTGTATTTCTCGGACCATGCCACGCGCGACCTGCCGCAGCTGCGCAGCTATGAGCAGCGCGTCAGCGAGATGCTGCAGGAGATGGTGGCCCGCGCGCATGGACGCCTGCGCCTGCAGATCGTCGACCCGGTGCCGTATTCCGATGACGAGGCCAGTGCCGAGGGCTACGGGCTGACGCCGATCAATGGCGGCACCAATGGCGAGCGTGTGTTCTTCGGCCTGGTGGGCAGCACCATGCCCGCCAACTCCGATGGCGACGATGGCGATGAGCGCGTGCCGGGCAAGACCCTCGCCATCCCGCTGTTCGACCCTTCGCGCGAAACGTTTCTTGAGTACGACATCGCCAAGTTGCTGTTCGAGCTGGACCAGCCGTCCAAACCGTCTATCGGGCTGATCAGCAGCCTGCCGGTGGAAGGCAATCCGGTGATCGGCGAGGAGCCGTGGACGGTGATGCGCCAGCTTGGCCAGCAGTTCGAGGTGAAGACGCTCGATGCGTCCAAGCTCAAGCGCATCGATGGCGACATCAAGGCGCTGCTGGTGATCCATCCCAAGCACCTGCCGGCCGATGCGCTCTATGCGATCGACCAGTACGTGCTGCGCGGCGGTCACCTGGTGGTGTTCGTCGATCCGGTGGCCGAGATGGACAACACGCCGTTCGTGGACAGCAACGGCATCACCGACGACCACAATTCGGACCTGTCGAAGTTGTTTGCCGCCTGGGGCGTGCTGTACGACCCGCAGAAGGTGGTGCTGGACCGCTCGCGCGGGTTGCGCATCGAACTGGCCGACAACAGCGCGATGAGCCATCCGGCCATGCTGGGGCTGGGGCAGCAGGAGCTCAATCGCGATGACGTGATCACCGCGAGCCTGCAGCGCATCAACGTCTCCAGCGCGGGCTACTTCGACCTGGCGCCCGGGACGTTGTCGCGGCTGCAGCCGCTGATGCAGACCACGCCCGATGCCGAGGTCGTGTCCAGCCAGCGCGTGCGCGAATCCATCAATAACCCTGGCGGTTTGCTCGACAACTATCGGCCGGACAACATTCGCTATGTCATTGCCGCGCGGCTGCGCGGGCAGTTCCCCAGCGCGTTCCCCGAGCGGGCGCAACAGCCGGGTTATGTCGCCAGGTCGGGCGATACCACCGAAGTGATCCTGGTGGCGGATACCGACCTGCTCAGCGACCGCCTGTGGGTGTCCTACACGCAAAGCCTGCTGGGACAGCCGCAGCTCAGCGCGATCGCCAACAACGGCGATCTCATGACCAATATCGCCGACAACCTTAGCGGTTCCTCGGCCCTGCTTTCCATCCATGGGCGGGTGAGTTCGCAGCGCCCGTTCACCCGCGTGCTGGCGTTGCAAAGCGCGGCCGACCAGAAGTACCTGGCCAAGAAACAGGAGCTGCAGCGCGAACTGGCCGTCACCCGCAATCGCCTCAGCGAACTGCAGCCGGCCAAGGCGGGTCGTGGCGACAGCGTCAGCGTGGAACAGCGCGCCGAGATCGAACAGTTCCTGCAGCGGCAGCTGGCCATCAACAAGGAGCTGCGCGACGTGCAGCATCAGTTCAATGCCGAGATCGATGCCTTGGGGCTGCGGCTGAAGTTCATCAATATCGTGCTGGTGCCGGCGCTGGTGGTGCTGGTCGGCCTGCTGTACGGCTGGCGACGCTCGCGTCGCAGCCGGCGTCAGTTCTGATCGGGGCGCAAGTTCCTGGGCGCCCGGCGCCACGCTGCATGCAGGCGGGGCGATCGCCTGGAGGGGCTATGATGGGCGGTCGCTGGTGAGTGGTTGCGGATCGGATCGATGATGGCAAGCGTGCTCAAGTGGATCGTGCCCTGGGAGTTTTCCTGGGTATTCCTGCTCATCTTCGTGACCTGCTGCGTGCTCTATGTGCGCGGCTGCCACCGCCAGCCGGTGAGCCTTGGCCGCCGGCTCGCGTTCTGGGTGGGCATGGTGATGATCTACGTATCGCTGCACACCTATCTGGATTATTTCTTCGAGCATGAGTTCTTCATGCACCGCATCCAGCAGGTGCTGCTGCATCACCTGGCGCCGCTGCTGATCATCGCTTCGTATCCCGGCCCGGTGTTGCGCAAGGGCTTGCCGTTGTCCTGGCGCGTGCATGGGCTCAAGCCGGTGTTGCGATCATGGCCATGGCGCATCGTTTATGCGGTGCTGTTGAATCCGGCGGTCGCGACGGTGCTGTTCGTCGTGTTCATCCTGGTCTGGCTGATACCGTCGATGCAGACGCTGGCCATGCTGGACTGGCGCATCTACCGCTTCATGAACTGGTCGATGCTGGTGAGCGGTTTCAGCTATTGGTGGCTGGTGCTCGATCATCGCCCGCGGCCGCCCGGCCGCATGACCCCGGGCGTGCGCGTGCTGTCGCCGGGCCTCACCATGACGCCGCAGATCCTGGCCGGCGCCATCGTCACCTTCTCCAAGACCGACCTCTATCCGATCTTCGAAATCTGCGGCCGGGCATTCACTTTCAACGTGCTCACCGCGCAGCTGGTGGGCGGCGTGATCATGTGGGTGCCGGCGGCGATCATCGAGTCGGTCGGCGGCCTGCTGGCCTTGCGCCAATGGCTGCGACTGTCGCGCAGCGGGCGTATCCGCCGCAAGCCGTGGCCGCGGCGCACGGTGCCGGCGCGGCCAGTGTCGGCCACCCAGGAATAAGCGGCGCGGTTCTTCGAGATGCGCTAGTGGCCGTGTTCCATGCCCGGCATCGCATCGCCGGCATCGGTGGCATTGGCCGGACGGGCCAGGAAATCGGTGTCCAGCGTGCTGCCATCGCCGAAGGTGAGGGTGAGCTTCACCTTGTCGCCGGGCTTCACTGGCGCGGCGGCCTTCATCAGCATCAGGTGATAGCCACCCGGTGTCAGCTCGGCCTTGCCGTGGGCGGGGATGGCCACGCTGTCGACCATCGCCATGCGGCTCGTGCCACCGTCGGCGCTGCTCTTGTGCAGGCCGATGCTGGCGTAGCTCGGGCTGTGCGCAGCACGCAGGCTGGTCGGCTGGTCGCCGGTGTTTTCCAGCGTGACATAGCCACCCGCCGGCAGATCGCCGGGCAGTATGCGGATCCATGCCTGGCTGGCGTGTACATGCTCGGCTTCACTGGCGTGCGCGCCGGCAGCCAGCAGGATGCCAGCCAGCAGCAAGGGCAGGGTGCGGGCGGTACGCAGGCTCATGCGGAGGCTCCCAGGCTGAGCAGCAGGTGCAGGTCGTGGACAAGATCGTCTTGTGAGCGATCCGGCGTCGACAGCAGGCGCGCCTTGCCGTCGCGATCGAAGATGTAGATGGCCGAGCTGTGGCTTACTTCGTACTGGCCGTTGCCCTGGTCCGGCTCGCGCGTGAAGGCCGAGCGGTAACGCTTGCTCAGCTCCTCGATATCGCGCGGCGCACCGGACAGGCCCACGGCACGAGGATCGAACGCATTGACGTAGGCATGCATCACTTCCGGCGTGTCGCGTGCCGGGTCCACGCTCACGAACAGGATGCGCGCGCCGTCAGCGAGCGGCCCCAGGCGCTGCATCACCACGTGCAATTGCGCCAGCGTCAGTGGACAGACGTCCGGGCAATGCGTGTAGCCGAAATACAGCAGCACCACCTTGCCGCGATAGTCCTGGCCGGTGACGGCCTTGCCGTGATCGTCGACCAGGCGGAAATCCAGGTCGGGCATGTGGCCGGTGACGTCGGTCAGTAGCCAGGGGATGGCGTCTTCCCGGTGGCAACCGGCTTGCAGCAGGGCAGCGAGGGCCAGCAGCGACAGCAGGGCGACGCGGCGGATGCGACAAAGCTTCATGCGAAAATCGATAGGAATCATTCCGCCAGCATACGACACTGATCCCCCGGCCGGCGTCCGGCGGCCCAAGGAGTGGAGCATCATGCGACAACCTGTCTCCGCCAGCGGCATGCTGGTTGGCCTGGCTGGCGCCAGTGCCGTTCTGCTCGGTGCATTCGGCGCGCATGCCTTGCGCGATGTACTGGATGCGCGCGGCAGCGAGCTGTGGCATACCGCCGTGAGCTATCACTTCTGGCATGCGCTGGCATTGGCGCTTGCCGTGGCCTTGGCACGGGGGCGCGCGCAAGGTGGCAGTGACGGCCTTTGCGGTGGGCATCGTGATTTTCTGCGGTAGCCTCTACGGGCTGGCGCTCGGCGCGCCGCGCTGGGCTGGTGCGATCACGCCAGTGGGTGGCGTGGCCTTCATCGTCGGCTGGCTCGCCCTGGGTATCGCCTTGGTGCCGATGGCGGCGCGCGACATCCGCTGAGCGCCCTCATGCACGATCCACGCGCGCCGCATAACAGCCGGGACGCGCCATGTGGATATGCAGGTAGGCGATGTCTTCATCGTTGAACAGCCGTTCGACCAGCGGTTCCAGCGCCGTGCCTGGTGCGACATCGGCATCGCGCAGCATGCCGTGTCGATCGAAGCCGCGCACCGAGAGCAGGCGCCGCCGCAGCTGGTCGGGTACGAGGTCGATTTCGTCGTATTGCTGCTCGCCTTCGCGGACATAGATCGCATGGCTGGCGCGGAAGGGTGAATCCGCCGGCTGATGCTCGTAGTTGAGCAGGATCACCGTCTGGCCGGGCTCGGCATCGGTGAGGCTGATGCGGCAGGGGTAGCCATGCTCGCGGTCCACCACCACACGCATGGCGCGTTGCGCGGCCAGCGCTTCGTCGGTGAGCGAAAACAGCTCCTTGAAGGGCTGCGCGGGCAGGCCGGTGATGCGGAAGCGCATGGCAAGACTCCATCGGAAGGAGTCTCCAGGTTGCCCGTCGCGCCCGCTTGCGGCCATCCGAATCTTGCGGCCAACGCGCGTCGATTCAGTCGACGCGGAATACCTCGATGCTTTCACACGAGGGGCAGCGGTAACTCTGCAGCTCGGTGTCTTCCTCCTTGGCCCACTCGACGGCTTCCATGGGAAGCTTGTCATGGGGCTGCATTTCCACCTTATGGCCGGTGCGGGCGCAGTTTTCGCATATCACCGGATCATCGGGCAGCGAGCGGTAGTCTTTGGCCATGGGGGTTCTCCGGATACACGATCGTGGACGGCGTCCAGTCCCGGCTGTGGCCGGGGCGCGCTGAGTGCAAACGCTAACGCCCGGGCCGTGCAGGCGATGTGGACACGGAATCCATGACCAGCTGCACGCGGCGTCGACTGCTATCCCCCACGCTTGGGCTAACGCCCTCCTTGGAGGAGCGGCATGAACACGTGCAGCACGATGTCCGCACTGAAGTGCGCAAGCATCGCGTGCTCCAGGCCCAGCTTCCAATAGAGGCCTCCGCATACGGCGCCCACGAGCGCATTGAGCAGTACGATGCAGCCCATGGCCAATACCGTATGCGACATGCCCATGGCGAACATCGCAGGGAGATGGCCCATGCCGAACAGCAGGGCTGCAAATGCAATCGCGACGATAAACATCCAAGGCTGGGCGCTACCGCGCCGCGGGTATGCCAGTAGCCACACGATCAGACTGACCAGGAATAGTCTGCAGTCGATTTCTTCCGCAATGCCTCCGTAGAACGAAGCCATGGCGCCGCGCCATGCCATGCCCCAGGCCCCAGTCGAGCCGAGGGAGGAACTGGGAAGAACGGTGGAATCGATAGCGCTGATCAGTGCAGCGGTAGCAATGCCCAGCATCACCGCAAACAGCCAGTGCGGACGCACTGTCGGGGCCGGCGTCTGGTATATCCATGCGTGCAGCCAGGGCGCGCCCAGGCCGTGCCGAGCGCCCAGATGCAGGCCGGCCCAGGCGAGCAACCCGCATATCACGCCGGTCTGCACGACCTGCATCAGGGCAACCGCCCACAGTGGCATGGGCAAGGCAACAAAGCGCTCAGGCATCGTGACCAGGATGTAGGGCAGCAGCGCGATTGCGGCGACCGCGGCGGCTGCACCCAGCCACAGGGCGAGTTTGAGCTGCGGGATTCGTGCGCCGGGCCGCACTGCGATGGGCATGATGGAGTCCTTCTGATGCATGGCGGCCAGGTCACCTGGGGAAAGATGCCTCAAGGCGTGTCGTCGTCGCTCACCGGCTCGCTTTGCGCAGGTTTGAGACGCCCGCTCTTGCGCAGTGCCTCGCGCAGGACGAACTCGATCTGCGCATTGACGCTGCGCAGATCGTCGTCGGCCCAGCGCTGCATGGCTTCGAGCACGGCAGCGCTGATGCGCAGGGGGTAGGCTTTTTTGTCAGCCGCCATAGAGCGTGCCGGCGTTGACCACCGGCTGGGTGGCGCGGTCGCCGCACAACACCACCAGCAGGTTGCTGACCATGGCGGCCTTGCGCTCCTCGTCCAGTTCCACCACGCCCTGCAGGCGCAGCTTGTCCAGCGCCATGGCGACCATGCCCACCGCGCCTTCGACGATGCGCTCGCGTGCCGCCACGATGGCGTTGGCCTGCTGGCGCTGCAGCATGGCCTGGGCGATTTCCTGGGCGTAGGCGAGGTGGCTGATGCGTGCCTCGATGACTTGTACGCCAGCCTTGTCCAGGCGGGCCTGGATTTCGTCGCGCAGATGGTTGTTGATCACCTCGCCATGACTGCGCAGCGAGGGCTTGCCATTGTCGTGCGCATCGTAAGGGTAGTTCTGCGCTATCTGGCGCAATGCCGACTCGCTCTGGATCTGCGCGAAGTTCTCGTAGTCGTCCACGCAGAACACCGCCTCGGCCGTATCGACCACCTGCCACACCACGATGGCGGCGATTTCGATGGGGTTGCCGTCGCTGTCGTTGACCTTGAGCTTGCTGCTCTCGAAATTGCGCACGCGCAGCGAGACGCGGCGGCGGGTATAGAACGGGTTGGTCCAGCGCAGGCCTTCCTGGCGCACGGTGCCGGCGTACTTGCCGAACAACTGCAACACCTGGCCCTCGTTCGGCGCGACCTGGAAAAAGCCCTTCAGCGTGAAAGCGACGATGACTTCCAGGCCGATGCCCAGCAGGCCATCCCGACCGAGCTGACCCGTGGCCACGCCCAGCAGCAGTGCCGCGCCGGCCAGCGCCAACAGCAGGCACACGACGATGGTGGGAATGCCGGCGACCGAAAAACCCTGACGTTCGTTCATGGTGGTTCCTCCCTAGATGAGAGGATTAGATATCAAAATGATATCTATCAACAAGTCCCGCCCTTACCTGCCCTCGCCGGCGGCGGCCGTAGGGCCGATGGCCGAGGTTGGGGGCAGGTTGCCCGCCAGCTCCCAGCTTGGGGTGATCTTCTCGATGTGGATCTGGCCGAGCAGGTTGGTGATGTTGAAGAAATGCCACGGATCGCCGTCACCCAGATCCAGCGCGATATGAGTGCTGTCGAACTGCCGCAATGCCGCGTCGAAGCTTTGCCAGCGGCCATTGATCCAGGACTGCACCCAGGCATGGGGTACGAACACGCGTGAACTGCTGCCGTAGCGATCTGCATAGACCATGCCGGTCACCACTCGCGTGGGAATCCCCTCCGCCCGGGCCAGGGCGGCCAGCAATACGGCGTATTCGGTGCAATCGCCCTGGCGGGTCTGCACCACCTCCAGCGCCGAGGCATACCCGACATCCAGCCCATGCTGGGTGATGTAGCCGCTGACGAAGCTGCGCAGACGGCGCATTTTCTGCAGGTCGCCGGCGGCATCACCGACGACCCTGGCGGCCAGCTCACGAATGACTGGCGCATCCGACTGCACCCAGGCATTGGGCTGCGTGTCCCCGGCATCCGGGGCAGCCTCGCCGCCCGGCTGGGGGTTGCCGATATCCACCAGCCAGTCACCGTGTCCCAGGCTGGAGATGTGTTGTTCGTCGGTGTCGATGGCGGGCGGTGGGCTGCCCTCGGGCATATGTATCCGGTAGCGCAGGAACGTGCTGCGCATGGCGGCGGGAAGCAGGCGCGGCGAATCCACCATGGCCGCCCGGAACATGTCGACATCCTGCACGGGCGCCATGGCACAACGCTGGCTGCAGGCGAGCATTTCCAGCTCATGTCCCAGCATGCCCAGGGTGCCTTTGCGCGCGTGGCCCTGGTCGTCCAGCCACAGGTCCATGGTCTGCACGCCACGGGGGGGCTGCAGCGTCTGGCGCTGGTGGTTGAGCACCATGCTGCCCTCTGGCAGCACCACCCGCTCATCGCCGATGACCTGCATGTCGACGTGGGCCACGGCCTGGCTGGCAGGGTCGAACATGCTCATGGCGTAGCTCTGGCCTGGATGCGCCGCGGCTTTAAGCATGGTCAGCCGCTGACCTTCGCTCAGCACCGCGCCCGGCGGCCAGCTCAGCGTGGCCTGGCGGGCGATGCCGCCCACCGTGGTGGTGACCGCGAAGTCGCCATCGGGCAGGCGCCTGCCATCGACCGTGCTGTCCGTAGTGGACAGGGTGCTGCGGGCATAGAAAGCCAGGGGTTGGCCCGTCGTGCTTTCGACGCTGCGTATCGTCACGCCAAGCGGGATGCTGCTGCCGTTGCGGTTGAGCTCGATCACCAGGGCTTGCGTGGTGGTGACGATGTCGCCGTCGCGCCGATGTTCGATCTGCAGGTGGCCGATCTTGCGGCCGCCCAGCAGCACCGTCATCCAGCGGGTATCGGCCGGCACGGTCTCGGCCCGGGCGGTCAACCCGGGGGCGGGACACAACGCCAGCAACAGCCATAGCAAGGCAGTCCGATTGCGCATGGTCGCTCCGCGGGGACGGTGACGATCACAGTCAATGCCGGTTCGATGCATCCGTCAATGGGTAGCGTGGCACGCAATGTTCATCGCTCGCGCGTTGCCCCGCCACGACGCTTACAATGGGCCTTTGTCATGTCTGGAGACGCCGATGAAGCCGTTTGGCACGCCTTATTCCGACCACGCCCTGCGCGTGCTTTTGCTCGGCTCCGGCGAGCTTGGCAAGGAGGTGGCGATCGAGCTGCAGCGCTACGCGGTGGAAGTCATCGCGGTGGATCGCTACGCCAACGCACCTGCCATGCAGGTGGCGCATCGCAGCCACGTGATCGACATGCTCGATGGCGCGGCGCTGCGCGCATTGATCGCACAGGAGAAGCCCGACCTGGTCGTGCCCGAGATCGAGGCGATCCACACGCCCACCTTGATCGAGCTGGAAAAGGAGGGCCTGCGCGTCATTCCGACCGCGCGCGCCGCCTGGCTCACCATGGATCGCGAAGGCATCCGTCGGTTGGCTGCCGAAGAGTTGCAATTGCCCACCTCGCGCTACCGCTTCTGCGACACCGAGGCGGAGTATCACGAGGCGGTCGCCGCCATCGGCCTGCCGTTCGTGATCAAGCCGGTGATGAGTTCGTCGGGCAAGGGCCAGAGCGTGGTGCGCCAGGAAAGCGAACTGCAGCATGCGTGGGATTACGCCCAGTCGGGCGGGCGCGCCGGCAAGGGCAGGGTAATCGTCGAGGGTTTCGTCGATTTCGATTACGAGATCACGCTGCTCACGGTGCGTCACAAGGACGGCGTGAGCTTCTGCGCGCCGATCGGTCATCGCCAGGAGGACGGCGACTATCGCGAGTCGTGGCAGCCGCAGCCGATGAGCGACGCGGCACTGGCCGAGGCGCAGCGACAGGCAGCCGCCATCACCGGCGCGCTCGGTGGCTGGGGTGTGTTTGGGGTGGAGTTTTTCGTCAAGGGCGACAAGGTGATCTTCTCCGAAGTGAGTCCGCGCCCCCACGACACCGGCCTGGTCACCTTGATCTCGCAGGATCTCTCCGAATTCGCGCTGCATGCACGCGCCATCCTGGGGCTGCCCATTCCAGCCATCCGCCAACTGGGGCCGGCGGCCTCGTGCGCGGTACTGGTGGAAGGCGAGGGCAATGCGCCGCGTTACTTCAACGTGGCCGAAGCGCTGGAGGAACCGGATACGCAGCTGCGCATCTTCGGCAAACCGACGGTGAAAGGACGCCGACGCATGGCGGTAACCTTGGCGCGCGATGAAAGCATCGAAGCGGCCAAGGTAAAGGCGGTACGCGCGGCGAAGATTCTGCGCGTGGAGCTTTAGGCGCTTTGCTTCCTCTCCCCCACTTGGGGGACTGAAGTGAGCGGCGGGTGCTTGCCGGATACTCTAAAAAAATACCGGCTTTGCCCGCTGCTTATCGCAAGATGAATCCCTTACCCCCAGTCCTCTCCCCATCGAGGGAGAGGAAGAACGACAGCAACCGGAGAAACTGATGGACTCGATGGGATTTGCGCATTGGCTGGTGGTCGTGGTGGAAACCTTTGCCGCCCTGTTCCTGCTTCTGCTCGTGTTGCTGGTCGTGGTGGTCATGGTGGTCTGGCTGGTGGATCGCAACCAGACGTCCAATTCGGTGCTGCGCAATTTTCCGGTCATCGGCCACTTCCGCTACTGGTTCCTGCACCTGGGTGAATTTTTTCGCCAGTACCTGTATTCCAGCGACCGCGAAGAGATGCCGTTCAACCGTGCCCAGCGCTTGTGGGTCTATCGCGCCGCCAAGAACGTGGACAACACCAACGCCTTCGGCTCCACCCGCGACCTGCGCGGCGAGGGCGTACCGTTTTTCGTCAATGCGCCATTCCCCGCGTTGGGCGACAGGCACATCAAGCCGCTGCCGGTGACGCTTGGGCCGTACTCGCGCGAGCCCTACCAGCACGCGGCGTTCTTCAACATTTCAGCGATGAGCTTTGGTGCCTTGTCTGCACCGGCGGTGCGCGCGCTGTCGCACGGTGCGGCCAAGGCCGGCATCTGGATGGATACCGGCGAAGGTGGCTTGGCCCCGTATCACCTGGAAGGCGGCTGCGACATCATCTTCGAGATCGGCACCGCCAAGTACGGCGTGCGCACGCCTGATGGCAAGCTCGACGACCAGAAGCTGTTGGCCATCTGCGCGCACAAGCAGGTGAAGATGGTGAGCATCAAGCTCGGCCAAGGCGCCAAGCCCGGCATGGGCGGCCTGTTGCCGGGCGTGAAGGTAACGCCGGAAATTGCCGCGATTCGCGGCATTCCGGTAGGCGAGGATTCGCAAAGCCCCAATCGCCATCTCGACATCGGCAACGTGCAGGAGCTGATGGATGCCATTCGCCATATCCGCGATCTCACCGGCAAGCCGGTGGGCTTCAAGGCCGTGTTCGGTGGCGTGGACTGGATCGACGAACTATGCGACGAAGTGCATAAGCGCGGTATCGAGAGCGCACCGGATTTCATCATCGTCGACGGTTCGGAAGGCGGCACCGGCGCCGCGCCGCAGACCCTGATGGAAGGCGTGGGCCTGCCGCTGCACGAATCCTTGCCGGCGCTGGTGAACCTGCTTATCGCCAAGGGACTGCGCGAGCGCATCAAGGTGATTTGTTCCGGCAAATGCGTCACCGCGTATGACGTGGCCTGGGCGCTGTCGATGGGCGCCGACTTCGTCAATTCCGCGCGCGGCTTCATGCTGGCGCTGGGCTGCATCCAGTCGCTGCAATGCAATCGCAATACGTGCCCCACCGGCATCACCACGCAAAACACCAAATTGCAGCGTGGCCTGGTGGTCACCGACAAGAGCGAACGCGTGGCCCACTACGCCACCAACGTCATGCACGAAGTCGGCATCATCGCCCACAGCTGCGGCGTCGAAGAACCACGCCAGCTCGATCGCACCCACTGCCGCGTCGTCGGCGACGACGGCATTTCGGTGCCGCTGATCAAGCTGTATCCCTACCCGTCGGCACCCGCTTCACAGGCGTAGCGGCTTCGTTGTTTCCTGAGTCCAGGTTGCCCGCCCGTCATTCGATGGGCGGCATCTTCATGCGGACTATATGGTTTGAGATTCCTTGTCCGTGTGAGAGAGATCGATGGCGCCCGGATACGATGAAGGCCGCTATGGCGTCCCGTTTCGGCGACCCGTGCGCATCATTGAGGAAGTACCCGTTCCCACTCGCGGTGACGCGCTGGTGAAGAGTGCCTACAGTGGCGTATCCGCGGAGACAATGGGCGTTTCGTGCGAAATGGCGTTTGTTATCGCTGGATCTAGCCTCACAGGTTTGATGGACGATGTCTTACGAAATCCCCGCTTCAGCCCATTGTGGTCGGGTCAAAATTTCGCGTAACTTTTTGCGAGTCAACTTGGGGCGCTGATATCAGGGGAGTTTCAGTTCTGAGGGAGGATGTCTCGCCAAGGCTGTTGGCGACGCGTCTTTTCTCAACGTTCCCTGGGCCCGCTCGTTCTCTGCTTCTTCCAATGCCATTGCAATGTCCGCCGTTCTTCAGTCGCGCGGCGTCAGGTGTCTGTGCGTCAGTGTTCACCCTTTTGCTAAGGCGATGCTCTTATGTCCCTTGTTCTGCGGTCACGCATAAGTGTTGCAGTACTGACAGCGCTGCTTTCTACAGGTGTTGCCGCGCAGGTCGACGGGTTTCATACGGCCAAGCAAATCAATGGCCCGGTGCCTGCGCCCCCGAAAAATTTGCCAGGGCCCAGTGTGCAAGGGTTCTATGCAGCGAGCCACTGGGGGAGTGGTTCTTTGCTGGCTCCCACGGGGAATGTAACCGCCTATCTTGGGCGCGCCTACGCAACCGCCAATCGCACACCCGCTGCCGTTCCATCGAACAATCCCAACCCCTGCGATAGCGATGGTGATCCCATCCTGCCGGCCACGGGTACCAAGGTGGAAAACTACCCCCTGTTCGCCCTGCCTGGCGAGATGGGGTTGACCTATGTGCTGTATTACAACGGCGGAAGCTGGACGGACAATATCTTCTACAGCCTCGACACCAACTGCAACGCAAATCCGCCTGAAATCGGTGCTTGCAAGCAGACAACACTTCATAGGCCGGATGGCTCGTCGCTTGTCTTCGCTGGTGGACCCGGCGCCACTTCCTATACCAGCAAGGGCGTATCCACACTCACGCGTGACTCGGTTACCGGTGATTACACGTTGCAGGATGAGGACGCAACAACCCAGGTCTATTCCTCCAGCGGCAGTCTGCGATCCATCAAGAACGCGTCCGGCATTGGCTGGTTGATTGAGACGAATTCGGACAAGACATCCAAGACAGTCACGCATACCAGCGGAAAGTCGTTCTCCATCCGTTATGAATCGAAGAGTGTTTCGCCGTTTCTTGAGGTTGCCAGCGTCATCGATCCCGGCGGCAACGTTTACATGATTGAAAACCCCCGGGCGCCGACCCTTTCTTCCATTGCGTACCCGGGCTCACCTGCCACCGTGGTGACGTTCAAATATCTCAGCTTCGCCTCCCCACCCTATGGGTCGCGCTTATCGGAGGTCCAATACAACGGCGTTCCCTACGCTTACACCACCTACGACACCAATGCGAAGATAACGGGTACCGCATTTGACAATGCGCGTTATCGCTGGGCTACAGGTACTTACCTGGGCGATGGCTCGGAGAAGGTAAGCATCTCTTATTACGCGGACAATGCAGGTAAGCAGTCGGCAACCATCACTAATCCGCTGGGTCATCAGTTCACCAAAAACTACGACATCAACGGCAACCTAACGCTGATCAGCAATAACGCCGTGCAGACCTGTGGCGCGACGGTCAGCGGTCGTACCTATGACATTAGCGGTCATCTCTCTGCCGAAGTCGACAACAACGGCAATACGCATAGTTATATGTATGCAACAAACGGCCAGCTACAAACGGAAACGGAAGCTTATGGCACAGCTGTGGCGCGCACGACAGACTACGTATGGGATACTGATCGGCGGCTCAATCGCCTTTTCAGCGTAACGATCCGGGGCTGGAAGAAAACCGCCTATACCTATAATGCCCAAAATCGCCTCGCATCAGTGGCGACTACCAATCTTTCGGAAACGGGCAACGCTAACCAGACGTTGACGACGACGTACAGCTATACCTTGTACGGCAATGGCATGGTGCAAACCATGACGGTGACTCGTCCATCGTCCAACGGCGGTGACAAGGACATATACACATACGATGCATTCGGCAATCTTGCCTCGCTGTCCAATGGACTTGGTCAGGCCACGATTTACAGCAACTACAACGGTCTTGGCGAAGCGGGTCGTGTCGTAGGCCCCAATGGCGACGTTACGGATTACACCTATGATGCGCGTGGCCGTATCCAAACCAGAACGACCTACCCTAACGGGGTGGCGACAACCTGGCGTTACACCTATGACGGCTTTGGGTTGCTCTACACGTTGACTAGCCCGGATGGCCAGGTCACCACCTGGAATCGCAACCCATCCACCAAGCGGGTGAGCACGATTACACATAATGACAAGGATGGCACGTCCACGGAGCGTTTCGAATACAACCTCAATGGCGATGTGACTAAACGTACTGTGATGCGAGGAAGCGTCGTCGGCCTGGTGGAAACGACCAGTTACGACAATCTTGGCCGGGTTTATCAGAAGATCGGACAGAACGGCCAAAGCCTGACCTATGCCTATGACGGCAATGGCAACCCGTTGTCCATTACTAATGCTGCAGGGCATGCGACAGGATATCAGTACGACGCGCTCAATCGCGTCACGCAGAGCACGGAGCATGGTGGCGCGAGTCCCGCCATGCCCGCGGTGGCGCCAACCATAAGCGTGCCGCCAAACAGTACGAGCGGCGCCTATTCCATCAGTTGGAACAGCATCTCCGGGGCTGCTACGTATCTCCTGCAGGAGCAGGTCAACGGCAGCAACTGGACGACGCTGCAGAACGGCGCCTCGATCAATTGGACAGCCAACAACAAAACCAGCAATGCCTACGGTTACCGCGTGCAGGCTTGCAATGTGACTGGCTGCGGCCCGTGGAGCAACGTGGGCTCGATCAAGGTGGCGATCCCCACCGCGCCAACGAGTGTGCCCGTGCTGGCAGTGCCCTCCAGCAATGTGCTAGGTGCCTATACCGTGAGCTGGACTGCCGTAGCCGATACGAGCAGCTACATCCTGCAGGAGCAGATCAATGGCGGCGGTTGGGTCGCACTGCAGAACAGCGCCTCGCTTAGCTGGAGCACCAGCAGCAAAGGCAGTGCCACTTATGGTTACCGTGCCCAAGCCTGCAACGCCGTTGGTTGTGGGCCGTGGAGCAACGTCAGTGCGGTAGTCGTGACTCTTCCTTCCATTCCGGCTGTCCCGGCGGCCCCCGCTACCCCTGCCAACAATGCCACGGGAAACTACACGGTAAGCTGGTTGCCCGTTGGCGGGGCCACGACCTACGCGCTCCTTGGTGTACTTAACGGAAACTGGGTTGGGCTCCAGAACAGCGCAGCCACAAGCTGGAATGCTGTCAGTCAGACTAATGGCAACTACGGCTATGCCGTGGCGGCTTGCAATGTTAGCGGATGCAGTGCGTACAGCCCGGGATCATCCACGGTCGTCACTATACCCGTGCCCATTGCGATCAATGGCAACACGTACACGTCTGCTCGGCGCCTGACTTCTGGCTCCGGCAATCAGGCTATTGGCTTCGATATCACCAATGGCAATACCTGGGCACTTTACAAGACCAAGCCCGGGGATTCCCACGTTGTCATCGTCAGTGGTGCTGTCCCAGCAGGCGCAGCGACCGTGAAGTACACCTGGATGGATGCAGGTACACCCGCAGGAGTTGCTGATGCAATGGGGAGTGTTGTCAATCCAGCAGGGTCGCCTGTCGCCGTTGGCAGCAATCCACGGAGCCAGTACACCACGGGCACGTTCAACTGGAACACCACTGACCGAGGCCATCAATACTACTTGCGCGTGGACTTCTACAACGCATCGGGTATCAGCGTGTCCTCCTCAAGCGCACTTTTGGTCACCCAAGTGCTGGGAGGCCAGTGATGTCATACGTCACCTCAATACAGTGCCCTCCGAAAGGCTTGCATCTTGATGCGTTGAAACTTGGGAATCGCAGGGAGGAGTCCCGCGTGGACCTCGCCGTTTGCCGTGTCAAACCCCTGGGCATGAAACTCGCAACGATCCTTGCGGGAGGTCTGCTGGCAGGGCATTCTTCCCACGCATTCAGTCAGGCGGTTACGAAGTACAGTTACGACCGTGGCGACCATGTCAGTACAGTGATCGATCCGCGCGGACTGGTCACGTCCTACGCCTATGATGGGTTGGGGCAGAAGTGGCAACAGGTTAGCCCGGATACCGGTACCACCACGTATGGTTACGACGCCTCCGGCCATGCCACCGGCATGACACGAGCCGGCGGCATCCTGGTCACCTATGGTTATGACGCCGTGGGCCGTACGACGAGGATTAGTGCGGGCAGTGCCAGCCAGACATTCACTTATGACACCTGTACCTACGGCGTAGGCCGGTTGTGCTCCGTGGCCGATGCCTCTGGCACCACGTCCTATAGCTATACACGAGAAGGATGGCTGGCCGGGCGCGGCTTCTCCATCGGTGGTGCATCCTATGCGCTGGGCTACGGTTATAGCCCGTTGGGACAGGTTACCGCCGTGATCTATCCCGATGGCAACCAGGCGCTATATGCCTATACCAACGGTGTGGTGTCTGCGGTGCAGGTGAAGATTGGCAACACGACTTCTTATGCTGCAACCGGCATCAATTACCGACCCAACGATCTGGCTATGGTGCAATGGACATCCAGCAATGGCTTGGTCAATGCCTTGGGCTACGACACCGATGGTCGTTTGACTGGTGTCGCGGTGCAGGGCGTGCAGAGCCTAGGGTTGTCTTACGATGTGGCTGATCGCATCAATGGCATCACCAACGGCATCGATGGTGCGATGACTCAGAATTTCGGCTACGACGCCATGTCGCGATTGACGTCAGTCTATGCGGTGGCGGATAACCAGTCCTTCCAATACGACGCCAACGGTAACCGCACGCGCCAAGTGTTGAATGGTGGTACGGTCACCGTGGCGCCAAGCCCGACGAGCAACCAGATCGTGAATCTGTCCGGCGCCAGCAATGCTAGCTACGGCTACGACGCCCGAGGTAACCTGACCACGGTCTCCGGCGTGCTTACCTTTACCTATGATGCCTTCAACCGGATGAGCGCCGCCGGTGGTGCCACGTATTACATCAATGCGGAAGGGCAGCGCCTGCGCAAGACGGTTGGTGGCGCGTCAACCTACTTCGCTCCAGATGCTGCCGGTCCACTTCTGGCCGAAAGCCAGGGCAGTGGCTGGACCGACTACATATGGCTCAATGGGCGCTTGATCGGGCGCATCAATAGCGGGCAACTGCTGGCGGTTCACGATGATCAAGTGGGGCGACCGGAAGCGATGACTGATGCAAACAAGGCTATCGTCTGGCGCGCCAGGAATTTTGCTTTCGATCGCATCGTGACAGTGACGAACTCGGTGCCGCTGAATCTGGGCTTCCCGGGGCAGTACTACGATGCGGAGTCAGGGTTGTGGAACAATGGCTTTCGCGACTACAGCCCGAATCTGGGGCGATATGTGCAGAGTGACCCGGTTGGGTTAGTGGGAGGCATTAATACTTATGCCTATGTGGGTGGGAACCCGCTGAGCGGCGTCGATCCTTATGGGCTGGCTAATCTCATGCTTGGCGGCAACGTAAGCGCTATTGTTGTTGGTGGATTCACGCTATCTGGTGGCATCTACGTCAGCTGGGGCGAGGGATTTGACATCGGGGTATACGGGGCCGCAGGGGCGGGCGTTGGTGTGAATGTTGGTGCTGGCGTTTCAGCGGGCTACGTTCCTGGGTCTTCCAAGAACATTGCTGGACAGACCCTCGACGTTCAAGGCTCAGGTGGTCCCATTACAGGCAGTGCTAGCGTTTCTACAACAACTGATGGCTGTCACAAATTGACTGGCAGCGGATCACTAGGAGTAGGTTTGGGGCTGCCAGTGGGAGCTGCTTTAACTACGACTAATACTGCGACATTTGGCTTGAGCAACATCATGAGCTGGATGCATGGAAATTGATTGGGTATCTCGATATGACATTATCAATAGTAAATCATTTGCTTGTGGTCGCTTTTGTCGTCGCCTGTGTCGTGGGGATCATTTGCTTTCTTTGGACAGCATTTTTCTTGATTCGCATGGGATTCCAGTTCTCCGACTCAAGGGACGCGTTCTCTGCACGAACGCTTTGGAATCCGCTCAATGCGCTTTTTTCTCCCGCTCTACTAAGTCCTGAGGGGCGGCATTCACGACGACTCCTCTTCATGGGCGCATTGGGATTTGCCTTGTCGATAGCATTCGCTCTTGGTGTTGGAGGGTTGGTCTGGATTGCAAATAGAGCGTGAATGTATGCCTATGTGGGGGGCAACCCGCTGAGCCGTACCGACCCGCTGGGACTGTGGGCGTTTAGCGTGCAGGCGTATTTGGGTGCCGGGGGTGGAGTGAATGTGTCTTGGGCGAACGGCACGCTCGAAATCACAGGCCAGATCGGCGTGGGAATTGGCGCCGGCTTGTCTTGGGATCCAAATGGCTCGCCTTCGCCGCATGCGAAGGAATGCGGGTCGGGGCTGATCGCCCGGACCACCTTCAATGCCAGTGCTGGATTGGGTTTCGGCCCATTGTCGACCGGAGCGTCGTACGTGAACGCCGGTGAGAATGTTTTTGATCCATCTCCAAAGTCGGATGTTATGGACTGGGGTACCGGTGGCTACAGCTCTCTTTCGCTAACGCCTATTGGTGTCGACAACACGCCTACGACTTCTGGTTTTGGCTTTCGCTACGGTGTCTCATTGAGCGCAGAAGCTGGTAGCTACTCGAACTGGTGACGAATCGACCTATGACGAAGTTATCGAAATATATCTTTTGGGCCATTGTTGTGAGCGTGCTCGCGGGCCTGGGAGCACGCATATTCCAGGGCACTAACCCCACCGCACGCGAAGTCATCGCGACCGTCGAGAACGACGATTCCGTAACAAAGAGCGTGGGTCACGTTGAACGTGCGGACATCAACAAGATCACCAAGTACCGCGACCCATCAGGGGAGTTTAATCGCGAAGAGTACATGGTCAGTATTCGCGGGGAGCGCGCGGCCGGGCGAGCAACTGTTCTTATAAAGAAGTCTCTCGCGGATGACCAAATGATTGCCCATCCGACCGTCGTCAAGCTTCAGATAGACAGCCGGTGAGGCCGAGCGCGATCTCGCGGATTTGCTGAGCGGAGTTCTTATGCCTATGTGGGTGGCAACCCTCTGAGCAACGTTGATCTGCTGGGATTAAAGACATGCCCTCTGAAGCCTGGGCAAATTCCTAGAACAGATGAGGCTCTCGAGAATAGCTATCCCGATCTGGCCGTCTTAGGCATTGGGCGCCTCTTATACGCAGGGGCAGCCGCCGCCATCCCGAGTGTCGCTGCGGCAACAACCGAAACAGGACTTGGAGAAGCTGCGGCAGCTGTTGGGGCCCGGAACGCTTTAAAAACGACATTCAGGCTTGGGTTTTTTCCGAATTTCAGGATGTATTCTGTGAATCAGGTGCTAGCACGTTACGGTGGCGACGCTGCAGAGGCCGCGGCAGCCGCCGGCCGTACTAATGCAGCACTCAATTCGGCGGCTGCTGCGGCAGCGGCCACCGCGACGGTAGGAAGCGATCAAATCGCATCTAACAGCAATTGTGAGTGCCCGTGACCATGAAGCCAGTCGTCAAAAGTTT
This sequence comes from Dyella sp. RRB7, assembly GCF_022761115.1. Classification (GTDB taxonomy): domain Bacteria; phylum Pseudomonadota; class Gammaproteobacteria; order Xanthomonadales; family Rhodanobacteraceae; genus Dyella. The sequence continues at coordinate 81,809 of NZ_JAKWJS010000001.1, read as the reverse complement.
AATTCCCTGGATCATCGTCGCCCTCATCTGGTTGATCGGCTACTTCGTGACGGGCAGCGTAGCGATTGCTAGTACGATTGCTGGGGCCATTTTATTTATTGCGTTGATGGGTCTTCTCTACACATAGACATATATGCCTATGTGGGTGGGAATTCGCTGAACTACACCGACCCGCTGGGTCTCTGGTCCGCCGGCGGCAGCCTTTACCTTGGTGTTGGTGGAGGGGTGACTTTTGGCCGGGATCCAAATGACGGAGGCTTCTTTGTAACGTTGAGTTTCGGCTTCGGTGCAGGAGCAAGTGCGACTCTTTATAACCCTGCTGGCGCGCGACCCGGCTCGAAGCCAGGTGACTGTTCTCATGCGCGCATTGGCGTTGATCTGTTTGCTACAGGGAGCCTAAATGCTGGGCCGGTGGGCGCAGGCATTAATGGAAATGTTGGGCGCACGTTCACCCCGGGGATAGAGCAAGACTCAGAATTGTTTGGAGGAATCAGCCCCCAGGGAACCCTTGAAGCAGCAAAAGGCTTTAGTGGGCAGGTGGCCGTGGGTGGCGAGATCACGTTTGGATACCTCAAGAGGTGAGTTACGTGGCTAGCTCGTTCAATACGAAGCGCTTGGCTATTTTGTGCGCTGTAATTGTGGTTGTTTTGCTCTGTGCTTGGGTTGGAGGATTCATCTTCTTCACGAGGTCAGACACTTGGTCCGAAGCAAAGTCACTCGTTTTGGCAAACAAGCAATATTCCATTACTTCCGGAAGTGAGGTCAGTCCGGAATTGAAGGGCTTTTCATATCGGTTCTCCGGCGACTACGAGGCTTTTCAGCTGAATGTGCACGTCAAGAGTTCGACAGATGACCGACACTTTCATGTCGAGTTCGAGCGAACAAGTGAAGGTCTGCGATTGGTTCGCATGACACGTGACTGACGCTCTCGATAATAGCGCGCACCTCATGCATGACGTGGATCGCCCTACCGAGCAGCTCACGCCTCCGAAGGGGCGTGAGCTGGCTCTGGAGGAGTGGCTGCGCGAGGAAGTGTTGCCGGCCTATCGGCAGCTGAAAGCAGCTCCTGCTTCAGGCCTATCGATCGACGCCCTTCGTGCGGCCTTGGCACAGCGGCGTCAAAAGCCGCTCTAGCGCTACCGTTCCAGCGGCTTGGCCAGCACGGCTTGGATCGCTGCCTCGTCGTGCAGCGACAGCGTCTCTTCGTCGTGCTGGGCATCGATATAAGCCTGACGTAGCCACGCGATCTCTTCCTCGCTGCTGTTGTTCTTCTTGGCTTCGCGGTATTGCCGGAACCACTTGCCGGCGATGTAGCTCAGGCGTTCCTTGGCGCGCTCGAAATCCACCCCGTAGTTGATGTCGACGTCATTGCGCATGGTCGTTCTCCGTGTCGTTGGGTGAGCTTGCTTCGACAGCTTGCCGGCCCCGTGTCGCACCGCTTGCTACTGGCATTTGCTCGGGCATGTTCGCGGACGTTGCTTCCGATCATTGCCGCTTACTGCAAAAGCCAGATCAACGTCTTTGGACAGGGTATGGGTTTGTTATACCAAGCCTGGTCTTTAGAAATAAAAACACCCACCTCCCAGGCCGCTGACGCGGCCCGTGAGGTGGGTGCTATGCGACCGGCGATTGTGCCGATCGTTCTTTTTTAGCCGCTTAGCGGTTGGCCTGAGCCAGCATCGAATCGAGCACTTCGGTGATGAAACGCTGCTTGGCCTTTGGCAGCTACCAGCGGCCGATCCGCCGCACGACGCATCGCGGCCGTGAGATCGAATACATCGAGGTGACGCTGGCCGACATCGCACAGGCCAATGCGCTCGCCCACGACATGCTGGGCCGCAGCCTGGACGAGCTGCCGCCACAGACACGCAACCTGTTGCGTGCGCTGTGCGCGATGGTGGCCGAGTGCATGGCCACGCAAGCCGTGGCACGCAGCGACGTGCGCTTCAGCCGGCGCGAGGTGCGCGAGGCTACCGCGTGGGGCGACACGCAGCTGCGCGTACACCTGGATCGCCTCGTGGCGATGGAATACCTGCTCGTGCATCGCGGCAGCCGTGGCCAGAGCTTCGTCTACGAACTGCTGTACGACGGCGACGGCAGCGCTGCGCCGTACCTCTCCGGGCTGATCGACGTGGCTACGATGGCCATCTCGCGGGGTAGCGAGAGTGAGAACGCGGGGTCATCGCGGCCCGCTCGCGGTAGCCATGCGGCCACCTCGCACACGGTAGAAACCGCCCACAGCGCAGGCGTGGCAACGCTTGCCGGAAATGCCCCGCACACGCCGCGCCAAACGCACACCCTGAGCGTCGCGGTGGCATCGCCGTCGTACGTCGCAGCCTCACGTATCGCCTGACATGCCGCGCAAGGGTCAACGCATCAAGCATCGCAAACCCACGGCGGTGAAGCCGCCGAAGCCGGCCGTGGTGCACGTCGATCCGCTGGCCGCGCACCCGCTGACGAGGTACATGCACGCGCACCTCGAATGGATGCTCACGCACGGCTACAGCGCCGACACAGCACGGGCGCGCCGCATCGCGCTGCGACGCTTCATCGCGTGGTGCGACGAGCGACACCTGGACGATCCGCGCGCGATTACCCAGCCGATCCTGGAGCGCTACCAGAAGGCCCTTTTTTACTACCGTAAACCCAGCGGCGAGCCGATGACGCTGGGCAGCCAGCACGGCTACCTGGCGCCGCTGAAGACGTTTTTTAAGTGGCTGGTCCGCGAGCACCACATCCTCTGCAACCCGGCCTCCGAGCTGGTGTTGCCCAAGCAGCCCAAGCGCCTGCCACGCATCCTGCTCTCGGTGGACGACATCGAGGCGATCCTGCGCGAAGCGGAACCGACCAGTGCGCAGGGCCTGCGTGATCGGGCGATGCTGGAACTGCTGTACTCCACCGGGCTGCGCCGCATGGAGGTGCCGTCGCTGGCCCTCTACGATGCCGATCTGACCCGCCGATTGCTCTTCGTACGCGAGGGCAAGGGCCGCAAGGATCGCGTGGTGCCGCTGGGTGAGCGGGCCGTGGCGTGGCTGGCCAAGTACCTGATCGAGGCACGGCCGTCGCTCTTAGCCGCCGACACCAACGCGCTGTTTATCACCGACTACGGCGAGCCGATCACGCCCGAATACCTGGCTGACAAGGTGAAGCGCTACATGGCCTTCGCCGGCATCGACAAGCCCGGTGCCACGCACCTGTTTAGGCACGCCTGCGCCACGCACATGCTGGAGAATGGGGCGGACATCCGCTACATCCAGGCGCTGCTCGGCCACGCCAACCTGGCCACCACCGAGATCTACACGCACGTCTCCATCGAGAAGCTGCAGAAGATCCACGCGGCCACGCATCCGGCCCGGCTGACCCGCACCGAGCAGGCGGACGACGACACCCTCTGAACCGTGCCACAGCGCACCGCGCTGCCGCTTGCGCGCGCGTCGCGCGCGGCTGAAACTCGCGTCTAGGGAAAAATGCACGAAACAGGGAGAGGGTGTCTTCGTCAGCGGCTTGCCAACCCGCATCACGCCTAGGGAAAACCGGCCTCGGTACGACGAACTCGCGTCGGGGGCAACTGTTTATGCCTATGTAAGCAGCAACCCGCTATCACTTTTTGACATGTGGGGCCTTACACAAGCGGATATCAATTGCATGCTTGCTCTAGCAAAGAAAACGGAGACAGACCTGAAATTCCCTAAGGCAGCTCCAATAGTCCAGGACATGGCTACGCACACCGATTCGTTCGGTAACCAGATCATGGATGTCGGTGAGTACAACGCACTTAACGGCAAGATGTATTTGTCGAGCTACTACTTGCAGCCGTTGTCTGGAGATCAGTTGGTCGACCTGTACGACACAATAGTTCATGAGGCACTGCACAAAACCAGGGGCCCCTTCAGTGGTATCGGCGCAGCACATCAGGCTGTGTACCAAGATGCAAACAGACGGTCTAACGCGCAGGCAGATAACATCAAATCGGGGAGCGCAAATTGTGACTGTGGTAACTAAGTTGATCTCATTCGTCATCCTTTGCTGGGTTCCCATTTCGTGGGCACAGGAGGCCAACTTTGCAGTTGATAAGGTAGCGATCGATATTTCTGGCTGCCAGAAAGTTACGGCTAAGGAGGCGCAGTTTGCCTGCCATCGGCTTGGGCCTGGACAGGGATTTGTAGTTGCTGAAAGGCGCTATTGGCCGCCGAAACAAACAGACGATGATGCGTTTGAAAAAGTCACCGTGTACTTCCCTTCGAAGCCCACGTCAGGTCACGTCACCGACATACCCAGCGATGAGGTTCTAGTTTTCTTTAGCTCTGGCCCAAGCTCCTTTCCTGGAAAGCACGGCTGTTACGGAGCAGCTAAGGGAGGAAAAGTCGAGGTTACCGACATTTCGGAAAAGAGGGTGGCCGTAACAATTGACGTCTCAATTGATCTTAAAAGTCCGCTCGGATGGCAGGGTGAGTGCAAACAAGTGCGCCTTCGCAAGGATATCACTGCGCAAACGATTGCGATCAATGAGCTGAATGCCTGGGACGGGCTAGTAGCGCCAAGCTACGACTTATGGAAAGAGTCGCATCCGTGACTATCGATCGCGTCGCACGTTTATGCCTATGTGGGTGGGAATCCGCTGAGCTACGTCGATCCGCTTGGGTTGTGGGCTCTTACGCCTGACCAGCAGGCTGCTGTCGCGGCGGCAGCAAAGGATTGGTCCAATTCAAATGTGCCCTATGTCTTCGGTGGCTCATCGAAGAAGGGCGCAGATTGTTCTGGCTCCGTATCGTCCATTTTCGATCAAGCAGGCATTCCGCTTGGCAGAAAACAATCGCAGCAATTTAAGCAATCACCGTTTGAGCCAGTTCCTGCGGGTGCGCTGTTGGAGGTTGGCGACGTTGGTGTTTATCCTGGGCATGTTGTCATTTACGGTGGCGACACCGGGGTGGGCAAGGATGTATGGAGTGCCTCCCACACCAACGGTCCGGCGTTCGGCCCAGCAAATAGTGCTTGGTACGGAACTCCTGTTTGGTATCGCTACAACGGCCCGTAAATTCCGAGGCGATCAAAAATGCGTCAATTTATCTTTGCCATGCTGATATTCGCTGCACTCCCGGTGTGTGCGTCTGAGCCTCCTTGCACGAGCGTGAGCCGTAGTCTCACTGTTGAACGAAAAGAAGCTCTATCGTCCGCAATTGCCAAGCAGCTCGGAATGCCCAGCGTCGATGTGCTTCAGTCTTTTAAGTTTGGGGACTGGAGCATCATTTATGTCGATACGCATCAGTCGGATGAGGTGTTCCTGTTCTACGCACATGATCCCTTGACCTCTCACTACGTCACCATGTGGAGTGGCGGGGCGGCACGTGATGAGGAAGAGAGCATTCGGTCTTGGGCAGTACAGAATGCTCCGGGGATACCAGCGCAACTTGCCAGTTGTTTTGCTTGGCATGTAACCAAAGATCGTGATTTGTGATCTTCAGTAGAGTCGACCCTGGGGAACGATCATGAGTGAATCGGATCGCTCCGACAAACCGCTCACGCTCCTCTCGCATGGACGTGAGCAGGCTCTGGATCAGTGGCTGCGCGGAGAAGTGGTGTTGGTTTATCGGCAGCTGAAAGCAGCTCCTGCTTCAGGTCTATCGATCGACGCCCTTCGTGCAGCCTTGGCGCAGCGGCGTCAAAAGCCCCTCTAGCATTACGGCGAGACCGGCTTAGCCAGCACGGCCTGGATCGCCACCTCATTGTGCCGCGACGGCGCCTCTTCTTCGTCCTGGGCATCGATATAGGCCTGACTTAGCTGCGCGATCTCTTGATCGCCGAAGGCGGCGCCGACGATGTGATCCGCTACCTCCAATCCTTCGAATCCGGCTACGTCGGACGAGCATCACGAGCACGTGACATCGGTAGGCAGCTGAGCGGTGGGCGCTACCGAGGTCACGTGCTAGGCGAACGATTGGTGAGCTACATCGCCGAAATGTTTCGCGTCCGCGAAATCCTATCCATGTGCTGGAGCAGGATTGTGGCGAAGACTAGGCAAGGGGAGGCTCGCATCCAGGCGCTGACCACGCGGACCCCGTTCGGCGCCGCGCGCCTAATCCCCCTGCATCTCCACCCACCCCTCACTGGTGCGGATCTGCAGCGGACGGAAGCGTCGCTTGTAGTCCATCTTGGGATGGCCGGCGATCCAGAAGCCCAGGTAGATCCAGGGCAGGCCGCGGCGTTGGGCCAGGGCGACCTGCTGCAGGATGGCGTAGGTGCCGAGGCTGCGGGAGGTCTCTTCCGGGTCGTAGAAGGTGTAGACGGCCGATAGGCCTTGTAGGCAAATGTCCGTCACTGCCACGCCGAGCAGGCGCGAGCCTTCGCGGAATTCCAGGAACAGGGTGGGGCTCCAGGGGGCGGTCAGGAAGCGTCGAAAATCGCTGGCATCCGCTTCGTCCATGCCGCCACCGGGATGTCGCTGGCGCAGGTAGCGCTCGTACAGTGCATGCCGCTCGGCGTTGTAGCCGGCCATCGATTCGACCACCTGCAGGTCGGCGTTGCGCTTGAGGCAGCGGCGCTGGGAACGATCGGGGACGAAGTTCGCCACGTCGATGCGGCAGGGTGTGCAGGCCCGGCAGTTGGTGCAATAGGGGTAATACAGGTGACCGCCGGCGCGGCGGAAGCCGCGTTCCAGGGCGGGGCCGTACAGCTGGTCCAGCTGCGGGGCCGCCGGGTCGATCACCAGGTTCTGTGCCGTGCGCTCGGCAAAATAGCCGCAGGTGTGCGGCAGGGTTTGGAAGAGGCGGACACGATCGGAGCGCATGGGCCGATTCTATGTCCGCATTGCGTCGACGTGTGAGTAGGAAAAAGCCTATGTGTAGCGTCAGATCATCCGGCGAAGGCCGTCAGTTCAGCCTGGGGGCCGGTTAGATGATGCCCAGGTAACGCAGCATCAGCACCAGGATGGCGCCCGCCACGGCCAGCATGACGATGCGGCGGAAGCGGGTGGCGATGCTCTTGCGGCGTAGTTCCGGCGTGGGATTGCGGGCCAGGGCCAGTTCCTCGCCGTGGCGCACCACCGGTTCGATGCCCAATTCCTTCAGCACGGCGCGGGCCTCGGTGTAGTCGTCGGCCTTGTTGACCCAGACCTGGGGCCAGCTGTCACGGTCTTCCTGGCGCTGGGAATAGCTGAAGCGCTGATAGCTGGGCTTGTTCCAGCTGGAGCGGTTCATGATGGTGCATTCGATGCCTTTCTCACCCAGCAGGGCGGCCACGCGATCAATGTTTTCCTGCCGGGGTGAGGTGTAGAGCTGACGCATGGGGAATGCCTGTGTTCGTCGCCGGGGCGGGACGGAGGGGGTGTCCTGGCCCGACGGGACCTGCCGGGGCGGCACGGTCGCCGCCCCATGGCGCGGAGGGTGATTTTACTACGGTGCCCAATCGCTCAGCTGCGCAGGCGGATCAACCCTTCCTGCGCGGTCGAGGCCACCAGGCGGCCATCGCGGGTGAAGATCTGGCCCCGGGCCAGGCCCCGGGCGCCCTGGGCGGTGGGGCTGTCGAACGAGTACAGCAGCCATTCGTCCGCGCGGAACGGGCGGTGGAACCACAGCGCGTGGTCCAGGCTGGCCATCTGCACATTGTGCGTGTAGTAGGAAATGCCGTGCGGCAGGGTGGCGGTGCCGATCAGATTGAAGTCCGAGGCGTAGGCCAGCAGGGCGCGATGCAAGGCCGGCGAGTCGCCCACCGGCGCGGTCAGCCGGAACCAGATGTGCTGGAACGGCGGGCGCTTGGTCGGGTGCAGCTTGTTCTGCGGCCACACGTGGCGGAATTCGAACGGGGCATCCACGCCCAGCCAGCGCTGCAGCTTCTCCGGCAGCTTGGCCAGTTCCTCGGGCGGAAGCGGGTGCATCGGCTCGATGTCCTCGGGCATCGGCACCTCCGGCATCGACGACTGGTGCTCGAAGCCCGTCTCCGGCACCTGGAACGAGATCGAGCCGTTCAGGATCGGCTGGCCGTGCTGGATGGCTACCACCCGGCGGGACGAGAAGGTACCGCCGTCGCGCGTGCGCTCGACGCTGTACACGATCGGTGCGTTGATGTCGCCCGCGCGCAGGAAGTAGGCGTGCAGCGAATGGGCTTCGCGCAGCGGGTCAACGGTGCGCTGGGCCGCCGACAGGGCCTGACCCAGCACTTGCCCGCCAAACACGAACTGGGTGCCGATGTCGCGGCTCTGGCCACGGAACAGGTTGTCTTCCAGACGTTCGAGTTCGAGCAGGTCGACCAGCTCGCGGACGTGGTTTTCCGTCATGGATGGGGCTCGGCATGGCAATGGCCGGCGATTATAGCGACTGTCGGTGGGTGACTTGGTTTCCCGGTGCCTACAGACAGCCAGTCGCCGTCCCGTCATCCATCCACGGTCGTCACTGGGAGAACGGGCACATGGATGGTTTCACGTCGTCGGAGCGGTTGCTGGCGCTTAAGGGCGCCGGTCCCACGGTGGTCGCTCGGTTGGAGCAAATCGGCATCCATTCCCTGGCTCAACTGGCCGACACCGAGCCCGATGACCTGCTGTTGCAGATCAGCGCGATGCTGGGCGCCTCATGCTGGCGCAACAGCCCGCAGGCGCGCGCCGCCGTGACGGCCATGGTCCACATGGCCGGGCGGGCCGCCGTTAGCGGCCTGGGGCGGTGACCCGCTCCAGCCCGCTTCCCTGCAGCACTTCGGCCCAGGGAAACAGCGGGCCCGGATCGAGCTTGCGCGGCACCGCTTTGGCCGGGTCGTCGCTGGCCGGCACGCGGGCGGTATCCAGGTCCTCGTGGCCGGCAATCAGGTGCAGCTTGGGATAGTCCTGGCGCAGCTGGGCCAGCAGGGCCCGAAGGGCGGCGATCTGTTCGGCCGTGTACGGCTCGGTCATGGTCTGCCGCCGGGAGTCGTACCAGTCCGGGTAGCGGCCCAGGTTCACCAGTTCGATGCCGATGGTGTTGGCGTTATGCCCGCGCACATGGTTGGCCACCCGAGTGCCGGGCACATAGCGGTAAATCGCCCCGTCGCGGTCGATGTAGTAATGGCCGCTGGCGCCGGTACCGCTCTCGTACAGCACGCGCTCCCCGTATTCACGGGCGGTCGCCAGGTCGGGCAGCTCGGTGCAATGGATGACGACCATCTCCACGGCGCTGGCCGGGCGCTCGGGCAGCAGGGCAACGTAGGGCAGGGGCTGGTCGTGGATGGTGATCGGCATCGGGGCAGTCTCGCATGGGCCACGGCCCCGTGGAACGGCGCCTGTTACGATGCGCGGCCTGATGGATGCCGTTTTGGAGACCGCTATGCGCGGCCAGATTATTCTTTCGCATGGCTCGGACTCCGGTCCGGACGCCACCAAGGTCAGCGTGCTGGCCGCTTTTGCCGAATCGCTCGGCTGGCAGACCCATCGGCCTGACTACCGCGAGGACGATGCCAACGGCTTTGCCGACTCGGTGGCGCCCCGCGTGGCGCGGCTGCTGGCCGCCATCGACGCGGCGGAGGCACCACCGGTGCTGGTGGGGTCGAGCATGGGTTCGTTCGTCTCCGGGCTGGCCGCGCTGGAGCGCCCGGTGGCGGGCCTGTTCCTGCTGGCCACGCCCAGCGAGATTCCCGGCTACCCGGGTCCCTTCAATGTGCCCGGCGAAGTGCCGACGCTGCTGCTGCACGGCTGGCAGGACGACGTATGCCCGCCGGAAGGCGTGCTGGCCTTCGCCGCCCGTCGCCGCCTTCCACTATTGATGGTGGATGACGATCACCGGCTTAGTGCCAGTGTGGATCGCATCGTCGACGAGTTCGGCCTGTTCCTCGCCCAGTGGGGCGCGGCGGCATGAGCGCCTTCTTCGCCACCTGCCCCAAGGGTCTGGAATACCTGTTGCGCGACGAACTAGTTGCGCTCGGTGCCGACGATGTACGCGAATCGCTGGCCGGCGTGCATTTTGCGGGCACGTTGGAGGCCGCCTACCGCGCCTGCCTGTGGTCGCGCCTGGCCAGCCGCATCCTGATGCCGCTGGCCGAGTTCGATGCGGCCACCGACGATGCGCTCTACAGCGGCGTGCAGGCCATCGATTGGTCCACGCACCTGGCCGCCCATGCCACCCTGGCGGTGGATGCCAACTCGGCGCTGAGCAAGCTCACCCATAGCCAGTTCATCGCCCAGCGCGTGAAGGACGCGGTGGTCGACCAGTTCCGCCAGCGCGATGGTTCGCGCCCGGGCGTGGATACGGAAGAGCCCGACGTACGCATCAACCTGCGCCTGCGCCGTGATCGTGCCACGCTGTCGCTGGACCTGGCCGGCTCGCCGCTGCATCGCCGCGGCTGGCGCGAACTGCAAGGCGAGGCGCCGCTGAAGGAAAACCTGGCTGCCGCCATGCTGTTGCGCGCGCGCTGGCCGGAGATCTATGCCGAGGGCGGCGCGCTGCTCGATCCCATGTGCGGCTCGGGCACCTTGCTGATCGAAGGCGCCTGGATGGCCGCCGACGTGGCGCCGGGCCTGCACCGCGAGTACTACGGTTTCCTGGGCTGGCAGCAACACGACATTGCACTGTGGCGAAAGCTGCTGGACGAGGCGCGCGAGCGGGCCGATGCCGGCCTGCGCGCGCTGCGCGGCTGCTTCTTCGGCAGCGATGCCGATCCGCGCATGGTGCAGACGGCCAAGCGCAATGCGCAGGAGGCCGGCGTGGCGGGTTTCCTGACCCTGGACAAGCACGAGGTCACCCACGTATCGCCGCCGCCCGGCTACAGCCGTGGCTTGGTCATCACCAACCCGCCCTATGGTGAACGCCTGGGCGATCGGGCCGAGATGCCGCGCCTGTACCGGGCCATCGGCGAAACCCTGCGCGAACGCTTTGCCGGCTGGCGTGCCGCCGTGCTGGCGGGCGACGCGGAGCTGGGCCAGGCCATCCCGCTGCGGGCGGAAAAGAAATACGCGCTCTACAACGGTGCGCTGGAAACCGTGCTGCTGGTGTATGAACTGCACGCGCGGGCCGAGACCCCGCGCGAGGCCAAGCCGCTGTCCGAAGGCGCGCAGATGCTGCGCAACCGGCTGGAGAAGAACCTGCGCCACCTGCGCAAGCGGCTGGAGCGTGAGGGCATCCATTGCTGGCGTGCTTATGACCAGGACCTGCCCGAGTACGCGGCCGCCATCGACGTCTATGCCGATGACGGCGGCGCGCCCTACCTGCATATCCAGGAATACCGCGCCCCCGCCGATATCCCGGTGGAGACCGCACGGCACCGCCTGCGCGAGATCGTGCGCGTGGCCGGCGAGGTATTCGGCGTGCCGCGCGACCGCATCGCGTTGAAGACGCGCGAGCGGGGCAAGGGCGGCTCCAAGTACGGCCAGTTCGACCAGCGCGGCGAGTTCATCGAGGTGGCCGAGGGTGGGCTGAAGTTCCTGGTCAATCTCGCCGACTACCTGGACACCGGCCTGTTCATCGACCACCGTCTGGTGCGCGCCAAGTTGCGCGAGCTGGCCGAAGGCCGGCGCTTCCTCAACCTGTTCGCCTATACCGCCACGGCCAGCGTCTATGCCGCGGCGGGCGGCGCACGCGATACCACCAGCGTGGACCTGTCGGCCACCTATCTGGACTGGGCATCGCGCAACCTGGCGCTTAACGGGTTCAGCGGCGCGCGCCATCGCCTGATGCAGGCGGATGCACTGAGCTTCCTGGAAAGCGATCGCGATCGCTACGGGCTGATCTACGTCGATCCGCCGACGTTCTCCAACTCCAAGCGCGCCGAGGATTTCGACGTTCAGCGCGATCACGTGCGCCTGCTGCTGGCCTGCGCCGAACGCCTCACGGCCGACGGCGTACTGGTGTTCTCCAACAATTTCCGGCGCTTCAAGCTGGATCATGAAGCCCTGAATGAACGGTTCATCATTGAGGACTGGAGCGCGCCCAGCATCCCGTTCGACTTCACCCGGCGGGCGGACATCCACGGCTGCTGGCTGCTGCGCCTGCACCCGCAGGAATCGCCCTGGAACAGCAGTGTGAACCACGTCCGTAAACAAGGCAGGCGCTAGGCGGCCAGACGCGGTTTGCTCAGTGCCGATTCAGCGCGAAAGTCACAGCATTGATCCCGGCAAAGAGCGATAGAAGGCAGTCTCGAATCCTTCTGTCGGAATCAAGCCTCCCTTGGGAGACAAACTCATGAACAAGACTAAGCTTTCCACCGTCAAGCGCGTTGCACTGGCTGTTGCCATGTTGGTCGGCTGTGCCGCCGTTGCTCCTGCCTTCGCCGGCCATGTGAGCTTGAACGTGGGTATCGGTCTGCCGGTGGTGGGCGTGGGTTACGCGCCGGCCCCGGTGGTCTACGCACCGCCGCCGCCGGTCTACTACGCGCCGGCTCCGGTGGTCTACGCGCCCGCTCCGGTTTATTACGGTCCTGCCGTCGGCGCAGCGGTCGTGGTGGGTGGCCATCCGGGCTACTACCACCGCGGCGGTTACTACTACCGTGGCGGCTACCGTTACTACGGTCACTGATCGCAGCGATAGCGTTGCCCAGACAAGGCCCGGCTCACGCCGGGCCTTTGTCGTTCAGGGAGGCTACGGAGGATTGCCATGCTTGATCGCCGTGGTGCTGAGCTGCTCGAACTGTGCCTTGTCGATCTTGGCGACCGACTGGACACCACAGGGAGGCTGGTCCCGTGAGGTGACAGTCTCACCAGCCTCGCCGCATAGGGCACCCATGCCCGCCGCCTTGTTGGAGGGATTGGGGCGGAAACGTAGGCTCTGCTCGATGCCCAAGTGAGGGCAAATGGCCTGGAGTTTTACCAGGTAATGGTCCGGGCCAGTACGGGCGATCACGGTGCGGCTATCGACCACGTACCATTCGTTGATGCGGTCTGGGCGCAGACACTGGCTGGTCGGACGCAAGGGCGTATATGCGGGCGCTTGATCGGCGGCAATGGCTGATGTGCCGATGGTGGCCAGGGTGCCCGCCAGCAGGAGGGAAACAGGACTTTTCATAGGTCACCTCGCGAAGGGAAAGGACACATCTTTCAAGCGCAGACGTGGCGTCGTAGCGCACACCTGTCAAGCCTGCGCCATCGGCGCATCACAAGATGTGAACGCTCGCTGCGGCATGGTGCGCGAATGTTTGGGTGCGATGCCAGCTGTCAGAGAGTCCCGCAAGCGAATCGCGATCGCGGGTATGCCGGGTTTACCAGCCGGAGGCGCCGATGACCCTGGCGCAATCGGCCGCGGAAGCCGAGGCGCTGTTACGGCGATTTCGGCGAATCCGCACCCGTAGCGTTGCCTTGTGCGCATCACTGAGCGCCGAGGACATGATGGTGCAATCGATGCCCGACGCCAGCCCGGCCAAGTGGCATCTTGCCCATACCACGTGGTTCTTCGAGCAGTTCGTGCTGGAGCGCGCAGGCGATTACCGATCGCCCCATCCCGAGTGGCACTACCTGTTCAACTCCTACTACCAAACGGTGGGGCCGATGCACGCGCGGCCCCACCGCGGCCTGCTGTCGCGTCCCGGCATGGCGCAGATCCATGACTATCGCGAGCGCGTGGATGCGGCGGTGAGCGAGCGCTTGTCGCGTGGCGTCGATGCCGCCACCCTGGCGGTTATCGAGCTAGGGCTGGAGCACGAGCAACAGCATCAGGAGTTGCTGCTCACCGACATCAAGCACGCCTTTGCGAGCAATCCGCTAAGGCCGGCCTATACCGCGCGGCTCGCGGCAGGCACGGTAACCAGTGCGGCGCCACTGGAATTCATCACCGGGGCCGAAGGCGTGGTGGAGATCGGTCACGACGGCGATGGTTTTGCCTTCGACAACGAATCCCCGCGCCATCGCACCCTGTTGCATCCGCATGCGCTGGCGAACCGGCTGGTGACGAATGCGGAGTACGCCGCCTTTGTGCACGACGGCGGCTACCGCGAAGCATCGCTGTGGCTGTCCGATGGATGGGACACCGTACGTCGCGAGCAATGGCAGCGCCCGCTGTATTGGCAGGAGGATATGGCCAGCGAGTTCACGCTGGCCGGCGTGCAAGCGATCGACCCCCATGCGCCGGTATGCCACGTCAGCTACTACGAAGCCGATGCCTTTGCGCGCTGGGCCGGCGTGCGCCTGCCCACCGAGGCGGAGTGGGAGCACGCGGCGGCGGCCCTGCCGGTGCGCGGCAACCTGCTCGACGAAGAGCGTTTCCATCCGCGGGCGGCGACGCCTGGACCAGGCTTGCTGCAGATGTATGGCGACGTGTGGGAATGGACCGCTTCGCCCTATGTCAGCTATCCCGGCTTCCGGCCGTTGGCCGGCGCGCTGGGCGAATACAACGGCAAGTTCATGTGCGGGCAATGGGTGCTGCGCGGCGGCTCCTGTGCGACGCCGCGCGAGCATGTCCGTGCGAGCTACCGGAATTTCTTTCCACCTCATGCGCGTTGGCAGTTCATGGGGATACGACTGGGGCAAGACCGATGAGTGTGCAAGCCTTCGACCTTCGCGACGACGACCGTCGTCCGCCAGCCGATGACCTGATAGAGGTGGTGCAGCGTGGCTTGCGTGCGCGGCCCAAGCGCCTGCCGTCGTGGCTGTTCTATGACGAACGTGGCTCGCAATTGTTCGAGGCGATCTGTGAGCAGCCCGAGTACTACCTGACGCGTTGCGAGGTCGCCTTGATGGCGGCGCACGCCGCGGAGATGGCCGATGTGCTGGGCGAGGACGTGCGCCTGGTGGAATACGGCAGCGGCAATGCCTTGAAGACCCATATGTTGCTTGAGCATATGCATGCTCCGGTGTCCTATGTGCCGGTGGAGATATCGCCGGAACCGCTGCGTCGAAGCGTGCAGGGATTGTCCGAACGCTTTCCGGCTCTGTCGGTGCAGCCGTTGCCCGGGGATTTCACGCGGGCGCTGCGCTTGCCGATTCCGCCGCGAGCGCCGCGTCGGACGGTGCTGTATTTCCCCGGTTCGACCATCGGCAACTTCGAGGTCCGCGAGGCATCGAACCTGCTGCGCAAGATGCGCAACGAGATGGGTGATGGCGGCGGCATTCTCATCGGTGCCGACCTGAAGAAGGACGCCGCGACCATCGAAGCCGCCTACAACGATCGCGCCGGCATCACCGCCGAGTTCACGCTGAACATGCTGGTACGGCTCAATCGCGAGGTCGGCAGCGATTTCGATATCGGTGCGTTCCGCCACCACGCGCACTACAACGCCATGGCCGGTCGCATCGAAACCTTTCTGGTCAGCACGCGCGACCAGAAGGTACGCGTAGGCAAGCAGCAGGTATCGTTCACCGCCGAGGAAGCCATGCAGGTCGAATACAGCTGCAAGTATTCGCACGCGGACTTTGCCGCGCTGGCCGCCAAGGCGGGCCTGGAAGTAGCGCAGGGGTGGATGGACCCGCTCGGCATGTTCGCCGTGTACTACCTGGTACGCGCCGGGTCGCGGGTTCGCGACGCGGCGCCTCCCTTGCGCTAAGGGCTGAACACCAGCACCAGGAACACCGCGAACATCGACAGGTGCACCGCGCCTTCGAGCATGGTGGTTCGCCAGCCGGAAAAAGTCAGGCTGCTCAGCACCAGGGTGGAGGCCAGCAACACGATGCTTGCCGGCGGCAGGCCCAGTACCACCGTCTTGCCGGTAAACAGGCCGATGGCAAGCACGGCCGGCACGGTAAGGCCCACCGTGGACGCCGCGCCGCCCAGGCAAAGGTTGATCGCGCGGGTGAGTTCATCGCGGCGAATGGCCACCAGTGCGGAAATGCCTTCCGGGGTGAACACCAGCATGGCGATGATGATGCCCCCCAGCGCATGCGGCGCCCCGGTGGCGGCAATGCCGTAGTCGAGGATCTTGGCCAGGCTCTTGGACAGGATCACGATCGGCAGGATGTTGATCAGCAGCAGCGCCAAGTGCAGCGCTATTTCGCTCTTGCGCGCCTTGCGTGGCGGCGGGGGCGGCGTTTCCGGTTCGTTGGCATCGGAGGTGGCCTTGGGCGCCACGAAGTAGCCCTTGTGCCGTCCGGTCTGCAGCCACAGGAACATGCCATAGAGCGCGATGGTCAGGATCGAGAAACTGATGGCCTGGATGGGGGTGAGCGTGCCGTCGGGGGTGGACGAGGTGAAGCTGGGCAGCATCAGGGCAATCGTGGCCAGCGGAATGATCACCGCCAGATAAGCCGACGCGCCGTGCAGGTTGAACGCCTGTTCGTGATGGCGGATGCCGCCGATCAACAGGCCCAGGCCAACCACGCCATTGAGCACGATCATCAACACCGCGAACATGGTGTCGCGAGCAAGCGTGGCGGTGTCGCCCGCGCCCAGCATCACGGCGGAAATCAGCACCACCTCGATGATCACGATGGACAGCGTGAGCACCAGGGTGCCCACGGGCTCGCCGAACATGCCGGCCAGTTCCTCTGCCTCGTGCACGACGCCGAACGCGACCCATACGATCACGAAGAACAGCCATGCGAACAGGGCAAGCCCGATTTCGTGCCGGCTCAGTTGCGCCATCCAGTCGGAGCCGAAGACCAGGAACAGTGTCACCGTGATCCAGGCGATGGCCGGGCGAATGAGCATCTTGGGCCGGAACGGTGGCTGTGTTGCAGCCGTAGGCGATGCATCGAGGGTCATGGCAGGTAGATTTCCAGAAGCCGGCGGTTTGGACGGTCATGCCGGCATCGGCCGGCATGACGGGCAAAGCGTGTAGCGCGCAGGGTTTCCTACCCTTGCGATGACGAAAGCAAGTTACCACCCCAGTCTGCCGGATCCACGTCCGCAATCGATTGCGAGAAAATCCAGCGGTGCCCACCGATATCTTCGGCAGTGTATTGGCGCTCGCCGTAAGGGTGATCCGCCGGTGCCGCGACGATCTTCGCGCCGCATTCGACCGACCGGGCGTAATGGCCATCCACATCGTGCACATGCACCATCACGGCATGCGCATGGTTCGTTGTCTTTTGCGCATCATGGCTTTGGGTGACGACGATCGATGCGCCTTCGAATACCAGCTGCACGCGGTGGTCGCCGATGCGTAGCCGTTCGCGGAAGCCGAAGGCGCGGCATAGCCACTCGGCCGCGACGGAGACGTCGGCATAGGCCAGCTCGGGAATGATGATGCCCGGTGGCATGGAGCGGTTGATGAGCATGAACGCAGCTTCCTTTCGCGTTGGCGGCGGACCTGTCTTGCCGTGATGGTACGGCAATGCGTATGGCGCCGCCCCTGAGCCACAGGCGGCCCAGGTATCGGGCTTCGGCGAGGCGCGCCCTGGCGATCAGCCGGGCCGGCGCGCGCCCAGCGACAGCAGCACGTCCTGCGCCGCGCGGATTCGCTCGGTGGCGCCCGGCAGTTCCAGGTTCACCTTCAGCTTGTCCTGGCCATCGAGCTTGTATACGCGCGGCTGGCTCTGGATCAGCCGGATGATCGCCATGGGGTCGACCTCGGGCTTGTCGCGGAAAGTGATGCGTCCGCCATTGGCGCCGAAGTCGAGCTTGCGAATGCCCAGCGGGGTGGCCATCAGCTTGAGCTGGGCCACCGCAAACAGCTGCTTGGCCGGGTCCGGCAACAGGCCGAAGCGATCGATCATCTCCACTTGCAGGTCGCGCAGATGATCCTCGCTGCGCGCGCTGGCGATGCGCTTGTACAGCGTCAGGCGCGTGTGCACGTCGGGCAGGTAGTCGTCCGGAATCAGCGCCGGAAGGTGCAGCTCGACTTCCGTTTCGTGCTCGCTGCTGAGATCGAAGTCGGGCAGCTTGCCGGACTTCAGCGCGCGTACCGCGCGCTCCAGCAACTCGGTGTAGAGGCCGAAGCCGATTTCCTGGATCTGGCCCGACTGCTCGTCGCCCAGCAGTTCGCCCGCGCCACGGATCTCCAGGTCGTGCGTGGCCAGGGTGAAGCCGGCGCCCAGTTCTTCCAGCGAGGCCAGCGCTTCCAGGCGCTTTTCCGCATCGGCAGTCATCGCCTTGCGATCGGGCACGACCAGATAGGCGTAGGCGCGATGGTGCGAACGTCCCACGCGTCCGCGCAGCTGGTGCAACTGCGCCAGGCCGAAGCGGTCGGCGCGGTTGATGATGATGGTGTTGGCGGTGGGAATGTCGATGCCGGTTTCGATGATGGTGGTGCACACCAGCACGTTGAAGCGTTGCCGGTGGAAATCCGCCATCACGCGCTCCAGCTCGCGCTCGGGCATCTGGCCGTGGGCCACGCCGATGCGCGCTTCGGGAATCAGTTCCTGCAGCTCGCGCGTGGTGCGTTCGATGGTGTCCACTTCGTTGTGCAGGAAGTACACCTGGCCGCCGCGCGCCAGCTCGCGCTGGAACGCCTCGCGGATCAGCGCCGGCTCCCACGCCGCGATGAACGTGCGCACCGCCATGCGATGCGCCGGTGGCGTGGCGATCAGCGACAGGTCGCGCAGGCCGCTCATGGCCATGTTGAGCGTGCGCGGAATCGGCGTGGCCGTCATGGTGAGCAGGTCGACCTCGGCGCGCAGCTTCTTCAGCTGTTCTTTCTGGCGCACGCCGAAACGCTGTTCCTCATCCACCACCACCAGGCCGAGATTCTTGAACTTGATCTCCGGCTGCAGCAGCTTGTGCGTGCCGATGATCACGTCGATCTGGCCGTCGGCGAGGCGCTTGAGTGCCTCGTTCACTTCCTTGGACGACTTGAAGCGCGACAGCACGTCCACGCGCACCGGCCAGTCGGCGAAGCGGTCGGCGAAGTTGCGGTAGTGCTGCTGGGCGAGCAGGGTGGTCGGCACCAGCACGGCAACCTGGCGGCCGGCGGTGGCGGCGGCGAACGCCGCGCGCAATGCCACCTCGGTCTTGCCGAAACCCACGTCGCCGCAGATCACGCGATCCATCGCGCGCGGCGCGGCCAGGTCGCCGAGCACCGCGTCGATCGCCTGCAACTGGTCGGGCGTTTCCTCGAATGGGAAGCTGGCGCCGAACTCTTCCACCAACTGGCGATCGATCGGCAACGACTCGCCGCCGCGCGCCTCGCGCTGGGCATAGATGGCGAGCAGCTCGGCTGCCACGTCGCGCACTTTTTCGGCGGCCTTCCTGCGCGCGCGTTCCCAGGCGTCGCCGCCCAGCGAATGCAGTGGCGCCAGCTCCGGCGCGGTACCGGTGTAGCGGCTCACCAGCCCCAGCTGCGCCACCGGCACGTAGAGCTTGTCGCCCTTGGCGTATTCGATGGTGAGGAACTCGCCCTCCATGCCGCCCAGCTCCATCGACACCAGGCCCTGGTAGCGGCCCACGCCATGGTCGACGTGCACGATCGGTGCGCCGATGGTCAGCTCGGTGAGATCGCGGATGATGCTTTCGGGATCGCGCGCCGCGCCACGGCGGCGCTTGCGTTCCGTGCGCACGCGCTCGCCGAACAGTTCGCGTTCGGTGAGCACGGTGATGGCGGGGGCGGTGAGCGCGAAGCCTTGTTCAAGCGCCGCGATGGTGATTGCCAGGCGCAGCTTGTCGCCACCGGACAGGAAGCCCTGCCAGCCTTCCACGGTATCCGGCTTGAGGCCGGTGCCGGCGAGCTGCTCGATCAGCGCCTCGCGTCGTCCGGCCGAATCGGAGGCGATCAGCACGCGCCCCGGATAGTTGGCGAGGAAATGGCGCAGCGAGGTGCCCGGTTCCTCGCCCTTGCGGTTGAGCGGCAGCTCCGGCGCCGGTTGCGTGCCGCTGGGCAGCGCATGCTCGTGGCCGCTTTCGACCAGCTCCACGCGCAGGCGCTTGTTGAGCTGTTCGCGCA
Organism: Dyella sp. RRB7; assembly: GCF_022761115.1. GTDB lineage: Bacteria > Pseudomonadota > Gammaproteobacteria > Xanthomonadales > Rhodanobacteraceae > Dyella. The sequence goes on along the minus strand of NZ_JAKWJS010000001.1, from coordinate 62,120 downwards.
GCAGTTCCGGCGGCAGGTACAGCTCGGCCGGCGGCAACACCGGGCGCTCGATGTCGTGTGCGCGCTGGTCGTAGCGCTCGCCGGTCTGCGTCCAGAACTGTTCGGCCGCATCTAGCGCGCCTTCGCCCAGCAGGAACACGGCGCTGTCGGCGAGGTAGTCGAACAGGGTGGCGGTCTGTTCGAAGAACATCGGCAGGTAATACTCGATGCCGCCGGGCGTCACGCCTTCCTTCATGTCCTGGTAGAGCGGGCAGCGGCGCACGTCGATGGGGAAGCGCTCGCGCAGGCGCGTGCGGAAATCCTTGGCGGCGTTCTCGGTCAGCGGGAATTCGCGGCCGGGCAGCAGCTCGATGCGCTCCACCTGTTGTTGCGAGCGCTGCGTTTCCGGATCGAAGCTGCGGATGGATTCCACCTCGTCATCGAACAGCTCGATGCGATAAGGCTCGGCCGCGCCCATCGGGAAGATGTCGATCAGTGCACCGCGCACGGCAAAGTCGCCCGGTTCGGCCACCTGGTGCACGTTGCGGTAGCCGGCCGCTTCCAGCCGGCGTTGCTCGGCGGCCAGGTCCAGCTTCTGGGCCTTCTTCACCATCAGGCCGGCGCCGGTGATATGGCTGCGCGGGGCGATGCGCTGCATCAGCGTGGCGATGGGCACCACCAGCACGCCGCGCTGGGTGCTGGGCAACTGGTAAAGCGTGGCGATGCGCTGCGAGACGATGTCCGGATGTGGACTGAACACGTCGTAGGGCAGGGTTTCCCAGTCCGGGAAATGCAGCACCGGCAGGTTGCCCGCGAACACGCGCAGCTCGTCTTCCAGCGCGTGGGCGCGCTGGGTGTCGCGCGTGACGGCGACCAGCAAGCCCTCGTGCGAGCGGGCGGCTTCCGCCACCAGCAGGGCGCGTGAGGAGCCGTGCGGCGACGTCCAGTAGCGACGCTGCTTGGGGCTGGTGGGCAGGGGCGGGTGAGGGATCGTATGGGCCATGCGGACGCTGCACTCAGGAGCGCAGCCATCGGGCCGCGCCGGGAAAGCGGGCAAGTGTAACGCGACCGCCCCGGCAAGCCGGGGCGGTGGTTCACATCGGGGAGCCTGGGTAGGGAGTCAGAGCTGCAGCGAGATCTGCGCGGTGCCCGGTTCGTCCGGAATCAGCCGGCGGGTAAAGCCCAGCTCCTTGCACAGCTGCAGCATGGGACGGTTTTCCAGCAGCACATAGCCCCAGATTTCGCCCAGGCCACGGCGGCGGCAGTCATCCACCAGCCGTTGCATCAGCAACGCGCCCAGGCCCACCCGCGTCCAGTCGTGCTCCACCAGCACGGAGAACTCGGCGCTGTTGGCGGCCAGGTCCACGTAGATGCGGCCCACGCCACGCATTTCGGCGGGCTTGACCGTTTCGTCCATCAGCACGAAGGCGGTTTCGATCTCCGGATCGAGCCGGCACAACCGCTGAGCCATCGGCTCCGGCAGTTCACCCATGGCGTGCAGGAAGCGGCGACGGATGTCTTCCGGCGAAAGGCGGCGAAACTGGCGCTTGAGCGCGTCCACATCGCCCGGCTCGATGCTGCGCAGGCGCAGCTCGCGCCCATCATGGGTCTGCACCAGCTCGCCCTTGGGCAGGCGCACCAGATGGGGGCGGGCAAAACGCTCGTTGCTGCGCGGGGGCACGGCAGCGTGACGGAATGCGGAGAGATCGATGGCGGGAGTCATGTCCATACTTTAGCGTATTGTGTGCACTGCAACATGAACAAAAAGCCTTTCAGGGCGCGTTTCCGTATGACTCTATGTCGCACTGCATTGCCTGCAGGGCCGGCTGCCGGTGGGCGCTGCGACCAGCCCGGCCCAGAATGCGCTATCGCGCCGACCCGGGCGTCGAAGGAGAGTGAAAACCATGGCAGCGAGCAAGGGCATGACCGCCGCCCAGCTGGAAGCCCTGTGCGGCCATTGGCCGGGTGTGACGCGGGACATCAAATGGGGCCACGAACTCGTCTTCAGCGTCGGCGGCAAGATGTTCGTGCTCACGCCGATGGATAGCAGCGAAAACGGTCGCTTGTTTTTCAAAGTGGAAGACGACCGCTTTCTGGAACTGACCGACCAGCCCGGTATCATTCCGGCCCCTTACCTGGCGCGGTCGCACTGGATTTCGGTGACCGAGCCGCAACGTTTTCCCACCGCCGAACTGGAAGCCCTGATTCGCACCGCCTATGCACTGGTGCGGGCGAAGCTCACCAAGAAGTTGCAGGCGGAACTGGGGCCCTGGCCCATGGAGCAGAACAAGTGAAGCAACACCTTGGAAGCGTCGCCCTGGTGGTGGCCGACTACGACGAAGCCATCGCCTGGTACACCCAGGTACTGGGGTTCACCCTGCTGGAAGATACCGACATGGGGGCCGGCAAGCGTTGGGTGGTGGTGGCGCCGCCGGGCGCCAGCGAGACGCGCCTGTTGCTGGCGAAGGCCAGCACACCCGAGCAACGTGCGCGCGTGGGCGATCAGACCGGTGGCCGGGTCTTCCTGCTGCTGCACACCGATGATTTCTGGCGCGACTACCGGCGCATGCAAGCCGCCGGCGCGGTGTTCTGCGAAGAGCCGCGCGAGGAAGCCTATGGCACCGTGGTGGTGTTCCAGGACCTCTACGGCAACAAGTGGGATCTGCTGCAGCTCAGTCGGTGACGTCCGGCTCGAAGAAGCTCCAGCGGATATCCGGAAATTGCCCCTTCATGGCGCGTTCCACGCTGTTGATCGCTTCGATCAGGGCGGACTGGTCCGGTGCCGGCGCCATGCGCGCCTTGACGGCGACCATCACGTCGGGGCCCATCTGCAGGGTGATGAGGTTGAGCACCACATCCACTTCCGGACGGGCATTGATGAAGTCGATCAGGGCCTCGCGCTTTTTCGGCTCGATGCCCTGGCCGATCAGCAGCGCCTTCACCTCGTTGGCCACGGCCACCGCCACGATCACCAGCAACACGCCGATGACGATGGTGCCTATCGCGTCGTACAGATGATTGCCGGTGATCATGGTGGCCAGCACCGCCACCAGCGCCACGCTGAGGCCGAACAGGGCGGCAAGGTCCTCGCCGAAGATCACCAGCAATTCGCTGGAACGCGTCTCGTGGAACCAGCGCCACAGGCTGCGGCCATCGCGCGCCTTGTTCACTTCCTTCAGGCAGCCGTGCATCGAGATGGATTCGGCCACCGCGCCGAAGCCCAGCACGCCGATGGCCAGCCACGGCCACTTCAAGGGCTCGGGGTGGTTGAGCTTGTGGATGCCTTCGTAGATGGAAAACATGCCGCCGACGCTGAACAGCAGCATGGCCACCAGGAACGACCAGAAATACAGCGCGCGGCCCCAGCCGAGCGGGTACTCATTCGACGGCGGCCGTTTCGCCTGGCGCATGCCCAGCAGCAACAGGCCCTGGTTGCCGCAGTCGGCCAGCGAGTGCACCGCTTCGGCCAGCATGGCGCCGGAGCCGGTGAGCAGGGCGGCCACCAGCTTGCTCAGGAAAATCGCGAAATTGGCGCCGAGGGCGAGCAGGATCGCCTTCAGCGAATTGGCGTGACCGGACATCGTGCCTTCCCATGGACGAAGGCTGCAGTGTAGTCGGCGTACGCGATCAACGGATGCCTACGCCGACGCCCAGGCCAAAGCTCACGTTGGACTTGCCGCTCTGCATCTCCGCCGCCGTCCACACGTGCGACTGCGCCACGTTGACCAGGGGGAACACGTAGTTGGCCTGGCCCACGTTGCCGGCACGGCTGCCGGTGATGCGGCCGGCGAGGGTGATCAGCGAGCCGGTCGGATAGTCGAACGATTCGACGTAGCCGGGCATCACCGCGATAAAGCGACCCCAGCCACCGTTGCCGTCCGCCTTGGGACGCTGCGAGCTGTCCAGCGGGTAGCCGACGATTTCGATTTCGCTGCGATCGGCGAGGTTGCGCACCTCGACGATGCGGCCGCCCCAGATGACGTCGGCGTTGGCGTAACGCTCCGGTGCCTGCGCCACCATGTTGGGCGCGGTGGCCACGGTGTTGGCCGTGGGCTTGTAGATGGGCGCCGGGGCGCAGGCGGCCAGCGCCAGCAGGCTGGCCGGCAGGGCGCTGCGCATCAGGACAACGGCAAGGCGGTGGGACATGGCTGAACTCCGGTGTCGCAAGCGTGAACGCTGCGAGCTTAGCGGGCGCGCCACGACGGCGGTAGGCGGCATGGCTGGACGCCGCCCGGCATTCAGCTGGCGGTTTCTTCCACCAGCCAGTCGAGCCGCCATTGCGCAGGACGTTCTTGCGACAGCAGGCGGGCCATGGCGTGCAGCGGCTCGCGCAAGGTGTCGTCGAGTTTCCAGGGCGCATTGAGAATGACCATGCCCGAGCCGTTGAGGCGCAGCGGCGAATCGTCGGGATGCACCAGCAGCTCCGCGCGCAGTACGCGCCGTGCGCCGCAACGCTGCAACCAGCGATGGAATGGCTGCACCTGGCTGCGCAGCTTGATCGGATACCACACCGCGTAGACGCCGGTCGGCCAGCGCAGCATCGCTGCCTTGATCGCCTGCTCGATCACGCGATACTCGGCTTCCTGTGCCTCATAGGGCGGATCGATCAGCACCAGGCCACGCTTCTCCTTCGGCGGCAGCAGCCCCTTGAGCGCCTCGTAGCCGTTGCGCTGGTGCACATGCACGCGCGGGTCGTGGTGGAACAGCTCGCGCAGGCGCGTGGCTTCTTCCGGATGCAGCTCGCACAGCTGTGCGCTGTCGATGTCGCGCATGGCCTGTGCCACCTGCAACGGCGAGCCCGGATACAGCTTCAGGCCGTGCTCGTTGCCGGGCAGCTTGAGAATCGCGTCCAGCCAACGGCGCAACAGCGGCGGCAAAGCGGCGGTGTGCCCGCTGGACTGGTGCAGGTCGGGGAACAGCAGCCGGTTGATGCCATCCTTGTATTCGCCGGTCTTGCCCGCCTCGACGCCGTCCAGCGCATAGCAGCCGCTGCCGGCGTGCGTATCGACAAAACCGAACGGCGTGGGCTTGGTCTGCAGCGCTTCGATCAGCGCAAACAGCACCGAGTGCTTGAGGACATCGGCGAAATTGCCGGCGTGGTAGGCGTGGCGATAGTTCATGGCGGGCACCGGTGGGTGGGCAAGTATATAGGCGTAGCTTGCGTGGAGCCTGCTCCAGAGTTGAGCCGGGCTGCCTAGGCTGGCTATGCTCGGGGCATGTCCTGCCGCCTGTTCCATCGCCTGCGTCGCTGTCGCGCCCTGTTCGCGCTGGCGCTGTGTGCGTGGCTGACGCTGGCCGGCGTCGCCTGGGCGCAGCAGGGCTGCTGTGCATCGATGGGCGATTCGGCGGGCATGGGCATGGCTCACGCCATGGGCTCACCCGACCATGCGCCGGGCCATCCGGCCTCGCCGGCGTCGGACGGTGCCTGTGCCCACGTGACCGCCAGCGTGCCACCGCTGCTGGCGCAGCAGCTGCCGCCGTCGTCGCCCCCAGGCCCGCATTGGCGGGTCTATCGGGAAGCGGCGCCGCAACCGCTCTACGAACCTCCCTTGCGGCCACCGGTCGCCTGACGCTCCGTTCGCTATGAAAGGCCGACCTGTCGGCCGGCTTGACGTGTCCGCCTCGCGGGCGTGAATGACGGAGTCATCGAAGATGGACAAGCAAGAACCGCGCGGCTTTCAGCTGCCGCGTCGGCGTTTCGTGCAAGGGCTGGCGCTGGGTGGCGTGGCCGCCGGGCTCGGGTTGTGGCGTGGCAACGCGCTGGCCCAGGCCGCCGCACCGCGCAGCGAACTGCGCGGCAATGATTTTGAACTGGAGATCGGCGAGCTGCCGGTGGATTTCACCGGGCGTCGCCGCATTGCCACGGTGGTGAACGGGCAACTGCCCGCGCCGCTGTTGCGCTGGCGGCAGGGCGAGACGGTGACGATACGCGTGCGCAACCGCTTGCCGGCCACCAGCTCGGTGCATTGGCACGGCATCGTGTTGCCGGCCGACATGGATGGCGTGCCCGGGCTGAGCTTCGATGGCATTCCGCCGGGTGGCGAGTATGTCTATCGCTTCACCGTGAACCAGGCGGGCACGTACTGGTATCACAGCCACTCGCGTTTCCAGGAGCAGACGGGCCTGTACGGCCCCATCGTGGTCGAGCCGCGCGACGGCGAGCGCCATGCCGTGCAGCGCGACTACGTGGTGTTGCTGAGCGACTGGACCGATACCGATCCGGAAACCATCTACGCCAACCTCAAGAAGCAGAGCGGCTACTACAACGTCGGCAAGCGCACCGTGGGCGATTTCCTGCGCGACGCTGGCCGCGATGGCATCGCGCAGGCGCTGGCGCAGCGGCAGATGTGGAACCGCATGCGCATGGACCCCACCGACCTTGCCGATGTCTCCGCCGCTGCCTATACCTATCTGATCAACGGTCATGCGCCGGCGGCCAACTGGACGGGGCTGTTCGAAGCGGGCGAGCGGGTACGCCTGCGCTTTATCAACGGCGCGTCGATGACCTTCTTCGACGTGCGCATCCCCGGGCTGAAGATGACCGTGGTGGCGGCGGACGGACAGGCGATCGAGCCGGTAACGGTGGACGAATTCCGCATCGGCTCGGCCGAGACCTACGACGTGATCGTGCAGCCCTCGGCCGATCGCGCCTGGACCATTTTTGCGCAGAGCATGGACCGCTCCGGCTTTGCCCGCGCGACCTTGACGCCGCGCGTGGGGCTGGTCGCCGACGTGCCCCCCGTCGATCCGCGCCCGTTGCTCAGCATGGGCGACATGATGGGCGTGATGGACCACGGCGGGATGCATCACGCCATGCAAAGCATGGAGATGATGGGCATGCCAGGCATGGACGCGCTGCCGATGGGGCACGAGGCACCCGCGCCGGTGCTGAAAACCGGGCCGGAAGTGGATATGCGCGTGGCCACGCCGCGCAGCAACCTCGACGATCCGGGCGTGGGCCTGCGCGACAACGGCCGGCGCGTGCTCAGCTATGCCGACCTGCACGCAGTCGATGCGCCGATCTCGCCACGCGTGGATCGCGAGCTGACCTTGCGCCTCACCGGCAATATGGAGCGCTACCTGTGGTCGTTCGATGCCACGCGCGCATCCGCCGCCGAGCCGCTGCGCCTGCGCCACGGCGAGCACGTGCGGGTGGTGCTGGTGAACGACAGCATGATGACCCACCCCATCCACCTGCATGGCATGTGGAGCGAGCTGGAATCGCCCGACGGCGCCTTCCAGGTGCGCAAGCACACCGTCGTGGTGCAACCGGCGCAGCGCGTGAGTTACCGCGTGAGCGCGGACGCCATGGGGCGCTGGGCCTATCACTGCCACCTGCTCTATCACATGGAGGCGGGCATGTTCCGCGAGGTGGTGGTGGCATGAACATCCGCCGCTATCGCACACGCGCCCTGGCTATCGCGTGGCTGGCGCTGCCGTGCGCTGCTTTGGCGCAAAGCATGGGTATGGATGCCATGCCGGGCATGTCGATGCCCATGGGCAGTGCGCAGACCGATCCCCATGCGGGCCATGGCGACAACCCGCCGATGAATCATGCGGGTCACGACGCCGCCATGGATGGCAATACGCTGCCCCCCAATGACCATGTCCCGCCACCGCCGCCGCAAATGGCGCCGCCCGCCATGTCGCCGACGCAGATGGCCGACGTGATGCAGATGGATGATGCGGGAACGCGAAGCATGCTGTTGATGGATCGGCTGGAGCGCAGTGCCAGCACCTCCGGCGACTACGCGACCGCCTGGGAAGCCGAAGGCTGGTGGGGCAGCGACGTCAACCGCCTGTGGCTCAAGACCGAGGGCGAGCGTGGCAGCGATGGCACCCAGGATGGTCGCCTCGAAGCGCTATGGAGCCACGCCTGGACCAGCTTCTGGGATTGGCAGGTCGGCGCGCGGCAGGATTTCGGCCAGGGCCCCAACCGGTCATGGGCTGCGTTGGGCGTGGAGGGCCTTGCGCCGTACTGGTTCGAAACGCAGGCCACCTTCTACGTGGGCGAGCAAGGCCGCACGGCCGCCCGCTTCGAAACGAGCTATGAGCTGCGCTTCACCCAGCGACTGATCCTGCAGCCGAAGCTGGAGTTGAATCTCTACGGCAAGGATGACCCGCAACGCGGCATCTCGTCCGGCCTGTCGGATCTGCAGGCGGGCTTGCGGCTGCGCTACGAGTTCAGTCGCAAGTTTGCTCCCTATGTCGGCGTGAACTGGACGCGCCGTTTTGGAAGCCACGACAACGTGCCGGGTGCGCTTGACCTGCATGCGCGCGAGACGACCTGGCTGGCCGGCGTCAGGTTCTGGTTCTGAGGCGATCGTGCATGTCGCATGACGGACGGCCTCGGCGATCCGTCATGCGACGCCACCGATCAATAGGCAACCGTGATGCGGTGCCGGCGTGCGTCGTTCTTCTCGATGCGATCGAGCAGGGCGATGGCGTAATCCGGCACGCTGATCTGGCTCTTGCCGTCGGCATCGACCAGCAGCTGGTCGCCGCCCACGCGATACTTGCCGGTGCGCGGGCCGTCATCAAGCAGGGCGGCCGGACTGATATACGTCCATTCCAGCTCGGACTTGCTATCGCGGAAAACCTCCAGCGCCTTGGCCTGGCCGGTGGCTTCGGGCTTCCAGGCATCGGGGAAATGCGGATCGTCGATGACGCGCACGCCCGGAGCGGTCTCCAGCGAGCCGGCGCCGCCCACCCATAGCAGGCGCTTCACGCCCGCACGCGGCAGGTTGTCCAGCAGCGTGGAGGCATGGGCCGGGATGCCGTGGGGCGTGCCATCGCGTCGCGCCGACAGGCTGGCGACCACGGCATCGGCACCGCGCACCGCATCGAGCCAGCTCTCCGGCTTGGACACGTCGCCAGTGACGACCTTGAGGCGGGCATCGTGGGCCGCCAGGCGCGACGGGTCGCGCACGATGGCGGTCACGTCGTAGCCGCGCGCGAGGGCTTCGTCGAGGATGGCGTGGCCCACATGGCCGGTGGCGCCGAACAGGGCGATCTTCATAACGGTTGTTCTCCTTGGGGGGCGGGGGATATCGGCAGACGATGTCGCGGGGAACGTGAAAGCTTCGCCAGCGCCGTTGACAGGCGGCAAGCATGCGCCAATCGATAGGCGCGGATAAACGCATCAAATGGGAATTCACTGTAAAGTCTTGCTTGACAGTGAGGTGGTATGGCGAGCGAGGTCAATCTCAACCGCTTGGCGGTTTTCGTGGCGCTGGTGCGGGCCGGCTCGTTTACGGCTGCCGCCGAGACGCTGGGCATGACCAAGGCGATGGTCAGCCAGCACGTGGCGCGGCTGGAACGCGAGCTTGGCGTCACCCTGTTGTTGCGCAGTACGCGTCGCATGACGCTGACCGAGGCGGGCAATACTTTTCACGCGGCCTGCGTGCGCATTCTCGCCGAGGCGGAAGCGGCCATCGAGCAGGTGGGCCGCAGCCAGGAGATGCCCAGCGGCACCTTGCGGCTGACTGCCACCGGTGACTACGGCACGCCGGTAGTGGCGCCCGCGCTGGCCCAGTTCATGCGCATGCATCCGCAGCTGCAGGTGGATCTGGTGCTCACCGACCATGTGAGTGACCTGATCGCCGAGCGCTTCGACCTGGCCATACGCATGGGCCGACTGCGTGACTCGGATCTGCGCTCGGCGCGCCTGGGCGGATTCCGCCAGCTGGTGGTGGCCTCGCCGGCCTATCTGGCGCGGCATGCCGCGCCGCGCACGCTGGGCGACCTGGCGACACACGACTGGGTGGCGCTGACATTGCTGTCCTCGCCATTGCGCTGGACCTTCAACGCGCCCGACGGGTCGCGCCGCACGGTGCGCGTGCGCCCGGTGGCCCAGGCCAACAACGTGGCGGCGGCGCGTGCGCTGGTGCTGCATGGCGCCGGCGTGAGCATCCTGCCCGACTACCTGGTGACCGACGACGTGCGCGAGGGCCGGCTGGTCGTGTTGCTGGCGCAATACGCATTGCCAGAGTGCGGCATCTACGCGGTGTATCCCGGCCGGCAGCCCTCCGCGAAGGTGCGGGCCTTCATCGACTATCTGCGTGAATTCCTCAGCCCTGGAACATGAAGAACAGGTAGCAGAGGAACAGGATCAGGTGCACGCCACCTTGCAGGATATTGGTGTGGCCGCTGGAGAAGGTCACCAGGCACAGCGCGAGCGTCAGCAGGAACAGCACCAGGTCCGTGTGCTGCAGTCCCAGCGTGATGGGATGCAGGGTGGCGTGGCTGATGATCAGGACGGCAGGAATGGTGAGGCCGATGGTCGACAGCACCGAGCCGAGAAAAATATTCACCGATCGCTGCATCTGGTTTGCACGCGCCGCGCGCACCGCGCCGACGGCTTCCGGTGTGGCGACCAGCACCGCCATGGCCAGGCCGGCCAGGGCCGCCGGCTGGCCCATGGTTTCCACTACGTAGTCCACCGGATGGGCAAGCTTTTCCGCCAGAAACACCACCGGCACCATATAGGCGACAAGCAGCACGATATGCGTGGGCAGCCCGTGCAATGACGCTGGGCGAGGCGATGCGTGCAAGCCTTCGGCTGTTCCCGCGAAATAGGATCGATGGCGTTTGGTCTGCAAGGCCAGGAACGAGATGTAGAGCCCGACGGAGATGATCGACAGGAACGTTTCCTGGGCGAAGGAAAGCGTGGGGCCCGGCGTGGTCGTGGTGAAATCCGGCATCACCAGCGCGAGGATGCCGAGCGGGATCACCACGCCCAGGTACGCATTGGCGCCTTGCAGGTTGTACTGCTGCTCGTGGTGCTTCCAGCCGCCCAGCAGCAGTGACAGCCCCACCATGCCGTTGAGGATGATCATGGTGACCGCGAACAAGGTATCGCGCGCCAGCGTCGGGTTGTTGTCGCCGTGCAGCATGACGGCAGTGATGCTAATGACTTCGATGGTGGTGATCGACAGCGTAAGGATCAGCGTGCCGTAGGGCTCGCCCAGCCGTTCGGCGAGATGCTCGGCATGGCGTACCACCGCAAGCGCCGAGCCGAGAATGACCACGAACAGCCAGACGAAGACCAGGCAGAGCTGCGGCCACCGGTCGAGGCCCGCCAGCAACGGGGTGCCAAACCACAGGAAGGCCATGCAGCTGGCCAGGCTGAGCACGAGGAACCATTCGGCCCTGGCGAGCGACTGCACGTCACTTAGCTTCATCGCGTGCACCCCGGCAAGGTTTGAACAACCAGCGCGAATATTCCGGCGTACTTTAGGCTTTCGGCGGGCTTATTCCACCACGCTATGACTTTCGGCCGTACCCAGCAGCTCGGGCTGGGAGGGCTGGGCGGACGGGCGACCGAGCAGCGGATGCATGAAGACCGCCGCCAGGATCACCGCGACGCCGGCATAGAACCAGCCGTCCAATTCCCGTTGCTCGCCCAGCAGCACGATGGCCAGCACGATCGCATAGACCGGTTCGAGGTTGGTCACCATCTGGGTACCGAACGCGCTCAGGTGGCGCAGCGCCACCAGCGCCAGCGCGAACGGCAGCAGGGTGCAGCCGAACGACAACAGCGTCAGCAATAGCGCGTCGTGCGCGCTGGGCAGCACGAAGGCCGGGCCCACGTGCGGCAGCAGCGGTGCCAGCAGGGTGAGGAACACGGTGCCGGTGCCCAGTTCGATACAGGTCACGGTGAGTGGGTCGCCGTGCTCCACCAGCCGCTTGTTGTACGAGCTGAACAATGCCACCAGCAACGCCGACAGGGTGCCTACCGCGATGCCCAGGCGCATGGTCACCGGCACGCCGCCCACCACCATCGCCACCCCGGGCACCACCGCCACGCCGATCAGCAATTCGCGCGGATCGAACTTGCGGCGCGCGATCCATGGTTCGATCAGCGACAGGAACACCGGCCCCAGCGCGATGCAGGTGGCGCCCACCGAGGCATTGGCCAGCTTGATGGCGGCATAGAAGGTGAGCCAGTGCAGCGACACCAGCACGCCGATGCCGGCATAGGCCCAGCGCAATCGCCATGGCATCGCCTTGAGCCCACGCCACACCTTGGGCATCAGCAACAGCGCGGCCACCACCAGCAGCATGCGCCACCACACCAGCGGCAACGCGGGCAGGGTGATCAGCTTGCCGAGAATGGCGGTGAAGCCCCAGAGCAGGACGCAGAAATGGATCTGCCAGCGGGCTTGGGTGGCGGCTTGCATGGGGCGCATCGATGGGAAGGGGGCAGCGCATTCTAGCGGCGCCAACGCCCATCGATGCGGATCAGTGCCGCGTGGCGGGCCGTGGCGTGGCGATCGCGGGTGCGGGTTGGGTTTTGGGTGGCACGCGCATCTGCTGGAGCACCGTGGCGCAGGTGTTGTCGGGGTCGCCCTTGCTGGCGACGACCAACGGCAGCAAGGCGGCCACCGGCGCGACCACCGCCAGGGCCACGGCGCTGCCGCCGCGCAGGATCAGCGGCCCCGGCTGCACGCCCACGTCGGGGTTCTTCAGCGTGCCCTTGACGTAGAGCGGCGAGCGCAGCGACAGGACGCGCACCCCCTTGGAATGGGGCCGCACATCCAGGTCGAGTTGCTCATTGGCGAAATTGACCGTGCCATCGACATTGATTACCGCGTCTTCGGTATCGAAGACGAACAGGCGCGTCTGGAACAGGCCATGGCTGGCGGTCAGGTCGGAGGCCGCGCAGTTGATCTTCACCGTCTTGTCGCCGAACAGTTTGCCGATGATGATGTTGCCCACGTTGAGGCCGGCCGTTTCCAGCAATGTCTTGCTGATGGCGCCGTCATTCATCAGCAGCTTCACCTCGCCACTGGACGAGCCCAGCAACGCGCTGACCGAATTGCCATACGCATCGAGCGCGGCATCGCCGTTGATTTCGCCCAGGCTGGTGCGCATCGCCTCGAAGCCGGGGAACAACTGCTTGAGCTTGAGATGGCGCGCGCCCAGCCGGATCGTGCCCTGCATCGGCGACTTGCTGCCGTCCAGGCGCAGCTTGCCGTTGACCTTGCCGCCGGCCAGGTCGAAGGCGAGCGGGTCCAACTGCAGCACGCCGTTGTCCATCACCACGCGGGTCGATACGGCATCGATGGGCAGCTGCGCATCGCGCGTGATGCGCGCGGCATGCAAGGTGATGTCGGCGTCCATCGCGCGCCAGCGGTCGGTGCGGAAGGGCTCCACCGGCAGCACCTTGTCCACGGGCTGCGTGGTGACATCGCCGCGCTGTTGCTTTTGCGCGTTGGAGCCGCCGCCGATCAGTGGCGCCAGGTCGGTGAACTGCAGCAGCTGCGAGGTGACGTCGCCAGTCAGCTTGGGCCGCGGCCCGCCCGTGGCGAAGGCAAGGTCGCCTGCCAGGTCGCTGCCGCCCACGCGACCACGGAAGTGGTCATAGGCATAGTGGCTGTCGCCGGTCTTGAGTTGCGCGGTGAGATGGCCTTCGGTGGCGTAAGGCGGCGTATCGGGCAGGGTGATGCCGGTCAGCGGATAGAGCTTGGCCATGCTGGTGCCGGAGAACCACAGGCGAATATCCAGCGCCGCCAGATGCAGCGGATCGGTTAATGTGCCCACCAGCGCGATGTGATTGTCGCCCGCATGCACATCGGCCTGCACCGGGAACGGCTGATCGTTCTGCTGCAGGGCAAGCACGCCGCCGGTCTTGCCTTGGCCATGGATCGGGGCGCCCTGGTAACTGCCCTCGGCCTGCCAGGCAAATTGATAGACGGCGCGTGTGCCACGGAGCGTGTAGCGATTGTCGTTGGCTTCGCTGGCAAGCATCTTGCGGGCATCGGCGCCGACGGTCTTGCCGGCCTGTTCGCGGGCGTCGGACGACTGTTCGGCGACGATCTGGTCGTAGGCGATGGCACGCTGCAGCGGTTCCACCGCCACCTGCAATTGCATCCGGTCGAGGGCATCGTCCAGCGCGATATGGCCACGGTCGAAGCCGATGGCATGCAGGTCGAGTGTCCATGTCGACGGCTGCGTGCTGGTGGCGAGCTTGAGATCCCAGGTGGTGCGTCCCTGGGCGTCGCGCTCCAGGTCGATACGGGGATGCACCAGGTACAGCGTGGGAATCTCGATGTGGCGCCACAGCAGCGGCAACGGCGCCAGCTGGAAACGCACGGCGTCGAGCTCGGCGAAGCGGGGTTGTTTCGCCCAGTCGGGATTGGCCATGGTGACGTCGCGGGCTTCCAGCATGGGCCAGGGGACCCATGCAGCGAGGCCACCTGCATGGCGCTCACGCGCCCATGTCACGCTCAGCTCGCCCTGGATGACGAAAGGGCGCCCGATGGCCTGGCTGACGTGTTCATCGATAACGGGCTTGAGCCGGTTCCAGTTGAACGTGGCAATGACGACAAGCAGCACCACGATCAACAACAGCACGATGGCCAGCGGCACGTAGACAAACCACAACCATCGTCGGCGGGGCCATGCCATCGCCATCTCCTGCATGCACCGGCGCGGGCCGGTCGTTGTGTCCACTCATAACCGCGCCGATGGCAAATTTATGTGGTGATGGCGGTGCTTGCTCAGCAAGAATTCATGCCCGTCACGCGTCATCCTCGGTGCCATCGGCCTTCCAATAGCCGGTGGCGCGCAGCCAATCCTTGGGGATGCCGCGCTCGTCGGTAAGGTATTGGCGCATGCGGCGGACGCGGCCCGATTCGGCGGCAATCCACCAGAAGGTATCGCCCGTCGGCGTGGGCAGTTGTTCCAGCGCCTGTTCCAGGCGCTGGCTGGAAGCGGCATCGGCGTCGTTGCGTTCGAGCCAGGTGAAATCGACCTGGGCTTGCGAGCTCAGCGATTGCCGATCGCCGCTGCCGGGTATTTCGGCCAATACGATGGCGTGCGCGCCATAGGGCAGTTCGTCCAGCCAGCGACCGATGGCCGGCAGTGCCGTTTCATCGCCGATCATCACGTAATGATCGAAGTCATTGGCCACGATGAAGGAGCCGCGCGGGCCGCCGGCACCGATGCGCTGGCCGGGCCGTGCCTGTTCCGCCCAGCCGGAAGCGGGGCCATCGCCGTGCAATACGAAATCGATCGTCAGTTCATTGAGTTCGTCGTCGTAACGGCGCGGCGTGTAGTCGCGCATCGGCGAGCGTTCGACGCCCTCGGGAAATTCGAGTCGTCCCTCGCCCGGCGTGGGCAGCACCAGTTGCCCCTGGCTGTTGGGAAAGAACAGTTTCACGTGATCGTCCGGGGATGCGCTGAGGAAGCCGCGCAGGGCCTCGCCGCCGAAAATCACGCGCTGCATATGCAGCGAGAGGCGCTCCACGCGCCGTACTTCGATCTCACGCAGCACGACGGTGTGGCGCTGCATGGTGTGGACGTGTCGGGTCATGGGGCATCTCTCGACTGGGGAAAGGGCAGTGGGATTCAATCGTCGCTTGGGCTGGCAATCGCCTGGGCCGCGTGCTCCAGCAGGGCGGCCACGCGCCGTGCCTCGGCGGCATTCCAGGTGTCGCCGCGCGTGAGCAGGGCGTGTTTCACCGCATGCATGGCCTCGCGTACCGCCGGGGGCAAGGCCATCTTCGCCGCCGTGCGTGCTGCATGGCGTGTACGCAGCGTCATCGCCTCGACTGCATCGCGGTTGTCGGCAAGGAAGGCACGCCCCGGCGCGGTCATGGCGTAGAGCTTGCGGCTGCCTTCCTGTTCCACCTGGATATGACCGAGTTCTTCCAGCAGGGTCAGGCTGGGATAGATCACGCCGGGGCTGGGCGTGTAGCGGCCGTGGAACATCCTGGCGATCAGGCGGATCAGTTCGTAGCCGTGGCGCGGCTGCTCGGCAATCAGCGCCAGCAACAGCAGCTTGAGGTCGCCATGGCCGAGCAGGCGGCCGCCACCGCGCCGACCGCCGCCGCTGGCGCCATCCCAGCCGGCGAAGTCGCCGCCGTGCGGGTGTCGTTGGGTATCTCGATGGGATGGACGCATTCGCGGGTTTATTTAGATATATCTATTTGTAAAACGATATATCTAAATGCTGGGCGCCGGCAAGTGCGTCCCATGAGGGTTTGCCGACAGCAGCCGCCAACAACGCGAACGCCGGCACGAGGCCGGCGTCTGCAGGTCGAGTGGGGGCGGCTGCCTATGGCTTGGGCTTGGCTTCCCGCACCGGCACGTTGATGCTGCACAAGTCGATCTTGCCGGCCGGCTGGCGATAGAAATCGTCGCGACGGTTGCGCTTGGCATCCACCAGTGCCGCAAACGTGGCGCTATCCGTGCGCAGCACTTCGATGGCGGGACGCTTCGCCGCGGGCAGGTCGGAGGCCAGTTGCACCGAGTGGATCGTCACGCGCTGCGCCGGCTTCTCATAGAAACCCAAAGGCCCGGTGCCACGCGGCAGACCGGAGAGATACTCCATGCCCTGCAGCACGCGACCGACCACGGCGAGGTTGCGGTCCAGCCCGCGCGGGGCCTGGCCGATCACTGCATAGAGCTCGCTGCCGCTGCCGGTCTGCGGATCGATGTCGCGGCCCACGCCGACCATGCCGTAGCAATGCGCCAGCCACTCCTGTCCGCTGGCTTGGTCGCGTCCCACCGGGAAGCCTTCGGAGAAGCCCACCTCGGGCGCATATACGTCGCCGTCGGCGAGCGCCGTGAACGGCAGCCTGGCGTCGAAGGGGCGCGTGTACTCCGGCGGCAGCGTGGCCTTGGCGGTGCCCAGCGGCTTGAGCTTGTTCTTGTCGCCGTTGTCGTCGCTCTGCGGGTCGCCCCACTGGGTCACGAAGTTGTCCTGCACGCGCACGATCGCCAGGCCGTCGAAATAATGCTCGTGGGCCAGCGTGCGGATGTTGGCGACATGCAGTGGCGTGAAGTCCGGCGCCAGTTCGATCAGCACCTGGCCTTGCGGCAGCTGCATCACCAGCAGGTTCTGCGGGTCGGGCGTGCGCCATTCCTGCGCGGTGGACTTGCCCAGCAGTTCCTTCGGCGTGGGCGTGTTTGCCGAGGCTTGCGCATGCACGCCGGACAGGGCCGTGGCGCCAAGCAGGGTGAGGCCGAACAGGGCGGCGATAAGGCGAGGCTTGGTTTCCATGGGCATCCGTCCAAGGCAAGGAAGCCGCAACTTAGCAGACCGGTGCGGGCCCGACGCAAGCCCATCGTCATCGGATGGGGCACTCGTGGCGCGGCTTCTCTACAATGCCGCCCCCTTTCCGTGACCCCGCCCACATGGACATTGTCGTCAACGAAGAACTCAAGGCCTATATCGATCCCCTGACGCCGGACGAGTACGAGGCGCTGGAACGCAGCCTGCTCGCCGAGGGCTGCCGCGATGCGCTGGTGCTGTGGGGCAATATCCTGGTGGATGGCCACAACCGCTACGGCATCTGCCGCAAGCACGACCTGCCGTTCCAGACGGTGCAGAACACGCGCTTCCAGTCCATGGAAGACGTGCATCTGTGGATGATCGAGCAACACCTGGGGCGGCGCAGCGTGTCGGACTTCCAGCGTGGCGTGCTCGCCTTGCGCAAGCGCGAGATCCTGGCGGAGCGTCGTGCCCGTGCGCAGGAGCTGCAGCAGACGCCAGCCCTCGCCGAGGAGGCCGCGCAAGCAGCCGATGAGGCCAGGGTGGAGGCAGCGGCGCCCGCCGCCACGGCGTCTTCGTCGCTGCCCAGCCGCCAGGCCATCGCCCGCGAAGCACGCCTGAGCAACAACCAGGTGGTGCTGATCGAAAAAATCCACAAGCAGGCCGCGCCCGAAGTGGTGGCCGCGGTGAAGTCCGGCATGCTTTCCATCAATGCCGCTGCCGTCGTGGCCACGCTGCCTGCGGAGGAGCAACGCGCCGCCGCCATGGCCGGCAGCGACGAGCTGAAGCAGGTGGCCAAGCGCGTACGCGAGTCGCGCCGCAAGCCGCCCAAGGAACCCGCCGCGCAGGAACCTGCGGAGGAAAGCGAGCTGGATCGGCTGCGCCGTCGCGTAGCCGAGCTCACCGCCGAGAACGAAGCGCTGCGCCAGCAGCTGCTGGCGCTGCAGGAGGGCATGGCAACCGCGGACGCCTGACTCGGGCCGGTCGCCTGGCAGCCCATCGGTAAAGTGACTCTTTTCACCTGACGTACCCTTGGATCGGCGAGCCGCTGCCGCCACGTCAGCTGAAGTGTTTCAACGCATCCCCGGATGCCACCTGGAGAATGTGCATGCATATCGACCTGACCGGCCGCACGGCCATCGTTACCGGTTCAACGGCGGGCATCGGCCTCGCCATCGCCAGTGGTCTTGCCGCAACCGGCGCCCATGTCGTTGTCACCGGCCGTACCCAGGCGCGCGTCGATGAAGCCATGGCGACGGTGACGGCAGCGGTGGCCGGCGCCAGGCTCAGCGGCGTGGCCGCCGACCTGGGCGCGCTCGAAGGTGCGCAGCAACTTATCGCACAGGTTCCCGAGGCGGACATCCTGGTCAACAACCTGGGCATCTTCGAGCCCAAGGCGTTTTTCGACATTCCGGACAGCGACTGGCTGCGCTTCTTCGAGGTCAATGTGCTGAGCGGCGTGCGCCTGTCGCGGCACTACGCGCAAGGCATGGCCAAGCGAGGCTGGGGACGCATCCAGTTCGTGTCGAGCGAGTCGGGCGTGCAGATTCCTGCGGAGATGGTGCATTACGGCATGAGCAAGACCGCGCAACTGGCGGTGTCCCGTGGCCTGGCCGAAACGCTGGCCGGCACCGGCGTGACGGTGAACGCCATTCTGCCGGGGCCGACCCGCTCCGAGGGCGTCAACGAGTTCTTCGGCAAGATCGCCACCGAGCAGGGCGTGACGCAGGCCGAGGTGGAGCGCGACTTCATCCAGACGCATCGCCCCACCTCGCTGATCAAGCGCCTGGCGACCGTGGAGGAAGTGGCCAACCTCTCCGTGTACCTGGCGTCCGAGCAGGCGTCGGCCACCACCGGTGCCGCCATGCGCGTCGATGGCGGCGTGGTGCGCTCGGTGGTCTGATCGCGGCATGGGGAAGCACGGCGCATCTTCGAGCGCCGTGCGCCCGTCCGCCGGCATGTGGGTTTGCCCTGGCGATGCCCGCATGGCACCCTCGGAGCGTTCGTCATGTAGACGTCCGCGCTTCCGCGCCACCTGGAGTAGCCATGCATCGTACCTTCCTCGCCATCGCGTTTGCCGCGAGCGTGTCCGCCACGGCGCTAGCCGCCACGCCTTCCGCCGAGCAGCCCGGCCTGGCGCAGATTCGCGACGCCGACCTGCGTGCCGACATCGGTTTTCTTGCCTCCGACGCCCTGGATGGCCGCCTTTCGCTGCAGCCCGGTGACGACGTTGCCGTGCAGTGGATCGCCTCGGAATTCGCCAAGGCCGGACTCAAGCCGGTGGCTACCGATGCCCAGGGCAAGCCCAGCTATCTGCAGGCGGTGCCGCTGGTCGAATACCGGCCCGATGCCCAGGCCACCCGGCTTGCACTCAAGCGCGCGGGCAAGAGCATCGAGTGGAAAAGTCCGGAGGTATCCGGCGCATTCCCCGAGGATCGTGATGTCGAGGCGCCGGTGGTGTTCGCCGGTTATGGCATCACCGCGCCGGAACTTGGCTATGACGATTACGCCGGCCTGGATGTCAAGGGCAAGGTGGTGCTGGTGTTCGATCATGAGCCGCAGGAGACCGATGCCGGTTCGATCTTCAACGGCACCGGCAATACGCGCTATGCCACCGGCTACGTCAAGGTGCTCAACGCGCAGGAGCACGGCGCCGTGGCGGTGTTGATCGCGCCCGAGCCGTCGCATAACCATCCTTCCGCGCAGGAGGTTCGCGCCCGCATTGGCCACCAGACCGAGCACGCGGCCCATCCGATCCCGGCGCAGGCGCTGGTCGACAATCCGCTGCATATCCCCAGCATGGTGATCTCGGCCGATGTTTCCAGCCAGCTGCTGGCGACCAGCGGCAGCACGCCGGCGGCGCTGCAGCAGTCCATCGACAAGGACCTCAAGAATCATTCACTGGCCTTGCCCGATACGGCCATCAGCCTGCACCTGCACAACAGCTCGCGCCGCGAAGCGGTGACGTGGAACGTGGTGGGCCTGGTGGAGGGCAGTGATCCCAAGCTGGCGCCGGAAACCGTCATCATCAGTGCGCACCACGATCACGATGGCGAAAGCGACGGCAAGATCTGGCACGGCGCGGACGACAATGCCTCGGGCACGGTCGGCGTGGTGACCCTGGCCCGCGCGTTCGCGGCCAACCCCACCAAGCCCAAGCGCTCGATCCTGTTCGCGGTATTCGCCGCCGAGGAACGTGGCCTGTTGGGTGCGTACTACCTCGCCGCCCATCCGTTGCGCCCGCTGGACACCACCCGCGCCATGATCAATTTCGACATGATCGGCCGCGACGAGCAGCCCAGCGCCCAGACCGATGGCCTGATCCAGGTGCCGGCCGATACCAGCAATCGCCTCAACCTGATTGGTGCGGCCTATAGCCCCGACTACCAGCACACGGTGGCCACGGCGAACCAGCAGGTGGGCCTGGTGCTGGACGACCGCTTCGATCACGAATACGCGCTCAACGTGTTCTTCCGCTCCGACCAGTTCCCGTTCGTGTTGCACAACGTGCCGGCGTTCTGGTGGTTCACCGGCTTCCATCCGGATTATCACCACCCCAGCGACACCGCCGACAAGATCGACTATCCGAAGATGGCCAAGATCCTCAGGCTGGCTTATCTGAGTGCCTGGCAGTTCGCCGACGAGGCCACGCCGCCGCGCTTCGTGTCCCATCCCGGCAGCCAGAAAACCAACTAGGCGACACCGCCCACGGCCCGGGCGTGCAGGTCACGCCCGGGCCGTGATGCGTCTGGCGACTGGCGGCAGGCCATTCGTCCACACAATGTCGACCGCGCAAGGCTATGCTCTGCCCAGCCCGGCGGCTGCGCCGCTCTCATCGGGCTGACCGCCATGGGCCAGGGGTTTATCCATGTCTTCCGAAATACACGCGTCGCCCGCCAGTTCGCCGAGCCAGCGTCCCATCATCATCGTGGCGGCCGGCACCGTGCTGGCGTTGCTGTACTTCGGGCGCGAGGTGCTGGTGCCCGTCGCGCTGGCGCTTTTCCTGAGCCTGCTGATGGCGCCATGGATCCGGCTGTACCGGCGCATCGGTCTGGGGCATACCGGTTCGGTGATGGTCACCGTGCTGGCGCTGGTGGTCATCGTGAGCGGGTTGACCACGGTGATTGGCTCGCAGATGGTGCACATGGCCCGCAGCCTGCCGCAGTACGAGGCGACCATCCATGCCAAGGTGCAGACGCTGCGCGCGATGACGCTGGGGCGCATGGAGGCGATGCAGGGCGAGGTCGGCAAGGTGATCAGCCAGGCCGAGGTGCACGACACCTATCCGCCGCTGGCAGCGAGCAGTGCGCCGCCATACCTGGTCGCCCCTGCGGCAAATACAAACAACCTAACGACGGAAGCGCATGCGCCGACCACGCCGATGGCGGTGGTCACGCGCATCCTTTCCACCGCGTGGATTCCGCTGCAGACCGCGGGCATCGTGCTGGTGGTGCTGATTTTCGTGTTGCTGGAGCACGAGTCCCTGCGTGACCGTTTCATCCGCCTGGCGGGTGGCACGGACCTGCGCGCCACCACCGCGGCGATCAACGATGCGGGCGAGCGCCTGTCGCGCTTTTTCGTTTCCACCTTCTCGGTCAACGTTGGCGTTGGCGTGGCGATCTGGCTGGGCCTGGTCCTCATCGGGGTTCCCAATGCGCCGCTGTGGGGCGTGCTGACGGCGGCGCTGCGGTTTGTGCCGTATGTGGGGGTGTGGCTGGTGGCGGTGCTGGCGGCGGTGTTCGCGGCGGCGGTGGTGCCGGGCTGGACGCTGTTGCTGATGACGCTGGCCTTGTATGCGGTGGTCGAAGTGGTGGTGTCGCAGGTGGTCGAGCCGCTGCTTTATGGTCACACCACCGGCCTGTCGCCGTTGGCGGTGGTGGTGGCGGCGATCTTCTGGAGCTCGCTATGGGGGCCGGTGGGACTGATCATGTCCACGCCGCTGACGCTGTGCCTGGTGGTGGCGGGCCGGCACGTGAAGGCGCTGGACCTGCTGAGCATCCTGCTCGGCGATGCGCCTGCGTTGACGATGCCCCAGCGGCTTTATCAGCGTGCGCTCTCCGGTGATTCCGAAGAGATCATCGCCGAGGCCCGCACTTTCCTGAAGCGCAAATCCTTTGCGGCTTATTGTGATCTGGTGTTGCTGCCCGCCATGCAGCTTGCCCGCATCGACCTGGCGCGCAGCGCCATTACCCGTGAACAGCAAATGGGTGTTCGCAGCGCCATCGTGGCGGTGATCGAGGCGTTGGGCAGCGAGGGACGCAAATGGTCCCGCTGGCACCGCCGCACCTCGGTGCTCGACGATGCCAGCATTGGACGTCGCCTGCGCCAACATCGCGAGGATGTCAGTGGGCGTTGGCAGGGGCCGCTTGAGGTGGCGCCGGAGTCGGTGGTGCTTTGTATCGGGCTAGGCTCGATGGCTGACGAACTGGCCACGGAAATCCTCACCCGCATCCTGCGCGACCTGCATATCGATGCGCGTCACCTTTCCATCGAGGACCTCGCCGCCTTCGCGGCCGAGCCGCATCCGGAGCTGACGCCCAACGCCGTTTCCATGCTCTACATCGTCAGCGCCGATCCGGCCAGGGAGAAAGCTGGCGACGACCTGGCGCATGACATGCGCAAGCGCTTCCCCGGCGCATGCATCGTGGCCGTATTGCTGCCGGAACTGCTGGCCCCACGCGAAGAACCCGTCGCCATCAAGGCCGACGTCAATGAAGTGGTGGGTTCGTTCGAGGCGGCGGCGCAGCAGGCGATCGCACGGTTTCCCACGGACGCGGCGAAACCGTAGGTGAGCCCTTGACAGGGCCGGTGTTTGCCCGTCACGGCCGGGGTACGCGGGAGCGATGGCCCCTCCGCCGCTGTGGGCGGAGAGGCCAGGATGATCACATCGTTAGCTCTTGAAGAAGGCGAGCATGTCCGCGTTGATGACATCGGCGTGGGTGGTCAGCGCCCCGTGGGGGAACCCGGGGTAGATCTTCAGCGTCGAGTGCTTCAGCAGCTTGGCCGACAGCACGCCAGCGTCCTTATAGGGCACTACCTGGTCATCGTCGCCATGCAGCACGAGTGCCGGTTGCGTGATCTTTTTCAGATCCTCGGTGAAGTCGGTTTCCGAGAATGCCTTGATGCAGTCGTACTGGGGCTTGGCGCCGCCCATCATGCCCTGACGCCACCAGTTGCGGATGATGCCTTCGGATACCTTCGCGCCGGGCCGGTTGAAGCCATAGAACGGGCCGGTGGGGATGTCCAGATAGAACTGCGCCCGATTGGCGGCGAGCTGCGCGCGGAAGTTGTCGAACACTTCCAGCGGCGTGCCGTCCGGGTTGTCCTTGGTCTTGACCATGATCGGCGGAACAGCGCTGATCAGCACGATCTTGGCCGTGCGCTCCATGCCATGGCGGGCCACGTAGCGCGCCACTTCGCCGCCGCCGGTGGAATGGCCGACATGGATCGCATTGCGCAGGTCCAAGGCTTCGGTCAGTGCGGCGAGATCGGCGGCGTAGTGGTCCATGTCGTTGCCATCGGCGGTCTGGGTCGATCGACCGTGGCCACGCCGGTCATGCGCGATCACCCGATAGCCGTGGCTGAGGAAGAACAGCAGCTGGGCATCCCAGTCATCGGCCGACAGCGGCCAGCCATGGCTGAACACGATCGGCTGCCCGGTGCCCCAGTCCTTGTAGAAAATGTCCACGCCGTCTTTGGTGGTGATTTTGCTGCTGCCCATATGCGCGCCTCCGGAGGCCGTGTGTGAACCTGTTGCTGAAGCAGTGGCGCCTGCATGGCTGGCTGCCGATAAAAGCGGCATGGCCACCGCGGCGGCGGCCGCGGCAGCCGTGCCCACTACGACCTTGCGGCGGGACTGGCTAACGTCATCACTCGTTACGATGTTGCTCATGGCCGTGCCTCCTCATGTGGACTTGATCCGGAATGTCGTCTTGCTGTGCTCACTTCCTGCCGGTCGGGCGCGCTGCGCCTGTGCTCGATGGAGATCGCCGTTCGCTCCAGCCAACCCGGCCGCCGGAGGAAGAAAACGAAGGCAGCGCCATTGGCGGGTGTCCTTGTTCACGCCGAACACTTCATGCGGCATGGTCGGCGTTGGTGTCGGGAACGGTGTAAGCCATGCGACCTCGGCCTGACTGTGCAGGCTAGACAGACTTGCGCGAAAACGCTTCCCCTAAATGGGTACTTTTACCGAAATGATGTCTATATCGAATGAAGCGGCCCGCGCCGCCCGGCCGCTGCCCAGGGCTGTTACTGGTTTGCTACAGCTTGCTGTGCTCCACCTGGCGCTCGCGGTGCATCAGGGTCCATTCCGCATGTTCGGTGAGCGCGGCATCACCCAGTGAGCGCAGGATGTCGCGCTGCTCGCTGGGGTCATTGGTGCGGTCGAGCGCGGCGCGCGCGCCGCTGAAGATGCGCTGCATAAAGCGATACTGCCGAATCAGTTCCTTGTCGGCCTTCCGGTAGGCATAGGCCTCCCTGACGGCGGCAATGATGGACAGCACCGCCATGACCAGGACCAGCGTGGTCTTGGTGGCTTCCGCCAGCCTTAGCGCAAAGATGGCCAGGAACACGCTGATGGCGATGCCCACCCATAGGCTGATGGAGCCGATGGTTTCGGTAATGTGGTGCAGGCCGGTGCGTTCGATGGTCTTGCGCTCGAAGTAGTGCAGCTGCCCGCTCTTGCCCGATTCGCCCACCCATTCCGCAATCACCTGGGGCAGCGCATCGGGCGCGGGTCGCGGCGGCGGATGCAGGCCCACGGTACGCATGACGTTGCGGATCCAGCCAAGCTCGATGTTCTGCTTCTGCAGAAAATTGTCATGGGCGAATTCATGCTCGCTGTGGGTCGAGATGCCCGCGCGGCGCCAGTACGACTGTATGCGCAAGCCCTCCGCCAGCGCGCGGTAGTCGAGGTATTTGCGATGCCATTGGCGGCGGCGGGCGAGCAGGGCGACAAAGCCACCGGTCGCAAACAGCACGAGGAACATGTAGATCAGGTTGTTCTGTTCGGACAGGTGCGCATAGAAGGTAAAGGCGATGCCCATCAGCGCCGCCAGGGTGTAGGTCGAGCGCAGGGCCAGCAGCACGCGTTTCTGGAAATGGATGGCCAACCAGTCGGCCGCACGGAACAGGCGATTGACGTCCTCCGCCGTATGAGGCTCATGATGCGCACGCGCCGCCTCCGCTATGTCGTCACTGTATTTGTCGCAATCGGCATTGAACTCGGCCATGTGCTCGAACATCTGCCGGAATTCCGCAGGCATGGCGGGGTCGGGCGAAACGGTGTCGCCGGTGCGCCACATGGTCTGCAAGGCGGACAGGCCGGCGGCAACGCTGGCATCGGCGCCCTCGCGCGAGCAGACGATGTGATAGAGCAGATGCTCGTCGCCCACGCCGAGCACATGCCGCGCCTCGCGATGGCGTTCGATCAGCCCTGGCATGGAGCCGCTGAGGTAGTACCTGACGATCTGCGCCGTGCCGCCGAGCCGGCCCGAATCCTTGCCGTCCCAAATGGCCATCAGGATATGGCAGTGGCTGGCGACAAAGACGCCGGCCTTCGCGTATTGGCGGTCGCGCGCCAGGCCATGGGATGCGATGGTGGTACGCGTCTGTCCTTTCAGCAGCGGCAGCGGGATGAGTTGCGCGCGATCGCATAGCGCCTCGAAGCGGCCGCGCACGGCCGGCTCGGCGAAATCATCGAGGTACAGATCCTTCGGCAGCGGCAACGGCACCACCAGCTGTGCGCCCGCGGCCAGCGCCTCGATGGCAAACAGCTGATCGCCGCCCTCGGCCAGCGACGACAGCGCCACCAGCGGCAGCGAGGGAAATTCGCGTTTCAGTTGGGCAAAGAAGTCCCGCACGCGTTGCCGGATCGGCTCGATCTCGGCGGCGGCAATATTGCGATGGCTGGTGACGCCGACAACCAGAGGAGTCATGGCAGCCTCCGAGCGAACCTGCACGAGGTCACGCATTCCTTTGCCGGGAAATCCCCATACACCGGTCTGAAGATCAAGCGCCGCTGGCCCGGGCGCGCAGGCCCGGACCGGCCAAGCCTATCACGCAAAATGTGGCGCGAGTCATATTTATTGAGCTGTCGCGCCACCCGCGCGGGAGTGCCATGCGTTCACAGCTCAGGCCCCGGCGGCATGCGAAACCGCCGGCCTGGGGGCGACGGCCAGTCCAATGATCCAGCCCAGGTAGAAGCGAACATCGATCACGTATTCGATCCGTGTGTAGACGTACATGCCCTTCGGCGCAAACAGCGAAAGGATGAGTTGCAGCAACCCCGCCGAGACCAGCCATATCAATGCGATGGCGGCCGTCAGCAGGGCGCAGCGGGACAGCACCTGCTGGTCAAGGTGCTTGCGCATATGGACAAAGCCGACCAGGAGAATGCACGTGCAGGGAATGGCGGTGGTGAGGATGTCCTGGATGTCCCACTCAAAGACCACGCCCACCAGCGCGATGGCCAGCAAGGCCAGCAGCAGTGCGAGCAGGCCGATCCACCACCGGCCATAGGCGCAGAACCACGCGATGGTTGTCATGAACGGAATGCACGCCCACTGGAAGACCACCGATATCGCCGAAAAGAGACTGTCGCTGGCGTGTTCGCTGGTCTTGGCGGCCAGCACGTAGCTGGTGATGGCCTCATGCACGAGGACCGCCAGCACGGCAAAAGCGAAAGCCGATAGGGTGGCGTGCGTGGCAGTTTTATGTCGGTGCGAGAGTTGCAGGCTCAGGTTTCGCAGGCGCTCCGTCAACGGCTCCACGAAGAAGGCCACGATGGAACCGACCAGAACCGCCGACCATACGGTGATCCAGCTGAAATGATGGATCACCGTAAGAAAGCCCTGCCAGATGAGTTCCGGCGCGGCGGAGCAAACAGCTACCCAGGTCGAAAAAAAGAAGATGTTGATGACGCTCGCACGCGGCGTGTGAAAGGGGCTGCGCCGATATCGTCGCCATCGGTACAGCCGGTTTCGCGCGATCGAAGGTTCATCGAAGCCTCCATCCCCGGGCGCCTGGCCCGAACGCCACCCGCGCTACTTTAACCCCACTCCCAGCCGGGCGCGTCGCTGCCGCCGCACTTGTGGGCGACGCTCAGTTGGCCAGCGGCTCGGTCAACGTGGGGCGACGCACGCTCAATGCGGTGCCGGCCGCCGCCACCATGATCGCCACGATGGCCAGCCATTGCAGCGCGCTGAGCTGCTCGCCGAGCAACACCACGCCGGCAATCGCCGCGATGGCCGGCTCCACGCTCAACAAGGTGCTGAACGTGCGCGCGGGCAGCCGGGTCAGTGCGACCATCTCCAGCGAATACGGCAGGGCCGAACTGAGCACTGCCACGCCCAGCGCATAGGGCAGCAACGCTGGCGACAGCAGTGCGCCGCCGGCATGCGCGACACCGAACGGGATCGCCAGCAAGGCGCCGATCGAGGTGCCCAGCGTCACGGCATCCGCGCCATAGGCAGCACCTGCCTTCTTCCCCAGCACGATATACAGCGCCCAGCCCACGCCCGCGGCAAGCGCATACAGCACGCCGGCCGGATCGAGTCCATGCATTTGCTCGCGCAGCGGCAGCAACAGAGCCAGTCCGGCCACCACCAGCGCGATCCAGACGAAGTCGAGCAGCCGGCGCGAACCGAGCAGGGCGAGCACCAGCGGCCCGGTGAATTCCAGCGCCACCGCGATGCCCAGGGGGATCGTGCGCAGCGACATATAGAACACCAGGTTCATCGCCCCCATCGCGAGGCCATAGCCCCATAGCACGCGCCAGTCGCGCGGGCTGCCCAGCCGGCGCCATGGTCGCCGCCACATCAGCAGGATCAGCGCGCTGAACCCCAGCCGATAGGCGGTGGCGCCCTGCGCGCCGACCTGCGGAAACAGGTGCTTGGCCAGCGATGCGCCACATTGGTACGAAACCATGCTGATCAACAGCAGGCCGACCGCAAGCGCGACCGGAGCAACGATGGAGCGTGATGACATGGACGCAGCCGGGGCAGGGGAACGATGCATCCATGATGCCTGCGGAAGCCGGCGAAACCTACCCGGCGGACCGCTTCGCGTTCACCTGTGCTGACAACCGCTGGCAGCAGTCGTTGATCCGGTCCGCAACGAGGGCAACGGCCGGCGCCGCTTTCAAAATGTGTAGCGCACCCGTCCGTACCAGTACGCGCCGTTGCTGCCGATCGGCGAGATCACGTCGTACGGAAAATTGCCGCCGTAGTTGATGTCGCTGTCGGAGCGGGTGGGGTACTGGTTGGTGATGTTGTCGCCGCCCAGCGCAAAGCTGAGCCGATCCGTCACGCGATACTCGACCTCGGCATCCAGCTGGAAGCGTGGCACGTAGGTCTGCGTCGGGATGTAACCGTCGCCAAAATCGAACACGCGGGTGGTGGCGCCCTGGCGGGTGACGCGGGCAAGCAGGCCCCAGTGCTTGTTGTCCCACTTGGCCGTAAAGCTGCCGCGCTGGCGCGGTGCGGCATCGGTCAGCGTATTGCGCGCTTCGACGCCGAACAGCACGTTATCCGCGCCGGCCGCGATGAGCGCCGCCGGCGTGGCCTCCACGCTGCGGATCTGCGTGTTGTTGTGGCTATAGGCCAGGGTAAGCAGCAGGTTGCCATCGACGACCAAGGTGCGGTAATTGCCTACCAGTTCGGCGCCGCGCGTGATGGTATTCACCGCATTGGTGAAGAACTGCACGCTCTGCACGCCGGCCACGCCGAAATTCTGCTGGATGTACTGCTCCAGTCCATCGTTGTCGATCGTCTCGGACAAGGTGACGCGGTGATCGATGGCGATCTGATAGGCGTCGAGGGAGAAGTCGAACGCGCTGCCCAGCTGGCCGGTGATGCCCAGGCTGAAGTTGCGCGATTTCTCCGGTTTCAGCGGTTGCGCGCCCAGGTCGCGCGCCAGTGGATCGTTGACCGACAGGATGCGACCCGTGACGAGCTTGCCATCGGCGCCATAGCCGGTGGTGGTGGCCTCATAGCCGATCTGGCTCAGCGATGGCGCGCGAAGGTTGTTGGAAGCGGCGCCGCGCAACGCGAAGCCGGGCGTGAATTCCCAGCGCGCGCTCAGCTTGCCGCTCCAGTTGCCGCCGAAGTCACTGTAGTGCTCGTAGCGTCCGGCGGCGTCGGCAAAGAAGGCGTCGGTGATATCGCTGGACACTTCGGCATATGCCGCCTGTACGCGACGCGAAAGATTGGCCGCGTCCTGCGGCTGCAGGCCGCCGCCGGCCTGCGCCCCGGCGGGTGCATCGATGGGACCCACCGCGTAGGACGCTGGGTCGCCGGCGCCGGTGCTGAAGTTTTCATAGCGATACTCGCCGCCAAGCGCCAGGCTCAGCGGTCGTCCCGCCACTTCGAACTGTCGACTGGCATCCAGGTTGGCCGTGCCCTGGTTGAAGGCATAGCTGCCGATGTGAAAGTAGGTGGGGCTTGCCGCGCCCAGCGAGGCATTGAGCGAATCCCTGAGGTCGTAGTCGAAGGCGTTCCTGCCCCAGTTCAAGCTGCCGTCGTAGCTCCACTCGCCCAGCGTGCCGCGTATGCCACCGGCGGTCTGGGCGTCGCGGTTGTGGCCAATGGATTGCGGAAGATAGCCATCCGGATAGATCGACGGCACGTTCGCATCGCTGTCGGGATAGCGGAAATAGTTGTCGCCGATGGTATGCCGCTGCGTATAAGTGCCGAACCAATACAGGCTGGCATGCTCGTTCAACGGCAGTTCGCTGTTGAGCCAGCCGTTGTAGCTTTCGTTGGGCGGATCGCCGGCCGCATAGTTGCGTTGTCCCCGCAGGGCGAGGTTGGCCGGGGTCGGATCGGCGATGAAATCCGGCACGGTGTCGTCACCCGCGCGATTGGTGCCGGCGTGGTGGCTCGTTTCCACGCCGGCATGGAAGAAGCCGGTGCCGCCCAGCGTGGTGCCGAAGTCGGCGGCCGCATAGCCGCCCTGGCCATCGGTGATCTCGCGGTCGGTCGGGCTGAAGTGCGTATGGTAGGCGCCATAGTCCGCCGTCACCTCGCCGCCCTTGGGCGTATCCTTGAGGATGATGTTGATGACGCCGGCAATCGCATCGGAGCCGTATTGGGCACCCGCGCCATCGCGCAATACCTCGATGCGCTTGATGGCGCTGATGGGGATGGCATTGAAGTCCACGGGCGTCGTGCCGTTGCCGATCTTGGTGTCGGTGTTGACCAGCGCCGAGGTGTGAAAGCGCTTGCCGTTCACCAGCACCAGCACTTCGTCCGGCGACAGGCCGCGCAACTGCGCGGCGCGCACATGGTCCGATCCGCCCGAGTTGGATTGGCGCGGGAAATTGAACGACGGCAGCAGCACGGCAAGCGCGGCGCCCAGCTCGCCATTGACGGCACCGGCGCTGCGCAGGTCCTGCTCGGTGAGTACGTCCACCGGCACCGGCGAGTCCAGCGAGGTGCGGTTGCTTGCCCGGACGCCGGTGACCACGACCTGGTCCAGGGTCGTGGCCTGCTTATCGGCGGGCAGCGACTGTGCCTGGGCCGGTGACGCAGCAAATACGCTGGCGACGGCAACAGCAAGCAGGCGGGCGCGCGGCCATGCATCGTGACGAAGCGACATGTTTGGTTCCTTATGCGTGCAACGATCCGTCGCGCAAGCCGCCATGGCTGCGCCGAACGTGATAGGGGATGAAGACGGACGGAGGGATGAAGCGGCGGCTAGGGGCTCAAGCCCAGGCAACATCGCCGCATGGTGATGCCATGCGGCGCGTGCGGGTTCTCAAGCGTGTGGTGCGTCATGTTCAACTAGCCTGGTCCCCAGGGTACTGCTGGCAGTGGGCGCAGCCCGAGTCGCGGCCGGCAGTTATTTGTTGCATTGCGCAATATATGTTGTCAATACTTTGCGAACGTCGAAAGATGTTTTTTGCTTTATGCGTATAGATGTCCAAATAATCATAAGGAAATAGCCATGGGGCATTTGCGTTTTGCGCCGACCGTGCTGGCGGTAGCGCTTCTTTCGGGTTGTGCGGCCGCCGTCGCGCCGACCTCGGCTACCTTGCAGGGTGATGTGGCGCATCCCGCCCAGGCGCAGGGCTGGGTGGATACGCGGTTGTATTTCGGACTCGGCATTGCCGATGACCCGGCCAACGGCGTCAGCGAGCAGCGTTGGCGCGACTTTCTCGATACCGAGGTGACGCCGCGTTTCCCGGATGGGTTGAGCGTCGTCGATGTATACGGCCAGTGGCAGGGCAAGGGGCAGGCAGCACCGGAGCGGCTGCGTTCGAAAATGCTGGTCGTCGATTACCCGGATACCGCCGCCAATCGCGCCAAGGTGGAGGCGATACGCGCGGCCTGGAAGCAGCGCACCGGCGACCAATCGGTACTGCGCGTTACCCAGCCCGCTGAGGTGTCGTTCTGAGATGAGTGCAGTGCGCCCGCAACGCTGGTTTTCGCCTGGTGATCTCAACGGTTTTCTTGGCCTGCTGGTCGACAACTTGTCGATCATGGCTTTCCTTGCCACGGCATTGGTCGGCATCTTCGGCTTTCCCGCCGATATCGTATTCCTGCGCATGTTCCCGGGAACCACGTTCGGGGTGCTGCTAGGCAACCTCGCCTATACCGCGATGGCGCGTCGGCTGGCCAGACGCGCTGGCCGCGATGATGTCACGGCCATGCCGTTGGGCCTGGATGCACCCACCAGCATAGGCATGGCGTTGCTGGTGCTCGGCCCGGCCTTTGTGCATTTCAAGCAGGGCGGCCTGGGCGAGCATGACGCCGCCATCGCCACCTGGCAGTTGGGCATGGCGTCGCTGGTCATCATGGGCGTGCTCAAGTTTGTGCTGTCGTTCTTTGGTGGCATGGTGCAACGACATGTGCCGCGTGCGGGGCTGCTCGGTTCCATCGCAGGTATCGCGTTGGTGCTGATGGGCTTTTTTCCGCTGATCGAGATACTCAAGGTGCCGCTGGTGGGTTTTGCCGGCCTGGGCGTGGTGCTGTACGCGCTGGTGGCGCGGGCGCGCATGCCGTTGGGGTTGCCCGGAGTGCTGGTGGCATTCGTGGTCGCCGCGCTGTTGTACTACGGACTCGGCCCACTGGGTTGGCTGGGCCATGGCTATCACCCGCCGGTCGCCTGGCAGTGGCGTTTTGCGCTGCCGTGGCCGACCTTGCAATGGCTCAACGGGTTGGCGGCGGCCACGCCGTATCTGCCGTTGATCCTGCCGTTCGGTCTGCTCATGGTGGTGGGCGGTATCAACGTCACCGAAAGCGCACGCGCCGCGGGCGATGACTACCGCACGCGGGACATCCTTCTGGTGGAGGCCTTGGCCACCCTCGTGGCGGGTTTTTGCGGCGGCGTGGCGCAGACCACGCCTTATATCGGCCAGCCGTCCTACAAGGCGATGGGCGCGCGCAGCGGCTACACCTTGCTGACCGGGCTGGTGATTGGTCTTGGTGGCGTGTTCGGTTACCTATCCAATCTGGTCGAGCTGCTGCCGTTGTCGGTGCTGGCGCCGATCCTGGTTTTCGTGGCCATTGGCATCACCGTGCAGGCATTCGAAGCCACGCCGATGCGTTATGCGGCTGCCGTGGTGTTCAGCTTTTTCCCCGCCATTGCACGCATGGTGACGATCAAGCTCAGTGATCCCACCTACGTGGCGAGCGACCGCTTCGCGGCATTGTTCGCCGACCGCAGCCATGGCATGTCCGAACTGGCGGTGATCACCGTCCTCGGCAACGGCTTCATCATTACCTCGATGATCTGGGCCAGCTTCCTGGTGGCGTTGATCGATGGCCGGCCCTGGCGCGCTACCGGGGTATTGCTGCTGGGCGGCGCGCTGAGCGTGTTCGGCATCATCCATTCGGTGCAGCTGAGCGGCGGCGTTTATCTGCCGTGGTCGCTGGATGAGGCGCAGCGCCAGCTGGTCTGGCAGTTCACGGGGGCTTACCTGGTGTTGGCCATCGTGCTGGCGTTGCTTGCCGTGGCCTCGCCGCGTACCGCGGCGGACAACCTTTGAGGGTTTGCGCAGGACATTGATGGGGCGCGTGCGCGGCATCAACTCCTGGCCACTGCCATGGGCGCGCAAGCCATGGCAATGCTGGCCCACCCGCACGTTTCCTGCCGCAGGCGCTGGCCTGGCTTATGGCTGCCGGCCAGGCAGGGTGATTTGTACCTGCGTCACGCCGTCGACCTTGCGGCAGGCATCGGCCATGTCGGTCAGCTTGGCCGAATCGACCTGCAAGGCGAATCGAACGTCGACGCTGTCCAGGCCATCGGGGGCACGGCGCAAGCGCATCTGCCGGATAGGTACATGGAAATCGTCGAGGACATGCTCGATGGCGGCCAGCGTGGCGCCCGAGCCCAGTTCGATCATGATTCCCGTGTGCTGGCCGCGCGGGCGCACGAAGCGATGCTCCAGCGGCTTGAGCAAGGCCAGGATGATCCACAAGATGGCTGTGGTGGTGAACGCCGCCGCAAACAGCCCGGCGCCAGCGGCCAAGCCCACGGCCGCCACGGCCCACAGGCCCGCGGCGGTAGTGAGTCCTCTGACCACCTGCTCTCGCTGTAAAAACAGGATGGTGCCGGCGCCCAGGAAACCGATGCCGCTGATCACCTGCGCGGCGATGCGAGAGGGATCGAGCACCACGTGTTCATAGGTCAGTGCGTGCTGGAATCCATAGGCGGAGACGATGATAGCCAAGCTGACCAGCATATGGGTGCGCATGCCGGCGGCCCATTCCAGCCGGCTCCGGTTCACCCCGATGACGGCGCCGCACAGGGCCGCCGCGAGCAGTCGCAAAACCGTTTCGTAGAAACTGATCACGTCTGACACCCTCATGCTCGGTGGTTCATGTCAGCACGACGGACTATGCAGCCGCCCTATGTGCACAGAATGCATAAGCGGAAACGTTGGCCGTATTCGACCCAGGGCAGGCGACGTGATGAAGGCCATGGTGGACTTTGTCAGTGGCATCCGCGCACCGCCGGCGGCCGCCCACTGAATAAGTAACGGATGCGGTCGTATGATGAATGCCTATCTGAGGGGCTTCCTATGACAGCGCATTCCGAGCCGACCGGCGAAGGCCAGCTCCGCTATCCATCAACGGGTGGCTACTTCGATATCGCCGACTTCTTTGTGGTGCGCAAGGGTGCATCCCGGCTTGTGCCGTGTCGATGCAGGCCTGTCTGTGTCGATCCCTGCGCGGGTGGGTGCGGCTGCCAGGCGTGTGCCTGGCGTTCGGCGGCTGAAGGGCAGCCGCTCAAGAGAGACCGCTTGCAACATTGAGCGGTGGGTCTGTCAAGTACGGTAGTTCGCCAGCCAGCGAGCGCCTTCGACAAGACGCAGGCGTTACGGCGATTCCGGCGTTTCGACACAAAGGCGGACCGCGACGGTAAGTCCTGTGTTGTTCACCGCACAGATACGCAGGCACTGCACGCCCATGCTGAGCAAGCAGCAGTCATGCCTTCGGTACGGTCTAGCCTCCGAGCAGGCGCGTGCTCCGACATTTGCCGCTGCCCTTGACTTGTGGCCTCGCTACAAGTCCGGCTTTGACAAAGGACACACATCATGAAAACGAAACTCGCTCTCGCTCTATGTGCCGCGCTACTGCTATCCAGTACGGCTTTCGCACAGCAAGATGACCACCGCGGCGATAATGAACAGCATCAGGGCAATGCCGTGATGCATGACCGGGGCGCTCATGAAGGTTGGTATAGGAAGGGCGGCACCATCCCCGGCGAATATCGTGACAACCGCTATGTCGTGTCGGACTGGCGATCCGAGCATTTGCGCGAGCCGCCGCGCGGTTATAACTGGGTTCGCAGTGACAATGGCGATTTCTTGCTGGTTGCAATCACTACTGGCGTCATCACGGGAATCGCGCTCAGTCATTAGGCGTCCATGGATCATCTTCAGGATGGCTATCGATCCGTCCTGAGGACTCTCGTCGCGGTGATTCGCTTCTTCCCGTCTATGCGCATCGATTCACGTGGGCCGCGGTATTGGCCTGCGCGCCGATCGGCATGATGTGTGTTGCATCGTACATACAGATGGGACCTGCTGGTCAATCATGCATGTACCCGCTCCCTGCGTTGGCGATATCCGACTCCGTCCTTTGAGAGGCGGGCATGGGTGTGGCCCTTGGGCCTCACCGGCGGTCGTCGCCACGGAGGTGGCGCCGAGTATCGCAAGCGTCATCGGACTTCCATGTTGATACGCGCTTCAGCGACATGGGCGTGGTGACGGCCGCGGCGTAGTCCTGGAGCAATCACGTGACTTCCGGAGAACCATCATGAACAAACTTGCCCATCTCATCCTTGTCGCGCTTGCATCGAGCATCGCTGCCGCAAGCATCCAGGCTGCACCGCAGCGTAGTGACGCCGGCCCGCCGGTCCGAATCTCATCGAACGCATCGGGCAACGCGATCGATCTGTCCAATCCGCAGGCCGATGTCGTAGCCGTCGCCCAAGAGAATGACGGAGCCGGCAGCCAGTTGACCGTACGCTCCGTGCAAGCGCCCGCGACGCCCGATGCCCCTCGTCCATCATTCAACGCCTTGGACACCAACCATGATGGCGTTATCAGCGAGTCCGAAGCGGAAGCGTATTCGCCCCTGGCCAATGACTATCTTCATCTGGCGCACAAGGGAAGCCGTGGCGTAACCCGGGCGGAATACGATCATTGGCATTGAGCGCGTACCTACCCTGAGAAGCCCGTGACGTGGCCGGTGCGCCTTGGCGACGCCGTGTGGTTTGCCGATCGGCAAATTCGAGAGAATATTGATCACGCTCTGTGAGCCTTTGATGTTGCCCTTGAGTACTTGGTGCATACTCTGATCGAGCAGGAGGGCAGCGGCTATCCAGCCGCTGGGGCAACGATACGACTGTAACCAGGTAATTGCTGATGTCACTGGGCACCGAGAGAACGGCCGCCGTCGAGCCTGTGGTCGCGCAGGAAGGCGGCCCAGGGACGCCGATATGGCGTCGCCTAAGCGCCGGATTGATTACCGGTGCCGCCGACGATGATCCCAGTGGTATCGCCACCTACTCGCAGGTGGGGGCGGCCTTCGGCTATGGCATGCTCTGGTGCATCCTGCTGACCATACCGCTGATGATCGCGATACAGGCCATCAGCGCGGGCATCGGCCGGGTGACTGGCCAGGGCTTGATGAATGGGATACGCACGTACTATCCCAAGGCCCTGGTTTACGGATTGGTTGTTTCCATCGTTGTCGCCAACGTCATCAACCTCGCGGCGGATATCGGTGCCATGGGCGCGGCCTTGACGTTGTTGATAGGTGGCCCCGCGCTGGTGTACGCGGCGGTATTTGCGCTGGTATCGCTGCTGCT
The DNA here is from genome assembly GCF_022761115.1 of Dyella sp. RRB7. Lineage (GTDB taxonomy): Bacteria > Pseudomonadota > Gammaproteobacteria > Xanthomonadales > Rhodanobacteraceae > Dyella. The sequence continues at coordinate 25,819 of NZ_JAKWJS010000001.1, read as the reverse complement.
GCAGATATTCATTCCGTTCTCGCGCTACTCGCCCATCCTCAAGTTCCTCACCCTCAGCCTGTTCGCCTATGTGGCAACGGTGCTGGTGATCCATGTGCCATGGGGGGCTGTTCTCAAGAGCATCGTCATCCCGCCGATCGAAAAGAATGCCACGTATGCCGTTGGCATCGTGGCCTTGCTTGGCACCACCATCAGCCCCTATCTGTTCTGCTGGCAGGCCTCGCAGGAGGTTGAAGAGATGGGGCCGCAGAGCGGACGAATACCGTTGAAACAGATGCCATCGCAGGCGCGTGCCGCGCTGCAGCGCATAGGCATCGACACCAGCGTGGGCATGATCTTTTCGAATGCGGTCGCCTTCTTCATCATCCTCACCGCCGCCGTGGTGCTTCATGCGCACGGCAAGACCGATATCAAGTCCTCCGCCGACGCCGCCGAGGCGTTGCGGCCATTGGCCGGAAGGCTCGCCTTTGGTCTGTTTGCAGCGGGCATCATCGGTACCGGTCTGTTGGCGGTTCCCGTGCTGGCAGGCGCGACGGCGTATGCGGCGTCCGGCGCTTTTGGCCAACGCGCGGGGCTGGAGAACAAACCGGGCAAGGCGAAATTTTTCTATGGCGTGCTGATTGTGTCGAGCGTTGCCGGCATGGCACTGAATCTCACGCCGCTGGACCCCATCAAGGCGCTGTACTGGAGCGCCGTGATCAACGGCGTGGTCGCCGTGCCGTTGATGGTGGTCATGATGTTGATGAGCTCCCGGACCAAGGTGATGGGCGAATTCACGCTACCCTGGTTTCTTCAGCTCTTTGGTTGGCTGGCGACGGCCGCCATGGGGGCGGCGGCGATCATCATGTTCGTTACCTGGGGAAAGTGATCGGCGGGTGAATCCGCGCCGTATCCGAATTTTCATTCGGCGCATCTGCACCGGCTGGCTCGAACACTTCCGGCATGGCGTGGCTCAAACCGGGGATGGCTTCGGCATCAAAGGTAGTTCTTTGGCTCGGGGGAAAGCACTTGGTGGCGTGTCGCCGCATCCCAATAGCCATCCCGGCCATAGTGCCTGTAGATCTCTTGTTCCCGCTTGCGATCAAGCGCCGTCGTTGAATCGTAGGCTGGGGCATCCTTTACCTGCTGTCGCGTCAGGCTGACAAACACCCTGCTCTCGGCCCAGGAGACGCCCGTAATCCATTGCGGAACGATCAGCACCTGATGTCCACCCCGCCAGTTGCGTGTACTTGCGATGAGGTATCGAAGGGACCATGTGTCTTCGTCGACCAGTAGGTCGTGTACGTGATCGATATCCCCATCCGTCGCCGGCCTAGTTATACCCGTGCCCGAAGACAAGATGGACGCCTATCGCAGGTGGGCCGAGAACGGGGCGAAGATCTTCAAGGACCATGGCTGTCTGGAGATTGTCGAGTGTTGGGAGGATTTCGTCCCCGATGGCAAGCAGACCGACTTCCGGCGCGCCGTCGCGGCGAAAGGTGGCGAGAAGATCGTCTTCACCTGGCAAATCTGGCCAGACAAGGCGAGCTTTTACGCGGCCGAAGCGAAGATGCACGAGGATGGGAGTCTGGACACTTCAGACGAACCACCGTTCGATGCCAAGCGGCTCATCCTCGGCTGCTTCGAGCCGATCTTTTCGATGGGAAGAGGGTGATGCCTAGCCTTGGCAAGGGATGCAAGATGTATCCCCTGCGCAAGCGCCTGCCGGAAACGTCCTCGTATCAAGGCGGCCAAGCCTCATGCTTAGGCTGACTTCATCGCTGCCTCGCAAGGCATAAATAGCGCCCTGACATTTTCGAGATGTGCGCAGCGATTGGTCGATAAGCCACATAGCTTGCTCTTCCTGTCCACCGGCTCAATGCCTTCCTGATGCGAGCTTTTTAGTAGATGCGAGGCAGCTGTGGGCTTGCTCAGGCGATGCCTGAACGTACGTGGCGCGACAGTGGCCGAATGGTGAAAGGACAGGCGTAGGGCAGTGAGTTTCTCCGTGGTGTCATTCATGGGCTGGCATCACGGTTGTCTGGTTGCGGAGGCGCGGTCAGCGCGCCTTTGAGCGGGGATGTCGGCCAGGCGAATGCCTTCTGGCCAGGAGGCATGCTTTGCATGGCCCACGCGCTGGGCGCGATAGATGCCCGTGTGACCGGAGAAGAGATACGCGATTGCGCAGGCCATGCCGGCATACACCCCGATCTGCGGCCCAAACAATTCGATCGCCATCACCGTGGATGCCAATGGCGTATTCGCGGCGCCGGCGAATACAGCGACAAACCCCATGCCCGCCAGAACCGGAATCGGCAGGGGCAGGACATAGCTCAAAGCGTTACCCAATGTGGCTCCCATGAAAAACAGGGGTGTGACTTCGCCGCCCTTGAATCCCGAGGCCAGCGTCACGGTGGTGAATGCAAACTTTCCGCCGAAGTCGTATGCCGGCAAGGGATGCTCAAAGGCAGCCTGGATGGTCGGTATGCCCAGCCCCAGGTATTGGCGGCTGTTGAGCAGATAGGCCGCCATGGAAACGATGGCGCCGCCGACGAACAGGCGCAGTGGCGGATACTTGATGCAGCGCTTGAATGCCGCGGCCAAGGCATGGGTCGTGTTGGCGAACAGCATCCCGAGGATGCCGAAGCAGATCCCGGCAAAGGCGGTCGAAAGCAGACCGACTACTTCGAGAGGTGGCACATGAGGGATGACGTAGACCGTGTGGTGAATACCCCAGTGGCGGGTTACTTCGTCGGCCATGATTGCCGACAGGATGCATGGCAGTAGAGCGTCGTAACGCAATCTACCGATGGCCAGCACCTCCAGGCCGAAGATGGCGCCAGCCAACGGCGTGCCGAAGACGGATGCGAAGCCGGCGCTGATACCTGCCATCAGCAGGATGCGACGGTCGTCCTTGCCCAGGCCCAGGCGGTGGGTGACCTGATCCGCCAACGCACCCCCCATCTGGACGGCGGTTCCCTCTCGCCCGGCGGAGCCACCGAACAGGTGAGTAACGACAGTGCCGGCAAAGATGAGAAACGCCATCCGTTTCGGCACGATCGTCTTGGGGTCGTGAATTTCGTCGATGAGCAGGTTATTGCCGCCTTCGACATCCTTGCCGATGCGGTGATAAACCCAACCCATGACAAGCCCTGCGACAGGCAGGAAGGCGAGCATGTAGGCATGGCTGGTCTGTTGCTGCGTGGCCCAATCCAGCGTCCACAGAAAAAGTGCCGAAGCACTACCAGCCAAGCCACCGACCACGGCCGAAAGCATCAGCCAGCGTCCAAGCAGGGGCAGCATGGCTGCCTGCTCGGGTAGAGAAACGCGTTTCATAGCTTTCCAGATTTGAAGTCATCAAACCTGGACCGGGAAAGCGTACGCAAAAAAATGCCTACGGCATCCCTGTCCAGGGGCTCGTAGGCATCATCAGCCGATCTTGTCGGCGGTTCGCGGAGGAATGCCATCTCCGTGGCGCGAAGGTTAGCGTGTGCGCCTGGTGCGGCGCAATGGCGGCTGCTCCAGGGCCAAGCCGGATGGCTGTCGATTATTTCTTCGCATATCCCACAGTCTGCGCGAAAGTCACGAATTGCTGCGCTTGCAGTTGAAGTGCGGCGGCGAGTTTCGAGCAGTCCACGCTTCCTCGAAAAACCGAGGCGAGCCCCTCCGAGGCACAGAAGAGATAAACATTCTGGCCGATGAATCCCGCATCCACCGACGCGTAGAGATGGCGCTCCTCGGGATCGATCTCGGTCATGCGTTCGCCATGAGCCACATAAACCAGGTCCAGGGGCGCCGAGGCGGCGAAGTCCTGCAGGCCGGTTTGTCCGCGTAGATCGCCTTTCAGGACCGGGGCGAGCGCATGGTTGGGTGCGTCATAGATCCATACGCCGTCAGCTGTTACGACATAGAGGTCCAGCACCATGACGTGGCGCCAATAGGCTGCGGTACGCTCGCCGCCCGGTCGATTCACCCCAAACGCCGCCCATAGTAAGTTCGACAGGGTCTGCGGCGACAACGGCTGACTGGTGTATTCACGGGTGGAGTGGCGAAGCATCAGCGCATCGAACAGCGGCATGCCGCCTTGCTTTTGTGGCGGCGGCAGAAGAACAGGCGACTGTTCCGGCGGCACGTTGGAAAAGGGCGTGGCGGATGGATGAGCGGCTTCGGACGGTTCGGTTTGGTTTTCGTGTTGCGTGTTCATGCCGGCCCTTTGCTTGTGGGTGGGGGAGTTGATGGGATATCCCGTGGGCGTCGAGCCAATATTGATGCGTATCAATGGCTACGCTGATGCGTGCATGGTCGGCGTAGCCTGTTCACGAAATGGCTTCATGGTTGTTTTGCGGGCGTGAAGATTCGCGGCGCCTTGGCGCGCGGCTTCGCTGTCCATCATGGGGTGGCGTGATGGTTGGTCGCAGTCGGCGTCGATGCGGTTGACTCACGCTATATCATGCTCCGCGTCTATAGTCGCTGCGGGTCACGCTGCCCAAAGCACCTACGTCCTGCCTTCGATTCAGATGCAATAAAAGAGTGCCGCAGTTCGCGCGTGCCAATCCCTGGCCACGCGCCGAACCCCGATCCTCAGTTGTAGCTGCCGCGACTGGAGTTGCCCATGATCCCTGCTTCGTTACCGTATCCCGGCATTCCCTACGGTATGGCGCCCGCCTGGCTTTTCCCGGCTACTGAAATAAGCATCTACGTCTTGATGATTCTCTGCCTGCTTCATGCGCGGAGAATCGGGGGGCAGGCGTTCTCGTATCTTTTCGGCGGACTGATCTTCGGCCTTTTACTGGAATATTTTGAGGTTCTGGGCGGCGACTACACCTATGGCCAGTTCTGGGTGATGCTGGGTCGCGCGCCGTACGATGTGCCGCTATGCATCGGGTGCGGCTGGGCGATCATCATGTACACGGCGCGGCTCTTCAGCGATGGAGTGGGCCTGCCACTATTGGCCGCCGCGGCTCTCGATACGCTGCTTGCCCTGAACATCGACCTGAGCATGGATGTAGTCGCGTACCGCGTCCACATGTGGCATTGGCACTGGAACTTGCAGAGTGAGAATCCCCTGACCGCCCAGTGGTTCGGGATTCCTTATGGCAACTTCGTCGGTTGGATCACGGTAGTCTTTTGTTACTCCGCCTTCAGTAGGCTTTTCGAGCGTTTGATGGGCCGGTACCGAAGGGGGGCGTTGATGAGGTTCGGCGCAGTCGCCATGCTTGCCGTCGCCTGCTCGCTGGGGGTTCTTGTACTGACCGAAACCTTCGTATTTCCCTTCCTCACCAAGTATGCCGGCCTCACCTCGGGGCGCCGGCTGATTCTCCTCGCGCTGGCGCTTATCGCGTGGGTCATCTTCAGCCGGAAGCGGAGGCCTGCGAGTGCCGGGCGGCAGGCTCCCATTACCAGCTTGGTACCCTACTGGTTCCATTTTTTCTTCTTTTCCTGCTTCCTCGTGTTTGGTTTTTACCGCGAGAACCCATGGATGACGGCGGCCGCCGTTCTCAATGTCCTGATCGGCATCACGGTTCATCTATATCCCGGCTCGCGGCGCCTTATGGGTAAGGCCTATAAATAAACTGATTCCATGGCGATTCATGCGAAACCGCAGGCATGGACAAAGAGGATGAGATCGGCGTCGAAAACGGACCTTTCCCGATTGCCAGAGGTGCCCGGGGGGCCTTGGTTCCCGGATCTTGGGTGCTGCACGCGTTAAACCAACGGTTTAATCGCATCACGATGAAATAGCGGCAGCACGAACTCGGCGATTTCCTGCATCGTCTCGGCCAGTGGGCGTGCGTTGCGGCGAAAGTGCAGGCCGATGTGCTGCACGCCGGCATCGCGCATGGCGTGCAGTTCCGCGATCAGTCCGTTGCGACCCACCCGCGCGCCGAAGCGCTGCCGTTGCAGCGGCGCATTGGGATCGTCGACCAGGTCGAGATGGATGAAGCTGATATACGGCTTGTCCGCGCCGGCCGCCTGACGCCACAGTGCGACGCGGCGGACGTGATCGTCCGGCGTGCCGGGGTAGGCCAGCCAGCCGTCCATGTGCTGCCCCACCCATGCAGGACTCTGTTGCGCCAGGCCGGCCACCAGCAACGGTAGCGGGGCCTGCGGGCGCGGCACGATCTCGATGCCGGCAGGCAGCTGCGTGGCGCCCCAGTCGCGAAGCATGGCGATCTGCTCGCGGAAAGTTTCGCCGCGTCGCTGGAAATCGCGGCCGAAGAGCGGGTACTCCACCGGGCGATCGCCGCTGGCCACGCCCAGCAGCAGGCGGCCATGGCTGAGCCGGTCCACGCTGGCGGCCGACTTGAGCGTCAGCACCGGTTCGCGGATCGGCAGTACGACCGCGGCAGTGCCCAGCAAAATACGTTCGGTAATGCCGGCGAGATAGCCAAGGTAGGTAAAGACCTCGAACACCTGCGCCGCATCGCCGAAGGCCGGATCGTAGACCGGCACATCGCGCACCCACAGCGCGCGGAAGCCGAGGCGGTCGGCCAGCCGCGCCCGCTCGGCATGCTGCGTGATATCCGGGATGCCGAAAGCGCGACCGGCATCCCGCCGACGCTTCTCGCCATCGGGCGACCAGTCGTTATCCAGCGGGAGCTCCACACCAATGCTGAAACCACCGTGGGTCAGTTGCTTGATCTGCGAATGCATCGTGCTTGCCTTGGGTTATCGGGGATGATGTTGGCGCGTCGCGCGAGTGGGTGCCGTGCCGGCCATGCGGGGGAATGCGTCAACTCAGTCCCAGGCGGACGCGCCATACGTCTCAGTGGCCGACCACTACCGAACCGCCGGCACGCGGGTCGAAGCCGTTGCGCTTGTCGAGCACGCCGCTCCAGGTGGTGATGCCCAGCGACACGAGCACCACCAGGGCGCCGATCCATGGCGTATACATCAAGCCGAGGTGCGCGACGATCAGGCCACCGACCCAGGCCGCGCCGGCAATACCGAGGTTGAAGGCGGCGATATTCAGGCCCGAGGCCACGTCCACCGCCTGCGGCGTGTAGCGTTCGGCCTGTTTCACCACGTAGACCTGCAGGCCGGGCACGTTGCCGAAAGCCACTGCCCCCCACACCAACACCGTGGCCAGCGCCAGCCACTGGCTGTGGGCGGTGAAGGTCAGTGCGAACAGCACCGCGGCCAGCAGCGCGAAGATGATCTTCAGCGCCGGAATCGGACCGTGGCGGTCGGCCAGCTTGCCACCCCACAGGTTGCCCACCGCCACCGACACGCCGTAGACCAGCATCACCCAGCCCACCGAGCTGGCGCTGAAGCCGGAGACATCCTGCAGGATCGGCGCGAGGAAGGTGAACGGGATGAACGAACCGCCGTAGCCGATCGCGGTCTTGGCGTAGACCATCAGCAGGCGCGGCTGGCTGAGCACCTTGGCCTGCTGCGCCAGCGAGGCCGGCGCCGACTTGGCGATGTTGTTGGGTACGAAGATCAGGCTGCCGATGAAGGCGATCACACCCAGCGCAGACACCGCCAGGAAGGTCTCGCGCCAGCCGTAGTGCTGACCGATGAACGTGCCCAGCGGCACGCCGGTGACCAGCGCCACGGTGAGGCCGGTGAACATGATCGCAATCGCGCTGGCGGCCTTCTCCTTCGGCACCAGGCTGGTGGCGATGGTGGAGCCGATCGAGAAGAACACGCCGTGGGCCAGGCCGGTAAGCACGCGCGCCGCGATCAGCGACTCGTAACCCGGCGCCTGCCACGCCACCAGGTTGCCGATGGTGAACAACGCCATCAGTCCCAGCAACAGCGTCTTGCGCGGCATGCGGCCGGTGAGCGCGGTGAGCACCGGCGCGCCGATGGCTACGCCCAGCGCATACAGGCTGACCAGCAGACCCGCCGAAGGCAGGGTAATGGCCAGATCCGTGGCGACGGTGGGAATCAGGCCAACGATGACGAACTCGGTCGTACCGATGGCGAAAGCGCTGAGGGTCAGCGCCAACAGGGCAATAGGCATGACAGGCATCCAGTTAAAAGGGGAGAGGATGCGAAGTGTGGTGGCCTTACATTTGCCGAAAAAGTCGTCTATAAACAAAACATATTTGATCTCAATTCAATAATGAAAACGACCCTGGATGAATTGCAGACCTTTATCGCCGTGATGGACGCGGGTTCCATCACGGCGGCGGCGGAGCAGCTGGGCCAGACCGTCTCCGGCGCCAGCCGGACCCTGGGGCGGTTGGAGGAGAAGCTGCAGACCACGTTGCTGCGACGTACCACACGTCGCCTGGAGTTGACCGAGGAAGGCCGCGCCTTTCTTGAGCGGGCCCGCCAGATCGTGAAATCGGTGGAGGATGCGGAGGAACAGATGGCCGCCCGCCGGGAACGCCCCGCCGGGCGCTTGCGGGTGGATGCGGCCACGCCGTTCATGCTGCATGTGGTGGTGCCGATGGTGGCCGGCTATCGCGCCCGCTACCCGGACGTGGAACTGGAATTGAACAGCAACGAAGGCATCACCGACCTGATCGAGCGCCGTACCGATGTCGCCGTGCGCATCGGGCGGCTCAAGGATTCCACCCTGCATGCGCGACCGCTCGGCAGCAGTCGTATTCGCGTGCTGGCCAGCCCGGCCTATCTGGAGAATCGCGGCAAGCCCCGGCGCGTGGATGATCTGGTTCATCACGCCTTGCTGGGCTTCAACCAGCCCGAATCGCTCAACGACTGGCCACTGCGCGACCGCAACGACGACCAGTTGCACATCCAGCCGACGGTATCGTCGTCCAGTGGCGAGACATTGCGTCAACTGGCGCTGGCTGGTGAAGGCATCGTCTGCCTGGCCGACTTCATGACCCGCGAGGACCGACGGGAAGGTCGCCTGGTGCCATTGTTCCCGCGCGAGACACTGGATATCCGCCAGCCAATCAACGCGGTCTACTATCGCAATACCGCGCTGTCCTCGCGGATCACCTCCTTCCTGGATTACCTGGTCGAATCATTGGGCGAGCGACCGTTCCAGGAGTGAGCTTGGCAGTTGAGTGGTATGGATCATGTGCACCCTTGATTAGCGCCACAGGCGTCACCAGCTCTTGAATTCTTGAGTATGCGAAGCTCGGCTCCGCCGTCTTTGGGATAGCTGGAAGAATCGAAGAGGGAATGCATCGATGCCCGACATGTTTGTGACAACCGTTGCTGCGGTCGCCTTGCTTCTGTTGGCGCAAGCCTTCCGGATCGCGATCAGCAGAATCAAGCTTCACAACTCGATGCGGGTCTATCGGCGAAAAGCCATCGCCGAAGACATCTATCATTCGTATGAGCGCATTCTAGGTGGCTCTTCCCGCCGGATATCGAAGCCTTGGTGGAGGAAAGTCGATCCAAGGATTCCTGGGCAGGCCTATCGTGAGGCGCTCCGTACCGTGGCGAACCGCCGTCAAGTGGAGTCTCATAGGTAAGGCTGGGAATGTTCGCTTCCTACCCAAGGCTGGCATTACAGCCCCCACGAGAGCTTACGGCGAAGATGCAGCTGACATATCGCGAAGCACGGTTGCCGGACTTATGGCGAGACGCGCATGGCGACGAACCCGTGCACGCCTGCGTCGCGAGCGGACGGATAGCCTGTGCAACATGCCTGACGGGTGTATGGCGTCAAACCGCACCAAGCCGGGCCGATCCATTGAACGGACCGTTCATTAGGGTATGAGCAGCAGCCATGGATGGTCTCCAGCGTGAGGTGAAGTTGATGCCGCCGCCATTCAAGCAATGCGCTCCATCAGGTTTAGCTCCCAGGCTTCTATCATGCCTTCCACCTTGCGCTGATAGTCTGCGAGATGCGGGGTAGCCAAGTGCTCATCCAGCAGTGACTTGCTTTCCCAGCGCTCGACAAACATGAACGCATGGGGTGCTTCGGTGCTGCGGTGCAAGTCGTATTGCAGGCAGCCTGGATCACGGCGCGAGGGTGGGATCAGTTCGATAAGCGCTTGCTCCACCTGGGCCTCGAATCCGGGGGCGGCGACGATCTTTGCGACCACTGTGATTTCGGTGGGGGAATTCATGGCATCCTCATTTGCTTCTAAGATGTAAAGGTCAGTGATGGGTTGAGTGGAATCCTATGCTCAACACTGTGCCAGTCAGCTCGAGGTTTGTCTGCCATGCGCTGATGGCGGTTCGGTACGCCGGTCCGGTCAGTCGCCAGAAGTCCAGGAGCATGAGCGACGCCCGCAGGGTGAACACGGCCAGCCCGAGGGCAGAGAAACGAACGTTCACCTGAACAGCTAGCATCAACCCGGCGATGATCTGAAAGATGAATCCGCAACCCGCGACGGACATTGCAATTTTCACGTGGGGACGGCAGATGATCGACCGGGACGCTTTGCATCCTCGACGACCGCTTCCGCCCGTACTACGAGCATAAGGTGGTGGCATAGCCATGGTTATTTCCCGGCTTCCAACGGCGGAAGGCAAGCGACGCCATCCAGGCACGAACATCTACTTGGACGCTGGTACGAAGCTCCGGCGCTTCCCTCATGTTGATGTGTCCACGCACTCCGGCCCGGGCCTGAGTCTCAGGTTCGGCCACTTGGCCGCGATGGCGATCGGCTGATGGCGCTATCGGTAGACGTCGCCGTTCCCCGGAAAGCGAATCGCTATCCTGGCGTTGTATCACGTTGGTTCATCGTTGCGATGCTGTCGCTCGCCGCTCTCCTGTCGTATGGAGACCGTTACATCATCAACCTGGTCGAGGGCAGCATCCTGGGCGATTTTGCCCTGACCGATGGGTCTGTCAGCCTGATCATGGGTGGCGGTTTTGCCGTGCTGTATGCGTTTTTCGGCGTGCCGCTGGGCCGCGTTGCCGATCGCATGAATCGACGCAACCTGATCATCGCCGGCATGGCGTTGTGGTGTGCAGCGACGGCAGCCTGTGCGGTAACCACGACCTTCGCACAACTGCTTGTAGCTCGCATGTTGGTCGGGCTGGGGCAGGCCGTGCTGATGCCGGCCGCGACGTCGCTGATCGCCGATAGCTTTCCGCCCCGGGAACGCGGACGGGCGTTCAGCGTCTTTCATATCGGTGCCGTGCTGGGCGGGGGACTGTCCCTGAGTCTCGGGGGGCTGCTGCTGGCCGGTGTAGAGCATGGGTTGCTGACCAATATGCCATTGCTGCAGGAGTTGCCCGCCTGGCGCAATGTCATGCTCTTGGCTGGATTTTCCGGGCTGCCGCTATGTCTGTTGTTGCTGAGCGTCCGCGAGCCTCCGCGACACGGCTTGCGTGGCGCGCGGCGTCTGATTACGTTGGCGCGCGTCGGCGTGGCGAATCGGGCGCGCGTGGTGCGAACCTGTTTGGCGGTCGGTGTGGTGGCGGCCGGCGACTACGGATTGTTGTCATGGCTGCCAGCCGACCTTGAGCGAGCCTATGGCATTCACCCCGACAGTGGCGGGCAACTGATCGGCTTGATGTTGGCGTGCGGTGGACTCGCCGGCTGTCTGTCGAGCGGTTGGCTGGCCGATTACTTCGCGCGTCGGCGTGGACTGCCCGCGCGCATCTGGGCGATGCGTCTGAGTTATGGCGCCTGTTTGCTGAGCCTGCCGTTGTTCCTGGCCGGCTCGTCGAGCGCCTTGTTGGCTGGCACGGCCCTGTGGGTCTTCGGTTCCGTATCCGCTTTCGTCGCCGCGAACGTCTTTTTGTCCGAGGCCGTGGCGAATGAATACCGCGCCACGATCATCGCGCTTTGCAACATCTGTAGCGCCGTCATCGGCATGGGGCTGGGTCCGACATGGGTGGTCGCGCTGTCGCGCCTGATGCCGGGCGGCGGCGATGGCGGGCTCGGACTTGGCATCGCCAGCCTGTGCGCCCTCGCCATAGTCGTGGCGCTCGGCCTGCTGTCATGGCGGGTTGAGCAGGAGCCCATCCGTGACCGATAAGACCCCCATCGCGCGGTTGAACCCGCATTTCGCCTCCGTACTGCGCGCTGACTACAAGACGCTCCAGGACAGAATGGCCGAAGGGTATGTGATGTTGGGTTGGGCGGATCCGTTCTTTCCCGACCCTTGTCTGCCTGAGCATGTCATTGCGGCTGCCAAGACGGCATTGGACCAGCACGGCGCGCACTACAGCCTGCCCATCGGCTCGCCCGTTTTGCGGCGGGAGATTGCCGCCAAACTCGCCGCTCGCAACGGCCTTGAAGTCGATCCGGACCGCGAGGTGATCGTTACCCCAGGTTCCGATGCCGGCCTCTGGCAGGCCATGCAGGTGATCCTGTCTCCCGGTGACGAGGTGCTCAATCCCGTTCCCAGCTATCCAAGCAACTTCCGCAACGCCGAGCTGATGGGCGCCATTAGCGTGCCCGTACCGCTCGATCCTCATCGTGATTTCGAGCTGGACGTGGCAGCGGTGCGGGCGCGGATCACGCCCAAGACGAAGCTGATCATTCTCACTCAGCCCAACAATCCGACGGGCACGGTTCATCGCCGGGAAACGCTGGAACGGTTGGCCGCGCTCGTACTGGAGCACGACCTGCTGGCCATCGTCGACCAGGCGTTCGAGGACACCGTCTACGACGCCCGGGAGTTGGTGACGTTTGCCACATTGCCAGGCATGCGTGCGCGCACCATAACGCTCTTTTCCATGTCCAAGGGAATGGCCATGAGCGGCTTTCGTGTCGGGTACTCGGTGGCCGCGCCCGAGATCATGGAGGTCATGCACGCAACGGCGGTCAATATCCTGGGGGCGACCAACACCGCTGCGCAGGAGGCGGCCATCGCTGCCTTGCGCGATCGCGATTTCGTCGCCGGGTATATCGAGAAGTATGAGCGACGGCGCAAGTATGCTGCCGACATGCTTGGTGCGATTGCAGGAGTGCGTTTTCGGCCGCCACAGGCGGGACTCATGATCTGGCTCGACATCTCGGGCCTGGGCACTTCCCGGCAAGTCTCGGACCATCTGCTTCAGGACGCGAAAATTTTGGTACATCCCGGAGCGTTATTTGGCGGGGTCGGCGCGAACTATGTCCGCCTGGCGCTGAGCGCGCTGCACGATGATGATGCCTTCTGCGACGCGCTGGAACGCACGGCCGTATCCCTGCGCAGGTTGCCGGTGAAAAGTGGCTGGGGTTGAGACGTCCCCATATCTCCTGCCGTTCCATCAACGACTGGAAGTGCGCGGGTGTCGCAGTCTTCAAGGCGAAAAAACCGCAAGAGAGCCGCTGCTCGGTGATCATGGCGGAAGCGGTAGTCGCCTCTTCTGGGGCGGACGGGGCCGAGGTGCAGGAAGTGACGTCGGCGCAGCTAGCTATGGCTTGCCGCCACGTCATTCTCTATTACTCGCCCTCTGGCAAGCTGCTCCGGCAACGCGCCGCGATAACTAGATCAAACACTTAGCCAAATAGCCTCTTCTGCGATAGAAGCACTTTGACAAGCAAAGTGTGTACCGAGGTGGGGCATACGACCGGGCTACTCAAAAATGGGGGCATCGGGTTTTACGAAGTAATTACGCTGCACCGATACTGTGCTGCAGCAACTTTACAGCTCGCTACTTTAACTTCGATCCAGGTTGACATGGGGAGAAGGGGATGAGTGGGCGGGTTGATTCAGCAGTCCATTTGAAATCGACCAGTGATGGGTGCAGCGATTTCCGTGGTGTCTTGAAGGGCAGTGAGGCATCCGTTCTGGTGCCTTCAATCGCGTTGGGGAGCCGGAAGCAGCTATTGGCTTCCCATACGGCAATGTGGCGACACGATCGAGCCGTGCGAACCGGAGGATGCACGCGTAAACCCAATGCGCGATCGAGTAAAAAAATAGTGGCGGCCACTTTATTGTGCGTTACGGCAGCAGGTTTCTCTCTGAAGGCGCATGCTCAGTCGGCCACTGTCCCGACTACCGATGGTGCGAAAACGCTCGATGAAATGGTGGTAACTTCGCAGAAGCGTGCTTCCACACTTCAGACGACGCCAGTCAGCATCACGGCCGTCAGTGGCGACGACTTGCAGGACCGCGGCATCACCAACTTCAGTACTCTGGCGCAGTCGACGCCCGGCGTCTCGCTGAAGAGCGAAGGACCTGGCCAAACCGAGATCGAACTACGCGGGATGACATCCAGCGGCGGAAATTCGCCGACGGTCGGCTTTTATCTCGATGACATTCCGTTGACCGCTCCGGCCGCGGCGCAAAACGGCAAGGTGGTGATCGATCCCACGCTGTATGACTTGAGTCGCGTCGAAGTGCTGCGTGGACCACAAGGCACACTATATGGCTCGGGATCGATGGGTGGCACGGTGCGATTGATCACCAATCAACCCGATCTGACGGCGTTCGGTGGCTCGGCGCAGAGCACGCTATCGGGAACCGACGGGGGAGGTTTCAATCACAATGGCAATGTGATGCTCAATATTCCGTTGATGCAAGACAAGCTCGCGCTTCGTCTGGTGGCGACGGAATCACACACCAGTGGCTGGATCGATCGGATCGTCGCCAACCCGTTTCCGTTAGTGAGTACCAATGGCGCGATACGCGGCGATGTAGAAGCCGCCCCCATTGAAAAGGAATATCCCGGCTCGAACGCCCAACAGCTCGATGGATTTCGGGCCACCTTGCTTTGGAAGCCGACCGACCGTTTGTCGATCACGCCTTCTTTCTTTGTCGAGAACAGCCGGCAGGATGGCATCAGCGCCTATGACAGCGTTCCGGGTACCGAAGCGCATTATCAGCCCTTCGATATCGCTGAACCGCTGACCGACAAGATCAATATCTTCAGCCTCAACGTCAATTACAGCTTCGACGCCTTCGACGTGACCTCGAGCACCGCGTATTGGCACCGCCGATCGACACAAACCGAAGATGCCAGCGAGGATTTCAATAACCCGAATACGGGGGCGACCTATGCTTCAAACTATGGCCTCCCCAATCCTGGCTATTACGGTCCTACGGGAAGCGGTGCGGTCTACGGCCACGAAGATGATCCCTCTGAGCAATTCAGTCAGGAATTTCGCTTCGCATCCAAGGGCGACGGCAAATTGAACGAGGTTGGCGGCGTCTTCTTTAGCAATTACTCCGCCACTTGGAATTTCAACGGAACAACCGAGAATCCTTCGACCTACATGGACGTCGGTACTTTCGCGCCGGCGACGACGCCTCATTGGTTCGATGCGCAATCCCCGACCCGACTCATCCAGTATGCGATCTTCGGCGATGCGACATACGACTTCAGTAGTCAACTCAAAGCCGATGTCGGCGTGCGCTTCTACCACTACGATTATCGATTCTCTTCGGTAATCAGCGGCTGGGGATCGGCCTTGGGGGCAGCGACGCCATCCGACTCTGGCCTTATCACGCAGTCAGGTGAGGGCTTCAACCCAAAATTCAATCTTGCCTATCAGTTCAACAACGACCTGATGGTCTATGGGACTGTGGCAAAGGGCTCACGGCCGGGCGGTGGCAACGCCCGATATCCGACCACTGGGGCCTATTGGAGCGCGGTGTTCGCCCCGTATGACTTTTCCGGAGGTAAATGGCCATCCAGTTACCAACCTGACTCGGTGTGGAGCTACGAAATCGGCGAAAAGGCTCGGTTCTTGGATCGCCGACTGACCGTGAATGCGAGTGTCTATTACGAAAACTGGCGTGATATCCAGCTCGAAGCGCTCCCTGGTGACTGGGCCTTGAACATCAACGGTAATCGCGCGGAAATCTATGGCGGCGAAATCGAAACGCGCGCCATTCTTGGGGGCGGCTTCGAAGCGGCGATCTCCGGCAGCTACACCCACGCATGGGTGGATCCGGGTGTGCACTGGCAAATCACGCCAACGCATACGCTATCCGACGTGGCACCCGTGACTGGAAACGTCATCCTCGACTATTCCAAGAATCTCACCAACGTCTACACCTTCAAGGCGCTGCTGGAGACTGCATATGTCAGCCATCGATATTCCCTGGCTTTCCCTTATGGCTACTCGTTGAATGGCAAGTTCATCCGCCTGCCGGCCTATGATCTGACCAATATGCGAGTGGTCATTGAATCCAGTGCCGGCTGGGACGCTGCCTTGTTCGCCAATAACGTGTTCAACAAGCGCGCTCAACTGGAAAGCCTGTTTCAAGAGTGCCTGCCAAGCGCGGCATTCAATCGCATCGTCACCAACCAGCCGCGCACGGTTGGTGTCGATTTGACCTACCGCTTCTAGCCCGTACCATAGCGAGCTTCCAGCCACCTGGAGCTCGCTGTGGTCCTCGTGAGTAGATCGTTGTCCGTGCACGAAGGTAGTCGGTGAGATAGGGCGATGAATAAGCCAGTTCGCTGGCAGAAATCCGGCAATGGCCACAATCAATAGCAAAAGTCCTGCTGTCGCTGGGGCGTCATAAGGGATGCGGTCCCCAATCGCAAGGTGTGATCTTGGCAATATCGATCGTTGCAGTGAGTAGGGCATCGGTGTCATGCCCATCATGGGCATGACGGCAAAGTATGTGTGGCTTTGAAAGCCAAAGTCTGTGCAGCAAGGACAGGTCATGTACACACGTTGCTTGCGGCCGAAGATCAGAGTACGTGTGCCCATAGCAGGATCAACGATTTAGTCGTTGTCTTTATAAAGAGTGACCTCGCTTTGGCAAGCAAGGTGTGTACGCGTGCGGGGCGTCCGCTCTGGACTGACAGCAAATTCTGGCCTGGTGACCACCTAGACGAAATCTCGGAAACGCTCTTGCCCGGACGTTAATAAATCTGCGGTGCTGCCGAAAAGATTGGCAGAACCACTGAAGGGGGCGAGGCTTGGAGAACGAAATACCGCACAACGAGGGGGCTCGTAGCTTTCTAAAGAATCTGCGGGGGGCTCTGGCCGCCTCCCCGGGACTCCGGCATAGGTGGATCAGAACAAAATCCAAGGACTTCCTGGATTTTACGCGAAGCTGCGTTTCAGGCTTGACTTTGATTGCTGGCAGCCTCGCTACAACGTCGTATTACACGTGTGGAAATCACTGGTGGCGTCTCATGGTCACGCTCGGCCTGTGCTCGTCTGGCCTCGGAGTCTGCTACGCAGCTATTGCAAGTTGGTCATTGACCTTCCGTTGGCGGACAGCTCAGCTCGTTATTCGACGGGGGCTTCTATGTGTGCTTCCACTGATCTTCTTCTTTTTCTTGGACATTTCCGTTTGGGGTAGATGGAAAGAACGCGAGCCGACAAGCCATTGCAATCCCAATGCCACGATATTTTCGTGGTTGTCGAACCAATAGCTACCTGACGAGCAAATTGGGGTTGGGCTTCGTCGAGAGCTTGTCGCCGCAACGCCGCCATAATCCCGGGCAGCCTCGACTTCTTCGGAGACGCACGTAGACCCCGATTGATATATCGACTGCGCCGAATGGTCGTTGTACGTTAGAGAAAATAAATAGCAAGGAGGCTGCTTTGCATATTCACTCTTATCGTTTAAGAAACTTCAGGCGCCTCAAGGACGCTCATATCGAGCTGGATGGGGACATTTCGATTTTCGTAGGATCCAACAACAGCGGTAAAACGTCAGCAACTCAAGCCATTCATGCGTTCATGGCAGCTGGAAAAGATCGCTTTAACCTCTACGATTTTAGTTCATCATGTTGGAAAGCATTCGATGACGCCGGAAA
Organism: Dyella sp. RRB7; assembly: GCF_022761115.1. Lineage (GTDB taxonomy): Bacteria > Pseudomonadota > Gammaproteobacteria > Xanthomonadales > Rhodanobacteraceae > Dyella. Next base: position 8,292 of record NZ_JAKWJS010000001.1, on the reverse strand, counting down.
TTTCAATCTGGACGACCCGATTCCAGAGGGCTTTGCGCTTCCGAGCATAGACCTTGACCTCTGGTTTGAGGTTGCGGCAGCCGATCTATATCTGGTGATCCCCTTGCTCCCAAGTACGGCGTGGCAGGGTACCAAAGTCGGAATCCGTGTCTCTTTGGCGGCGCGCGACTTCGTCGAGCTTATCCGAACCTACCAGGAGGCCAAGGCTAGCGGCGCTCAGCAGATTGCTGAACTACCCCAAGGGTCGAAGTATGTTCCTTGGCCGCGATCCATGACGGACTATCTCGAACGAGAGTTTAAGAGCGCATTCGAGCTGCGCTACTTCATATTGGATCGCACGAAGTTTGACCAGGGCTTCCGTGAAATCGGTGACTACGTCCCTGATGAATTGGGTGGAGAACCCGGCGGCGGCGCGATCCTAAAGTCACTTATTCAGATCGACAATCTGGGGGCACAGCGACACCTCGCGGACCCCAATCCAGAGGCCGGAGGCAGATCGGAGGACCTATCAAAGCGTCTGAGTCGCTTCTACAAGCGTAACCTCAGTCAGCGGCAGGACGATCACACGGTCCTCAAGGCGCTATTCGAATCAGAGCAGGCGCTGAACTTACACTTGGATGAGGTATTCAAGCCAGTTCTTGATCGACTCGCCAAGCTGGGCTATCCCGGGATCAATAATCCCCGGCTGAAGATCATGTCGGCGCTGGACCCTGCCCACGTCATGAGCCAGGACGCTCGGGTTCACTATCAACTTGGCGATGGCGACGACGCTGCCACACTTCCCGATAGTTACAACGGGCTCGGATTCAAGAATCTCATCTATATGGTTGTCGAGATCCTGGACGCCCAAGCCAGATGGGCGTCCACGGAGAATCGGCCGCCATTGCATCTGATTTTTGTGGAGGAACCCGAGGCTCACCTGCATGCGCAGCTTCAACAGGTTTTTATTCGCCAAATTCTGGAGCTGTTGAAAATTGAAGGCGATGACGGAAGTATTTTCAGTAGTCAAATAGTTATCACAACACACTCGCCGCATATTCTTTATGAGCGAGGTTTTAGGCCGATACGTTACTTCAGGCGCAAGAAAATTGGCACGGAGCAGTTGACTGAAGTGCTCAATCTGTCTGCATTTTACGATGCCAAGCCGGACGATCGAGACTTTCTGGAGCGATATCTAAAGCTCACCCATTGCGATTTGTTCTTCTCAGATGCGGCTATCTTGGTCGAGGGTAATGTTGAGCGCTTGCTCCTGCCAGTCATGATTCGGAAGGTAGCAAAGACTTTGCGTTCCGCTTGTCTCTGCATTTTGGAAGTCGGAGGCGCCTTCGGACATCGCTTCCAGTCTCTCATCGAGTTTCTGGGCCTGACGACACTCGTTATCACCGACATAGACAGTGTCGCTCTAGTTGTTCCTGCGGAGGGTGTTGCCGTTGATGATGACGGCGATGTCGACGAGTTTGAGGTTCCAGCTGATGTGGAAGAGGGTGCTCCTGGGCAAGCTACACCGGAGGCAGAGGGCGGAGTTGAAGGGTCTGTAGCTCCAGTGCGAAAGACAAAGTACGGCAAAGCTTGTTTGCCGCAAGAGCAGGGAGCTGTGACGTCAAACCAGACGCTCATCAAATGGCTCCCCGGAATGCTCATAGTTGAGCACCTGCTTGGCGCCTCGGAGGCAGAGAAAACGCACGATCTTGAAGATGGCGCGAAGGTCCGAGTGGCTTACCAGACTGCGCGTGCAGTTACGTGGAACGGAGCAACTGAAACACTGTGTGGACGTACTCTCGAAGAGGACTTTGGTCTTGAAAACCCTGGATGGTCTCAAGCGGAGGCCAGGAAACAGGTGGGTTTGATTGTAAAGGGGGGCGCTGCCGATCCTCACGCTCTAGCCAAAGGTCTTCATGAAAGGGTGTCTAGGAAGAGCTTCGACAAAACACGATTCGCGCTTGCTGTCCTTACCGAAGACGAGGATGACTGGCTTGTCCCGACTTACATTCGTGATGGACTCGTTTGGCTGAAGGACGAAGTACGGATTGAGCTGGAGCCAGCGCTGCTCGGTGTTGGCCCTGTTGTTGAGGAAGTTGAACAGGGAGATGCGCATGATTAGCCGTGCAAACAAGCCGGACACTCAGGCTGACATTGATCTCCGAGGCTACCTCGGGCAGGTTCCACCCCGCAGCTTCATAATGAAAGCCGGCGCGGGCTCCGGTAAAACTACTTCTTTGATCAAAGGACTGTCGTCTGTCGTCAAGTTGCACGGCGATCGTTTGAGGAAAATGCGCCAGCGCATCGCCTGCGTAACCTATACGGAGATTGCGGCTGAGGAAATTTGGAAGGACGTAGGCAACGACCCGCTAGTTCATGTCTCGACGATCCATAGCTTCATGTGGCTCCTGATCAAACCCTTCCAAGATGACATCCGCATATGGGTAAAGGGGCGCATCGTTGAAAAAATGGAAGCGCTTGCTGAGAAGCAGGCAACCTACGGGCCAAGAGTCCAGCAGCGGACTAAGGAAAAGGATGCTCGGGACTTGGAGCGACTGCGTCGCCAGTCTCAACGAATCGTCTCGGTCAAAAGCTTTCGATACGGGACGGGCAGCGACTACGCAAAAGGAATCTTGGGTCACGACGACATACTTAAGATCGTGCCGCATTTCGTTGCCGAACGGCCCCTCTTTCGAACTCTTCTCGCATGTCAGTTCCCTTTCGTGTTCGTTGACGAAAGTCAGGACACAACTGTCGAAGTCGTCACGGCGCTAAAGATCGTCGAGCGGGAGGTGGATGTTTCGTTTTGCCTCGGTTTCTTTGGAGATCCGATGCAGCGAATTTACGCGACCGGAATTGGATTAGTTGAGGGCGACCCTACTTGGGCTGACATACCAAAACCAGAAAACTTCCGGTGCTCAAAGAAGGTTTTGTCTCTCGCAAATGCTATCCGCCGCGCCGGTGATGATCTTGTTCAAGTCCCTGGTCAGCGTCTCGGCCCTGAGGGTGTCGTTGGGACGCCTGAAGGCTCCGCGCACCTTTTCATTTTTCCCGCGGACGATACACGGGATGCCAACCTTGCTAAGGTTCGAGAATGGATGGCGGTGCGAACGGGGGACGATCATTGGCGTCCCGGAGTCCATGATCACGAACGTGTGAAGCTCCTCGTCATTGTTCACCAGATGGCTGCAAAGCGGTTGGGATTCGGAGATCTTTATACCGCTCTCAATTCAAAGGCCCCGTCGGCGTTTAAGGATGGCTTTCTGGACGGCACGGCATGGCCCATCTCGCCCTGCGTTAAGTTTCTTATACCCGTCGCCATAGCTCATTCCAGCGGACGGCAGCTCGAAGTGATGCGGTTGATCAGGGCGCACTCACTGCTTCTCGACAAGAGTTCGCTCTCCCAAGTGAACGTATCTGGACGACTGAAGGATCTTGGAGATCTCGTTGCCTCAATTTCGGCAGGCATAGTTGGAAATTCTGGAGCAACGATTGGTGATCTTCTGAGGAAGGTGTACGCCTCGGAACTATTGACCCTCGACCCCAGGCTTGTGTCCTATTTGGATCCGGCCAACGTCACGCCTACACAAGCCGCGCCTGCCGATGACGATGCGATCGACGATACGCCGGAAGATGATGAGACCGAAAAGGAAATGGCCTCAATGGATGCGTTCCTGGAATGCGATGCTAGCCAGCTCTTGGCGTATCAGTCCTATATTTCGGAGCGCTCGCCATTTGGGACCCAGCAAGGCATCAAGGGAGCGGAATTCAACAGGGTGCTTGTCGTCCTTGATGATGCTGAAAGCACACACTTCCAATTTTCATACGAAAAGTATCTCGGTCTCAAAGTGCTTTCTGACACTGATGTAAAGCACTCAGAAGCAGGCGAAGAGACCGTCGTAGACCGAACGCGTCGTCTCTTCTATGTGAGCTGTACAAGGGCATTGAAAGATCTAGCTGTTGTTCTCTTCACAGGTGAGCCTGCGCGAGCAGAGCAGCACATACGCGGGCTGGGCCTTTTTGAAGGCGATGCCATTCACACCAGTTCGATCTTCGATGTTGCCTAGCGACCGATACTATCTCTAGGAGTCTGTGTGTCGACTACCCTCAGATCAGTGCCACGAATAACTGGAGGTGGCCGGGTCGTTCTGGATACGAAATTCGGCGGGCGTCAGCCCGCCGAGGCTGTCATGGGGAATCTCGCGGTTATAGTCGGCTAGCCATTGCTCCGTGTGTTCGCGAACCTCGCTGAGGGTGCGGAACACATGCATGTCGAGTACGCCCCGTCGGTAGCTGCCGTTGAAGCGCTCGATGAAGCCGTTCTGCATCGGGCGGCCCGCCTCGATGAAGTCCAAGGCGATGCCTTTGCTCTCCGCCCATTCGGCCAATGCCAATGCGACAAACTCCGGGCCGTTGTCCAGGCGTAGCTTGGCCGGATAGCCTCGCCACGCCGCGGTGCGCTCCAACGTGCGAATCACGCGGGTCGCCGGCAGGTTCAAGTCGACCTCGATCGCCAGCGCTTCGCGGCTGAAGTCGTCTATGACGTTGAACGTGCGGAAACGCCGGCCATCCCATAGCGCGTCCGACATGAAGTCGATCGACCAACTGCCGTTGATCTGTTCGCCAGCGACCAACGGCAGCGGGTGCCGGTTGGGCACGCGCTTCTTGCCGCGCCGACGACGATTAAGCTGCATCAGGCAATACACGCGCCATACCCTCTTGTGGTTCCACACCAGGCCACGGCGTCGAATCAGCTGGAACAGCTTGTCAAAGCCACGTTCGGGAAAGCGTTCCGCCAACTCAGCCAATAGCGCAATGACCTCCTCGTCGCGATCCGGTCGACGCCGATAGCGCACCGTCGATCGCGACAAGCCGATCACCATGCAAGCCCGACGCTCGCTCCAACCGTGCTGACTCATCAACCAAGCCAGAAGCGGGCGCTTGTGCGCCGGGTCTACAACTTTTTTGCAATGAGATCCTTCAGCGCGTGGTTCTCCATCGCCAGCTCGGCATACATCCGCTTGAGCTTGGCGTGCTCCGCCTCGACATCCCGCAGCCGCTGCACATCCGAGGCTTCCATGCCGCCGTATTTGGACTTCCAGACGTAGTACGTCGCTTCGGAAATACCGAGCTCGCGGCAGACGTCCTTGACCTGCCGGCCGCCTTCGACCTGCTTCAACGTCGTGACGATCTGGCTCTCAGTGAACTTGCTCTTGCGCATCGAGGGTCTCCTTGGGGCTAGTTTGCCCGGAGACCTCTGGTTATAGGTGGAGTGAGCTTACGGGAAGGCGACAAAGCAAAGCGTGTACTTCAGCTTTGGTGCGCCAGTCATGTGGCGGCTGAAGGTTCGTGATCGAGCGAAGATCATGCGCTGCCGATACCGACAAATGGCTTCTTGCGGGTGTAGTAAACGCCTCGGTCAGCGTCGTGTATATACCGAACACGATCACGAATGCGCTCAAAGTCAAGTACGCGGTCATCCGGTACGAGCTGCGCATAGTTACGAAAGGTGGCGAGAACGAAGTCAGGTAAAGTAAGTGATGATGTACTGGCCTTCTCAACGCGTTGAACTGAAGGCAATGAACTTGGACGGCGTGCGCCATCGGTCGCCGCGCGCTGGTATTCGGCTTCCATGACCCGAGTTAATGAAGGAAGCTTCACCTTGTCGTTTCTCTCGACAAGGATATGTAAGGTCCACTCGTCAGAAGTGATGAGCTCCTGTCTGATTGAGTCGGCGAAGAGCTTGAGGTAGGTATCTTTGTATTTGCTTGAGCTATCCAGGCGCGCGAAATGTATTGATGCACTCCAGGAAAGGAAATCAGTCATCAAATCGAGGGTTTTTGTGCGAAGATCGAAGTGCGCATCCGTGTAATGGATGCCCACCGCCTGCAGTACATCTAAATCACCCTTTGCTCCTGGCTTGGTGAGGTAGTCACCCAGAAGGATTTGTATTGCCTCCTCAACTCTTTCCAGGTTGGCGATCCGGACACAGCAGAATGCTAGGTACTTAACGCCATCAACAGTGAATTCAGTTTCGTCTGCGATAACGAACCGATCGTCACGCTTCCTGGACTCAATCTTGGCGTGCGAGGTTGGACCACGATGGACTGCAAGAACGCGTTGCCATTGGTCGTTTATCTCCTTCGACTTCCTTCGCTCGATATAAGCTACGTACTTGACCATGCCCTCCAGGCGAAGATAAGTTTTGCGGAAATCTTCGTTGATCTTTTCTGCATGAAATCCAATGCCAAATCGCTCGCAGAAATGTAGTTCCATTCGAAGCATCCGCTTTAGCTTACGCGGCACATGCGGATAGTCACGCTCCGATATGCTTAGTCCAGTGACAAAGTGAGCCTGGCCGCGCTTGGATTTCCTGAATTTTCGCTCGGATAGCCGAAAGCCATGCTTTGCGAGAGTGGCGCGAAGCTGTTCCCTGCTTGGAAGATTTGCGTCACCAGAGAAAGTGATGTCATCGGCGTAACGCGTATACCTCACGCCACGTTCTTCCGCCAACGACTGCAAGTCCTTGTCCAGTCCTAGGCATACAAGATTTGAGATCACCGGACTTTCTGCAAGTCCGAGTGGGAGTGCGCCTTTGATTGTCACGAAGCGCGCAAGCGCCTTGGCGGGAGCAGCCTGCATACCGATAGTACGCAGCATTGCTTCAATTCTCTCAAGCGTAATGGTCGGAAAGAAGTTCTCAATGTCGGCGCGAATAGCTACACGGGCGCCGCAGTGCGGCTGGGCGTTGCTTCTTGTCGAACCACCTCGCACGTAGCCGTGAACAGCCGCATGCGGATAGCTGATCGGTCGGCGTCTAGCAAAGTCATCTAGCCTTCGCGCCACAGCCTTATGAGATCTAGCCACGGGTTCTTGCCGGCACTCCCACGCGATGCGGTAATCCTCCGGGTTTCGAGGATGGCGTTTGGGTATGGCGTGTAGGGCATAGATCTGTTGGGGATCTTCGCACGCAATGACGTCCTGAAAAATTTGCAGAGGAACGCCGAGCGCACGTGCTAGCTGGTCAATTGTCCTGACGTCAGCCAGACGGAAGAGCTGTTGTGACCCTGGGGGCGCTGTATTCATAAGGGGAGGAAGGGCGGCCTTGTTCAGAAAGCAAGTGGTCACTTTACAGCGGACGCGAAATCACGCCCCAAAACCATGAACGCTGCCGCCCTTCCTCCCCTTCATCATATTCGATTGCCGGCTTGGATGTGGAAGGTGTAACCAGACATTGGTGCCGCGCTGCCGATCGCGACCGGCAGCGCGTTCCCGCCAACCAACTACCTTGCCTGACCTTTCCGACCCAGCGCTGCCGCGGCGCTTGTAGCAGGCGCCGGGAACGTTGATGGCTGCGAATGGACTCGGTCGTCACTCGACCCAGCACTCGTCCCCTGGGTTTGTTCGGGAGGCGTCTGCGGCACGTTTTGCTTTACAGGCTCCGGGCATTTGATATCCGGCAGCTGCAACGAATTGACCGGAGTGCCAGAGCACATCGTTACATATAGGGCTCCCTTAGCGTACTCGGCCTGTTTATAAGCAAAGTAAGCCTGTAAGCCGTATGCAATGAGGGCCAGTGATGCAATCCAGGTTGTGGCCTTAGTCAGGTTCTTGGTCGCAGCTGCTGATCGGTCCATGCTTTGAGTTGCTAAGGTGGTGGCGCGACTTAGCTGAAACTGCGCCCTTTCTCTCAGGATGGCCTCAGCTTTGTTGCCAAAGTCAACGCGCTGCCAGGAAGCCGCCTGGAGCATGTGTGCCTCAAGATCAGAGGATCTGGCTGCGAGCACTTCCTTTCGCTGGTCGTCTTGCTGATAGACCGCCTGCGTTAGTAGATAAGTCTCGACATTGGTAGCCCAATGAGCGCGCACGAAATTCGTTACTGCATCTAAACGCGAGGCGAAGGCCGACCGCACTTCGGTCGAAGCCGGCCGGCTGTCCACCTCCGGGTCGGTCAATAGGAAGCTGCTCAGGACAGACATCTCTTCTGCTACAAGCCGCTCATACATCACGTTGTATGCATGAACGACCTTCGGGAGATCTTTGAAGGTGGCCAGAAGTTTGATTGCCTCAACAGTCTTCTTCGCGCTGGCGAGGCATGTGCTCTGCGCAGTTGTGCAACGCAACTTGAATCCTTCCTCGGCAGCGGCCTCAAGACGAAGTTGAAAGGGGTTGTGTTCACTTGGGTTAGTTGGAGTAGTTGGGGTCATGTCCGCCTATTGGTGTTGGTTATAGTTCGTGCCGGGGTGATCCGGTAATCCCCCCGCTTTTAGCGGACGTAAAAAGTGGAGCTAAGCAGCCAAGGCCAATTTCTGC